>CAWFME010000011.1:0-94367 GCA_963816955.1 uncultured Solirubrobacteraceae bacterium | reverse complement strand
TCCTGCACGCGATCGCCACGCGGCAGCTCACACCCGGCAGGCTCGTGCTGATGCCGAACCCGATGCACGGCCCACCCGAGTGGACGCCGCGCGAGCGTGCGCTCCGCCGCGTGGTCCGGGCGGCATCGGTGCCCGGGCTCGACCGCGCGATCTCGCACGGCGCCCGGCTCGCCTTCCGGCCGGCATGGGGCGAGTCGCTGACCGCGCGCGGGAACCCGGCCGCGCGCGACCTCGTCCGCCACGCCTTCGGCAGCCTCGGCGGCAACGCCAACCGCGCCCGCTCGTGGGCGCGCGCCGCGCGCCGGTGGCCGACGAGCGCGCAGCCCGACCTGCTCGAGGTCTACCGCCTGATCGAGGTGCCGACGCTGCTGCTGTGGGCCGACGAGGACCGGATGCACCCGCTCTCGGTCGCCGAGGAGGCGCTCGACCTGCTGCCCGACGCGCAGCTGCGCGTGCTCGAGGGGACCGGGTTCCTGATGGCCTACGACGACCCCGTCGGCCTGGCCCGGGAGCTTGCGGCCTTCTGCGGCTGACCCGCTAACGTTGGAATCCATGTACGAGTTGGAGCGCCCGGAGTACTGCAGCGTCGGGCGGGCGATGGACATCCTCGGTGAGCGCTGGACGTTGCTGATCATGCGCGAGGCCTTCTACGGGGTCCGCCGCTTCTCCGACATGCAGCGCAACCTCGGCATCGCGCGCAACATCCTCTCCACCCGTCTGCAGACCCTCGTCCGCTCCGGCATCCTGGAGCGCCGCCGCTACCAGGACGAGCCCGAGCGCTTCGAGTACCGCTTGACGCAGGCGGGCCGCGACCTGTACCCCGCCGTGATCGCGATCATGCGGTGGGGCGACGAGCACCTGGCCGGCGACACCGGCCCGCCCGTTGTGCTGCGCCACTCGTGCGGCGAGGAGGCCGATCCGGTCCTCGTCTGCGGCCACTGCCACGAGCCGCTGCACCCGCACGACGTGACGCCCGAACCGGGCCCGGGGGCCAAGGTCCCCACGCCGACCGCCGCCTAAAGCGCTCTCGCCGTACGGCCGATGCCGCCCGGGTGCGGCCGCTGTGGATCGCCCGTCTGATCCTCTACCCGGCGCTCCGGTTCGACGGCGACGAGCTCAGCGTGCGTGAGAAGCTCACGCGCCGGTACGACAGCGGCGCCGTCGGTGAGCGCAACTACTCACTCGAGGCCCGCGTCGCCGACGGACGCGTGACGGGCACGATGCGGGTGATCGAGGACCTCGGCTCCTACGTCTGCGAGTCGGGCGACGTGACCTTCTCCGCCGGCTGACCGTTCTCGCGTCCGAGCGCCTGCTGGGCCATCTTCAGCGCCGGCCCGGCCTGCCCGATCACCTGCGAGATGATCTCGGAGATCCCCTGCGCGCCGTTGAGGACCGTGAGGTTGTCGACGTGCTTGAACGACTCGGCGGCGGCGGCCACGATCTCCGGCAGCTTCTCGGCGATCTGCTGGCCGATGACGGCGTCGGCCTCCTTCTCGAGCGCCTCGGCGCGCTTGGCGATGGCCTCCGCCTCGGCGAGCCCCTTAGCGCGGATCGCCTCGCCCTCGGCCAGGCCCTTGGCCTTCGTCGCCTCACCGTCGGCGCGGCCGCGGGTGGTCGTCACCGACGCCTCCGAGTTGCCGATCTGCTCGATCCCTCTTCGCCTGCGCGGCGGCCGACAGCTCGACCTCGCGCGCCTCCGCCTCGGCGATCGAGATGCGCGCGGCGCGCTCGGCCTCGGCCTGCACCTGCTTCTCGTAGGCGGCCGCGTCGGCCGGCTTGCGCACCTGCGTGTCGAGCCGCTTCTCCTCGCGCTGGGCCTCGAGATCGGCGACCGCCGTCTCCTGCACGACGACCTGCTTGCGCGCCTCGGCGTCGGCCAGTGGGCCGGCCTGCGCCGACTGCGCCGTCTGGGTGTCGATCTCCGCCTGGTAGGCGGCACGCTTGATCTCCGAGTCGCGGCGCGCGGCGGCCTTCAGCGCCTCCGCCTCCTGCTCGCGCTCGGTCGCCTCGCGGTCGGCCTGCGCCTGCGCGATCCGCGCGTGCTTCTTGACCTCGGCGGCGCGCGGCTCGCCGAGCGCGCGGATGTAGCCGGTGGGGTCGATGACCTCCTGGATCTGCAGCGAGTCGACGATCAGGCCGAGCTTCTGCATCTCGTCGATCGACGCGTCGCGCGTGGCCTGCGCGAGCTCGTTGCGGTTGGCGATCAGGTCCTCGACGCTCAGCCCGCCCGTGATCGAGCGCAGGTGGCCGTGGAAGACCTCGCGCACGAGGTCGTGCATCTGACCGTGCTGGGCGTCGAGGAAGCGGTGGCGGCGTTGGTGATCGACTGCGCGTCGTCGCCGACCTTGAAGATCGCGACGCCGCGCACGCCGACCGGGATCTTCTGCGCGTCTACGCCCTCGACCTCGAGCAGCGCCTTGTCGGCGGCCAGGCCGAGGTACTGCGCCTTCTGGAGCACGGGAATGACGAACGCGCCGCCGCCCGTGACGATCTTGAAGGTCTTGCCCTCGGCGCTGCTGCGGCTGGCGGCGAAGCCGGTGACGATCAGCGCCTCGTCGGCCGACGGCACCTTCCACAGGACCTTGAAGAGGACGGCCAGCAGCAGCGGCACGACGACGACGGCGGCCAGGACGACGATCAGGATGGCGCTCACGGCTACGGCTCCTCGGGATATATGCGGCTCACGAGCACGACGCGCGGCGGCTCGTACTCGACGACCACGACCTCCGTGTACGGCGCGATCGAGCCGCCGTCGACGTCGCGGGCCAGGAAGGCCTCGACGCCGCCGCGGATCGACACCATCACCTCGCCCGTGCGTCCCGGCTGGATCGCTCCCGTGGAGGTGACCCGGCCTCGGGAGCCGATCGGTGACGCGCGTGCGGACATCTGGCGCCGCGCAGGGTAGTGCGCGGATTCGGTCTGCAGCGTCGAACGTTCAGCCAGTGCGGGCAGGTCCCCGCGCTGACGAAACGGCCCGACTGGACGAATGGTCGGCTTGACCGGACCCTCGCGGAGGGCCAAGACTGCCGCCCGCCCGCCGAGATCGGCGGGGAAGCGCCGACGGACGAAGGGACGGGCGGGATGACGGATTCAGGGATGAGCGCACGCGGCATGCTGCCGTGGCTGGTCGCGACGGCGGTCGCGCTGCTGCTGTTGCTGCTGCCGCCGGCGGCGGGCGCCTCCGGCTGGCGCGACGACCTCGGCGCCACCGCACAGCAGGCCGCGCAGGGCTCGTCGGCGGAGCACAAGCGGCGGCTCGACGCGCCGCTGCGGCCATACGCCACGCACCCGCTCACCAACGCGGTTCTCGACGCGGTCGCCGACGATGCGGCCACCGGCTACGCCGACGGCGATCGGCCGCGCAGCGAGAGCGCGGCGCGCCGGATGCTCGTCCACGACCTGGCCGTCGCCACCGGCGTGCAGGTGCTGCTGCTGCGCGGCGAGGACCGCGCCCCGCTCGTCGGTGCCGCCGCCGACCTGCTGCAGGCCGACCGCAGCACGGCGACGGCGATGCTCGCCGACGGCCGCCTGCTCGCGAAGTCGAGCTCGGACCGCCGCGCGCTCGACCAGGGCGACGACGCCTTCGAGCTGGCGCTGGGCGCCTGGCGCAAGGGCCTGCCGGTCTCCGCGATCGCGCACTACGGCCGCGCCACCGACCGCGCCTGGGACGTCCTGGGCCGCTACGGCATCTCCTACGACCCGAACGCCGACCGCGACCGCGACGGCGTCACCGACGTGCTCGAGCTCCGTGCCGGCAGCGATCCGCGTGTCTCCGACACCGACCGCGACGGGCTGACCGACCGCTTCGAGATCGCTGACGGCATGCCGGCCCACCTCCCCAACCGCGCCGACACCGACGGCGACGGCGTCGGCGACGGCGCCGAGGACGTCGACGAGGACGGCCTCGACGCGCTCGGCGAGCAGGCCGCGCGCACGCTGCCGCTGACCCCGGACACGGACGGCGACGAGCTCGAGGACGGCGCCGAGGTCCACACGCACGGCACCGACCCGCGCAAGCGCGACACCGACGGTGACGGGCTCGACGACGGGGCCGAGGTTCGTCTCGGCACCGACCCGCTCGACGCTGACAGCGACGGCGACGGCATCCCCGACGGCGAGGACACGCTGACCGCGACGGTCCAGCGCGCCGGCGTGCGCGTCGCGCTGACCGGCACCGGCGACCTCACCGACGACTTCGCGATCGTCCCGCTGGCCGGCGACGCCCTGCTGACCGGCGCCCCCGGGCAGGTGAGCGCGCCGGTCGAGCTCGACCTGTCCGACAGCGCGCGCGGCGGCTTCGAGTCGGCGTCGATCACGTTCGAGTACGACCCGGCGAACGCCGGCGGCGACGAGTCCGACCTGCGCCTGTTCACGTTCGACGAGGAGCACCAGCTGTGGGTGCCGTCGTCCGAGCAGCAGTCCGTCGACGCCGACGCCAACACCGTCACCGCGACGGTCGACCACTTCTCGATCTACGCCGTCTTCAACATCCGCAACTGGCGCGAGACGTGGACCGCCCTCGGCGGCTCGTGCGACCCGCGCGGCGGCAGCGGCGACACCGTCTTCCTCGACGTCGCGTTCGTGCTCGACTCGTCGGGCTCGATGAGCTGGAACGACCCGCAGGGCTTCCGGCGCACCGCCGCCAAGAACTTCGTCGACGCGATGCTCGACGAGGACCTCGGCACCGTCGTCGACTTCGACAGCTGGGCGTGGCTGGTGCAGAGCCTGACCAACGACAAGGCGGCGCTCAAGGCCGCGATCGACCAGATCGACGACAGCGGCGGCACCAACATCGGCGCCGGCGTCCGCGTCGGCCTCGACGAGCTGGCGCGCACGCCCGATCCCGAGCGGGCGCAGATCATGATCCTGCTGACCGACGGCGTCGGCTCCTACGACCCGCTGCTGACGGCCCAGGCCGGCAACGCCGGCGTGACCGTCTACACGATCGGGCTCGGCAGCGACGTCGACGAGCCGCTCCTGCGCGGCATCGCCGCGCAGACCGGCGGCTCGTACCAGCAGGTCGACGATCCGTCCGACCTGCCGGAGGTGTTCCGCGAGATCGAGGAGGACCAGGGCGACGACGGCACCGACACCGACGGCGACGGCCTGACCGACTGCGAGGAGGAGCGCCCGATGGTCGACGCCGCGGGCTACCTCTCCTTCACCTCGGACCCGCGGCTCTACGACACGGACGGCGACGGCCTGTCGGACGGTGAGGAGATCGGCGAGGCGTTCATCTTCGAGGAGCTGCCGGAGATCTTCGGCATCGACCTCTCCGAGCTCGGTGACGGCAAGGCGTACCCGGTCTTCTCCGACCCGCGCCTGCCCGACACCGACGGCGACGGCCTGACCGACGCCGAGGAGGCCGACTTCGGCAGCCGGGCGCGCTCGAACGAGACCGACGGCGACGGGTTGAGCGACCTCGACGAGATGGAGCTCGGGACCGATCCCGACGACACCAACACCGACGGCGACAAGCGCGACGACGGCTGGGAGCACGTCAGCCGCGACGGCGGCTTCGACCCGCTCGTGCCGACCGAGGAGCTGAGCTCTGGGCCTACGCCGGCCACTTCGTGCTCGGCGCGACGTGCGGCGAGCTGCTCGGCAGCCTGTGCGAGAAGGACTCGCTGGCGTGGCTGTCGGGCAACATCGCCGGCGGCGTCTTCGTGGTCACCGACATCCGCGACGCGATCGGGAACCTGTTCCGCGGCGAGTTCGTCGGCGCCGGGATCAACGTGCTCAGCGTCGTGCCGATCGCGGGCGATGCCGGCTCGGCCGTCGCCAAGACCGTCAAGTTCACCAACCGCGTCTCCTCGAAGGCCGGCGAGACGCTGCGGATGTTCATGCGGATCGACGAGATGCCGCAGTGGGCCAAGGTCAAGCTGCTCGACGATGCGGTCGACGGCGGGCTGGGCCGCCTGCGCAACAGCGGCCTCGCCGACGACGACGCGATCAAGCTGGCGGCCAAGGGCGTCGACATCCGGCTGCTCGACGATGCGGTCGGGGCGGCGTGGCGCACGACCAGCGGCAACGGCTACAGGACCTGGCGCGGCGCGGAGAGCGCGCTGCAGACGGCGACCGGCGGCACCAAGCGCGGGTTCCCGCCGCAGCCCAGGCAGGGCGGCACGCGCGGCTTCCGCTACGTCGACTCGTTCAACGAGGCGACCGGCGTCGCGGCCGAGGCCAAGACCGGCTTCGCGCGGCTGTCGCCGTTCGTGCAGCGGCAGATCGACAAGGACGTCCTGCTGCTGACCCAGGGCCGGGTCAGCCGGCTCGAGTGGCACTTCTACCCGAGCTCGGCGTCCGAGACGCTCGGGCCGTCGCGCGAGCTGCTCGACGAGCTGACCGCCAAGGGGATCGACTTCGTGATCCATCTACCCTGACGGCCATGCCGCCCAAGGACTTCTTCAGCCTCGGCGACGCCGAGGCTGAAGCCTTTTTCGCAGCGCACGCCGCGCGCGCGGAGCCGCGCCTGGACGAGTTCCGGGCGGAGGTCTCCGCGTCCGGCGGGCCGGGGCTCGACGGTTCGCCGGAGAGCCTCGCCCCGCTGTGGCGCTGGTTCGTCGCGCGCCCGCGCGCGTCAGGCGGCGAGCTGCCGCCCTGGTACGAGCCGGACCCGCCGGACGTCGCCGGCGAGCGGCTGCCGCCGAGCGCGCTGCGCGACGTCGACGGCATCGCGCTCTACCTCGCGCAGGTCTTCCGCGGCGCGCTCGGTGACCTGCCGTGGGGCATTGGCCACGAACCCCCGCAGAAGCGCTACGTGTCGCAGAACAAGCCGGTGCTGAAGGCCGACGGCTACGACATCGACGTCCTCCAGGTCGCCTACAACCTGGCCATGCGCACGCTCGTCGGCCGCGACACCGACGACGAGGCGCTGCTGCGGGCGTTCCGCGCCTGGACCGGGGCGTGAGCTACGACCTGCGCGTGCGCGGCGACGGCGAGCTCGACCTCGAGCGCGCGCGCGCGGTCCTGGCCGGCGCCGAGGCGGCCGGGGACGAGCTGTACTGGGAGAGCGAGGCGCTCACCGCCACGTTCCTGCTGACGCCGTCGGAGATCGGGATCGGCGTGAGCGGCAGCGACGCGCCGCGTGCCGACCGAGCGCGCGACTTCGAGGCGCTGCTGGCCGTCACGCTCGAGCTGGCCGCCCAGACCGGCGCGCGCGTCGAGGACCCGCAGCTCGGCCGCGAGCTCGGCCACGGCGACGTGCCGGATGCCGTGGCGCTGTTCGCCTGAGCGCTAGCGTTGTGGGCATGAGCGTTGAGACGACAGAGGAGCTGTGGGGCGGGGAGACCCGCAAGGCGGTCGCGAACTTCCCGGTGTCGGGCGAGCGCGTGCCGGTGGCCGTCGTGCGCTGGCTCGGCCGCATCAAGGGCGCGGCCGCGCGCGCGAACGCCGAGCTCGGGCTGCTCGATGCCGAGCTCGCCCAGCGGATCGCGGCGGGCGGTGACGCGATCGCGCAGGGCGGCCATGACGACCAGTTCCCGATCGACGTCTTCCAGACCGGCTCCGGCACGTCGTCGAACATGAACGCCAACGAGGTCATCGCCGCGCTGGCGGGCGAGGGCGCGCACCCCAACGACCACGTGAACATGGGCCAGTCGTCGAACGACGTGTTCCCGAGCGCCGTCCACCTCGCCGCGCTCGACGAGGCGACCAACCGGCTGCTGCCCGCGCTCGAGCGGCTCGAGACGGCGTTCGCCGACAAGGCGACCGCGTTCAAGGACATCGTCAAGTCCGGCCGCACGCATCTGATGGACGCGGTTCCGGTCACGCTCGGCCAGGAGTTCGCGGGCTACGCCGCGCAGATCCGGCTCGGCCGCCGGCGCGTGGAGGCGGCGCTCCCGCAGGTCGCGCAGATCCCGCTCGGCGGCACCGCCACCGGCACCGGCCTCAACACCCACCCGCGACTTCGCCGCCAAGGTGCGCGAGACGCTGAGCGCCGACACCGGGCTGGAGATCCGCGCCGCCCGAGGACCCGTTCGAGGCGCAGGGCAACCGCGACGCGCTGGTCGAGCTGTCGGGCGCGCTGAAGGTGATCGCCGTCTCGCTGACCAAGATCGCGAACGACCTCGCGCTGATGGGCTCCGGCCCGCGCGCCGGCATCGGCGAGATCTTCCTGCCCGAGCTGCAGAAGGGCTCCTCGATCATGCCCGGCAAGGTCAACCCGGTGCATCCCCGAGGTCGTGCTCCAGGTCAGCGCGCAGGTGATCGGCAACGACACCGCGATCACCGTCGGCGGCCTGCAGGGCCAGTTCGAGCTCAACGTGCGGATCCCGCTGATGGCGCGCAACCTGCTCCAGTCGATCCACCTGCTCACGACCGCCACGGCGCTGTTCGCGGAGAAGTGCGTCGAGGGCATCGAGGCGAACCTCGCCGGCTGCGAGGCGCTCGGCCGAGGGCACGCTGGCCGTGGCCACCGCGCTCAACCCGTTCATCGGCTACGACAAGGCGGCCGAGATCGTCAAGGACGCCGCCGCGAGCGGCCGCACCGCTGCGCGAGGTCGCGCGCGAGCACGGCGTCGACGAGGCGACGCTCGACGAGGCGCTCGACCTGCGGAAGATCGCCGCGGGGTCCCAGGCATAGGCGGACTGCTGCACCGGCGGCCCGCCGCGGCCGCCGTCGCCGGCGCCCTCACGATCGCCTTCTCGGCGATCCTCGTCTCGCTCGCCGAGGTGGCACCCGCCACGGCGGCGGTCTTCCGCTGCGTCGTACGCGCTGCCGGTGCTCGGCCTGCTCGCGTGGCTGGAGGATCGCCGCTACGGCCGGCGCCCGCTGCGCGGGCGCCGGCTGGCGGTCCCCGCCGGCCTCTTCTTCGCCGCCGACCTGGTGTTCTGGCACTACGCGATCGCCGACGTCGGCGCCGGCCTCTCCACCGTGCTCGGCAATCTGCAGGTCGTCGTCGTGCCCTTCGTGGCATGGCTCGTGCTGGGCGAGCGCGTGCAGTCGCGGATCCTGCTGGCGCTGCCGCTCGTCTGCAGCGGCATCGTGTTGATCTCGGGCGTGCTCGAGACCGGCGCCTATGGCGAGAACCCGCTGCGCGGCGTGCTGTTCGGCGCGCTCACCGGGATCACGTACGCGGGCTTCATCCTCGTGCTGCGCCAGGGAAGCTCCGACCTGCGCCGGCCTGCCGGCCCGCTGTTCGACACCACGGTGGTCGCCACCGCGGCTGCCGCCGTCGCGGGCCTCGCGATCGGCGACGTCGACCTCGTGCCGGCCTGGCCCGCCCACGGCTGGCTGCTGCTGCTCGCGCTGACGTCGCAGGTGCTCGGCTGGCTGCTGATCGCCGTCTCGCTGCCGCGGCTGCCGGCGGCGCTCACCTCGATCACGCTCACCATCCAGCCGGTCTGCGCGGTGCTGCTCGGCGTGATCCTGCTCGGCGAGGACCCGAGCGCGCTCCAGCTCGCCGGCGTCGGCTGCATCCTCGCCGGCCTCGTCTCGGTCGCCCTGCGCCGCAGGGCGTCACGCAGGCCGATGCCCGAGCCCGCGTAGCACCGCTTCGTGGACCTCGTCGGCGTCGCCGGCGCCGTCGACCCGCCGCAGCAGCCCCCGCTCGTCGTAGTAGCCGATCAGCGGCTCGGTCTCGCGGTGGTAGACCCGGAGCCGCTCGCGGACCGTCTCCGGCCGGTCGTCCTCACGGCCCTGATCGCGGCCGCTGATCCGCTCGACCACCAGGTCGTCCGGCACGTCGATGAAGACGGCGTCGGTCAGCTTGCGCCCGCGGTCCCCGAGCGCGCTCGCCAGCGCGTCGGCCTGCGCCACCGTGCGCGGGAACCCGTCGAGCAGGACCGGCCGGTCCTCGATGCCGCCGACCGCGGCGCGCATCACGGCGACGACCACCTCGTCGGGCACGAGCTCGCCGCGGTCCATGTAGTCCGCGGCCTGGCGCCCGAGGTCGGTCCCGGCACCGCGCGCCTGGCGCAGCAGGTCGCCGGTCGAGAGCGGGACGAAGCCGAGCCCGTCGCGCAGGCGGAAGGCCTGCGTGCCCTTCCCGCTGCCCGGCGGACCGAGCAGCACGATCGCCGGTGCGGTCATGCCGCCAACATACGCGCTGGGGCGCCGTGGCGGCAGGCGGCGCGACGGTCCTGCCGTCGCGCCGCTGAGCCGTGCGTCAGCGCAGCATCCACTCGTCGGTCGTGTAGTCCGTCCGTCCGTCTGCGGGCGTGAAGTCGTTGTAGACCCACACGCGCAGGTAGGTCAGGCCCCAGTAGTTGTAGGTCTTCAGCCACACGTGGCTGCTCTTGAAGCCGAAGTTGTAGATCGAGCGGATCCAGCCGTCGCCCATGTCGTAGGCGCGGAGCCGGCCCCAGTTGCAGTCGGTCGGGTGGCACTTGCCGAACGGCCGCATCGAGTGATCCGAGTCGCCGCCGGAGCAGTTGCCCCACTGGTCGCAGAGGATCACGTCGTTGCATGCGAAGTCGACGACCGTGCGGGTCATGGCGTTGGTGCTCGTGATGTTCTTCCAGTCCCCGACCATCGGCGCGTAACAGCTCGCCGCACGCGCGATCGGCTTGCGCTTGCCGGCCTTCTTGATCAGGTGCTTGGCCGGCTTTTGGGGACGCTCGGAGCGCCCGGCTGCCCGGCGGCCGAGGCGGGCAGCGCCACGACCAGGGCGCCCACCAGGGCGAGGACGGTCAGAAGGCCGAGCCGGCCGGCCAGGGAATGCGTGCGCACGTGAGGTCTCCTTTCGCGCGCCATCAGGGAGGGGTGCGTCAGCCTCCCGCCAGGTGATTGGTGAAACATTGGGAGAACATGGGACTCGTCACGGACACGCGGACGGACAGCGAAGGAGCGGGCGAGTGCGCACCATCGGGACGATCCTGGGCGTGGCGTCGGTGCTTGCGGTCATCGCGGCGGCGGCAGGGGCGGACGGGACGTCCGCGCACCAGGCCGAGACGGTGACCGTCTACTCGAGCCTGCCGCTGAGCGGGGCCGCGCGTCCGCAGACCGTGGCGGTGGTCCGCGGCGCGCGACTGGCGCTCGAGGAGCGAGGTGGAGTCGCCGGTCAGCATCCCGTTCGCTACGTCTCGCTCAACGACGCGACCGCGGCCGCCGGCGCCTGGATCCCCGAGCGAACCGCGCGGAACGCCCGGCGCGCGGCCGGCGATCCGTCGACCGTGGGCTACATCGGCGAGTTCAACTCAGGAGCCAGCGCGATCTCGATGCCGTTCCTCAGCGAGGCGGGCATCGCCCAGATCAGCCCGTCGAACACCCATATCGGGCTGACGCGGGGCGGCGCGGGCACGAGTCCCGGCGAACCGGACAAGTACTACCCGCGCGTCCGGCACTACTTCCGCATCGCGGCCAACGACCGGGTCCAGGCCGCGGCGCTCGCGGCGGCGATGCGCGACCGTGGCTGTCGCCGCGTCGCGTCGGTCGCCGACCGCGAGGTCTACGGGCGTGGGATGGGCATCCTGGTTCGCCGCCACGCACGCAAGCTCGGGCTGAGGATCGTCGTGACCCACGCCGTCCGTCCCAGCTCCCCCACGACGCAGATGCGGCACGTCGCCCGGCGGCGGCCGGACTGCGTCGCGTACACGAGCATCACCGCCAACAGCGCGGTCCTGATGGTCAACGAGCTCGGTCGCCGCCTGCGTCGCACGCGGTTCTTCGGCAGCGACGGAATCGCCGAGCGCGGATTCACGGACCCGCGGGAGGGCGGGATCTCACGGCGCGTGGCGCGCCGCTTCCTGTTCACCGTCGCAACCCTTGCGCCGGATGCGTATCCGCCGGCTGGCCGGGCGTTCTTCGATCGCTACACAGATCGCTACGACGATCCGCGCCCGGATCCGTACGCCATCTACGGCTACGAAGCGATGCTGCTCCTCCTCGACGCCGTTTCCGCGGTCGGCACGGACCGCTCCGCCGTGCTCGAGTGGCTGCGTTCAACGACCGACCGGCCGAGCGTGCTCGGGCTCTACGGCTTCGATCCGTTCGGCGACACGACCCTGCGCACATACGGTCTGTATCGCGTTCGCCGTGGAGCTCTCCGCTACGTCGGCGCAGTCCAGGCGCCGCAGTGATGCAACCCGACGAGATGACCCTGCATCGCACCGATCGTGAGGGTGAGCGGAGTGCTGGACCTCGCGCATTGCGACACTCCGCAGCATAAGCAGCGAGCTGCTCCTGGCAGGCGATAGGAGCAGCGCGTTGGTCCGTCGCGATCGCGGGGAACCTCAGTGTCCTGTTGCATGGAGGCTGTTGCATAAAGGGGCGGTCTGTCCGGGTGGTTAAGACGATTTCGGGCATGCCGCAGAACTTCATGGCGTGTGATCGCGAGCAGGAGTTGTTGTTGCCGCCGAGCTTGCGTGAGTGGTTGCCGGAGGATCATTTCGCGTGGTTCGTGATCGACGCCGTCGACGCAGCTCGATCTGGCCGCGTTCTACGCGGCGTATCGCGCGGACGGGCATGGGCGCGCGGCGCACGATCCGGCGATGATGGTCGCGCTGTTGCTCTACGCCTACGCGATCGGTGAGCGGTCTTCGCGGCGGATCGAGCGGCGCTGCGTCGAGGACGTCGCGTTCGCGCGTGATCTCGCGCCAACCAGGCGCCCGATCACACGACGATCGCGCGGTTCCGCCAGCGCCACGAGCGCGCGCTGGCCGACCTGTTCGGCCAGGTGCTGGCGCTTTGCGCTGAGGCCGGGCTGGTCGGGGTCGGGGTGATCGCGGTCGACGGGACCAAGGTGCAGGCGAACGCGTCTGAGCGCGCGACCCGCGACTACGAGCAGATCGCGCGCGAGATCCTCGAGGAGGCCGATGCGGTCGACGCGAGGAGGACGAGCAGCTTCGGCGACGCGCGCGGCGACGAGCTGCCGCCGGAGCTCGCCACCGGCGCAGGGCCGGCGCGAGTGGCTGCGCGAGGCCAAGCGCCGGCTCGATGCAGCGGCGCGCCGAGGAGGCCCGGCCGATCCCGCGCTCGCGGCCGACAGCGGCTGCGGGAGGCCAAACGGCGGCTGGAGGAGGAGCTCGAGACGTCGAGTGGCGCGCGAACGCCGGCCTACGAGGCCTACCGGGCGCGCGGGGTGATGAAGGACGGGCGCCGCTTCGGCGCGCACGCCGCCGAAGCCCTACACGCCGCCGGCGCCGCCGCAGGGCAAGGTCAACCTCACCGACCCCGACTCGCGCAACGTCAAGACGCTGCGCGGCTGGGTGCAGGGCTACAACGCCCAGGCGGTCAGCAACGAGCACCAGATCGTGATCGCCGCCGAGGTCACGCTCCTCAGCGGACTTCGGGCAGCTCGAGCCGATGGTCGACGCCGCCGACGCGCGAGCTGCGCGCCGCCCGGCGTCACCGACGCGCCCGAGGTGGTGCTCGCCGACGCCGGCTACTGGCACCAGCGACAGATGCAGAGCGCTCGCCGCGCGCGGGCATCGCGGTCCTGATCCCGCCCGACGCCAACAAGCGCAAGGGCGCCCGGCCGGGCTGGGACGGCGGCCTCTACGCGTTCATGCGCACGC
This sequence comes from uncultured Solirubrobacteraceae bacterium, assembly GCA_963816955.1. Classification (GTDB taxonomy): domain Bacteria; phylum Actinomycetota; class Thermoleophilia; order Solirubrobacterales; family Solirubrobacteraceae; genus DATFQI01. The sequence continues at coordinate 80,909 of CAWFME010000011.1, read as the reverse complement.
GTCCTTGCCACCGACCGCCGGCGGCGAGCTCTACGCCAAACGCCAACGCGATGATCGAGCCCGTCTTCGCGCACACCAAGTTCAACCGCCGCATCGACCGCTTCCAACGCCGCGGCAGAGCCGCCGCCGCTCGGAATGGCGACTCATCACCGCCACCCACAACCTCCTCAAGCTCTGGCGGCACACCACGACACCGATCGCCGCCTGAGGCCCGCCTCCGGCACCCAATCAACGGGCACGCTCCGGCCGACAACACCGACGTTCCCGCGGGAACGCCCCGAAGGCCCGGGCATTTACGCAACAGCCTCCATGGAAACCTGCAGTCGCAACGGCCGAGGGACTGGCCGCCGCGACCATGCGAACGCGGAACGAACGGCGGGACGGAACTGCGGGTGCGGCGAGTCAATGCGCAAGCGCTCCGCCGCAGCCAGCCGGGCCGCGGCCTGGTGTCGGATCTAGGCTGACGAGAGGCGGCCGAGCGTGCGGGAGTGCTGCGCGGTCTGGCCGGTCCACACGTGGAAGGCGCGGTAGAACGAGTTCGGGTCGCTGTAGCCCAGTAGGAACGAGATCTCGCCAGCCGTGAGGCGTCCGCTGGCGAGATAATGTCGGGCGAGCGCCTCGCGGGTCTGGGCCAGAACGGCCTGGAAGCTCGTGTTCTCTTCTTGGAGTCGGCGCTGCAGCGTCCTGGTGCTGATCGCGAGTTCGCCGGCGACTGCCGGCATTGTCGCCCGGCCCGCGGGCAGCAACTCGATCAAGGTCGCGCGAGCGCGTTCCGCGGTCGACGCGCCGTCGTCGAGCTCAGATAGCCGGCGTCGTAGCTCGGGCTCGAAGAACTCCCAGGTGCGCTTCGTCGGCCGTCAGGAACGGGCGCCGCGCATCCATGACAGAGAACGTGATCGATTCTTCAGCCGCTTCAGTGATCGCAACGCCGAGGTAGTGCTCGTACGCGCGCGTGTCGAGCGGCGGCGAAGCGGTTGTGACGCGGACGGGGCGGACGTCGGTGCGGGTCGCGATGCGCCCAAGTGCGACCCAGAACACGAGCTCGCTGATCGCCAGCACCTGCGGCGGATCGTGGAGCACGGGCCACGCGAGCGTGAGCGTCGTCCCCGCCGGCCCCTGCGTGACGTTCAGGCGCAAGGGTCCGATCAACTGCTTGTACTGAGCGATCCGCTCGGCCGCGACAATCAAGTTGGGGCTGCAAAGCGCGGCGAAGATCGGCGGGTCGAACACCTCGACCGAGATCGCACGCCCGATCGCGATCGGCAGGTTGGGCTCATCCGCCTCGGCCTCGATCGCCTCAAAGAACGCGAAGTACTTCTCCGGAGTGAGCGTCACCGACGGACGCGCGAGCAGGTCGGCCGGTAGCGACGCCCGCCGCAGCACATTCGCGGGCGCCACTCCGAGGTCGGACAGCAGCGCCCGCATGCCGACCGGGACGGCGAATCCTCCCGCGCTCATCGCACCACCTGCATCACGACGCGGTCGAAGCCGCGGTCGCCCAGCAGCCTGCGCGTCATCATCAGCGGCCGGGCGTACTTGCCGGCGACGTATCGCGTCCGGGGCCGCCGCGCCTTGATCGCCTTGACGATCAGCTCCGCGATCAGCGTCGGGGGCGACCCGGTCATGCTGCTGGCCTTGGCGAGCGCCTGCGCCAGGTCGCGGTAGGCCGACTCGCCCGACCGCTCGAGCATCGGCCCGGCCATCACCGCGCCGAACTCGGTCTCGATCGCGCCCGGCTCGATGATGATCACGTCGATCCCGAATGGCGCGAGCTCGATTCGCAGGCAGTCAGACCACCCTTCGAGAGCGTGCTTGGACGCGTGGTACCACGAGCCCAGCGGCGTGTAGACCTTGCCGCCCATCGAGGACACGTTGACGATCTTGCCCGCACCGCGCTCGCGCATGTAGGGCAGCGCCAGTTGGGTCAGGCGCGCAGCGCCGAACAGGTTGACCTCGAACTGGTAGCGAGCGTCGGCGATCTCGGTGTCCTCCATCGCCCCGATACATCCCGAATCCGGCGTTGTTGACGAGCACGTCGATGCCGCCCTGCTCGGCGGCGATCCGGTCCACTACCGCGACGATCTCCTCGTCCTTGGTGATGTCCATCGCCAGCACCGTCACGCCGAGCTCCGCCAAGTCCTGCATCCTCTCCAGCCGGCGAGCGGCGGCGTAGACCGTGTGACCCTCATCCAGCAACTTCTTTGCCGTCTCCTTGCCCATCCCCGACGACCCGCCGGTGACCAGTACCGTCGCCATTGCCATGCTCCTTGTCGTGATGTCCGCGGCGTTTTGTGCCGCAGCAAGAAGCTAAGTCAGCCCGCCACTCGCGTCACTGGCGAAACACGCCAACGAACCAGCAGGACGCGCCAATCACGGCACGGCCTTGAGCAGGGCTGATGCCGAAGTCCCCGCGGGGCTTGGCGGCAGCGAGAATGGCGCTGCCGCTTCGGACGAGAAGCAGCTCGGCCCGACGGGAGCCCGTACTGCTGCGTCGAGGCATGAGGGACACCGCGGCGCTCGTACCGTCGAGTGCTCCTAGTCGCGCAAAGCGATAAGCGACAACCCCCGCGCGGCACGTAAGCTGCTCGAAGCCGTCTGCCGGCTAGCGCTTTCGCGTGAAGTCAACACTGAGCGTGGGCCCCTTCGGCGTGCGTATCGCACCACGAAAGGGCCCACGGTCTCGCGCTATCGCTTTCGCGTGAAAGCGAAAGCGACCTGAAGGTCTCGCGAAGTGTCGGCGGAGCAGCGATCGTTGAGCCGGGCCCGCCTGCTGCGCCGGCGGTAGAACGCGAACGATCCTCGGGACCCGAAGGGCGAAGATCGCGACGCCCAAGGAGCAGATGGCCCAGGCGCTTGCCGGTAGCTGCCCCCACCCAGGCAGACCAACGAGGGTGGTGTACGTCGCGGGCAGCCGAGCGTGTCCGATGGCGGCTCGCGGCACGTCCTCCCGGGAGCGCTCAAGCGCTAGCTTGCGCGCGCTGCGACGGGAGGACGTGACGACGAGCCGGCCACGCCAACGCCTCAGCAGTTCTGCGGCGCGTAGACCCGCACCGCAGAAGCGGGGTGCCGAGCCAGGGCAGCCGGAGGCCGGATCGGCCGCTTCTCGAACCCTCCGCCGCAGTTCGGGCAGACCCCGCCCAGCCGCTCCGACACGCAGGAAGCGCAGAAGGTGCACTCGTAGGTGCAGATCCGTGCGTCGACGGAATCGGGCGGCAGGTCGCGGTCGCAGCACTCACACGACGGGCGGAGCTCGAGCATGCGGCCGATGCTACGCGGCCACCCGGGTCGCGGCGAACTCGACGAGGTCGCGAGCGAAGCGCTCCGGGCGCTCCCAGTGCAGCGCGTGCCCGCCGCCCTCGTAGATCCGCAACTCAGCGCCGGGGATGCGCGCGAGCAACTCGTCCTGGTCGCCGCGCGGGACGAACGCGTCGCGGTCGCCGTAGCAGAGCAGCGTCGGCACGGTGATCGTCCCGGGCGGCTCCGGGCGGTCGTCGACCAGGCCCGCCAGTGCGGCGCGCCAGACGTGCGCCGGCGGCTTGCAGGTCTCCTCGACCACCATCTCCATATAGGCCTCGGGGACCGGCCGGACCATCGTGCTCTCCTGCCACTCGCGGGCGTAGCCAGGGTCGATCGGATCCCCGAGCGCCTGGAACTCCTCGCTCAGGTCGCCGACGCCCGGGTTCTCGTGGAAGCTCGCGAACGTGCCGAGCAGCACGGCGCCGAGCACCCGCTCGGGGTAGGTCGCCGCGATCCGGCGGGCGGTCCAGGAGCCCATCGAGTGGCCGGCGATGATCGCTCGCGAGATCCCGAGCGCGTCCATGACCGCGATGACGTCGGCCGCCATCGAAGGCTGGTCGTAGCCGTCAGCCGGCTTGCCGGCGTCGCCGTGCCCGCGCGCCGTCACCGCGATCGCGCGGATCGACTGCGGCAGCGCCGCGAGCACGGGCTCGTAGGAGCGGTGGGAGTCGGTGATGCCGTGGAGCAGGACGACCGGGACGCCGTCCGGGTGGCCCTGCTCGACGTAGGGGATCAGAAGGCCGTCATGGATCTCGACGGCCGAGGCGGTGTGCAATGGGGTCATGCCAAGCCGGACGCCGCCCCGGCAGAGCTATTCCGAATGTGTCGAGCGTCACTCCTGCGCGGCGCGGCGGGCCTGCTCGGCCTCGCTGGGCTCGTCGAGCGCGAACGAGCCGCTCTTGATCTCCGCGCCGGTCCGGTAGGTGCTCATGATCACGCCGGTCGAGGAGACCTTCGCGTCCACGAGCTCCAGCCCCTCGGAGACCGTGCCGTCGCCGAACAGCCGCTTGCCCTCGCCGAGCACGAGCGGGAAGACCCACACGCGGAACTCGTCGACCACGCCGGCGCCGATCAGCGTCTGCAGCAGCGTCGCGCTGCCGTGGACCTGGAGCTCCGGTCCGTCCTGCTCCTTGAGCGCGCGCAGCCCGGCGACCACGTCGCCCTCGATCATCTGCGAGTTCTGCCAGTCGAGCTGCGACAAGGTGGTCGAGGCGACGTGCTTGGTCGCGCCGTTGAGCTCAGCCGCGCCGTCCTCCTGGCTGTGCGGCCAGTGCGCGGCGAAGATCTCGTAGGTCTTGCGGCCGAGCACGAGGTCGAAGGGCTTGCCCATGAACTCGCCCATGGCCTCGCCCATCTGCTCGTCCCAGTAGCCGAACGACCAGCCGCCGTGCTCGAACCCGCCGCTCGGGTCCTCCTCGGGGCCGCCGGGCGCCTGCATGACGCCGTCGAGGGAGACGAAGGTGTTGACGATGAGTTTGCGCATGTGGGTGCAGACCGCGGCAGGCGCCCCGAATCATCGCTCTCGGCGGAAGCCGACCGCGGCAGGCGCCGGGTCCAGCGGGCTCGACGGCAGCGCGGCGTCGGGCACGGCCGCGTTGTAGCCGCTCGGAGCGGTGTCGTTGGGCCCGCTGGGGTGGAAGAGCGAGGCGAGCAGCTGGATCTGCCCGCGGCCGACGCCGACCTCCCCCATCCCGCCGCCGTAGACGATCAGCCCGCGGCGGGCGACCTCGTCGTAGAGGTCGAGCAGCGTGCGCAGGTCGCCGACCCGGCACGGCTTGATGTTCAGCGCGCGCGGCCGCAGGGGGACCGCGTCGAGGTCGGCGGCGGAGTGGATCGGGGCGTCGTAGGAGATCCGGTCGCCGGCGCCGGCGAGCAGCTCGGCCACCTCCGGGAGGTCGTGCGCGTCCTCGAGCAGCGCGTCGGGGAACAGCTCCATCGCGCGCTCGTACATGGCGAGCAGCACGGGGAGCTCGGCGACCTCCTGCCCGTAGTGGCCCTTGAAGTCGACGATCTCCACGGCGCCCGTCGCGGCGACCTCGGCCATGAGCTCCGGCGACCAGGCCGCCGTGACGTCGAGCTTGAAGCGCAGCTCCGGGTGAGCCTCCAGGCGCCGCGCGATCGGGTCGAACGTGGGCGGATCGCCGAGCCCGAGCGAGTTGACGAACCGCAGCGGCGCAGGCGAGCGCCCGAGCACGGAGTGCAGCGGCTGCCCCGCCTGTGACAAGGCCAGGTCCAGCGCCGCCGACTCGAACGCCCAGTTGCGCCAGCGCCGCGCGGCGTCCCAGTCCGGCGCGACCGCCCACTGGTCGGTCGCCGCGAGGTGGTCGCAGAAGGACTCGAGCGTCCACTCGCCCGGTAGGCCGAGATCCGGATCGAGCACGTGCAGCGTGACGTCCTCGTCCTCGTAGGGAGAGACGTCCTCGCCCTGCCCCTCGGCACCGCCGCCCGACAGCCGCACGAGCGTCGTGAACCGCTCGAACCCGTAGGCGAACGTCGCCGCCTGGCGCTCGTAGACCACCGACTCGATCGTCAGCGGGAGCATTCGCAGCTGATCCCAGGTCGCGCTCATAGCGACCGGTATAGCGCCGACGTCTGCTCGGCGATCGCGGGCCAGGCGAACTGCTCGACCGCCCGCGCCCGGCCGGCGCGGCCCATCTCCGCCGCACGCTCGGGATCGCCCACCAGCTCGTTGATGCCCGCCGCCAGCCCGCGCACGAACCCCGCGCGGTCGCGCGGCTCCAGGGAGCCGGACTCGATGTCCAGCGGGACGAGCAGGCCCGTGACGCCGTCGTCGACGACCTCGACGATCCCGCCGACCGCGCTCGCGACCACCGCCGTCTCGCACGCCATCGCCTCGAGGTTGACGATTCCGAGCGGCTCGTAGATCGACGGGCAGGCGAACACCGTCGCGTGCGTGAGCAGCTGGATCACGTCGGCCTTCGGGAGCATCTCCTCGATCCAGACCACGCCGCCGCGCTCGGCCCGCAGGCGCTCGACGCCCGAGCGCACCTCCTCGGCGATCTCCGGCGTGTCCGGGGCGCCCGCGCACAGCACGATCTGCGCCGCGGGATCGATGTCCAATGCGGCCTCGACCAGGTACGGCACGCCCTTCTGGCGCGTGATCCGCCCGACGAAGACGACCGACGGCGCGTCCGGCGAGACGCCCCAGCGCTCGAGCACGTCCGTCCCGCGATCGGGGGCGTACTGATCGGCGTCGATCCCGTTGTAGATCACGCGCACCCGCTGCTCATCCAGCGCGGGATACGCCTCGAGCACGTCGCGCCGCATCCCCTCAGAGACCGCGATCACCGCGTCGGCCGACTCCAGCGCGACCCGCTCGCACCACGACGAGAGCGCGTAGCCGCCGCCGAGCTGCTCGGCCTTCCAGGGGCGCAGCGGCTCGAGCGAGTGCACGGTCGCCACGTGCGGGATGTCGTAGGTGAGCTTGGACAGGTGCCCGGCGAGGTTCGCGTACCAGGTGTGCGAGTGCACCAGCTCGGCGCCCGCGGCGCCGGCGGTCATCGAGAGGTCGATCGACATCGCCCGCAGCGCCGACAGCTCCGGCGCATCTCCGGCCAGCGCGTCCCACGCCGCATGCCCGACGACACCGTCGCGATCGGAGCCCCACGCGTGGACGGTCAGCTCCTCGAGCCGCGCCAGCTCGCGCGCGAGGTACTCGACGTGCACCCCGGCCCCGCCGTAGACGTCGGGCGGGAACTCGCGCGTGAACAGGGCCACCTTCACGGCTCGACCACCACGCCCTTGCCGACGACCGTCACGCCGCCGGCGGAGACCGCGTAGCCGCGCTCGCGGTCCGCCGCGGGGTCGACGCCGACGCTCGCGCCCTCGAGCACGCGCACGTCCTTGTCGAGGATCGCCCGCCGCACGACCGCCGAGCGCGCGACGTCGGCGCCCGGGAACAGGATCGAGTCCTCGACCTCGGCGTAGGAGTGCACGTGCACGCCCGGCGAGAGCACGGAGCGCCGCACCGTCGCGCCGGAGATGACGACGCCCGCGCAGACCATCGAGTCCAGCGCCTGCCCGGTCCGGCCCTCCTCCTCGAAGACGAACTTGGCCGGCGGCAGCGGCTCGGGCCAGGTGAGGATCGGCCACTCGCGGTTGTAGAGGTTGAAGACCGGGTGGACCGAGATCAGGTCCATGTGCGCGTCGTAGAACGCGTCGAGCGTCCCGACGTCGCGCCAGTAGCCGCGGTCGCGGTCGGTCTCGCCGGGCACGGTGTTGCGCGAGAAGTCGTAGACGTGCGCGGCGTCCTCCTCGACGAGCATCGGCACGATGTTGCCGCCCATGTCGTGGCTGGAGGCCGACGCCTCGGCGTCGGCGCGGACCGCGTCGATCAGCGCCTCGGTCGTGAAGATGTAGTTGCCCATCGAGGCGAAGACCTGGTCGGGAGCGTCGGCGAGCCCGACCGCGTCCTTGGGCTTCTCCCGGAAGGCCTTGATCGTGTGCCCGTCCGGGCCGGCCTCGACGACCCCGAACTGGTCGGCCTGCTCGATCGGCGCGCGCAGCGCCGCCACCGTCACGGCCGCGCCCGTCTCGATGTGCTGCGCGAGCATCTGGCGCGGGTCCATGCGGTAGATGTGGTCGGCGCCGAAGACGACGACGTGGTCGGGCTTCTCGTCCTGGATGAGGTTGAGGTTCTGGTAGATCGCGTCGGCCGAGCCCGAGAACCAGTGCGGCCCGCGACGCATCTGCGCCGGCACCGGCGTCACGTAGTTGCCCAGCAGCGGCGACAGCCGCCACGTCGTCGCGATGTGGCGGTCCAGCGAGTGGCTCTTGTACTGCGTCAGCACCGCGATCTGGAAGAACCCCGCGTTGACGAGGTTCGACAGCGCGAAGTCGATCAGGCGGTAGTTGCCGCCGAACGGCACGGCCGGCTTCGCGCGGTCGGCGGTGAGGGGAGCGAGCCGCTTTCCCTCCCCTCCGGCGAGGACGATCGCGAATACGTTGTCCGACGCCACGATGCTCCTTTCAGTCGAGCCGGCGCGCGGCGTCCAGGGCCGCATCCGCGAGCTGCTCGACGATCTTGCCGAACGAGCGGAACTCGTCGGAGGTCTCGCCGTACTGCCCCGCCGAGTAGCGGGCGTAGACCCCCTCGAGGATCGCCGCCAGCTTCCAGTAGGCGAGCGCGACGAAGAAGTCGAGCCGGGAGAGGTCGCGCCCCGAGCGCTCGGCGTAGCGCTCGACGATCTCCGCGCGAAGCGGGAACCCCGCCGCCAGCGTCGGCGCGCGCGTGAGCGGCACGACCTTGTCGGTGTCCTCCGCCCAGTAGACCAACAGCTGCCCGACGTCGGCGAGCGGGTCGCCGAGCGTGCACAGCTCCCAGTCGAGCACCGCGGCGACGTCGCCCTCCGGCGTGAGGATCACGTTGTCCAGGCGGTAGTCGCCGTGCACGAGCGCCGTCGAGTGCTGCGGCGGCACGCGCGCGGAGAGCAGCCGGTGAGTCTCGTCCATCGCGTCGAGCTCGCGCGTCTTGGAGGCCTCCCACTGGCGCATCCAGCGCTTGAGCTGGCGTTCGGCGTAGCCGTCGCGGCGGCCGAGCTCCCCCAGCCCGGCGGCGCCGGGGTCGACGGCGTGCAGGTCGGCCAGCGTGTCGACGAGCGCGTCGCCGAGCCGGTGCCGGTCGGGCTCCTCGAAGGCGGCCCGGACGTCGTCCTCGTCGCGCAGCACGAGCCCGTCGACGAGCTCCATCACGTAGAACTCGGCGCCGGTCACGGACTCGTCGGCGCACATCGCGACGGGCCGCGGCGCGGGGACGTCGGTGCCCTCCAGGCCGGTGAGGATGCGGTGCTCGCGCCCCATGTCGTGCGCGGACCCGAGCCGCGCGCCGAGCGGCGGCCGGCGCAGGATCCAGCGGCCGCCGTCGCTGTCGGCCACGCGGAAGGTCAGGTTCGAGCGCCCGCCCGTGATGCGCTCGTAGGTCAGCGGCGGCTCGGCGCCCTCGACGGACTCGCGGAACCACGCCTCGAGCCGCCCCCGGTCGAGGCCGTCGTCGCTCGTGTTGCGCTCATCCGCCACGCCGGCCGGGAGCGTATCCCCTGGGAGTGGTTGACTACGCACACCCTCCCGCCGCCCCTTCAGGAGCCAGCAACCGGATGAAGCCGATCACGGATATCGACGACCCGCGCTATGTCAAGGCGCTGAGCCACCCGCTGCGGGTGCGGATCCTCGCGATGCTGCAGGAGCGGACGGCGAGCCCCTCGCAGCTGTCGGAGTGGCTCGGCGCGACGCTCGGGACGACGGCCTACCACGTCCGCTCGCTGCACCAGCTGGGCCTGATCGAGCTCGCCGACGAGACCCGCGTGCGCGGCGCGATCGAGCACCACTACCGTGCCGGCAAGCGCCCGATGATCTCCGAGGACGCGTGGGCGCAGGCGCCGCCGATCGCCAAGCAGGCCGCGCTCGGCTCGACGCTGCAGATGATCCACGAGTACGGCTCCAAGTCCGCCGCCGAGGGCGGCTTCGACCGCGCCGAGGCCCACCTCTCCCGCACCGCGCTCAAGCTCGACGCCAAGGGCTGGGAGCAGCTCAACAAGGCGTGCCTGAAGTTCGTCGAGCAGGTCGAGAAGATCGACTCGGCGGCCAAGGAGCGCCTGCAGAAGCGCCCCCATGACGGGGAGGCCGGCGACGCGGCGGTCGTGCTGATGGCCTTCGAGTCCGAGCGGCTCAGCGGGCGGGAGCCTGAGCCGAAGCGCAAGCGGGGCGCACGCCCGCCGCGGCAGTCCTCGGCGCGATCGTGAACGCCGGCACGAACACGTGCGCGAGCGGCCCGATCGCGAGCGCGTAGAGCACCGTCCCGATCCCGGCGGTGCCGCCGAGCGCGATCCCCGCCGCCAGCACGGTGAGCTCGATGCCCGTGCGCACCAGCCGCAGCGACATCCCGCGCGCGGCCAGACCGGTCATCAACCCGTCACGCGGGCCCGGCCCGAAGCGCGCGCCGATGTAGAGCCCGGTCGCGACGCCGTTGAGCAGCACGCCCGAGAGCAGCAGCGTCCAGCGCGCCGCCGGATCGCTCGCCGGCTCGAACGCCGCCAGGCACAGCTCGAGCACGAGCCCGACCACCACGACGTTGCTGAGCGTGCCGAGCCCGGGCCGCTGGCGCAGCGGGATCCACAGCAGCATCACGAGCGCGCCCGCGATGCAGACCCAGAGGCCGGTGCCGATGCCGGTCTGGCGCGAGAGCCCCTCGTGGAGCACGTCCCACGGGTCGTTGCCGAGCTCCGAGAGGATGATCAGCCCGGCGCTCGCGCCGTACAACGCCAAGCCGGCGTAGAGCTGGATCAGGCGGTGGAGGAGCACGGGTCCATGATGGGACAATTGGACCTGGACAGATAGAGCCAATGGCGCAATCATGGCCTCATGAGCACGACCGTCGCTCCCGCCTCGCTCGCCGGCGTGCTGGGTGAGGACTGGCGCCGCCCGGGCGGCTCGGCGCAGGCGCTGGCCGAGGCGCTGCGCGCGCTCGTCGTCGACGGCCGCCTCGCCGTGCGCACGCGCGTGCCGAGCGAGCGGGCGCTCGCGCCCGAGCTCGGCGTCAGCCGCGGCACCGTCTCGCGCGCCTACGACCGCCTGCGCGAGGACGGCTTCCTGATCAGCGCGCGCGGGGCGGGAAGCTGGCTGTCGCTGCCCGACACGGCGGAGGGCCCCGTCCTGCGCCCCGCGCCCGCCTGGGGCGTCGACCTCTCCGTCGCCGCGCTGCCCGCGCCCGAGCCGCAGCTCGGCGAGGCCGCCGCGAGCGCCGCCCGGGCGCTCGCCCGCCACGCCCCCTCCCACGGCTATGCGGCCGCGGGCCTGCCCGAGCTGCGCGCCGCCATCGCCCAGCGCTTCAACGACCGCGGCGTGGACACGACGCCCGACCAGGTGCTCGTGACCGCGGGCGCCCAGCACGCGCTGCACCTCGTGCTGCGGCTGCTGTGCGCGCCCGGCGACCGCGTGCTGGTCGACGCGCCCGCCTACCCGCGCTCGCTGGCGGCGGTGCGCGGGGTCCGCGCCCGCCCCGTCGCGGTCCCGCTCGCATCGGCGGGCTGGGACGTCGAAGCCTGGGAGCAGACGCTGTCGGCGGCCGCGCCGCGGCTGGCCGTCACGATGCCCGACCACCACAACCCGACGGGGCTGACGATGGGCGACGCCCAGCGGCGCGAGATCGTCGCCGCATGCGCGCGCGCCGGCGTGCTCGTGGTGGCCGACGAGACGGCGGCCGAGCTGCGCATCGACGGCCCGCCGCGCCGGCGCCCGCTCGCCGCCTACGACGCGGGCGGCGGCGTGGTCACGCTCGGCTCGATGAGCAAGGCGGCGTGGGGCGGCCTGCGGCTGGGCTGGATCCGGGCCAACCCGCGGCTGATCCGCGAGCTGGCGGCCGTCCGCGCGGACGTCGACATGGCCAGCCCGGTGCTGGAGCAGCTGCTCGCGCTGGAGCTGCTCGCCCGCTGGCCCGAGGTCGTCGGCACGCGCGTCGCGTTGCTGCACGAGCGCCGCGACGCGCTGCTGGAGGCGCTCGAGGAGCTCGCGCCGGCCTGGAGCGTCCGCCGGCCGTCGGGCGGCCTGAGCGCGTGGGTGCGGCTCCCCTCCCCCGTCGCGACGCGGCTCGCCTCGGCGGCCGCGCGCGAGGGGCTGATCGTCACGCCGGGGCCGGCGTTCAGCGTCGACGGGACGTTCGAGCGCCATCTGCGGCTTCCGTTCACCGCGGCGCCGGAGGTCCTGCGCGACGCGGTCCGCACGCTGGCGGCGCTCGCGCCGCGGCTGGGCGCGGACGTCGGGGAGCCCGTGGAAGCGGCGGGGCCGGCGGTCTGATGCTCGACAGGCTGGAGATCCCGATCGTCGGCGCCCCGATGGCGGGCGGCGCCACGACCCCCGCGCTCGCCGCCGCGGTCAGCGACGCCGGCGGCCTCGGCTTCCTCGCCGCTGGCTACAAGCAGGCGGAGGCGATGAGCGAGGACATCGCCGCCTACCGCGCGCTCACCGACGCGCCGTTCGGCATGAACGTCTTCCTGGTCACCCCGACGGAGGCCGACCCGGCGGCGCTGGCGGCGTACCGCGCACGCGTCGGCGAGGGCGCGGGCGAGCCGCGCTCCGACGACGACCGCTTCGCGGAGAAGGTCGAGCGGCTGCTCGCCGACCCCGTCCCGGTCGTCTCGTTCACGTTCGGCTGTCCCGATGCTGCGCTCGTGGAGCGCTTCCGCGCCGCCGGCAGCGAGGTCTGGGTCACCGTCACCGACGTGGCCGAGGCCCGCGCCGCCGCCGCGGCGGGCGCGACCGCGCTCGTCGTGCAGGGCCACGAGGCCGGCGGCCACCGCGGCGGGTTCGCCGACGACGCGCCGCGCGACCTCGGCCTGCTCGCCCTGCTGCAGCTCGTCGGCGCCGCGCTGCCCGGGCTCCCGCTGGTGGCCACGGGAGGGATCGCCACCGGACGCGCGGTCGCCGCCGTGCTGGCCGCGGGCGCCGCGGCCGCCCAGGTCGGCACGGCGCTGATGCGCGCGCCGGAGGCCGCGACTTCGCCGGTGCACCGCGACGCGCTCGCGCAGCCCGGCCGGACCGCGGTCACGCGCGCGTTCACCGGCCGCAGCGCGCGCGGGATCGTCAACCGGTTCATGCGCGAGCACGACGAGGAGGCCCCGCACGCCTACCCCGCGGTGCACTACATCACCGCGCCGCTGCGGGCCGCCGCGCGCCAGGAGGGCGACGCCGAGTCGCTGCACCTGTGGGCGGGCCAGGCGCACGAGCTGATCGACGATCGGCCCGCCGGCGAGCTGGTGCGCGCGTTGCACGCCGAGGCGCGCGCGGCGGCGGCCGAGATCGCGGCCCGGCTCGGCCCGGTCACAGACTGAGCCCCCGCTACGAAGGACGGTGTGCACGCCCCGCCGCCCGAGGAGCCGTCATGCGCAAGCGCACCCAGCCCGACAACCCTCCCGTCCCGGAGGCTCCCAGCCGTCTCTCGGGGGTCCGCTCGCTCGCCCACGACGAGGACGAGCGCCCCAGCCGCGAGGACCGCAGCTACGGCGAGACGATCTTCACCCGGCCGCCGGTGCCGCTGCCGCGGATCCTGCGCGGACGCCGCCGCCGCGCGCGCTAGGTCTAGGGCACGCCGCCCGGCACACGCAGGGCGCGCGCGGCCGGTTCCGCGGGTGAGTTAGCTACCCTGCGGCGCTGCAGTCGACCTCCGGAGGCCCCTCCGTGTCCCGCACGATCCGCATCGCCCTCGCTCTCGCGCTGCCCGCGCTCGGCGCCACGGCCGTCCCCGCGGCGGCCGATCACATCCCCGGCCGCCCCTGCGGCAACTGCGTGTCGCACGCGTACTGGCCCACGATCCACGGCAAGATCGTCAAGGCGAAGCACAGCCGCTCGCGAACGTTCCACGGCACGCGCCGCTCGGACGAGCTGCTGGGCCACCACGGCTCCGACAGGCTGTTCGGGCGCGGGCGCTCGGACGTGTTGTGGGGCGACTGGCAGGGCGGCGCGGACCAGCCGACGAACCAGCGCGACCGCATCTACGGCGGCCGCGGCAACGACTTCATCTACGGCTCGCACGGGCGCAACGTGGTCTTCGGCGGGCCCGGCAACGACGCGATCTCCGTGCACTTCGGCCGCGGATTCGTGGACTGCGGGCCGGGGCGCGACATCTACCACGTCGCCAAGACCCGGCGCAAGCGCTACAGGTTCCGCAACTGCGAGAAGGTCGACTACCGCAGCGAGAGCGCCCGCGGCCACGGGCTGAAGCCGCTCCCGTAGCCGCCCGCACCGCCTGCTTCCGGCGCGAGCGGTGGATTGATGTGCCTGAGAGGGAGTAATCCACCGCTCGCGGCAGATCGGGGCGCTACCCGGCCACGATCGCGCCCTCGCCGCCACGCAGCTCGAGCGACCCTGAGACGTGCGAGCCCTCGCGGCCGTCGAGCTCCGTGGTCAACACCACCTCGCCGGTGACGCCGGCCGAGGCCGGCGCGTCGCTCAGATTCAACGCCACCACGGTCCCTGACCCCCGCCGGTACACGAGTACGGCCGGCGAGACCGAGACCGTCGCGTAGGCGCCCTCCGCACAAGTCGCCGCTCGACCGCCGCAGCGCCAGCAGCCGCCGGTGCAGCGCGAGCATCGAGCGCGGGTCTGCCTCCTGGGCGTCGACGCTCACGCCCGGATCCCCGAACGGCAGCCACGGCTCCACGTCGTCCGCGCAGAACCCGCGCCCCGGCGCGCTCGTCCACGGCATCGGCGAGCGCTCGGGGTCGCGGCCGTCGGGATCCACCACCCGCGCCGGGGGCACGGGCACGTCCTCCATCCCGAGCTCGTCGCCGTAGTAGAGGGTCGGCGTGCCGCGCAGGGTCAGGAGCAGCATCGCCGCGACGCGCGCCTGGGCCGGGCCGACACGGCTCGCCACCCGCGACTGGTCGTGGTTGCCGAGCACCCAGTTCGGCCACGCGTCCTCGGGCAGCGCCGCCTCGTAGCGCTCGACGAGCTCCGCGATCGCCTCGGGCCGCCAGTCGACCCAGATGAGGTGGAAGTTGAACGGCAGGTGCGCGCCGTCGCCGTCGGCGCCGTAGTAGCGCACGAGCCGCTCGATCGGCGCGGTCACCTCGGCCATGAACAGGTGCTCGTCGCCGATCTCCGAGCGGATCGCGGCTACCACCTCCTGCACCTCGTCGAGGTCGGTCGTGAAGCGCGGGACCAGCGACGCGTACACGTCGTCGGGACCGTCCCAGCCAGGAGCGGCCGGGTTGTCGCGCCATTCGCGGTCCTTGAGCACCTGGCGCATCGCGTCGACCCGGAAGCCGTCGACGCCGCGCGCCTTCCAGAAGCGCAGGACCTCGAGCATCGCCGCGCGCACGTCCGGGTTGCGCCAGTTGAGGTCGGGCTGCTCGGGCAGGTACGCGTGGTAGTAGCTCTGGCCCGTCGCCTCGTCCCACTGCCAGGCCGGGCCGCCGAACACCGCGACCCAGTTGTTGGGCGGGTTCCCGTCGCGCCAGATGTACCAGTCGCGCTTGGGGCTCGCGCGCGAGGCGCGCGACTCCTCGAACCACGGGTGCAGGTCCGACGTGTGGTTCGGGACGAAGTCCAGCACGACCTTGATCCCGTGCTCGTGCGCGGCCGCCACCAGGGCGTCGAAGTCGTCCATCGTCCCGAACGCCGGGTCGACCGCGCAGTGGTCGGTGATGTCGTAGCCGAAGTCGCGCATCGGCGACGCGAAGAACGGCGTCAGCCAGACCGCGTCGACGCCGAGCCGCGCGAGGTACGGGAGGCGGTCGGCGACCCCGCGCAGGTCGCCGACCCCATCACCGTCCGTGTCCTGGAACGAGCGCGGGTAGATCTCGTAGACGACCCCGCGCCGCCACCACCCCATCAGAAGGTGCTGAGCGCCTTCTCGATGTCCCCCTGGGCGTCCTTCATCGCGTCCTCGGGCGACTTCTGGCCCGAGAGCGCCTGGTTGACGTTCTTGTAGATCGCCTGCGAGATCTGCGGATAGACGGGCGACACCGGCCGCGGCTTGGCCTGCTCGAGCGCCGTGAGCAGGTCGTCCGAGAACGGGATCGCCTTCTGGACCTCGGCCTGCTCGTAGGTGCCCTTCAGCGGGGAGGCCTGCGAGAACTCCGCGGTCAGCTGGGTCTGCCACTCCTGCTGCGCGAGGAAGTCCACGACGGCCAGCGCGCCGCCCGGGTTCTTCGAGTAGACGGAGATGACGTTGTTGCCGCCGCCGAGGATCGCGGCCTTGCCGGCGCCCTCGAACGAGGGCAGCGGGGCGACGTCGAACTTGCCCTTGAGCTTCTTCGAGTCCTGGCTGAGGCCGTAGGCGTACGGCCAGTTGCGCATCATCGCCGGCTTGCCGGTCTGCCACGCGGTCAGCGACTCGGGCTCCATGTAGGTCCCGACGGCCTTCGGCGCGGCGCCGGACTTCACGGCGTCGGCCATCAGCTTCGTCGCCGCGACGTTCTCGGGCGAGTCGATGGTCGCCTCCTTGCCGTCCTCGGAGAGGACGGTGCCGCCGGCGGCATAGGCGATCTCGAGGAAGTCGCAGGTCAGGCCCTCGTAGGCCGCGCCCTGGAAGACGATCCCGCCGTTCTCGCCGGCCTGCTTGTAGGCGTCCTGCCAGGTCGTGGGCGCCTCGTCGATCCTGTCCGTGCGGTAGTAGAGGAGCGCCGCGTTGGTGTAGTGCGGCACGCCCCAGATCTTGCCCTCGTAGGTCGCGGTGTCGATCGCGGGCTGGATGAACTCGTCCCTGCGGCCCTCGATGTAGGGCGACAGGTCGTACAACCAGCCCTGGGAGGCGAACTCCGCGGTCCAGATCACGTCGGAGCGGAAGACGTCGCAGTCGCCCGCCTTGGCCTCCTGGCGCTGGACGAACTGGGTGCGCTGCTCGTCGGCGGAGGCCGGGAACTCGACGATCTTCACCGACAGCCCCTGCGAGGAGTACTTCTCGTTGAACTGCTTGCCCCAGGCCTTCGTCTCGCCCGTGGTGTCCTTGCCCTGGCAGTAGGTGATCTCGCCCTTCGCGCCCTCCATCGAGCCGGGGTCGATCTTCTTGGCGTTCTCGATTGCCTCGCCGCCAGAGGCGCCACCGCCGCCGCCGCTTCCGCCGTCGTCGTCGCCGCAGCCCACGAGCCCCGCGAGCAGGATGGTTGCCGCCACGGCGGCCAGTCGCTTCCTCGAATTCATCGTTCGACCCCTCCAGTACCGGTGTGCCGTATTCGTACCCACCAGCGCCCAGCCCCTATCGTGCCGGGCGTGGTTCTTACACACCTGACGGAACGGTTGCGGGCCATCGAGGTCTCCGCCCTCTGTGACGCCGACAAGGGGCTGCCCGTGTGCGACGCCGGCATCCGCGCGATGGTCCCCGGCGTGCGGATGGCCGGCCCGGCGCTGACGGTGACCGCCGAGGACGACCACCTGCCCGTCTTCAGCGCGCTCGCCGAGGCCGCCCCCGGCGAGGTGCTCGTGATCGCCACCAACGGCGGCCGGCTCGCGGTGCTCGGCGAGCTGTTCGCGACCGAGGCGCACCGGCGCGGGCTCGCCGGCGTGGTGATCGACGGCCACTGCCGCGACGTCCACGGCCTGCGCGCGCTCGGCCTGCCCGTGTTCGCGCGCGGGACGCTGCCCGCCTCGGGCACGACGGTCTCGCGCGCCCCGCTGCGGGAACCCGTGCGCTGTGGCGGCGTGGACGTCACACCGGGCGACATCGTGTTCGGCGACGACGACGGCGTCGTGATCGCGCCGGCCGCGCAGGTCGAGGCCGCCCTGGAGCTCGCCGAGCTGATCGCCGCCAAGGAGCGCGCGCTGCTCGCCGCAATGGCGCGCGGCGAGCCGCTGCACGACGGCACCAACCACGCGCAGCACGTCGCGGCGCTCGACGCGGGAGAGGCGAGCGCGCTCGCCTTCACCATCGATGTCGACGCGCGCTGACTGGACCCACCTGTTCTCCCACCGCGCCGGCGAGCGCGGCGGCGAGGAGCTGGCCGCGATCCTGGCGGGCGTGCCGGAGGGCGTGCTCCCGCTCACGGGCGGCTTCCCGAACGCGTCCACCTTCCCCACCGACGTGCTCGCCGAGATCGCAGCGCGGGTGCTGCGCGACGAGCCCGGGCTGGCGCTGCAGTACACGCCGGTCGAGGGCATCGCGGGCGTGCGCGAGTACCTCGCCGACCGCCAGGAGGCGCTGCAGGGCGTCCGGCCCGAGCGCCTGATGGTCACCAGCGGCGGGATGGAGTGCCTCGCGCTCGTCTGCTCCGCGCTGCTGGATCCGGGCGACGCGATCGCCGTCGAGGGCCCGACCTACCTCGGCGCGCTGATGGCGTTCCGCGCCGCCGAGGCCGACGTCCACGAGATCGCGATGGACGACGACGGCCTGGTCGTCGACGCGCTGGCGGAGCGGCTCGAGGGCGGCCTGCGGCCGAAGCTGCTCTACGTCATCCCCGAGCACCAGAACCCCACGGGGCGGACGCTTTCGCTCGAGCGCCGCGAGGCGCTCGTGGAGCTCTGCCGCCGCTACGGGGTGCTGATCGTCGAGGACGTCGCCTACCGCGAGCTCGCCTGGGGCGCCGAGGCGCTCCCGTCGCTGTGGTCGCTCGCCCCCGATGCGGTCGTGCAGGCGGGCACGTTCTCGAAGGTCTTCTTCCCCGGCGTGCGGCTCGGCTGGGCCGCCGGGCCGGAGGAGGTCGTGCGCGAGCTCGCCGCCGCCAAGGCCAACACGGACCAGTGCGCGGGTGCGCTCGGGCAGCGGATGCTCGAGGAGTACGGCCGCGGCGGCCACTTCGAGCGCCACCTCCCGAGCGCCCAGGAGCTCTACGGCTCGCACTGGCGCGCGCTCGACGGCGCGCTGCGCGCCGAGATGCCCGACGGCGTCAGCTGGACCGAGCCGACCGGCGGCTTCCTCACCTGGGTCCGGCTCCCCGAGGGCCTCGACGCCATGGAGCTGCGCGAGGCGGCCCTGGCCGCCGGCGTCGCCTACGTGCCGGGAGCGCCGTTCTACGCGTCTGACGCGGGCGCCGACGAGCTGCGGCTCTCCTTCAGCGCGCTCGCCGAGGCCGACCTCGCCGAGGCCGGTCGCCGCCTCGCCGCCGCGATCCGCGACGCGCTCTAGCGCGGCCGGCGCGCGAGCTCGTGCGCGCCCTGCAGGTGCGTGCCGAGCAGCGATGCCGCGCGGTCGGCGTCGCCGGCCTCCAGGGCGGCGACGATCTCGCGGTGCTCGGCGATGAAGCGCTCCAGCCGGGCGGGCTCGCTCGCGACGGCCGCCGCGGCGATCCGCTGGTGGCGGTCGCGCAGGGCGTCGTACTGGCGGGTGAGCAGGCGGTTGCCTCCCGCGTCGACGATCGCGCGGTGGAACGCGCGGTCGGCCCAGGCGAAGCCGGCGCCGCCCTGATCGAGCGTCGCCTCCTGGTCGGCGATGAATCCGCGCAGGGCCCGCACGAGCGCCGGCCCGGCGCCGGCGGCACGGCGGGCCGCGTGCTGCTCGATCAGCATCCGCGCCTCGAGCACGTCCTCGGCTTCCGAGGGCGAGATCGGCACCACGAGCGCGCCGCGGCGCGGGTAGAGCTCGAGCAGGCCCTCGGCCTCGAGCTGCACGAAGGCCTGGCGGACGGGGGTGCGGGAGACGTCCAGGCGGTGGGCGATCTCGTTCTCGCTCAGCAGCGTGCCGCCGGCGAAGCGGCCGTCGAGCAGGCGCGCCTTGACGTAGTCGTAGGCCAGCTGCGCCGCCGAGCGCCCGCGCGGGAGGATCTCGTGCTCCCCGGTCCGGGGTGGCGTGGACATCGGCTGGTAGGCTAGTGCACAGCTTGTATGCAAGATGGATGCAAGCGTCCGACCCCGACCGAAAAGGAGACTCCGAGATGGCTCGCCGTTTCCTCTCCAAGCTGACCCGCACCCTGACCGCCGAATGGACGCCGGGCTCCGGCGTGCACTTCCACGGCGGCGCGCACGGCCGTCCGTACCCGTGCCACGACCCCCGGTGCACGTCGCCGGGGCTCGACGTACCCGCGCGCTGACCTGACCGCCTCACCCGCCGGCACCTGCGGTGTCGGCGGGCCAGGGGTGGGGTACATACCTACCCGCGCGCGGGCACGGGAGATCTGCGCCGCACCTCTGGAAGGGGAGGCTCGATGAAGCGTAGGGGCAAGCTCGCCATGGCCATCGCCGCCACGGCGACCACCGCTGCCGTCGCCGGAGGCGTGTACGCCGCGGGCGGCACGCCCGAGGAGCAGGCGCTCGCACCGGCCAGGCCCGCGGCGAGCAAGGACGTCGAGAAGCAGGTGAACGCGCTGCTGCGGCGGATGACCACGAAGGAGAAGCTCCAGCAGGTGCAGCTCCTCTCCGACGGGCAGATCAACGACGCGGAGGCCAAGGCGGGGGTCGGCGGCGTGTTCAGCCTCGTCGACCCGGTGAAGATCAACCACTTCCAGCGGATCGCCGTGGAGGAGTCGCGGCTCGGGATCCCGATCCTGTTCGCCTACGACACGATCCACGGCTTCCGCACCATCTTCCCGATCCCGCTGGCGACGGGCAGCTCGTTCGATCCCGACGTGGCCTCCGACGACCACCGGATCGGCGCGCGCGAGTCCGCCGCTGTCGGCCTCAAGCAGATCTACAGCCCGATGGTCGACGTCTCCCACGACCCGCGCTGGGGCCGCATCTCCGAGGCCGCGGGCGAGGATCCGTACCTGAACTCCGTCATGGCCGCCGCGCGCGTGAAGGCCGCGCAGGGCCGCGACTACGCCGCCGCGGACAAGGTCGTGACGAGCGTCAAGCACTACGCCGCCTACGGCCAGCCGGAGGCCGGCCGCGACTACAACACGACCGACATGTCCGAGCAGCGGCTGCGCAATCTCTACCTGCCGCCGTTCAAGGCTGCGATCGACGCGGGCTCGGACACGGCGATGTGCTCGTTCAACGCCATCAACGGCGTCCCGGGCTGCGCCAACAAGCGGCTCGAGACCGACATCCTCAAGAACGAGTGGAACTGGGACGGCTTCATCGAGAGCGACTACACCGCCGTCGCCGAGCTGCTCAACCATGGCACGGCCGCCTCGCCGGCCGACGCCGCCGCCCAGGCGCTCAACGCCGGCACCGACTCCGAGATGGTCTCGACGTTCATCCGCGACAACGGCAAGCAGCTGCTCGCCCAGCGGAAGATCTCGGTGAAGCGCCTCGACGACGCGGTCCGCCGGATCCTGCGGGTCAAGTTCCGCGCCGGGCTGTTCGAGAACCCCTACGTCGACCCGTCCAAGGCCGAGGCCGCGCAGGAGCAGGACGACGCGCTCGCCGCGGCGCGCAAGGCGGGCGGGCGCTCGATGGTCCTGCTCGAGAACGACGGCGAGGTGCTGCCGCTCGACCCGGCGAAGAGGACCGCGGTCATCGGGCCGCTGGCCGACAACGCGAAGGACCAGCTCGGCCCGTGGTGGGGCCGTGGCGACGACGCCAAGAAGAGGGTGACGGTGCTCGAGGGCATCCGGGCCCAGAGCCCGGGCGCGACCTACGCCGAGGGCTGCAAGCTCCCGGGCAACGAGCCTCCGCAGTACGACGAGTCCGAGGACTGCCCGAACACTGAGTTCCCGGATGCGGTCGCCGCCGCCAACGCGGCCGACCAGGTCGTGCTCGCGGTCGGCGAGACGCGGGCGCACAGCGGCGAGGCCGCCTCGCGCAGCGTGCTCGACCTGCCGGGCAACCAGGAGCAGCTGATCGCGGCGATCAAGGCGACGGGCAAGCCGTTCGTCGTCGTGCTCTTCAACGGGCGCCCGCTCACGCTCGACGGTGTCACGGGCGTCGCGCCCGCGATCCTCGAGGCCTGGTTCCCGGGCGGGCAGGCCGGCCACTCGGTCGCCGACGTGGTCTTCGGCAAGGTCAACCCGGGCGGCAAGCTGCCCGTGTCGTTCCCGCGCCGGGTCGGCCAGGTGCCGATCTACTACAACCACGAGCCGACGGGCCGTCCGTGCGACGTGACGCAGAAGTACGTGTCGCGCCACCGCGACATCAAGAGCTGCGACCCGCGGTACGTGTTCGGCTACGGGCTGAGCTACAGCCAGTTCGAGATCACGAACCTGACCCTGTCACGCACGAGCGTGTCGAAGAAGGGATCGCTCACCGCGTCCGTCAACGTGCGCAACGTCGCCGGCCCAGCCGGTGACGAGGTGGTGCAGCTCTACCTCCACGACCCGGTGGCGAGCATCTCGCAGCCGGTCCGCCGGCTCCGCGGGTTCGAGCGCGTGACGCTCGCGCCCGGCGAGCAGAAGAAGGTCACGTTCACGATCGACCGCAGCGACTTCGGCTTCTACGACAACGCCGGGAAGTTCGTCGTCGAGCCGGGCGCGATCCACCTGTATGCGGGCAACAGCTCGAAGGCGACGCTGACGAAGTCGTTCACCGTCACCGGCTAGGACCGGCGCGTCCCGCCCACGGGCCGGCTCAGGCCGGCGCGTGGGCGGTGTACTCCTCGCGGCGCAGCAGCATCACGCCGAACATCGCGGGGAACATGACGACGTGCTGGACGGCCATCGCGGCATGCGCGTCGCCGAGCGCGCCGGCCTCCAGGAGCGCGAGGGCGCCGAGGGTGGGCACGTACATCGCGGCGGTCATCTCCAGGGACGGGAGCCAGCCGTGGCCGCGGTGGCGCATCCAGGCGACCATCGGCACGGTCATGTAGGTGGCCATGCCGATCAGCAGCACGCCGGCGGCGGCGGCGGTGTCGACCCCGGCGAGCTCCAGCAGCATGTCCCCGGGAATCCCGAGGACGACCATGCCGAGCAGCATCGCGACGACCATCTCGAGGTAGTGGCGGAGGAAGTGTGCGGTGGGCGTCTGCAACATGAGCCCACCGTATTGGATACCCCTATGGGGTATTGCTACGGGCAACCGTAGTCTGGGGGTGCGCCTGCTCGTAGGCTCGTGCTGTGCGCAGCACCAGGGCGTCCGCGTGGCGCGGGCCGACGATCTGCAGGCCGGCCGGGAGCCCGGCCGCCGTGAACCCGCACGGGACCGTCGCCGCGGGCTGCTGGGTGAGGTTGAACGGATAGGTGAACGGTGTCCAGCCCGGCCAGCGCGGGTCGGCGCTGCCGTCCGGGGCCTCGCGGCCCGCCTCGAGCGCGACGATCGGCATCGCCGGCGTGAGCAGCAGGTCCCACCGCTCGTGGAAGCGGCTCATCGCGATCGCGAGCTGGTCGCGCTCACCGCAGGCGCGCAGGTACTCGAGGCCGGAGTGGGCGCGGCCCTGCTCGGCCATCGCCGCGAGCCCGGGATCGATGCCGTCGGCGCTCGGGAGCAGCGCTACCGCGCGCGCCGCGCCGGTCGACCACAGCACGTCGAACGTCTCGCGCGGGTCCGCGAAGCCGGGGTCGACCTGCTCGACGTGCGCGCCGAGCTCGGCGAACGCGGATGCCGCCCGGGCGACGAGGCCGGCGATCTCCGGGTCCACGGCGGCGTGCCCGAGCTCGGGGCTGAACGCGATCCGCAGCCCCTCGACGCCGTCCTCGAGCCCGGCGCCGAACGAGCCGGTGGCGGGCGGCAGCTGCTGCCAGTCGCGGGCGTCGGGCTGCGCGATCACGTCGAGCAGCAGCGCCAGGTCGGCGACCGTGCGCGCCATCGGGCCGACGTGCGAGACCGGCCCGAACGGGCTGGCCGGCCAGGCGGGCACGCGGCCGAACGTCGGCTTGATCCCCGGCAGGCCGCAGAACGCGCATGGGATCCGGATCGACCCGCCGCCGTCGGTGCCGAGCGCGAGCGGGACCATGCCGGCGGCGAGTGCCGCGGCGCTGCCGCCGCTCGAGCCGCCCGGCGTCCTCGCCGGGTCCCAGGGGTTGCGCGTGACGCCGGTCAGCGCGCTGTCGGTGACGCCCTTCCAGCCCAGCTCGGGCGTGGTCGTCTTGCCGGGGATGACGGCGCCCGAACGGCGCAGCGACGCCACCACCGGGGCGTCGTCGTCCCACGGGCCGGCCGGGTCGATCGCGGTCGAGCCGCGCAGCGTCGGCCAGCCCTTCGTGACCAGCAGGTCCTTGACGGCGACCGGGACCCCGTCGAGCGGGCCGGCGGGCTCCCCGCGGGCGTAGCGCTCCTCCGAGGCGCGCGCGTCGGCGCGCGCCGACTCCGGGTCGACGAGGCAGAACGCGTTGAGCTCGCCGTCGCGCTCCTCGATCGCCTCGAGCGCTTCTTCGGTTGCCTCGACGGGCGAGAGATCCTTCGTCCGGTATGCGGCCAGGAGCTCGGTCGCGCTGTGGGGCATCAGGCGCACCTTAGGCGCCGGCGAACGTCAACGGCGGCTGGGTGGGGAGGCGAGGGTGCCGCCCGCAGCGCCTACTCCGGGCGCGGCCCCCGCCCTAGCCCGTTGCGGCCGGCCGCGACGGGTCGTTGCTCCACTGCGACCACGAGCCGTCGTACAGGCGGCCGGGGCCGAGCCCTGCGTGCTCGAGCACGATCAGGTTGTGGCAGGCGGTCACGCCGGAGCCGCAGTAGGAGACGACCGGGCGGGAGCCGTCGACGCCGGCCTGCGCGAAACGGCGGCGCAGCTCCTCGACCGGCAGCAGGCGGCCGTCGGGGGCGAGGTGCTCGCGGGCCGGGACGCTGCGCGCGCCGGGGATGTGGCCGGGCCGCGGGTCGACCGGGTCCGGCCCCTCGCCGAGGTAGCGCTCGCGCTGGCGGGCGTCGATGACCGCGTTGGCGGGGTCGGCCGCATCGTCGGCGCTCGCCAGCGCCTCCGGCGGCCACGGCCGCGGCGTGAACGTCGCGCGCGGGCGCTGCGGCGGCTCGGTCTCCAGCGGGCCGTCCCAGGCGGCGATGCCGCCGTCGAGCATCGCGGCCTCGTGGCCCGTGACGCGCAGCATCCACGCCAGCCGCGCCGCGACGACGCCGCCCTGGTCGTCGTAGGCCACGACCGTGTCGCCGTCGCCGATCCCCAGCTCCCCCATCCCGCGCGCGAAGACCTCGGGGTCGGGCAACGGGTGGCGGCCGGCCTGCGGGCTCGCGGGCGCGGCGAGCCAGTCGTCCAGCTCGACGAACACCGCGCCGGGCAGGTGGCCGCGGTCGTATTCGGCGCGGCCAGGACGCCCGTCGAGGTACCAGCGGACGTCGGCGAGCACGACCTCGTCGAGGTGGGCTGCCGCCCACCTGGCCGTCACGACGGGAGCGATCACAAGCGGCACATTACGAAGGCGTACGACGCCGGCCGGGCCTCGAGGCGGTGCTGCGGCAGCACCGCCGGCCCGCAGGCGCCGCTGCCGAGCCCGTGCTGGGCGAGATCGACGTTGAGCCAGACGCGGTCGCGCGGGACGAGGTCGGCGGCGTGGCGGGCGGCGTCGAGGTCCTCGCTCGTCCAGCGGCGGGCCGTCAGCTCGACGTGCGGGCGGCCCTCGACCCGCAGGCCGGCGCCGCGCTGGTCCGTGAGCTGCGCCCAGCGCACCTGCGAGCGGTTGCCGTTCTCCTGCGGCATCACGTAAGGCGTCTGGAGGTCGTCGACGTCCAGCGCGAAGCGGCCCACGCGGACGGCGGAGCGCGAGTCGGCGTACGCCTCGCCCGGCCCGAGGCCGAACCACTCCAGCCGGCCGAGCGCCGCCGGCAGGGCCATCCGGGTACCGAGCCGCGGCAGCGGGAACGGCCAGTCGCCCTCGGGCTCGACGGCGACGTGGCAGATCAGCCCGTCGCCCTCGGCGGTCCAGGTGAAGGTCGTTGCGAGGCCGCGGTCCGTGCCGGCCGCCGCCACCCGCGAGCGCACGACGAGCCGGTCGCCCTCGGCCTCGACGCCGAGCACGCGCTCGGCCATCCGATGCAGGCCGGCGGCGCGCCACGCGTCCGCGAGCTGCTCGGGACCGTGCGTGCCGACGTCGTTGTCGATCGGCGCGCGCCAGACGTCGAGCCGCGGCCCGTCGAGCTCGAGCTCCCCGAGCCGCACGAGCCGCCCGGTCGCCGCGTCGAACCCGCCGGGGCCGAGGGCGAGCCGCGAGCCGTCGCGGAGCGGCGCGGGGGAGCGCGCCGCGCGCTCGGCCGCGGCCGGCGCGGCCGCCGCCGGCGCGGCCGCCGCCGGCGCGGGCTCGGCGACCGGCAGCTGGCCGAAGGCCAGCTCGTGGCCCGCGGGCGCCCACGGCTCGTCGTTGGCGACCACGGCGCGGACCGTCAGCCAGGCCTCGCGGCCTTCCGGCACGGCCGGCAGCTCGGGCCACGGGAGCGGGACGGTCTCGCCGGGCGCCACCGGCCCGGGGTCGAGCGTCCCGTCCGCCACGGGCTCGCCCTCGACCTCGAGCGCCCAGACGAACCGCAGCCAGGAGAGGTCGCGGAAGTCATGGAGGTTGGCGATCCCGTCCGCGTCGATGCGCACGGGCGCGAACACCGCCTTGAGCTCGAGCAGGCCCGGCGAGGGCGCGCGGTCCGGCAGCACCAGGCCGTCGGCGACGAAGTTGCCGTCGTGCAGCGGCTCGCCGAAGTCGCCGCCGTAGGCGAAGTGGGTGGGTGGGAATCCAATCCGGCGGATGCCGTGGTCGATCCACTCCCAGACGAAGCCGCCGGCGCAGCGCGCGTGGCGCTCGAACAGCGCCTGGTACTCGACCAGGCCGCCGGGCCCGTTGCCCATCGCGTGCGCGTACTCGCACAGCACGAACGGCTTGGCTCGCCGCGCCGCATCCAGCTCCGCGTCATCGAGCGGCGGCTCCTCGCGCCGCCCGAGCGCCTCGACCTCCTCGTGGGTCGCGTACATCCGGCTGTGCACGTCGCCGAGCGTCGCGGTCAGGTCGTGCTCGTAGTGCAGCGGCCGCGACGGATCGCGCTCGCGCACCCAGTCCGCCATCGCGACGAGGTTGCTGCCGATCCCGCTCTCGTTGCCGAGCGACCACATGATCACGCTCGGGTGGTTCTTGTCGCGCTCGACGGTGCGCTCGATCCGGTCGAGGTAGGCCTCGCGCCAGCGCTCGTCGTCGCTCGGGTTGCCGCGCCATCCCACCTCCTGGAAGCCGTGCGTCTCGAGGTCGCATTCCGCGATCACGTAGAGGCCGAGCTCGTCGCAGAGCTCGAGGAAGCGCGGGTGCGGCGGATAGTGGCTCGTGCGCACGGCGTTGACGTTGTGGGCCTTCATCAGCTCGACGTCGCGGCGCATGACGTCCTCCCCCACCGCGCGGCCGCGGTCGGGGTCCCACTCGTGGCGGTTGACGCCGCGCAGCAGCACGCGCCGCCCGTTGACCCGCAGCTCGCCGTCCTCGACGGCGACCGTGCGGAAGCCGATCCGCAGCGGGACGGTCTCCCCCGCCGCCCGCAGCTCGCCGTCGTAGAGCCGCGGCAGCTCGGCGCTCCAAGGCTCCACGGGCCCCGCCTCGACGGTCTCGCCCGCGGCGCAGTCGATCCCCAGCTCGGGCACCACCACCCGCGCCGGCACGTCGGCGTCGACGCGCAGCGTGCCGCCGGCGGAGGCGTGCACGAACAGGTCGCCGACGCAGCCCTCCGGCCGCGCCAGCAGCTCGACCCCGCGGAACAGCCCGGACAGCCACCACATGTCCTGGTCCTCCAGGTAGGAGCCCGCCGACCACTGCCGCACCTGCACCTCGAGCACGTTCTCGGCGCGCAGCAGGTGGCCCACCGCGAACTCGTGCACGAGCCGGCTGCCGCACGCCTCGCCGAGTTCGACCCCGTTCAGCCACGCGCGCAGGTGCGAGTCCGCGCCGCCGAAGCGCAGCACCGCGGCACCCTCCGGCCATCCGGGCGGCAGCGTGAACTCGCGCCGGTAGGAGCCCGTCGGGTTGGCGTCGGGGACGAACGGCGGCTCGACCGGAAACGGATAGGCGACGTTCGTGTACGCGGGGGCGCCGTGCCCGTGGAGCTGCCAGTGCGCCGGCACCGGCAGCTCGCCCCACGGGCCGCCGTCCAGCCGGAACGCCCAGGTTCCGTCGAGCGAGAGCGTGGGCGCGCTCGTGCGCTGCCATGCGCGCGGCGGCAGCGCGCCGCAACCCGGCGAGAACGGGTCCATCACCGATCAGGCGTTGTCCAGCGCCTGCAGCAGGTCGTGGGCCGCCAGCTCGATCTCCTTGTGGCGCCACTCGGCGGCGCGGTAGTGGCAGGAGACGATCCCCATCCGGTGGATGCGCCGGAAGTCGCCGAGCACGAACGCGTAGCGGGCCTTCGTGCCGTCCTTGGCGCCCTCGGTGAGGCCGAGGTGCCAGGCGGCGTACTCCTCCCAGGAGTGGCGCTCGAGGTAGGTGTTCTCGTCCGCCGCGCGGGGCTGCGCCTCGCCCCAGTTGGAGTCCAGCACGTACCGGCGCTTGGCGATCAGCTCGAGGGCGTGCTCGACGGCGCGATCGTTGACGGAGTATTTCGCCATCGTGGGATCGTGCCACGGCGGCGTGGGTAAGCCCTGCCCGTGGCCACGAATCGACGCTTCATCCCCGCTCCACCCGAAACCGTCTGGCGCGTGCTCGCCGACCCCGACAGCTACGCCTACTGGGTCGTCGGCTCCAAGCGCATCCGCGACGCCGACCCGGGCTGGCCCAAGGCCGGCTCGCGCTTCCACCACACCGTCGGCGTCGGGCCGCTGACGATCGACGACCACACGGAGAGCCTCTCGGCCGATCCCCCGCGCCGGCTCGTGCTGAGGGCCAAGGCCCGCCCGCTCGGCGTCGCGAAGGTCGAGATCGAGCTGGAGCCGGAGCGTGGCGGCACGTGCGTGACGATCACCGAGAATCCGGCCGGCGTGCAGAAGCCGCTCACCTACTTCCCGCCGCTGCAGGCGCTCACCTGGGTGCGCAACGCCGAGTCGCTGGCGCGGATCGAGCAGCTCGCGCTGAAGAAGAACGGGAAGGGCTGACCATGGGCTTCCCCGCCCCCTCCGCGAACGGCACGGCGCTCGTCACGGGCGCCTCCTCGGGCATCGGCGACGAGTTCGCGCGCCAGCTCGCACGGGCCGGCCACGGCGTCTCGCTCGTCGCCCGGCGCGGCGACCGCCTGCAGGCGCTCGCCGCCGAGCTGAGCACCCGCTACGGCGTGCGCGCCCAGGCGTTCCCGTGCGACCTCACCGACGCGGACGCCCGCGCCTCGCTCCCGGGCCGGATCGCCGACGCCGGGCTGCGCGTCGACGTGCTCGTCAACAATGCCGGGTTCGCCACGGGCGGCCCGTTCCACGAGTCCGAGCTCGACGCCGAGCTGCGCCAGGTCCGGCTGCTGTGCGAGGCGCCGATCGAGCTGACCCGCCGCTTCCTGCCGGCGATGGTCGAGCGCGGCCAGGGCGCCGTGGTGGTCGTCGCGTCGACCGCGGCCATCCAGCCGCTGCCGCACTCCGCGGGCTACTCGGCCGCGAAGGCGCACGCGCTCGCGTTCGCCGAAGCCGTCCACCAGGAGGTCCGCCGTCACGGGGTCCACGTCACGGCCCTCTGCCCGCCGCCGGTCCACACCGAGCTGTTCGAGAAGACCGACCATCCCGTCGAGCGCGTCCCGCGGATCGCCTGGCTGCACCCGGACGAGGTCGTGCGGATCGGGCTCGACGGCGCGCGCCGCAACAAGCGCGTGGTCGTGCCCAAGCCGCTCGCCCGGATCCAGGCCGTGATCTCCCGCCACGCCCCCCACGGGGTCGGCCTGCCGCTCGTGGAGCGGGTCTTCCGGCCGCGCGGCGGATGAGCGAAGCGGTCGTCGTCGGGAGCGGGCCCAACGGCCTCGCCGCCGCGATCACGCTCGCCCGCGCGGGCGTCGGGGTCACGGTGCTGGAGGCGGCCGACCGCTCCGGCGGCGCCGTCGCGACGGAGGAGCTGACACTCCCCGGCTTCCACCACGACGTTTTCTCGGCCGTGTATCCCGCCACGGCGGCGTCGCCGGTGTTCGACCGCTGGCCGCTCGAGCGCCACGGTCTGCGCTGGACGCACCCGCGCCACTGTTACGCCCACCCGCTCGACGACGGCCGCGCGGCGGTGCTGGCCCGCGATCCCGAGGAGACCGCCGCCTCGCTGGACGCCCTGCACCCGGGCGACGGCGCGGCATGGCTGGAGTTCGTGCGCCCCTACCTGAAGCACTGGGGCGCCTGGCGCGACGTGATGCTCGCCCCCTTCCCGCCCGTGCGCGGCGCCGTGCGCACGCTCGCCGCGCACCGGCTCGCCGGCACCCTGGACTGGACGAAGCTCGTGATCATGCCGGCCGCCGCGCTCGCCGACCGGCTGTTCGCCCACGAGGGTTCCAAGGCGTGGCTGTTCGGGTCGGCGATGCACGGCGACGTCCCACCGCACGGCGCCGGCAGCGCGATCGCCGCAGCGCACCTGAACGTGATGGGCCACTGCGTGGGCTGGCCGAGCCCCGAGGGCGGCGCCGGCGCGCTCGCGCGGGCGATGACGGCCTACCTGGAGTCGCTCGGCGGCCGGGTGCGCACGGGCGCGCCGGTCACGCGCGTGCAGGTGGAGCGCGGTCGCGCCCGCGGAGTCGAGGTCGCCGGCGAGGAGCGCATCGCGGCGCGGATCGTCGTGGCCGACGTCACGCCCGACGGCCTGCTGCGGCTGGCCGGCGACGCGCTCGATGCCCGCTACGCCCGCCATCTGCGCGCCTACCGCCCCGGGCCGGCCACGCTCAAGGTCGACTGGGCGCTGTCGGGCCCGATCCCGTGGACGGCCGCCGGCGCGCGCGACGCGGGCACGGTGCACGTGGGCGGCCCCGCCGGCGAGGTGCTCGACGCGCTCGCCCCGACCGGCGCCGCACTGCACGAGCGCCCGTTCATGCTGCTCGGCCAGCAATCGATCGCCGACCCGAGCCGGGCGCCGGCCGGGCAGCACACGGCGTGGGCGTACACGCACGGACCGCGGGAGGCCGACTGGGCCGGCGAGACCGACCGCCACGTCGAGCGCATGGAGGCGCAGGTCGAGCGCTTCGCCCCCGGCTTCCGCGACCGCATCCTCGCCCGCCACGTGATGGGCCCGGCGGAGCTCGAGCGGCGCGACCGCAATCTGGTGGACGGCGACGTCGGCGCGGGCTCCTACGAGCTCGACCAGGTCGTCTTCCGCCCCGTGCCGACGCTGTCGCCCTACCGCACGCCCGTGCGCGGGCTCTACCTCGGCAGCGCGTCGACCTTCCCGGGCGGCGCCGTCCACGGCGTGCCTGGCTACGCGGCGGCGCGCACGGCCCTGCGCGAGCGGCGAATCAGGCGCGTCTGAGCGCAGCTGCGGTCAGCGTCAGGACGCCTCCGCCCATTCGGCGGTGTGACGGCCCGCCGAAGTCAGGTACCAGGGTCACGGGGGCACCACTTGGACCGTGATCGACAGCGCGAGGAGCGGGCCGCGTTCGCGAGGCTGCATGCCGGCGTGCCCGGGGCGCGCGAAGCGCTCGTCGAGCGCTACCTCCCGCTCGTGCGCCATCTCGCGCGCCGCTACGGCCGCGCCAGCGAGCCGCTGGAGGACCTCGTCCAGGTCGGCTCGATCGGGCTGCTCGGCGCGATCGACCGCTACGACCCCGCATCGGGCACGGCGTTCTCGAGCTTCGCCGTCCCGACGATCCTCGGCGAGATCCGGCGCCACTTCCGCGACCGCACGTGGTCCGTGCGGGTGCCGCGCTCGCTGAAGGAGCTGGCGGCCGAGGCGCGCGACACCGCCGAGACCTACGAGCGGCGCGAGGGCCGCGCGCCGACCGCCGCCGAGCTCGCCGAGCTGCTGGGCACGGACGTCGAGCGCCTGCTCGAGGCCCGCTACGCCGCCGCCGCCCAGTACCCCGACTCGCTCGACCGCCAGCTGGGCTCCGCCGACGAGGACGGCGCGACGATGGCCGACCGCTTCGGCGCCGACGACCGATCGCTCGACGAGGCCGAGGGCGGCATCTCGCTGGAGATGCTCACGCGCTGCCTCGGCGCGCGCGATCGCGAGCTCGTGCGCCTGCGCTTCGAGGAGGACCTCACCCAGCGCGACATCGCGGAGCGGGTCGGGCTCTCTCAGATGCACGTGTCGCGGCTGTTGCGGGACGCGCTCGGCGCGCTCGCGGAGCAGCTCGACGGCGACGCGCTCCCGGCGCCCCGCCGCAGCGCCGCCTGAAGCTCAGCCCGCGAGCGGGAAGCGCGCCCAGACCTCGACGCCGCCCAGCGGGCGGTCGCGGATCTCGAACGCGCACGCGGCCCAGCGGACGAACGCCAGCCCGAGGCCGAGCCCGGGCGACGGGATCCCGGTGAAGCCGCAGCCGTCGTCGGCGACCACCAGCTCGAACTCGCCCCCCTCGACGTCCGCCTCGACGCGCAGCATGCCTGCCCGGCCGCCATAGGCGTGCACCACGGCGTTGGAGGCCGCCTCGCTGGCCGCCAGCTCGATCGCGGACAGCACGCCGCCCTCCGCGCCGTGCTCGGCCGCGAACTCGCGCACGCGCCGGCGCACCTCGCGCACGCTCTCCGGGCGGGCCGGGAGCTCGAGCGCCAGGCACGGGACGATCGCGGGCTCCGGCGTCATCCGCCCTCCGCCCGCGGGTCCGTGCGCTCGGCGATGTCGCCCAGCGGCCCGTCCGGCTTGCGCACCACGGCGTAGCGGTCGTTCTCCTGCAGCTTCTCGTCGAACGGCGCGCCGTGGCCCGGGCTGACGAGGAAGCGCCGCGACTCGGCGCGCACCTCCTCGTACTCGGGCAGCGTCACCTCCACGATCTCGTTGCACCCGACCTCGCCGCACTCGCACACGAACGGCACGCGACCCTGGCGCTCGCTGCGTCCCGCCTCGATGCCCTCGTTGACCTCGCGGAACGTGGTCTCGTTCAGCGCGACCTGCTCGTCGGAGGCTCCCACGGCGGTCATCGTCGCTCCTAGGTCGCCCGCGGGCAACCCGCCGGCGCCCTAACGCAGCTCGTCGTGATGGGCGTAGACGTCGCTGCGATCCGTCGGATCGGCCTTCTCGCGCGGCGGGGTCTCGCCCTTGCGCGAGCCTGACAGCAGCGCGCCGCCCGTGACGTACATCGCGATGGCGAATCCCACCACGACGACGATGCCGAGCAGGAGGATGATGCCGACGCCGCCTTCCATGCCCCCCATGCTGCCCCCGCGCCAGGTTCGCGAAACGCGCCGCAGCGGGTACGCCGTGGCATGGACCGCGCTCCGACCGTGATCACCCCGTACCGCGACGGCCCGCTCGTGGTCCGCGGGCCCGTCCGGATCGTCGACCAGGACGGGCGGGAGATCGACGTCGACCGGCGCACGGTCGCGCTCTGCCGCTGCGGGCGCTCACGCGTGCGGCCGTTCTGCGACGGCACCCACAAGCTCGTCCGCTTCAGCGCGCCGAGCGGGGCCGAGGACCGCTCGCGGCCTACGCCGCCACCGGAGACCTGAGCGAGCTCGCGCCGGCCTCCCAGGCGCCGAGCAGCTCGCACGCCCACGCGCCCTCGACCGCGAGCAGCGCGCGGGCGCCCCAGAGGATCTGGCCCGTGAGCGCGGGCTCCTGGCGGGCCAGCCCGCCGGCGAGGTCGACCGCCGCGATGTTCTCGTGCACCGCGTCGGCCTCCACGTGCTCGTCGAAGAAGCCGGTCGCCGCGGGGTCGTCGAACCCGAGCCGCCGGATGCCGCGCGCGTAGCGCGCGTTGGGCAGCGAGGACGTCATCTCGAACAGGGCGAGGTGGCCCACGACCGCGCCGCGCAGGCGGCGGTGCAGTCCGAACAGCGACATCAGGTTCACGGTCGCGAGCGTGCGGGCGGGCAGCTTGTCCAGGTAGGCGCCGTAGGTGGGGTCGAGCCCGACCGCCGCCATCGCGCCGGCGAACAGCCGCGCGTGCATGCGCTCGGGCCGGCCGCCGCCGTACTCGTCGGCCTGGATCTCGACGAGCGCGGCCTTCGGGGGGCCGGACAGGCGCGGGATCGCCCACGAGTGCGGATCGGCCTCCTTGAGCTGGTACGCCGAGCGGTGGATCAGCAGCTCGCGCAGTTGCTCGCGGGTCGCCTCGCGCTCGATGAAGCGGGACAGCGAGGGCGCCTCGTCGGCGTCGGCGAGAGCGCGCAGGACCAGGTCGATCTCCTCGGGCGCGCAGTCGCCCTCCGGTCGCCCGGCCAGGCGCTCGATCGCGGCCTCGAACGGCGCCTCCAGCGCGCGCCGCGCCGCGATCAGCGACGGCTCCCACTCCCAGCGCTCGTCGACGCCGGGGAGCCCGCGGTAGTGCAGCTCGTAGCAGCAGTACAGCGCGAGCTGCAGGTCCTCGTCGGCCTCGGCTGGGCCGCTCGCGTCGGGGAGCGGCCCGACGTCGCCGGGCGCGCCGGCGAGCGCGGCCAGCAGCGCCTCCGAGATCGGTCCGCGCGGCTCGGGCAGGCTCATGCGAGGTACCCCCCGAGCAGTTGCAGCGTCGCCTCGCGCGGGCCGCCGGCGCGGCGCTGGCGCTCGGCGCCGTTCTCGCGCAGCAGCTCGCGCGCCCGGTCCAGCTCGCTCTCGCAGCCGACCGCGACGGCGAAGGGTGCGAGCTGCTCGATGCGCGCGGCGAGCAGCTCGCGTGCGGGCCCCGGCTCGCCCGTGCGCAGGTCCGCGAACGTGCCGTCGAGCCCGTGCCGGCACGCCTGCCAGCGGTTCTCCTCGATCCGCCAGGTCGCGTCGGGCGCGGGCAGGTCCCCGCCGTCGTGACGCGCGGCCAGCCACGCCACCAGCGCGTGCGCGAACGCCGCGACCGCCGCGGCGTCGGCCACCGTGGCCTGCGCGTCGGGCACGCGCAGCTCGAGCGTCCCGTGCACCGGATGCGGGCGCAGCTCCCACCACCAGCGGCCGGGCAGCGGGAGCGCGCCGGCGGCCTCGCCCCAGGCGAGCCCGGCGGCGAGCTCGTCCCAGCTCGCGAGCGCGGGCGGCACGCCCTGGCGCGGCAGCACGTCGCAGATCTTCGGCCGCACGGAAGCCAAGCCGGTGTCCGCCCCGGCGTAGTAGGGCGCGTTGGCCGCGAGCGCCGCGAGCTCGGGCAGGTGCGAGCGCAGCGCGTTGTAGACGCCGAGCGTCCGCTCGTGGCCGCCGACCGCGACGTGCACCTGCAGGGCGCAGACGCCCTGCAGCTCGGCGACGGCGCCGTATTCGCGCGCGATCTCCGCGTGCCGCTCGCCCGTGTTGAGCTCCCCGCGCGGAGCGGCGAGCGGGTGCGCGCCGGCGACCAGCAGGCGCCCGACGTCCTCGGCCGCCGCGGCCAGCTCACGCCGCGCGATCGCCAGCGCGCGGGCGCTCTCGGCCACCGTCGCGGTGGGCCCGAGCACGATCTCCAGCTGCGCGGCGGGCAGCTCGAGCTTGAAGCGCGGGTCGCCGCCGAGCCGCTCCAGCACCGCGGCAGCTCGCGGCAGCGGGAGCAGCGTCTCGGGGTCGACGAGCACCGCCTCCTCCTCGAGGCCGACCGTCAGCGGACTGACGCCGTCGAAGCGCTCCCGCAACGCGGCGGGATCGTGCGTTTGGGAAACGGGTCTCGGGTAGCTGGCCATATGCGAATCGCCCGGCTACCCGGGGTCTTCGAGCCTCGGAGCGACACCTGGCTGCTGGCTGCGCACGTGCGGAGCATGCCCCAGGTACGCGGGCTGGTCGCCGACGTGTGTACCGGGTCGGGGGCGCTGGCGATCACGGCCGCGCTCGCTGCGGCCAGATCCGTGACAGCCATCGACGTCTCCCGGCGCGCGCTGTGGACGGCGCACATCAACGCGCGGCTCAACGGCGTTCGCGTGCGGACGCGCCGCGGGCCGCTGCTGTCTGCGGTCCCCGGCGACCGCTTCGACCTGATCTCCTCCAACCCGCCCTACCTCCCCTCGCCCGGCCCGCTGCCGTCGCGGGGCCCCGCCCGCCATACCGAGGCCGGGCCGCGCGGGCGCGCGTTCCTGGACCAGCTGATCGCACAGGCGCCCGCGCACCTGCGGCCCGGCGGGGTGCTCGTGGTCACGCACTCCTCCGTCAACGGGGAGGACGAGACGCTCGAGCGGATGGCCGCCGCCGGGCTGGAGCCGCAGTTCCTCGAGCGCCGGCGGGGCCCGCTCGGGCCGATGCTCGGCGACCGCCGCGACGAGCTCGAGGCTCGCGGCCTGCTCGCTCCCGGCCAGACCGACGAGGACCTGCTGATCGTGGCCGGACACGCCACCTGATGGGTGATTCCACGAGGTCCGTGCCGTGAGGATGGTGCCGGGCGGATGCCGGGCGTCGCACGGACCCGAAGGGAATGCGCCAGCATTTTCGAGGGTCCGGGTGGCGATCCGGCGCCGGCCGGCGCCGTCACCACGGTGCGGAGTCGTGGAATCACCCATCTAGCCAGGACGGGCTTCGTGGCCGGGGCGCCCGTGGGTGCGCCGGCGCTCCTTCATCTCGGACTCGTACACGTGCCGGCGCCCGGCGACGAGCGCCTCGCGAACGGCCCGCTCGTGCTCGCGGAAGACCTCCCAGTAGGTGGCGTCGAACTCCTCCACGAGCTGGAAGGTCCAGCGCGCGGGGACGACGTTGCGTCCGAGCAGCTCCGTCCGGATCCGCTCGGCGAGCTCCTCCTCCCCGCACGCCTGCAGCAGCGCGAGCACCTCGTCGAGCTCGAGGTCGGCCTTGCCGATCAGCTGGTGGAACGAGTACAGGTGGCCGCGCGCCCGTTCGAGCGACTCGAGCGCCTCGGACATCTTCCCGGCCGCCGCGACCGCCTCGTCGGAGACGCCCTCCGGCCGTAGGTGCTCAGGGTCCGGCTGCTCGCTCATGGGGTGCCGCTACCCCGCGCGCCTGCCCGGCCGAACGTCAACTGCGGCTGGGTAGGGGAGCGAGGGAGCCGCCCGCAGCGCCTGCTCCCGACGCGAGCGTGCAGTTCCTCTGTCTATGCGTGAACTATCGACCCGTCGACGGCCGCTACATCCGGAAGACGCCGTAGCCGACCGGCTCCAGCGGGGCGTGGCGGCAGGCCGCCAGCGCGTTGGCGAGCACCCGGCGGGTGTCGCGCGGGTCGATCACGCCGTCGTCCCACAGCCGGGCGGTCGAGTACACCGGGCGGCCCTGGTGCTCGTACTGCTCGCGCAGCGCCTCCCCGGTCTCGGGCTGGCCGACCTCGGTCATCACCGTCGCGGCCTGCTCGCCGCCCATGACGCTGATGCGCGCGTTGGGCCACATGAAGAGGAAGCGCGGGGAGTAGGCGCGGCCGCACATGCCGTAGTTGCCGGCGCCGAAGGAGCCGCCGACGATCACCGTGAGCTTCGGAACCCGCGCGCACGAGACGGCGGTGACGAGCTTCGCGCCGTCCTTGGCGATCCCGCCCGCCTCGTAGTCCCTGCCGACCATGAAGCCCGAGATGTTCTGCAGGAACAGCAGCGGGATCCCGCGCCGGTCGCAGAGCTCGATGAAGTGGGCGGCCTTCAGCGAGGACTCGCTGAACAGGATCCCGTTGTTGGCGAGGATGCCGACCGGGTGGCCGTCGATGCGTGCGCGAACGCGCACACGACCGTGGTGCCGTAGAGCTCCTTGAACTCGTGCCAGCTCGCGAGCCGTCGACGATCCGGCGCATGAGCTCGCGCGCGTCGTAGGGCGTGCGCAGGTCGAGCGGCACGACGTCGAGCAGCCCGTCCGGCGTCCTCGCGCCGGCGCGCGCGGCTCCTGCGCGCGCTCCCACGCGGGCGCGGCGGGCGGCGGCAGCGTGGCGACGATCGTCGCGCACGATCTCCAGCGCGTGGTCGTCGTCCTCGGCCAGGTGGTCGACGACGCCCGAGACGCGCGCGTGCACGTCGCCGCCGCCGAGCTCCTCGGCGGTGACCTCCTCGCCCGTCGCGGCCTTCACCAGCGGCGGGCCGCCGAGGAAGATCGTGCCCTGCTCGCGCACGATCACGGTCTCGTCGCTCATCGCCGGCACGTAGGCGCCGCCCGCGGTGCAGGAGCCCATGACCGCGCTGATCTGCGGGATCCCGCGCGCGGACATCGTCGCCTGGTTGAAGAAGATGCGGCCGAAGTGCTCGCGGTCGGGGAAGACCTCGTCCTGCATCGGCAGGAACGCGCCGCCGGAGTCGACGAGGTAGACGCACGGCAGCCGGTTGTGCAGCGCGACCTCCTGCGCCCGCAGGTGCTTCTTGACCGTCATGGGGTAGTAGGTGCCGCCCTTGACGGTCGCGTCGTTGGCGACGATCACGCAGCGGCGGCCCTCGATCACGCCGACGCCGGTGACGATGCCCGCGCCGGGCGCGGCGCCGTCGTAGAGCTCCTCGGCGGCCAGCGGCGAGAGCTCCAGGAACGGCGCGCCCGGGATCGCACAGCCGCTCGACGCGGTCGCGCGGCGAGCAGCTTGCCGCGCGAGGTGTGGCGCTCGCGGGCGCGCTCGCCGCCGCCGGCGCGCACGCGCGCGAGCCGCTGCTCGAGGTCCTCGATCAGCGCGAGGTGGCCCTCGCGGTGTCCGCCGCGCGCGGCCGGTGCAGGTTGCGCGCTCACGCGACCATCCGCCAGCACCTGGCGCAGGCCGACCTTGTCGCCGGACCGCCACGTCGAGCCCCTCGACCGTCCCGGCGTGCGGCGCGGCGATCGACAGCTCCATCTTCATCGACTCGATCACGAGCAGCACCTCGCCCTCCTCGACCTCGTCGCCGTTCTCCGCGTGGACCAGCAGGACGGTGCCGGGCATCGGCGCCTCGAGCGAGTCGGCGCCGTGCGCCGGCGCCGGCGCGCGCGGCGCGGGCGACGCGCAGCTCGAGGTGGTGCCCGTCGCGCGCGATCCACAGCGTGTCGCCGTCGCGCGCGAACGCGTAGCGCCGCGCGACGCCGTCGAGCGTGACGCGCGCGAGCGCCGCCGCGCCGCGCGCACGTCCGCACGCCACTCGCGCTCGCCGAGCGCTCACGACGCCGTCGGCCACGCGCGCCTCGCCGTGGTCCTCGAGCCGCAGGCGCCACGGGCCGGCCGGCCGGCGACGGTGCCGGCGGCGGCGAGCGCGGCGGCCGGCACGAGATCCTCCGGCGGCGCGGGCGGCGGCTCGGCCAGGACGCGCTCGAGCAGGCCCGTGTCGATCTTCCCCGGCGCGCACGTCCTCGCGCTCGAGCAGCGCGCGCGAGAACGCGGCGTTGGTCGTCACGCCCGAGCAGCTGCAGCTCGCCGAGCGCGCGGGCCAGCCGCCGCAGCGCGGTCGGCGCGGTCGTCGCGCGTGGGCGATCACCTTGGCCAGCATCGGGTCGTAGTCCGTGCCGACGACGCTGCCCTCGCGGATGCCGGAGTCCATCCGCGACCCCGGCGCGGCTCGCACGTAGCGGCGCACCGTGCCGACCGCGGGCAGGAAGCCGTTGGCCGGGTCCTCGGCGTACAGCCGCGCCTCGACCGCGTGGCCGCGCGGCACCAGCGCCTCCTGCTCGCAGAGCCAGCGGCTCGCCCGCCGCCACGCGCAGCTGCTGCTCGACGAGGTCGACGCCGTAGACGAGCTCGGTCACCGGGTGCTCGACCTGCAGGCGCGTGTTCATCTCCAGGAAGAAGAACTCGGACGCGTCGGCGGGCGCGATGAACTCGACGGTGCCCGGCGCCGGCGTAGCCGCAGGCGCGCGCGAGCGCCACGGCCGCCTCCCCCATCCGCGCGCGCAGCGTCGTCGTCCGACGGCCGGCGACGGCGCCTCCTCGATCACCTTCTGGTGGCGGCGCTGCAGCGAGCACTCGCGCTCGCCGAGGTGCACGACCGCGCCGTGGGCGTCGGCCAGCACCTGGATCTCGATGTGGCGCGGCCGCTCGAGGTAGCGCTCGACGAGCACGCGGCTCGTCGCCGAACGCCGCCTTCGCCTCGCGGCGCGCGGACGCCACCGCGGCCTCCAGCTCGCCGGCATCGTGCACCGCCCGCATGCCCTTGCCGCCGCCGCCCGCCACCGCCTTGATCACGACGGGGTAGCCGTGCTCGGCCGCGAACGCGCGCGCCTGCTCCAGCGAGACGTCCTCGCCCTCGACGCCCGGCACGACCGGCACGCCGGCCTCGCGCGCGAGCGCCTTCGCCCGCGCCTTGTCGCCCATCAGCTCGATCGCCTCCGGCGGCGGCCCGACCCAGACGAGACCCGCCGCCTCGACCGCGCGCGCGAACGCCGCGTTCTCGCTCAGGAACCCGTAGCCGGGGTGCACGGCGCTTGCGCCCGCCCGCCTGGCCGCTTCGACGACCGCCTCGCGCGTCGAGGTAGGAGCCGACCTCGACCGCGACGTCGGCCGCGTCCACGTGCGGCGCGTCCGCGTCGACGGGCGTGAAGACCGCGACGCTCGCCAGGCCGAGCCGCCGCGCGGTGGCGGCGATCCGGACCGCGATCTCGCCGCGGTTGGCGATCAGGACCGGCTCGATCACTTATGCGCCCATCGCGCGGGCGATCACCATCTGCTGGACCTCGTCGGTCCCCTCGCCGATCGTGAGGATCTTCGCGTCGCGGTAGAAGCGGCACACCGGGTACTCCTCGATGTAGCCGTAGCCGCCGTGGATCTGCACCGCCTCCTCGCTGGCGCGCACGGCGAGCCGGCCCGTCTTGAGCTTGGCCTGCGCGGCGGTCAGCGTGAAGTTGCGTCCGGCGTCCTTGAGCAGCGCCGCCTTGTAGACGAGCAGCCGCGCCGCCTCGATCTCCGTCGAGATGTCCGCGAGCTTGGCCTGGATCGCCTGGAACTTGGAGATCGGCTTGCCGAAGGCGCGCCGCTCCTTGGCGTAGGCGAGCGCCTCGTCGAGCGCGCCCTGCGCGAGCCCGACGCCCATCGCCGCCACGCCGATGCGGCCGATGTCGAGGATGTGCAGGAACTGCTTGAAGCCGGCGCCGCGCGGGCCGAGCAGGTTCTCCTCGGGCACCCGGCAGTCCTCGAAGGCCAGCGGCCGCGTGTCGGACGCGTTCCAGCCCATCTTGCGGTAGGGCTCGCCCTGCGAGTAGCCCTCCGTGCCGTTCTCCACGATCAGGTTGGAGATCTCGGCGTCGGCGGTCGTTCCGTGCGGGCCGTGATCGCGACGTGGCCCGAGATGTCGGTGCCCGCGTTGGTGATGAACTGCTTGGCGCCGTCGATCACCCAGCCGTCATCGTCGAGCTTGGCGCGCGTGCGGACGTTGCCGGCGTCCGAGCCCGCCTCGGGCTCGGTCAGGCCGAAGGCGCCGAGCTTGCTGGCCCGCGCAGAGGTCGGGCATCAGGCGCTGCTTCTGCTCCTCGGAGCCGAACAGGTAGATCGGCTGCGTGCCGAGCGAGGTGTGCGCGCACATCGTGATCGCGACGGAGGAGTCCACGCGCGTGAGCTCCTCGACCGCCAGCGCGTAGGCGAGCGAGTCGCCCCCGCCGCCGCCGTAGGACTCCGGGAACGGGATCCCCATCAGCCCGAGCTCTCCGAGCTTGGCCACGATCTCGTACGGGAAGCGCTTCTCGCGGTCGAGCTCCTCCGCGACGGGCTTCACCTCGCTCTCGGCGAAGTCGCGGACGGTGCGGCGGATCAGCTCGTGGTCGTCGGAGAGGTCGAAGTCCATGCAAGGCAACGTACCGAATGATCATTCGAATTTCGAATGATCATTCGGTACGCTCGCAACGTGAGCGCCCGCCCTACCCGCCCCGCCCTGCGCGAGCGCTACGACCGCCGGCGGGCGGAGGTCGTGCTCGGCGCCGCGCGCGTGTTCGCCGAGCGCGGCTACGACCAGACCTCGGTGCCCGAGCTGGCGGAGGCGCTCGGCCTCGCCGCGGGCAGCCTCTACCACTACTTCGGCGTCCAAGGAGCACCTGCTGCGCGCGATCTGCGACCAGCTGATGGACCCGCTGCTGGAGCGGGCCGAGGCGCTGCTCGACGAGCCGCGCGAGCCGGCCGAGCAGCTGCGCGCGCTCGTACGCCTGTGGGTCGAGCACGTCGTCGCCCACCGCGACCACATGCTCGTCTTCCAGCAGGAGCGGCACGTGATCGAGCGCGGCGCCGCCTGGCGCGGCGTGCGCGCGAGCCGCAAGGCCTTCGAGCGGCTCGCCGAGGACGCGCTCGGCCAGGCCGTCGCGGGCGCCGGCATCCGACCCCCGGCTGGCGCTCTTCGCCGCTGCTCGGGATGGTCAACCACACGGCGCAGTGGTACCGCCCGCGCGGCCGCCTCGGGGCCGCCGAGATCGCCGACGGCTACGTCGACCTCCTTCTAGGCGGGTAATCCGATAGGAATAGGGCCTTGACCTCGCAGATCGAGAACATCAACGACCCGCGTTACGTCCGCGCGCTCGGCCATCCGCTGCGAGTGCGGATCCTCGCGATCCTCGAGGAGCGGACCGCGAGCGCGGTCGAGATCTCGCGGATGCTGCATGCCGACATCGGCGTGGTCGCCTACCACGTCCGCAAGCTTCACCAGCTCGGGCTGATCGAGCTCGAGAAGGAGACGCGCGTCCGCGGCGCGATCCAGCGCCACTATCGCGCCTACGAGCGGCCGCGGATCTCGACGGAGGCGTGGCGCGACGCCCCGCCCGTCGCCAAGCAGGCGCTGATCGACGCGACGCTGCAGCAGATCTACGACTACGGGCGCGCGTCCAACGCCGCCGGCGGCTTCGACCGGGCGGACGCCCACATCACCCGCAGCCCGCTGCGGCTGGACCGCGCGGGGTGGGAGCGACTCGCCACGTCGCTGATGCGCGTGCTCGAGGACGTCGCCGAGATCGAGCAGGACGTCCGCGACCGCGAGGCCAAGGGCGAGGCGGGCGAGCTCGAGGATGTCGGGCTCGTGATGATGCTCTTCCAGGCGCTGCCGTTCTCCGCCCCGAGGCCCGAGGGCCACCGGGACGCGGGCTGCGAAGACGCCTAGCGCGCAGCGGCACGCGGGGTGCGACGCGCGGCGCTCTGGGTCGCGATCGCCGGCGGGGTGCTCGCCGGCGGCGTGGCGCTCGACGCGATCGGCCTGCCGTCGTCATACCTGTTCGCCGCGCTGCTGCTCGGGCTGGCGATCGCGCTGGCGCGGCCCGACCGCGTCTCGCTCACCCCGCTGGCCTTTCGCGCCGCGCAGGCGATCGCCGGCGTCACGCTCGGCGCCTACCTGCAGACGGAGGCGCTGCGGGCCGTGGCCGGCTCGCTCGTGCCGGTGCTGGTCGTGTCGGCGGCGACGCTCGGGCTCAGCCTGGGCGCCGGCGCGATCCTCAGCCGCACGACCCCGCTGGACCCGCCGACGGCGCTGCTGGGGATGATCGCCGGCGGCGCCTCGGGCATCGTCGGGATGTCCGGCGAACTCGGCGCCGACGACCGGCTCGTCGCCTTCATGCAGTACCTGCGCGTGCTCGTCGTGGTGCTGCTGACGCCGATCGGGATCGCGGTGCTGTTCGGGAGCGGGCACGGAGCGGGCACGCCGCCGCCGTCCTCAGGGCTTATGGGCGCCCCGTGGGAGTGGGCGGCCACCGCCGGCCTCGCCGTCGCCGGCGCCTGGGCCGCGGGCCGGCTGCGCGTCACGGCCGGCGTCCTGCTCGGCCCGATGATCCTCACGGGCGCGCTCGTGCTCGCGGGCCCGCTCGAGGGCTTCGCGGTCCCGGACCTGCTCGGGCAGGCGGCGTTCGCGCTGATCGGCCTGCAGGTCGGCCTGCGCTTCACGCCCGAGACCGTGCGGCTGCTCGGCCGCGTGACGATCCCGGTGCTGCTGGCGATCGCCGGCCTGCTGGTCACCTGCTTCGGGCTCGCCGTGCTGCTCGACGCCACGACCTCGGCGACGCTGCTCGACTCCTACCTGGCCACCACGCCCGGCGGGCTCTACGCGGTGCTCGCCGTCGCCTACGGGAGCGGCGCCGACACGACGTTCATCGTGGCCGTGCAGACGCTGCGGGTGGTGGCGATGGTGCTGCTCGCGCCGCTGGCGGTGCGCTGGCTGCTGCGCGCGAGCGTCAGATGAGAGCGTCGAGGGCGCGGGCGATCTCGTTGGCCGCGCGCACCACGCGCGGCAGGTCGGCGGCCGA
Organism: uncultured Solirubrobacteraceae bacterium; assembly: GCA_963816955.1. Classification (GTDB taxonomy): domain Bacteria; phylum Actinomycetota; class Thermoleophilia; order Solirubrobacterales; family Solirubrobacteraceae; genus DATFQI01. The sequence goes on along the minus strand of CAWFME010000011.1, from coordinate 37,421 downwards.
CAGGGGCCGCGTCCCCGGCGCCGTGGCGATCCACAGCGAGCCCCAGACCTCACCGCGGAGGTTGATCGGGGCGGCCGCCTGGGTGTCCAGGCCCAGCGAGGCGAGGAGGCTGGCCGACGCGATGTCGACCCGGTCGCCGTGGCCGAAGCAGTACGGCGTGCGGCGCTCGAGCAGCGTCACCAGCGCCGGGAAGCTGTGCACGGGGTAGGTCTCGGCCTCCGGCCTCGCCTCGGCGTCCCCGAGCTCGCCCACGTTGATGATCGTGCGCAGGTCGCCGGCGTCCCGCTCCCACACGGAGATCGCCAGGATCGTCACGCCGAGCACGCGACGGGCCCGCTCGGCGTCGGCCTCGAGGGTGTCGAGCACGGTGCTCGGGAACTCCATACGAGGCGAGCCTCCCAGACGCACCGGAGGGCAGAGCGAGCTGTGGCCCGCCACCGGACCGTAGGCGGCTGCGCTCAGCCCGGCGCGATCGCGGCGATGTAACGCTCCATCGCCGCGTCCACGGCCGCGCGGTCGCGCGTGGCGAGCAGGTCGAGCAGGAGCCCGCGCACGACCGCCACGCCGAGCCGCGCCTCCGCGCGGGCCTCGGCCGCGGGGCGGTCGGGCGCGACCAGCGCGGCGAGCGGCTCCACCCACGACTCCACGATCCCGTCGAGCAGCGGGAGCGCGTGCGGGCTGCCCTGCAGCGCCTGCGCGTAGACCTCGAAGAACAGCCGCTCGTTCGGCCACAGCGCCGGGTCGGCGACGCGCGCCCACATCCGGCGCATGATCTCGGCGGGCGGGGCGTCGGCCTCCTCGCGCAGGATCGCGGCGAGCGCCTCGCGCTGTTGCTCCTCGACCGTGCGGATCACCTCGATCAGCAGCGCTTCGCGCGAGCCGAAGTGGTACAGCAGCATCCGGTGGCTGGTGCCGAGCGCCGTGGCGAGCGTGCGCAGGCTGATCTCGCCGACGCCGTGCTGGGAGACGTAGGCGATCGCGCCCGCCAGCAGCCGCTCGCGCGGGTGCGTCGGCTCGGCGCCCGCGGCGGGCTGCGGCCGGCTCATGACGCGAGTGTAGCGCTTGCGTGTACCACTCGGTACATGTACCATGCGGTACACCATGACCAGACAGCGCATCGAACACACCGCCACCACCTCCGCGCCCCCCTCTGCCGTCTACGCGCTGCTACGCGACGGCGCGACCTGGCCCGTCTGGGGCCAGCTCGACTCGTTCGAGCTCGAGCGCCCCGGCGAGGCCGAGCCCGAGGGCCTCGGCGCGGTCCGCATCTTCCGCCAGGGCAAGGTCACGGGCCGCGACACCATCGCCGAGCTCGTCGAGGACCGCCGCTTCTCCTACACCCACGACTCCAAGCTGCCCGTCAAGAACTACCGCGCCGACATCGACCTGACCCCCCACGACGGCGGCACGCAGATCCGCTGGGTCTCCCAGTTCGACCCGAGGTTCCCGGGCACCGGCGGCCTCGTCCGCCGCGGCCTCGACAAGTTCATCGCGGAGAACGTGAACGGGCTCGCGCAGCACGCCGCCGGCAACTGACCGTCCCCCGGACCGTCCGCTTCCGAACCCGAAGGTGAACGCGCTCATGCTCTCCAGCCGCAGTGCCTAGCCCGTCGCGCCAGTGGCGCCGTAGTTGATCCGACCGGCGGACGCGGGCCTCGTCCCGCGCCCGCCGAACGGCTCAGGGACCGACGTCCCGGGCGGCGGGTCCTGTCACGAAATGGAACCCGTCGTGGACTTTTTCGTTCCCTCGCACGGCACCACAACCCGTAGCCAGGGCGCTCGAAAAAGCTCCCCGGCCCGAAGCGCCCTTTCGTGCCACCCGCCGAAGACCGTCTACGACACCTGCGCCACCGCTGCCGGGAATCACGCGAAAGCGAGAGCGCGAGACCGTGGGCCCTTTCGTGGTGCGATACGCACGCCGAAGGGGCCCACGCTCAGTGTTGAACTGTGGGGTTTCGACGAGGTCGGTGCCGCTCCCGCCGCAGGTGATCGGGCCCGAGTAGCGACCGTCGACGCCTCACTGCGCTACTCGATCGATCCACAGGCCAGGATCGCCGAGACCGCCGAGTGGCAGTCACCGAGGATGCCGCGTTGGGTATTGCGTGTGCCTCAAAGCAGCACTGTCCAACTTCCGGCCTGCTCAAGATCCTGCGCCGACCGCGAGCCGAGCGCTTAACTCAGCGATCCGCGCGGCCCGCGAAGAAGGCGTTCTCAGGCCGCTTGCCGGGGTCAGCGCAGTTCAGGCCGGTGCTTGTTCTTCGCGAACCACTCCAAGATGGCTTTGGCGCTGTTGAGGACGTAGACATTCTTGCCAGAGTCCCCGTCGTCGGTGCGCCATGCACGCTCGACTTGGATCCCGATCTGATCAACGAACGTGTAGGTGATGTCCGTATAGCGCCTGTACCAGCCCTCGGAGCTGTAGAGCTTTTCTTCGGTGCTGTGTCTCAAGACGATGCCGAGATATCGGTCGTACCCATCGATGAAATTCTTGAGGAACAGGAGCTGGTCGTCACTCAGACGCGCCCTAAACACGTTGAGGTGCTGGCCGACGTACTTCCTCATGCTGTCCTTGGCGACGCGATCCAACACAGTGAGGTCGAGCGTATCGAGCGGCCTCACGAGCGGCCAGTCGCGCTGGCCCGGACGTTGCATACCCAAGGCGCCGATGAGCGTCCCGTTGGCCGGTCCAGTTCTTGCGACGGCCAGATGGTTTCTCCAGTCGAGACCGTCTCTCGAGCATGCACGTAGCGGCTTCCGCTTTCGCCTGCCATGAGCACTCACGCGGTCGCGTAGCGGAGTGTCGCTTGGCGCACGAGGAGCACTCCGGCGAGCTGCCTCGCGCTATCGGCTCTGCCTCAAAGCAGTAGCGCGCCGCCGGGTCAGGCGTCGGGTGGGACGTGTTCGCGGAGGAACGCAAGCTGGTCGGCGACTACCTGCTCAAACTGCTCGCCGACGTAGATGTCGAAGTGGCCGACCGGGTACCGCCGGACCTGACCTCGCGGAGCCTTCGCGGCATGACGCAAAGTGGCTTTGGCCGGTGCGACGGTGTCGTTGTCGCAGACGCAGAACAGGATGGGGCAGCGGATCTTGCTTGCCGAACGCCCTGGCGCCGCGAGCGGGATCTCCAGCGCGACTCTCGCGGGGACTTCGTTGCGGTAGTCCTCCTCTTGGATACCTGACGCCGCGAGAAGTCGCAGCACCCCGTCGATGACGTCAGGCGCGTCCATGAGGCCCGTCTCTCCGGGGCGCGCAGCGACCTTCACCCGCACCGGCGGACGCCCTGCGATCCGCGCGAAGTTGTCCTTTGCGGCGGCGACCCCAAGACGCAGCTTGCCCGCAGCCGAGATCTGGCGGGATGAGGCGCGCCCATCCGTGAACGGGCACTGCACGACCGCAGCGACGATCTCACCGTCGGCGGCTGCGGCGGCCGTGGCTACCACGTGTCCCCCGGCGAACGAGGTCCCCCACAAGACAACCCGGTTACCGTCGACCTCGGGAAGCGTGCGCGCGAACTGGAGTGCAGCGCGCCAATCCTCACGTTGTCGGCGGATGCTCAGCATCTCTCGTGGCTCTCCGCCGCTGTCGCCGAAATGGCGGTAATCGAACACCAGGCACGCATATCCCGCAGCTTGGAATCGCTCCGCGAATCCGCCCAACCGCAACGCCTTCACTGCCCCCAAACCGTGAGCCATGACGATCACAGGAGGAGGTTCAGATCTCGTCGGGCCGGCATCGGGGAGATAAAGCCACGCGTGGCAGCGCTCATCGCCGGAGGAAAACAACACGTCGCGACGTTGAGGAGTCATCGTGCGCGATCGTAAGCGACGCGCTCACCAAGGCGCTGAGAGGCGCCCCGCCGCTCCACGTGCTTCTGAACCAGCGCCAGCCGACAGTGGCATCCTTCTGGAATGTCACGGAAGGCGAAGCAGGTTCGCGCGACCAGGTGGCTCTGCCTTGCCCTTGCAGCGTTCGCCCTGATCCAGGTGGCGTATTACGGCTTCATCGAAGGGCAGTGGCTCGCGACGCTCCCGCTCCTTCCAGGCGTCCTCGCGGGTATCGCCGTCGCGCGGTGGCTGCCTCGAGCCTTCGACCGCTACGGGGAGCGGCATTGGCTCTTCGACTCTCGGGTGCTCATGGCGAAGCTGTTCGGGCGCACTCGCTAGTCAGCGATATCCCTTTTGCCTGGATGCGACGGTGCGGGGGTGCGCGCGTGGACTATCGCTTTGCGCGACGAGGAGCACTCTCGGCGAGCGGCCCCGCGCTATCGCAGATGCCTCAACGCGGCAGTCGCGCGACGTCCAGAGCTAGCGTCGCCGGGCGGCCGATTCGAGCGCCGGGTTGTCGAAGGAGTTGTCGGCCGGGTTGAGCGTCGTGCCGGGCGAGACGATCTCGTCGATGCGGTCCAGCACTGCCGCGTCGAGGACGACGTCGGCTGCAGTGAGCTGGCTTTCGAGCTGCTCCATCGTGCGAGGACCGATCAGCGCTGCAGTGATCGCGGGATGGTTGAGCACGAACGCGATCGCAAGCTGGATGAGCGTGATGCCCGTCTGCTCGGCGAGCTGCGCGAGCTCCTCGACGGCGTCGAGCTTGCGCTGGTTGAAGGGGTTCGCGAGGTCGAAGCGCTCGGGCAGCCGGGAGGCGCGGGAGGAGGACTGCTGGCCGGTGTCCTTGCGCCAGCGGCCTGATAGCCAGCCGCCGGTTAGCGGGCTGTAGGACATGACGCCCATGCCGTACCGCGAGCATGTGGGCAGGACGTCAGCTTCGACGGCGCGGACGAGGATCGAGTACGGCGGCTGCTCGCTGACGAACCGCTCGAAGTGGCGGTCGCGCGCGACCCATTGCGCCTCGACGATGTGGCTGGCGGGAAAGGTGGACGTGCCGATGTAGCGGACCTTGCCCTGGTGCACGAGGTCGCTGAGCGCCGACAGCGTCTCCTCGATGTCCGTGCGCGGATCGATGCGGTGCACCTGGTAGAGATCGATCCAGTCGGTGCCCAAGCGCCGCAGCGAGTCCTCTACCGCCCGGGTGATCCAGCGGCGTGAGTTGCCCTGTTGGTTGGGGTCCTCGCCCATCGCGTTGTGGAATTTGGTGGCGAGGATGACGTTGTCGCGGCGGCCGCTGGCGAGCGCCTTCCCGACGATCTCCTCCGACTCCCCCTGCCCGTAGACGTCGGCGGTGTCGATGAAGTTGATGCCGGCGTCGAGCGCCGTGTGGATGATCCGGATCGACTCGTCGTGGTCCGGGTTGCCCCACGCGCCGAACATCATCGCGCCGAGACAGAACTTGCTGACCGAGACACCGGTGCGTCCCAACTGGCGGTGCTCCATCGCTTGCCCCCGTTTCTCGCTTTGAGTGCTCTACCCCGACGCATTGCCGTCTGCCGCCAAGCTCCCGCCTCGCGCCTGAGGCTTAGCGCATCTTCCTCCCCGGCCGGGGCTTCGCTATCGCTTGCCAGGGCACTGCGACCTGCCGCCCGCAGAGTGTCGCTTAGCGCGAAAGGCAGCAGCCCGACCCATTCGTCGCCGGTAATTCAAGGTCTCGCGAACCGTCCGCGGAGCAGCGATCGTTGAGCCGGGCCCGCCTGTGGCGCCGGCGGTGGCCGGCACGGATCCTCGGGACCGAAGGGCGAAGATCGCGACCCCGCATAGAGCAGACGGCCCAGGCGCCTGTCGGTAGCTGTCCCCACCGAGGCCGTCAACGAGGGTGGCGTACGTGACGGGTGGCCTCCGGGGGCTCCGATTGGCGGCCGCGGCGCGTGCTCCTGGAGCACTCAGGCGCGAGCTTGCGAGTCGCCGCTCCAGGAGGACGCGACGACGGCCGACCCCGGCAAGCGCCGGTGATGCGGGCGCCTGTTCTACCCTCACGCGGCGCATGGAAAAGCCGCGAGGGGCGTTCGAGGTCGGCGAGTCCTTCGCCCGGATCCTCACCGAGACGACGCAGTCGCTGGTCTGCGTGCTCGACCGCGACGGGCGCATCCTGCTGTTCAACGAGGCCTGCGAGCGCGCGACCGGCTACTCCCGCGACGAGGTGATCGGCCGCGACGCGCGCGAGGTCGTGATCCCGCACGAGGAGCGCGAGGCGTTCGGGGAGTTCCTCACGTTCGTCTGGCGGACGGGGACGCCGAGCCCGCAGGTCGGCCACTGGCGGACCAAGCACGGGCGGATGCGGCTGATCGCCTGGTCCAACCACCCCATGCCCGGCCCGGGCGGCGCGCCGGCGGCGCTCGTGACCACCGGCATCGACCTGACCGACCGCGAGAGCCCGAGCCGCGACGTCGAGGGCGCGCTCGCCTCCGACCCCGGCGAGAAGCTCGCCGAGATCGGGCGGCTGGCCACGGAGCAGCGCGCCCTGCGGCGGGTCGCGACGCTCGTGGCCTCCGAGGTCAGCCCGGACCGCGTGTTCACCGCCGTCTCGGAGGGCTGCGCGCGGGTGCTCGAGGTCAACGCCTCGACCGTCGTGCGCTACGAGGGCGACGGCACCGCGACGGTGCTCGGCCGCCACAACCGCGACAACATCGACGTCTTCCGGGTCGGCGAGCGGATCCGCGCCGACGAGGACTCTGCGCTGGCGCGCGTGCGCCACACGGCCGCCCCGGCCCGGATCGACGACTGGGGCGGCCTGACCGGCGAGGTCAGGGAGGCGATGTTCCGCACGGGCTACCGCTCGACCGCCGCGGCGCCGATCGTGGTCGCCGGCGCGTTGTGGGGAGCGGTCGCGATCGCCAGCGAGGACCAGCTCCCGCCCGACTCCGAGAACCGGCTCGGCGCGTTCTGCGAGCTCGCCTCGCTCGCCGTGGCCAGCGCGCAGGCGCGGGAGGACCTCACCGCGTCCCGCGCGCGCGTCGTCCGCGCGGGCGACGAGCAGCGGCGCCGGCTGGAGCGCAACCTCCACGACGGCGCGCAGCAGCGGCTCGTCTCCGTGGCGCTGATGCTGCGGCTCGCCCGCGCCAAGCTCGGCGAGGGTCAGGAGGCGGCGGCCAAGCTGCTCGACGACGCCTCGCGCGAGCTCGACACCGGGCTCGCGGAGCTGCGCGAGATCGCGCGCGGCCTGCACCCCGCGGTGCTCAGCGACCACGGCCTGCTGCGGGCGCTCGAGGCGCTCACGGCGCGGCTGCCCGTGCCCGTCGACATCGACGTGGAGCTCGAGGAGCGCCCGCCGGCCGACGTCGAGGCGACCGCGTACTACATCGCCGCCGAGGCGCTGACCAACGTCGCGCGCCACTCCGAGGCGTCCGGCGCGCGGGTCGCGGTCCGCCGCGAGGGCGCGCTGCTGCGCGTCGAGATCGCCGACGACGGCAAGGGCGGGGCCGACGCGGCGGCCGGCACCGGGCTGCTCGGCCTGCGCGACCGCGCCGAGGCGGCCGGCGGGACGCTCGGGATCGCCAGCCCGCCGGGCAGCGGCACCGTGATCGCCGCGAGCCTGCCGCTCTAGAGGAGCCGGCCGAGCGGGCCGAGATCGAGGTTGAGGTCCTCGGGCTCGAGGCCGAACTGCTCGCGCAGCTCCTCCATGCGGTTGTCGAGCTCCATGAACGTCCGCCCCAGGCGCTCGACCTGCTCCTCCGTGAGCCCGCCGCCGTCGATCCGGCGCAGCGCTTGGCGCTCCATCAGCTGCCGCAGCAGCTCGACGATCGTGAGCACGAGCTGCGCGAGGCCCTGCGCGACCGACTCCGGGTCGGCGTCGATCCGGCGGCTGAGCGCGTTCCCGAACTCGGGCCGCGGGCGCGCGAACGGGTCGAGGTCGCCGTCCAGCGGTCCGGCGAGCACCTTGTCGCGGCTCACGCCGGCGCCTCCGCGAAGGAGTACGGCGGCCACGGCCCCGTGCAGAGGATGCTCAGGCCGGGGTGCTCGTGCTGGAGCTCGCGCACGGTCGCGACGAAGCCGTCGACCGCGGCGGTGTCGACGAGGTAGGCGGCGCGCAGCGGCTCTGGACCGTCCAGGCGCGCGTGCTCGCGCGCGGCGGCGGACAGCCGCTCGTGCACCGCCTCGGGCGCGTCCGTGACGGCGCGGTCGGGGGCGACCGCGCGGACGGAGACCTCGACCGCGCCGCGCACCCGGTCCAGCGCGGCGGCCAGCTCCGCGTCGCGCGGCGCCACGGCCGCGGCGGCGGCCGCTTCGTCGGCGACGCGGGTGCCGTAGCGCACGGGCAGCAGCGCGCGCTCGCGCATGAGCTCCTCGAGCAGCGACTCGCGCCGCCACAGGGCCTCGGCGTCGGCCGCGGGCTCGGCGCCGGCCGCCCGCTCTCCGCCGTCGTCCGCGGGCGTCACGAGCACGCTCACGCGGCCGGCCGGCACGAGGCGCAGCGGCGGCTGCGGCGGGGTGGCGTCGTCGGTGATGGCCAGCAGCTCGATCACGCGTCGTCCTGCGGCTGGGCCGTGGCGACGGAGCTCACGAGCGCGCGCAGCGAGACGTGCACCAGGTCGACGTCGGCGACGGCCAGCGTGATCTCGCCCGCGATCACCACGCCGCCCCCGAGCAGGCGGTCGATCAGGTCGACCAGCGCGACGTCGCGCTCGGCGATCGCGCTCACTCCGCCTCCGGGACGAACGAGTACGCCGGGAACGGGCCGCCGAGCGCGATCCGGGCGCCGAGCGCGCGGTGGCGCTGCTCGAGCTCGGCGACGAGCTCGCGCAGGCCGTCCGCCTGCTCGCGCTCGACCAGGTAGGCGCCGTTGAGGACCATCTCGCCCTCGTGGCGGGACAGCTCGCGGTTCTGCGCCGGCCGCACGCGGGCGTCCACGGCCCGCTCCTGCAGCCGCGCGTGGACGTCCTCGGCGAGCGATGCCGCACGATCGTCGACGGCCTCGCGCAGGCGGCGCTCATCGCGCCGCTGCAGCAGGTAGGCGGCGCCGCTGCCCGCCGCGGCGGCCTCGCCGCCGGCGTCCTCGGGCTCGCGCACGCCCTCGGCGAGCGCATCGCGGTCGACGAGCAGCTTCACGGACCACTCCTCGCGGCCGGCCAGCGCCTCGAGCGCCTCGGCGAGCGCCTCACGGCGGTCGGCGAGCATCCGCCGCGCGCCCTCCTCGCCGGCGAACAGCGTGCACAGCCGCAGCGGCACGACGTCGGTCGCCCCGAAGGCCGCGGCGATCGTCGCCTCGTGGGCGCGCGCGGTGCGCTCGAGCCACGGCAGGTCGTTGAGGTTGCGCTTGAGCGGCTCCTCGCCGAACTCCGCCAGCGGCACGCGGCTGCAGAGCACCGCCAGGCCGCCGTCGCGCAGCCAGGCCGGCTCGCCGTCAGGATGCACGCCTGGCGCGGCGCCGGGGAGCGCCGCGTGGTCGCGGGCGACGCAGTACGCCCACAGCGCGTGCCCGGACGGCGGCGCCGCCGCGGCGGGCGGGGGCGGCGCCGCGGCGGGCACGGGCTCGGACGGCGCGGACGCCGGTTCCGCGGGCGCCCCCGCCGCGGCGCGCAGCAGCGCGGCCTTCAGCTCGGCGACCGCCTCGGCCTCCGCGCGCGCGATCAGCTCGCCGGCCCGGCTCGCGGCCCAGCGGTCGAGCTCATCCGCCACGGCCGCCCTCGCCGATCAGCCGCTCGAGCCGGTCCAGCCGCTCGCGCAGCTCCTGGTTCTCGCGCTCGAGCTCCTTGATGCCCTCGCCGTTCCCGACGGCGTCCTGGTCGTCGACCCGCTGCAGCGACGGGTCGCCCTCCCACCAGTCGATGCCCATCTCGCGCGCCTTGTCGACGGACGCGACGAGCAGGCGGAGCTTGATCGTCAGCAGCTCGATGTCGAGCAGGTTGATCTGGATGTCACCCGCGATGACGATGCCCTTGTCGAGCACCCGCTCGAGGATGTCCGCGAGGCTGGCCGTGGACTCGGGGCGACCGGAAAGGCCGGCGCTCCCGCGCGCGCCGAGGGGAGCGGAGCTCATCGGCTCTCCGCCTCCCCGCGCAGGTAGCGGCGCTCGCGCTTGTAGCCGAGCAGCCCGCCGCCGTCGTCGAGCTGGACGACGTAGGTCGCCATCACGTCGGTCGTGTTCGGGATCCGCGTGAGCTCGCAGACCTCGACGCTGACCAGCCAGCTCTCGCCGTCCCACTGCAGCGCGCTGACGGTCTCGGCGTCGAACTCCGTCATGTCCTTCAGGGTCGCCTTCGCCTCGAGCCCCAGCTCGCGGGCCGAGATGTTGGCCGTGCCGTCCCCGCTCATCGCGCGCGGCCCTCCAGCAGGCGCTCGATCAGCGCGTCCTCTGCCGCAGCGGCGTCGGCCTCGTCGATCGTGCCCGCCTGGCGCGCGGCGTCGATCTCGCGCAGCTGCTCCTGGATCGCGCCCTCGTCGTAGTACTCGGCCTCCGCCTGCGCCTGGATCTGCTCGGCGATCCACACCGTGCCGAGCACGGGCGAGAGCGGGAGCTTGAGCAGGCCGCTGATCAGGCCCACGCCGGCACCTCCTCGGCGACGAAGCTGTAGGGCGGAAGCGGGCCGAGCAGCCGCAGCTCGACGCGGTCCTCGAGCTCCGCGGCGGCGGCGTCGACCGCGCGGGCGAAGTCCGCCGTCCGGGCGCGCTCGACGAGGAAGGCCGAGTTGACGGCGGCCTGCAGGCCGCCGACCGTCTCGCGGCACGTCGCGACGGCGAGCGGGTCGAGCCGCTCGTGCAGCACGCGCGCGTCACTCTCGCGGATCCGCTCGACCTCGGCGGCGACGAGCTCGCCGAGCCGGATGCGCTCGTAGCGACCGGCCTCCTCCGAGAGGCCGCGGACCTGCTCGCGCAGGCGCGCGACGGCGGGCGAGCCCGCGACGACCGAGCGCAGCAGCTGCGCCTCGTCGTAGCTGCCCTTCAAGGACAGCTGGACCTTGCCGTCGAGCGCGGCGGACTGGGCCAGCAGCTGCTCCCGGCGCGGCGCCAGGAACTCGGCGGCGACGGCGTCCTCGCCGGCCATCGCGGTCCCGAACTGCACGGGCACGACAGTAGCGGTCGCGGCCACCGCCTCGAGCACGTCCCAGTGGCGGCGCATCAGCGTGGCCGCGCGGGTCTCGCCCGCGGCGTCGGTGACGACCGCGGCCAGCCCGCCGTGGGCGACGGCGCGCGCGCCGGCTCCCTCGATCGCGGCGCGCGCGTCCTCCGTCGTGACCCCGTGGACGTGGATCGCACTCATCGTCGCTGCTGCTGCGGCGCGCGAGAGCTCGACGTCCGCCGGCGGCGGCTTCCCTTCTCGTCGTCGTTCCCGCCGCCCGGCAGCTTCTCCTTCGCGCCCTCGAGCGCGCCCTTCGTCTTGCTCTTCGCGCCGCCCTCCGTGACGTGCTCCATGAGCTCGGGCAGGCCCTCGCCGCCGTCCTCGGAGATGTCCAGACGGTTGACGGCCTCGGCGAAGCGCAGGTAGGTGTCGACGCTCGCGATGACGATCCGCGCGTCGATCGTGATCAGCTCGATGCCGATCAGCGACACCCGCACGTAGGCGTCGATCACGAGGCCCTTGTCGAGGATCACCTCGATGACGTCCGCGAGGCCGCTCGGTCTCGGGCGTTCGAGATAGCCGCTCGGCGCGGCGTGGGATACGGCCATGTGGACAGTCCTCCCGTCTAGGGGTCTCGGTCAGCGGCGCCCGACCGGGGTGCGTCGCTTGCTAGGGCGAGCGGGGAGATCCTCCTCGTCGACGGCCTCGTCGTCGGGGTGGACCGGCGGCTCGTCCGCCGCGCTGCGCTCCTCCGACTCGTCGTCGTCGAAGTCCTCGGGCTCCTCGTCCTCGTAGTCCTCGTCCTCCTCGGCGACCGGCTCTTCGTCGTCTTCCTCGAAGTCCTCGTCCTCCTCGGCGATGGGTTCCTCCTCGTCCTCGTAGTCCTCGTCCTCCTCGGCGAGAGGCTCCTCTTCTTGCTCCTCCTCGAAGTCCTCGTCCTCCTCGGCGACAGGCTCGTCGTCGTCCTCCTCGAGCTCCTCGTCGTAGTCCTCCTCGGGCTCCTCGTCGCGGTCGAGCAGGTGCTCGCTGATGAAGCGGCGGCCCTTGAAGGCGGCCGTGCCCGCGGTGTAGAGGACGGCGCCCGTCGCGACGGCGCGCATGCCCGTCAGGCGCGGGTTCTTCTTCGCGTGCTCCTTGCCGTCGTCGAGCGCGGCCACGAGCGCGGCGACCGCGACCCGCTTGACGTCCTCGGCGTTCGGCTTGCCAACGATCTTCGCCATGGGGTCTCCTAGCTCCGCAACACCCGGTAGGTGACCGCCGCCGCTGCGGCGCCGGCCACGGCGGACACCAGCGCGGCCTTGACCGGCGACGGCCTGTCGCCGGCCAGCCGCGAGGTGACCGCGTCCTTCAGGAAGTCCGACACCTCAGCTCCGGCTCGAGCTGCTGCGACGGCGCGACGAGCTCGACGAGCGCTTCGACGACGAGCCCGAGCCGTTGCTCGAGCCGCGCTTGCGCGTGCTGCCCGACGAGCGCGACGAGCTGCCCGACGACGACTTGCTCGTCGAGCGCGACTTGCCGTTCGCCTTGCCGCTGCCGCTTCCGTTGCCGTTGCTGCTCCGCGACGTCGAGCGCGAAGAGGAGGAGCGCGAGCTGGCGGCCGTCCTGGTGGGCCGCGCGCCCGCGCCCTTCTTGAAGCGCCCCGTGCGATCGCGCGGGAGCTCCTCGACCGGGACCGGCTCGTCGTCGCCGTCGTCCTGGCCCTCGTCGTCGTCCTCGTCGCCCGAGGCCTCGGCCTCGTCGCGCAGGTCGTCGATCTCGGAGTAGTCGCGCTCCTCGTCGTAGTCGTCGTCATGCGGCTCGACGAGCTCGCCGTCCTCGATCACGCCGCGCCAGGCGCCCGTCTCGAGCTCCTGCATCTCGATGAACGCCTTGAAGCGGGCCAGGTCGGCGCGCACCGCGCGCTTGACGTGGCGCATGCCGCGGGCCGCCTTCTCGATCAGCGAGCCCGGGTCGACGTCGAGGTTGACCTCGATGCGGGTGAGGCTCGGGGCCAGCTCGTGGAACGTCACCACGCCGGAGTGGGTGATGCCCTCGGACACCCGCCACTTGATGCGCTGGTCGGGCCGCTGGGTCTGGATGTCGGCCTTGAACTCCTTGGTCTTGCCCCAGATCTTGGTGGCGAAGCCGATCGTGCAGTCGTCGTCCTGCGTGACGCGGGTGACGCGGTGCATGAACTCGGGCCAGTCCTCGAACTGCGTGAACTGGTTGTAGGCCGTCTCGAGTGGCACGGCCACGTCGACCGCCTGCTGCACCGGCATGCGCCGGCCCTTTCCGACTCCTGGCATGCCGCCCTTTCCGCCGTCGTCGCCTCCGCCGCCCGGCAGCAGGCCGCTAGCGGCCTCCTTCACCAGGCCGCCGGCGCCGCCGGCCTCATCGACCTTGTCGCTGACCGTGTCCTTCAAGTTCCCGGCGACCTTGTCGCCTGCCTTGGACGCCATGCCGCCCGCCGCCTTCGTCGGGCTCATGCTCGGCAGCCCGCCGTTGCGGAACGCGTCGACGCCCTTCTTCGCCAGCGGCGCTGCGGCCGCCAGGCCGGCGCCGGCCGCAAGACCCTTGGCGCCTGAGAAGGGACCGCCGCCCTTGCTCTTCGTGGGCTTCGCGTCCCCTACGTTCTTGACCGCCTCACGGACGGCATGACCGAGCGCATCGCGCACGGCATCACCCATGTCCTTCGCCATTGGTTCCCCCACCTTCGCACTCGTTTGTTACAACCGGCATTCCCGCCGCACACCGCTACGAAAACGGCTGCGGGCCCGATGCTCATGAACTTGCAGGGGACGGCGATCTCCGCCCACAAGCGGGTTTGCGCCGATTCACCAGAATTCGGGATCGAGTCTGGATCATGACCCATTGCTGCACCGTAAAACGGGTCACAGTGAACTCTCGAAAACCGGTAATTATGAGTTGTCACATGCAACCGAGTTGGTTGTCACATGCAACTGGCCCTCACTCGGCCCGCGGAGGTCCTGCACCTCCGGGCCGGGGAGCGCCGTCGCCCCCTCGGATCATCGGGGCGGCCCCCTGAAGCGGACCCTGAGATCGTGCCTGTCACGCTGGACCCATGACCGTCGAGAGCGTGCCGCAGACGCTGCTGCGCGACGCGTTCCCGCAGCGGCCCGCGCTCGACATGGCCCTCTCGCACGCGCTGCTGCTGCGGGTCGCCGAGCGGGCGCGGCCGTCCGTCGTGCGGGTCTACGAGCCCGGCGCGACGGTCGCCTTCAGCAAGCTCGACTCGCACTCCCCCGGCTTCGCGGCCGCCTGCGCGGCGGCGCGCGCCCGCGGCTACGAGCCGGTGGTCCGGCTCGGTGGCGGGCACGCCGCGGCGTACGGGCCGGGCTGCCTGATCCACGAGGAGATCGTGCCCCACCACTCGACGCTGGAGGGGCTGAGCGAGCGCTACGCGCGCGAGTCGGGTCTCGTCACGGACGCCCTGGCGGGCCTGGGCGTGAAGGTGGCCGCGGGCCAGCTCGAGGGCGAGTACTGCGCCGGCGCGCACAGCCTGCACGCGGGCGGCGTGAAGGTGGCCGGGATCGCCCAGCGGGTGATCAAGGGCGCGGCGCTCACCAGCACGGTGCTGCTGCTCGACGCCGGGCCGTCGCTGCGCGAGGTGCTCGTCGACGTCTACCGCGCGCTGGCGATCGACTGGCGGCCGGGGACGGCGGGCTCGCTCGCCGACGTCGCCGCCGCGCCCACGCCAGCCGAGCTCGCCGCTGCTCTCGCCCCTGGCGCCCCCGCCCCGAGCCGCCTCGCGGACGAGGACCTCCGGCTCGCCGAGCGCCTCGAGGCCGAGCACCGCCCGTAGACTCGCGGCGATGCGGGAGCCGCGCGACGTCCCCGGAGACCTGCCGCCTCTGATCGGCTCGGGCGTAGCGTGCCTCGCCGCGATCCTCGAGCTCGACGCCGCCGGCGTCCCTGCCCCGCCGGCGGACCACCCGGAGCCGTGGACCGTGTGGCGCAACTGGCTCGCGGGCCGAGGTCTCGGGCTCGTCCCGATCGAGGACCCGGCGGGCTTCTCCTGGGCCGGGCCGTGGCTCGCGGTCCTTCGCGGCGAAGGGCGACAGGTCTGCGCCGTCGCGTACGGCCCGCCGTCCACGATCGCCTGGCACCCGTTCGGCGGTCCGGAGACGTTCGCCGACGTGGAGGCGGGCTTCGTCGTCGCGCCCGCCGACGTGGCGCTGTGGTCGCGACCGGAGACGGCGGTCACCCGCACCGCCGGCCGCGTCGAGGCGATCACGGTCGCGCCCGCGGCCGAGGCCGCGATCGAGCTCGTCGGCGAGGCGGCCGCCCACGCCGGCCGCGGGCTCGAGGGCGATCGCTACCACGAGCACCGCGGCACGTTCTCCAGCCCCTACTCCAACGGGCACGAGCTGACGCTGGTCGAGACCGAGACGCTCGAGGAGCTGGGCATCGCGCCCGAGGCCGCGCGCCGCAACGTCGTCACTCGCGGGATCGACCTCAATGCGCTCGTCGGCCGGCATTTCACCGTCGGCGAGGTCGAGTGCATCGGCCGCCGCCTGTGCGAGCCGTGCGCGCACCTCGAGCGCCTCTCCCCCGGGACGCTGCGTCCGCTCGTGCACCGCGGCGGCCTGCGCGCGGACATGCTCTCCGACGGCACGATCCGCGTCGGCGACGCGGTCAGCGCGTAGCGCGCCGAAGCGCGTCGACGTCCGCGCGCAGCCGCGCCTCGGGCATCGCCGGCGGGTCGGGGTCGGGGAACGGGAACGGCCAGCCGGGCCGCGGGTCGTCGGCGTAGCGCGGCACCAGATGCGTGTGCAGGTGCGGCGATGCGTTGCCCAGCACGTCGTAGTTGAGCTTGACCGGCTCCAGCGCCGCCAGCAGCGCGCGGGCGACGCGCAGGACCTCGCCGCCGTACGCGGCGGCCTCGGTGTCGGTCAGCTCGGTCGGCTCGACGACGTGCCGGCCGCGGAAGACCACGACGACTACCTGTGGACGGACGAGCGCTGGCGGCTGATGTCCACGCGCGAGCCGACCGGCCTGCCCGTGATCGTGCTCGTCGAGCCGCGCGAGCACTTCTCGGGCCCCGCCGACCTGCCCGAGGAGCTCGCGCGGGAGATGGGCGTCATGCTCGGCCGCGTCGAGCGCGCGGTGCTCGCCGTCGGCGGGATCGGCATGGTCCACATCGGCCGCTGGGGCGAGGGCGCCGAGCACCTGCACTGGTGGTTCATCGGGCGCCCTGAGGGCCAGAGCCAGATGCGCAGCTCGTTCGCGGAGATCTGGGACGAGGTGCTGCCGCCGACGCCGCGCGAGATCTGGGAGGACAACCTCGCGCGGGTCGTGCGGGCGCTCGACGCGGGCCGGCGCCGATGACTGCCGTCGAAATTTCGACTCACGGCACTAGGGGGCGGCCAGCGGTCCGCTGCGGGCCGGCGCGATCCGGGCCGAGAAGCGCGCGACCCGCAGGCCGCGGCCCTCGCCGATCCGGATCGCGAGGCTCGGGCCCGGCAGCGGGTTCGAGGACTGCCGCGCGGGGTGCACGAGCCGGGCGGCCGCGCCGCGCGGAGCGCCGACCGGCCGGACGCGGTAGCCGCCGTGCGCGCTGCGGATCTCGAAGCTGCGGACGTCCCGCAGCGCCAGCGTGCCGCCACCGACGCCGACCCGCTCGCCGGAGCGCAGCACCGCGGTGACCGCGGCGCGCTCCCCGCCCCAGCTCGGGAACAGCACGTCGGCCGTGTGGCCGCCGGCCGCGCCCGTGCGCCGCAGCACCCAGCGCGTGCGGATGAAGTCGCGCGTGAAGCGGTGCGCGACGGTGGCGGCCAGGCCGTCCCCGCGGGTGCTGCCGGCGGCGCGGATGGCGTGGAACGCGCCCGCGTAGGCGCGGCCGAGCGACGTCGCCGACGCGCGCACCCCGGCCGGCGCGCTCGTCAGCCGCAGCGGCGACACGCCCGCCTCGGCCTGCCGGCGCGCCACCTGCGTGGCGAGCGCGGGCCGCCCGGCGCCGTCGCGGACGACGAGCCCGAAGCCCGCGGGCGCCGTGCCGCCGATGTTGGCCAGCACGTCCTGGTCGGCGTCGAACAGACGCGCGAGGTCCAGGCCGCCGTAGGGGAACGCGCCCTGGCTGACCGGCACGACGGCCGTGTTGTAGGTGCGCGTGCTGATCGCCAGGCGCCCGACGTCGGGGTCGTAGGAGTACAGCGACGGCGGCCGGCTCGCGCGCATACGGCCGAGGCCGGCGTCGACCGCGCGGGCGGCGTTGGCCTGCATCCGCGCGGCGGCCAGCCGCGCGCTCCCCGTCGTCTGCGGCACCGCGCTGACGCCGAAGAACACGGGGTCGGGCAGGCCGCCCGCCAAGGCGGGCCGGCGCTCGTAGAAGGCGAGGCCGCGGTCGAGCATGTCCTTGGCCCAGCGGGCCCAGGTCGGGCTCGGCAGCAGCGACGGCGAGGCCGCCATCCCGATCAGCGCCTGCTGGGTGAGCCCGAGCTTCTTGGCCTGGTGCCAGCGCTCGAAGCCGAGGCCGCTGTCCCAGTTCATGTAGCCCGAGTGCGTCCAGTAGCCGGCGAGCGCGCGCTTGGTCCACTCGCGCATCAGGCGCCGGGCGCCCGCCTGGAGCGGCGGCATCCCGGCGCGGCGGGCCTGCCCGTAGAAGCGCGTGAAGGAGAGCACGATGTTCGCGTACTCCGCGGAGTCCACGTTGCGGCGCTCGGCGGGCGAGGAGTACGGCAGGTAGTGGAAGCGCATACCGGCGCCGAAGTTGCCGGCGCGGCCGCCGTGGCCGGCGGCGCCGCGGAAGAAGCGCCGCAGCTGCAGCGCGAGGTCGCGGCGCAGCAGGCGGCCGTTGCCGGTGACGGTGGCGTCGGCGGCGTAGACGAGCGCGTACCAGTTGACCTGGTTGAGCCGGATCGCGGGCCAGCGCCAGAACTTCCCGTGCGCGGTCCGGTGGATCGCCGCGCGGATGCGGCGGGCGGTCTCGGGCGGGAGGTCGAGCGCGCGGCGGGCGCGGTAGGCGACCGCGAGGCCGTCGATCACCTCGGCGTCGAAGACGAGGTGCTGGGGGGCGCCCGCGTCGGTCATCGAGCTCACGAAGCCGGGCGCGTGGACCTGCGAGTCGCCGCGGCCGTTCGGGCGCCGGTCGACGAACGGCAGCCCGTCGACGAGGCGGCGGGCGACGATCCGCGCCCGGTGGTCGTTGCGCGCCGGGCCCTGGTGGTCCTGCATGGCGGCGACCGAGTGGGTGAGCAGCACGAGCGAGTTGGTCATCGGCTCCACGCCGCCGGGCCCGGCCCGGTAGTACCCGGCGTCCTCGTCCCAGATCGGGTCGAGGCGCTGCTGGATGCGGTCGGCGTAGGCGAGATATCCGTCGTCGTCGAACGCCGCGACGGCGGTGGCGGGGATCAGGAGCGCCAGGAGGAGCGCGGCGCTCGCGACTGCGGCACGGCGGCGGGCGCCGTACACGGGAGGAGGGAGTCGGAGGCGGGCATGCGCCGATCATCCCGAGAGATACCCCTTGTAGGTATCGAGCCCGCTCCACTTCTCGGGTGGTGCCGCCTCTACCCCGGCGTGGTCAGCGATCGAGGGCGGGGAACGGCCGCACCGGCCGGGCGGGCCGGACGTGCACGCGCGCGGCGATCGCGGCGGCACCGTCGGCCGTGACCAGGACGGGGTCGCAGTCGAGCTCGGAGACCTCTGGGTGGGCGTCGGCGAGCGCGGCGATCCGGACGAGCATGTCCTCGAGTGCGGCGACGTCGGCGACGGGCGCGCCGCGGTAGCCCTGCAGCAGCGGGAACGAGCGCAGCGAGCGCACGAGCTCCGCGGCGTCGGCGCGGCGCAGCGGCGCCAGGCCCACCCCGACGTCGCCGAGCAGCTCGGCGGTGCGCCCGCCGAGGCCGCAGACGACGACGGGGCCGAAGTCCGGGTCGGCGAGCACCCCGGCGACGAGCTCGAGGCCGGCGTCCGGACGCGCCGCGGCGGTCGGGATCCCGTAGGCGGCCAGCAGCGCGGCCGCCTCCTCGGGCTCCAGCCAGCCCTCGCCGCGGGCGAGCGCGGCGGCGATCACGGCGGCGGCCGCGTCGGGGTCGGTGCCGCCGAGCGCGGGGCGCTCGTCGGACTGGCGCTCGCGCCAGCGCGCGTAGCGCGCGACGCGGCCGAGCGCCCGCGCGGCCTCGACGGGGCTGCGGTAGAGCGGTACGTCGCCACCGCGGGCCAGGGCGGCCAGCTCCGCCTCGCCGAGCGCCATGAACGCGCCGAGCAGCGTCGTCCCCGCGGGCGCGGCGGCGTGCAGGGCCTCCGCGACGTCGTCCGAGCGGCCCGCGACGGGCACGTGCACCGCGACGACCGCGTCGGCGTCGGCCGCCGCGCGCTCGATCGCCTCGGCGTAGTCGGGCGCCCACGCCTCCGGGCCGAGGTCGACCGGCGGCTCGGGCGACAGCCCGGCGGCGACGAGCGCGTCCGCGCAGGAGATCGCGGGTCCGCGACCGTTGGAGACGATGCCCACGCGGCTGCCCGCCGGCAGCGGCTGGGAGGCCAGCAGTGCGGTCACGTCGAGCTGCTCGAAGACCGTGTCGGTGCGGATCACGCCCGCGTGCTCGAACAGCGCGTCGACCGACACGTCGGAGGCGCCGAGCAGCGCGCGCGTCGCGGTCGGCGCCGGCGGTCGCCGGCTCGGCCGCGCGGCGCCCGCTCTTGACCGCGACGATCGGCTTCGCCGCCGCCACCCGCCGCGCGACCGTGCCGAACCGCCGCGGGTTGCCGAACGACTCGAGGTAGAGCATCACCACGCGCGTGGCCTCGTCCCGCTCCCAGTACTGCAGGAAGTCGTTGCCGGACAGGTCCGCCTTGTCGCCCGTGGACGCGAACGAGGACAGCCCGACGCCGCGGCGGGCGGCCTCGGCGATCGCCGCGATCCCGATCGCCCCGCTCTGGGAGGCCATCGCGACCGGCCCGGGCTCGGCGCCATGGGCGCGGAGGTCGCGTTGAGCCGCAATCGCCGGGTCCGTGTTGAGCACGCCGAGCGAGCTCGGCCCGACGAGCCGCATCCCGCTGCGCCGGCAGATCGGCCAGCAGCTCCTCCAGCCGCGCCCTCCCTCCTCCCCGCCGCCGAGAAAGCCGCCCGACAGCACGACGAGCGCGCGCACGCCCGCGGCGCCGCACGCCTCCGCCTGCTCGAGCACGTCGTCAGCGGGCACGGCGAGCACGGCCGAGCTCCGCCGCCGGCAGCGGCTCCGCGCCGCCGGGTGACCCGCACGTTCAGCTCGCCGCCGTAGCCCGCCACGCGCAGGTTGCGCATCAGGTCGCGCCCGCCGCCGTCCCGCCGACCGTGACGAGCACGCACCGACGCCGGCCGCAGCACGTGCGCCACCGCCGCCGCAGCGGCCGCGCGCCCGCGGTCCTCGAAGCGCCGGCGCGCGGCCTCGCCGATCGCGGCCGGCATCTCAACCTCGAGCTCGCCCAGCGCTGGCGTGCACCTCGACCGGGAAGCCGGACTCGCGGAACACGCCGACCATGCGCCGGTTGGAGGGGTGCACGTAGGCGACGAACGTCGCCACGCCGTCGCGCGCGGCGGCGCCCGCCAGGTGGGCGAGCAGGATCGTGGCGATCCCGCGGCCGTGCCACTCGTCGGCGACCTCGAAGGCGACCTCCGCGCGCGCCTCCGCTCCTTCAGGTACATCGCGTGCGCGACGATCCGCTCCGGCGAGCCGGCGGTCACGACCAGGCTCACGCCGTCGCTCGGGCTCCGCCGCGGTCGCGGCCGTCCGGTCGAGGTTCGACCCCCGCGACAGGAAGCGCAGCCAGCGCGAGTTCTCCGACATCCCGGCCAGCAGCTCGCGCAGCGCCGCGACGTCCCCGGCCTCGACCTCGCGCACGCGGACGGTCGACCCGTCCCGCAGCGCGACGTCGACGCGGCTGGAACATGCACGCTACCCGGTCGGCGCGGTCGCGTGCGCGCGGCGCTCGCCGGGCCGGTCCGAGGCGCCGCCGCGCAGGATCCCGGCCTCGAACGCCTCGCGCTCGAGCTGCTCGCGGTGGTCGGGATGGGCGACGCGATCAGCCGCCGCGCGCGCTCGGCCAGCGAGGCGCCGCGCAGCTCGCGCGATCCCGTACTCCGTCACGACGTTGTCGACGGTGTTCTTGAGCGTCGTGACGACCGAGCCCTCCGTCAGCCGGGCGCGGATCCGGCTGCGGCCCTTGCTCGTGGTCGAGTGCAGCACGATGAACGCCTGGCCGCCGGGCGGAGTACATCGCGCCGCGCGCGAAGTCGGCCTGGCCGCCGCTGGAGGACCAGTAGCGCCCCGCGATCGTCTCCGACGCGCACTGCCCGTAGAGGTCGACCTCCGTCGTGGCGTTGATCGAGATGAAGTCGTCCTCGCGGGCGATCCGGCGCGGGTCGTTGACGAGGTCGACCGGCAGCAGCTCGACCGCGCCGTTGTCGTGCAGCCAGTCGTAGAGCCGCTGGGTGCCGAGGCAGAACGTCGCCTCGACCTTGTTGCGCCGCAGCTGCTTGAGCACGCCGGTCGCCACGCCCGCCTCGACGAGGTCGACGATCCCGTCCGCCAGCAGCTCGGTGTGGATGCCGAGGTCGCGGTGCCCGGCGAGCCCCTCCAGCACGGCGTTGGGCACGCCGCCGATGCCGACCTGCAGGGTCGCGCCGTCGGGCACGCGCTCGACGATCCGGGCCGCGATCGCTCGGTCGCGGTCGTCGGGCGCCGCGGGCGGCACCTCGACCAGCGGGCGGTCGGTCACGCAGTAGCCGAGCAGCTGCGAGGCGTGGACCTGGTTGAGCCCGAACGTGCGCGGCATCCGCTCGTTGACCTCGAGGAAGAACGGCACCTTGCCGATCAGCGCCGCGACGTAGTCCGCGTTCGTGCCGAGCGAGAAGTAGCCGGCGCGGTCGGGCGGGCTCGCCGCCGCCAGCACGACCGGGTGCCGGGTGGAGAGCTGCAGCAGCCGCGGCATCTCCGAGAAGTGGTTGGGCACCAGCTCGCAGCCGCCCTCCCAATAGGCCTTGCGGGTCGCGCCCGAGAGGAAGTAGGAGACGTGGCGCAGGCGGCCGCCGAACGCGCCGTGGATGTACGGGCGCTCGTGCAGCGCGTGCATCTGGTGCACTCGCACGCCCCGCAGGCGCTCGTTCTCGCGCTCGAGCACGTCCAGCAGGCCGACCGGCTCCCCGTTGGCCAGCGGGAGGATCACGTCGGCGCCCGGGCCGATGTGCGCGAGGACGTCCTCGGGCCGGCCGGCGGCGGGCAGCGCTCTCGGCATGCCGAGCAGGATGCCATGCCACGATGCTGCGCATGGCCGACTACGCGGGTGGCTCGAGTGGCATCTGGGTTCCCTCTGCGGGAATGGAGATGCCACTCGGCCGTCGAGTGGCACCTGAGTCGCGCTATACGCGACTTAGATGCCCCGAGCCGTCGCGAGGCCCCTCCCCTCATCCGTACATGCCCGCCGTTCAAGCGCCACGCGCCGCCACCCGGCCACGGCGCCAGCCCAGCGCTAGCGGGTCTCGATCACGACGCCGGTGGCCTTGATCACGGCCTCGGCGCGCGCGCCGGGCTCCAGGCCGAGCTCGTCGGCGGCCTCGCGCGACATCAGCGAGACGACGCGGTAGGGCCCGCAGGCCATCTCGACCTGTGCCATCACGCCGTCGCGCTTGACGGCGAGCACGATCCCGCCGAGCCGGTTGCGGGCGCTCGAGTGGCCAGGGCGCGAGCGCTCGCGCAGCAGCCGGGCGACCTCGTCGGCGCGTATGTAGCGCTGGTTGCCGCGGCGCTCGAACTCCACGCGCCCGTCGCGCTCCCAGCGGCGCAGCGTGTCGACGCTCACCCCGAGCGCGGCAGCGGCCGCGCCGATCCGCATCGCGTCGTCGAGGTGCTCGGAGCTCACGCGGGGGATCGTATGCCCGCGGGCGGCGGGCCCGGTACGGTCAGCGCGTGTCCGCAACCGCGCCCGCCCTGATCGTCGTCGACGTCCAGCAGGCCTTCGACGACCCGTCCTGGGGCACCCGCAACAACCCGCGCTGCGAGGAGAACATCGCCGCGCTGATCGAGCACTGGCGCGCGCATGGCCGCCCGCTCGTCTTCGTCCGCCACGACTCCGACGAGCCCGGCTCCACGCTCGCCCCCGACCACCCCGGCCACGCCTTCAAGGAGGAGATCACCGGCGAGCCCGACCTGCTCGTCGCGAAGTCCGTCAACTCCTCCTTCCACGGCGAGCCGGACCTGCAGGCCTGGCTGGACGGACAGGGGATCGCCACGATCTACGTCTGCGGCATCACCACCAACCACTGCTGCGAGACCACGGCCCGGATTGGCGGCAACCTCGGCTACGACGTCCGCTTCGTGCTCGACGCCACCCATACCTTCGACCGTGCCGACCCGTTCGGCGGCGTCGTGAGCGCCGACGAGCTGGCGCGCGTCACGGCCACCAACCTCCACGACGAGTTCGCCACCGTGGTCGACACGGCGACCGCCGTCCGGTCGCAGCCGTAGGGTCAGCGCCGTGCAGCGGGAGCATGTCGAGGCGATCGCGGCGCTGTGGGCCGACGCCGACCTGCCGGCCTTCCTCGCCGAGTCCGTGCCCGAGGTCGACGCCTGGGCGCTGCGGCGGCTGGGCTCCGCCGGGCTCGAGCCGCAGCTGCTCGCCGTCACCGACCGCCACCTCTACCGGATCACGGCGGGCGTCGAGGACGGCCGGCGGGCGTTCTCCTTCGAGCGGCTCCCGTTGCGCGGCATGACCGTCTCCCTGCTCGAATTCCGCGACAGCGAGCTCGTCCGGCACCGCTGGAAGCTGCGCACCCGCGACGAGGCGTTCACGGTCGAGACGGAGCAGGCCGCCGGCGAGGCGCAGCCCGCTCTGGAGCGGGTGATGCGGCTCGTGCTCGAGCACGCCGACTGAGCGTCCCGAAGAACCCGTTGGGAATAGCCGCCGCGATCGCGGCGTCTGTTGGGCCGTGAACCCCAACTCCCAAGGAGCAACGATGAAGGCAAGACGTTCTCGCGCGGCGCGCCGGCTGCTCACCGGCACCGCGCTCGCGGCCGGCCTGGTCGCAGCCAGCTCTACACCGGCCAACGCGGCGGTCACGGCGTCGTTCAGTACCGGCGTGCTGTCGGTCAACGGCGACAGCCTCGACAACAACACCACGATCAGCCGCAACGCGGCCGGGCAGATCCTGGTCAACGGCGGCGCCGTCTCCGTCGTGGGTGGCACCCCGACCGTCGCCAACACGACGCGGATCCAGGTGTTCGGCCTCGGCGGCAACGACACGGTCGCGCTCAGCGAGGTCAACGGCGCCCTGCCCGCCGCCAACCTGTTCGGCGGCGCCGGCAACGACGTGCTCACCGGCGGCTCGGGCGGCGACCAGCTGTTCGGCCAGTCCGGCAACGACACGATGCTCGGCAAGGGCGGCTTCGACCTGCTCTTCGGCGGCACCGAGAACGACACGATCACGGGCGGCGACGCCGACGACCAGTCGTTCGGCCAGGGCGGCGACGACCGGATGATCTGGAACCCCGGTGACGACACCGACCTCAACGAGGGCGGCGACGGGACGGACACCGTCGAGGTCAACGGCGGCAACGGCGCCGAGCAGTTCACCACCACCGCCAACGGCACGCGGGTGCGCTTCGACCGGCTCAACCCGGCCCCGTTCTCGATCGACATCGGGACCTCCGAGAAGCTCGTCCTCAACGCCAACGGCGGCGACGACAGCTCCTCGGCCACCGGCAATCTCGCCGCGCTGATCGCGATGACGGTCGACGGCGGCGCCGGCAACGACTCGCTGCTCGGCAGCAACGGCATCGATCTGCTGCTCGGCGGCTCCGGCGACGACTTCGTCGACGGTCAGCAGGGCAACGACGTTGCCTTCCTGGGCGCCGGCAGCGACACGTTCCAGTGGGATCCCGGCGACGGCAGCGACATCGTCGAGGGCCAGAACGACACCGACACCATGCGCTTCAACGGCTCCGCCGCCAACGAGCGCATGGAGGTCACCGCGAACGGCGGGCGCGTGCGCTTCACGCGTGACGTCGCCAACATCGTGATGGATCTGGACGACGTCGAGAGGATCGACGCCAACACCCTCGCCGGCACGGACACGGTGACGGTGAACGACATGTCGGGCACCGACCTCGACACCGTGGCGCCGAACCTCGCCGGGGTCGGCGGGATCGACGACGCGGCCGCCGACAACGTCATCGTCAACGGCACCAACGACAGCGACGTGATCAGCGTGAGCGGCTCCAACCGCGACGCGACCGTGCTCGGCCTCGCGGCCCGCGTGGACATCGCGGGCGCGATCGCCGCCACCGACCGCCTGACCATCAACGCCCTCGCGGGCGACGACGTGGTCGACGCCTCCTCGCTGGCCGCGAGCGCGATCGCGCTCACCGTCACCGGCGGCGCCGGCGACGACGTGCTGCTCGGCGGCGCCGGCAACGACACGCTGGCCGGCAACGAGGGCGACGACGTCCTGATCGGCGGCCCGGGCGTCGACGTGCTCGACGGCTCGCCCGGCAGCGACGTCGTGCTCGACAGCGCGGCCGTCAACGACGTCAGCTCGGCGACCGCCGTCGGCAAGCGCTGGCTGAACAAGCACGCCAGAAGCGTCCGCGGCAAGACCGTGCTGAAGGTCGCCGGGGAGAAGCACAAGCTCCCCCGCGCGAAGCTCGCGAAGCTCAAGCAGGGCGTCGCGAAGTTCTAGCCCGACGCGACCCGCGCCGGAGCCGCACCCGCGGCTCCGGCGCGGTGTCATGTCCCCTGCTCCTCTTCCTCGCCGCCCTGCCGGATGTCCTCGGCGACGAGGCGCTTGAACGGCTCGAGCTTCTCGAAGAGCTCCTCCGGCGGCACCTCGCCGTCGGGCTCGTTGGTCCCCAGCACCCACGGGGCCGCCTCGATCGCCGTGCTCCACGCCGCCTCGTCCGGGTCGGTGCTCGAGCCCTCCGCGCCGCGCGGCGCCTCCTCCGGGCCCGGCGTGACCTTGTCGAGCCAGACGTTCTTGAAGCCGTTGCGCTCGTCCTCGTGGTACTCGACGCGCACGCGACGGCCCTCGAGCTTCTGGGCCTCGCTCCCGATCGAGGGCCGGAAGGTCGTGTACTCGCGCCCCTGGTCGTCGCGGACGACGAAGCGCGTGTTGCCGCCCCGCGTCTGCACGGCGTCGACCTTGTCGATGCGGACCTCGGCCTCCATGGCCTCGGGATACCCGGCGGCGCGTCCGGTCAGCCGAGCGCGGCCCGCAGCGCCTCGCGCGCGGCCTCGAGCGAGCGGTCCACGTCGTCGTCGCTGTGCGCGGCGCTGATGTGGCTGCGGCCGAGGCTCTCGGGCATCTCGAAGATCCCGCGCGCGACGAGCTCGCGCCGGTAGCGGCCGAACAGCGCCGTGTCGTTGCGCAGCACGTCCTCGTAGGAGCGGATCGGGCCCTGCATGAAGCAGAGGACGAACAGCGACCCGTATCCGCTCGCGAGCACCGGCACACCGGCCTCGGCGCCGATCGCCTCCAGCCCGTCCCGCATGCGGGCGCCCAGCCGGAAGATGTGCGCGTGCACGTCGTGGCGCTCGAGG
Organism: uncultured Solirubrobacteraceae bacterium; assembly: GCA_963816955.1. GTDB lineage: Bacteria > Actinomycetota > Thermoleophilia > Solirubrobacterales > Solirubrobacteraceae > DATFQI01. The sequence goes on along the minus strand of CAWFME010000011.1, from coordinate 11,030 downwards.
TGCTCGATCGTCGCCAGCGCAGCCTCGACGGCGACTGCCCCGCCGTTGAACGTGCCCCCGAAACCGGTCGATCGTGGGGCACCCGGTCGAGCAGCGCTCGCTCGACCGGATCGCGGCTGTCGCCCACGAGACGCACGTGGACGTCGCGGTCGAGCTGCTGGACGTCGCCGGCAAGGCGGTGCTCGCCGTCACGGTGCCCGCGGTCGCCCCGCGCGTGGTGACGACGCCGGACGGGCGGCTGCTGCGGCGGCTGGGCGCGGCGAACGTTCCCCTGCGCGGCGACGGCGTCCGGCGCTTTCTCGTGCAGCGCGCGGGGCGCGAGGAGGCGCCGGCGGCGTGAGCCGCACGCATCGTTTGGACCGCAAGTGCAAAATACTCAGCGAATCCTGCGCATGACCTCCCCGGAGACAGAACCGCAACTGCTGCGAGCGTCGCTCGCGCGGAAGTCGCTGGCCGACAGCCGCCAGCGGGCCGCAGCGGCTGCGCTGCTCGGCATCGCCGAGACCGACGTGCTCGCCCTCCAGCACCTCGCTTGGGCGGGCACGCTCACGCCGAGCCAGCTCGCCCGCCACCTGCAGCTGACGTCCGGCGGCACCACGGCCCTGATCCAGCGGCTCACGCGGCTGGACTACGTGACCCGCGAGGCGCACCCGGAGGACCGCCGGAGCTCGCTCGTGCGCCTGAGCCCGGCCGGCGAGCGGCGGGCGGCCGAGCTCTACGCCCCGCTCGTGCAGGATCTCGATGCGGCGACCGGCGAGCTGGGCGAAGCCGATCGCGCGGTCGTGATGGCGTTCCTCGAGCGGGTCGCGGAGATCGGCGAGACGCACGCGGAGGCGCTGGTCCGATCTGTCGAGCGCGAGCGCCCCCAGGTGCCGAGCGTGCCGGTCCCCGGCCTCTGGTCCTGACCGTCAGCCAGCCCGGAAGGCGCCGTCGACGAGGACGGGGACGACCTCGCTCGCGGCGGCCTCGACGGCGACCTCGACGTCGTCGCCGAAGCCCGCCTCGATCAGCTCGAGGCCGGAGGCACAGCCCCGGAGGGCGTCCGCGACCGACCGCGTGGCCTCGAACGCCGCGCGGGCGGCCGCCGCCTCCGGCGACTGGCCGGACCCTCCCAGCGCCGCGAGCACGGCGCCCGCGCCGAGCAGATCCTCCAAGGCCGGCCGCAACGACCCCTCCGGCCAGCGCTCGCCCGCGGCGATCACCGTGACCGGCCCCCGGCGCTCGCGGAGCCACGCGCCGAGCGCCCGCGCGTTGCGGAGCGAGCCGGCCACCACCGTGGGCGCCGCGGCGGCCACTGCGGCGATCGCCGACCCGTTCGGGGACGGGAGGACCAGGTGCGAAGGCGCCGGTGCCGCCCGCAGCGCCGCGGGCGAGAGCGACCAGGGGTGGCTCGCGGTCGCCTCGCGGCGGCCTGCCGCGAGCACGCCGCCGACCGCCTCGGCGAGCCGCGCGGCCGCGGCATCGCGGGCGGGGGCCGGATGGACGATCGTGCCCTGCTCCACCGCCACCCCGACCGCCGTCGTGAACGAGAGCACGTCGACCACGACCAGGGTCCCGTGGGCGGCGGCGTGCGCGGCGCCGGCGGCCCCCCAGTCGAAGCGGATGTCGTATCCCGCTTGCGTCCAGGCCCCGGCTGCCACGGATCAAGCGTCCCAGATCGGTGCGGGCGGAGGTTAAGAAGAGCGAGGAACCCGGGGAGCCGTCCGGCAGGGCGAAGTACGCTGGATCGCCGCGCGATGACGATCGACGTCCACGCAGAGACCAGCTCGAAGGCCCTGAGCACGACCGCCACGCAGGACGGCGGCTTCACGCTGCCCGGGTGGCGGCCGCTGCTGGCCGGCCCGCTCGTGGCGGCGATCACGATGGCCGCGGCGCTGGTCACGACCGGCGAGGCCGGCATCCCGCTGCGCGACCCCGACAACGTCACGGGCAACCGGCTGTTCATCGCCGGCTCGCTGATCATGGCGCTGTTCGTCCTGGACGTGGGGGTCCGCGCGTGGCGTCGCTCCGAGGGGCCGCTGCCGAGCTGGGCGGCGGTGGTCGCCGTCCGCCGCGAGCACTGGACGCTGAGCCGCTGGCTCGCGGTCGCCGGGGCGATCGTCGCCTTCTACGTGACCTACCTCGCCTACCGCAACCTCAAGAGCGTCGTCCCGCTGCTGCGCCCGGGCGACCTCTTCGACACGCAGCTGGGCGACCTCGATCGCACGCTGTTCGCGGGCCACGACCCCGCCGCGCTGCTGCACGACGTCGTCGGCACGGGCCTGGCGACCCAGCTGTTCTCGGGCGCGTACATGCTGTTCTTCCTCTTCATCCCGGGCACGCTGGCGGTGGCCCTGGCGTTCTCGCGCAACCTGCGCGGCGGCATGTTCTACGCGACCGCGCTGTCGCTGAACTGGCTGCTGGGGGCCGCGAGCTACTTCCTGCTGCCGTCGCTCGGGCCGATCTACGTGGATCCGGCGACGTTCTCGTCGCTGGCCGGCACCGACGCCGGGCAGCTCCAAGCGATCCTGCTCGAGCAGTGGACCGAGTTCCTGCGCGACCCCGCGCTCGGGACGGCGCAGAGCATCGGCGCGTTCGCCTCGCTGCACGTCTCGATCTTCGTCACGGCCGCGCTCGCCGCCCACCTGCTGGGCCTGGGACGCGCGATCAAGACCGTCGCGTGGATCCTGGTGGCCCTGACCATCGGCGCGACGATCCACCTCGGCTGGCACTACTTCGTCGACGACATCGGCGGCGTCGCGATCGCCGTGCTCGCGCTCGCCGTCGCCCGCGTGCTGACCGGCGTCGACCTCCGCGAGGTACGGCGGTGACCGCGCGCGGCACCTGGCGCGGCGTGTGGGCCGGTGGGCTCGTCGCCGCCGCCACGGTGATCGGCGGGCTGATCGCCACCGGCTGGTCGACCTCCCGCTGCGGGACCCCGACCACGTCGCCGCGCTGTACCTCGGGCTGGTCGGCCTCGGCGTCGCCGGGCTCGTCTTCGTCGACGTCGCGTGGCGCGCCCGTGGCCGCTCCGGCCCGGGCTGGCCGTCGCGGGCCGCGATGGCCGCAGTCCGGCGCGAGCGCTGGACGCCGGCGCGCTGCGCCGCCGCGGGCCTCGCGCTCGTCGGCTTCTACGCCACTTACATGGCCTACCGCAACCTGAAGGCGATCGTCCCGCTGCTGCGGCCTGGCGACAACTTCGACGCCCCGCTGGCCGAGGCCGACCGCGCGCTGTTCTTCGGCAACGACCCGGCCGCGCTGCTGCACACGCTGCTGGGCACGGGCGCCGTCACGCACGTGCTGTCGGCGTTCTACGTCGCGTTCATCGTCTTCCTGCCGCTGACGATCGGGCTCGCGCTGGTGTTCTCGACCGACATCCGGCCCGCGCTCTTCTACGTCACGGCGCAGTCGGTCAACTGGGTGCTCGGCATCGGCAGCTACTTCCTGCTGCCCTCGCTCGGCCCCATCTACTTCGATCCCGGCGCCTTCGCGGAGCTCCCCGGCTTGGAGGTGACGCGCCTCCAAGGCGTCCTGATGCAGCAGCGCGTCGACTTCCTCGCCGACCCGGCGACCGGGACGCCGCAGAGCATCGCGGCGTTCGCCTCGCTGCACATCTCGATGAGCTTCACGGCCGCGCTCGCCGCCCACGTGCTCGGCCTCGGCAAGCGGCTGCGGGTCGCCCTCTGGGTCTGGCTCGCGATCACGACGCTCGGGACCGTCTACCTCGGCTGGCACTACTTCGTCGACGACATCGCCGGTGTGGCCATGGGCGCGCTGGCGCTCGTGCTGGCGCGGGCGTTCACGGGGCTCGACCTGCGCGCGATGCGCGAGCGCCAGGCGCGGCGGCGCGCGCTCGAGCAGCCCGCCTGGGACAGAGGGCCCCAGCCCGCGCGCTCCAACTGACGTTCAGGGACCGAGCTTCCGCGTGATCCGGGGCTGCTGACCCCGCTGCAGCGGCTGCTGGCGAGGGCCTCCGAGCCCTAGCCCGAGAGTGGCGCGCGAAAGCTGATAGCCCCGGCCGGGCATCGGGCAGCCCCGGCGGATGAAGGCAGTCACTTATCACGGCAAGCGCGACGTCCGGGTGGACACCGTCCCCGATCCCTCGATCCAGGAGCCCACCGACGCGATCGTCCGCATCACCAGCACCGGCATCTGCGGCTCCGACCTGCACCTCTACGAGGTCCTCGGGGCGTTCATCGACGAGGGCGACATCCTCGGCCACGAGCCGATGGGCGTCGTCGAGGCGGTCGGCTCCGAGGTCAAGCACATCGCGCCCGGCGACCGCGTCGTCGTCCCCTTCAACGTCTCCTGCGGGCACTGCTGGATGTGCGGCCAGGGGCTGCAGTCGCAGTGCGAGACGACCCAGAACCGCGAGCACGGCAAGGGCGCATCGCTGCTCGGCTACACCAAGCTCTACGGCCAGGTGCCGGGCGGGCAGGCCGAGCTGCTGCGCGTCCCGCAGGCGCACTACGGCCCGATCAAGGTGCCCGAGGGCCCGTCCGACGAGCGCTTCGTCTACCTCTCCGACGTCCTCCCCACCTCGTGGCAGGCCGTCGAGTACGCCGCGATCCCCGACGGCGGCAGCGTCGCCGTCTTCGGCCTCGGCCCGATCGGGCAGATGGCGCCCGGATCGCCAAGCATCGCGGCGCCGAGCGCGTGTTCGGCATCGACCTCGTGCCGGAGCGGCTCGCGCTCGCCGAGCGCCACGGCATCGAGACCCTCAACATCGAGGAGCTCGACGACATCGGCGACGCCCTGCGCGAGCGCACGGACGGCCGCGGCCCGGACTCCGCGATCGACGCGGTCGGCATGGAGGCCCACGGCGCGCCGCTCGGCGAGCTGGCGCAGAAGATGTCGGGCTTCCTGCCCGACGCCATCGCCCGCCCGATGATCACCAAGGCCGCCATCGACCGCATGAGCGTCCTGCACGCGGCGATCGACTCCGTCCGCCGCGGCGGCACGATCTCGCTCAGCGGCGTCTACGGCGGCCAGCTGGACCCGATGCCGATGATGGACCTGTTCGACAAGCAGATCCAGCTCCGGATGGGCCAGGCCAACGTGCGCAGCTGGATCGACGACCTGATGCCGCTCGTCACCGACGACGCGGACCCGCTCGGCGTCGAGGACCTCGCCACGCACAAGGTGCCGCTCGACGAGGCCCCGCACGCCTACGAGATCTTCCAGAAGAAGCAGGACGGCGCGATCAAGATCCTGCTGCAGCCCTGAGCTTCAGCAGAGCCGGGCCGGCAGCGCGCCCCAGTCCGTGGCCGCGAGCGCGCGCCGGACGGCGGCGAGCCGGTCGGCGCCGAGGCGGTCCTCGCTCGTCTTGCCGTCGGCGGTGCGCCGACCAGCCGCCCGTCGGCGAACACCGACCGCACCTCGTCGCCGTCCCGGCCGGCGAACGTCACGCGGACGAGCGGGGTGCCCTCCGGCGGGTCGTCTCCCCCGGGCGCGTCGCCGGGGGGGCGCTCGTCATGTACAGCGCGTCGTCGAGCGCGTGCAGGACGGCGACCTCGCCGACGTCGCAGCCGACCTCGAGCGAGACGACTGCGCCGTCGCTCCACAGCTCCCACGTGCTGGGCGTGGGCGGGCGCTTGCGCTGCTCGGCGATGGTGTCGAGGACGCGCTGGAGCTCTGCGGGCGTGTTTGGTCCAGTTGCCGACCACGATCTCGCGCTCGCGCAGCGTCACGTGGCCGGTCGGCGCGTCGGGCGGCTGCGGGTCGCCGGCCGAGATCCGGTCGGGAATCCCGGCCGCCAGGGCCGCGTCGACCGCTTCCGCGATCGCGGCCGTCTGCTGCTCGCCGAACGGCTCGAAGGCCTCCCACCGCGGCGTCTCGGCGGGCTGCGAGGTGCTGAACTGCTCGTAGCGGCCGTCGGCGTAGACGCGGGCGCCGTAGCGGTGCAGGTGATTGCCCGCCTCGTAGCCGACGATGAGCCGCGTCGGCGGACTCAGCCGACCCCACGGCCGCCTCCTCCGACGTGGCGCTGCCGCCCCCGCAGCCGGCGACGACCGTCGCCGCCACCGCCGCCAGCATGCATCGCAAGGCCCGCGCCACGCGTCATACGAGCACCGGATCGCCCTCACCGCGCGCGGGCACGGGGAAGTCGCCGGGTCCCGTCTCGGTCTTGGCGCCGCCCGGCAGCGGATCGTTGCGGCCGGTCGGCGGGCCGAGCGCCCACGGGTTCTGCCCCGTGATCTCGGTCAGCGAGGCGTGGAAGGTCGCGTAGTGCTGTGGGCGGGACGACGTTGCCGACGGACATGATCGAGTCGGTCGGCTCGCAGACCGCGCCGGCCAGCGGCGTGCCGCCAGCGTCGACCATCTGCTTGACGAGCTTGTCGTGCGTCGCGTCGTCGCCCATCTGCGGCGTGCCGGTGTCGCGGCCGAGGCCGGAGCTCACGAGCGGCGTGTTGGCGGACTCGTCGCCGAGCCCGAACGCGTGCCCGAACTCGTGCGCGATCGTGGGCTGCGCGGCGCCGCTGCCGATCACGATGTCCACGCGGCGGTCCTCGGTGCGCTCGCCACCGGCCGCCTCCGTGTCGCGCGACCCCGCCCCGCCGACGCGCGTCTCCACGTTGACGAACCCGTGCCGCGACATGAAGTCGGCGACGCCGGCGACGCGCTCCTCCGAGAGCACCATGTTGCGCCGGGGTCGCCCGTCGCGCTGGCGTGGCCGGTGAGCACCACCGGCGTCTGGATCGAGCGCGCGTCGGCGACGCCCCGCCGGCCCGGCTGCTCGGCGCCCTTGAAGGTGTCGATGACCTGCTGGAGCCTGGTCGCCTGGCCGCCGACGACGGCGGGAGCTGCCGACCCCGAACGTCACGCGATGGTTGAGGAAGTTGCCGGAGGCGCCCAGGTTGCTGAACAGGTTCATCACCTGGTCCTGCGCGTTCTCGAGCTGGCCGGGCTCGACGTTGGCGCCGAGGTCGACGTCCGTCGGGACCTTGACCGGCCGCATGGTCAGGTGCGCGTTGGGGAGATCCTCCTTGTCGGCGACCTGGAGGTCGATCCGCACGGTCGCGCCGAGCCAGCTCCAGCCGCGCTTGCGCAGGAACTCGTGGCGGGCGCCCCAGAAGCCCTCGATCTGCACCTCGACGCCGAGCATGAACGCGACGCGGTCGGGATCGGTCTTGTCCGCCGACCAGCGGAACTGGGCGAGCCGCGCGCGGCGCTCCGCCTCCGGCATCGCGTTGGCGCGGTCGAGCTGCTCCTGCAGCCCGGGCCGGGCCACGCCGGCGTGCGAGATGCCGTCGACGGAACTCGATGCTGCAGCGCATGATGATGACCAGTCCGCCCGTCGCGGGGTCGTACTCCGCGTCGAAGCTGCCCGGCGCGTTGTTGAGTCCCGCGCCGGGCGCCCGGGCGCGAGGTTGGTGCCCCGGCGGACGCCCTCCGCGGCCCACGCGTCCGCCTCGGCCAGCTCCTCCGGGGTCGGTGTGTCCTCGCGCGCGATCATGCGCGGGGCGGAGAGCATGCGTGCGAGCGCCGCGTTGCCGGCGCCGACCGGCCGGCCGGGACGTGGCCGGCCGCGAGCATCTGCCCGAAGGCGGCGTTGCCGAGCCCGTGCTGCAGCGGCGCCTGCGAGCTCGTGTCCGGGGCTGGCGCCTCCTGCTCGGGCGGCGCCTGCTCGGGTTCGGTGCCGCGGTCGGCTCCGTCGTCACGCGGCGGATCGTCTCAGAGCCGGCCCCCGGGGTCCAGACGAAAACGGGCGTCCGGTCGGGCAATGCGCTTGCGCTGTCACACTCGCACCAGGTCCGGCGAGTGTAGGTCTGAATGCGCGATACGACCTCCACCGATGAAGCACTCCTGCTGTCGGGGGCGCCCGAGGACTTCGGGTACTTCTACGACCGCTACGTGCGCTCGCTGCTGGCCTACTTCCAGCGCCGCACGCGCGACCCCGAGGTGGCGGCCGACCTGACGGCGGAGACGTTCGCGGCCGCCCTCGCCGCCCGCGGGCGCTTCCAGGCGCGGGCCGTGCCGGCGTCGGTGTGGCTGTTCGCGATCGCCCATCACAAGCTGACGGACTACTTCCGGCGCGGTCCGCGGAGGACCGCATGCGCCGGAAGCTCGGGGTCGAGCGCGTGCCGGTCGGCGCCGAGGACGCGGACATGATCCGCATGCTCGGCGAGGAGGTCGCGTTCCAGCTCGTGGGCGAGCTGCCGCCCGACCAGCGCGACGCGGTCCGGGCGCACGTCCTCGAGGACCGCGACTACGGCGACATCGCGCGCGAGAGCGTGACGAGCGAGGCGACGGTGCGCAAGCGGGTCAGCCGCGGGCTGAGCACGCTGCGCGCCAGAGCGGGAGGAGACCGATGAGCGAGTACATCCCGCGCCTGCGCCAGGAGCTGGTCCACGTGGCGCCCCGGGAGCATGCCGGGCAGCGGCGCCGGCCCGGGGTGTGCCCCCCGTGCGTCGCGCTCGTGCTCGCCGCCGCCGTGTTCGCGACGGCCGTGGTGCCCGCGGTTCAGACCATTGACATCGTCGACGCGACCGGCTCGTCGCCTCCCTGCCGCGGGGCACGGCGCTTTCCTACAGCGTCGAGTCGGTTCCGGCGGAAACGTGGCCGCTGCCGCGTAGCGCTTGGCCGACGAGCAGCGCGAGCGCATCGCCGCGGCTGACGTCGACGGCGCCACCGTGTCGGTGGCGGGCGAGCGCGTGGGCGTGGACGTCGACGGCTCTGGGCTCCGCACGGTCGCCGCGCTGGCCATTCCCGGCCGGCTCGCGATCTACGACTGGGAGACGAGCGTGCTCGGGCCCCACGGGCGGCCGGTGCCCGCTGACGATAGCGTCACCGGCGGCCCCGGGGCCCGCCAGGTCGCCACGGTCCCCCAGGACGAGGCCGTGGCGCGGGCTGTGAAGGCCGGCAGCACGGACGGTCTGGTGCTGCTGCGGCTCGTCGACGACACCGCGCAGAAGGTGCTCGCGGGCCCGCAGTGGACGCGCGAGGCCCTCACCGGCGGCGGCGCGGAGCCCGCGGGAGCGCGCGTGGTCGAGGTGCCCGGCGGCGTGCGCGTCGTGCAGGCGGAGGGTGCCGGGCCCGGCGACTTCTACGTGCTCGGTGACGGGGCAGCCCTCGGCAACGATGAGATCTCGCGCGCCCGCGCGGAGACCGATCCGGCACCGGCGATCCCATCGTCGCGTTCGACTTCACGTCGTCCGGGCGCAGCGCTTTCCACTCGCTCACGCGCGAGATCGCCCAGCGGGTTTCGGACGCCTCCCGGCTGGGAGACGACCCGCTGCGCACCTCGCAGCACATGGCGATCGTCCTCGACGACCGGCTCGTCGCCGTGCCGTTCATCCACCACCAGGAGGTCCCGGACGGCATCGACGGCAAGCGCGGCGCCCAGATCTCGGGCGGCCTGTCGAGCCAGCGCGCCGAGCAGATCGCCACGATCCTCAACACCGGGCCGAGCCCGCAACCCTCGCGCCCGAGGGGGGGGTCGCGCCGTGAGGGGGAGGGGGATGGTGTAGGAGGGGGGGGCGACGAGCCGCGCTCTGACTTCAACCAGAGCGCGTCGTCGAACAGCAGCAGCCGCGCGGCCTCGAGGTCGCCGGAGAGCGGCCGGTCGGCGAGGTCCGGGTCCAGGCAGGCGTCGGCGGCCTCGAACAGCGCGCGGACGCCGGCACCGCGCGGCGTGACGCCGCGGATCGCAGCGCCCGGACGGCGAGCACGAGCTCGGCCGAGACGGCGACGGCCATCCGCCCTAGCGCGTCTGACGTGCGCCGGGACGAGTGCCCGGTGAGGTTGGCGTGCGACTCGATCCCCGACTGCACGGATGTGGTCTGGGAGGCTGCGGTCGCGGCGAGCGAGCGGGCCTCGGCGGCCGCGGCGTGCGCCGTGTACTCCATGATCATCGCTCCGGAGTCGGGGCCAGGGTCCTGCGCGAGCTGGGGCGCGAGGCCGGTGACCTCCGGGTCCAGCAGCGCGCTGACGCGCGCGGCCACCAGCGACGCCGATGGCGCCATGGCGCCGCGGACCGCGTCGAGCGCGAGCGTCAGCACGCCGGCGTGGAAGTTCCCGTTGGGCAGCGCCACGCCGTCGCGCGGCAGCATCAGCGCGTTCTCGCCGGCGACGTTGAGCTCGATCGCGAGCACCGTCTCCAGGCGGTCCAGCGCCTCGAGCAGCGGGCCCTCGACCTGCGGCACGCAGCGGAACACCAACGAGTCGGCACCCTGGCGGCCGGCAGCTGCGCTCGCGCGGCTCGAAGTCGCCGAGCAGCTCGCGCAGGCGCCGCGCCACCTCGTACTGCCCGTGGTGCGGGCGCACCGCGTGCACGCGCGGGTCGAGCACGGCGAGATCGGCGTCGACGGCCTCGTAGGAGAGCGCGGCGACCGCGAGCGCGGAGTCCAGCAGGCGGGTCGCGTCGTGGAAGACGAGCGCGGCCTGGCCGATGCTGACCGCGTTGGAGCTCATGAAGCCGATGCCGTCGCGCGGCCCGTATCTGATCGGCGTGAGGCCGTGCGCCTCCATCGCCTCGGCGGTCGGCAGCGCGTCGTCGCCGACCCAGCAGCGGCCCTCGCCGCCGAGCGCGACGCCGATCTCGGCCAGCACCGTCAGGTCGCCGGTGCCGAGGGAGCCGAGCTCGCGCGCGAGCGGCGTGACGCCGGCGCGCAGCATGTCCAGCAGCCCGTCCAGCAGCGCCTCGCCGATCCCGGCGCCGCCCGCGCCGAGGTCTGGTTGGCGCGCACGCCATCGCCGCCCGCACCACCTCCACCGGGAGCGCGGCGCCGCCGCCGCCCGCGTGGCTGCGCACGAGCTGCCACTGATGGTCGCCGGTATCCTCCAGCGCCGAGGGTGCGGAGCGCAGGACGCCGACGCCGGTGCTCGTGCCGTAGAGCAGCTCACCGCTCTCGAGCAAGCGCAGGACGAGCCGCTGGGCGGCGGCGTTGCGCTCGCGCGCGGAAGCGCTCATCCGGGCCTGCGCGCGGCCGCGCGCGATCGCCACACCCCGGCCGGGCTGAGCGTCCGGCCGTCGAGCACGATCCTGTTGGTCGCGTCGCTCATGCCGCCAGCATGATGAGGCCTCGCGCGTCAGTCCATGACGACCCCGC
>CAWFME010000010.1:0-181637 GCA_963816955.1 uncultured Solirubrobacteraceae bacterium | reverse complement strand
GTCGGGGCTGACCGTGACGGAGTACCGGCTCCCACCCGGCTCGGCGAACGCACGGCCCGGCGTGCATCCGCCAGCCCCCGCATCCGACGTGCAACCGGCCGCCGTCAGCTCGCCGCCGGCGCGGTCGCGGTCGAAGAACGCCAGCGCCCTGCTCGGGCCCGATGCCACGTAGACGCTGCGGCCATCCGGGCTGAGCGCCACGTCCTCGGCCTGGTCGAGCCCTCGGCGTGCATGCAGTCCTCCCCATCGGTGGCAAAGCAGCCCGCGCGGCCCGGCTTCGCCTCGATCGTGCCCTCCCGGTCCGGGTAGCGGTCGTAGACCGTCAGGCCCTCGATCGAGGTCTCGTAGACGTTGGTGGCGTCGGGACTGACGCTCACTCCGCTGTCGAAGCGCACGAGCTCGCCGCGGCAGGTGAAGAGCAGCACCTCGCGCAGGCATCGCGGCTGGTCGCGGCGCGTCAGGCCGCCGTCGCTGCGATCGCGAGCGAAGACCACGATTGCGGAGGCTCCGTAGGAGTAGGCGTAGACGCTGCGCCCGTCCGCGCTGACCGCCACCGACAGCGGCGCGTCCAGGCCGCGGATCCTGGCGCACGGCGCGCGGGTGCCCACGCAACCTGCTCGCCCGCGCTTCTGGGCCAGCGCGCCGGTCGCTGGGTCGCGATCGAGGATCGCGATCGCATCGCTCGTCAGGGCAGCGACGTAGACGTTGCGGCCATCCGGGCTGATCGCGAGGTCGACCGGCGCCTTGAGCGCGCTGGCAGGTGTGCAGCCGCGAACGCGGCCGGCATCCGACAGGCAGCCGCGCCGGCCGCGCTGCTGGGCGAGCGCTCCGGACTTGGCGCGATCGAAGACGCTCACGCCGCCGGCCAACGCGCTCATCGAGGCGACGTAGACGTTGCGGCCGTCGGGGCTGACGGCGACCTCGGCCGGACGCCTCAGCGCCGGTCCGCGGGCACACTCGCCGCTCGTGCCGGTCTCGGACACGCAGCCGATCCGTCCGGGCTTCTGTGTGAGGGCGTCGGGCGGCTCGCCGGAGCGGGTGAGGACGATCGCCACCACGCCCGCGGCGATCGTGATCGCCAGACAGGCCAGCAGGATCCAGCGGCGTCCGGGGGCGGCCACGCCGCGACCGTATCCGATCGCGATCTCTGCGGCGTGGGCCATCGCCGCGCCGCCCGGCCGCGCTCAGACCCCCGGTAGAATCGCCGGAGTGAGAGACGAAGCCACCTTCCGCGTCAAGGCCGGCCTTGCCGAGATGCTCAAGGGCGGCGTCATCATGGACGTCGTCGACGCCGACCAGGCGCGCATCGCCGAGAGCGCGGGCGCGTGCGCCGTCATGGCGCTCGAGCGCGTGCCGGCCGACATCCGCCGCGACGGCGGCGTCGCGCGGATGTCCGACCCGGCGATGATCAAGTCGATCCAGCAGGCCGTATCGATCCCGGTGATGGCGAAGGCGCGCATCGGCCACATCGCCGAGGCGCAGGTGCTCGAGGCGCTGGAGGTCGACTACATCGACGAGTCGGAGGTGCTGACGCCCGCCGACGAGGCCAACCACATCGACAAGTGGCCGTTCGCCGTCCCGTTCGTGTGCGGCGCGACGAACCTCGGCGAGGCGCTGCGGCGCATCGGCGAGGGCGCCGCGATGATCCGCTCCAAGGGCGAGGCCGGCACCGGCGACATCGTCGAGGCCGTGCGCCACATGCGCGCGATCCGCGCCGAGATCCGCCGCCTCGGCACGCTCGACGAGAGCGAGATCGCGACCGCCGCCAAGGAGCTCGGCGCGCCGCTGACCTCGTCCGCGGCGTCGCCCACGAGGGCGGCGCTGCCGGTCGTGCTGTTCTGCGCCGGCGGCATCGCGACGCCCGCCGACGCGTCGCTGATGATGCAGCTCGGCGCCGAGGGCCTGTTCGTCGGCTCGGGGATCTTCAAGTCCGACGATCCCGAGCGCCGGGCGCGGGCGATCGTCGAGGCGACGACGCACTTCGCCGACCCCGACGCGTCGCGCGCGCCTCGGAGGCCTCGGCGAGGCGATGACGTCGCTCGAGACGCGCTCGCTCGCCGACGAGCAGCTGCTGGCCCAGCGCGGCTGGTAGGCCCCGTGCTGATCGGCGTGCTCGCGCTCCAGGGCGGCTTCGCGGCCCACGGCCGGATGCTGCGAGCGCTCGGCGCGGCGTGCGCGAGGTTCGCGTACCGGAGGATCTCCTCGGCCTCGACGGCCTCGTGATCCCCGGCGGCGAGTCGACGACGATGACGCTCGGCATCGAGCGCGAGGGCATGGCCGAGCCGCTGCGCGCGCTTGCCGCCGCCGGCACGCCGATGCTCGGCACGTGCGCGGGCCTGATCGTGCTCGACCGCGCGCACCTGCGTCATGGACATCGTGGCGCTGCGCAACGCGTTCGGCCGCCAGGTCGCTCGTTCGAGGCCGACCTCGAGATCGACGGCATCGACGGGCCGCCGCTGCGCGCGGTCTTCATCCGCGCCCCGCAGATCGCCGAGCACGGCGCGGCGTCGAGATCCTCGCGTCGGTCGACGGGCACGCGATCGCCGCCCGTCAGGACAACCTGCTCGTCGTCGCCTTCCATCCCGAGCTCGCCCGCGACACGCGCGTGCACGAGCGCTTCCTCGCGCTGTGCGGCGTCAGGGCCTGAGGCGGATCGTCATCGGCCGGCGGATCGGCCAGCGCGCCTGGATCCACTGGCGCGCCTGCTGCCGGTAGGGGTGCGGATAGCCGTGCGGTGACAGGCCCATGATCGTCAGCTTCGTGTCGGGCTGCGCCTTGCGCGCGGCGCGGTAGTAGGTCAGCCCCTGATCGATCGGCACGAGCAGGTCGATGTCGCCGTACTGCAGCAGCTGCGGGCTCTGGTTGCCGTCGAGGCGGTAGTACGGGGACGCCTCGCGCCGCGCCGCGCGGTCCATGCCGAGGTCGTGCCAGTACTTCGCCGTCCCGATGTTCGGCGACACGCAGATCCAGCTCAGCAGGTTCGTCGGCGCGCCCGCGACGACGGCGCCGGCGACCTCGCCGCGCGCGGCGAGCGCCGCGGCGAGCGTGCCGCCGGCCGACACGCCGTAGGCGATCACGCGGCCGCGCTTGCGGGCGGCGACGGCGCTGCGGCGGACCGTCGCGATCTGGTCGAGCACGTTGCCGCGCGGGTTCGCCTCGCGGTAGCGCACGACGACGACCTTGTAGCCGATCGCCCGCAGGTCGTGCGCGATCGGCTCGACGGTCGCGGGGTCGCCTCCGTTGAAGCCCCCACCGTGGAGCAGCAAGACCGTGACGGTCGTCACCAGCTTCATGCCGCCCTGCACCTTCGCACGTCCGGCGGCGGCGCGCGCACTCTTGTGGAGCGAGCTCGTAGCGCGCCGCTTCACGCCGTGGTCACACCGTCCCGGCGAGCAGTCGCAACCCTCCACGCGAACCCGGATACCCGAAACCTGGAGCTCGCATGACGACATCCACCTGCCCGCCGGCCAGCTGACGGAGGGCGTCTCGCGGCGCGCGCTGCTGACTCGCTCGGCCGCCGGCCTGGGGCTCGCGCTCAGTGGCGCCGTCCCGGGCGTGTTCGGCACCGCGCGAGCGCACGGCGGCGGGCGCGGCGCCGGCTACGGCCCGCTCGTCTCCGACCCGGCGGGCGTGCTGGCGCTGCCGGAGGGCTTCGAGTACACGATCGTCGCCCAGGCGGGCGTGACGCTGCTCGACAGCGGCCAGCCGTCGCCTTCCGACAACGACGGGATGGCGAGCTTCGTGCGCCGCGGCGGGTCCGGCAGCGTGCTCGTCAACAACCACGAGATCAGCGGCAGCGAGCCGTTCGAGGTGCCGCACCTGCCGCGCCTGGTCTACGACGAGTCCGCCGGCGGCGGCACGACGACGATCGAGGTCGACGGCCACGGCCGGCTCGTGCGCCAGCGCGTCTCGCTCGCGGGCACGCACAACAACTGCGCCGGCGGGCGCACGCCGTGGGAGACGTGGCTGACGTGCGAGGAGACCGAGGCGATCCTCGGCAGGCGCCACGGCTACGTCTTCGAGGTCGACCCGTATGACCAGCGCGCGAACCTATCGTGCTGTCCGGTCCCTTGTTCACTTGTGCCGCGTCGATGAGACGTTCGGGGGTCCTGACTCTGACGCGGTCGTTTTCCGCACCGTTACTCCGCAACAACGCGCGAGCCTGCAACAGGTGTCGGCGTGTCGCCGACTAGATTGGGAGGTCCAGACATTCCCGACGGAGGCCGACGATCGACAACACGTACAACGCCGCCCATCTGCTGGTCCTCGAGGGCCTCGAGGCGGTGCGCAAGCGCCCTGGCATGTACATCGGCTCGACCGACACCAGGGGCCTCATGCACTGCCTCTGGGAGATCATCGACAACGGTGTGGACGAGGCGCTCGCGGCGGCGGCGACCCGGATCGAGGTCACCCTTCATCCCGACGACTCCGCTGAGGTGTACGACGACGGGCGCGGCATCCCGGTCGACAAGGAGCCCCGCACGGGGCTCCCGGGCGTGGAGGTGATCTTCACCAAGCTGCACGCCGGCGGGAAGTTCGGCTGGCGGCTCCTACGTCGCCACCGGGGGCCTGCACGGCGTCGGCGCCTCGGTCGTGAACGCGCTGTCGTCGCGGCTCGACGTCGACGTCGACCGCTCGCCGTCCCAGCAGGGGATGTCCTTCCAGCGCGGGGTGCCCGGCGAGTTCGGCCTCGGCGATCCGGCCCGCCCGGGCGTGCACGCCGCGGCGAAGCGACGCCGATGTCTTCGATGTAGCCGCCGAGGACCGTGCGGTGCGCGAGCCGGCGGGCGCGCGCGAACGTCTCCAGCGCCGCGGCGTCCTCGCCGCGCTCCTCGAGGATGACCGCCTCCATGCCGAGCAGGTAGGCGAGCCGGCTGAACGGATCGTGGCGCTCGAGCTCGGCGACGGCGGCGCGCACGCGGCGCAGTGCAGCGTCGAGCTCCCCGCACTGGAGGTCCACCCAGAAGCCGCGGAACCCTTGCGCAAATGGAAAGAACGGCGCGCCGCGCTCGTCCGCGACCGCCCGCTCGAAGAGCTCGACGGCCGCGTCGAACTCGCAGACGCCGGCCAGCGCGGCCGCGACGGTGACGGCCACCATCGGGGCGGCGGGCGCCCAGGACCGCTCGAAGCCGGCGGCGAGCGGGATCGCGGTTTCGAAGCGCTCCTGGATCGTTAGGGCGTCGGCGAGCGAGAGCCGCGCGCTCCACGCCTGTGACTCGTCGCCTCGCGCCTCGAACCCGAGCATGGCGTCCCGCAGCGGTGCCTCGGCGTCGAGCAGCCGGCCCGTGCCGATCGCGAGCCGGCCTTCGAGCAGCCGCAGCTCCGGCGCGAGCCGCTCGGGACCGCCGATCCGCGCGAGCCAGCGGGCGGCCGTCGCCGGTGCCGTGTTGAGCAGCGCGTCGCCGTTGTGGGCGACGGCGGCCGCCGCGTCGTCGGGGACCTCCAGCCAGTGCTCGACAGCCTCGGCTCCGCGCCCGGCGGCGTCGAGGCACTCGGCGATGCGGGCGTGCAGCAGCTCGCGGTACTCGCTCGGGCGCTCTTCCTCGAGCAGCCGCAGCAGCAGGTCGCGCACGAGCGGGTGATAGACGAGCGCGCCGCCGTAGGCGCGCAGCGGAATGCCGCTGTTGCGCAGGGTGGCGGCGAACCCGGCCGGCAGCTCCAGCGCGCGCGCGACGGTCGCGTCCAGCTCCGGGCGCCGCCGCCGAGTCGATCAGCGCGGCGCGCTCCTCGGCCGCCAGCGGGTCCAGGAGCTCCTCCGCGAGGTAGGCGTCCAGCGCCTCGATGTCGTCCGGCGCGCGATCGGAGCGGGAGGCGAGCGCCACGCCCAGCGGCCACCCCTCGGTCGGCCTCGCACCGCCTCGGCGTCCGGCGCCCGGGGGCCGAGCACGGCGGCGGTCTCCTCGAGGCTGAACGCGAGGTCGGCGGTCTCGATAGCGCTCGAGCCGCGCGGAGCCCAGCTCGAGCGGACCGCGTGAGGCGACCGCGATGCGCAGGTGCGGCGCGCCGGCCGCGACGAGCTCCCGCACGACGGCGGTCGCCGGCGTCCCGGCGAGGTGCTCGGCGTCGTCGAAGACGATGGTCAGCGGCTCGAGCAGGAGGCGGTCGCACTCGGCCGCCAGCTCGCGTGCCGCCTCCTCGGCGCCGACGGGCTCCGTGGCCGCCGCCAGCGTCTCCGCCAGCGCGTCGGCGACGCCGGGCACCGCGGCGCGGACCCCGTTCACGGTCCGTGCCACCAGCCGGCCCGGGTCGGCGTCCGCCGTGCTGCAGCGCACCCACGCCTCGGCGCCGCCGCGGCGCTCGACGGCGGCCTCCAGCGCTATCGTCTTGCCCGCTCCGGCGGGCGCCTCCAGCAGCACGGCGCCGCGGTCGAGCGCATCGGCAAGACGCTGGGCGAGGGCGGGCCGGTCCAGTCGCGACCCGTGGCGCTCGGTCGGCACGGCACAACCCTAACCCGCGAAGATGGGCGCGCTGTGGACCACCTGTTGGAGCAGATGCGGCGCGCGCCCGGCGCCGAGCCGGTGCTCGCCGCGCTGGCGGGCGAGGCCGCGGTGCACGTCGTCGGCGGCGCCGTGCGCGACGCGCTGCTCGAGCCGCGCCCCGCGCGAGCTCGACCTCGTCGTGGAGGGCGACGCGGCGGCGGTGGCGCGGCGGGCGGCGGAGCGGCTCGGCGGCGACGTCGTGGTCCACGACCGCTTCGGGACCGCCACCGTGCGCGCCGCCGGACGCCACCTTCGACGTCGTGTCCGCGCGCACGGAGACCTACGAGCGGCCCGGGGCGCTGCCCGACGTGCGGCCGGGCGCGAGCATCGAGGAGGACCTCGCGCGGCGCGACTTCACGGTCAACGCGATCGCGCTGCGGCTCGCCGACGGCGCGCTCGCCGAGTGGCCCGGGCGCCCGCGACGACCTCGCCGCCGGGCGTGCTGCGCGTGCTGCACGCGCGCTCCTTCGAGGACGACCCGACGCGGCTGCTGCGCATGGCCCGCTACGCGGCGCGGCTCGGGTTCGAGCCCGATCCCGAGACGGACGCGCTCGCCGCGGCCGCCGCCGTGCCGACACCGTCTCGGGCGGCCGGCTGGGCTCCGAGCTGCGGCTGCTGCTGCGCGAGCCGCAGCCCGCGGCGCTGCTCGCGCTCGAGCGCCACGGGCTCGGGCGCGCGGTGATCCACCCGGGCTTCCGCGCCGACGCGCGCGCTGATCGAGCGCGCGCTGGCGCTCTGCCCGCCCGACGACGCGCGGCGACCTCGCCGCGCTGGCCTCGACGCTCGCCGTCACCACGGCGACGTCGCGGACGGCTGAGCGCCGCGCTCGACCGGCTCGAGTTCGACGCCGCGCTCGCGGGGCATCGTCGCCAAGGCCGCCGATGGCGCGGCGCGCCTCTGCGACGCGCTGGAGGCCGACCCGGACGGCGCCGCCGACGGACGCGGAGCTCTGGCGCGACGCTGCACGCGCACGACGCCCGGAGGCCGTCGCGCTCGCGGGCGCGCTGTGCCGCGGGACGCGGCGGAGGCGGCGCGCGCCGCTGGCTCGAGCGACGTGCGCCACCGGCGGCTGGCGATCACGGGCGACGACTTCGTCGCGGCCGGGCTCTCGGGCCCGGCGGTCGGCGACGCGCTCGAGGCCGCACAGCTCGCCGCGCTGGCGGGCGAGGCCCCGGGCGCGGAGGAGCAGCTCGCCGCCGGGCTGGCCGCGGTGCGGCCCTCGTAGGATCGGACGCATGGACCGCCCGCCG
The DNA here is from genome assembly GCA_963816955.1 of uncultured Solirubrobacteraceae bacterium. Taxonomy (GTDB): domain Bacteria; phylum Actinomycetota; class Thermoleophilia; order Solirubrobacterales; family Solirubrobacteraceae; genus DATFQI01. The sequence goes on along the minus strand of CAWFME010000010.1, from coordinate 173,908 downwards.
CCTGCCGCCGCCGTTCCGCTGGGAGGGCGAGCACGTCGCCGCCGAGCTGCCCGGCGCGCGGGTGCTGCTCTCCACGCGCCACGGCGGCGTCTCGCCCGCGCCGTTCGACTCGCTCAACCTCGGCCGCCTGACCGACGACGACGGCGCCAACGTGGACGCCAACCGCGAGCGGCTCGCCGCAGCGGTCGGGCTGCCGCGCGAGCGCTTCCTGTACGGCCGCCAGGTCCACGGCACCCGCGTGCGGCGCGCGACCGAGCCGCCCGGCCCCGAGCGCCCCGCGGCCGACGAGGACGGCCAGGCGACCGCGCTGCGCGACGCCGCCGCGCTCGTGTTCGTCGCCGACTGCCTGCCGGTGCTGCTCGCCGCGGGCGGCGCCGTCGCGGCGCTGCACTGCGGCTGGCGCGGCGCTGGCCGGCGGGATCGTCGCCGAGGGCGTGCGCGCGCTGCGCGAGCTGGGCGCCGAGGGCCCGGTCAGCGCGGTCATCGGCGCCGGCGCCCGCGGCTGCTGCTACGAGGTCGGCGAGGAGGTCCTCGAGCACTTCGCGGACGTCCCGGCGGCCCGCGTCGGCGAGCGCAACCTCGACCTGCCGGCCGTGGCCGCGGCCGCGCCTGGCGCGAGGCCGGCGTCGCCGAGGTCCACGACGTCGGGCCTGTGCACGATGTGCCGCACCGACCTGTTCTTCTCCCACCGCGCCGACGGCGGCGTGACGGGCCGCCAGGCGGGGGTCGTGTGGCGCGCCTGATCCGCGGCCTGGACGCGGCCCGCGTGCGCGAGAACGCCGAGCGCATCCGCTCCGAGATCGGCGACGCCGAACTGCTGGCGGCCGTCAAGTACGTGGCGCTCGAGGAGCTCGAGGTGCTCGCGGAGGCCGGGCGTGACGCTGCTCGGCGAGAACCGCGCGCAGGATCTCGCCGCCAAGGCCGAGGCGCACCCGGGCACGTTCCGCTGGCACTTCATCGGCCAGCTCCAGAGCCGCAAGGTCAAGGACGTGCTGCCGCACGTGGAGCTGATCCACTCCGTCGCCTCGGACTCCGCGCTGCGCCGGCTCGACCAGCACGGCACGCCTGAGACGCAGGTGCTCGTCGAGGTCGACGTGGCGGGGGAGGAGGGCAAGGCCGGCATCGCCCCGGCCGAGCTCGGCGCCTTCATCGAGCGCTGCCCCGTGAAGGTCGTGGGGCTGATGACGATGCCGCCCTACACCGAGGATCCCGAGGCCAGCCGCCCGTGCTTCGCCGCCCTGCGCGAGCTCGCGCGCGAGCACGGCCTGCATCACCTCTCGATGGGCACCTCGCAGGACTACCGGGTCGCCGCGCGAGGAGGGCGCGACGATCGTCCGGGTCGGCTCGTCGCTGTACGCCTAGACTGGGGCGTTGCAGGGAACTCGGGGCTGACCCCGAACCCACACGCGACATGGGCTTCAGCGACACCTGGCACCGCACGCTCGTCTACTTCGGCCTCGCCGAGGACCACGACTCCTACGACGACTACGAGGAGCCCGACCCCCGGGACTCCGAGGCCGAGCTCGAGAGCCGCTACCGCGAGCGGCCGAACGTCCGCCGGCTGCAGTCGCGCCGGCGCCGCGACGAGATCGACGACATCTTCGCCGACGACTCCCCGTCGGAGCGGCGCACGTCGCGTGCTGCGCTCGGTCGGCTCCGGCGGCGGCACCGCGACCGCGCCGCGCCAGGCCAACGGCCGCGACGTGCGCGTGCACCTCGTGATCCCCAAGTCGTTCAACGACGCGCAGGACGTCGCGGACAAGTTCAAGGACGCGATCCCCGTGATCCTGAACCTCCAGGGCTCCGACACCGACCTCTCCAAGCGCCTGATCGACTTCGCCTCGGGCCTGACCTACGCGCTCGACGGCGGCATGCAGCGGATCGCCGACAAGGTGTTCCTGCTCACGCCGCGCAACGTCGAGGTCTCGGCCGAGGAGCGCGCGCGGCTGATCGAGAAGGGCTTCTTCAACCAGTCCTAGGGGGTCAACCGCCCGATCAGCCGGATCACAACCCGCTGATCTAGCGGGGAAGAACCCGCTTCCGGTTCACCGGGGAACCGGAATGTCGAGCACTGGGGCCGCTGGCACGCTCCAGTCCATGCGAATCCGACTGCTCTGCCTCGGCGCCGTGGCGTGCGCCGCGGCCCTGGCCCAGCCCGCCGCAGCGCAGGTCCAACCCGCCGGCACCGGCGAGCCGCTGTTCACCAACTCCGCCCAGAACACCCAGTTCTTCGAGTGGCCCGCCCAGGGCGCGGGCATCGACGCGTACCAGGTCCAGTACCGCTACAACGCGAACAACACCGAGCTCGCCTCCCCGACCGTGCGGCTACGGGACCAACTCCGGCAGCTCCTGGGCCAACTGGTCCGGCGTGGCGAACCTCCAGCACGGCGGCCAGTACGGCATCTGCGCGCAGGGCCGCTACTCGTTCGACAACGACTCGCTCTTCTATCCCGACGGCCCGAACTCGTGCTCGACGGGCACGATGATCGGCCGCCGCGCGTACACCACGATCGACCGCTCCAAGCCGACCGCCGCGATCACGCTCGGCAACGGCGCGCAGTACACGAAGACCGCCCAGGTCGCGCTGAAGGTCGACTTCTCCGACGACGTGGCCGGGCCGTTCCCGGCGAACTTCGCGTGCTTCCAGTTCGGCGGCGGCCCGAGCGGCCTGTGCGACGCGCGCAAGGGCTTCATCTACGGCTACACGCCGTCCTGCTCCGTACCGGCCGGCGGCGGCAAGTCGACGAGCTTCCTCTGCACCGCCGACTACGGCTCGGGCTCCAGCCCCGCTCCCGACGGCCCGATCTGGGCCTGCGTGCGCGCCGCCGACGCCGCCATCCCCGACAACCCGAACAGCCCCAACCAGAGCTCGACGGCCGACAAGGCCAACCTGTCCGACCCGCAGTGCGACGGCATCGTGCTCGACCGCAGCCGCCCCGGCCGCGTCGATCAACGCCTCCGCGACCGCGGTGACGGTGGGCGAGCTCGTCAGCTTCGAGTCGCAGGCGACGGACGCCACCTCCGGCGTCGCGGCCGGAGGGAGCTGGACGTGGGGCGACAACACCGCGGGCGGCAGCGGCGCGACCGCGAGCCACACGTACACCCAGGCGGGCACCTACGAGGTGCGCCTGACGGTGGCCGACAACGCGGGGAACACCGGCACGGCGACCAAGGTGATCACCGTGACGGCGCCCGCGGGCGGCGGCACCACGACGCCGGGCGGCGGCGGCACGCCGACGACCCCGACGACGCCGAGCACGCCGACGGCCCCGACCACGCCGACCACCCCGGGCAGCGGCCCGACCGGCGGCGAGCTCGCGATCGCGGCGTCGCGCAAGGCGCCGGCCAAGTCGCGCTCGATCCGCGTCGCGCTGACCGCCGGCGCGGCGGGCCGCGTGCAGATCGCGCTCGTCCGCGGCGGCAAGGTCATCTCGCGCGGCGGGACCGTCGTCGTCGCGGGCAGCTCGAGCTACAAGCTCAAGCTCCCGAAGGGCACGAAGGCCGGCCGCTACACGATCAAGGTCACGTTCACGCCCAAGGGCGGCGCGGCGACCACGACCTCGCGGGCGATCAGGCTGACCGGCAAGGCGAGCGCGCTCCCGCGCCTCCGCCTCCTCCAGGCCGGGCGACGAGGTCGGCCGCGGGCCGGCCGGCATGCCCGACGGCACGTTCCACGGGCGCAAGCCCTCCCGCACCTTCGAGGTGCACTGAAACGGCAGTCCCGTGGCCGGCGCCCGCGAGCAGCGTGCGCCGGCCCCTATATTCACCCGCCATGCAGGTCGGCTTCATCGGCTCGGGCAACATGGCGTCGGCGCTCGCCCGCGGCTGGGGCGAGCCCGTGCTGTGCTCGGACTCCGGCTCGGGCCGCGCCCGCGCGCTGGCCGGGGAGCTCGGCGGCGAGGCGCTCTCCAACCGCGAGGTGGCCGAGCGCGCCGACCTCGTGATCCTCGCCCACAAGCCGGCCCAGCTCGAGGCCGTGGCGGCCGAGATCGCCGGCGCCGCCAAGGTCGTCGTCTCGATCCTCGCGCGCGCCACGCAGGCCGACGTGCGGGCCGCCTACCCGGACACGCCCGGTGTTCTGCGTGGAGCCGAACACGCCGGCCGAGGTCGGCCGCGGCGTGCTCGCGTTCGCCACGCCCGACGAACCGGTGGACGAGGACCTGGACCGGCAGGTGCGTGACCGCTTCGCGCGCCTCGGGGTCGTCGTCGAGGTGCCCGAGCGGCTGATGGGCGTCGCGGGCGCCTGCATGGGCGTCGCGCCCGCCTACTGGGCGCTGATCGTCGAGGCCTGGGTCGACGCGGCCATTCGCAAGGGCATGCCGGTCGCGACCGCGCAGACCCTCGTGCGCGAGGGCATGGCCGGCACCGCCGAGCTGCTGGCCCACCACGACGGCGACACGCTCGGGCTGCGGCGCGCCGTCACCTCGCCGGGCGGCTCGACCGCGCGCGGGCTGGACGCGCTGGAGAGCGGCGGCGTGCGCGCGGCGCTGTCGCGCGCGATGGACGAGGTCGCAGGCTGATGGAGGCCCGCCAGGAGATCGCCGACTTCCTCGCGGCGCTGATCTTCGTCTACACGATCTGCATCGTGGCGTGGATCGTCGCCTCGTTCGTGTTCTCGCTCGGCGGCCGCGTCCCGTACAACCGGGTCCTCAGCGCCGTCCTGGACTTCCTGCGCGACGTCTCCGAGCCATACCTGCGGATCTTCCGGCGCCTGCCGCTGCAGATCGGGCCGATCGACCTCAGTCCGATCGTGGCGATCATCGTGCTGCGCATCGTCGGCAACATCATCGTCTCGCTGATCGCCCCGTGACGCGCCGCCGGGCGGTGCTGCGCGCCGTCGTGGTCGCGGCGGTGGTGCTCGCCGCCGATCAGGCGACGAAGGCGCTCGTGCGCGGCTCGATCGCCCGCACGGAGCGGGTCGACGTGCTGCCGGGCCTGGACCTCGTCAACACGCGCAACACCGGCGTCGCATTCGGCTTCTTCAGCGACGGCGGGACGATCGTCGCGGTGGTCGCCGCCGTCGCGCTCGCCGCGCTGCTGGTCTTCTTCGCCACCCACCTCGAGCGCCCGCTGGTCTGGCTGCCCACCGGCCTGCTGCTCGGCGGCGCGGCGGGCAACCTGATCGACCGCGCGCGCGAGGGCGCGGTGACGGACTTCGTCGACCTGCCGCTGTGGCCGGCCTTCAACCTCGCCGACGCCGCCATCACGATCGGCGTGCTGGCGCTGCTCTACGTCCTCGAGGGGCCTCCGAGCCGTGAAGATCGTCGTCAGCCCTGAGCACGCGGGGGAGCGCCTGGACGTCTTCCTCGCCCGCAGCACCGGCTCGCGCTCGGCCGCGCAGCGGCTGATCGAGGGCGGCGCCGTGCTGGTCGACGGCCGCCCGCGCGCCAAGCGCCACGCCGTCGCGGCCGGGGCGTGCGTCGAGATCGGCGAGCTGCCCGAGCCGCCGGAGGCGCCCGTGCCCGACGCCGAGTTCGCGGTCGCCTGGGAGGACGAGCACCTGCTCGTGATCGACAAGCCGGCCGGCGTCGTCGTGCACCCGGGCGCCGGCCACCGCGCGGGGACGCTCGTGCAAGCGCTCGCGGGCCGCGTCGCGGGCGGGGACGACCCGGAGCGGCCGGGCGTCGTGCACCGGCTGGACCGCGACACGTCCGGGCTGCTCGTGCTCGCCCGCTCCGACGCGGTCCACTCGGCCCTGCAGGCGGCGCTGCGCGCGCGCGAGATCGAGCGGGGCTACCTCGCGCTCGTCGACGGGCGCCCGGCGGCGCGCCGCGGCACGATCGACGCCCCGCTCGGCCGCGACCGGCGCGTGCGGACCCGGATGAGCACGGACACCGACGACCAGCGCGACGCGGTCACCCATTTCGAGGTCGAGCAGAACCTCCCGCGGGCGACGCTGCTGCGCGTGCGGCTGGAGACCGGCCGCACGCACCAGATCCGCGCGCACCTGAAGGCGATCGGCCACCCCGTCCTGGGCGATCCGGAGTACGGCGTGCCCGGGTACGGGCTGCGGCGCCAGTTCCTGCACGCGGCGGGCCTGGCGTTCACCCACCCGGTGACGGGCGTGCGGATCGCGCTGGCCTCCGAGCTCCCGGACGACCTCGCGACGGCGCTGGAGAACGCGCGATAGGGCGGCCCCGGTGGGACCGCCCTACCGGCCAGGAAGGCGAACCGTCCCACCGGAGGTAGGGGAAGGGAGGGTCGGTCCGCTGAAGGCTCCAACGCACGACGCTCCGAGAACTTGTGCCAACCCCAGATCCGCCGCAGCTAAGCTGTGGGCCTACTCATCCCCGAACCCCGGGCGGCGGCCGTTTCGCCACTCGAGTCACGGAACCCTGCCCGGCGCGTCGCGCCGGGTCCTGAGACCTCGACCCGCCGGGCTGCACCACCAAAACCAAACCCAAGGGAGCACCACCGTGGCTCAGGTAGGAATCCGCGAGCTGCTGGAGGCCGGCGTGCACTTCGGCCACCAGACTCGCCGCTGGAACCCCAAGATGCGCCGGTTCATCCATGGCGAGAACGGCGGCATCTACATCATCGACCTGCTCAAGACCGAGACGTTGCTCGAGCAGGCGCAGCGCTTCGCCGGCGACGTCGCCCACCGCGGCGGCACCGTGCTGTTCGTCGGCACCAAGAAGCAGGCGCGCGACTCCGTCAAGGAGATCGCCGAGGCGGCCGGTCAGCCGTACGTCAACCACCGCTGGCTCGGCGGCCTGCTGACGAACTTCCAGACCATCTCCCAGCGCATCAGGCGCCTGCACGACCTCGAGCGCTACCAGACCGAGGGCCAGCTGCAGCTGCTCCCCACGCGCGAGCGGATGGCGGCCCAGGCCGACCTCGAGAAGCTCCAGGCCAACCTCGGCGGCGTCAAGCACATGCAGCGCCCGCCGGACGCGATGTTCGTGATCGACCTCAAGACCGAGGTCATCGCCGTGCGCGAGGCGCAGCGCCTGCGGATCCCGATCATCGGCCTGGTCGACACGAACTGCGACCCGGACGGCATCGACTACGTCATCCCGGGCAACGACGACGCGATCCGCGCCTGCGCGCTGATCACCAAGGCGATCGGCGACGTCGTCTCCGAGGGCCGCCAGGTCTTCCGCGCCGAGGAGGAGAAGGCGCGCCAGGAGGCCGAGGAGCAGGCCCGCCGCGAGCAGGAGGAGAAGGCCCGCCGCGAGCAGGAGGAGAAGGAGCGCGCCGAGGCCGAGGCCGCCGAGCGCGCCGCCGCCGAGGCCGCGCTGACCCAGGCCGGCGAGGGCGAGCCGCGCGACGTCGCGGAGGCCCAGGTCGCCGACGCCGCCCAGAAGGCGCCGGCCCAGGCCGAGGGCACCACCTCCGAGGCGGCCGAGGCCGCCCAGGCGGCCGCCGCCGAGCCCGCCGTGGCCGACGCGCCCGCCGCCGCCGACGTCCCGGCCACGGCCGAGACGCCGGCCGCCGCTGAGACGGCCGCGGAGCCCGTCGCCGAGAAGCCGGCCACGAAGGCGCGCCAGCGCGCCCGCAAGGCCAAGGAGGCCCCCGCCGCCGCGCCGGAGCCCGCCGCCGCGGAGGCGGCTCGACCGAGGCCGCCGTCGCCAAGGCGGAGGCGCAGCCCGCTCAGGAGGCGAAGCCCGACGCCCGCCGCCGAGGCGCCTGCCGAGGGCGAGGGCGAGGACAAGGGCCTCGTCGATCGCGCGCAGGAGGCCGCCAACGAGGCGGTCGACACGGCCCAGGGCGCGGCGGAGACCGCCGCCAACGTGGCCGAGACCGCCGCGGAGGCCGTCGCCGAGCGCGCGCCGGGCCCGCTGGGCGCCGTCGCAGGGGCCGCCGCGAGCGCGGCCGGCGCCGTGGGCGACGCCGTCAAGGACGAGGACAAGGACGCCAAGAAGAAGAAGACGACCAAGAAGAAGAAGGACGGGGACGCCAAGTGAGCATTTCCGCAGCGCAGGTCAAGGAGCTGCGCGACCGCACCGGCGCGGGCATGATGGACTGCAAGAAGGCGCTCGAGGAGACCGGCGGCGACGTCGACGCCGCCGCTGAGCTCCTGCGCGTGCGCCTCGGCGACAAGGCGCTCAAGATGGGCGGCCGCGAGGCGACCGAGGGCACCGTGCAGGCCTACATCCACGCCAACAACAAGGTCGGCGTGCTGATCGAGGTCGACTGCAACACCGACTTCGTGGCCCGCAACGAGGACTTCACGGCGTTCGCGCGTGACATCGCGTTGCACATCGCCGCCTCGCCGGCGACGCAGTACATCACCGAGGAGGACGTCCCGGAGGACGCGAAGCAGGCCGAGCTGCGGGTGTTCGAGCAGCAGGCCGCCGACAAGCCCGAGCAGGTCCGCGGCAAGATCGCCGAGGGCAAGCTGCGCAAGTGGATGGAGGAGACCGTGCTCCTCAACCAGGTGCACGTCAACGCCGACAAGTACGACGGCAAGACGATCGAGCAGCTGCGCGCCGAGCTCTCCGGGACCACCGGCGAGAACGTCGTGATCCGCCGCTTCTCCCGGTTCGCCGTCGGAGCCTGAGCGAGGTCCCGGTGGCGGACCCCGTCTTCAAGCGGATCCTCCTGAAGCTGTCCGGGGAGGCCCTGATGGGCGACCTGGACTACGGCACCGACCCCGAGGTCGTCCGCGCCCTCGCCCGCCAGGTGCAGGGCATCCACGACCGCGGGGTCGAGGTCGCGATCGTGCTCGGCTCGGGCAACATCTACCGCGGCGTCAGCGCTGCGGCCGAGGGCATGGACCGCGCGACGGCGGACTACATGGGGATGCTGGCGATCGTCCTCAACGCGCTGACGCTGCAGGACGCGCTCGAGAAGCTCGGGGTGCACACGCGCGTGCAGTCGGCGATCACGATCTCCGAGGTCGCCGAGCCCTACATCCGGCGGCGGGCCATGCGCCACCTCGAGAAGGGCCGCGTCGTGATCTTCGCCGCCGGCACCGGCAACCCGTTCTTCACCTCCGACACGGCCGCGGCGCTGCGCGCGCTCGAGATGCACGCGGAGGCGATCCTGATGGCCAAGAACGGCGTCGAGGGCATCTACACCGCGGACCCCAAGACGGACCCCGCGGCGGAGTTCATCCCCGAGATCGAGGCGCGCGACGCGCTCCAGCGCGGCCTGAAGGTGATGGACTCCACGGCGCTCTCGCTGTGCATGGACAACCACGTCCCGATCTACGTGTTCAACATGGGCGACGAGGCCAATATCGACCGGATAGTCTCCGGCGAGCGGGTCGGGACCCTGGTGACGACATGAGCATGATCGACGACTTCCTCGCGGACACCCGCGACCACATGAACAAGTCCGTGGAGGCGACGCGGAGCAAGTTCGGCTCCGTGCGCACCGGCCGCGCCAGCCCGGCGCTGCTGGACCGGATCGTGGTCGACTACTACGGCGCCATGACGCCGCTCAAACAGCTCGCGACCGTCTCCGCCCCGGAGGCGCGCCTGCTGACCGTGCAGCCGTACGACAAGAACTCGGTCAAGGCGATCGAGCGCGCGATCCTCGAGTCCGACATCGGGCTGACGCCCAACAACGACGGCAGCATCATCCGCCTGCAGGTCCCCGAGCTCACCGAGGAGCGGCGCAAGCAGCTCGTGAAGGTGGTCCGGGGCCTGGCCGAGGAGGGCAAGGTCGCGATCCGCAACATCCGCCGCGACACGATGCACGACCTGCGCGAGCTGCGGGACGCGGGCGAGGCGGGCTCCGACGACGAGCACCGCGCCGAGGAGGCGCTGCAGAAGCTCACCGACGAGAAGACCAAGGAGCTCGACGCCCTGCTCAAGAGCAAGGAAGAAGAGATCCTCGAGGTCTGAGGCGCCTCCCGTGAGCGCCTCCTATGTCGCCATCATCACGGATGGCAACGGCCGATGGGCCCAGCAGCGCGGCCTGTCGGTGGCCGCGGGACATGAGGCCGGCGCCGACACCGTCAAGGCGCGGCTGCGCGACGCCGTCGACCTCGGCATCCGGGAGCTGACCGTCTACTCGTTCTCGACGGAGAACTGGTCCGCTCGCCCGAGGAGGTCGCCGCGCTGATGGGCATGTTCTCCGAGCGGATCCTGGGCGAGACGCCCGAGCTGCACGGGGAGGGCGTGCGGATGCGCTTCGTCGGGCGCCGCGAGGGCGTCGATCCCGAGCTGATCGACCAGATGGAGTGGGCGGAGGCCGAGACGGCCGGCAACGACCGGATCACGCTGTTCGTGGCCTTCAACTACGGCGGGCGGGCGGAGATCGTCGACGCCGCGGCGCGCTTCGAGGGCGGCAGCGAGGAGGACTTCGCGAAGCTGCTCTACGCGCCGGAGATGCACGACCCCGAGCTCGTGATCCGCACGAGCGGCGAGCAGCGGCTCTCGAACTACCTGCTGTGGCAGTCGGCCTACTCCGAGCTGCACTTCACCGACGTGCTCTGGCCCGACTTCTCGCGCGATGACCTCGAGGCCGCGCTCGAGGCCTACGGCGCTCGCACACGGCGCTTCGGAGCGCGCTGATGGCCGCGCGCTCCCGCTCCCGCTCGCGCTCGCGCCGCCGCACGCCGCGCCACGGCCACTCGGACCTGCTCGCGCGCGTGCTCGTGGCGCTGCCGGCGATCGCCTTCGCCATCTTCATCGTCGCCTCGGGCGGCTGGATCTTCACGGCGGGGGCGGTCGCGCTCGGCCTGCTGTGCCTGCACGAGGTGTTCCGCATGTACGAGACCGTGCGGCCGGTCAAGCTCGCGGGCTTCGCGGCGCTGATCGGGCTCGGCGTGGCGGCGCAGCTCGGCGACGAGCGCCAGGTGCTGCTGGCGGCGGTGGCGTTCGTGCCCGTGCTCTTCCTGCTGGCGATCGCGATGCCCCAGCGCGAGGGCGTGACGGTCACGGCCGGGATGGCCTTCACGACCTTCGGCGTGTTCTGGGTCGGGATGGCGATCGCCCACGCCGTGCTGCTGCGCGGCACGCCGCACGGAGACGGCATCATCATCGACATCCTCGTGGGCACGTTCATCGGCGACACCGGCGCGTACCTCGGCGGGCGCAGCTTCGGTACCCGCCGCTTGGCGCCGCGGATCTCGCCCAACAAGACGCTCGAGGGGCTGGCGATCGGGTTCCTCACGGCCGTGCTCGCCACCTGGTGCGCCGGGCTCTACCAGGACTGGCTCTCGGGCTCCGACGCGCTGCTGATCGGGGTGGCGGTCGGCGTCGCCGCGCCGCTGGGCGACCTGTTCGAGTCCCAGGTCAAGCGCGACTCCGGCGTCAAGGACACCGGCAAGGCGTTCGGCGCCCACGGCGGCGCGCTCGACCGGCTCGACGCGGCGTTCTTCACGCTCGTCGCGGGCTACTACGTCTGGCTGGCCCTGCTGTGAGCGACCTGCGCCCCGGCTATCGCGAGCAGGGGTGGGCGGGGGCGGGGTCAGCGCTGGCCTGCCTGTGGGTCCGGGTCGCGGGGGAGGAGGGCGAGCGGACCGACGTGCTGCCCGACGGCTGCTCGGACCTGATCTGGAGCGCGGGGCGGGGCGCCTTCGTCGCCGGCCCCGACACGGGACCCGTGCCGGTGCGCAGCGCGCCGGGCGCGATCCTGCTCGGCATCCGCTTCCGGCCCGGCGCGGGCGGCCCGGCGCTCGGGCTGGAGCTGAGCGAGCTGCGCGACCGCCGCGTCGAACTCGCCGACCTGGACCCGGCGCTGGCGCGGACGCTGCACGGCGACCTCGACCCGGCCGAGGCCGTGCGGCGGCTGCAGCGCGCCGCGCGCGAGCTCGCCGCCGTCCCCGAGGATCCGGTCGTGGCCGCCGCCGTGGCGCGCCTGGCCGAGCCCGGCGCGCGCGTGGAGGCGCTGGCCGGCGAGGTCGGGCTCTCCGAGCGCCAGCTGCGGCGGCGCTTCCACGCCGCCGCGGGCTATGGCCCGAAGACGCTCCAGCGCGTGCTGCGCTTCCGCCGCTTTCTCGCGGGCGGGGGCGAGGACCTCGCCCGCGCGGCGCTCGAGGCCGGCTACGCGGACCAGCCGCACCTCACGCGCGAGGTGTCCCGGCTCGCGGGCACGAGCCCGTCGCGGCTTATCCGCGGCTGAGGGGCCCCCTGCCACAATGGGCTCCCGTGAGGCGGCTGCTCATCCTCGGCTCCACGGGCTCCATCGGCACGCAGGCCCTCGACGTCGTCGAGCGCGCCGCGGGCGACTTCGAGCTGGTCGGCCTCTCGGCCGGGACGGCCCACGAGGCGCTCGTCGAGCAGGCCGAGCGGCACGGCGTCCGCCGGATCGCGCTGTCCGACGCCGACGCCGCCGCCCGCGCCGCGGAGGCCTGGACCGGCGGCGAGGTGCTGGCCGGCCCCGAGGGGCTCGTCCGGCTCGTCGCGGAGTCCGAGGCCGACCTCGTGCTCAACGCGATCGTCGGCTCGGCCGGCCTGGGCCCGACGATCGTCGCGCTGACCGAGGGCATCGACGTCGCGCTGGCCAACAAGGAGTCGCTCGTCGTCGGCGGCGAGCTGGTGATGGCGCTGGCCGAGGCCACGGGCGCGCAGCTGATCCCCGTCGACTCCGAGCACTCCGCGCTGCACCAGCTGATCGGCGGCGAGCGTTCCAACGTCGAGCGGCTGGTGGTGACCGCATCGGGCGGCCCGTTCCGCGGGCGCACCCGCGGCGAGCTCGAGGACGTCACCGTCGAGCAGGCGCTGCAGCACCCGACGTGGGCGATGGGCGGCAAGATCACGATCGACTCGGCGACGCTGATGAACAAGGGCCTCGAGGTGATCGAGGCCCACCACCTGTTCGGCACGCCCTACGAGCGCATCGACGTCGTCGTGCACCCGCAGTCGATCGTCCACGCCGTCGTCTCGCTCGTCGACGGCGCGAGCCTCGCGCACCTCGGCCACCCCGACATGCGCGTGCCGATCGCCTATGCGCTGCACCATCCCGAGCGCGTCGACGTGCCCGTGCCGACGCTCGACCTGGCCGCGGTCGGCGCGCTCACCTTCGAGCCGCCCGACGTCGACGCCTTCCCGTGCCTGCGTCTGGCGCGTGAGGCCGCGGTCGCCGGCGGCACCGGGCCGTGCGTGCTCAACGCCGCCAACGAGGTCGCCGTGCACGCCTTCCTCGGCGGCCGGCTGCCGTTCATGGGCATCCCCGCGGTGATCGAGCAGACGCTCGAGCGCGTCCCGCCGGCCGCCGTGCACTCCTTCGACTCGCTCTACCAGGCCGACGGCGACGCGCGTGCCGTCGCCGAGGACCTCCTTCATGACTGGCCGGATGCCGGTCCTCGGCATCAGACCGCGGGCCGGATGCCCCGCGGAGGAACCTCTTCCGCAGCATGAGCTGGCTGCTGGCCTTCCTGGGCTTCGCGGCCCTGATCGTGCTGCACGAGCTCGGCCACTTCGCCGCGGCGAAGGCCGTCGGGATGCGGGTCGAGCGCTTCGCGCTGTTCTTCCCGCCGCTGTGGGCGCGCACCCGGCGCGGGGAGACGGAGTACGCGATCGGCTCGATCCCGCTCGGCGGCTACGTGAAGATCACGGGCATGAACCCGGCGGAGGAGATCCCGCCGGAGGTCGCGCACCGCGCCTACTTCCGCCAGCCCGTCTGGAAGCGGATCGTCGTGATCTCCGCCGGGCCCGCGGTGAACATCCTCATCGCGTTCCTGCTGCTGGCCGGCATCTACTGGGCCAACGGGACCGAGGAGCCGCCGTCGCGCGTGGCCTCCGTGAAGGCCGCTTCTCCCGCCGCCGAGGTGCTGCGCCCCGGCGACGAGCTCGTGGCCGTCGACGGCAGGCGCCCGGCGGGCGACAACCTGCGCGACCAGAACCGCTCGATCGCGGAGCAGATCGCCACGCACAAGTGCGCGGCCGACGGCCCCGGCTGCCGCGCCACCGAGCCGGTGACGCTGCAGGTCCGCCGCGACGGGCAGCTGCGCACGCTGCGCGCCACGCCGGTCTACGACGCGGTCGAGAAGCGCCCGCTGCTGGGCTTCACGTTCGGCGGCACGAGGTACGCGGCCGGGCCGGTGCGGGCCTCCGGCCTGAGCGTGACGACGATGTGGGACGTCACCTCCGCCACCGTGACGACGATCGCGCAGCTCTTCGAGGCCGAGAAGCGCAAGGAGATCTCCGGCGTCGTCGGCTCCTACGAGACGACGCGCCAGTCGATCGAGGTCAGCACGACCCAGGCGCTGTTCCTGCTGGCGATGATCTCCCTGTCGCTGGGCATCATCAACCTGTTCCCGTTCCTGCCGCTCGACGGCGGGCACATCTTCTGGGCGCTGGCCGAGAAGGTGCGCGGCCGCGCGATCCCGTTCAGCGTGATGGAGCGGGCGGGATTCGTGGGCTTCGCGCTCGTGATGGTGCTGTTCGTGATCGGCTTCACGAACGACATCGGCCGGCTGATGGGCGAGGGCTTCAACGTGCCTCGCTGAGCCCGGATGAGCGTCCGATTAGCGGGCGTTCATCCGGAGAGGTAGTTTCCCGCACATGGGAGCCACCACCGCTGCCGAGGCGTCCTCGCGCGCCATCGGAGCCGCCACGATCGCCGAGGCCTTCCGGATCACGGCCGAGGACCACCCCGACCGCGTCGCCGTCCGCACCAAGGACGACGAGGTCTCGCTGACCTGGGCCGAGCTGCGCGAGCGCGTCGACGCGCTCGCCCGCGGGCTGCACGAGCTCGGCGTGCGCCGTGGCGACACCGTGGCGCTGATGCTGGCCAACCGGCCCGAGTTCCACATCGCCGACCTCGCGGCGATGACGCTCGGCGCGACGCCGTTCTCGATCTACGCGACCTCCTCGCCCGAGCAGATCGCCTACGTGGTCGGCGACGCGCAGGCGAAGGTGGCGCTCGTCGAGCAGGGGTTCCTGGGCCAGTTCCAGGGCGCCCGGTCCGAGCTGCCCGCGCTCGAGCACGCTGATCGTGCTCGAGGGCGCTCAGGGCGACGGCACGCTGGCCTGGGCGGACGTGGAGGCCTCGGAGTAGCGATCTCGACATCGAGGCCGCGTGGCGCGCGGTCGAGCCCGAGGACCTGATCACGCTGATCTACACCTCCGGCACCACGGGCCCGCCGAAGGGCGTCCAGCTCGTGCACCGCAACCTGATGGCGGCCACCCGCGGCGTCGAGCAGCTGATCCGCTTCCCCGACGGCTCGAAGGTCATCTCGTGGCTGCCGAGCGCGCACATCGCCGAGCGGATGGCCCACCACTACCTGCCGATCGTCTACGCGATGACGATCACGACGTGCCCGAACCCGCGCGAGGTCGTCGGCTACCTGCCCGCGGTCAAGCCGACCTGGTTCTTCGCGGTGCCGCGCATCTGGGAGAAGCTCAAGGCCGGCATGGAGGGCTTCCTCGCCTCGGGCGAGGGCGGGGAGCAGAAGACGGCGCATGCTCGAGGCGGCGATGCGCAAGGTCGAGCTCGAGCAGGCCGGCGAGCCGGTTCCCGAGGACCTCGCCGCGACCGTCGCGCAGGCCGACGAGCAGCTGTTCTCCCAGATCCGGGCGATGCTCGGCTTCGACCAGGTCGCCGCCGTGAACGTCGGCGCGGCGCCGACGCCGCGCGAGGTGCTGGTCTTCTTCCACGCGATCGGCGTGCCGCTGGCCGAGCTGTGGGGGATGTCGGAGACCTGCGGAGCGGGCGCCTGCAACCCGCCCGAGAAGATCAAGATCGGCACGGTCGGACCGCCCACGCCGGGCGTCGAGGCCAAGCTGGCCGAGGACGGCGAGCTGCTGATCCGCTCCGACGTGGTCATGACGGGCTACAAGCAACCTGCCCGACAAGACCTCGGAGGCGCTCGACGCCGACGGCTGGCTGCACACGGGCGACATCGCCACGATCGACGAGGACGGCTACATCTCGATCGTCGACCGCAAGAAGGAGCTGATCATCTCCGCGGCCGGCAAGAACATGTCGCCGGCCAACATCGAGTCCCAGCTCAAGGGCGCCAGCCCGCTGATCGGGCAGGCGTGCACGATCGGCGACGGCCGCTCCTACAACACGGCGCTGATCGTGCTCGACGCCGACTTCGCGCCCGCCTGGGCGGCCCAGAACGGGCTCGAGGGCAAGGGCCTGGAGGAGCTCGCGGGCGAGGACGCGATCCGCGCGGCCGTGCAGGCCGGCGTCGACAAGGCCAACGACAAGCTCTCGCGCGTGGAGCAGATCAAGAAGTTCACGATCATCGAGGGCGACTGGGCGCCCGGCGGCGACGAGCTGACCCCGACGATGAAGCTCAAGCGCAAGCCGATCGCCGAGAAGTACAGCTCCGAGATCGAGGCGATGTACGGCGGCTGAGCGGCCGCGCTTCTATCCTCGGGGCATGGCCTCGAAGCGACATGTGACCGTCGGCGGCGTCCAGATCGGCGGCGGCGCCCCCGTCGCCGTGCAGACGATGACGAAGACGGAGACCGCGAACCTCGCGGCCACGATGGCGCAGATCCGCACCGTCGCGGACGCCGGGGCCGACCTGGTGCGCGTCGCCGTCCCGCGCGAGAAGGACGTCGAGGCGCTCAAGACGATCGTGGCGGAGTCGCCGATCCCCGTGATCGCCGACATCCACTTCAACCACACGCTGGCGTTGAAGTCGATCGACGCCGGGGCCCACTGCATCCGCCTCAACCCGGGCAACATCGGCGGCCCGGAGAAGGTCGCCGAGGTCGCCGACAAGGCCCGCGCGGCGGGCACGCCGATGCGCATCGGCGTCAACTCCGGCTCGCTGCCCAAGCACCTGCACGAGCTCGAGCGCGAGAACCCCGTCGAGGCGCTGGTGACCGCCGGCGTCGAGTTCGTGGCGCTGATGGAGCGGCTGGACTTCACCGACTTCAAGGTCTCGATCAAGTCGACCAACGTGCCGTACACGATCGCCGCCAACCGCCTGCTGAGCGAGCGGATCCCGTACCCGCTGCACCTCGGCATCACCGAGGCGGGCACCAAGTGGTCGGGCTCGCTGAAGTCGGCCGTCGGCCTCGGCACGCTGCTCGCGGACGGGATCGGCGACACGATCCGCATCTCGCTCTCCACCTTCCACGCGGAGGAGGAGGTCAAGGTCGCCTGGGAGATCCTGAAGGCGCTCAAGCTGCGCGAGCGGGGCCCCGTCCTGATCGCCTGCCCGACCTGCGGCCGGCTGCAGTTCGACATGGACACCGTCGTGGCCGACATCGAGGAGCGCTTGCGCGCCTACGAGGACCCGGTCGAGGTGGCCGTGCTCGGCTGCGCCGTCAACGGCATCGGCGAGGCCTCCCACGCGGACTTCGGCATCACCGGGGCCAAGAACGAGGGTCTGATCTTCTCGCGCGGCAAGGCGCTCAAGAAGGTGCCGCAGGAGCAGCTCGTGGACGCCCTCTTCGCCGAGATCGACAAGTACGCGAAGACCAAGAAGATCGAGGTCGACGCCACGGAGCAGGCCGAGGGCGCGGAGTGGCTGCAGCGCATCGAGGACGAGAACGCGGGCGAGCTCACGCCCGAGCGGCTCGCCAAGCTCGAGGCCGAGAAGGCCCGCGCCGATGCCGACGCGATGGACGAGGTGCTCAAGCCGCGCCTCGACGAGGCCGCCTCGCCCACGGCCGGGCGCCGCTTCACCCGGGCGTGACCGCGCGGGAGCTGCTCGCGGCCTACGCCGCGCGCGAGCGCTCGCCGACCGAGGTCGTCGCGGAGCTGGCGGCCGCGATCGAGGCCGATCCGCACGGGGCGTTCTGGGCGACGTGCCTGGAACGGGCCGCCGACGAGGCGCTGGCGGCGGAGGCCGCGTGGGGGCGGGGGGAGGCCCGGCCGCTGGAGGGCGTGCCGATCGCGGTCAAGGACATCTTCGACACCGAGGGCGTCGTCACGACGTACGGGTCGGCGATCTTCCGCGGCCATCTGCCGGAGCGCGACGCCGAGGCGGTGCGCCTGGTCCGCGAGGCGGGCGCGATCGTGCTCGGCAAGACCGCCACGCACGAGTTCGCCTGGGGGTTCAGCTCGATCAACGACGCGCTCGGCACCGTGCGGAACCCGCGCGACCCGTCGCGGGTCGCGGGCGGGTCGAGCGGCGGCTCGGCCTGCGCGCTGGCCGCGGGACTGGCGCCCTTGGCGCTGGGGACGGACACCGGCGGGTCGATCCGCGTGCCGAGCGCGTTCTGCGGCACATACGGGCTCAAGCCGACGTTCGGGCGCGTGAGCCTCGATGGCGTGTGGCCGCTCGCGCGCACGCTCGACCACGCGGGGCCGATGGCCGGCACCCCGGAGGACCTCGCGCTGCTGCTCGGAGTGCTCGCGCCCGTGCCGCACCACGTGGCGCCGGCGCCGCCGCGCGTCGCCGTCTGCCCGAACCTGCACGGCGCGCCGCTCGAGCCCCAGGTGGCGGCCGTGTTCGACGCGCTCGCCGCGCGCCTGGCCGCGACCGAGGTCGCGTTCCCGGAGGCGGAGCTGATCGTGCCGGCGTTCCGGACGATCCAGCTCGCCGAGGGTCACGAGACCCACACGGCGGCCGGGCTGTGGCCATCGCGGGCGGACGAGTACGGCCCTGACGTGCGCCGCCGGGTCGAGCTCGGCGCCGAGGTCACGCTGCCGCAGCTGCTGGCCGCGCATGCCGACCGCGAGACGGTCCGGGCCGCCTTCGGGCGTCTGTTCGAGCGGGCCGACGTGCTGCTCACGCCGGCCGTGCCGCTGGCGCCGCCGCGGATCGAGGACGAGCGCGCGGACCCGGCGCTGCGCGAGGCCGTGCTCGCCTACACCTCCCCGCAGGACCTCGTCGGGCTGCCGGCGTGCGCGCTGCCGGACGGCATGCAGCTCACCGGGCCGCCCGGCTCGGAGGCGCTGCTGGTGTCAGCAGCATCCTCGCTCGTGGGGGAGTAATGTGCCCCGAAACGCGGTGGGCGCAGGGGATATCGCGCACCGCACTCATCGGAGGTTCACCTATGAGGGGTCGTTTCACCCCGCGCCTGGCACTGGCCGGCGCGGTGCTTCTGCTGTCGTTCGCGTTCGCCTCGAGCGCGAGTGCCGACAGCTACATCGTGCTCTACAAGGGCAACGCGGTCCCATCGTCGGCGAAGGCCGACGTGCAGGCCGCGGGCGGCACGTTCGTGCACGCGTACGACCAGATCGGCGTCGCGATCGCGCGCTCGGACAGCGCCGCCTTCGCGGACCGGCTCGGGAGCGACAAGCGCGTCGAGGGCGTCTCCTCGACCGCGCGCTTCGGCTCGAAGCTGCAGGAGCCGTCGGGCGGCGCGGCCGAGGCGTCCGGCCCGCAGCCGGGCGAGCTGCCGAACTCGCCGGCCACCGACGCCGACACGCTGTCGCCGTTCCAGTGGGACATGCGGCAGATCCACACGCCGGAGGCGCACGCGATCACGGGCGGCAGCCCGGCGGTCGTCGTGGGCGACATCGACACGGGCACCGACTACCGGCATCCCGACCTGCGCCAGAACATCTCGGACGCCGACAGCGCCGACTGCACGAGCGGCGCGCCGGAGCCCGGCGCGGCGGCGGCGGACGACGACAACGGCCACGGCACGCACACCGCGGGGACGATCGCCGCGGCGTCCAACGGGGCCGGCATCGTCGGCGTGGCGCCGAACGTCAAGATCGCCAGCATCAAGGCGGGCCTCGCAAGCGGGTACTTCTTCCCGGAGGCCGTCGTCTGCTCGTTCATGTGGGCCGGCGACCGCCGGCTCGACGTGACGAACAACTCGTACTTCGCCGACCCGTGGGAGTACAACTGCCGCAACGATCCGGCGCAGCACGCGATCTGGAAGGCCGAGCAGCGGGCGATCCGCTACGCGCAGAACCAGGGCGTGACGGTCGTCGCCTCCGCGGGCAACGATTCGGACGACGTCTCGCACCCGTCGCGTGACGTGACGAGCCCGGACTTCCCGCCGGGCAGCGAGGAGGAGCGCAGGATCACGAACGCGTGCGTCGTGGTTCCCCTCGAGGTCTCCGGCGTGGTCGGCGTATCGGCCACGGGCAGCACGTTCCAGGACACGAGCGCGGGCGAGTACCAGGACAACCTGAAGTCCTTCTACTCGAGCTACGGCGTCTCGGCGGTCGACGTGACCGCTCCGGGCGGCGACTCCGTGTTCTTCACCCCGGAGTCCGTCAACGGCCGCGTCCTCTCGACGTATCCGGCCAGCCAGCCGTGCT
The DNA here is from genome assembly GCA_963816955.1 of uncultured Solirubrobacteraceae bacterium. Classification (GTDB taxonomy): domain Bacteria; phylum Actinomycetota; class Thermoleophilia; order Solirubrobacterales; family Solirubrobacteraceae; genus DATFQI01. The sequence goes on along the minus strand of CAWFME010000010.1, from coordinate 153,880 downwards.
CGCGCAGCCGGCAGGAGCCGACGGGCGAGCCAACCTACCCGACGGCGGTCTACTGCTACCTGCAGGGCACCTCGATGGCGGCACCACACGTCGCCGGCATCGCGGCGCTGATCGTCTCCCGCTACGGCGATCTGAACAACCCGCAGAACGGGAAGATGCGACCGGGGCAGGTGGCGGCGCGGATCAGCCAGACGGCTGACCAGCAGGACTGCCCGGGCACCCTCCCGGCCGGCTACCTCGATTTCACGGGCGTGAACAGCGGGGCCGTCCAGGAGTGCCAGGGCGGGCCCGGCCACAACTCGTGGTACGGGACCGGCCAGGCCGACGCGCTCAACGCGATCGGCGGCTAGCGAAACGCGGAGCGGGGCCGCCCCGGCGGCCCCGCGCCCGCGCCGCGCCCGCGTCGCAGGCGAGCTCGCAGAGCGACACCGAACGCTGTTCGTGAGTTGCGAACAACGCTCGCACATGTAGAATCATGTTCGTGTCCGGTGCGCTTCCCGAGCCGCCTCGTCGTGGCCGATCGGCGCCGGCCGCGCGGGTCGCGGGCCGTCCGCGGCTCACGCGCGAGCGGATCGTCGACGCGGCGCTGGGGGTCGTCGACGGGCGCGGGCTCGACGCGCTCAGCATGCGTGCGGTCGCCGACGCTCTCGGGACCGGTCCGGCGACCCTGTACGCGCACGTCGCCGACAAGGACGAGCTGCTGGCGCTGCTGGTCGAGCGGATCATCGCGGGGCTCGAGCTGCCCGGCCCGGACCCCGGCCACTGGCAGGAGCAGCTGAAGGCGATGGTCCGCGCCCTCCATTCCGGGCTGCTCTCGCACCGCGATCTCGCCCGCGCCGCGCTCGCGGAGGCCCCGCTCGGCGAGGGCGGCCTGGGCTTCAGCGAGCGCCTGATCGAGCTCCTGCGCCTCGGCGGCCTGCCCCGCCAGGTCGTCGCCTACGGCTGCGACCTGCTCACGCTCTACGCGGTCGCCACCGCCTGTGAGGAGGCCGCCCGCGACGACGGCTACGTGGCGGACGTGCGGGCCTATCTGGGAGCCCTTCCGGATGACCGCTTCCCGCATCTGGCCGCGCTCGGTGGCCTGCTCGGCGCCGAGGAGCGCTTCGAGTTCGGCCTCGACGTGCTCGTCACCGGCCTCGCCGCATACGGCCGGCCGGGGGCGTAGCGCGAGCGAACGTCAACGGCGCCGGCCGGCCTCAGGGCCGCCGGGCCAGCACCGCGTAGTGCACCGTGAACAGCGTCTCGGCCGTCCGCGGCGCCATACGGTGCGCCGCTGCCCGCACGGCCCACTTGGCGGCCGCGGCAGAGCGAGCGCGCAGGCCACCCGCGAAGAACGCGTGGTGGGCGCACGGGCAGCGGGTCCGTGAGCTCCGCCTGCACCTCGAGCCCGGCGGCGGCCACCAGCTCACGCACGTCGGCGCGCGAGAAGAAGTGCAGGTGGCCGATCCGACGCGGCCTCCTCGCGCTTGGCCGGGCCGCGCGGCCGAGCGGTTGTCCTCCAGCGGCACCTCGACGACGACCTCGTGCGCCACCCGCGCGGCCTCGGCGAGCAGCGGCAGCGGCACCGGGACGTGCTCGAGCACGTGGGAGAGGATCGCGAGGTCATATGCGCCGTCCTCGGCCGGGACCTCGAGCCCGTCGAACGCCTCGATACGCCGTGCGTCCGGCAACGCCCGCCGCGCCAGCTCCGCGGCCGGCGGCGACAGCTCGAACCCGTCGAAGACGGGCGCGAGCCCGCGCAGCGCAGCCAGCAGCGCGCCGTCGCCGCAGCCGATCTCCACGATCGTCCGCGGCCGGAGCTTCGTGCGCGCGCACAGCGCGCGCACGTGCGCGGCCTTCGAGCGCGCCCCCAGCGCGCGCCAGCGGCCGAGGCGCTCCGCCTCGGCCGCGTCGGGCTTCGAGTAGCCCGCCTCGTAGAACGCGCGCGGGTCGTCCAGCGTCAGGAGACCGCCGAGTAGCCCTCGGCCACCTTCGCCCAGTTGACGGTGTTCCACCACGCGTCGATGTAGTCCGGGCGCTTGTTCTGGTAGGAGAGGTAGTAGGCGTGCTCCCAGACGTCGACGCCCAGCAGCGGCGTCTTGCCCTCGGAGATCGGGTTGTCCTGGTTGGGCGTGCCGACCACCGCGAGGCCGGAGCCGTCGTGGACCAGCCATGACCAGCCCGAGCCGAACTGGTTGACGCCGGTCTCCTTGAACTTGGCCTGGAAGTCGGAGAACGAGCCGAACGCGCTGTTGATCGCCTCGGCCAGCTCGCCGTCGGGCTCGCCGCCGCCGTCGGGGCTCATCCACTCCCAGAACAGCGAGTGGTTGTAGTGGCCGCCGCCGTTGTTGCGCACGGCCTTCTGCTTGTCGGACGGGAGCGCGTCGAGGTTCTTGAGCACCTCCTCGATCGGCTTGCCGTCGAAGTCCGTGCCCTCGAGCGCGGCGTTGACCTTGTCCACGTAGGCCTGGTGGTGCTTGTCGTGGTGGACCTTCATCGTCGCCTCGTCGATGTGCGGCTCGAGCGCGGCGTAGTCGTAGGGGAGCGGCGGGACTTCGTAGGCCATGCGGGTTCCTCCCGTGATCTGGGCGTGCAAAGGGTTCGAACAGACTTCTACCACTAGGCTCTCCCCACTCGATGACCCGCCTATCCACCTACTTCCTGCCGACCGAGAAGCAGGCGCCCGCGGACGCGGAGGCGCTCTCGCACAAGCTGATGGTCCGCGCGGGCCTGATCCGCCAGCTGGGCGCCGGGCTGTGGTCGTTCCTGCCGGCGGGCTGGCGGGTGCACGAGAACGTCGTGCAGATCATCCGCGAGGAGATGAACGCGGTCGGCGGCCAGGAGATGCTGATGCCGGTGATGCAGCCCGCCGAGCTGTGGCAGCGCTCCGGGCGCTACGGCATCCCCGAGCTGTTCAAGCTCCAGGACCGCAAGGGCGCGGAGCTGGTGCTGGCCATGACCCACGAGGAGGCGGTCACCACGCACGTCGCCCAGGTCGTGCGCTCCTACCGCGCAGCTGCCCGTTCAGCCTCTACCACTTCCAGATCAAGGAGCGCGACGAGCCGCGCCCGCGCGCGGGCCTGCTGCGCACGCGCGAGTTCATCATGAAGGACGCGTACACCTTCGACCGCGACGCGAGGGCCTGGACGCGCACTACGAGCGCTACCGCGAGGCCTACGACCGCGTGATGGACCGCTGCGGGATCGAGTGGTACCGGGTGGAGTCCGACGTCGGGGCGATGGGCGGCCACGGCGCGCACGAGTACATGGCGCCGTCGCCCGCGGGCGAGAACGACGTCGCGCTCGCGCCCGGGCTACGCCGCCAACGTCGAGGTGGCCACCGCCGACGCGCAGCCGGTCGAGCTGCCGGCGGGCTCGCCGCGCCCGAGCTCGTCGAGACGCCCGGCCTGGTCACCGTCGCCGACGTCTCGGGCCGCTTCGAGGTGCCGGCGGGCGCGCTGCTGAAGGCCTATCCCGTGATGGTCGAGGACCGCGGGCTGCTGCTGGTCATGGTCCGCGGCGACCACCGCGTCAACGACATCAAGCTGCAGAACGCGCTCGGCGCCGCGTTCCGGCCCGCGCAGCGCCGAGGAGTTCGCCGACAGCATCGGCCCCGCCGGCTACATCGGCCCGGTCGGCATCGACGTCCCGATCCTGCTCGACGACGCCGTCGAGCCCGGGGTGGGCGGGGGCTACATCACGGGCGCCAACCGCGAAGGAGCCCACCTGCGCGGCGTCGAGCCCGGCCGCGACTTCCCGTTCAAGCGCGGCGACGTGCGCTCGGTCGAGGCCGGCGACACCGTCAACGGCAGCCCGATCCGGATCGAGCCCGCGATCGAGGTCGGCAACATCTTCAAGCTCGGCACGCGCTACTCGGAGCCGCTCGGCGCGAGCTACCTCGACGAGTCGGGGCAGTCCAAGCCGATCTGGATGGGCTCCTACGGGCTCGGTCCCGCCCGCCTGGCGGCCGCGGCCGTCGAGCAGTACGCGGACGAGCAGGGCATCTCCTGGCCGGCTTCGATGGCCCCGTTCGACGTGCACCTCGTCGGGCTCGGCAAGCGACGGCAGCGAGGAGCGCGCAGCTCGCCGAGCGCCTCTACGAGGAGCTGCGCGAGGCGGGCCTCGAGGTCGATCTACGACGACCGGGACTGCCGGCCCGGGGGAGAAGTTCGCGGACGCCGAGCTGCTCGGAGTCCCGCTGCGCCTGACCGTCGGCCGGCGCACGCTCGCCTCGGGCGAGGTCGAGGTGCAGGTCCGCCGCGGGCCGCGAGACCCGCTCCATCCCGCTCGAGGGCGCCGCGGACGCGGCGGTGGAGCTGTGGCGCAACCTCCCGTGAACGACGACGCGCGTGGCGGCGGCCGCCGGACCGCGCGCGAGGCCGGCCAGGACGCGGTCGCCAAGGCGCAGGAGACGGCCGAGCGCGCGCGGCTGACGTTCCGGCGCCTCGCGGGCCTGGACCGCTCGGGCCCGCCGCCGCCGCAGACGCTCGCCGGGCAGCCGCTGAAGCCGTGGACGATCCCGAACGCGATCGGCTTCGTCCGGCTCGCGCTGGTCCCGGTCTTCCTGGCGTTCGCGTTCACCTCCGGCGACGGCGTGAGCCGCACCGCGGTGATCATCTTCGCCGTCGTCGCCTGGAGCGACTACCTCGACGGGATCGCCGCGCGGATCACCGGCCAGTACTCGCGCCTGGGGGCGCTGCTGGACCCGGCTCGTCGACCGGCTGCTGGTGATCTCTGGCGTCGCGGTCTGCTGGTACTTCGAGCTGCTGCCGCGCTGGGCGCTCGCGATCCTGGTGGCCCGCGAGGTGTTCATGATCGGGCTCGTGCGCTGGGGGCTGCGCCGCCACCTGGACGCGAAGGTCAACTGGCTCGGCCGCGCCGGCGTCTGGCCGGTGATGAGCGCGCTGTTCTTCGGCATGGCCGGCCTGGCCACGGTGGGTGAGATCTGTCTATATCTGGGTCTGGTGCTGGTGATCGGTTCGACTGCGCAGTACCTTCGCGAGGCAGTGCGAATGACGCGCGGGCCGCAAGCCTCAAGCTCAGCTTGACATTGCTAAGGTCCCGACCATCACGACAGGAGAGGACACGACGACGATGGACACCTTCCCCGACCTGGGGTCGCTCTCCGACCAGGAGCTCAAGGACCTCATCCAGCAGCTCACTGACGAGGAGCAGGAGGTGTCCTACCGCCGCCGCATCCTGCACGGCAAGATCGACATCCTCCGCGCGGAGCTGGTCAACCGCCTGCGCAAGAAGCACGAGGGCGGCGAGGAGGTCATCTCGGGCGCGGACGTGCAGCGACTGACGGACATCCTCGCCGGCCGAGCGACCGGCGGCGAAGAGCTCTAGCCGGTCAGGCGGCGAGTGGCCCGTCATTGCCCAGAATGCGGCTTCGTCGTCTCCGAGGGAGCGAACTACTGCCCCAAGTGCGGCGCGTTCCAGGGCACCCACGAGCCGACGCGTGACGACGTCACGACCGCGACGTACATCATCGACGAGGCGACGGGCGAGCTGCGCCCGGTCGACGTCGGCGATGTCGCGGCCGAGAGCGGCGCGCTGGTCATCCGCTCCGGCGGCGGCCGCGTCGGCCAGTCGTTCCCGCTGCGCGGCGAGCGGCTGATGATCGGGCGCTCGCCCGACGCCGAGATCTTCCTCGACGACGTCACGGTCTCGCGCGACCACGCCCAGCTCGTGCGGCGCGGCGGCGGCTGGTACCTGGACGACTCGGGCTCGCTGAACGGGACCTACGTGAACCGCCGCCGGATCGACTCGCACCGCCTCGAGGACGGGGACGAGCTGCAGGTCGGCAAGTACAAGCTCACCTACCTCGCGCGCTAGGGCCGATGTCGGAGGAGATGCGCGCCCAGCAGCCTGCGCCGCCTCTGGCGGACGGCGCCCCCGTCGGGCCCGACCCGGCGCCGCAGGGCGCAGGCAAGGCGCTGACGATCGGGGCCGTCTGCAAGGCGCTCTCGCAGGAGTTCCCCGACATCTCGATCTCCAAGATCCGCTACCTGGAGGACCAGAAGCTGCTGACCCCGCGGCGCACGCCCGGCGGCTACCGGCTCTACTCCTCCACGGACGTCTCGCGCCTGCGCACGATCCTGCGCCTGCAGCGCGACGAGTTCCTGCCGCTGCGGGTGATCCGCCAGGAGCTGGCGGCCGGCCGCTCCACGGAGGAGCCCGCGGCGCCGCAGCAGACCCAGCCGGGCGCCGCGACCGGCGATGCCCGCCCGGGCGCCGCGCTGCGGCGGCTGACGTTCTCGATCCGCTCCGGCGGCGCGCTGTACTCGCTCGAGGACGTCGTCGAGGAGACGGGCGCCGACCCGCGGCTGGTCTCCGAGCTCGAGGACTACGGGATCGTCAAGGGCGAGCAGCGCGGGGGGGCGGGCTCGCCGAAGTACTACGACGAGACGGAGCGCGAGATCGTGCGCGCCGTCACCGAGCTGGCGCGCTACGGCGTGGCCGGGCGCAACCTGCGCGTGTTCCGCACCTCCGCAGAGCGCGAGGCGGCCCTGCTGCAGCAGATCCTCGCCCCGGCCCTGCGCTCGCGCAACCCCGAGCGGCGCAAGGAGGCGGTCGAGGCGCTCGAGAACCTCGCCGCCGTCGCCTCGCACCTCAAGCACCTGCTGCTCGTGCGCGACCTCAGGCGGATCGCCAAGTGAGCGCGGGGGAGCCGGACCTCCGCGACCACATCCGCGACATCCCGGACTTCCCCAAGCCCGGGATCGTGTTCAAGGACATCACGCCGCTGCTGCTGGACCCCTCGGCGCTGAACCGCGCGGTGGAGCTGCTGGCGGAGTGGGCGCAGCCGCGCCGGATCGACCTCGTGCTGGCGGCGGAGGCGCGCGGGTTCATCCTCGGCGCCGCGCTCGCGCGCGAGCTGGGCGTCGGCTTCGTGCCCGCCCGCAAGCCGGGCAAGCTGCCGCACGACACCGTCTCGGCGGAGTACATCCTCGAGTACGGCGTCGACGCGCTGGAGATGCACGCCGACGCGCTCGCGCACGGCGCCCGCGTGCTGCTGCACGACGACCTGCTGGCCACGGGCGGCACCGCGAAGGCGCTCGCGTCGCTCGCCGAGGGCCGCGGCGCGGAGATCGCCGGCTGCGCGTTCCTGGTCGAGCTCGCCTTCCTCGACGGCCGCGAGCCGCTGGCGGGCTACGACGTGCACTCGCTGATCTCCTACGACGCCGAGTAGGTGGCCCGTCGATGACCGTTCGGCGGTCGCGGACCGTGCCGGTCCCGCTCGACGCCGTCTGGACCGTCGTGGGCGACCCGCACCACCTGCCGCGCTGGTGGCCGCTGACCGAGCGGGTCGAGGCGGTCGACGCGGACGCCTGGACGTCGGTGATGCGCTCGGACCGCGGCAAGGTCGTGCGCGCGGACTACCGGGTCGAGGAGCACGAGCCGCCGCGGCGCCGGGCGTGGTCCCAGGCGCTGGAGAACACGCCGTTCGAGCGGCTGCTGCGCGAGCACCGCACGGAGGTCTCGCTGGAGCCGCACGGCGACGGGACCGCCGTGACGCTGACGGTCACCCAGCGCGGCCGCGGGACCGCGCGGCTCGGGATGTGGATGATGCGCAAGGCCACGCGCCGCCGCCTCGACGAGGCGCTCGACGGGCTCAGCGGGGCGCTGACGTGAGGGAGCAGGTCTTCTGGGGCTGGGGCGAGCCCGGCGCCGGCCCGTTGCTGCCCGAGCACGCCGACGCGTTCCTGGGCGAGGCGCTCGGGCTGCCCGGCGGCGTGGTGGAGGAGCCGGTCGCGCTGGCCGGCGTGCGCCTGCGCGACCCGCGGCTGCCCGACGCGGCGCGGCGCGGGCTGGAGCAGGCCGTCGGCGCCGCCCACGTGCTCGACGACCGCGAGACGCGCGTGCTGCGCTGCCGCGGCAAGAGCTACCTCGACCTGCTCGCCCAGCGCGCGGGCGACTGCGAGGGCGCGCCCGACGCGGTCGTGCGGCCCGCGAGCCACGACGAGGTCGCCGCGGTGCTGCGCGTGTGCGCCGAGCACGGCGTCGCCGTCGTCCCGTTCGGCGGCGGCACGAGCGTTGTCGGTGGGCTGGAGGCCCCGCGCGAGGGGTTCGAGGGGGTCGTCTCGCTCGACCTCGGGCGCATGGTCGCGGTCGAGTCCGTCGACGCGCGGGCGCTGACGGCCGTGCTCGGCCCGGGGCTGCGGCTGCCGGAGGCCGACCGCGCGCTCGGCGAACGCGGGCTGCGCCTCGCGCACGTGCCGCAGAGCTTCGAATGGGCGACCGTCGGCGGCTGCGTCGCCACCCGCTCCGCGGGGCAATCCTCGACCGGCCACGGCCGCATCGACGAGAACGTGGTCGCCGTGCGCTGCGCCACGCCAGCCGGCGAGCTGGCCACGCTCGGCGCGCCCGCCAGCGCGGCCGGGCCCGCGCTGCGCGAGCTCGTCGTCGGCTCCGAGGGGGCGATCGGCGTGATCACCCGCGTCGCGCTGCGCGTGCGCGCCGTCGCGGCCGAGCACCGCCACGAGGGCTGGTTCGCGCGCTCCTTCGCCGACGGCTGCGACGCGCTGCGGCGGCTCGAGCAGGAGGGCCTCGCGCCCGACGTCGCGCGCCTCTCGGACGAGACCGAGACGCGCGTGAGCCTCGCGCTCGCGGGCCCGGGCGGGCCGGGCCGCCGGGCCGGCCTCGCCGCCACGCGCGCGCTCGGCTACGGCGACGGCTGCCTGCTCGTGCTCGGCTGGGAGGGATCGGAGGAGGCCGAGATCCGCGCGCGCCGCCGCCCGGCCGCCGCGCTGCTGCGCCGCGCCGGGCTGCTGCCCGCCGGCCGCGGCCCGGGGGAGGCGTGGGCGCACGCCCGCTTCGCCGGACCCCACCTGCGCGACGACCTGCTCGACCGCGGCGCGCTGGTCGAGACGCTCGAGACCGCGACCAGCTGGACGCGGCCTGGAGGCGCTGCGCGACAGCGTGGCCCGCGCGCTGGAGGGCGCGCTCGGCCGCGCCGTCGTCGGCTGCCACGTCTCGCACCTGTACCCGACGGGCGCCTCGCTGTACTTCACGGTCCTCGCGGCGCGCGACCGCGACGACCCGGCCGGCCAGTGGCAGCGGGCCAAGCGGGCGGCGGGCGACGCGATCGCCGCCGCCGGGGCCACGATCACGCACCACCACGCTCTCGGCCGCGACCACATGCCGTGGCTGGAGGCCGAGCACGGGCGCCTCGGGGCGGAGCTGCTGCGGGCGCTCAAGGAGCGCTGCGACCCGGCCGGGATCATGAACCCCGGCGTGCTGGCCTAGGCGCCCTGGCGCACGGCGCGCACGTCGCGCACGGCCAGGATCGCGACCGTCGAGGCGGCCGTCACGACCGCCGCGATCCAGAGCGCGGTGCCGATCCCGACGGCGTCCGCCACGGGGCCCCAGATCGCCAGGCCGAGCGGCGCGAACGCGAACGAGCCGAACCAGTCGTAGGCGCTCACGCGCGAGAGCGCCTCCGGCCGGACGTGGCGCTGCAGCGCGGACTCCCAGACCGTGTTGCCGAACATCATCCCGATCCCCCCGAGCGCGGCCGCGACCGCGAGCGGCACGGCGTGCGCGCCCGTGGCGAGGAGGATGAACGCCGGCACGCCGGCGAAGCCGGTCAGCGCCGCGGCGAGGATCGGCCGGCGCGGCATGCCCCGGATCGCGGCCAGCGCACCGAGCAGCGCGCCGACGCCGAGCGCGGCGTTGACCGCGCCCCAGACCGCGGCGCCGCCGAGTTCGCGCGTGGCGACGATGGGCCCGAGCACGTTCCACGCGCCCCAGAGGAGGTTCAGCAGCGACGCCCACAGCACGAACGTCCACACCCAGGTGGTGCCGCGGAACGTCGCCCATCCCTCCCGGAGGTCCTCCCAGAACCCGGTCGCGGCACGCTCCACGCGGCCCGGCACCCGGACGCCCAGGAGCAGCAGCGCGCTGGCGCCGAACGTGGCCGCGTCGACCGCGAGCGCCCAGCCGGCGCCGACGACGGCCACGAGAACGCCGGCGAGCGCGGGGCCGCCGATCTCTCCGGCCGACAGCAGCGTGCCGCGGACGCCGTTGGCCTGCGGGAGGTGCTCCGGTGGCACGATCGCGGGCAGCAGGCCCGTCGAGGCCGGGTTGAAGAAGCCCGTGGCGATGCCCGTCAGCCCGGTCAGGAGCGCGATGCTCCAGACCTCGGCGACGCCGGCGATGACCAGGGCCGCGAGCACGCCCTGCGTGACGACCCGCGCGACGTCCGCGCCGACCATGACCGCCCGCCGCGCGACGCGGTCGGCCACGACGCCGCCGAGCAGCAGGCTGATCAGCAGCGAGCCGGTGCGCACGGCGAGGACGAGCCCGATCGCGGTCGCGGAGCCGCCGATCTCCAGCACCGCGAACGCGAGCCCCACGACGACCATCCGGTCGCCGAACCAGGAGACGGCGGCGGAGCCCAGCAGGCGCCGGAACGCGTGGTTGCGCAGCACTTCGAGGTTCTCGGACAGGCGCGGCACGACGCCGCAGGGTACGGCTCGGCGCTAGTCCTGGCCGCCCGGAAGCGTGCCTGACAGCACGACCTTGCCCGGCTTCTTGGCGGTCGCGCTGTCCGCGGAGGCCCTGGCGACCACGATCTGGTCGTAGTCGACGAGCCACTTGGCGAACTGCGTCTCCTGACCCTGCTGCGGGCCGCCCGTCGTGAAGACGCCGTTCTTGCCCACCCGCGACTGTGAGAAGCCCAGGTTGCGCGCCGCCGCGCCCTTCTTGGTGAACCAGACGGCGTAGACCTCGCGGGCCGCGTTGGCCGGCATCTTGTCGGCCGCGAGCGCGAACACGAGCCCGCCCTCGTCGCGCTTGAAGACCCGCATCAGGCCCTGGGCCTTGTTGCCGTTGCCCTTCAGCGCGATCTCGTTGACGACCTCGGCCTCGGCGGTGGCGGTCGGCGTCGCGGTCGCGCCGGAGGAGGCGGTCTGGGGGTCGTCGCCGTCGCGGAAGACGAAGAACAGCACGACGGCGACCGCCAGCGCGGCGAGCCCGAGCAGCACGAGGCCGCCGAGGCGGGAGCTGCGCAGGGCGGCGACGCCGCCGCCGGTCGCGGGGGCCGGCTCGGCCGCCGGCCGCTCGCGGACCGGGCGCGGGCGCTGGCCGCCGCCCTTGGCGCGACCCTTGCCGGCCGCGGCCGCGGCGTCGGCGCGGCGGCGGGCGTGCTGGGCGCCCGCGGCCGCCGTGCCGTCGCGCACGGGCCGCGCGCGCGGCTTGGCGGGCTCGGCCGGGGCGGCGTCGCGGCCACCGCGCCGGCGCGCCTTCGCCGGTCGCTCGGCGGGCGCGTCGCCGGCCTCGGGCTGCGGCAGCTCGGGCAGCTCGGCGCCCTCGACCTCGGACAGCCGGTCGGTCACCTCGCTCGCCCACGCGTGCCAGGCCGGCATGCGGGCGATCGCGCCGCACGTGCGGTCGGCCTCCTCGTCATCCTGCTGGCCGAGGATCCAGTCCGCGACGGCGCCGTCCTCGCCCACGGGCGCCACGCGCTCGGGGGCGAGCGCGGCCAGCGCGGCATGGGCGCGGGCGCGGACGCCCGACTCCGGGAGGCCGAGCAGCTCGGACAGCTCCGCGTAGTCGCGGCCCTGGCGCAGCAGCAGCTCGAGGACGGCGCGCTGGTCTGGCGCGAGGGCGGAGAGCGGGCTCATCGGCGTCCGAGGGTAGTGGGTGCGCTTAAGAACCGCGCAAGATGCAGGGCGTCTATCGTGGCCGCCCGGTGTTCGACACGCACTACGGCATCGAGATCGAGTCCGCCGACGGCGACGAGGCGCGCGGGCGCGTGCCCGTCCACGACGGCGTCCGCCAGCCGGCGGGCCTGGTCCACGGCGGCGTGTACGCGTCGATGGCCGAGTCGCTCGCGGTCGCGGGCACCCAGGCCGCGACGGGCCGCCCCGCCGTCGGGCACTCCAGCCAGACGAGCTTCCTGCGCCCGATCACCGAGGGGACCGTGCACGCGGCCGGGCGCCCGCGCCATCGCGGCCGCTCGACCTGGGTCTGGGAGTTCGACGTCAGCGACGACGACGGGCGCCTGTGCGCGCTCGTGCGGATGACCGTCGCAGTGCGCTAGCCGCGCACGCCGCGGCCGATCCACGCCTCCGCGAACTCGCGCAGCCGGGGGTCGGAGGGGTCGTCCGCGCGCAGCAGCCGCCGCCACGCCGCGGCGGTGACGGCTCCGGCGGAGGCGGGTGGGTGGGATGGTCTCCGGGCGAGGATCACCTGCTGGCCCGCGGCGGCCACCTCGGCGTCGAACGGCCCGCTGACCTCGCGCTGGAGCGCGCGCAGCGCCGCGGGGGGCGCTTGGCGTCGTAGAAGAGGATCACGTCGCCGAGCTCGAGCGCGTGCAGGATCTCGTCCGGGCTCAGGCGCCCCTCGCGCGTGGGCAGCCGGTCGTGGTGGGCGCCGCTCGTCGGCGGGTCGGTCAGGCCCTCGAGCGGGACGTGCTGGGTCGACTCGAGGTGGCGCGAGCCGCGATCGGGCTGCAGCTCGCCCGGGCCCGCCGCCCCCGCGCCGCCGACGCCCGCGTCGTCGCGCGCGTCGAAGGCCAGCACCAGCGCGTATACGCCGCCGGCCACCAGCGCGGTGCCGAGCAGGAGGACGACCAGCCGCCGCACTAGGTCGCGGCTGCCCGCTTACCTGTGCCCGCCGACGAGGTCCGCCGGGCGCGCGGCCCGCGGCGCGCGGGAGCCCCGTCGGAGGCGCCCGCGGCCTCCGCCAGCTCGTCGATCGAGCGCTCGAGGTCGTCCGCCACCGCGTCGAGGTCGGGCAGCGCGTCGTAGTCGCCGAGCAGCCCGAAGCCGAGCCGGCCGTCGTAGGACATGATCGCGATGCCGAGCGCGGTGTTCAGCGTCAGCGGCACCTGCGGGTAGAAGGCGCGCAGCTTCCTGCCCTGCAGGTAGAGCGGGAACTGCGGGCCCGGCACGTTGGTCACGACGATGTTGAAGAAGCGCTGGCGCGTCTGCAGCCGCGCCGCCTGGTCGAGCACCGTCGGCGCGGCGAAGCCGGCCAGCTTGCGTGAGGACCTCGGCGCCGACCGCCTGCCCGGACTCCTTCAGCCCGCCCATCGCCTCGTGGATGATGTCGAAGCGCTGCTTCGCGTCGGGGGCGTAGAGCGGCAGCGGCGCGTACATGGCCGCGACGCGGTTCCCCAGCGCGCCCCGCTGGGCGTCGGCGCGCACCGAGACCGGCACCATCGCCTTGAGCTCGACGCCCTCGACGTCGCGGCCGCGGCGGATCATGAACGCGCGCAGCGCGCCCGTGACGGCGGCCAGCACGACGTCGTTGACGGTGCCGCCGAGCGCGGCCTTGATCGCCTTGAAGCGGTTCGAGGTCGGCGTCGACCCACGCGAAGCGGCGGTGCGAGCCGATGCGCACGTTGAGCGGGCTCGGCGGCGCGCCCGCCATCCCGGCGGCCGCCATCGCCGCGAGGCCCTTGACCGCCTTGCCGCCGCCGCCGACAGCGCGCTCGGGATTCCGCACGGCGCCCAGCGCGCCGCGCAGAGACGTCCAGCGGGGCGCCGGCCCGCTCGGCCACCACGTTCGCCAGCAGGTCGGCGCCGGTCGGCTCCGGCCGCGGGTACCAGGGCGGCGCGGGGTCGGGCTCGGGCGGGTCGGGCTCGAGGTCGAAGAGCACCGTCGAGATGTCCACGCCCGAGACGCCGTCGACGAGCGCGTGGTGGGTCTTGGAGATCAGGGCGAAGGCGTCCTCGCCGACGCGGTCGACCAGCCACAGCTCCCACAGTGGCTTGGAGCGGTCCAGCCCCTGGGCGAAGACCCGCCCGGCCAGGTTGCGCAGCTCCTCCTCGCCGGCGGCGCCCGGCAGCGCCGAGTGGCGCACGTGGTAGCGGGCGTTGAAGTGCGGGTCGTCGATCCAGACCGGGCGGCTCTGCACGAGCGGCGGCCACGCGAGCTTCTGGCGGTAGCGCGGCACGAGGTGCAGGCGCTGCTCGAGCTTGGCGACGAAGTCCTCGTAGCGGCGGCGCCTCGCCGTCGAACACGAGCACGGAGCCGACGTGCATGTGCGCGCCGCTGCGCTCGAGCGAGAGGAACGACGCGTCGAGGCCGGTCAGCCGGTCGGGGTTCGCCATGGGCCGGATTCTCCCGGTTCGGCCGATGTTTGCATACCTTCAACAACGTGTATAATGTTCTGTGACGCCATGATGAAGCCGAAAGGAACCCCGATGGGCCACGACCTCAGCGATCCCGCCGTGTTCGGGCGGGTCTACGACGAGCACGCGCGCAGCGTCTACGCCGCCGCCTACCGGGTGCTCGGCAACTCCGCCGCAGGCCCAGGACGTCGTGCAGGACGTGTTCCTGCGGCTCTGGCGCCGCCCGCGGACCTTCGACGCGTCGCGGGGCGAGCTCGGCCCGTACCTGCGGCTGATGGCCCGCTCCCGAGCACTCGACCTGTGGCGCGAGGGGCAGGCCGCCGGGCGCGCCTCCGACCGCCTCAAGCAGGCGGTCGCGCAGGACCCGCCGCGCGACGAGGCCGACCGCCCGAGCACTCAGGCGCTGCGCCACGAGCAGGGCGCCACCGTGCGCGAGGCCGTGCGCCGGCTCCCGGAGGCCCAGCGCGAGGCCGTGGTGCTGGCCTACTGGGGCGGCCTGACGGCGGACGAGATCGCCCGTCGCATCGAAGTGCCGCTCGGGACGGCCAAGAGCCGCATCCGGCTGGGGCTCGAGAAGCTGCGCGGCGAGGACGCCGCGACCCTCTCCGCTGCGGCCTGATCGCTGACCGCGGGGGAGGAACTTCCCCTGCAAGTTGTGTGATTTCACCCACTTGAGGCGGCCGGTCTCCTGCTACCGTCGCTGCCTCTTCGGCCACGCCGAGCCGCGAGCGCACGAGGTGCTCGCGGGCGGGTGAGGCGGTTGGACGGTCCGCAACGACGCGGACCACGACCCCGCAGGCAGACGCGGCCGATCTATTGAGGAGGTGCCTCGCTTGAGGCTTTCCCCGCTGCGCCGCGGGCTGTACGCCGTCGCGCTTGGAACGACCATGACAGCGACGGGGGCCGTGCCCGCCCTGGCGCAGGACACTGAACAGGGCACAGTCGCATCGCCGCCGACCGCCAGCATCGCGAAGGTCGGCGTCGGCAAGCGCAAGATCAACGTCCGCGCCGGCCGCAGGACGGTCGTCGCGGGCACGGTGCTTCCGCGCGCCGCCGGTCGCATCGCGTACCTGCAGATCCGCAGGGGCGAGCGCTGGTACACGATCGACCGCGACCGCACGGGCACCCAAGGCCGCTACCGGCTCCGCGACAAGCGCCGCGTGCCGATGAGCGTGCGCGTGCGCGTCCTCGTGCGTGGCGGCGGCGCCCGTGCCGCGCGCCGGATCGGGCGCCTGAACGTCTACCGCGTGGCGCTCGCCTCGTGGTACGGCCCGGGCTTCTACGGGCAGCGCACCGGCTGCGGCGGCACGCTGGGCTACTCCCAGCTCGGCGTCGCCCACAAGACGCTGCCGTGCGGCACGAAGGTCACGCTGCGCCACAACGGCCGGCGCGTCCGCGTGCCCGTGATCGACCGCGGCCCCTACGTGGGCGCGCGCGAGTACGACCTCACGGGCGCGACGGCCCGGAAGCTCGGCTTCCGCGGCCACGGCGGCATCCTCACGACGCGCTAGGAGCCCGTCGAGGAAGAGCCGGCGTGGCGGGATCCCTCGATGGGCTCCTCAACCGCGTCTCGATGCATCGAGGCACCGGGTCAGCGCGGTCTCTGCCGCGCGGGCCCGGTCGCCGCTGCCCGCGCGCTTGACCACGCGGACGAAGATCCCGTCCTGGGCGGCGCCCGCCCCGATCTGCGCCGCCGCCTGCTCCGCGTCGGCGGCCGTCGGCAGCATCAGCAGGTCCCATTCGGGGACGGCCCGCCAGCGCGGCAGGCTGCGGTTCGCGCGCACGCCGATGAACTCCGCGCGGCCGGCGTCGAGCAGCTCGCGTTCTGGGCGGGGCGCGGCGAGCCGCTCGTCGAAGCTCGACTTGGCCAGCGTGTTCGTGATCGAGGCCTGGCCGTTGAGGTAGTTCGCCAGCAGCACGTCCGGCAGCCGCTTGCGCAGGCAGGCGTAGAGCTCGTCGTGCACCATCGCGAGGTTGTCGGCGTCCAGCGAGGTGCCGACGCCGGCGCGAGGTGGCTCCGTCTCGGAGTCGCCGCAGCCGAAGAGCGCCAGCGCGAGGGCGGGGAGCAGGAGCGGGGAGCGGCTCACCCGGTGACACTCTAGGGCGGTCGCTGCACTGTCAAGTTCCGTCGGCGTGCCTTGCTATGAGACGTGGGTGGAGCCCCGCCGCGTGATCGCCCACCTCGACTGCGACGCCTTCTACGCGACGGTCGAGCTCAACCGACGGCCCGAGCTGAAGGGGCGGCCGGTGATCGTCGCGGGCTCCGGCCCGCGCGCCGTGGTGACCACCGCTTCTTACGAGGCGCGCAAGTTCGGCGTCGGCTCGGCCATGCCCGCCTCTCGCGCCCGCCGGCTGTGCCCGGACGCGGTCGTCATCCCGCCGGACTTCGAGGCCTATCGCTCGACCTCCAAGGCCGTCTGGGAAGCCGTGTGCGCACGGCTGGAGCGCGTCCAGCGGATGGGGCTCGACGAGGCCTACGCGGACCTCACCGGGGTGCCGAAGCCGCTGCGCGTCCTGCGTGAGGTCGTCGACGAGGTGCGCGAGAAGACGGGCGTGACGATCTCGGTCGGGGTCGGGCCGTCGCGGCTGGTGGCCAAGTGCTGCAGCGACCACGGCAAGCCGGCGGGGCTGGTGGCGATGGGCCGCGAGGAGGCGTGCGAGCGCTTCGCGACCGCGCCGACGAGCCGGGTGCCCGGGATCGGGCCGAAGACGGCCGAGCGGCTCGCGGAGCTCGGGCTGATGACGCTCGGGCAGCTCCAGCGCGCCGACGAGGGGCGCCTGGCGGCGCGCTTCGGCTCGCGGACGGCGGCGTTCCTGAAGGCGCGCGCGGAGTTCCGCGACGACTCGCCGGTGGAGACGGAGTCCGGCCCGGCCAAGTCCTACTCGAGCGAGACGACGTTCGACGAGGACGTCTCGGACCTCGCGGAGCTCGAGGCCGTCGTGCGGCGCATGTCCCGCCAGCTCTGCGAGGGGCTGGCCAAGAAAGGCCGCCGCGGCCGCACGATCGGGATCAAGGTCCGCCTCGCCGACTGGACGAACGCGACGCGCGCGCGCTCGATCGAGGCGCCCACCAACGACGTCGAGCTGGTGACCGATATCGCCCTGGAGCTGCTGCGCGCCTACGCGCCGCCTCAGCCGGTGCGACTGCTCGGGGTGCGGATCGCCTCCTTCGAGGACGTGGTGGAGCCGCCGCGGCCGCCGGCGCCCCCGGTGGTCGGCCAGCTCGTGCTCGAGATCTAGTAGAGCGCGGCGGCGAGCTTGCGGCGCGACTCGCGCGCCACGGGGTGCTCGACCCCGAGCTCGTCGAGCACGCCGACGACGGAGCGGCGCAGGTCGTCGCGCCGGTCCTGGTCCGCGGCGGGGATCGCGCCGATCAGCCCCTCGAGCCCGCGCTCGACCTCGCCCTGGTCCAGGGCGTCGAACGCGGCCTGCAGCTCCGGCTCGTCCTCCAGCCGCAGGCGGGCGGCGAGCCCCTCGGCGGCGAACGAGCCGCTGACGTTGGCGAGCAGCTGCAGCGCCTCCTCGCGCTCGCCGCGGGCGGCCAGCAGGCGGGCGAGCGCGACCGCGGCGTCGGCGCGGCCGGGCTCGAGCTCGAGCGCGCGGCGCAGGTCCTCCTCGCCGCCGCTCTTGACGAGCTCCTCGGCCTCGGAGGGCACGAGCGCGTCGAGGAAGCGCTCGACCTGCGGGCCGGGCTGGGCGCCCATGAACTCCGCGACGACCTTGCCGTCGCGATAGGCCTTCACCGAAGGGATGCTCTGGATGCGGTGCTCGGCCGACACGCGCGGGTTGGCGTCCGTGTCGACCTTGGCGAGGGCGACCTTGCCCTCGCGCTTGGTCACGGCCTTCTCGAGGGTCGGCGTGAGCTGGCGGCAGGGGCCGCACCAGGCGGCCCAGAAGTCGACGACGACGGGCAGCTCGCGGGAGCGCTCGACGACGTCGGACTGGAAGGTGGCGTCGGTCGCGTCGAAGATCACGCCTGCCAGTATGGCGGCCATGTCCGAGATCGCCGTCGAGGCCGGCGGGGTCACGCTCGCCGGCGACGAGGACGGGGAGGGGAAGCCGGTCGTCCTGCTGCACGGCCTGACCGCGACCCGCCGCTACGTCGTGATGGGCTCGCGCTCGCTGCAGCGCGACGGCCACCGCGTGATCGCCTACGACGCGCGCGGGCACGGCGCCTCCTCGCCCGCGCCTGCGCCCGAGGCCTACCGCTACGAGGACCTCGCCGCCGACCTGCTCGCCGTGCTCGACGACCGCGGGATCGAGCGCGCGCTGCTCGCCGGCGCCTCGATGGGCGCCCACACGATCGTGCGCTTCGCGCTCGACCACGGCGACCGCGTCGCCGGCCTCGTCGTCATCACGCCGGCCTTCGACCCTGACGACACGCAGGACGAGGGCGAGCGGCTCGGCCGCTGGGACGCGCTCTCCGAGGGGTTGCGCTCGGGCGGCGTCGAGGGCTTCGTCGAGGCCTATGGGACCCCGAAGTCCCCGGAGCGCTGGCACGACACGATCTACAAGGTCCTGCGCCAGCGGCTCGGCGCGCACGAGCACCCGGAGGCCGTCGCCGACGCGCTGCGGGCGGTGCCACGCTCGCGGCCGTTCGGGGCCTGGTCGGAGCTCGCCGAGCTCGCGCTCCCCACGGTCGTCGTCGCCAGCCGCGACGAGGCCGATCCCGAGCACCCCTACGCCGCCGGCGAGCGCTACGCCGAGGCGATCCCCGGAGCACGGCTGCGCTCGGAGGAGCCCGGCGAGTCGCCGATGGCCTGGCAGGGCAGCCAGCTCTCCTCCGTGATCGCCGAGCTCGGCGCGAGCGTGCGCTAGCTGGCCACCGCGGCGAGCGAAGGCATCCGCGCCATCAGGACGACCGCGCACTCCACGACCGTCTCGTGGTCGTAGGAGATCGCGAAGCGCCAGCTGCCCTCGTCGTCGCGGCGGGCGACGAAGCAGGCGCCGTAGCCCGGGCCGAGGGCGACCTCGGTCCAGGTGCCGCGCAGCGGGTCGTCCTCCGGCAGCCGGCCGCCGCGGATCGGTCCCTCGTGGTCGGCGGCCGCGCCGCCGAGCACGCCGACGAAGCCGATCTCGGCGGCCAGGCGCTCGTAGCGGGCGAGCTGGGCAGGGGGGAGGGGGTCGTCGTCGGGTGTGGCGGCGAGCAGCAGGCCGGTGCTGCCGAGCTTGGCGGCCTGGGCGGAGAGCATCGCGGCGGTGCGCTCGGCCAGCTCGGCCGGGCCCACGGCCGGCCGCCGCCAGTTGGTGACGCGCTGGTAGGGGACGACGTTCTCCGGCACGCCGCCCGAGCTCGTGAGGCGCAGGCCGCGGCCCGGGCTGGGCAGCTCGTCCGGCAAGGGCGCCGGCTCGCCGAGCAGGTAGCCCTGGCCGAGCGTGGCGCCGGCGGCGCGCGCGGTCGCGAGCTGCTCCTCGGAGTCGATGCCCTCCGCGAGCACGGTCGCCAGGCGCTTCTCCGCCTCGGCGCCGACCGCGGTGACGATCCGAGCGACGTCGTCGGGATCGCGGTCGCGCAGCAGCCGCAGGTCGAGCTTGATCACGTCGGGGTAGAGCACCGGCATCAGCGCGAGCGAGCGCGAGTCGGCGCCGACGTCGTCGAGCGCGACGCCCCAGCCGAGCCGGCGCAGCTCGGTGAGCGCGCGCAGCAGCGGCTCCGGGCGCTCGGTCAGCGCCCGCTCGGTGACCTCCATGACGAGCGTGAAGCCGGCGCGCGGCGTGTCCGGCAGGTCGGACTCCAGCGCCGCAGCGTCGGCGTTGACGAACAGGCAGAACGGCGCGCCGAGCCCGCCGTCGACCGCTCCGGCGACCGCGGCCTCGCGGCACGCGCGGTCGAGCTCCGCGACGCGGCCCTGCGCGCGGGCCGCCGCGAACAGCGCCTCGGGTGATTCGAGCCCGTTGCCGCCGCGGCCGCGGGCGAGCGCCTCGTAGCCGACGACGCTGCCGTCGCGCAGGTCGACGATCGGCTGGTAGACCGGCTCGATGTTGGCAGTGTCGAAGAACGCCAGCGCACCGGCTTCCGGTTCGTAACCCACCTTCGTTATTGAAGCGCGTTCGGAGCCGCGGTTCCACCCCTGGGATAGCGTCTGCTCAGATGGCTGGCTATTCGGGCACGCCGCTGCCGAGGAAACTCGGCATCAAGCCGGACCATCGGGTGCTCGTGCTCGGGGCGCCCGAAGGCTTCGCCCTCGACGACGTCGACGTCCGCACGACCGCGCGCGGCAAGGCGGACGTGATCGTCTCCTTTCACGACCGCCGGGCGGAGCTCGCCCGCCGCATGCCGAAGCTGCGCGCGCTGATGGAGCCGGCGGCCGGGCTGTGGATCGCGTGGCCCAAGCGCGCGTCCAAGCTCCCCACCGACCTCACGGAGGACGTGGTTCGCGAGCTGGCGCTCGCGAACACGCTCGTCGACAACAAGGTCTGCGCGATCGACGAGACGTGGAGCGGGCTGCGGCTCGTGATCCGCCTACGGGACCGTTAGGAACCGCCGCTACCTTG
Organism: uncultured Solirubrobacteraceae bacterium; assembly: GCA_963816955.1. Lineage (GTDB taxonomy): Bacteria > Actinomycetota > Thermoleophilia > Solirubrobacterales > Solirubrobacteraceae > DATFQI01. The sequence goes on along the minus strand of CAWFME010000010.1, from coordinate 133,320 downwards.
GCGCCATGACAGACCCGCTTCCGGAGGATCAGCGTCTCGTCGAGATCTCCTCGAAGTCGTACGAGCACCCCGCCGACCGTGCCGCCACCGCGGCGCTGAACAGCATCCCGATGCTCGACCAGGTCGTGCGCAAGCTGATCGAGTACGGCTACGAGCGGGCGCTGCGGCAGGTCTTCCTCGCTGGCTCGGTCAAGCTCGGCTCGGACCAGATGCCGGACGTGTACGCGGCGCACCGCGCGGCGCTCGCCCGCCTGGACATCACGGAGGTCCCGGAGCTCTTCCTCACGCAGTTCCCGGTCACCAACGCCGCCGCGATCGGCTCCGAGCGGCCGATGGTGGTCATCAACTCGCGCACGGTCGAGGTGCTCGACGAGCAGGAGCTGCGCACCGTGCTCGGCCACGAGGCCGGCCACATCCTCTCCGACCACGTGCTCTACCGGACGGCGCTGATGATCCTGCTGTCGGCCACCGGGCTCGGCCGGATGCCGATGCTCGCGGGCCTGCCGCTGCTTGCGGTCAAGATGGCGCTGCTCGAGTGGTTCCGCGCCGCCGAGCTCTCCTGCGACCGCGCGGCGACGCTCGTCAACCGCGACCCGCTGGTGACCTGCCGCACCTTGATGGTGCTCGCCGGCGGCACCGCGTCGCGCAAGCTCGACCTCGACGCGTTCGTGCGCCAGGCCGCCTCCTACGAGGAGTGGGAGCCGGGCTGGGACAAGCTCGCACGCGTGCGGTTCGAGCTCGGCCAGACGCACGCCTTCCCGGTCAAGCGCGTGTCGGAGCTCATGAAGTGGGTCCGCTCCGGCGAGTACGACCGGATCGTCGCCGGCGAGTACGTCAAGCGCGGCGACCCGATCGACGCGCGCGCGGAGGCCGGCGAGGCGGTCGAGTTCTACGCCGAGCGCTTCCGCGCGATCTTCCGCGAGGCGGGGGCGGGCGTCGAGAAGGCCGGCGAGACGATCGGCGCGGCCGCCGAGCGCCTCGGCGACTGGCTGCGCTCCAACCGCGAGTAGGCGCCGAGTGGCACTTCCGTTCCCGCACAGGGAACGCAGATGCCACTCGACGAAGCCGGCCCCGCGCAACCACCCGGGCGGCGGTGCGCCCTAGCGCGCGCGGATCCGGCGCCGGCGCGTGATGCCCCCGCCGGCCACCGAGATGCGGTAACGCCCGGCCACGGGCGGGCGGACGATCGTCGCGAACGCGCCGTCGGCCACGGCGATCCGCTTGCGCTGCACGCGCACCCAGCGGCGGCCCACCCGGCGCTCGAAGGTGACGGTCACGCGCGGCGTCGCCGGGCTCATCGTGCCCGTGACGCGCAGCGCGCGGCGGCGGCGCGGCCGCGAGGATCCGAGCGCGATCTTCAGGCTCGGGACGACCTTGACCGCGATCGCCCTGGACTCCATCCGCGGGCGCGAGTCGCCCGGGAAGACGGCGCGCAGGCTCGCGCTGTAGGGGAGCGAGACGCTCGTCAGCCACGACCCGTCGGCGTTGGCGACGGCGCCGGTGTAGTACGTCCACGCCGACCCGCCGGCCAGGATCTCGATGTCGATCGGGACGCCCGCGGGCGAGGAGCCGTCGCCGAAGCGCAGCTCGCCGCCGACCTCTGAGGCCTTGACGCCGCGGACGGTCTTGGACGTGTACATCGTCAGCGTCGCCGTCGGGCTCGCGTAGCGCGCCGCGCGCGTGCGCAGGTCGGCGAGCTGGCCGTAGAGGACGTCGCCGGGGCACGAGGTCGAGTCCCCGTCGCGGTGGCCCGAGATGCGCTCGAACGTGACCGGCGTCCCCGAGCGGTAGCGGTTGCTCGCGCCGCCGGCCGAGGTGACGGTGACCTGGCCCTGCGCGGGCACGCCGTGCAGCGCGAGCTTCCAGCCGATCAGGCGCGCGAGCGCCTCCATCCCGGGCTCGCTGTGCGCGATCTCGGTGTAGGTGCCGAGCACCGCGACGCCGGTCGAGACGCTGTTGTAGCCCTGCGCCTGGGCGCCGATGACCGGCGCGTCCATGCCGCCGGCCCGGCCCTCGAAGACCTGGCCGTACTTGTCGACGAGGAAGTTGTAGCCGAGGTCGTTCCAGCCGTTGGAGTCGCGGTGGTAGCGCGCGATGCCGAGCACGATGCCGGCCGAGTCCTCGGGGTCGTAGGTGTTCGTCGTGACCGTGTGGTGCACGAACGCCAGCTCGACGGACCCGTACTCCGCGGGCCCGCGCGGGGGGACGGAGTCGCCGCCCCACTCGGAGCGGGTGATCACGCGCACGGACGGCCCGGCGCTCTGCCGCGGGCGCGCGGAGGCGCCGGCGCGGGCGCGGGCGCGCCGTCGCAGGCGGTCGCCGAGGCGGCGCGCGACGGTCGCGGTCGGGAGCGCGCGCACGAAGCGGGCGCGCAGCGCGCGCGGGTTGCCGCGCAGGCGCAGCTGGAACTCGTCAGCGGCGCCGACGAACGCAGGGTCGGTGCCCGCCACGGTGCGCGCGCCGTCGGGCCCGTGGTCGCCCATCACGTGCAGCGTGCCCCACTCGGTCCAGCGGCCGCCGCGCCGGCGGGCGCGAACCTGCGCCTCCGCGCGGCTGCCGCGCGCCCAGCGCAGGCCGATCAGGTCGAAGCGGCGCGGCGCGCGCAGCACGCGCGTGGTGCGCCAGCCGGCCGCGGCGGCCGAGGCGGTCAGGCCCTCCCCGGCGAGGTCGAGCTCGAACAGCGCGCGCCGGTCGGCAAGGGCGGCGGCGGGGTTCTTGAGCGAGGCCGCGGCAAAGGCGGCGGCGCCGAGGCCGAGAGCCTGGCGGCGCGTGGTACGACGATCCGGCACGAACATCCTGAACACGGCCAGTCCGGAAAAGGACCGGTCAGCTGCAGTCAGGACAGGAACCGTGCAAGACGATGTCGTGGGCGCCGACGTCGTAGCCCAGCCGCTCGCCGAGGCCGTGGATGAGCCGCTCGAGCTCCGGGTCCGAGAACGCGTCCTTCTTGCCGCAGCGGTCGCAGATCGCGTGATGGTGGTGCTCGCCGCTTGGGTCGGCGGGCTCGAAGCAGGCGGTGCCGCCGACGTCGATCCGGTGCACGAGGCCGAGCTGGGCGAGCGCGTCGAGCGCCCGGTAGACGCTCGCGAGCCCGACGGCGCGGCCGGCCCCGCGCAGCCGGTCGTGGATCTCCTGCGCGCTCAGGCAGCAGGACTGCCGGCCGAGCAGCTCGAGCACCTCGCCGCGGGCGCCGCCCGCGCGGTGCCCGGCGCGGGCCAGCTCCGTGCGGGCGTGGTCGGTCCAGGACTCCATCGTCCCTCCATGGTAACGAGAATCGTTTTCAGTATGGTGGACGGCGATGCGCAACGCCTTGCTCTTCATCGCCGCCGCGGCGCTGCTCGCGGGCTGCGGCTCCGATGGGGGAGACGGCCGCCCGACCGTCGTGGCGACCACCACGCAGGCGGCCGACCTCGCCCGCGGCGTGGCCGGCGACCGCGCCGAGGTGCGGGGCATCCTCGCGCCCAACAGCGACCCGCACGACTACGAGGTGCGGCCCGGCGACGTGAAGGCGCTCGCCCGCGCGACCCTCGTCGTCCGCTCGGGCGGGGACCTCGACGAGTGGCTCGGCGGCGCGATCGACAGCGCGGGCGCCGACGCGCCGGTGCTGGACCTGCTCGAACGGGCCGGCACCGAGGGGGAGGACCCGCACTGGTGGCAGGACCCGATCCGCGCCGAGGCCGCCGTGACCGCGATCGGCGCCGCGCTCGCGAAGGCCGACCCGGCGAACGCGAGCGCCTACCGGGCCAACGCCGGGCGCAGCGTGCAGCGCCTGCGCACGCTCGACGCCGCCGTGCGCCGCTGCATCGACCAGATCCCGACGGGCGAGCGCACGCTCGTGACCACCCACGACGCGCTCGGCTACTACGCGCGCCGCTACGGCCTGCGCGTCGTCGGCGCCGTGATCCCGTCGCTGTCCACGCAGGCGCAGGCGTCGGCGGGCGACCTGGCGGACCTCGTCGACACGATCCGCCGCGAGCGCGTGAAGGCGATCTTCGCCGAGAGCTCGGTCAACGCGAGCGTCGAGGACGCGATCGCGCAGGAGACGGGCGCGCGCGTCGGCCGCCCGCTGTGGGCCGACTCGCTCGGGCCCGAGGGCTCGAGCGGCGCGACCTACGAGGGCTCGATCCGCGCCAACACCGCCGCGATCGTCGAGGGGCTGACGGGGAAGTCGTGCTCGTTCCCGCGCTGATCCTCGACGCGCCCTACGTGCAGCGCGCGATCGTCGAGCTCGTGCTGCTGGCCGTGCTCGCCGGGGTGCTCGGCTCCTGGATCGTGCTGCGCCGGCTCGCCTTCTACACGCACGCGGTCGGCACGGCCACGTTCCCCGGCCTGGTCGTGGCCGCGCCCTGGGGCGTCGCGCCGCAGCTCACCGCGCTGGCGGCGGCGCTCGGCTTCGGCGCCGGCCTGGAGCGGCTCTCGCGCTCGCGCCGCCTGGACGCCGGCGCGGCCACGGGCCTGCTGCTCGTGGCCTCGCTGGCGGCCGGCACGATCCTCGCCTCCGACGTCTATGAGTCGCCCGCCGGCGTCGACCAGCTCCTGTTCGGGACGCTGATCGGGCTCAGCGAGCGCGACGTGGCGCTGACCGCCGGCGCGGTGGTCGCGGCGCTGCTCGCGCACTGGGCGATGCACCGCGCGTGGCTGGCCACGGGCTTCGACCCGGGCAGCGCCCGCGCCCTCGGCGTGCGCACGGCGCTGGCGGACCGCGTGCTGCTGGCGGCGGCGGCCGTCGCCGTGGTGGTCTCGCTCGACGCGGTCGGCGCGCTGCTCGTCGCCGTCGTGCTCGTGGTGCCCGCAGCGACCGTGCGGCTCGTGGCCCCCGACGTGCGCACGCTGCAGCTCGGCACGGCCGCGCTGGCCGCCGCGGAGGGCCTGACGGCGCTGGTGATCGCGGACGGGCTGGACATCGGCCCGGGCCCGGTGATGGCGGTGCTGGGCGGCGCCGTCTTCGCGCTGACGGCGGCGGTGAGCCGGTGAGCCACGTCCACGTCGAGAAGCTGAGCGGCGGCTATGCGCCCGGCCGCGACGCGATCGAGGCCGTCTCCTTCGCGCTCGAGGGCGGGGAGGTGGCCGGCGTGATCGGCCCCAACGGCGGCGGCAAGACGACGCTGTTCCGCGCCCTGCTCGGCGAGCTGCCGCGCCGCCGCGGGCACGTCGAGCTGGTCGGGCCGCCCGCGTACGTGCCGCAGACCGACGAGGCGCGGCTGGACTTCCCGGTCAGCGCGCTCGACGTCGCGCTGATGGGCGCCTACCGCCGCACGCCGTTCTACCGCCGGCTCGGGCGCGCCGAGCGCGACACGGCGCGCGCCGCGCTCGAACGCGTGGGGCTCGCCGACCATGCCCGCACCCGCTTCGGCACGCTCTCGGGCGGCCAGCGCCAGCGCGTGCTGATCGCCAGAGCGCTCGTGCAGGATGCGCCCGTGCTGCTGCTCGACGAGCCGCTGTCCGGGGTCGACGCGCCGAGCGCCGCCCGCATCGAGGCCGTGCTGCGCGGGCTGCGCGACGAGGGCAAGGCGCTGCTCGTCGCGACCCACGACGTCGAGCAGGCGCGCCGCTTCGACCGCGTGCTGTGCCTGCACCGCCGCCAGGTCGCGTTCGGCGCGCCCGCCGCCGTGCTGAGCGCCTCCGTGCTGCAGGAGACCTACGGCGACGAGCTGGTCGTGCTCGAGGGCGGCGGCTCGGCCGTCAACGTCGGCCACCACGACCACCACCACTGATGCTCGCCTGGCTCACCGACCCGTTCCAGGACGGCTTCACGCAGCGCGCGCTGCTGGAGGTGCTCGCGCTCTCGCTGGCCTGCGGGCCGCTCGGCGTCTGGATCCTGCTCTACCGCCAGAGCTACGCGGCCGAGTCGATGTCGCACGGCATGCTGCCCGGGCTCGTGCTGGCCGCGCTGGCCGGCGCGCCGCTCGTGCTCGGCGCGGCGGGCGGGGTCCTGCTGGCGGCGGCGGCGATCGCGCTGGCCGGGCGCGACGAGCGCCTCGGCGGCGACACGGGCGTGGCGGTCGCGGTGTCGGCGCTGTTCGGGCTCGGCGCGCTGCTGGCGCTCTCGCCCGAGGCGCCCCCGCGGCTGCAGGAGCTGCTGTTCGGCGACCTGCTCGGCGCGAGCCGCGGCGACGTCGCGGTCGCCGCCGGGTTGGCGGCGCTGATCGCCGTGGCGCTCGCGCTCGCGCACCGGCGGCTGAGCGCCGGCGCGTTCGACCGCTCGGCCGCCCGCTCGCTCGGCGCGGTGCCGGCGCGCTGGGAGCTGGCGGTGCTCGTGCTGCTCGCCGTCGCGACGGTGGCGGCCGCGCCCGCGCTCGGCAGCCTGCTGCTGGTGGCGCTGATCGTCGCGCCCGGCGCCGCCGCGCTGCGGCTCGCCGGCCGCCTGCCCGCCGCGCTCGCCGTGGCCGCCGCGACCGCGGCGCTCGCGGGCGTCGCCGGGCTCGTGCTGTCGTTCCACCTCGGCATCGCGGCCGGCGCCGCGGTGGCGCTCAGCGCCGCGCTGCTGGCCGGCGCGGCCCAGCTGTCACGCGGCTGACCTGCAGGAAGTCCGTCATCGGTCCAGGCCGGTTGACGGCCTTCGTGACATACGCCACCATCGCGAACGTGAGCGCTGCACGGGTACGGTTGCCGCCACGCCGGAGAGGCATCCGGCTGTGGGGCATGCGGGTGATGGGGGTCACCGCCACGAGCGCGCTGCTGGCGATCTTCGCCTGGGCGCTGCTGAGCATCTACGCCGAGCGCGGCGAGCGAGGCGTGGTGACCGAGGCGCCCGCGGCCACGCCGGCGCCGGCCGCGAAGCAGCAGACGGCGAAGAAGGAGAAGGCCAAGCCGAAGCTCACGCGGGCCGAGCGCCGCCAGCGGGCCGCCGCCGTGGCGACGCTCGGCGAGCTCGGCTACCGGCCCGTCGGCCTCGAGAGCTACCGCCCCGACGCCGACCTGCGCGTGCTGATCGGCAAGGGGGAGGGCGGCCGCCGCGCGTTCTTCTTCAACGGCACGACCTACCTGGGCAACGACGCCGCCGACGACAGCGCCGCGATCGACGTGGTGCGCGCGGGCAACCGCTCCGTAGCGCTCTCCTACCGGCTGTTCGCCGAGGACGACCGGCCGTGCTGCCCGACGGGCGAGAAGGCGCGCGTGCTGTTCCGCTGGGACGGCGAGAAGCTCGCGCCGCAGACGGCGATCCCGCCGTCCACGCAGCGCCGCGCCCCCGCCGCCTAGAGCGCCGGCGCCTGCATCAGCACCCAGCCGTTGCCGTCCGGGTCGACGAACGAGGCCGAGATGCCCCACGGGTCCTCGCGCACCTCGCCCGTGAACTCCACCCCGCGCTCGCCCAGGGCCTCGTGGGCGCTGCGCGCGTCCGGCGTGTCCAGCACCAGCCCCGTCACGCTCCCGGGCGGCATCTGGTCGAACCACGTGACGAGCGCGATCGTCGCCTGCGAGCCGGGCGGCGCCAGCTCCACCCACCGCATGCCCTCGCCGAACGGGCCGTCGAAGCGCTCCTCGAAGCCGAGCACGTCGATGTAGAACGCCTTCGCGCGGTCGACGTCGGCGACCGGGATCGAGACCAGGCGCAGGTGGGAGATGTGGTCTGCCATGGCGATACGCTCCTTGCCGAGGGAAGGAGAAGAGGTGCGGCCATCCTATGTCCACGGCGCTTCCGGGACGCCGCTGCTGGGGCAGACCATCGGCGAGAACCTCGACCGCGCCGTCGAGCGCTGGGGCGAGCGCGAGGCGCTCGTCTCCTGCCACCAGAGCGTCCGCTACACGTACGCGGAGCTGGGGGAGGCCGTCGACCGCCTCGCCCGCGCGCTGCTCGCCGGCGGGCTCGAGCCCGGAGACCGGCTCGGGATCTGGAGCCCGAACTGCGCCGAGTGGGTGCTGGTCCAGTACGCGACGGCGAAGGCCGGGATCGTGCTGGTCAACATCAACCCCGCCTACCGCACCTCCGAGCTGGAGTACGCGCTGCGCCAGTCCGGCTGCCGCGCGCTGATCGCCGCCCCGGCGTTCAAGACCTCCGACTACGCGGCGATGATCGAGTCGGTCCGCGGTGAGCTGCCCGAGCTCGAGCGCGTGGTGCTGCTCGGCTCGCCCGAGTGGGAGGCGCTGGCGGCCGGCACCGACGCGGCCGTCGAGCGGGGGTGGGTGGGGCCGGATATCAATTTCGACGACGCGATCAACATCCAGTACACCAGCGGCACCACGGGCTTCCCCAAGGGCGCCACGCTCAGCCACGACAACATCCTCAACAACGGCTACTTCGTGGCCGAGGGCTGCCGCTACACGGAGGCCGACCGCGTGTGCATCCCCGTGCCCTTCTACCACTGCTTCGGCATGGTCATGGGCAACCTCGGCTGCACCACCCACGGCGCGTGCATGGTGATCCCCGAGGCCGCGTTCGACCCCGAGGCGACGCTGACCGCCGTGCAGGAGGAGCGCTGCACCTCGCTCTACGGCGTGCCGACCATGTTCATCGCGGAGCTTGATCACCCGCGCTTCGGCGAGTTCGACCTGTCGAGCCTGCGCACGGGGATCATGGCCGGATCGCCGTGCCCGATCGAGACGATGCGCCGCGTCGTCGACGAGATGCACATGGAGGAGGTGACCATCTGCTACGGCATGACGGAGACCTCCCCGGTGTCGACCCAGACCGGCGCCGACGACCCGCTCGACAAGCGCGTCGGCACGGTCGGGCGCATCCACCCGCACGTGGAGATCAAGGTCGTCGACCCCGAGACGGGCCACGTCGTCGGGCGCGAGCAGCCCGGCGAGCTGTGCACCCGCGGCTACTCCGTGATGCTCGGATATTGGAACGAGCCGGAGAAGACCGGCGAGGTGCTCGATCGCGCGCGCTGGATGCACACGGGCGACCTCGCGGTGATGGACGAGGACGACTACCTGCGGATCGTCGGGCGCATCAAGGACATGGTCATCCGCGGCGGCGAGAACCTCTACCCGCGCGAGGTCGAGGAGTTCCTCTACGGCCACCCGGACGTCGCCGACGTGCAGGTGGTGGGCGTGCCGGACCAGCGCTACGGCGAGGAGCTGATGGCCTGGATCGTGCCGCGCGGCGACGCCGAGCTCGACCGCGACGCGATCGCGGAGTTCTGCGAGGGCCGGATCGCCCGCCACAAGGTCCCGCGCTACGTCGCGACCGTCGACGAGTTCCCGATGACCGTCACCGGCAAGGTCCAGAAGTTCAAGCTGCGCGAGATGGCGATCGAGCAGCTCGGGCTGGAGGATGCCGCCGCGATCGAGACCGCTTGAGCCTCGCCCTCGTCACCGGCACCTCCAGCGGGATCGGCCGGGCGACCGCGCTCCATCTCGCGTCGCGCGGGTTCGAGGTGCTGGCCGGGGTGCGCCGGGCGCAAGACGCGCCGCCGGGCCTCGAGCCGCTCGTGCTCGACGTCACCTCCGAGCGCGACCTCGCCGCGGCGGCGGAGCGGGTCGGCGGCTCGCTGGACGCGCTCGTCAACAACGCCGGCATCGCGGTCAACGGCCCGGTCGAGGTCGTGGCCGACGAGGACTGGCGGCGCCAGCTCGAGGTCAACCTGATCGGGCCGATCGCGCTCATCCGGGCGCTGCTGCCCGCGCTGCTGGCCGCTCGCGGGCGGGTCGTGAACATCTCCTCGATCAGCGGCCGGGTGTCGTTGCCGCTCGTCGCCCCGTACTCGGCCTCGAAGTTCGCGCTCGAGGCCGTCGGCGACGCGCTGAGGCGCGAGGTCGGCCCGCACGGGGTCCACGTCGTGACGGTCGAGCCCGGCGTCATCGCGACCCCCGTATGGGACAAGAGCCGCGAAGCGGCCGACGAGTTGATCGCGGCGATGCCCGCCGACGCGCGCCGGCGCTACGAGGGCCCGATCGCCGGCATGCTGCGGGAGAGCGAGCGCCGCGCGCGTGAAGGCCTGCCGCCCGAGGCCGTGGCCGAGGTGGTCGGCCGCGCGCTCCAGGCGCGCCGGCCGCGCGCCCGCTACGTGGTCGGCCGCGATGCCCGGGGCCTGGCCGCGCTCGCCCGCGTGCTGCCCGACCGCGCGCTCGACGCCCTGCTGGCCCGCGCCCTCCGCTAAGCCTCCGGCGGGCCCGCGCGCAGGACGATCGTCGTCTCGGTGTCGTGGGCCCCGAGCCGGTTGCGCAGGGCGCGCAACAGGACGTCGAGCTCCGCCGTGTCGCGGCAGGCGACGCGCAGCTGATAGTCCGGCGCGCCGCTGAGGTGCAGCACCTCGACCACCGCGTCGAGCCGCGACGCGGCGACCGCGAAGGCGTCGGAGTCGACACCGCGCCGCAGCGTGACGCCGACCAGCGCCTCGAGCTGCCGGCCGCCCGACGCCGGGTCGACCAGCGCGACGAAGCCGGTGATGACACCGGCCTGGCGCAGCCGCCGCACGCGGTCCGCCGCGGCGTTGGCGCTGAGGCCGACCGCCGCGCCCAGGTTGCGCCAGGACAGGCGCCCGTCCTCGCGGAGGAGCCTGAGGATCTCGCTGTCGATCGGGTCGAGGGCCACGGATCTCGCAGTCGTGCGCCGGAGCGGCTTGCGGGGCGTGCAGTGTCGCGGATATCCCACGGCCATGCACGCTCTATCGGTCGGATTCGGTCTCGGGTTCCTCGTCGCGCTGCAGCTCGGCCCGATGTCGCTCTTCCTCGTGCGCTCGACGCTGCGCGCCGGCTGGCGGGTCGGGCTGTCGATCGGCGCCGGCATCGCGCTCGTCGACGCCGTCTACGCGGCCGCCGGGGCCGCGGGCGCGGCGTCGCTGCTGAGCATCGACGGCCTGAAGACGGCGTTCTCGCTCCTCGGGGCGGCCGTCCTGCTCGCGCTCGGGGCGCGCACGCTGCGCGACGCGATCCGCGCGCGTCCGGCCGAGGCGCGAGCCGGCGAGGCCGCCTCCCCGCGGCGCGCGTTCGCGACCTCCGTCGCCGCGACCGCGTCGAACCCGGCCACGATCGCGTCCTGGGCGGCGATCTTCGCGGCCGCCGGCGGGGCGGCCGACGCCCCCGCGCTGCTGGCGGCCGGCGTCGGCCTGGGCAGCCTCTGCTGGGTCACGCTGCTCGCCGTCGGCACCGCGACGGCGCGGCGGTCGGTCGGCGCCCGCGCGATCCGGCTGGCCGACGCGGTCGCCGGCGCGGGGCTGATGGCGTTCGGCGTCGCCCTGGTGGCGCTCTAGCCTCTATGGCATGTGCGGGCGCTTCACGCTGACGAAGATCGACGGCCACGGGATCGCGCAGCGCTTCGACGTGTCGATGGACCCCGACGACGCCGTGCTCGGGCGCTTCAACGTCTGCCCGACCGAGCAGATCGCGGTCGTCTCCGAGAAGGAGGGCGAGCGGACGATGCGCGCCGCACGCTGGGGCCTCGTGCCCGGCTGGGCGACGCAGCTCGGCAAGCAGCGCGAGCCGATCAACGCCCGCAGCGAGACGGTCGCGTCCAAGAAGCCGTTCGCGGACCTCTACGCGCGACCTGACCGGCGCTGCCTCGTGGTCGCCGACGGCTGGTACGAGTGGCTGCGCTCCGAGAACCCCAAGCAGCCGCGCGTCCCGTTCCGCTACACGGTCGACGACGGCGAGCCGTTCGCGTTCGCCGGCCTGTTCGGGTTCGCCAGGATCGGCGAGGACTGGATCACCTCGGCGACGATCCTCACCACGGCCGCCAACGAGGTCTGCGCGCCGGTCCACGACCGGATGCCGGTGGTGCTCGCCGGCCCGGACGAGGAGGCCGCGTGGCTGGCGGGCGCCGATGACGCCGAGCTGCTCGCGCCGCTGGCGGCCGCGCGCACGACGGCGCGGCCGGCCAACCCGGCCGTCAACCGCGCCGGCGTGGAGGGTCCGGAGCTGATCGAGCCACCGCCGCCAGCGGAGCCCGAGGCGCAGCAGACGCTGCTGTGAGGAACGCGTCGAAGAGCGTGCGCCCGATCTCCATCCAGGCGGGCAGCCGCTCCTCCGCCTCGGCGATGTGCGCGGGCGGGTCGAAGCCCATCGCGATCGCGTCCGGGTCGCTGCGGTAGTCCAGCGCCCACTCGCGCACGATCTCCGGCACGACCTCGGGGTGGAACTGCACGCCCCACGCCTGCTCGCCGAGCCGGAACGCCTGCGGGCAGGCGGCGCTGCGCGCCAGCTCGACCGAGCCGGCCGGGAGCGCGAACGCGTAGGAGTGCCACTCGTAAGCGAGGAAGCGCTGCGGCAGCTCGCCCAGCAGCGGGTCGCGCTCGCCCTCCTCCGTGCGCGCGACGTCGAACCAGCCGATCTCGGGCGACGGGCTGCGGCGCACCTCCGCGGCGGCCGCGGTCGCCAGCAGCTGCGCGCCGAGGCAGACGCCGAGGACGGGGATGCCGTCCTGCAGCGCGTCGCGCAGCAGCTCGATCTCCGCCCGCATCCACGGCAGCCGATCCGCGTCGCGCACGTTCATCCCACCGCCGAACACGGCGATCGCGTCGAGCTCGGCGAGCGCGGCGGGGATCGGCTCGCCGGCGCCCGGGATCCACTCCACGAGCTCGTGGCCGTCGAGCTCGCAGCGCTCCGCGAGCAGGCCGCAGGTGCCACCGCCGGGATGCCGAACGCCCAGGACTCTCATTTAGGGCAGGATCTCAGACTTGGACGAGGGTCGGCTCCTCCTGTTCACCGGCCTCCTGCTGGCGGCGGGTCTCGTGGCCTCCCTCGCGGCGGGCCGCCTGCGCCTGCCCGGCCTCGTGCTGGTGCTCGGCCTAGGGATGCTGATCGGCACCGACGGGCTCGGCTGGATCGACTTCGACGACTTCGAGCTGGCCCGCCAGGCGGGCATCGTCGCCGTGGCGCTGATCCTCTTCGAGGGTGGGCTCTCGAGCGGGTTCGAGGAGATCCGGCCCGTGCTGAAGACGTCGATCATCCTCGCCACGCTCGGCACGCTCGGCACCGCTGCCCTGACCGCCGTCGCGGCCGCGCTGATCCTCGACCTCGACCCGCTGCCGGCGCTGCTGCTGGGCTCGACCGTGGCCGCGACCGATGCCGCGGCCGTGTTCGCGGTGCTGCGCGGGTCAACGCTGCGGCGCCGCCTCGCGCGCACGCTGGAGGGCGAGTCGGGCATCAACGACCCGATCGCGATCCTGCTCGTGATCGGCTGCATCGAGGCGATCCAGGACTCGTCCTTCGGCCTGCCGGACGCGCTCCTGCTCGCTGTCGAGGAGCTCTCGATCGGCCTGGTGGTGGGGCTGGCGATCGGCGCCGTGTCGGTGCTGTGGATGCGCAACGTGCGCCTGCCGTCCGCCGGCCTGTACCCCGTCGCCTCGATCGCCACGGCCGCGCTCGCCTACGGCGCGGCCGACACGCTGCACGGCTCGGGCTTCCTGGCGGTCTACCTCGCCGGCCTGGTCCTCGGCACGGCGACCACGCCAGCGCGGCGGACGATCGTCACCTTCCACGACGGCATGGCCTGGATCGCGCAGCTCGCGCTGTTCCTGATCCTCGGCCTGCTCGTGTTCCCGGACGACCTCGGCGACATCGCGCTCGAGGGCACGGCGATCGCGGTCGCCACCGCGGTGTTCGCGCGCCCGCTGGCGACGCTGCTCGTCACCGTCGGCCAGGGGTTCAGCGTGGGGGAGCGGATCGTGCTCGGCTGGGCCGGCTTGCGCGGCGCGATCCCCGTCGTGTTCGCCACCTTCGCGGTGACGGAGGGGATCGACGGCGGGCTGACGATCTTCAACGTCACGTTCTTCGTCGTGCTGCTCTCGACCGTGCTCCAGGGCGCCACGATCGAGCCGCTCGCACGGCTGCTCGGGGTGCAGTCCGACGAGGCCGCGATCCCGGCGCCGCTCGTGGAGCCCGTCCTGCTCAACCGGCTCGGGGCGGAGGTGATCCAGTTCCCCGTCCGCGACGGCGACGCCGTGGTCGGCCACGCGGTGCGCGAGCTCGGGCTGCCGCGCGAGGCGCTGCTGAACGTGATGGTGCGCGGCGAGCGGGCGATCCCGCCGCGCGGCTCGACCGTCGTCGAGGCCGGCGACCAGCTGCACGTGATCGTCCGCCAGGAGGCGGCGGTGGAGTTCCGCGAGCTGCTCAAGCGCTGGCGCACGGGCCCACTCGGCGTGCGCGAGCGGCCGCGTCCCAAGCCGCGCAGCCGCCCGTCGGTGACCACGGTGCGCCCGTGGCAGGAGGACGACGGGGACATGTCGCGGCCGACCGTGATCGGGGGCAAGATCGTCGTCGACCAGCTGCGCACGCGGCGCGACGAGCCGGGCGCGCTCGTGCTGCTCGACGACGGCCGCTACGCGATCACGGGACCGCTGCTGGCGATCGGCCCGGCCGGCGAGTTGCAGCAGGTGGTCCGCCGCCGCCTGGCGCGCGCGGAGGGCTCCGGCGAGCGGGCCTGGTGGCGCGAGGTGGCCGGCGCGCTGGCGCGCTAGGCGGGGGAGCGCCGCGGTTCACGGGAGCAGCGCGACCGCTTGGGTCCCGGGCCGGCCGTCGTCGCGCGCGCCGACCCGGAAGGCGCCGCCGATCGCCTCCGCGCGCTCGCGGCTGGAGGCCAGCCCGATGTGGCCCTCACCGAGCGCCGCGGCCAGCCGGTCCGGGGCGATGCCCTGGCCGTCGTCGATGACCTCGAGCCGCACGGCGCCCGCCTCGAGCCCGACCAGGACGTCGACCCGGCTCGCCCCGGCGTGCTTGGCGGCGTTGCGCAGCAGCTCGCGACCCAATGAGAGCACGAGCTCGTCGCGGCGGCCGGCCGCGGCGGGGTCGATCGCGACGGAGCAGTCGTAGCCGGCCGACGCAGCATGCTGCGCGCAGATCGCGCTCAGGGCCGACTCCAGCCCGCCGACCTGCAGCTGGACGGGGTGCAGGTCGAGCATCACGTCGCGGATCTGCGTGACCGCGCGCGCGAGGCCGTCGCGAACGCGGCGGAGGTGCTCGTCATCGCCGTCGGCCGCGGGTTGCAGGCGCGCGATGTCGTGGCCGAGCGCCAGCAGGTCCTGCAGCGGGCCGTCGTGCAGCGCCTCCGAGATGCCGCGGCGCGCGCGGTCCTCCGCGTCGAGCGCGAGCGCCACCAGCCGCCCGCGCGCCTCCGACTGCGCGGCCACCTCCGCCTCCGAGCCCAGCCGGGTGGAGGCCGACGCGAGCACGTTGGCGACCGCGACCATGAACGCGGCGTCGTCGGCGCTCACGCGCCCGGGGGAGGAGGAGTGGCCCGAGATCACGCCGATCGGCGCCTCGCGCGGGCCGATCGGGACCGCGACGCTGCTGCGCACGCCCAGCTCCGTGCTCAGCACCGGCCGCGGCAGGTCGGGGTCCGCGGCCCAGTCGTCGACGATCACCGTCTCGCCGCTGCGGATGACGCGGTCGCTCAAGGATGCCTCGCCGACGTCCTGGCCGACGCGGCCGGCGGGCGTGCCGCCACCGCTGAGCGCGGTCACGACGAGCGGGCCGCCCTCCTCCCGCCGCTGCGCGACGCCGGCGAAGTCCAGGCCGAGCTCGCGGGCGGCGGTGTCGGCGGCCTCGCGCAGCAGCACCTCGAACGTCACGCCGCTGAGCGCGAGCCGGCCGAGCCCGGCCGCGGCGCGCTGCTGGCTCTCCGCCCGGGCGAGCTCCGTCACGTCCTGCGCGTAGCCGTGGATGCGCTCCACCGCGCCGCTCTCGCCGCGGACGGGCACGCCGCGCCCGCGCACGATGCGGCGGCGGCCGTCGGGCAACACGACCGGGAAGCGGATCTCGTAGGGGAGCCCGTCGCGGAGGGCCTTGGCGGTGATCGCCATGAAGGCGTCCTGGTGATCCTCGGGGATCGAGCGCAGAAGGGTTCGCAGGTCCGGCGGGGAGCCGGCCGGGCTGAGGCCGGCGATCCGGTAGAGCTCGTCCGACCACTGCCAGCGGTCGCCCTTCACGTCCCAGCTCCACGAGCCCACGCGGGCCATCCGCTGGGCCGTGGCCAGCCGCTCGCGTGTGAGCTGCAGCACCTCGTGGGCGCGCCGGCTCTCCGTGACGTCGAGCGCGATCACCGCCACGAGCTCGCGGCCGCCGTACTCGACCGGGTAGACGTGGATCAGCCAGCCGCGCTGGCGGCCGGCCTCCACGGCCGGCTCCAGGCGCAGCAGGGGCTCGCGGGAGGCGGCGACGGCCCGCAGCGAGGCCTCCGCGACCTCGCCGACCTCGCCCGGCAGCGCCTCCGTCAGCCGGCGGCCGAGCTGCGCGCCGGGCGCGGTGCCCGAGAGCTCGGCCAGCGAGGGGGAGATGACGAGGACGCGCAGGTCCTCGTCGTGGATGGCGACGCCGATCCCCGAGCCGGGCTGGAGGGCGTCGATCAGCGCGGCCGCGACGTCGCCGGCCGGCCCGCTCACTCCACGGACCAGCCGACGCGGCCCTCGGCCGCCGCCAGCAGCTGCGCCGCGATCGTGTTGGGCGGCGTCTCCTTGCCCAGCAGCGCGACGGCGCCGGCCTCGGCCGCCTGGGTGCTCAGGACGGGGTCGGGCGTGCCCGTGATCAGCACGACGCGGACGTTCTGGGCCGTGCCGATCGCCTGCAGCCGGCGGCAGACCTCGATCCCGTTGATGCCGGGCATCCGCACGTCGAGCAGCGCGACGTCGGGCTGGCAGTCGAGGATCCCGGCGAGCGCCTGCTCGCCGTCGGCGGCCTGTCCCACGACTTCGAGGGCAGGGTGCTCGGCGACCAGTCGCGCGACCCCGGAGCGATAGCCCTCGTGGTCGTCGGCGATGTATACCCGGCGCGTCAGAGCGCCGGTCCCGGAACCGTTGAGCACCAGGCGATCATGCCCGATCGGACTCCTCATCAAGATGGGAGATTCCTACCCGGTCGGCGCCCACCGGATTCGCGGCGAGCGGAATCCGGGCCAGCGCGAGGGTCCCCGCTCCGGGCGCGGATCGCACGGTCAGGATCCCGCCGACCGCCTCGGCGCGCTCGCGGCACGACGCGATGCCGATCGCGCCGCCGGCGAGCGCCTGCTCGACCCGCCCGGGGGCGAAGCCGACGCCGTCGTCGCTGACGCGGAGCAGGATCGCATCCGGCTCCTTGTGCACGCCGACGTCGACGCGGTCCGCGCGCGAGTGGCGAGAGGCATTGGCCAGCAGCTCGCGCGCGAGCGAGAGCAGCAGCTCGTCGCGCAGGCCCGCGGCGGCCGGGTCCACGGTCACGTGCGCCTCGAACTCGCCGGCGCCGCGCTCCTGCTCGACGACCGCCAGCAGCGCCGCCTCCAGGCCGCCGTACTGGAGCATCGTGGGGTGGAGGGCGCTCATCACGTCGCGCAGCCGGACGACGATCGCGGTGAGGCGCTCCTGCGTCGCGGCGAGCGCGGCGTCGTCGCCGCCGCGGCCGGTCATCGCGAACAGCTCGTTGCGCACGGCCAGCAGCTCCTGCAGCGCGCCGTCGTGCAGGGCCTCGGAGATGCTGCGGCGGGCGCGGTCCTCCGCGTCGATGGCCTGCGCCACGAGGCGGCCGCGGGCGGCGGAGATCTCGGCGATCTCGGCCTCGGCGGCGCGGCGCTCGACCGCGTCGGCGAGCACGTTCGCGATCGCCGTCAGGAACGCGCTGTCCTCGTGGCTGAAGTGGTCCGGCCGCTCGGACATCGCGCCCAGCACGCCGAACGGGTGCTGGCGGCCGTCGATGACGACCACGGCGGCGCTGCGGACGCCGGTCTCGCGCTCGAGCGGCGTCATCTCGAGGTCGGTGTCGCCGAGCAGGTCGCCGACCACGACGGCTTCGCGGCGCCTCAGCGCGCGCTCGACGATGCCGCCGGGATGGACCGGGATCACGGGCGCCTCCTCGGTCGTCTCGAGACCCGACAGGGCGCGCACGAGCGCCCGCTGGCCGCCGGGGAGGAGCTCGAGCGCGGCGACGCCGTCGGTGCCGAACTCGCGCCCGACCGCGTCCACGGCGTGCTGGAGCAGCGCGTCGAGGTCGCGGCCCTCGAGCGCGTGATGGCCGAGCGCGGCGATCGCGCGCTGGCGCTGCTCGGCGCGAGCGAGCTCCGTGACGTCCTGGACGAAGCCCTGCAGGCCGACGGGGTTGCCGCCGGCGTCGTGGACGACGTCGGCGCGCGCCTCCAGCAGGCGCAGCCGGCCGTCGGCGTGGCGGGCGCGGAAGCGGCGGAAGAACGGCCGCCCCGTCGCGAGCGAGGCCAGCGCGTCCTCGCGTACGGAGTCGAGCTCGCTCGGCTCGGCCATCACGAGCTGGTCCCGCGACTGCGGCGTGCCGCCGAGCGCCGGGTCGCGGCCCATGAGGTCCAGCAGCTCGGGCGCGTAGACGACGGTCTCCGGGGTCGCCGTCCAGGTCCACCAGCCGACGCCGGCCATCCGCTGGGCGCCCGACAGCTCCGTCTCGCTCTCGCGCAGGGCCTCCTGGGCGCGGCGGCGGTCGGTGATGTCGACGACGACCACGCCGACGTGCCGGCGCTCGCCGACGGACATGGGGTAGAAGCCGGCCACCCAGGACCGGGCTTCGCCGCGGGTCCCTGGCGTGGTGCCGTCGATCTCGATCCCCGTCCGGGCCTCGCCCGTGTCGAGCACCTCCGCCAGCATGGCCTCGGCGGGACCGGCGACCTCGGGCGGCAGGATGTCGGTCACGCGCAGGCCGAGGTGCTCGGCGGGCGGGCGGCCGTTCATCTCCGCGAGCGAATGCGAGACGAGCTGGAAGCGCAGCTGCTCGTCGTGCACGGCGAAGCCGATCGGCGCGTCCGCTCGCAGCCCCTCGACGAGGGCGGCGGCGGCCAGCGCCTGGTCGTCCGGGCTGACTTCCACGGGCCGACTGTAGTCAGGCCTCGGCCACAATGGAGGCGGTGGATCCGTTCTCCGTGCTCGGCGTGACGCCCGGCGCCTCGGCCGACGAGGTCGCCGCCGCCTACCGCGACCTGGCGAAGGCCTGGCACCCGGACCGGCGCGGCGAGGCGGGGGAGGAGCGGATGGCCGAGATCAACGTGGCCTACGAGTTGCTGCGGGCGGGGGAGGCGCAGGCGCTCCGCCCGCGGCCCGCCGCGGCACCGGCTCGGTCGAAGGGCGCCGGGCTCACGCCCGCGGTGCGACGGGCGCTCGGGCCCGAGCTGCTCGAGGCGCTCGCGGCCGGCGAGAGTGTCCGGCTGGTGACCCCCGCAAGCACCTGGGCGAGCCCGCGGACCATCCTCGCGCTCACCGACCGCCGCCTGCTGTGGCTGCTCGACGACGCGCCGGTCGCGCGCGTGCGCGCCGCACCGCTGCGCGACGTGGCCGAGGTCGCGCTCCGCTCCCGGCGGCCCCGCCGGAAGGTGGCGACCCTGCAGCTGAAGATGACCAGCGGCCGCCGCCACACGTTCGCCGACCTGCGCCCGCACACCGCCGCGACGATCGAGAAGCACGTCCGCGCCGCCCGCGGGGGCTAGAGGTCGACGACCTCGAGGTCCGGGCGCCTGGTGCGCAGCTGCTCGGCGAGGACGCGCCGGTGGCAGCCTTCGGGCTCGGCTTCGAGGCACATGAGCACCGTGGCGGGCGCGTGGTCGAGCTCCGCGGCGAGCGCGTCGAGCTCCTCGGACGCGTTCTCTTCGATGTGCGTGCGGAAGGCGTCGCGGCCCTCGGCCTCGCGCTTGTTCTTGAAGAACCAGCGGATGTCGGGCGGCGTGCCGAGCGCGCGCCGGTGCTCGTAGGCGATCCCGTGGTCGGCGAGCAGCTCGGAGAGGCGGGTCTTCGACATCCCGGGGCGGCGGGACTGCGCGCGGTAGCGGACGTCGATCAGCCGCTCGACGCCGGCGACGCGCAGCTCGTTGACGAGCTCGGGCGGGAGCAGGCGCTCGTAGCCGATCGTGAACAGCCGTGGCATCCGCCGTCCGGTCTAGCAGGCCAGGGCGGAGGTGCCGATCGCGACCGCCGTGGCGAGCCAGGCGAACGGACTCCTAGAAATCGAGCTTGTGGGTCGGGTGCTCGCGCCAGGCGGCGCGCGCCCGGTCGTAGAGCCGGGTCGTGTCGCTGGAGGAGTGGCGGGCCGCGTCTTGCACCGCGACCAGCGGCACGCCGCGATCGAGCAGCATCGTCACGAACGTGTGGCGCAGCTTGTGGGGGCTCACGCCGTCGACCTGGCCGTCCTCGTCGCCGACGATCCCGGCCTGGGCGGCCAGCTCGCCGAGCAGCCGGTAGACGGCCTGGCGGTTGTAGGGGACCCGCGGGGCGGGCGAGCCGCCGCGCAGCCGGCGGCCGTCCTGGCGGCGGAAGATCGGGCCCTGCGTGCGCGCGCCGATCGTCTGCAGGACGGCGCGCTCGGTGCGGTCGTTGAGCGCGACCTCGACCTCCTTGCCGCCCTTGCCGCGCACGACCAGCGAGTGCCCGCCGCCGGGCTCGCGGCGGAGGTGCTCGATGTCGGCCGCGCAGACCTCCGACACCCGCAGCCCGTTGAGCACCAGCAGGCAGACCATCGCGTCGGTCTCGTGCCCGCGCTCGGCCGCCGTGGCGAGCAGCCGCCGGACCTGCTCGTCGGTGATCGCCCGCCCGCGCGGCTCGCGCCGCAGCCGCGGGCCCTTGACGCCGGCGGCCGGCGAGCCAGGGATCACGCGGCGCTCGGTGAGGTAGTTGTAGAACGCCCGCACCGCGGACAGCTTGCGCGCCACGGTCGCCGGCGCGTACCGCGGGCGGCCGTTGGTGGCGGGCTTGCCGTCGGGACCGACCGGCTCGGCCAGCCAGTTGCGGTAGCGGTCGACGTCCGGACGGGCGACGTCGCGCGGGTGCTTGCCGCGGTCGCCGATCCAGCGCAGGAAGATCACCAGGTCGCCGGCGTAGCTCTCGCGCGTGCGCGTCGAGAGCTGCGACGCCAGGAAGTCGTCGATCAGCTCGGCGAGCTCGGTATCCGGGGCGAGGGCGATGGGATCGGCGGCCACGCAGACCAGGTTCCGCGGGGGCGTGGCGACTCCTGCTTGTCTCCCGAACCCGGATTCTGTCCAGAAGGGCAGCGGCACTGCCCACCGCGTTCCGGGTGCAGGCGCGGATCAGCCGGCGCCTGCGTACGTGCCCAGCGACCAGCGGTTGCCGTCCGGGTCCGTCACCGTGATGTCGCGCGAGCCGTAGTCCTGCTCCACCGGCTCGGTGACGTCGGCGCCGGCCGCGCGGGCGCGCTCGTACGCCGCGTCGGCGTCGGGCACGACGACGTAGACCACGCTGGCGCCGGGCGGCGTGGCCTTCGAGCCCGCGCGCTCGTCGCCGCACATGAAGAGGCTCTCGCCGATCCGGATCTCGGCATGGCCCACGCGGCCCTCGTCGTCCTCGTGGACGGCGACCCGCTCGGCGCCGAGCGCGCGCTCGAGCCAGTCGATCGACGCGTTCGCGTCGCGGAACGTGATGCATGGGAAGATGGTCTGCGGCATGGAACGAACGCTAACGGCCGGTGAGCTGCGAGCGGGTCCGCGCGCGTACGTCGTTCACATGAAGCTTCCCGCGCTGCTCGACACCGCCCTCGATCGCTCGTTCATCGGTTATGGAAACCTGGGGTACCTCGCCCGCCGTGCCTCCTGGCCGGACGAGCCGCTCTCGCTCGACGGGAAGGTCGCGGTCGTCACGGGCGCGAAGAGCGGGCTCGGGCGGGCGACCGCGAAGGGGCTCGCGGAGCTCGGCGCCACCGTTCGGATGGCGGTCCGCGGCCGTGCGGACGGCGAGCGCGTCAAGGCCGAGCTGGAGTCCGAGGTCCCCGGCGCGCGGCTGGCCGTCGACGAGCTCGACGTCAGCTCGCTCGCGGACGTGCGCGCCTACGCGCGGGACTTCGAGGGGCCGCTGGACGTGCTCGTCCACAATGCCGGCGTGATGCCCGCCGAGCGCGAGGAGACCGCGGAGAGCCGCGAGCGGATGCTGGCCACCCACGTGCTCGGGCCGCACCTGCTCACCAAGCTGCTGCGGCCGCAGCTGCGCGGCGGCCGCGTGCTCTGGATCGCCTCAGGCGGGATGTACGGCCAGCGCCTGCGCGCCGACGACCTCGAGTACCGCGAGAGCGAGTACCGCCCGACGACCGGCTACGCCCGCACCAAGCGCGCCCAGGTCGTCCTCTCGGAGCTGTGGGCGGACGAGCTGCGCGACGACGGCACCGTCTCGCACGCGATGCACCCCGGCTGGGCCGACACGCCCGGCATCGCGGCCTCCCTCCCCGGCTTCAGCAAGCTGGCCCGGCCGATCCTGCGCTCGAACGAGCAAGGCGCCGACACGGTCGTCTGGCTTGCGGCGGCGGCAGAGCCCGGGCGCACGAGCGGCCGCTTCTGGCACGACCGCCGCGAGCGCCCGACGCACTACGCCGGCCGGACGCGCGAGGACGCGGCGGACCGCCGCGCGCTGTGGGACGCCTGCGAGCGGCTCACCGACTGAGCCGCCTGCTTGAGCGCCTCGAGCTGCTCCCAGTGACGGGCCGTCCGCTCCCTCCCGTCCGCCGTGATCGCGACGCTGGTGTTGGGCTTCTTGCGGACGAAGCGCTTCTCGATCTCGACCAGTCCGGCGTCCTCGAGCTTCGTCAGGTGGCTGGAGAGGTTGCCCTTCGTCAGCCCGGTCGCGCGCTGGAGGAACAGGAAGTCCGCGTCCTGCACGGACGAGAGGACCGTGAGGATCGCGAGCCGCCCGGGCTCGTGGACGAGGCGGTCCAGCTCAGCCATCGAGCGCCGGTGGGCCGAACGTGCGCGTGAAGGCGAGGTGGTCGAGCACACCGCAGACGATCACCGCGGCGCCGCACAGAACGAGCCCGACGTTGCTCGGGTCCTCCCCGCCCCACACCGGCAGCGAGCCCGCGACGAACAGCGCGCCGTAGACCACCCCGTGATGCGGCCGGAAGGCCTCGCCGATCGCGTAGGCGGCCAGCATCACGACGGCGAACGTGACGGCGATCGCGTTGACCGGGAGGTCGAGCGAGAAGCCCGCGCGGCTGCGCAGCAGCAGCGAGCCGCCGACCACCACCGCGATCGCGAGCGCCACCGTGGCGGCGGCGCGCAGCTGCTGCCGGCCCGACGGGCTCGCGCGGCCGTAGCGCCGCTGGTAGGCGCGCGCGCCGAGCAGGTACGCGCCGCCGAGCGCCAGCAGGCACGCGATGAAGACCGAGTCGTGGCGGAACGGCCCGACGCGCCAGTTGCCGAGCGCCGAGAGGATGAACAGCAGGCCCGCCGGGATCGCGAGGACCCCGCGCAGATGCGCGTAGGTCGCCGCCGTCCTCTCGAGCTGCTTGCGTTCCATCGCCTCGCCTCCAAACCAGTTTGCGTGACAGACCATACCGCCGCTGGACGGGAGCTGTCAAGCACCGCGCACGCCCATCGCCCTGCAGCGGCGCGGGTGATCTACCGTGCCCTCCATGGACGCGATCCCCGTCACCGGCGTCAGCGAGCTCGTGCTGGAGGTCGTCGACCTCGAGCGCGCCGAGCGCTTCTACTCCGTGATCCTCGGCTTCCCCGTCGTCGACCGCTGGCCGGACCGCGACGTGATCTGGGTGATGGCCGGCGACCGCACACGGATCGGGCTGTGGAAGCCGCAGGTCGGGCTGTTCGGGAGCCGCGGCGGCGTGCACGTGCACTTCGCGATGCAGATCGCCGACTCGGACTTCGACGCCACGGTCGCGCTGCTCGAGTCGCGCGGGCAGAAGGTCAGGGCCGCCGTCTTCGGGACCACCCACGGCCGCGCGGCCTACGTCGAGGATCCCGACGGGCACCTCGTGGAGTTCTGGACCTGGGACGTGGCGGAGCACCTGCGGTGACGCCGAACACGTTCACCGGCGCGGCGCTGGACCGCGCCGGCGACCGCCGCCGCGACGACGGCTGGGTCGCCGCCCAGCGCGCCGACCCCGGCGCCCGCGCCGTGCTCGTCGGCCGCGACGGCGTCAAGGTGGAGGGCGGCCGGCTCGCGCTCGTCCCGCTCGCCGACGCCGGCGGCGAGCCGCTGCTGCTCGGCCTCGACGAGCGCGGTCCCGTCTTCGCTGCCGAGCCCGCGGCGGCCAACGGCGCGCTGCTGGGCCTGCGCGACGCCGCGGCCACCCTCCCCCAGGCCGACGGCGGGCTCGCCGCGTACGCCGCCGCCCTGCTCGGCTGGCACCGCCGCCATCGCTTCTGCGCCAACTGCGGCGCCCCGACGGAGATCCGCGAGGGCGGCCACGTGCGCGGCTGCCCGAGCTGCGGCGCCGAGCACCACCCGCGTACCGACCCGGTCGTGATCATGCTCGTCGTGCGCGGCGACGAGGTGCTGCTCGGGCGCCAGCCGACCTGGCCGCCCGACCGCTACTCGGCGCTGGCCGGGTTCGTCGAGCCCGGCGAGAGCCTCGAGGAGGCCGTCGCTCGCGAGGTGCGCGAGGAGGCGCGGATCGAGGTGGGCCCGCCGCGCTACGTCTCCTCCCAGCCGTGGCCGTTCCCGGCCTCGCTGATGCTGGGCTTCGTGGCGCCCTGGGAGTCCGGGGAGCCCGAGATCGGCGACGAGGAGCTCGAGGACGCTCGCTGGTTCACGCGCGCCGAGGTGCGCGATGCGGTCGCCGAGCGCGGGCCGCTGCGGTTGCCGCCGCCGCTGGCGATCGCGCGCCGACTCGTGGACGGGTGGCTGGAAACCGCGCCGGAAAGGGCTTAACCTTCGCGGGGAGGTGACGCTCGAGGGGTGGATCTTCATGGTCGGGCTGCGCGTCTTCGACGTCGGGGCGCTGATCGTCTGGCTGGTCTGGTTCTTCCGGCTGCGCGACGACGACGGCGATGACGGCGACGACTTCCGCGGCGGCCCCGGCGAGCCGGACGAGCCCGACCCCAAGGGCTCGCCGCCCGGCCTGCGCCTGCCGCTCCCGGACGCCCGGCCGTGGCCCGTGCGCCGGCGCGATCACCTCGGCGGCGTGAGCGGCCGCGCCGAGCCGCAGCGGCGCCGCGGCATCCCGCACCCGGTGCCCGCGCGAGCGCCGGTCAAGCGTCGCTGAGCTGGTTCTCGAACGGCGCGCGGCCGGTCATCTTGTGGGCGCCCGCGCGTGCGGCGAGCGCGCACGCGCCCTCGATCCCGCGCCCGTCGCCGAGCCCGTAGGCCAGCGCGGCCGCGAAGGAGTCGCCCGCGCCGTAGGCGTCGCGCCGCGGGCCTGGCAGCGGGACGCCCTCCCAGGCGCCGGAGGTGCCGCCGGCCGCCTCCCAGCGGCCGCCCCTCCCGCCCGCGGTCGTGACGACGTAGCGCGGCGGCGGGTCCAGCCGCGCCGGGTCGAGCCGCTCGCCGGCGTCGCTGCCGCTGCGCACGAGCGCGTCGAGTTGCACGCCGGCGGACAGCAGCGTCGCGTCGGCGCGCGGCGTGGCCACCAGCGCCCGCGCCCGGCGCGCGTGGCGCAGCGCCCCGTCGTCGCCGCCGGTGAAGTAGACGCCGTCGACGTCGTCCAACCGCTCCCACGGCAGCGGGTCGTCGCCGTGCGGGACGATCCGCTCGCCGATCACCGTGATCGTGCGCTCGCCGTCGGCGTCGATGTGCGTGAAGCCGCGCCGCTGCGGCACCGGCCGCGGGGCGGCGTGCACCCGCACGCCGTGCGCCTCCAGCCGCTCGGCCGAGCGCCGCGCCCGCTCGTCGTCGCCGAGCGCGGTGAAGAAGTCCGCGCCGCCGCCGAGCTTGGCGAGCTGGACCGCGGCGACCGCGCCACCGCCGCCGGCCTCCTCCCAGGACTCCGTCACGTGCACGATGTCGCCGGAGACGGGGAGCCGCGGCACGCGCGCGAACTCCATCCACTCGACGTGCCCGACGACGGCGACCCGGGTCATGGCGGCGAAGCTAGCCGATCGGGCGCCGTGAGCGGCAGCAGCCGCGTGGCCGCCGCCTTCCAGGAGGCGACGGCGCGGGCGCCCGGCCGCAGCTCGAGCTCGCGCACCGCGGCGTCGCTGAGCTCGGCGGTCAAGGGCTGCGGCGCGGCGAGGCCGACGCGCACGCGGTTGCCGACCGCGGTGATGGAGACGACCTCGACCGGCAGGTGGTTGCGGGCCGAGCCGGGGTCGAGCGCGTGCTCGGGCGCGAGCGTGATCTCCCACGGGTAGACGCTGACCGCCACCGGGCCCGTGGCCCGGTCCAGCGCGGTCACGGTGCCCGCCGCCGTCGAGCTCGACCTGCGTCGCCGAGCCGGCGATCGGATGGGCGAAGCCGGTCAGGACGACCGCGCCCGTGAAGTCGGCCACGAAGGCGGACGCCGGCTCCGCGGCCAGGCGCGCCGCCTCGCCGCGCTGCACGATCCGCCCGCCGTCGACCACCGCCACCTCGTCGCCGAGCAGCGCCGCCTCCGTGAAGTCGTGGGTGACGAGCAGCGCGGGCACACCGGCCTCGCGCAGGACGCCGGCCAGCTCGCGGCCCGCCGCCGCGCGCGTGCGGGTGTCGAGCGCCGACAGCGGCTCGTCGAGCAGCAGCGCGCGCGGGCCGCGCGCGAGCGCCCGCGCCAGCGCCACGCGCTGACGCTCGCCGCCGGACAGCGTGCGCGGGCGCGCCTCGGCCAGCTCACCGATCCCGAAGCGCTCGAGCAGCTCCTGGGCGCGCTCGCGGCGCGCCCGCCGCGGCATCCCGGTCAGCGGATAGGCGACGTTCTGCCACGCGCGCAGGTGCCCGAACAGAGCGTACTCCTGGAACACGTAGCCGCAGCCGCGCCGCTCCGGCGCGATGTCGATCCCGCGGGCGGTGTCGAGCCACACCGCCTCCCCGCACGCCACCGTGCCGTCCTCGGGCTGCAGCAGCCCGGCCGCCACGCGCAGGATCGACGTCTTGCCCGCGCCGGAGGGCCCGGCGAGCGCCAGGCACCGGCCGGCCTCGACGGCGAGCGCGACGTCGAGGCGCAGCGCCCCGAGCCGCGCCCGCGCCTCAACGCGCAGCACCGCCGAGCCATCCCGCGCCGCTGAGCAGCTTCACGGACGCCAGCAGCGCCGCCGAGACGCCCACGAGCACCGCCGACAGGGCCAGCGCGCCCGTGAAGTCCGTCCCGAAGCGCTCGTAGATCGCCAGCGGCACGGTCTGCGTGATGCCGCGGAAGGAGCCGGCGAACATCAGCGTCGCGCCGAACTCGCCCGAGCGCGCGGCCCCAGGCGAGCGCGACGCCGGCCAGCAGGCCCGGGCCGGCCGCGGGGATCGCGATCCGCACGAACGTGCGCGCCTCGGTCGCGCCGAGCGTGCGCGAGGCGTCGAGCCAGGTCTGGTCGAGCGCCTCGAACGTCGCCTGCGCCTGGCGCATGTAGAACGGCGCCGAGACGAACGTGAGCGCGCACACCACGCCGGCCGTCGTGAGCACGAGCCGGTCGCCGATCGCGCCGCCGAGCACGCCCTGCGGGCCGAGCGCGGCCAGCAGCCCGATCCCGGCCACCGCCGGCGGAAGCACGAGCGGCAGCTCGACGAGCGTGACCACCAGCGCGCGGCCGCGGAAGCGGCGCGTGGCCAGGAGCCAGGCGGCGGGCGTGCCGAACAGGACGATCAGCGCCAGCGCGGCGGTCGAGCAGATCAGGCTCAGCCGCAGCGCGTCGAGCGCCCCCTCCTCCCCCAGGCTGCGCACCAGCGCGGCGGGCGAGGTGTCGAGGAAGATCGCCGCGACGGGCACGGTCAGGAACGCCAGCGCGACGGCCAGCGACCCGGCGAGGACGAGGCTGAACGGCCTCACTGCGCGGGCGGCGGCTCGAAGCCCGCCGCCTCCAGCGCCCGCTTGCCGTCGCCGCCGAGCAGCCCGTCGACGAACGCCTGCGCGGCGTCCTCGTGCTCGGTGCCCTTGACCACCGCGACGCCGTAGGCGACCGTCGGCTGCAGCGACTCCGGCAGCTCGATCGCCGCCAGCTTGCTGTCGGTCGCGCGCACGTCGGAGACGTAGACGAACCCGGCATCGACGGCGCCCTGCGTGAGCTTGCCGACGATGCCGGCGACATCGGGCTCCTCCGAGCGGACGTTCTCGAGGATCGCCGAGCTCTCGGCCTCGGGCAGCTTGGACAGGACGGCGCGCGTGTAGGCGCCGACGGGCACGCTCTCCGACCCGATCGCGAGCTTGGTGCCGGCCCGCTCGACGTCCCGCAGCGAGGAGATCCGGGAGCCGGCCTGCACGGCGAGCACGAGCCGGTTGCCCGCGAACGTCACGGGCTTCTCCACGAGGCCCTCGTCGTAGAGCTCGTCGGGGAGCCTGGTGTTGGCGGCGGCGAAGACGTCCGGCCTGGCCCCCTTGCGGATCTGCGCGGCCAGCTCGTCCGAGCCCGCGAACGAGAAGCGCGGGTTGGCGTCATCGAACCTTGCGCCGTAGTCCGACAGGGCCGTCTTGAGCGACGAAGCTGCGGAGACCGTCAGGGTCCCGTCGTCGCCGCCGCAGCCGGCCAGCGCAAGCCCGCAGGCGGCGAGGAACACCGAGATCGTCCGCATGCGCCTAAGTTTTGCATAGGTTTATCCGACCGGCGGGAGCGTGCCCTCGACGCGCCGCCGGTCCGCCCCGTCGACCTCGACCTTCCAGATCGGGGCCTCGGCCTTGACGCGGTCGATCAGCGCGCGGGCGCCGAGGAACGCGGAGCCGCGGTGCGGCGCCGAGGCGGCGACGATGACGCTCGGCTCCGACAGCGGGACGGTGCCGACGCGGTGCTCGAGCGCGACGGCGCAGAGCCCGTGGCGCTCGGCCTCCTGCTCGCCGATCGCGCGCAGCTTCTCCAGCGCCATCTCGGCGTAGGCCTCGTAGTCGAGCTCCTCGACGTCGCGCGTGACGCCCTCGAAGACGACGACGGCGCCCGCGCGCGGGTCGCGCACCGCCGCCGACACGGCCGCGACGTCGAGCGGTTCGCCGGTCACGCGCACGCTGCGCACCGCTCCGGACCCGCCGCTCACGGGCGGGACGAGCGCGATCTCGTCGCCGGCGCCGACGGGCTCGCCGGCGCCGGCGTACTCGCGGTTGATCGCGACCACGCACTCGCCGAGGTGCAGCTCGCCGACCGGCGTCTGGCCCATCGCCGCCAGCAGGTCCTCGACGACGGCGCCGTCCGGCAGCTCGATCTCGACGTGCTGCGCGCCCGCGCGCTCACGCAGGCCGGCGAACAGGCGGACGGAGACCTTCATGGTCCCCGAGGGTATCCGCGAGCGTGACGACGAACTCCGGCTCGTCCGACAGCGCCGCCTCCAGGCCCGCGATCGCCGCCGGGCACAGCGCGCTGCCGGCGCTGCGCGCGCACGATGCCGAGCGCCTCGTCGAGCGGCATCGCCGCGCGGTAGGGCCGGTCGGCGGTCAGCGCGTCGAAGACGTCCGCCACGGCGAGGATGCGCGCCGGCCGCGGCAGGTCGAACGCCGCCAGGCCGCGGTGGTAGCCCGAGCCGTCGAGGCGCTCGTGGTGGCTGGCGGCGATCCCCGCCAGATGGCGGAAGCAGCGCACGCGCTCGAGGATCTGCAGCGTGTAGCGGGTGTGCTCGCGCATCGCGGCGAACTCGTCGTCGGTCAGCTTGCCCGGCTTGTCGAGGATCCGCGATGGAGACCGCGAGCTTGCCGATGTCGTGCAGCAGTCCCGGCCCGGCGCAGGTCGCGCTGCTGCGCCGACGTTCGACGCCCATCGCCGCGCCGATCGCCGTGCGCGTACGTCGCCACGCCGGCCGAGTGGCGGGCCGTGTACGGCGACTTGGCGTCGATCACGCGGGCGAACGCCTCGGCCACGCGGTCGAGCTGCTCCTCGTCGGCGAGCAGGACGCGGTCGCGCGGCTCCCAGCCGGCGACGGGCGGCACGGCCCGCGCGTCCTCGAGCGGGCCCCAGAAGGCGGCGTCGTCGCGGAACGCCAGCATCGCGTCGACCAGCGCCGGGTCGAACCAGCGGCCGCGGCGCTTGAGCGCCATCCCGTAGGCGCCGCGCGCGCCCATCGTGCGCACGAACACCTCGACGCTCTGGGCCAGGCAGAGGATCCGGCCGAGCAGCGGGATCTCCTCGCCGCGCAGGCCGAGCGGGTGCCCGCCGCCGTCCCAGTGCTCGTCGAGCGCGCGGATCGCCGTCCGCGGTCGGCTCGGGCAGCTCGAGCATGCGCGCGATCTCGGCGCCGCGCTCGCAGCGCGTGGCCGATCACCTCGCGCGTGACCTCCTCCTCCTGGGTGATCGCGCGCATGCCGGCGCGCCTTGGCCAGCGGCGAGCCGCCGGGCTCGATCGCGCGCCACGTGTAGAGCGCGAGCGTGCCCGAGCTGCGACCAGTCGATGCGCTTCATCGCGCGCTTGGCGGGCTGGTCGTCGGCGGCGAACAGCGACGACAGCCGCGAGGCGTTGGCTCGAGCAGCCCGCGTCCTTGAGCAGCAGCGCGTAGAAGAGCGCGGAGCGGACGTCGTCGCCGAGCCGCAGCTGCTCGGCCAGCCGCATCCCGATCGCGAGCGTGCGCACCGCGTGGCCGGGCGGCTCGCCCTCGGTGATGTCGAGCGCGTAGGACAGCGCTGCCCAGCACCTCCGAGAGCGCGACGCCCCGCCGCTCCCCGGCGCAGCAGCGGCCTGATGTCGCGCTCGCCGGCAGCGGGCGCGAGAGGTGGAAGCCCTGGGCGAAGTCGCAGCCGAGGCCGATCAGGCGCTCGAGCTGGCCCGCGGTCTCCACGCCCTCGGGGATCACGCGCATGCCGAGCGCCTTGGCCATGCCGACGATCGCCTGCACGATCGCGGCGTCGCCCTGCGCCGTCCGCGCCGAGGTCGTCCACGAACGCGCGGTCGATCTTGATCACGTCGATCGGGTAGCGGCGCAGGTAGCCCAGCGAGGAGTAGCCCGTGCCGAAGTCGTCGAGCATCAGCCGCACGCCGATCGCGCGCAGCGCCTGCAGCGTCTCCGCGGTCGCGGCGGTCTCCTCGAGCAGCAGGCCCTCGGTGATCTCCAGGCCGAGCGCGGCGGGCGCCAGCCCGGTGTCGCGCAGCACGGCGCCGACCGTCGCCGGGCATGCCGCTGAGCGTCATCTGGCGCGCGGAGACGTTGACGGTCACGTCAGGTCGGGGCTGCCGGCCCTCGCCTGCCAGCCGGCGACCTGCGCGGCAGGCGGTGCGCAGCACGTGCTCGCCGAGCTCGACGATCAGCCCGCTGTCCTCGGCGACCGGGATGAACTCCGACGGCGGGATCGCCCCGTGCTCGGGGTGGTCCCAGCGCAGCAGCGCCTCGACCCCGGCCAGCTGCGAGCCCTCGGGCAGGCGGTAGAACGGCTGGTAGGCGACCCACAGCTGGTCGCCCTGCCTCGATCGCGCGCCGCAGGTCGGCCTCGATCCGCAGCCGCGACGTGATGCGGTCGCGCAGGCCGGCGTCGAACACCTCGTGGCGGCCGCGGCCGCGCTCCTTGGCGCGGTACAGCGCGGCGTCGGCGTCGCTGAGCAGCTCGTCGGGGCCGCGCGGGCCCTCCGGGTCGCTGACGACCACGCCGACGCTGGCCGAGCAGAAGCGCGGCTCGCCGCGGACCTCGAACGGCTGGGCGAACGCGCGCACGAGCCGCTCGGCGACGCGCAGCGCCTGCGCCTCGTCGCCGACGCCTCGCACAGCACGGCGAACTCGTCGCCGCCGAAGCGGGCGATCATGTCGTCGGGCCGCAGCACGGCGCGCAGGCGCGGGCCGATCGCGCGCAGCAGCTCGTCGCCGGCGTGGTGGCCGAGCGAGTCGTTGAGCACCTTCAGGTGGTCGACGTCGAGGAAGAACAGCGCGATGCGCCGGCCCTCCGCGTCGGCCGCGCGCGATCGCCCCGCTGCAGGCGCTCAGCAGCAGGGTCGCGGTTGGGGAGGCCGGTCAGCGCGTCGTGCAGCGCGTCGTGGCGGATCCGCTCCTCGATCCGCAGGCCCTCGATCGCGCCGTTGAGCACGTGGGCGACGGCGCGCAGGAAGTCGAGGTCCTGCTCGCCGAAGGTCCGGCGTCGCGCGTGTGGGCGCCGAGCACGCCGGCCGGCGCCTCGCGGCGGCCGACGAGCACGGTCGCGCTGGAGACGACGCCGTGCTCGCGCAGCGGCCGGCGCGCGCCAGCGCGGGTCGTTCGGCAGGTCGTCGATGACGACGGGCCCCGCGCGTAGCGCGCGCGGCCGGCCTCGTCCGCGAAGGACGCCAGCTCGAACGCGGCGCCGACGAAGCCGTCCGGCCAGCCGTCGCCGGCGCGCACCCGCATCAGGCCCGTCGCCGTGGTGCTCGAGCAGGCACGGCAGCTCGACCCCGAGCCCCTCGGCGACGGCGCGGCACGCGGCGTCCATCAGCTCCTCGAGCGGGGCGCGCGAGCGCCAGCTCCCCGAGCCGCGCGACCGCGGACTGCTGGGCGAGCCGGCGCGACGAGCTCGTGGCCGGCCGCGCGCTCGCCGCGCAGCTCCTCGCTCTCGTCCCAGCCGAGCGTCAGCGCGCCGGCGACGTCGCCGTCGTCGCCTGACGATCGGGCACCATGTTGACGCGGATAGTCCGGTCGTAGCCGGCGAGCTCGAAGTGGCGCGCCTCGCCCGCCAGCACGGCCGCGTGGCTGACGGCCACCTGGTCGTGCACGGCGAGCGGCAGCAACTCGTCGAGCGCGCGGCCGACGCAGCGTCGGCGGCGTACGCCGGCCGCTCCCAGCGCGAGCCGGCCGCGAGGCGGATGCGCAGTCGCGGTCCGATCAGCAGCAGGACGCTGATGGGCACGTCCCTCGCGAGCGCGCGCGGCACAGCGCTCACCGTGCGCCAGCGCCGCCTCCACGGCAGGGGTGGTCCTCGTCGTGACACGCATGTCACATCCGAGCATCGGCCTGCCAGGCGCATTCCTGAAGCGCCGCGCCACTACCATGGACCGCGTGGAGGGAGCCCGCGCTCACGCACCTCGACGCCGCCGGCCGGGCGCGCGATGGTCGACGTGAGCGCCAAGGCGCCGACCGAGCGCTGGGCGCGCGCCCGCGCGGTCGTGCGGATGTCGCCCGCGGCGGCCGCCCGCGTGGCCGCCGGCGACGCCCCGAAGGGCGACGTCGCCGCCGTCGCGCGGATCGCCGGCATCCAGGCCGCCAAGCGCACCGACGAGCTGATCCCGCTGGCCCACCAGCTGCCGCTCACCAAGGTCGGAGCCAGCGATCGCCGTCGACGCGGAGGCCGGCACGGTCACGGTCGTCGCCGAGGCGCGCACGACCGCCGGCACGGGCGTGGAGATGGAGGCGCTGGTGGCGTGCTCCGTCGCGGCGCTGACGGTCTACGACATGGTCAAGGGCATCGAGCCCGGCGTCGTGATCGAGCGCGTCGAGCTGCTCGACAAGACCGGCGGGAAGGCGGACTTCCACCGCTCATGAAGCCGCTCGTCGACGGCCACGGCCGCCCGATCGGAGACGTCCGCGTCTCGGTCACCGACCGCTGCAACTTCCGCTGCCAGTACTGCATGCCCGCCGAGGGCCTGCCGTGGCTGAACCGCGACGCGCTGCTCAGCTACGAGGAGATCGAGCGGCTCGTGCGGCTGCTGAGCGCGATGGGCGTGCACGACGTGCGCCTGACCGGCGGCGAGCCGCTGGTGCGCCGCGAGCTGTGGCGGCTGGTGGAGAAGCTGTCGGCGCTCGAGGACGTGCACGACCTCTCGCTGACCACCAACGGCTACCTGCTCGAGCGCCAGGTCGCCGACCTCGTGACGCGCCGGGCTGCGAGCGCGTCAACGTCTCGCTCGACGCGCTGGCGCCCGACCGCTTCTTCCAGCTCACCCGGCGCGACTCGCTGCAGCAGGTGCTCGACGGCCTCGCGGCCGCGCAGCGCCACCCCGAGCTGCGCCCGATCAAGGTCAACGTGGTCGCGCTGCGCGACTTCACCGAGGCCGAGGTGGTGCGCTTCGCCGAGTTCGCGCGCACGGAGCCCTACGTGGTGCGCTTCATCGAGTTCATGCCGCTGGACGCCGACCGCACCTGGAGCCGCGACCGCGTGCTGCCCAACGAGGAGGTGCGCGCGATGATCGACGCGGTGTACCCGCTCGAGGCGGTCGGCCGCGAGCGCCACGGCACCTCGCGCCGCTGGCGCTTCGCCGACGGGCAGGGCGAGATCGGCTTCATCTCCCCCGTCACCGAGCCGTTCTGCGGCGACTGCAACCGCATCCGCCTGACCGCCGAGGGCGAGCTGCGCACCTGCCTGTTCTCGATGAACGAGACCGACCTGCGCGAGCCGCTGCGCTCCGGGCGCGACGCGACGCCGACCTCGAGGCGATCATCCGCGACGCCGTCTGGCGCAAGGAGCTCAAGCACCACGTCAACGACGAGGGCTTCGTGCAGCCGGCGCGGACGATGTCGCGCATCGGCGGTTAGATGCCATTCCACCACCCCCATCGGCGGCGAATCGACCTCCGATGAACACGATCGACGAGGCGCTGGCGGCTGATCCTCGAGCCGATCGCGCCGCTGGGCGCGGCGCGCGAGCCGCTCGCCGCGGCCGCCGGGCGCGTCGCCGCCGAGGACGCCGCGGCCGCCGTCGACCTGCCGCCGTTCGACCGCTCGGCGATGGACGGCTACGCGGTGCGCTCGGCCGACACCGCGCCGGGCGTGGCGCTGCGGCTCGCGGGCGGCGTGGCCGCCGGCGAGGTGGCCGCGGACGAGCTGGCGCCGGGCACCGCCGCCGCGATCTCCACCGGCGCGGCGCTGCCGCCCGGCGCCGACGCGGTGCTGCAGTCCGAGCTGGCCGCGCTCGGCGACGGCACGGTGACGCCCGACGCGGGCGATCGAGCCGGGCCGCCACGTGCGCTACCGCGGCGAGGACGTGCGCGCGGGCGACGTGCTGGCGCGCGCCGGCGAGCGGCTCACGCTGCCGCGCCTGTCCGCGCTGGCCTCCGCGGGCGTCGGCGAGGTCGCGCGTGCACCGGCGGCCGCGGCTGCACCTGCTCGTCACCGGCTCGGAGCTGCTGCCGCTCGGCGCGCCGCCCGAGCCGGGCCGCATCCACGAGTCCAACGGGCTGATGGTCGGCCTGCTGGCCGAGCGGCGCCGGCGCGGAGGTGGTCGAGCCGGCGTCGTCGCCGGACGACCGCGACGCGACGCTGGCGGCGGTCGAGCGCGGCCTGCCGGGCGACGTGCTGGTCGTCTCGGGCGGCGTCTCGGTCGGGCCGCACGACCACGTCAAGCCCGCGTTCGAGGCCTGCGGGGTCGAGGAGGTGCTCTGGCGGGTGCGGATCAAGCCCGGCAAGCCGATGTGGTTCGGCCGCCGCGGCGAGACGCTCGTGTTCGGGCTGCCGGGCAACCCGCTGTCGAGCATCGTCTGCTTCTGCGTGTTCATCGAGCCCGCCCTGCGGCGCCTGCAGGGCGAGCGCGACGCCGCGCCCGCGGCTCGTCCGCGGGCCGGCTCGCCGCGCCCGCGGGCCCCTCCGACGGGCGCACGACGTTCCTCACCGCGGCGATCGCCCGCGCCGCCGACGGCGTGCTCGAGGCGACCCCGACCGAGCGCCAGGGCTCGCACATGACCGGCGCGCTGGGCGAGAGCGACGGGTTCGCCGTCGCGCCGCACGGCTCTCCCGCGCTGGAGGCCGGGGACGCCGTGGACCTGCTCCTGCTCGGCTGACGTGTCCGCGCTCGGCCACGCACGCGCGGGCGCGCAGCGCTACCGCGCGCTGCTCGCGCTGCCGGGCGCGCGGCGGCCCGTGATCGCCTCGGCGGTCGGCTCGATGCCGATCGGGATGTTCGGGCTCGCGGTCCTGCTGCTCGCACAGGACGCCACGGGGTCGTTCGCGGTCGCCGGGCGGGTCGTCGGCGCGTTCGGGATCGGCAACGCGCTCGGCGCGGTCGCGCAGGGGCGGCTGATGGACCGGCTCGGGCAGACGCGCGTGCTGCGCCCGCGGCCGTGGCGCACGCGGTCGCGTGCGCGGCGCTCGTCGTCGTGGCCCACGAGCGCGCCGGCACCGGCTGGCTCTACGCCAGCGCGGCGCTCGGCGGCCTCGCCCTCCCGCAGCTCCCCGCCGCCATGCGCTCGCTGTGGAGCACGCTGGCGCGCGACCAGGAGCAGCGCGAGACCGCCTACGCGATGGTCTCGATCGTCTTCGAGATCGCCGTGCTGACGGCGCCGGCGCTGACGGCGGCGATCGTCGTCGTCGCCTCTCCCTCCGCCGCCGTGCTCACCGGCGCGGCGTTCTGCGCGGGCGGCGCGCTGGCGTTCTCGCTGACCGGCGCCTCGCGCGCGTGGCGCGGCGAGCCGCACGACGTCGGCTGGCTCGGGCCGCTGGCCGCGCCGGGCATGCGCACCGTGTTCCTCGTGCTGGGGGCGTTCGGGACGGCGGTCGGGGTCGTCCAGGTGCTGCTGCCCGCGTTCGCCGACGAGCGCGGGTCGGCGGAGACCGGCGGCCTCTACCTCGCGTTGCTCTCCGCGGGCTCGCTCGCGGGCGGCCTGGTCTACGGCGCGCGCTCGTGGCCCGGCTCTCCGGTGCGGCGGCTGCCGCTGCTGATGCTCGCGCTCGGCGCAGGCTTCGCGCTCCTCGCGGCGGCGGGCTCACCGCCCGTGCTCGCCGTGCTCCTCGTCGCGTGCGGCCTGCTGCTCGCGCCGACGACGGTCGTCGCCTCGACCCTGCTCGACACCGCCGCGCCGCCCGGCACGGTCACCGAGGCGTTCGCGGTGATGGTCATGGGCATCGTCGCCGGCACGGCGATCGGCAACGCCCTCGGCGGTGCGATCGTCGAGGGCTCCAGCTACGAGGCGGGCGCCCTGACGGCCGGCGCGATCGGGCTGCTCGGCGCGGCCGTCGCCGTGACCCGCCGCCGGACGCTCGCGCCGCCTGCGCGAGCGTGACCGCCTGCTCGAGCACGTAAGGGTGCGGGTTCGGACCGCGCCGCACGCGAGCGGTGGATTGATGTGCCTGAGAGGGATCAATCCACCGCTCGCGTATGGAGCAGGCGGTGCGGGCGGCTCCCTCGCCTCCCCACCCGGCCGCCGTTGACGGTCGCTCGCGCTACAGCCGCGCCGCGGCGTGCTCCTCGACCATCCGGCGCTGCACGGGCGTGAGCGGCGGCGACTCGCCTCGCTCCAGGGCCGCGGCGGCCTGGTCGAGCGTGAGGCCGGTCCCGGTCAGGATCGAGCCGATCACCGGCGGGACGTCGGCCCCGCAGATCCCGGTGTCGCAGCCTTCGGCCATGCCTTCGAGGCTAGCGGCGCCCGCGCCCGAGCACGCGCTTGAGCCGGTCGAGCAGCGCCCCGAAGAACAGCGAGAAGCCGCTGATGGGCTTCGCGGCGGCCGCCGGCGGCGGCACGGCCGGGGCCGGGCGGGGCGTCGCGACGGGGGCCGGGGTGTCCGGGGGCTGGGCGGCGGCGCTCGCTGCGGCGTCCGCGGCCGACGGTGCGGGCTCCGGGTCGGCGCCGGCGACGGCCTCGGGCGGCTCCTGCCCCGTGGTGACGGCCTCGCCGCTGGGGGCGGGCTCGTCGGCGACGATCCGGCTCTGCAGGCAGGCGGAGAAGTCGCGCATCAGGCGGTTGG
Source organism: uncultured Solirubrobacteraceae bacterium (assembly GCA_963816955.1). Lineage (GTDB taxonomy): Bacteria > Actinomycetota > Thermoleophilia > Solirubrobacterales > Solirubrobacteraceae > DATFQI01. Next base: position 96,138 of record CAWFME010000010.1, on the reverse strand, counting down.
AGATGTCCTCGATCATCCCGCCGCGGCCGAAGCGCGCGAGCCGGCCCGTGATCGTGAAGTCGGTGACGGCCTCGACGCGCGTGCCGGAGCCCTCGGAGGTGAGCTTGTTGACGATCGTCGCGTTGGCGCCGCCCTGGCCGCGCTTGTCGGTCCCCTTGGCGCGCATCGTGGCGGTGTGGGTGGCGGCGTCGGCCTCCTCGATCTTGACCGTGCCGCGGTAGGAGGCGGTGGTCGGGCCGAGCTTGACCTTGAACTCGCCGTGGTAGGTGCCGTCCTCGTCGTGGCCGGTGATCGTGGCGCCGGGCAGGCACGGCGCGACGCGCTCCAGGTCGATCAGCGCCTCCCACACCCGCTCGATCGGGGCCTGCACCTCGAATGCCTGCTCGAGCTTCATAGCCGCGCCAGCTCCTCGCGTGTGTCGATGTCGATCGGGTCGGCGAGCCCGCCCACCTCGACCTCCCGGACGTCCACTCCTCGAAGGAGTTCGCGGAAGCCTACGTCTCCGCGCAGCTCGCCGACGCGCGCCAGCAGCTCGCGGCCGAGCAGCACGGGATGGCCGGGCCGCCCGCCGTAGCTCGCCCGCGCCGCAGCGGCGCCGTCATCCGCCGCGGCCGCGACCGCCGTCACCGCCGCCGCCGTGATCCGCGGCTGGTCACCGAGCACGACGACCACCGCGCCGACGTCGCCGAGCGCCCGCACGCCGCGGCGCAGTGACGCGGACTGCCCCTCGCGCCAGTCCTCGCAGACGACGGCCTCGGCCCCCTGCAGGTCGATCGCGGAGCGGATCGCCTCCGCCTCGTGCCCGAGCACCACGACCCGCGGAGCAAGGCCCGCGACGGCGCCGAGCGCGTGCTCGAGCAGCGGCCGCCCGTCGAGCGGTGCGAGCTGCTTGGTGCCGCCGAAGCGCGAGCCCTCGCCGGCGGCCAGCACGAGGCCGGCGACCCTCACCGTCACACGCCGACCTCGTGGATGCGGCCCTTGGCGTGGGCGAGCCGGCCGCCCTCGCGCCCGTAGCGCATCGCCACGATCTCGCCCATGATCGAGAGCGCGGTCTCCTCCGCGGTCAGCGCGCCGAGGTCGAGCCCGATCGGCGCCGAGATGCGCTCCATCTCCTCGTCGGTCACGCCCTTGGCCAGCAGCCGCTCGCGGCGGCTCTCCTGCGCCCGGCGCGAGCCCATCGCGCCGATGTAGCCGGCCTGCGAGCGCAGCGCGATGATCAGCGCCGCGTCGTCGAGCTTGGGGTCGTGCGTCAGGACGGCGATCGCCGTCGCGCGGTCGATCCCGCCGAGCTGCGCGAACGCCTCCTCCGGCCACGCCGCGACGACGTCCTCGGCGTCCGGGAAGCGCGCCGGCTGCGCGAAGCGGGCGCGCGGGTCGACCACGAACGGCCGCCAGCCCGCGGCGCGCGCCAGCCGGCACAGCGCCGCCGCGAAGTCGACCGCCCCGAAGGCGATCAGCCGCGGCGGCGGGAAGGTCGTGTCGACGAACAGCGCGCTCCCGCCCTCGTCGCGGCGCTCGGAGCGCTCGAGCCACATCAGCTCGTCGGCGTGGCGGGCGGCCGCGTCCTCGAGCGCCTCGTCGCCGAGCGAGCCGGAGCGCTCCCCGTCGGCCGTGACGAGCAGCTTGCCGCCGGCGCCAGGGCCCGAGAGGACGGACACGAGCGCGCCGCGGCCGCCGCGGCGCGCCAGCTCGGTGAACTCGCCCTGCGCGCTCACGGCTCGTAGCGCTCCACGAACACGTCGATCTCGCCGCCGCAGGGCAGGCCGACGTCCCACGCCTCCTCGTCGGCGATGCCGAAGTGCAGCAGCTGCGGCTCGGCGCCGTTGAGCACCTGCTCGGCGACCTCGACGACCGCGCCCTCCACGCAGCCGCCCGAGACGGCGCCGGAGATCTCGCCGTGCTCGTTGACGGCCATCTTGGAGCCGGGCGGCCGCGGCGCGGAGCGCTTGACCGAGATCACGGTGGCCAGCGCGATCGCGTCCCCGCGCTCGCTCCAGAGGTCGATGTCCTTCAGTACGTCCTTCATGACAGGCCTTCCTCCATCAGGTCGGCGAGCGATTCCAGCGATGCGATCGAGTTGCCGGGGAGCAGGTGGTCGACGTGCGGCAGCGCGGCGCGCATGCCGCGGGTGAGCGGCTCGTAACGGGGATCCGCCGCGAGCGGGTTGAGCCACAGCAGGCGGTGCGCGGTCCGGCGCAGGCGCGCCATCTCGGCGGCCAGCAGGTCGGGGTCGCCGCGGTCCCAGCCGTCGGAGAGGATCACGACGACGGCGCCGCGGCCGATCCGGCGGCCGTGCTCGCGGTTGAGCTCGGCGAGCGCGACGCCGATCCGCGTGCCGCCCGACCAGTCCGTGACGCGCTCGGCGGCGCGCGCCAGTGCGCGGTCCGGGTCGCGGCCCTCGAGGTCGCGCGTGACGCGCGTGAGCCGCGTGCCGAACACGAACGCCTCCACGCGGGCGCGCGCGGCGACGGACGCCTGCAGGTACTGCAGCAGCATGCGCGCGTACGGCGCCATCGATCCCGAGACGTCGCAGACGAGCACGATCCTGCGCGCCCGCAGCGCCGGCTCGCGGTAGCGGCGCTCCATCAGCTCGCCGCCGTGGCGCAGTGAGGCGCGGACGGTCGCGCGCAGGTCGTGCGCCTCGCGGCGGCGGCGCGTCGGGCGCGTGCGGCGGCTCAGCCGCTGCGGCGCGCGGGCGGCGATCCGCGCCAGCAGGCGGCGCGCGACCGCACGCTCGGCGTCGGTGTAGGAGGCGAAGTCCTTCTCGCGCAGCAGCTCCTCGTCGCTGTAGGCGGCCGGCACGGGCGTGCCGTCCGGGTCGGGCTCGAGCCCGGCAGCGCGCCCCTGCGGGATGCCGATCCGCGGCAGCGCCGCCTTCTCGATCTCGCCCAGCGCCTCGAGCGGGTTCTCGGGCTCGCGCGTGACGAAGACGCTCGCGAACGCCTCGCGGAACAGCACGAGCTCGGCGCGCGTGGAGCACAGCGTCGCGCGCAGCGCGAAGTAGGCGTCCGCGCGATCGGTCGGGTCCACGGCGGCCAGCGCCCGGTGGGCGCTCAGCAGCTCCCCCACCCCGACCCGCGCGCCGCCGGCGCGCATCGCCGCGGCGAGCGCGCTCACGCGCCCCTCGATCGCGCGCGTGGCGGCCTCAGGCGCCACGCAGCACCCCGCGGCCGATCACCCGGTCGATGTCCTCGCGCACCTTCAGCGCCACGCCGAGCGTGCTCTCCAGGTCGGCGTCGTCGTCGAGCGCGAGCAGCGCCCGCGCCCACGTGATCGTCTCCCCCACGCCCGGGAGCTTGTAGAGCTCCTCCGAGCGCAGCCGCGCGACGGCGTCGCAGACGCGCTCGGCGACGGAGTCGGGCACGCCGGGCAGCCGCGCGCGCACGATCTCGGCCTCGCGCTGCGGGTTCGGGTAGTCGATCCAGTGGTACAGGCAGCGGCGCTTGAGTGCGTCGTGCAACTCGCGCGTGCGGTTGGAGGTCAGCACCACGAGCGGGCGCCGGCGGGCGGTCACCGTGCCGAGCTCGGGGATCGTGATCGCGAAGTCAGACAGGAACTCGAGCAGGAACGCCTCGAACTCGTCGTCGGCGCGGTCGACCTCGTCGATCAGCAGGACGGTCTCCTCCGCCTCGCTCTCGAGCGCCTCCAGCAGCGGGCGGCGCAGCAGGAACTCGCGCCCGAACAGCTCGCGCGCCTGCGCCCCGGCCTCGGCGGCGCGGATCGCCAGCAGCTGGCGCTGGTAGTCCCAGTCGTAGACCGCGTGATGAAGGTCGATCCCCTCGTGGCACTGCAGGCGGATCAACCGCGCGCCGCGGGCCTTGGCGAGCGTGCGGGCGACCTCCGTCTTGCCCACGCCCGCCTCGCCCTCCAGCAGCAGCGGCTGCTCGAGCGCGGCGGCGAGATACACGCTCGTGGCGAGCGCGCGGTCGGCGAGATAGCCCTCGCCGGCGAGTGCGCCGGCGACCTCCTCCGTCGTGCTGAATTGCACGTGCAACAGTGTGACGCATGAGCGGCGTCCACTCGCGCGCCCGGGCCTTCGACGCCGCGGCCGGCGAATACGAGGCCGGGCGGCCCGGCTGGCCGTCGGAGGCGATCGATATCGCGGCCCGGCGCCTCGGGCTGGAGCGCGATGCCGCGGTGCTGGACCTCGCCGCCGGGACCGGCAAGCTCACGCGGCGCCTGGCCGGCCGCTTCGCCTCGGTCACCGCGGTCGAGCCGCTCGACGGGATGCGGACCGTGCTCGAGGACCGGATCCCGTTCGTACGGACGCTCACCGGGACCGCGGAGGCGATCCCGCTCGCGGACGCCAGCGTCGACGCCGTCTTCGTCGCGGAGGCGATCCACTGGTTCGACCTCGGCCGCGCCGTGCCAGAGCTCGCGCGCGTGCTCCGGCCGGGAGGTGGCGTCGCGGTCCTCTACAACCGGCTCGACTGGGAGGACCAGTCAGTTCCCTGGCGCGCCGAGGGCGACCGGGTCTTCGAGCGCCACCGCCTTCCGCCCGACGACGTCGACCCCCAGGACCGCAGCCGCTGGCACGCGGCGCTCGCGGCGATCGGACCGCTCGCGCACGACGTCGTCGGGAACGTCCAGCAGCTCGACGCCGACGGCCTGATCGCGATGTACGCCTCCTTCAGCGGCATGGCCGGCCTCCCGAGCGAGCGCCGCGCCACCGCGCTGGCGGAGATCGGCGCGGTGCTCGACCGCCACGGCGTGCGCGAGGCGGAGCTGACCTACCGCACGGAGATCACGACGGTGCGTTGCTGACGAGCTCGCGGCCGGCCACGCCGCTACAGCACTCGCCTGCTGCCGCTCACGCCGCTCCTCACCGTCCGGTCGATGTGCCGGGCGGCCGTTCGTGGCTCGCCCGACGCACCGGTACCCCGTTCAGGGCTTCACATCCGACTGGTGAGCCAGGCTCACCAGGCTGTCTTCATGCTGACGCATCCGTCAAGGCGCGCTTGGTCAGGACGCGCGCCAGATGGCGCTTGTAGTCGGCGGAGGCGTTGAGGTCGGCCGGCGGGTCCGTGCCCTCGGCGGCCTGCTCGGCCGCCGCCGCGATCGAGTCGGGATCGAGCGGCTGCCCGCGCAGCGCCTGCTCCACCGCCGTCGCCCGCAGCGGCACCGAGCTCATGTGCGTGAGCCCGATCCGCACGTCCTCGCAGGTCCCGTCGGGCGCCTTCTTGATCAGCGCGCCGACGGCCACCATCGCCCAGTCCTCCTTGCGGCGGTTGAACTTGCGGTAGCCGAACCCGTAGCCGTCCATCGCCGGCAGCCGGACTTCCGTGAGCACCTCGTCGTCGCCGACGGCGGTGGTCAGGTAGTCCAGGAACAGGTCCGCGGCGGCGATCTCGCGCTCGCCGGACTCGCCGCGCACGACGACCGAGCCCTCGCAGGCGAGCAGGATCGCGAGCTGGTCGGAGGCCGGGTCGCCGTGGGCCAGCGACCCGCCGATCGTGCCGCGATGGCGGACCTGCGGGTCGGCGATCGTGCCCGCGACCTCGGACGCCAGCCCGAGCTCGGTCTGGCGCTCCATCGCGACGTGCGGCGTCATCGCGCCGATCCGCCAGCCGCCGTTGGCGCGCTCGATCCCGTTCAGCCCCGGGATCGCGGCCAGGTCCACGAGCAGCGTCGGCGCCGCCATCCGCAGCTTCATCAGCGGCAGCAGCGAGTGCCCGCCGGCGAGGATCTTCGCGTCCTCGCCGCCGTCGCGCAGCGCGGCCAGCGCCTCGTCGATCGAGCCCGGCCGGACGTAGTCGAACTCCGCGGGGATCACAGCGCACCTCCCTCGCTCGGGCTGGTCGGTCCGGAGCCGGCGCTGCCGCTCCCGTGCTCGCCCCACGAGCCGCCCTGCTTGCCCGGGTCCCCGGGCGCGCCGCGGCCCTGCGCGAGCTCGATCTGCGACCACACGTTCTGCGGCGACAGCGGCATGTTGAGGAAGTCCACGCCGAGCGGGCGCAGCGCGTCGATCACCGAGTTCACGATCGCCGGGGTGGCCGCGATCGTGCCGGCCTCCCCCACGCCCTTGACGCCGAGCGAGTTGACCGGCGACGGGGTCTCCGTGCGGTCGGTCTCGAAGCTGGGGACGTCGGCGGCGCTGGGCAGCGCGTAGTCGACGAACGTGCCGGTCACGAGCTGGCCGTCGTCGTCGTAGTGGATGCGCTCGTAGAGCGCCTGCCCGATCCCGTGCGTGATGCCGCCGTGGATCTGGCCGTCGATCAGCTTCGGGTTGATCGCCGGCCCGCAGTCGTCGACGGCGACGTAGCGGACGATGTCCACCTTGCCCGTCTCGACGTCGACCTCGGTGATGCAGGCGTGCGCCCCGAACGGGAACACGAAGTTCTCCGGGTCGTAGAACGTCGTCGTCTCCAGCCCGGGCTCCATGCCGTCGGGCATGTCCATCGTCACGTACGCCGCGCCCGCGATCTCGGCGATCGTCAGGCCCTTGTCCGGCGAGCCCTTGACGGAGAACTTGCCGTCGACGAGCTCGATGTCCTCGGGCGCCGCCTCGAGGTTGTGCGCGGCGATCTGCTTGGCCTTGTCGACCAGCTTGGCCGTCGAGCGGGCGATCGACTCGCCGCCCACGGCCAGCGAGCGCGAGCCGTAGGTGCCGAGGCCGAACGGCCCGGTGCCCGTGTCGCCGTGCACGACGTCGACCATGTCCGGGGTGATCCCGAGCCGGTCGGCGACGATCTGGGCGAACGCCGTGTCGAGGCCCTGGCCGTGCGGGGCGGTGCCCGAGTACACGGTCGCGGAGCCCGACGCGTGCACGCGCACGGTCGAGGACTCGTAGAAGCCGGCCTGCAGGCCGACCCCCGTCGGGCCGACCGCGCGCGACGGCGCGAGGCCGCAGATCTCCATCCAGGTCGAGAACCCGATCCCGCGGTAGATCCCTTTCGAGCGCAGCTCCTCCTGCTCGCGCCGGAAGTCGGCGAGGTCGACGTGCGTGAGCAGCTTGTCGAGCGAGCCGTGGTAGTCGCCGGAGTCGTAGACGATCCCGATCGCCACCTCGGCCGGGAAGTCCTCCTTGGGGATGAAGTTCTTGCGCCGCAGCTCGAGCGCGTCCATCCCCAGCTCGTGCGCGAGCTGCTCGATCGACACCTCGATCAGGTGGGTCGCCTCCGGGCGGCCCGCGCCGCGCGTCGCGTCCGTGGCCATCTTGTTGGTGAAGACGCCGCGGGCGGTGAACTTCAGGTTCGGGATCTTGTAGCAACCGCTGATCACGAAGCCGGTGAACGCCGGGATGAACGGCGTCAGCAGCGTGTAGTACGCGCCGAGGTCGCAGATCGCCGTGCACTCGAGGCCGACGATCGTGCCGTCGCGCTTGGCGCCGACCTTCACGTAGTCGATCTGGTCGCGCCCGTGGATCGTGGAGCTCATGTGCTCCGTGCGCGTCTCGGTCCACTTGATCGCGCGGCCGACCTTGCGCGAGATCCACGCCGCGAGGACCTCCTCGGCGTAGTGCGCGATCTTCACGCCGAAGCCGCCGCCCACGTCGGGCGCGATCACGCGGATCCGATCCTCGCTCATCTCCAGCTCGCCGGCCATGAACAGGCGGATCAGGTGCGGGTTCTGGCTCGTGAGGTGCAGCGTGAGCTGGTCGCCGCGGTAGTCGGCGATGCACACGCGCGGCTCGATCGGCGTGCCCGCGGTGCGGTGGTTGACGATCCGGCGCTCGACGACGACCTCGGCCTCGGCCCACGCCGCGTCCATGTCGCCGCCGCCGATCGACCACTCGTGCGTCTGGTTGGTGCCGAACTCGGGGTGGACGAGCGTGGCGCCCTCCTCGAGCGCCTTCTCCGGGTCGACGATCACCGGCAGCGGGTCGTAGTCGACGAAGACCTGCTCGGCCGCGTCGATGACCGCGTACTTGTCCTCGCCCACGACGACGGCGACGCCCTGGCCGACGTACTTGACCTCGTCCTTGGCGAGCGGCCAGTGCTCGGGCGACTTGATCTCGACGCCCGGCGGGACCCAGGCCATCGGCAGCGGCGCCGCGAGGTCGAGGTCGGCGCCCGTGAAGACGCCGTGGATGCCCGGCAGCGCGGCGGCGGCCGAGGTGTCGATCGAGGTGATCTTGGCGTGCGCCTCCGGCGAGCGCACGACGGCCATGAAGAGCATGCCCGGGACGACCATGTCGTCCACGTAGCGCCCCCGGCCGGTGATCATCCGGGGGTCCTCCTTGCGCCGCAGCGCCTGGCCGACCCACTTCTGCGTGCCGGGCGGCTCCTCGATCGCGGTCATGCCCGCACCTCGGCCTTCGCCGCGCTCAGCACGGCCTTGACGATGTTGTGGTAGCCCGTGCAGCGGCAGAGGTTGCCCGCCAGCGCCTCGCGGACCTCCTCCTCGCTCGGGTCCGGGTTCTTGGCGAGCAGGTCGGCGCCGGCCATGATCATGCCGGGCGTGCAGTAGCCGCACTGCAGGCCGTGGTGCTCCCAGAAGCCCTCCTGGACCGGGTGCAGCGTGCCGTTGGAGGCGAGGCCCTCGATCGTCGTGACCTCCGCACCGTCGGCCTGGGCGGCCAGGACGGTGCACGACTTCACCGCGTCGCCGTTGAGGTGGACGGTGCAGGCCCCGCAGTTGGAGGTGTCGCAGCCGACGTGCGTGCCCGTCAGCCCGATGTGGTCGCGCAGGTAGTGGACGAGCAGCAGCCGAGGCTCGACCTCGGCGGTTCGCTGCTCCCCGTTCACGGTCATCGTGACGCGGACAGGGGTTGCCATGCGACGGTTCTCCTCCCAGTCGGGAACGGCTCTGGCCGGAGCCTATTACGGCGCTGCTTGCGCCGCCAACCAGGTCGCTATTGACGGCGCGTGCGCACCCGCATAGGCAGGCCGCCGCGGGGTCCGAGCGTCGGCGTCTGGCGGATCTCGAGCGTGTGGCCGGGGAGTCGCTCGAGCGTGAATCGCTCCCGGATCGCGGCGGCGATGACGCCGATCTCCATCTGCCCGAAGCGCATCCCGAGGCAGATCCGCGAGCCGCCGCCGAAGGGCACGTAGGCGCCGCGCGGGATCTTCTCGCGCTCGCCCTCGAGGAAGCGCTCGGGGCGGAACGCGTGCGGGTCCTCCCAGACGTCGGGCAGCCGGTGCGAGGCCCAGGAGCAGTAGTTGACCGGTACGCCGGCCGGGATCTTCTGGCCGTGCAGCTCGAAGGCCGAGACCGAGCGGCGCGGGCCGATCCACGCCGGCGGGTACAGCCGCAGCGTCTCCTCCAGCGCGGTGTCGAGGTCCTCCCAGTCCGGCCGGCCGGCCAGCTCCCAGAACAGGAACGCGATCGTCGCGGTCGTGGTGTCGTGGCCCGCGAACAGCAGCGTCATCACCTCGTCGCGGACGTGCTGGTCGGACAGCTCGGTGTCCATCAGCAGTGACAGAACGTCCTCGCCGCGCTGTCCGGAGGCGCGCCGGCGGGCGATCTCGCCGTAGACGAGCTCGTCGAGCCGGCGGCGGGAGGAGATCAGCCGCGCGTACGGCGTGCGCGGGCCGCGCAGCACCTGCAGCCAGTAGTCCTCGCCGTAGAAGGACAGCGCGCGCTCGAAGTCGCGCGCCGCGTCGGTGGCGCCGCGGCCGGCGTCCGGATCGAAGCCGAACAGCGCCCGCATGGCCACCCGGAGCGCGAGCGCCCGCGCCCACGCGTAGACGTCCAGCAGCTCGCCGTCATAGCGGCCTTCGAGCGCGCGCGCGGCCTCCTCCTCCATCGTCTGCCGGTAGCCGGCGATCCGCTCGCGGTGGAACGCGGGCAGCATGGTCTTGCGCGCGCTGCGATGGAAGTCGCCGTCGACCGTCAGCAGCCCGTCGCCCAGCAGCGGGATCAGGTCTCCGAAGCCGCCGTCGCGCCAGACGAAGTGCTTGGCGCCCGAGACGAGCACGAAGTGGTTGGCCTCCGGCCCGAGCACGAAGACGTTGTTGGCGTGCAGGACGCGGATGGAGAAGACCGGGCCGCGGCGCTCGTAGAGGTCGAGCAGCAGCCCGAGCGGGTTGCGGATCACCGCGCGCGTGCGGGCGATGCTGGGCCGCGTGTCACCGGGCGGCATCCCGCCCGAGCGGCGCTCGGCGGCGAGCTCGAGCGCGACGCGCTTGAGCGGGTTGAAGGAGACGGGCGGCGGCGGGGCGACGGCCACGCCGCAAGCCTAAGGAATCAGGACCCCGCCCGCCCCAGCCGGTAGTACGCGACGGTGATCTGTGTGAGCAACGCCACGTCGCCCTCGGCGATCTGCGTGAAGCGCAGCGACAGGTCGCGCTGCGAGCGGCGGACGACCTCGGCCTCGGTCACGATCCGCAGGCCGGCGGCCGGCGAGGAGAGCACGACCGAGAGCTGGTCGGCGTGCTCGCCGTCGGCGCTGGTGCGGGCCATCCGGACGCCGCCGGCGCTGATGTCGCGCGTGACGGTCTCCCAGGACTCGCCGCCGGGGAGCGCGGCGACCGTGGCCGGCAGCGCGAGCGGGGCGCGCGAGTAGGCGCGGCGCTGCCCGAGGCGGAAGGCGTCGGTGACGGTGATCAGGACCTCGCCGGCCTCCGAGCCGGGCCGGACCTTGGCGCGAAGGGCGTGGACCTGCTCGTCATCGTCGATGACCACGTACGCCTCGCGGCCGGCCTCGATCGCGTCGGCGGTCGGCGCGGTGGCGGGCACGACCGGGCCCAGCAGCACCGAGGCGCCGGTGAACCCGAGCACGCGGCACGGCAGTGCCGAGGTCTTGCCGCCGAGGTCCAGCTGGACGATCTGGCCCTCGGTGAGCATGTTGGCGGTCGCCGTCGTCACTTCCGTTGATATCGGCGGGACCGGCTAAAGCGTGAGTCTTTAGAGCCGGTCCCGCCAACGCACGGCCGCGGAGGCGAGCTCGCCGAGCGCCGCGGCCAGGCCCGTGCGGTCGCCCTTGGCGCGCGCCGCGCCCAGCGCCTTCAGCGCCTTGGCCAGCACCGCGGGGCCCGACGGGCCGCTGTCGCGCAGGGCCGCCAGCTCGGCCGCGGTCAGGCGCCGCTGCTCGCCGCAGACCAGCGACGCGAGCTCGCGCGAGCGCCGCTCGGCCTCCGCAGCGCGGGCCTCGGCCTCGCGGGTCGCCGCCCACGCCTGGCTCGTGCCCTCCGAGCTGAGCTCGGCGCGCGTCGCCGCCGCCAGCCGCTCCGCCGCGACCGCCCGGGCCTCAGCACTCGACGCTCGCGAGTCCGCTGCGCGCATGGCGCGGCGCGCCTCGTAGGCATCCTGGGCGGCGGCCTCGGCCTGGTCCTCGGAGGCGCGCACGCGCGCCTCGGCCTCCGTGCTCACGGACTCCAGCCGCTCGATCGTCAGCTCGCGGGTCTCCGCAGCCGTCAGCCGTGTGCGCTCGCGCGCGCGCCGGGCCCGGCCGGCCTGCTCGCTCGCACGGCGCGCGCGGCGGCGCGCGTCGCCCGCCTTGGCCTCGGCCCGCTCGGCACGGCGCTCCGCGGCGGCCAGCCGGCGCTCGAGCGCGGCGGCGTGCGCCTCGGCCAGCCGCGCGCGCTCGTCGGCGGCCAGCAGCTCGTCGGCCACGTCGCGCGGCACGCGCGCCCAGCCGTCGTCGCGGCGCTCGACCAGCGGGCGCGCCTCACCGGGCAGGCGGCGGCGCGGCCCGGGCCGGTGCGGCTCCAGGCCGGCCGCGCGCACGGCCGCGTCGAAGCTGCCGTCGAACGGGCGCTTGGCGGCGTTGGTGGACGGCCAGACCCCCTCGCGGTAGCGCTCGGCACGCCACTCCTGGGCACGCCAGCGGGCCAGCGACGGGTTCCAGTCGGCCGAGCACGGCGGCTCGCCGTAGCGGTCGTTCCACTCCCGGAGCTTCTCGATGATCTCTTCGCGGGTCCAGCGCGTCACACGACGCCCACCGCCCGCGTTGTGCGCGGACGGGGCCATGTGATGCTCCGTCCGCTAGCTGCCGCGCGGGAGGTCGAACGTCATGGCGTTGCCGCCCTTCGCGCGCACGACGACCGGCCGCTCGATGGCGGCGTTCAGCTGGGTCGCAATGGCGTGCAGGGCGGTCATACGGTCAAGCCAAGGTACAAGACGAACCGGGATCCGTCCAATCGGCGCGCTGACGATTCGAACCGGGTTCGAACCCGAACGTCAACGGCGGCTGGGTAGGGAGGTGAGGGGTGCGCCGGCGCCCCGAGTTTCACCCGAGGGGTCGATAACTACGTCATAGGCAGAGGAACTGCACGCTCGCGTCCGGATCAGGCGTCGCGGGTGGCTCCCCGCTCCCCTACCGTTGACGTTCGCCGGACCGTGAACCAGTGGCTGCGCAGCTCCAGCCGCCGGCGCAGCTCGAAGCCCGAGATCTGGATCGTGCCCTCGTCTCCGACGACGTCCACCGTCAAGGCGCGGCCGGTCTCCCCCTTGCTCGCGACCCTCACGTCCTGCAGCTCGCCGAGCACGAGCTCGCGCAGCCTGCGCTCCATATCGCGGTCGGTCAGGCGCACAGTCCAGGTGTGCAGCGGCGAGATGTCGTCGTGGGCGTCGTCGACCGGGCGCAGGTACGGGACCTCGATGCCGCCGCCGAAGCCCTCGACGTAGCCGGCGGTGCGCCCGCCCGAGGTGGAGTGGAAGAACGTCTGCGCGATCTCGACGCCGTAGCGGACGGCGAGCGCGCGCGTGGCGCGGGCTGCGGTGATCGCCGCGGCGGTCTCGCCGGCGACGCCGCGGTAGACCTGCGAGCGGGTGTCGGGATAGAGATCGAAGACGCGGTCGCTGCGGCGGTTGCGCAGCGCGTAGGAGCGGGCGACGACCGCCTGGGCCTTGAGCGCCTCGGCGGCCCAGCTCGCCGGCATCTCGGCCGTCACGACGCCCTGCAGGTAGGACTCGACGCCGAGGTCGTTGACGGCGAGGATCGTGCGGCCGTCGTCGCGGTGCAGGCGCATCGCGCCGCGGTAGGTCCCGTTGCGGACGCCGTTGATGGCCTGCCCGCGGACGCACGTCGAGACGCCGCCCGTGACGCGCACCGGCGCGCGCAGGCGGCCGCGGGTGCGGCCGCTGGACGTGTCGACGACGCGCAGCTTGCCCGCGCCGTACGCGCTGAAGGCGTAGACGCGCGAGTCACGCAGCCTGAGCGTGCGCCCGCCCGCGGCCCGGGCCCGCGTCGCGCCGCAGAGCTTCGGCACGCGGGTGTCGCGCAGCACCACGCGCACGCGGGACGAGGCGACCCGGCCGACGCTCGTGCCCGGGTAGTAGTGGCCGAGGATCCAGCGGAAGTCGCGGTCCTCGCGCAGGGCGTAGCCGTGGGCGCCGTACTGCGACATCCCGACGCCGTGGCCGAAGCCGCGGCCGTCGATCACGTAGTCGGCGCTCGCGCCGGAAGCGGGGACGAGCACGGCGGCGGCGGAGAGGACGGCGAGAGCGACACGGCGCACGTCGCTCTGAAACTCAGGCGGCGGGCGATCGTTTCGGTCTCGGGTTCATGAAGGCGAGCGGCGTCGGGAGGTCGGCGTCCTGGCTGACGGTCGCGATCCGCCGGTCGGCCTGGACGGCCTCGCGCGGCGCGTCGAGCAGGCTGCCGAGGTCCCGCGCGAGCGCTTCGAGGTCGGCGACCACGATCGTCACGCCCCACAGCGCGGGCTCGTCGCCCTCGACCTCGACGACCTCGAGCAGCAGCGTGCGGAGGTTGATGAACGCCTGGCGGGCGGGCGCCTCGGGCGGCACGCGCATGCGGCGCACCTCGAGACCGGCCTCCAGCAGCGCCGCGAGCGTTCGGTCCATGTCGTCCGTCAGCGCCACGACGTGGTCGACGACCGTCGCGCCGTTGGGGTGGGTGCCCGGCTGCACGGGCTCCGGCGGGACCGCGACGAGCGCGAGCCCGTCGGGGCGATCGTGCAGCAACCCCTCGATGCCCAGCTCCAGCCGCGCCGCGCCGGGCTCCATCCGCACCTCGCCGACCGGCGCTCCCGGCACGAAGCCGAGCCGCTCCCACGTGCCGGCGTCTCCGGGCAGGGCGATCGCGCGCGCCACCGGCACGGTGCCCTGCCTGGCGGGCGTGGCGGCGTCGCGGTCGAGGTCGGGTGCCATGCAGATGAGTGTGACGGCGGGGGCGTCCGCCATCATTCCCCACATCGAGACGCCCGTCCCCGCATCCCCGCGGCCGGCGCCGCCCGCGCCCGCGCCCGCAGCCGACCCCGCCCCGCATCGGAGCTCGCGCGCGTCGTGGATCGGCGCCGCCGTCTCCGTGCTCGCGCTCGCCGGGGTCGTCTACTGGGCGGTGCGCCAGCCCGCGCCGCGGTTGCCGCAGGACGCCGGCGAGTGGCTCGCGGTCGCCGGCGCGGTGCTGCTCTACTGGCTCGCGACGTTCGTCCGCGGCGAGCGCTGGCTGCGGTTGCTCGCCGACGAGGGCGGGACGCCGTCGCGCCGGGTGACGCACGAGCTCAACGTCATCGGCTACATGGGCAACAACCTGCTCCCTGCGCGCGCGGGCGACGCGATCCGCGTCGTGCTGATGGCGCCGCGCGCCGCGCTGCGGATGCGCAACGTCGTCGGGACGCTGCTCGCGGAGCGGCTGCTCGACGTCGGCCTGCTGCTCGTGATCTTCGTGATCGTCGGCTACGGCCTGCTCGGCGAGGTCGGCGCCGACAAGGTCGAGTACGTGCTGCTCGCCTCCGCGGGGGCGGCCGTGGCGGCCACGCTCGCCTACCTGCTGGTGCGCCGCAACGAGCGGGTGATGGGCTTCATCGCGCCGATCGCCTCGTCGACGCTCCGGCTGCGCCGCGCCCACCACGGCCTGCGGTTGCTCGGCCTGACGATGGTCGTGTGGACGATCGAGGCCGGCGTGTGGATGGCCTCCGCCGCGGGCGTCGGGTTCGGGATGACGCCGATCGAGGCGCTCTACATCGTCGCGCTGGCGAGCATCTTCGCGATGATCCCGTCCGGGCCCGCCTACGCGGGGACGCAGGACGCCGCCGCGATCATCGGGATCAAGGCGCTCGGCGCCACCAGCGCCCAGGCCGTGGCCTACGTCGTGATGCTGCGCTTCGTCATCGTCGTCCCGATCACGCTCGCCGGCCTGGCCCTGCTCGTGACGCGCTACGGCGGCCTCGGCAAGCTCCGAACCGCCCGTGCCTAGCCAAGCCGAGCTCGCCGAGCGTCCCGCCGCCGTGGCCGCGAGCTCGCGGCCGCGCCGCCCGCGCTGGGACCTGATCGCCTGGGGCGTGCTGGTGGCGATCGCGCTGGGGCTGCGGCTGATCGACCTCGGTGCGCGGCCGTTCCATCACGACGAGAGCCAGGACGCCTACTTCTCCTGGGTGCTGCAGACCGAGGGCGACTACAAGTACGACCCGCTGCTGCACGGGCCGCTGCGCTTCTACCTGACCGCGGCGGTGTACACGCTGTTCGGGGACTCGGACTTCACCGCCCGCCTCGCGCCGGCCCTGATGGGCACCGCGATGATCGCGCTCACGTACCCGCTGCGGGCGCAGCTCGGGCGCCTCGCCGCGTTCGCGGCCGGTGCGTTGCTGGCGATCGGGCCGTCGTATCTGTACTTCTCGCGCTTCGCGCGCGAGGACATCTACATCGCCGCGATCACGCTGGCGATGCTCGTGATCGTCTTCCGCTTCTTCGACGCGCCGCGCCGCTGGCACCCGGCCGCGTTCGGTGCCCTCCTGGCCGCCAGCTTCGCGACGAAGGAGTCCACGTTCATCACGGTCTTCGTGGCCGGCAGCTTCTTCCTGGTGGCGATCGCCGTGCAGGGCTGGCGGGCGGGTGACTGGCGCGAGGGCCCGATCGTGCGGCGCCTGCTCGAGATCGGCGCCGAGCCGTACGCCTGGGGCGTCGCGGCCTTCCTCGGCGTCTACACGGTGCTGTTCACGACGTTCTTCACGCACCCGAGCGGGATCTACGGGCTCTGGACCGGGCTCGACTACTGGCTCGGCCAGCACGACGTGGGCCGCGGCGGCGAGCCGCCGGGCTTCTACTCCGTCCTGCTGTTCGCCGACGAGTGGCCGGTGCTGGCGCTCGGCGCCATCGGCGCGGTGGTGGCGTTCCGGCGCCCGACCCTGCTGCGGCTGTTCCTCGTCTGGGCGTTCGTCCTCTCGCTGATCGTCTACTCGTGGGCCGGCGAGAAGTTCGCCTGGCTGGTGCTGCACCCGCTGCTGCCGCTGATCCTGCTGGCCGGGGTCGGCTTGCAGGCGCTGTGGACGGCGCGCCGGTCGGCGGCGGGCCGGGTCGGGCTCGGGCTCACCGCGCTCGCGCTCGCCTACACGGTCTACGCGTCCGTGCTCGTCAACGCGGTCCACCCCGCCGATCCGCGCGAGTTCCTCGTCTCCACCCAGTCCTCGACCGACGTCTCCGACCAGGCCCGGCGCATCGTCGCGCTCGACGAGCGCCGCGACGGCCGCCTGAAGATCCTGATCGACTCGGCGGAGGGCGCGACCTTCCCGTGGGCGTGGTACTTCCGCGACCGCGACGTCGGCTACCTGGACCTCGCCACCACCGGAGAGCCGCCGGTCGACAGCGACGTGATCGTGCTCACCCAGGCCTCCAACACGCGCCTGCAGCCGACCCTGACGGGCTACGACGGCCGCCAGATCCGCTTCCGCGTCTGGTGGGTGCGCGACTACGGCGGCGCGCTCTCGCCCGCGAACTGGTGGCGCTGGATGAGCGCCCGCGAGCCCTGGAACCCGACCGGCGGCATGCCGGAGTGGGTCTACGTGCGGAGGGTCGTCTCCGGCGGCGCCGGCGAGTAGGGCGCCGCCCGCCTGCAGGGTTCAACGGCGGGCATGTACGGGGGAGGGTTCGGGCCCCCGCGCGACTCGACGGGTTACTTGTTCACGTATAGGCGTAGCAACTGCACGCTCGCGTCCGGATCGGGCGCGCGGGTGGCTCCCTCACCTCCCTACCCAGCGCGCCGTTGACGTTCAGCCGAGGTCCCAGACAACCGTGCCGTCGGAGTCGAAGACCCGGCGCCCCATCGAGTCCCACTTGGCGATCCCGGCGTCGCCGTAGTCCGTGCGCTCGATCGGCCCGACGACCACGTAGCGCACGCCGTAGCGGGCCAGCCGGGGGCGCGCCGCCGCAACAGAAGTGGCCGTGTACATCGCGCGCACATCGTCGGCGCGGCGGCCGGGGTCGTGCTTCCACTGCAGCTCGTGGCCGGCCCAGCCGATCACGGCCGGGCGGCCCGTGAAGGTCGACATCCGCGCGTGGCCGAAGCCCGAGTAGTCCGGGCCGGCCGCCTCGAGCAGCACCGCGTCGTCGGGGGCGTTGCGGCGCAGCCAGCCGATCGCCTTGACGTCGCCGGGCGCGGTGGCGCGCAGCCAGCCGAGCCCGTCCAGCGTCGGGCTTTGCCTGAAGCCGTCGCGGCGCGCCCAGTTGCCCGCGTAGGGGAACACGAGCCCGAGCAGGATCAGCACCGCGCTCACGGCCGCCCAGCCCGCCCAGGCGCGGCGGGGCAGCCAGCGGCCGGCCCACGGGAGCGCGCACGCCGCCGCGACCCCCAGCAGCAGGTAGGCCTGGAAGCCGAGCTTGAAGATGGTGTTCATGCGGAAGAGCTCGCTGCCGTCGAACTCGTCGCGGACGTAGACGAGCTCGGGCGCGAGCACGCACGCGGCGCCGCCGGCCACGAGCAGCCAGAGGAACCGCTCCGGCCCCTCCAGGCGCGAGCTCAGCGCCGCGTGCAGGGCGACGGCGAGCGCGGCGAGCAGCGCCGCGACGCCCGCGAAGTCGATCGGCGCCAGCAGCGAGAGCACGAACGCGAGGCCGACACCGCCCCAGATCGCGATCCGGTCGCGGCGCCGCGCCGCCAGCAGCCGCCCCACGTAGGCCGCGAGCACGGCCCAGCCGAGCACGCCGTAGATCAGCGCCATGTCCCCCAGCCAGCGGCTGAACGAGCGGCGCTCGCCGACCCAGCCGATCCCACGCGCGGCCGGGTCGAAGTTGAGCCAGAACGGCAGCACGAGCACGAAGCCGGCGAGCAGCACGAGGACGGTCCAGACCACCGCGAACGGACGCCGCCCGCGGGCCTCGGGCCCGCGCAGCCAGACCACCACCGCCCCCACGAGCAGCCCCGCCGCGACCGGATACGACCACGAGTTGATCGCGTACAGCGCGCCGATCGCGAGCCCGGCGGCGAGCGCCTCCGCCACCGAGCGCCACGCGAGGTCGGCGCGCGGTCCGGCGAGCGCCACCTGCAGCGCGAACGCGAGCGCCAGCAGCGTGAACGGGATCGCGAGCACGTGGGCGTGCAGGTCGCCGAGCAGGAACGAGAACGCGGGGAACTCGTTGATCGTGTCCGGGATCACGCGCGAGACCCCGAACCAGTCGTAGTCCCCCGGCGGCTTGTCGGCCTGCAGCCACTCGCGCGCCCCCGCGAGGTTGCCGAGCACGAGCAGCAGCGTCACCGCAGTCAGCCCGGCGCCGACCGGGCCCCCGGCCGCGCGCACGCCGCGCGCGATCGCCGAGGCCCACAGCGTCCCCGCGAGCGTGAAGACCGCCGACGCCGACAGCGCGAACAGGCCGGCGACCGCGAGGTTGTACGCGACGTCGGGCGCGAGCGAGAGCACGTGCGCCGGCAGCGCCAGCAGCAGGTGGCCGAGGTAGTAGTAGTTGACCGTCTCCCCCGCCATCCAGGCGTCCTGGGGCGGGAAGGCGTCCGACGCCTCGATCGCCGTCATCAGCATCGCGTCCATCGGCTTCTCGGTGTTCCAGACGTCGGGCGCGAACGCCGTCAGCAGCGCCATCGCCGCGAACGCGACGGCGAACACGGCCTCCGACCCCGCCCACAGCCGCAGCCGCACGGGGTCCTCGGTCGGCAGCGCCTGCGCGGCCAGCCGGCCGCGGCGCCAGCGCGCGAGGCGCCCGCTCGGCTCCGGCCGGTCCGCGCAGCCGGCGCGAGAGCCGCCGCAGCCGCAAGGCGGCGAGCGCGCCGAGCAGCGCGACGACCGCGAAGGCGCCGGCGATCGTCGCCGGCCCGTAGCCCACGAGCCCGATGCTGACCGCCATCCACGCCAGCCAGCCGACGAGCAGGAGGCCGAGCACCTTTGCGAAGCCCAGGCCCGCGCCGGGCAGGCGGCCGAGCACGAGCGCGGCGAGCGGCGCGGCGGCGAGCCCGGCCGCTTCCATCAGGGCGAAGAAGCCGAGCGCCTCGAGCATTCCGGACCGCGAGGCTAGAGGCTGCCCCGGATAGCCTTGCCCGCCATGAGCACCTACGAGCGCATCGCCGACCTGCCCCTCGAGATCGACGGCTATGCCCTCGAGGGTCACGCGAAGGTCGTCTCGAGCGGGTTCGAGCGCCGTACGACCGTGGTGCGGCTGCAGGGCGGCGGCGAGGAGGGGCTCGGCGAGGACGTCACCTACGACGCCGACAACCAGATCGACCAGCAGGCGCACGGGCCGGTGCTGCCGCTGACCGGCGGGTGGACGCTGCGCTCGTTCTCCGAGCACCTCGGCGGGCTCGACACGTTCCCGGCGGGCGAGCCGAAGATGCCCGTGTTCCGCAACTACCGCCGCTGGGCGTTCGAGAGCGCCGCGCTCGACCTCGCGCTGCGCCAGGCCGGCCGCTCGCTCGCCGACGTGCTCGAGCGCGAGCCGCGGCCCGTGACGTTCGTCGTCTCCTCGCGCATGGGCGAGCCGCCGACGCTCGACCCCGTGACGCGCCGGCTCGCCCGCTACCCCGACCTGCGCTTCAAGCTCGACGGCACGCCGGACTGGAGCGACGAGCTGATCGCGGGCCTCGTCGAGACGGGCGCCGTCGACTCGATCGACCTCAAGGGCGCCTACAAGGGCACGGTCGTCGACGTCGACACCGATCCGGCGTTCTACGCGCGCATCGCCGAGACGTTCCCGGACGCCTGGCTCGAGGACCCCGACCTCGAGGACGAGGGCGCCCGCGAGGCGCTGCGTCCCTACGAGGACCGCATCACCTGGGACGCGCCGATCCACTCGATCGACGACATCCTCGCGCAGCGGGTGCTGCCCAAGACCGTGAACCTCAAGCCCTCGCGCTTCGGCTCGATCGAGGCGCTGTTCGCCGCCTACGACTTCTGCGAGGAGCGCGGGATGGGCGCCTACGGCGGCGGCCAGTACGAGCTCTCCGTCGGCCGCGGGCAGATCCAGTACCTCGCGGCGATCTTCCACCCTGACGCGCCCAACGACATCGCCCCGGCGGGCTACGACGCGCTCGACCCGGAGCCCGGCCTGCCGGCCAGCCCGCTCGAGCCCGAGATCGATGCCACCGGGTTCCGCCGTCGGACGTAGACTGGATCCCATGCCCCCGAAGCAGCGACAGATGCGCGTCGAGTCCAAGTCGGCTCTCGCCGCGATGCAGAAGCTGGAGAACCGCAGCGACGAGGAGCTGGAGGCCGAGACGCGCTACCGCGCCGCGGCCCAGGCGCTGCTCGGCGCCCGCGCCGCCGAGCGCATGGACGCCAAGCGCTCGCGCGAGCACTTCCGCGCCGCGATCGCCGCCGCGCGCCCGCAGGAGCGGCTGCAGCTGCGCCGGATGGCCGAGGCCTCGCTGGCGCTGGCCGAGCGCCGTGCGGGCGATCTGAAGGTCGCGGCCGAGAAGCTCGGCCAGACGCCGCCGTCCAACCGCCAGCTGCTGCTGCTGCGCTTCATGGGGATCGTCGCGCCGCCGCCAGGGTCGAGCCCGCTGCTGCGCATCCGCGGCATCCTGCTCGTGCTCCTGCTGATCGTCGCCGTGCTGGCGCTCGGCTGGGGTCTCGTGCAGCTCGTCGCGCTCCCGTTCGGCGGCATCGACCCGGTGATCTCGCTCTTCTGGGGCCTCCTGGTGGTGCTCGTCGCGCTCGGGGTCCTGTTCTTCGTCGGGCGCAGACGGCAGTCGGCGGCGCGCGCGAAGGCGGCCGAGCAGCGCGCGAACGCGATGGGCACCGGCCGCGCGGCGCGCCGCTCCGGCGGCGGCGGCAGTCGCTAGCCGGACTCACAGAAACCCGGGACAGCACGTTGGAGGGGGTGTGACCGCACCGGCACTCCCCCCGTTCTGGAGCCTCGTCGAGGAACACGGCGACGAGCTGCTCGCCCACGCCCGGCGCGTGGCGGGCCCCGAGCACGCCGAGGACGTGCTCCAGGACGCGTTCCTGCGCGCGCTGCGCGCCTATCCGCGGTTGCGCCACGCCGACCACCTGCGCGCGTGGCTGTACCGCGTCACCACCACCGCGGCGATCGACGCCCACCGCGCCCGGCCGCGAGAGCGGCCGGTCGCCGAGCCGCCGGACTCCGGCGTCACCGACGAGGTCGACGCCGATGGCGCCTTCGAGGCGCTGATCGCCCCGCTCCCCGAGGCCGCGCGCGAGCCACTGCGCCTGCGCTTCGTCGAGGACCTCGACTACGACCACATCGCCGGACGGCTGGGCTGCTCCCCGCAGGCCGCGCGCCAGCGCGTCTCCACCGCCGTCCGCACGCTCCGAGAGAGGCACGCCGCATGACTCCGCTCCCCGACTCCCTGCTGGAGGCCGTCGCCTCCGCCGCCGTCCGCGAAGGCCTCGCCGACGCCGTCTTCACCCGCCTGAGCACCCCGCTCGGCCGACTGCTGGTCGTCCAGGGGCCCCACGGCATCGTCCGCGTCGGCTTCGAGGAGGAGCCGGAGGACGCGCTGCTGGCCGGCGTCGCCGCCGAGCTCGGCCCGCGCGTGGTCGGCTCCGACCGCGAGCTCTCCGGCGCCCGCGACCAGCTCTCGGCCTACCTCGAGGGCGACGCCTCGACGCTCGACCTGCCGGTCGACCTCGGGTTCGTCCACGCCCCGTTCCGCCGGGCCGTGCTCGAGACGCTCCATGACACCGTGGCCCGCGGCGAGGTCGTCACCTACGGCAAGCTCGCCGAGCGCTCGGGCAACCCGCGGGCCTTCCGGGCCGCGGCGACCGCCTGCGCGCGCAACCCCGTCCCGATCGTCGTGCCCTGCCATCGGGTGCTCCCGAGCACCGGCGGGATCGGCAACTACGGCGGAGGGCCCGCGCGCAAGCAGGTGCTGCTCGAGCTCGAGGGTGCGCTGTAGCGCTACCGAACGGCGGCTGGGTAGGGAGTGCCCGAATCGCGCGGCTCCCTCGCCTCCCTAACCAGCCGCAGTTGGCCTAGGGCCCGGAAACCTTGACGGAGCGGATGACCACCGGATCCGTCGGCTGCTCGTCGGGGGTCGTCGGGACGGCGCCGATCTTGTCGACGACGTCCTGGCCCTCGGTGACCTTGCCGAGCAGCGCGTAGTCCGGCGGGAGCTGGGCGTCCTCGGCGGTCACGACGAACCACTGGCTGCCCGAGGCGCCCGGGGGCTCGTTGCCGCCCTTGGCCATCGCCACGACGCCCTTGACGTACTGCAGGCCGCCCGCCGGCTTCTCGACGACCGTGTAGCCGGGGCCGCCGGTGCCGTCGCCCTTCGGGTCGCCGCCCTGGATCACGAAGCCGGCGACGATGCGATGGAACGTGAGCCCGTCGTAGAAGCCCTTGTCGGCGAGGTACTTGAACGACCCGCCCGTGCGCGGCGCCTGCTTGGCGTCGAGCGCGATCTTGAACTCGCCGCAGCTCGTGACCACGGTCGCGACGTAGCCGCCGCCGGCCTTCAGCCGCTCCTTGGGCTTGGCGAGCTTGCCCGGCGCCTTCGGGGTCGGAGCCTCGACCTGCTCGCAGCCCGCGGTCTCCGCGGCCGACGGGGGCTCGGGCTCCGGCGTGGCGTCGCTCTCGGAGTCGTCGGAGCCGCCGCAGGCGGCCGCGCCCAGCACGAGGGCGACCAGCAGCGCGAGCAGTCCGAGGCGTGACATGGGCGGCGATGATAGACAGCGGGAGTGACGCTCAGCCCTCGGATCGCCCGCTACGACCAGGTCCTGCTCGACCTCGACGGCTGCCTGTGGGTCGGCGACGAGGCGCTCGAAGGCGCGCCGGAGGCCGTCGCGGCGCTGCGCGACGCCGGCAAGGCGCTCGCCTTCCTCACCAACGACGTCCGCCACACCCCGGAGGAGTTCGTGCGCAAGCTGTGGCGGCTCGGCTTCCAGGCGGCGCTGGGGGAAGTGGTGACGGTCGGCGCCACGATCCAGTTCCTGCTCAGCGAGCGCGACGGCGGCGCCGCGTTCGTGGTCGGCACCCAGGCGCTCGTGGACCACGTCGCCGAGGCGGGGATGCGGATCGTCAACCACACGGAGTTCGCCTCCCGCGCCGACGTCGTCGTGGTCGGCGCGCACGAGGCGCTCACCTACGAGGAGATCCGCGTCGCGGCCCAGGCCGTGACCCGCGGCGCCGAGCTGATCGGCGCCACCCGCGACGCGACGTTCCCGATGCCGGACGGCCCGTGGCCCGCCTCGGGCGCGGTGCTGGCGGCGGTCGAGACCGCGGCCGGCCGTCCGGCCGACCGGGTGGCCGGCAAGCCCGAGCCGCCGATGTACGAGGCCGCGCGCGACCGGCTCGGCCAGGGGCGCTGCCTCGCGGTCGGCGACCGGCTCGAGATCGACGTGCTCGGCGCGCGCCGGGCCGGGATGGACTCCGCGCTCGTGCTCACGGGCGGCACGTCGCGCGCACAGGCCGACGGCGCGGACCCGAAGCCGACGCTGGTCGCGCAGTCGCTCGCCGCGCTGGTGCTTCAGTAAGGGCGCCGCCATGGACCGCGACCTCTGCCTGATCGTCAACCCGACCGCCGGTGCCGGCCGCGCCGCCAAGCTGCTCGGCGCCGTCGAGGCCGAGCTGCGCGGCATGGGCCTGAGCTTCCACGTCGTGCGCACGACCTCGATGGACCACGCGCGCGAGTGCGCGCGGCGCGCTGCCGCCGACGGCGAGATCGTGGCCGCGATGGGCGGCGACGGCCTCACCGGCGCCGTCGCCGGAGAGCTGCGCGACGGCGCGGGCGTGCTCGCGGTGCTCCCCGGCGGGCGCGGCAACGACTTCGCGCGCAAGCTCGGCATCCCCGCCGACCCGGTCGCCGCCTGCGGCCTGCTGCGCAACGCGGAGCGCCGGGTCGACCTCGCCGGCGTCGGCGAGCGCACGTTCCTCGGCATCCTCAGCGCCGGCCTGGACTCCGACGCCAACCGGATCGCCAACGACAACACGCTGCCGCTCGGCACCGCGGTGTACGCCTACGCGGCGCTGCGCGCGCTCGCGACGTGGAAGACGGCCCGCTGGACGGTCTCGGTCGACGGTGAGTCGCGCGAGTTCGACGGGTACTGCGTCGCCGTGTCCAACTCGGGCGTCTACGGCAGCGGCATGTACCTCGTCCCCGACGCGAGCCTCGACGACGGGCTGCTCGACGTCGTGCTCGTCGAGGACGTCCCGAAGCGCCGCTACCTCGCCAGCCTGCCGAAGGTCTTCAAGGGCACGCACCTCCAGGAGCCGGGGATCCAGCTGCTGCGCGGGCGCAGCGTCTCCTTCCACGCCGACCGCCCGTTCGAGGCCTACGCGGACGGCGACCCGATCGCCGACCTCCCGGCCACCGTCGACGTCCTCCCCGGCACGCTGCGCGTGCTGGCGCCATGACCGTGCGCCTCGCGGCCGGGCTGGCCGCCGCGCGCGCCGTCGGCGGGCTCGCCCGCGCCACCCGCCGCGGCGGCGGCACGTCGCTGCCCGGCAAGGTGCTCACGCGCGTGGAGCCGCACGCGATCGAGCGGCTCGCGGGCCGGCTGTCGCGCGGCAGCGTCGTGATCTCGGCCACCAACGGCAAGACGACGACCGCCGCGATGGTCTCCTCGGTGCTCGAGCGCGCCGGGACGCGGCTCGTGCACAACCGTGCCGGGGCGAACATGGTCGGCGGCGTCGCCAGCGCGCTGGCGGCGGCGGCTCGCCGCGGCGGCCGCGAGCTGGACGGCGACCTCGGGCTCTTCGAGGTCGACGAGTTCTGGCTCGCCGCTGTCGTCGAGGAGGTCGAGCCGCGCGCGATCCTGCTCTCGAACCTCTTCCGCGACCAGCTCGACCGCTACGGCGAGCTGGACATCATCGCCGACCGCTGGGCCGAGCTCGTCGCGCGGCGCGGCGCCGCCTCGGCGCTCGTGCTCAACGCCGACGACCCGCTCGTCGCGGACCTCGGCCGGGATGAGGATCCCGCCCATGCGCTCTACTTCGGGGTCGAGGACGACGCGCTCGCGCTGCCGGAGCTCCAGCACGCCTCCGACTCCAAGCACTGCCGCCGCTGCGGGCACGCCTACGTCTACGAGACGGTCTACCTCGCCCACCTCGGCCGCTACCACTGCCCCGACTGCGGCCGGCAGCGCCCGCGGCCGGCGGTCGTCGCGAGCGACGTGCAGCTGCGCGGCATCCGCAGCGCCGCCTTCACGCTCGCCCACGGCGGCGAGTCGCACCGCGTCGAGCTGCCGCTGCCCGGGCTCTACAACGTCTACAACGCGCTCGGCGCCGCCGCCCTGTGCCTCGCGCTCGAGGTCCCGCTGGCCGACATCGTCGCCGGCCTGGCCGCGGTCGCGCCCGCGTTCGGGCGCGCGGAGACGATCGACCTCGGCGGGCGGCCGACCTCGATCCTGCTCGTCAAGAACCCCGCGGGCGCCAACGAGGTGCTGCGGACGCTCACGCTCGAGGGCCGCGAGCTGGACGTCTTCGGCGTGCTCAACGACCGCACGGCCGACGGTCGCGACGTCTCCTGGGTCTGGGACGCCGACTGGGAGATGCTCGCGCCGCGCGTGCGCCGGATGACCTGCTCGGGCACCCGCGCCGCCGAGCTGGCGCTGCGGATGAAGTACGCCGGTGTCGAGGCCGGCCGGCTGCGGGTGGTCGAGGACCTCGAGGACGGCCTCGACGCGGCGCTGGCCGACGGCGAGGGCGCGCTCTACGCCCTTCCCACCTACACGGCGCTGCTGGAGCTGCGCGAGCTGCTGGCCCGCCGCGGCCAGGCGAAGGAGTACTGGCGGTGACGGTCCCGGCCCATGTCGTCTGGCACGACGTCGAGTGCGGCGGCTACGACGCCGACCTGACGCTCTGGACCGAGCTCGCTCGCGAGGCGGGCGGCCCGGTGCTGGACGTCGGCGCCGGCACGGGCCGCGTCGCGCTGCAGCTGGCCGGCGCGGGGCTCGACGTGACCGCGCTGGACATCGACGGGGAGCTGCTGAGCGTGCTCGCCGAGCGCGCTCGCGCGGCCGGGCTGGAGGTCGAGACCGTGCGCGCCGACGCGGCGGACTTCGCGCTGCCGCCGCGGTTCGCGCTGATCGCCGTCCCGATGCAGACGCTCCAGCTGCTGGCCGGCCGCGAGGCGCGCGCCGGGTTCTTCGCCTCCGCGCGGCGCGCGCTCATGCCCGGCGGCCTGGTCGCGGCCGCGATCGCGGACGAGCTCGAGCCGTTCGAGGAGCAGTCCGCCCTGCCTTCGCCCGATGTCGGCGAGGAGGCCGGCGTGCGGTACCTCTCCCAGCCCGTCGCCGTGCGCGAGCGCCCCGGCGCCGTGCGGATCGAGCGCATCCGCCTCCTCGTCGCCCCCGACGGCTCGCGCACGAGCGAGGACGACGTGATCGAGCTGCGGACGCTCAGCGCCGAGACCATCGCCGACGAGGCCGCCGCTCACGGGCTGCGCGCCGAGCCGCCGCTCGAGATCCCCCCGACGCTCGAGCACGTCGGCTCGACGGTGGTGATGCTGCGTGGCTGATACCACCTTGGCGACTTCGTCGGCGTCTGGCACGGGCCGCGTGCTGCGCGTCTGCGCGCTCTATCCCGACCTGATGAACATCTACGCCGACCGCGGCAACCTGCTGCTGCTCGAGCGCCGCTGCGCCTGGCGCGGGATCGGCTTCGAGCTCACGGGCTCCGGGCTCCGCGACGAGGTCGACCCCGACGCGCACGACCTCTTCTACCTCGGCGGCGGCCAGGACCGCGACCAGGCGCTGTGCGCGCGCGACCTCGCGACGGTCAAGCGCGAGGCGCTGCACGTCGCGGCGGGGCGCGGCGCCGTGCTGTTCGGCGTCTGCGGCGGCTACCAGCTGCTCGGCCACGGCTACGCGTTCGGGGACGAGCGCCTGCCGGGCCTCGGGCTCGTCGACCTCGAGACGGTGCGCGAGGACGGCCGGCGGCTGATCGGCAACGTCGCGATCGAGGTCGGATTGGACCCGCCCACCCCGCGCGTGCTTGCGGGCTTCGAGAACCACGGCGGCCGGACGCGCCTCGGAGAAGGCGCGACGCCGCTCGGCCGGGTCCTCAAGGGCCAGGGCAACGACGGGGCCAGCGGCTACGAGGGCGTCCGCGGCGGCGCCCACGGCACCGTGCTGGGCACGTACCTCCACGGCCCGTTGCTTCCCAAGAACTCCTGGTTCGCGGACTGGCTGACCGCGACGGCGCTCGGCATCGACCCGGCCGAGCTGGCGCCGCTCGACGACGCCTTCGAGGACGCCGCGCACGCCGCCGCGCGGCGCGCCGCCGGGCTATAGCCCGGCTCTGAGGCCGCTTGCCCGTCCGTCGCGGCCGGTAGGATCGGCGCGCCCCGAGCCCTCGGGGTTTCCCCCTCGCCCGATGACGATCACGCGACTGCTCCTGGTGCTGCTCGCGCTCGCCCTGCCGGGCGCGCTCGTCGCGGCCTGCGGCTCCGACGACGACTCCGGCGACGCCGGGACCGCGACGCCGACCGCCCAGCCCGCCGCCGCGATCGAGCGCAACGCCGACAACGCCGCGGTCGAGCTGACGGTCGGCTCCAAGAACTTCACGGAGCAGCGCGTGCTGGGCGAGATCTACGCCCAGGGCCTGCGCGCTGCGGGCTACGACGTCCAGACGAAGCTCGACCTCGGCGACGAGCACGTCGCGCTGAAGGCGCTGGAGGGCGGCGAGATCGACGCCTACCCCGAGTACACGGGCACCGCGCTTCAGTCGTTCTTCGGCAAGGAGCCCGACGAGCTGCCCAAGGACCCGCAGAAGGCCTACCAGGAGGCCAAGCAGGCCTTCGCCAAGCGCGGGATGGTCGCCTTCCCGCCCACGCCGTTCACCTCCTCCAACGAGGTGGCGGTCACCAAGGAGACAGCCGAGCGCCTCGGCCTGCAGAACATCTCCGACCTCTCCGCGAAGGTGTCCGAGCTCACGCTGGCCGGCTCGCCCGAGTGCCGCGGACGCTACGACTGCCTGCTCGGCCTGGAGCGGGTGTACGACCTGAAGTTCGGCCGCTTCATGCAGGTTCCGATCCCCCAGCGTCACGAGGTACTCACCTCGGGGAAAGCCGACGTATCGATCGTGTTCACGACCGATCCGCAGATCCAGCGTGAGTCCGAGGTGCTGCTGGAGGATGATCGGAGCATGTTCGGCCCCCAGAACTCGAGCCTCGTGATGCGTAAGGCGCTCGCGGACCGGGCAGGGCCGGATCTGCCGCGGACCCTGAAGCAGATTCAGGCCCGCCTGACGGACGAGAACATGCAGGAGCTCAACGCGAGAGTCGATCTGGACGGCCGGGAGCCTGCGGCCGTCGCCGAGGCCTACCTGATGGAGAACGGCTTGGTTTCGAGCGGCTGAAGCGGCACGATGCCGCTCGGCCCGCCGTTAGAGTCGGCGCCCCTCAGCAAACGGGAGAACGCTTGCCCACCGAACACAAAGCCCAAGCCGGGGCCGACCACGTGCCCGCCCACGCGTCAGCCGCGCCGCTCGAGTTCCGAGAGGTCGTCAAGCGCTACCCCGGCGCCGAGAAGCCCGCCGTGAACGAGCTGTCGCTCGAGGTGCCCGCGGGCGAGATCTGCGTGCTCGTCGGCCCCTCGGGCTGCGGCAAGACGACCGCGATGCGGATGGTCAACCGCATGATCGAGATCTCGGACGGCGACATCCTGATCGGCGGCGAGAGCGTGCGCGACCGCAAGCCGTCGGACCTGCGCCGCGAGATCGGCTACGTGATCCAGCAGATCGGCCTGTTCCCGCACAAGACGATCGGCGAGAACATCGCCACCGTCCCCCACCTGCTCGGCTGGGACAAGAAGCGCACGCGGGAGCGCGTGGAGGAGCTGCTGGAGATCGTCGGGCTGCCCGGCGACTTCCGCGACCGCTACCCGACCCAGCTCTCCGGCGGCCAGCGCCAGCGCGTCGGCGTCGCCCGCGCGCTCGCGGCCGACCCGCCGCTGATGCTGATGGACGAGCCGTTCGGAGCGATCGACCCGATCAACCGCGAGCGGCTCCAGAACGAGTTCCTGCGCCTGCAGGCCGAGCTGCGCAAGACGATCGTCTTCGTCACCCACGACATCGACGAGGCGATCAAGATGGGCGACCGGATCGCGATCCTCCAAGAGGGCGGGATCCTGGCCCAGTACGCGACGCCGGCCGAGCTGCTGATGTACCCCGCGTCGCCGTTCGTCGAGGACTTCGTCGGCTCCGACCGGGCGTTGAAGCGGCTCGCGCTCCAGCGCGTGCGCGACATCGACCTCTGGAAGGCGCCGCTCGTGCGGCTCGGCGAGCCCGTGACCGAGGTCAAGGCCAAGCTGGCCGACGCCGACCTCGAGATCCCGCTCGTGGTGGACGAGGATGGCCGGCCGCTGGGCTGGCTGTCCGAGCGCGGCATGCAGGGCGAGCGCGTGCGCGAGGACTTCCGCTCCCCCGTCGAGCCGGTGGTCGAGCTCGACGACATCCTGCGCGACGCGCTGTCGGACCTGCTGTCGGCCGACTCGCAGTACGGGCCGGTGGTCGACAAGGACGGGCGCGTCGCCGGCGTGCTCTCGATCGAGGCGCTCTCGCACGCGCTCACGGTGCCGGCGGAGAACGTGCCGAGCGCGACCGAGCTGGCGGCCGAGGGCTGATCGTGTCCGACCTCGGCTACGTCCCGATCCTCGCCCAGCTCGGCGACGACTTCTTCGGCGACCGCGAGGGCGCCGCGGAGCGCTGCCCCGGCAACAACGGGCTCTGCCCCGGCTGGGTCGCCGACAACTTCTCGGACTTCGTGGACCCGTTCTGGGAGCACGTCCTGCTGAGCGTCGTGCCGCTGGCGATCGGCTTCGTGGTCGCCACCACCCTGGCGCTGGTCGCCCACCGCTACCGGGTGCTCCAGCCGGTCTTCCTCGCGTTCGTCGGCGCGCTGTTCACGATCCCCTCGATCGCCTTCTACCTGATCCTGCTCAACATCACGGGCCGCGGCTTCGGGACCGCGGTGGTCGTTCTGACGGCCTACACGCAGGTCCTGATCTACCGCAACGTCATGACCGGGTTGCAGGAGGTGCCGCGGGAGACCGTCGACGTCGCCGAGGGGATGGGCCTCACGCGGCGTCAGATCCTGTTCCGCGTGGAGCTGCCGATGGCGCTGCCGACGATCTTCGCCGGCGCGCGGATCGCCGCGTCCTCGACGGTCGGGATCGCCGGCTTCGCCTTCTTCGCGGGCGCGGGCGGCCTGGGCGACGTGATCTTCAACGACCCGGCCTTCAAGGGGAAGGTCGTGACGGCGTCGCTGCTGATGATCCTGCTGGCGGCGGCCCTTGAGCTGATCGTGCTCGCCGTGCAGAGGGCCTTCACCCCCTGGGAGCGGGCGGTGGCGTCATGAGCACCATGTTCGCCGCCCTCGGGCCCTTCGGGGACGCGATCGAGTTCATCTTCGAGCGGCGCGAGTCGCAGGCCGGCACCGTGGAGGTCGGCGGCCTCGGGGAGATCTGGGAGCTGACGTGGACGCACCTCCAGCTGTCGCTGGTGGCCACCGCCATCGCCACGCTCCTCGCGCTGCCCCTCGGCCTCTGGCTCGGCCACATCGGCCGCTACCAGTTCCTCGCCACCAGCACCTCGAACATCGGCCGCGCCGTCCCGGCGCTCGGCCTGATCGTGTTCTTCATCGCGTTCCTGGGCGTGGGCTTCCTCAACGTCTGCCTCGCCCTGGTGCTGCTCGCGATCCCGCCGATCATCACCAACACCTACGTGGGCATCCGCGGCGTCGACCGGGAGACCGTCGACGCGGCCAAGGGCAACGGCCTGACGGGCATGCAGGTCGCCAGCAAGGTCGAGCTGCCGCTCGCGCTCCCGACGATCATGAGCGGCGTGCGGATCGCGCTCGTCTCCGTGATAGCGACCGCCACGATCGCCCCGCTCGCCAACGTGGACACCCTCGGGCGGCCGATCGTGAGCCCGAACGTCTACGGCACGGCCGGCCAGCTCGCGGCCTGCCTCGTCGTGGCGCTCGTCACGTTCGCCGCCGACGGCGCCTTCGCCGCCCTCCAGCGTGCGGTGACCCCGCGCGGGATCAAGATCCAAGCCAACCAGTCCCGGCCCGCGAGCCGGGTGCCGTTCCTGTCCCCCAAGAGGAGCTATCAGTCGACGTGAAACGCACCAATCCCCTCATCGCCCTGCTGGCGGTCCTGTGCCTCGGACTCGCGTTCGCGGCCTGTGGCGGCGACGACGAAACCAGCTCGAGCGGCGGCGGCTCCGGCTCGAGCGGCGGCAGCGAGCCCGCCGGGAACGAGATCAAGCCGGTCGAAGGCGCCGAGGGCAAGACGATCACCGTCGGGTCCAAGAACTTCACCGAGCAGTTCGTGCTCGGCGAGATCTACTCGCAGGCGCTCGAGGCCGCCGGCTTCACCGTCAAGAAGCAGCTCAACCTCGGCTCGGAGCTGCTCGCCTACAAGGCGCTGCAGGCCGGCAAGGTCGACGCGTACCCCGAGTACACGGGCACGGCCCTGACGTCGTTCTTCGGCGTCAAGACGGCCGACGTGCCGCGCGACGCCCAGAAGGCGTACGAGGACACGAAGGCCGGGTTCGCGGAGAAGGACATCACCGCGCTCGCCCCCACGCCGTTCGAGAACACCTACCGGCTCGGCATGACCAAGGAGGGCGCTGCGAAGGCCGGCGACCCGAAGACCATCTCGGACCTGTCGGACAAGGCGTCCGAGCTGTCCATCTCCGGCTTCCCCGAGTGCAAGCAGCGCCAGGACTGCCTGCTGGGCGTCGAGGACACGTACGGCCTGAAGTTCAACAAGTTCGTGACGAGCGAGCAGAAGTACCAGGTGCTCGACTCGGGTGACGCGGACGTCGCGTTCATCTTCACCACCGACGGCGACCTCGCCAGCGGCAAGTACGTGATCCTGGACGACGACAAGAAGTTCTTCCCGCCCTACAACATCACGTTCGCGATCCGCAACGAGGCGCTCGAGAGCCTCGGCCCCGACGGCCAGAAGGTCATCGAGGACGTCCAGAAGCCCCTGACCCAGGACGTCATGCAGGAGCTCAACGCGCGCGTGGACGTCGACAAGCAGAAGCCCGAGGAGGTCGCGAAGGCCTACCTCGAGTCCGCGGGCTTCCTCCCGAAGTCCTAGCCGCACGCGGACGGCCCGGGCGCAGCGCGCGCCCGGGCCGCTAGCGTTCCGGCGCATCGAGGTCCGGCTCCTCCATCCCGAAGCGACGCCGCCGGCGCGTACTCGCGCGGGCGATGCTGGCTACGACCTGCGCGCCGTCGAGGCGTTCACGCTCGCTCCGGGTGAGCGGGCCGTCGTGCCCACGGGCGTGGCCGTGGCGGTCCCCGAGGGCGCGGCGGGCTTGGTGGTGCCGCGGTCGGGCCTGGCGGCGAAGCACGGGATCTCCGTCGTCAACGGCCCCGGGCTGATCGACCCGTCCTACCGCGGCGAGGTCAAGGTCGTGCTCGTGAACCTCGGGCAGGAGCCGTTCGAGGGCGCCGCGGGCGACCGGATCGCCCAGCTGCTGCTCGTTCCGTGCCTCACCCCGGAGGTGCGCACGGTCGAGGAGCTCCCGCCGAGCCACGACGGCCGCGGCGAAGCCGGCTTCGGCTCCTCCGGCCGCTAGCCGTCCGCGCCGTCGCCGTTGACCGCGTAGCGGTCGTAGCGCTCGGCGAGCACGGTGGGCAGGCGCGCGGTGACGAGCACGCCCTCGGCGGTGTCGGTGCGGGAGAGCTCGTCACCCGCGACTTCGTGCAGATCGGACAGCGTCGCGCCCTCGGAGTAGGGCACGAGCAGGGCGACGTCGGTCAGCGTGCGCTCGAACTCCGCCGCGATCCGCTCGCGCAGGTCCTCCAGGCCCTCGCCGGTGACGGCGCTGACCAGCACGGCGTCCGGGTGGCGGTAGGCGAGCTCCGCGCGCCGCTCGTCGTCGATCGCGTCGGCCTTGTTGAGCACGAGCACGCGCGGGCTGTCGGTGGCGTGGATCTCCTCGAGCACGTCCTCGACGGCGCGGGTCATCTCGACGAGCGAGTCCTCGGGCTCGCTCGCGTCGACCACGTGCAGCACGAGGTCCGCGAGCGCGGTCTCCTCGAGCGTCGCGGCGAACGCGTCCACGAGCTGGTGCGGCAGCTTGCGGATGAAGCCGACGGTGTCGGTCATCAGGAACGTGCGCCCCTGGAGCTGGAGCGTGCGCGTGGTCGGGTCCAGCGTGTGGAAGAGCCGGTCGCGCACGCCGACCTCCGAGCCGGTGAGCGCGTTGAGCAGGGTCGACTTGCCGGCGTTCGTGTAGCCGGCCAGGGCGACGCTCGGCAGGTGCGCGCGCTCGCGCTCGGCGCGCTGGACGGCCCGCGTGGAGCGGACGTGGTCGAGTCGGCGCTTGAGCGCGGTGATGCGGTCACGCGCCAGCCGGCGGTCCGTCTCGATCTGGGACTCGCCCGGGCCGCGGGTGCCGATGCCGCCGACGCCGCGGCCGGCGCCGAGACGCTCGAGGTGCGTCCACAGGCCCCGCATGCGGGCCATGTTGTACTCGAGCTGCGCGAGCTCGACCTGGAGCTTGCCCTCGGCGGTGTGGGCATGGCCGGCGAAGATGTCGAGGATCACGGCCGTGCGGTCCAGGACCGGCACGTCGAGCGCCTTCTCGAGGTTGCGCTCCTGGCGCGGGGTCAGCTCGTCGTCGGCGACGACGACGTTGGCGTCGGCCTGCTTGATGAGCTCCTTGAGCTCCTCGACCTTGCCCTGCCCCAGGTAGTGGTTCGGGTGCGGCTGCTCGCGGTGCTGGACGAGCTCGCCGACGACGGCGACGCCCGCGGTGCGCAGGAGCTCGCCGAGCTCGGACAGGTCGTCGCCCTCCGGCAGCGCGGCGATCGCGTACGCGCGCTGCCTGGCGCGGGCGGGTGGGGATTGATTCGTCGGTTGTGGCCGGCGTCGCTGCATGCAGGTCCGATTGTAGGCCCGGACGCGGGGCCTGCTAGCGGCGCGGGGGGCCCGGGAGCGCGGCGATCCGGATCGGGTGCACGCCGGCGTTGCCCGCGTTGGAGTCCCACACGAGCCAGCCGCCGCGCTGCCCGAGGGCCGCCCGCATGTCCTGCGGGTCGTTGCCGCGGAACAGCCGCCGCGGCCGCGTCCAGCGGCGCCCGTTGCGCGAGCGCACGATCGACGCGGAGTTGCCGCTCTCGTAGACGAGCGCCATCTGGCCGCGCGCGCCCTGGGCGAACGTGAGGTCGAACGGGTCGTCGCGGACCACGGCTCGCTCGGCGCCGAGCCGGCCGCTGGAGCGCAGCCGCCGCACGTAGGTCTTGTCGCGCCCGCGGCGCACGTAGGCGACCCACGTGCCGCTCTTGCCGCCGACCGCGCGCGGGATGTCGGCGCGTCCCAGCCGCGGGCCCTCGACCCAGCTCTCCTGCAGGTTCGGGTCCCCGAGGCCGTTCCAGAGCACCGAGCGCGCCCGCAGGCCCGAGAAGAACGAGACCAAGCCGGCGCCCCACGGGGCGAGCGTGGTCTCGAGGCTTTCCGTGGCGGAGCCGAACTCCGTCGGCAGGTTCGACGGGCCGCTGCCGTCGGGGTTGAAGCGGCCGAACGAGGCCGGCCCGGAGCCGGACATGATCGAGATGAACTCGCCCGGCCCGTAGAGCGCGGTCTCGAGCGCCGCCGAGGCCCCGATCGGCGCGGTCGCGAACGTGTTGCCGCCGTCGGAGGAGCTCACGAGCGCGGAGTCGCGCAGCAGCGGCGCGATGATCTGCACCGTCCCGGCCCGCGGGAGCAGCACCTGGACCTTGCCGAAGCCGTCGTCGGGCAGCGCGACGCTGCGCCGCACCGAGCAGGCGCGCTTGCCGCGCGGCACCTGGCAGTACTCGAGCGAGCCCGCGTCACCGGCCTCCGCGAGCCAGGCGACATGCGCGGTCCCCGCGGGATCGACGGCCACCCCGGGGTCGTGCCCGCGGCCGAGGAACCCCGGCGCGGCGGCGGCCGGAGCGGCGCCCGCCAGGACGGCGAGCAGCGAAAGCGCAGCGATCTTCAGCGACCCCATGCTCGGAAGGCTACGCGAGAGCGTGCGAACGGCGGCGGCGCCCCCGGGGCCGCGGCTACGCCAGCGGCTGGCGGGACGGAGCTGGGAGCTTGTCGTAGCGGTCGCGCAGGTCCAGCGACGGGAGCACGATGACGCCCTCGTCCGGGTGCCCCAGCCAGCTGCCGAGCCCCGCCGCCAGTCCGTACGCGGCGTAGGCCGCCGCGCACGCGTCGAGCTCGTCGAGCGTCCGCCGCCAGAGCCCGCCGTCGTCGTCGACGATGCCCTTGAGCTTGAGCACGGCGATCCGCTCCTGCAGCCCGGACGGCGTGCGCTTGGCGCCCGGCCGGTGGCCGAGCAGCGTGCAGAAGATCGCGTCGGGATACGTCTCGCACAGGCGTCCGGAGGTCAGCGCGCCGCCCTCCACCCGGCCCTCGCAGGCACCGTCGGCCGGGGGCCGGAACAGCTCGAGCCCGCCGAGCGCCGCGAACAGCTCGAACCCGACCTCCATCCACTGCTGCCAGGCGCTGCGCGGCTGGTCGGCCGACGGGACGGGGTACAGCGGCAGCCCGCGGCGGGTCAGGAGCGCGTCGCACACCCGCGAGCGCTCATAGCGGCCGTCGGGCAGCCCGAGCTGCGCGCGCAGCGGAGCCCCCGCGGCGAGCAGGTCGAGGCGGTGCCCGGAAGGCGCGTCGACGGCCACCGCGGCCTGCCCGAGCCCGAAGCCGTGGACGGTGCGCGCGACCTCCGCGACCGTGCCCGGCTCGTAGAAGGTCGCGACGAGCTCGAGCCCGTCGGGTCCGCGCCGCTCGTGGAGCGTGCACAGCTGCTGGTTGCCCGGCTTGGCCGAGACGTCGATGCCGCAGTAGCGCATGGGGCGCCGGTATGGTGGCAGCCCGATGACGGCGGCGATCAGCGACGGCGAGCTCGGCGAGCGCCTGGCCGCCACAACGCTCGAGCTGATCGACATCCCCTCGGAGTCGCGCGGCGAGGGCCCGCTCGCGGCCCATGTGATGGAGGCGCTGCGCGCCGGCGGCGCGCCCGTCCGCGACCTCGGCGACACGTGCGTGCTCGCGGGCCCCGGCGCGCCCGTGCTGCTCGCCGGCCACCTGGACACGGTGCCCGCGCAGGGCAACCGCCCGGGCCGGCTCGACGGCGAGCGCGTGCACGGGCTCGGCGCCAGCGACATGAAGGGCGCCGTCGCCGTGATGCTCGAGCTCGCGCTCGCCGGCGCCCGCTTCGACTGCCTGTTCTTCGGCCGCGAGGAGCTGCCGATGGCCGAGAGCGCGCTGACGCCGCTGCTCGCCCGCGAGCCGCTGAGCCCCGAGCTCGTCGTGATGATGGAGCCGACCGACAACGCGATCCACGCCGGCTGCCTGGGCAACATCAACGCGACCTGGACCTTCACGGGCCGCGCCGGGCACTCCGCCCGCCCGTGGGACGGCGAGAACGCGATCCACAAGGCGGCGCGCGGCATCGCCGCGCTCGCGCAGCTCGAGCCCGAGGAGCACGACTTCGGCGGGCTGAAGTTCTACGAGGTCGTCTCGACCACGATGATCGAGGGCGGGATCGCGACCAACGTCGTGCCGGACCGCGCCTCCGCGCAGGTCAACTACCGCTACGCGCCCGGCCGCAGCCCCGAGGAGGCCGAGGCGCGCCTGCGCGAGCTGACCGGCGGCCACGGCGAGATCGAGGTCACGTCGAACTCGCCGAGCGGGCCGGTGCCGCTCGGCAACCCGCACGTGGAGCGGCTGCAGGCCGACCTGCCGACGGCCCCCAAGCAGGCCTGGACGCCGGTGGCCGAGTTCGGCCGCGCGGGTCTGGACGCGATCAACTTCGGGCCGGGCGAGCCCGCGCAGGCGCACCGCCGCGACGAGTCCGTGCGGATCGACGCCCTCGTGCGCGCCTACCGCGTGCTGGAGGCGTTCGCGGCGTGAAGCTCTCCCCCACGCTCGCCGGCCTGCGCACGTACCCGTTCGTGAAGCTCACCGAGGCCAAGCGCCGCCTGGCGGCGGCCGGCGTGGACTTCGTCGACTTCGGGATGGGCGAGCCGCGCGAGGAGACCCCGGCGTTCATCCGCGAGGCGCTGGCGGCGGCGATCGAGCCGCTGTCGAGCTATCCCACCGCCGACGGCCTGCCCGAGCTGCGCGCGGCGATCGCCGGGTGGGCCGGCCGCCGCTTCGGCGTGGCGCTCGACCCCGACCGCGAGGTCGTCCCCACGCTCGGCTCCAAGGAGGCGATCTTCCACCTCGCGCAGGTGGTCGGCGGCGACCTCGTCGCCAGCCCGACGCCCGCCTACCCCGTCTACGAGCGCGGCGCGGCGTTCGCGGGCCGCGAGCTGCTCGAGCTGCCGCTGGCGGCCGGGCGCGGCTTCCTGCCCGACCTCGACGCGGTCGACGCCGCGACCTGGGAGCGCGTCGGCGTGCTGTGGCTCAACTACCCCAACAACCCGACCGCCGCGACCGCGCCGCTCGAGTTCTACGAGCATGCGGCCGCCCTCGCGCGCGAGCACGACTTCGTGCTGGCCTCCGACGAGGCGTACTCCGAGCTGTACTTCGGGACCGAGCCGCCGGCGAGCGCGCTGCAGGTCGCCGACCGCACGAACGTGCTCGTCTTCAACACGCTCTCCAAGCGCTCCTCGATGCCCGGCTACCGCACGGGCTTCGCCGCCGGCGACCCCGAGGTGATCGGCGCCCTGCGCCGCTACCGCCCCAACGTCGGGACGGCGCCGCTCGAGATGGTCCAGCGCGCCGCCGTCGCGGCCTGGGGCGACGAGGCGCACGTCGAGGAGGTCCGCGACCGCTACCGCGCCAAGCGCGACGTCCTGCTGCCCGTGCTCGAGCGCGGCGGCCTGCGCTCCGCGGGCGGCGACGCGACGTTCTTCCTCTGGCTCGACGCCGGCCCTGACGCCGAGGCGCGCGCGCAGCGGCTGATCGAGGGCGGCGTGATCGTCACGCCGGGCTCGTACTTCGGCGCGGCCGGCGAGGGCTTCGTGCGGATGGCGCTCGTGCCGCCGCTGGCCGACTGCGAGCGGGCGGTCAGCCTGCTCGAGCGGCTGCTGTGAGCGGCCACGGCGCTGCCGCCTCGAGCTGAGCGGCGAGCGAGAGCAGCCGCGCCTCCGAGCCGGGCGGGCCGGCGAGCTGGACCCCGACCGGGACGCCGTCGTGCGTGCGGTGCAGCGGGAGCGACAGCGCCGGCTGGCCCGTGACGTTGAACGGGCGCAGGAAGGTGCTGAAGCGCACCCCGATGCCCGACGGGACGCTGCCGACCGGCCGCGGGAGCAGCGACAGCGCCGGGGTCAGGAGGATCGAGCCCGGCTGCCAGGACCCGAGCACGCGCTCGGTGAAGCGCTCGAGGCCCTCGGTCGCCTCCTGCACCGCCTCGGGCGGGAGCTCCGCGGCGAGCAGCGGGCGGACGGGTGGCTCCATCAGCTGCGGGTCGAGCGGCGCGCCCGAGAGCTCCCCGTAGCGGGCGATCAGCTTCTGGAACATCGCCCCGCCGGCGGTCTCCCAGTGCTTGGCGAAGCCGGGGTCGGACCAGTCGGGCGCCCACTCGTCGACCTCGTGGCCGAGCGACTCCAGCAGGCCGGCGACGTGGTGCGCGGCGGCGACGCACTCCGGCTCGACCGGCTCACCGCCCGGCGCGGTGGTGCACAGCCGCACCCGCAGCGGGTGCGGCGGCTGCCGTGCGGCGTCCGCGAACGGCGGGTGTGGGAGCGGCGGGCGCGACGGGCCCTCGGCGGCCAGCAGGTCGAGCGCGAGCGCGGTGTCGAGCACCGTGCGCGTGAGCACGCCGTCGCAGCCGAAGGCCTCGAAGGAGGCCAGCTCGGGGCCCAGCGGCACCCGCAGGCGCGTCGGCTTGAGGCCGACGACGCCGCAGCAGGACGCGGGGATGCGGATCGAGCCGCCGGCGTCGTTGCCGTGCGCGAGCGCGACGAGGCCGGCGGCGACGGCGGCTGCGCTCCCGCCCGAGGAGCCGCCCGGGATCAGGCTCGGGTCATGCGGGTTGCGCGTCGGCCCGTAGCGCTCGGGCTCGGTGACCGGACGCATGCCCCACTCCGGCGTGTTCGTCTTGCCGACGACGATCGCTCCCCCCGCGCGCAGCCGCGCCACCGGCGCCGAGTCCACGTCCGGCGTCCAGTCGCCGAGCGAGCGGCTGCCGTTGGTGGTCCGCAGGCCTGCGGTGAGGACGATCAGGTCCTTGATCGCGATCGGCACCCCGGCCAGCGGCCGCGGATCGCCCGGCCCGATGGCGTCGGCCTCCGCGCGGGCGCGCTCGGGGCACGTCAGCACGAACGCGTTGTGGGCGTCGTGCTCGATGGCCGCGAGCGCCGCGTCGACGAGCTCGCGGGCGCTCATGGTCCCCTCGCGGACCAGCGCGGCCTGCTCGGCGGCGCTGCGCGAGAGCGGGTCGGGGCTCATCGCGCCAGCCTCGCCGCTCGCGCGCCGCCGCGCAAGGTCAGTCGTTCGCGTGCAGCGCGGCGTTGAGCCCCGACCAGCCGCCCGAGCGCGCGAGGACCTCGACGGCGCCCGTCTGCGAGTTGCGGCGGAAGAGCAGCCCGTCGGCCCCGCTCAGCGTGCCGGCCTTCACGACCTCGCCGTCGGGCGTGGCGACCTTCGTGCCCGCGGTCACGTACAGGCCCGCCTCGACCGTGCAGTCGTCGCCGAGCGAGATCCCGAGGCCGGAGTTGGCGCCCAGCAGGCAGCGCTCCCCGACCGAGATCACCTCGGTGCCGCCGCCCGACAGCGTGCCCATGATCGAGGCGCTGCCGCCGACGTCCGAGCCGTCGCCGACCACCACGCCGGCGCTGATGCGGCCCTCGACCATCGAGGTGCCGAGCGTGCCGGCGTTGTAGTTGACGAAGCCCTCGTGCATGACGGTGGTGCCCTCGGCGAGGTGGGCGCCGAGCCGGACGCGGTCGGCGTCGGCGATCCGCACGCCGGCAGGGACGACGTAGTCGACCATGCGCGGGAACTTGTCCACGCCGTAGACGGCCAACGGGCGGCCTGCGGCGCGGAAGCGCAGCCGCACCGCGTCGACCTCGGCCGGGTCGACGGGGCCGGCGCTCGTCCAGGCCACGTTGGGCAGCACGCCGAAGACGCCGTCGAGGTTGGCGCCGTGCGGGCGGATCAGGCGGTGCGAGAGCAGGTGCAGGCGCAGGTAGGCGTCGGCGGTGTCGGCGGGCGGCTGCGAGAGGTCGGCGACGACGGTCGCGACCGTCGCCACCCGCACTCCCCGCATGTCGTCCCCGCGCGCGGCGGTCGCGAGATCCCCGGCCAGCGCGCCTTGCACCTCACGGGTTCCGGGATGACTCGGCGCGCCCTCGAGCGAGAGCCTCGGATCGGGGAACCAGGCGTCGAGCATGCGCTCGCCCGCGTACGTGGCCAGGCCGATCCCCCAGGCGCCGGTGCTCTGCGTCTCGGTCATCCCATCGACCCTAGCTCGGCGATCAGCTCGGGGCTCAGCTCGCCGGCGTAGACCGGCAGCGCCCAGCCCGTGAGGTCCACGTGCAGCGACTCGTCGACGTCGACCTCCAGCTCGCCGCCGTCGAGCCGGACCGTCACCGGCGAGTCGCCGCCGCGCAGCACGTGCGCGACCGCCGCGCCGGACGCGCCCGTGCCCGACGAGAGCGTCTCGCCGACGCCGCGCTCGAAGATCCGGGCGCGGATCGTGCCCGGCGACAGCTCCGTCCAGAACGACGTGTTCGTGCGGTTGGGGAACGCGGGCGCAGCCTGGATCTCCGGGCCGATGGCCTTCAGGTCCAGCCCGTCGAGCTCCTCCTCCGACTCGACGCGGATCGCGCACTGCGGGTTGCCGATCGAGACGTGCTGGAAGCGCCAGCGGCGCCCGCCCGCCTCCAGCTCGCCGCAGCCGTCGGCCGGGCCGTCCGGGAAGTCCTTGGACTGCAGCCGCGCGCGGCCCATGTCGACGCGGCAGGTCGTCTCCCCGGTGATCGTCGGCCGGATCTCGCCGGCGACGGTCTCGATCGAGAACGTGTCGGCGTCCGTCCAGCCGCGCCGGCGCAGGTAGAGGATCGCCTCGCGGGCGCCGTTGCCCGACAGCTCGGCCTCCGAGCCGTCGGGGTTGAAGATCCGCAGGCGGGCGACGAAGCCGGGCTGCTCCGGCCGGGAGAGCTCGAGCACGCCGTCGCCGCCCGGCCCGAAGTGCGGGTCGCACAGCCGCCGGACCCGCTCGGCGGTGAGCGGGAACGGCGTCTGGGCGGCCTCCACGATCAGGTAGTCGTTGCCGAGGGCCTGCCACTTCTCGAAGCGCACGGCGGGCATCATGCCAGCGCGCCGTGCAGCTCCTCGGCGACCTCCTCGGGCGTGCGGCCGGTGACGTCGATCGTGGTGACGCCGGGCAGCTTGCGCATCCACGTGAGCTGGCGCTTCGCGTAGCGGCGAGTCTGCGTCTTCATCGCCTCCACGTCGCCGTCGAGCAGCTGGCGGAAGCCGAGCGCCTGGCGCGCGCCCGGCGAGGCGCCGGCGGCGTCCGCGGCCCGCACCTCGGCCTCCGCACCGGCCGCGACCATCGCGTCGACGCGCTGCTCGATGCGCTCCACGAGCCGCTCGCGGTCCAGCGTGAGCCCGGCGAGCAGCGCCGGGCGGCGCAGGGCGGCGGTCCACAGCTGCTCGGTGTCGGTCGGAGGCTCGTGGCCCGCGTCGAGCAGCTCCAGCGCGCGGGTGACGCGTTGCGCGTCCTGCGGGCGGATCGCGGCCGCCGCGGCGGGAGCGCGCTCGGCCAGCTCGGCGTGCAGCGCCGGAGCGCCCTGGTGTGCGAGCTGCGCGCGGCGCCGCTCGCGGATCTGCGGGTCGACGGGCGGGCGCAGGTCCAGCTCCGCGAGCGCGGCGCGCAGGTACAGGCCGGTCCCCCCGACCACGATCGGCCGGCGGCCCTGCTCGAGCAGCGCGTCGATCTCCGCGTGCGCCGCGGCGGCGAACTCGCCCGCGCTGGAGGTCGCGGTGAGCGGAAGCGTGCCGACGAGCCGGTGCTCGAGCCGCGCGCGCTCTTGCGCGTCGGGGGCGCCGGTGAGGATCTCCAGTCCGCGGTAGAGCTGCAGCGCGTCGGCCGAGATCGCGACTGGGTCCTCGCCGGCCGCGCGCAGCCGCTCGGCGAGCGCGATCGCCACTGCGGTCTTGCCGATGCCCGTGGGGCCGAAGATCGCGACGATGGTGAGGGCCCCCGTCATGGCGCGGAGTATCGTCGGTGGCGGATGTCCGTCCGGATCGGAACAGGGCTCTCGACCGCCGGCGACGCGCGCGAGGCGGCGATGGAGGCGGGGGTCGCGGCGCGCGGAGCGCTCGGCGACGAGAGCTGCGACCTCGCGATCGTGTTCGCCTCGGGCATGCACCTCGCGGTGCCCGAGACGCTGCTCGAGGCGGTCCACGAGGCGCTGATGCCCGAGGCGCTCGTCGGCTGCGGCGCCGGCGGCGTGATCGGCCCCCACCGGGAGATCGAGGAGGGCACCGCCGTCTCGATCTGGGCGGCGCATCTGGGTGGCGGCGAGGCGGTGCCGTTCCACGCGGCCGTCGAGGAGCTCGAGGAGGGCGCGGGCGCGCTGACCGGCATGCCGGACCTCGACGGCGCCGCCGGCGCCATCCTGCTCGCCGACCCGGCCACGTTCCCGACCGACGCGGTGCTGCGCTTCCTGTCGGACTCCACGCCGATGATCTCGCTGCTCGGCGGGCTGGCCTCGGGCCGCTCGGGCGACGGCGCCGTGCTGTTCATGGGCGAGGAGGTGCTCGAGGAGGGCGCCGTCGGCGTGCGGCTCGACGGCGTCGAGATGCTGCCGTGCGTCTCCCAGGGCGCGACGCCGATCGGCCCCGAGCTGACGATCACCGCCGCCGAGGGCAACGTGATCGACGAGCTGGCCGGCCGCCCGGCGCTCGTGACGCTGCGCGAGACGATCGAGTCGCTGCCGGCCTCCGAGCTCGAGATGGTGCAGGGCGGGCTGCTGATGGGCATCGTCGTGGACTCCAACAAGCCGGACTACGTGCAGGGCGACTTCCTCGTGCGCGGCCTGGTGGGCGCGGACCCGGCCACGGGCAAGGTCGCGGTCGCCGCGGACGTGCACCCCGGCCAGGTGGTGCGCCTGCACGCCCGCGACGCGGTCAGCGCCGACCGCGACCTGCGCGAGGCGCTGGCGGTGCAGATGACCGCACTCGGCGGGCGGCCTCCGGCGGGCGCGCTGCTGTTCGCCTGCAACGGCCGCGGGCGCGACATGTTCTCCCGCCCTCACCACGACGCCGACACGCTCGCGGAGGCGCTGCTCGACGCGCCGGCCGCGGGCTTCTTCGCCGCGGGCGAGATCGGCCCCGTCGGCGGCGAGCACTTCCTGCACAGCTTCACCGCCACCATCGCCGTCTTCCCGTAGGCTCGCGCGCCTCCCGGCGCCAACGGCGGCGCGACCTGGACCCCTCTTCCCGTAGGCTCGCGCGCCTCATGGACCTGCGCGATCGGACCGCCCTCGTGACCGGCGCGACCGGCGGCCTCGGCGCCGCGATCGCCCGGGGGCTGGCCGCGCGCGGCGCCGTCCCGGTGCTGACCGGACGCCGCAGCGAGGTGCTCGAGACGCTCGCGGCCGAGACCGGCGGGCGCGCCCTTGCGGCCGATCTCGCCGACCCCGCGTCGGTCGACCGGCTGCTGGCCGAGGCGGGCGACGTCGACGTCCTCGTCGCCAACGCGGCGCTGCCCGGCAGCGGGCACATCAGCACGTTCTCGGTGGAGGACATCGACCGCGCGCTGGCCGTGAACCTGCGCGCGCCGATGGTGATGGCGCGGCGGCTGGCCGAGCCCATGGCCGCCCGCGGCGCCGGGCACATCGTGTTCGTCTCCTCGCTCGCGGGCAAGGCGGCGAGCGGCGGCGGCTCGGTCTACTCGGCGACGAAGTTCGGGGTGCGCGGGTTCGCCCACGGCCTCCGC
The DNA here is from genome assembly GCA_963816955.1 of uncultured Solirubrobacteraceae bacterium. Taxonomy (GTDB): domain Bacteria; phylum Actinomycetota; class Thermoleophilia; order Solirubrobacterales; family Solirubrobacteraceae; genus DATFQI01. The sequence continues at coordinate 52,278 of CAWFME010000010.1, read as the reverse complement.
GAGGACCTGCGCGGGGCCGGCGTCGGCGTCTCGGTCGTGCTGCCGGGCTTCATCCGCGACTCGGGCATGTTCCACGACGCGGACGTCGAGCTCCCGGCGTTCGTCGGCACCAAGACGCCTGAGGACGTCGCGGCCGCGGTCATCCGGGCGATCGAGCGCGACCGTGCGGAGATCGACGTCGCGCCCGTCAGCATGCGCGTGGGCGCGGCCTTCGCCGGGCTCGCGCCGGAGCTCTCGGCCCGTCTCCAGCGCCGGCTCGGCGGCGCGAAGGTCGCCGAGGACATGGCCCGCGGCCAAGCCGACAAGCGCACCTAGGCGGCGGCGCGCTCGTCGTCGGCCTCGCGCTTCGCGCCGGCGCGCTCGTCCTCGACCTCGACCTCGCGCTTCGCGCCGCGCGCGCTCCTCGCCTCGACCTCGCGCGTCACGCCGGCGAGGCCGGCCAGGATCTCGTCCGCCAGCCGGGGGCCGTCGCGGTCCTCGACCGGCGTCGCGGACACGCGCACCACGACCTCGTCGGAGTCGAGCTCCTCGAGCGCGATCCGCGGCTCGCCGCGCACCGGCGTGTTGACGGCGTCCTCGAGCAGCGCCTGGACGGCGCTCGGGCGGACGTCGGGACGCAGGCGCGCGCGCAGGTCGACCGCGGCGGGCTCGCGCAGCGGCACCACGGCCGCCGCGAGCACGACGTTGTTGGGCACCATCACCGAGTCCTGGCCCTGCGCAATGGTCGTGTAGAGCAGGCCGAGCGAGCTGACGACGCCCTCGATCGTGCCCGCGACGGCGCCGGCCTGCAGCCGGACGCGGTCGCCGACGCGGAACGGCCGCGCCGCGATCAGCACCATGCCCGCGATCAGGTTGCCGAGGGTCTGCTGGGCAGCGAGGCCGATCACGACCGCCGTGATGGCGCCGCCGACGGCGAGCGTGGCGGGATCGAGCCCGCCGAGGCGCAGCGACAGCAGCACCGCCGCCGCGATCATCACGAGCCGGATCAGGAACGACACCGTGCCGGCGGTCGCCGGGTCCATGCGCCGGAACAGCGCGGGCGCCGCGAACCGCCCGAGGTCACGAGCGAGCAGCCAGCCGAGCGCGACCATGGCGACGGCCGCCCCCACGCGGACGGGCGTGTCCGCGCCGAAGAGCTCCTCGCGCCTGACGTAGGCCACGACGGTGACGGCCATCAACGGCACGATCACCAGCAGCTCGAGCTTGGCCTGCTTGGCCTTCTGGGCGGTCTGCACGGTCAGGCTCCGCGCCCGCGCCGCGGGAGCGATCGCCGGGACATGGCTCTTGATCTTGCGTCGCATACCCGACAGCCAACACGGCTGGTCCGCGAGCGTTTCATCACTGTGACCCCCGTCACGGCGCGGTGGCGTTTCATGCTCGTTTGCGGGTGTTTCACGGGGCCGGCATCAGAACAAGGCGCCCTGCGCATCCGATACGCCCCGCTGCTTCGCCGCGGCCTCGGCCGCGCGCTCGCGGGCCTCGCGCTCGAGCACCCGGCGGCGCTCGATCACGCGGTGCTTCCAGCGCCGGCGGTCGCCGGTACGCAGCCACGGCACGCCGGCGGCGCGCTCGATCTCGCGGCGTTGCGCCTCGGGGAGGTACGCGCCGCGGCGGTAGAGCTCCTCGTAGCGGGGCAGCAGGTCAGGCCGGTGCTCGCGCAGCCAGTCGAAGAAGACCTTCCGGACGGACCCGCGCAGGAACAGCGTCTGGCCGCCGATCGAGGTCGCGCCGGCCTCCGTGGCGAGCTCCACGATCTTCGCGACCTGCTCCGGTGCGTCGTTGATGCCGGGCATGAGCGGCGCGATCAGGATCCCCGTCGGGATCCCGGCCCGGTTGAGCTCGGCGACCGCCTCGAGCCGCGCCCGCGGGTTCGGCGTGTGGGGCTCCGTCGCGCGCCAGGCCTTCTCGTCGAGCGTCGGCACCGACAGGCACGCGCTCACGTCGGTGACCTCGGCGATCTGCTTCAGCAGGTCCAGGTCGCGCAGCAGCAAGCGGCGACTTCGTGAGGATCGAGCACGGGTTGCGCGCGTCCCGGAACACCTCCCAGATCCCGCGCATCAGCTTGTAGCGCCCCTCGACCCACTGGTACGGGTCGGTGTTCGTGCCCAACGCCACCGGCTCGCCCTTCCACGACGGCCGCGCCAGCTCGGCCCGGAGAACCTCGGGCACGTTGACCTTGACGATGATCTCGCGCTCAAAGTCCTCCGCGGCGTTGTAGCCGAGGTACTCGTGCGTGGGGCGCGCGAAGCAGTTGTGGCTGACGACCCCGTCGGCGATGAAGTCGCCGGTGCCCGTCGTGATGTCGTAGAGCGGCAGCTCCATCCCGAGCGGCTCGATCGATACGACCCGAAGCTTCGCGTCCGACTTCAGCGCGATGCCCTCGACGGACCGCTTGCGCGTGATCGCCGGGTCGGTGGCGTGGAAGAACCGCAGCCGCTCCTTCAGCCCGCCCCGGATCCGGACGACGCGCAGCTTGTCTGGGCGGTCGTAGTCCTCGACCACGGTGTCGAAGCCGAGCATGTCGAGCGACTCCTGGGTCCAGTGGATGAGGACGCCGTCGCAATTGGAGATGCGAAGCGAGTCGCTGCATGAGCCCTCGGCGTCGAAGATGCCGGCCAGGAACCCCTTGCGCCAGGACTTCGTCGGCTTGTACGGAAACCGGATCAGGTCGGTGATCCGCTCGAACGTCGACCGGGCGCCGGAGCGAATTCCATTCATCGCCCGGTGAGTGCCGGACGCAGCGGCGAACTCGAACTCATGGGTGGCGGCACCGAACGACTCCAGATAGATGCGGGCGCGGCGCAGCGCTTCGAAGTCGGTCAACGCGAGCCTGAATGCGTGCATCCGCTGGGTGCTTCCGTCCTTGCGGGCGTAGTCGAAGCTCTTGAGGTGGCCGTCCCCGCGGATCAGGCCGCAGAGGTAGCCGCGCTTGTAGTCCTCCGTCTCGCGTGGTGGGTCGGCGAAATGGCCGGTTCCCATCAGTGAGTTGTTGAGCGTGAGATGCGGGCGGCGCGGACGGAAGCCGCCCCAGTCTGCGACGTGCTTCCAGCCGCGCTCGGTCAAATACCGGTGGTCGCCGCTCGCGAGCAACCGGGTTCCGTCCTCGAGCTTGACCACCCAGACCGGCTTGATCGTCGACCAGTGGTCGAGCACACGCGTGCGGACGTAGCGCCGATAGCGGCCGCGGCGCACCGTCCCGATGATCTCGTCGCCAACCCGAAGACCCTCGATCGGGCGTGTCCGACCGTCGGCCATGAGCACCGGTGTGGAGCCCTGTACGCAATAGCTGCAGGAATGGGAACAGCCCCTATAAGGGTTGACGGTCCAGGAGAACGGGACGCGCGATTGGACCGGCACCTTGCTCAGCGCGGACTTCGCGTGGATCTCGTGGAAGCGGGTGTTGAGGGCTTCGGGGGCGTCGAAGCGGCGGACGACCGCCTCCTGGTAGCCCGGGAGGCGCCCCTGGGCGTCCTGCTCGACGGTCTGTGATTCCCAGCGCACGAACATATGTTCGCACACGCTCGCGACGGAACTATTCGCGGTCCCGGTAGCGGTCCACGCCGGCCTGCACGGCGTAGGCGGCGAGGGCCATCATCGACAGCCAGAACAGCGCCGCCGCGACCAGGCTGACGATCCCGCGGCCGCTGAAGTCGGAGGCGCTGCGGGCGAGCGACCACACGACGTATGACGCCACCGCCGTGACCACGGCCGCCGGGAGGTAGCGCCTGGGCAGCAGCGGGTCCGCCTCAGCCGGCGACCCGGGCGAGCAGCGACTCCTCGCCCACGAGCGACTGGCTCGTCGCGCTGTTGATCGTGACGGGCACGATCTCGCCCGGCGAGGCGAGGCCGTCGAAGTTGACGACCTTGTTGTGGGTCGTGCGGCCGCGCACCCGGCTCGCGTCGTGGCGCGAGGTGCCCTCGACGAGGACGTCCAGGGTGCGCCCGACGAAGCGCTGCGCGCGCTCGCGCGCCCGGCGCTGGATGACCTCGACGAGCCGCTCCATCCGCTCGGCGCTGACCTCGTGCGGCAGGAACTCGTCCGTGAACTCGGCGGCCTCGGTGCCGCGGCGGGGCGAGTAGATGAACGTGAAGGCGCCGTCGAAGCCGACCTCGTCTGCGACCTCGAGCGTCTCGGCGAAATCGGCCTCGGTCTCCCCCGGGAAGCCGACGATGATGTCGGTCGTGATCGCGCAGTCCGGGACGTGCTCGCGGATCAGCGCGACGCGGTCGAGGAAGCGCTCGCGCGTGTAGGTGCGCCGCATCCGCTTGAGCAAGCGCGAGGAGCCGGCCTGCAGCGGCAGGTGGATGTGCTCGCAGAGGCTCGGGATCTCCGCGTGGGCCCGGACCACGTCCTCCTTCATGTCGGAGGGGTGCGGGCTCGTGTAGCGGATGCGGTCGAGCCCTGGGATGCCGTCGAGCGCGTACAGCAGCTCCGCGAACGACGAGCGTGGGCGCAGCGAGCGCCCGTAGGAGTTGACGTTCTGCCCGAGCAGCGTCACCTCGCGCACGCCGTCGGCCGCCAGCCCGGCGACCTCCCCGACCAGCTCCTCCAGCGGCCGCGACACCTCACGTCCCCGCGTGGACGGGACGATGCAATACGAGCAGACCATGTTGCAGCCGGCGGAGATCTGAACCCAGCCCTGGAAGTCGCGTGCCCGCTTGGCCGGCAGGTGGCCCGTGAAGCCCTCGAACTCGAAGAAGCCCTGGGCGGTGATCGAGTCGCTCGTGAGGAACTCCGCGAGCTTGTGGACCTGGCCCGGGCCGAAGGCCACGTCGACGAACGGGAACTGGCGGAACACCTGGTCCTTGACGCTCTGGGCCCAGCAGCCGCCGACGCCGATGACGCGCTCGGGGTCGCGCTTCTTGAGCGCCTTCGCCTCGTGCAGGTGCGAGACGAAGCGCGAGTCCGCCTTCTCGCGGATCGAGCAGGTGTTGAAGAGGATCAGGTCCGCGTCCTCGCGCGCGGGCGCCTCCGCGTAGCCGAGCGACTCGAGCATGCCCTTCATGCGCTCGGAGTCGTGCTCGTTCATCTGGCACCCGAAGGTGGTGACGTGGAAGGATTTCATCCCGGTTTTCCCATCCTCGCAAGCTCGGACGGGAAAGCCCGAGTTACTCATCGAGCGTAGTCGGTGGCCCTCGACTCCCTGATGACCGTCACCTTGATCTGGCCGGGGTACTCGAGCTCCTGCTCGATCTCGCGCGCGATCTCGTGCGAGAGGAGCACCGCGCCGTCGTCATCGAGCGCTCCCGGCTGGACCATGACGCGGATCTCCCGCCCGGCCTGCATCGCGTAGACCTTGTCGACGCCGTCGTGGCGGGTGGCGATGTGCTCGAGGTCGCGCAGGCGCTTGACGTACTGCTCGAGCGACTCGCCGCGCGCGCCCGGCCGGGCGCCCGACAGGGCGTCGGCGGACTGCACGAGGACGGCCTCGACCGTCTGCGGCTCGACCTCGTTGTGGTGGGCCTCCATCGCGTGCGCGACCGCCTCGGACTCGCCGTGGCGGCGCGCGAGGTCGCCGCCGACGAGCGCGTGCGGGCCCTCGATCTCGTGCGAGACCGCCTTGCCGATGTCGTGCAGCAGCGCCGCGCGGCGGGCGGTCTTGGCGGACGCGCCGAGCTCGTCGGCCATCATCGCCGCCAGGTGCGCGCACTCGACGGAGTGCGCGAGCACGTTCTGCCCGTAGCTCGTGCGGTACTTCAGCCGGCCGAGGATCTTGATCAGCTCGGGGTCGAGGCTGCCGACGTTGGCCTCGAAGGCCGCCTGCTCCCCGCTCTCGATGATGTGGCTCTCGAGCTCGGACTTCGCCTGGTAGTAGGTCTCCTCGATCCGGGCAGGATGGATGCGGCCGTCCTGGAGGAGCTTCTCCAGCGTCATCCGCGCGATCTCGCGGCGCACGCCGTCGAAGCCCGAGAGGATCACCGCGTTCGGCGTGTCGTCGATGATGAAGTCGACGCCGGTGAGGTGCTCCAGCGCGCGGATGTTGCGGCCCTCGCGGCCGATGATGCGGCCCTTCATGTCGTCGGCGGGGAGCTGGACGACCGAGACCGTCGTCTCGGCGGCGTGGCCGGCGGCGAGCCGCTGCATGACGACCGAGAGGATGTTGCGCACGCGCCGGTCGGCGTCGCGCTTGGTCTCCTCCTCGATCTTGCGCACGAGCCGCGCCGAGTCGTGGCGGATCTGCTCCTCGAGCTCCTTGAGCAGGTGGTGCTTGGCCTGCGAGGCCGACATGCCCGAGGCGCGCTCGAGCTCGCGGATCAGGTGCTCGCGCTCGAACGCGATCTCGCGCTCGCGCGCGGCGAGCGCCTCCGCCTGGCGCTCGACGGCCGCCAGGCGCGTGTCGAGCGCCTCCTCCCGGCTCGTCAGCCGCTCCTCCTGCCGGCCGATCTCCGCGCTGCGCGCCAAGGCCTCGCCGTCGTCGCGCACCGGCTTCTCCACCGGCTTGCTCGCGCTCGACGGAAGGCTCCCCGCGAGCCCCGGCGCGCGCTTGGCGAGCAGATGTGCGGCCGCCATCAGCCCCGCCGCGAGACCCAAGGCCACCACGACCGCCGCGATCACGATTTCCATTTCCGTTCCTCTCCCCCGCCCCGCACGGCTCGCGCCGCCGGACGTGAGTCCGTAGTCCCTCGTTGGCAGGCGGCAGACCGAGCCGGACCCGGCACGAGCGGAGAAGAAGCAGGAAGGGTGGATGCACCACCCGTCAGATGGCGGCTAGCTGCGCTGTTGGGTCGGTGTGCCCTGGCCCGCCGGCCTGGGACTCGAGCGTGCGCGCTCGAAAGAGGTGTCGTTGGTCGCCGTCACGTCTGCACTGCTGAATTCCGCTTTGAAAAAATGTGATGATTTGCTGGTCATTTCGGGCCGCGATCGGCCCGGTCTGTCGCTTTGCCGGATCGTAGTACCGCAGGGCCTCTCGCGCAAACTGCGCAAGGGCATGCCCGGCATGCCGCGCTGGGCTGCGCCCGCGGCGCCGCGCACTCAGTCGAAGAGCTCGTCGCGCACGCCGGCGTGGCGGCGCAGCGCGTCGTGCGCGAGCTCGAGGCCATAGCCCTTGCGGACGAGCACGCCGAGCGCCCGGTCGCGCTCGCGCGGGGTGCTCGGCGGGTCCGGGAAGCGGCGGGCGAGCAGCTCGAGCGCGGCGTCCATCTCCCCCTGGTGGTCCTGCTCGCCGACCGCGGCGGCGACGATCTCGCGGGCGATGCCGAGCGAGAGCAGCTTGCGCTCGATCCGCTCGGCGCCCCACGCGTCCAGCCGCCGGCGGTCGTCGGCGAAGCGCTGGGCGTAGCTCGCGTCGTCCAGGTAGCCCTGCTCGCCCAGCTCGGCGAGGACCGTCTCGATCGCGGACGGCTCGACGCGCTTGGCGGCGAGCAGCCGGCCCAGCTCGGCGACCGTCCGCTCGCGCCGGTTGAGCGCCTTCCAGGCGACGTCGCGCGCGTGCTGCAGGCGCGCCTCGGGATCCTCGAGCCGAACCGTCACGGCGCTAGGCCGCCGCGACCTCCGGGAGATCCGGGACCTTGGCGTCCTCGTCGTGCTCGATCGGCGCCACGAGGTCCTGGCCGATGCCCAGCGCCGCGTAGATCTTGGCCTCGATCTCCTTCGCGACCTCCTGGTGCTCGTCCAGGTAGCCCTTGGCGTTGTTGCGGCCCTGGCCGAGCCGCTCGTCGCCGTACGAGAAGAACGAGCCGGACTTGGTGACCATGTTGTGCTCGATCGCGAGGTCCAGGATGCAGCCCGAGGTCGAGATGCCCTTGCCGAACTCGATGTCGAACTCGGCCTGGCTTGAACGGCGCCGCGACCTTGTTCTTGACGACCTTCACGCGGACGCGGTTGCCGATCGCCTCCGTGCCGTCCTTCAGCGTCTCGATCCGGCGGATGTCCAGGCGCTGGGACGAGTAGAACTTCAGCGCGCGGCCGCCCGGCTGGGTCTCCGGCGAGCCGAACATGACGCCGACCTTCTCGCGGATCTGGTTCACGAACACGCACAGCGTCTGCGTGCGGTTGAGGTTGCCGGCCAGCTTGCGCATGGCCTGCGACATCATCCGCGCCTGCACGCCGACCGTCTGGTCGCCCATCTGGCCCTCGAGCTCCGCCCGCGGCGTCAGCGCCGCGACCGAGTCGACCGCCACGACGTCCACCGCGCCCGAGCGCACGAGCATGTCGGCGATCTCCAGCGCCTGCTCGCCGTAGTCGGGCTGCGAGACCAGCAGCTCGTCGATGTTCACGCCGAGCCGCTCGGCGTACAGCGGGTCCATCGCGTGCTCGGCGTCGATGAACGCGCACACGCCACCGAGCTTCTGGGCCTCGGCGATCACGTGGTAGACGAGCGTCGTCTTGCCCGAGGACTCCGGGCCGAAGATCTCCACGATCCGCCCGCGCGGCACGCCGCCGATGCCGAGCGCGAGGTCCAGCGACAGCGCGCCCGTCGGGATCGCGTTGACCTTGACCTGGGCGCCTGGGTCGCCCATGCGCATGACCGTGCCCTTGCCGAACTGGCGCTCGATCTGTGTCAGCGCGCCCTGAAGGGCGGCGTCGCGGGCCTTGCCGGCCTTCTCGGCCGCGGCATCCTGGGTGCTGCTCATCGGGCTGCTCCTCTGAAGTCTCGTCTCAAGGGTGGCCGCCCATGATGCGGTCCCCACCGGACAGAACGACAGGCTGTCAGCGCACCGGTGACGGAACCAGACGCGAACGTGAAGACTTCGCGACAAGAGGCGCGCCGAACACGCTCGCCAGCGCGGAGGCCACGGCGGAGCCGCGCGAGGGGGCGGAGCCGGCGCACGAGACCGGAGCCGCGCGAGAGGCCGGAGCCCGCGGCCGCGGCGAGGCTCGTGGCGTAGCCGGGCAGGCGGACGCGGATGGCGCGGCCGCCGAGGCGCCCGCTCAGGCGCCCGCCGGAGCGCAGCGTGACCCGCCCGTGCGCGGCGGCGCGGCCGCCGATCCGCAGGCGCAGCACGCCTCGGCCGGCCGAGCCGGAGATCCACATCCCGCGGACCGCGGAGAAGCGCCGCACGACCACGCGGCCGCGGCGCACGGCGAAGGAGCCGCCGCGCAGCCCGCCGCCGGAGTAGGACAGGAACGCCGGCGAGAGCGAGAACACGAGGTCGTCGACCGTCACGCCGACGGCGGCGGCGGTGCGGCCCACGCGCCCGCCGAGCCCGCGCAGGGGCGCCACTCGCCGCAGGGACCGCGGCGGCAGCGGCAGGGCCGGCACGCCGGTCCCGACGCGGCGGCAGTCGCCGCCCACCGCCTCCCCCGTCACGAAGCGCTCGAGCTTGCGCACGCCGCAGCCGCTCGGGTCGCCGCCGACGACCGCGTGGCCGACGCCGGGCACGGTCACGCGCTGCGCGTCCGGGAGCGCCGCGGCGACGCGCGCGGAGCCCTCGGGCGGCGTGCGCAGGTCCTCGCCGCCCTGGAGCAGCAGCGTCGGGGCGTTCGGGTACGGCGCCGCGGGCGCCGGGACGCCGCCCGGACGGCACGCCCGGCCAGTGCAGGCACAGGCCGATCTCGTCGGCCGCGGCGGTCGTGAGGTCGAACGGGAAGAACGCGCCCGGCCCCAGCTCCGACGCCCGGCGCACGGCCTCCGCCAAGCGCGCCTCGAGCGGCGTGGAGGCGTCCCACGGCAGCGGCGTCTCCTCGCAGACGGTCGCGTAGCGGGCGCTCGAGAACGACTTCGGCGAGGGCAGATCCGCGAGCGTGTTGCCCTCGGCGACCAGCCGGGCCAGCGGCGCGGCGTCCCCGCGCAGCGCGGCGCGCACGGCCACGGGCACGGCCGCGCGCAGCGGCGGGTTGTAGTCGGAGTCGAACAGCAGGTCGGCGATCGCGGTCGGCCCGATCCGCTGCCGGTGGCGACGGCCGCGGCGGTCGTAGGAGACCGCCGCGCAGCGGCCGCGTGCGCAGCCGCGCGGCCAGCTTGGCGACGAGATCCACGGGCATCGTCACCCAGCCCGCGGCAGCGCGCCGGGCACAGCCCGTCGCAGGCTCGGGCCCATCGCCCGGAAGCCGGAGAGCCCGAACGGGTCGCGGTCGTCGGGGTCGACGACGGAGTCGAGGATCAGCCGGTCGACCCGGTCGGGGTGCGACGCGGGCGTAGGCGAGCGCCAGCTCGGTCCCGTAGGAGATGCCGAACAGCGTCAGCCGCTCGACGCCCAGCTCGGCGCGGATCGCCTCGAGGTCCTCGACGGAGTCCGGGGTCGTGTAGAAGCTCCGCGCGGCGCCGAGCTTGCTGCGCGCACGACGCCGCCGGCGCGGACGCTGCGCAGCCGCGCGTCGCGCTCGAGCGCCGGGCAGCGCAGCAGCCCGGAGCCGCCGGTGCCGCGCTGGTCGAAGCCGACGACGCGGTAGGAGTCGAGCAGGAACGGCGCCAGCGGCATCACCGCGAGCATCTCCTCGATCCCGGCGCCGCCCGGCCCGCCCGAGAGGTACACGAGCGTCGGTCGCGCAGCGTCTGAGGGCAGCCGCGCCAGCTTCAGCGGCACCGTGCCCGGCAGCGACCCCGAGCGGTCGAGCGGGACCCGCAGGGTCGCGCACTCGGCGCCGGTCGCGACGCGGCAGGAGCGCCAGTCGAGCGCTGCCGAAGCGACGCTGGGCAGCGCAAGGACGGCGGCGAGGGCGCCGAGGACGATTCGCGTGCAGACCCCGGCCATCGCTGCGAGCGAGCTTACCCCCGCCTGAAGCCCGCGCCCACCCGTCTGGACGATCAGCCGACCGCGACGCGCTCGAGCGGCTCGTAGCGGGCCCCGCCGCGCCCGAGGTGGGAGCGGTAGAGCGTCACCGCCTCGCCCGCGAAGCGCGACCCGCTCGGGACCATCGGGAGACACGCGCGGCGCGCGCTCGCCCGAGCGGCAGCCGCGCCACGGTGGCGTGCGGGCGGTACGGCCGCCCCTCCGGCTCGTGCAGCCCGGCGTCCGCCAGAGCGCCCGCGAGGCGGCCCTGCAGCGTCCCGAGCGCGCCCGCCCCGTCTTCGACCTCCGCGCACAGCGACCCGCGCGCGGCGCGGCGGGAGCAGCAGCGCCGGACCCAGAGCGAGGTCAGCGGCCGGACCCGCGCAGCGCCGTACCACCTCTGCCACCCGCTCGGAGGACCCCGGCGGGAGGTGCCCGAGGAACACGAGCGTCACGTGCAGCGCTTCGTCGGGCACGGGCCGCCACACCGTCCCGATCCGCGCGATCGCGGAACGCCGCGAGCGCCGCCCGCGCATCAGCGGGCAGGTCCAGGGCGACGAAGAGCCGCTCAGTCGGCCCGGCCATCGAGCAGCCGCCGCAGCAGGTGCATCGCGACGGTCGTCGTCCGCTCGCGCACCATCGCGCGGTTGCCGGGGAGCTGGAGCGTGCGGTCGATCCGCGCGCCGCCGCGCTCGGCGACGGACAGGCAGACCGTCCCGACCGGCTTCGCCTCGCTGCCGCCGCCCGGCCCGGCGATGCCGGTGATGCCGATCCCGACGTCGGCCCCGAGCCGCTCGATCGCCCCGTCGGCGAGCGCCGCCGCCACCTCGGGCGAGACCGCGCCGTGAGGCTCGATCAGCCCGGCATCCACACCCGCCAGCGACGCCTTGGCCTCGTTGGAGTAGACCGTCAGCCCGCCCAGCACGTACTCCGAGGACCCCGCGCGGTCGGTCAGCCGGCCCGCCATCAGCCCGCCGGTGCACGACTCGGCGACCGCCACCGTGCGGACCGGCGGGCCCAGCAGCGCCTCCGCCACCAGTTCGTCGATCGTCTCGCCGTCGCGCGCGAACACCGTCGGCCCGTGGCGCTCGAGCACGGCGGCCTCGAACCCCTCGTAGTCCGAGGCCGCGTCCGGCTCGAACACGGTCGCGATCTCGATCTCCCCGCGCCGCAGGCAGGTCGTGATCTCCAGCCGCCCGAGCGCCACGCCCTCGGCCTCCGCGTCGCGCAGCGTCTTGGCGATCTCGGACTCAGGCGGCCCGAACAGGCGCATGATCCGCTGCTCGTAGACGCCGGCGTCCACCAGCGCGGCCTGCAGCGCCTCGGTCTCCAGCGCGGCGCGCCACATCGGCTGCAGCTCCCCGGGCGGACCGGGCAGCACGACCACGGTCACCGAGCCGGCGGGCACGACCAGTCCCGGCGCGGTGCCGACGGGCTCGAGCACCGTGGCGCCGTCGGGCACCATCGCCTGCTTGCGGTTGCCCGCGCGCATCGCATCTTCATCGATCCCGCCGCGCCAGCGCGCACGCAGCCGCTCCAGGATCGCCGCGATCCGTCCCTCGAGCGCCGCATCCAGCTGCATCGAGCGCCCCGCGAACTCCGCCACCACCTCGGCGGTCAGATCGTCGGCGGTCGGCCCGAGCCCGCCGCTGGTGAGGATCACGTCCATCCCCTCGCGCGCGAGGAAGTCGAGCGCCGCGCGCAGGTCCTCCGGGCGGTCGCCGACGATCATCACGTGCGCGAGCTGGACGCCGCGCTCGCGCAGCTTCTCGGCCAGCCACGGGCCGTTGCGGTCGGCGATGATCCCCGACAGGACCTCCGTGCCGGTGACGACGATGCCGGCGCGCACGCTCACGTGCAGCCGGCCAGGCCGCTCGTGATCCGCTGCGGGCGCCGCCCCGAGCGCAGCGCGTAGCCGACGGGATCCTGGCTCTCGGCGACCCGGTAGCTCTTGCCGTTCTGGCGGATCCGCGCCGCCGCGGTGCCGAAGGTCACCTTGAAGCGGCGGCCGGTGAACGTGCGCGTGCGCTGCCCGGCCGAGAGCGTCTCCTTGTCGACGACCGCCCTCCCGCGCGAGTTCTCCATGCAGACGTACACCTCCCCGGTGGCGACGATGCTCACGCGCATCGGCTTCGTCGCCGCCGCGCGCTTCTTGCGACGGGAGGAGGACTTCTCGGGCGTCGGCGTGGCGGTCTCGACCGCGGCCGGCGGCTCCTGCTCGTCGCCGCCGTCGTCGCCGGAGACGCCGAGCAGATACAGGGAGCCGAGCAGGGCCACGATGCCGAGCACCACGACGATGCCGGGCCCGAGCCGGGGCGCCACGCGGCGCCTGCGCCGCTGCCGGCGGAGGTTGAGCGGCGTGACGTCCATCCCCGCGGGGCGCTCGAAGCGCTGCTTGTACTCCTCCACGAGCAGCCGCGCGTCCAGCTCGAGGTACTCCGCGTAGGTGCGCAGGAACGTCTTGACGAAGGTGGGGCCGGGCAGCAGCTCCCACTCCTCGCTCTCGAGCGCTCGCAGGTACTTCGCGCGGATCTTCGTGGCCGACTCGACCTCGGCCATGTCGATCCGGCGGCGCATCCGCGCCTCGCGCAGGGTCTCGCCGATCTCGGGCATTGGACCCTGGAGAGGCTAGTCGCCGGTGTCGTCCGGGACGGACACCGTGTCACCGGCGCCCGGGTCCAGTGCGGCGAGGACGCGCGGCAGGTCGGCCTCGGTGACGAGCACCTGGCGCGGCTTGGAGCCCTCGTAGCCCGAGATCACCCCGCGGCGCTCGAGCATGTCGATCAGCCTGCCGGCACGCGTGTAGCCCAGCCGCAGGCGGCGCTGGAGCATCGACGTCGAGGCCGTCTGCATCTCGGCCACGAGCCGGATCGCGTCGCCCAGCAACGGGTCCTCGTCGGGGTCGAACCCGTCCTCGGCGCCACCGCCCTCGACGGGCTCCTCCTCGACCTCCTCGAGCAGCTCCTCGCGGAACTCGGGCTCGCCCTGGCGGCGCCAGCCCTCCGTGAGCTTCTCGATCTCGCTCTCGTCGATGAAGGCGCCCTGGATCCGCTGCAGCCGCGAGGAGCCCACGGGCGAGAAGAGCATGTCGCCCATCCCGAGCAGCGACTCGGCGCCGTTCTGGTCGAGGATCACGCGCGAGTCGGTCTGCGAGGACACCGCGAAGGCGATCCGCGACGGCACGTTGGCCTTGATCATGCCCGTGATCACGTCGACGCGCGGCGACTGCGTGGCGAGCACGAGGTGGATGCCGACCGCGCGCGCCTTCTGGGCGATCCGGATGATCGAGTCCTCGACGTCGGCGGGCGCGACCATCATCAGGTCGGCGAGCTCGTCGATCACGCACAGGACGTACGGCAGCGGCGCCTCGCCGCGGCGCTCGCGGACCTTGTTGAGCTCGACGAGCGAGCGCGTGCGCGCGAGCGACATGTAGGTGTAGCGCTGCTCCATCTCGCGCACGAGGTTCTGCAGCGCGGTCGCGGCCTGGCGCGGCGAGGTGATCACCGGCGTGAGCAGGTGCGGGATCGAGTCGTAGTGGTTGAGCTCGACCTGCTTGGGGTCCACGAGCACCATCCGGACCTCGTGCGGCGTGGCGCGCAGCAGGATCGAGGACAGCATCGCGTTGACGGCGCCGGACTTGCCCGCGCCCGTCGTGCCGGCGACGAGCAGGTGCGGCATCTTGGCGAGGTCGGCGCCGATCGCGCGGCCGGCGACGTCCTTGCCGAGCCAGACGGTCAGCGGCGACCAGTCGCCCGGCGGCTCCTGGAAGACGTCGCCGAGGTGCACGGTGCGCCGGCGCGTGTTGGGGACCTCGACGCCGACCGCCTGCTTGCCCGGGATCGGGGCGAGGATGCGGATGTCGGAGGCGGCCAGGGCGTAGGCGAGGTCGTCCTTGAGCTGGGCGACCTTGCCGACCTTGATGCCGGGCGCCAGGCGCAGCTCGTAGCGGGTGATGTGCGGGCCGGCGACCATCCCGATCACCTTCGCCTGCACGCCGAAGTGGCCGAGCGCCTCGACGAGCTGGGCGGCGGTCTTCTCCTGCCCGGCGGTGTCGGGGCGGCTGGCCTCGGCGCTGGAGCGCTTGAGGAAGCGCGGGTCCGGCACGATCCACTCGAAGTCCGGCGACTCCGTCACGGACCTGCGGAAGCGGCCCTGCGGCGTCAGGTCGGCGGGGTCGTGCGTCTTGTGCACACCCTCTTCGTCGGCGTCCTCGGCCAGCGTGGGCTCGTCCTCTGGCTCCGGGAGCGCCAGCTGGGGCTCGGGCTCGTCGACCGGCTCCGGGCGCGGCTCGTCGTAGAGGTCCGGGAAGCGGTCCTGGCCCGACCAGAACGCCGGGTCGCGCTCCTCGGGCGGCACCACGCCGGGCTCGAACTCGGGCGGATCCTCGATCTCCGGGGTCTCGGCGACCTGGGTCACGCGCGACTCGCGGGTCTCCAGGTCGCGCAGCTCCTCGGCCGCGGCCCGCCGGCGCGCGACCGCATCGCTGCCGGACTGGACCGCGCGCGTGGTCGAGTCGGCCGTCGCCTTGACCACGCCCGCGACGGACGCGCCCGTGAGCAGCAGGACGCCCGCAAGGAAGAGGAACACCGCGAGGATGTGGGAGCCGACGCCCCCGACCAGCGTCGAGGTGGCCCAGTAGAGCGCCTCGCCGGCCATTCCGCCGCGCGTGCGCACCCAGTCGGGGTCCCAGAAGCCCGGGCGCCCGCCGTCCGGGCCGAGGCCGAGCGTGCCGGCGGCCAGGCCGAGGCAGAGCGCGGCGAACAGGCACACCGCGCCCGCACGGAACGGCCGCACGGCGGGGAGCACGGGCCGCAGCACGAGGATCGCGCCGCCCGCCAGCAGCGCGGCGGGCACGCCGTAGTGGACGGCGCCGAGCAGCCAGCGCAGCGACTCGACCGTCCAGCCGCCGGCCTCTCCGCCGTCGACCCCGCCGTAGACGAGGAAGGCGAAGAAGACGGCGATCGCGACGAGCCCGAGGCCGATCAGGTCGAGCTGGCGCTGCTCGAGCTCGGGCAGGTGGGGCCACGCGGGGCGCGGCGTGGCGCGCCGGGCGCGTGACTTCGCGCTGGGACGGCGCGCGGGAGCTTTCCGGGACGGCATAAGGCAGCGCCCCCTTCGACGCCGGCGGCCGGAGCCCTTCTTCTGAGCCCGGATCCATCGATCCGCCTAAACCAAGCCTGAACATCCGGCGGGATCGCCGGTAATCGGCCTACCATCTTTAGAAATGGACACCGCCACCCGCCCGGTTCGCATCCTCGTCGTCGAGGACGACGAGGAGATCGCCCAGGTCCTGCAGCGCTCGCTGCGGATGGAGGGCTACGAGGTCAAGCTGGCCGGCGACGGCGTGCGCGGCCTCGAGGAGGCGCATGCCTTCCTGCCCGACCTGATCGTGCTGGACCTCGGCCTCCCCCGGCTCGACGGCGTCGACGTGGCCCGGCGGCTGCGCGAGGACGGCGACGAGGTCCCGATCCTGATGCTGACCGCGCGCGACGCCCTGGAGTCGCGCGTCGAGGGCCTGGACGTCGGCGCCGACGACTACCTGGTCAAGCCGTTCGAGCGCCAGGAGCTGCTGGCGCGCATGCGCGCGCTGCTGCGGCGCCGCCCCCCGCGCGGCATGGCGCCCCTGCGCGTCGGGGACCTGATGCTCAACCCGGACACGCACGAGGTCGCGCGCGGCGAGCGCAAGATCGACCTCACGCAGCGCGAGTTCGAGCTGCTGGAGTACCTGATGCGCAACGAGCGCCTCGTGATCTCGCGCCAGAAGCTGCTCGACGAGGTCTGGGGCTACGACCCGTTCTCGATCACCAACACGATCGAGGTCTTCGTCTCCAACCTCAGACGAAAGCTCGAAGCCGATGGCGAGCCTCGGCTCCTCCATACGGTCCGCGGCGCGGGATACGTCCTCCGCGTATAAGCGGCTGCCGATCCGCTGGCGTCTCGCCGGCGGCTCCGCTGCGCTGACGCTGGTCATCCTCTGCGGCTTCGCCGCGATCGTCGGCGTCCTCACCACCCAGCAGATCCAGCGCGACTTCAGCGGGGAGGTCGCCGACGCGGCCGACCAGCTCTCGAGCGATGTGAAGCTGAAGATCGCCCAGCGCGCGGACGGCACGCCGGTACCGCGCAAGATCGCCGGGCCGGACTTCAACGACTACGCCGGCAGCCAGAACGCCGCCGTGCGGATCATCACGCTCGATGGCGGTTATGTGATGGGCAGCCAGGGCGCACCGAGCTTCGGCCCCTTCATCGCCCGGCGCGCGAACGTCGACGGCTGGCGCGTGGAGTCGCGGCCGGTCGAGTTGGTCGGCTACACGAACCAGCTCGTGATCCAGTACGCCCAGCGGCTCTCCAACGTGCAGGCGACGGCGAACCGGGTGAAGGTGTTCCTGGCCTTCGGCGTGCTCGGCGGCGGCCTGCTCGCGCTGCTGGCCGGCCTGGCCACCGCGCGCCGCGCGATGGAGCCGATCACCGAGCTGACGGTGGCCGCGCGCGAGGTCGAGCGCTCGCGCGACCCGGCCGTGCGGATCCCGCGCCCGGACTCCGATGACGAGGTGGCCGAGCTGGCGGCGACGCTGGAGTCGATGCTCGCGGCGCTGGGCGAGGCGCGCACGGAGACCGAGGCGACGCTGACCCGTCAGCGCGAGTTCGTGGCCGACGCCTCGCACGAGCTGCGTACGCCGCTGACCTCGGTGCTGGCCAACCTGGAGCTGCTGGTCGAGTACTCCTCGGGCGAGCAGCGCGAGGCCGCCGCCTCCGCCCTGCGCTCCTCGCGCCGGATGCGGCGGCTGGTCGCCGACCTGCTGCTGCTCGCGCGCGCGGACGCCGGGCGCGTCACCGCGCACGAGCCCGTCGACCTGTCCTCGATCGTCACCGACGCGGCCGCGGAGCTCGAGCCCGTCGCCGGCGACCACGAGATCTCCATCTCGGCGCCGCCGGGGATGGTCGTCGACGGCGCGCGCGACGAGCTGCACCGGCTGATCCTCAACCTGATGGAGAACGCCCTGCGCCACACGGACCCGGGCACCGCGGTCGAGGCGCAGGTCGAGCGCCAGAACGGCTACGTGGTGCTCGCCGTGGAGGACGACGGGCCGGGAATCCCCGAGGAGCTGCGCGACAAGGTGTTCGAGCGCTTCTTCCGGGGCTCCAGCGACCGCGGGGGCTCGAGCGGCCTCGGCCTCTCGATCGTGCGCGCGGTCACGGAGTCCCATCACGGCACGGTCGGCCTGGAGCCGCCGCTGGACGGGCGCGGTGCGCGCTTCGTGGTGCGGCTGCCGGCCGAGCGCCTCTGAGCCTCAAGCGGCAGGGGGCGATGCCGACTACCGGGTGGACCGTCCGCCTGGGAGTCCAGCCATGCCCGAACCGACCTCACATCAGCTCGTCGTCTTCTCGCTCGGTAGCGAGGAGTACGCGCTGCCCATCGGCGCCGTCCACGAGATCATCCGCTTCAGCGAGCCGCGCTCCGTCGCGTCCGAGGTGCCGTGGATCCGCGGCGTCATCGGCCTGCGCGGCAAGATCATCCCGATCTTCGACCTCGCCGCCCGCATGGGCCTCGAGCCGGGCCAGCCCGGCAAGATCGTCATCGTCTCCAGCGGCGCCGGCCAGGTCGGCGTCATGGTCGACGAGGTCGAGGAGGTCCTGACCGTCACGAGCGACCAGCTCGAGGAGGTCCCGACCGCCAACAGCGATTCGATCGACTCCATCGCCAAGATCGGCGACCGGCTCGTGGTCCTGCTCAACACCTCCGGGCTGTTCACCCGCGAGGTCGCCGAGGAGCTCGCGGCCGCCGCCTAGCCATGCCGGGCGCCGTCGCGGACTCCCATCGGGTCGTCGTCGCCGACGACTCCCGGCTCATGCGCCGGATGCTGGCGGACGCCCTCGGGCGTCAGGGCTTCGACGTTGTCGCCACCGCGGGCGACGGCGACGAGGCGCTGGCCGCCTGCCGCGAGCACCGCCCCGACGCGCTCACGCTCGACCTCGCGATGCCGGGCCTGGACGGGCTCGGCGTGCTGCGCGCCCTGCGCGCCGGCCGCGAGCGCGCCGTGCCGGTGGTCGTCGTCTCCGCGTTCTCCCCCGCCCGCGGCGCCCACGCCGTCGACGCGCTCGCCGAGGGCGCCTTCGACCTCGTCGCCAAGCCGACCGTCGGCCAGCCGATGGACGCGTTCGCGTCCGAGCTGGGGCGCAAGGTCGCCGACGCCGCGCACTCCGGCCGCTCGCGCCGCCCCGCCGTCGCCGCCGCCCCCACGGCGCCGGCCGCGCCCGCGGCGCCTTCGGCGAAGGGCTCCGGCCGCATCGTCGTGATCGCCTGCTCGACGGGCGGCCCGCGCGCGCTCGCCGAGCTGCTGCCCGCCCTCCCCTCCCCGCTCGGCGCCGGCGTCGTGATCGTGCAGCACATGCCGCCCGGCTTCACGGCCTCGCTCGCCACCCGCCTGGACGGCGCGAGCCCCCTGCGCGTCCGCGAGGCCGCGGGCGGCGAGTCGATCGACCCGTCCGTGGCGCTGCTCGCCCCCGGCGGCGCGCACCTGCGCGTGACCGGGACGCGCCGCACCGAGCTGTCCGACGCGGCGCCCGAGGGCGGCCTGCGCCCCCGCGCCGACTTCACGATCTCCGACATCGCCCGCCTCTATGGGCCGCGCACCCTGCTCGTCGTGCTCACCGGCATGGGCCGCGACGGCCTCGAGGGCGCCCGCGCCGTCCGCTCCGCCGGCGGCCGCGTGCTCGTCGAGGACGAGTCGACCTGCACGATCTACGGCATGCCGCGCGCGGTCGCGGACGCCGGCCTCGCCCACCAGGTGCTGCCGCTCGGTGAGCTGCCCGCCGCGATCGCCCGGGAGGCCGCGTGACCGCCCACGCCCTTCAGACCGACGACTACGCCTCGCTGTGCGAGAAGGTCCGCCTGCTCTGCGGCGTCGATCTCATGCAGTACAAGCGTGGCCAGATGGAGCGCCGCGTGCGCACCTGGGTCCAGCGCCGGGGCGCCTCCAGCCTGCCGGTGTACGGCGACCTGCTGCGCCGCGACCCCGACGAGCTCGACGCCTTCCTGGACCGCGTGACGATCAACGTCTCGCACCTGTGGCGCCACGAGGAGCAGTGGGACGTCCTGCACAAGCAGATCCTGCCCGAGCTGGCCGCCCGCTCCGGCCGCGTGCGCGCCTGGAGCGCCGGCTCCTCCTACGGCGCCGAGGCCTTCACGCTCGCCGCCGTGTGCAAGGAGGCCGGGTTGGGCGGGGGCGGTGTCCCGGTGAGCATCGTCGGCACCGACCTCGACCGCCGCATGGTGGCCCGCGCCCGCACCGGCGAGTTCTCCGCCGAGGACGCGCGCACCGCGCCGGCCGCGCTGCTGCACCGTCACTTCGAGCCGCTCGAGGGCGGCGCCTGGCGCGCCAGCCGCGAGCTGCGCACGATGGTCCGCTTCGAGCGGGGCGACCTGCTGCGGATGCCGGTCGCGCCCGGCCGCTACGACCTCGTGATGTGCCGCAACACGGTCATCTACTTCACCGAGGACGTCCGCGACGCGCTGCACGAGCGGCTCGTCGAGGCGCTCGCGCCGGGCGGCTACCTCGTCGTCGGCACCTCCGAGCGCGTCGCCGACGCCCGCGGGCTCGGGCTGACCTCGCCCCACCACTTCGTCTACCGCAAGAGCTGATGGACACCTCCGAGTACCTCCCCATGTTCCTCGCGGAGGGCCGCGAGCACCTCCAGGAGCTCAACCTCGCGGTCGTGCAGATCGAGGAGCAGCCCGACGATCAGGAGACGATCGACGCGATCTTCCGGATCGCGCACTCCATGAAGGGCATGAGCGCGACGATGGGCTTCGCCGGCATGGCGGCGCTCACGCACGAGATGGAGGACGTCTTCGAGCTGCTGCGCCAGCGCGCCGGCGGCCTCGGCCGCGAGGCGGTCGACGTCCTGCTCGAGTGCCTGGACGCGCTCTCGGCCGCGACCGACGCGATCGAGACCACGGGCGCCGAGGAGATCGAGCCCGCCCCGCTGGTCGAGCGCCTGCGCGGCCTCGTGCGCGACCGCACGCCCGAGCAGGACAAGGAGCGCCACGGCAGCGCCGAGGCGCCCGCGAACCTGGCCGAGCTGGCCGGCGGCGCGCGCGTCGTGCACGTCACCGCCGTGCTCGCGGACGACGTCCAGATGGCGGCGGTGCGCGCGTACATGGTGCTCTCCTCGCTCGGCGAGCTCGGCGAGACCGTCCACTGCAGCCCGACCCCCGACGAGGTCGAGACCTTCGCCGGCACGCAGATCGACGCGTGGCTGGTCACCGACGCCGAGGAGAGCGCGCTGTCGGCCGCCGCGGGCGCCGTGCCCGAGGTCGCCGAGTGCTACGCCGTGCAGGTGCTCGGCGAAGAGGGGCCGGTCGCCGACCCCGCCGTCGCCGAGCAGGCGATCCGCGAGGCCGTGCCCGCGGCGCCGGCCGCCGCGGGGGCGGGTGGTACCCCATCTCCGCGCACGCCCTCCAAGGGCGCCGCCACCGTCCGCGTCGACGCCGAGCGGCTCGACCAGCTCATGCACTTCATGGGCGAGCTCGTCCTGCACCGCACGCAGGTCGAGGCGCTCGCCTCCGGCGCCGACGTGCCGGGGCTCACGCAGGCGATGCAGGACCTCACGCGCGCCTCGCAGGCGCTGCAGGCGATGGTCATGCAGGTCCGCATGATCCCGGTCGAGGCCGTCTTCCTGCGCTTCCCGCGCCTGGTGCGCGACCTGCAGACCAAGCTGGGCAAGGACGTGGAGCTGCGGCTCGTCGGCAAGGAGACCGAGCTCGACCGCACGGTCGTCGACGCGCTCGGCGACCCGCTCGTGCACCTCGTCCGCAACTCGCTCGACCACGGCCTCGAGGGGCCCGAGGAGCGCGTCGCGGCCGGCAAGCCCGCCACCGGCGTGCTCGAGATCTCCGCCCGCCACGCCGGCGGCAACGTCGTCATCACCGTCTCCGACGACGGCCGCGGCATCGACCCCGAGCGCGTGGCCCGCAAGGCCGCCGAGCGCGGGCTGATCGCCGAGGAGGCCGTCGCGACCGTCGACTCCGCGCGCGCCGCCGAGCTGCTCTTCCACCCCGGCTTCTCCACCGCCGAGGTCACCTCGGACATCTCCGGCCGCGGCGTCGGCATGGACGCGGTGCGCTCCTCGATCCGCGAGCTCGGCGGCGAGGTGCTGCTGAGCTCCGAGCCGGGCTGCGGCACGACCGCGCAGATCCGCCTCCCGCTGACGCTGGCGATCATGGCCGCTCTGCTCGTCGAGGTCGGCGGGCGGCCGTTCGCGATCCCGCTCGACCGGATCGAGCGCACCGTCCGCCTGGCCGACCACGTCGTGCGCTCGGTGGCCGGCAGCCGGATGCTCGTCATGAGCGACGGCGTCCTGCCGCTCGTGGACGCCTCCGCGCGCCTGAACGGCGTGCCGGCGGGCGGGGGCGAATCCCCCCACGCGGTCGTCGTCCGCGGCTCCGCCTCCCGCTACGCGCTCACCGTCGGCCGGCTCGTCGGCCAGCGCGAGCTCGTCACCCGCCCGCTGCCGCCCGGCATCGGCGAGGGCGGCCTGACCGGCGCCGCCGTCCTCTCGGACGGCCAGATCGCGCTGATCGCCGACTGCGACGCCATCACACCGACCCAGGAAGGAACCTCGTGAGCACGGACTACACGGACCTGCAGCTCGACGCGCTGCGGGAGCTGGCCAACATCGGGTCCGGCAAGGCCAGCACCGCCCTCTCGATGCTGCTCGACCGTCCCGTGGACATCTCGGTCCCCAGCGCCCGCGCGCTCTCGTTCGCCGACGCCGTCGAGGCGACGGGCGACTACGAGCTCCAGATCACGGGCATCGTGCTCGGGATCGTCGGCGAGCTCGAGGGCACCGTGCTGCTGCTGATCAGCCCGCAGGACGCCGACACGGTGTGCCGCATCCTCGGCGTGGAGCCCGGCAGCGAGTACGCGTCCTCCGCGCTCGGCGAGGTCGGCAACATCGTCGGCTCCTCCTACATCAACGCGCTCGCGGAGATGACCGGGATGGCGATCGAGCCCACCCCGCCCGGGACGGCCACGGACATGCTCGGCGCGATCGTGCAGACCGTGCTGGCCGGCCAGGCGCACGCGGGCGACGTCGCGCTGATGCTGGACTCCGAGCTGGAGGTCGAGGGCTCGGACTGCTCGATCGCGTTCATGCTGGTCCCCTCCGAGGACGGCGTCGGCGAGCTGCTGGAGCGGCTCGGGCTGGGGTGATGGAGACGATGGTGCGCATGGGCGAGCTGGCGATCTCGGACACCCCCGGCGACGTGCTGGTCTCCCTCGGGCTGGGCTCGTGCATCGGGCTGGCGCTCGTGGACAAGCGGGCCGGAGTGGCCGGGCTGGCGCACATCGTGCTGCCCGAGACCACGGGCAACCCCAAGCCGGAGGCGATGAACAAGTTCGCCGACCACGCGGTCCCCGCGCTGCTGGACGGCATGGTCGA
This sequence comes from uncultured Solirubrobacteraceae bacterium, assembly GCA_963816955.1. Taxonomy (GTDB): domain Bacteria; phylum Actinomycetota; class Thermoleophilia; order Solirubrobacterales; family Solirubrobacteraceae; genus DATFQI01. The sequence continues at coordinate 29,184 of CAWFME010000010.1, read as the reverse complement.
GCGCGGCGCCTCGCGCGTGTTCATGCAGGCCGCGCTGGTCGGCGGCGCGAGCATGTTCGCCGCGGCCGGGCTCGAGGTCGGCCAGCGCAACGCCGTCGCCGTGCGCGAGCTGGTCGCCGAGCGGCGCCTGAACGTGGTCGCCGAGGCCGTCGGCGGCTCGCGCGGGCGCACCGTGAGGGTGGACGTGGCCAGCGGGACCGTGTCCGTGCGCGAGGCGGGCGGCACCGAGGAGGTGCTGGCGGCATGAGCGGCGGCAACATGCTCAGCGACGACGCGATCGCGGCCCTGGTCGAGGCCGCCAAGGAGGGCAGCCTGCCCGAGGAGAACGCCGCTGGCCCGGCCCGCAGGCGCGTCCGCGTGCAGGCGGTCGACTTCACGCGCCCCACGAAGTTCACCGCCGACCAGGAGCGCCGCATCAAGCGCGCCATGGAGACCTTCTCGCGCACCGCGACCTCGCGCCTCTCGGCTGAGCTGCGGGCACCGCTGGAGCTCGAGATCATCGCCTCCAGCCAGCTCACCTACAGCCACGCTCACTCGCAGGTCCCCGAGGGGTCGCTGACGGCCGTCGTCGGCCTCGCCCCCGTCGGCACGAGCATGCTGCTCGCCGCCGAGCAGTCGCTGCTGCTCGGCGCGATCGAGCTGTTCTCGGGCGGCACGGAGCCCGCCGCCGTCAAGCCGCGGCGGATGACCGACATCGACTGGTCGCTGGCGACGCACTTCTTCGACCGCCTGCTCGGGCAGATGTCGATGATCTGGGCGGACATGTTCGAGATCGAGCTCGCCACGGAGGCGCTCGACCAGCATCTCGAGACCGCGCAGGCCGCGCCGGTCTCCGAGCCGACCCTCTCGATCACGCTCGAGGCCCGCCTGGACGGCACGTCCTCCACGCTCGTGCTGCTGCTCCCGTGGCAGACGATCGCGCCGGTCATCGAGCGCTTCAGCGGCCGCGAGGAGCGCGCCGAGGTCGGCCAGGGCAACTCGGAGTCGGTCCGGCGCGCCGTCGGCGCCGTCGAGGTGCCCGTGCGGGCGGAGGTCGCCGGCGTGCACCTGCCGATCGAGGCGGTGCTCGCGCTCAAGCCCGGCGACGTCCTGCACCTGCAGGCGCCGGCGGACGCCGGCGTGACGCTCTACGCCGACAAGGTGCCCGTGCACCGCGCGCAGCCGGGCCGCAGCGGCTCGCGCCGCGCGGTCCAGATCACCGGTCCCGCGACGCCCGGAGGCGCACGATGAGCAACGAAGCCGCCCTGACCCGCCTCGCGCAGTCCTCCTCGGAGGCCGCCGTCGGGATCCTCGAGATGTTCGCCCCCGGCCAGGTGCAGGCGGGCGACGTCGCCGTGATCGAGGCCGGCGCCAACCCGCTCGCCGGCCTCCCCTTCCCGGCCGTCGCCACCAACGTCTCCTACGTCGACGGCGTGACCGGCGGCAACGTGTTCGTGATGACCGTCGAGGGCGCGCGCCGGCTGGCCGCCGCGATGATGGGCGCCACGGAGCCGGCCGCCGACGGCGCCACCGAGCTGAGCGAGCTCGAGGCCTCCGCGGTCTCCGAGGCCATGAACCAGATGATGGCCACGGCCGCGGGCGCGATCTCCACGGTGCTCGGCACCGACGTCGAGATCGGCACGCCCGAGACCCGGACGTTCGTCTCCGAGGCCGAGACCGAGGATGCCTACCCCGCGTCCCCGCACATGGTCCGCGCGGCCTTCTCCGTCTGCGGCGAGCCGTGCCGGCTCGTGCAGATCGTCCCCAACGCGTTCGTGGTCCGCATGGACCGCGCGCTCGACGAGCTCGGCGCCGAGACGGCGCCGGCCCCGGGCAGCGCCCCGGCCGCTCAGCGGGTGACCGCGAGTGGCGGGCCGTCGCTCGCGGGTATCCCGGTCCGGGTGTGGGCCGAGCTCGGACGGGCCAGCATGCCGACCGCGGACGTGGTCGGCCTGCCCTACGGCGCGGTGGTCGAGCTCGACAAGTCCCCCGACGAGCCGATCGACCTGTTCGTCAACGGCCGCCGCTTCGCCACGGGGCGACTCGTGGTCGTCGAAGGCAACGACTGGGCGGTGCGCATCGAAAGCGTGCTCGCCCCTGACAACGACTCCGGCGATACCGAAGGTGAGGTGGCCAGGTGGCCCGTGTCCTCGTAGTCGACGACGCCGCGTTCATGCGGAAGATGGTCAGCGACGCGCTGTCCAAGGGCGGCCATGAGGTGGTGGGCGAGGCCGGCAACGGCGTCGAGGCCGTCGCCCAGTACCAGGCCCTGAAGCCCGAGGTGACGACCCTCGACATCACCATGCCCGAGAAGGACGGCCTGGCGGCGCTGAGGGAGATCATCGCGCTGGACCCCGCCGCACGGGTGATCATGTGCTCCGCCCTCGGGCAGGAGTCCAAGGTGCTCGAGTCGATCAAGGCCGGCGCGAAGGACTTCGTCGTCAAGCCGTTCCAGCCCGACCGCGTGATCGAGGCGGTCGGCAAGGCCCTCGGCTAGCCCGACTCCGCGTGTCTCCGAGAGCCCGCCTCCGGCGGGCTTTCGTCGTTCTGGGGGCCGCGAGGCGGTCGAGCGCGCCGGTGCGGTTCACCCTGTATCACGGTTTGTCGGACCGCTGACACTTCTGCATCCGATCTTGCAGCCGACCGGTCCGGCTCGCACCGGAAAGGCGCAAATCACCGCAGGACGCCGTTTTAGCAATGGGTGAGGTTCGTCCCACAGACACATCGGGCCGCTTCCACGCGGGAAGCGGCCCGATGTTGGACGCATGTCCTATCGAGGACATCGGCGCCCACCCGTACCTTTCGCTTTGTCAACAAGCAACCCACGCTCCAGCGCGGTGGCAGCCGCAGAGCAGGAGCGGGAAGGTAGGGGGCCAAAATGGGTTACAGCACCTGATCGATCAGTGCAGAACCATACTTGAGACGAGCGCCAGATGGGCGCTCGTTCTCGTTAAGCGCCGTATCGGTGTGACCCGGCCGGCGCTTTATCGAACACGTGTCTATGCGGCCGTGAGGCGCGGCCGGGCGTAGTCGGCCACGCGCTTGTCGAAGGCGAGCTCCATCTCGAAGTCCGCTTCGTCCGTGTGCCGGAACGCGATGCCGCGCTCGAGGATCATGGTCTCGAACGCCTCGACCACCGCCGGGTCCAGCTGGCTGCCCGACACGCGCCGCAGCTCGGCCAGGGCCGCCTCGGAGCTCACGGGCCGGCGGTAGGAGTCGCGGGAGGTCATCACGTCGTACGTGTCGGCCGCCGCGATGATCCGCGAGCCGAGCGGGACCTGCTCGATCGGGACCTTGTAGTAGCCGTTGCCGTCGTAGCGCTCGTGGTGGCAGTAGATGATGTCCGCGACGGGCCCGTAGCCCTCGATGCGGCGCACGAGCCTCGCGCCCTGCTCCGGGTGCAGCTTGACCGTCGTCCACTCCTCGTCGGTGAGCTTGCGGTCGGCGAACAGGATCGAGTCGGGGAAGATGAACTTGCCGATGTCGTGCAGCAGGGCGGCCGTGTGGATCAGGTCCTGCTCGCGCTCGTCGAGCCCGAGCATCTTGGCCACCTCGCGCGAGTAGCGCGCCACCGCGGCCGAATGGCGCGCGGTCATCGGGTCGCGCATCGACAGGGTCTGGATCACGGTCGTCAGGAGCCCCATCTGCAGCGAGGCGAGCTCACGCGTGCGGTTGGAGAGCTCCTCCCCCCGCTCGAACGCCTGGAGCACCACGCGGAGCAGGTTCTGGAAGATGAAGAGGACGACCGCGAGCAGGCCTACGGCGCCCGACGCCGATCTCGGCTGTAGCTGTAGGCCACGCCGGCCGTGAGCAGGCCGGTTGCGAACTGCGTCGGCTGCACGGTCAGCCACACGGACCGCAGGTTGCGCATGAACGGGACGCCGAGCGCGACGTGCTGGAACACCGCGATCATGGCGAAGTTCACGAAGTTCGTGCGCCATGAAGACGCCCAGGACGATCGCCGCGAATCCCATGCCGCTGGTCTCGCCCGGACTGACCTCGCCGCCGAGCATCTGGATGGCGATCGCGCCGACGACCGGGAACGTGGCGTAGGTGACGACGTTCTGGAGGGTGCGGTCCCACGACCGCGGGAAGCGCGCGACGTCGACGAGGGTGCACCCCACGCCGATGGCCGCAGCCGGCAGAGGCCCGAGCAGCGCCATCGCGAGGACCAGCGCCACGAAAGAGCCGGAGATCCAGACCCCGCGGATCTCGACGGTGAGCAGGTCGCTGCCGACCGCCAGCACGAAGAGCAGGCAGACGAGCTCGAACGGCTGCCAGTCCGATGCGTGGGACGTCAGCGCAGCGGCCGACATCGCGATGCACAGCACCGACAACTGCGCGGCAAGGATGAGCCCTTGGCGTCTGGTCACGACCCTCCTGTAGTCGGCACGTCAGCGAAGCGACTTGACGCGAATACGTCGCGTACGCGCGTGTAGGGACCGGACATTCGTCCACTCACCGGTGTGCCGAGCTAAGGGGTAAAGTGCCCGCGTGTGACGGGGAGGCGTTTCGCTCCGCTCGGCGTGCGTCCCTTCGGACGGCTGCTGACGACCTACACGGTCAACGAGATCGGGGACGCCGTCGGCGTCGTCGCTCTGGCCGTGCTCGTGTACGACCGGACGGAGGCGGTGGCTCCGACGGCCGCGATCTTCCTTGCCGCGAAGTTCCTGCCGGCGCTGATCGCGCCCGTGCTCACGGCCCGGGTGGATCAGCTGCCGCTGCGCCGGATCCTCCCCATGCTCTATGTGCTGGAGGCCGTGGCGTTCGCCGCGCTCGGGCTGATCGCCGACAGCGACTTCCTGCTCGGGCTCGTGCTCGCGCTCGCGCTCGTCGACGGCACGCTGGCGATCACCGGGCGAGGCCTCACGCGCGGCGCCGTGGCGGCAGTGCTGCAACCCGCCGGGCTGCTGCGCGAGGGCAACGCCATGATGAACGTCGGCTTCGCGGTCGCGTCGGTCGGCGGCGCCGCCTTGGCCGGCCTGCTGATCGGCACCGTGGGCCTGGCCACGGCGTTCTACGTCGACGCCGCATCCTTCCTCGTCATCGCCGTCCTGCTGCTCCTGACGAGGAACCTCCCCGCGGTCGACGTCGGCCAAGAGCCGTTCGGGGAGCGGCTCCGGGCCGGCCTGCGCTACGCGCGGACGCATCCCCCCTTGCGGCTGCTCCTCGTCGGCCAGGCCGTGGCGCTGGTGCTGTTCACGCTGATCGTGCCGATCGAGGTGATCTACGCGAAGGAGAGCCTCGGGACGTCCTCGACGGGATACGGCATCCTGCTCGCCTCCTGGGGCGCGGGCATCTTCCTCGGCAGCCTGGTCTACCTGCGCATCAAGAACCGCTCCCCCTGGCTGCTGATGGTCGGCTCGACGCTCGCTGTGGCCGTCGCTTACCTGGGCCTCGCCGCGGCCGGGACGCTCACGGTGGCGTGCCTGATCTCGGTGATCGGCGGACTCGGCAACGGCATCCAGTGGATCGCAGTGATGACCGGGCTCCAAGAGCAGACGGCGCGCGAGTTCCAGGCCCGGATCTCGGGCCTGATGGAGTCGCTCGGGGCGGCCATGCCGGGCGTCGGCTTCCTACTCGGGGGCGCGATCGTGGCCGCCTCCTCCCCGCGCGCGGCCTACGCGGTCGCCGGGGCCGGCCTCGTGCTCATCGTGCTCGCTGCGCTGCCGTTGCGCTCGCGGCTCGAGGCCGCCCCGCCGTCCAACGGCGTCGGCCATGGCCCCTTCCCCATGCCCGAGCACGTCGGCGGCAGCCCCGAGCCCGCCGGGCGTAGCGAGCGCTGAGTCGCTTCAGGCGTCCGGCAGGACGATCTCGACCCGCGAGCCTTCGCCCGGCGCGGTCTCGATCGTGAAGCGGCCGCCCGCGGCCGCGACGCGGTGGCGGGCCGTCAGGAGGCCGAAGTGGCCCGGGGCGTGCATCGCGTCGGCGTCGATGCCGACGCCGTCGTCGGCGACCGTGAGCCTGACCGAGCCGGCCGCGCCGGCGATCTGGAGGCGCACGTGCGCCGCCCGGGCGTGCCGGGCGGCATTGGTGAGCAGCTCGCGGGCGAGCGAGTACAGCAGCGACTGCTGCCCCTCCCCCGCTCCGCGCTCGACCTCGATCGTCCACGTGGCGCCGCTGCGGCGCAGGGCCTGGGCCGCGTAGGCCTCGAGCGTCGGCCCGAGGCCCTGGCCGGCGACCGATTCGGGGTGCACGTGCACGAGCGTGCGGCGCAGCTCGTCGACCGCCGTGTCCAGGTGTGTCCGCGCGGCCTCGATCGCGGCCGGCCCGCCGCTCTCGGCCTCGTCGAGCTCCTGGCGGGTCAGGGCGAGCGTCTGGAGCGTCTCGTCGTGGACGTGGCCCGCGATCCACTCCCGCTCGGCGACCTCGGCGGTAAGAGCCTGCTCGAGCAGGTTGGCGCGCTCCGCGGTGAGGGCGGTGACCTCGTCGGCCCCCGCGCGCTCGGCCGCGACCGAGCGCAGCAGGAACTCCGACACCACCAGCGCCGGGATGATCGCCGCCCAGACCGGGAAGTCGCCCGCGACCACGATCTGCGCCGCGGCGGTCGCGAGCGTGATCCCGAGGACGTGGTAGGGGATCGTCGGGAGGTAGCAGTCGGTCAGCGCCTCGCGGATCGAGCGGCCGAGCTGGAGCTTGCGGTAGAGCCCGATCAGCAGCAGGTTCGTCAGCGCCATGGTCGCGCCGGCGAGGAACACCGCGGCCGCGAAGGCGCCCCCTGCGGTCTCATGCGGCCGGGTTCCGGCGAGGACCCCGAGGACGAGCGCGCCGGCGAGCGTGGCCGACACCGCGATGGCGACGTTGCCGAGCCCGGCCCACAGCGCTTTGCGGTGGACGAGCCAGTCCAGGACGTGCGACGCCACGCAGATCGCGACGGCCGGCACCGGGCCGAGCAGCGCGAGCGCGAGGAGCTGCGCGCACGCCGTGCTGGACACGTACACGCTGCCGATGCGCACGGCGTCGAGCTCCCCGAGCACGGTGAAGCCCGCGAGCACCACCACGAGCCAGAGCGGCTGCCAGTGCGACGCCTCCCAGTGGCCCGAGAGCACCACGAGCTCCGCCACCAGCAGCGCCGTGAACAGGCCCACCACCACGGCGTCGTCGCGCGCACGCTGGACCGGAGCGCGGCCGACCGCCGGGGTGAGGTTGATCTGAATGCCCAATCCCGCTCCCGTCCCTCGACCCACAAACTAGTCGGGACGTCGAGCGACCGCAAACAAATGCTAAAAGATCGTCATGCCCGACACGGATGGCGGACGCGTGCGCGTGCTGGTCGCAGACGACCATCCCCTCTATCTCGACGGGATCGCCGCGGCGATCGAGCGCACGGAGGACCTCGAGCTCGTCGCCTCCTGCTCCGACGGCAGACAGGCCCTGCGCGTGATCCTCGAGCAGAGACCCGCCGTCGCCGCGCTGGACCACGGGCTGCCCGGGCTCGAGGCGCCGGGCATCATCGAGGCGCTCGCGCAGGCCGGCTCGGCGACACGGACGCTGATCTTCTCCGCCCGCCTCGACGGCCGCGGGGTCTACGACGCGATCCAGGCCGGCGCCGCCGGCTACATCTCCAAGAGCTGGTCGCGCAGTCAGATCTGCGACGCGATCCGCTCGGTTGCCCGCGGCCACTCGATCTTCGCCGAGGAGCTCCACGACGGCATCGGGGCCGAGATCCGCCGCCGCGGCGTGCTCGCCCAGGAGCGCCTCACCGACCGCGAGCGCGAGATCCTCGCCCGCATGGCCCAGGGCCTCTCAGCCCCTGCGATCGCCGGCGAGCTCTACCTCTCGACCACGACGGTCAAGACCCACCAGCACAACCTCTACGAGAAGCTCGGGGTCTCAGACCGTGCCGCCGCCGTGGCCGAGGCCATGCGGCGAGGGCTGATCCACTAGCCCGGCGGGGACTAGACCTCTACGACGACCGGGAGCACCATCGGGCGGCGCTTGAGGCGGTTGTAGATGAAGGCCGCGAGGTCGTCGTGGAGCATCCCCTCGAGGACGTCGATCTCGGTGATGCGCTGGTCGGCGGCGCGGTCGAGGGAGTCCTCGACGGCGTCGCGGAGCTCCTCGATGATCTGGCCGCCATCGTCGAGGAACGGGACGCCGCGGGCGAGCACCTCGGGTGCGACGACCGAGGAGCCGTCCTGCTCGGAGATCGTGGCGACGATGATCAGGATCCCGTCGCCGGAGAGCATCCGGCGGTCGCGCAGCGCCACGTCGGCGACGTCGCCGATGTCGACGCCGTCGACGAAGACCAGGCCGGCGGTCTCGGGCTCGCCGAGCCGCGCGCCGCTCTCGTCGATCTCCAGCGGCGTGCCGTTCTCGAGCCGGAAGATGTTCTCGGCCGGCACGCCGACGGCCTGGGCGAGCTGCCCGTGCAGCAGCATCCGCTTGAAGTCGCCGTGGACCGGCATGAAGTACTTCGGCCGCGTGAGGTTGAGCATCATCTTCAGCTCCTCCGCGTAGCCGTGGCCGGAGGCGTGGATCGGCGCGTCGCGGGCCGTCACGACGTCGCAGCCGGTCTGGAAGAGCCGGTCGATCGTCTCGTTGACCGCGCGCTCGTTGCCCGGGATCGGGGTGGCTGAGAAGACCACCGTGTCGCCGCGCTTGAGCTCGATCTGCGGGTGGTCGCGGAACGCCATCCGCCGCAGCGCGCTCAGCGGCTCACCCTGGGAGCCGGTGGAGACGATCACGAGCTTCTCGTCGGCGAACTGCTCGACCTCGCGCGGCTGGACGAGCATCCCCTCGGGCACGTCGATGTGGCCCAGCGAGCGGCCGATGTTGACGTTCTTGCGCATCGACCGCCCGAGCAGGGCGACCTTGCGCCCGTTCACCCGCGCGGCGTCGACGACCTGCTGGACCCGGTGGATGTTCGAGGCGAAGCAGGTGACGATGATCCGGCCCTTGCAGTGGTGGAAGACGCGCTCGAGGTTCGGGCCGACGATCGACTCGCTCTCGGACACGCCCGGGCGGTCGGCGTTGGTCGAGTCGCCGCAGAGCAGCAGCAGGCGGTCGCGGCCCATCTCGGCCAGCCGCGCCATGTCGGCGGGCGCGCCGCCGACCGGCGTCTGGTCGAACTTGTAGTCGCCGGTGAAGAGCACCGAGCCGAGCGGGCAGGTCAACGCGACGCCGCCGGCGTCGGGGATCGAGTGCGTCAGGTGGATGCGCTCGAGCGTGAACGGGCCCGCCTCGACGCGGTCGCCGATCGGCAGCACCTCGAGGTTGACGTCGCGCAGCTTGTGCTCGTCGAGCTTCGAGCGCGCCATCGCGACCGTCAGCTGGCCACCGTAGACCACCGGAACGGCGGTCTGGCCGAGCTCGCGCAGCACCCACGGGAGCGCCCCGAGGTGATCCTCGTGGCCGTGGGTGATCACGATCGCCTCGATCGCCTCGACGTGCTCGCGCAGGTACGTGAAGTCGGGCAGCACGAGGTCGATGCCCATCATGTCCGCCGTCGGGAAGCGCAGCCCGCAGTCGACGACGACGATCCGCCCGTCGTACTCGACGACGGTCATGTTCTTGCCGATCTCCCCCACGCCTCCGAGGGGGAGGACCCGCAGCGTGCCGCTCACCCGGCGCGGGCCCCGCTCAGCAACCCGTGCCGCTCGAGCATCGCCTGGACGTTGGCCCGCTCGTCGTCGGATGCCTCCACGAGCGGGAGCCGGAACCCGCCGACGTCGTGGCCGAGCATGTTCAGCGCGGTCTTGACCGGGATCGGGCTGGCCGTGCAGAACAGCACGTCGTAGACGTCCTGCAGCGAGGCGTCGATCTCCGCCCGGGCGTCCGGCTCGTCGTACATCCGGCGCATCTCGGGGCCGGCGACGTGCGCGGCGACGCTGATCAGCCCGTTGCAGCCCGACTCGAGCGCCCGCAGGTAGTCCTCGTCGTTGCCCGTGAGCACGCTGAGGCCGTCGATCGGCCCCAGCTCGTCGCCGTTGGACTGCTTGACCGCCTCGATGCCGTCGATCTGGGCCAGCTCGGCGAGCAGGTCCGGCGGCATGTTGAGGGCGGTCCGCGACGGGATGTTGTAGAGGATCACGGGACGCCCCGAGGCCGCGCGGGCGACCTCGGAGAAGTGGGCGATCAGGCCGCGGCGGTTCGGCTTGTTGTAGTACGGCGTGACGCTCAGGACGGCCTGGGCGCCCGCGGCCACGACGGCCTCGGTGAGGTGGACGGCGTGCCGCGTGTCGTTGGAGCCGGCGCCGGCGAAGATCGGGTGCTCGCCGCCCAGCTCGGACGCGATCGTGCGCACGAAGCCGACGTGCTCCTCGTCGGTCAGCGTGCTCGCCTCGCCGGTCGTGCCGCAGATCACCAGGCCGTGCGAGCCGTTCTCCAGGAGATGGCGCGCGAGGGCGACGCCGGCCTCGTCGTTGACGCTGCCGTCGGCGCGGAACGGCGTGACCATCGCCGTGTAGAGGCCGCGGATCTCACCCATGGCCCTTGAGGATGACACGAAGCGCGGCATCAGCCCGCCAGCGGATCCCCGGACGAGAGCTTGGGGGGCGTGTACTCGTCGGAGCCCTCGGCCTGCCCTTCGGGCGCGGGCGCGGGCGGGGCCGGCGGCTTCGGCGGCGCGGGCGGAGCCGCCGCCTCAGGCGCCGGCGGCGCGGGCGGAGCCGGGGGCGGCGGCGGAGCGGCCGCTTCGGGTGCGGGCGGAGCCGCGGGCGGCGGAGGCGACGGGGCGCTCGCCCCGAGCGGGTCGCCGTGCGGCTGGGTGGGCGGCGCCGGCGGCGCGGAGGGCGCGGGCGGGGCCGCGTCGGCGGGCGGGATCGGGCGCCCATGGGCGTCGTACTGGGTCACCGGGCCCTGCTGCCCCGCCTGGCCCGACGTGCCCTGCTTCTCGTTGAACTGCTTCTGCGCCTCGTCCAGCTTCGCCTGCGCCTGCTCGGCCATCTTCTTGGCCTTGTCCATGAAACCCATGCGCGAAGGCTATCCCGGAAGGGCCACGGCGTGGCTGGTGATGTCGGCCCAGGGGTCGCCGCGCTCGGCGAGCCGCTCCCCCACGGTGCGCAGCGTCCACGAGCGCGCGGACAGCGACGGGTCAGCCAGCTCCTCCCACACCAGCGGCGTGGCGACCGGCGCGCCGGGCAGCGCGCGCACCGCGTAGGGCGCCACGACGGTCTGCCCGTAGGTGTTGCGGGCCGTGTCGACGAGGATCTTCCCGCCTCGCTTCTCCTTGCGCCACTCGGTGGTCAGCGTGTCCGGGGAGCGGTCGGCGACCTCCACGCCCAGCTCGCCCGCGCGCTCGCGCACCCAGCCGGCTTCGCGCGTGCGCTTGATCGGCGCCACGACGTGGATCCCCTTCGAGCCCGTGGTCATCGCGAACGGCTGCAGCCCGAGCTCGCGCAGCCGCTCCCCCACGAGCTGCGCGGCCTCGCGCACCAGCGCGAAGTCCGAGCCCGCTTCGGGGTCGAGGTCGAAGACGACGTGGTCGGGCCGGTCGAGCCGGTCGCGGCGCGCCGACCAGACGTGCGGCGTGATGCAGTTCTGGTTGGCGAGCCAGCGCAGCGTGTCCGCGTCCTGGCAGAGCACGTGCTCGATGCTGCCGCCCTTGCGCCGCGGCGTCTCCACCCGCGCCACCCAGTCCGGCGCGCCCTTCGGGATGTCCTGCTGGACGACGAGCTTGCCGTCGATCCCGGTGTTCCAGCGCCACAGGTTCAGCGGCCGGTCGCGCACGTGCGGGAGCATCACGTCGGCCACGGAGGCGTAGTACTCCGCCAGGTCGGCCTTGGTCAGCCCGTCTTCCGGGAACAGGACCTTGTCCGGGTGGGAGAGCTTGACGTCGGGCATGGGACTAGGACTCGAGCTCGCGCTCGATCTCATCGAGCCATTCGAGATGCACGGCGAGAAGCCTGCGGCTGAGGCGGTGCGTGGCGAGCAGGTACTTGCGCCGGTGCGGGAGCCGGTCCGCCGCCGCCTCCGCCTCGTCGAGCCGCGCGGAGAGGTCGGCGATGTCCTCGCGCAGGCTGGCGAGGCCCCTCCGCACCGTCGGCTCGCCGACGAGGTCGGCCACGAACACCCGCGTGAGCGGCTCGTGCTCGATCCGCGGGTAGCGCACGGGCGTCCCCGCCCACTCGCGCAGCGCGTCCAGGCCCTTGTCGGTGAGCGTGTAGACCGTCCGCTCGCGCGTCTTGCCCGGCTCCTTGCGCGCGTCGAGGTACCCGAGCCTTGCGAGCCGCTTCGGTTCGACGTAGTACTGGCTCTCCCCCACCCAGTCGTAGATCCGCCCGCGCCTGACCATCTGATGGAGGTCGTACGGGCTCAGCCCGCCGCGCCCCACGAGCCCGAGAAGCATGTACGAGAAGTGCGTGAGCTCCCTTGACATAACTGTGGTCCACAGGATAGAACCTGTGGACCATAGTAAAGGAGTCGTCATGTACGACGCGATCATCGTCGGCGCCCGCTGCGCCGGCGCCCCCACCGCGATGCTGCTCTCACGTCGCGGTCGCCGGGTCCTTCTGCTGGAGCGCGCGGCCTTCCCCCGCGACACGCTCTCCACGCACTACATCCACCAGTCCGGCACCGTCCGCCTCGCGCGCTGGGGCCTGCTCGAGCGCCTCGCCGCGACCGGCTGCCCGCCGATCCGCCGCTACCGCTTCGACGTCGGCCCGTTCGCCCTCACGGGCTCCCCGCCGCCGGTCGACGGCATCGACGCCGCCTACTCCCCACGGCGCTACGTGCTCGACACGATGCTGGCCGACGCCGCCGCCGAGGCCGGCGCGGAGGTCCGCCAGGGCGCCAGGGTGACCGGCCTGCTGACGGAGGCCGGCCGCGTGACCGGGGTGCGCGGGCCGGGGTTCGCCGAGCGGGCGCGCGTGGTGATCGGGACGGACGGCCGCAACTCGACCGTGGCGCGCGAGGCCGGCGCCGAGATCGTCGAAGACCGCGGCACGCTCACCTGCGCCTACTACTCGTACTGGACCGGCGTGCCGATCGACGGCGTCGAGCTCTACCCGCGGGCGGGCCGCACGATCGTCACCTCGCCCACGCACGACGGCCGGAACGTCGTGATCGTGCTGTGGCCACAGGCCGAGTTCGAGGCCGTCCGCGCGGACATCGAGGGCGCGTTCACGGCGGCGGTCGCGCTGGCGCCCGGCCTGGCGGAGCGGCTGCGCCGCGGCAGCCGGACCGAGCCGTTCCGCGGCACCCGGCTGCTGCCCAATCACCTCCGCGCCCCGGCGGGCCCCGGCTGGGCGCTCGCGGGCGACGCGGTCCACCACAAGGACCCGATCCTCGCGCTCGGCATCGGCGACGCGTTCCGTGACGCCGACCTGCTCGCGGAGGCCGTCGATCGCGGCCTGGACGGCGACATCGACGCCGAGCTGGCCGACTACGGCGTGCGCCGGGAGTCGCTGGCCCGGCCGGGCTTCGAGAGCACGATCGACTTCGCCGGCCTGCGCCCCCCGACGCCCGAGCATCAGGCGCTGTTCGCGATGTTGCGCGGTGACCAGGCGCAGACCGATCGCTTCTTCGGCGTCTTCGCGGGCACGGTGGACCCGGAGGAGTTCTTCAGCTCCGCAGCCGCCGCAGCGCGTTCGTGAACCGCTGCGGCACCGCGGCGTCCTCCCCCTCCTCGTAGAGGGTCACGACGATGAGCTCGCCGCGCGGGCGGTCCTCCATGCAGACGTAGACGAGCGTGCTCTGGCGGGTGTCGCGCACGAGCCGGGCGCCGCGCTCGCCCGGCTCGACGCGGCCGGCCTGCAGCGCCTCCCCCACCCGGGCGGCGATCTCCGCGCGGGGGTCCAGCGTGCCGCGCACGCGCTGGCCGTAGCGCTCGACGGCGTGGTCGGTGACGGCTACGAGCGCCACAGGAGGTGCTCGAGCCCGACGGTGAAGGGCTCGGGCAGCTCCGCCACGCCGCGGATCGCCAGCAGGACGCCGGGCATGAAGCTCGTGCGGTCGGTCGTCACGTGGCGGATCGAGAGCGTCTGCGCGACGTCGCCGAGGATGACCTCCTGGTCGGCCACCAGGCCCGGCAGCCGGACCGAATGGATCGGCACGTCGCCTTCCATCATCTCGGCGGTGCGGGCGGCGGTGCCCGAGGGCGCGTCGAGCTTGCCGGGATGGTGCAGCTCGACGATCTCGGCGCGGTCCATGATCTTCGAGGCCTCGGCGGCGAAGCGCATCATCAGGACGGCGCCGATGGCGAAGTTCGGGCCGAAGAAGGCCCTCGCCGAGGACGACTCGGCGGCGGAGCGCACCGCGTCCTGGTCGAAGCCCGAGGTGCCGATCACGACGTGCACCCCGGCTCTCAGCGCCGCGACGGCGTTCGCCGCCGCCTGGTCGGGCTGCGTGAAGTCCACGAGCACGTCCGCGTCGCCGAGCACGTCGGCGACGGCCACCTCGAGCGCCGGGTCCGCGCGGCCCGTCAACGCCATGTCCTCGGCGCCATCGACGGCGCCGCAGACGGTCTGTCCCATGCGGCCGGCGGCGCCGGCCACGGCCACGCGGATCAGATGACCGGCCATCAGGCCGCCACCTCCCCCGCCGGGGTCACCTCCGCCGCGGCCTCGCGGAACGCGGCCTCGTCGGGCCCGATGCCGGCGGCGGAGAGCCGCTCGGGCGCCCACAGCTCGTCGGTCAGGGCCCGCAGGTCGTCCAGCGTGACGGCGTCGATGCGCTCCATCAGCTCGTCGGTCTCCAGGATCGGGAGGCCGTAGAGCAGCGAGGCGCCGAGCCGGTTCATGCGCGCCCCGGTCGACTCCATGCCGAGCACGATGCGCGCCTTGACGTTCTCGCGCGCCCGCGCCAGCTCCTCCTCGGAGGCCGGGGTCTCGCGCAGCCGCGCCAGCTCGTCGCGGACGACCTGCATCGCCTGGCGCAGGTTGTCCGGACGCGTGCCGAGGTAGAGGCCGATCTGGCCCGTGTCGGAGAACTGGCCGTTGAAGGAGTAGACGGAGTAGGCCAGCCCGCGCTCCTCGCGCACGGCCTGGAACAGCCGCGAGGACGAGAGGCCGCCGAAGATCGCGTCGAGCACGCGCATCGCGAAGCGGCGGTCGTCGCCGCGCTGCAGGCCCGTGGCGCCGAGGCAGACGTGGATCTGCTCGGTGTCCTTGCGGTGGAAGCGAACGGTGCTCTGCAGCTCGCTGGGAGCCGGGTCGGGTTCCGGGGCGCGGTCTGCGGCCTCGCGCGAGCCGAGCGTCCGCTCGGCCAGCTCGACGACCTGGTCGTGGTCCACGTTGCCCGCCGCCGCGATGACCACGGAGCCCGGCACGTAGCGGCGCGCGTGGAACGCCGAGATCGCGTCGACCGGCGTGTCGCGGATGACCGGGGCGCGGCCGATGATCGGCCGCCCGAGCGGGTGGCCGCCGAAGACGGCCTCGCCGAGCACGTCGAAGACCGTGTCCTGCGGGTCGTCCTCGTACATCGCGATCTCCTCGAGCACGACCTCGCGCTCGGGGTCGATGTCGCGGAACGCCGGCCGCCAGACCATGTCGGCCATGACGTCGAACGCCTTCGGCAGGTGCTGGTCGAGCATCCGCGCGTAGACCGTGGTGGTCTCCTTGTCGGTGCCCGCGTTGAGCTCGGCGCCCATGCCGTCGAAGAGCTGGTCGATCTCGGCCGAGGCGAAGCGGTCGGTGCCGCGGAACAGCAGGTGCTCGAGGAAGTGCGAGAGCCCGGCCTCCTCGGCGGTCTCGCCGCGCGAGCCCGTGGCGACGAAGAAGCCCAGGGCCGCGGACCGGACGGAGCTCATGTGCTCCGTCGCGATCCGCAGCCCTGAATCCAGCTCTGTGATTCGATGATCAGGCATCAGGAAACGGGGGCCGGACCGATCCACCCTCGCGGAGCTCGCAAGGGTGACGGTTGGATCGGTCCGGCAGTTACTTAGCTGCGATCCGGATCGCGGTCGCCGCGCGGCGGGCGCGGGCCCCGGTCACGGTCGCGCCCGCGGCCCCCACGGTCGCCGCCGCGGCCGTTGCGGTCGCCGCCGCGGCGCGGGCCGCGGTCGCCGCCACCGCCGCCGCCGCCGGAGCCGACGCCCGCCAGCTCCTCGACGGACTTGCCGGCGATCTCCGGGTCCTCGGCGAGGCGCAGGCCGATGCGGCCGCGCTCGCGGTCGACCTCGACCACGCGGACGGCGATCTCGTCGCCCTTGTTGAGGACGTCCTCGACCGTGTCCACGCGCTGGCCCGGCGACACGTTGGAGATGTGCAGCAGGCCGTCGGTGCCCTTCGCGAGCTCCACGAACGCGCCGAAGGTGGTCGTCTTGACGACCTTGCCCTGGAACGAGTCGCCGACCTCGACCTCCTTGGTCATCGACCGGATGCGGTCGATCAGGGCGTCGCCCTGCTGGCCCGTCTGGGCGTAGACGAGGACGTTGCCGTCGTCGTCGACGTCGATCTGCGCGTCGAACTCGTCGCACAGGCCGCGGATGGTCTCGCCGCCCTTGCCGATCAGCAGGCCGATCTTGTCCGGGTCGATCTTGATCGTCGAGATGCGCGGCGCGAACTGCGACAGCTCGCTGCGCGGGCCCTCGATGACCTCGGCCATCTTGCCGAGGATGTGGGTCCGCCCCTCCTTGGCCTGGGCGAGCGCGTCGCGCAGGATGTCGAAGGTCACGCCCGTGATCTTGATGTCCATCTGGAGCGCGGTGATGCCGCGCTCCGTGCCGGCGACCTTGAAGTCCATGTCGCCGAGGTGGTCCTCGACGCCGGCGATGTCGGAGAGCACGACGTAGTCGTCGCCCTCCTTGATCAGGCCCATGGCGATGCCCGCGACGGGCCGCTTGATCGGCACGCCCGCGTCCATCAGCGACAGCGAGGAGCCGCAGACCGACGCCATCGACGACGAGCCGTTGGACTCGAGGATGTCGGAGACGACGCGGATCGTGTAGGGGAACTCCTCCGCCGTCGGGATCATCGGGACCAGCGCGCGCTCGGCGAGCGCGCCGTGGCCGATGTCACGGCGCTTGGGACCGCGCATGAAGCCGGCCTCGCCCACCGAGAAGGGCGGGAAGTTGTAGTGGTGCCAGTAGCGCTTGGACGTCTCGAGCCCGAGCCCGTCGACGCGCATCTCCTCGCGCGTGGTGCCCAGCGAGGCCACGGAGAGTGCCTGCGTCTGGCCGCGGGTGAAGATCGCCGAGCCGTGGGCGCGCGGCAGCACGCCGGCCTCGATCCAGATGTCGCGGATCTCGTCCGTGCCGCGGCCGTCCGGGCGCTTCTTCTGGACGGCGATGCGCTGGCGGATGATCGTCTTCTCGAGCTTGTCGAAGGCGAGCTGCGCGCGCTGGCGGAACTCGGCGTAGGTCTCGGAGTCCTCGGGACCCGAGTACTGCGCGAGCACGGCCTCCTCGACGCCCTTGGTGGCGTCCTGGCGGGCGAGCTTGTCCTCGACCGAGGTGGCCTCGTCGAGCTGGGAGCCGTGGGACTCCTGGATCTGGCGGTACAGGTCCTCGTCGACCTGCGGGACCTCGACCTCGGCCTTGGGCTTGCCGGCCTTCTCGCGCAGCTCGTGCTGGGCGGCGACGAGCTGCTTGATCGCGCCGTGCGCGATGTCGAGCGCGTCGAGGATCTCGGCCTCGGGCACCTCGCTGGCGCCGCACTCGACCATCAGGATCGCCTCTTCGGTGCCGGAGACGACGAGGTCCATCTCGGCCTCCTGCATCGCCTCCTCGCCCGGGTTGATGACGAAGTTGCCCTCGATCTTGCCGATCCGGACCGCGCCGAC
Organism: uncultured Solirubrobacteraceae bacterium; assembly: GCA_963816955.1. Classification (GTDB taxonomy): domain Bacteria; phylum Actinomycetota; class Thermoleophilia; order Solirubrobacterales; family Solirubrobacteraceae; genus DATFQI01. The sequence continues at coordinate 11,544 of CAWFME010000010.1, read as the reverse complement.
GGGCTGCGGGAACGGGACGTCGGAGACCATCAGGGCGGCGGAGGCGCCGTTCATCGCGAGGATGTCGTACGGCGCGTCGTGGTCGACCGACAGCGGCATGTTCACCAGCTGGGTCTCGCGACGCCAGCCCTTGGGGAAGAGCGGCCGCAGCGGGCGGTCGATCATGCGGGCGACGAGCGTGCCCTTCTCGCCGGCACGACCCTCGCGCTTGAAGAAGCTGCCGGGGATCTTGCCCGCGGCGTACATCCGCTCCTCGACGTCCACCGTCAGCGGGAGGAAGTCGACGTCGCGCAGGTTGCCCGCCGTGGCGGTGGACAGGACGCGCGTGTCTCCGGCGGAGACGACGACGGAGCCGGAGGCCTGCTTGGCCAGCTTGCCCGTCTCGAAGGAGATCTCAGTTCCGCCGACCTCGACGGACACCCGAGTCGCTTCAGGCATATGTTCCTTTCTTGCGCCCGCTCCTCGTGAGCAGGCCCTCTGCGTCTTTTGACACTTCGGTAGTCGTTGCATTCAGGATAGCTGGCCTGGGTACGCCCGCCGCCATGACCTCGCGCATCGTCGTCTTCGGCGCCACGGGCTACACCGGCCGCCTCGTGGCCGAGCGGCTGGCCGCCCGCGGCGCCCGCCCAGTCCTCGCCGGCCGGGACGAGAACCGGCTCGGGGAGCTGGCCGAGCGCCTCGGAGGGCTGGAGACCGTCAAGGCCGACGCGATGCGCCGCAACTCCGTCTTCGCCGCCGTCGAGCCCGGCGACGTGCTCGTCTCCACCGTCGGGCCGTTCGCGAAGTACGGCGACGCCGCCGTGCGGGCCGCGATCGCCGCCCCCGGGAGCGTCTACCTGGACTCGACGGGCGAGCCGGTGTTCATCCGGCGCGTGTTCGAGGAGCTCGGCGGGCCGGCCGGGCGTGCCGGCACGACGCTGATGCCGGCGATGGGCTACGACTTCGTCCCCGGCGCGCTGGCGGGCGCCCTGGCGCTGCGCGAGGCCGGGCGCGGCGCCACCCGGGTCGACGTCGGCTACTACTCGCTCGGCGGTGGCGCCGACGGCGCCAGCGCGGGCACCCGCGAGTCGCTCGTCGGCGCGACGCTCAACGACAGCCACGCCTTCCGCGAGGGCACCGTGCGCATGGTGCGGCCCGCCGAGCGCGTGCGTGACTTCACCGTCAAGGGCAAGGCGCGCACCGCGATCTCCGTCGGCGGCGCCGAGCACTACACCCTGCCGCCGGTGCACCCCGGGCTGCTCGAGGTCAACGTCTACCTGGGCTGGCTCGGCGCGCTGGCCAGGCCGCTGCAGGCCGGCACCCTGGCCGGAACCGTCGCGCTCAAGCTGCCGGGCGTGCGCAGCGTGCTGCAGGCGGCGGGCGAGCGCCTGGTGTCGCTGGCCGGAGCGCCCGAGGCGGGCACGACGCCCGACACGCTCTCCTGGATCGCCGCCGTCGCCTACGACGCCGCCGGCGAGCAGCTCGCCGAGGTGCACCTGACGGGCGCCGACGGCTACGCCTTCACCGCTTCGCTGGTGGCCTGGGCGGCCCAGCGCGCCGCCGGCGGCAACCGCCCGCACGCGGTCGGGGCCGTCGGGCCGGTCGAGGCGTTCGGCCTCGACGCGCTCGAGCAGGGCTGCGCCGAGGCGGGCCTCAGCCGCCTGCGGGCGGACGCCGCAGCAGCGTAGGCGCGCGCAGCAGCGCGCGCGACACCGGGCCGGCGGGCCGCAGCTCCCCCTCGGCGGTCACCTTCAGCGGAGACCGGGCCGGCCGGTGGAAGAGCTTCCAGCGCACGCGGTCCAGCGCGCGGGCGGCGGCGAACGCCCGCGGCTCGCGCAGCTTCCAGACCGCGCACGGCCGCTCCGCGGAGCCCGTCGCGGCGAGGATCCCGTTGACCGCCCGCCGTGCGGCCTCGTTGGCGGCCTCCATCGTGGCCAGGTCGGTGTGGGTGCGCACGTAGTCGGACGCCAGGAACAGGTTCGGGATGCGCGTCGCCGCGTCGGGCCGGTCCGCCCATGAGCCGGCCGTGTTGACGAGCAGCGGCTCGAGGTTGGCGGCGTCCGTGGGGTTCGGGTGGACGATCGCCGGGTCGAGGAAGCGGTCGACGATCGTCACGCCGGCCAGCGCATCGTCGAGGTGGGCCCGCAGCTGGTCCCAGACCTCCTCGAAGATCTCCTCGCGGCTGCAGCGCTGTGCGACCTTGCCCGTCAGCCGGCCGGGCCGCTGCCACTCCGAGACGTCGATCGAGAGGATCCCGCGGGTCGCCCGTTCCCGCGCCGAGACAGGTCGACGCCGGGCCAGAACTGCTTCTGCGAGATCGAGGTCAGCGACCACTCCGAGTCGATGTAGATCGCGTGGCCGTTGACGAGCGGCACGTCGCGGTCGAGGTAGAAGAGCACGCCGTTCATCCAGCGCGTGACGAGCCGGTCGAGGCCTCCGAAGCGCGGCTCGGCGGCGCGCAGGGCGGGCGAGGCGAGCTGGCGCATGACCTCGACGGGCAGCGCGGCGACGTAGTGGTCGGCGCGCACGGTGCGCCCGCCGACGGTCGCGCCGCCGATCCGGCCGCCGTCGAGCGCAGCGCGTCGACGGACTCGCCGAGCCGCAGCTCGACCCCGAGCGCCTCCAGGTGCGCCACCCACGGGTCGATCCAGACCTCGCTGGTCGGCGCGTCGAGCACCCGGTCGGCCCGGCCGCCCAGCCGCGTGAGGTCCTGCAGGAGCTGGACGAGCACGAGGCCGCCGGTGCGGGCGCTCATCTCGCGCCCGCGGGCCGCCACGAGCGTCCGGGTGAGGCCGTCGGCGAGGAAGCGCTGGAAGGCGGCGCTGCGCCGGTCGGCGCCGGTGAAGTCCCACCAGCTCTGCAGGTCCCACTGCTGCTCGCGGCGCTCGTCGCAGCTCGTGAGCAGCGTCAGCAGCCGCTCGATGAGCAGCGCGTACTCGTGCGGCGGGACGCCGACCCGCGCGGCGGCGTCGCGCACGAAGCGCGCCAGCACGGTGAAGTCCTCCGCCGACTCCGGGAAGTGGGCCGGCGCGATGATCTCGTTCGGGCCGCCGGCCTGCGCGAACAGGATCCGGGTCGCGCCGACGAGATGCGCGGCCACGCTGCGCTCGCCGTGGGGGATCCTCGCCATCGTGTCGGGCAGGTGGCGGTAGAAGCCCGGGAAGAAGCGGAAGCCGTGCTCGCCGGGCAGGTCGTCGCGCCCGTCGGTGCCCGAGCCCGCATACGGGATGCTGCGCGCCTTGCCGCCCGGCGCATCGCGCAGCTCGTGGACCGTGACGTCGAACCCGCGCTCGGCCAGCTCGTGCGCTGCGCTCAGGCCCGCCACCCCACCCCCCAGCACCGCGACCGTGGTCATGCGCGGACGCTACTCCGTACAGGGTGCAGATGTTCGGCTTCCACGTCCTGCGCCGCGAGCAGCGGCTCCCCGGTCCGCCAGAGGCGGTCTTCCCGTTCTTCGCCGACGCGGGCAACCTCGAGGCGATCACTCCGCCCTGGCTCGGCTTCCGCATCGTCACGCCGCGCCCGATCGACATGCGCGCCGGCGCGCTGATCGAGTACCGGCTGCGGCTGCACGGCGTGCCGGTGTCGTGGCTGACGCGAATCGAGGAGTGGGAGCCCGCCGTGCGCTTCGTCGACGCCCAGCTGACCGGCCCCTACGAGCTCTGGCACCACACGCACGAGTTCGCGCCCGACGGCGCGGGCGGGACGATCATGCGCGACACGATCCGCTACGCCCTCCCCTACGGGCCGCTCGGCGAGATCGCGCGCCGGCTGTTCGTGGCGCGCGACCTCGAGGCGATCTTCGACTTCCGCACGCAGCGCGTGGCGGCGGCGCTCACTTGACCGTGAGCGTGCCCTTCATGCCCTGGGACGCGTGGCTGCCGACGGGGCAGAAGAACTCGTACTCGCCGGCCTCGAGCTCGACCGTGACCGAGGTCTTGGCGCCCGTCACGGTGTCCGACGCCTGGCCCTCGATCTCGACCGCATGCGGCGTGCTGTCGGACAGGTTGTCGAAGTCGACCGTGACGGTCCCGGCCTTGGCCTCGAGCTCGGCCGGTTCGAACACCAGCGAGCCGTCCGCGGGCGCGGACAGCGCGATCTGCTGACCGCCGCCACCGCCCGACGCCGCTGCCGCTGCCGCCGGAGCCGCCGCCGGAGCTGGAGGACTCGTCGTCGCCGCCGCCGCAGCCGGCGAGCGCGAGCAACAGGACGGCGGCGAGGGTCGCGAGGGCTGCGGGTCATGGGATTCCTCTCAGAGCTGGGCTTGCAGGACGTCGGTCTCGCTCGAGCGGCTGCGCCGGACGACGCGGATCGCGTCGTACTCGCCGCGGCGGGCGGCGGTGTTGAGCTCGACATAGGCGCGCCCGTCCGCGTCGGCGCGGAACGTGCCGGCGCTGGCGGTCCAGCCGGGCGCCTCGCACTGGACCTCGTAGACGATGCCGGGATCGCGTGGGAGCCCGCGCACCCACAGCCGCATCTTGATGCCGGCGTCGGCGCTCGCGAGCACCGCGCGCCCGCTCGCGGTCTGCGCCGGCCACGGGCCGCAGCGCGACCCTCGAAGCCCGGCCGGCGCGCTCCTCGCCCCCGCTCAGGGCGATCGCGAGCGCGAGCGCGAGCACGGCCACGGCCATGACGGCGGCGGCCGGCACGAGCACGCGGGGGCGCAGCAGCCGGCGGAGCGGAGCGGCGCGCCGGCGCGGCCGCGCTCGCTGGCGATCGCCGTCGAGCACGCGCTCCTCCACCGCGGGCGCGGGTGGACCGGCCTCGGCCATCGGCGCCGCCAGCGCCAGCAGCCGCGGCAGCCCGGTCATGTTCGCGCGCTCGGCCGCGCACTGCGCGCAGGTGGCGAGGTGCTCGCGCACCGCCGCCTCCTCCTCCGGCTCGAGCCCGCCGAGCACGTAGCCGCCGAGCTCCAGGCGCACGTGGGCGCAGGCCGTCATCGGACCCCCATCTCCTCGAGCACGAGCCGCAGCGAGCGCAGGGCATACCAGGTGCGGCTCTTGACGGTCCCGACCGGCAGGTCGCAGCGCTCGGCGATCTCGCGCATGCTGAGCCCCTGGAAGTGCGCGAGCCGGATCATCTGGCGGTGCTCGGGCGTCAGCCGCTCGAGCGCGGACACGACCTGCCAGCCGAGCATCGCCTGCTCGATCGTCGGGCCGGAGTCCGCCTCCTCCCCGGCGCGTGTAGCGCCAGCGCGGGGCGCACGGACGCGCGGCGGCGCGTGTCGATGATCGCGTGGCGGGCGATCTGGTAGAGCCAGGTGCGCACGCTGCCGCGGCGGGAGTCATAGGCCGCGGCGTGCCGCCAGGCGCGGGTGAAGACCTCCTGGACGACCTCCTCGGCCGCGCCGCGCTCGCCGAGCGCGTTCAGCGCGAACCCGTACAGCTCGCCCGAGTACGTGCGGTAGAGCGCGCGCATCGCCTCGCCGGTGTCGTCGGCGCGGACGCGCTGGATGAGCTGAACGTCGCTGGGGGCCATGGGCGCGGGGTAATACGGCGCGAGCCTGACCGCGGTTCGAGCGCTGGTCAAGCCCGGCGCAGCGCCGCCCACAGCTCCGGGCCCGGGCGGCCGGCGTGGCGGAGCCCCTCCGCGAACAGCGTCGGCGTCGTCGCCACCCCCGCGCGGATGCCGCCGCGGAACTGCTCGCGCACCCGCGCCGCGACCGCGTCGGAGCGGCGGTCGGCCTCGAAGCGCTCGAGGTCGAGCCCGAGCGCCTCGGCGCGCGCCCACAGGTGCGGGTCCTCCAGGCGGCCCTGATCGGCGAACAGCGCGTCGTGGTACGGCCAGAACGCATCCTGCAGCGCGGCGGCCTCCGCGGCGTGGGCAGCCGCCTGCGCCCGCGGGTGCGAGGAGCGCACGGGGAAGTGCCGGAACGCGACCCGCAGCTCCAGCTCCCCCAGCCGCGCCTCCAGCGCCGCGCAGTACGGGCACTCGTAGTCGCCGTAGACGACCACCGCCGCGCGCCCTCGGGGCCCCGCACGTGGTCGCCGGGGCCGGGCACGGGCGGCGGTGCGGAGGTGAGCTCAGACCGGTTCCGGTCTCAGACGGAGGCGGCGTCGAGGGCGTCGAAGATCAGGTTCGCGCCGGGCAGCTCGCCGGGCGATTCGGCCTCGTGGCTCCAGAGCACGACGCCGTCGGGGCCGGTCATGACCAGCGCGCGCCGCGGGAAGCCGCCCGGGTGCAGGACGCCGAACGCGCGCGACGCTGCGCCCTTGGGCTCGAAGTCCGACAGCTGCTCGATCGTGATCCCGAGCTTCTCGCGGAACGCCTGCTGGGCCCACACGGAGTCGCAGGAGACGCCGTAGAGCGTCGCGCCGCGCTCCGAGAAGTCCTCGAGGACCTCCTCGTAGACCGCGAGCTGGTCCGTGCAGATCGGCGAGAACGCGAACGGATAGAAGGCGAGGACGGTGATCCCCCCCAGCAGGTCCTGCCGGGTGAAGCTGTCCCCCTCGGAGGTCGCGAGCGAGAACTCGGGCGCAGGCTGCCCGGCCTCGATGGGCGCCATCGCTACCGGCGCAGGCCGAGCTCGCGGATCAGCGAGCGGTACCCCTCCAGGTCCTTCCTCTGGAGGTAGTTCAAGAAGCGGCGGCGGCGCCCGACCAGCATCAGCAGGCCGCGGCGGGAGTGGTGATCGTGTTGTGCTCGCGCAGGTGTTCGGTGAGTCGTTGATGCGGCGCGTGAGCATCGCGATCTGGATCTCGGTCGCCCCGGTGTCGGACTCGTCCTTGCCGAACTTGGTGACGAGTTCGCGCTTTTCGTCTGCGGTCAGGGCCATGTGCGGCGCTGCACGGTAGCAGGAGCGCCCGGACCCGATCCCGGCCCGCGGCGCTTGGCCTCGTAGAGGGCCTCGTCGGCGCGGTGGAGCAGCTCGTCGGGCGCCTCGCCCTCCCAGGTGGCCCAGCCGACGCTGATCGTGACGCCGAGGTCGCGGCCCTCGTGCTAGATCCCAGGGCGGCGACCTCGCTGCGCAGCTTCTCGGCCGCGGTGCCGCGGCGCGTGTGTCCGCGTCGGGCAGCAGGGCGAGGAACTCCTGCCCTCCGAGGCGCCGAGCTGGTCCTCCGCGCGGATGTTCTCGCGCATCGCGCCCGCCACCCCGGCCACACCGGTCGCCGCGGCGTGCCCGTGCTCGTCGTTGACGGCCTTGAAGTGGTCGATGTCGATCACCGCGACCGACAGGGGCGCTCGTGGCGGGGCGGCGCTGACGGCGCCCGGCCAGCTGCGTGAGGATGAAGCGGCGGTTGGAGAGGCCGGTCAGCGGGTCCGCGAACAGCATCGCCTCCAGCCGCTCGGACTGCACCGACGCTTCCTCCTGAAGCACCTTCGTACGCCCGGCCGCGTCGACGCGGGCGACCAGCTCGGCGTCGCCGATCGGCTCGACGAGGAAGTCCTGGGCCCCGCCGCGCAGCGCGGAGACGGCCGCGTTGAGGTCGGGTCGGGGCGCTCGAGCAGCAGCACGGCGCTGCGGTAGGCGTCAGGGTCGCCCTTGAGCGCGGCAGCAGCTCCTGCCCGTTGTCGCCGCAGAGCCCGACGTCGACAGACGACGTCCGGAGGGCGCTCGCGGCAGGCGTCGACGGCCGCTTCGGCGGTCGGCAGGGCCTGACGTCGTGGCCCACGTCGCGAGACGCGGTGAAGCGGCGAGGATCCCGGGATCGGCATGGGCGAGGACGACCTGCACTGGTTGAGGGACTACCCATGCGGGGCGCCTACTACCCCGGCCTGCCGTGCATTGGGGTGCTCACCCCAGGACTTGCGAACCAGTGGTGCGCGTGCGGCTCGTCGTTGAAGCGCTCGATCTCCTCGTAGCCGGCGGCGCGGTAGAGGCCGATCGCCTCCGTCAGGGCGCGATTGGTGTCCAGCCGCAGCGTGCGCACGCCGGCGGCGCGGGCGTGGCGCTCCAGCTCGGCCAGCAGCCGCCGGCCCAGCCCGAGGCCGCGCGCCCGCGGCGCGACCCACATCCGCTTGGCGTCCGCGACGCCGCCCCCGTGGTGCCACAGCACGCCGCAGCCGACCGCCTCCCCGTCGAGCCGCGCGAGCAGCAGCAGCCCGCGCGGCGGGGCCATGTCCGCCGGCTCGAGCCGGATCCCCGCCCCGGGGTCCCAGCCGGCCTCGAAGCGCTCGTCGATCTCGGCGAAGTAGGCGCCCAGGCACCCTGGGCGGGGGGGCTCCGCCGGATCCTCCGGCGCGACCGCCACGAGCCCGGCGGTCAGCAGCCGCTCGACCGTCGCCATCGCCCCGACAGCCGCTCGCGCTGGGCGTCGCTGAGCGGATCGAGCACTTAGCCGCCAGCCTCGTCGCTGGCGGCGTCCAAGCGCGCGCCCTCGCCCGGCCCGCGCGGTCAGCCGCAGGGCCCGCACGCGCCGGTCGGCGGCGTGCGGCGCGCCCGCTGACCAGCCCCTCGCGCTCGAGCGACTGCACGAGCCGCGCGTGAGGTAGCCCGCGTCGAGGTCCATGCGCGCGCGCACGCGCGCAGGTCGTCGCGGCCCGCGGCGATCTCCCACAGCGCGCGCGAGGCGCCGAGCGGGCGGCCGCGGGCGAGGTACTCGTCCTGGAGCACGCCGATGCGCCGCGTGACGACGCGGTTGAAACGCGCGCACCTGCGCGGTCGGCTGCATTGCTTGACCCTAGTCAAACAGAAGGCGACGCGTCGAGTCTCCTCGACGTCGCGGCTCATCTGCTCCACGAGCGCTTCGACGCTCGTCGAAGCGCTTCTCGCGGCGCAGGTGCTCCACGAACTGCCCACCCGGCGCGTGCTGGCCGTAGAGGTCGCCGTCGAAGTCGATGAAGGTGGCCTCGACGCAGCTCGTGGCCCTCCTGGTAGAAGGTCGGCCGCCGGCCCAGCGAAGATGGCGGCCGGCTCGCGCCCCTCGATGCCGTCGTCGCCGATGTAGCAGCCCGGCGTAGACGCCCTCGACGGGGATCACGAGGCCTCGACGGGATCGCCAGGTTGGCCGTGGGGAAGCCGAGCGTGCGGCCCCGCTGGTCGCCCTGCTCCGACAGACGCCCCGCATCTGGAACGGCGCGCCGAGGAAGCGCGCCGGCGCGCTCGACCGTCGCCGGCGGCGACCAGCCCGCGGATGTGCGTCGAGGAGACGATCTCGCCGTCGACCTCGACCAGCTCGACGACGCGGGTCGTCGAACGCGTCCTGCGCGCGCAGCAGCGTCGGCGTCGCCCTTGCGCCCGGTGGCCGAAGCGGAAGTTCTCGCCCACCGACACCTGCGTCGGCGCCGAGCGCGCTCGATCAGCACGTCGTCGATGAACTCCTGCGCGCGTCTGGGCGGCGAACGAGCCGTCGAACGGGATCACGACCAGCTCGCGCGACGCCGAGCGCCGGCGATCAGGTCGGCCTTGATCGCGAGCGGCGTGAGCAGCTTCGGCGCGGCGTCGGGCGCGACGACCGGCGCGCGGGTGCGGCTCGAAGGTCAGCACGCGTGTCGGCGCCGCGCGATCACCTCGCGGTGGCCGAGGTGCACGCCGTCGAACTCGCCGACCGCGACGCGGCGCGGGCGCGGGCTCGGCGTCGGGGAGCCAGGTGACGCTCTCATCAGCCGCGGAAGCCTACGACGGGCTTGAGCATGCCGTCCGCCGCGCGGCTCGGCGAGCGGCGATCAGGCCCGTCCGCGTCGACGCAGCCGGACGATGCCCGTCGGCCGTCGCCCGGCGACGGCCACGCCGTGCGCGGCCCGCGCGCGCGTCCTCGCCGTCGCAGCGTCGACCGCCGGCAGGAAGCCGAGCGCGTCGTCGAGCGGCACGATCCGCTCCGCGTCGGCGTCGGCGACGTCGAACGGCGCCGATCGCGCGTCCGCCGCAGCTCGAGGCAGTAGGCGTCGCCGAGGTCGGCGACCAGCGAGCGCACGTAGGTGCCCGAGCGAGCACTCGATCGCGAACGCCGGCGCGGTCGTCCGTCGCGCCAGAGCTGCTCGAAGCGCGTCACGCTCGACCTCGCGCTCGGGCAGCTCGACCGCCTCGCCCGCGCGGGCCAGCGCGTAGGCGCGCTGGCCGCCGACCTTGACCGCGCGAGTAGGCGGGCGGGCGCTGGCGCATGCGCGCCGGTCGGCAGCACGCAGCGGCTCCGGCGGCATCCGGCCCGGCGCGAGCTCGCCCTCCGGGTCGCCGGTGGTCGACGTCCAGCCCGAGCCGCGCGACCGTCTCGTAGCGCTTCGGGCAGCGCCATCAGGAAGCGCTGCACGCGCGTGGCGCGGCCGACGAGCACGAGCAGCAGCCCGGTCGCGAACGGGTCGAGCGTGCCCGCGTGGCCGACCTTGACGCCCTCGCCGAGCGCGCCGCCGCACGGCCGCGACCACGTCGTGCGAGCGTGATGCCCGGCCGGCTTGTCGACGAGGAGGACGCCGTCGGTCAGCGTGCGCTCACAGCTGGCTGCGGCGAGCTCGCGCGCGCAGGAACGTCGACGCAGCTCGCGGGAACTCCAGCGTCGGTCGAGAAGCCGGCCGCGCGGCGGTGGCCGCCGCCGCCCGAGCGCGCGGGCGATCGCGCGACACGTCGACGCGGTCGTCGGTGGCGCGCAGCGAGACCTTGCGCCGGCCGCGCGGCCGTCGGCCGAGCAGGTCGCGCACGAGCCCGGCGACCGCGGTGCCCTCGACGCGCGCGCAGGTGGTCGACGACGCCCTCGGAGTAGCTCTCGTCGGCGCCGGTGGCGCGCGTAGTCCGTCGCGCGTCAGGTGCGTCACGCGTCAGCAGCCCGCCGTCGAAGCGCTCGACGTTGCGCGAGCCCGCGCGCCAGCAGCTCGAGCTTGCCCTGCGGCACGCCCTCGTACAGGCGCCGGTAGATCGCGTGCGACGTCGACGCCGGCCTCGATCAGCTCGGCCGCCATCTCGTGCGCGCGCGGCGCCGGTGTTCTCGTACATGAAGCGGCCGGTGTCGGTGACCAGGCCGACGTAGAGCGCCTCGGCGATCGGCTGCGTCAGCGGCGACGCCGAGCCCGCTGCATCAGGTCCCAGACCATCTCGGCCGTGCACGACGCGTCGGGCATCGACGTGGTTGATCGGTGCCGAAGCGCGTGTTGTCGTGGTGGTGGTCGATGTTGAGGATCGGCGCGCCGCTCGTGCTTGAGCGGCGTCGGCCGGCGTTGCGGTCGATGTTGCCGCAGTCGAGGAACACCAGCGTCGCGCTCGCCGAGGTCGGCGGGCGGCTCGGTGACGAGCTCGTCGAGCTGCGAGGAAGCGGTACTCGTAGGGCAGCGGGAACTCGTCGGCGGCCAGGAACGACGACCGCGTCCTTGCCGAGCGCGCGTCAGCACGCGCTGCATCGCCGGCCAGCGAGCCGAGCGCGTCGCCGTCGGGGTGCTCGTGCGTGGTGAGCAGGAAGCGCTCGGCGCCTCGCGCAGCGCCTCGAGCACGAGCTGCGCGCGACGAGTGACCGCCGTTCGTCGCGTGCTCACGCGCCCTCCTCGCGGTCGAGCAGCTCCTGGATCCGCATGCCGCGGTCGGTGGAGTCGTCGTAGAGGAACTCGAGCGTCGGGGTGTGCTTGAGCCGCAGCTCGCCCGCCACGCGCTTCTGGGAGGTAGCCGTGGGCGGAGCTCAGCCCGTCCATCGAGCGCCGCCGCAC
>CAWFME010000009.1:0-206615 GCA_963816955.1 uncultured Solirubrobacteraceae bacterium | reverse complement strand
GCGCGTTCGCGCCGCTGCGCACCGACAACGGCCTGCTGAGCCTGCTCAGCTGGAACGCGCCGGTGAGCAAGGAGAACGTCGACGCCTGGGTTCAAGCAGTCGATCGGCGCCACCGAGGGCCTGCGCACGGGCACCTACTCGAAGACGCTGACGTTCACGCTGTTCGACGACGACGCCGTAACGCCGCCAGGGGCGCCGGGTCCACAGACCCGGCGCCTCGCGACAGCACCCGTCAGGCCGGCACGGGGACCGGCGCCTCGCGCGGCGCGACGGGCTGCGGCTCGTCGATCAGCTCCGGCCTGCGGTTCGTCGTCGCGATCGGGGTCGGCCAGCGACGGGTCGTCGAGCACCGCCTGGAACCGGTCATCGTCGCGCTCGCCCTGCCACTTGGCGATCACCATGCGCCACCGCGTTGCCGATCGCAGTTGGTGAGCGCGCGGCCCTCGTCATGACCCGGTCGATGCCGACGACGAGCGCGATCCCGAGCGCGACCGCCTCGGCGGAGAAGAACTCGCCGCCGAACGCCTGCAGCGACGCGGTCAGCGTGACGAGCCGGCCCGGTGATGCCCGCGGCGCCCTTCGAGGTCAGGACCATCAGGCCGCGAGCGCGATCTGCTCGCCGATCGACATGTCCTGCCCCGCCGCCTGCGACGATGAACAGCGCGCCGAGCGTGAGGTAGATGCAGGTGCCGTCGAGGTTGAACGAGTAGCCCGTCGGCAGCACCATCCGACCGTCTGCTGCGAGGCGCCGGCGGACTCGAGCTTGGCGAGCAGGCGCGGCAGCACGGTCTCCGACGACGACGTGCCGACGATGATCAGCAGCTCGTCCTTGATCAGCCGGATCGAACTTGAAGATGTTGAAGCCGCTCCAGCGCGCGACCAATCCGAGGACCCCGACGACGAACACCGCGCACGTCCCCCAGAACGTGACCATCAGCAGCGCGAGGTTCGCGACGCGGCCGCCGAACTGGGCGACGGTGTAGGCCATGCCGCCGAACGCGCCGAGCGGCGCGGCCCACATGATCATGCGGATGACCCCGAAGACGATCTGCGAGACGACCTCGAAGACCGCGACGACCCGCTCGCGCTGCGCCGCGCCAGCCCCGAGATGGCCGCCGCGACGAGGATGGCGAGGATCAGCACGCGCAGGATCTCGTTCTCGACGAACGGCTCGCACGAAGCTGTCGGGCAGCAGGTCGTCGGTGATGAAGCCGGTGGAGCCGCTGCCGCAGCCCGGCGGCCTCGGCGATCTTCTCCTTCGCCGCCTCCTGCCCGCTGGCGCTGACCGCGCCGTTGAACCCCGAGCCCGGCTGGACCAGGTTGCCGGCGATCAGCCCGATCGCTAGCGCGGTGGCGGTCGCGATCAGGAGATCTGCTTGCCGGCGCAGGGCGAGTCCACCGGCGCGGCCGCGCGGTCCGCCTTCGGGTCGGCAGCGGCGGGGTTGATGTCACCCTGGAGCACCGCGTTGGCCCGCTCGTCCGCCTTGCCGTCCGGCACGCCCTGGTCGTCGAACTTGTTGCGCAGGTGCTGCCGCTGCTTGTCGTAGGCCTTGCTGCCCGGTTCCGGCATCGGTCCTTCCGGTTGCGTTGAGCTTGACCGGCGGACGTACCCGTCCAGTTCAGGCACACCCGCCGTCGTCGTGACCACGATCGGGAGCAGCGGAGGAGATCGGTGTAGGGCGCGACGCAGCCGACGCACCACCAGTGGATCTACGGCGTCGCTCGCGATCTTGTCGCGGGCCGGGCCACCGTTCCCGAGCCCGCCTGAGAGCTGCCACAAAGACCCAGAGCAGCAGAACGTGGGGGCTGGTCAAGCTTGCACATCTCCGGGCGGTGCGCCACTTGCTGCCGTTGACGTCCGGGGGTGGCGGTTGATCTTCGGGGCCGGTGGTTGATCTTCGGATGCCGGTGGGCGGCGTCCCAGGGGCGGGATCAGCCCTCGTAGCGCAGCCAGATCACCCCGAGCGGCGGGATGCGCAGCGCCGCCGAGGCCGGCTGCCCGTGGTGGGCGTAGTCCTCGGCCTCGACCGAGCCGAAGTTGCCGACGCCCGAGCCGGCGTAGACCCCGGCGTCGGTGTTGATGACCTCGGTCCAACGGCCCGCGCGGGGGAGTCCGACGCGGTAGCCCTCCTTGGGTGCACCGGAGTAGTTGGCGATGCAGGCCAGCAGCGAGTCCGACCCTGAGCCGAAGGCGCCGACCGGAAGAACGAGAACACGTTGCCCTCGGCGTCGTTCGCGTCGATCCAGGCGAACCCCGACGGGTCGGTGTCCCGGGCCCACAGCGCCGGCGTCTCCTGGTACACGCGGTTGAGGTCGCGGACCAGCGACTGGACGCCCCGGTGGTCCGGGTTGTCGAGCAGCCACCAGTCGAGCGAGCGCTCCTCGGACCACTCCGACTCCTGGCCGAACTCGCAGCCCATGAACAGCAGCTGCTTGCCCGGGATGCGCCCACATGTGCGCCAGCATCGCCCGCAGGTTGGCGAGCTGCTGCCACCGGTCACCCGGCATCTTCCGCAGCAGCGACCCCTTGCCGTGCACCACCTCGTCGTGCGAGATCGGCAGCACGTAGTTCTCGCTGTACGCGTACATCATCGAGAACGTCATCTGGTGGTGGTGGTACGAGCGGTAGATCGGGTCACGCGCGGTGTAGTCGAGCGTGTCGTGCATCCAGCCCATGTTCCACTTGAACCCGAACCCGAGGCCGCCGAGATGCGTCGGGCGGGTGACGCCGGGCCACGCGGTCGACTCCTCGGCGATCATCATCGACGCCGGGGTGGTCGCGGTAGACCGTCGCGTTCGTCTCCTGCAGGAACGCCACCGCCTCGAGGTTCTCCCGGCCGCCGTAGATGTTCGGCGTCCAGTCCCCCGCCGCGCGAGTAGTCGAGGTAGAGCATCGACGCGACCGCATCGACGCGCAGCCCGTCGACGTGGAACTCCTCGAACCAGTACAGCGCGTTGGCGACGAGGAAGTTGCGGACCTCGTGCCGGCCGAAGTCGAAGACGTAGGTGCCCCAGTCGGGCTGCTCGCCGCGCGGGGTCCGCGTGCTCGTACAGCGGGGTGCCGTCGAAGCGGCCGAGCGCCCACTCGTCCTTGGGGAAGTGCGCCGGCACCCAGTCGAGGATCACGCCGATGCCCCTGCGTGCAGCCGGTCGACGAGGCGCCGGAAGCCGTCCGGGTCGCCGAAGCGGGCGGTCGGCGCGTAGTAGGCCGAGACCTGGTAGCCCCACGAGCCGCCGAACGGGTGCTCGGCGACGGGCAGGAACTCGACGTGGGTGAAGCCGTTCTCGAGGACGTAGGCGACCAGTTCGTCGGCCAGCTGGTCGTAGGACAGCCCCTGCCGCCATGACCCGAGGTGCACCTCGTAGACCGAGATCGGCGCCTCGTGCCAGGCGGTACTCGCACGGCGCTCGAGCCAGCGGTCGTCGGCCCATTCGTGCTCGGACTCGTCGACGACGCTGGCCGTGGCCGGCGGGATCTCGGTGCGCCGCGCCAGCGGGTCGATCTTCTGCCGCCACACGCTGTCCGCGCCGAGCACCTCGAACTTGTAGCGGGTGCCCTCCCCGACGTCCGGGATGAACAGCTCCCAGACCCCGCTGGAGCCGAGCGAGCGCATCAGGTGCGCCTTGCCGTCCCAGAAGTTGAAGTCACCGACGATGCGGACCCCGCGGGCGTTGGGCGCCCACACCGCGAAGCTCGTCCCCGTCACCCCGCCTGCGTAGCGGCGGACGTGCGCGCCGAGGACGGTCCACAACTTCTCGTGCCGGCCCTCGGAGATGAGGTGCTGGTCGACCTCACCGAGCGTCGGCAGGAAGCGGTAGGGGTCGTCGACCGTGTAGGTCTCGCCGTCCCCGTAGACCACCTCGAGGCGGTAGTCGCGGACCTGCGAGCCGGGCAGGCGCGCCTCCCAGACCCCCGACTCGTGGATCGAGGTGGCGGGGTGCCGCCCGCCGTCGGCGAGCACCGTGACCGCACGGGCGTCCGGCTTCAGCGCCCGCACGACCAGCTCGTCGCCCACCGGGTGGGCACCGAGGATGCCGTGCGGGTCGTGTGACACCCCGCCGACGAGCTCCTCGAGCACCTCGCGGGAGGGTCCCGATTGCACTTCGGACGTGAAGTCCCCGTCCTCCTGCAGCGGCGCCTCCCCGCCCGGTGCTGCCACCTCGACCTCGGGCTCACCCAACCCCAGCGGGGACTCGGTGGTCGGGGAGAGGTCGTCCGGAGGTGGGGAGCGGCGTCGTTGGTTGGCGCACACCCACTTCGACCACGTCGGCGCCGTCGCCCCGATGGCGAAGGCCACCGGCGCGCCCGTCTACTGCCCGAAGCTCGAGGTCCCGGTGCTCGCCGACATCATGGCCTGGGTGCCGTGGCCCGGCATCGGCCCGTTCGAGTCCTACGACGCCGACGAGACGCTCGAGGGCGGCGAGCAGCTCGACCCTGGCCGGCCTCGAGATCGACGTGCTCTTCACCCCCGGCCACTCGCCGGGCCACGTCACCTACTCGATCCCGAGCGAGAGCGTGATCCTCTCCGGCGACGTGCTCTTCCAGGGCTCGATCGGCCGCACCGACCTGCCCGGCGGCGATCACCAGCGGCTGCTGCAGTCGATCGGCGAGCTGCTCGAGCTGCTCCCCGACGAGACCGCGGTGCTGCCCGGCCACATGGCGCCGACGACGCTCGGGGCCGAGCGCGCGACCAATCCCTTCCTGCACGAACTCTCGGCGTGAGCGAGAAGATCCAGGCACCGCGCGGCACGTTCGACGTGCTGGGCGACGACGCGCTGGCGCGCGAGGCGCTCGAGGCCACGGCCCGCGGCATCCTCGAGCCCGCCGGCTACGAGCGCATCGAGACGCCGATGTTCGAGTCCACGGCGCTGTTCGCGCGCGGCGTTGGGGAGTCCACCGACGTCGTGCAGAAGGAGATGTACACCTTCGAGTCGGGCGACTCGGAGTCGCTGACGCTGCGCCCCGAGGGCACCGCGCCGGTCTGCCGCGCCTACCTCGAGCACGGGATGCACAAGCTGCCGCAGCCCGTGAAGCTCTGGTACCTGTCGAGCTACTTCCGCGCGCGAGCGCCCGCAGAAGGGCCGCTACCGGCAGTTCTGGCAGCTCGGCATCGAGGCGATCGGCTCCGACGACCCGGCGGTCGACGCAGAGGCGATCCTGCTGCTGAGCGAGATCCTCGAGGCGCTCGGCGCCCGCGGGCTGCGGCTGCGGCTCGCCAGCCTCGGCACCGCCGCCTCGCGCGCGGCCTACCGGGCGGAGCTGACCGCGCACCTGCGCGCCAACGAGGACCGGCTCTCGCAGGAGGTGCGCGACCGCATCGACCTCAACCCGCTGCGCGCCTTCGACGCCGACGACCCCGGCACGCGCGAGGTGATGGCGGGCGCGCCGCTGCTGCTCGACTTCCTCGCCGACGACGACCACGAGCACTTCGAGGCGGTCAAGGCGCTGCTCGACGGCGCGGGCGTCGTCTACGAGGTCGACCCGACGCTCGTGCGCGGCCTCGACTACTACACGCGCACCGTGTTCGAGTTCACCTCCGACGCGCTCGGCGCCCAGTCCGGCGTCGGCGGCGGCGGGCGCTACGACGGGCTGATGGAGCAGATCGGCGGCCCGCCGACGCCCGGCATGGGCTGGGCGGCCGGGGTCGAGCGGATGCTGCTCGCCTCGCCGGCGCCGCCCGTCGCGCCGCCGCCCGTGGACCTCTACGTCGCCTACGCCAAGCCCGAGTACCGCGAGCGCGCCTTCCGGCTGGCCGCGGACGCCCGCCGCGCGGGCCACGCGGCGAGACTCGAACTCGGAGGGCGCTCGCTGAAGGGCCAGCTCAAGCAGGCCGACCGCACCGGGGCCCGCTACGTTGCCATCCTCGGCGACGAGGGCACGTCGCTCAAGGACCTGCAGACGGGAGAGCAGAAGACGGTGGAGCCCGACACGGTGATGCACCACATCCGGGGCGGCCTGTGAGGCCGCCGCGCGCCAACGCCTACCGCGACGCCTGGGCCGGCGAGCTCGACGCGCAGCGGGCGGGGGAGACCGTCCGGGTCGCGGGCTGGGTCGCGCGCCGGCGCGATCTCGGCGGCCTGATCTTCATCGACCTGCGCGACCGCAGCGGCGTCCTGCAGCTCGTCTTCCACCCGGAGACGGCGGCCGAGGCGCACGCGCTGGCCGGCACGCTGCGCTCCGAGCACGTCATCACCGTCGAGGGCGACGTCGTCCGCCGCGACGAGGGCACGGTCAACCCGAAGATCGCCGACGGGCGAGATCGAGCTGTCGGTCGCGGCCGCGGAGCGGCTCGCGGAGTCCCCGACGCCGCCGTTCCAGATCGACGACGGCGAGGAGGTCGACGAGCTGCTGCGCCTCCGGCACCGGATGCTCGACCTGCGCCGGGAGCCGATGCAGGAGACGATGGCGCTGCGCCACACGATCGTCCGGGCGATCCGCGACTACCTCAACACGCGCGACTTCCTGGACATCGAGACGCCGATCCTCACGCGCTCCACGCCCGAGGGCGCGCGCGACTTCCTCGTGCCCGCGCGGATGACGCCGGGCGCCTGGTACGCGCTGCCGCAGTCGCCGCAGCTGTTCAAGCAGCTGCTGATGATGAGCCGGCTAC
This sequence comes from uncultured Solirubrobacteraceae bacterium, assembly GCA_963816955.1. Taxonomy (GTDB): domain Bacteria; phylum Actinomycetota; class Thermoleophilia; order Solirubrobacterales; family Solirubrobacteraceae; genus DATFQI01. The sequence continues at coordinate 200,004 of CAWFME010000009.1, read as the reverse complement.
GAGCGCTACTACCAGATCGCCCGCTGCTTCCGCGACGAGGACCTGCGCGGGTTCCGCCAGCCCGAGTTCACCCAGCTCGACGTCGAGCTGGCCTTCGTCGACGAGGACGACGTGATCGAGCTCATCGAGGGGCTGATGGCGCGCGTGTTCGAGGACGCCGGCTTCGAGGTCCCCGGCCCGCCGTGGCCGCGGATGCCGTTCGCCGAGGCGATGCTGCGCTACGGCTCCGACAAGCCCGACGTGCGCTTCGGGCTGGAGATGTCCGACCTCGGGGACGCGCTCCAGACCACGGAGTTCAAGGTCTTCCAGAACGTGCTCGGCTCCGGCGGTGTCGTCCGCGGCCTCAACGCCGGGGCGCGGGAGATGGCGCGCTCCGAGCTGGACTCGCTGACCGAGCACGCCAAGCGCTTCGGCGCCGGCGGGCTGGTGTGGGCGTTCGTCCAGGAGGAAGGCGCCTGGCGCTCGCCGACGGCCAAGTTCCTCTCCGACGCCGAGCGCGAGGGAGTCACCCGCGCGCTGGGCGGCAAGCCCGGCGACCTGCTGCTGATCGTCGCCGACAAGCCGAGCGTCGCCGCGGCCGCGCTCGGCGAGGTGCGCCTGGAGCTCTCGCGCCGCTTCGGCCTCGTGCCCGAGGGCCGCCACAACGCGCTCTGGATCGTCGACCCGCCGATGTTCGAGTGGAGCGAGACCGAGGGCCGCTGGACCGCGCTGCACCACCCGTTCACGGCTCCGCTGGGGTCGTTCGAGGACCCGGGCGCGATGAGCTCGCGCGGCTACGACATGGTGCTCGACGGGGTCGAGATCGGCGGCGGCTCGATCCGCATCAACCGCCCCGAGGTCCAGCAGCAGGTCTTCAACGTGCTCGGCATCTCCGAGGAGGAGGCGCAGGCGCGCTTCGGCTTCCTGCTCGAGGCGCTGCGCTACGGGGCACCGCCGCACGGCGGCATCGCCTTCGGGATCGACCGGATCGTCGCGATCCTGGCCGGGCGCGAGTCGATCCGTGACGTGATCGCGTTCCCGAAGACCGCGAGCGGGTCCGACCCGCTGACGGGCGCGCCCGCAGCCGTGGACGCCGCTCAGCTGGGCGAGCTGGGCGTCAAGCTCACCGTTCCTCCCCCGCAGTAGCACTCGGGTCCGCACCCCATCCGGCTAAGGATCGGAGGGGTGTGTGCCGATATGCGGGACTGTGAGCCAGATCTCCCCGCCCATTCGCATCGTCCTCGTCGCCGCCATCGGCCTGATCGCCGCGTGGATGCTCTTCCTGCGTCCCAAGACCGAAGCCACCCCCGCTCCGACGCCGGCGCCGGCCACCGCCCCGGGCGTCACCGGGCTCGGCAACTCCGTCGACAAGGCCAAGGACGCCGCCTCCGCCCAGGAGAAGCGCGACGCGAAGGTGCAGAAGGCGACGGGCGAGGACGACAAGGGCTCCGCGAAGGCGGGCAAGAGCGAGTCGAAGGGCGAGGCCACGACCGCGCTGGTCAGCGGCCGCGTGCTCCCGCTCGAGCCGCTCAGCGCCGAGCAGACCAAGGGCCTGCCGCGCGGCATCGTGCGCGCCCTGGACAACCGCCGGGTCTTCGTCGTCGGGATCTTCGACACCAAGCAGAAGCGCTGGGCGCAGATGGCCGCCGACGACCGCCGCGTGCGCCGCGAGCTGTCGAAGGTCAACCGCTACGACGGCAAGGTCGTGGTGGCCCAGAGCTCGCTCGGCAAGCTCACCAAGCTCAATGCGATCGTCGGCGACCTCGGCGTCTCGCAGACCCCCTCCGTGGTGGTCGTCGACCGCAACCGCAAGGCGGTCGTGCTCACCGGCTTCGTCGAGCGCCACGCGATCAACCAGGTCGTCCAGGACGCCCGCCGCGACTCGACCGAGCGCCGCATCAAGGAGCCGTTCGTCCGCCAGCTCAACGAGACCTGCGCGAACCTCTTCGTGCGCATGGACCGCCTCAACGCGCCCACGTCGCGGGCGGGCGTCAAGCCGGCGCTGCGCCGCTTCGAGCGCCTGATGGCCTCCTACGGCGCCGCGTTCGCCTCGCTGAAGGGCAAGAGCAAGTACCGCGCGCTCGCGACGCAGACGGCCGGCGTCCTCAAGAAGGGCGAGGCGTACGGCGCGGCCCTGCGCTCGGGCAACTTCGCCCGGATCGGGACGACCTCCACGGCGCTGCTGGCCGCGGACAGGGGCCTGGACCGCAAGTTCGCGGACGCCGGCGCCACCACCTGCGTCTCCAACCGCACGAGCTAGTCCAGCGAGCCCGTCAAAGAACCCCGGCACGCCCGGATGCGGCCGTGGACGCTTCGCCGGATCGCCACCCGAATCACTCGTAGGTACTACCGGTACCTACTTCGGATTCGTGCGGCGCCCGGCTCGGTCCACGACCACCCCGGTCGGGCCGGGTCTTCTTTGACGGACTCGTAGACTCGGCGGCGTGGACCGCGAGCGCTTCGCCGAGCACCTGAGCGCGCCGGCGGGGCGCGGTGTGCCCGTCGCCGGCGGGCACGACGGCGCGGCCGGCGGGGCCGCCTGCGGCGACCTCGTCCGGATCACGCTGCGCGTCGAGGGCGACCGGGTCGCCCAGGCCGGCTTCGAGGCCTCGGGCTGCGGCGCCCTCACCGCCGCGGCCTCCGCCGCCGTCACGCTCGTCGAGGGCGAGCCGCTGCTCGACGCCGCGCGCGTGGGCGCGCGCGAGGTCTCCGAGGAGCTCGGCGGGCTCTCGCCGGGCAAGTTCCACGCCGCCGACCTCGTCGCCGACGCGCTGCACGGCGCGCTCGGCCGCGCCGCGCACGCCCGGGCCGCGCTGGCGCCCGCCCCGGGCCGTACGCTCGTGGCGATGAGCGGCGGCGTCGACTCCGCCGTCGCCGCGCTGCTGGCGGGCGAGGGCGCCGTGGCCGTGACGCTCGAGCTGTGGGCCGACCCGTTCAACGACGCGGAGGCGAGCTGCTGCTCCGCGCACGCGGTCCGCGTCGCGCGCTCGGTCGCGCACGGGATGGGGATGCCGCACTTCACGCTCGACCTGCGCGAGCCGTTCCGGGCGGGCGTCGTCGAGCCGTTCCTGGCCGGCTACGCCGCGGGCGTGACGCCGAACCCGTGCGTCGGCTGCAACGGCCACGTCCGGCTCGACGCGATGGTCGCGTTCGCCGACCGCCTCGGCGCGGCCACGCTCGCCACGGGCCATTACGCGCGCGTGACGGAGGACGGGCTGCTGCGCGCCGCCGCCGACCCGGCCAAGGACCAGACCTACATGCTCGCGGCGGTCACGCCGGAGACGCTCGCCCGCCTGCGCTTCCCGCTCGGGGAGCTGACCAAGCCGCAGGTCCGCGCGCTGGCCGCCGAGGCCGGGCTGCCCGTCGCCTCCAAGGCCGAGTCGCAGGACCTCTGCTTCCTCGCCGGGACGGGCAAGGCGGCGTTCCTGGCCCGCCACGCCGGGCTCGACGACCGCCCGGGGGACATCGTCGACCGCGACGGCACCGTGCTCGCCCGCCACCGCGGCGCCCACCACTTCACGGTCGGCCAGCGCAAGGGGCTCGGCGTCGCGGCGCCCGAGCCGCTGTACGTGCTCGCCACCGACGCGGGTTCGAACCGCGTCGTGGCCGGCCCGCGCGAGGCGCTCGCCACGACTGGAGTGAGCCTGCGCGGCGCCCGCCTGCACCGCGCCGCCGCCGAGGTCGACCGCGTCAAGCTGCGCTACCGCTCGCGCGCCGTGCCCTGCCGGGTGGCCGCCGAGCACGGCCGCGGCCGGGTCGAGCTGGAGCTGCTCGAGCCCGTCGACGGCGCCGCGCCGGGCCAGACCGCCTGCCTGCTGCGCGGCGACGTCGTCGTGGGGTGGGGCACGATCACCTAGGCTGACGGTGCCATGGCGATGAGCACCGACGAGATCCGCGAGCAGTTCCTCTCCTTCTTCGAGCAGCACGACCACAAGCGGCTGCCGTCGTTCCCGCTGATCCCGCCGGCGAGCGACACCTCGACGCTGCTGATCATCGCCGGCATGCAGCCGCTCAAGCCGTGGCTGAGCGGCCGCGAGAAGCCCCCGCACCCGCGCCTGGCCGACGCCCAGAAGGTCTTCCGCACGCCCGACATCGAGGAGGTCGGCTCCACCTCCAGGCACCTGACCTTCTTCGAGATGATGGGCAACTTCTCGATCGGCGACTACTTCAAGGACGGGGCGACCCGCTTCGCGTGGGACCTCTCGGTCGACGGCTTCGGGCTCAACCCCGACGACATCTGGGTCACGGTCTTCGAGGGCGACCCGCAGCTCGGGATCGGCCTCGACGAGGAGGCGGTCGACGCCTGGCTGGAGATCGGCGTGCCGCGCGAGCGGATCGTGCCGTGCAACCGCAAGGAGAACTTCTGGGAGTCCGGCCCGACCGGCCTCTGCGGCCCGTGCTCGGAGCTCTACCTCGACCGCGGCCTGGACTTCGGCAAGCCCGACGACCTGCCCGGGGGCGACAACGAGCGCTTCATGGAGTACTGGAACCTCGTGTTCATGCAGTACGACCAGGAGCCGCGCAACACGCTCACGCCGCTCCCGGCCAAGAACATCGACACCGGGCTCGGGCTGGAGCGGCTCGCGTCGCTGCTGCAGGGCGTGCCGAGCGTGTTCGAGACCGACGCCTTCCGGCCGCTGGTCGGGCTGGGAGAGGAGCTCAGCGGGCGCAGCTACGGCAGCGACTTCCCGACGGACCGCGCGCTGCGGATCCTCGCCGACCACGCGCGCGGGATGAGCTTCCTGCTCGCGGACGGCGTCGTGCCCTCCAACGAGGGCCGCGGCTACCCGCTGCGGCGGATCATGCGCCGCGCGATCGTGCAGGGCCGCCGGCTCGGCATCGAGGGCCAGATCCTCCTACCGTTCGCGAGCCGCGTGCGCGACGTGATGGGGAGCGCCTATCCCGAGCTGGCCGAGCAGTCGGACGCCATCGAGATGTGGCTCGGCCGCGAGGAGGAGCAGTTCACGCGCACGCTCGAGCAGGGCACGCGGCTGCTCTACGAGCACATCGCCCGCGCCAAGGACCGCGGGCTGGAGGGCATCGGCGCCGAGGAGGCGTTCCAGCTGCACGACACCTACGGCTTTCCGTTCGAGCTGACCGCGGAGCTGGCGGCCGAGCAGAACATGGGCGTCGACGAGGCGGGCTTCGAGCGCGAGATGGAGACGGCGCGGGCGCGGGCGCGCTCCGCGGGCGGGCGCGTGGTGGCCGACGGCGGTGAGCGCGACGCGATCGAGGCGTTCGCCGCCGGTGCGGGCTTCACCACCGAGTTCACGGGCTACGAGACGACCGAGCAGGCGACCGCGGTCGGCGCGATCGCCTTCCAGGACGGCCAGGTGCTCGCCAAGCTCGTCGAGTCGCCGTTCTACGCCACGGGCGGCGGCCAGGTCGCCGACGTCGGCGAGATCCAGCGCGAGGCGGGCGGGGGCACGGCGCGCGTGGTCGACGTGATCCGTCTCGGTGACGACCAGGCGCTCGTGCTCGAGCCGGTCAGGGGCGAGCTGCACGAGGGCGCGCGCGTGATGGCCACGGTCGACGCGGCCGCGCGCCGGGCGACCCAGGCCAACCACACCGCGACGCACCTGCTGCACGCGGCGCTGCGCGCGCGCCTCGGTCACCACGTGCGCCAGGCGGGCTCCTACGTGGGCCCGGACAAGCTGCGCTTCGACTTCACGCACGGCGGCCCGCTGACCGACGAGGACCGCGAGTGGGTCGAGGATCGCGTCAACGAGCAGATCCTCGCGAATGACCCCGTGCGGGCGCTCACGACCACGCTCGACGAGGCGAAGGAGCTCGGCGCGATGGCGCTGTTCGGCGAGAAGTACGGCGACGTCGTGCGGATGGTCGAGATCGGCGACGGGCAGTGGTCGCGCGAGCTGTGCGGCGGCACGCACGTGCGCTCGACGGCGGAGATCGGCGTCATGAAGATCACGACGGAGACCTCCAGCGCCGCCAACGTGCGCCGGATCGAGGCGGTCACCGGCCCGGTCGCGATCGAGACGCTGCGCCGGCACGACCGGCTGCTGCACGACGCGGCGCAGGCGCTGCGCACCGCGCCCGAGAACGTCGCGGCCGTCGCCGAGGAGCGCGAGGCGGAGCGGCGCGCGCTGCTCAAGGGCGCCAAGACGGACGCGCCCGTGGACGACAAGATCGGCGAGGTCGTCGAGCTCGACGGCGTGCGCGCGGCGTTCGAGCTGCGCGACCTCGGCGACCCCAAGGCGCTGCCCGACCTCGCGGACCGGATGAAGAACCAGCTCGGCGACCCCGGCGTGGTCGTGCTCGGCGCCGGCGGCGAGGGCAAGGCGAGCCTGCTCGTGGCGGCGACGCCCGGCGCGGTCGCGCGCGGAGTGAAGGCGGGCGACGTCGTGCGCGTCGCCGCGAAGGTCGTCGGCGGGGGCGGAGGCGGCCGCGACACGATGGCCCAGGCCGGCGGCAAGCAGCCCGAGAAGCTGCCCGAGGCGCTCGCCGCCGCGCGAGCCGAGATCGAGCGCGCCCTCGGCGTGCAGTGACCGGCCGCGTCCTCGCGCTCGATTACGGCAGCGCCCGCTGCGGGGCCGCGGTCAGCGATCCGACCGGCACGCTCGCCACCCCGCTGGAGCCCGTGTTGCAGCCCGCCACCCGCAAGGGGTTCGGGCGCCTGCTCGCGCTGGTCGCGGAGGTCGGGGCGGAGCGGATCGTGATCGGCCTGCCGCTGAGCCTCTCGGGCGGCGACTCGGCCCAGACGACCGAGACGCGGGCGTTCGCGGAGCGCCTGCAGCGCTCGGTGCAGGTCCCGGTCGAGCTGTATGACGAGCGATTCACGACCCGCCTGGCCGCCGGCGCCGGGGGCTCGGCCTCGCTGGACTCCCGTGCGGCGGCGGTGTTGCTCGACGAATGGTTGACGGTCTTCGGACATCTGCCGATAGAAGGGACGACGGACTGACTTCCCCCTTTCGGAGACCGGATGAGCACGCACACCAGCAGTGGCGCCGACGAGGTTCTCGCCTCGACGGCCGAGAGCGGACCCGTGGATCCGCTCGACGCCCTGCTGGGCCAGATCGTCGGGGGCTACTTCGTCCTCACCGACGGCCAGGGCTCGGTCTCCAAGTGGTCCGAGCCCGCGGAGCTGCTGTTCGGCCGCCCCGCGCAGGAGATCCTCGGCCAGTCGTTCTTCGGCACCCTGCTCGACCCCGCGCTCGGCCCTGACGCCCACGCCTGGAAGGCGTTCCTGGAGAACGGCGACCCGCCGAGCGCGCCCGGCCGCGTGTCCGTGGAGGGCGTGCACTCCGCGGGCCACCAGTTCCCCATCGAGGCCGTCTTCGTCCCCGTCAAGCTCGACGAGGGCTTCGACTTCTCGCTGTTCCTCGAGGACCTCGGCTTCGAGCTGCCGCTGAACCTGATGCTGCTGCGCATGCGCCAGCAGCACCCGGTCGTGGTGAGCGCGCTCAGCAAGGCGATCGAGTCGGAGCCCCAGCCGTGGGAGGGGTGGCGCACGGCCGGCACGCTCGTCGTCTTCCGCCCGACCGAGCCCACCCCGTGGATCGAGCAGGAGCTCGCCGCGCGCGAGGCCGCTCGCGCCGAGCAGGACGAGAACCTCGAGGAGCGCCTCACCAACCACGACCCCGGCGTCCAGGGCAGCTCGGTCCGCGACCTCGACGACGCGGCCGCCGTGGTGGCGCGCCTGCTGTCGGCGATGGAGCGCATCGACGACCTCGAGCGCATGGCCGCCGCGCTGCCCGCGCAGGTGTCCGAGGCCCGCCGCGACGTCGACGCCAGCCGCGCCCGCGCCGAGTCAGCCGAGCGCGAGGCCGTGCGCCTGCGCTCGGACCTCGAGCGCGCCGTCACCGACATCAAGCAGGGCGGCAACGACCAGCAGCACCTCGAGCTGCTCGCGCGGATGGACCGCCTGGAGCGCGCCCGGCTCGACGAGGACGCCGCCCGCGCCTCCGCCCTGAAGGCCGCCGAGGCCTCGCGCGCCGAGCTCGCCCAGCGCCTGGAGCGCGCCGAGGCCGACCGCGCCCGCGCCGCCGAGGCGATCGAGGGCCGCGTCGCCACCGCCGTCGCCGAGGCCACCCGCCGCGCCGAGGAGGCGATCGAGGAGGCCCGCAGCCGCGCCGACAACACCCGCAGCTCCTTCGAGTCGCGCATCCTCGAGCTCGAGAAGCTGCGCAGCGGCGACGCCGAGGCCCAGCAGAACGACCTGATCGCCCAGCTCGAGCGCGTCCGCGCCGAGCACGAGGAGGCCGTCCAGTCCGCCCGCCACGAGCTCGCCGAGACGCTCGAGGGCATCGAGCGCGACCGCGAGCGCGACGCCGAGGCCGCCCGCGCCGAGCTGCGCGCCGCGCTCGAGCGCGTCGAGCTCGTCCAGCGCGAGTCCGACGCCCTGCGCGAGCAGCTGACGCAGATGACCGTCGAGCGCCACGAGGCCGAGGGCCTCGCGGGCGAGGAGCGCCGCCGCCTGGCCGAGCTCCAGCGCGCGGCGGACGAGGCCACCAAGCGCATCGACGCCCTCAACGAGGGCGCCGACGCCCTGCGCGACGAGGCCAAGGCCGAGGTCGCCGAGCTGCGCGCGCTGGTCGCCGAGCTGCAGGAGGCCGCCGGCCCCGCCGCCGACGTCGAGGAGCTGCGCAGCGCCCAGCAGGCGCTGCAGGAGCGCGTCGAGGCCGAGCTCGCCGAGCTGCGCGCCGGCTCCGGCACGGACCTCGAGGACCTGCGCACCGCCGCCGAGGCGCTGCGCGCCCAGCAGGAGGAGGCCGCCGCCAAGGTCGCCGAGCAGCTCGCCTCGCTCGAGGCCGACGCCGGCACCGACGTCACCGAGGTCCGCCGCACCGTCGAGGCCGTGCAGGCCGCCCAGGAGGAGCTCTCCGGGCGCCTGGAGGCGCTGTCCGCCGGCGGCGAGGCCGTCGAGGAGCTGCGCCGCGTCCAGGAGGAGCTCGCCGAGCGCAACCTCGAGATCCTGCGCGCGCAGGAGGACTTCGCCGGGCGCCACGAGCAGGTCGTCCAGGCGCAGGCCGAGATGGCGCGCCGGCACGACGAGCTGGCCGGCGCCGCCGACGAGCTCAGGGCCGCCCAGGACGCGGTCGCGGCGCTGCAGGCGCGCGTCGACGCGGAGCAGGGCGAGCGCGAGCGGTTCCGCGCCTCCACCGAGACCGCCCTCGCGCAGCTCGCCGAGGTCCGCGCCGCGCTGCACGAGCACGCTTCGTCGATCTCCGTCCAGCTGCCCTCCGACGCCGTCGAGCGCGAAGAGCTTGCGGCCCGGGTGGCCGAGCTGCGCGGCGAGATCGCCGCCGCCGTCGGCCAGACCGAGGCCCTGAAGGCGCGCCTGGAGAAGGCCGAGGACGTCGGCGCCCGCGTCGACGCCGTCGAGGCCGCCAGCGCCGACGCCGGCCGCACCCTGAACCGAGTCGCCGAGGCCTCCGAGGCCGCCCAGACCCGCCTGGAGCAGATCGCCGGCACGACCGACGGCCTCGCCACGCGCATGGCCGGGGTCGAGGCGCTGACCGACGGCCTGGCCACCCGCGAGGACCTCGAGGCCACCACCGCCGCGCAGGCGCGCGCCGCCGCGCGCCTGGACGAGGTCGCCGCCGAGGCCGACGCCGCCCGCCGCGCCGCCGCCGAGATGGTCGCGGCCGGCCAGGAGATCGCCGCCCGGCTCGACGAGGCCTCCCAGGCCGAGGACGAGCTGGCCGCTCGCGTCGAGTCCGTCGCCAAGGACGCCGCCGCCGCGCGCGCCGGGACCGCGACCGCCTCCGAGGAGGCCGGTCAGGCGCTGGCCGCCGCCCGCGACGCCGCGGAGCGCATCGCCGAGCTCGACCCCACCACCGCCAACGTCGTCGCCGACGTCCGCTCCGTGCGCGACCGCGTCGACGAGGCCGCCACGCTCGCCCGCGCCGCCCAGGAGGCCGGGAGCGCCGCCCGGACGGACGCCGAGGAGCTGCGCGGCGCCGTCGGCCGTGTCGCCGGGGAGCTGCAGGTCGCCCGCGGAGAGCTCGAGCGCGCCGGTACCGAGGCGCTCGGCGCACGCCAGGCCGCCTCGACCGCCCAGGAGGCCGCCGCCGCCGCCCGCGAGGACGCCGGCCGCGCCCGCGAGGAGAGCGCCGCGCTGCGCCGCGAGGTCGAGACCGGGCGCGAGCGCCTGACCGCGATCGGCTCGAACGTCGAGCGGCTGACCGAGTCCGCCGCGAGCGCCGCCCACGCGGCCGAGTCCGCCCAGGCCGAGGCGACCGCCGCGCGGCGCACCGGCAAGGAGCTCGCCCACCTCGTCGGCGAGCTCGACCAGAAGGCCACCACGCTGCGCGAGCGAGATGGGCGCCGGGCGCGAGCGCCTGCAGGCGCTCGACAGCTCGGTCGACCAGCTCGGCCAGGCCTCGATGCTCGCCGGCAAGGACGCGCAGGCCGCCAAGGCCGCCGTCGAGGCGCAGGGCGTCGAGCTGCGCACGGAGATCGCCGAGGTCCGCAAGATCGCCGAGAAGGCCCAGAGCGGGATCGACGCGATCCTCGCCGAGGTCGCGCTCGTTCGCTCGGAGACCTCGCGCGTGATCTCCGACGCCGACTCCAACCGCGACACGGTGGTCGCCGGCGAGCGGCGGATCGAGGCGATGGCCGCCGAGGTCACGTTCGCGCTCAAGAGCCTCGAGGAGATCAAGGCGGGCCTGACCTCCGCCGGCCAGGCCGCGGTGATCGCGCGCCGCGAGGCCGAACAGGCCAAGAAGGCCGCGCAGAACGCCGGCGACGGCTCCCGCGACAACGTCACCGAGGTGTTCGCCCAGCTGCTCGGACTCGCCGCCAAGAAGGGCAACAGCGGCATCCACCGGCGCCCCTCGAACCCGGGCACGAAGAAGCCCGCGCCGTCCAAGCGCGAGCCCCGGCACGGCTTCGACGACGCCCCGAATCCGATGGCCACACTCTCCCTGGAGGGCAAGTTCCGCGAGCTGAACCCCGCGTTTGCCAAACTGGTCGGCTATCAGGAGCACGAGTTCGGCAAGGCGGCCTGGCCGTCGCCGCACGACCGCTCCGTGTACGAGCAGCAGCAGGAGCAGCTGTCGCAGCTGGCTTCCGGGGAGATCGAATCGGTGACCGTGCAGAGCACATACATGCACGGCCAGGGCCTGATGGTCCCGGTCGTCGGCAAGCTGAGCATCGTGCCCGGCGAGGACGGCCTGCCCCTTCACCTGCTGCTGGAGGCTGAGGACCGCCACACGCACTAGTGGCGCGCCCGACCGACGAACGCACGCCGGAGGAGCGCGCCGCCGCCGCGGCGGAGCGCGCCGCACGCCGCGCCCAGCGTGGCGGCGACGGCCCCTCGGCCGCACCGCCCGCCGAGACCTTCGCGGGCGCGACCGCGGCCTCGCAGCGGCCGCCGCGCCCGCTGCCCGAGCCCGAGCTCGAGCTCGCGCAGCCCGAGCCCGAGTCCGAGCTCGCGCAGCCTGAGCCCGAGCCCGCGCCGCTCGAGGACGAGCCGTTCGCGGACGATGCGTACGAGGCGCCCGAGCCGGAGCCCGTCGCGCCCGCCCCGCCTCGTAGGGTGTCCCCGATGGCCGCCCGCGCTCCCCGCCGCCCGCCGCGCCGCCCGCCGCCGCCGCGACGGCGCCCGCCCGCGCCGCGCCGGCGGGTGGGCGGGCCATCATCCGGCGGCCACGCCGGCCGCCGGATCGTGGCGCTGATCGCCATCGTGCTGCTCGCCGTGGCGCTGTACGCGCTCAACGCGACCTTCCAGCCGTTCCACGGCGACGGCGAGGGCGCCGTCCAGGTCAAGGTGCCCGAGGGCGCCAACGCCGGGAAGATCGGCTCGCTGCTCGAGGAGCGCGGCGTCGTGGACTCCGGGACGTTCTTCCAGGTCAACGCGACGGTCACCGGCCGCCGCGGCAAGCTGCGCCCGGGCGACTACACGCTGCTGGAGGGCATGAGCAACGGCGCTGCGCTCGACGCGCTGGTCAAGGGCCCCAAGGTGAAGGTGGTCAAGACCGTCAACGTGACGGTGCCCGAGGGCCTGTCGATCCGCGAGGCTGCGCCGGTCGTCGACAAGGGCCCGCTGAAGGGCTCCTACCTCAAGGCCGCCCGCAGCTCCCGCACGCTGCGCAAGATCCGCGACCTCGGCGCCCCGCGCGGCACGCGCACCGCCGAGGGCTTCCTGTTCCCGGCCACGTACACGCTGCTCGCCGACGCCCCGGCGCGCAACCTGGTGGACCGCCAGCTCAAGACGTTCGGCGAGAACATGGACAGCGTCGACATGGCCTACGCCAAGGAGAAGAACCTGACGCGCTACGACGTGCTGATCATCGCCTCGATGGTCGAGCGCGAGGCGCAGCTGGACCGCGAGCGCCCGCTCGTTGCGGCGGTGATCTACAACCGCCTCAAGGACGGCATGACGCTCGGAATCGACGCGACGATCCGCTACTACGAGAACAACTGGCAGCGGCCGCTGCGCGTGTCCGAGCTCGAGCGCGAGAGCCCGTACAACACGCGCCTGAACCGCGGCCTGCCGCCGACGCCGATCGGCAACCCCGGCCTGGCCTCGATCAAGGCGGCGGCCAACCCGGCCCGCGGCAAGGACTACCTGTTCTACGTGCGCAAGCCGGGCGACTCGGGCGAGCACGCGTTCTCCTCCACCGACGCGCAGTTCCAGCGCGACGTGGCGAAGTACCAGGCCTCGCGCGAGCCCTGATGCTCTTCGGGGTGTGCGGCTGGCCCGTCGCGCACTCGCGCTCGCCGGCCATGCACGAGGCGGCGCTACGCGGCGCTCGGCCTGGAAGGCTGGCGCTACCTGAAGCTGCCGTTGCCACCGGACCTGTTCGCGGAGAGCGTGCGTGCCCTGCCCGCGGCGGGCTTCCGCGGCGTCAACGTGACGATCCCGCACAAGGAGGCGGCGCTCGAGCTCGCCGATGCGGCAAGCGACGCGGCGCGAGAGATCGGCGCCGCGAACACGCTGACGTTCGAGCGCGAAGGCGCCATCCACGCGGACAACACCGACGCCCCGGGCTTGATCGCGGCGCTCGCGGGCGCCGGCTGGGACCCGGCCGGCCGCACGGCGCTCGTACTGGGCGCCGGCGGGGCCGCGCGCGCCGCCGTGTGGGCGCTCGTGGGGGCCGGCGCGGCCGGGGTCGCGGTCTGGAACCGTACGCCCGAGCGCGCGCGCGCGCTCGCCGATCAGCTCGGCGCCCGCGCCGTCGAGCGTCCGGGGGAGGCCCAGATCGTCGTCAACTGCACGTCCGTCGGGCTGGGGGATGAAGCTGCCCCGTTCAAGGCGCTACCCCTCCAGGCCGATAGCTTGGATGCCGGAAGCTGCGTGGTGGACATGGTCTACCGGGACGGCGGGACGCGACTCCTCGAAGCGGCAAGAACACGAGGAGCGACGTGATCGACGGACTGGAGATCCTGGTCGCCCAGGGCGCTGCGTCATTCGAACGCTGGACCGGCCGAACGGCCCCTCGCGAGGCGATGCGGGAGGCCGTAGGAGCGATCGCCAGCACATGAATCCGCCAGCACAAACCGGGGCACCACCGAACGCCAAGCGGCCCAAGAAGGGCAATGGCGTCACCTCGCCGTCCAGGCGGGGCGGCTCCGGTCGCGTGATCACGGACGTGCTGGTCGAGATGGACTTCGTCTCCAGAGGGGAGGTCGACGAGGCGGTCGAGCGCGCCAACGGCAACGGGTCCGCGCCAGAGCGGCTGCTGCTCGGCGACGGGATCATCACCGACGACCAGCTGTCGCGCGCGGTCGCTGAGCGCTTCGGCCTCGACCACATCGACCTCTCCGTCTACCGCGTCGACCCCGACGCGGCCAAGCTCGTCACGCCCGCCGCGGTCAAGCGCTACCAGTCCGTGCCGGTCTCCTTCGCCGGCGACCGGACGCTGCTGGTGGCGATGGTCGACCCGGCCAACGTGCTCGCCGTCGACGACATCGCCGTCATGACCGGGCTACGAGGTGCGCCCCGCCGTCTCCTCGGCGGCCGGCATCGACCGGCTGCTCGAGCGCCTCGAGGACCCCGACTTCGGCAACGGCGCCGTCGCCCCCGACGAGGAGGACGAGGGCGACTCGGACGTCACCAGGACCGACCAGCCCGCCGCGCCGGCCGGGCCGATGTACGACCTCACCCAGAACGCGCCGATCGTCTTCGGCGCCGGCGGCGAGGACGCATCGGTCATCCAGCTCGTGCACCGGGTGATCAAGGAGGCCGTCGAGCGCGGCAGCTCCGACATCCACTTCGAGCCCGGTGACGAGGAGATGCGCGTGCGCTACCGCATCGACGGCGTCCTCCAGGAGGCGGCCACCGTGCCGACCAGCGCGGTGCCCGCCGTGACGTCGCGCGTGAAGATCCTCTCCGACCTGGACATCGCCGAGCGCCGCGTCCCGCAGGACGGCCGCATCTCGCTCGAGGTGTCCGGCAAGCCGATCGACCTGCGCGTCGCCACGCTCCCGTGCGCCTACGGCGAGAACATCGTCATGCGCATCCTGGACCAGTCGAAGGTCATGATCGAGCTCGAGCAGCTCGGCATGCTGCCGCAGGCGCTCGAGCGCTTCACCAAGGCCTTCGGCCAGGCCCACGGCGCGGTGCTCGTCACCGGCCCGACCGGCTCGGGCAAGTCGACCTCGCTCTACGGCGCGCTCAACCAGCTCAACACGATCGAGAAGAACATCATCACGATCGAGGACCCGGTCGAGTACCAGCTCGACGGCATCACCCAGGTCCAGGTCAACAACAAGGCGGGCCTGACGTTCGCCGGCGGCCTGCGCTCGATGATGCGCGCCGACCCCGACATCATCATGGTCGGCGAGATCCGCGACCGCGAGACCGCGCAGATCGCGGTCGAGGCCGCGCTCACGGGCCACCTCGTCCTCTCCACGCTGCACACCAACGACGCGCCCGGCGCCGTCACGCGACTGATCGAGATGGGCATCGAGCCGTTCCTCGTCGGCTCCGCCGTCGACTGCGTCGTCGCCCAGCGCCTCGCCCGCCTGCTGTGCGAGGAGTGCAAGCGCCGCACCACGATCACCGCGGACGTCATGCGCACCAACGGCTTCAACGTCGGCCTCGACCTCGAGGCCTACGAGCCCGTGGGCTGCGCCCGCTGCGGCGGCTCGGGCTACAAGGGCCGGATCGGCCTCTACGAGGTCATGTGGGTCTCCGACACGATCCGCGCGCTCGCCGTGGCGCGCGAGCCCGCCGAGACGATCGCCCACGCGGCGGTCCACGAGGGCATGATGCGACTGCGCGAGGACGGGCTCGAGAAGGTCCGGCGCGGCCTCACTTCGATCTCTGAGATCGCCCGCGTCGCCGGTACCCGGTAGGGCGTAGACCTGACTACAGGATCGGCGCGGCGGTGCCGATGTAGAGGTCGATGAACTTCGACTTCTCCGACATCCTCATCGAAGTCGTCAAGCAGAAGGCCTCCGACCTTCACCTGACGGCCGGCACGCCGCCCATGATCCGCCAGAAGGGCTCGCTGGTCCCCCTCCCGGGGATGCCGAAGCTCACGCCGACGGACACGCGGGAGATCATCTACGCGATCCTCAACTCCTCGCAGCGCCAGCGCCTGGAGACCGAGTGGCAGATCGACTTCGCCTACTCCGTCCCCGGCCACGGCCGCTTCCGCGTCAACTCCTACTTCCAGCGCGGCACGCTCGCGGCGGCCTTCCGCCTGATCCCCTCGGAGACGGTGCCGCTCGAGAAGCTCGGCATGCCGCCGATCATCCGCACCTTCGCCAAGAAGCCGCGCGGCATCGTGCTCGTCACGGGCCCGACCGGCTCGGGCAAGTCCACGACGCTCGCCTCGATCATCAACGAGATCAACGAGACGCGCGACGAGCACATCCTCACCATCGAGGACCCGATCGAGTTCCTGCACAACCACAAGCGCTGCATCATCAACCAGCGCGAGCTGGGTGCGGACGCGCCGTCCTTCGCGCTCGGCCTCAAGGCCGCGCTGCGCCAGGACCCCGACGTGATCCTCGTCGGCGAGATGCGCGACATGGAGACGATCGGCACGGCCCTGACCGCGGCCGAGACCGGCCACCTCGTCTTCGCCACGCTGCACACGCAGGACGCGCCGCAGACCGTGGACCGCATCATCGACGTCTTCCCGCCGGCCCAGCAGGGTCAGGTGCGGGCGCAGCTCGCGATCGGCCTCCAGGGCATCGTCACCCAGACGCTGATCCCGACGGCCGACGGCCGCGGGCGCTGCGTCGCGGCCGAGGTGCTCGTCCCGACCCCGGGCGTGCGCAACCTGATCCGCGAGGGCAAGACCCACCAGATCTACTCGCTCATCCAGACGGGCGGCCAGCACGGCATGCAGACGATGGACGCCTCGCTGGCCGGCCTCGTGCGCGAGGGTCGGATCACGATGGAGCGCGCCGAGACGCGGGCCTCCGAGCCCGCCGAGATGCGCAAGCTCGTGGAGTCCGGCACGCTGCCGGTGGCCGCCTGATGTCGGCTGCCACGTACAGCTTCAAGGCCGTCGACGCGGCCGGCACCCCCGAGAAGGGTGAGATCAGCGGCATCTCGCGCGAGGCGGTCACCGCCGAGCTGAAGGCGCGCGGCCTGACCGTGATGGACCTGGTCGAGAAGAAGACCGGGCTCAACATGGAGCTCTCGCTGGGCCCGAAGAAGGTCAAGGCCCAGGAGCTGACGGTCATGACCCGCCAGCTGGCGACCATGATCTCCTCAGGCATGACGCTCCTGCGCACGTTCTACGTGCTCGAGGAGCAGGTCGAGAACAAGAAGCTCAAGGAGACGCTGGGCCTCGTCCGCGAGGACATCGAGTCCGGCCTCTCGTTCTCCGAGGCGCTCGACAAGCACCCCAAGGTCTTCAACCCGCTCTACGTCGCCATGGTGCGCGCCGGCGAGGCCGGCGGCGTGCTCGAGGAGGCGCTCGAGCGGATCGCCGACCAGCTCGAGAAGGACGACAACCTGCGCCGCCAGGTGAAGTCCGCGATGGCGTACCCGACCGTCGTGCTCGTGTTCGCGCTCGGCGTGCTGCTCGCGCTGATCGCGTTCATCGTCCCGGTGTTCGTCGGGGTCTTCGCGGAGTTCGGCGGCGAGCTGCCGCTGATCACGAAGTTCACCGTCGGCATGTCGCACTTCGTGACGGGCCAGTGGTACCTGCTGCCGGTCATCTTCGTCGGCGGGCCGGTCGCCTTCAAGAAGTGGCGCAACTCGTCCTGGGGCCGCCCGCAGTGGGACCGGATCCGCATCCGCTTCCCCGCCAAGATCGGCGTGACGGCCCAGAAGATCGCGCTCGCGCGCTGGTCGCGCACGTTCTCGGCCCTGTACTCGGCCGGCGTGCCGATCATGCAGGCGATCGAGGTGACCGGCCAGACCGCCGGCAACGCGCTGATCGAGGACGCGATGGACAGCGTCATCGAGTCGGTCAAGGCCGGCGGCTCGATCGCGGCGCCGCTGCGCGACGCCACGATCTTCCCCTCGATGGTCGCCCAGATGATCGCCGTCGGCGAGGAGACGGGCAACCTCGACACCATGCTCACCAAGGTCGCGGACTTCTACGAGGACGAGGTCGCGGCGGCCATCAAGGCGCTGACCTCCATCCTCGAGCCGATCATGATCGTCCTCGTGGGCGGCATCGTCGGCTTCATCGTGATCGCGATGTACATGCCGATGTTCAAGGTGTACGACACGATCAAGTAGCGCACCGGCCCCTCCAGGCTCCGCGCGCACCGACGGCCGCCTCCGGGCGGCCGTCGGTCGTTGAGGGCCGCGCCGCCACGCGCCGCACGGCGCCGGTATGGTCCGGCCATGGAGCACTGGGACCTCCGCGGGCTCGACGTCGAGCCCCACCGCCCGCAGATCCTGCAGTCCAAGCGCGGCGAGGCCCGCGCGATCGCGATCCACCTCCCGGCCGGGGAGTCGCTGAAGGACCACGAGGTCCACGAGCGCGCCTACCTGACGGTCGTCGAGGGCGAGGTCGAGGTCGACGCTGGGGAGACCGTCAGCGCCGGAGCGGGCGCGCTGTTCGTGTTCGCGCCCAAGGAGCGCCACGAGGTCCGGGCGACCTCCGACGCCCGCCTGCTGCTCCTGCTCGCCCCGTGGCCCGGAGACGGCCACCCGGGCAGCCGCGACTGAGCGCTCGCGTGAGCCGCGGGCCAGCCGGCGAGCCGCCTAGCGCCGCCCCGGCAACCGGTCGGCCACCCGCCCGATCGGCTCCACGGCGTCCCGCAGGGCCGCGACGTTCGCGTCGAGCGTGTCGAGCGACGCCAACAGCCGCTCGAGCATCTCGGTGAGGCCGCCGAGGCGGACCTGGAGCTCGTCCATCGTCCCGGGCAGGTCGGCGAGCTGCTGCTGGACCTCGACGAGCGTCGGCATCGCCGCCTCGATCCCGGACATCTTCTCGAGCATGGGCGGCAGGACGCCCGTGGCCTCGGCGACCCGGGGCAGCGGCTCGGTGGCCTCGGCCATCCGGGTCATCTGCTCGCCGAGCGTCGGCAGCGCCTCCGTGTCGGCCGAGACGTCCTTGATGGCCGCCTCGATGCGGGGCAGCGTGGCCGTGAACTCCGCGACCTCGTCGAGCTTGCCGACGACGGTGTCGAGCCGCGCCACCACGTCGGGCAGGGCGGCCGTCGAGCGCGCGATGGCGTCGATCTGGGTCAGCAGGCGCGGCACGCTGCGCAGCGCACCGAGCACGTCGATCGGGAGGGCGGTGAGCGAGCCGAGACTCAGCACGCGCGGCACCTTACCCACCGCTCAGGCCGCGAGGCGACGCTTCGAGCTCGCCGGGCCGTTCGAGCTCTCGCGCGCGCCCGTGCGCGCGAGAGGACGGCTCACGCTGCACGGCGAGACGCAGCCGGTGGTCGCCCGCGTGAGCGGCCGGCGCACCGGGCGGGACGCGACCGAGCTCGTCGGCTCGGCCCTCCGTGACGTCGCCGAAGACCAGCGCGGCTGACCCTCGCAGCGAGTTGCGGTGCACGGCGGCAAGCCGCGATGGTCTGGCAGGCGAAGCCGTTCTCAATGCCGTGGACGAATCGGCCGATGTATGGGGTGACATGAGCGTTCCCCCTCCGTCCAGCTCGTTCGCGCCTCCCGGCGGGGCCGGCAGCAGCCTGCGCGAGTTCACGATCCCGCTCGAGGCCGACGGCCGCTGGAAGCGCCGCGCCGGCGGGTCCGACGTCCTGCGCGTGAGCGCCCTCGGCGCCACGCTCGAGCACGAGCAGATGCTGCGTGAGCCGCTGAAGCTGGCGCTCGGGATGCTCCAGATCGGCATCGTCGAGATCGGCTCGGCCGACGCGCAGAGCCGCTTCCCGATCCTGCGCCGCCTCAGCGCGACCGCGATCGTCCCGCGCGAGCACGGGGTGGAGGGCTGGCTGTGGACGCGCGCCGGCGGCTCGGCGATGACGTTCGTCGGCGACACCGAGAAGGCGCCCAACGCCGCGCTGCTGTTCACCAAGCCGCTGGGGGAGGAGCACCTGCGGGCGTTCGCCCCCGAGGCGCTGGAGGAGATCGCCGCGCGCTCGCCGCTCGGCTCCCCGGCCGTCCACGGCCTGCTGCTGCGGGTCGCGGACACCACCCGCGCCGAGGCCACCTTCCGCCAGTTCGGGATCCTGCGCCCGCTGACCGACCGCGAGGTCGCCCCTACCCTTCGCCGCTCGCTGCCGACGGACCGCTCGCCCGACCCCGGGCTCGCCGCCGACCCGCAGGCCCGCGCCGCGACGTCGGTCGCGCCGCCCGGCATGGGCTGAGCGGCCAGCCGCTAACGTGGCTCGCCGCATGAGCGAGCCCCACGATCCCGAGCGCTGCACCCCCTGCCGCGGCACCGGCCGCGTGATCTCCGCCCTCGGCGGCACCCCGCAGCCCGTCACCTGCCCGTGGTGCGAGGGCTCCGGTCGCCGGATCCCGGGCCACGACGCGCAGGCCGCGCGCCGCTCCGACTCCTAGTCCTCGATCTCGAGCGTGCCGATCCGCCGCTCGGCCTCGAGCAGGTCGATGCCGTAGGAGCCCGGCACCTCGGCCAGCAGCTCGAAGCGCGCGGGGGAGTCCGGCTCCGCGGTCTTGGTGCCGACCTCGGCCAGCGACACGCTGTCGAGCTCGGTCGAGTTGACGACGATCGTCACGATCTGGCCGACGCGCGCCTGGACGCGCTGGCCCTCCGACTGCGCGTCCAGGGTCGCCTCGACGGGCTCGGGCGCGGGCTCGCCGGACGGGGTGGACGTCGCCTGGTCGCCCTCGCCGGACGGCGTCTGGCGCGGCGCGAGGCCCGCCGCCAGCGCGGTGAGGGCCATCAGGACGGCGACCGCGAAGAGCAGACGGCGAGCAAGCATGCCCACAAGGCTAGAACGCCCGTCCGCCTGAACCGGCCGTTTTTCTTTAGAGGGGTTAAGTCGTGCGTCACACGTGCCGATACCCGGATTGCCAGAACCAAGGTGTCAAAGGCAAATCGCCCGTGAGGGCGAGACGCAAAACCACGGGGCTCTCCGGATGGGAGCCGGCCGGGTTGCCACTGTTTGGTGGTGGACACGGGACCAAGGACCTGGCGAAGCAGTGCCAACAGGCCCAACGATCCCTTCAGGAGGGTTCACCCACATGCTCAACAAGCTGCGCTCGCGCGCTCAGGACGAGAAGGGCTTCACCCTTATCGAGCTCCTGGTCGTCATCCTGATCATCGGCATCCTCGCCGCGATCGCCCTGCCGGCCTTCCTCGGCCAGCGTCAGAAGGGTCAGGACTCGGCCGCCAAGTCCAACGCCCGTAACCTCGTCTCCCAGATGGAGTCCTGCTTCACCGAGGCCGAGACGTACGTCGGCTGCTACGCCAAGGTGCAGGCCGCCAACGACACGGGTCTGCCGCTCGGCGGCGCCGCCGGCCAGGTCGAAGTGACCACCGGCACCGAGTCGACGACCGGCTACGTCGTCCTCGCCACCTCCAAGGCGAAGACCGGCGCCACGAGCCACACGTTCACCATCACCCACTCGGGCACGGGCGACGTGCGCACCTGCGCGCCGGCCGGCAAGGGTGGCTGCGGCAACGACGTCAGCTCCACCAACTGGTAGCCCGCCTACCCTGATCCACCTCTCGAGAGGGGCGGGCATCTGCCCGCCCCTCTCTTTTTTCCTCTTAGGAGCCTTCGCACCTCATGACTACGACGTGGACACGGAACGCCCGCGTCGGTCGCGCCCGGGCAGGCGGCGAGACCGGCTTCACGCTGATCGAGCTGCTGGTCGTGATCCTGATCATCGGGATCCTGGCCGCGATCGCGCTGCCCACCTTCCTGAGTCAGCAGCTCAAGGGCCAGGACTCGCGCGCGAAGAGCAACGCCCGCAACATGGTCTCCCAGATCGCCGCGTGCTACGAGGAGGTCGACGGCTACCTCGGCTGCACCGCTCGCCTGACGTCGGCCGAGACCGGGCTCCCCGTCGCCGCCGGCGCCGGCAACGTGCTGATCACCGCCGAGAGCGCGACGGGCTACACGATCACCGCCATCTCCAAGGGCGAGACCGGGGCCACGAACCACACGTACACGATCACGTACGAGCAGGCGACCGGGCCCGACCACGACTGCGTGGTCCGCGGCAAGGGCGGCTGCCCTGCCGACGGCAACTGGTAGCCCTCCGGTCGCGACCCGATATACGTCGATGAGGCTCAAGCGCGCCGCGGGCGCGGCCGATCACCTGGACATGCGGTCCACCAGGCGCACGATGTCCGACGAGCGTGGTTACACGCTGGTCGAGTTGATGGTCGCTTCGTTCGTGATCGTCGTCGGCATGGCCGGGGCGTTCACGCTCCTCAACGGCGCCAACCGGACGAGCGTCACCAACAACGCCCGCATGGGGGCGACCAACCTCGCCCGTGAGCTGCTCGAGGACGCGCGCGCGGTCGACTACGACCAGCTGAAGCCGTCCGGCATCGTGGCGGCCCTCCAGGCCAAGTCCGGCACCTCCGGCGATCCCTGGAAGATCAGCCGGCGCGGGATCGACTACACGGTCACCGCAGAGGTCTGCACCTTCGACGACCCGAAGGACAACGTGGCCGCGACGGCGCCCGAGAACGTCTGCACGCCGCAGGCGCCCGTGCCCGCTGCGGCCGGGACACTGGAGCCCGACGCCCAGCCCGACGACTTCCGGCGGGTGACGGTCAAGCTCGACTGGGACAAGGGCGGCGGGACGCGCACGATCACGCAGATCTTCCTGATCAACAACCCGTCCGGCGGCCTTGGCCCGCGCATCACGAAGTTCCATGCACCGCCGGACAACGTCAACCAGCTGATCTCGGGCACGGCCGCCACGTTCCCGACGACGACGACCACCGCCGGCTCCGTGCGCTGGAACAGCGACGGCTCGCCGAACGGGTCCGGCGACTCCTCGGGCGGCCCCACGACATGGGTCACCACCTGGCAGCTCGGCAGCCCGGCCGCAGGAGTCGTCCCGCCGGCCTCCGGCGCCTGGCCCGCGCAGTACAACCCGGTCAGCACGGTGCTCGACGGCACCTACACGGTGACCGCCCAGGCCTTCGACGACCGCGGCATCGCCGGCGACTCGCGCGCCGCGGTGCTGCCGCTCAACCGCTCCCTGCCGATCACCGTCACGGGCTTCGAGGCCGGTCGCAACTTCAACGAGAGCCGGATCGAGTTCCAGTGGAACTCGAACCCCGAGCGGGACATCATCGGCTACAGGGTCTACGACCTCGGGCCCGACACCACGGTCGGCAACGGCAACGACACCCTGGTCTGCGAGACCAACAGCGTCGAGGAGTCGAGCTGCCAGGCCTCCACCTCGATGCCGTCCTCGAACCTCAACTACGGCGTCGTCGCGCTCGATCGCCAGGACATCACGAACAGCTCGAGCGCGATCCGCCAGTCGGTCAACGCGCAGTCGGTGACGACGAGCTCGACCGAGCCGGCGCGCCCGACCGGCCTCCTGGTCCTGCCGGACCTCTCGACCGGGCTGCCGAAGCTGACGTGGAGTCACCCGAGCCAGGCGAGCGTGCGGTACTTCCGCATCTACCGCTTCTCGGGCAGCAGCTGCTGCACGCGCGCCCAGCGCTACACCTTCACGCCCGACAACGGCATGAGCTGGACCGACCCGCAGCCGCTCACCGGAGCCGTCAACTACGTGGTCACGGCCGTCGGCCCGGGGCTCAACGAGTCCCAGGGCTCCAACCTCTTCCCGTGGGTGGGGCTGTGAGCGCGCGCAGCTCCGAGCGTGGCTTCACGCTCATCGAGGTCATGCTGGTCATGTCGCTGGCGATCGTGCTGCTCGGCGCGACGCTGACCTCGTTCACGAACTACTACCGGACGCAGAAGAAGACGCAGCAGCTCAACGACTCCGCGCAGATCGCGCGCCAGTCGATGGACATCGCGTCGCGCCAGCTGCGCAACCTGGCCAACCAGGACCCCTCGCAGCAGACCACCACGATCGCGCGGGCGCAGCCGTTCGACCTCGTCTTCCAGACCTCGGACCCGTCGCGCAAGTGGGTCCGCTACTGCCTCGACACGACCGGCGCCGGCGGCGCGGCAGCGAGCCCCTCGCGCGGGCGCCTCTACGAGTCCGAGACCGCGACGGCGGCCGCGCCGACCAGCGGCATGATGAGCAGCTGCCCCGGCTCGGGCTGGGTGACCAGCCGAGTCGTCGCCGATCAGGTCACCAACCGCCGCGACGGCCTCGACCGGCGCGTGTTCGCCTACTCGTGCGGCACGGGCGCATCGCCCGGCTGCCCCGCGACCGCGGCCGACCACACGCGCATCCGGACGATCAACGCCGAGCTCTGGGTCGATCCCAACCCCGGCAAGACGCCCGCAGAGCTGCGCGTCGTCTCGGGCATCTTCCTGCGCAACCAGAACGAGCAGCCGGTCGCGGACTTCACCGCCACGGCCGCGGCGACGCGCACCGTGATCCTCAACGGCTCCGCCTCGGCCGACCCCGAGGGACGCACGCTCGCCTACGACTGGTTCCGCGGCAACGGCACGATCACGCTGACGCCGGAGGAGGCGTGCGCGCAGGAGATCAAGCAGAAGGCGAACGGCACCACGCTGATCTACCTCGGCCAGGGCACCACGTACCGCTACTCGGTGCCGGCCGGCGTGACCTCCCCGATGAACATCCAGCTCGTGGTCCGCGACCCGGGCTGCCTCTACCACACGACGACGAAGTCAGTGACGATCCCATGACCCGACGCACCCCCATCCAGCGCGAGGACGGCTGGGTCCTCATCAGCGCCATCGTGCTGATGGCCATCATGCTCTCGGTCGGCCTCGCGTCGTACGCGTTCGTGGACACCGGCCAGAAGCGCTCGCGCGAGTCGCGCGAGCGCGAGTCGGCGCTCTCCCTCGCCGAGGCCGCGCTGTACGCGCAGGGCTTCGCGCTCACCAGGAACTGGCCCAACCCGACCAAGCCGCTCGGCGGCGACTGCGCCTCCACGGCGGGGGTGACGGCGACGACGCTCTACTGCCCCGATCGCGACACGCTGGACAAGGCGAGCTCCGCGAACAAGGCCGTGGCGCAGCTCACCACGGTCGACTTCGGCGCCAACGTCAACTGGAAGACGTCCGTGCGCGACAACTACGGCCCGCTCAAGGCGGCCTTCGACGCGCAGTACGCCGACGGGCCGCTGACCGAGGGCACGGTGACGTGCCCGGGCCCGTGCCGGTACGACTTCAACCAGGATCGCCAGCTGTGGGTCCAGGCGAAGGCCACGGTCCGCGGACGCCAGCGCAACATCGTCGCGCGCCTCAAGCTCGAGCAGCTGCGCGAGAGCGTTCCGCAGGCCGGCGTCGTGGCCGGCGCGCTGGACGTGACGAACAACGGCAACAAGCTGATGCTCGACGGCACGGGCAGCTCGGTGATCGTGCGCTGCACGCCGCTCACCAGCGACGCGTGCATGAGCTACGAGGCCAACAAGGGGCAGCTCACGCCCGCGCCGCAGTCCACGCCCACGCAGCCGAACTTCATGACGCCCGCGCAGCTCAAGCGCTTCAAGGCCCGCGCGCAGACGGACGGCACCTATTTCTCGGGGTGCCCGACGAGCGCGGCGGAGCTGACGGGCCCGGTCGTGTGGGTCGAGAACTGCAGCACCTCGTACGCCAACAACATCGGGCCGTTCTCGACGCCCTGCGTGGTGCCCTCCGACCTGTCGACGAACTGCATCAACCCGACGACCAAGCCGGGCCTGCTGATCTGGCACTGCGGCACCCTGCGCTTCACGGGCAACTACACCTTCTACGGCATCGCCTACGTGGTCAACAACTCCGACGGCGAGTGCACCAACGGCTTCGTGGCCAAGAGCGGCGGTTGCCCGAACGGCTGGGTCTACGAGAGCGGCGGCGGCGCCGGCATCCTCGGCGCGCTCGTGATCGACGGCGACGGGTGCGTGCTCGTCGGCTCGAACTCGCTGAACATGAAGTTCGACGCGAACGTCTTCAACTCCGTCACCTCTTACGGCACGGTCGGCCTGGTGCAGAACACCTGGCGCGAGCTCAAAGCCGGGACCTGACGCCCCTTTCAAGAACCCTCGGCGTCCTGCCGATAGGAGAGATCGTGTTCAAGAAGAAGCAGCGCTCAGCCGCCATCGTCGTCGGGCTCGACCTCGACCCCAGCCACATCGCCGCCGCCGAAGTGCACGTCAACGGCAGCGTGTCCGTCAAGCGGAGCGCGGTCGCCACGCTGCGGCCCGGCGTCCTCCGCGACGGCGAGGCCTCCGACCCCGCCGCCCTCGCCGAGGCGCTGCGCGACCTCTTCGAGGCCAACGACCTGCCGCGCCGCGTGCGCCTGGGCATCGCCAACCAGCGGATCGTCGTGCGCTCGCTGGACCTGCCGGTGATCGAGGACCCCAAGGGCCTCGCCGCCGCGGTCCACCAGGAGGCGCCCGACCACATCCCGATGCCGATGGAAGAGGCCGTCGTCGACTTCCAGTCGCTCGGCGTGGTCGACACGCAGGCGGGCCCGCGCTCGCGCGTCGTGATCGTCGCGGTGCGCCGCGAGATGATCGAGCGGCTCGTCTCCGCCACCCGCGAGGCCGGGCTGGAGCTCGAGGGCATCGACCTCGCCGCCTTCGGCATGGTCCGCGCCCTGGCGCCGCGTGCCTCCGAGCACGCGCATCCTCTACATCAACGTCGCCGGCCTCACGAACGTCGCGGTCGCCAACGGCTCGGGGTGCCTCTTCACCCGCGCGGCCGCCGGCGGGCTCGACGCCGTCGTGCACACGCTGTCCGAGCGCCGCGCCCTCACCCAGGAGCACGCCCGCCAGTGGATGCAGCACGTCGGGCTGCTCACGCCGATCGAGGACGTCGAGGGTGACGCCGAGCTCATCGGGGCGACCCGCGCCGCGCTCGAGGAGGGCGTGCACCAGCTCGCCGACACCGTGCGCAACTCGCTGAACTTCTACCGCATGCAGGAAGGCGCCGAGAACGTCGAGCGGGCCATGCTGACGGGCCCCGTGCTCGCCATTCCCGGCTTTGCGGACAAGCTCTCGGAGCAGCTCAAGCTGCCCGTCGAGCCGGCGCTCGTGGACGTCGACGGCGACGACGAGGCCGACCCGGCCCGGCTCGCGGTCGCCGCGGGCCTGGCGTTCGACGACCGCGTCTAGCCCTTCGCTCTCCCGTGCCGCGGCGCCGAGCCGCGGCAGGGGAGCGGGCAGTGCCGTGGAACTGAGTCGACGATGACGACCGCAGCAGGAGCCGTGCTCGCCGGGGTCCTCGGCGCGATCGTCGGGTCCTTCCTCAACGTCGTCGCCTACCGGCTGCCGCGCGGCGAGTCGCTCTCGCACCCGCCGTCGCACTGCCCCAACTGCGGGGCGCCGGTCAAGCCCTACGACAACATCCCCGTGCTCTCGTGGCTGCTGCTGCGCGGGCGCTGCCGCAGCTGCAAGGAGCCGATCTCCGTCCG
Organism: uncultured Solirubrobacteraceae bacterium; assembly: GCA_963816955.1. Classification (GTDB taxonomy): domain Bacteria; phylum Actinomycetota; class Thermoleophilia; order Solirubrobacterales; family Solirubrobacteraceae; genus DATFQI01. The sequence continues at coordinate 173,231 of CAWFME010000009.1, read as the reverse complement.
CTACCCGCTCGTGGAGGCGGGGACGGCGCTGCTGTGCGCCCTGGTGGTGATCGCCAAGGGCGCCGACGAGGACGCCGTCATCGGCATCGTCCTGGTGCTCCTGCTGGTGCCGGTGACGCTGATCGACCTCGATCACCACCTGATCCCGAACAAGATCACCTACCCGGGCTTCGTGCTGGGCGTCGTGCTGATCGCCGTGCTCGACACGGACTCGATCGTCGAGCACCTGATCGCCTCGGCCGCCGCCGGCGGCTTCCTGTTCCTCGCGTGGTTCTTCTACCCGAGAGGGATGGGGATGGGGGACGTCAAGCTCGCGTTCGTCCTGGGCATCTACCTCGGGCGCGCGGTCGCGCCCGCGATGTTCGTCGCGTTCATCGCCGGCGCGCTCGTCGGAGGCCTCGTGATCGCCCGCATGGGCGTCAAGGACGGCCGCAAGGCGGGCATCCCGTTCGGCCCCTGGCTCGCCCTCGGCGGCGTCGTCGGGCTGTTCGCAGGCGACGCGCTCGTCGACTGGTACGCCGACTCCTTCCTCTAGAAACCGCGCTCCAGCGCGGAGCCGGGCGCACGTGGGGTGCTCACCCCACCCGTGAGCCTCAAGGCGGTCTAAGGGGGTGCCGATAAGCCAAGCGAGATGAGAGCTGTCAACCTGCTTCCGCCCGACCTGCAGAGCGGTCCCAAGGGACCCGCCCCCGCGGTCCCCACCGGGGTCGAGAACTCCGGAGCCGGCGCGTTCGTCGTGCTCGGTGTCCTCGCCTTCGCCGTGCTGGCGCTGGCCGCCTACGTCCTGGCCGGCAACACGGTCAAGGACCGCAAGGCCGAGCTGGCCGCGGCGACCGCCAAGTCGGCGGCCGTCACGAAGCAGGTGAACCAGCTCAAGCCCTACGCGGACTTCGAGTCGGTCGCCAACGCCCGCGTGCAGACCGTCAAGGACCTCGCCAACTCCCGCTTCGACTGGGAGCAGGCGCTGCGCGACCTCTCCCGCGCCGTCCCGAGCGACGTGACGATCGCCACGCTCAAGGGCGATCTCGGGTCCGCGACGGCCGCCACCGGCGGCAGCAGCATCCGCGGCGCGATCACCGCGCCGGCGATCACCGTGGTCGGCTGCACCTACTCCCAGACCAAGGTCGCCGAGCTGATGGCGCGACTGCGCAACATCGACGGCGTCACCCGCGTCTCGCTGGCCAAGTCCGACAAGGAGGCCACTGCGGGCGGCACGGGCGGCGGCGAGCGCACGGCTCCGAACTCGACCGGCTACTGCGGCAAGTCCGACGTGCCGGCCTTCGAGATGGTCGTCTTCTTCGAGGGCGCCGCCTCCGCGAGCACCGCCCCGACCGGCGCGGCCCCGGCCGCGGCGGCGACCCCCGCTCCCGGCGCCACCCCGACCGCCACCCCGGCGGCGGGCGCAACCCCGGCTCCCGCAGGCTCGACGACCACGTCGGCCCCGGCCGCCACGCCCACGCCCGCCCCCACGACCACCCCCTAAAGACCGTGACCAACAATAAGACGCTCCTGATCGCGGTCGTCGCGGCCGCGGCGGCCACCGCCGCCTTCTGGTTCCTCGCCCTCTCGCCCAAGCGCGAGGAGGCGGCGGCCCTGGAGACGAAGATCGCCACCAAGCAGGCCGAGGTCAAGACGGCCGAGCAGACGCTGGCGAGCTACCAGTCCTCCAAGGCCAACTACGGCAAGAACTACGCGTCCGTGGTGCGGCTCGGCAAGGCCGTGCCGGACGACGACGACGTCCGCTCGCTGCTCGTGCAGATCGACGCGGAGGCCGGCGGCACCAACGTCGACTTCCGCACGGTGTCGATCGGCGGCGCGAGCGCCTCGGCGGCCGCTTCGGACGCGGCGGGCGACGCTGCGCCGCTGGCTCCGGGCGCGGTGGCCGTCGGCCCCGCCGGCTTCTCGGCGCTGCCGTTCAGCTTCTCCTTCCGCGGGACCTACGCCAACCTGTCGCAGTTCTTCGCCCGCATGGAGCGCTTCGTGTCGCTGCGCAACGAGCAGCTCAAGGTCACCGGCCGCCTGCTGCGGCTGGAGACGGTCGACCTCCAGGTCGACGCGGAGGGCTTCCCGAACATCCGTGCGCAGATCGGCGCCAGCTCCTACCTGGTGCCCGAGACGCAGGGCCTGACCGCGGGCGCGACCGCCCAGGGTCCGGCCGCCGCGACCCCTGCGGCGACCCCGGCTCCGGCCGACCCCGCCGTCCCGACCACCCCCGCGACCGTCACCGGAGCCACCCGATGAAGCCCCTCGAGAACGTCTGGAGCAGCCTCGTGCAGCGACGTCTGCTGCCCGTGGCGATCCTGCTCGTGGCCGCGCTCGCCGCGATCCCGTTCGTCCTCGCCAAGGACCCGGCGCCGGTCGCGCCGGCGCCCGCCACGCCTTCCGCCGACAAGAGCCTCACCGCCGACGACATGTCGGACCCGGTGGTGGCCCTCGCCGGGGACGGCAGCACGCCCAAGCAGCGCCGGCGCGTGCTCGGCGCGAGCAAGAACCCGTTCGAGCCCGCCCCCGAGCCCGAGGCCACGGCGACGCCGACCCCGGACTCCGCGTCCGGCGGTGGCGCGCCCCTCAACACGATCGGCGACACGGGCGGCAAGCCGGCCGACGTCGGCACGCCCACGGTCCCGCCGGCGACCGGCGGCCCGATCGGCGTGCCCGGCATGCCCGTCGCCCCGGCGCAGCCCAAGCCCACGTACGAGCTGTACTCGCTGACCGTGCGCTTCGGCGACTCCGAGGCGGACGCGCTCGACCGGATGAACGTGCCGCGCCTGCAGGCCCTGCCCTCGGCGGACGAGCCCGTGCTCGTCTACCTCGGCCCGGGCAAGGGCGGCAAGACGGCCGTCTTCATGGTCGACGAGGGCGTCGTGGCCCAGGGCGACGCGGTCTGCAAGCCGAGCCCGGCCAACTGCGAGACGCTGCACATGCGTCCCGGCGACACCGAGTTCCTCGACGTCACCGACGAGGAGGGCAACGTCGGCTCGCAGTACCAGCTCGACCTGCTCAAGATCAAGACGAGCAAGACGGACGACGCGGCCGCGGCCGTCAAGTCCCGCGCCAAGACGTCCAAGGCCGGCCGCAGCGTGCTGCGCGCCCGTCAGGCCGCCGTGGGCCCGCTGCGCTACCGCTACGACGCCAAGTCGGGCACCGTGCGCAAGATCGGCCAGCGCGCCTTCAAAGCCCTCCGGGCGAAGACCGCGCGCGCCGCGCTCGGCACCGCCGGCGGCTTCTGAGCACCTGCCGCTCCGCGGCGCCGCCTGGGTCTTCATAAGATCCGGGCGGTGCCGCTGCGCGTCATCACCGCCGGGGAGTCCCATGGGCCCGGCCTCACCTGCATCGTCGAGGGGCTCCCGGCCGGGCTCGAGCTCGACCGCGAGCTGATCGACCGCGACATGGCGCGGCGCCAGCTCGGCCACGGCCGCGGCGGGCGCATGAAGATCGAGAAGGACGCCGCCGACGTCACGGCCGGCGTCCGCCACGGCCGCACGCTCGGCGGTCCGGTCTCCCTGACGGTCGCCAACCGCGACTTCGCCAACTGGGAGGAGCGGATGAACCCATGGCCCGTCGAGGCCGACGTGCCGGAGGTCCACCTCCCGCGGCCGGGCCACGCCGACCTGGCCGGGGTGCAGAAGTTCGGCTTCAGCGACGTCCGCAACGTGCTCGAGCGCGCCAGCGCGCGCGAGACCGCCGCGCGCGTCGCCGGCGGCGCGCTGGCCAAGGCGTTCCTGCGCGCGCTCGGGATCGAGGTCGTCTCGCACGTGACCCAGATCGGCTCCGTGCGGGCGGGCGGGGCTTCATCCGGCGATCTGGCGCTCGAGGACTTCGCCGGCGTCGACGCCTCGCCCGTCCGCTGCCTCGACGCCGACGCCTCGCGGGCGATGGTCGAGGAGATCAACGTCCTGCGCAAGGCCAACGAGTCGCTCGGCGGCGTCTTCGAGGTCCGCGCGTACGGGCTCGTGCCCGGGCTCGGCTCGCACGTGTCCTGGGAGGAGCGCCTGGACGGGCTGATCGGGCTGGCGATGCTCTCGATCCAGGCGATCAAGGGCTGCGGGATCGGCGACGGGTTCGACCTCGCGGGCCGGCCCGGCTCGGCCGCCCACGACGAGATCTTCTACTCCGGCGAGCGCGGCTACTTCCGCGAGACCAACCGCTCGGGCGGGATCGAGGGCGGCATGACCAACGGCGAGCCGGTCGTCGTGCGCTGCGCGATGAAGCCGCTGCCGACGCTCACCAAGCCGCTGCGCTCGGTCGACATCGCCACGCGCGAGCCCGCGCAGGCCCTGCGCGAGCGCACCGACTCCTGCACCGTGCCGGCGGCCGGCGTCGTGGGGGAGGCGATGCTGGCGATCGTGCTCGCCTCCGCGTGCCGGGACAAGTTCGGCGGCGACCACATCGACGACGTCCGCGCCGCGATGGACGCCTACACGCGCCGCATCGGCTGGCACCGGCGCTGAGCGCGCTCGTCTTCATCGGCTTCATGGGCGCGGGCAAGACCAGCGCCGCCCGCGCCGCCGGCGCGGCGCTCGGGGCGCGCGCGGTCGACTCCGACCACGTGCTCGAGGAGCGGCTGGGCTGCACGATCGAGGAGTACTTCGCCGCGCACGGGGAGCGCGCGTTCCGGACGCTCGAGGAGGACGTCGTCGCCGAGCTGCTCGAGCGGCCGCCGTCGGCGGTGCTGTCGCTGGGCGGCGGCGCGATCGGCTCCGAGCGGGTGCGCTCGCTGCTGGCGGGCCACACCGTCGTCCTGCTCGACGTCGACGAGGAGACCGCCTGGCGGCGGGCGGGCGGGCGCCGGCCGCTCGCGCGCGACCGCTCGCGCTTCGCCGCCCTGCTGGCCGACCGGGGGCCGCTGTACGACTCGATCGCCGACGCCGTGCTGGCCGACTCCTCGCGCGACGTCGTGCGCCGCGCCGTGCCGGCCCTGCGCGCGCTGGCCGCCGCGCCCGCGGGCACGAAGCTGCTGTGGGCGACCGCCGCGTCCGGCGAGTACCCGGTCTACGTCGGGGAGGGGCTCGTCGGCTCGGGCTTCCGGGCGCTCGAGGGGGACGGCCACCTGGTGACGGACGAGACCGTCGGCGCGCTCTACGGCGGCGCCTTCGAGGCCGTCTCGCGGACGGCGATCGAGCCGGGGGAGACGGCCAAGACGCTGGCGACGGCCGGGACGGTGCTCGAGGCGCTCGCGGAGGCGCGGCTGGACCACGACGGGCACGTGATCGCGCTCGGCGGCGGCGTGGTGGGCGACCTCGCGGGCTTCTGCGCCGCGGTCTACCAGCGCGGCGTGCGCGTGGTGCAGGTGCCGACGACGCTCGTGGCCCAGGTGGACTCGGCCTACGGCGGCAAGACCGGCGTCGACCTGCCGCAGGGCAAGAACTACGCGGGCGTCTACCACCAGCCCGCGGCGGTGCTCGCGGACCCGCGCACGCTCGCCACGCTGCCGCCCGAGGAGCTCGCGGCAGGCTGGGCCGAGGTGATCAAGACCGCGCTGATCGCGGGCGGGCCGCTGTGGAAGCGCGTGCGGACGCGCTCGGCGCAGGCCGACCGCGACCTCGTGCTGGCCTGCGCGCGCACGAAGCTCGCCGTGGTGGCCGCCGACGAGCGCGACGCCGGCGCGCGCCAGCGCCTCAACCTCGGCCACACCGTCGGGCACGCGATCGAGACCGTCACGGGCTACGCGCGCTACCGCCACGGCGAGGCCGTCGGGCTCGGGCTGCTCGCGGCGCTGACGCTCTCCGCCCAGCCCGCGCTGCGCGAGGAGGTGGCCGGCCTGCTGGCCGAGCACGGCCTGCCGACGCGCCTGGACCCGGCGATCGACCCGGCCGACGTCGTCGCCGCCACCGCGCGCGACAAGAAGCGCCGCGGCGGGCGCGTCGGGTTCGCGCTGGTGGAGGCGCCGGGCGACGTGCGCACGGGGATGGTCGTCTCGCCCGACGACCTGCGGGCGGCGGTGGCAGAGTTGGAGCGGTCATGAAGAACCGCGTGACCGTGCTGCACGGGATCAACCTCGGCGCGCTCGACCGCCGCCCGGCCGAGATCTACGGTGGGCTCAGCCTGTTCCGGCTCGAGCAGCAGATCGGCCGCTTCGGCCGCGAGCTCGGCCTGGAGACGCGCTTCTTCCAGTCGGACTTCGAGGGCGAGTACGTCCAGGAGCTGCACAAGGCGGCCGACTTCTCGGACGGGCTGATCCTCAACCCCGGCGCCTGGACGCACTACGCCTGGGCGCTGCGCGACGCGCTGGAGGTCTCCGGCCTGCCAGCCGTCGAGGTCCATCTGTCCGACGTCGAGCACCGCGAGGCGTTCCGCCGCGTGTCCGTGCTCGAGGGCGCCTGCATCGCGCGGGTCTCCGGCAAGGGGCCGGACGGCTACCGCGAGGCGCTCGAGCATCTCAAGGAGGCCTTCGCATGAGCCGTGCCGACCGCGTCGCCGCGCGCCTGGAGGAGAAGGGCGTCGACCTGCTGCTGGTCAGCCACGGCCCCAACCTGCGCTACCTGACGGGCTTCACCGGCTCCAACGGCATGGCGGTCGTGGGCCGCGACGTGCGCCGGTTCGTCACCGATTTCCGCTACGTCGAGCAGGCGGCGAGCGAGGTGCCCGACTTCGACCGCGAGCAGGGCCCGCAGGACTTCATCACGGCGCTGGAGACGGGCTGGCCCGAGGGCGAGCTGACGCTCGGCTTCGACGACGACCACGTGTCCGTGCGCGGCCACCAGCGGCTGCGCTCGGTCGTCCCCGAGCGGATCGCGCTCAAGGGCGCGGGCGGCGTCGTCGAGGCGGAGCGGGCGATCAAGGAGCCCGGCGAGGTCGCGAAGATCGCCGCGGCCGCCGCGCTGGCCGACGAGGTCTACGGCTGGCTGCGCGAGCAGGGGCTCGTGGGGCGCACGGAGCGCGAGGTCGCGTTCGCCCTCGAGCACGAGATGCGCCGGCGCGGGGCGACGGACCCGAGCTTCCCGTCGATCGTCGCCTCGGGCCCGCGCGGAGCGCTCCCGCACGCCTCCCCGACGGACGAGGCGATCGAGCGCGGCACGCTCGTCACGCTCGACATGGGCGTGGTACTGGACGGCTACTGCTCGGACTGCACGCGCACCTGGGCGACGGGCGAGCTCCCGGACGACCTCGCCGAGATCTACGCGCTGACGCTGCGGGCGCAGCTCGCGGCGCTCGACGCCGTGCGGCCCGGGCCGGCTGGCAACGAGATCGACGCCGTGGCCCGCGACCTGATCGCCGAGGGCGGGCACGGCGAGCGCTTCGGGCACGGCCTCGGGCACGGGGTCGGGATCGAGGTCCACGAGGCGCCGCGGCTCGCGCGCACGGCCAAGGACGCGCTCGTGGCCGGCAACGTCGTGACCGTCGAGCCGGGCATCTACCTGCCCGGCCGGGGCGGCGTGCGGATCGAGGACCTCGTCGTGGTGACCGAGGGCGGCCACGACGTCCTCACGTGTACGACCAAGGACCTGATCGTCGTCGACTAGGGCTTAGACCCCAGGGTCCGCGCTCAAGGGTCTGCGGGGACGTGTCGATATCCGGGCGTGATGGCTCTTCGATCCCGCATCCCCGTCTACGCGCGCCGCGCCGCCCTCCTTGGGGCCCTCGGTGCCATGCTCGCGCCCGCCACGGCCGGTGCGGCGACCGCCCACGCCTCCAAGAAGGCGAAGAAGTACCCCGTGATCACCTCGGTCTCCCCGATGCAGACCAACATCGGCAAGACGATCACGATCAAGGGCCGCAACTTCAAGCGCGGTCGCAACAAGAACACCGTGCTCTTCAAGCGCGACGGGGCCCGCGCGGTCTTCGTCAAGGCCGACGTCGGCACCGCGAAGCTGCTCAAGGTCAAGCTGCCGGCGAAGCTCGCGGCCGTGCTCAAGCAGGTCAACGGCTCCGCCTCGATGACCACCTTCCGCCTGCGCGTGCTCAGCACGCGCCTCGGCAAGTCCTTCACGACGCTCAAGCGCTCGCCGAAGATCGGCCCCGAGCTGCCGCCGGAGCCGCCCAAGGTCGAGGATCAGTCCGTCACCAACCCCGACGGCGACTGCGACGGCGACAAGATCAAGAACGGCGTCGACGCCGACGACGACAACGACCTCCTCTCCGATGGCGAGGAGATGGCGCTCAAGCTCGACCCGTGCAAGGCCGACACCGACGGCGACGCGGTCGAGGACGGCTACGAGCTGCGCTCCGCCCAGGACTGGAACGACGACGAGTACCAGGCGCCCAACGGCTACCTCCCGTACCCGTCCAAGCGTCCCTACCCGAACCCGCTGGACGGCGGCGACGCCGGCGTCGACCACGACGGCGACACGCTGACGCTCAAGCAGGAGTACGACCTGTGGAAGTTCACGGTCGCCGCCGGCGCCCCGCGCGACCTCGGGCTGCTGTCCTACTCCGCGGGCGAGCAGTACTCGATCTTCTCGCGTGACGGCAGCGGCCGCCGCCGCCCGTCGCTGGCGGCGACCGGCTACGACAAGCAGGCGGCCTTCCTCGCTTGGGCGGACGCCAGCGGCTACCGCACGGTCGAGGTCGCCCCGGTCGGCGAGAACTGGTTCGACGCCCGCAACTCGTACGACATCCGCGACGCGGACCGCAGCGGCGCGGTCGAGAGCTCGCCCAACGGCGGCGCCTGGGCGGCCGAGACCACCTACTACGACACCAACGACGACGACCGGCTCTCCGACGAGGAGCGCGACGAGGACGCCGACGGCCTGTCGAACTTCGACGAGACCCGGGGCTGCATGGGCGGCCAGGAGTACTGGACCAAGCTCTACGACAAGGAGTCCAAGTACTACCTGACCTACACGGGCACGGCGCTCGACGACCCGGACACGGACGGCGACGGCGTGCGCGACGGCGCCGACGACAGCGACCACGACGACCTGCCGAACCTGATGGAGTGCAGCCGCACGATGGCGACGACGCTCGACCGCGACCCGCGGCCGGCGGATGTCGACCCGCCGGCCAGCCGTCTGTCGCTCCCGACGGTCAACGGCTTCGTCAACCCGTTCAACCCGTGCCTGCCGTCCACGACGTCACGCTCGTGCAACCAGTACCCCTCGCTCGAGGGTGGCTGGGCGCCGTTCGTCGCCGACGACAGGTACTTCTTCGTCTGGAACTGATCCTCGGGCAGGAACCCAAGCGAGACGAGGCCCGCCACCTGGCGGGCCTCTTCGCGTTCTAGGAGCTCTGCGTGAGCGCTCGGAGCTGCTCGAGCAGGACGGGCGTGGCGGCCGCGATGCACCAGTCGGGGTCGGCCGCCGTGCGCGCGGCGTGGCCGCCGGCCTCGGTGACCAGCAGCGCGCCCGGGACCCAGTCCCAGCGGTAGGTCGCGGGCTGGATCCAGCCGTGCAGGCGCCCGGACGCGACGTAGGCGAGCTCGAGCGTGCCCGAGCCCGTGATGCGCACGGAGCCCGCGGCCGCCAGCACGCGCTGCAGCGTGTCCCCGACGCCCGGCAGCTCGCGCTTGGGCTGGTGCAGGAACGTCGCGATCAGCGCCTCCTCGAGCCGAACCGGCGCGCCCTCGACGCGGCCCGCGGCCCACATGCGCTCGCCGTTCCGGGTGGCGCCTTCCCCGCGGGCGGCCGTGAACAGCTCGCCGCGGACGGGGTCGCAGACGGCGGCGGCCAGGGGGCCCTGCTCGTCCTCCAGCGCGACGGCGGCGCACCAGCCCTGCAGCCCCTGGAGGTAGTTCAGCGTGCCGTCGAGGGCGTCGATCACCCAGGTGCGCGCTCCGTCGGCCTCCGCGCCCTCCTCGCCGACGTAGCCGTCGCCGGGGCGCTCGGCGGCGATCAGCGGCGACGGCGGCGGCCTCGGCGGCGCGGTCGACCTCGGAGACGACGTCGGTGGGGGCGTCCTTGGCGGTCACGCGGCCCGCGTCGCCATGGCGCTCGAGCGCGATCCGGGCCGCGGCCCGCGCGGCGGCGGCCGCGAGCTCGCGGTCGGTCACGGGCGGCCCGCGAGGTCGTGGCTAGGGCAGGCGAAGGAGCGCACGAAGTCGGAGCAGCCTAGGCGCAATCACGTCTTGTCCCGTCACAGCCCCCGCGCCATCGTGCCCGCCATGCCCCTCCCCGAACTCGCCGAGTGGCATCTAAGTCGCGCTATACGCGACTTAGATGCCACTCGGCCCGATATCCGGCTCGCCCTGCTCGCCTCGGAGCAGTGGGGAGTGGTGGATATCGCCGACCTGCGGCGCTGCGGGCTCGACAAGCACGCCGTGGCCAGGCGGGTGCGGGCGGGCCGCCTGCACCCCATCCACAAGCGGGTGTTCGCCGTGGGCCACACCAACCTCCCGCAGCAGGCCCGCATCCTCGCGTCCGTCAAGGCCTGCGGCCCGGACGCCTATGCGAGCCGGTCCGCCTCCGGCGAGCTCTCCAAGCAGATCGTCCTGCTCGGCGACCGGCGGCCCGACGTGCTCGTCCTCGGTGCCACGACCCGGCGCCACCCGGAGATCCGCGTACACCGCACCACGCGGCTGGACCCCCGGGACGTGACGCGCATCCAGGGCATCCCGGCCACGACGGTGGCCCGCACGCTCGTCGACCTCGCCGCCGACCTCACCTACGAGCAGCTCCGCCGGGCGACGCGGGAGGCGCAGGCGCAGCGGCTCGTCGCACTCCCGCAGCTCGTGGAGACGCTCGCCCGGCTGCGCCCCTGCCGGGGCGCCGTGAACCTCGCCCGCATCGTCGCCACCGGGCCGGCGCCGACCCGCAGCGAGCTCGAGGACGTCGTCCTCGACCTCATGCTGCGCGGCGGCCTGGAGCATCCTGACGTCAACGTCCCGATCCACGCCGGCGGCCGCCGGATCGTGCCGGACTTCCGCTGGCCGGAGCAACGGCTCGTCGTCGAGGCCGACGGCGCGCGCTTCCACGACGGCGAGATCGCGCGGGAGGACGACGTGGAGCGCCAGGCGCTGCTCGAGGCGGCCGGCGAGCGGGTGATCAGGGTCCGCTGGGAGCAGGCGGTCTGCCGCGAATCGCAGACGCTTGGGCCGCTTCCGGGCTCGCGGGGGCGCCGTCCGGCTAGCCTTGATGATCGAGATGATCTCGACGAACCAGTTCAAGAACGGCAACCACATCGAGGTTGAGGGGACGATCTTCAAGATCCTCGAGTTCCAGCACGTCAAGCCCGGCAAGGGCGGGGCGTTCGTGCGGACGAAGCTGCGGCGGGCGGCGGACGGCGCGGTGATCGACCGCACGTTCCGGGCGGGCGAGAAGTTCCGGCCCGTGCGGACCGAGGCCCGCAAGATGCAGTTCCTCTACGCGGACGGGACGGACGCGCACTTCATGGACGAGGAGTCCTACGAGCAGATCGCGCTGCCCGAGACGAGCGTGGCCGAGCCGCTGAAGTACATCAAGCCCAACGAGACCGTCGACCTGCTCTACATCGACGACGAGCCCGGGGACATCCAGCTCGGCGCGTCGGTCGAGCTCGAGGTCACCCACACGGAGCCGGGCATGCGCGGGGACACGGCGTCGGGCGGCGGCACCAAGCCCGCGACGCTGGAGACCGGCGCGACCGTCAACGTGCCGCTGTTCGTCAACATCGGGGACCGGGTCAAGGTGGACACCCGCTCGGGCTCCTACATGTCCCGCGCCTGAGGGCGCGCGCTTGGCACGACGCTCCGATCAGCGCCGGGCGGCGGTCTTCGCGCTGTACCAGCACGACCTGACCGGCCGCCCGCTCGACGAGCTCTTCGAGCGCGACGCCGCGCCGTTCACGCGCGCGCTCGCGCACGCGACGTCCGACAACGCGGAGACGCTCGACGAGCAGATCGGCGCGCCACGCGAAGGGCTGGACGCGTGAGCCGGATCGCCCCGCTGGAGCGGGCGATCCTGCGCACCGCGCTGCTGGAGATGCTCCATCCGGACCTGATCGAGGGCGAGCGGCCGATCCCGCCGGAGGGCGCGATCGACGAGGCCGTCGAGACCGCGAAGGCCTTCTGCGGCGCCGAGGCGCCCGGGTTCGTCGAACGGCGTGCTCGCGGCGGTGCTCCGCGAGGCGCGCGGCAGCGCGGCCTAGCCGCGCTCGGTGCCGAAGCGGAAGGAGCGGTAGGCCTTGCGGGCCAGGTAGGCCAGGTTGCGCTCGGGCGGGGTGAGCTTCTCTCCGGATGGCCTTGCGTCTGGCGCAGGCTGAGCAGCACCGGGCCGTCGCCCTCCTCGGGGTCGTCGGGGACGAGCAGCACGTCGCGGCCGGTGAAGCGCTCGCGACGGGTGATCCGCTCGTAGCCGACCTCGTAGCCGACGGCGTTGTTGACCCGCGCGCGGCCCTCCTGGACGAGCTCCAGGCCTGGCATCCGCCGCTTCTCCGCCTCCACGAAGCGGTCGGCGAAGACCGGCAGCAGGCCGTGGGTCACGTCGCCCTCGAAGCGCGGCAGCTCCAGCTGCGCGACGATCACGGAGACCTCGAGCCCGCCGCGGCGGCCCTCCAGGCGCAGCAGCTCGCCGGAGCCCGGGTCGGCGACGTGCATCGAGCCGCCGGCGGGTAGATCATGTTGAACACCGGCGGGCCGCTGGCGGACGACCTGCTCGCCCGCAGACGGCCGGCCGCGTGAGCGCGACGATGATCGCCACCACGGCCGCGGCAGCCACCACGAACGCGACCGCCAGCGTCAGGACCGGCGGGACGCCGAACCGCTCCCGCAGCGCGCCCGGCAGCGTGGGGCCGAGCTCGGGGCGGGTGACGGCCATCAGCCGCGCATCCGGATGCGGCGCTCGCGCACGGCCACCAGAGGCCCGCAGGGGGCGAGCTGCCGGCACTGCTCGGGCCAGGCGGGGGAGACGAGCGCCGCGCGCCTTCGCCTTCTTCTTGCGCACCTTGGCCTGCTCGGCCTTCTCGCGCTTGCGGTGCAGCCGCCGCGGCTCGAGCGCCGTCAGCGAGCGGTTGCCGGTCAGGTAGAGGTTCACGCCGTCGGAGACGATCGGGTCGTAGGCGCCGATCGGGTACTTGAACGCCACCTTGCCGCTGCCGACCTTGAGCCCGACCGTGATCGGCCTGGCCCAGGTCCGCGTAGTAGACGACGTCGCCCACGATCGTCGGCGAGCCCGAGATCTTGCCGCCGGAGCGGTGCGTCCAGCGGACCTTGCCCGAGCGGGCGTCGAGCGCGTAGAAGGTGCCGTCGTAGGACCCGAAGAAGACCATCGGCCCGCGGCCCTCGACGTTCTTGATGGCGGCCGAGGAGTACACGTAGCGGCCGGTCTGATGGGCCCAGGCGATCCGCCCGTCCTTGGCGGAGAGCGAGTACGCCCGGCCGTCCGTGGCGCCGATGTAGACGCGCCCGTAGGCGACAGCGGCCGTCGCGTAGAAGTTGCCGCCGCGGATCCCGCCGGCCGCGCTCTTGCTCCAGATCCGCGCCCCGTCGCGCGCCCGCACGGCGTGCACCGAGCCGCCGTAGGCGCCGAAGAACAGGATCCCGTCGTCGGACAGCGTCGGGCTGCCCTTGATCGCGCCGCCGGCGCCGTACGTCCAGTCCTGCTTGCCCGACTTCGCGTCCAGCGCGTACAGCGTGCCGCCCTCCGAGCCGAAGAACACGCGCCCGTTGTGGACCAGCGGGGAGGACTCGCTGCGGCTCGAGAGCGACTTGGACCAGAGGATCTTGCCGTCGCCGAAGCGCAGGCACACGATCCGCCCGGCGCGCCCGGCGCGCAGCAGCGTCACGTAGACGCGGCCGCCCTCGATCGCCGGCGTCGAGGCCGACAGGCTGCCGAGCTTGCGCGCCCACAGCTTCTTGCCGCCCTCGAGCTTGCGCGCGACCAGCCGCGCGTCGTCGGAGAGCTGCAGGATGCGGCCCTGGGAGATCGCCGGCGGGAACTCGGTCAGCGCCGACGCCTTGTGCTTCCACTTGGCGCGGTACGGCCCGCGGATCGGCTTCGCCGGGTCGAAGTTGCGATTGTGGTCCTTCGTGAAGCCGTAGCGCGGCCAGCGGAACTTGCTGGGCTTCTGCGGCTTGGCCTTCTTCGCCTTCGGGCCCGGCGTCGGCTCGGCGTCGATGAACGGGACGTCCGGGTTGGAGATGTCGCCCGGCTGCTTGAGCACGAGGAAGTACGCCGCGGCAGCGCCGGCGGCGCCGAGGGCCAGGATCACGGCAGCGATGATCGTCACCTTGCGGGAAGGCACCGCTCCAGGGTAGGAACCCGGTCAGACGGCGACGGTGGAGCGCCCGCGCCGGGACGGCGCGGGAGCGCGCGCGGCCAGGGCTCCGGCCAGCGCGAGCAGCGTCCAGGAGAGGGGGTCCTCGAGGAACGCGGCGTACACGAAGGTGTGCAGGACGAGCGCGCAGAACGCGGCCGCCACCGCGGCGGCCGCGACCGCCTCGATCCCCGGGTCGGGCGCCCGGACCCGCGAGCGCACGCCGCCGAAGACCAGCCGCAGCGCCGCCACCATCAGCGCCAGGTAGGCCAGCAGCCCGATCACCCCCTGCTCGGCCGCGACCGTGAGCGGGATCGTGTGCGAAACCGCCGCCACGCGCTCGGACGTCACGCCCTCGCGCGCCCGGTAGCGCTCCGCGAAGGCGCCCGAGCCGAAGCCCCACAGCGGCCGGTCGCGCGCCATCGACAGCGCGCCGCTGACGAGGTCGAAGCGCCCGCTCGTGGCCTTGTCCAGCGAGGCTGTGGAGCGCGTGTCGATCTCCAGCGAGCCCGGGGCGAGCAGCACGACCGCGATGGCGGCGGCCGCGACCGCCGCGATCGCCCCCAGCACCGGCGCCGGCTTCCAGCGCAGCACGCCCAGGATCGCCAGGCCGCCGAGCAGCGCGGCGAAGCTCGACTGCGACAGCGAGAGCACCAGCCCCGCCCACAGCACGCCCAGGGCGGCCGCGACGAGCAGCACGGTCCGCCGCTCCCGGCTCCAGACGAGCGTCGCCGCGAGCGCGATCATCGTGAGCGCGAGGAAGCGCCCGTAGATGTTGGGGTCGAAGAACAGCGAGTTGACCCGGAAGTACGGCTTGAGGTCGTTGGACTCCTGGACCTTGGCGTTGGTGAGCAGCAGGTGGCCCGAGGCGTACTCGTAGAAGCCGACGCAGGCGAACACGACGGCCAGGCTCGTCACGATCCAGAACGCGTGGCGGAGCCGCACGGCGCTCCAGTCGACGTCGAGCAGCAGCCGGAACAGGACGGCGAACGGCGCGTAGAACAAGGACACGTTCTTGAGGGCCACCTCGAGGTCGGTCGAGTAGGTCGCCTGCAGCGCGTAGAGGGCGACGAACGCGGCGAGCGCGTACTCCAGGTGGCGCAGCGGCCGCAGGACGGGCCGCTCGGCGACGTCCAGCGCCTCCGGCCCGCTCCCCGGGCGCAGCCAGCGCCACGCCTGCGCCAGCGCGGCGGCCGCGACCACGCCGTAGAGCGGCAGCAGCAGGCTCGCGGTCTCCGTCGCCGATCCCCAGCGGGACCCGGAACGGCAGCGCGCCGAGCGCCAGCAGCCCGATCAGGCCCGGCCGCCGCACCAGCAGGGCGGCGACGAAGCCGAGCGCGACGAGGCCGGCCGCGGCGCCGCCGGCCAGCACGCCGGTGCCGCCGGGCAGCTCGTCGCCGGCGAGCGTGGCCACGGCGAGGGCGGAGAAGCCGAGCGCGGCCAGCATCGCCGCCGCCCGCTGGCGCGGGTCGAGGCAGAGCAGCACCGCGGCCGCGGAGGCCGCCGCGGCGAGCATCGCCGCGCCCTGGAGGACCGGCGTCACCGCGAGGACCACGAACACGGCGGGCACTGTACCGGCGCGGGCGGGTCCCGCTACCGTCCTCGTCCGATGACCGCCGTCTCGCCGCCTCGCGCCCGCCGCGGCGATCTCCGTGCTCGTCGCGCTCGCGCTCGACCTCGCGTACGGGCCCTGGTTCCTCAACTACGACGCGCGCTACGCGCTGCTGTGGGCGCAGGACCTCACGAACGGGCACGCGCCCGAGTACGAGGCCGCCTTCGCGCCGACGCCGCACCCGCTCCAGACCACGGTCGGGGCTGCTCGCGCTGCCGTTCGGCGCCGCCTCCGACGACATGCTTCACGCTCGCGACGCTGGTTGCGTTCGGGGCGCTCGTGTACCTCGCCTTCGCGCTCGGGCGGGAGCTGTTCTCGCCCTGGGCGGGCGTGGTCGCCGCGCTGGTGGTGCTCACGCGCCCCGCGATGGAGCGCGACGCGCTGCTCGCCTACCAGGACGTCCCGTTCGCGGCGCTCGTGGTCGGCGCCGTGCTGCTCGAGGCCAGGGCGCGGCGTCGCACCACCTTGACGCCTTCGGCGTCGTCTGGCACAGGCGGCACTCCCGTGCTGGCGCTGCTGGCCGTGGCGGGCCTGCTGCGCCCGGAGGCCTGGGTGCTCGCCGGCCTCTACGCGCTCTGGCTGTGGCCGCGGCGCGACGCCCGCGGCCGGGTGCTCGCGCTCGCCCTGGCGGCCCTCGCGCCCGTGATCTGGGCCGCCTCGGACTGGGCCGTGACCGGCGACCCGCTGCACTCCCTGCACGGGACGGCCGACCTCGCGATCGCCAACGACCGCCGCCGCACGCTCGCCGACGTGCCCTACTGGACGGCGCAGTACTTCGGCTACGCGCTGCGCGAGCCGCTGGTCCTCGGCGTGCCGATCGGGCTCGCCTTCGCGTGGTTCCATGCGCGCCGCCAGGCGGTCCTGCCGCTCGCGGTGGTGGTCGCGATGGTCGCCGTGTTCGCCGATCGGGCCGATCTTCGGCCTGCCGCTGATCCGCCGCTACGTCGCCACGCCCGCCGTGCTGCTGACGCTGTTCTACGGGCTGGCCGTCGCGGGCTGGGCGACGCTCCCGCGCGGCCGCGCGCGCACGGGCTGGATGGCCGCCGGCGGCGGTGTCCGTGCTGCTGTCGCTCGCCTACCTGCCGTGGCACTGCGACCTGCTGGCGACCGTCGAGCGCCGGAACGACAAGCGGCGGCGTCCTCTACGGCGACCTGCAGCAGGCGATGGAGGCGCCGCAGGTGCGCGCCGCGTTCGCCGCCTGCCCGGACCTCACCGCCGGCGACCACCGCCCGATGCCCTACGCGCGCTTCTGGCTCGACGGCGCGCCCGGCAGCGTGTCGACCGTCGAGGGCGATGCGAGCCCGATGGGCGAGCTGCTGCTGATGCCGGTCAAGGGGCCCGACGACGCGCCACATCTACCCGCCGAAGATCTTCCCGAAGGTCGCGACCCCCGCGGACTTCACGGACGATCTACGCGAACCGGTCGTGGCGCGTGAGCGCCGCACCGGGCTGTAACTGACTAGACGTCCTCCATCGTGAAGGCGTCCTCGCCGACCTCGAGGAACTCCGTGTAGGCGTCCACGACCGACTCCGGGTCGTCCCACATGCGCAGCTCGCCCTTGTGCGATCCAGATCGCCTGGTCGCAGAGCTCCTTGATCGAGCCGAGCGCGTGGGAGACGAGCATGATCGTGCGGTTCTCGCCGCACAGCTCGCGCATCTTGCGGAAGGACTTCTTGCGGAAGCGGGCGTCGCCGACCGACAGCGCCTCGTCGATCAGCAAGATCTCGGGCTCCATCGTCACCGCGACGGCGAACGCGAGCCGCCCGTACATGCCCGAGGAGTAGGTCCGCATGGGCATGTCCATGAAGTCCTCGAGCTCCGCGAAGCGCGACGATCTCGTCGTACTTGTCCTGCAGCTGCTCGCGGCTGAGGCCCGGCCGCCAGCCCGCCGAGGACCACGTTCTGGCGCCCGGTCATCTTGCGGTTGAAGCCGACGCCGAGCGCCAGCAGCGTGCTCACCCGGCCGTGGACCTCGACCCGCCCGGAGTTGGGCGGCAGGATCCCGGCCACGGTGCGCATCAGCGTCGACTTGCCGGCCCCGTTCGCGCCGACGACGCCCAGCACCTGGCCCTCGGGCACCTCGAAGGAGACGTTCCGCAGCGCCTTGACCTCGCGGACGACCTTCTCGCGGCGGCCGAGCTTGAGCACGGTGTTCTTGAGCGTGGGGGCGGACTCCAGCGACGTGCGATAGGTCACCGACACGTCCTCGACCCGGATGCGGGGCTCAGCGCCCATCTCGGGACCCCCCGCGGCCTGTGGACGCCGCCCCGCGGCGCCACGCACCGCCCGGCCGCTTGCAAAGGGACCCACCATTCACTGCGCGGCCGGACGGCGCGTGGCATCCACGGATGCGACGCCCACAGACCACGGATCGGTCCCGAGACGGACGCTCAGAGGCGGACAGCGAAATCACGCTCCCGGGAGACGAAGAACAGCCCGCCGATCAGGAAGATGCAGAACGACCACGCCGCGGCCATGGCCAGCGCCCAGGGCGCGGGGTCGGCGCCCTTGATCAGGACGTCGCTCCAGGCGGTCAGCATGCCGCCGAGCGGGTTGACGTAGAGGATCCACCCGAGCCCGTCGGGCACCTCGTCGGCGTAGTAGAGGACGGGCGAGGAGTAGAGCCAGACGCGCAGGAAGTACGGCAGGAAGTTCTTGACGTCGCGGAAGTAGACCTGCAGGGCCGAGACGAGCATCCCGGCGCCCGAGGCCATCACGAACATCAGGAAGATCAGCGGCACGAGCCAGAGAAGGTGCGGGCCGAACGGCAGCCCGGCGATGATGTGGACCGGGATGTAGATCACGAGCGTGGGCAGGAACCGCAGGAACCCGGTGATCACGCTCGAGAGAGGCAGCAGCGCCCGCGGGAAGGCGGTGTTGAGGATCAGCCGCCCGCCGCCGGTCACCGACTTCACCGAGAGCCGGATCGAGTCCGAGATGAAGTAGTAGGCGAACAGCCCTGCCAGCAGGTGGGCGAAGAACTCCACGCCGCGCGAGCCCGAGCCGCGCAGGATGTAGACGAGCAGGAAGTAGACGCAGGCCAGCAGCAGCGGGTTGAGGACCAGCCAGAGCTGCCCGAAGGCCGTGTTGAAGTGCTGCGCGCGGAGGCTGGTGCGCGCCATCTCGCGGGCGAACTCGCGCCGGCGCCACAGCTCGCGCATGTACGGCCGCAGCGGGGGGACGCCGATCTTGTGCGGCTCGTAGACGTGCCGCTCGGAGGTGAACTCGTTCTCCTCGGAGCTCACGCGCTGGACAGGGGCAGGGGCCGACGACACGGGCACTGAGGCTAGCCGCTAGATGACGGGGGGCCGGCCGGCCCGCGCCATCCGCCACATCGTCTTCACACGCAGCGGCCGGCGGGGCCCGCACGGGCCGCGCAGCCCGTCGCGGTAGCCGCGCGCGGCCTCGCGGAGCTTGGGCCGCGAGCGGGCCACGAGCGGGAGCGTGCGCAGCGCGAACGAGAGCACGTAGAGCACGCCGACCGGGGCGGGCAGGTTGCGCCGCGCGATCCAGACCCGGTTGCGTGCGCCGTGGTAGGCGGAGTAGTCGTGCGGCGCCGTCGCGTAGACGGGGTGCGTGACCGCGATGTCGCCGGCGTAGAGCACCCGCCGGCCGGTGTCGAGCACGCGCCAGGCGAGGTCGATCCCCTCGTGGGCGTAGCGGAACTCCGCCGGCCAGCCGCCGACCTGCCCGAAGACCGCGCGCGGCATCGCCACCGCGCCCTCCCAGACCGCGGTGACGTCGCTCGAGCGCGCCGGGTCGCCGACCCGCAGCCGCGGCACCCAGTCACGCGGCGGCACGCCCGGGCCGGAGGGCGCCACGCGCAGCTGCAGCAGCCCGACGTCGGGCTCGGCCGCGAAGCGGGCCTCCACGCGCGCGAGCGCGTCCGAGCCGGGCAGCCGGGCGTCGTCGTCGAGGAAGAACAGCAGCTCGCCGGAGACCGCGCCCACGCCCGCGTTGCGCCCGCCGGGGATGCCGGCGTCCTGCTCCAGGTGAACGGTCTTGACGCCCTCGGGGAGCCCGACAGGGTCCCAGCCGTTGCCGACGACCACGACGTCGAGCTCGACCCCGCGCTGGGCGAGCAGCGAGCCGACGGCCGCCGCCAGCTCGACCGGGCGCCTGCCCTGGGTGAGCACCACGGCCCCGATGCTCATCGCAGGCGCTGCGAGCTGAGGATCGCCGCCAGCCGCCCGATGGCGATCAAGGCGGCCACCGGCACCAGCACGGTCACGAGCAGCCGCGTGACGTCCAGGCCGCCCGCGATCTCGTCCCCGATCGCCGCGGCCAGCGCCAGGAAGGAGAACTCGATCGCCACGAAGGCGCGGAAGAACGGCGCGAAGGACAGCAGCCGCCGCAGCCGCGCCAGCCCGGCCTGCCGCGGCGCGGCCACCGCCGCGGTGTCCTCGACGACGGGCAGCCCGGCCTCCGCGCGCGCGACGTAGACCAGCGCCGACTCCACCCGCACGAGCAGCACGAGCATCGCGGTCACCAGCCCGAGGTCGGTCCAGTTCCCGATCGAGTCCCAGCCGCCGTCGGCGCGGACGGCCAGCGCGACGGGCAGCACCGCCTCCGTGAGGTTGTGGGCCAGCCGGTCGAGGTAGATCCCGGCGGGGGAGGAGACGCCGCGCCAGCGGGCCAGCTCGCCGTCGGAGCAGTCGAGCAGGAGCTGGAGCTGGATCAGCACGACGACCGCGACGGCGGCCCACAGGCCGGGCAGCGTCAGGACCGCGGCGGCGGCCAGCCCGACGACGATCATCAGCCAGGTCACGCCGTTGGGCGTCAGCCGCGTCGGTATCAGCAACCGCGTGAGGTACGGCGAGAGGCGCCGCATGTACAGCTTCCCGGCCCAGTGCTCGCCGCTGTTGCGCGCGAAGATCGAGTCGGGCTGCGTGCGCACCCGCAGCTCGTCGATCGAGGGCATCGCTAACCGTAGGCCTCGGCGAATGCCCGCACCTGCTCGAGCGCGCCCGCGTCGTCGAGCCCGAGGTGCTCGAGGATCGTGTAGCGGTCGGGGCGGGTCAGCGGCGCGTGCACCACGGCCTGCGCGAACTGCTCCTCGCTGAGGCCGAGGTCGGCCGGGGTGCGGGGAAGCCCGTGGCGCGCCAGGCAGGCGCTCAGGCCCTCCGCCAGGCCCGGCTCCTCGCGCAGGAAGGCCGTGAACAGGCTCGCCGCGCCGGCCAGCTCACCGTGGCCCGCGGTGCCGGGGAACAGGTGGTCGATCGCGTGCAGGATCTCGTGGTCGCCGCCGCTGCAGGGCCGCGAGGAGCCCGCGGTGGCCATCGCCAGCCCGCTCAGCACCAGCGCCTCGGCGAGCGCGATCAGGAACTGGTCGTCGTCGATGCCGTCCGCGCGGTGCACGATCGAGGTCGCCGCGGTGCGCGCGAAGGTCACGGCGACGCCGTCGACCGTCTCGCCGCGCACGCGCTCGGCCAGCCGCCAGTCCGCGATCGCCGACAGGTTGGAGACGACGTCGCCGACGCCGCCGCGGCGCAGCGCGGGGTCGCTGCGGCGCACGTAGTCGAGGTCGACCATGACCGCGATCGGCATCTGGACGCCGTAGGAGCCCTTGCGGCCGTGGTCCTCGAGCGAGGCCACGGGGGAGGCGAGGCCGTCGTGGGCCAGCGAGGTGGCGACCGCCACCATCGGCAGCCCGGACATGCTGGCCGCGTACTTGGCGAGGTCGATCGTGCGGCCGCCGCCGATGCCGACCAACGCGTCGTAGAAGCCCTCCCGCAGATCCCGGGCCAGGGCCGTCGCCTCCTCGACGCCGCCGCCCTCGGTGTGCCGGACCTCCGCGTTGGCGAGCTGCAGGCTCGCGGCGATCTCCTCGCCGAGCCCCGGCCCGACCACGACGGCCACGTGCCCGCCGGCGGAGATCCGCCGGTCGGCCAGCAGCGGGGCCAGGCCCGCGACCGTGCCGGCGCCGATGTCGATGGTCAGCGGCGTGCCGACCACCCGGGTCAGCAGTGGCACGCGACCTCCCGGGCGCGGGCGAGGTCGGCGTGGTCGTCGACCTCGACCCACGCGACCGCGCCGATCGGCGCCGTCGCGACCCGGCCGCCGCGGTCGGCGAGCTCCTGGAAGCCGTCCTCGTAGTACAGCTGCGGGTCGCGGTTGAAGGTGGCCTCGAGCGCGCCCGCCAGCGGGCCGGCGGCGTGCGGCTCGATCAGCGTGACGCCGATGTACTCGCCCTGGGCGCTCGCGGGGTCCAGCGCCTTGTTGATGCGGTCCAGGAAGCCGTCCTCGGTCACGTGGACCTTCATCTCCTCCTCGCCGAGCAGCTTGTGCTGGTCGAGCGCCAGCACGAGGTCGGCGGTGCCCTGCGCGTGCATCAGCACCTCCTCGACCGAGGAGGGGTGGACGGTGTCGCCGTTGGCGAGCAGCACGCCGCGGCCGAAGTGATCGCGCGCGCACCACAGCGAGTAGGCGTTGTTCCACTCGAGCGCCTTCGGGTTGAAGACGGTGTCCAGGATCAGGCCGTGGCGCTCGCGGAGCGCGTCGAGGCGCTCGTCGATCTTCTCGGAGGCGAAGCCCGTGACGATCACGGCCTCGCGCAGCCCGACGGCGGCGAAGTTGCCGAGCGCGACGTCGAGGATCGTGCGGTCGCCGTCCACGGTCAGCAGCGTCTTCGGCAGCTCGGCGGTGTCCTCGCCGAGCCGTCGCCCCGCACCCGCGGCCAGCACCATCCCGATCATTCGCCCTCTCCCTCCAGCTCGTCGAATTCTCCCGCCGTCCGGCGCTCGCGCTCGAAGCGGCGCCAGGAGACGACGGTCTCGGCCACGGACACGACCCCGAGCAGGGCGGCCCATACGTACATCGCCGCCGGCAGCGCGCCGAGCGCCAGCAGCAGCCAGGCGATGATGACGCGCCCGTCCCAGCCCGCCGCCAGCCGGTTCAGCCAGCGCGGCGGCAGCTCGGCGCGGTGGCGCAGCCGGTACACGAGGTCGTAGTGGCGGTAGGTCAGCGCCGCGATCAGCGCGAACGCGGCCGGAACGGCGTCGTCGGCGGCGGCCAGCCAGGCCAGCGTCGCGTACTCGCCGATCCGGACGAGCGAGGGCACCGCCCACCTGAAGCTCTCCTTCGGCCGCCGGACCGTGGTGATCCCGTGCGTCAGCAGCAGCCAGGCGACGCCGGCGGCGGCCACGCCGAGCGGGGCGTCGGAGCCGGTCGCCGCGGCGAGCGCGAGGATCCCGACCACGCCGAGCAGCAGCAGCCCCATCGCCGGCAGCGCCAGGCGCGTGCCGAGGGCGCCCCCGATCGCGTGCGCGACCGGCCCGTCGTCGCGGTAGACGACGTAGTTGTCGGGCAGCGACGGGCGCTCCTCGGCGGGGGCGACGGTGGCGGTCATCGTGCGATCGAGCGCAGCACGCGCCCGCTGAGGGTGTACACGACGGCGAAGCCGCCCCAGGCCAGCAGCACGACGAACGTCACGCGCGGGTCGAACAGCGCGGCGGTGAGCGAGATCGCGGCGAAGCGCTCGCCGATCGGGAACGCGGCCATCTTCTTGACCCAGCGCACGCCGGGCAGCCGGTCGATCGTGTGCCACGCCCGCAGCACGCGCCGCGACAGCGGCTGGGGCGGCGGCGCCGGACGCGGGGCGGGCTCCGCCTCGCCGGCTGGAAGCCCGGCCGCCAGCGCGCGGCGCTCGGCCGCGGCGAGGCCGCCGGCGTCCTGCGAGCGCTCCACCGGCGGCTGCTCGATGTCCCCGATCAGGCGCGACTGGCCGGCGCCGAAGGAGAAGTCCGAGAAGTGCCGCGCCGTCTGGAGCGTGATCGCGGCGCAGGCGAGCGTCCACACGGGATCGCCGGAGCGCGAGGCGCCGATCGCCAGGCCGGCGAAGCAGACGTACTCCTTCGTGCGGTCGAAGATCGAGTCCAGCCAGGCGCCGAGCTTGGAGAACGTGCGCGTGTAGCGGGCGAGCTGACCGTCGACGCAGTCGGTGGTGAAGGCGGCCTGCAGCAGGATCGCGCCCGCGACGAGGCCCCAGCGCTCGCCCGTGGCGAACCCGGCCGCGGCCAGGAACCCGATCAGCAGCGAGACGGTGGTGACCTGGTTGGGGGTGAAGCCGCGACGCGCCGCCCAGCGGGCGAGGTAGCGCGAGTAGGTGGAGACGAAGAAGGTCGTGAAGAAGCCGTCGGAGGCCTTCACGGCCGAGTCGAGCAGGACCTTGTCCTCGTCGTAGTCGCGGATCCGCAGCTCCGCGCCCGCGGCCGCCTCGGGCGAGAGGGGCCGGGCCCAGAACAGCCGCCGCAGGCGGTTGACGCCGACGTGGGTGCCGGCGCGCACCATTCCGACGAGCGCCAGGGCGGCCGCGTCCTCGGGCGCGGCGGCGAGCTTGCCGCGCAGCAGCACCTCGTCCTCGGCCGACAGCGGCATGTCGGCGGGCGTGGGCTCCTCCTCGGGCTCGTCGGCGAACTCGTCGAGCGGGCTCGTCCTCGCCCTCACCCTCCTCGGGCTCGTCCTCGCCGGGCTGCGCCGAGCGCCACAGCGCCGGCGCGCCAGATCTCCTGCTTGCGCGCGAGCTCGTCGCGCCACTCGGCCGGGGGGTCGGCGACGAGCTCGGCCAGCCGCGCCGCGGAAGCGGCGAGCACGGGCCGGTCCGCGGCGGCCACCTTGAGCACGCCCGAGGAACACGCTCGTGGGCCTGTGCGCCGAGTGGTAGGGCGATGCGGAGCTGATCACGCGGCCGCGCTTGGAGCGCACCCGGAAGACGAGCTCGCCGGCGCGGCGGCCGCCGCCCAGCAGCGTGCCGGTCACGACGCGCGGGTCCTTGAGCAGGCCCGCGAGCGCCTCGCGGTGGGTGACGACCTCGCCCGGGAGGATCACGATGCCCGCGCCGCCGGGCTCGGCGGCCGCGGCCGCGATCGCGCGCAGGTCGGCGTCGGTACCGCCGGAGACGCGCACGCGGTCGCCCGCGACGGCGCGCACGGCCGCCTCGTGGGCGGGGCGCGCGAGCACGCGCACATCGCCGATGGCCAGGCCGGCGAGCTGGCCGAGCAGCCGCTCGAGCACGGTGGCGCCCTCCCACGGCAGCAGCGCCGCGCAGCTCCCGTCGGCCGCGGGCGCGGCGGCGAGGACGATCGCGGTCGTCACGGCCGTGGGGTCGCCCACGGGCGCGCGCGTCCCAGGCGCGCCCGCTCCGACTTCCCTCGTCGTGTCAGTCACGCCGCTGGTCAAGGCCGGAGGAGACTAGCTAGGCGCCGTTGAGATCCCGCAAGAGCGCATCCCAGTGAGGCACGATCGCGGCGGCCTCGTAGCGCCGCGCCGTCTCGCGGGCGGCGGCGGCCATCCGGGCGCGCCGCGGCTGGTCCTCGATGAGCTCGAGCAGCGCGGCCGTCAGCGCCGGCACGTCCTCGGGTGGCACGAGCAGCCCGTCCTCGCCGGGGGTGACGATGTCCGAGGGCCCGCGCGGGCAGTCGAAGCTGACCACGGGCAGCCGCTTGCCCATCGCCTCCACGAGCACGAGCCCGAAGCCCTCCCAGCGCGAGGACAGGACGAACAGCGAGCCGGCGGCCATCGCCGCGCCGAGCGCGTCGGTGCGGCCGGGCAGCTCGACCGGCAGGCCCGCCGCCGCGCGCTCGAGCGCGGCCCGCTCGGGGCCGGAGCCGTAGATCCGAAGCGTCCAGTCCGGGTGGCGCCGCGCGACCGGGCGCCAGGCCTCGATCAGCAGGTCGAAGCCCTTCTGGGTGTTCAGCCGCCCCGCGGCGACGACGACCTTGGCCGTGCCGTCGGAGGTCCCGCCGTCGAGCTCCTCGACCGGGTTGGGGATCTGCCGCACGCGCGCCGCCGAGCAGGGCGCCGTAGTCGCCCAGGTCGTCCGCGCTGAGCACGGTGAGCGCGTCCAGGCGGCCGTAGTGGCGGCGCAGGTCGGCGGCCAGCCGCGGCCGGTGGGCGCCGAAGTTGAGGTGCTCCTGCCCGATCACGGTCACCGACGGGTGGGCGAGCCGGGCCGCGAGCAGGTTCAGCGCGGGCCGCGTGGCGACCAGCGTCCCGCCGCGCAGCGCGCGCAGGCCGCGCAGCAGCCGCACGTCGGTCCACAGGCTGCACCACGGGTAGGCGTAGTCCTCGGGGTGGATCAGCAGGCTCGGGAGCCGGCCGAGCGCGCGAGCGGCGCGGCTCTGCGAGCGCCGGTCCTCGAGCGCGCGCACGCGCACGCCCTCGGGCAGCGCGAAGAACGGCCGCTCGCGGCGGCGCAGGACGCTGACGATCTCGACGTCGCGCCCGGCGCCCGCGAGCGCCCCCGAGAGCGTCAGCGTGGTGCGGATCGTGCCGCCGAAGCCCCAGGCGTGGGCGAGCAGGAAGCGGACCGGGCGGGCGGGGTCCGATTCCGGCTCCCCGCGACCGCGGCGGCCGATGGCCAGGGCGAGCGCGCCGACCACGGCGCGGTGCAGCGCGACGGCGAGCGGGCCGAGCGCGCGGCGCCGGCGCGACTCGCGACGTCCGCTCAGGGCGTCGCGGCCGTCTGCGGCAGGTAGCCCCACGTGGCGGCGATCGGGCGCAGCGGCTCCGGAACGTCCTCGGGCGGCGGCGCGGGGGCCTGGATGCGCCCGCTCTTGATCTTCTCGTTCCAGTCGCCGAGGCCGGACTTGAAGCGCCCGTGGTCCTGCTCGCCGTAGGAGAGCATGCCCGCCTCGAACGGGACGCCGAGGTGCTCGCACACCCGCCGCAGCGTCGGCTCGGGGTCGGCCGTCAGCTCCTCGTAGCGGACCGTGACGCCGTCGTACTTCTGGCGGGCGGCCTCGAGCGCCTCGCAGTAGCGGCGGATCAGGTCGACGTTCTTCTCGGGGTCGGCGTCCTCGCCCTGGTAGTCCTGGCGCGAGCGCAGGATCGCGGCCGGATGGCGCAGCAGGAAGATCAGCTTCGCGTCGGGCCAGGCGGTCTTGATCCGGTCGGCGATGAAGACGTCGTTGGGGGTCTTGGTCACCAGCCGCGGCTTGCCCGAGCCGGCGAGCTGGCGCTGCAGGACGCGGTCCCAGAGCAGGTACTCGAGCTTCTCCTGGTCGAGGCCCATCTCCTTCATCGAGCGCTCGACCCACTTGGCGTCGAGCCCGACGGAGAGGTAGCGCAGGTGGATCTCGTGCGGGCAGTGGATCTGCGAGTGGCTGTCGAGCAGCACGCGCAGCAGCGTCGAGCCCGAGCGCAGCGTGCACATCACGAAGCCGGGCTGCTCGAGCAGCCGGTCGCCCGGGCGGACCTTCGGAGACCGCCCCCGCCCACCCCTGGCGGCGCGGGCCTTCGGCGCGCCCGAGCTGCGGCGCAGCTCGTAGCCCGTGCGGCGCAGCGCGCCGTTGACCGTGTCCTTCCAGCTCACGCGCAGGGACTCTAGCTAGGGTCCACTGCGTGGAGTACCTCGAGTTCCTCAAGGGCCTGCACGAGGCGGTGCGCCCGCGCGCCTACCTCGAGATCGGCCTGCGCCACGGCGACAGCCTCGCGCTCGCCGACTGCCCGGCGCTCGGCGTCGACCCGGCGTTCAACCTGCGCGTCGAGCTCGGCGACAACGTGCAGCTGCTGCGCGAGACCAGCGACGAGTTCTTCGCGCGGCCGAAGCCGCTCAAGCCGCTCGGCGGCGCCAAGCCCGACCTGGCCTTCATCGACGGCATGCACCTCGCCGAGTTCGCGCTGCGCGACTTCATCGGCGTCGAGCGGCTGTCGCCGTGGACGGGCGTGATCGTCTTCGACGACATCCTCCCGCGCACGGTCGAGGAGGCCAGTCGCGACCGCCGCACGCGCGCCTGGACCGGCGACGTCTACAAGGTGCTCGGCATCCTCGCCCGGCACCGGCCCGACCTGATCTGCCTGCGCGTGGGCACCCAGCCGACCGGGCTGCTGCTCGTGCTCGCGCTCGACCCCGCCAACCGCGCGCTCTCGCTGCGCCAGGACCTGCTGCTCGAGCAGATGGTCGTGCCCGACCCGCAGGACGTCCCGGCCGACGTGATCGAGCGCCGCGGCGTGCTCGAGCCCGAGGCCGTGCTCGCCTCGCGCGTGTGGCCCGTGCTGCGCGACCTGCGCGATCAGGGCTCCAGCCGGCGCAACGGCGTGCGCGACCTGCGCCGCGCCGCCCGCCGCGACCTCGGCCGGGTCAGCCCCGGCGCGCTGCGACGGCTCTTGCCCGCTTAGGGGCCTTCTCCCGGAACCTCCTGAGCGTCGCGACCGCCGGCCACGGCAGCCGCCGGTAGGCGCGCACCGCCGCGCCCGGCGCGGGCGGGGGCGCGTCGCCGACCACGATCCGGCCCGGGGCGTAGGTCGTGACGACCAGCGGCTCGCCTGCTCGCGGCACGGGCACGATCGTGGCGGAAGCCGGCGACGGTGACGGCGATCCGCACCTCCCAGCGCCCGGGCGGCAGCGGGCCGCCTGCCGCGGCGGCCGTCGGGGCGATCGGGACGGCGGTGTGCAGCCGCACGCGCACGCGCCCGTTCTCCTCGACGTGCTGCTTGGCCTCGGTGCGGGCGGGCAGCAGGTACTCGCTCTCGTCCTCGACGTTGTGCAGGAACACGTCGGCGTTCGCCCGGCGCAGCTCGCCGGTCACCTCGCGGTCCTCCTCGGGGACCGCCTCGCTGAGGTTCTCCGTCGGCGGCAACCAGAACGTCCGCTTGCCGCGGCGCTCGAAGCGCACGCGCGGGCCCGGGGCGCCGTACCACGACTCGAGCTGCAGCACGAGGTGCGTGCCGCCGCGCTCGATGCGGCGGATGCGCACGACCGGCGTGATCCGCCGCTCGAAGCGCGACATCCGCCCGAGCGCGTCGAACTCGCCCCGCCGCAGCAGCTCGGGCCCGCAGCCGAGGTTGAACGGCAGCCGTTCGTCGCTCTCCTCGCCGAAGCGCTCGATCGCGAGCGGGCGGACCGCCTCGAACAGCTCCCGCCGGAAGTCCTCCTCGCGCCAGAGCCAGCTGCTTGCCGCCGATCGCGGCCGAGCATCTTGCCGCGGTACCAGTGGCGCAGCAGCTCCTCGCGGAACGGGCCGGGCTCCGTGTTGGCCACGACCAGGTCGAGCACCTCGCGCACGTTGCCGAAGTAGCCCTCGGCGTCGAAGCGCCGGTAGGAGGCGTTGTCCTGATCCTCCCGGCGCATCCAGTGGTAGACGGGGCGGTCGGCCAGCACGGAGATCCGCTCGGCGGCGAAGTAGGCGCCGACCACGAAGACGTGGTCCTCCAGGCGGCGGCGGCCCTCCGGGAAGCGCAGGCCGCGCTCGTCCAGCAGGCGGCGGCGGAACAGCTTGTGCGGCTCAGCAGCCCGAGCAGGCGGTCGGAGTCGAAGGCGATCGCATGCTGGGTGGACTCGAAGATCCGCAGCGGCACGTCCTTGCCGTGCCCGACGACCTTGCCGACGACGATGTCCGCGCGGTCCTGCACGGCCATCGCGTGCAGGCGCTCGATCGCGTCGCGCTCGAGCCAGTCGTCGTTGTCGACGAAGTAGACGTACTCGCCCTGAGCCATGTCGATCCCGATGTTGCGCGGCTTGCCGGGCCAGCCCGAGTTGGGGATGTGCTGGACCCGCACATGGGCGTGGCGGGCGGCCAGCTCGTCCAGGCGGGCGGGCGTGCCGTCGGTCGAGCCGTCGTCGACGAAGATCAGCTCGATCTCCCCCCCGGGCATGGTCTGGCCGAGCAGCGACTCGATGCAATCGTCGATGTCGGAGCCCGGGTTGAAGACCGGGACGATCACGCTCACCTTGGTCAGCGGGTCACCTTCCTCAGGGGCTCGGGCACCCGGCGCCAGACCCGCACGGCCAGCGTCGGCAAGCCCTGGCCGACGGGGCGCGGCTGGACGCGACCCGGGTGCAGGTGGCGGTCGGCCGGCGGTGGCGTGCCCGGGGTGCGCAGGTCGAGGTCGGGGAAGCGGTCGATGCGCCGGTGCACCGCGCGCCCGCCGACGACGTGGCCGCCGGCGGGGCGTAGCGGCGCGAGAGCGGCGGGGTCCTGGAACGAGTAGCCCAGGAACTCGCCGAGCCGCCCGAGCCGCTGCTCGATCCGCCGCCGGGTGCGCGCGTCCAGGCGCTCCTGCCACCGGGTGGCACGGGCCGGGTCGATCGGGTCGTCGGCGCGGCTGCGTCCCTCCACCTTCAGGCGGCCGCCGCGGGCGCGCTGGACGGCGTGGTGCTCGAGCACGGCGGGCGACCAGGGCTCCCCGAGCCAGTCCAGCAGCTCGCGCATCACGGGCTCCGGGTGGGTCACGAGCTCTTCGAAGCGCACGAGCACGAAGCGGCGCCGGCGGCGGGCCGCCTGCCGGATCACCTCGCGCGTGTAGCGGCGGTAGTGCGAGATCGCCGCGTCGGTGCTCTCGCTCCAGCGCCGCATGTTCGAGCCGACGGCGGCCCCGGGGTGGCGCACCACGCCGACGAAGACCGAGTCGGGGAACAGGCGCGCCATCTCGCCGACGTGCCACGTGTGCAGCGGGGTCTTGTCGCCCCAGCGGGCCTTCCCGGAACGCTCTGCGTAGCGCCGGAAGATCTGCTCGTAGAAGCCGCGCAGCTCCTCGTCGAGCTCCTCGCGGCTCCAGCCCATCCGCTGCGCCCAGTTCCGGCCGGACCACTTGAACGGGATGAACTGGTGGGCGCCGTAGGCGCGCATGAAGCCGGTCTCCTGCGGGATCGCGATCCGGTCGTGGCTGTCGAGGATCAACCGCAGGAGCGTGGTGCCCGAGCCCATCGCCCCGACCAGGAAGATCGGGCCGCGTCCCGGGGCGGGCTTCAGCGGCCTCACGGCCACGGGGGAATGCTGCGCACGGGGGTCCAGAGCGCCGGATCATAGGAGCATGCGCTGGTCGAGTTAGTACCGTCACCGCCCGCGTGACCCGCCTTCCCCGTCCGCTCATCAAGCTGCTGATCGCCGTCAAGCGGATGGTGCTGCGCGTGCTGCGCAGCGGGCTGCTGCGCTACGTGCGGGCCGAGCCGGACCCGTCGCTCGACCCGGAGCGCAAGGTCTTCATCCTGCTCGTGAGCGCCTGGGGGATGGGCGGCACGATCCGCGCGGCGATCAACCTCGCGGGCTACCTCGCCGACCACAAGGACGTCGAGATCGTCTCGACCTATCGCCGCCGCGAGGAGCCGTACTTCGCCTTCGACCCGCGGGTGAAGGTCACCGCGCTCGACGACGAGCGCAAGGGCGCCACGCCGCGGCGCCTGCGGCCGCTGCGCGCGGTGTTGCGCCGGATCCCGAGCGCGCTCTACCACCCGGCCGACATCCGCAAGCACAACCACAGCCTCTGGACCGACATCCGCCTCGTGCGGCTGCTGCGCCGCCAGCGCGGCGTCATGATCGGCTCCCGGCCGGGCCACAACATCCTCGTCGCCGACCTCGCGGTGCCCGGTCTGGTGGGGATCGGGCTCGAGCAGATGAACCTCCGCTCGCACGCCAAGAACATGCGCAAGGCGATGCTGCGCCGCTACAAGGACCTCGACGGGCTCGCGGTGCTCACCGACCAGGACCGCGGCGAGTATGAGGAGGCGATGGACGGCTCTGCGCCGCCGATGTGGCGGATCCCCAACACGGTCGCCCGGGTCGAGCCGCCGCGCGCGGACCTGAGCGCGAAGCGGATCTTCGCCGCCGGCCGCTACACGGGCCAGAAGGGCTACGACATGCTGATCCCGGCCTTCGCGCCCGTGGCCGCCGCCCACCCGGAGTGGGAGCTCAAGCTGTGCGGCCGCGGCAGGGACACGGCGAAGCTGCGCGCGCTGATCGCCGAGCACGGCCTCGAGGAGCGCGTGATCCTCGACGGGCCGACCGAGGACGTCCCGGGCGAGATGGCCCAGGCCTCGATCTACGTGCTGTCATCGCGCTACGAGGGCTTCCCGCTCGTCCTGATCGAGGCGATGAGCAAGGGCATGGCCTGTGTGGCCTTCGACTGTCCCACGGGGCCCGCCGACATCGTCGACGACCACCGCAACGGGCTGCTCGTGCCGGCCCGTGACGTGGACGGGCTGACCGCCGCGCTGCAGGAGATGGTCGCCGACGAGGACCTGCGCCGGCGCTGCGGCGACGCGGCCGTCGAGACCGCGGAGGGGTTCACGATGGCGGCGATCGGCCCCAAGTGGGACGAGATGATGCACACGCTCCTGCTGCAGCGCAGGTAGCGCAACCATCGCCGGGGGGCCGTGTTCCGACCCCTCGATGCGCCGTCTGATCCTGCTGTTCCTCACTTCGCTGCTCGCCGCGACCGCCGTCCCCGCGGCCGCCGACGCCGCCCGGCGCGGCCAGTGCCTGCTGCGCAAGAGCGGCCCCCAGTGCTACCTCTGGACCGGCAAGGTCACGTTCGTCGCCGACGGCGACACGCTCTACGTCGACATCGACGGCGACGGCTCCCGCACCCGCTTCCCCGTGCGCATCACAGGCATGAACGCGATGGAGCAGACCACCTACACGAGCCGCGCCTCGGCGCGCCGCGGCGAGTGCCACGCCGTCGAGGCGACGGCGCGGCTCGAGCAGCTGCTGAGGGCGAGCAGGTACAAGGTGCGGCTGCTGGCGCAGGACCCCGCGAGCCGCTCGAGAAAGCGCCTGCGGCGCTCGGTCGCCGTGAAGGTGAGGGGCCGCTGGATCGACGTCGGGCGCACGATGCTCGCCGAGGGCCATGCGATCTGGCTGCCCAACCGCCGCGAGAGCGCCTGGAACCGCGACTACTCGATCCTCCAGCTGCGCGCCCAGCGCGCCCAGCTGAACCTCTGGGACCCGGACTACTGCGGGTTCGGTCCCAGCGAGGGCCAGCCGACCCGCCTGCTGGTCAACTGGGACGCCGACGGCGACGACGGCCTCGACCCCAACGGCGAGTGGGTGCGGATCACCAACCTCGACCCGGTCAACCCGCTCCCGCTCGGCGGCTGGTGGCTGCGCGACTCCGCGCTGCGGCGGCTCGTGATCCCGAGCTGGGTCTCGGTGCCGCCCGGCGGCCACATCACGATCTACGACGGCATCGGTGACGACACCGAGAACGAGCTCTACTGGGGCCTCAACAAGGCCGCGTTCGAGAACGTCACGCGCGACGAGACCGCGATGGGCGACGGCGCGTACCTGTTCGACCCGCAGGGCGACCTGCGCGCATCGCAGATCTACCCGTGCCGGGAGGGCTGCGCCGATCCCAACACGGGCGCGCTGCGGCTGGACCCCAAGCCGCGCGGCAAGGAGGCCGTCCGGATCACCAACACCGGCGCCGTGCCGATCGACCTCGAGCCCTACCGGCTCGTCTCCAAGCCCTACGGCTACGCGTTCGCGCCGGGCTCGGTCGTCCAGCCGGGGGAGACGATGACCGTGCGGCTCTACGAGACCGACGAGGACGACAGCGCGCTGATCCGCCACTGGGGCACCAGCGGGCCGATCCTCAACAACGGCGGCGACGTGGTGCAGCTGCGGCGCTTCGACGACGTCCTCGTGGCCTGCGCCGCGTGGGGCAGCCGGTCGTGCTGAAATGACCGTGTGCCGTCCAAGCCTGAGCAGCTGGACCGACTGACGGAGCGCCTCGAGCGCGCGGCCGCCGAGCTGCGCGCGGGCTCGCTGGACCCCGACCGCGCCGCCGCCCTGGTGGACGAGTGCGCACGGCTCGCCGGTGAGGCGAGCGTGGAGCTCGACCGCCAGGTTCGCGCCGGCGACGCGGACCCCGTGGGGTCCGGGCAGCTGGCGCTCGGTTGAACTCGAATCCACCGATCCCCGCGGCGTCTCGCCGCCGTGGCCGTTCGCCAGAGCCGATCGGCCGCGAGCCAGGTGGCCCACCACATGACACCGCAGCCGATCGACTCTGGCTCGGCCCACGACGCCGAGCCGTCCACGGGTCATCGGTGGATCCGAGTTGACCGAGGGATATCCAGAGCATCTGCGCGAGGAGGTGGAGGCCTACCTCGCCGGTCTGCGCTTCGCCGACGAGCCGGCCGCCGCCGGCCTCGAGGAGGCGATGCGCTACTCGCTGCTCGCCGGCGGCAAGCGGATCCGGCCCGTGCTCGCGCTGGCCACCGCCCGCGCGCTCGGCCGCGAGCCGCGCGACGTGCTCCCGCTCGCCGCCGCGCTGGAGCTCATCCACACCTACTCGCTGATCCACGACGACCTGCCGGCGATGGACGACGACGACCTGCGCCGGGGCCGCCCGACGTGCCACGTCCGCTACGGCGAGGACGTGGCGATCCTGGCCGGCGACGGGCTCTACGCCGAGGCGTTCCGCCACGTGCTCTCGGCCCAGGCCGCCGAGCCCGCCCACCTGCTGGCCGCGGTCTGCGAGCTGGCCGCCGCCACCGGCGTCAACGGGATGGTGGGCGGCCAGTTCATCGACGTGAAGGGCCTGGTCGACGGCGGCACCGCGAGCCTGCGCCGGCTCCACGAACTGAAGACCGGGCGCTTGATCGGGGCCTCTGTGGAGTGCGTCCTCCTCCTGTACGGCGAGGGAGCGGCCTCTACACTCAGTCACTTCCGAAGCTTCGCGGCCGAGCTCGGGCTCCTCTTCCAGATCGTCGACGACATCCTCGACGTGACCGGCACGGAGGACAGCCTGGGCAAGCCGCAGGGCAGCGACGAGCGCCACGGCAAGCTCACCTACGTCAGCTCATACGGGCTGGAGGGGGCGCGCGAGATGGCGCTGGAGTCGCACCGGAGCGCCCGTGACGCGCTGGCCAAGGCGGCTCGCACGGGCACCGGGGAGCTCGAGCAGATCACCGACTTCATCTACACGCGGACGACATGACACGGACCCTCGATCGCATCGACCGGCCGCAGGACCTGCACTCGCTCTCCGAGGACGAGCTGCAGCAGGTCGCCCAGGAGGTCCGCGAGCTCCTGATCGACACGGTCGGCGAGATCGGCGGCCACTTCGGCGCCAACTTGGGCACCTGCGAGATCGCCGTCGCGGTCCACTCGCTGCTGGACTCGCCGAAGGACAAGCTGCTGTGGGACGTCGGCCACCAGGCCTACCCGCACAAGATCCTCACGGGCCGCCGCGACCAGCTGGACACGATCCGCAAGTACGGCGGGCTCGCCCCGTTCTGCGCGATCCACGAGTCCGAGCACGACATCATGGGCGCGGGCCACGCCTCGACCTCGATCGGCTACGCGGTCGGTCTGAAGGAGGCCATGCGGCAGGGGCAGGGCGAGGACGGCAAGGTCGTGGCCGTGATCGGCGACGGCGCGATGACCGGCGGCGTCGCCTTCGAGGCCGTCCACCAGGCCGGTGGGCTCGGCACGCCGATGGTCGTGATCCTCAACGACAACGGGATGTCGATCTCCCCGAACGTGGGCGCGCTGTCGCGCTACTTCAACCGCGTGCGGCTGGACCCGGGGCTCTGGAAGGCGCGCGAGGGCGTCGAGGAGAAGCTGACCAAGCTGCCGGGCGGGATCGGCGCCGCGTTCGAGCGCCTCGGCCCGCAGTTCAAGGAGTCCGTGAAGGCGCTCTGGCAGCCCGGGCTCTGGTGGGAGGAGCTCGACTGGGCCTACATGGGCGTCATCGACGGCCATGACGTGAGCGCGATGCGGCGCGCCCTGAAGGCCGCCTTCGAGGCCGAGCGCCCCGTCGTCGTGCACGTCGCGACGGTCAAGGGCAAGGGCTTCGCCCCCGCCGAGGAGGGCGGCCTGGAGGGCATGGAGAAGTGGCATGCCGCCAAGCCGAAGTCGATCGCCGGCGGCGTCCCGGCGCCGGCCGCGCCGTCCTCCGGGTCCAAGCCGCCCCAGTACACGCAGGTGTTCGGCAACGCGATCGTGCGCGAGTGCGAGCGCGACCCGCGGGTGGTCGGCATCACCGCGGCGATGAACTCCGGCACCGGGCTCTCGACGCTCCAGAAGGCGATGCCCGAGCGCTACTTCGACGTCGGGATCGCCGAGCAGCAGGCCGTGCTCTTCGCCGCCGGGCTGGCGCTGCAGGGCATGCGGCCCGTGGCGGCGATCTACTCGACCTTCCTGCAGCGCGCGTTCGACCAGATCGTGCACGACGTCTGCCTGCAGAAGCTGCCCGTGACGTTCTGCATGGACCGGGCCGGGCTCGTCGGCGACGACGGGCCGACCCACCACGGCGCGTTCGACATCGCCTACATGCGGCCGCTGCCGAACATGACCCTGATGGCGCCGCGCGACGAGGCGATGCTCGTGCACATGCTCCACACGGCGGTCGCGCACGGGACCGGCCCCGTCGCCATCCGCTACCCGCGTGGCGAGGCCGTGGGCGTGGCGCTGCCCGCCTCGCCGTCGCTGCTCGAGATCGGGACGGGCGAGGTGCTGCGCGAGGGCGAGCGCGTCGCGCTGGTCGGCTACGGCAGCGGCGTCGGCAAGGCGCTGGAGGCCGCCGAGGCGCTCGCCGAGCGCGGCCTGGACGTGACGGTGGCGGACGCCCGCTTCGCGAAGCCCTTGGATGCCGCGCTGCTGGCGCGGCTGGCGGCGGATCACGATCTGCTCGTGACGATCGAGGAGGGCGTGCTGTCCGGCGGCTTCGGGTCGGGCGTGATCGAGGAGCTGTCCTCGGCGGGCGACGGCGTCCTGCCGCGAGTGCTGCGGATCGGGCTGCCCGACCGCTACGTCACCCACGGCGCGCCGAAGCTCCTGCACGAGGAGGTCGGCTTCACCGGCGAGGCGATCGCCGAGCGCATCGAGGCCGCGGTGCTGGACCCGCGCGGCTCGCTGGCCGGCGCCTAATACCGTTCGCGCGGTGCCCCGTGTGCGGCTCGACAGCCTGCTGGCCGAGCGCGGCCTGTTCGAGTCCCGCTCGCGAGCGGCCGCGGCCGTGATGGCCGGCGAGGTCTCGCTCGATGGTCGCCCGGCCTCGAAGGCGGGACAGCTCGTGGACCCCTCCGTGGACATCGCGGTCTCCGCCCAGCAGGCCTACGTCTCACGTGGGGGCGTGAAGCTGGCGAACGCTCTGGACGCGCTCGGTGTGCCGGTGGCGGACCGCTCCTGCTTGGACGTGGGCGCCTCCACCGGCGGGTTCACGGACTGCCTGCTGCAGCGCGGCGCCTCGCGGGTCATCGCCCTGGACGTGGCCTACGGCGAGCTCGACTACCGATTGCGGCAGGATGCGCGGGTCACGGTGATCGAGCGCACCAACGCGCGGTCCGTGGACTCGCTGCCGTTCCCTCCCTCCCTGATCGTGATCGACGTCTCGTTCATCTCGCTGACGAAGGTGCTTCCGGCCCTGGTGGCTCTGGCTGCCCGCGAGTTCGACTGCCTGGCGATGGTCAAGCCGCAGTTCGAGGTCGGGCGCACGCGCGTCGGCAAGGGCGGGGTGGTGCGCGACGTGGAGCTGCGGCGCTCGGCGGTGGCCGGCGTCGCGGAGTGCGGGGAGTCGCTGGGCTGCTCCGTGCTGGGCTTCGCCCCGAGCGGACTGCCGGGGCCGAAGGGCAACCTCGAGACGTTCGTGTGGCTGGCCGAGGGCGCGCGCGAAGCCCCCGGCGGAGGCCCCTCCGGCTGGCGGGCCGCTCTGGCGGAGGTGGCGCTGTGACGCCGGTGAAGCTGGCGACCGTCATCACGCATCGCCGCGTGCGCGAGACGGGGCCCGCCGTGCGCGCGCTCGTGGCCGCGGCCCGCAAGGCGGGCGTGACGCTGCGCTTCTCGGAGGACGAGGCCGCCAAGCACTCGCTCGTGGCCGGCGACGACGTCGAGATCGGCCCGCTCGAGGGGGCGGACCTGTGCGTGGTGCTCGGGGGCGACGGCACGATCCTCACCGCCCTGCGCGAGTACGCGGGCACGAGCACGCCGGTGTTCGCGGTCAACTACGGCGAGGTCGGCTTCCTCGCCACCGTCGATCCCAACGAGCTGGGGGACGAGTTCGACCGCGCGTTCGCGGGCGACTTCGAGACCCTGCGGCTCCCCACGATCACGGTCGGGCGCCCGGACGGCCAGTGGACCGCCATCAACGACATCTCCGTGCACCGCAAGCCGGGGATGCGCGTCGCCGATCTGGCCTACGGCCTGGCGGGCGAGGAGATCGGGCGGGTCCGCTGCGACGGGCTCGTGGTCTCGACTCCGGCGGGCTCCACGGGTTACAACCTGGCGAATGCGGGGCCGATCCTGGCGTGGGGCGTGCGCGGCTACGTCGTGTCGTTCATCGCGCCGCATTCGCTCACCGCGCGGGCGCTGGTGGTCGCTCCGGAGGACCTGCTGACGATCAACAACGCGTCGCGCGAGGAGTCCGTCGAGGTTCATGTGGACGGCCGGCCCGCGTGCGAGCTCCGGGCGGGGGAGGACATCCACGTGGAGTTCGGCCGCACGCACGGCGTGCTGGCGCAGCTGCCGGGGGCGAGCTTCTACCACCGGTTGCGCGAGCGGTTCGGGCGGCTGGCGCGCTAGCGTCGCAGCGCCGCCCGTTCCGTTGCAGGCGCCGTGGGCGTCGATGGTCGCGCGGCGCGGGGGCAACGGCATCGCTCGTGGGGAAGGGGGGAGCGGGGTCGGCTTCGTCGAGTGGCATCTGCGTTCCCTCTGCGGGAACGGAAGTGCCACTCGGCGCCTTGCGGGGCTCGCGTGCAGTCGCTCCCTCCTCCGTGCATGCCGCCGTTCGTCGCGGGCTGCGACAACTCCGCGCAGACTCCGCCACAAACGGGCGCGGACCACCCCGATACGTCGGGACCCGGTGGTAGACCACCCGATGTGCTGGAAGAGCTCCGTGTCGAGAACCTGCTGCTGATCGAGCGGGCCGAGCTTCGTCTCGGGCCCGGGCTGAACGTGCTCACGGGTGAGACCGGTGCCGGCAAGACGGTGCTGGCCC
Source organism: uncultured Solirubrobacteraceae bacterium (assembly GCA_963816955.1). GTDB lineage: Bacteria > Actinomycetota > Thermoleophilia > Solirubrobacterales > Solirubrobacteraceae > DATFQI01. Next base: position 134,858 of record CAWFME010000009.1, on the reverse strand, counting down.
ATGCGCTGGACCTGCTGCTCGGCGGCAAGGCCCGCCAGGGGATCGTGCGGCCCGGGGCCGCCGAGGCGTATGTCGAGGGGGTGTTCGCGCTCCCGGACGGCCTCAGGCTCCAGCTCGGCGAGCGGCTGCCCGAGGACGCCGAGGAGATCGTCCTGGCCCGGCGGGTGAGCGCCGAGGGACGGACCCGCGCGTACCTCTGCGGCCGCAGCGCGACGGCCGGGGACCTGCGGGACGTCGGCGGGGCGCTGCTGTCGTTCTACGGGCAGCACGAGCACCGCAAGCTCACCCTGGCCTCGGCCCAGCTGGAGATCCTGGACGGGTTCTGCGGTGACGCGCACGCGGCCCGGCTGGAGGCGTTCGGCGCCGTGCACGCCCGCGAGCGGGAGCTGCGGCGGACGCTCGAGGAGCTCCAGGCGCGTGCCGGCGCCCGGGACCGCGAGCTGGATCTGCTCGAGTGGGAGCTGCAGGAGATCGACGAGGCGCGCCCGAGCGAGGCCGAGGAGGCCGAGCTGGCCGCCGAGCGCGAGCGCCTGCGGCATCTCGGGGCGCTGCTGGGCGCCGCGGCGGGCGCCGTGGCGGCGCTGGACGGCGAGGAAGCCGGCTGGTCCGGGGCCGGTGACGCCGCGGCCGGTGGCGCCGGCTGGTCCGGGGGCGGTGGCGGTGGCGCCGAGGGCGCCCGCACCGCGCTGGCGGCTGCCGCCCACGGCTTCGAGGCGGTGCGGGGCGTGGACCCGGCGCTGGACACGCTCGCGGACCGGGTGTCGGCGCTCGCCGTCGAGGCCGACGACCTGGCGACGGAGCTGCGCGGGTACGGCGAGGGCGTGGAGGGATCAGTCCCACCCTCCCGGCTGGACGAGGTCGAGGAGCGGCTCGCGCTGCTGGACCGCCTGAAGCGCAAGCACGGCGGCACGCTCGCGGCCGTGCTGGCCCACGCCGAGGAGTGCCGCCGGCGGCGTGACGAGCTGGTCGGCGCCGAGGAGGCGCTGGAGGGCGCGCAGGCGGCGCTCGGCGAGGCGCGCGAAGAGCTCGCGGCGCGCGCGCAGGAGCTGCGCACGGCCCGCTCGGCCGCGGCGGGCGCGCTCGCGGAGGCGGTGCGCGACCGGCTGGCCGCGCTGGCGATGGACGGCGCCACGTTCGAGGCCGCGCTGAGCGAGCGCGACGGCTACGGCCCGAGCGGCGGCGACGAGGTCGAGTTCCTGATCGCCCCGAACCCCGGCGTGCCGGCCGGGCCGCTGCGCGAGATCGCCTCGGGCGGCGAGCTCTCGCGGGTGATGCTGGCGCTGATGGGCGCCGCCGCCGAGGCGGGCGCGCGGACGCTGGTCTTCGACGAGGTGGACGCCGGCATCGGCGGGCAGACCGCGCGCGCCGTCGGCGAGCAGCTGCGCGAGCTCGCCACGGGCCGCCAGGTGATCTGCATCACGCACCTGCCGCAGATCGCCTCGCTGGCCGATCGCCACTTCACGATCGTCAAGGACGTCACGGGCGACACCGCGCGGACCACGGTCACCCAGCTCGGCCGTTCCGACGTCGTCGGCGAGCTCGTCCGCATGCTGGGCGCGGACGGCGACGACACCGCAGCGCGCCGCCACGCCCGCGAGCTCTTGAAGGCGGCGTGACCGGGTTATGACGCCGGACGCCCCTCTACACTCGATGAAACCAAGGAGAGTTGATGCCTGACCAACGGCCCCGCACGCGATTCATCTTCATCACCGGCGGAGTCGTCTCCTCCCTTGGCAAGGGCATCGCCGCGGCCTCGATCGGCCGCCTGCTCGTCTCGCGGGGCCTGAAGGTCGCGATCCAGAAGTTCGACCCGTACATCAACGTGGACCCGGGCACGATGTCGCCGTTCCAGCACGGCGAGGTGTTCGTCACCGAGGACGGCGCGGAGACCGACCTGGACCTCGGGCACTACGAGCGGTTCACGGACGCCAACACCTCGCGCGGCTCCAACGTGACGGCCGGCGCGATCTACAACTCGGTCATCCGCAAGGAGCGCCGGGGCGACTACCTGGGCGGCACGGTGCAGGTCGTCCCGCACATCACGGACGAGATCAAGCACCGCGTGAAGCTGATCGCCGAGAGCCAGGACGTGGACGTCGTGATCACGGAGATCGGCGGCACGGTGGGCGACATCGAGTCGCTGCCGTTCCTGGAGGCGATCCGGCAGTTCCCGGTCGACGTGGGCCGGGGCCGGTGCATGTTCATCCACCTCACGCTGGTGCCCTACATCGGCCACGCGGGCGAGCTGAAGACCAAGCCGACGCAGCACTCGGTCAACGAGCTGCGCCGCATCGGCATCCAGCCGGACATGCTGATGTGCCGCTCCGAGGGCGGGCTGCCGCAGGACGTGCGCAAGAAGATCGCGCTGTTCGCCTCGCTCCCGCACGAGGCGATCGTCTCGGCGCGCGACGTGGACAACATCTACAAGGTGCCGCTGGTCTACCGCGCGGAGGGCGTGGACGACTTCATCCTCGACCACTTCCACATGGAGGCCGATGCGCCGGAGCTCGGCCACTGGGAGCAGCTGGTCCGCCGCGCCGGGGAGGCGATGGGCGTCGCGCCGATCCGCATCGCGCTCGTCGGCAAGTACGTGCAGCTCGAGGACGCGTACCTGTCCGTCGTCGAGGCCCTGCGGCACTCGGGCTTCCAGCTCGGCCGCGGCGTCGAGGTGGTCTGGGTGGACTCGGAGACGCTGGGCGACCGCGACGCGCTCGACGCCCTCTCCGACGTGGACGGCATCCTCATCCCCGGCGGCTTCGGGGAGCGCGGGATCGAGGGCAAGATCGCCGCGGCGCGGATCGCGCGCGAGCGGGACATCCCCTTCCTCGGCGTCTGCCTCGGCATGCAGATGGCCGTCTCGGAGTTCGCGCGCCACGTCGTCGGCATGGACGGCGCGAACTCGACGGAGTTCGACCCCGAGACGCCGTACCCGGTCATCGACCTCCTGCCCGAGCAGAAGGAGGTCGCGGACATGGGCGGCACGATGCGCCTGGGCGCCGACCCGATCAAGCTCCACGAGGGCACGGCGGCGCGCGAGATCTACGGCGAGGCCGTGATCTACGAGCGTCACCGCCACCGCTACGAGGTCAACAACTTCCTGCGCAAGCGGCTCGAGGCCGCCGGCCTGGTGATCTCGGGCACCTCGCCGGACGAGCGCCTGGTCGAGGTGATCGAGATCCAGGACCACCCGTTCTTCGTCGCCTCGCAGTACCACCCCGAGTTCAAGTCGCGCCCGGACCGCCCGGCGCCGCTGTTCCGCGAGTTCGTGCGCGCCGCGCTCGGCCGCGCGGAGGGGCGGTCGCCCCGCACCGACGTATCGGCCGACGCCGCTGCGGCGGAAGAGGGCGGCGCCGCGGGCCGGTTCCAGCGGCAGACGTGAGGCCGGCCAGCGAGGCGGAGAGGGCGCGCCTCAACGAGACGTTCGCCGAGCTCTGCCGGATCTCGAGCCCGTTCGGCGAGGAGCGGGCGATCGCCGACGACGTGACCGCGCGGCTGCGCGCGATGGGCCTCGAGGTCGAGGAGGACGACGCCGCCGGCCCCGCCCGGGCGGGCGCGGGCAACCTGCTGGCCCGGATTCCTCCCCGCCCGCCCACCCCCCACCAACCGCGCTCGGAGCGCTCGATCCTGCTCTGCGCGCACCTCGACACGGTCTCCCAGGCCGCGCCGATCGAACCCGTCGTCGTCGACGGCGGCTGGGAGAACGCCAACGACGGCATCCTCGGGGCCGACAACAAGGCCGCCGTGGCCGTGTTCCTGGAGGTGGCCCGCCGCGCGACCATCGAGGGCTCCCCGGTCGGGATCGAGCTGCTGTTCACCGTCGCCGAGGAGAACGGCCTGCTCGGCGCCGCCCACTTCGACGCGGGCCGCCTGCGCTCGGACTTCGGCTACGTGCTCGACCACGCGACCCCGATCGGCGAGGTCGTGACCGCCTCGCCGAGCTACTACCGCGTCGGGGCCGAGTTCCACGGCCGCGCCGCGCACGCCGGCATCCGGCCCGAGGACGGCCGCAGCGCGATCCTGGCCGCCGCCCTGGCGATCGCCGCGATGCCGCAGGGGCGCATCGACGACGAGACGACGGCCAACGTCGGCTCCGTCTCCGGCGGCGCCGGCTCGACCAACGTCGTCGCCGAGCGCGCGCAGCTGCTCGCCGAGGCGCGCTCCGTGGACCCCGAGAAGGTCGAGACGCTCGTCGCGCGCATGATCGACGCGATCAGCGACGGCGCCGCCGCCGCCGAGTGCGACGTGGACATCACGAGCCGGCGGCTGTTCGCCGGCTACCGCCAGAAGCCGTCCTCGCCCGCGGTGGCCGCCGCCGAGGGCGCGCTGCGCGCCTGCGGCTACGAGCCGCGCCGGATCGCCACGGGCGGCGGCTCGGACGCCAACGCGCTCGAGCTCGCGGGCTTCTCCTGCGTGAACCTCGCCAACGGCACCGAGCGCAACCACGAGCCGACGGAGCGCGTGTCGGTCGCGGCGCTGGAGGGCATGCTGGATGTCGTGCTCGCCCTGCTCGACGAGGCCGCCGCGCTGACATGAGCTCCCGCTTCGAGCGCGTCGCGTCCGAGACGGTCTACGAGGGGAAGTTCTTCGGCGTCCGCAAAGAGGTCTTCCGCCACGAGGACGGCGAGGACGCCGAGCGCGAGATCGTCGTGCACACCGGCGCGGTCGGGATCGTCGCGCTCGACGGCGACCAGTTGTGGCTCGTCCGCCAGCCGCGCGAGGCGGTCGGTGAGCCGGACCTGCTGGAGATCCCGGCGGGCAAGCTCGACGAGGAGGGGGAGGAGCCGATGGAGACGGCGGTCCGCGAGCTCGCGGAGGAGATCGGCAAGGAAGCCGCCGACTGGGAGCCGCTGGGCAGCTTCTACACCTCGCCGGGCTTCACCAACGAGCAGGTGCATCTCTTCCTCGCCACGGGGCTCTCCGACGTCGACGAGCGCCCGGAGGTGCACGAGAACGAGCGGATCGACGTCGAGGTCCGCCCGCTCGAGGACATCGAGGCGCTGATCGCCGGCTCGACCGACTCCAAGACGATCATCGGGCTCGCCCGCCTGCAGGCGCTGCTCGCCGAGCGGGACCGCCTGCCGAGCGCGGACTGAGACCGCCGCGGCCTGAAGGTCGCGTTGCACCGGCAGGGCGAGTGACCCTGCGCGGCGAATGAAGCCGCCGTGGCCGTCGTCGCTCCTCCTCAGCCGTTCGAGCAGATCGTGCTCGACTTCCTCGCCTACCTCGAGTTCGAGCGCGGTCTCTCGCGCAACACGCTCGACGCGTACCGCTCCGACCTCCAGCAGTTCGGAAGCCACCTCGACCGGACCGGCCGCAGCGCCCTCGGCGTCGCACCGGCCGACATCGAGGCGTTCGTCTCCGCGCTCGCCACGGGCGACGGCGAGCGGCCCCCGGTCGCGCCCGCCACGCTGCAGCGCAAGGTCGCCTGCCTGCGCTCCTTCTACCGCCACCTGCGGCGGACGGAGCTGCTGGCCGAGGACCCGACCGTACAACTGCGCGCACCCCGCCAGGACCGCAAGCTGCCGCAGGTGCTCAGCCGCGAGGAGGTCGCGCGCCTGCTCGAGCAGCCGTCCGGGCCCGACCCCGCGTCGCTGCGCGACCGCGCGTTGCTGGAGACCATGTACGCGTGCGGCCTGCGCGCCTCCGAGGCGACCGGGCTCGACGTCTCCGACGTCGACCTGGAGGCCGGCCTCCTGCGCGCCCGCGGCAAGGGCTCCAAGGAGCGGCTCGTCCCGATCGGCTCCACCGCCGGCCGCGCGCTGGCGCTCTACCTCCAGAGCGGGCGCCCCAGGCTCGCCGGCGACCGGCTGGAGCCGCGGCTGTTCCTCAATCACCGCGGCGCCGGGCTGACCCGCCAGGGGCTCTACAAGATCGTCCAGCGCCACGCGCGCACCGCCGGCCTGGCCTCGAAGATGAGCCCGCACACGCTGCGCCACACGTTCGCGACCCACCTGCTGGCCGGCGGCTGCGACCTGCGCAGCCTGCAGGAGATGCTCGGCCACGCCGACATCGCGACGACGCAGCTCTACACGCACGTCTCCGCGGACCGGCTGCACCCCTAAGGGGCGGAGACACCGATTCTCGCGGCGTCTCGCCACCGTGGCCGTTCGCCAGGGCCGATCGACCGCGTTCCAAGTGACGCCACCACGAGGAAGCGCGGTCGATCGACCCTGTCTCGGCCCACGGCGCCGAGACATCCACGATGATCGGTGTCTCCACCCCTAGAATCGCGGCGGTGAGCGACCGCCGCGCCTTCGTGATCGTCCTCGACGCCTGTGGCGCCGGGGAGCTGCCCGACTCCGCCGAGTACGGCGACGCGGGCGCGAACACGCTCGGGCACGTGGCCGAGGCGTCGGGCGGGCTCGACATCCCGGTGATGGGGGCGCTCGGGCTCGGCTCCGCGCTGCCGCTCGTCGGCGTGCCGCCCTCGCCGGACCCCGTCCTGCACGGCCGGCTGCACCCGCAGGGGCCGGGCAAGGACACGATCACGGGCCACTGGGAGCTGATGGGCGCGATCACGCCGGTGCCGCTGCGCACCTACCCGGACGGGTTCCCGGAGGAGATCGTCGACCAGCTGATCAACGGCACGGGCCGCGGCGTGCTCTGCAACAAGCCCTACAGCGGCACCGCCGTGATCGACGACTTCGGCGAGCAGCACCTCAAGACGGGCCACCTGATCGTCTACACCTCCGCCGACTCGGTCCTGCAGATCGCCGCGCATGTCGACGAGGTCCCGCCCGCCGAGCTCTACGCCGCCTGCGCGGTGGCAAGGGAGATCATGCAGGGCGAGCACGCGGTGGGCCGCATCATCGCCCGCCCGTTCCGCGGCGAGCCGGGCGCCTTCGAGCGCACCCAGGGCCGCAAGGACATCGCGCTGCCGCCTCCCGGCCGCTCGTATCTGGAGGAGCTGCAGGCCGATGGCATCGCCACCCACACGGTCGGCAAGATCGGCCAGGTGTTCGCGGGCGTCGGCGTCGACCACGAGCACAAGGGCGCCACCAACCCCGCGGCGATCGACGCCACGACGAGCCTGATGGACGAGCTCGACGGCGGCTTCGTGTTCACCAACCTGGTCGAGACCGACCAGGTGTACGGGCACCGTGGAGACGTAGAGGGCTTCCACGAGGCCCTGCGCGTGATCGACGCGGCCGTCGCGACGTGGCAGGAGCGGCTGGACCCGGCGCGCGACCTGCTCGTCCTCACCGCCGACCACGGCTGCGACCCGACGACGCCGGGCACCGACCACTCGCGCGAGCACGTCCCGCTGCTGGCGGCCTTCGAGGGCCACCACGGCCGCCGCCACGACGGGCCGTTCGCGGACGTCGGCGCGTCCGTGCTGCGCTGGCTCGCCGGGCGCGACGCGGAGCTCCCGGGCACCTCGTTCGTGCCGTGAGGCGCCGTGCCGCCCTGGCCGCGCTGCTCGTGCTCGCGGGCTGCAGCGGCTCCGGCGGCGGCGGGCCGGACGGGACGGGCGCGCGGGGCACCGACTCGCCGAAGCCGTCGAGCGCCGAGGCGCAGCTCAGCGCGCTGCTCGAGCGCCGCGCGAAGGCGCTGCAGGCCGGCGACGCCCGGCGCCTGGCAGCCACCGCCCTCGGCGCCCAGCGCCGCCGCGACCGCGCCGAGGCGCGCAACGCGGGCGAGCTGCCGCTGCGGCGCGTGGCGTTCATCCCGCGCTCGATCGATGTCGAGGGCGACCGCGCCGTGCTCGAGGTCCGCTCGGTCTACGCGATCGCAGGGGTCCGCGGGCAATTCGAGGCCGACCGCACGCTGCGCGCCGAGCGTGGCGAACAGGGCTGGCGGGTCGCCTCGAGCACCAGCCGCCGCTCCCACCACCCGTGGGAGGTCACCCGCTACGGGGCGCGCCGCAGCCCGCATTTCACGATCCTGGCGCCGGCCGCGCTCTCCACCGACGGCCTCGACGAGGCGCTCGAGGCCGGCTACGAGCGCATGCGCGACGTGCTCGTCAAGGGCGTCCTGCGCCGCCGCTACCTCGTCGTGGTCGCGGCGGACGCCGCCGGGGCGCGGCAGATGACGACCGGGATCCGCGGCGTCGCGACGCTGGCGGCGATCTCGGACTCCGCGGTGCGCGAGCAGGGGCCCGCGGACCGCGTGGTGCAGGTCTCCTCGCAGCGGCTGCTCGTCGTCTGGCCGCCGTTCGCATCGCTCGACCCCGACGGCCGCGCGCGGGTCGTGACCCACGAGCTGACCCACGCGGCGCTCGCGGGCCACACCTCGGGGCGCACGCCGGGCTGGCTCGTCGAGGGGATCGCGCTCTACGTCTCAGGCGACCGCCGGGTCGGCGACGCGGCCCGCTACGTGGCGGGCGACGCCGGCGCGGTCTCGCGCCGCGCGCTGACCCTGACGGGCCTGTCGGCGCCCGGCGCGATCGGCCGCCTCGGCGGCGAGGGGCAGTCGGCGGCCTACGCATACAGCTCCGCGGCGTCCTTCTACATCGTCGAGCGCTTCGGCCGCAAGCGCTTCCTGCGCCTCTACGACGCCTTCAACGACGACGCCCTCGCCGAACCGGAGGGCGCCGAGCTGACGGCCGCGGCGGTGCGCCAGAGCCTCGGGATCGGACTGATGGCCCTCGAGCGCGACCTGCGCCGCTGGATCGTCACGCGCGCGGTCGTCGACCCGTTCGCCCCCTAGCCTGGGACGCAGATGCCCGAGCTGCCCGAGGTCGAGACGATCCGCCGCAACCTGGCGCCCCATGTCGAGGGGCGCACGCTCGAGCGGCTGGAGATCCTCGACCCGCGCTGGAGCCGGCCGCTGGCGCCGCGCGAGCTCGCCGACGCGCTCGAGGGCCGCACGGTCGAGCGGCTGGGCCGCCGCGGCAAGTACCTGATCTGGGCGCTGGAGGGCGAGGCGTACCTGCTCGTGCACCTGCGCATGACCGGCACGCTGCTGCTCGATCCCGCCGAGCCGGCGCACAACCGCGTCTGGTTCGAGCTCGGCGACCACCGGCTCGCGTTCACCGATCCGCGCCGCTTCGGCACGGGCGAGCTGGCGCTGGGGGAGGACGCGCTGGAGGCCTTCCTGGCCGCGCGGCTGGGCGTGGAGCCGCTCGAGGAGGACTTCACCGCCGAGCACCTGCACGCCCTCGCGCGCGCGTCGCGAGCGCCGATCAAGGCGTTCCTGCTCGACCAGAAGCGGGTCGCCGGCGTCGGCAACATCTACGCCGACGAGGCGCTGTTCCGGGCGCGCATCCACCCGCTGCGCCCGGCGAACCGGCTCACGCGCGCGCAGTGCGCCGCGCTGCGCGACGCGGTGGTCGCCTCGCTGGAGGCCGGCATCGCGGCCAAGGGCGCCACGATCGACGACTTCCGCGACCCCTACGGCGTCAGCGGCACCTTCCAGAACGAGTTCCTCATCCACCTGCGCGAGGGCGAGGGGTGCCTGAACTGCGGCCGGCCCGTGCGCAAGCTGCGCGCCGCGGGCCGCGGGACCTACGTCTGCGAGCGCTGCCAGCCGCGGCCGAGGCGGCGGTGAGCCTCTACGACGTCTCGGCCCTGGTCAGGCGGCGGCTTCGCTGAAGTCCCGCAGGCGGCCGTCGCGGTCGGCCGCGACGAGCTCCTGGTAGCCGCCGATCGGCTCGCCGTCGATGACGACCTGGGGGAACGTCATCATCCCGGTCATGCGCACGAGCTCCGCGCGGCCTTCGGGGTCCTTGGCGAGGTTGATCTCCTCGTAGGGGACGTTGCGCTTGGCGAGCAGGGCTTTGGCGACGCGGCAATAGCCGCAGGGCTCAGTGGTGTAGACCGTGATCCGACTCATTACTTCACTAAGTGTAGTACCCAGATGCCCGGCTCCCTGAAGACGGAGGCGATCGTGCTGCGCGGCATCCGCTACGGGGAGGCCGACCGGGTCCTGCACCTCTATACCCCGGAACGCGGGCGCGTGAGCGCCATCGCCAAGGGGGTCCGGCGCGCCAAGTCGCGCTTCGGCGGACGCCTGGAGCCGTTCTTCCGCCTCAACCTCGTGCTCTATGAGGGCAAGAGCGACCTGCTGACGGTCACGAGCGCGGAGACGATCGCCGGCCACCCGCGGCTGCGCGAGCACGGGGCGTCGATCGACGGCGCCTCGCGGGCCTGCGACGCGGTCGGCCGGCTGTTCGGCGACGGCGAGCCGCACGCCGGCGTCTACCACCTGCTCGCCAACCAGCTCGCGCTGCTGGACAGCGCGCCCGCGAGCGCCACGCGCGCCAACGCGCTCGCCTTCCGCCTGAAGCTGCTGCTGGCGGCCGGCTTCGCGCCGCACCTGGCCAGCTGCGCCTCCTGCGGGGAGCCGGAGCACCTCGTCGGCTTCTCGGGCGCCGCGGGCGGCGTCGTGTGCGCGTCGTGCGAGGCCGGCTCCTTCGCGCTCTCCCAAGAGGGCCACGACTTCCTCGTGGCGGCGCTCGGCCGCCCGCTGGCCGAGGCGCCGGAGGCCCCCGCAGCGGCTCTGCAGCAGGCCGATCGGGCGATCTCCGAGACCTTGGAGCATCACGCGCACGTGCGCCTCCGCTCGGTAGGGTCGCGCGCATGACGCAGTGGGTCTACGACTTCTCCGAGGGCTCGAAGGACATGCGCGAGCTGCTCGGCGGCAAGGGCGCGAACGTGGCGGAGATGACGCGGGTCCTCGGCGAGGACCGCGTCCCCGCGGGCTTCACGATCACCACGGAGGCGTGCGTCGCCTACATGCGCGACGGCCAGACGGAGCCCGACGGGATGGCCGAGCAGGTGGAGGAGGCGCTCGAGCGCCTGCAGGAGAGCGCCGGCAAGCAGCTCGGCGACGACGAGGACCCGCTGCTGGTCTCCGTGCGCTCCGGCGCGCGCGAGTCGATGCCGGGGATGCTCGACACCGTCCTCAACCTGGGCCTCAACGACACCTCCGTCGAGGGCCTCGCGCGCGCGACCGAGAACGAGCGCTTCGCCTGGGACTCCTACCGGCGCTTCGTGCAGATGTTCGGCAACGTCTCGCACGGCATCAAGGGGGAGGAGTTCGAGGACGCGATCAAGAAGATCAAGGACGATCGCGGCGTCAAGGACGACACCGAGCTCGACGTCGACGCGCTGAAGGAGCTGACGGAGACCTTCAAGGGGCTCTACGAGTTCCCGCAGGACCCCCAGGAGCAGCTGCGGCAGGCGATCCGCGCCGTGTTCGACTCCTGGACGGGCGAGCGCGCGGTCTCCTACCGGCGGCTGAACCGCATCCCCGACGACTGGGGCACCGCGGTCAACGTGCAGCAGATGGTGTTCGGCAACAAGGGCGACACGTCGGGCTCCGGCGTGGCGTTCTCGCGCGACGAGGTCACCGGCGCGCCCGAGCCGAGCGGCGACTTCCTCGTGAACGCGCAGGGCGAGGACGTGGTGTCCGGCGTGCGGAACACGCTCGACATCGCCGAGATGGCCGACAAGCTGCCCGAGGCGCACGAGCAGCTGATGGAGATCCTGCGCACGCTCGAGGCGCACTACAAGGACATGCAGGACACGGAGTTCACCGTCGAGGAGGGGCAGCTGTTCATGCTCCAGACCCGCAACGCCAAGCGCCCGGCGCAGGCGGCGGTGCGGTTCGCGGTCGACGCGGTGTCCGAGGAGCTGCTCACGCGCGAGGAGGCGATCGCGACGATCGATCCGAGCTCGCTCGACGCGCTGCTGCATCCGACGTTCGACCCCAAGGCCGACTTCGAGGTGCTGGCCAGCGGCGTCGCGGCCTCGCCGGGCGCCGCCAAGGGCGAGGTGGTGTTCACCGCGGCGGACGCGGTAGCGGCGGGCGAGGAAGGGCGCGACGTGATCCTCGTGCGCCCGTTCACCGAGGCCGACGACGTGGCGGGCTTCCACGCCGCCAAGGGGATCCTGACCTCGGAGGGCGGCAAGGCCTCGCACGCGGCGCTGGTGGCGCGCGGCATGGGGCGCCCGGCGGTGGTCGGCGCCGGCGAGCTCACGATCGACCTCAAGGCCGGGGAGATCCGCGTGGGGGCGACCACCATCTCCGAGGGCGATCGGATCGCGATCGACGGCACGAAGGGCTGCGTCACGCTCGAGGACGTGCCGCTGGTGGAGGCCGAGACGACCGAGTACTTCGACACGGTGCTCGAGTGGTCCGACGAGATCCGGCGGCTGGGCGTGCGCGCCAACGCGGACACGCCCGAGGACGCCAAGAAGGCCCGCGAGCTGGGCGCCGAGGGCATCGGCCTGTGCCGGACCGAGCACATGTTCATGGCCGAGGACCGCCAGCCCAAGATGCGGGCGATGATCATGGCCGACGACGAGGACTCCCGGCGCGAGGCGCTCGCCGAGCTGCTGCCGCATCAGCAGGAGGACTTCGAGGGGCTGTTCGAGGCGATGGCCGGGCTGCCCGTGACGATCCGGCTGCTGGACCCGCCGCTCCACGAGTTCCTCAAGAACCTGCCCGACCTGCGAGCGCAGGTCGAGCGCGCGCGGATCGAGTGCACGGACGATCTCCAGCAGCTCGAGCGCACGCTCGCGCGCGTCGAGGAGATCCACGAGGAGAACCCGATGCTCGGCACGCGCGGCTGCCGGCTCGGGATCCTGATGCCCGAGATCTACGAGATGCAGGTCGAGGCGATCATGCGCGCCGCCAAGGCCGTGCGCGACAGCTCTGGCGACTCACCGCACGTCGAGGTGATGATCCCGCTCATCGACTACGAGCAGGAGCTGGAGATCCTGCGCGAGCTGGTGGTGCGCATCGCCGACGAGCAGGACATGCGCGAGGGCGAGGACTACACGGTCGGGACGATGATCGAGCTGCCGCGGGCGTGCTTCGTGGCCGACCGGATCGCCAAGCACGCGGACTTCTTCTCCTTCGGCACCAACGACCTCACGCAGACGGCCCTGGGCTTCTCTCGCGACGACGTGGAGTCGAAGTTCGTGCCGGTCTACATGCAGCGCAAGATCATCGACCGCTCGCCGTTCGAGACGATCGACAAGCCCGGCGTGGGCTGGCTCGTGCGCCTGGCGGCGTGGGTCGGGCGCGAGGCGCGCCAGGACCTCAAGCTCGGGATCTGCGGCGAGCACGGCGGCGATCCGGAGTCGATCGACTTCTTCCACATGGCAGGGCTGGACTACGTCTCCTGCTCGACCTTCCGGGTGCCGATCGCCCGGGTCGCGGCGGCGCAGGCCCAGATTGCGCATTCTTCGTGACTTAACTCCGCGGCGCCCGCCGAACCTTCCGTTGCGGCCGTCATCATTGGCGTGTGCTCGCCACGCCGCCGCATCCGGTCCGCCGCCTCCGCGAGGAGGAGGAATGCACGCTGCGCACGCCCTTCCAGCGGGACCGTGACCGGATCGTCCACTCCAAGGCCTTCCGGCGGCTGAAGCACAAGACCCAGGTGTTCGTGGCGCCGGAGGGCGATCACTACCGGACGCGGCTCACCCACACGCTCGAGGCGACGATGATCTCGCGCACCGTCGCGCGTGCGCTGGCCCTCAACGAGGACCTGGTGGAGGCGATCGGCCTGGGGCACGACGTCGGGCACCCGCCGTTCGGGCACATCGGCGAGAACGTGCTGGACTCCTGCCGGCGCGAGCGCTTCGGGGTCGGCTTCCGCCACAACGAGCACTCGCTGCGGGTGGTCGACGTGCTGGAGGACCTCAACCTCACCGAGCCGGTCCGCGACGGGATCCTTCGGCACAGCTCCGGGGCGGGGGAGCCCGCGACGCTGGAGGGCAAGATCGTCCGGCTGGTGGACCGGATCGCCTACATCAACCACGACATCGACGACGCGCTGCGGGCCGGCGTGCTCGTGCTCGGCGACCTCCCTCAGGAGGAGATCGCGGTCCTGGGGGACACGGGCTCGCGCCGGATCGACACGCTGGTGCACGACCTCGTGGAGCACTCCGAGCGGGCCGGGGACATCGTGCAGGGCGACGTCGTGGGCCCCGCGATGCTGCGGCTGCGCACGTTCATGTTCGAGAGCGTCTATCTCGGCCCGGCCGCGCGCGCCGAGCACGCGAAGATCGAGCGGGTGCTGCGCGGACTGTTCCGCTGGTACTGCGAGCACCCGGAGGAGCTGCCCGAGGGCGTCCCGGGCGCCTCGGAGGCCGACCGCGTGATCGACTACCTGGCCGGGATGACCGACCGCTTCGCGATCCGCGCCTGGTCCGAGCGCTTCGTGCCGCGGGGCTTCGTGGCGTAGCCATGGCCCGCTACACCCAGGAGTCCCGCGAGAAGGTCCGCGACGCGATCGACTTCGCGGAGCTCGTGGGCGCGCGCACCGAGCTCAAGCGCGCGGGCACGAACCGGCTCCAGGGCCTGTGCCCGTTCCACGAGGAGCGGACGCCGTCGTTCGGCATCGACCCCGTGGAGAAGCTCTACCACTGCTTCGGCTGCGGCGCGGGCGGCGACGTCTTCTCGTTCGTGATGGAGACGGAGGGGCTGGACTTCGGCGCCGCGCTGGAGTGGCTGGCCGAGCGCGCCGCCGTCGAGCTCGAGCGCGAGAGCGAGGATCCGCGCGACGCGGCGAAGCGCGTGCGGCGCGACCGGCTGCTCGCGCTGCTCGAGCGAACCGCCGCCTACTACGTGCGCGTGCTGTGGGAGTCGGGCGAGGCGTCCGGCGCGCGCGAGTACCTGCTCGGCCGCGGGCTCGACGAGGCGACCCTGCGCGAGTTCCGGGTCGGCTACTCGCCCTCGCGCTGGGACCGTGTGCTGATGGCCTCGCGCACGGCCGGCTTCTCGGAGGAGGAGCTGCTGACGGCCGGGCTGGCCTCGCGCTCGCGCGACGGCAGCGGGCTGTTCGACCGCTTCCGCGGGCGGATCATGTTCCCGCTGGCCGACGAGCGCGGCCGCGTGCTCGGGTTCGGCGCGCGGGCGCTGGGGGAGGGCCAGCAGCCCAAGTACCTCAACACCTCCGACGGCGAAATCTTCCACAAGGGCCGGATGGTCTACGGCGCCGACCTCGCCCGCGCGGCGGCGGCGAAGGCGGGCCGCGTGGTGCTCGTCGAGGGCTACACCGACGTGATCGCGCTGCGGCAGGCAGGCGTGCCCGAGGCGGTGTGCTCGATGGGCACGGCGCTGACGCCCCAGCAGGTGGACGCGCTCGCGCGGCTGGCGCCGAAGGTGCTGTTCTGCCAGGACCCGGACGCGGCCGGGCAGAAGGCCGTCGGCCGCGGCCTCGAAGGCCTGGCCGAGCACAACTCAGACCGCCGGATGGGCACCAAGGTGGACTTCCGGATCGTCCGCCTGCCGACGGGGCAGGACCCGGCCGACGTCGTGCAGGCCGACGGCGCCGACGCGATGCGGCGGCTGCTCGACGAGGCCGTGGCCGTTCCGCACTACCAGGTGGAGCGCGCCCTGGACGGCGACCTGACCGGCACCGACGCGCGCGACGCTGCACTCAGCCTCGCCGCGGAGGCGATCGCGCCGCTGGGCCCCAGCGTGCTGCGCTCCGAGCTCGTCAAGCTGGTCTCCGACCGCCTCAACGTTCCCGCCACGCTCGTGGAGAGCGTGATCGCCGACCCGGCCCGCCGCCGCCGCGCGGCCCAGGCCGCCGAATTCGCCGCGGCCGAGCGCCGCAAGCGCGACCAGGCCGCCGCCGCACGCCGCCCCGCGCCCGCCGATAGCACCCCCCAGTGGGAGGACGCGCCGGTCATCCACGAGGACCCGGGGCCCGAGGAGGGCTTGCGCGGCCCCAACGGCGCCCACAAGGTCCTCGACCGCCGCGAGCAGACCGAGCGCGCGTTCCTGGCCTACTGCCTCGCACTGCCCGCCGAGGGCGAGCAGCGCCTCGCCGAGGTCGATCTCGACGACCTCTTCTCCGCCCCGATGACCCGCCGCGCCGCCGAGTACCTCCGCGGCCGCCTGCGCACCCCGGCCGCAGACCTCCCCCCGGGAGACGAGCCGCTGGCCCGCCTCGTGGCCGAGCTCGTCATCCGCGCCGGCCAGCTCGAGGCCACCCCGGCCAAGCTCGAGCTCGAGGCCCTCCAGCTCGACCTCTCGCGCCTCGACCGCCTCATCGCGGGCGCCCGAGTCAGCGGGGGAGAGGGCATGCGAGAGCTCGCCACCGAGCGCCAGGTCGTCCTCGACGCCATCCGCCACCGCCTGACGTAGGGCCAAAGTTCTGTCCGCAACACGAACTAGTGTTCGTGTCATGGAGGCGGACTGGCTGAGATCGAGACTCGAATCCGGCCGCTCCATCGAGTCGATCGCCCACGAGGCCGGAAAGGCGCCCTCCACCGTTGGCTACTGGGTCAACAAGCACGGCCTGACCTCACCCCACGCGGCCCGTCACGCCGCGCGGGGGCCGATCGACCGCGAGATCCTCACCGAGCTCGTGGAGGAGCGGCTCTCAATCCGCCAGATCGCCGCCGCCTGGACCGGAGCCCGGCCACCATCCAGCATTGGCTCCGGACACACGGGCTGAAGACCGATCCCGGTACTCGCTCCGGGGCGGCCCGAAGCCGGCGGGCTCGTGCGCGAGTGCTCGATCCACGGGTGGACGAGTTCGTACGCGCGGGCGTGGGGCGGTATCGCTGCCGCGCTGCAACGCGAGGCCGTGGCGCGCGGCGTCGCCGCATCAAGGAGATCCTCGTGGACGAGGCGGGTGGCAATTGCGCGACTCTGCGGGTTCGATGCGTACATCGGCGCCCTCCAGTTCCACCATCGTCGAGCCGGCCGAGAAGTCGTTCTCGCTGAGCCGCCAGGGCGTAACCCGATCGCTCTCCGCGGCGCGGGCCGAGGCCCGCAAGTGCGTACTGCTGTGCGCGAACTGTCACGCGAAGGTGGAGGGCGGGCTCGCTGCTCGTCCCGCCGCTTGCCGATACTCTTGACCAGCGCCTCCGCGGAGGCACGCGGTCCGGGGTAATTCAACGGCAGACATTCGGCTGTTAACCGAGTGTTGTGGGTTCGAATCCCACCCCCGGAGCTTTCCGAGGGTCCGGAAAGACCCGACTTCTCTTCTTCACGAGGCGCCCGGCGGGCGCCTCGTTCTCGTTCTGTGGCTCTGCGCCGCGGCGGCGAGGGCCGGACGGAACATAACTCTTCGTTCTCGATCGACTTGGTGCATAATGCCGGTCGCACCATGTCGACCGATCTAATGGAGAAACCCGTGCCCCGACTCCTGAAGCCCGTTCTCGGGCTCCTGCTCGCCGTGCTCGGCCTTGCGGTCCTGAGCGGCTGCGGCGGGCCCGCCGCGGAGGGCGAGGCTGCCGGCGGCGACGGCAGCGGTGGCGAGATCTCGCTCGTCGCCTACTCGACCCCGAAGGAGGCCTACGAGGATCTGATCCCGGCCTTCAACAAGACGCCCGCGGGCAAGGACGTGAAGTTCACGCAGTCCTACGGCGCCTCCGGCGACCAGGCGCGCGCCGTCGAGTCCGGCCTCCCGGCCGACGTCGTCGCGCTGAGCCTCGCGCCCGACGTGGACAAGCTCGTCGAGCCCGGCATCGTCGAGGCCGACTGGGCCGACGACGACACGGACGGCTTCGTCACCAACTCCGTCGTGGTGTTCGCGGTCCGCAAGGGCAACCCCGAGAACATCAGGACCTGGGACGACCTGACCAAGGAGGGCGTCGAGGTCATCACGCCGAACCCGTTCACCTCGGGTGGCGCGAAGTGGAACCTGATGGCCGCCTACGGCGCCCAGCTCGAGCAGGGCAGGTCCGAGCAGGAGGCGCTGGACTACCTCAAGAGGCTCCTGCAGAACACCCCGGTCCAGGACAAGTCCGCCCGCGAGGCGCTGGCCACCTTCTCCGGCGGCAAGGGCGACGTGCTGATCTCCTACGAGAACGAGGCGATCACCGCCCAGCGGGCCGACGTCGACCTCGACTACGTCATCCCGGACGAGACGATCCTGATCGAGAACCCGGCCGCGGTGACCAAGGAGGCCAAGCCGCCCGAGAAGGCCAAGGCCTTCCTGGACTTCCTCAAGACCCCGGAGGCCCAGAGGATCTACGCCTCCAAGGGCTACCGGAGCATCATCCCCGAGCAGGTCGACAAGTCGACCTACCCCGACCCGAAGAAGCTCTTCGAGATCGACGAGTTCGGCGGCTGGGACAAGGTCAACGCCGACTTCTTCGACCCGGAGAACGGCGCCGTAGCCAAGATCGAACAGGACCTCGGTGTCAGCACCGCCAAGTGACGCACCCGTAGTCGAGGCTCCGCAGACGAGCGCCCGCCCGGCCCCAAGGCCGGCGGGCGTTCGCCGCGTCCGGAGCGGTCCGCTCGTCGTGGGCGGGCTCAGCGTCGCGTGGCTGACGCTGATCGTGCTGATCCCGCTCGCGGCCGTCGTCGTGCGCTCCTTCGACGACGGCTTCGCCGAGTTCTGGGACGCGATCACCAACCCCCAGGCGGTCGCCGCGATGCGGCTCACGCTGGTGATCTCGCTGATCGTCGCGGCGATCGACGCCGTGATGGGCGTGCTGATCGCTTGGGTCCTCGTGCGCGACGACTTCCGCGGCAAGTCGCTGGTCAACGGCCTGATCGACCTGCCCTTCGCCCTGCCGACGATCGTCGCCGGCCTGACGCTGCTCGCGCTCTACGGCAACACGAGCCCGGTCGGGATCAACGTCGCCTACACGCAGGCCGGCGTCGCGCTGGCGCTGCTGTTCGTGACGCTGCCGTTCGTGGTGCGGGCCGTCCAGCCCGTGCTGATCAGCCTCGACCGGGAGGCAGAGCAGGCCGCGGCCTCGCTCGGCGCGGGCCCGATCCACACGTTCCGCCGGATCATCCTGCCCGCGCTGCGCCCGGCGATCCTCGCCGGCGTCGCGCTCGCGTTCGGCCGCGCGGTCGGCGAGTTCGGCGCGATCGTGCTCATCAGCGGCAACATCCCGTTCAAGACGGAGATGGCCTCCGTGTTCGTCTACTCGCGCATCGAGAGCGACGCGACCACGTCGGCCGCCGCCGTCAGCGTCGTGCTGCTCGCGATCTCCTTCGTGGCGCTGCTGGGCATCTCCTACTGGGCCCGCCGGGCGGAGAAGGCGCAGTGACGGCCGGCCGCCTCACGCTGCGGGTCGTCGCGCTCGGCTACCTGGCGCTGCTGCTGGTCGTCCCGGTCGGGATGGTCTTCTACCGCGCCCTGGAGAACGGGATCGGCCCCGCCTGGGACGCCGTGACCACGCCGCCGGCCCAGCACGCGTTCTACCTGACGTGCGTGATCGCGCTGATCGCGGTCCCGCTCAACGCCGTCTTCGGCGTGGCCTGCGCGTGGCTGCTGGCGCGCTACGAGTTCCGCGGCAAGCGCATCCTGGACGCGATCGTCGACCTGCCGTTCGCGATCTCGCCGGTCGTGGTCGGCCTCGCGCTGATCCTCGTCTGGGGCCACGAGGGCTGGTTCGCCTCCACCAGCGTCATCTTCTCGACGCCGGGCATGATCCTGGCCACGATCTTCGTCTCGCTGCCGTTCGTGGTGCGCGAGGTGGAGCCCGTGCTGCGCGAGGAGGGCGTCGACCAGGAGCAGGCCGCCGCGACGCTGGGCGCCAACTCGTTCCAGATCCTGCGCCGCATCACGCTCCCCACGATCCGCTGGGGCCTGACCTACGGGATCATCCTGGCCACCGCGCGGGCGCTCGGCGAGTTCGGCGCCGTCGCGATCGTGTCCGGCAAGATCTCCGGCCGCACGGAGACCCTGACCCTCTACGTCGAGGACCGCTTCCAGTCGCTCGACATCGCGGGCGCCTACGCCGCCGCGCTCGTGCTCGCGCTGATCGCCGTCGCGGTGCTCGCGCTCATGACCATCCTCCAGCGACGACACAGGGACCACTGACCATGGGAATCGAAGCCCGCAACGTGACCAAGCGCTACGGCGACTTCGCCGCGCTCGACGACGTCAGCGTCAGCGTGCGCGACGGGTCGCTGACGGCGCTGCTCGGCCCCTCCGGCGGCGGCAAGTCGACGCTGCTGCGCGTGATCGCCGGCCTCGAGGAGCCCGACTCGGGCACCGTGATCATCGGCGATCAGGAGGTGACGAACCACCCGCCGCAGCGGCGCGAGGTCGGCTTCGTCTTCCAGCACTACGCCGCGTTCAAGCACATGACCGTGGCCGACAACGTCGGCTTCGGCCTGGCCGTCAAGAAGCGCCCGAAGGCCGAGATCAAGACCAAGGTCCAGGAGCTGCTGGACCTCGTCGGGCTCTCGCACCTCGGCAAGCGCTACCCGAGCCAGCTCTCGGGCGGCCAGCGCCAGCGGATGGCGCTCGCCCGCGCGCTCGCCGTCGAGCCGCAGGTGCTGCTGCTCGACGAGCCCTTCGGCGCCCTCGACGCCCGCGTGCGCGAGGAGCTGCGCGCCTGGCTGCGCCGCCTGCACGACGAGGTCCACGTGACGACGATCTTCGTCACCCACGATCAGGAGGAGGCGCTCGAGATCTCCGAGCAGGTCGTGGTCATCAACGAGGGCCGCGTCGAGCAGTCCGCCGCGCCGCAGGAGGTCTACGACAGCCCGGCCAGCGAGTTCGTGATGTCGTTCGTCGGCCCGGTCACGAAGGTCGCCGGCAAGCTCGTGCGCCCGCATGACGTCCAGGTCTTCGAGCACCCCGGTGAGGGCACCCAGCCGGCCGAGGTCGTCCGGCTCGCGCGGCTGGGCTTCGAGGTCCGGGCCGAGCTGGAGCTGGGGGAGGGCGAGAAGCTCTCCGCGCAGCTCTCGCGCGCCGAGGCCGACCTGCTCGAGCTGGCCGAGGGCCAGATCGTCCACGTGCGCGTCGAGCCGGTCAGCCTTCCCGCCACGTAGGCTACGCGCGACATGCGGGTCTCGGCCAAGACGGACTACGCCCTGCGGGCGGCGGTGGAGCTCGCCGCCGCCGCGCCCGACGGCAACCCCGTGAAGGGCGAGCGGCTGGCGACGAGCCAGTCGATCCCGCTGCGCTTCCTCGAGAACATCCTGCTCCAGCTGCGCCACGCTGGGATCGTCGAGAGCCGCCGCGGCGCCGACGGCGGCTACAAGCTCGCCCGCGCGCCCGAGGAGATCACGCTGGCCGACGTGATCCGCGCGATCGACGGCCCGCTGGCCGGCGTGTCCGGCCAGCGCCCGGAGACGCTGGACTTCAAGGGGCGCTCGGAGCCGCTGCGCGAGGTCTGGGTGGCGGTGCGCGCCTCGCTGCGCTCGGTGCTCGAGCAGGTCACGCTCGCCGACGTCGCCGCGGGCGAGCTGCCCGCGAACGTCCGCGAGCTCACCGAGGCGCCGGACGCCTGGGTCTCGCACTGAGGCCCGCCCAGGCTTCGAGCTCCGCGACCGCACGCGCGCCGGCGTCGTTGTCCGCCACCCAGCGCGCCACCTCCGTCGCGCGCTCCCGCAACCGCGGCTCACGCAGGACCCGGCCGACGGCCGCGCGCACGCCGCGCGGTGTCGCGTAGCGGCGGGGGAGCCGCACGCCCACGCCGGCCCAGTCGACCCGCGAGGCGTTCTCGGCCATGTCGCCCACCGCCGGGCAGACGACGACCGGGCAGCCGTTGGCCAGCGCTCGCACGAGCGTCCCGTGGCCGCCGTGGCAGACCACGACGTCGCAGGCCGGCATCGTCTGCGAGTACGACAGCCATGGCACCAGCACGGCGTTCGAAGGCGGCGCGATCGGCGGGTCGGGCTCGCGGCCGTTCCAGGTCGCGATCACGCGCACGGGCTCGCCTGCGAGCCCCTCGAGCGCGGCGCGCAGCAGCCGGTGCTCGCGGTCCTGGGCGGTCGAGGGCGCGACGAGGACCACCGGCCCGTCGCCCGGCGGCGGCTCGACCTTCTCGCCCGGCGGCTCCCACATCAGCGGCCCCACGACGCGCGCCCAGGCCGGCCACTCGCGCGGGTACTCGAGCTGCGGCAGGGTGGCGACGAGCGTCAGCTCGTGCGAGAGCATCGTGTGCACCCACTCGCGCGGCGGCAGGCCGAGCCGGCGGCGCGACTCGTTGAGCTGGTCGCGGCCCTGGCGCAGCGCCGGCTCGACGAAGCGCTCGTTGGCCCGCTCCCAGATCCGCGCCCCGAGCCGGGTGCGCGGCAGCCGCGCGCCGATCGAGTAGATCGGGAAGCCCGGCGCCATGTGCGGGTAGACGTGCGGGACGAGCGTGGCCACCGGCACGCCGGCGCACTCGGCCGCCAGCGCCGCCGCCGGGGTCATGATGTCCGCGACCGCGATGTCGGGCGCGATCTTGGCCACCATCTCGCTCGTCTCCCGCGCCGCCTTGACCGCCGCCGCGTAGGGCTTGAGGTGCTTGGCCGAGGGGGTGGGGAAGACCTGGTACTCCGGCGCGTCGGCGAAGTGGATCCCGGCCGCCTCGGCGTGCTCGCGCCAGCGCTTCCACGTCTCGAAGTGGACCTCGTGCCCGCGCGCGACGAGCGCGGACCCGAGCGCCAGCATCGGGAACGCGTGCCCCGCGTCGCCGAACGCGCCGAGGAAGACCTTCAAGATGCGAGTTCGGCCACCTGGCGCAGCTGGGCCAGGCGGTCCTCGAACGTCCACGCCATCGGGGCGACCATCAGCGTTCCGACGCCGGCGTCGCGGTAGATCCCGATCCGCTCCCGCACCACGTCGGCGGGGCCGCACAGCGTGACCGTGTCGATCAGCTCGCCCGGCAGCGCGGCGGCGGCCTCGTCCTTCTTGCCCTCCAGGTAGAGGTCCTGGACCTCGCGCGCGGCGTCCTCGAAGCCGTAGCGCTGGACGAGCGCGTTGTAGAAGTTCTGCTTGCGCGAGCCCATCCCGCCCACGTAGAGCGCGACGTAGTGGCGCATCGCGTCGCGGGCCGAGCCGATGTCGTCGGCGACCATCACGTTGACGCTCGGGGCGATGTCGAAGTCGTCGAAGCCCTTGCCGTCGCCGGCGCGGCCGAAGCCCTCCTCCAGCAGCGGGCGGAACTCGCCGACGTGCTCGGGCGAGAACAGCGTCGGGATCCAGCCGTCGGCGATCTCGGCGGCCAGCGTGGTGTTCTTGGGCCCGATCGCGGCCAGGTAGATCGGGATCCGCTCCTGCACGGGCGCGATCGTGAGCTTGAGCGCCTTGCCCGGGCCGTCGGGCAGCGGCAGCTCGAGCGTCTCGCCCTTGAACTCCAGCCGCTCGCGGGCCAGCGCCTTGCGCACGACCGCGACGTACTCGCGCGTGCGCTGGAGCTGGCGGGCGAAGCGCTGGCCGTGCCAGCCCTCGGCCACCTGCGGGCCGCTGGAGCCGATGCCGAGCAGCATCCGGCCGTTGGAGAGCTGGTCGAGCGTGGCGGCGGTCATGGCCGTCATGGCGGCCGAGCGGCCGGGCATCTGGAAGATCGCCGAGCCGAGCTTGATCGTCTCCGTGGCCTGCGCGAGCCAGCCGAGGATCGTGGCCGCGTCGGACCCGTAGGCCTCCGCGCTCCAGACCGAGTCGTAGCCGAGCGACTCCGCCTCGCGCACGAGCTTGAGCTGCTCCTCCGCGCTCAGGCCGAGGCCCCAGTAGCCGATGTGCACGCCGAGTTTCATCGCTTCGCTCCTGCGCCGAGGTCGCCTAGCCTGCGGACTCATGCGGCGCAGGGCGCGCGACCCTATCACCCGGTTGCAGACCGCAATCGACTGCCTGCCGGAGCGCACGCGGCGGGCGATGCTCGACGGCGTGCGCGCCGACACGATCGTCGTCGGGGCCTACACCGACGGCCACGGCGGCATCTGCCCGATGCTGGCCGCGCACCGCAACGGCGGGCGCACGAGCTTCCTCTCCTTCGCCCGCGCGTGGGACGCCTTCGCGCGCGCCGAGTCGGTCCGGCCGGCCACGGCGCGCGAGCTGCAGGTGCTCGAGGACCTGCTGGTCGCCTCGCTGGCCGAGGACCTCGACGGCGCCTCGGACCTGGCCGGCGCGATCGCGGAGCACAAGGCGTCGGTCGCGCGCTCGCGGCCGAAGGAGATCATCGCCCGCCGGCTGAAGAAGCGGCGGATCAGCGCTGCGGGGGTGGATCGCCCAGGCGATCCACCAGTCGCAGCAGGTGCAGGGGCGAGAACGGCTTCGTGAGGAACAGGTCGGCTCCGGCCCGGCGGGCCTCGAGCTCGGCCTCCTGATCGGAGTCGCCCGTGAGCATCACGACCGTCGCGTCGGCGGTGACGGGCTCGGACTTCAGCCGCCGGCACGTCTCGATCCCGTTCAGCCGCGGCATGTCGATGTCCAGGAAGACGATCGACGGCTGGACGTCGCGGGCGCGCCGCACCGCCTCCTCACCGTCGCCGGCCTCGGACATGCGGTAGCCCGAGACGTCCTCGAGCGTCGTGGCGATCAGCCGCCGGATGCTCGCGTCGTCGTCGACGATGAGGATCGTCCGGGTCATCACAGCGAGTCGCGCAGCGCCTCGAACGTGCTGTCGGGGATCTGTCGGTAGGCGGCGACCACGGCCGGGTCGAAGTGCGTCCCGGCGCCGCGATAGACCTCCTCGCGGGCGGCGGCGAACGACGAGGCCGGCCGGTACGGGCGGTCCGTGGTCAGCGCGTCGAGCGCGTCGGCGACCGCGAACACGCGCGCGGCGAGCGGGATCACCTCGCCCTGGAGGCCGTCCGGGTAGCCCGTGCCGTCCCAGTGCTCGTGGTGGTGGCGCACGACGAGCTTGCCCTCGCCGAGGAAGTCGACGTCGCGCAGGATCTCCGTCCCGATCACGGGATGGCGGCGCACGAGCGAGTACTCCTCCTCGGTGAGCGAGCCGCTCTTGAACAGGATCGCGTCGGGCACCGCGACCTTGCCGACGTCGTGGAGCAGGAAGCCGAACTCGATCTGCGGGGAGTCCTCGATCTCCAGCCCGCTGGCGCGGGCGAGCTCCATGCCGTAGGCGGCGACGCGCTCGGCGTGCTTGCCCGTGTAGGCGTCGCGGGCCTCGACGGCGTTGGACAGCGCCCGGACGGTCGCCATGTAGGAGCGGCGCAGCTCCTGGGCGCGGGCGCGCTCCTGCTTGAAGACCTCCCTGAGGTCGGCCGCGTACCGCTCCAGCTGGCGCTGTCGCGCGTTGGTCTGGCGCTCAGTCTGCTCCAGGCGTGCCCGGAGGCTGGCGACGGTGTCCTCTCCAGTGATGGGGCTCACGGCACGGTCTCCGTCCAAGGATGTGGAAGCGTACTGCGGTGCCAAACGGCGCTGCGGGCGGAAGCTTGCGCCAACTCGTGGCGATGGTCACAGAGTTTCACCGGGCCGCTGGAAGACGATCTCCGGGATCACGCAGTACGGCGATGTCCTCAGCACGAACCGCACGGCCTCCGCGACGTCCTCCACCCGGATCATCTCCTCGGCCGGGACGTGCTCGCGGACGAACTCCGTCATCGGCGTCTCGACGAAGCCCGGCGCGAGCGCGACGCTCTTGATCCCGTCGCCGTTGAGCTCCTTGTTCATCGCCTGCGTGTAGCCGATCACGCCGGCCTTCGTGGCCGAGTACACCGACAGCCACGGCTGCCCGGACTTGCCCGAGATCGAGGAGGTGTTGACCACGAGCGCGTTGCGGTGCTCGGCGCCGGCGGCGCGCAGGAGCTCCATCGACTCGCGGTAGAAGAGGACGATCGCGCGCAGGTTGACCGCGAGCTGGAGGTCGATGCGCTTCGTCTCGTGCTCGCCGGCGGCAGCGCCGACGCCCACGCCGGCGTTGTTGACGAGCACGTCGAGGCGGCCGAAGCGCTCCTCGTGGGCCGCCACCACGCCCTTGATCGTCTCCTCGTCGGCCATGTTGCCGGCGACCTCCTGCACGTCGTAGCCGGCGCCGCGCAGCTCCTCGGCGGCGGCGGTGAGCTTCTCGGGGCGGCGGGCGGCGACGGTCAGGCCGTAGCCCTCCTCACCGAGCACATGGGCGATTCCGAGGCCGATCCCGCTGGAGGCCCCGGTGATGATCGCGGCGCGATTGGGCATCGCCGGAACCTACCCTGACTCGCGTGACGCGCACCCCGCTGACGATCATGGCCGTGCTCGCGGCGCTGCTGCTGGGGGTGATGTGGCTCACCGAGGGCTCGGCGGAGGAGTCGGCGCCGCGGGTCGCTCCGGTGGCGGACATCGCGCGCCGGGTCGAGGCGCTGCGCGGGCTGCGGTTCTCGTCCCTGCCGCGCCCGGTCTCGGTGACGCCCGAGCAGGCGCGCCGCGAGGGACTCGAGGACCTGGACCGCTCCTACCCCGAGGCCCGCCGCCGCGCGGACGAGCAGGTGCTGAAGCTGCTGGGGCTGATCGACCGCTCCGTCGACCTGCGGGAGGTCTCTGCGTCGGTGTTCTCGGAGGGCGTCGCCGGCTACTACGACCCGCGCACGAAGCGGATGCGGACCGTGCGCGGCGCCGCGACGGGCACGCGAGTGCTGGCGGAGATGGTGCTCGCGCACGAGCTCACGCATGCGCTCGAAGACCAGCGCTACGGGCTCGACCTGGAGGGCGCGGGCGGCAGCGACGACGCGGCGCTGGCGCGGCTCGCGCTCGTCGAGGGCACGGCCTCCGAGCTGATGTACGCCTACGCGCGGCGCCACTTCACCGCCGAGGAGACCCTCGGCGGGGTGCTCGGCAGCGCGTTCGCGCCGACGGGCTCGCTGCCCGGCTTCCTGCAGGCGCAGCTCGTGTTCCCCTACACCGGCGGGGCGAGGTTCGTCGCCGCGCTGCGCGAGCGCGCCGGCGGGCGCTGGACGCTCGTCGACCTCGCGGAGCGAACCCGGCCCCCGGCGTCGACCGAGCAGGTCATGCACCCGGAGAAGTGGGTCCGCGTCGAGCCGCCGCTGCCGGTCCGGTTGCAGGCCGGCCCGGTGCTCGGATCGGGGTGGGAGCGCGCGGCGGCGGGCGTGTTCGGCGAGTTCCAGACGCGCGAGCTGCTCTCCCGGGCGGGCGGTGGCGGCTCTGCGGACGCCGCGGAGGGCTGGGGCGGGGATCGCTACGAGCTCTGGCGGCGCGGCGCGGGGTCTGGCTGCGAGGCGCCGTGCCGTGGCGAGGCGGCCCTCGTGGCGCGCTGGCGCTGGGACACGGAGGCCGACCAGCGCGAGTTCGCCGCGAAGCTGCGCCAGTGGGTGCGCGACGGGCTCGGGGCGGTCTCTGGTGGCCATGTCGCCGTGGCGGTGCGCGATGGGGCCGTGACGCTGGCGATGGCGCCTTCGCGGACGCTGGCGCGGCGGCTCGCCGGGTCCGGAACTGCGGCTGGGTAGGGAGGTGGGGAGGCCGGCTTCGGTCCAGTACGCATCACCGCCGAAACGAGTGTGCGCTGGGAGGGGGATTCCGCACAGTCGATCTCCGGGTGCGCGCTACTGAGCGGAAACGCTCGTCACACCACTTCCCCACCCAGAGCCGTTGACGTTCGCCGCGTACCACGCGCCCGGCTCAAGTCGCCACCAACAACAGCCGATCCGGAGGACATGCGCTCGTTCCTCCGCCGCCTCGCCAAGCCGTCCTGCTCGTCCTGCCGCGGCCGCTCGAGCTCCTACGCCGTCGCGTGCGCCGGCTGCGGCGCCGACATGGGCCCGAAGCGCGGCCTGTCGCGCGACAGCGCGCTCGTGTGGCTGCTCGGCGGCGCGATCGTCGGGTGCCTGGCGATGCTGGCGCTCGCGCCCCAGCCCTAGACGCTAGATCCGCGCCTCGATCAACCACGGCCCCGGCTCCGCGAGCGCCTCGCGCAGCGCGGCCGTGAACCCCTGCACGTCGTCGACTCGGCGGCCGGGCACGCCCATGCCGTGCGCGATCGCAACGAAGTCCAGGTCCGGTCGCCCGATGCCGAAGAGCTCGTCCGCCGCGCTCCCGCGCTCCGCCGCACCCACGCGCGTGAGCTCGTGGTCGAGGATCGCGTAGGAGCGGTTGGCGAGGATCACGGTGGTGACGTCGAGGCCCTCGCGGGCCTGGGTCCACAGGGCCTGGATCGTGTACATCGCCGAGCCGTCGCCCTCCAGGCTCAGCACGGGGCGGTCCGGGCAGGCGACGGCGGCGCCGGTGGCCGCCGGGAGGCCCTGGCCGATCGCGCCTCCCGTCAGCGCTAGCCGGTCGTGCGGGGCGGCGCCGGCCGTGGCCTCCACGATCGCGAAGGACGCGGTCACGGATTCGTCGACGACGATCGCTCCCTCCGGCAGCAGCGCGGCGATCGCGGCCCCGATCCCCGCGGCGTCGAGCGGGCCGTCGGGCACCGGCGGCCGCGGGGCGTCTTCGACGCCGGGGTCCTCGTGCGCGCCCAAGGCGTCCGCGAGCGCCTCCAACGCCGCCGCGGCGTCCTCCCGCGGCCCCGCGAGCACCGTGACGCTCGTCTCCGGGTCGGCCAGGCGGCTCGGAAGGCCCGGGTAGGCGAAGAACGCCACGGGCGCCTGCGTGCCCACGACCACGAGGTGCTCGAGCCCGGCGAGCGCCTCGGTCGCCAGCTCCGTGAAGTACGGGAGCGGCTCGGCCCGCGGCACGCCCGCCCCGCGCTCCAGCCGGGCCGGGAAGGTGTCGTGGAACAGCCGCGCGCCCGTGGCGGCGGCGATCCGCGCCGCCGTGCGCAGGGCAGAGCCACGCGTCGTCGCGCCGCCGAGCAGGATCGCCGAGCGCCCGCCGGAGCCCAGCGCGCGGGCCGCCGCCTCCACCGCGTCGACGGGAACCGGCACCGGCGGCGCCGGATCGACGGGTGCAGCGGGGCCCGCGCTCGGCCCCCAGCCGGCGTCGGCGGGCACGACGAGCGTCGCGATCCCGCCGCCGAAGCTGCGGGCGGCGGCCACCGCGGCGGCGGCGTCGGTGGCCGCGGTGCGGGCGTCCCGCGCGCTCGCGTACCAGTGCGAGACCGGCCGCGCGACGGAGGCGATGTCGCTCGCGAGCGGCGCGTCGAGCGGCGCGTGCGCGACCGCGTGGTCGCCGACGACGTTGACCATCGGGGTGCGCGCCTTGTAGGCGTTGTGCAGGTTCGCGAAGGCGTTCCCGAGCCCGGGTCCGAGGTGCAGCAGCGTCGCGGCGGGCATCCCCGCCATCCGCCCGTAGCCGTCCGCCGCCCCGGAGGCGACGCCCTCGAAGAGCGCGAGCACGGGGCGGACGTCGGGCACCCGGTCCAGCGCCGCGACCAGGTGCATCTCCGAGGTCCCCGGGTTGGCGAAGCAGGCCCGCACCCCGCCGGCCGAGAGCGTCCTCAGCACGCTCTCGGCACCCGTCATCGCAGCCGCGGCCATCGGCCGCGCATCCTACGCGCGGCGCAGCCCCGCGTACTGCAGCGCCGCCAGCCCGGTCACGCCGGCGGCCTGCAGCGCGACGACGACCTGGCCGGCCGTGGTGGGGGAGAACCAGTCGGCGGCGAGCAGCAGCGCGCTGTCCACCGCCCACAGCACGTTCGCCGCGAGCACGGCGACGACAGCAGTGCGCGCGGGCGACGCCTGGGTGGCCAGCCGGCCGACGAACGCCGCGAACGCGACGAGGAAGGCGCCGACGCCGGCGAGGAACGCGCCGGGGACGCCGAACCAGCCGTCGAGCAGCCAGAACAGGGCGAGGTAGGCGATGCCGTTGGCGGCGGTGATGGCCGCGTCCAGCCGCAGCGCGAAGCGCAGCAGGCCGGCGTCGGCGGTGTGGATGGTGGCGGTGTGTGCGGGTCATGGGGACACCGTGCCATCCGGAGGGAAGCGTGTCGATTACCTCGCGGGTAAGTTCTGGTGGAGCACGGTCGCGGTGGTCGCGTCAGCGGGGAAGAACGCCTCGATCGAGAGCTCCGCGACGGTCACGTCCACCGCGGTCCCGAACGTCGCCACGGTCGAGAAGAACGTCAGCTCCTTGGCGCCGTGGCGGAGCACGAGCGGGACGGCGATCGCGCCGCGCGGCGGGCGCGGCGGGGCGGGCTCCCGCGGCGCCGGGTAGCCCTCCACCTCGGCGAGCAGCTCGCCCAGCCGGGCGTCCGCCGTCGCGGCCACCTCGCGCCGCAGCCGGTCGAGCAGGTGGCCGCGCCACTCCGCCAGGTTGACGATCCGCGGCGCCATGCCGTCGGGATGGAGGCTGGCGCGCAGGACGTTGGCGGGCGGCTCGAGCAGGTGCGGGGCCACGCCCTCGAGGAACAGCGAGACGTTGCCGTTGGCCGCCACGAGGTTCCACCAGCGGTCGACGACGGCGGCAGGGAACGGCTCGTGCCCGGTCAGGACCTGGGCCACCGCGCGCCGCACGGGCTCCAGCTCGGGCGCCTCGAGCGGGCGCTCCTCGTAGGCGGGCGCGAACCCGGCGGCCAGCAGCAACCGGTTGCGGTCGCGCAGCGGCACTGCGAGCTCCTCGCACAGCCGCAGGACCATGTCGCGGCTCGGCTGCGAGCGGCCCGTCTCCAAGAAGCTCAGGTGCCGCGCGGAGACGCCGGCCCCGAGCGCCAGGTCGAGCTGGCTCATGCGCCTCCGCGTGCGCCAGTCGCGCAGCTGCTCGCCGATCGGGGCGCGCTCGGCCGTGGCCGTCATGCCGGTCACCGTACCGGCCGGACGGACGGAACGCGCCTACCTAGAGGTAATGATCCTCATGACTCGATCCGCACCGAAACCGGCGGGCGCGTGTATCACGCGGGAATGATCCGGCTCCAAAGAGTCGATGCACACATGATCACCGCACGCCCACAGCTCATCCGGAGCCGGCTCGACTCCGACGACCAGCAGGTGGCCGAGCGCTTCCGCGCGCTCGACGCACCGCGAAGACGCCGGCTGGCCTGCGCGCTCGTGCGCGAGGCGAACGCGGAGGTCAGCGTCGCGCTCCCGCCGGCGATCCTCGCGCTGCTCGGCACCGCCGGCATCGCCACGCCGGCCCAGCTCGCCGACCTCGACCGCCGCGCGGCCAGCACCGGCGGGCCGCCCGTCGAGAACGACTTCCGCCGCGCCCGGGTCATCGCCGCCGCCCGCTTCGCGCTCTCCCCGCAGCCCCGCGCCGCCGAGGAGGCCGTCCACGAGGCCCTGCGCGCCCGCGCCTCGTTCTCCGCCGCGCTCGACACCCTCCGCCGCCGGCTCGACTGACGGCGTTAGCCTCCGCGCCACGGGCCGGTAGCTCAGCGGTCAGAGCAGCGGACTCATAATCCGTCGCGCGGTGGTTCGAATCCACCCCGGCCCACTCAGCTGGTGACGTCGCGCCGGCGCATCGCCAGCGTCCCCGCGATCACGAACGCCGCGGCGTAGGCGACCAGCAGCGCCCCGCCGGCCGCCTGGGAGAGGACGTCGCCGGTCACCTCGGACTCGATGTCGCTGAGCGCGTTGGTCACGCCGTTGAGGCCGTACTTCTGCACCCACTCGCCGACCGTGGGGATGATCGTCAGCAGGTTCTCCACCAGCAGCGTCCACCCGAGGGCGCCGACGATCGCGCCGACCTGGTTGCGCACGAGCGCGCCGAGCCCGACGCCGAGCGCGGCCCACAGGGCGGTGGCGAGGACGAGCCCGAGCACGATCTTCGTGATCTCCCCGCTCGTGAGGCCGGTGTCGATGTCGCGCGAGGACAGCACGACGAGCACGATCGCGGTCGTGAGGCCGACGGCGAGGACGCCGAGGATCAGTCCGGCGAGCACGTGCGCGACGAGCTTGGCCATCACGAGCCGCACGCGGTCCGGCCCGACGATCAGCGTGGGGGTGATCGTCCCGTGGCGGAACTCCGTCGTGACCGCGAGGAGGCCGAGGATCAGCGCGAAGACCTGCGCGAACCCGGCGATCCCCAGCAGGTCGACGGTCTGAACCTCGTCCTGCTCGAAGTCGGCGGTGATCGTGGCGAGCAGCCCGATCAGCACGACCAGGCCGACCACGGAGGCGATCAGGGCCACGGCGGTGCGGGTGCTGCGCAGCTTGAGCAGCTCGGCGGAGAGCAGGCGCGTCATCCGACCGACCCCGGCTCGCCCGTGAGCTGGAAGAAGATCTCCTCGAGCGAGGACGAGATCGGCGAGAGCTCGGAGATGACCAGGCGATGCTCGGCCACGAGCCGCCCGATCGCCTCGCCGTCGCGGTCGTGGACGGCGATCGCGCCCTCGCCCGCGTCGTCCACCTGCGCGCCCGCTCCGCGCAGCAGCTCCGCGAGCCGGCCCGTGTCGGGGCCGGCGACGCGCATGCCGCCCGCGCTGGTGGCGAGCAGCTCCTTCAGCGGCGCCTGCGCGACCGAGCGCCCGCGCGCGATCACCACGACCTCGTCGGCCGTCTGCGCCACCTCCGCCAGCACATGGCTGGAGACCAGCACGGCGCGGCCCTCCCCGGCCATCGAGCGTAGGAAGTCGCGCAGCCAGCGGATGCCCTGCGGGTCCAGGCCGTTGGCCGGCTCGTCGAGCACCAGGACGCGCGGATCGCCCAGCAGGGCGGCCGCGAGGCCGAGCCGCTGGCGCATGCCGAGCGAGTAGCCGCCCGCGCGCCGGTCGGCCGCGCCGGCGAGGTCGACGAGCTTCAGCAGCTCGTCCGCGCGCGAGCCCGGCACGCCCGCCGCGCGCGCCAGCATCCGGAGGTGGTTGCGCCCGCTGCGGCTCGGATGCAGCATGCCGCCGTCGAGCACGGCGCCGACCGTGTGCGCCGGATCCTCGAGGGCGCCGAAGGGGCGGCCCTCCACCGTGGCCGTGCCCTCCGTGGGGCGGATCAGGCCGAGCAGCGCCCGCAGCGTGGTGGTCTTGCCCGCCCCGTTGGGGCCGAGGAAGCCGACGAGTCGCCCGGGATCGACCTTGAAACTGAGGTCGTCGACGGCGATCGTGTCGCCGTAGCGCTTCGTCAGACGGTCGATGTCGATCGCTGACACGCTCCCAGTATGAGCCTTCGCCCCGCGTACGAGCTGCGCCGTGCCACCTCCGAGGACGCCGACACGCTCGCGCGCGGTGCGGTCGAGGGCGTCGCGGACTACGCCGCGTTCGCGCCGGCCGGCTGGGCCCCTCCGGATCTGCTGGCGGAGCTCGCGCACACGCGGGTGGTGCTGGAGGACCCGGCGTTCCACTGCTTCGTGGCGGAGCTGGACGGCGCGCTGGTGGGCCAGGTCACGGTGGTGCCCGCGGCGCAGGCGGCGCGGCCGGTGGACGATCCCGAGCTCGGGCACCTGCGCAACCTCTACGTCGCCCGCTCGCAGTGGGGGAGCGGGCTCGCGGCCGCGCTGCTGCGGACGGCCGAGCAGGACGCCCGCGACCGCGGCTTCGCCGCGCTGCGCCTGTTCGTGGCCGAGGGGCAGGCGCGCGCCCGCCGCTTCTACGGGCGCGAGGGCTGGGCGCCCGACGGGCCGCCGTTCTTCGATTCCGTGCCCGGCCTGACGATGCTCGAGTACCGCCGCGCTCTCGGTTGACCCGGCCGGCGCGTAGGAAGAGAATCGGCCGATGGGCCGGCTCGACGCCGATGACGGCGAGCTCGCGGCCCGCTTCCGCTCCCTGGACGAAGCGAGCCGGCGCAGGCTCGCCTGCTCGATGGTCCGCCTCGCGCTGAGGGAGTGCGACCCGCCGGTCGCGCTCCCGCCGACCGCGGAGCAGCTGCTCGGCACGGGAGGCGTCGCCACGCCGGCGCAGCTCGCCGAGCTCGACCGCCGCGCCGCGAGCTCCGGCACCGCGCACCACGGCGACGCGGTGGTGCGCCGCGCCCGCGCCGTCGCGGCGGTGCGCTATGCCCTCTCACCGCAGCCTCGGGCGGCCGAGGAGGCGCTCTACGAGGCGCTCCACGCGAGCGCGTCGTTCCCCGTGGCGCTCGACGAGGCTCGCCGCCGCATCCACTGAACGCCCGCGGGTAGAGTGCGCCGCCGCATGGCCTGGCCCGAGGTCTACCTGGCGCTGTTGATCTCGCACCTGGCCGGGGACTTCCTGCTCCAGACGGAGTGGCAGGCGATGAACAAGCGCGGCGGGCTGCGCCGCGACCCCGAGAAGCGCCGGGCCCTGCTGATGCACGGGCTCACCTACACGGCGGCCTACCTGCCCGCGCTGGTCTGGCTCGGCGGCGAGCTCGGCGGGCTCGGCGCCGTCGCCTGCGCGCTCGCGATCACGCTCCCGCACGTGATCATCGACGACGCCTGGGTGCTGTTCACGTGGATGTCGCGCGTCAAGCACAACGACGAGCCGGAGACGTGGCTGGTCGCCGCCGTCGACCAGACGTTCCACATCGTCTGCCTGCTGCCGGTGGCGGTCGTCGCCGCGACCGTCTAGCGTCGAGCCGATGCAAGAGCTGCCGGTCCGCCGCAACACGCTGCTCCTCTCCGGCGCGCTCGCGGCGAACTCGGGGATGCTGCAGCTCTCGGCCGCCGTCGCGTCGCTGACGCTCGTGCTCGTGCTGGGCGTCGATCAGCTGCTGGGCCTCGGGCCCGCGATCGTGCTCGCCTCCGGCGCGCTCGCGGCGCTGCCCGCCGGCCGCGCCATGGACCGCTTCGGCCGCGTGCCCGTGCTCGCAGCGGGGTTCGCGATCGGCGGGCTCGGCGGAGGCCTGGCCGGGCTCGGCTCCACGCTCGAGTCGGCGCCGATCGTGCTCGTCGGGCTCGTCGGGGTGGGGATGGCGAGCGGCACGGCGCTGCTCGCGCGCACCGCGGCCGGTGACATGTACCCGCCGGAGCGCCGCGCGCGCGGGATCGCGCTGGTGCTGTTCGGCGCGGTGTTCGGCGCGATCCTCGGCCCGCTCGTCTTCAGCCCGCTGCTCGCGGACCAAGAGCTCGACGGCGACGCGCTCGCGATGCTGTGGTGGGCCTCCGTCGCCTTCATGGCCGTCGCGCTGGTGCTCGTGCTGCTCGTCCGCCCCGATCCGAAGCGGATCGGCGAGCTGCTGCACACCCACGACGAGACCGTCGACCGCACGCCGGCGCCGCTGCGCGAGATCGTGAAGCGCCCCGGCGTGATCCCGTCGCTGGTCGCCGGCCAGGCGAGCTTCGCGGTGATGGTGGGGATCATGACCCTGACCGGCTCGGTGGTCGTCGACCACCACCATCACGCCGGGCACACCGTGTTCCCGATCATCGGCGCCCACGTGCTCGGCATGTACGCGCTGGTGCTCGTGATCGGCGCGCTGATCGACCGCATCGGCCGCACGCCTTCGCTCGCGGGCGGCCTGCTCGTGATGGCGGTCTCCGCGCTGAGCCTGCTGTGGGTGACCGGCGTGGCCGTGACGGCGGTGGCGCTGTTCGGCCTCGGGATCGGCTGGAACCTCTCGTTCGTGGCCGCCACCGCCACGCTCGCGGACTGCGCCGCGCCGTGGGAGCGCGGGAAGCTGCTCGGCTTCAACGACCTGCTGGCCGGGCTGACCGGCGCGACGCTGGCGCTGGTCGGCGGCCTGGCGCTGTCGGCGATCGGCGTCGCCGCCCTGGCGATCGGCGGCGCCGTGCTGGTGATCGCGCCCGCCCTGTGGATCCTGCGCACGCCGCTGCCGGCGCGGGCGCCGCTAGCGGATGAAGCCGCCCTCTGAGCCGATCACCTGGCCGGTCACCCAGCGCGCGTCCTCGGAGCACAGCCACGCGATCAGCCGCGCGGCGTCCTCGCTCTGGCCGATCCGGCCCGCCGGCATCCGCGGCAGCAGCTTGGCGCGGATCTCCTCCGTGACCCAGCCCGTGTCCGTGACGCCCGGGTTGACGACGTTGACGGTGAGCCCGAGCGGCATCACCTCGGGCGCGAGCTGGAGCGCGAACATCTCCAGCGCGGCCTTCGTGGTGGCGTAGGGCAGCTCCCCGAGCATCGGGCCGAGCGACTGCCCGCTGGTCATGCAGACGATCCGGCCCGGCTCGCCGTGCTCATGGCGGCGCGCGAGCTCGCACGAGAGCAGCACGGGCGCGCGCACGTTGACCGCGTAATGGGCGTCGAGCGTGGCCGAGTCCATCTGCGCGTAGCCGCCGTTGACGGAGTGGGCGGCGTTGTTGACGAGCACGGTCGGGAGCGCGCCGAGCCGCTCGGCGGCCGCTCCGAGCAGGGCCTCGGGCACGCCCGGGTCGGCCAGGTCGGCCTCGATCGCCTCCGCGCCGAGCTCGCCGGCCAGCGCGCTCCCGTCGCCGCCCGGCGGGACGGTGAAGGCCACGCGGTGGCCGGCGGCCGCCAGCGCGCGGCAGATCGCGGTGCCGATCTCGCGCTCGCGGCCCGCGCCCGTCACGAGCGCAGGGCCGGGGATCCTGGGAGGATGCGTCACAACGGCGGTCATTGTCGCGAAGGACCGGGTGGATGCGCAGCACGAGTGCCACCGACGAGGATCTGCTGAGCGCCGCTGACGCCCGCTCGTTCGAGCAGTTCTACCTGCGCCACGTCGACACGGTGCTCGGGTATTTCGTGCGCCGCACCGGCGATGCGGAGATGGCGGCGGACCTCGCGTCGGAGACCTTCGCGGCGGCGCTCGCCGGCCGCGGCCGCTACCGGCCGCGCAAGGGGGCGGCCGGAGCGTGGCTGTTCGGGATCGCGTCGCGCAAGCTCGCGGACGCCCAGCGCCGAGGCTACGCGGAGCGCCGGATGTGCCGGCGCCTCGGGATGGAGCGCATCGAGCTGACCGACGCCGACATCGCGCACATCGAGGCGCTCGGCGAGAGCGCGCAGCTGCTGGAAGGGCTCCCGCCCGCCCAGGCGGAGGCGGTGCGCGCACACGTGATCGACGAGCGCGACTACGGCGAGATCGCCGGGGAGCTGGACACGAGCGAGGCGGTGGTGCGCAAGCGGGTCAGCCGCGGGCTGGCCACGGCGCGCCGGAGGATCGGGAGGAGCGGATGAGCCAGGACTTCACGACCCGGCTGCAGCTGCAGCTCAGGGAGGCGGCGCTGCGCGACGAGCGCCGCGGCCCGCTGCGGCGCGGCCTCGCCGGCCTGCGGCACGGCATGCCCGCGCCCGCGACGACCCTCGCGGTCGCCGTGGCGGCGCTGCTGCTCGCCGTCGTGGTCGCGGTGGGCGGCCTGCGCTGGGGCGGCGAGGACGACACCGTCTCGACCCCGAAGGTGATCGGCACCGTGACGCTGGCGAACAACCTCGGCTGGATCAGCTCCGGCTTCGGGTCCGTCTGGGTCGCCGACACCGACCGCCAGGTGCTGCTGCGCGTCGACCCGCGGACGCGGCGCGTGCAGGCCGAGATCCGGACGGGGGGCGACTTCAACGCGCAGGGCGGCGATCCGATCGTGGCCGCCGGGAGCGACGCGGTGTGGGCGATCGCGCGCAGCCCCGGCACCGACGGCGGCCACCGCATCATGCGGATCGACCCGGCGACGAACCGGATCGTCTCGCGGGTGACCCTGCCCGCCCGCCAGGCGCCGCTGATCTTCGACATCCAGATCGTGAACGGCCGCCCGTGGGTGAACACCCTCCGCGGCGCGATCGAGATCGACCCGGCGACGGGCCGCCCGGGCCGGTTCGTGGCGATCCGGACCGCGGGCGAGGAGTTCCCGCAGTGGTCGATCCTCACGGAGGACGAGCTGTGGGTGCTGACCCGGACGCAGCGGATCGACCGCTACGACCTGGCCACGGGCCGCAAGGCCTCATCGCTGCCGGTCCGGCTCCCGGGCGCCTGGGCCGTCCTGCCGACGCCCGAGGGCCTGTTCCTCTCCGGCCCCCGCGGCGAGCTGGCGCGCATCGACGCCGCGGACGGGCGGATCGCCTGGCGCCGCCAGATCGGCGACAGGAGCACGCTGCCGCTGGTGATGGAGGGGCGCATCTGGATGCACGCCTCGGACGTCTCGGGCGGGCGCGACCGGCTCGTGGAGATGGACCCCCGCTCGGGGAAGGTCCTCTCCTCGACCGGGCTGCCGGAGTTCGGCATCGCCGGGATGACGCCCGCCGGTCGCGACCTGTGGATCAGCACGCCGAGCGGCAAGGTGATGATCGTGCGGCCCTAGAGGTCGCCGAGCTCGATCTCGTTGCGCAGGATCGCCAGGGTGACGAGGTGGGAGCGGTTGCGGGCGCCGAGGCGGCGCATCGCGTTGCGGATGTGGGTCTCGACGGTGGCGGCGGTCACCGACAGCGCCTCGCCGACCTCGCGTCCCGTCGCGCCGCCGGCCACGAGCGCGACCACCTCGCGCTCGCGCTGGCTGAGCGGCCGCCAGTCGCGCTCGTCGCGGCTCGGGATGAAGATCGCCACGTGGCGCCCGGGCGTGACGTCGGCGATCGCGATGTACGGCACGTTGCGCGGGCCGACCGGGCCGGCGAGGGGGAACGTGCCGACGAGCACCCCGGCGCGCCGGAAGCGGGTCCAGACCGCCTCGACCTCCGCGGCGGGCGTGCCGGTGACCTCCTCCGTGCGCATCCCGATCAGCTCGTCGTGGGCGAGGCCCAGCAGGGCGCAGGCCGCAGGATTCGCGTGCACGTAGCGGCGGTCGTCGTCGGCCACGACGACGGCGACGCGCTCCTGGTCGATCATGCTCGGCTCGATCACTGAGAACGGCTGACCATAGGGGGCGGCCCGCGCACTGGCAAGCCGGCGGCGCGTGAGGCGCCGGCGCGATGGGTACGGCCGAGGGAGATGCTCGGCTCCGGCCTCATCGGCGGCTCGCTCGCCATGGCGAAGGTGATGGCGGGCGACGTCGCGCGCTCGCTGGACCTGCTCGGCCTCGTCGACGGCTCGCCTCCCGGCGACTGGCTGGAGGCGCGCGACCCCGACTACATCCGCGAGTCGCTGCCGGCGATCCGCGCGTGGAGCGAGCATTACTTCCGGGCTGAGGTCGAGGGGCTCGAGCACATCCCGGACGACGGCCCGGTGCTGCTCGTCGGCAACCACTCCGGCGGCACGCTGATCGCCGACACGTTCGTGTTCTCGCAGCACTTCTACGACCACTTCGGGCCGCAGCGGCGCTTCCACCAGCTCGCCCACGACCTCGTCTTCCAGGTGCCCGGCGTGCGCGCGAGCCTGAGCCGCTTCGGCACCGTGCCCGCCAGCCCGGAGAACATGCGCGCCGCGCTCGGCCGCGACGCGGCGCTGCTCGTCTATCCCGGCGGCGACCACGAGACCTACCGGCCGACCTGGAAGCAGGACACGATCGACTTCGCCGGGCGCACCGGCTTCATCAAGCTCTCGCTCGAGCTCGGCACGCCGATCGTGCCCGTGGTGGCGATCGGCGGCCAGGAGACCGCGCTGTTCCTCGGCCAGGGGCAGCGCATCTCGCGGATGCTCCGGCTCGACCGGGCGCTGCGGCTGAAGGTCTTCCCGGTGCAGGTCGCGCCGCCCTTCGGCCTGACGCTGCTCGACCTCCCGCTCCGCGTCCCGCTGCCCTCGAAGATCTCGATCCGCGTGCTGCCGCGGATCGACCTGCGCGACGAGCTGGGCGCGGACGCCGACCTCCAGCAGGCCTACGAGCTCGTCACGGAGACGATGCAGGCCGAGCTGTCGATGCTGGCCGCCGAGCGCACGCTGCCGATCGTCGGTTAGACCGGCTCGCGCAGCGAGCGCGCCATCGCGCCCATCCCGGGGCGCCCGAGGAAGAAGCCCTGGCCGAGCCCGACGGCGAGACCGCGCAGGCACGCGAGCTCCGACTCGGACTCGATCCCCTCCGAGACAACGACCGCGCCGACGTCGGCCGCGAAGGCGACGATCGCCGCCGCGAGCGACTGGCGCACGGGGTCGTCCTCGATGCCGCACACGAGCGAGCGGTCGAGCTTGAGGATCTCCGGGTTCACGCGCGTGACGTGGCGGAAGGACGAGAAGCCGGAGCCGACATCGTCGATCGCCACCCGGATGTCGTGCGCGCGCAGCTCGTCGAGCGAGCGGCCGAGCGCGAAGTAGTCCTCGACGGCGTGGTGCTCGGTGAGCTCGACGACCAGCGGCCGGCGCTCGTGGGCGGCGAGCATCCCGATCAGCTCGTCACCGGCGAGCAGCGTGGGAGAGGCGTTGAGGGCGAGGTACATGCCCTCGGGCAGCCGGTCGTGCGAGTCGAGCGCGAGCCGCACGGCCGCCAGCTCGAGCTCCATGCCGAGGTCGAGCGCGTGCGCGTCGAGGAAGCAGTCCTCGGTCGCGATCATGCGCCCGTCGGCGTCCTGGAAGCGCGCGAGCGCCTCCGCGCCGACGATCTCGCCGCTCGCGAGGTCCACGATCGGCTGCAGCGCGACCTCGAGGCCCTCGCCGCCGATCAGGCGCTGGATGCGGCCCGCGAGCTCCTCGCGGCGCGCACGGCCGGCCCCGGCCAGCTCCTCCTCGCGGGCGGCCCGCTCGCTCTCGGCCTCGAAGTTGGCCTGGATCTCGCGCTGGAACTCGCGCAGCTTGTCCGCGAGCCCGACGAAGCCCATCACCAGGCCGACGGAGGGGATCGCGAACTGGCCCGCGCGCAGCGTGAGGCTGGCCCACCAGGCGTCCGAGTAGGCCTGCGGCGCGAACGCGAACGCGAGCGCGTCGCCCGCGGAGAGCGCGAGCGCCGCGATCATGCACATCGCGCCCCACATCGGCGCGCCGTCCTCCTGGCGCCACCAGGCGATCGCCGCGCCCGCGTGGGCGAGCACGATCGCCGCCACGAGCAGCTTGAGCAGGGCCGTATAGCCGTTGTCGAGGGCGACGAGGTCGCCGAGCGGCGTGTCGACCACGGCGGTCCAGGCCAGCAGCAGCGCCGACGTCGCGATCAGCGCGGCCAGGCGTTCACGCGACGGCGTCACGCCTGCGACGGCGAGCACCGCGGCGGCGGCCAGCGCCGGCGTGCCAGACGAGGTAGCGCGCGGTGCCGGCGTCGGCGGCCTGCGAGACCATGCCGCCGTTGGGGAAGATCGTGGGGGAGGCGAGGATCGACAGCAGCAGCCCGCCGCACGCGATCGCGGCGCCGGCGGCCATCCAGCACAGCTTCGGGTCCCCGACCGCTCGGGAGGACACGGCCAGCAGGTAGGCGACGAGCGCCGCGCACACGGTGCCGGCGGCCAGGAACGCGGGCGAGGCGCCGGACGGGCGCCCGTAGTCGCCGGCGCTGAGGGCGATCACGACCGCCAGCGCGGCCATCACCAGGCACGCCGCCAGCAAGCGGTACGTGACCCGATCGGACGGACGCGTGTTCAGCAGGGGCGACATGGGGCTCGCTCAGTGATAACGCACCACTGTGCGGTTTCCTGCGCCCGAGCGTGCAGGAGTTCGTGCAAAGACCTCACGCGCGGGGCCGGGCACGCCGATGAAGGACGGGAATGGACTCTCGTCTGCGCGGGGCGCTGGCCCTTCTCGGGGCCGCGATCGCCGGCCTGTCCCTGATGATCTTGGCCGACGACCGCGCGGCCGGGGACGGCGGCTCGCTCGACCGGCCGCGCATCACGACCGCGCAGCGCGACGCCTCCGCCACCTACGCGAGCACGGTCCCGCCCGGTGACCGCCGGTGGATCGATGGCGCGATCGCGGCCGCGCGGCCCGAGGCCCAGCGGCTGATCGCCGAGGTCGACGGGCTCGTGACCTACCAGGTCCACCGCGGCGACCCGCTCGGCGTGACGCGCTCGAGGGTCTCTCCGGCGGGGGCGAGCTTCGAGGTGTCCTTCGACGTCACCTCGCTCGACGGCGACCGCGGCCAGGACCGCACGGTCACGGTGCTGCACGAGTACGGGCACGTGATCGACCTCGCGATCGTCCCGGCCGCGCTCGACGCCCGCCTGCAGGAGGGCATCCCGCGCACCGGCGGCTGCGGAAACTACGGCGGCACGGCGATCGGCGCGTGCGCCGAGCCCGCCGAGCGCTTCGCCGACACGTTCGCGAAGTGGGCGTTGCGCGGCAGCGTCTCCGAGGTCGGGGCGGGCTACCACGTCGCCAACCCGCCGTCGCTGGAGGACTGGGGCGCCCCGCTGTCGGAGCTGTCGATCCGGCTCGCCACCGAGCGCTAACGCTGGTGCAGCAGGCGGCCCTCCATGCCGCCCGCGACCGTGATCACCTGGCCCGTGACGTGCCCGGCCGCGCGGTCGGAGCACAGGAAGGCGACCGCGCGGGCCACGTCGGCCGGGTCGGCGACCTTGCGCAGCGCCATCGTCGCCGTCACCTGCGCGACCGTCTCCTCCGTGAGGTCCTTCGCCGTCATGGGTGAGACGGTCCAGCCCGGGGCCACCACGTTCACGCGCGCCCCGGGCGCGCTGCGGACGACCTCGTTCTTGAGCGAGAGGGCGAGCCCCTGGCCGATCGCGGCCTTCGCCGCCGCGTAGTCGGCGTGGCCGGCCTCGCCGAACAGGCCCGCGGTGGAGGCGATCAGGACCAGGCTGCCCGAGCCCGCCGCCTCGACGTGGCGGCAGAAGGCGCGCGCGGTCAAGAACGTGGCGGTGAGGTTCGCGTCGATCGTCGCGCGCCAGCGGTCGAGCCCGAGCTGCGCGACGGGCACGTCCTCCGACGGCCACACGCCGGCGTTGGCGACGCACGCGTCGAGCCTGCCGAGCGCCTCGACCGCGGCGGGCACGAGCGCGTCCGCCTGCGCCTCGTCGCGCAGGTCGGCCTGCAGCGCGACGCCGCCGAGCTCCTCCGCCAGGGCCTCCGCGGCCTCGCGGTTACGGTGGTAGTGCAGCGCGACGCGCGCCCCCTCCGCGGCAAGCTCGCGGGCCACGGCGGAGCCGATCCCGCCCGAGGCGCCCGTCACGAGCGCGGCCTTCCCGGCCAGTCCCAGATCCATGGGGTGGGAGTGTCGCACTGCGCTGTTTGTGGAATTGTGGAACAATTCCCGCATGGCGCGCATCCAGGTTCTCCTCGCGGCTCTCTGCTTCGGCACCACGGGCACTGCGCAGGCCCTCGGCCCGGACGGAATCGACCCGGCCGCCGTAGGCGCGGCCCGGATCGCGTGCGGCGGCGCGCTGCTCGTCCTGTTCGCGCTGCTCGTCCGGCGCGCGGCCGGCCCGGCGTGGGCGCGGCTGCCCGTGCTCGCGGGCGCCGTGGGCGTCGCGGCCTACCAGGCGTCGTTCTTCGCGGCCGTCGACGACACCGGCGTGGCCGTCGGCACGATCGTCGCGCTCGGCTCGGCGCCCGCGCTCACGGGCGCGCTCGAGTGGGCGCTGCACGGCCGCCGGCCGCCCGCGCGCTGGACGGTCGCCACCGCGCTGGCGTGCGCCGGCGTCGTGCTGCTGGCGCTCGCCGGTGGCTCGGAGGCGGGGATCTCACCGCTCGGAGTCGGGCTCGCGGTCGTCGCGGGCGGCTCGTACGCCACCTACACGCTCGCCTCCAAGCAGCTGCTCGAGGACGGCCAGGCGCCCGAGAACGTGATGGCGGCGCTGTTCGGGCTCGGGGCCGTGCTGCTCGCCCCGGTCCTGTTCGTCGCGGACCTCGGGCCGCTCGGCAGCGCCGGGGGCCTGGCGCTCGTGCTGTTCCTCGGCGTGGTGCCGACGGCCGTCGCCTACGTGCTGTTCGCCCGCGGGCTGCGCGGCCTGCGCGCCTCCGAGGCGGCCACCATCACGCTGCTGGAGCCGGTCACGGCGGCCGCGCTCGGCGTCTTCGTGCTCGGTGAGCTCGTGACGGGGGCGGGTGCGCTCGGCGCGGCGCTCGTGCTCGGCGGGCTCGTGCTGCTCGCGCTGCGGCCGGCGCGCCGGCCACTGGCCACCGTGGCGGAGCCCGCCTGATGCTCGAGCGGCCGTCCACCGCGCAGCTGCTCGCCGCCGACCTGCGGCGGGAGATCCTCGACGGCCACCCGGCCGCGGGCGAGCGGCTGCGCGAGCGCGAGCTCGTCGAGCGCTACGGCGTCGCCCGGCACACGCTGCGCGCCGCGCTGCGCCAGCTCGCGGGCGAGGGCCTGGTGCAGATCGAGCCGCACCGCGGGGCGAGCGTCGCCCGCCTCGGGCCCGAGGACGTGCGCTGGCTCTACGAGCTGCGCGCCGCGCTGGAGCTCGAGGCCGCGCACCTCGCGCTCGAGCGCCACGGCGGGCGGCTGCCGGAGCCCGTGCACGCCGCGCTGGCCGCGCTCGAGGACGCCTGCGCGGGGCGGGCGGGGTCCAATTTCTCCTGGAGCGACGTCAGCCACGCCCACGCGGACCTCCACGGCGCGATCGTCGCGGCCTCCGGGAGCCCCCGGATCGTCGCCGCCCATCAGGCGCTCACGGGCGAGCTGCTGCTGTTCCTGCTGCAGCTCCAGCCGCACGTCGGGCCGGAGCAGCTGGCCGCCGACCACGCAGGGCTCGTCGCCGACCTCGAACAGGCTGGAGCGCAGGTGATGCGGGCGCACCTGCGCGAGTCGGCCGAAACCCTCGGAGCGAGCGCGGGTTCCGACCGTTGACCACGACCGGGCGGACGGCGTTCTGCCGCCCGCCCGGTTTGATGAGGAGGGGAGTTGCGATGCCCCGGGGGAGAGCTCGCACGACTGGATTTGCCGCTACACGGTGTCAGCGAAACGCGGATTGGTCAGACCTGGAACGAAACCCCGTGCATTCGGCCCGTAACGTCACGGGACTGACCTGATGAGGCGGTCGGCTCCTCCCGCTGGCGGGCCTGGTTTCCTGTAGTCGATGAGACGATTTGACATTGGACCGCTGATCGTGGCCCTGGGCAGCCTCGTGCTGCTCGTGAGCCTGTTCCTGGACTGGTACGGCGACGAGTCGGCGTGGGGCGCCTTCGAGGTCGCCGACGTGCTGCTGGCGGCGCTGGCGCTCACCGCGCTCGTGGCCGCGGTCGGCATGATCGCCGAGAACATCGCCGTGCTCGACCGGCGCTGGCTGCCCGTCGCGGCCGTCGCGGCAGCCCTGCTCGTCATCGCCGAGCTCGTCAGCCCGCCGCCCGTGGTCGGCGGCGCCGACCCGCAGGAGGGCGCCTGGCTCGCGTTCGCGGCGGTGCTGGTGATGCTGCTCGGCGCGTTGCTCAGCCTCAGC
The DNA here is from genome assembly GCA_963816955.1 of uncultured Solirubrobacteraceae bacterium. Taxonomy (GTDB): domain Bacteria; phylum Actinomycetota; class Thermoleophilia; order Solirubrobacterales; family Solirubrobacteraceae; genus DATFQI01. Next base: position 90,465 of record CAWFME010000009.1, on the reverse strand, counting down.
CGCGTGTCCTTCTCGTTCGCGATCGAGGGCCGTGAGCCGCGCCATCGAGTCGCCGCGGTCGACCATCGCCCGCCGCCGACCGAGGCGGGCGCGCCCGTGCCGCGCCCCGGCGGCGACACCACCGCGACCGAGGCCCTGTCCGAGGAAGGCGGGAAGAAGCGCTGATGGCCGAGGCGCGGGAGCTGTCCTTCGAGCTGGAGCGCTTCGAGTGGGTCGCGGACGACCGGCTCGAGGTCTCCGGCCGCTGGCAGGGGCTGACGGGTCGCCGGATCGCGCGGCCGGTGCTGACCGTCGAGGTCGACGGCCGGCGCCGGCGGCTGACGGCGCTCCCCGGCGGGCAGCTGCCCGGCAAGGGCGGGGAGGAGTGGCGCGCCTCGTTCGCGTGGCCGCACGGGCCGGCCGACGTGGAGTCCGCCGAGCTCGAGGTCGGCCGCAGCGTCGTCGTCGAGCTGCCGGCGCCGCGCCGGCGCAAGCGGCGTCCTCGGGCGGCAGCAAGCCTGACGAGGGCCTGGCGGCGGAGCTCGCGGAGCTGCGTGACCAGATCGCCGAGCTGCGCGAGGCCGCGCGGCGGCTCGCCCGAGGCGGAAGCGGTCGCCGAGTCGCGCCGAGGCCGTCGCCGAGTCGGCGGAGGCCCCCGCGGCGGACCCGGAGCAGGCCGAGCGGCTCGAGCGCGCGCGGGACGGAGGCCGAGCGGGCCGAGGCGGAGCTGGACCGGGGCTGCGGGGCGAGCTCGAGCGGGCGGACGCGGAGCGCGCGAGCCTGCGCGAGGAGCTGGCCGGCGTGCGCTCCGAGCACGACGTCGCTCGGCGACCGGCACGCCGCGCTGATCGCCCGCAGCGGCGACCTGCGCGGGGCGCTCGCCGAGGCGCTCGACGCCCAGGAGCCGCTCGCGGAGGAGCTGCGCGAGCTGCGGGAGGCCAAGCAGGCCGCCGACGCCGAGCGCGAGCGGCTGCAGGGCGAGCTCGAAGCCGCGCGCGAGGAGCTGGCGCGGCGCGAGCAGGAGCTGGCCGGCCACCGCGAGGAGTCCGAGCAGCGGCTCGGCTCCGAGCGCGCCGACACCACGAGCGTGCGTGAGAAGCTCGCCGGCGCCCGCGAGGAGGCGCAGAAGGCGCTCGAGGCCGAGGCCGACGAGACCGAGCGGATCCGCGCCGAGCTGGGCGCCGCCCGCGAGGAGGCCGAACGGCTGCTCGCCGCCGAGCGGGCGGAGGTGTCGCGGCTGCGCGAAGAGCTGGCCGCGCGCCCCGCCACCGAGGAGGGCGGAGGCGAGGTCGACGACTCCCACCGCCGCATGTACGAGCGGATCTCGCGCGAGCTCGAGAGCGAGCGGGCGACGGTCAGCCGGCTGCGGCGCGAGCTGGACGACAAGACCGCCGAGACGGCCGAGCAGCGGCGCTCCGCCGCGCCCGGTGCCACCAACGGCGTCCACATCACGACGGACGAGGCCGCCCCGGTGGCGGCGACCCCGGCAGGGCGCTCCGGCCGGCGCGCCGCTGCGGTGCTGGCGTCGCGTGCCGAGGCCGACGCCCGCGCGCCCTACCGGCGCGTGGAGGCCGCCCGGGCCGCGGCGGCGCAGCGGGTGCCCGAGCACGAGCAGTCCGCGACCGGCATGTGGGTCGCCCGCGCCGCGGCGATCGCACTCGTGGCGCTGCTGCTGATCGCGCTCGCGATCATCGTGACCTCGCTCTTCTAGACCGGCCGGCGGCGGAAGTCGATCCGGATCTGCTCGAAGCCGAGGCCGCGCAGGAGGCCCTCGAGCATCGCGCGGGTGTTGCGCTCCGCCGTCTTCAGCAGCTGCGGGTCCTCGTTCGCCGCGGCCGCGAGCTTGTCCTCGGCGAGCTGATAGAGCGGCTGCTCGTCACCCGGGCGGTCCGACAGCGCGTCCTCGACCCGGTCGAGCACGCCGCGGTCGCGGTCGTAGACGCGCGTGCGGTCGGGGTCGAGGGCCGGCTCGAGCAGCTTAGGCGCCGGCAGGCTGAGCCGGACCGAGCGGCGGTCGTCCGAGACCTGCACGGCGTCGGGGTCGCGCGAGAGCCCGCGGAAGTCGACGGCGGCGTCGACCGTGCCCGCCGCCACGAACAGCGTCCGCTCGCCCTTGATGAACGAGGGCAGCAGCCTCGCGTCCTCCTCGACGTCGACGACGACCTGCATGTTGGCCGTGGCCGCGTGGTAGTCGCTGAGGTTCTCGAGCGACTTGAGCAGCACGGGCTGGCTGCGGTCCTTCGTGTCGGTGCCGAACGGGTTCAGCGGGCCGGTCACCAGCAGACACCGCGATCACGGCCAGCGCGGCGATGCCGGCCAGCCACAGCCCGAGTCGTGCACCGGATCGCCTCGCCACGGGACCAGCGTAGAGCGCGGGTCACTATCGTCCGCCGCCAGATGGCCGAGCCAGCGATCGTCGTGCACGGGGGCGCCGGGCGCGTCCCCACCGACTCCGGGCGGATCGACCGGATGCGCTCGGGCGCGGCGGCCGCGGTCGAGGCCGGCCATGCCGTGCTCGTAGACGGGGGCGCCGCGCTCGACGCGGTCGAGGCGGCCGTGGTGGTGCTCGAGGACGACCCGGTCTACAACGCGGGGCGCGGCGCCGCGCTGACGGTCGACGGCGGCGTGGAGCTCGACGCCTCGGTGATGGAGGGCACGACCCGCTTCGTCGGCGCGGTCGCGTGCGTCGAAGGCGTCCGCAACCCGGTCCGCGCGGCGCGCGCGGTGCTGCGCGACGGCCATCACGTGCTGCTGGTGGGGTCGGCGGCGCGCGCGTTCGCCTCCGACCATGGCGTCGAGCTGTGCGAGCCGGCGTGGCTGGTCACCGACGGGCAGCGCGAGGTGCTCGCGGCCGGCGACCACGGCTGGGCGGCAGGCACGGTCGGCGCGGTGGCCCGCGACCGCGAGGGCCGGCTCGCCGCCGCGACCTCGACGGGCGGCACGATGGGCAAGCGCCGCGGCCGGGTCGGCGACTCGCCGCTGATCGGCGCGGGCACGTGGGCCGACGACGACACCGTGGCCGTCTCCTGCACGGGCGACGGCGAGGCGATCATCCGGATCGCGATGGCGCACGAGGTCGAGGCGCTCGTGCGGCTCCGCGGCCTCTCGCTCGACGAGGCGTGCACCGAGGCGCTGGCGGAGCTCGAGCGCCGCGGCGGCCACGGCGGCCTGATCGCGGTCAGCGCGGCGGGGGAGGTCACCGCCCGCTTCAGCTCGCCCGGCATGACCCGCGGCTGGCGGGTCGGCGACGGGCCCGTCCAGACGGCCGTCGGTGCCGGCTGACCCCGTAGAGGAGGCGGCGGACCGGCTCTACGGCCTGCCGTTCGGCGACTTCATCACGGAGCGCGACGCGACCGCGAAGGCAGTTGCGCAAGGACGGGGAGAAGGACGCCGCCGCGGCCGTGGCCAAGCTCCCCAAGCCGAGCCAGGTCGCGTGGGTCGCCAACCAGCTCGGCCGCGCGGGCGCCGGCGAGCTGCTCGCGGCGGGAGACGCGATCCGCGAGGCCCAGCTCGGGGGCGGCGGGCGCGAGGCGCTGCGCGAGGCCACCGCGGCCCAGCGCGCCGCCGTCGAGGAGCTGCTCGGCGAGGCCGAGGGTCTGCGGCCGCTGTCGCGCGACCTCAAGGACCGCCTGCGCGCGCTCCTGCTCGCCGTCGCGGGCGACGAGGACGTGCGCGCCGCGTTCGAGGCCGGGCGGCTCGTGGAGGAGCCTTCTGCGGGCGGGGCCTGGCCCGTGGGCGCCTTCGTGGCGCCGACCGGTCCAACGGCGGCATCGAGGGAGGAGACGAAGGGGGGCGGGGCCCGCAAGGCGCCGGCGAAGCGCGAGCCGGCCGCCGCGAAGCGCAAGCGCGAGGAGAAGGAGCGCAAGGCCGCCGAGCGGGCGCGCAAGGAGGCCGAGCGCAAGCGCGAGGAGGCCGAGCGCCGCAAGCTCGAGCGCCGCCTCGCCACCGCGCGCGAGGAGGTCGACGCCGCGAAGCAGCGCCTCGACATGGCCCAGGACGCCTACGAACGCGCCACCCACGAGGTCGCCCGAATCGAGGAACAGCTCTCTTGACGCATCGAGCGGTGGATTGATGTGCCTGAGGCACATCAATCCACCGCTCGCGCGCGGCGGGGCGGCCGGAGCCGCCCGCTCACGCCCCCTCGAAGACGGTGTCGGCGCTGGGCAAGCGCTCCGGGTCGAACTCCTCCAGCCACTCCTGCGGCCAAGCGCCAGAGAACCCGAGCGACCCGCCCATCCACGCCAGCGCCCGCTCCACGGGCACCTCGCGCAGCGTCACGGCCCCGTGCCGCTTGGCCAGGCGCGAGCCGTCGGGCCCCAGCACGAGCGGCACGTGCGCGTAGGACGGCTCCGGCAGCCCGAGCGCGCGCATGAGCCAGAGCTGGCGCGGCGTCGACTCCGCGAGATCCGATCCGCGCACCACCTCCTCGATGCCCTGGTCGGCGTCATCGACCACGACCGCGAGGTTGTAGGCGTACGCGCCGTCGCCACGCCGGACGACGAAGTCGTCGACCAAGCCGTCCACGCGGCCGAGCAGCCGGTCGGAGAACCCCACACGAGCGCCGTCCGCACGCACCCGCAACGCCGGCGGCCGCCCGGACCCTCGCTTCTCCGCGAGCTCCGCAGCGCTCAACCGCAGGCACGTGCCGGGGTAGGCACCCTCGGGCAACGGCCCATGAGCCGCACTCGCCGCCTCGCGGATCTCGGCGCGGGTGCAATGACACTCGTACAAGAGCCGTTCATCGCGAAGCCGAGCCAACGCCGCCTCGTAGAGCGATGCCCGCGACGACTGTGCCACCACCGGCCCGTCCCAGTCCAAGCCGATCGCCGCGAGGTCCGCGAGCTGCTGCTCGGCGAACCCAGGACGCACACGACCCGCGTCGAGATCCTCGACCCGCATCAGGAAGCGAGAGCCACAGGACCGCGCGAACAACCACGCCAGCACCGCCGTGCGCAGGTTCCCGAGGTGCAGGACACCGGTCGGGCTCGGGGCGAAGCGGCCGTCGCTCACACCGAGAACGGCAGCGAGTCGGCGACGTCGGCCAGCGAGGGCGCCGACCGGTCGCGATCCGAATACAGCAGCTCGAACCCCGACGGCCACTCGATCCCCACCGCAGGATCGTCGAAGCGGATCCCGGCCTCAGTGGCGCCGTCGTAGTAGTTCGTGCACTTGTAGACGAAGTCCGCGGTCTCCGAGAGCACGCAGAAGCCGTGCCCGAAGCCGATCGGGATCCACAGCTGGTGGCCGTGGACGTCGTCGAGCTCGAACGACTCCCACTCGCCGAACGTCGAGGAGCCCCGCCGCAGGTCCACCACGACGTCGAGCACCGCCCCGCGCGCGCAGCGCACGAGCTTGCCCTGGCCGGGGTGCGTCTGGAAGTGGATCCCGCGCACGGTGCCCTGGCGCGAGCGCGAGTGGTTGTCCTGGACGAACGCCGTCGGGACCCCGTGAGAGCTCCACGCATCCTCGCGGTAGGTCTCCATGAAGAACCCCCGCTCGTCGCCGTGGACGGCGGGCTCCAGGAGCACGAGTCCGTCGAGTCGGGTGGACAGCCGGCGCATATCGGTGGAGGAGGTTAGGGCGAAGGCGTCGAAAGATCGCCAGGCCATGCCGAGGACCGTCACCATGCCGCCCGCTGCCAAGGGCCACCAGACACTTTCCGCCTACATCTCCTCCCGCTTCGACGAGTTCTCGCGGTCCCAGAAGGACGTCGCGCAGTACGTCGTCGACCATCTCGACGAGGTCGCGTTCCACACGGCGGAGGAGCTCGCCCGCCGCGCGAGCACGTCCTCCTCGACCGTCGTGCGCTTCGCGCAGGCGCTCGGGTTCGAGGGCTTCCCGGAGCTCCAGGAGGCCGCGCGCGACGAGTACCGCCACCACCACCGCCGCTTCGCCTCGCCGCCCGCCGGCCTGGAGCCGACGTCGGCCCCGCTCTTCTCGCTCGACCAGAACCCGTTCGAGCAGGCGATCGCCGCCGACCACGTCAACGTCGAGGACACCGCCCGCAAGGTCTCGCGCTCGGAGGTCGAGGCCGCGATCGAGGCGATCGCCTCCGCCGAGAAGCTCCTGATCGCCGGCACGGACCAGATGGCGTTCTTCGCCTCCTATCTGCGCCACCTGCTGATGCTGCTCGACGTGCGCGCCGAGATCGCCGCGTCGCCGTCGCAGGAGACGCTCAGCCGGCTCGGGCGCATCGACGAGAGCACGCTCGTGATCGGGCTCTCCGCAGGACGCCCGCACCCGCTGGTCGTCCGGGCGATGAAGATCGCCCGCCACCGCAAGGCGCCGACGCTGGCGATCACCGACGCGACGCTCTCCGAGGTCTCCAAGCTGTCCGAGCGGACGCTCTACTACTCGTCGAGCTCGCCCGCCTTCGTGCGCTCGCACGTCGGCCTGCTGTCGGTCCTGCAGGCGCTCGCGTTCGGGCTCTACGCCCGCGACGCGGCGTCATACGACGATCGCATCCGCGCGTTCAAGCTCAAGTAGGTCGATCGCCCCGCCCGCCTCGGGCAGGGAGTCGACCTCGATGGGGCCAATCTCTCCGCGCAGGCGGGCTGACGCGCGCCGATTTGGACAAGAGGGGGCTCCAGACCGTGGCTATCCTGCGAGTCACGATGCGAGACGAGTCCACTTTCCGCGTCAAGGCCGGACTGGCCGAGATGCTCAAGGGCGGCGTGATCATGGACGTGGTCGACGCCGAGCAGGCCAAGATCGCCGAGGACGCCGGCGCGGTGGCCGTGATGGCCCTCGAGCGGGTTCCCGCCGACATCCGCCGCGATGGCGGCGTGGCTCGCATGTCCGACCCCGCCCTCGTCAAGGGCATCCAGGAGGCGGTGACGATCCCCGTCATGGCCAAGGCCCGCATCGGCCACTTCGCCGAGGCCCAGGTCCTCGAGTCGCTCGAGATCGACTACATCGACGAGTCCGAGGTCCTCACGCCCGCCGACGAGGCCAACCACATCGACAAGTGGAACTTCAAGATCCCGTTCGTGTGCGGCGCCACCAACCTGGGCGAGGCGCTGCGCCGGATCGCCGAGGGCGCGGCCATGATCCGCTCCAAGGGCGAGGCCGGCACGGGCGACATCGTCGAGGCCGTGCGCCACATGCGCCGCATCAACGGCGAGATCCGCGCGCTGACGGTGATGGACGACGCGCAGCTCGCGACGGCCGCCAAGGAGCACCAGGCCTCGCTGGACCTCGTCCGCCTCATCGCGCGCGACGGCAAGCTGCCGGTCGTGCTCTTCTGCGCCGGCGGGATCGCCACCCCGGCCGACGCGTCGCTGATGATGCAGCTCGGCGCCGAGGGCGTGTTCGTCGGCTCGGGCATCTTCAAGTCGGAGGACCCGGCGACCCGCGCCCGCGCGATCGTCGAGGCCACGACCCACTTCGAGGACCCGGCGCGCGTGGCGCGCGCCTCCGAGGGCCTCGGCACCGCGATGACCTCCCTCGAGACGCGCAAGCTCGAGGAAGGCCAGCTGCTCGCCAACCGGGGCTGGTAGGCCGGCCGGGGGTGGGTGGGCGGGTGCCCTCTCTGGTCGGCGTCCTCGCCCTGCAGGGGGACTTCGCGGCCCATGCGCGCGTGCTGCGCGGGCTCGGCGCCGACGTGCGCGAGGTCCGCAGCCCGGCCGGCCTCGAGGGCCTCGACGCGCTCGTGATCCCCGGTGGGGAGTCGACGACGATGACGCTCGGGATCGAGCGCGAGGGGCTGGGCGACCCGCTGCGCGAGCTGGCCGCCGCCGGCACGCCGGTCCTCGGCACCTGCGCGGGCATGATCATGCTCGACCGCGACCACCTCGGGATCGCCGACTGGCGCTGCGAGCGCAACGCGTTCGGCCGCCAGATCCGCTCCTTCGAGGCCGACCTGCGGATCCCCGGCATCCCCGGCCCGCCGGTGCGCGCGGTGTTCATCCGGGCGCCCTGGATCGCCGAGCACGGCGACGGGGTGGAGATCCTCGCCTCCGTCGACGGCCATCCCGTCGCGGCGCGCCAGGGCAACCTGCTGGCGATCTCCTTCCATCCGGAGATCGCTGGGGAGACCCGCATACACGAGCTCTTCCTTGGTGACGTCGCACCCAGCCGACTTCGTCGGCGCAGGCAGGGCACCGTCCGCGCGTGAAGGACTTCACGCTGTACTTCGTCCGCCACGGCGAGTCCGTGGCGAACCTGTCCGACCGCAACGGCAGCAAGCGGCCCGACGACGCCGACCGGCTCTCCGAGCACGGCTGGGAGCAGGCCCGCTCGCTCGGCCGCCGGCTGCAGGGCGAAGGGCTCGAGCTGATCGTGGCCAGCCCGATGCGCCGCGCCCAGGAGACGGCGCAGGGGATCGCCGAGGTGCTCGAGCTGCCGATCGAGACCGACGAGGACCTCTACGAGGTGCGCCAGTCCGACGCCTTCTACGCCGCCTCGCCGGATTACGGCGACACGGGCACCCTGCGCTGGATGCCGACCGCCGATCCGGACTTCGCCGAGCCGGGCGCCGAGTCGTTCAACGACATCGCCGGCCGGGTGCGGCGCGTCATGGAGCGCCTGGCGGAGGTGGCGTCCGAGCGCCGCGTCGTCGCGGTGAGCCACCACAACTTCCTGCACCACTTCCTCGGCGTGGCGCTGTTCGGGGAGGACTTCGCGCCGTGGATGATGCCCGGGCTGCACCAGGCGGGGCACGCCAACACGGGCATCACGATCTTCGAGAAGGTCGCCCACCGCCAGATGGACGGCGTCGACCTGCCGGGCTGGGTCCTGCGGACCTGGAACGACCGGGCGCACCTGTGACCGTTTGCCGCGCGGCGGGCGCGGACAGGGTGACGGTATGGCCCACATCCCCGCACCCCCGCTGGTACTGAGCCAGGTCGGCCGCGCCGCCCACGACGCCGGTTTGGCCGGCCTGCTCGGCGGCAACCTGTTCGGGCGCTTCGCGCTGCACCCCAGCGTGACCGAGATCTCCGACCCCCAGGAGCGCGGCAAGCTCGTCAACGCCGCCTGGCGCCGGTACGGCGCGATCAACTCCCTGTCCCTGCTGGCCGTGACCACGGGCTGGGCGGGCGCCCGGCTCAACGAGGCCGCCGACGGCCGCCTGTCGCCCGAGGAGCGGCGGCTCGCCCGCGTCAAGGACGTGCTGGTCGGCGTCGTGACCGTCACGGGCCTGGCCACCGCGGCCGAGGGCATGCGCTTCGCGAAGACCGCGCCGGACGGGGCCGTCCCGCTGCGCGACGGCGACCACGCGGCCGCGGAGGCCAGCGAGGCCTCGCGGCGCTCCAAGCGCCGTGTGAACCGGCTCGGGGCTCTGAGCCTGGTCGCGGAGGCGGGCCTCGTGGGCGTCAACGCCGCGCTCAACCAGCGCAACTTCCGCCGCCCGCCGGCCAGGCGCCTGGTGCCGCGGTTCGGCCGCGTCTAGGCGAGCGCGGCCAGGCCCTCGGCCACTTCCATCAGGTCGCGCCCGCCCACGTCGGGCTCCGGCAGCCCGTCGGGCAGCACGAGGTCGCGCCGGGCCACCCAGCCCGTGCGCAGCCCGGCCGCCTTGGCGCCGGTCACGTCCCACCAGTGCGCGGCGACCAGCGCGGTCTCCTCGCCGCTCGCCCCGATCCGCTCCAGCGCCATCCGGTAGGGCCGCGGGTCGGGCTTGAAGGCGCCCGACTCCGGCGCGCTGATGACGACCTCGATGCGGTCGCGCAGGCCCGCGAAGCGCAGCACCGCGTCCGCCGCCGGCGCGGCGCTCTGGGTCAGCACGCCGAGCCGCAGGCCGACCCCGCGCAGCTGCTCGAGCGCCGCCGGGGCGTCGATGAAGGCGGGCATGGCGCCCATCAGGCCGAGCGCGTCGTCGGCCTTCGAGGGGTCGCGGCCGGCCAGCCGCAGCCGCCGCCGCAGGCCCGCGCGCACGAGCTCGGAGAACTCGGCCTCGATGCCGGTGAGCGTGGCCACCATCGCGAGCTGGATCGCGTCGTCGACCGCCGCGCTCACGAGGTCCTCGTCGGCCCCGCTGTCGCCGAGCGGCTGCGCCATCACCGCGGTGTCGACGAGCGTGCCGTTGAGGTCGAACAGCACCCAGCGCAGGCTCATCGGCAGCCCTGCGCCTGGATCTCGACCTGGATGCCGAGGTCGAGCTCCTGCGTGGACGTCCCGCCGTCCGTGCGCAGCTCGAGCTCGGGGCCGGCCATCGGCACGTCCTGGGCGCCGAACTCGCAGCCGCGCACCGTCCCCTCGACCTTCACGTCGGCCTCGGCGCCCGGCCGCACGGCCACCGGGCCGCCGGCGATGCGTTCGGGCACGAAGGCGCCGTCGCGGTCCTCGTCGGCCACGACGCCGGTCACGGAGACCACCTCGTCGGTCGGGTTGCGCACGGTGACGGTGTAAGTGAGGGCTGCGCCCTCCTCGGGGCGCAGCTCGTAGATCCTCTCACCGGCGTCGGGGTCGGCGCCACCCTGGCGCTCCGCGACCTTGCCGGCCGCCCGCGCGCCGGCCGGCGGCTCGGCCGAGACGATCTCGAGCGGCCCGCCGCTGCCGCCGCAGCCCGCGAGGGCGACGGCGAGCACCGCGGCCGCCAGGGACCTCACGCGGCGCTGCCGCGCAGCAGCGGGCGGCCCGCGGTGCCGAGGCGCCGGCGGGCGGGCGCCGCGCCGATCGCGGTGGCCGCGAGCGCGCAGCCGGCCGCCAGCGCGGCGACGCCGAGCGGCGGCAGCGCGCACGCCACGCCGAGCGCGATCGCCGCGGCGGTGGACGACAGCGCGATGCCGGGCAGCAGCGAGCCCGTCGCGACGTACAGCCCGCACAGGGCGAGGCCGAGCAGCATCGACAGGACCGCCACGCCGGGCCGGCCGGCGGCCGAGGCGAGCCCGCCGAACAGCACCGCCACGATCAGCGCGGCGGGCAGCGGGCCCTTCCAGGCGCTCAGCGCGGGGAACGCGAAGCCGCGCAGCAGCACCTCTGCCGCGACGACGGGCAGCACGCAGCGCGCCAGCGCGGAGGCCAGCAGCCCCGGCCCGAACGCCACGGGCTCGCGCACCGGGAGGTCGTAGATCTGCGCGGTCAGGGTGCGCGTGTCCAGCTCGGACGGGATCGAGAGGGAGCCGCGCAGGTCGCCGAGCGCCTGCCAGGCGGCCGCGACGGCGGCGAGCGCCAGCGCCGCGCCGAGCGCCAGCAGCGCCGCCCGCGCCGGGTCCTCGGGCGCGCGCAGGCCGAGCTGCTCGCCGGTCACCGGGCGCGTCAGCCGCGCCACGAACACCACCACTGCGAGCACGCCGGCCGCGCTCAAGACCGCGGCCAGCAGCACGATCGCGGGCGAGCTGCGCTCGACGCCGGCAGCGAGGGCGGGCAGCGCCGACAGCAGCGGCGCCAGGCCCGCGACCGCCGCGGCGGCGACCAGCGCGACGGCGCCGGCGAGCGGCGGCCAGGCCGGGACGCGGTCGCCGAAGGGCCGCATCAGTCCGCCAGCCGGAAGCTGTCGACGATCGGGGCGGGATCGAACTCCTGCCCGTCGCGCTGCGGGGAGGCGACCGTGAAGCCGATCACGTCACCGTTGTCGCGCAGGACGTCGAGCCCGTCCGCGCGGACCTCGACGGGATCGCTGCCGCGGCCGGCCGGCGTCACGGTCTTCGAGCGCAGCGCCCGCTTGGAGCCCGGCAGGTCGACCTCCTCGTCGGACTCGATCTCGCCGTTGTTGACGTCGCGCACGACGATCCGGGACTGGTCGACGAGGCTCTCGAAGCGGTCGCCGGCGTCCGGCGAGACGACGAGCTGGATCAGCCCGTAGGGCGTGCGCGCCTTCTCGGGCGGTGTGATCTCGACGGCGGGGGCGCCGTCGGCGTCCGTGCGCTCGGAGACCTGCCAGTCGCCGGGGTAGGCGAACGAGATGCCCGCCGTGGAGAACGTCTTGTAGCCGTCGGGCACCTTCGGGTCTCCGCTGAAGTCGTCGCCGCCGCCGCAGGAGGCCAGCGCCCCGGCCGCCAGCAGGCAGAGGATCAGGATTCTCACCCGCCCCATCATGAAGGCTGCTTGCACAAGCGCGGCTCGAAGGTGCCGCCCGGCAGGCGCACCAGGCCCGTGCGGTCGCTCTGGCTCTCGCTGCTGGAGCTGCCGCCCGCCCCGCCGCCGATGCCGAGGCCGACCTTGATCGAGCCCTCGGTCTCCGACGTCTCGAGGTCGTAGGTGTCGAACCCGATCTTCGCGTCGTCGTTGATCGCCTGGGCGAGCGGGAGCACGTCCTGGCCCTGGCTGGTCAGCGCGCGCAGCGTGGCGTCGAGGTTCTCCGGGTCGGTGAGGTCGAGCTCGGCCGAGACCTCCAGGCCCTGGCCGGTGCCCACGTCGCTGGTCAGCGAGACCTCCTTCAGCGCGCTCGAGATGTCCTTGAGCTCCTTGCCCTCGAGCAGCAGCTTCGCGTCGAGCGAGCCCGTGTAGCCCGCGTTGCCCTTGAGCACGAGCTTGTCGGGCCGGTAGCCGTTCTGGGCGTCGAGCGAGATCGTCGCGGTGTAGCCGAGCTGGCCGTTGATGCTGCCGCCGAGCGTGCCGACCGTCAGGCCGCCGCTGGCGTCCGCGTCGAGCTGGACCGTGAACTCCACATCGCCCGCGTTGTCGCCGGAGCTGGTGACCTTGACCACGCCCGCGGCCTCGATCAGGGCCGACAGCTCGCCGTCGAGCACGCCCAGGCCGGCGCCCGCCTTGCCCGAGCCGTTGATGAACGCCTTGCCCTCCATGTAGGTCTCGGTCGGCTTGGGCAGGTCCCCGTTGTCGTCGACGCCGAGCTGGTCCAGCGCCCAGTCGTCCACGCCGCCGAGCGGGTTGTCCCAGCCGACGAACGGGATCTCGTCGTTGTAGGAGGCGAGGTCGCGCAGGATCCCGTCGAAGCCGCCCGCCGCCTGCACCGACTCCTGGAAGGCGTCCGCGTCCTCGGGGTTGTCGAACTCGAACACGCGCCCGCCGGCCAGCCCGACTCCGGCCAGCGCCTCGGCCGAGAGGTTGGCGCCGAACTTGCCCACCTTGGCCTTCGCGCCCGCGAACAGCTCGCCGGCCGCCTCCGTGTTGTCGACGATCGTGAACTTGGACGAGCCGTCGGAGAAGTCCTCGCGGATCAGGATCGAGTCCTTGTCGATCTGCACGAAGGCGACGAGGACGTTGGCGTTGGCGGAGGTCGTGGTCTGGCCGATGAGGCACTTCTCGGGCTCCCCGGCGACCTCCTGGGCGCAGCTCTCGCCGCCGAGGATCTGGCAGACGGCCTTCTCGACCGCCGGCGCGACCTTCTCGTCGAGGTTGAGCGCGAACAGCGCGAGGAAGACCAGCGAGACGACGACGAGGATGCCCGCGTAGTCGGAGGAGGTGATGCCGCGCTGGTCCCGGTCGGCCCGCCTGAGCATGGGCCGGAAGCTAGGGGAGCGCGGCCCGCCCTCCCAGAGGCCGCGGACTCAACTTGATGGTGGGACCAGGCCCTAGACGACTAGGCCGTGGCGCATGGTGTTCTCCGTCACCACGCGCGGCTCGACGAACTGCAGCAGGTAGCCCGGGCCGCCCGCCTTGGTGCCCGTGCCCGACAGCCGGTTGCCGCCGAACGGCTGGCGGCCGACCATCGCGCCCGTGATCGAGCGGTTGACGTAGAGGTTGCCGACCGGTGTGCGGTCGACCACGTAGTCGACGGTGTCCGGGTTGCGGGCGAACAGGCCGCCGGTGAGCGCGAACGGGGAGGCGTCGACGCGGTCGCAGGCGTCCTCGACGCTCTTGACGCGCTCGACCGCCAGCAGCGGGCCGAAGATCTCCTCGGTGAGCACCGGGGAGTCCTGCGGCAGGTCGGCGACGACGGCGGGGGTGGCGAACCAGCCGCCGTCCGGGACCTCGGCGGCGCGGGCGGCGACGCGGCCCGTGCGCTCGGCCTCCTCCGTGTAGCGGGCGACCCGCTCCTGGGCGTCGCGCTCGATCACGGGCGGGACGTCGATCCCGAGCCGCTCGGCCTGCCCGACGTCCAGCACCTCGACCGCGCCGGCCAGCCGCTCCAGCAGCGGGTCGTGGATCGCCTCGTGCACGAGCACGCGGGCGGCGGCGGAGCACTTCTGGCCCGCGTAGAGATAGGCGGACGTGACCAGCGCCGGGACGACCTCGTCGAGGTCGGCGTCGGAGTCGACGATCACGCAGTTCTTGCCGCCCATCTCGGCGATCACGCGCTTGAGGTGGTTCTGGCCCGGCCGCGTCTGGGCCGCCTCGCGCACGATCTCCAGCCCGACGGCGCCCGAGCCCGTGAAGGCGATCGTGTGCACGCGCGGGTCCTTCACGAGCGCGGCGCCGGCGTCGCCCTCGCCCGGCAGCAGCGACACCGCGTCGGGCGGCACGCCGGCCTCGCGCAGGGCCTGGAAGATCAGCAGCGCGCAGCCCGGCGACTGCTCCGCGGGCTTGAGGACGACCGCGTTGCCCGTGGCCAGGCCCGCGCTGACCATCCCGAGCGGGATCGCGAGCGGGAAGTTCCACGGCGAGATGACCGCGACGACGCCGCGCGGGGCGTAGCTGAGCGTGTTCTTCTCGCCGGGGACCTGCAGCAGCGGGGCGCCTTGGGCGATGTCCAGCGCGCCGCGGGCGTAGTACTCGAGGAAGTCGATCGCCTCGCAGACGTCGGCGTCGGCCTCCGGCCACGGCTTCGCGCACTCGCGGACCGCCAGCGCCGCCGCCTCCAGGCGCCGCTCGCGCAGCCATTGCGCGGCGCGCACCAGGATCTCCGCGCGCTCCTGCAGCGGGCGTTGCGGCCCAGGCCTTCGCGCCGCGCTCCGCCGCCTGCAGCGCCGCGTCGACGTCGGCCTCGGTCGCCTTGGCGGCCGTCGCCACCACCCGCTCGGGGTTGCCGGGGTCCGTCGAGACGAGCTCCTCGCCGTGGCGCCGGTCCTCGCCGATCCAGACCGGGACCTTCAACGCCGGCCGCGCGTCGTGCTCGCGGATCGCCTCGTCGAGCCGCGCGCGCACGGGCGCGCGCCGCAGCTCCAGGATCGGCTCGTTCTCGAACGGCTTCACGTCGCCACCGGGGGCGCCAGCAGCTTGTCCAGCGACGCGCCGCGGGCCTGGTCGGCCAGGAACGAGTCGTTGGAGGTGTTCTCCAGCAGGCGGCGCACGAGGTAGGCCATGCCGGCGACGAGGTCGCCGACCGGGCAGTACGCGCGCACGCGCAGGCCCATGCCGGCGATCGCCTCCTGGAGCGGGTCGCCGAGGCCGCGCAGGATCTGCAGCTCGAGGTCCTCGTCCTTCCCGCCCGTGAGCCGGTTGTAGGCGATCGCGTGGGCGATCGAGCGCAGGTTGTGGCTCGCGATGGCCACGCGCAGCCCGCAGCCGCGCGTGCGCGAGTCGAGCAGGCGGCGGGTCAGCTCCTCGAAGTTGCGGTCCGAGTCGGCCTTGACGTCGAACACCGGGACCTCCCAGCCGTGCTGGCGGGCCTCGACGATCTCGTGGTCCCAGTAGGCGCCCTTGACCAGCCGGACGGTCAGCGGCGTCGTGCGGGCCGCGCCCGCGCCGGTCAGCCAGGCCTCGATCTGGTCGAGCGTCTGCGGCGAGTCGCGCAGGTAGGCCTGGAGGACCATGCCGGCGGACGGGCCGTCCCGGAACTCCTCCTCGGCCAGCAGCTCGAGCACGAGCTCGAGCACGGCGTCGCGCGAGTCCAGCGACTCCGTGTCGATGTGCAGGTGGGCGCCGAGCTCCCTGGCCTGGCGCAGCAGGCCGCGCAGGCGCTCCGCGGCGTCGCGCTTGCCGCGCTCGGGCGCCTCGGGGCGCAGCAGCGGCGTGAGCGCGGAGACCTTCACCGAGAGGTTGGTGCGCGGCAGCGGGCCGGCGGAGTCGCGCTCGAGCCTTGGCCGCGCGGGCCACTTGGCGGACTCGCGGACGACGGTCTCGAGCGCCTCGGAGCAGCGCTGCGCGTAGCGCTGCGCCTCGGCCTGCGTGACCGTCGCCTCGCCGAGCAGGTCGACCGAGGAGGCGACGCCGTCCTTCCACAGCTCGCGCAGGTCGCCCATCGCCGCCTTCGGCGACTCGCCGACGATGAAGCGGTGGGCCATGTGCTTGACGCCGCTGGCGGCGGCGCGGCCGAGCGCGACCCGGCCGGCGCGCGAGCCGCCCATCTTCATGGCGACGGAGATCGGCGGCGGCGGCTCCTCGACCTCGCGCAGGAACCCGGTCAGGTGGGTCGCGAGGTCGTCGAGGTTGCGGCAGGCGGGCACGACGTCGACGAAGCGGAACAGCGCGGCCTTGAGCTCGGCGTCGCTCGACGCGAGCGCCATCGCCTTGTCGTCGAGCGCCTTCAACGGGCGCAGGGCCGACGACGGCAGGCCCTTCCACAGGCGCCTGCCGACGTCGTGCAGCTCTCGTCTCCAGCCCGGACTCCTCGACCACGCCGCCGACGATATCGGGGCTGCGATCATGGGACGGCGAGATGCGGATCGCGGTCTCCAGCGACGAGCGCACCGGCGTGGCCTCCGCGCTGGTCGAGGCGCTGCGCGAGCGCGGCCACGAGCCGCTCCTGCACGGCGCGCTCTCCGAGCGAGGAGCGCGACGACTGGGCCTGGGCCTCCGAGGCGGCGGCCCGCGACGTCGCGGAGGGCCGCGCCGAGCAGGCCGTCGTCTGCTGCTGGACGGGCACGGGCGCCTCGATCGCGGCCAACAAGGTCGCGGGGATCCGCGCCGCGCTGTGCGGCGACGCCCACACCGCGGAGGGCGCCCGCAGGTGGAACGACGCGAACGTGCTCGCGCTCTCCCTGCGCACGACCTCCGAGGCCGTGCTCTCCGAGATCCTCGACGCCTGGTTCACCGCCGAGCCCTCGTCAGAAGCCGACGACGCCGCCAACGTCGCCCACCTGGGGGAGATCGAGGGCTGACGTGCGGCCGTGGGCGCTCGGGGCGCTGCTGGCGCTCGTCACCGCCGGGATCGTCTTCGCGCTCGTGAGCGCCGAGGGCTCGGGCACGGGCGCCGAGAACGTGGGGGAGTCCGGGCCGGAACGCGCCGCCACGCCGGAGCCGACGCCGGAGCCCGGCAGCGGGCGCGAGCGCGACGCGAGCCGCGCCGCTGCAAGCCCACCGAGAGCAATCCCGGCGGCACCAACAACTACATCCCGGACGCGCCCGCGCTCGACTCGCTCGGCTCGGGCTTCGTGATCACCGGCCTGGTGCGCTCCGCGGACGGGTGCGAGCCGCTCGAGGACGTCCGCATCCAGGTCTGGCTCGCGACGGAGACCGGCGGCGAGCAGGACAACCGCGCCAGCGTGCGCACCGGCGCGGACGGCCGCTACCGGATCGAGACGGACCCGACCGTCCCGCAGTTCGGCGAGCCCAACATCCACGTCGGCTACGACGACGGCGAGTACGGCGAGGTGTTCATCCGCCGCGTGGTGGACCTCGACGACGAGCGCGCGGTGGTCGACCTCACGCTCGCCCGCCGTGGCTGACGCCCGCCGCGCCGCCGCGGCGGCGGTCACGGGCGCCGCGCTGGTGGCGACGCCGATCCTGGCGCTCACCGACCGGCACCTCGACGGCGCCTCCACCGCGCTGGTGGCCTCGACCGTCACCGCGGCGGTCGCGGTCCCGCTGCTGGCGCTGCAGCCGCTGCTCGCCGGCACCGGCCGGGTGCGCCGCCACCGCGTGATCGGCGCGCTCGCGCTCGGGCTCGTGCTCGCGCACGTGGCGGCGCTGTTCGCGGAGTCGCCGGAGGACGCCCGCTTCGCGCTCTCGCCCGACGGCCCGACGCGCGCCCGGATGGCGCTGTTCGCCACCGTCGCGCTGATCGGCGTGGCCGCGCTCGGCGCGCTGAAGGGACGCCTGCCGCTGGCGGCCGGCACCTGGCGGATCCTGCACGCCTACCTCGCCGCCGTCGCGGTCGTGCTCGGGATCGGCCACGCCGTGCTCACCGACGGCGCGCTCGACGGGGCCGGGTCCGTGCTGTTGCTCGCCCTCGGCGCCGCCGGCCTGCTCGGCATCCCCGCCGCGCACCTCGCCCGCACGCGCCGCCGGCGGCGCTAGATCTCGAGCCGCTCGTCCTCCAGGTCGAGCTCGCGCTCGATCCGGTGCATGACGTCGTTGGAGATCTCGCCCCTGTTGCGCAGCTCCACGACCGCGGCGCGCTGCGCGTCGAGCACGGAGCGGACCATCTTCTGGTACTTGCGCGACCGGTGCTCGTAGTCGTCGGCGTCCTCTTCCTCCTGCTCGCCGGCGCGGGCGTTGAGGCGGCGGACGCGGTAGCGGTACATCCCGCGCATGCGCTCGACGGTGTCGTCGCGGGTCCACTCCTGCCCCTCGAGCTCGTCGAGATGCTCCAGCGCGGCCTCGGTCGCGCGGCGGCGGGCGAGCAGCTCCTCTCGCGCCTCCTCGCCGTCGTCGTGGACGCCGGACCAGCGGATCACGGCCGGCAGCGTGAGCCCCTGCAGCACGAGCGTGACGAGGATCACCACGAACGTGATGAAGAGGATCTGGTCGCGGGCGGGGAAGTCGGCCGGCAGCGCGAGGGCGGCGGCCAGCGAGACGGCGCCGCGCAGGCCGGCCCAGCCGACGACCATCCGGCCCTTCCAGGTGCCGCGCCGGGCGATCTGGCTCTCCCGCCGGTCGAGCGCACGGATGAGGAAGGTGCTCGCGTGGACCCAGAGGATCCGGGTGACGATGACCACGGCCGCCACCGCGGCGGTGACCCCGACCAACTCCCCGAGCGGCTCGTCCTCCAGCCCGTCGAGGATCAGCGGGAGCTGCAGGCCGATCAGCACGAACAGCAGCGCGTTGAGCAGGAACGTCAGGATCGTCCACATCGAGTAGCCCGCGACCCGCTGCCGCGCGCTGGAGATCTCGGGCGCCCGCCAGCCGATGTAGATGCCGACCGTCACCGCCGCCAGCACGCCCGAGGCGCCCACGCGCTCGGCCGGGACGTACGCCGCATAGCCCGTCAGGATCGAGATCGTCACCTCCACGGGCGGGTCGTCGAGGCGCTTGCGGATCTCCGCGATCACCCAGCCGACCGCGAGGCCGATGGCGATACCGCCGGCCGCGCCGAGCACGAACTCCAGCCCGGCCTCCGCCAGCGAGAACGTGCCGCCGACCGCGCCGACCGCCACGCGGTAGATCACGAGCGCGGTGCCGTCATTGATCAGGCTCTCGCCCTCGATGATGGTGTTCAGCCGCCGCGGGAGGCCGAGCCGGCGGCCGATCTCGATCGCGGCCAGCGGGTCCGTCGGCGCGACGATCGCCCCGAGCGCGAAGGCGGCTGCCCACGGGAGCCCGTCGATCAGCGCGTGCGCCACGACCGCCACCGCGCACGCCGTCGCGATCACGAGCCCGACCGCCATCAGCGAGATCGAGCGCAGGTCGTACCTGAGGTCGCGCAGGCTCGCGAAGAACGCGGCGCTGTAGAGCAGCGGCGGCAGGAAGATCACGAGCACGAGCTCCGGCTCGAGCTCGACCTCGGGCAGGCCCGGGACGAACCCCATCACCAGTCCGCCGAGCACGAGCAGGATCGGATACGGGACGCCGATCACCCGGCTGGCGGCCCCCAGCACCGACACGGCGACCAGCAGCGAGATCAGGACGAGCTCGACCCCGTGCATCAGTTCACGGCCTCGTAGCGGATCACCCCGCCGGCCTCGCGCTCGGCCGCCTCGCCGCGGTCGAGCAGCAGGTCGACGTGTCCCAGCACCTCGCTGAGCGTGAGGTAGGCCTGCGTGACGGCGACGTTGCCCCACAGCGACTGCGCGATCTCGTGCGCCGTCATGGGACGGTCGCCGATCAGCCCGTGGATCTTGCGCGCGCGGCGCTCGTGCATCGCGAAGCGCTCGTCGATCAGCGCGACGTGGTCGGCGAACGGCTCGCCGTGGCCGGGCAGCAGGAGCGAGAGCTCCAGCTCGCGCGTCTCGCGCATCGAGCGCAGGTAGGTCAGCAGCGCCCGCGGTCGGCCGTCGCCCGGCTCGCCCGACTTGCCGCCGAGCTGGCGCGAGATCAGCGGGTTGGAGGAGATGTGGCGGATCAGGTGGTCGCCGGCCAGCAGCGTGCCGTCGGCGCGGTCGAGGAAGATCGTGTCCGAGGGGGAGTGGCCGGGGCGGTGCATGGTCTCCAGCGTGCGGCCGGCGAACTCCAGCGACTCGCCGTCCGCGAGCCGCCGCGTGACGGTCGTGGAGCCGCCCCAGCCGCGGAACGAGCGCGAGACGGCGCGCAGCGCGGTGACCACGTCGCGCGAGATCCCGTGGCGCAGCATCAGGGCCTCGGCCAGCTCGTCGTCGCGCTCGGCCTCGGCGCCGAAGTCCTCGATCAGCGGCGCCAGCAGGTCCAAGGCGACGACCTCGGCGCCCGAGCGCCGCGCGAGCACGTCGACCAGCCCGAGGTGGTCGATGTGCTGGTGGGTGATCACGATCCGCCCGAGGTCCTCGATCCGGCGCCCGTGCGAGGCCAGAGCGCGCTCCAGGCAGTCCAGCGCCTTGCCGGAGTTGGGGCCCGTGTCGACCAGCGTCAGCGGGTCGTCGTCGATCAGGTAGCAGTTGACCCGGCCCACCATGAAGGGGGTCGGGATCGCCATGCAGTGGATCTCGCCGCTCACGAGCGGATGAGCTGCAGCACCTCGTCACGCCGGCGCTCCATGTCCTCCTTGGACACCAGGCTCTCGAGGTTCAGCCGCAGCAGCGGCTCCGTGTTCGACGCGCGCACGTTGAAGTGCCAGTCGTCGTAGTCGACCGAGATCCCGTCGAGCTTGGTGACCTCGCCGTCGGAGTACTTCTCCTCGATCGCCGCCATCTTGGCGTCGCCGTCCTCGACCTCGGAGTTGATCTCGCCCGAGATGAAGTACTTCGCGCGGAACTGCTCCACAAGCTCGGAGAGCTTGCTTCTCCTTCTTGGAGAGCAGCTCGAGGATCAGCAGCGCCGGGACCGTGCCGGAGTCGGCGTTGTAGAAGTCGGCGAAGTAGTAGTGGCCGGAGACCTCGCCGCCGAAGGCGCCGCCCTCGTCGCGCATGCGGACCTTGAAGAACGCGTGGCCGACGCGGTTCATGTGGGCCTTGCCGCCGAGCCGCTCGACGAGGTCCGGGACCGCGCGGGAGGCGCGGACGTCGTAGAGGATGTCCGCGCCGGGCTGCTTCTCGAGGATCGACTCGGCCAGCAGCGCCGTCAGGAAGTCGCCGTCGACGAACGTGCCCGTGTCGTCGATGAAGAAGCAGCGGTCGGCGTCGCCGTCCCAGGCGATCCCGAGGTCGGCGCCCTCCTCGCGGACCTTGTCGATGATGAAGCGGCGATTCTCCTCCAGCAGCGGGTTGGGCTCGTGGTCGGGGAAGGAGCCGTCGGGCGTCCAGTAGGTGGTCACGAGGTCCAGGCCGAGCTTCTCCAGCAGCGGGCCGACCATCGGGCCGGCCATGCCGTTGCCGCCGTCGACGACGACCTTCAGCGGCTTGATCACGTCGGTGTCGATGAACTCCAGCGCGGCCGTCTGGAAGTCCTCATAGACGTCGACGTCCTCGCTGGACCCGCCGCCCGGAGCATCTCCGAGCCCGGCCTCGATCAGGTCGCGGATCTCGCCGATCCCGCCGTCGCCCGACAGCGCGACGGCGCCGCGCTCGACGAGCTTGGCGCCCGTGTAGGAGGCCGGGTTGTGCGAGGCGGTGCACATCAGCCCGCCGTCGAGGTCCTGCGAGCCGACGAGGAAATACAGCATCTCCGTGCCGACCTGGCCGGCGTCCAGGACGTGCGCGCCCTCGGAGGTCATGCCCTTGCGATAGCGCGCGGCCATCTCGGGCGCCTGCAGGCGCATGTCGCGGCCGAGGCCCACGCGCAGGTCTGCCGCGTCCTTGCCGTGCATCCCGGCGAGCACGCGCACGAACGCGCGCCCGACGAGCTCGGCGACGTCGGGGTCGATCTCGTCGCCGTAGAGGCCGCGGATGTCGTAGGCCTTGAAGATCTGTGCCGGTGCGCTCATGGGCGGGCAATCCTACGCGCGTCGCGCGGCGAGCACGTGCTGGAAGGTGAACGGCGACAGCCGGAATAGGGGACCCGCCCGCCCGGCGTGGCGGTCGAGGCGGGTACCGCGCCAGAGCAGCCACGGGCGGCGCTCGACGTGCTCGACCCGCAGGCCGGCGCCCTCGCACAGCGCGATCGCGTCGCGCAGCGTGAACCAGCGCAGGTGCGTGGCGTCGTGGATGCCCTCGGGCCGGCGCGGCCAGCTGCCGCGGGCGAGCGCGGCGAACGTGGTCCAGTGGGCGGCGTTGGGCAGCGAGACGATCGCGCGGCAGCCGGGCTCCAGCAGCCGCGCGTAGGCCTCGAGCGCGCTCCAGGGGTCGACGAGGTGCTCGAGCACGTCGGCGGCGACGAGGCAGTCGAAGCGGCCGAGGTCGTCGGGAACGTCCTGGACGTCGCCGACCACGACGCGGTCGCAGCGCTCCCGCGCGATCTCGGCGTAGGCGGGCTCGCGCTCGATCCCGACGACCTCGACCTCGCCGCGCTCCTTCAGCGCGCCGGCCAGCCAGCCGGTCGAGCAGCCGAGGTCGAGCACCCGCCGCGCGCCGGCGGGGACGAGGTCGACGATCTCGGGCCGCACGCTCTCGTAGGCGTCCGCCCGCGCGGCGCGTTGGTCTGCGTCCATGCCGGGTAGCCTGCCGCAGATGCTCGTCGCGATCCTCTGTGGCGGTCGCGGGACGCGACTGCAGGAGCACGTTCCGGACATCCCGAAGCCGCTGGTGGAGATCGGCGGGCGCCCGATCCTCTGGCACGTGATCCAGATCTACGCCGCCCAGGGCTACCGGCGCTTCCTGCTCCTGTGCGGCTACCGCGGCGAGCTGGTGGAGGCGTTCGCGCGCGAGACGTACTGGCCCGAGGGCGTCGAGGTGCGCTGCGCGGACACCGGCGAGGGCACGCCGACCGGCGGGCGCCTGTGGCGCGTGCGCGATGAGCTCTCGGCCGGGCCGTTCCTGGCCACCTACGCCGACGGGGTGGCGGACATCGACCTCGCCGCCCTGCGCGCGTGCCATGCCGCCGCGGGCACGCTGGCCGCGGTGACGGTGGTGCGGCCGCAGCTGCCGTTCGGCGTGGCGGAGCTGGGGGAGGACGACCGCGTGCGCGGGTTCCACGAGAAACCGCAGGCCTCGCACTGGGTCAACGGCGGCTTCTTCTCGATGCTGCCGGGCGCGCTGGACTACCTCAGCGAGGACTCGGTGCTCGAGCGCGAGCCGCTCGAGCGCCTGGCGGCCGGCGGCGAGCTCGCCGCCCACCGCCACGCGGGCTTCTGGGCCTGCATGGACACCTACAAGGACGCGGTCGCGCTCAACGACCTGTGGGCCGGCGGCGACGCGCCGTGGGCCGCGGGCCTGGCGCTCCCGTCCTAGACTTACGCGCACATGGCCGGTCACTCCAAATGGGCTGGGATCAAGCACAAGAAGGCGATCGTCGACGCGCGCCGCGGCAAGCTGTTCACCAAGCTGGCCCGCGCGATCACGGTGGCCGCGAAGGAGGGCGGGGGCGACGTCGAGGGCAACCCCGCGCTCGCCCTGGCCGTGCAGAAGGCCAAGGACGCCTCGATGCCCAAGGACAACATCGAGCGCGCGATCGCCAAGGGCACGGGCGGCGGGGCCGACGCCGACGCGCTCGAGGCCGTCATGTACGAGGGCTACGGCCCCGGCGGCGTGGCGCTGCTGGTGGAGGCGACGACCGACAACCGCAACCGCACGGGCTCCGAGGTGCGGCACGCCTTCGGCAAGCACAACGGCAACCTCGGCGAGCCCGGCTCGGTCGCCTACCTGTTCGACAAGCAGGGCGTCGTGGTCGTGGACGCCGAGCGCTACAGCGAGGACGACCTGATGGTCGCGATCGACGCCGGCGCCGAGGACATCGCGATGGACGACGACGTCTTCGAGGTCATCACGGACCCGAGCTCGCTGACCGCCGTGCGCGCCGCGCTGGACGAGGCCGGGATCGCGATCGAGAACGCCGAGGTCGCCCAGCGGCCCAAGACGCTCGTCCCGCTCGACGAGGAGGGCGCGACGAAGCTGATGAAGCTCATCGACGCGCTCGAGGACCTCGACGACGTGGACGCCGTGCACGCGAACTTCGACGTGCCCGCCGACGTGCTCGAGCGCGTCGCGGGCTAGCCGCGCCCCGCGGCTCCTCGCGCGTTCGCGGGCGGCCAGGCCGGGTACAGGTGTTCGCGATGCGAAGCGTCTGGTCGCCCCCTGCCATCTTCCTCGTGCTCCTGATGGGCCTCGGCAGCATCGTCATGTGGCTCGGCGTCCCGCTCGGGCTGGTCTACGCCGCCTCGCGGCTGGCCGACACCTCCGCGCCGACGCTCGGCCCGTACCTGCTCGTGTTCATCGGGCTGCCGATCGGCATGGCGATCATGGCCAAGCTCCTGGGCTACCTGGACCGGGTCCACCAGGCCTACACGCGCACGGCCGACGACCGGCCGCAGCAGGCCCCGTGGATGCGCTCGATGCGCGGCGAGCGCGGCTCCACGCGCAAGCGGGGCGTGCTCGACACGGTGATGATCGTGTCGGTGGGGCTGGCGCTGGCGGGGTTCGGCCTCTGGTTCTTCGGTTTCGCCGGGTCGTCGCTGCCCGGGGGGTAGCTGTTGCAGGCGCCGGGGTCGCGTCTGGTTGCGCGGAGCGCCGTAACGGCATGGCTTGTAGGGAGGGGGAGTGGTGCCCGGGTGGCGCGAGGGGTCGATTGTTACCGCCCTGGCTCAGTAAGCAACCCGTCGCGTCTTGCGCAGGCCGCCGCCGCCCGTCCTCCTCCGTACATGCCGCCGTTGAACCCGGCATGCGACGGGGAGGCGTCCGAGGCTCCGCGCAGAATCCCGGTCATGCACGTGATCGTCCTCGGCATCGATCCTGGGGTGGCCAACACCGGCTACGGCGTCGTCGCGCACCATCGCGGCCGGTTGGTCGCGCTCGACGGCGGGGTGATCGAGACCGCCGCGGGGCAGGACGCCGGGGCTCGGCTCGCGCTCATCCACGAGCGGGTGGGCGCGCTGATGGACGAGTACACGCCGGACGCGGTCGCCGTCGAGGACCTGTACTTCGGGGAGAACGCCCGCTCGGCGTTCGCGGTCGGCCAGGCGCGCGGGGTCGTGATCCTCGCGGCTGGCCAGCGCGGCGTGCGCTGCTCCTCCTACACGCCGCAGCAGATCAAGGCCGCGGTCTGCGGCTCGGGCCGCGCGGCCAAGGACCAGGTGCAGCGGATGGTGCAGACGCTGCTGATGCTGCAGGAGCTCCCGAAGCCCGACCACGCGGCCGACGCCCTGGCGGTGGCGATCTGCCACGCCAACGGGGCGCCGATGGCCGCGGCGCTGCAGGCGGCGTCGGCATGATCGCGCTCGTCTCCGGGGAGGTCGCGGTCCGCCGCGCCGATCACGTGGTGATCGCCTGCGGCGGCGTCGGCTACCGGCTCAACGTGTCCGCCGAGACCCTGCGCCACGTCCCGCGCGTGGGCGAGAAGGCCTCTCTGACGACCCACCTGATCGTGCGCGACGACGCGCTGCTGCTCTACGGCTTCGCCACCGAGGAGGAGCGCGACCTGTTCCTGCTGCTGATCGGCGTCCAGTCGGTCGGGCCGAAGATGGCGCTCGCCGTGCTCTCGGGCGGCCCGCCGCGCGAGCTGCTGGGCGCCGTGGCCGCCGGGGACACAGCGCGGCTGCAGGCCGTGCCCGGGATCGGCAAGCGCACCGCGGAGCGGATCGTGGTCGAGCTGCGCGAGAAGGTCGGCGTGCCCGACCCCGAGGCGCCGATCGTGATCACGCGCGGCTCGGAGGACCCGCGCTCGCTCGCCCGCGAGGCGTTGCTCGGGCTCGGCTACACGCCCGTCGGAGGCCGACACGCTGCTGCGCGACGCCGCCGGCGACACGCCCGAGGACCTGATCTCCGCCGCCCTGCGCGAGGCCCGCCGGTGAGCCCCGAGCCGATCCGCACGCCCGGCGTCTTCGCCGTCGACCCCGTGGACGGGCCGCTCGCCGGCGCCGACACCGGGCGCGTGCAGACCGCCCGCGTGCGGCCGGACGACGACCCCGAGGCCACGCTCCGCCCGCGCCGGCTGGAGGAGTTCGTCGGCCAGGAGGCGCTGCGCGAGCAGCTCGGCGTCTCGATCGCAGGCGGCCGCCAGGCGCGGCGAGGCGCTGGACCACGTCCTGCTGGCGGGCCCGCCGGGGCTGGGCAAGACCTCGCTGGCGCAGATCGTCGCCGCCGAGCTGGATGTGCCGTTCGTGCAGACCGCGGGCCCGGCGCTGGAGCGCAAGGCCGACATCGCCGCGTTCCTGACCGCGCTCGAGCCGCGCACCGTCTTCTTCGTCGACGAGATCCACCGGCTCCCGCGTGCGGTCGAGGAGACCTTCTATCCCGCGATGGAGGACCGCCAGCTGCCGATCACGGTCGGCGCGGGCGCCGGGGCGCGCGTCGTCACGCTGGACCTGCCGCCGTTCACGCTCGTCGGCGCCACGACCCGCTCGGGCCTGCTGACGACGCCATTGCGCGACCGCTTCGGCATCCAGCACCGGCTGGACCACTACGGGCCCGTCGACCTCGCGAAGATCGTGGCGCGCAGCGCGCGCGTGCTGGAGATCGAGATCGAGCCGGCCGGCGCCCGGGCGATCGCCGAGCGCGCCCGCGGCACCCCGCGCGTCGCCAACCGCCTGCTCAAGCGCGTGCGCGACTACGCGGAGGTCCGCAGCGGCGGCGTCGTCGGCGCCGAGGAGGCCGCGCGCGCCCTGGACCTGCTCGAGGTCGACGAGGAAGGGCTGGACCGCCTGGATCGCGAGATCCTCGGCGCGATCTGCCGCCAGTTCGGCGGCGGCCCCGTCGGGCTCTCGACCCTGGCCGTGGCGGTCCACGAGGAATCCGACACGATCGAGGACGTCTACGAGCCCTACCTGCTCCAGCGCGGCTTCCTCCAGCGCACCCCGCGCGGACGCTGCGCGACCCCGCACGCGTTCCGGCACCTGGGCCTACGGCCGCCCGAGGACTCGCCGCAGCTGTTCGGCTGACCGAACCTGAACCGACCGACCCACCCGCGATACTGGAGGGTCGTGGCCACGCGCGTCACCAGCACCCGCTTGATCGGCCGCACGGCTGAGCTCGCCGAGCTCGAGGCCGCCTTCGCGGCCGCCTCCGACGGGCACCCCTCGATCGCGTTCGTCGCGGGGGAGTCCGGCGTGGGCAAGTCCCGCCTCGTGTCCGAGCTCTCCGCCCGCGCGAAGGCCCGCGGCGGGCGCACGCTGTGCGGCGAGTGCGTGGAGCTGGGCGAGGGCGAGCTGCCCTACGCACCGCTCGTCGCCGCCCTGCGACCGCTGCTGCGTGAGGCCGACCCCGTCCTCCAGGAGGTCGGGGACATCGCCCGCGCCGAGCTGGCCACGCTGCTGCCCGAGCTCGCGGCGGGCGCCCGCGAGCAGCGCCCGCGGCTCGACGAGATCGCCGGCGCCGCGCAGCGGCGCCTGTTCGAGGCGCTGCTGACGCTGCTCGATCGCCTCGGCCGCGAGGACCCCGTCCTGCTGCTGCTGGAGGACATCCACTGGGCCGACAGCTCCACCCGCGCCTTCCTGGCCTTCCTCGCGCGCGCGATGAGCACCGAGCGGGTGCTGGCCGTCTGCACCTACCGCTCGGACGAGATGCACCGGCGCCACCCGCTGCGCCCGCTGCTGGCCGAGCTCGAGCGCGACCCGGACGCGCGCCGGGTCGAGCTGGCGCGCCTCACCCGCACGGAGCTCTCCGAGCAGCTCGCCGACATCCTCGACACCGCCCCCGACGGCGGCCTGGTGGACCGCCTGTACGGCCGCAGCGAGGGCAACCCGCTGTTCGCCGAGGAGCTGCTGGCGGCGGGCGGCGACGGCCGCGGCGCGCTCCCGCCGACGCTGCGCGACGCGCTGATGGTGCGCACGGAGCGCCTCCCGGAGGCCGCGCAGGAGGTGCTGCGCGTGCTCGCGGTCGCCCAGCGCGCCGACCACGCGCTGCTGGCCGACGCGAGCGGGCTCGACGCCTCAGAGCTGCGCGGCGCGCTGCGCGAGGCCGCCGCGAGCCACCTGATCGTCGCGAGCAACGACGGCATGTACCGCTTCCGCCACGCGCTCCTGCGCGAGGTCGTGCACGACGACCTGCTGCCCGGCGAGCACGCGGAGCTGCACCTGGCGCTCGCCCGCGCGCTGGAGCGCCGCGCGGCCGCAGGCGCCGAGGACGTCTGGATCACGGCCGGCATGGCCCATCACTTCCGCTCGGCGGGCGACCAGCCGGCCGCGCTGCGGGCCAGCGTGCAGGCGGCCGCCGCCTCCGCCCGCGTGCACGCCCACGGCGAGGCCGCCGGCCTGCTCGAGCGCGCGCTGGAGATCTGGGAGCGCGTCCCCGAGGCGGAAGCGCTGGCGGGCGCCTCGCACGCCGACGTCCTGGTCCGTGCCGCCGCCGCCCACCGCTCCAACGTCGACGACCACCGGCGCGCGGAGCTGCTGCGGCTCGCCGTGGCAGAGCTCGAGGAGGGAGAGGACCCGCACCGCCTCGCGGAGGTGCTCGGCGAGCTGGCCAGCGCGCAGTGGTCGCTCGGCCGCGGCGAGGAGAGCCGCGCCACGCTGCGGCGCGCGCTCGATCTGCTGCCGGAGGACGACCGCAGCGCCGAGCGCGCCGAGCTGCTCAGCCGCCGCGTCGCGTTCCTGATGCTCCAGGGCCGCTACCTCGAGGTCCGCGAACAGGCCCCGGAGGCGCTCGAGGCCGCCCGCGCCGTCGGCGCGGAGCACATGGGCGCACCGATCCTCAACCGGCTCGGGGTGGCGCACTACGCGCTCGGGGAGCCCGAGGAGGGTGCGGCCGCCTTCGACGAGGCGGTGCGCGTGGCGCGCGAGACCGGCCAGGCGATCGACGAGGCGTTCGTGGCCGCCAACCGCGGCGACGCGCTGCACCGCTCGGGCCGCAGCCGCGAGGGCCTGAAAGCCGTGATCGCCGCCCAGGCCGGCGTCCCCGACGGCTCGCGCGCCGCCCGCTGGCTGGCGATGCAGCGCGCGGAGATCGAGTTCGGGCTGGGGGAGTGGGACACCGCCGAAGCGCACCTCCCGCACCGTGGCCGGCTCACCGGTACGACGCTGGCCTACTTCAACCTCACGCGCGCGAGCCTGCTGCTCGGCCGCGGCGACACGCGCGCCGCCCGCCCGCTGCTGGAGGAGACCGCCCGGATCCTCGCGCTGTCGCTCGAGCCGCAGTACCTGGCGGGCTCGGGCGCCCTGCGCGGCGAGCTCGAGCGGCGCGAGGGGGACCTCGTGGCGGCGCGGGCGGTCGTCGAGGACGCGATCGACCGGATCGAGTTCTGCAGCGAGGACGGCGAGCGGCTCGCGGAGGTCGCCTGCGTGGGCGTGCGCGTCGAGGCCGACGCCGCCGAGCGCGCCCGCGACCTCGGCGACGAGGAGGCCGAGCGCGGCGCCCGGCTGCGCGCAGAGATGATGCAGGCGCGCGTGCAGGCGGCCGCCGAGGACCTCGACCTGCCGGTGCCCTCCGCGCACGCGGCGAGCGCCGCGGCCGACGTCGCGCGCGCCGCCGGCGAGACCGATCCCGCGCTCTTCGCCGCCGCCGCCGAGGCGTGGGCCGCGCTCGAGCGCCCCTACCCGGCCGCGATCGCCCGCTTCGCCGAGGCAGAGGCGCACCTGCGCGCGGGCGACCGCGAGGCGACGGTCACCGCGGCCCGCGCGGCGGCGGAGGGCGCGCGGGCGCTCGGCTCGCGCTGGCTGGTCGACGAGGTCGAGGGCCTGGCGGCCCGCGCCCGCCTGCGGCTCGGCGCCGCGCCACCGGCGGCCGCCGACGGCGACGACGCGGACGAGGCCGCCTTCGGGCTCACCCCGCGCGAGCTGCAGGTGCTCAGGCTGCTCGCCGGCGGCGCGACCAACCGCGAGATCGGCGCGCAGCTGTTCATGGCCGAGAAGACCGCCAGCGTGCACGTCTCGCGGATCCTGTCCAAGCTCGACGTCCGCAGCCGGACCGAGGCCGCCGCCGTCGCGCACCGGCACGGCCTGGAAGCCGCTCGCTGAGCGGATCTTGAGGCTCCGCACTACCCTCAGTCGTTGAGATGGCGCATCTCTTCATCTGCCCCAACTGCGGTAACCGGTCGACCCAACAGGACCGCCAGCAGGGCTTCCGCAATATCCCGAAGGGCTGCAGCAAGTGCGGCTTCGGGTTCCTGTTCGAGCTGCTCGACGACTACTACCCGGCGCCCAACGCCGCGTTCTTCGTCTGCGACCAGCAGGGGCGCATCATCGGCTGCGGCCGCGGTGCGCGCGAGCTGACGGGCCTCTCCGACGAGAAGGTGATCGGGCGTCCCGTGCGCGAGGTGCTCGGCCTGGCCTTCGACGGCGGCGAGGACCACGTCGGCACCGTGCTCGAGTGGGGCGTCCGGCAGCTCGGCAAGCCCGTGACCGTCAACGCGGAGGGTGACCTGCCCGCGAAGGCGGTCGCGGACCTGTTCCCGGCCTACGACGACGACGGCGGGCTGCTGCTCGTCCTGACCCCCTCGCGGTGAGGCTCGCGAGGCGCGATCCGCGCCGCGCGACTCGGGTCCGACCCCGACGCGGATACCCTTCCCTCCCGGCTCATGTCTGACCGTCGCCGCTCGCTGTTCATCCTGCTCCTCGTCTTCGGACTGATCGCCGCCTCGGCGGTGGTCGTCGCGACGAAGGAGACGAAGCTCGGCCTCGACCTCCAGGGCGGCGTCCAGCTCGTCTACCAGGGCCAGCCGACCCCGCAGCAGCCGACCGTCGACCAGCAGGCACTCGACCGCGCGCTGCAGATCATGCGCGAGCGCGTCGACGCGTTCGGCGTCTCCGAGCCCGAGCTGGCGCTGATCGGCGGCAACCAGGTCGAGGTGAACCTGCCCGGCGTCGAGGACGCCGAGCGCGCGGCCGAGCAGGTCGGCTCCACCGCCCAGCTGTTCTTCTACGACTGGGAAGCCAACATCCTCGACGGGGAGTGCCGCACCAACGACACCGAGGTCGATGGCGGCCAGCAGCCCGTCACCGGCCTGCGCGCCGCGGTCGAGCGTGCGGGCAAGTGCACCGACGTGCCGCAGTCGGACGCGAGCGTCGCCGCCTCGGCGCCGCGCTTCTACGCCTTCAACAAGGTCTCCAAGCAGCCGTTCGAGAACGCGCAGGGCCTGGACTCGCGCGAAGCGGCGCTCGAGACGGTCGACGAGAAGGACCGGTCCAACGCCGAGATACTCGAGGTCCCCGAGGGCGTCCTCGTCGTCCGCGACGAGAAGGGGCCGGTGGGCGAGGACGGCAAGGAGCCGCCCGAACCGGACCGCTGGTGGGTGATCCTGGACCGGCCGGCACTGTCGGGTGTCGACCTCAAGAACCCCGAGCAGAACTTCGACCAGCAGGGCGGCGGCCAGCCGATCGTCACCTTCGACTTCACGGACAAGGGCCGCAACGCCTTCCAGGAGATCACGCGCCGGATCGCCCAGCGCGGCTCCGACAACACGCTGCCGGGCGCGAACCCCGAGGTCGCCTCCCAGCACTTCGCGATCGTCCTCGACGACGAGCTCGTCTCCGCGCCGTTCATCAACTACCAGGAGAACCCCGACGGCATCGACGGCTCGACGGGCGCCCAGATCTCCGGCGGCTTCACGATCACCTCCGCCCAGGACCTGGCGAAGATCCTCCAGATCGGCGCCCTGCCGATCAAGCTCGAGCTGATCTCGCGCTCGCAGGTCTCCGCCTCGCTCGGCGCCCAGGCGCTCGACCAGGGCCTCGCGGCCGGCATCGCCGGCCTGGCCATCGTCGCGCTCTTCCTGATCTTCTACTACCGCCTGCTCGGCCTGATCGCCTCGCTGGCGCTGGTCATCTACGCGCTGTACTTCTACGCGCTCGTCAAGGCGGTCCCGGTCACGCTGACCCTGCCCGGCATCGCGGGCCTGATCCTCACGCTCGGCGTCGCCGCCGACGCGAACATCGTGATCTTCGAGCGCGTCAAGGAGGAGGTACGCGCCGGCCGAGGGGTCGCGACGGCGATCCTCAACGGCTACCGCAAGGGCCTGACGGCGATCATCGACGCCAACGTCGTCACCCTGCTCGTCGCCTTCATCCTGTTCATCCTCGCGACGGCGGGCGTGAAGGGCTTCGCGTTCATGCTGGGCCTGGGCGTGATCGTCTCGCTGTTCACGGCCGTGCTGGCCACGCAGGCGATCCTGTTCTCGCTGCGCGGCACGCGCGTCATCCGCGGCCGCGCGGGCCTGGGCTCCTCGGACCAGCGCTTCAACCTGCGCAAGAACTACATGGGCGCCTCGAAGTGGTTCTTCTCCGCCTCGGGCCTGATCATGCTCATCGGCGCATTCGCGATCGCCGGCAACGGGCTGAACTTCGGCATCGACTTCGAGGGCGGCACGCGGATCACCGCGTCGCTCGAGCAGGCGGCCGACGTCGACGAGGTGCGCGAGGTCGTCCGCGAGGCCGGCCTCGAGGACGCCGAGGTCCAGACGATCGACAATCCCGAGCTCGGCCAGAACGTCGTCCAGGTCTCCTCGGGCGCGAGCGGCGCCGACGTCGACTCGGCCCGCAACGCGCTCGATGACCGGTTCGGCTTCGCCGACGAGCCGAACGAGGAGTCGATCGGCCCGACCTTCGGCCAGAGCGTGGCCCGTTCGGCGCTGCTCGCCATCGTCGCCTCGCTGACCGTCATCTCGGTCTACATCTCTTTGCGCTTCGAGTGGAAGGTCGCGGTCCCGGTGCTGATCGCGCTGCTCCACGACCTCCTGATCACGGGCGGCGTCTACGCCCTCACCGGCCGGGAGGTGACGACGTCGACGGTCGCGGCGCTGCTCACCATCCTGGGCTTCTCGCTCTACGACACGATCATCGTGTTCGACCGCGTGCGCGAGAACATCCCGCGCATGCCGAGCGCGGCCTTCTCGCAGATCGTGAACCGCTCGATGTCCGAGGTCGTGGTGCGCTCGCTGGCGACCAGCTTCTGCACGCTGCTGCCGGTGCTCGCCCTGTACTTCTTCGGCGGCGAGACGCTGAAGGACTTCGCCTTCGCGCTGATCGT
Source organism: uncultured Solirubrobacteraceae bacterium (assembly GCA_963816955.1). Lineage (GTDB taxonomy): Bacteria > Actinomycetota > Thermoleophilia > Solirubrobacterales > Solirubrobacteraceae > DATFQI01. The sequence continues at coordinate 57,550 of CAWFME010000009.1, read as the reverse complement.
CGGCACGGCGTCGGGCACCTACTCGTCGATCTTCATCGCGGCCCCTGTGCTCACGCACTGGAAGGAGCGCGAGCCCGTCTACGCCGCGCGCGAGCGCCGGATCAAGGAGCGGCTGGGCTTCGTGCCCGCGTACGCGACCGTCGAGCAGGGCGGGCCCGTCGACGTCGCGCCCGCCGCGCCGCGCGGTGGCCGCCGTGGTGGCGTCGCCGCCCCGCAGGACCCGTCGCAGGGCGTCTCGCGGGCCGAGTTCGACGAGATGGTCGCCAACCTCGGGGTCGACGAGCAGCCGCCTCGCGAGCCCGCCGCGGCCGCGCCGCCCTCCTCCCGGCCTACCGGCGGCCGCCGCGCCCGCGCCGCGCGCGGCGAGGCGCCGCCCCAGCCGCCCGCCACCGGCGGCGACGGTGGCGCGACCGAGGCGCCGAAGCCGAAGAAGCCGCGCAACCGCAAGCACGGGAGGCCGCGCTGATGGGCCTGCTCGTCTGGGTCATGGTCGCGATCGCGCTCTGGCACTTCACGGTGTTCCTGCCCGATCGCTGGTGGGCGGGGATCGTCGGCGCGTTCGCCGGCGCCGTGGTCGGCGCGGTGATCTTCGGGCTCATCATCCACCTGGGCTCCGTGCCCGGGCAGAACGACACCGACCTGCTGACGGCGTTCGAGTCGGTGCCGGGCGCGCTGCTCGGGATGGCGGCCGCGTGGTTCGCCGGGGTGCGCTCCGAGCGGCGCCACGTTCACGACTACGACTACTCGTGACGCCGCCCGCGGGCCCGGCTCGCGCGCGGTTCATGGCCGCGATCTCCACGCCGTTCTCCGCTGACGGCACGGTCGCGCTCGACGCGTTCGGCGAGCACGTGTCCTGGCTGGCCGACGCCGGCCTCGACGGCGTCTTCGTCGCGGGCACGACGGGCGAGGGCGTGCTGCTCGAGGACGACGAGATCGCCGCGCTGACCGAGCGCGCCGCCGGAGGAGACCTGCGGGTGATCGCCCAGGTCGGCCGGCCCAGCACCCACGCGACCGCGCGCCTGGCCCGGCGCGCGATCGAGCTCGGCGCGGACGCCGTCGCCGCCTACGTGCCGTGGTTCTACCCCGCCACGGACGCCGACGCCCGCACGCACTTCGAGGGCCTGCTCGAGGCCGCCGGCGACGTGCCCGCGTTCCTCTACAACATCCCGCGCCGGACGGTGAACGACCTCTCGGCGCAGCTCGCCGGCGAGCTCGCGGCGGCCGGCTTCAAGGGCATGAAGGACTCCACGGGCGACTTCGCGCGCCACGAGCAGTACCTCGACGCCACCCGCGACGCCGACTTCGAGCTCTACATCGGCTCCGAGCCGCTGGTGCTGCGCGCCTACCGCCAGGGCGCCGCGGGCGCCATCACCGGCCTGGCCGGCGCCCGGCCGGAGCTGTTCGTGCGGCTGCGCGAGGCGCTCGAGGCGGGCGACGACGCGCGCGCCGACGAGGTCCAGGCCGAGATCGCCGCCGCCAAGGACGAGGTCGAGGCCGAGGGCTCCACCGTCGCCGCGGTCAAGCGCCGCGTGGCCGCGCAGCTGCCGGGCTACCCGCCCGCCCCGCGCGCGCCGTTCGCCTGACTCAGGCCGACTGCTCCTCCTCGCCGGCGGGGGACTCCTCGCCACCGCCGCCACCGGGCACCGTGGGGACCGCGCCGATGCCCTTGAGCAGCTTCTTGATCCGTCGCCCGATCGCCCCCACACCGGATACCCGTCGAGTACTCATCCCGGACCCCTGAGATCTGCTGAGCACGCCGTTCCGTCCGACCCTCAGGCCATACATGCGTGCGTGACCCATCAGGACGCCCGCCTCGCCTTGGAGCCTTACGAGTACGCCGCCGCGCAGGGTCTGAGCTCCGCGCTGGGCGTCTCCGCCGTGCTGGCACAGGTGCTCGTGCGCCGCGGGATGGCCGACCCCGCGGCCGCGCGGGCGTTCCTGGAGGCTGCCGAGGAGCACCCGCTGGACGCCTTCGGCGGGCTGCGGGCGGCGGCGGAGCAGATCCTCGGCCACGTCCGCCGCCGCAGCCGGATCACGGTCCACGGCGACTACGACGTGGACGGCGTGTGCGCGTCGGCGGTGCTGATCCGCGCCCTGCGGACGGTGGGGGCGGACGTCGACTGGTACCTGCCGAGCCGCAGCACCGACGGCTACGGCCTCGCCGCCGCGACCGTGGACCGGCTGGCCGAGCGCGGCACCGACCTGCTGGTCACCGTCGACTGCGCGATCACCGCGGTCGAGGAGGTCGCGCGCGCCCGCGCCGCGGGGATGGACGTGATCGTCACCGACCACCACAGCCCGCGGGCCGACGGCGCGCTGCCCGACGCCCCGCTCGTCCACCCCCGGGTGGGCGGCTACCCGTGCGCGGACCTGTGCGCCGCCGCGGTGGCCTACAAGCTCGCCCAGGCGCTGCTGGCCGCCTCCGGCGAGGACCCGCGGCTGGCCGACGAGGACCTGGACCTCGTGGCGCTCGCGACGGTCGCCGACGTCGTCCCGCTGCTGGGGGAGAACCGGCGCCTCGTGCGCCAGGGCCTGCGCAAGCTGGCCTCGACCCGCAAGCCCGGCCTGCGCGCGCTGATGGACGTCGCCAAGGTGGACCCGAGCACCGTCGACGCCGGCGCGATCGGCTTCCGGCTCGGCCCGCGGCTGAACGCCGCGGGGCGCCTGTACCGCGCCGACGCCGGGCTCGAGCTGCTGCTCACCGAGGACCGCGAGCGCGCCCGCGCCGTGGCGCTCGAGCTGGACGCCAACAACACGGAGCGGCGCGACGTCGAGACCCGGATCCGCTTCGAGGCCGAGGCGCAGGTCGCCGAGCAAGGCTCCGCCGCCGCGTACGTGCTCGCCTCCGACGGCTGGCACGCGGGCGTGATCGGCATCGTCGCGGCCCGCATCGCCGAGCGCCACCACCGCCCGTGCGTGCTGATCGCGCTGGACGGCGGGGAGGGCACGGGCTCCGGCCGCTCGATCCCGGGCTTCGACCTGCTGGGCGGCCTGCACGCCTCGGCGGAGGCGCTGCAGCGCTACGGCGGCCACCGGGCCGCGGCGGGCCTGACGATCGCGCGCGCCGACGTGCCCGCGTTCCGCGAGGCGTTCGCCGCGCACGCCGCGAGCGTGCTCACGCCGGACGACCTGCGCCCCGAGGTGCGCGTCGACGCCGTCGCGCCCGGCGACGTGCTGACGCTCTCGCTCGCCGAGGAGCTGGAGTCGCTCGCGCCGTTCGGCCAGGGCAACCCGCCGGTGTCGCTGCTCGTCCCGGCCGCGCTGCTTGACGACCCGCGGCCGATGGGGGAGGGCCGCCACGTCGCGTTCACGCTCGCCGCCGGCGGCGCCCGCTCGCGCTGCGTGATGTTCGGCGGCGGCTCGAAGCTGCCCGCCGAGCCGGGGGAGCCCGTCGGCGCCGTCGTGCGGCTCGAGCGCAACCACTGGAACGGCACCACGGAGCCGCGGCTGATCCTCCGGCACGCGCATCGCGCCCTCCCGAAGGGGATCGAGGTGCTCGGCGAGCCCGCGTTCCTGCCGGGCCTGCACCGAGAGCTGGCGCGCGACTTCGCCGCCGCGCGCGCCGCCGCCGCCGCCGCGAGCGACCGTGAGATGCGCGACGTGCGCGGCCGCGGCATCGCCGGCCTGCTCGCGGACCTCGTGAGCACGCAGGAGCCCGTCCTGGCGGTCGTGGCCCACGCGCCGCAGCGGGCGCGCGTGCTGCGCGACCGCGTCGGGGGCTTCGCGCTGTGCTCCTGGCAGGCGCTGGAGGACGACCCGTCGCTGGCCGCCGGCTTCACCCACGTCGTGGCCGTAGACCCCCCGTGCGGCCCGGTCATCGACCATGTGTCCGGCGCGGGCTGGACCCATCTGGCGTGGGGCGAGCCTGAACTACAATTCGCAGCACGCATTCATCAATGGGACTTCGCCCTGCGCGACCCGCTGGCCACCTTCTATCGCGTGATCCGCGCGGCGCGGGAGACCGGCGGTGAGGCCTGTGAGGCACTGCTCCGGGGCGAGGGGCCGCAGCCCAGGTCGCCCGCGCTCGCCGGCCGCCTGGTGCGGGTCCTCGCGGAGCTCGACCTCGTGGACTTCGACCGCGAGGGGCCGGCCCTCAGGGCCGTCGAGGCGCCCGAGCGGACCGCGCTCGAGCGCTCGGCCGCCTACAGGGCCTACCATCGACGCCTTGAGGACGGACTCCGATTCCTGAGCAGCACCCCGATCCAAGCCGCAGCCTGAGCGACGAGCAGCCGCCGATCGCCGGCGGCGCGCCGGAGGGCTCCGTCGCCGTCGCGGGGCACGCGCAGGTCGACCACGCGGCGCCGCACAAGGGCGCCGGCGGGACGATCCCGGGCGACCTCACGCGGATCGAGAAGGACCTGCTGGCGGACCTGTTCGCGATCGTCGAGGAGCACGCCGACGAGGTGGCCGAGGCGGTCGACCGCGACCGCGTCGTGCAGGCGTTCGTGTTCGCCTGCGAGCACCACGCCGACCAGCGCCGGCAGTCCGGGGAGGACTTCATCGTCCACCCGGTCGGCGTGGCGAAGATCTGCGCGGGCATGCGCCTGGACACGGCGACGCTGTGCGCGGCGCTGCTGCACGACACCGTCGAGGACACGAGCGCCGACCTGCAGGAGGTCCGCGAGGCGTTCGGGGAGGAGGTCTGCAGCCTCGTCGACGGCGTGACCAAGCTGACCGGGATCGTCTTCCAGTCGCGCGACGAGGCGCAGGCGGAGAACTACCGCAAGATGATGGTCGCGATGGCCACGGACATCCGGGTCATCCTGATCAAGCTCGCCGATCGCCTGCACAACATGCGCACGATCGAGGCGATGCCAAAGCAGAAGCAGATCGACAAGGCCAAGGAGACCCTGGAGATCTACGCGCCGCTCGCACACCGCCTCGGCATCCACGCGATCAAGTGGGAGCTCGAAGACCTCGCCTTCGCGACGCTGCACCCGCGCAAGTACCAGGAGATCAAGGGCCTGGTCAACCAGCAGCGCGAGGAGCGCGAGCGCTACGTGGCCAAGGCCGGCGGCTATCTCCACAAGGAGCTCGAGGCGCTCGGCATCCGCGCCGAGATCTCAGGCCGCGCCAAGCACTTCTACTCGATCTACTCGAAGATGACCCGCAAGGGCCGCGAGTTCAACGAGATCTACGACCTCACCGCGATGCGCGTGATCGTCGACTCCGTCAAGGACTGCTACGGCGCCGTGGGCGTGATCCACTCGCTCTGGAAGCCCCTGCCCGGGCGCTTCAAGGACATGGTCGCCATGCCCAAGTTCAACATGTACCAGGCCCTGCACACGACGGTGATCGGGCCCGAGGGGCGGCCGCTGGAGATCCAGATCCGCACCCGCGACATGCACGAGACGGCCGAGTACGGCGTCGCGGCGCACTGGCGCTACAAGGAGGGCGACAAGGCCTCGGGCAAGCCCGCCGACCCGACCGCGGCCAAGCTGCAGTGGCTCAAGTCGCTGCTCGACTGGCACCAGGAGGCCGACAACCCCGAGGAGTTCACCGACCAGCTGCGCGACCAGCTGATCGAGGACGAGGTCTTCGTGTTCACGCCCAAGGGCGAGGTCAAGTCGCTCGCCGCGGGCGCCACGCCCCTGGACTTCGCCTACGAGATCCACACGGACGTCGGGCACCGCTGCGTCGGCGCGAAGGTCAACGGCAAGATCGTGCCGCTGCACTACGAGCTGCAGTCGGGCGACATCGTCGAGGTGCTGACGTCCAAGCGCGAGCGCGGCCCGTCGCGCGACTGGCTGGCCGTCGTCAAGACGACCCGCGCGCGCAACAAGATCAAGGCCTGGTTCAAGGCCGAGTCGCGCGAGGACTCCGAGCACACGGGCCGCGAGCTGCTGCAGGAGCACCTGCACAAGGCCGGTCTGCCCGCCCAGAAGATCACGGGCTCGCCGCTGCTGGCGGACGTCATCCGCGAGATGGGCTTCAAGAAGGCCGACGACTTCTACATCGCGCTGGGCGGCGCGAAGATCTCCCCGAAGGTCGTCGTCAACAAGGTGCTCGCGCGCCTGAAGGCGGGGGAGGCCGCGGAGGAGCGCTCGGCCGCCGAGGACCTGATCCCGCGCAAGGCGCCGGCCCGCCGCCGCCCCGAGTCGCTGGCGACCAAGTACGGCATCCGCGTCGAGGGCGTCGCCGACGTGCCGCTGCGGCTGGCCAAGTGCTGCCGCCCGGTCTCGGGCGATCCGATCATCGGCTACGTCTCGCTGGGGCGTGGCATCACGATCCACCGCGAGGACTGTCCCAACGCGGTGGCGCTGCGCAAGGACGCCGACCGGCTCGTGCCCGTCTCCTGGGACGGCGACAACGAGACGAGCTTCAAGGTCGAGATCCAGGTCGACGCGTGGGACCGCCACCGCCTGCTCGAGGACCTCAGCCGCACCTTCGCCGAGGGCGGCGTGAACATCATCGAGGCGCGCTGCATCGTCGACAAGCCGATGGTCAAGAACCGCTTCGTGATCGAGGTCGCCGACACGCACGCGCTCAAGACGACCGTCAGCCGCCTGCGCGCGATCGACTCGGTCTTCGACGCCTACCGGGTCATCCCCGCCGGCGGCAGCTGAGGCGGAGCTCCGGCCGGGATCGGGCTCTGATCCCGGCCGGGTCCGCTATCCGCGAGCGCGCACTTCCCCCGAGGAACGCGCGCGCGGACCCCTGCCCGAGCTGGAGGGGCTCAACCGTGATGACCTGCGCGCCTGTGGAAGGTTGGCGGGTTAGGGGACGATCTCTTCGACCTTGCGGCCCTTGCCCTCGCCGCCGGCGTTGCCGTTGCCGTTGCCCGGCGTCAGGCTCGGGGAGGGGACGGGAGCGGGCGCGACGGTGGCCTTCGGCTTGACCGTCTTGGCCGGCGCCTGCACGGGCGGGGTGACGCTGGTGGAGCGCCGGCTGACGCCGCTGCCGTTGGAGCCGGTGCCCTGCGAGTTGCCGCGCACGGGCGCCGCCGCCTTGCGCTGCTCGCGGGCGGTGGTGCGCTGCTGCTTGGCGGCCAAGCGGTCCTGCTTGCGCTGCTCGCGCACGGCCACGCGCTTGCGCTTGTCGGCCGCGCGGTCGCGGGCGGCCTGCTCGCGGGCCTCTTCGCGGCGCAGCTTGGCTGCGCGCCGGTCCTGCGCGCGCTCGAGGCGGCGCTCGGCCGCGGCCTCGCGCTGCGCTTGGCCGATCTGGCTCGCGCGGTCGCCGGCGCTGCCGACGACCAGCGACTCCGCGGACGCGGTCTGGCGCTCGGTCGCGGCGACCTCCCGCGCGGCGGGGGCCGTCGCGGGTGCGCGCGCGGCCGACACCGCGGCGGGCGGGTTCGGCCCGCTCGCGACCTGCTCGACGACGATCGCGCCTCCGCCGGCGCCGCCGGCCAGCGCGGCGCCGATCGCGAGCTTCGCGCCGAGGCTCTTGGCCGCCAGGCCGGCGGTCGTGCCGCCGCCTGAGAGCGCAGCGCCGCCCGCGGCCGCGGCGGCCCCGCCGCCACCGCCTCCGAGCGCGCCGAAGATCGTGTCCTTCAGCCCCGCGCTCGGGAGCACCGGCAGCACGAGCGCCAGCGCGGAGCGCTGCTCGGTCACCGCGTCGCGGTAGGAGCGGCAGCCCTCGCAGAGCGCGAGGTGACGGCGCAGCGGGCCGCGGCGCAGCTCGCCGGCGCGGGCCGTCGCGAGCAGCTCGCGGACGTCCTCGCACGGCGTCTCGCGCGCATCGCGATCGGCGATCAGCCGCGTGCGCGCCTGGTGGACCAGCGCCTTGACCTTCGCCGTCGGCACTTCGATCACCCGCGCGATCTCCGCATGCGAGAGGTCGCCGACCTCGGCCAGCACGAGCGCGGAGCGCTGCTCGTCCGGCAAGCGGGCGATGTCGCCGAGCAGGTCGCGCAGGTCCTCACGGGCTTCCACGCCCGCGCCGAGGCCGTCGGTCGCGGCCTCGATCTCCTCGACGGGCACGGCCGCGGCCTTGCGGGCCGCGAGCAGCGTGAGGCAGCGGTTGCGGGCGATCGCGTACAGCCAGGGGCGCAGCTCGTCGGGCGAGCCCTGCGAGACGAGCGAGCGATGGGCGCGCAGGAAGGTCTGCTGGAGCGCGTCCTCGCCCTCCTCCTGGTTGCCGAGCATGTGCCGGCAGAAGCCGAGCAGCGCGAGGTGGTGGCGGTCGTAGATGACCTCGAAGGCGCGCTCGTCGCCGGTCGCGGCCAGCTCGGCGAGGCGGGCGTCGTCGAGCCTTCCGGCGCGCAGGCGGACGAGCGGAGCTCGGATTGCGGACGCTGCCATCTATTCACTCACCTACCCACCCTGCACATCGGCAGGGGTTGGCCGGTTATCAAGCCTAGAGGCGCGGGCTCGGTCAGGCGACGATTCGCAGCGCGCCCGGATCCACGGTGACCCGGACCTCGTCGTCGTCGGCCACATGGTCGCCGTCGACCTGCCACGGTACCGGGCGCCCGTCGCCCGAGCGGATCACGACCTCGTGCGCGCCCTCGAACGCCTCGACGCGGCGGTGCTCGGGCATCGGCGCCGTCGACAGCGCGCGCACCAGCACGGTCGGCACGTCGACGGGGTTGGCGCGCGTGAGCACGACGCCCGCGAGATCGCCCGAGTCCAGCCGCGCCCCGTCGGTGAGGTTGATCGGGCGCTCCTTGAAGTAGGTGTAGGGCTGGCCGTTCTGGAAGAAGACGCTCACGCCGGCGATCGGCTCGGCGCCGTCCACGCTGGCCGACAGCTTCGGCGGGCGCACGACGTACTTGCGCATGAACGTGCCGACGGCCTTCTCGGTGAAGTACCAGTGCCCGAAGCGGCGCTTCATGTCCGGGTTCGCGTCCACGCGCTCGACCACGCTGGCGTCCAGGCCCATGCCGGCGGCGAACGTGAAGGCCCGGCCGTTGACGCGCCCGAGGTCGACGGCGCGCGGCTCCCAGCGGTCGGGGAGCCCGAGCAGGTGCTCCGTGGCGTCGACGACGTCGTTGGGGATGCCGAGCATCTTGCAGAAGACGTTGTTGGAGCCGCCGGGCAGGCAGGTCAGCGGCGTGCCGGTGCCGGCCAGGCCGTTGGCGGCCTCGTTGACCGTGCCGTCGCCGCCGAAGGCGACCACGACGTCGTAGCGCTCGCGCGCGGCCTCCGCGACGAGCTCGATCGCGTGCCCCTTGCGCTGCGTGTCGATCGCCGTGACGTCGTAGCGGCCCTGCAGCGCGTAGACGACCAGGTGCTTGAGCCGGTCGGACATCGTCGTCGCGTACGGATTGACGATGACCAGCATGCGCTTGGCCTGCGCGGGGCGCTCGAGCGCGGCGACGTCGGCCAGCCGCTCGAGGGCCGGGGCATCAGGGACGGTCATCGGGATCTGAACACTAGTGGCGCGCCCCCGTTACGCTCGGGCGCGTGGCGGTCCGGCGGATGGAGGTGGGGGAGGGCCAGCGGCTGCGGGCGCTGCGCCTGGCGGCCCTGCAGGACACGCCGGCCGCCTTCGGCTCCTCGTACGAGCGCGAGGCCGCGTATGAGCCGCGCGACTGGGAGATGCTCGGCGGCGGGCCGGGCGCGGTGTTCGCCGGCGGCGACTGGGACGGGATGGCCGGCGTGTACCTCGAGGGAGAGGAGCCGCGGCTGTGGGGCATGTGGGTCGCGCCCGCCGCGCGCGGCGGCGGGCTCGGGCGCGAGCTGGCCGAGGCGGTCGTCGGATGGGCGCGCGACCGCGGGTTCGAGCGGCTGCGGCTGGGCGTCACGGCGGAGGCGCCGGCCGCGCTGCGGCTCTACGAGCGGCTCGGCTTCGCGCGCACGGGCGCCGCGCGGCCGCTGCGATCGGACTCCTCGCTGTGCGAGCACGAGCTCGAGCTCGAGCTGCGCCCGCCGCCGCGGCGGCTCGAGACGGAGCGGCTGGTCCTGCGCATGTACGAGCCGACGGAGCTGGACGCCTTGCACGCGCTGCGCGACCACGCGTCCGCGGTGCGCTGGCTCTACGACGATCTCGCGACGATCGAGGAGAGCCGCGACCGCCTCGCCCGGCGGATCGGCCTGACGCGCTTCGCCCTCACCGGCGACGGCATCGGCTTCGCCGTCGACCGCGGCGGCGAGGTGGTCGCCGACGCTTCGCTGGCGCTCGCGAGCGCCGAGCACCGCCAGGGGGAGATCGGCTACATCGTCCACCCGGCCCATCAGGGCCGCGGCTACGCCACCGAGGCGGCCGCCGCGGTGCTGGACCTCGCCTTCGACGTGTTCGGCCTGCACCGGGTCGTCGGGCGCACCGAGCCGCGCAACGTCTCCTCGGTACGCGTGCTCGAGCGGCTCGGCATGCGGCGCGAGGGGCTGCTCGTCGAGAACGAGCTCGTCAAGGGCGAGTGGCAGAGCGAGGCGATCTACGCGGCTCTCAAAGCCAGCCGCGGCGCCTGAAGTAGGCGATCATCCCGCCCAGCAGGGCGACCATGAAGCCCATGATCGCCCAGAACGCCGTGGTGGTCTGCTCGCCGGGGACGCCGACGTTCATGCCCCAGATCGAGGCCACGAGCGTGAGGGGGAGGACGATCACCGAGATCGCGGTCAGCACCCGGAAGGTCTCGTTGGTGCGGTGCGCGATCGCCGACTCGTTGGTCGACTCGAGGCCCTCGACGACCTCCTTGTAGTTCTCGAGCATGTCCCACACGCGCTCGGACGCGTCGTTGATGTCGTCGAAGTAGATGTCGAGGTCCTCGGCGATGTACTTCGTCTTCGTGCGCTCGAGGTCGCGGAATGCGGAGCGCTGCGGCCGGACGATCTTGCGGAAGTTGATGATCTCCTGCTTGACGTTGGAGATGTCGCGCACGATCTCCGAGGTCTGCTCGCCCTCGAAGATCTCCTCCTCGATCCGCTCGAGCTTGTTGCCCATCTTGCGCAGCATCGGGAACGAGGCGTCGACGGAGTCGTCGACGATCCGGTACAGCAGGTAGCCGGGGCCCTTGGAGAACAGGTCCTCGCGCAGCTCCTCGGAGCCGCGGATGCGGTCGAACAGGTACTGGACCGCCTGCAGCGGCTCGTTCTGGATCGTGATCAGGTAATCCGGGCCGACGAAGAGGTCCAGCTCGGCGGCGTTGAGCCGGGCGACCTTCTTGTCATAGCGCGGGAAGTGCAGGACGATGAACAGGTAGTCGTCGTACTCGTCGAGCTTCGGGCGCTGGTTGCGCGAGAAGACGTCCTCGTAGTCGAGCGGGTGGAACTCGAAGCGCTCCTCCAGCCACGCCTGGTCGACGGCCCGCGGGCGCTCGATGTTGATCCAGCGCAGCCCGAGGGCCTCGACGACCTCGACGCGCGGCTCGTCAGGGGCCGGAGTGCGCTCAGCGACGCGCGACCGCGCGGAGCGGCGACCGAAAGGCGACCGGGGCAGGCTCGGCATGGCCCGGACTGAACGGCTCTTCGGTCGTCGGCGACATCACGTCAAAGATTCTACGCGGCCGGCCGATTTCCGGGTGGGCGGGCCGACATCGTGGTTGCTACGATTCGCCGCTACATAGCAGTACGCATCCAGAGGGGTGGAGGGACTGGCCCGTTGATACCCCGCCAACCATCTCGCGCGAGCGAGAAACGGTGGCAATTCCATCAGGCTCCAACGATTGGCCTGGGAGATGCGGTGATGGGCATCGCCTCCTCGAAGCCTCCGCCGCAACTCACCGGCCGGAGGTTTTTCCATATGCCGGCAGATGCCCTGAAGTGCAAGGAGTGTTCGACCACCTATCCGCTGGAGGCGCGCTACGTCTGCGAGCGCTGCTTCGGGCCGCTGGAGGTGGCCTACCGAGCGCTCGACGCCAGCCCTGAGGAGCTCAAGCGCCGCATCCAGGCGGGCCCGCACACGCTCTGGCGCTACGCCGACTTCCTGCCGCTGGAGGGCCCCGCCCGATCCGCGCTGCCGACGGGCTGGACGCCGCTGGTGAAGGCCGACCGCCTCGCCGAGCGCCTCGGCCTGGGCGAGCTCTACATCAAGAACGAGACCGCCAACCCGACCCACTCGTTCAAGGACCGCGTCGTCTCCGTCGCGCTCGCCCGCGCCAAGGAGCTCGGCTTCCAGACGATCGCCTGCGCCTCCACCGGCAACCTCGCCAACGCGGTCAGCGCGCACGCCGCCGCGGCGGGCCTCGAGTCCTACGTGCTGATCCCGGCCGACCTCGAGCAGGAGAAGGTCCTCGCCACGGGCGCCTACGGCACCAACATCGTGGCGATCCGCGGCAACTACGACGCCGTCAACCGGCTCTGCACGGAGATCGCGGGCGAGCGCCCGTGGGCGTTCGTCAACGTCAACCTGCGCCCGTACTACGCCGAGGGCTCCAAGACGCTCGCGTTCGAGACAGCAGAGCAGCTCGGCTGGGAGCTGCCGGACCGCGTCGTGGCGCCGATCGCCTCGGGCTCGCTGTTCACGAAGGTGGCCCGCGGCTTCCAGGAGTTCATCGACGCCGGCCTGCTGACCGGCGAGCTGCCCGCCTTCAACGGGGCCCAGGCGCTGGGCTGCTCGCCCGTGGCCACGGCGTTCGCGGAGGACACCGACATCTGCCGCCCGGTCAAGCCGGACACGATCGCCAAGTCGCTGGCGATCGGCAACCCGGCCGACGGCCCCTACGCCGTCGAGCTGGCGCGCAGGACGGGCGGCGGCATCGACAGCGTCACCGACGACGAGATCCGCGCCGGCATCCGCCTGCTCGCCGAGACGACCGGCATCTTCACCGAGACCGCCGGCGGCGTGACGACGGCGGTGCTGGCCAAGCTGGCCGAGCGCGGAGACATCGGCCATGACGAGCGCGTGGTCGCCTACATCACGGGCGACGGCCTGAAGACGCTCGACACGGTGCGCGGCACGTTCGAGGTCACGGAGATCGCGCCCTCGATCGACGAGTTCGACGCGGCCTTCGCGCCGGAGGAGGTCACGGTCTGATGGCCGTCACGGTCAAGCTCCCCACGCAGCTGCGCGACGCCGCCGGCGGCGCCACCGCGGCTCAGGTCGAGGGCGGCACGGTGGGCGAGGCACTCGAGGCCCTCTACACCGAGCACGGCGAGCTGCGCGGGCGGCTCGCCGACGACGGCGGGGGGCTGCGCCGGTTCGTCAACGTCTACATCGGCGGCGAGGACATCCGCTTCCTCGACGGCCTCGACACACCGGTCTCCGACGGCGACGAGCTGACGATCCTGCCCGCGGTCGCGGGCGGCTAGCGGCTCCACCATCCGTCGACCCGGCGTCAGCGCGACGCCGTGGGGTGCCGAAGGGAGGTGCGTGCGCCTCCCACTCGCCGCCGTGCTCGGGCTCCTGCTCGCCGGGACGCTCGCCCCTGCCGCCAGCGCCGCGACCGTCTCGATCCAGACGAGCGACCACGGGACCGTCTACATCAGCATCCTCGGCGGCCCCGAGAACGACGCGCTCACCGTCTCCTCGCCGCAGCCCGGTCGCTTCACGGTCACGCAGGCGCCCGGCGTGCCGCTCGCGCGGGCCGGCAGCAGGTGCGAGCTCGTGGCCGCCACCCGCGTGGACTGCGCCGCCGCCGACGTCGCGGGCGCGCTGATGATGGGCGGCGACGGCCGCGATCGCCTCGAGATCTCGGGTGCGGTCGGCGCGGGGGCCTGGATCTTCGGGGGCAACGGCGATGACGAGCTCTTCGGGGGGCTGGGGGCGGACCGGCTCGAGGGCGAGGCCGGCGTCGACGTGCTGCACGCCGCCGACACGCGCCGCGACACGCTCGCCTGCGGCGCCGGGGTCGACCGCTTCGATGCCGATGCCGCCGACACGGTCGCCCCGGACTGCGAGCAGCGGCTGGCCGCGACGCCCGCCCAGCCGGCGCCCGGCGACCCCGCGCCGGCGGACCCGCTCGTGACCCCGCTTCCGGCGCCGCCGCCGCCCGCCCCTGCGCCCGTCGCCGTCGCCGGCGGGAGCGTCACGATGCAGGACCGCGCGGTCCCGCTGCGCGTCTCGTGCTCCGCCCGCGACGCCTGCCGCGGCTGGATCACCGTCCGCCTGCTGCCGCGCCGCGCGGCGCACAAGGCCACCGCGGCCCGCTCGCGCCGCCCGGTGATCGCGCGCAAGCGCTACCGCGTCGCCGCCGGCGCGACCAAGACCGTCAAGGCGCACATCAGCCGCCGCGGGCGCCAGCGCGTGCTCAACCGCCGCCGGGCGCGCTGCTCGGTGCGCATCTCGAGCGTGGGCGCCGACGGCCGGCCGCAGACGACCACGACGCGGATCACGATCAAGGCAGGAGGCCGCCGATGAGCTGGATGGCACCCGAGGGCGGCCGCGCGGTGCGGCTGCTCGCACTCGCCGGCGTCGCCGGCCTCGTCTTCTACCTCGTGCAGTCGCTCGCTCCCGCGCTCTGCGGCGACGCCGTGACCGCGTTCGCCGAGTCCGTCCTCTACCCGGTGCTGGTCGCGGTCGGCGGCGTGCTCGCCGGGGTGCGGGCCGTCGTGTCGAAGCGCGACCGCCTCGCGTGGGGGATCCTGGCCGCCGGGATGCTGGCGTGGGCCGCAGGAGACGCCGCGGCGGCGCTGGGCGGCGCCGGCGGCGCGATCCCCACCGTCTCGGACCTGCTGTGGCTGGCCTTCTACCCCGCCGCCTACGCGACGCTGATCCTGCTCGTGCGCAGCCGCCTCGCCGACGGCCGCCGCGCCCTCTGGCTCGACGGGCTGCTGGCCGCCCTGGCCGTGGGCTCCGTCGCCGTCGCCGTGGCGTGGGAGCCGGTCTCCAACGCCGCCGAGCTGGCCGGCACGCTCGCGATCGACGTGACCTACCTGGTCGGCGACCTGCTGCTGCTCGGCGTCGCCGCCGCCGCGCTCGTGCTGACGCGCTGGCGGCCCGGCCGCCCGCTCGCGTGGGTCGCCGCCGGGCTCGGGCTGAGCGCGCTGGCCGACGCCTTCTTCCTCTACGAGGCGGCTGCCGGGCTGGAGATCACGACCACCGCGCCGGCCACCCTGTGGCCGCTCGGAGCGCTCCTGATCGGGCTCGGCGCGTGGCAGCCCGCCGCCGCCGCGCCGCGCCTGCGCGCCGGCCGCCTGGCCAGCCTGGTCACCCCCGGCACGGCCGGAGCGCTCGCGCTCGGCGTGCTCGTCGTCGGCCGGACCGGGGCGAGCGGCGACGAGGCCGCAGTGCTGGCCGTCGCCACGCTCGTGCTGGTGCTCGCGCGCGTGACGACCGGCTTCGCCGAGAACCTGCGGCTGCTGCGCGAGGCCGAGCGCCACGCGGCGACGGACGCGCTCACGGGGCTCGGCAACCGCCGCGCCCTGATGAACGGGCTCGACGAGGCGCTGGCCGAGGGCGAGCGCGGCGAGCCGTCCGCGCTGCTGCTCTTCGACCTCGACAACTTCAAGCACTACAACGACACCTTCGGCCACCCGGCCGGCGACGTGCTGCTCGCGCGGCTCGGCACGCGGCTCTCCGCCGCGGTCGAGGGCCGCGCCCGCGCGTACCGCCTCGGCGGCGACGAGTTCTGCGCGCTCGTGTACGGCGACGAGGCCGCCGCGCTCGAGGCCGGGCGCCTGGCCACGGAGGCGCTGTCGGAGCAGGGGGCGGGCTTCGACGTCGGTTCCTCCAGCGGCATGGTGCTGCTGCCGGCCGAGACGACCGACGCGGCCGAGGCGCTGCAGATCGCCGACCGGCGCCTGTACCTGGACAAGGGCGAGCGCCGCCGCGAGTCCGTCACGCGCCAGACCGGCGACGTGCTGCTGCAGGCGCTCGAGGAGCGCGAGCCGGAGCTGCGCGGGCACGTCGGCGTCGTCGGCCGGCTGGCCGAGGCGACCGCCGCCGACCTTGGCCTCGCCCGCGAGGAGCGCGAGCGCATCTCGCTCGCCGCGCGGCTGCACGACGTCGGCAAGATGGCCGTCCCGGACGCGATCCTCGCCAAGCCGGGTCCGCTGGACGAGGCCGAGCTGGGCTTCATCCGCCAGCACACGGTGGTCGGCGAGCGCATCCTGCGCGCCGCGCCGGCGCTCGGCAACGTCGCTCAGATCGTGCGCTCCAGCCACGAGCGCTTCGACGGCACGGGCTACCCGGACCGGCTCGCCGGCGAGGAGATCCCGCTCGGCTCGCGCGTGGTGGCGGTGTGTGACGCCTTCTCGGCGATGACCAGCCCCCGCCCGTACAGCCCGGCGCGCCGGGTCGACGAGGCGCTTGCCGAGCTGCACCGCTGCGCGGGCAGCCAGTTCGACCCCGAGGTCGTCGAGGCGTTCTGCACGGCGCTGGCGCGCCACGGGCTCCAGCCGGCGCCCGCCATCGAGCGCGCGCTGCGCCTGCCGGCCGCCGTCGCCTAGCTCGCGCGCCGGAGCCGTTGCGGCGGCGCGAAGTCGTCGGCGCCGACGAGGTCCTGCTCGAGCGCGGGCCCGAGGATCTCGGCGAGCGCCTGCATGCTCTCGGAGACCGAGCGCTCGTAGGCGGCGACGATCTCGTCGCGGCACTCGGCCTCGCTGCGGTCGAGCTCCTGCATCTCCTCGCGGGTCAGCGGGACCTGCAGGACGGTCATGCAGTCCGGGCAGCGCAGCTCGACCTGGACGGTGCCGTCGTCCTGCGCGTCGCAGCGCATCGGCTGCAGGAAGCGCGAGTCGCAGCTCGGGCACGCGGTGAGCCTTGCCACGGCCGCGAACGTACTGCGCGCCCCGGACGGCACCGCTGCTAGCGACGCACGGTGATCGTCATGCGCATCTCCTCGTGGAGCGTGCAGACGATCTTGTAGCGCCCGGTCTTCTCGAGCGTGCGCTTGAACGTGTAGCCCGCCGAGGCCGGCTCGGAGTGGAACTTCTTGACGCCCCTGGGGGCGGCCTTGAGCTTGACGTCGTGCACGTCGCCCGCCTCGGCCGGCCAGCGCCAGACGATCTTGGTGCGCGGCTTCACGGTCAGCTTGGCCGGCAGGTAGTAGTTGTCGGCGATCCTGACCGTGCGCGGCTTGGGCGCGGCGGCCGTGGCCGGCGCCGCGACGAGCGCGGCGCCGGCGATGGCGATGGCGAGGACGAGCTGAGACCTCACTTCTTGTAGACCTCGAGCGGCGTGTAGCCGGGCTTGGCCTTGTGCGGGTGCTTGATCCAGGCGTTCAGCGCGCCGGTGCCGGCGAAGCCGAGGAGCTGGTTCTGCGCGTCCTGGCTGAACGCGTTGGCCCCCGAGAACGGGCAGTCGGCGAACAGGCCGCGGTCGCTCGGGAGCGTGTTCTGCACGCCGGTGTTCGGGCCCCAGCAGTTGTCGCTGCCGTTGCCGTCGTAGGCGAGGTCGCGGCCGTTGAGGTCGTCGCCGCCCGCGCCGAACGTGTTGCCGGAGATCCGGTTGCCGATCAGCGCGCGCGCCTCGAGGGTCTTGTCGAGCAGGATGCCCTCGACCGCGGCGACCCCGATCAGGTAGTTGCCGTACACGCGGTTGCCCTCGATCTGGTTCGCGCGGCCGCCGAGCAGCAGGATGCCGGTGCCGACCGGGACGAGCGGCACCACGCCGGTCTTCTTGGGCTTGAACGGCGCGCCGGCGTGGACGTTGAAGTTGTTCCAGAACACGTCGTTGTCGGTGATCACGTTCGCCTCGGCCGGCGGGAACTTCTCCGACTCGAGCGCGTTGGGCACGATCCCGATCGCGTTGTTGTAGAAGAGGCTGTCGGTGATCGTCACGTAGCGCATGTTGGTCGCCGAGAAGCCGATCGGGTTGCCCCAGCTCTCGACGTCGCGGACCACGGAGCGGATCGGCTTGGGCTGCTGCGGCGTCTGGCCGATGTAGAAGCCCGCGTCGGAGTGGTAGTAGGCCTCCGAGTGCGACATCTCACCGCCCTTGGAGTTGAACGCGTAGACGCCGTAGACGCCGGTCTTGGCGGCCACGAGGTGGGTCAGCGTGTAACCGACGTTGTTGACGACGAAGAAGCCGTTGGCCCTGTAGTTGCGGGCCATGAAGCCGTCGATGGTGACCTCGTCGGCGCCGTTGACGAAGAAGCCGTTCTGCTTCTTGCCCGAGCCCTCGAGCACGACCCGCCGCGGCTTCTAGCGGTCGCCGACGATCCGCAGGTAGCGCTTCTTGGCGCCGCTGATCGAGACGGACTCCTTGTAGACGCCCTTGCGCACGCTGATCTTGTCGCCGGCCTTCGCCTTGTCGACCGCCTTCTGGATGCTCCGGAAGTCGCACTTGCCGGTCTTGCAGACCGTGTGGGTCTTGAACGGGCCCTTCGGCTTGGGGGCGATCTTGCCCGGCTCCTTGGGCTCCGGGTAGGTCTGCGCGCCCGCGGCGGCGGGCAGCAACAGCAGGGCCGCGACGGCCGCGGCGAGGGTCATGCGCATGGGGCTCCTCATCATCTGGTCAGGCCGTCACGTCGTACCAGCCGGTCATCCCCTCGTCCTGATGCGAGAAGACGTGGCAGTGGTAGAGCCAGCGGCCCGGGTTGTCCTCGGTGAAGCGTGCCGTGATCGTCTCACTCGGCCCCACCGTGGTGGTGTCGGTCGGTGCGCCGCCGGTGTCGCGCCAGCGGTGCCCGTGCATGTGGAAGTCGTGGAAGTTGGAGTCCATCCCGAAGACGTGGATGGCGACGTCCTGGCCGACCTTGGCCTTCATCGTCGGCGTGTTGCCGGCGAACGCGCGGCCGTTGATGCACTGGAAGGCGCGGTCGAGGCCCGTGATCGGCGGCGTGAGCTGGTGCAGCATCAGCGCGTAGTTGACGTCGGGGACCTTCGCGCCGCGCTCGTTGATGACGATCGCGCCGAACAGGCCGCGGAACGTGTTGAGCGTGTGGTTGGGGCCGTGGTCGTGGTAGGGCCAGGCACCGACGGCGTCCGGGATGCACTCCCAGAAGTACGTGAACTCCTCGCCGGGCGCGACGAAGCCGCCGGCGCGCGTGTACTTGCCCATGTAGGCGCCGTCGTACTCCGGGCCGTAACGGACGCCGTGCGGATGCATCGTCACGGCCTGGCGCAGCTTGGTGTCGGCGTTGCGGAAGTGCACGACGAGCACGTCGCCGACCTCGGCGTAGAGCGTCGGGCCCGGCATGCTCAGCCCGCCCTTGGGCGCCGCGAAGCCCTCCGTCATCTCCTGGTAGAGGTAGGCGCGGAACGACGTCTTGCCCGTGATCTTGCGGCCGTGCCAGTCGTCGCGGCCGGTCGGGACGATCGTCCAGCCGGCGCTGCGCGCCTGGATCCAGTACTCGCGGTAGACGCCGCCGGGCGCGGGGGAGGGGCGCGGGAGCTCCTGCGCGAAGGCGCGCGCCTCGGGCGGGCGCGTCACGCGCGCGGCGGCCGCGTCGGCGCGGTCCGCGGCGCCCGGCTTGGAGAGGTCGACCCGCTCGCCGCCGATCGTGCAGAACAGCGAGGCCGCGCCAGCGCCCCCGAGTTGCAGGAAGGCACGACGGGATGTCCGGCGGTCGGCCATGAGCGCGGGCACGCTATTGACCGCGATGCACCGGGACAAGTGTGGGTAACTAGTCTCTTGTGCACAACGTGAACGTCGTCGCGCCCAAGCTCGAAGAGGTCATCCCGCGCCTGCGCGGCGTGCTGCACGCCTACGCGTTCTGGTTCGCCGCGGTGGCGGCCGCGACGCTCGTCGCGATCGCGCCGACCGATCGCGCGCGCCTGGCGGCCGGGATCTACGGCGCGGGGCTGTGCGCGCTGTTCGCCGCCAGCGGGCTCTACCACCGCTGGCGCTGGCACCCGCGCTGGAAGCCTCTGCTGCGCCGCGTCGACCACTCGACGATCTACCTCTTCATCGCGGCCTCGTCGACGCCGATCGCGCTGCTCGTGCTCGAGGGGGCGATCCAGGTGGTCGTGCTCGCCAGCGTGTGGATCGGCGCCGCGCTCGGCATCGCCTTCGCGCTGGCCTGGATCGACGCGCCACGGCTCCTCGTCGCCGGCACCTACCTCGCGGTCGGCTGGGCGGGGGTCGTCGCCGTGCCGCAGCTGCTGAGCGAGATCGGCGTCGCGCCGTTCGTGCTCTTCCTCGTCGGGGGCGTCCTGTACTCGATCGGGGCGACCGTCTACGCCGCCCGCCGCCCGGACCCCTGGCCGCGCACCTTCGGCTTCCACGAGCTCTTCCACCTGCTCGTGATCGCCGCCGCCATCGTGCACTTCATCGCGATGGCCGCGTGGGTCGTGCCGTACGCCGCCGCCTGAGCTGGCGCGCGGCCGCGACATCGCTCGGGGCGGCTCGCCCGTATCCGCGCCGGAAGCATTCCCCGTTCAGGAGGTTCTCATCATGCTCCGCCGCCTGGGGCTCGTCGCCCTGGTTGCACTGCTCGCCCTCGCGCCCGCCGCGAGCGCCGCCAAGAAGAAGTCCGTCAAGCTCGCCCCGAAGGGCGCGACGACGCTCGCGCTCAGCGACGGCGCCGCATCCGCGCTGCAGTCGCTCGGGATCGCGGCCGCTCCGCTCAAGCCCGCGCGGGCCGGGGAGGACGGCCTGCGGTTCCCGATCACCGCCGGCAAGCTCGACGCCAAGACGTACGCCGGGCAGGTCAAGCACGTGGGCGGCATCTCGCTCACGCGCGGGGACACGGTCGTCGCGCTGCGCAACTTCGTCATCAACGTCGACTCCGCGCCCGACCTGACCGCGCGGGTCGGCTCGAGCCGCGTGTCGATCCTCGACCTCGATCTCTCCGACGCGGAGATCGCCAGGTCGGGCCGCAAGCTCACGATCGCCGGCGTGAGGGCCACGCTGACCAAGGCCGCGGCCGACGCGCTGAACGCCGCCTTCGAGACCGACGCGTTCACCGAGGGCCTGGAGATCGGCACCGCCACCGTCTCCGGCCGCGCGGCCAAGCGCCGCTGACGCCCGCGGGGCGGGCGGCCCGTGCCGCCCGCCCGCTCGGCGCGCCGCCCGCCCGCTCGGCGCGCCCCCCAACGGCCCGTGCGCGGTGCACTACGATGCAAGCCGCGCGCGCCGGTAGCTCAGTGGATAGAGCGCTGCCCTCCGGAGGCAGAAGTCGGGGGTTCGAATCCCTCCCGGCGCGCCTCGGCCTCCTGCCCACATGCGGCTCGGCATCGTCTCCGACACGCATCTCCCGCGCTCGCGCCGCGCGCTGCCGGCCGACTGCCTCGAGCGGCTGGCCGCCGCCGACGCGATCCTCCACGCCGGTGACTTCATCGAGCTGTCCGTGCTCGAGGAGCTGCAGGCGCTCGGCCCGCCGGTGCACGCGATCCGCGGCAACGTGGACTCGGCCGAGTTGCAGGCCCGCCTGCCGCTCGTGCGGATGGTGCGGGCGGACGGCGCTCAGATCGCGATGATCCACGACGCCGGGCCGGCCGCCGGCCGCCTGGAGCGGATGCGCCGCCGCTTCCCGGACGCCGACGCGGTCGTCTTCGGCCACTCGCACCTGCCGCTGCACGAGGAGCGCGACGGCTTCGCGATCTTCAACCCGGGCTCGCCGACCGAGCGCCGGCGCGCGCCCCACCACACGATGGGGATCGCGACGGTCGACGGCGGGCGCGTCGAATTCGAGCTGGTGCGGGTCGGCGCCTAGCATCAGGCGGCCATGGACCTCTCGCTCTTCTTCGCCGGCACCGCGGGCTCCGTGCCCAGCGCGCGGCGCGGGCTGCCCGCGATCCTGCTGCGCGCGGGCGGCGAGCGGATCCTGCTCGACTGCGGCGAGGGCACCCAGCAGCAGCTCCTGCGCTCCGCCGGGCTGCCCGAGCTGGACGCGATCTTCATCAGCCACTTCCACCTCGACCACTGGCTCGGGCTGGTCGGGATGCTCAAGACGTTCGACCTGCGCGCGCGCGAGCGGCCGCTGGCGATCCACGGCCCCAAGGGCCTGAAGGCGCTGTTCACGACGCTGCGGCCGATCGTCGGCCGGACCGGCTACCCGCTGTCGCTGGTCGAGCTCGAGCCCTACGAGGAGGTCCGCTTCGACGGCTACTCGATCGGGTCGTTCCCGGTCCGCCACCGCGTCGAGGCCTACGGCTACGCGTTCGTGGAGGACGACCGGCCGGGCCGCTTCGACGCCGACGCCGCGCGGGCGCTCGGCGTGACCGAGGGTCCCGACTTCGGGCGGCTGCAGCGGGGCGAGACCGTGGGCGGCGTCCGGCCCGAGCAGGTCGTGGGGGAGGACCGCCCGGGGCGGCGGATCGTCTACTCGGGCGACACGGCGCCCTGCCAGGCCGTCGAGGTCCTGGCCGACCGCGCCGACGTGCTCATCCACGAGGCGACGTTCCTCTCCGACGAGCTCGCCCGCGCGCGCGAAACCGGCCACTCGACCGCCGCCCAGGCCGCCGAGATCGCCCGCGACGCCGGCGTGCGGCTGCTCGCGCTCACGCATCTGTCGACCCGCTACTTCCCGCGCGAGATCCGCGACGAGGCGCGGGCGGTGTTCCCGGCGACCGTCGTGCCGCGCGACTTCGACGCGATCGAGGTGCCGTTCCCCGAGCGGGGGGAGCCCGTGCTCGTCCGGCCTGACCGGGAGCCTGCGCCGGCGTGAGCGTGGTGCACGCGACGCGTGGTCCGGGGCGCGGACTTCGGGCATGTACAGGGCGGAGTCTCTAGCTGCCGATCGGCCGGTGGCCCACGGCGTGAACGCCGCGGTGAAGGAGGAGGAGCCTGCCGGCCGCCAGCATGTGCTCGACCGCGTAACCGATCAACGCCCGATCGCAACGAAACGGCCCCTAGACGCCCACCTCCCCACCCAGCCGCAGTTGACGTTGGCCCGGGCACCCGATCCGACCACAGCCGCTGCTAGGTTGAGACCCAGCGCCAAGTGCCCTTTAACCCGGCCCCGTGAGGCCAGGAAGGTCCATATGCACGAACCCCGCGTCGTCCTGGACGAGGACGACATCAGACGCACGCTCGTGCGCATCGCGCACGAGATCGTGGAGAAGCACGCCGGCCGCCCTGTCGCGCTCGTCGGCATCCACCGCCGCGGCGCGCACCTCGCGACCCGCCTCCACCAGCTCGTCGAAGACCTCACGAGCGAGGAAGTCCCCCTCGGGGACATCGACATCGCCTTCTACCGCGACGACCTGTCCACGCGGGCCGCGGACCCCGAGGTCCACAGCACCCACCTGCCGTTCCGCCTGGACGAGTACAGCGTGGTGCTGATCGACGACGTGCTCTTCACGGGCCGGACCGCGCGCGCCGGGATCGACGCGCTGTTCGACTACGGGCGCCCCGACCGGGTCCAGCTGGCCGTGCTGGCCGACCGCGGCCACCGGGAGCTGCCGATCCGCCCCGACTACGTGGGCAAGAACCTGCCGACCGCTCGCAACGAGCGCGTCAACGTCCGGGTCACCGAGGTCGACGGCGTCGACGAGGTGGCCATCGTGAGCCTGGAAGGAGCGATCGCGTGAGGCACCTGCTGTCCATCGAGGACCTCGACCGGGCCGCCATCGAGCGGATCATGGATCGCGCGAAGAGCTTCACCGAGGTCTCCGAGCGCGAGATCAAGAAGGTCCCGGCCCTCCGCGGCCGCCGCGTCCTCAACCTCTTCTACGAGGCGAGCACCCGCACGCGCTCGTCCTTCGAGCTGGCCGCCAAGTCGCTCAGCGCCGACGTGATCAACTTCGCCGCCGGCGGCAGCGCCGTCGAGAAGGGCGAATCGCTCAAGGACACCGTCCAGACGCTCTCCGCCTACCAGCCCGACCTGATCGTGATCCGCACGCCGCACGTGGGCGCGGCGCAGCTCGTCGCAGGGTGGACGACCGCGAGCGTGGTCAACGCCGGCGACGGCAAGCACGAGCACCCGACGCAGGCGCTGCTGGACGTCTACACGCTGCGCGAGCGGCTCGGCGGCCTGGACGGCCGCAGCATCTGGATCGTCGGCGACGTCACGCACAGCCGCGTCGCCCGCTCGAACATCCAGGCCTTCCAGAAGATGGGCGCGTCGGTCACGGTCTGCGGCCCGCCGACGCTGATCCCGCGCGACATGGAGGCGCTCGGCTGCGAGGTCGCCTACACGCTCGACGGCCTCCAGGACGCAGACGTGGTCTACGCCCTGCGCATGCAGAAGGAGCGCATGACCGACTCCTTCGTCCCGAGCATCCGCGAGTACGCGGCCCAGTACCAGATCGACGGCCGCCGGCTCGGCGCCCGCCAGGTGCTCATGCACCCGGGCCCGGTCAACCGCGGCGTCGAGCTCGCCGCCGAGGTGATCGACTCCCCGCAGGCCGTGATCGGCCAGCAGGTCGCGGCCGGAGTCGTCGTGCGGATGGCGGTCCTCTACGAGCTGCTCGCGGGCCGGACGGGGCGGGCGGGTACCCCATCCAGCGGCGTCGCGGTGGGGGCGGGCGCATGAGCCGGCTCGACCACCGCGCCCAGCCGCCCGCGGACCTGCTCGTGCGCGCCGCGCACGTGCTGGACCCGCGCGAGGGCGTCGACGCCCCGCACGACCTGCTGGTCAGAGGCGGCGTGATCGCCGAGATCGGCGCACCGCACAGCCTCGACGCGCCCGACGGCGCCGAGGTCCTCGACGGCGAGGGGAGGCACCTGTTCCCCGGCTTCGTCGACCCGCACGTGCACCTGCGCACCCCGGGTCAGGAGCACAAGGAGGACCTCGACTCGGGGACCCGCGCGGCCGCGGCCGGGGGCTACGTCGCCGTCGTCGCGATGCCCAACACCGACCCCGTGGTGGACTCCGCGCCGCTCCTGCGCTCCCTGCGCGAGGCGGCCCGCCGCGAGGCGCGCATCCCCGTCGGCTTCATGGCCTCGATCACGCGCGAGCTGCACGGCGAGGCGCTGACGGAGATGGCCGAGCTCGCGGAGTCCGGCGCGCTCGGCTTCACCGACGACGGCAAGCCCGTGCACCGCGCCGGCATCCTGCGCAAGGCGCTGCAGTACCAGCGGCTGGCCGGGAAGGTCCTGTGCCTGCACGAGGAGGACCCGACGCTCTCGGGCCGCGGCGTGATGCACGAGGGCGAGGTCTCCGCACGGCTCGGCCTGGCGGGAATCCCGAGCATCTCGGAGTCGACCCTGATCGCCCGCGACGCGTCGCTGGCCGGCTACGAGGACGGGCGCATCCACATCCAGCACCTGAGCGCACGCGAGTCCGTCGACGCGATCGCCGAGGCGAAGGCGCGCGGCGTGCGCATCAGCGCCGAGGCGTCGCCGCACCACCTCACGCTCACGCACGAGGCGCTGCTGGAGCGGCTCGACACGCGGCTGAAGATGAACCCGCCGCTGCGCGCCGAGGACGACCGCCAGGCCCTGATCGCCGGCCTGCTCGACGGCACGATCGACTGCATCGCCACCGACCACGCGCCGCACGCGCGCGAGGAGAAGGAGGTTCCCTTCGAGGAGGCGCCGATGGGCACGACCGGGCTGGAGACCGCCTTCGCGGCGATCTACACCGAGCTCGTGCTGCCCGGCGTGCTGCCGCTGGCGCTCGTCGTCGACAAGCTCTCCAGCGGCGCGGCGGTCGTGGATCTGCCGCTGCCCGCGATCCGCAAGGGGGAGGGGGCGAACTTCTGCCTGCTGGACCTAGAGGCGGAGTATGAGGTGGGCGAGGCCGGATACGAGAGCCGCTCGGAGAACTGCTGCTTCGCCGGCCGGCGGCTGCGCGGGCGCGTGGTGGCCACCGTGGCGGCGGGCGCCGTCGCCTACCGGCAGCGGACCTTCTCCGTGGTGGGGGCGGCGTGAGCCTGCTCGCGCGCGAGCGGGCGGCCGTCCTGGTCGTGGACGTGCAGGAGGGCTTCCGCTCCTACGAGACCTTCGACGCGGTCTCGGCCGCCTGTGGCCGGCTCGTCGAGGGCGCCCGGATCCTCGGCGTGCCCGTGGTGGCCACCGCCCAGTACCCGAAGGGCCTTGGGCCGGTGGCGCCCGAGGTCGGCCTGCAGGAAGAGCAGCCTGTCGAGAAGACCGTCTTCTCCGCCGTGCGCGCCGAAGGCTTCGACCTCGGCGGGCGCGACCAGGCTGTCGTCTGCGGCATCGAGGCGCACATCTGCGTCTCGCAGACCGTGCACGACCTGCTCGAGCAGGGCGTCGAGGTGCACGTGGCCCGCGATGCTGTCGGCTCGCGCCATCCCGGCGACCTCGAGGTCGGGTTGAGCAAGATGGAGCGCGCCGGCGCCGTCTCCTCGAGCGTGGAGACCGCGCTGTTCGAGCTCTGCGAGCGCGCCGGCACGCCCGAGTTCAAGGCCGTCCAGCAGGTGATCAAGTGAGCTCGGCCTACGTCCTGCTCGAGGACGGCACCCGCTTCGACGGCGACGCCGTCGGCGCCGAGCGCGAGGTGACCGGCGAGGTCGTCTTCACGACGGGGATGTCGGGCTACCAGGAGTCGATGTCCGACCCGAGCTTCGCGCGCCAGCTGATCACCTTCACCGCGCCGCACGTCGGCAACTACGGCGTCAGCGAGGCGGCGATGGAGTCCGGCCGCGTCCACGCCGCCGCGGCGATCATGCGCGACGCCGTCAACCCGTCCGACTCCGCGGGCGCCGAGCAGGGCTGGCTGGACTGGCTGCGCGACAGCGGCATCCCGGGCATCAGCGGCGTCGACACCCGCGTGCTCGTGCGCCACATCCGCGACGCCGGGGCGATGCGCGGCGGCATCTTCGGAGCGGCCACGTCGCAGTCGGAGGCGATGGAGCGCGTCCGGGCCGAGCCGAGCATGGTCGGCCGCGACCTCGCCCGCGAGGTGACGGTCTCGGAGCCGGAGGTCCACGGCGACGGCGACGGGCCGCGCATCATCGCGCTGGACACCGGGATCAAGCGGTCGATCATCCGCAACTTCACCTCGCGCGGTGCTGTGCTCGAGCTGTATCCCTGCACCACCCCGGCGGAGGAGCTCCTCGCCCGCGATCCCGACGGCTTCTTCCTGGTTCCGGGCCCCGGCGACCCGGCCGCGCTGGGGTACATCGTCGAGACGATCCGCGAGCTGCTGTCGACCAAGCCCGTGTTCGGGATCTGCCTCGGCCACCAGCTGCTCTCGCGGGCGGCCGGGCTGGAGACGTTCAAGCTGCCGTTCGGCCATCGCGGCGCCAACCACCCGGTCAAGGACCTGCGCAGCGGCCGGATCGCGATCACCTCGCAGAACCATGGCTTCGCCGTCCGCGGCGAGGTCGGCGTGCGCATCGAGTCCGCGCTCGGCGCCGCCGAGCTGACCCACGTCAACCTCTACGACGGCACCGTCGAGGGCATCCGCCTGCTGGACGTGCCGGCGGGCTGCGTGCAATACCACCCGGAGGCCGGGCCGGGGCCCAACGACTCGCTGGGGCTCTTCGACGAGTTCATCGACCTGTTCGCCAAATCCTCGGGCCGGATGCCCGAGGTCCCCATCAAGACGGGAGACCGGACGTCTCCCGGAGGAGACTCGGCCTGATGCCGCGCCGCGACGACATCCAGAAGATCCTCGTGCTCGGCTCGGGCCCGATCGTGATCGGCCAGGCCGCCGAGTTCGACTACTCGGGCGCGCAGGCCTGCAAGGTCCTGCTGGAGGAGGGCTACGAGGTCGTCCTCGTCAACTCCAACCCGGCGACGATCATGACCGACCCGGAGTTCGCGACCTCGACGTACGTCGAGCCGCTGTTGCCCGGCCCGGTCACGCAGGTGATCGAGCGCGAGCAGCCCGACGCGCTGCTGCCGACGCTCGGCGGCCAGACGGCGCTGAACCTCGCCAAGGCGCTCTACGAGGACGGCACGCTCGAGCGCCACGGCGTCGAGCTGATCGGCGCGAACTACGACGCGATCAACCGCGCCGAGGACCGCGAGGAGTTCGACGCCACGATGCAGGCGGCCGGCCTGCGGACGGCCAAGAACGTGATCGCCACCGGGGTGGAGGACGCGATCGCGCACCTCGACGACGTCGGGCTGCCCGCGATCATCCGGCCCGCGTTCACGCTCGGCGGCCGCGGCGGCGGCATCGCCCGCACGCGCGAGCAGTACGCCGAGATCGTGGCCCGCGGCATCGACGCGAGCCCGATCGGCCAGGTGCTGATCGACGAGTCGGTGCTCGGCTGGGGCGAGTTCGAGCTCGAGGTCATGCGCGACGGCGCGGACAACGTCGTGATCGTCTGCTCGATCGAGAACATCGACCCGATGGGCGTCCACACCGGGGACTCGGTGACCGTCGCCCCGCAGCAGACGCTCACCGACCGGCTCTACCAGAAGCTGCGCGACCAGGCGATCGCCGTCATCCGCGCCGTCGGCGTGGAGACCGGCGGCTCCAACGTGCAGTTCGCGGTCAACCCGGTGACGGAGGAGATCATCGTCATCGAGATGAACCCGCGGGTCTCGCGCTCCTCGGCGCTGGCCTCGAAGGCGACCGGGTTCCCGATCGCGAAGATCGCCGCGCGGCTGGCGGTCGGCTACACGCTCGACGAGATCCCCAACGACATCACGCGCCGCACGCCGGCCTCGTTCGAGCCCGCGCTCGACTACGTGGTCGTCAAGTGCCCGAGGTTCGCGTTCGAGAAGTTCCCCGGCGTGGACGCCACGCTGTCGACGCACATGAAGTCGGTGGGCGAGGTGATGGCGATCGGCCGCACCTTCCGCCAGGCGTTCGCGAAGGCGATGCGCTCGCGCGAGCTGGACGCGCCGGCCCAGGCCGGCACGCCGACCGGCGCGCTGCTGGAGGCGATCGAGTCGCCCGGCGCCGACCGCTACGACGCGATCCTCGAGCTGCTCGGCCGCGGAGTGAGCGCCGACGAGGTCCGCGCCCGCACCGGCATCGACCCGTGGTACCTGCGCGAGCTCGCGCTGCTCGCGGAATACGGCCCCAACCACCCCGGCGAAGGCACGCGGACGTTCCGGGCGGTCGACACCTGCGCAGCTGAGTTCGAGGCCGAGACGCCGTACTACTACTCCGCCTGGGAGAGGGGCGAGCCGCGCCACGAGGTCGTCCGCGGCGATCGCTCGAGCGTGATGATCCTCGGCTCGGGCCCGAACCGCATCGGCCAGGGGATCGAGTTCGACTACTGCTGCGTGCACGCGGCGATGACCGTGCGCGAGTCGGGCCGCGACGCGGTGATGGTCAACTGCAATCCGGAGACGGTGTCGACCGACTACGACACCTCCGACCGCCTGTACTTCGAGCCGCTGACGCTCGAGGACGTGCTCGGGATCGTCGAGGTCGAGCAGCCCGAAGGCGTGATCGTCCAGTTCGGCGGCCAGACGCCGCTGAAGCTCGCGGCCGGGCTGGAGCGCGCCGGCGTGCCGCTGCTCGGCACCCAGCCCGAGGCGATCGACCTCGCGGAGGACCGCGGGCGCTTCGGCGAGCTGCTGGGCGAGCTGGGACTCAAGGCGCCGCCGTACGGGACCGCGCACTCGCGCGACGAGGCGCTGGCGTGCGCCGCCAAGGTGGGCTTCCCGCTGCTCGTGCGCCCGAGCTACGTGCTCGGCGGGCGCGCGATGGAGATCGTGTACTCCACGGCCGGCCTCGAGGACTACCTGCGCCGCACGCGCGTCGGCGGCCAGCTCAACTTCGAGGACACGGAGGACGGCAAGCCGGCGGCGCGCGAGATCTTCCTCGACCGCTTCCTCGAGAATGCGATCGAGGTCGACGTCGACGCGATCTGCGACGGGCAGGACGTCTGGATCGGCGGGATCATGCAGCACGTCGAGGAGGCCGGCATCCACTCCGGCGACTCGGCGTGCGTGCTGCCGCCGCACTCGCTCGGCGGCGAGATGCTCGAGGAGATCCGCCGCGCGACGCACGACATCGCGCTCGCGCTCGGCACGGTCGGGCTGATCAACGTCCAGTACGGCGTGCTCGGCGAGGACCTCTACGTGATCGAGGCCAACCCGCGCGCCTCGCGCACGGTGCCGTTCGTCTCCAAGGCGACCGGGCTGCCGCTGGCCAAGCTCGCCTGCCGGGTCATGCTCGGCGAGAAGCTGGCCGAGCTCGGGCTGCCCGCCGACGGCGGCTGGAGCCACGTCTCGCACGTCTCGGTCAAGGAGGCGGTGCTGCCGTTCGACCGCTTCGCCGGCGCCGACGCGCTGCTCGGGCCGGAGATGCGCTCGACGGGCGAGGTGATGGGCGTCGCCGCGGACTTCCCGGCGGCGTTCGCGAAGGCGCAGGCCGCCGCCGGCGCGCGGCTGCCGTCGTCGGGCTCGGTGTTCCTGACCGTGACCGACTCCGACAAGGCGGCGGTCGTCGGGATCGCGGCGCAGCTGCACGACCTCGGCTTCCAGATCGTCGCCACCCGCGGCACGGCCGCCGCGATCTCGCGGATGGGGATCCCGGTCGAGCGGATCTCGAAGCTGGGGGAGGGCTCGCCGAACGTGGTCGAGCTGATCGAGCGCGGCGACGTGTCGCTGGTGATCAACACGCCGACCGGCACCGAGGCGCGTGCGGACGGCTACGAGATCCGCCGCACCGCGACCGCGCGCGGAGTGCCCTGCATCACGACCGTCTCGGGCGGGATGGCGGCGGCGAGGGCGATCGCCGCGAATCGCGTCGCCGGGCCTCCGGTCGTGTCGCTCCAGGAGCTCCACCGCAACGGCTCCGCGACGCCCGCTTGACGCCGGCCGGCCCGGTCCGGAGGAGAACTTCCCCGCAAACACCGGGGTCTTCCTGGGTAGGGTCAGGATGCCGCGTGCGCGGATAGCACATCGTGCGTCGAAAACGCCTGCAAACCGTGCCTTTACCATCAAGTCCCATGAACACTCCTGAACCTCAACTTGAGGTGCAGCCGAATTCGGTCGAGGAGCCTTGTCGACCCGTTTCAGGGATGTAGACTCGCCGCCCATGCCGCCAGCGACGAAGACCCCGACCAAGCCGGGCGTGGCCGCGCCCGAGCGCAGCCTCGTCCAGCGGATGGAAGCCCTCGAGCGCGCGAACGAGATCCGAACGCGCCGCGCCCAGCTCAAGCGCGATCTCAAGGCGGGCCGCGCCAAGATCCACGATCTCCTGCTCGAGCCGCCCGAGTTCGTCGAGACGGCGAAGGTCTTCGACATGCTGCTCGCCGTCCCGAAGTACGGGCGCGTGAAGGTCAACAAGGTGCTCGTGCAGTGCCGCATCTCGCCGAGCAAGACCATCGGCGGCCTCTCGCAGCGCCAGCGCACCGAGCTCGTCTCGATGCTGCGCCGCTAGATCGAATCCCGCCACCCGCCCCCAGCACCGTGGCCAAGGTCTTCGTGATCACCGGCCCCTCCGGGGTCGGCAAGGGCACGCTGATCCGCACGCTGCTCGAGCGGATCCCCGAGCTCGAGCTGTCGGTCTCGGCGACGACGCGGCGGCCGCGGCCGGGGGAGGAGGACGGCGTCGCCTACCACTTCCTCGACGACGCGGAGTTCGACCGGCGCGTGGCCGCGGGCGACTTCGTCGAGCACGCGAGCTACTCCGGCCGGCGCTACGGCACGCTGCGGTCCGAGCTCGAGCGCCGCACGAGCGCGGGCGCGCCCGTCGTGCTCGAGATCGAGGTCCAGGGCGCCCGCCAGATCCGCGAGACGATGCCCGAGGCGGTGCGGATCTTCGTCGCCCCGCCGAACGAGGAGGCGCTGCGCAACCGGCTCGTCGGCCGCGGCACCGACGACCCCGAGCAGGTCGAGGCGCGCCTGGCCACCGCGCGCGAGGAGCTCGCCGCGCAGGGCGAGTTCCCGCACGTCGTGATCAACGACCGGCTCGACGACGCCGTCGAGGCCCTGGAGGAGGTCGTCCGCGCGGCGCTAGGATCTAACGCATGATCTCTCCCCGCGTCGATCGCCTGCTCGAGAACGTCGACTCCCCATACGCGAGCGTGATCGTCGCCGCCAAGCGGGCGCGGCAGATCAACTCCTACTACCACAACCTCGGCGAGGGCACCTTCGAGGAGTTCCCGCCGCCGATGGTGGACACCGGCTCCAAGAACTACCTGACCATCGCCCTCGAGGAAGTCGCGGGCGGCAAGGTCAAGTACCGCTACCGCGGGCAGTAGGCAGGTCCGCGCAAGCGGCGAGGCGGGAGCGCGCGTGGCCCGCATCCTCCTCGGCGTCACCGGCGGGATCGCCGCCTATAAGGCGCTCGAGCTGGCGCGGCTGGCGATCAAGGCCGGCCATTCCGTGCGCGTCGTGCAGACGCCGAGCGCCACCCGCTTCGTCGGCACGGCGTCCTTCGCCGGCATCACGGGCGCGCCCGTGCTCACGACCGAGTGGGAGGACGACCCGCTGCGCGGCGCCTTCCCCGGCGACCCGGTCCCGGCGCACGCGCCGATCGGGCACCTCGAGCTGGTCGAGCGCGCCGACGTCTACGCGATCGCGCCCGCCAGCGCCAACACGATCGCCAAGCTCGCCGGCGGCCACGCCGACAACCTGCTGACCGCCGCCGCCCTTGCGCGCTCGACGGCACGGCCGCTGATCGTGGCGCCCGCGATGAACGCCGCGATGTACGAGCACCCGGCGACGCAGGCCAACCTCGCGCGCCTGCGCGAGCGCGGCGTGATCGTGCTCCAGCCCGGCACGGGCTCGCTGGCCTCGCTCGGGGAGCAGGGGATCGGCCGATTGCCCGAGCCGCCCGAGCTGCTGGCCGCGATCGAGCGCGCGCTCGGCCACAGCCGCGCGCTCGACGGCCTCAAGGTGCTCGTCACCGCCGGCGGCACTCGCGAGCCGATCGACGCGGTGCGCTTCGTCGGCAACCGCTCGAGCGGGCGGATGGGCTTCGCGCTCGCCGAGGCCGCCGCGGCCCGCGGCGCCACGGTCACGGTGATCGCCGCCAACGTCGCGCTGCCCCGCCGCAACGGGATCGAGTACGTCGACGTCAGCACCGCCGCCGAGCTGGCCGGCGCCGCGACCAGTGCCTTCGCCGGCGCCGACGTGCTCCTGATGGCCGCCGCCGTCGCCGACTACCGGCCGGTGGCGGCGCACGCCGGCAAGCTCAAGAAGGACGAGGCCGGGGAACTGAACCTGCAGCTCGTGCGTACAACGGACGTGCTCTCCAGCCTCGCCGCCGCCCGCCGCCCGGGCCAGGTGCTGATCGGCTTCGCCGCCGAGCACGGGGACGGAGCGCTCGCGCATGCGCGCGGCAAGCTCGAGCGCAAGGGCCTGGACGCCGTCGTGCTCAACGACGTCTCGGACGCCTCGATCGGATTCGACAGCGCCGAGAACGAGGTCGTGATCGTCACCCCGGAGGGCGAGCACCACGTGCCCAAGGCGGCCAAGGCCGACGTCGCCGGCGCCATCTTGGACATGGTCTTGAGCGATCGTTCATCTACACCCGAGAAGGTGCCGCGCTGACCATGGAGCCCGTCGAACCCACCCCTGAGGCGGACGAGAGCCTCGCCCCCGCCGATGTGGCGGCCGCCGTGTCGATGGCGCAGCGGATCTCGGAGAACATCCGCCGCGCCGTGATGGTCCGCGACGAGCAGCTCAGCCACACGATCGTGGCGCTGCTCTCGGAGGGCCACGTGATCGTCGAGGACTACCCGGGCGTCGGCAAGACGGCGCTCGCCCGCGCGCTGTCGCGCTCGATCGAGTGCCAGTTCGCGCGCGTGCAGTGCACCGCGGACCTGCTGCCCGCCGACATCGTCGGCACCAACGTCTACAACCAGCGCGAGGGCCGCTTCGAGTTCCGCCCCGGGCCGATCTTCGCCAACATCGTCATCGTCGACGAGATCAACCGCGCGAGCCCGAAGACGCAGTCGGGCCTGCTCGAGTGCATGCAGGAGCGCCACGTCACCGTCGACGCGATGTCGCACGAGCTCGCGCGCCCGTTCATGGTCTTCGCGACGCAGAACCCGGTGGAGTACGAGGGCACCTATCCGCTGCCCGAGGCGCAGGTCGACCGCTTCATGGTGCGGCTCTCGCTCGGTTACCCGGACGCCGCCGAGGAGGCCGGCATGCTCGCCGGCCACGAGTCCGGCGACCGCGTGCTCGAGCTCGGGCCGGTGGCCGACCGCGCGGAGATCCTGACGGCGATCGACGCCGCGCACCGCGTGCACGCCTCGCGGGCGCTGCGCGAGTACATCGTCTCGCTGATCCGCCACACGCGCGCCGACGGCCGCGTGGAGCTCGGCGCCTCTCCGCGCGCCGGCCTGCTGCTGCTGCGCGCCGCCAAGGCGCGCGCGCTGATCGAGGGCCGCGACCACGCGCTGCCCGACGACGTGCAGGCGCTCGCCGACGCCGTGCTCACGCACCGCATCATGCTCGTCCCCGAGGCGGCCGGCGTCGAGCGCTCCGCGATCATCGCGGACGCGATCGCCGCCACGCCGGCGCTCTAGCGCGCGTGCGCGCCGCGTAGGAGAATCCGGCCATGCGCTCCGCCTACGGCTGCGCGGGCCTCGGGGTCCTGCTCCTGCTGGTCGCCGGCACGTTCGACGCCGAGCCGCTCTACGTCACGGGCTCGGCGCTCGCGCTGCTCGGGCTCGGCGCGGCCGGCTGGATCGCGGCCGGCGCGTGGGGCTCGACGATCCGGCGCGAGCTCGGCACCCGCAGCGTGCTCGAGGAGCAGCCGCTGGCCGTGGTGATCACCGCGCGCTCGGGCACGCTGCCGCTCCCGCCAGGATGGATCGACGAGCCGCTGCTGCCCGACCCCGTCCGCTTCCAGGCCGGCCGGCGCACCACCCGCGTGCGCGTGGAGATCCGCTTCGGCCGCCGTGGGCGCCGCAAGCTCGCCCCGCCGGCGCTCGTGCTGCGCGACCCGTTCGGACTCGCCCAGCAGGTCGTGCGCGGCGAGCACGAGGACGAGATCCTCGTCCTGCCGCGCACCTACCCGGTGAGCGTCACGGCCAACGGGGGAGAGGCGATGCCGGCGCACGCCCGGGCCGCGCTGATCGCCGCCGCCGAGACCGAGGTCGACGGCGTGCGGCAGTTCCGCGAGGGCACGCCTGCGTCGCGCATCCACTGGCAGTCGCTGGCGCGCGGCCACGGGCTGATGGAGCGCAAGCTGATCTCGGAGTCCGACTCGCGGCCGATCGTGGTGCTCGACCCGCGCGCGCCCGCCTCGCGCGACGCCCTCGACGCCGCCGTGCGCGCGACGGGCTCGCTGCTGCTGCACTTCGCGCGCCGGACGGGCTGCGCGCTGCTGCTCCCGGGTGACCGGCGCGCGGTCTACGTCGAGCAGGACCTGCTCGCATGGCCGCAGGCGCACGTCCGGCTCGCGCTGCTCGACGAGTCCACCGGGCCCGCGCTGACCGCCGCCCAGAACCGCCGCGGCCTCATCGTGTTCGTCTCCGCGCGGCCCGTCGACCGCCCGCCGCGCGGGCTCGGGCGCACGCCAGGCGGCTGCCTGATCGTCGTCCCTGGCGAGCTGCCCGGCCGCCGCGCCGTTCTGGAGGTCGCCGGCTGCCACGGCTACGTGGGCGGGCGGACCGGCGGGGCCGCCGCCGTCGCCGCGGTGGGGGGCAGCGCCGCATGAGCACGGCCGCCGGCCGCGGATGGGATGCCCCCCGCCCGGCGGTCGAGATGACGATCGCGGCGCCCGCGGCGCGGGCGATGGCGTTCGTCGCGCTCTGCGGCTTCGCGACGCTGCAGTGGATGCAGATGCTCGAGCCGGCCGCCGGCCAGCGCGCCGGCTACGCGGTCCTCGCCGCCGCGGCCGCGATCTGCGGCCTCCTGGCGGCGCGCCGGCTGCCCGGCCGGGCCCGCACCCCGGCCGCCGTGCTGGTGGCCGTGTTCGCCTTCGCGCTCGCGCTGCTCGGCGGCGGCGTCGCCGACGAGCAGCTGCTGCCCGACCGCTGGGGCGAGCTGGCGGCCGGGATCGGCCGCGGCATCGACTCGCTGCCCGGGGCGCGCGTGCCCTACCGGGGCCTGGACGAGTGGACGCGCGCGGTGATCGCGCTCGGCGGGACGATGCTCGCCGTCACGGCGGCGCTGGTCGCCTTCTGGCCGCGCCGGCGCGAGCTCGGGCTGCGCAACGTCGCGCTCGTCCTGCTGGTCGCCATCTACGCCGTCCCGGCGGTGGCGCTCGACCTCTCCTCGGAGTTCCTCTCGGGCGCGCTGCTGGCGCTGCTCGTCGTCGCCTACCTGCGGCTGGAGCGCCTGCGGATCACCGACGCCGGCGCGGCGGCGATCCTCGCGGTGACCGTGACGATCCTCGGGCTGGCCGCGGCGCCCGCCCTCGACACCGACCAGCCGTGGTTCGACTACGAGACGTGGGCGCTCTCCAACGCGTCCTCGAAGTCCACCTCGTTCACCTGGGACCACTCCTACGGCCCGCTGGACTGGCCGCGCGACGGGCGCGAGCTGCTGCGCGTGAAGGCGAAGCGCCCCGCCTACTGGAAGGCGACCAACCTCGACGACTTCGACGGCGCGCGCTGGGTGCGCGACCGCAGCTCGACCAACCAGGACGGCTGCAGCGGCGTCTCGGCCTACCTGAACGAGGACAACGAGCGCTACCTGCAGCGGATCCGCAT
Organism: uncultured Solirubrobacteraceae bacterium; assembly: GCA_963816955.1. Lineage (GTDB taxonomy): Bacteria > Actinomycetota > Thermoleophilia > Solirubrobacterales > Solirubrobacteraceae > DATFQI01. The sequence goes on along the minus strand of CAWFME010000009.1, from coordinate 21,467 downwards.
CTCGGTGCGCAACCTGCGCACGCAGACGTTCGTCACCGCCGGCGTGGCCTGCGCGATCGTCTCGCGGACGCTGGCCTGGCTGCCGCTCGGCGACGGCACCTACGCCAGCATGAGCCGCGAGCTGCGCCGCGGCGACGCCTACGGCGCGCTCGTCTACACGCCGAACCCGAACGGCCGCGAGCGGGCGGCGGCCGCGCGCACCTACCCGGCGACGATGGAGCGCTACGCGAGCATCGAGCTCCCGTCGCCGCTGCCGCCCGACCCGGACCCGGCGGCCGCCGCCGACTCGCTCGGCTCGCGCGTGGAGTTCCCGCTCTTCGGCGCGCCAGGCGTGCCGATGGCGACGGCCGCCGCCGACCCGGGCGGCGAGCCCGTGCCGGCCCGCCGGCTGCTGCGTACGAGCCGCTACGCGCGCACCTACGCGCTCGCCCAGCGCCTCCGCCGCGAGTCCGCGACGCAGGAGGAGCTCGTGCAGGCGGTGCTGCGCTACCTGCGCGGCGACGCCTTCGCCTATACCGAGTCGCCGCCGCCCGCGGCCGAGAACCTCGACGGCTTCCTGTTCGACGCGCGGTCGGGCTACTGCCAGCAGTACTCGGGCGCGATGGCGCTGCTGCTGCGGATGGCCGGCGTGCCGGCGCGCGTCGCGACCGGCTTCTCGACCGGCGTGCTGGACCGCGAGGCGGGCGAGTACGTCGTCCGCGACCTCGACGCCCACTCGTGGGTGGAGGTCTGGTACGCGGGCTACGGCTGGGTCACGATGGACCCGACGCCCTCGGCCGCGCCCGCGCGCTCGCAAGCCGCCGACGAGGACGCGGCCGCCGCCGCGGGGATCCGCGGCGCCCCGGACCTCGGCGGCGACATCCGCACCGGCAACGCCCGCGGGCTGGCGGCCGGCGAGGGCGGCACGTCGTGGACCACCATCGCGCTCGGTGGGGCGCTCGTGCTGCTGCTGGCAGGACTCGCCGTCTGGCTGCTGCGCCGCCACCGCCGCCGCGTGGCTGCGGGCTGGGGGCCGGTGGCCGAGCTCGAGCGCGCGCTCGCGCGCACCCAGCGCACGCCCGGCCCGGCGGCCACGCTCAGCACCGTCGAGGCCCTGTTCGCGCGCGCGCCCGCGGCCGCGAGCTACGTGCGCGCGCTGCGCGCGCAGCGCTACGCCGGCCACGGCCCGCTCCCGACGACGTCCGGCCGGCGCGCGGTGCGGGCCGAGCTCGCCCGCGGCGGCGGCCTCGGCGGCCGCGTGCGGGCGTGGTGGGCGCTGCCGCCGAAGCCCCGCTGACGGACGTACACTGAGGCGGGAGATGGATGACGTATACGACCTCTTCCAGCGGGGCACCGCACTGCTCGAGGCGGGGGACTTCAACTCCGCCACGGTGCCGCTGAGCCGGGCCCGCGACCTCGCCCCGGACAAGACCTCGATCCGCGAGGCGCTCGGCCGCGCGTACTTCCGCTCGGCGCAGTACGAGCGCGCCCGCGAGGAGTTCGAGGCGGTCGTCGAGCTCGCTCCGACGAACGACTTCGCGCTCTTCTGCCTGGGCCGCTCGCTGATGCAGCTCGGCCGTCACAAGGAGGCCCGCAAGCCGCTCGCGCTGGCCGCCCAGCTGCGCCCGGAACGCGGCGATTACCGGCTCTATCGGGAGCGGGCGATGAAGGCCGCATAGCGGCTCTGCGGTGCTAATCTCAACGGCACAGCTTTCGTTTCGGCCGCAAGGCCGTGTGGTTCGGAAAGCGGGCGCTCGCCCGCTTTTTTCATGATTGGAGTGGAGGTGAACATGAGCAGGATCCAGGCCGACATAGAGGCCAGGCTCGCGGACAAGGAGCCCGAGGTCGAGGTACTGCTCGCCGAGGTGGTCGGGGGAAAGCTCGTCCGCCTGTTCATCGATCACCCGAGCGGCGTCTCGCTCGAGCTCTGCGAGCGGGTCACCGGCCACCTCGCCGAGGTGCGCGAGAAGTACGGGCTCGAGGTCTCCTCGCCCGGCGTCGAGCGCCCGCTCTCCAAGCCTGAGCACTTCCGGCGCTTCGTCGGCCGCCGCGCGCGCGTGCGCACCCGCGGCGAGATCGGAACCCCGCCCACCCTTCGATCCTTCACCGGCGAGCTCCTGGGCGCCACCGACGACGAGATCACCGTCGCCGCCGACACCGGCGTGGTGTCGATCGCCTACGCCGACATCCACCGTTCGAACCTCCTGGGGGACTGACCCATGTCGCAAGAGATCGTCGACGCCGTGCGCTCCCTGGCGCGCGAGAAGGGCATCTCCGAGGACAAGCTCCTGCATGCCCTCGAGGACGCCCTCCTGTCGGCCTACAAGAAGCAGCCCGGCGCCGCCCGCTACGCGCGGGTGACGATGGATCCCGAGCTGGGCGAGTACCGCGTCGAGGAGCTGCTGCTGCCCGAGGACCTCGAGGACCAGCTGCTCGACGAGGCCGAGGAGCTCGCCTCGGGCGAGCTCGAGCGCCGCGTGGATCCCGAGACCGGCGAGGTGATCATCCCGGAGGCCCCGGAGATCGCCCCCGAGCGCCTGGCCGAGTTCGCCGACCAGATCGAGACCCGCGACGTCACGCCGCACGACTTCGGCCGGATCGCCGCGCAGACCGCCAAGCAGGTGATCCTCCAGCGCATCCGCGAGGCCGAGCGCGACATGATGTTCGAGGAGTACCGCGACCGCGTGGGCGAGCTGATCACCGGCATCGTCCAGCAGTCGGACTCCCGCTACACGCTCGTGCAGCTGCGCGAGCGCGTGGAGGCGCTGCTGCCCAAGTCCGAGCAGGTCGAGGGCGAGCGCTACGACCACTCGCAGCGGATCAAGGCCGTCATCAAGGAGGTCTCCTCCTCGACGCGCGGCCCGAGCATCATCGTCTCGCGCCGCGATCCTGAGCTGATCAAGAGCCTGTTCGAGCTCGAGGTGCCCGAGATCGCCGACGGCCTGGTGGAGATCACCAACGTCGCCCGCGAGCCCGGCTACCGCTCGAAGATCGCGGTCGTCTCGCACGCCGACGGCGTGGACCCGGTCGGCGCCTGCGTCGGCCCGCGCGGTTCGCGCGTGCGCATGGTCGTCTCCGAGCTGCGCGGCGAGAAGATCGACATCATCCCCTACAACGACGAGCCCGCCCGCTTCGTCGCGAAGGCGCTCAGCCCGGCGCGCGTGCGCGAGGTGCTCGTCAACGACGAGAACAAGCAGGCGACGGTGATCGTGCCCGACGACCAGCTGTCGCTGGCGATCGGCCGCGAGGGTCAGAACGCCCGGCTCGCCGCGCGGCTCACCGGCTGGCGCGTCGACATCCGCTCGGAGACCGAGTTCGCCAAGGAGGAGACCGACTCCCCGTACGAGGAGGAGGAGGTCGGCGGCCGCTGCGCCGCGATCCTCGGCAACGGCCGGCGCTGCCCGAACGCCGCACTGCCCAACTCCCGCTACTGCGGGCTCGAGAGCCACCAGGCGCTCGAGAACAAGGACACCGACGTCATCGGCTCCGCATAGCCCGCCGGCGGCGCCGCGGGTGCCGATCCGGCGGTGCGCGGGCTGCGGAGCCCGCGAGCCGCGGGACCGGCTGCACCGCTTCGCTACCGTGGGGGGTGCGGTCGTTCCGGACCCCGACGCCAGCGCGCCGGGCAGGGGCGCCTGGCTTCACCGCAACGCCGCGTGTTGGGAGGCTGCAATCGCCCGCCGCGGGCTCCAACGGGCCTTCCGAGCGCCCGTGTCCATCCCGCAAACCACTCTAGACTTCATCTTTCAATGGCCAAGAAGCGCGTCCACGAGCTAGCGAAGCAGTACGACATGCCCTCGAGCGAGGTCATGAAGCGCCTGCAGGCCTATGGCCTGGACGTCAAGGCTGCCGCCACGGCCGTGGACACCGAGCTGGCCGACGCCGCGCTCACCGGCAAGCCCAAGCCGAAGGCGTCGTCGAGCAACGGCGCCAAGAAGAAGCAGGCGCCGCAGCCGCCCGCGCACACGGGCGTCGGCTTCGACCGCCCGGCGCCGCGCGCCCCGCGGCCGGCCGACAACAAGGAGGCCCCGGCGAAGGAGCCCGCGGACGGCAAGGGCTCGGGCAACAACGCCGGCAACAAGCGGCCGACGCGGTCCTCGCTCCAGGGCGAGCGCGCCCCCGGCTCCGGCGGCGGCGTGCGCCGCGTCGTCATCGACTCCCAGGCCGCGCGCCGCACCGGCCCCGGCGGCGGTCCCGGTGGCCCCGGCGGCGGCCCGCCGCGCCGCCCGCCGCGCCGCGGTGGTCGCCGTCGCCGCGGCACCTACACCGAGCCGACGCCGCAGGACGCCAGCGTCCTGAAGGCCGACACGATCCGGATCAACTCCGGCTCGACGGTCAAGGACGTCAGCGAGTACATGGCCGTGCCGGTCCCCGAGCTGATCAAGAAGCTCATGGGCCTCGGCAAGATGGCGACGCTGACGCAGACGCTCTCCGACGACGAGATCGAGATCATCGCGGACGAGTTCGACAAGGAGATCGAGATCGTCCACGCGGCCGACGAGGCCGACGCCGAGCCCGTCTTCGAGGACGCGGCCGACGAGCTGCAGGATCGCGCCCCGGTCGTGACGATCATGGGCCACGTCGACCACGGCAAGACCTCGCTCCTGGACGCGGTCCGCGAGACCGAGGTCGCCGAGGGCGAGGCCGGCGGCATCACGCAGCACATCGGCGCCTACCAGGTGCGCCACGAGGGCAAGCCGATCACCTTCCTCGACACCCCGGGCCACGAGGCGTTCACCGCCATGCGCGCCCGCGGCGGCCAGGTCGCCGACATCGCCGTGATCGTGGTCGCGGCCGACGACGGCGTGATGCCGCAGACCCGCGAGGCGATCGACCACGCGAAGGCGGCCGAGGTGCCGATGCTCGTCGCGGTCAACAAGATCGACAAGGAGGGCGCGCAGCCCGACCGCGTCCGCACCGAGATGACCAACCTCGGCCTGCAGCCGGAGGAGTGGGGCGGGGAGACGATGTTCGTCGACGTCTCGGCCAAGACCAAGCAGAACCTCGACGACCTCATGGAGTCGATCCTGCTGGTGGCGGAGGTCGAGGAGCTCAAGGCCAACCCGGACACGACCGCCTCCGGCCAGGTCATCGAGTCCAAGCTCGACCCGGGCCGCGGCGCCGTCGTCACCGTGCTCGTCCAGCGCGGCACGCTGCGGATCGGCGACGCGCTCGTCGCCGGCGCCCACTGGGGCCGCGTCCGCGCCATGCACGACTTCCACGGCACCCGCGTCAAGGAGGCCGGCCCCTCGATGCCGGTCGAGGTGCTCGGCTTCGACTCCGTGCCCGAGGCGGGCGAGTTCGTCCGCGTCGTCGAGAACGACCGCACCGCGCGGTCGCTCGCCGGCGAGCGCGCGAACCGGCTCAAGCTCGAGCAGCAGGCCCGCCGCTCCGGCAAGAAGGCCTCGCTGGAGACGATCTTCGACCAGGCCCGCGGCGCGCTCGTGTCCGAGCTCAACCTCGTGCTCAAGGCGGACGTGTCCGGCTCGCTGGAGGCCTTCGAGGACGAGATCGCCAAGCTGCCGCAGTCCGAGGTCCAGGTGCAGGTCGTCCGCTCCGGCGTCGGCGGCATCACCGAGTCCGACGTCAACCTGGCCTCCGCCTCGGACGCCGTCGTGCTCGGCTTCAACGTCCGGCCCGTCGGCGAGGCCGCCCAGCTGGCCGACCGCGAGGGCGTCGAGATCCGCGGCTACTCGGTCATCTACCGCGCGATCGACGAGCTGCGCGACGCCATGCAGGGCATGCTCGCCCCGGAGGAGGTCGAGGAGACCGTCGGCGCCGCCGAGGTGCGCGCGATCTTCCGCGCCTCGCGCGTCGGCACGATCGCCGGCTCCATGGTCACCGACGGCAAGATCACCCGCGGGTCGAAGATCCGCCTCGTCCGCGACGGCACCGTCGTCCACACGGGCGAGATCGCCTCGCTGCGGCGCGTCAACGACGACGTCCGCGAGGTCGCCTCCGGCTTCGAGTGCGGCATCGTCCTCGCGAACTTCGCCGACATCAAGGAAGGCGACATCATCGAGGCGTACGAGACCCGCCAGGTCGAGCGCAAGCTCTCCTAAGCGTTGCCCGACGAGCCCGCGTTCGTCGTGCTCATGCGCGTCCACCTTCACTTCCCCGACGCCGGCTCGCTGAAGGCCAAGCGGGCCGAGCTCAACCGCGTCAAGGCCCATCTGCGCCAGCGGATGGGCGCCTCCGTCGCCGAGGTCGGCGGGCAGGACACCTGGCAGCGCTCGATGCTCGCCGTGGCCTTCGCGGAGGCCTCTCCCGCCCGCTGCGAGGAGGCCGCCGACCGCGTCCAGCGGATGCTCGACGCGAGCTTCCCGCAGGGCGTCCGGATCGAGCGGCGCATCTCGTCCTGGGAAGACCTCCAGTAGTGGTCCGTCCCGTGGATCCTGGCGTCCTCGCGACGACCGCTGATCGCCGCCTGGCGGCGTCCTCGACACTTGAAATCCTGGACGGATTCCTGCGCGTCTGCGTCCTTGCCAGCCGCCGCCAGCGGCCATTCGAGAACACCATGACCCACGGGACGAACCACTAGGATGGCGAGCGACCGGATGCGCCGGGTCGACGAGGCCATGAGGGAGGTCTTGTCCGCCGCCATCACCTCTGAGATCAAGGACCCGCGCGTCGGGTTCGTCACCGTGACCGCCGTCGAGACATCACCCGATCTGCGCCATGCGCGCGTGTACGTCTCCGTGCTCGGCGACGAGAAGGTGCGGCGGCGCTCGATGGACGGGCTGACCTCCGCCCATGGGTATCTGCAGCGGCGCGTGGCCGGCGAGCTGCGGCTCAAGAACACGCCGACGCTGCACTTCCTCTACGACGACTCGACCGACCGCGGGATGCGGATCGCCGAGCTGATCGAGGAGGAGGAAGCGTGAGCTCGGAGAACGGCGCCAGCTCGACCCGCGCGCAGCTGTTGCAGGCGATCCGCGAGACCGACCGCTTCCTCCTGACCACCCACGAGCGCCCGGACGGCGACGCGATCGGCTCGCTGACCGCGATGCAGCTCGTGCTGAGCGCGATCGGCAAGGACTCGCTGGCGTTCGTGGCCGCCGACGAGTTCCCGCTGCCCTACGAGTACCGCTTCCTGCACCTGGAGGGGCTCGTCACCGAGCCGCCGCCCGACCTCTGCGAGCGCGTGCTGGTGTTCCTCGACTGCGGCAACATCGACCGCACGAGCGCCGCGCAGCTCAAGCACGAGGACCACCGGATCCTCAACATCGACCATCACCACGACAACACGCGCTTCGGCACGATCAACTACGTGGACGGCAGCGCGTCGTGCACGGCGGAGATGGTCTGGGACCTGATGCTGGAGCTCGGCGTGGCGCTCACCCCGGCGATCGGCGAGGCGCTCTACGTCGGGCTGGTCACCGACACGGGCCGCTTCATGTACGACAACACCGGCCCGCGCGCGCACGAGATGGCCGCCGCGCTGCTGCAGGGCGGCGTCGACGGGCACGGGATCTTCCGCCGGCTGTACGAGGGCATGCCGCAGGGCAAGCTCGAGCTGCTGGCGCGCGGGCTCACGCACGTACAGCGCTTCGACGGCGGCCTGCTGACCGTCACGCACCTCACGCTCGAGGACTACCGCGCCGACGGGCGCCGACGAGAGCTACTCCGAGGGCGTCGTGGACCACCTGCGCTCCGTCGAGGGCACGGCGGTCGCCGCGCTCGTGCGCGACCTGCTGACCGGCGCGCTCGCCGCGCCGCAAGGTCTCCCTGCGCGCCACCGACGGCCGCGTCGACGTCTCGCAGATCGCCCGCTCGCTGGGCGGCGGCGGGCACCGACGGGCGGCCGGGTTCTCGACCGACCTGGACTTCCCGGAGCTCGTCGACGTCCTGCGCACCGAGCTCGCCCGCCAGCTTTGAGCCGACGGGGTCCTCTTGGTGGACAAGCCGGCCGGGATCACCTCCCATGACGTGGTGGCCCGGGTGCGGCGCAAGCTCGACCGCGGCGTCAAGGTCGGGCATGCCGGCACGCTGGACCCGTTCGCGACCGGCCTGCTGCTGGTGCTCGTCGGCCGTGCCACGCGCGTGCAGCGCTTCCTGATGGCGCTGCCCAAGCGCTACGAGACCGTCGCGCGGCTCGGCTGGACCTCGACGACCGGCGACCCGGAGGGCGAGCTGGCGCAGGGCCGGATGCCGCCCGAGCCGCTCGTGCTGCCCACGGGCGTGCTGCGCCAGCGGCCGCCCGCCTACAGCGCGGTCAAGATCGGCGGCGAGCGCGCCTACGCGAAGGCCCGCCGCGGCGAGGTCGTCGAGACCGCCGAGCGCGAGGTGCACGTGACCCGGTTCGATCAGCTCTGGCGGGAGGACGACCGCGCCGGGCTGGTGATCGAGTGCTCCTCGGGCACCTACGTGCGCTCGCTGGTGGCCGACCTCGGCGACGCCTACTGCCTTGAGCTGCGCCGCACCGCGATCGGAGCGTTCGAGGTCGCCGACGCCGACGAGGAGCGGATCGTGCCGCTCGACGACGCGCTCGCCTTCCTGCCCGAGGTGGCCTGGACGGCGAAGACGCCCGCCGCGCGGCCCACGGCGTGGCCGTGCGCGGCACGGCGGCGGGGTTCGCGCGGCTCACCGACGCGAACGGCCTGATCGCCATCGCAGAGCCGCGCGGGGACGGCGAGCTCAAGCCCGTCGTAGGCTTCCGCGGTTAGATGCCACGCCCCCACGTCCCGCGGGCCGGCTCGACCATCGATGAACATCACCTGGCTCCCCGACGCGCGCCCGCGCGAGCGCCATCTCGCCGTGGGCGAGTTCGACGGCGTGCACATCGGCCACCGCGAGGTGATCCGCGGCGCCGACACCGTGCTCACCTTCGAGCCGCACCCGCGCTTCGTGGTGGCGCCGGACGTCCGCGCCGAAGCTGCTGACGCCGCTGGCGATCAAGGCCGACCTGATCGCTGCGCTCGGCGTCCCGGAGCTGGTGGTGATCCCGTTCGACGGCTCCTTCGCGGCCCAGACGCGCGCAGGAGTTCATCGACCGCGAGCTGATCGAGCGCCTCGGCGCGAAGACGGTCTCGGTGGGGGAGAACTTCCGCTTCGGCAACAAGGCCAAGGGCGACACGACGCTGCTGCGCGCGCAGGACGCGTTCGCACCCGCGTCGCCGAGCTGGTCGAGGTCGACGGCGAGATCGTCTCCTCGACGCACATCCGCGGGCTGGTCTCCGTCGGCGAGGTGGACGTCGCGCCACCGCTTCCTCGGCGCGCCGTTCCAGATGCGCGGCACCGTCGCCCACGGCGACAAGCGCGGCCGCACGCTCGGCTTCCCGACCGCCAACCTCGTGCCCGACAGCGCGCTCGTGGTGCCCGACCACGGGATCTACGCCTGCCGCGCCGAGGTCGCCGGCGAGCGGCTGGTCGCGGCCGTCAACGTCGGCGTGCGCCCCACGTTCCAGACCGGCCGCGGCCTGCTCGTGGAGGCCTACCTGCTCGACTTCGGGGCGACATCTACGGCGCAGGAGCTGCGGCTGGAGTTCCTCGAGCGCCTGCGCGGCGAGAAGCGCTTCGACAGCGTCGACGCGCTCGTGGAGCAGATGAGCCGCGACGTCGACGAGGCGCGCGCGTCGCGGCTGACGACGCGATCGCACGGGCGTGACACCCGAAGCGCCGAGTCCGGGTGGCCGGCGGCCGCGCGGGTATGCCCGTGACGGTGCAGGTGGTCTCGCCCATGCCGATCCGGGAGCTCGGCGCCGCTTCGCGCGCGTGCTCGCGCACGTCGGGCACGACGTGCGGGCCGCCGAGCCGCCGACGCGGCCGTCGAGCGCTGCCGCGCAGGCGCCGCCCGACGTCGTGCTCGTCGACGTCGGCTGTGCGGCGACGACGGGCGGCGCTGCTGACGCGCTCAAGGGCGACCCGGAGGCCTACCGCACGGCGGTCCTGCTGCTCGAGCGCCCCGACCTCGACCTCGACGCGGCCGTCTCCGCGCTGCGCGGCGGCGTCCAGGACTTCCTCGTCGAGCCGGTCGGCGACGCCGAGCTGGTCGCCCGCGTCGACGCGGCGGGGCGCACGAAGGTGCTCCAGGAGGAGCTCGTCGTGCAGTCCGAGCGGCTCGAGGCGCTGCTCTTCGAGGATCCGCTGACCGGCCTCTCCAACCGCCGCTTCATCCTCACCCAGCTCGCCGGCGCGGTCAGCGCCGCCCGCCGCCACGAGCGCCCGCTGTCGGTCGCGGTGATCGACATCGACCACTTCAAGGCCGTCAACGACGAGCACGGGCACGCCGCGGGCGACCGCGTGCTGGCGGCGTGGCGGGCTCGATGCGCGAGCACCTGCGCGCGGAGGACCAGCTCGGCCGCCTCGGCGGGGAGGAGTTCCTCGCCCTGCTGCCCGACGCCGACGCGTACGCCGGCGGCCGCCGCGGCCGAGAAGCTGCGCGCCGAGGTCGCCGCCATGCGGATCGAGCACGAGGGCCGCGACCTCGGCGTGACGGTGAGCGTCGGCTGGGCGGCCTGGGAGGGCGAGGCGCCCGACGAGCTGCTGCGGCCGCGCCGACGAGGCCCTCTACGAGGCCAAGCGCGCGCGGCCGCGATCGGGTCGAGGGGGCTCCTGCTACCGTGCAGCGCCGCACATGACCCTGACCGCAGACGAAAAGCGCGAGCTCGTCACCAAGTTCGGCAAGGACGAGTCCGACACCGGGGCCACCGAGGTCCAGATCGCGATGCTGACCCGGCGCATCAACGATCTCACCGAGCACCTGCGCGAGCACAAGCACGATCACCACTCCCGTCGCGGCCTGCTGATGCTGGTCGGGCGCCGCCGCCGCTTCCTGAACTACCTCCAGAAGAAGGACCTGGAGGGGTACCGCTCGCTGATCCGCGAGCTCGGCCTGCGCCGCTAGCGATGGCGCTCATCGAGGCCGGGCAGCCCGCGCCCGAGTTCTCGCTCGCCACCTACGAGGGCGACCGCTTCACCCGCGAGGACCTGCTGGGCCGATGCACCGTCCTCGTCTTCTACCCGTTCGCGTTCTCGCCGGTCTGCACGGACCAGCTGAGCGTCTACCAGGAGGTCCTCGAGGACTTCGCCGAGCAGCGGCGCGACGCTCTACGGCGTCTCCTGCGACGCCGTCAGGCCCAGCAGGCGTTCCGCGAGAAGCTCGGCGATCGACGATCGAGCAGCTGTCGGACTTCGAGCCCAAGGGCGCGGCGTGCCGCGCGTTCGGCGTGCTGCACCCCGGCGGCTTCCCGCAGCGCGCGCTGGTCCATGACGGGCCCGACGGCGTCGTGCGCTGGAGCCACCAGGCCGCCTCGCCCGGCGACCTGCCCGGCGCGAACCTGATCTTCGACGCCCTCGACGCCGCCTCGGTCTGACCGGTCTCAGCTCCGCACCGCGCCGCCGAGCCCGGCCCCGGCGACCACGTGCGGGGCCCCGACGCGCGCGGGCCGTGATCGTCTACGGCGACTACGAGTGCCCGTTCTGCGCCGCGCTGGAGGCGCGGCTGCACGAGCTGGAGCTGCGCGTCGCGTTCCGGCACTTCCCCGTCCGCTCCGCGCACCCGCGGGCGCAGGCGGCGGCTTGCGCCGCCGAGGCGGCGGCCTGCAGGGCGCCTTCTGGCCGTTCCACGACGCGCTCTTCGCCGACCAGGGCCGCCTGGAGGACCCGCACCTGTGGGCGCGCGCGCGCGCGCTCGGGCTCGACCTCGCGCGCTTCGAGGCCGACCGGCGCTCGCGATGCCGTCGCGGCGCGGGTGCGCGAGGACTTCCGCGGCGGCATCCGCGCCGGGGTGGCCACCACCCCGACGCTGTTCGCCGACGGCGTCCGCCACGCCGGCCGCCCGGGCCCGGAGCTGTGGGCCGCGCTGCGCCGGCGCTTGACCGGCCTCGAACCGCGGTCAGGCTCGCGCCGTATACCCGCCGCCCATGGCCCCCAGCGACGCCCAGCTCATCGACCGCATGCGCGCCGACGACACCGGCGAGGCGATGCGCGCCCTCTACCGCACCTACGCGGGCGAGCTGTACGGCTTCGCGCTCAACGCGCTGGGCGAGCGCGGGCGCGGCCGAGGAGGTCGTGCAGGAGGTCTTCACCCGCGCCTGGCGCCACGCCGCCACCTACGACCCGGCCGCGGCAGCGTGCGGACCTGGCTCTACCAGATCGCCCGCCACGCGATCATCGACGCCCGCCGGCGCGCCTCCGTGCGCCCGGCGCTGGCGCTGCACGCGCCGCGTCGAGCCGAGGCGGGCCGAGGCGGCCGACGATCGAGCAGGCGATGCTCGGCTGGCAGGTCGCGGCGGCGCTGGAGCGGCTCACGCCCGAGCACCGCCAGGTGATCCGGCTCGCCCACTTCCAGGGGCTGAGCATGCGCGAGATCGCCGAGCGCTGCGAGCTGCCGGTCGGGACGGTCAAGAGCCGCACCTGGTACGCGCTGCGCTCGCTGCGGCTGGTGCTCGAGGAGATGGGGGTCCGATGACGGGCTGCGAGACACGTGCGCCCGGACCTCGGCGGCTACGTGCTCGGCGCGCTCGAGCCCGCCGAGGAGGGCGCGGTGCGCGAGCACCTGGCCAGCTGCGCGGAGTGCGCCGCCGAGCACGCGCGCTCGCCGGCCTGCCCGCGCTGCTCGCGCTCGCCGGCTCCGATGGCCGAGCGCCGGCCCGCCCGCGCCCGCCGTCGAGGAGCGCGTGCTCGACGCGCTCGCCGCGCGAGCGCGCCGCGCCGCCGCGCCGCCGCCGCCGGCTGCTGCGCCCGCGCGTGCTCCCGCCGCTCGCCGCCGGCGCGCCTGGCCGCGCGTCGCGCGTCGCGCTCGGCCATCGCGCTCGCGCGGCGGCGACGAGCCCGGCGGCGGCTACGAGGTCGCGCTGCGGCCCGTCGCCGGCGGGCGGCGCCGCGCGCGCGCCGGCGCTCGCGAGCGCCGACGGCGGCACCGACGCTGCACCTGTGGGTCCGCGGGCCTGCCCGCGCGACCCGAGCACGTCTACGAGGTCCAGTGCGACGCGCCCGGCTGGAGCGCCAGCGCGGGCACCTTCCGCGCCGACGCCCACGGCCGCGCCTACGTGGTCCTCACCACCGCCGCGCGCCGCGGCGAGTACGACGCGATCCGCGATCGTGCGCGCGCACCGCGCGCGAGTCCACCGACGTCCTGCGAGCGCCGAGCTGCTGAGGAGGAACCCGATGACGCCGCACCTTCGCGACCCTCGCCGCGGTCGCTCGCGCTCGCGCTCGCGGGCTGCGGCGGCGACGACGAGCGAGCGCGCCGGCGGCGGCTCGAGCGGCCGCGAGCGGCCGCCGAGCTCCGGCGGCGGGCCGGCGGCGGCGGCGAGCAGCTCGCGCTCGCCGCGCCCGAGGACGGCTCGCTGGTGTTCGACAAGACCGAGCTCGAGGCGAAGGCCGGCGACGGTCACGATCAACTTCGACAACCCGTCCACAGCATGCCGCACGCCGTCGAGATCGAGGGCAACGGCGTCGAGGAGAAGACCGACCCGTCACCGGCGCCGAGGCGTCGCTGACGGCCGACCTGAAGGCGGGCGAGTACACCTTCTACTGCCCGGTCGGCAACCACCGCGCCGCCGGCATGGAGGGCACGCTCACCGTCAAGTGAGCGCGCCGCCACCCGCTCGGCGCGGAAGTCGAAGATCGCCTCGAGGTCGCGCGCCACGAACAGCCGGCGCGCGAGCTCGCCGAGCGGGCCGAGCGGCAGCGCGTAGCGGACCGTGTCGCGCATCAGCGTGCCGCCCGCGCCGTCGGGCTCGAACTCGTGCGTGTGGTGCCAGAGCTGGTAGGGCCCGGGCAGCTGCGCGTCGACGAAGCGCTCGCCCGGCTCCCACTCCTCGATCCGCGTCAGCCACGAGACGGGCACGCCGTGCAGGCGCAGCCGGTACTCGATCAGCGCGCCGACGCGCATGTCGATCGGGCGCGGGGTGACGATCGCGGAAGCCGAGCCACGGCGGCGTGATCGCCTCGAGGTTGCCGGCGTCGGCGAAGAACGGGAAGACCGCCTCGGGCGGGCCGGGGAGCCGCTGCTCGCGGCGCAGGACGTGATGGCCGAACATCCCACGGGAGTACGGAGTAGCGTCGTCACATGACCACGGTGGCGGTCCTCGGCGGGGGCGTGGCGGGCCTCAGCGCCGCGCACGAGCTGGCCGAGCGCGGCTTCGAGGTCACCGTCTTCGAGCAGCGCGACGCGCCGGGCGGCAAGGCGCGCAGCATGCCGGTCCCCGGCTCCGGCAGCGACGGCCGCGCCGACCTGCCGGGCGAGCACGGCTTCCGCTTCTTCCCGGGCTTCTACCGCCACCTGCCCGACACGATGGGGCGGATCCCGTTCGCCGGCCGCACGGTCGCGCGACCACCTCGTCGGCGCCGACGCGGATCCTGTTCGCCCAGGCGGGCGGGCCGAACGAGATCATCGCGCCGGCGCACCTCCCCGAGTCCGCGCGAGGACTTCGCGGTGCTGGCGCGGTTCCTGCGCGAGGCCGCGACGCAGGTCGGCGTGCCCGCGCACGAGTACGCGATCCTCGTCGAGCGCCTCCTGACGCTGCTCACGAGCTGCGACGAGCGCCGCGACGAGCAGTGGGAGCTCCAGAGCTGGTGGGAGTACACGCGGCGCCGAGCGGCGCAGCGCGGCGTTCCAGCGCTTCCTCGCCGACGGCCTCACCCGCACGCTGGTCGCCGCCCGCGGGCGCGAGATGAGCGCCCGCACCGGCGGCGCGATCCTCGTGCAGCTGCTGCAGGACCTCACCCGGGCGGGCGGCCGCGCCGACCGCGTGCTGGACGCGCCGACGAGCGAGGTCTGGATCGACCCGTGGGTCGCGCACCTGCGCGGCGCGCGGCGTCGACGTGCACCTCGGCGCGCCGGTCGAGGCGCTGCACCTCGCCGGCGGGCGGCTGGCCGGCGCGACGGTCGCCGGGCAGCGGATCCACGCCCGACCACTACGTCGCCGCGCTGCCCGTCGAGGTCATGCGCCAGCTCGCCTCGCCCGCGCTGCGCGCCGCCGAGCCGCGCCTCGAGGGCCTCGACCGGCTCGTCACCCGCTGGATGAACGGCGTGCTCTTCTACCTCGACCGCGACGTGCCGCTGGTCAACGGCCACGCCATCTACATCGACTCCGAGTGGGCGCTGACCTCGATCTCGCAGAAGCAGTTCTGGCCCGGTGTGGACCTGTCCCGGCGCGGCGACGGGCGCGTCCCGCGGGATCCTGTCGATCGACGTCTCCGAGTGGCAGCGGCCGGGCCGGCCGCACGGGCAAGGTCGCGCAGCGGTGCACCCCGCGAGGAGATCTTCGCCGAGGTGTGGGGCCAGCTGTCCGACCACCTCGACGGCGCGCTGGACGGCGTGACGGTGCTCGACCGCTTCCTCGACCCGGCGATCGTCTTCCCGAACCCGACGGGCGCCGCCAACCTCGAGCCGCTGCTGGTCAACACGGCGGGCTCTTGGGCGGACCGCCCGGACGCCGTCACGCGCATCCCGAACCTGTTCCTCGCCTCGGACTACGTGCGCACGCACACCGACCTCGCGACGATGGAGGCCGCCAACGAGGCGGCGCGCCGCGCGGTCAACGGGATCCTCGCCGCGACGGGCTCCGCCGAGCGGCCGCTGCGAGGTCTGGCCGCTGCGCGAGCCGCGGGCGTTCGCCGCCGCGCGCGCGCGCTGGACGCGTGGCTCGCGCTGGAAGCTCTGTCCACCGGCCCGCCACGGCTGCTCCGCTGGGGCGCTGCGGAGGCTGGGCGGCGAGCGGGAGACGCTGCGAGCACGGCGCATCCCAACGGGCGCCGCGTCGCGATCCGCGGCGCGCTCGCGTGCCGCGACGCCTACGCGCTGGCTCAGCGGCGTTCCGCAGGCGCACGGCGGCTGGAGGCCGCGGCCGTCACGCGCCGCGAGCCCTCGCCGCGCAGCCGCCGAGCGCTCGAGGCCGAACGCCTCCACCGGGCCCGACCGCGCCGACGCGCGTGCGGCCGGTTGCCGCCGCGGCGCGCTGCGCGGCCCAGGCGAGGAAGGAGGCCGTGAAGTCGTAGCGCGTCGGCGCCGCGAGATGGACCTCGGCGAGCGGCTCGCCGGCCGCGTCGTAGGCGACGGCGGCGACCCAGGAGCAGCGTGCCGGGCGTGGTGCCGGCCTCGGGCGCGCCGGCCAGCGAGACCAGCCGCTCCCCGGCCGCCTGCAGCACGCTGCGCACGCCGGGCAGCTTCAGCGCCACGGACCCGGCGAGCGTGCCGGCCTGCAGCGGCTTGGCCAGCGGCGCCGAACCAGCCGAGGTAGACGTTGACCTCGAGCAGCCCCGGGTGGACGGGCGGGAGCGTGAAGTGCTCCGCGCCGCCGACGGAGATCGCGCGCGCGCCTTGCCCTTCGACGGGAATGCGCGCACCCGCTCGGCGGGGCGGACGGTGCGCACGGCGCCCGCCGCGGAACGCGTGGCTGTCGTCGAGCGTGGCGCCGACGAGCGACTCGCGCGTGCCGGCGCTGGCGCCGCCGGCGCCCATCCCGAGCGAGTAGTAGCCGACGTCCACGCGCACCGCCTCCGGCCCGGCCTCGCGCAGCGCCAGCGCGCCCGCCAGCGCGCCCGGGCACGAAGTCGAAGCCCATCGCCGTCATCAGCGTCACCCCGGCGCGCTCCGCCGGACCGCCGAGCTCCTCGAACACGCGCCGGATGAACACGGGCTCGCCGGTGGAGTCGATGTAGGTCGCGCCGGCGGCCGCGATCGCGGCGCGCACGGCCGCGTCGCCCCACTTGGCGAACGGGCCGACGGTCGAGATCAGCACGTCGCCCGGCTCGACCGCCGCGAAGACCGTGTTGCGGCGCATCGCGTCGGCCTTGACGGTCTCCAGGCCGCCGAGGCGCTCGGCGAGCTCCGCCGAGCCGCTCGCTCGTCGCGGCCGGCCAGCACGGGGCGGGCGCCCTGGGCGGCCAGCCGCTCGGCCACCAGGCGCCCGGTGTAGCCCGTGGCGCCGAAGACGACGATGCGCGAGGTCATGGCGGCGGGCGTACCCGCGGCCAGCTAGCATGGATGCAACGACTACCGAAGCGTCAAGAGATGCAGAGGGCCCGCTCACGAGGAGCGGGCGCAGAAAGGACACACATGCCTGAAGCGACTCGGGTCTCCGTCGAGGTCGGCGGAACTGAGATCTCCTTCGAGACGGGCAAGCTGGCCAAGCAGGCCTCCGGCTCCGTCGTCGTCTCCGCCGGCGACACGCGCGTCCTGTCCACCGCGACCGCAGGCAACCTGCGCGACGTCGACTTCCTCCCGCTGACGGTGGATGTCGAGGAGCGCATGTACGCCGCGGGCAAGATCCCCGGCAGCTTCTTCAAGCGCGAGGGCCGCGCCGGCGAGAAGGGCACGCTGATCGCCCGCATGATCGACCGCCCGCTGCGCCCGCTGTTCCCCAAGGGCTGGCGTCGCGAGACCCAGCTGGTGAACATGCCGCTGTCGGTCGACCACGACGCGCCGTACGACATCCTCGCGATGAACGGCGCCTCCGCCGCGCTGATGGTCTCCGACATCCCGTTCCCGCATGCCCGTCGGCGCGGTCCGGATCGGCAAGATCGACGGCAACTTCGTCGTCAACCCGGGCGAGGAGGCGATGCAGGAGGCCGACATGGACCTCGTCGTCTCCGGCACCGAAGAGGCGATCCTGATGGTCGAGTGCGGCGCCAGCGAGGTGCCCGAGGCCGAGATCCTCGACGCGCTCGACATCGCGCACGGCGCGATCAAGCAGCTCGTCGCCGCCCAGCACGAGCTGCGCGAGAAGGCCGGCAAGGAGAAGCCGAGGTCGAGGTCCCGCAGGTCGACGAGGACCTCTACGAGCAGATCAAGGGCTCCCACGGCGCCCAGCTCGACGAGGCGACCTCGGTCGAGGACAAGCTCGCCCGCCAGGACGCCACCAAGGCCGTCGAGGAGGCGGTGCTCGCCCAGTACTCGGGTCGACGAGGGCGCCGAGACCTACGCGGACTACCGCCAGAAGGCGCAGCTCGCGTTCGACAAGCTCGAGAAGACGATCATCCGCCAGCGGATCGCCGTCCAGAAGAAGCGCCCGGACGGCCGCGGCACGGACGAGATCCGCGACATCTGGATCGAGGCCGGCGTGCTGCCGCGCGCCCACGGCTCGGCGATCTTCACCCGCGGCCAGACGCAGGCCCTCTCCGTGGCCTCGCTGGGCACCACGCGCGAGGAGATGCGCATCGACAGCCTCGGGCTGGAGACCTCCAAGCGCTACTGGCACCACTACAACTTCCCGCCCTTCTCGGTGGGCGAGGCCGGCTTCATGCGCGGCCCCAAGCGCCGCGACATCGGCCACGGCGCGCTCGCCGAGCGCGCGCTGGTCCCGATGATCCCGTCGGCGGAGGAGTTCCCCTACACGATCCGCGTCGTGTCGGACATCCTCGAGTCCAACGGCTCCTCCTCGATGGCCTCGGTCTGCGGCTCCTCGCTGTCGCTGATGGACGCGGGCGTGCCGATCAAGCGGCCGGTCGCGGGCATCGCCATGGGCCTGATCAAGGAGGGCGACGACTACGTCGTGCTGTCCGACATCGCCGGCGTCGAGGACCACCTCGGCGACATGGACTTCAAGGTCGCCGGCACCGAGCGCGGCATCACCGCGCTGCAGATGGACATCAAGATCACGGGCGTGACCTTCGACATCCTGCGCGACGCGCTCTCGCAGGCCAAGGAGGGGCGCACCCACATCCTCGGCAAGATGGCCGAGGTCATCGAGGCGCCGCGCAGCGAGCTCTCGCAGTTCGCCCCGCGGATCTCGACGATCAAGATCGACTCGGACAAGATCGGCCTGCTGATCGGCAAGGGCGGCGAGACGATCCGCGGCCTGTGCGACGAGTTCGACGCGCAGATCGACGTCGACGACGACGGCAACGTCCTCGTCTACGCGCAGACCGGTCAGCAGGGCGACGCCCTGATCGACCGGATCCGCACGATGACCAAGGAGGTCGAGGTCGGCGACTCCTTCCAGGGCAAGGTCGTCAAGACGACCACGTTCGGCGCGTTCGTCGAGCTCGCCAAGGGCACCGACGGCCTGCTGCACATCTCCAACGTGTCGCCCGGCCAGCGCGTGGACACGGTCGAGGACGTCCTGAACAAGGGCGACGAGATCTCCGTCCGCGTGGTCGAGGTCGACCGCGAGCGCGGCCGCATCGGCCTGCGCCTCGCCGAGGACCCCGACATCGCCGGCAAGTCCGTCGAGGAGCTGGCGGGCGTCAACTCCGGCGGCGGCGGTGGCGGCGGCGGCGCGCGGCGGGCGCGCCGCGACGGCGACCGCAACGGGCGCGGCGGCGGGACCGCGGCGGCCGGGGCGGCCGTGACCGCGACCGGCGCCCGCGCGGCGACCGCGACCCGGACCGCAGCTAACCGCCGGACCGATTCGCCTCACCCGCGCCCACGTCGTCCGGCCCCCGGTCCTGTGCCCGACCACCGCATCACGGAGCTCGACTCGGGGCTGCGGATCGCGACGGAGCACATGAGCTCCGTCCGGTCCGCGGCCCTGGGCTTCTTCGTCTCCACGGGCTCGCGCGGCGAGCCGCCGAGGAGGCCGGGCTCTCGCACTTCCTCGAGCACCTGCTGTTCCGCGGCACCGACCGCTTCGCCTCGGCGGAGATCGACCAGCTCTTCGACGGCATGGGCGCCGAGCTCAACGCCGGCACCGACAAGGAGACCACGACGGTCTACGCGCGGATGCTCGACCAGCACCTGCCGCGCGCCTTCGACGTCATGGCCGACATGGTCTGGCGGCCCGCCTTCCGCGACGTCGACCCCGAGCGCGAGGTCGTGCTCGAGGAGATCGCGATGTACGAGGACGACCCGCAGGACACGGTCTTCGACGTGCTCGGCGAGGCGGTCTTCGGCGGCCACCCGCTCGGGCGGCCGATCATCGGCCGCGCGCCGGTCATCCGCGACACGCCCGTCGACGACATCTCGGCGTTCCACGCGCGCCGCTACGTGCCGCGCTCGGTCGTCATCGCGGCCGCCGGCTCGGTCGACCACGACCAGATCGTCGAGCTGGCGGAGCATACGCTGGGCGCGCGAGCGCCGGGGAGACGCGCCCGCTGCCCGACCCGGCCCCGCCGAGCTGCGCAGCACGGTCCGCTTCCACCGCAAGGACACCGAGCAGTGCCACGTGTGCCTCGGCGCCACCGGCCTGCAGCGCGGCGACGAGCGGCGCTTCGCGATGCGCGTGCTCGACGCGATCTTCGGCGGGCTGTCCTCCTCGCGGCTGTTCCAGGCCGTGCGAGAGGAGCGCGGGCTGGCCTACTCCGTCTACTCGTTCAACGGCCAGTTCTCCGACACGGGCCAGATCGGCCTCTACCTCGGCACGCGCCCCGACAACCTGCGCCAGGCGATGCAGGTCGTCCGCGACGAGCTGGCGCGGATGCGCGAGCAGCCCGCGACCGAGGACGAGCTGGCACGGGCGCGCGAGAACGTCAAGGCGCGGATCGTGCTCGGCATGGAGTCCACCGGCGCGCGGATGAACCGGCTCGGCGCCTCGCTGCTCTACGGGCTGCCGCTGCTGGAGACCGACGAGCTCATGGATCGCATCGACGCCGTGACGATCGACGACCTGCGCGCGCTGACCGACGAGCTGTGGGCGCCCGAGCGGCTGTCGGCGGCCGGCATCGGCCCCGACGAGGCCGCGTTCCGCGCGGCCGCGGCGGAGGTGACCCCCGCGGCGAGGTGGCCGCGTGATCCGCGTCGCCGTGGCCGGCGCCGCCGGCCGCATGGGCAGACCGTCTGCGCCGCCGTCGAGGGCGCCGACGGCATGCAGCTCGACGGGCCGCGCCGACCCGGCGCTGGACACCGCGGTCGCCGACGTGCTCGGCGACGCCGACGTGCTCGTGGACTTCACGCAGCCCGACCAGGCGGCGGCCAACGCGCGCGAGGCGCTGGCGGCCGGCGTGCACGTCGTGATCGGCACCTCGGGCTTCGACCAGGACGCGGTTCGCGCGGCGGCCGAGCCGTCGCTCGGCGAAGGCGTTCTTCGCCCCCAACTTCGCGATCGGCGCGGTGCTGATGATGCGCTTCGCCGCCGAGGCCTCGCGGGATCATGGACGCGCGCCGAGATCATCGAGCTGCACCATCCCGGCAAGCTCGACGCGCCTCGGGCACCGCCGCGCGCACCGCGGAGATGATGGAAGGCGACGTGCCGATCCACTCCGTCCGCCTGCCCGGCCTGGTGGCCGACCAGGAGGTCATCCTCGGCGACGTCGCGCAGACGCTCTCGATCCGCCACGTGACCACCGACCGCACGAGCTTCATGCCCGGCGTCCTGCTGGCGATCCGCGGCGTGGCGGAGCTGCCCGAGCCCTTCACGTCGGGCTCGAGCACCTCCTCTGGCCCTAGCGGTCACCGACCACGCTGTCGAGCGCTACGGGCAGCGCGTCCGCGGCACGCTGGACCCGCGCCCGGAGATCGCCGCCCGGTCGGTCGCGCGCTGGCGGCGGGGCGCGTGGGGGGGACGCGCGGCGCCGCGGCTGGTGCGCGACGTCGAGCGCCCGTCGCTCGTCTACGTCTGCATGGAGGACCGCCCGCGCGGCGAGCTGATCGTCGTGACCCT
>CAWFME010000008.1:0-132287 GCA_963816955.1 uncultured Solirubrobacteraceae bacterium | reverse complement strand
GGGAGACCGACAAGGCCCCCTACACCACCGATCCGGCGGACTCCGCCGACAAGTCGCGCGACTCCGTGCGGCTGGCCACCGAGTACGCCACGCTGCGCGAGTACACGAGCGACAACCTGCTCATGGCCTCCACGCCGGCCTGGGGCGATGCGGACACCGATCCCGACGGCAGCCCACGACGGCGACGATCAGCGCCGCTACCGGCAGGACTTCATTCGCAACAACCGCGGCTGGGTGGCCTCCATGGACCACAGCTACGAATGGACGAAGGCCTCGCCGCAGACCGCCCGCACGTCCTACACGTACTTCGACACGGGCTGGATCGCCACGGCCACCGAGCCCGTCCATACCCGCGCCGGCACGACGGAGCGCGTCGGCGGCGACAAGGCCACTTACACCTACTACGAGACCGGCGACCAGCGCCGCTGGGTGACCGGCAAGGAGGGCGTGGACCGCCGCGAGGTCCAGCGCACGATCGGCAACAACGGCACGCTGCTCGAGCGGCTGGCGATGAAGACGGGCGATCCCTCGCCGCGGAAGTACACCTACCGCTCCGACCGCAACCACAACCTGATCTCGTTCAAGGACGAGGCCACGTCAGGTGACCAGGCCGGCCGCACGACGTTCGTCACCAACGACGAGCTCGACCGCGCGGTCAAGATCAACGAGGCCTGGAGCGCCGGCAAGGACACGACGTTCCACTACGACCAGGACGGCCGGCTCTCCGAGCGCCGCACCGACGGCCGCGTGGGCGCGACGATCGACGAATACACGGGCGGCACCCGAAGCCGCTTCACCTACGACAACGCAAACCGTGAGATCCGCACGATCGTCACGCGCAGCGGCGAATCCGACCGCACCGTGCTCAGCGGCTGGTTCCCGTCGGGCCAGCGTGCCTCGCGGGTGCGCTGCAACGTCGTCGCCGAGGCGCCCGCCGCATGCCCCGCGGGCTCCGTCCGCGCCACGGACACCTACGAGTACGCCGACGACGGCCGCCTGACCAAGAAGACCCGTACGCCGCGGACCGGCAACGCGGACACCGACACGTTCGCCTACGACACCAACGGCAACCGCACCAAGGACGAGCGCGGAACCCACACGTTCAACGCCCGCGACCAACTGACCTCATGGGTCAAGGGCACCAAGCGCACCCGCTACAAGGTCGACGGCGACGGCGCGACGCTCGAGCTGCGCGAGTTCAAGATCGTCCCGAGCGCACCCGACGAGCAGGGCAAGTCGGTCGTCTACAGCTACACGGGCGACCAGCTCGACAAGGCCACGGTCAAGACCAGCCCGACCGCTCCGGAGACCGTGGCCAACTACTGCCACTCGCCCTTCGGCAACGTCGAGCGGATCACGGCGAATCAGTGCAGCGCCACACCGTCGACGTTCGACGCCGAGTTCACCTACGACGAGTTCGACCGGCTCACGTCGACCCGCGAGCCGGTTGGTCCGACGACGAACTTCGCCTACGACGGGCTCGATCGCCGCGACTCCAAGACTGCCAGCGGCGCCAGAACGGACTTCAGCTATGTCGGCCTGACCGAGAGCGCTCTCGCGCGAAAGCCGCGCGTCGAACGGCACGACGCGCAGCTACGACTACGACGCGGACGCTGGACCGCATCGGCTTCTCGTCGAAGGCCAGCTGCCAGCGCGACGCCGGCTTACCGCGGCTATCAAGCAGGATGCCAACGGCTCCGTGACCGGCCTCGAGGGCGACGACGGCTCGGTCGCGAGCGGCGAGAAGTACGCCTACGACCCGTACGGCGAGCTCCAGCTCCCGGACGGCGAGCAGGCGTCGACCGCGGGCAACGCCACCTGCACGGGCGAGGAGAAGTCCTCCGGGCTCACCGATGTCGGCTGCGGTCAGCCGTTCCGCTTCGAGGGCTTCTACTACGACAGCGGCGTCAAGACGTACGACATGCAGGCCCGGGCGTACCGCCCTGATATCGGCCGCTTCCTGTCGACGGATCGCTACGAGTCCTCGTCGGGCGACTTCAACCTCCAGGCCGACCCGATCACGCAGAACCGCTGGGCGTTCGCCGGCGGCAACCCCGTGAACCGGATCGAGTTCGACGGCCACGAGCCGGCGACGCCCTACAACAGGCGCGCCCGCCAGAAGATGGTCGACAGCGACGGCGAGCGCTACACGGGACTGCGATCCGTCTGCGTCGGAGAACTCGACCCGCCCCCGCGGAGCCGGACTGGTACTACCAGCGCGGCCGCCCGCAGCACAAGATCACGGAGTTCCGAGCCCGACAGCACCGGGGGCGGCGCGTACCGGTCCTCTCGTCGCGAGTGCCCGGGCTGCCAGGAGCGCGACCGCCGGCGGAGCCGCAAGCCGAGCTCAACCTCCTCATGACGGTCGCCGGCGACGGGGCGGTGCGAGTCGCGGGGTCGGGTCGTCAGGCGTGCCGGGGCCCCGGTTGTCAGGCGGCTCCTCGGCCTCGGAGACGGCGAGAGCGGCGGGCGGCCGCGGAGGCTCCGAAGCTCGTCCAGCCGCGACGGCGGCGGAGCCGACGACGGGTCGAGGCCGAAGACGGGGACGTCGACGTCGTGGCCGCGCGGAGCCCAGCCGTGGGCATCTCGGACGGAGACCGTCTCGCTCAGGCGCACGACGCCGAACTACAGAGCAAGGACTCGTCGCGCTCACGACGCCAGTCGGAGAAGTCGACCAGTGCATCCGGACAGGATCCGTCAACGGCGGGTCACGCACGAGAGCCAAGGCCGGCGTGGACGTGAAGCTCGCGCCGCGCTCGCAAGCAGATCGACGGTCGACACTCAGCCTCGATGCGCTCGAGTGCAGATCACGCCGGGAGCACTGGCACTTCTTCCAGGGCGCCGAGCCGAAGACCTTGGCGTATCTCACGAGAAGCACATCCGGCGGTCGAGTTCCTGCGCGGATCGGACAACGCAGCACGTCCCAGTCGCTCTCGGCAGGGTGAGACCGCGACCTATCTGGCGCGACTTCAGCGAGGTTCTGGACGGCCAGGTGGCCGAGCTCGATGCTCGCGAGCACGCGGAGACGGCGTGACGGCCGACTACGTCGCTGGAGCTCGCTCCTCGGCTTCCTCGACGCTGGCTGC
Source organism: uncultured Solirubrobacteraceae bacterium (assembly GCA_963816955.1). Taxonomy (GTDB): domain Bacteria; phylum Actinomycetota; class Thermoleophilia; order Solirubrobacterales; family Solirubrobacteraceae; genus DATFQI01. The sequence continues at coordinate 129,201 of CAWFME010000008.1, read as the reverse complement.
GTCCGAGAGTTCGTGTCGTCGCCACCGACCCCGGGGACGACGCCGAGCCGTGGATCCGGCAGGCGATCCTGACGAACATCATGGTCGGCTCTCGCGACTTCGACGACGAGCTCGCGATCCTGAGTGCCTGCGGCGCCGGCCTTCTACGATCGGCGAGAGCTTCGTGCGGAGCCGGCCTCGACTCGAGTGGAGCAGTGCGGTCGCGACGACCGCGTCGAGTACCAGCAACCCGATCGTTCACTCGGGTCTTCGAAGCGAGCTGACCTCCCGCGCTCGGGTGTCGCGGATCACATCTTCCTTGGGATGCGGATGACCCGGACCTCGTACTCGCACAGGTGGCGGACAGCGGCGCACATCTGCGACGATAGGCGATCTGACGACTGACCGGGTTCGCTGTGCAGGAGCGACCGCGCGGAAGCCCGCAGGTTCCGGCGAAGACCAGTGAGGCCGTCCGACCTGGCGCCTAGTGTTGTCGGCCCGTGTCGACTCCCGGCTGTGCGCACCTCCACGTCCATTCCGAGTACTCGCTGCTCGACGGCGCCTGCAAGATCGAGAAGCTCGCCGAGCGCGCGGCCGAGTTCGGCCAGCCTGCGCTAGGGCTCACCGATCACGGCGTCATGAACGGCGCCGTGGAGCTCTACAAGGCCTGCAAGACGCACGGCATCAAGCCGATCCTGGGGCTCGAGGCGTACTTCGTGGACGACCGCAGCGTCCGCGAGGGCAAGATCGAGCGCAACCACCTGACGCTGATCGCCGAGAACGACGTCGGCTTCCGGAACCTCGTGAAGCTCTCCAGCGGCGGGTTCCTCGAAGGGCTCTACCGCGGCAAGCCCGGCGTGGACATGGAGCTGCTGTCCAAGCACGCGGAGGGCGTGATCGCGCTGTCCGGCTGCCTGGCGAGCCGCAGCAGCCGCCGGATCGTCGAGAACCGGCTCGACGAGGCGCGCGCCCACCTGGACGAGCTCGTCCAGGTCTTCGGGCCCGAGGACGTGTACTTCGAGATCCAGCACAACGGCGTGCCCGAGCAGGAGAAGGTCAACGAGGCGATCGCCCGCTTCGCGCAGGAGATGGGGCGCCCGCTGGTCGGCACCGCGGACGTGCACTACCTGCGCCGGGAGGACTACCCCCACCACGCGGCGCTGCTGTGCGTGCAGACGAAGTCCACGCTGGCCGCGCCGAAGATGTCCTTCGACACCAACGAGTTCTACCTGAAGAGCTCGCAGGAGATGGAGGAGTCGTTCGCCGCGACGCCCGAGGCGCTGGCCTCCACGCTGGAGATCGCGCAGCGCTGCGACGTCGGGATCGAGCTCGGCAAGCAGCTGATCCCGCGCTTCGACTGCCCGGACGGCAAGGACGAGCACGCCTACCTGCGCGAGCTCGTGCTCGAGGGCCTGCGCGAGCGCTACGGCGACCCGCCGCCGGCCGAGGCGGTCGAGCGGATGGAGATGGAGCTCGGCGTCATCGACAAGATGGGCTTCAACGCCTACTTCCTGATCGTCTGGGACTTCGTCAACTACGCGAAGAGCAACGGGATCGCGGTCGGTCCGGGCCGTGGCTCGGCCGCCGGCAGCCTCGTCGCCTACTGCCTGCGCATCACGGACGTCGACCCGCTGCGCTACGACCTCCTGTTCGAGCGCTTCCTCAACGCCGAGCGCGTGTCGATGCCGGACATCGACATCGACTTCTCCGTGCGCGGGCGCGATCGCGTGATCCGCTACGTGACCGAGAAGTACGGCGCCGAGCGGGTCGCGCAGATCATCACCTTCGGCAAGATGTTCCCGCGCGCCGCCACGCGCGACGCCGCGCGCGTGCTCGGCCACGAGTACGCGGTGGGGGACAAGCTCGCGAAGCTGATCCCGGACCCACAGCAGGGCCGGCCGCCGAGCTTCGAGGACTGCATGCAGCCCGGCACCGACCTCGCCGCCGAGGTGGCGCGCGACCCGATCGCCAAGCAGATCGTGGACGTCGCCCAGGGCCTCGAGGGGATCGTCCGCAACGCGTCGATCCACGCCGCCGCGGTCGTGATCGCCGACCGGCCGCTGACCGACGTCGTCCCGCTGCAGCTCGCGGACGCCGGCAACGGCGAGAACGGCCAGAAGATCTACCGCACGGTCACCCAGTACTCCATGAAGCCCATCGAGGAGATGGGCCTGCTCAAGATGGACTTCCTGGGCCTGCGCAACCTCGACGTCATCGAGGACGCGCTGGACATCATCGAGCGCTCGACGGGCGAGCGGATCGACATGGCGAACCTGCCGCTCGACGACGAGAAGACCTACGCGATGATGGCCCGCGGCGACTCGGTGGGCGTGTTCCAGTTCGAGTCCGAAGGTATGCGAGAGGCGCTGAAGAAGGTGGGGCCCACCGAGTTCGAGGATCTCGTGGCGCTCGTTGCGCTCTACCGGCCCGGCGCGATGGATCAGATCCCGGCTTACGCGCGCGGCAAGCGCAATCCGGAATCGATCGTCTTCATCGATGACCGGCTGCGCCCGATCACGGAAGCGACGAAGGGCGTGATCCTCTACCAAGAGCAGTCGATGCAGATCGCGAAGGCCTTGGGCGGGTTTTCAGGGCCGAGAGCGGACGATCTCCGGAAGGCGATCGGCAAGAAGAACCGCGCCGCGATGGCCGAGCTCAAGCCGATGTTCTTCGACGGGTGTCGCGTTTCGGGCACGGCACCCGACGTGATCGAGGCCCTCTGGATGGTGAACGAGAAGTCGGCTGATTACTCGTTCAACCGCTCCCACGCCGCGTGCTACGCGCTGATCTCCTACCGGACAGCGTGGCTGAAGGCGAATTACCCGCCCGAGTACATGGCCGCGCTGATCTCCTCGGTGATGGACACCAAGGACAAGGTGCCGTTCTTCGTCAACCAGACGGAGGCGATGGGGATCGAGATCCTGCCGCCCGACGTCAACGAGTCCGACCACGAGTTCATGGTCGTCGGCGGCAACATCCGCTTCGGCCTGGACGCCGTGAAGGGCGTCGGCTACGCCGCGGTGGAGGCGATCAAGCGCGCCCGCGAGGAAGGCGGCCCGTTCACCTCGCTGTGGGACTTCTGCGAGCGCGTGGACTGCCGCACGGTCAACAAGCGCTCGATCGAGGCGCTGATCAAGTGCGGCGCCTTCGGCTCCACCGGCGCGACCCGCCGCGGCATGCTCGAGGTGCTGGACTCCGCCCAGGCCGCCGGCCAGAAGACCCAGCAGGACGCGGAGATCGGGCAGGGCTCGATCTTCGACCTCGGCGGCTTCGGCGGCGGCGAGACGCCCGCCTTCAGCGCGCCCGCGCATCCCGGCATCCCCGCGCACGAGTTCGAGCGCCCGGAGCTGCTGGCGATGGAGAAGGAGTCGATCGGCGTCTTCATCACCGAGCACCCGCTCAAGCGGGTCCGTGAGGCGCTGGGGATGAAGGCCGACTGCGCGATCGCCGACATTGCGGAGCGCAAGGACGGCGAGTGGGTGAAGGTCGGCGGGATGATCACCGAGGCCAAGAAGATCCGCACCCGCAGCGGGACCAACATGATGTTCGCCACGGTCGACGACCTGGAGGGCACCGTCGAGGTGGTCGTCTTCGAGAAGGCGCTCGCGGCCGCCGAGGGCGTGCTGGCACCCGACGAGATCGTGCTCGTCCGCGGCCGCGTGGACCACAAGGACGCCAACAAGGTCTGCATCGTCGTCCAGGACGTCGCGCGCTTCGACCCGTCGGAGACCGAGATCGAGAAGGCCAAGGCGACGATGGCCGCGCGCGCCGCCCTCGAGGAGCCGCAGTGGCTGAAGCTGCGCGTCGACGCCGCGCGACTGGAGGCGACGATCATCGCCGAGCTGCGCGAGCTGTTCGAGCGCTACCCCGGCAAGGACGACTTCGTCCTGGAGATGCAGACCCGCACGGGCCTGCGCCGCCTGCGCTTCGGCGGCGACTACCGGATCGCCTCGCGCAACGGCGCGCTGAAGTCCGAGCTGCGCTCGCTCCTGGGCGACGCGATCGTGGTCCCGCCGCCCGCGGAGGCCGTGCTCGCGCCCCCCGAGCAGGAGCCCGAGCCGGCCGTCGCCTGAACAGGCGTGCCCGCGCCCGGCGTCGGGTAAGGCTCTCCCCAGTCAGCACCAGAGGGGGAGATCAGATGCGCAGGATCGTGGTCCTGGCCGTCTTCGGCCTGCTTGCCGTGACGCCCGTCGCCGGCGCCAAGCCGCAGGCTCCGGGCGCGCCCGGCGAGATCCACACGTGGGCGCCGGCCGACAAGCACGGCTTCGGGACCGCGCACCAGAAGCGCAGCCGACCCGCCTTCACGCTGCGCCAGGCCATGCTGACCGAGGTCTACTGGCCGGACCTCAGCACGCCCAGCTTCCGCGGATTGCAGTTCGCGGTCGTCGACGGCCGCAAGCGCGTCTCGCGCGAGACCGTCGACGACGATCCCCGTCACATCGAGCCCGTCGCACCGGGCGTCACGGCGCACGTGCGGGCGATCGACGGGACGCTCGGCTACCGCCAGGTCACGCAGACCACGGGCTGGCGCCTGACCAAGACATGGATCACCGACCCGGACCGGGACGCCGTCCTGCTGCGCCTGCGCTTCCAGTCGCTCACGGGCAAGAAGCAGCGGCTCTACGTGCTCGCCGACCCGGCGCCCGGCGACGACGGCAACGACGACACGGGTCGCGGCGCCAGGGGCATGCTGATCGCCTCCGACGACGCCGGCGCGAGCACGGTCGCCGCCCAGCCGCCGCTCCAGCGCACCAGCAGCGGCTACCGCGGCACCGCGAGCGATCCCTGGAAGGACCTCGAGGCCGACGGCCGGTTGAGCGGCTATGACGCCACGCAGCCGGGCAACGTCGTCCAGGGCGCGCGCACGCGGCTCGACGGGCGCAAGCGCCAGCGGATGACGCTCGCTATCGGCTTCGGAACCAACGACGCCACCAGCACCGCAACGGCCCAGGCCGCGCTGACCCGCCCCTTCCGCGCGGCCAAGCGCGAGTTCGCTGCCGGCTGGGCCGGGTACCGGTCCACGCTCAAGCCGCCGCCCGCGTCGGCGGCGACGATGCGCAGGCTGTACGACCACTCGGTCCTCGTGCTCGCCGGCCTCGAGGACAAGACTCACAGGGGCGCTGGGATCGCCTCGCCGTCGATGCCGTGGATCTGGGGCACGCTGAAGCTGGAGCCCGACCGGCGGTTCTCGGGCCCGTACCACCTCGTCTGGCCGCGCGACCTCTACCACGCGGCGACGGCGCAGAAGCTGGCCGGCGACGACGCCGCGGCGCGCCGGCAGGTGCGCTACCTGTGGCGCGTCCAGAAGCCCGACGGCTCGTTCTGGCAGAACACGTTCGTCAACGGCAAGGAGAAGTGGACGACCGAGCAGATGGACCAGGTGTCGCTGCCCGTCGTGCTCGCCTGGTGGCTTGGGATGACGAGCGCCGAGGACTGGAAGCACGTCGAGCTCGCCGCCGACTACGTCGTTGCGAACGGCCCGGAGAGCGACAACGAGCGCTGGGAGAACCAGAGCGGCTGGTCGCCGAACACGATCGCGGCCGAGATCGCCGGGTTGATCTGCGCGGCGGACATCGCGCGCCGCAACGGGCGCGCCGACAAGGCGCAGCTCTACGAGCAGACGGCCGACGAGTGGCAGCGCAACGTCGAGAGCTGGACCGCCACGACGAACGGCCCGTACTCGCCGGATCCGTACTACCTACGGGTCACGAAGGACGGGAACCCGAACGACGGCTCCACGTACACGCTCGGGGACAACTACCGCTCCCCCGACGGCTCCACGTCGGAGATCGACGAGCGGAGGGTCGTGGACAACTCGTTCCTCGGCCTGACGCTGTGGGGCGTGAAGCGCTGGGACCACCCCACGGTCCTGAACTCGCTCCAGGTCGGCGACAGCGCCGGCGATTTCCCGCTCGCGGTCAACACGCCCAGCGGCACGTTCTGGCACCGGTTCACGTACGACGGCTACGGCGAGCAGCCCGACGGCGGCGACTGGGACCTGTTCTTCGACAACCCGGACAACCAGACGCGCGGGCGCGTATGGCCACTGCTGGCGGGCGAGCGCGGTGAGTACGAGCTGCTCGCGGGCAAGAACGCGGCACCGCGGCTGCGGCACATCGCCAACACCGCCAACGACGGGCTGATGCTGCCCGAGCAGGTGTGGGACGACCAGCCGCCGCCCGGCGAGACCTCCGGCAAGGGCACCCGCTCGGGCACGCCGCTGGCATGGACGCACGCGGCGTTCGTCCGGCTGGCGTGGTCGATCGACGCGGGCGAGCCGGTAGAGCGGCCCTCGATCGTGGCCTGCCGCTACACGGGGGAGGAGTGCGGCTGAGAACTGCTTGGCCAACCTTGGCCAAGCAGGTACCATGCACGTATGCGCGTGAACGTCGGCAAGGCGAAGTCGGATCTCTCGAAGCTGCTCGCACGTGTGGAGGCGGGTGAGGAGGTGGAGATCGCGCGTGACGGCGTCCCGGTCGCGCGGCTCGTCCGCATCGCGCCGGGCACGCCGGGAGCCCGTTTCCTCGAGGCCCGCGGGAGCCTCGCCGGCTCGATCGAGCTCGGCGACGACTTCGAGTTCTCCGAGGCGGAGCTCGACGCCATCCTCGAGGAGCCGGCGTGAGGCTGCTGCTGGACACGCACGTCGTGCTCTGGCAGCTCGCGGGCACCCGGTCGTTGGGCGCGCGGGCTCGCGAGGCGATCGGGGATGCGGCCGAGCTGGCCTTCAGCGTCGTGTCGTTCGCGGAGATCGGGGTCAAGTCCTCCGTCGGGAAGCTGAAGGTGCCGAGCGATCTCCTCGAGCGCGTGCTGGCGAGCGGCGTCCGGTTCCTTCCGTTGTCTGCCGAGCAGGGCCTGGCGGTGGCGGGCCTGCCGCTCCATCATCGAGACCCGTTCGACCGCCTGCTCGTGGCCCAGGCGATGGCGACCGGCTTCACCCTCGTCAGCGCGGACGAGCGGATGCGCGCCTACGGCGTGCCGGTGGTCGACCCTCTGAGCTGAGTCACGCGGCTCAGCGCAGCGGCGTCTGCACGACCTCGCGCGTGGCCGGGCGCCCGCGCAGCGGCCGCAGCTCGACGCCGTCGAAGCCCGCCGAGGCCCAGTCCGCAGGGGGCGGGTCGGCGCGCAGGTCGCGCACCATCAAGTGGCGCCGGACGTGTCAGCCACGGGCCGCGAGGCCGCGCTCGCGGAGCGCGAGGGCGTTCTCGATGTCGGGGCGCTCGACCTGCTTGCCCGCGGCGCCGGGCCCCTCGAAGATCACCGGCAGCCCGTCGAAGCGGGGCTCGGAGAGGAACGCGGCGATCCCCTCGGCGCCGATCTCGCCCTCGCCGAGGTTGATGTGGCGGTCGCGGTTGGAGCCCAGCGGCGTCATCGAGTCGTTGACGTGCAGCGACTTCAGGCGCTCCAGCCCGACCACCGAGTCGAACTCGTCGAGCACGTCGGAGAGCCCCTGGGCGGTGCGGATGTCGTAGCCGGAGGCCAGCAGGTGGCAGGAGTCCAGGCAGACGCCGATCCGCTCGCCGCCGCCGGCGGCGTCGATCAGCGCCGCGAGCTCCTCGAAGGAGCGCCCGAGCGTGCCGCCGGCGCCGGCGGTGTCCTCGAGGTGCAGTATCCCGCCCTCGGCGGACTCCGCCAGGGCCTCGCCGATCACGGCCCCCGCACGCTCGATCGCCTTCTCCACCGAGCCGCCGTCCTTGAGCGCCGAGCCCGGGTGGAGCACCACGCCGACCGCTCCCAGCGCGGCGCCGGCGTCGAGCGCGTGCGTCAGCGCCGCCAGCGACTTCTCCCGGATCTCCGCGTCCTCGGAGGCGCAGTTGAGCAGGTAGACCGCATGGATCAGCAGGGCGTCGACGGGCGAGCCCGGGAATGCCTCGTGGTAGGCGGCGACCTCCTCCTCGGAGTAGATCCGCGGCCGCCAGGCGCGCGGGCTCTGATTGAAGAACTGGATCGCCTGGCAGGCGCGCTCCTCACCTCGCCCGATCGCATTGGCAGGGCCGCCTGCGGGAGATACGTGACCCCCGATCAACATGAAAACTGGACGCTTTTCTTTCGTGGCATGCTGTGTCCAGTATGCGCGTGCGCTTCGCCCCGTCGCCGACCGGCGCGCTCCACATCGGTGGAGCGCGGACGGCACTGTACAACTGGCTCCTGGCCAGGGGCCAAGGGGCGGGCTTCGTGCTGCGGATCGAGGACACCGACCGCGAGCGCTCCACGCCGGAGAACGTCGAGCAGATCTTCGAGGCGCTGCGCTGGCTCGGCCTGGACTGGGACGGCGACCCCGTCTTCCAGTCCGAGCGCCGCGAGCGCCACGCCGAGGTCGTCGAGCAGCTGATCGCCGGCGGGCACGCCTACCGCTCCACGGCCGGCGCGGATCAGGTCAAGGCCTACAAGGAGGAGCACGGCAACGCGGGCTTCCGCGGCGCCGACGAGGGGGAGGGCGCCGTCCGGCTGCGGATGCCCGACGAGGGCGCCACCGTCGTCCGCGACGTCATCCGCGGCGAGAGCGCCTTCGAGAACCGCCTGATGGACGACCTGGTGATCGCGCGCGCCGACGGCACGCCCGTCTACCACCTCGCGGTCGTGGTCGACGACCTCGACGCCGGCATCACGCACGTCGTGCGCGGGGCCGACCACTACTCCAATACGCCCAAGCAGATGCGGATCCTCGAGGCGATGGGCGCCGACGTCCCGCTCTACGCCCACGTGCCGCTGCTGCACGGGCCCGACGGCAAGAAGCTCTCCAAGCGCCACGGCGCCGCCTCGGTCCAGGAGCTGCGCGACACGGGCTACCTGCGCGAGGCCGTCCTGAACTACCTCGCCCTGCTGGGCTGGGGCTTCGACGCCGACACGACGTACCACTCGGTCGGGGAGTTGCAGCAGCGCTTCACGCTCGAGCGCGTCTCCAAGAGCCCGGCCGTGTTCGACGAGAAGAAGCTGCGCCACATGAACGGCCATTACATCCGCGAGCTGCCCGTGGAGGAGCTCACCCGCCGCCTGGAGACCTTCACGGGGCGCAGCGGCCTGGGGGAGGCCGTGGCCATCTCGCGCGAGAAGTTCCAGACGCTGTCCGAGTTCTGGCCGCTGGTCGGCTTCCTCTTCGACGGACCGGCCGACGACCCGGCGCTGCGCGAGAAGTGGCTCGCGCCGGAGCAGACCCAGTCGGCGCTGGCCGCCGCCAGGGAGGCGCTGGAGGCGATCGAGGGGCCGTGGACCGTCGAGGCCGTCGAGGAGGCGCTGACCGGCGTTCTCGAGCGCGAGGGCGTCAAGCCGGGCAAGCTCTTCCAGCCCCTGCGGGTCCTACTGGCGGGTACGACCGTCTCCCCGGGTATCTTCGAGACCGTAGCGGTGCTCGGGCGGGACGAGACCCTCGCGCGGATGGATCAGGCGCGGTCGGGGCTCAACCGTCCGTCCACGGTTGCCGATAGAGGCTGAAGGCCGCAACCATGGCAGCCCAGAACCCTCCAGATCCGCCGATTTCAACCGATGACAGGCTCATGACCCCACCCCGCGCGACCGCGATGCCCGTGCCCACCGGCACGCGCACGCCCGCCGCTGCCGGGTCCTCGGGTCCGAGCCCGTACGCCGCCGTCGGCCGCTCCCGCAACGAAGGCCACGGCAAGCGCCTCACGGCCGCCTTCGAGGCGCTGGAGGTCTTCCCGGCGCTGGCGGAGTCCCGCAACCGCCTGCTGGCGCTCGTCTCCGAGGAGCGTCCCTCGATCGGCGACATGGTGCGCGCCATCGAGTCCGACGTCGCCCTGGTGATCGCGATCATGCGGCTCGCCAACGGGTTCGACTCGCCGCGCCGCGGCCAGGTCGACTCGATCGTCGGCGCCGTCGAGGTGCTCTCGCCCGACTCGGTGCACCAGCTCGCGACCAACGCCGAGACCTTCGAGTTCTTCGAGCGCGGCAAGAAGTGGGACGCCGCCCCGGAGCGCTTCCGCCTGCACGCCGTCGCCGTCCAGCGCGCCGCGGACCGGCTCGCCGCCGCGGCCGGCTACCAGCACCGCGACCGGCTGCTCGTCACCGCGCTGCTGCACGACATCGGCAAGCTCGTGCTCATGCACGCGTACCCGGGCTACCCCAAGCAGGTCCACGGCCCGGCCCGCACGCCCGAGGAGCGCCTGCACTACGAGCGCCGCGAGCTCGGCGTCGACCACGCGCTGGTCGGCGGCGTCCTCGCCCGCCGCTGGAACCTTCCGAAGTCGGTCGCCTCGGCGATCGAGCGCCACCACGCCGACGACGCGCAGGGCGACGCCGCCTTCGTGCGCCTGGCGGACATGCTGGCGCACTACTCGCAGGGCTCCCCGGTCTCCTCGACCGAGCTGCTGAAGGCCGCCCGCAACGTCGGCTTCGGGCCGAGCGAGCTGCGCGCGGTGCTCTACGACCTGCCGTACCCCTCGCAGGAGCGCCCGCGCGCCGTCGAGCCGTGCCCGCTGTCGGGCCGCGAGCTCGAGGTCCTCAAGCGCCTCGCCAAGGGCATGGTCTACAAGCAGATCGCCCACGAGCTGTCGCTCTCCACGAGCACGGTGCGCACGCACCTGCACAACATCTACGGCAAGCTGGGCGCCGTCGATCGCGCGCAGGCCGTGCTGCACGCGACCGAGCGCGGCTGGCTCTAGCGCCCTAGCCGACGACGGCGGGGTCGGGCTTCGCGTCCTTGGGCGCGTAGCGGTGGTGCAGCATCAGCACGTTGCCGTCCGGGTCGCGGAAGTGGGCCATGTGGCACACGCCCGAGTCCAGCGTGTCGGCGGGGAACTTCACGCCCTTGGCCTCGAGCTCCTCGCGGGCGGCCTGCACGTCGTCGACGTGGAGGGCGATCGGGGTCGGCAGCGGGGCGAACTCCATCCCGAACGCGTCGGTCTGCATCAGCGCGATCGTCAGCGAGCCGGTCTCGAACTCGCTCGCGGGCATGTTGCCCCACCGCTTGGAGGCCTCGAGCCCCAGCGTCTCGCCGTAGAACTGCCGCGCCTGCTCCCAGTCCCGGGTCGGGACGGTGACGAAATCGACTCCCGTTATGTTCATGGCGCCAAGCTACCGGACCGGGCCCGCCGCGCCACGAGCACCGCGAGCGCGACGCCGGCGCTGTCGATCAGCACGTCGAGCGGCGAGCCGTGGCGCCCGTCGACCGTGGTCTGGTGCAGCTCGTCGGTGATCGCGTACGCGATCACGATCAGCGCCGGGAGCGCCTTGCCGCGGTAGCCGAGCGCCCGCCACCAGAGCAGCCACAGCAGGCCGAACTCGGCCATGTGGGCGAGCTTGCGCAGGACCAGGTCCCACGTGCCCAGGCCCGAGTTGAGGTCGGGCTGGGCCGAGAGGAAGAAGATCACCCCCATCAGCAGCAGCGGGGGCGCGAAACGGCTCGCGGCGCGCATGGCGCCGGGGATGGTGGCAGGATGGAAGTCCCGTGCTCTCGATCACGACCAAGTCGCCCTACGCGATCCGCGCCCTGACCGAGCTCGCCCGCACCGGCGGGGAAGGCCCCGTCCCGATCGGAGAGCTCGCCCGCCGCCGCGACATCCCCGTCCAGTTCCTCGAGCAGCTCTTCGCCGTGCTGCGCCGAGCCGGCATCCTCCGCTCCCAGCGCGGCGTCAAGGGCGGCTACTCCTTCGCCCGGGACCCGGGAGACGTCACGGTCCTCGAGGTCGTCGAGCTCCTCGACGGCCCCGTGGGCGGAGGCGCCGAGTCGATCTTCGCCGAGGCCGCGGCCGCAGCCCGAGCGGTCCTCTCGAAAGCGACGATCAACGACGTCGTCGAGCGCGAGAACCGCGCCGCCGGCGCCTCGATGTACTACATCTAGAAAATTCGGCACACGCCGCGCTTCTTCGCATACGGTCGGCATGACCGGAGGATGAGAGTGAGGAGCGGACATGGACGTGCGTCGACGACGGCTGGCGACTCTGAGCGCGGGGCTCGCCTTGGCGGCGGCCGCCGCCTTGCCGGCGGCAGCGCCCGCCGCCGGCCTCGTCGCCGCGTACGACCGCTACGTGACCGGCAGCGGCTTCGAGATCGGGCTCGTGAACGCGAGCACCGGGACGCGGCTCACGCTCCCGGCGGGTGTCAACACCACTGACGACGAGCTCCACCCGTCGCTCTCCGTCGACGGGCGGTACCTGGTGTGGATGCGCACGCGCCTGCTGCCGAAGCTCAACGGCGACATCCCCGTGCCGTCCGATCGCACGCTCTTCATGCTCGACCGGCAGACGGGCGTGATCACGACGATGGCGACGGGCAACGGCGCTCCCGCCGGGCCCGCGTTCGCCAACCGCACCAACCGCACGCTCACCTGGGGCGTGCGGCCGCACAGCACGTCCTGCTGCATCCTGAAGTTCCAGGCCGTCAGCAGCGACAACACGATCGGCGGCTCGACCGGCTTCCCGCTCGGCTTCCTGCCCGCCCCGGCCGGCCAGACCCTCGACGGGGCCCACGTCGCGATGGACTCGATCCCGCTCACCAACCTCGGCATCTCCTGGGTCAGCACCGACGCGAACTCGGGGGCGCTGCTGAACGGGGCCACGACGCTCGTCGGCCTCCGCGAGGGCGGGCAGCTGCGCGCCGACTTCGGCGACGCCGCGTCCCCCACGAGCCATCCCGTGTTCCGGCGCGGCGACCGGTACGTCGCGCTGGACAAGACGACCGGGTCCGACGCCGACGTCCAGACGATCTCGTTCCCCGACGAGACGGCGCTGACCCCGGCGCCCACGCCGATCACCACCGCCGACCCGGAGCGGATGCCGGCGTGGTCGCCCGGCGGCCTGCAGCTCGGGTTCGTGCGGACCACCGGCGGTCGCCGCGTGCTCCCGGTCTACGACCTGACGCCCGGCCTCCAGGCCATCCTCAACCCGCCGATCGACCTCGGTGCCGACGCCCCGACGCCGCAGACGCGGGCGTTCCAGTCGAGCTGGGGCGGCCTTTCGATCGCGGAGTCCAGCGCGCTCGACGTCCCCGTCGTCACGTGCACTCTCACGTGCGTGCAGTCGCTGCAGACCTCGCTCACCAAGACGGTGCTGAGCCCGACGGTCTCGACGACCACGAAGACCCAGACGATCGGCATCTTCGTCGTGCGCGTGACCGGCAAGCGCAAGCTGCTCGGCCGCACCGTGCCGCGGATCCGGCAGATCGGGCGCGTCCCGCTCGGCAAGACGCGCAAGGGCCGCAACTCGTTCCGCTGGAACGGCAGGGTGAACGGCAAGCGGCTCAAGCGCGGGACCTACCTGCTCACGTACCGGGCGCTCCGGCGCACGCGCATCGTGAGCACGTCCGGCTCCATCCGCTTCAAGGTCACCAAGCAGGGACGGATCCGCGGCGTCAGGCGGATCAAGTAGCCGGCGCGTCGATGTACCACATCTGAGCCGCCCCGGCGCGCCTGCGGACCACGACGGTCCGGTCGACCTCGGCGGCGAGCTCCCACGCCGGCATGCCGTCGCCGCGGAACAGGTCGTCGACCACGGCGGTCGGGCCCGGCCAGCCCATGCCGTCGCCCGCGCGGGCGTCGTGGAAGGCGACGTGGCCCCCGGTGCGGACGTGGACCGAGAAGAGGTCCCAGTCCCGGCGGACGCCCTCCTCGGTGTGGTCGCCGTCGATGAACAGCAGGTCGATCGGGAGGGTCCACTCAGGCCCGACGTCCTGGCTGTACGCGACGTGCCAGACGCAGGTGACGCCCGTCGGCCTGGCTGCTCGCGATACGACGCGCCGGCTCGCCCAGGCGGTCCCTCGCTGACCCGGCCGCAGGGCTGAGGGCTGCGCGCCGAACGGATCGATGAGATGCAGCTCGGCTCCAGCGGGCAGCGATCGGGCCAGCATCGCGGCGGATCCCGCCCTCGTAGACGCCGATCTCCACCGCCCGTCCGGCGGTCGACGCCAACTCTGCGAGGAGGGTCGCCTCGCCGCGGTGATGCAGCGTGCGGGGCGGGATCAGGCCCGTCCCGACCGCGACGGCGCGCAGCATCGGGCTGTGGCGGACGCGGTCGGGCGTCGCATGGCGAAGGGCGGCCGGCAGCGCCATCAGCGCGTCGCGGTGATGAGGTGCGACGTGCCCTCGGGCGCGGTCTGGACCTCGGCGGGCGAGAATCCGGCGGCCTCGAGCGCGGCGGCGATCTCCGCAGGCGGGCGGAGCGTGAAGACCGCCGGGTCGACGCGCTCCATCACCGAGCCGTCGCGGATGCCGATGACGACGCGGCCGCCGGGAGCGAGGACGCGGTGGATCTCGGCCAGGGCGGGAGCGAGATCGGGCCAGAAGTAGACCGTGTTGACGGTGAGGGCGCGGTCCACCGACGCGTCCTCGAGCGGGAGCGCGAGCACGTCGCCGGTGTGGACGGTGATCCGGCCCGCCTCCACGTCCGCGCGGTGACGCGCGGCGGCCGCGGCGACCATGTCCTCCGCGCGGTCGACGCCGACGACGGTGGCGCCACGGTCGAGCAGGGAATCGAAGGTCAGCCCGCCTCCGAAGCCGAGGTCGAGCACGCGCGTGCCGGGCCGGACGTCGAGCGTCTCGATGGCGCGGGCGTTGAAGGCGCGATTGCCGCGGTTCATGCCGGCGGCGATCACCCGCCCGAGCAGGCCGGACGGACGCGAGAGCTGGTTCGAGATCGTGCGGCGCAGGCGGCTGAGCATGGGGACATGGTGCACGCTTCCCGAACGGCTGTCCGTGCGCCGGGTGACAGCGCGCACCGGCGCTGGGATACTCGCGCCGGATGCGACGGCGCACCGGCGAGGCCGAGGAGGAGCAGGAGCAGGAGGGCGAGGAGGTCGCGCCGGTCGAGGGGGACCTCGGGGCGATCCTGATGGGCGTGCAGGACTCCGCCGGCAACGCGGCGCTGGCGGGCCTCGTGGCGCAGGTGGAGTCGGGCGCGGTCGCTCCGGAGGCGCTGCTGCCCGGCGGCGCGGAGAAGGACGAGGACGCCGAGCGCAAGCGCAAGGGCATCAAGGAGCGCGCTACGCACCTCGCGCTGTCGCAGCGGCTGACCAAGGCCAAGGCGCACCCGCAGGCGACCCGCATCGAGGGCGAGCTGATGTCGTTCGAGCGCCGGCTGCGCGACGCGCGCGAGTACGGCTGGCTCGGCACGGACGCGGCCGTGCTCGGCGCCGAGATGGCCGAGCTCGAGGACAAGCTCAACCGCGCCGACGCCGAGGAGGACGCGCTCGCCGCGCTCTCGGCCGTCGACCTGCGCCGCAGGCCGGTCAGGGAGCGCCTCAAGAAGGCGATCATGGAGCGCACCGGCGTGGCCAAGCCGGGCATGGCGCTCTACGCGCCCGAGGACCTCGAGGTGCTGATGGAGCTCGCCGGCGAGCTCACCGAGCTCCAGAAGAGGCTCACCGAGAACGAGAACCTGGTGATCGTCGCCCGCCAGACGCTCGGCAACCTCAGCGCGGTCACGACCGAGTTCGCGCGCGTCGCCGCCGCCAACCTCGGCGAGGCGGTCGAGAAGTCGAGCGCCAAGCTGGCCGAGCTCGAGCTCAAGCTGGAGGAGATCACCGAGCGCCACGCGCGGGCGAACGTCGAGGACCGCGAGAAGCTCACCCAGCTGATGGAGGGCCTCGAGCCGCGCCTGCTCCGGGAGCCGCGGCTGGCCATGGCATCGGGCTCGAGCACCAAGGAGATCGACTACCTGATCAAGCGGGCCTGGCTCGAGCAGCACGATCAGACCCAGCGCCTGGCCAAGGACGAGGTCTGGAAGCTCGTGGCGGGGTTCTCGCCCGACGAGGCCCGCGTCGCTTACTTCGACCTGCCCGAGCGGATGGGCGAGTGGCGCATCCACCTGTCGCTCGACTACGGAGTGATGCGCGCCGTCGACGTCACCGCCTCGGAGTCCCAGGTGCGCGACGCGATCATGGGCGCGGCCGGCAGCGTCGTGTTCCGCTCGCACGCCACGGCGGAGGTGCTGGGCCGCAGCGACGACCGCAACCCGCGCTTCTACTACGGCACGGGCAGGTCCACGCCCAAGAAGGACTTCTGGGCCACGCGCGAGGGCAAGGCCGTCAAGCGCAACTGGAGCGCGCTCCAGGGCGAGCTGATCGACGCCTTCAACACCAAGACCGACGAGTTCGTGCAGATGGTCGTCGAGGTGCTCGAGGACCGGCGCGAGCTCAAGGCGGCCGTCGTGAAGGTGGGGGAGAGCCTCGAGTGGGCCGAGTGACCGCCTAGCCGGCGAGGCCCTTCTCGGCCAGCTCGCGCTGCGCGTCGGCGGTCTTCTCGAGCCCGCCGAGCCCCATGCCCGCCAGCACGCCGGGCGCCTTCGTGAACTGGACCTCGCGGTAGTCGACGATCTCGACGACGTTGCCCCACGGGTCGCGCACCTGCAGCCCGCGGCCCGGCTCGGGGTCGATCCCGGCGTTGGCGAGCGCGGCGCGCACCGCGTCGCGGTCGTCGACGACGAGCCCGAAGTGGCGGTCGTCGTCGGGACCCTGGCTACGGCCCTCCGAGAGCGCCAGGAACTGGTCGCCCGCGTCCAGGAACGCCATCCCGCGCACGCGGCCCCGCAGCTCGAACTCCAGCCAGCGCCCGTAGAAGGCCAGCGCCGCGTCGAGGTCGCCGACCTCGAGCGCCACGTGGTTGATCCCGACCAGCCTCGCCTTGCTCACGGCTACTAGGCTCTCATAGCGAATGGCGGGCATCCCGATCAACATTGCGGATCACGTCGGGCGCACCCCGATGGTGCAGCTCACGCGGCTCGCCGCCGGCGCGGGCGCCGAGGTGTTCGCGAAGCTGGAGATGTTCAACCCGGGCGGCTCGGTCAAGGACCGCATCGGCGTCGCGATGATCGAGGCCGCCGAGGCCGAGGGGATCATCGAGCCCGGCCGCACCACGATCGTCGAGGCCACGAGCGGCAACACCGGCATCGCGCTCGCGTTCGTGTGCGCCGCCAAGGGCTACGACCTGATCCTCACGCTCCCGCAGGGCATGAGCCGCGAGCGCGACGCCCTGCTGCGCCTCTACGGCGCGCAGGTCCATGTCACGGAGTCGCTCGGCGGCATGAACGAGGCCGTCGCCGCCGCCCAGGCGCTCGCCCGCGACGGCGACGTCTGGCTGCCCGACCAGTTCGCCAACCCCGCCAACCCCGAGGCGCACCGGCGCACGACCGGGCCGGAGCTGTGGGAGGCGCTCGAGGGCAAGATCGACTACCTCGTCGCCGGCGTCGGCACGGGCGGCACGATCACGGGCGCGGGCGGCTTCCTGAAGGAGCGCAACCCGGACATCAAGGTCGTGGCCGTCGAGCCGGCGTCCTCGCCGGTGCTCTCCGGCGGCCCGCCCGGCCCGCACAAGATCCAGGGGATCGGGGCGGGCTTCGTCCCGCCGGTGCTGGACCGCTCGCTGCTGGACGAGATCGTCCCCGTCGACGACGAGGACGCGCTCGAGACGGCGCGGCTCGTCGCCCGCCGCGAGGGCGTGCTGGCCGGCATCTCCTGCGGGGCGGCCCTGTTCGCCGCACTCGAGATCGCGCAGCGCCCGGAGGCCGCGGGCAGGCGGATCGCCGTCGTGCTGCCGGACTCCGGCGAGCGCTACGTCTCCACTCCCTTCTTCGCCCCCGAGCCCGAGCGCACCGCCGGAGCGGCATGAGCCTGCGGGAGGTCGAGGGCCCGGCCGGCGCTCCCTGGGAGCGGCCGATGCACGGGACCCTCGACCGGCTCGTCGTCGAGTCCGACGCGCTGGCCGACAACCCGCTCGGCGACCCGGCCCGCCGGCCGCTGTACGTCTACCGCCCGCCCGGCGTCGAGCGCGACCACCCGCGCGCGCTGCCGTCGGTCTACGTGATCCAGGGCTACACGGGCCAGCTCGACATGTGGTTCACGCGCAACGCGTTCCAGCCGACGGTGGTCGAGGCCTTCGACGCGCTGTTCGCCTCGGGCGCCTGCCCGGATGCGATCGTCGTCTTCGTCGACGCCTGGACGAGCTTCGGCGGCTCGCAGTTCCTCAACTCGACCGGCACCGGGCGCTACATGGACTACCTGTGCGACGAGGTGCCGGCGTTCGTCGACGCCCGCTACCCGACGGCCGACCACCGCGACCACCGCGGCCTGGCGGGCAAGTCCTCGGGCGGCTACGGCGCAATGGTGGTGCCGATGCTGCGGCCCGACGTGTTCGGGGCGCTCGCCTCCCACGCCGGCGACGCGCTCTTCGAGGCCGCCTACCTGCCCGAGTTCCCCACCTTCGTGCGCACGTTCCGCGACGACTTCGAGGGCTCGATCGACGTCTTCTTCGAGCAGCTCGCGGCGTCCAACCGCTTCGACATGGACCGCTTCCGCGCGATCGAGCTCTACGGCTACGCCGCGGCCTACTCGCCGGACCCCGCGCGGCCCGGCAAGGCGCTGCTGCCCGTCGACCTGGCCACGGGCCGCCTGCTCGATGACGTGTGGGCGCAGTGGCTGGAGAAGGACCCCGTGCGGATGGCGCCCGCCCACGCGGACGCGCTGCGCTCGATGCGCCGCATCTACGTCGACGCGGGCCGCGGCGACGAGTTCTATCTCGACCTCGGCGCGACGGCGTTCGGCGCCGAGCTGGACAAGCTCGGGGTCGAGCACACGGTCGAGCTCTTCGACGGCAAGCACGGCGGGATCGCCTGGCGCTACCCGGGCGCGCTGCGCGAGCTCGTCCTGGCGCTCCAGTGACGCGGACGCTCGACATCAGCGGGCTCACCTGCCCGATGACGTGGGTCAAGACCAAGCTCGAGCTGGAGCGCATGGCGCCCGGGGAGGAGCTCGCCGTGCGCTGCCGCCCGGGGGAGGCGCTCGAGAACGTGCCGCGCTCGGCGCGCGAGGCGGGCCACGCCGTCAGCGTCGACGGAACGACGATCCGGATCGTGCGCGCATGAGCTCCAGCCGCCGCTCGTTCCTGCGCGAGCTCGCCGGGTCGGTCCGCGAGGTGAGGGCCGCCGCGGAGGGGCCCGGGCCACCGCCGCGCGGCCCGGCGGGCGACCCGCTCGCCGAGGCGAAGCTCGAGCGCTACTCGCGCCAGCTCGTCATGCCGGAGTGGAGCGAGGCCGCCCAGCGCGCGCTCGGCGCCGCGAGCGTGCTCGTCGTCGGCGCCGGCGCGCTCGGCTCGCCCGTCGCCCTCTACCTCGCGGGGGCGGGCGTCGGGCGGCTCGGGATCGTCGACGGCGACGACGTGGAGCTCTCGAACCTGCACCGCCAGCCGCTGCACTTCACGCCTGACGTCGGCGTGCCGAAAGCGCATAGCGCCGCCGCCAAGCTCGGCTTCCTCAACCCCGAGGTCGTGGTCGAGCCCTACCAGGTGCGCCTCGACGCGGCCAATGGGGCCGGGCTGATCGAGGGCGCCGACCTCGTCGTGGACTGCAGCGACTCCTTCGAGACCCGCTACGTCGTCAACGCGGCCTGCTGCGCCGCGCGGGTCCCGCTCGTGGAGGCCGGTGTGCTCGGCACGAGCGGCCTGGTGATGGGGATCCGTCCGGGGGAGGGCGCTTGCTACCGCTGCGCGTTCCCGGAACCGCCCCCGGACGCGCCGACGTGCGCCACCGCCGGGGTGCTCGGGCCGGCGGCCGGGGTGATCGGCTCGCTGCAGGCGCTCGAGGCGCTGAAGCTCCTCACCGGCGTAGGGGAGCCGCTCGTGGGCGCCTTCCTGCAGGCCGATCTGGCGCTGCTGTCCTTCCTGCGCGTGAGCGTCGAGCGGCGTCCGGACTGCCCCGACTGCGCCGGTGCGTACGCTTAGGTGGATGCTCGGACTCGGCACACTGCGGCGCGTCGCCGGGGAGGTCCGCCGCGACCTCGCCGCGGCCCGAGATCGCGACCCGGCGGCGACCGGCGTCTCGCCGGCCGAGATCCTGGCCGCCTGGCCGGGTGTGCACGCGCTGCTCTCGCACCGCGTGGCGCACGCCCTGCGCGGTGCGGGCGTCCCGGTGGCGCCACGCGCGCTGGCGTACGTCTCGCGCTCGCTGACCGGCATCGAGATCCACCCGGCCGCGCGGATCGCCGACGGGCTGTTCATCGACCACGGGATGGGCGTGGTGATCGGCGAGACGGCTGAGGTCGGCGAGAACGTGACGATGTACCAGGGCGTGACGCTGGGCGGCACCGGCTTCGCGACCGGCAAGCGCCACCCGACCGTCGAGGACAACGTCACGATCGGCTCGGGCGCCAAGCTGCTGGGCCCGATCACGATCGGCCACGGCGCCAAGATCGGGGCCAACGCCGTCGTCATCCACGACGTCCCCCCGAATTCCACGGTCGTCGGCAACCCGGGCCACACCGTCCGTGTCGAAGGGCGCCGGCCGGAGGGCCCCGACGCCGACTGGGTCCACCTGCCCGACCCGATCGCCGACGCGATCAAGCAGCTCTCCCGCCGGATCGCCGACCTCGAGCGCGAGCTCGCGGAGCGCGACGGCCGCCAGGACCCCCAGATCGGCGAGGTCGTGCCGCTGCGCAACGTCCGCGGACCCAACCCCGCGGGTGGCTAGCTTCAGCCACAGCGTGACGGTTCCGAAGCCGCCCGCGGAGGTCTTCCCCTGGCTGCTCGACCAGGACAAGGTGCCGCAGTGGACGAGCCGGCTGAAGACCTACGACGTGCGCGGCGACGGCGCGATCGGCCGCGGCACGCGGATCAAGCAGGTGCTGACCGTCGGCGGCTCCGACCTCGACATCGAGCTCGAGATCACGGCCTTCGACCCGCCGCGCTCGGCCGAGAGCCGCTTCTCCACCAACGGGATCGACGTGGAGACGACGTACGCGCTGCGCGAGGCGGGCGGCGGCACCGAGCTGACCCAGACGCTCGAGGGCAAGACGAGCGGCTTCAAGGCGCGCCTGCTCCTCCCGGTCGTGCAGCCCAAGCTCGAGGCCAAGCTGACCGAGGACCTCGAGCGCCTGCGCGAGCTGCTCTCGTAGTGACCCGGCTCCGCCCGCCGCTGGAGCCGCGCGTCGCAGAGGACCTGGAGCCGCTGGCCGCGGCCTTGGAGGACGAGGAGCGCTACGAGGGCGTCGAGGTCACGGGGGAGGGCGAGGTCGCGGTGCGGTCGCTCACGCTCGAGTCGGCCCGGATCCGTGGGTCGCTCGCCGGCGCCCGCCTGGCCGACCTGCATCTCGGCGACACCGCGGTCGAGGGCGCCGACCTCGCCAACCTGCACGCGCAGAAGGCGGCGCTGCGGCGCGTCGCGATCGCCCGCGCGCGGCTGACCGGCGCCGACCTCGGCGAGGCGTCACTGCGCGACGTCACCTTCGCGGACTGCCGGATCGACCTCGCGAACCTCACGGCGGCCCGGCTGGAGCGGGTCGTCTTCGCCGACTGCGACCTGCGCGAGAGCTCGTTCGCCGAGGCGGTCCTGCGCGACGTCCGCTTCGAGCGCTGCGACCTGGGCCGCGTGGAGCTCTCGCGGGTGCGCCTCCAGCGCGTCGAGCTGCGCGGCTGCCGGCTCGACGGCATCAACGCCGTCGAGAACCTGCGCGGGGCGACGATGCCGTGGGAGGACATCGTCGGTAACGCGGGCCTGTTCGCGGCCGCCGTCGGGGTCCGCCCGGCCGAGGCCTGAATGCGGGCCGCCTGCGCTGGGCAAGCCGTTCCCATGCTGAAGACGCTGCTGCTCGCGCCGGCGCTCGCCTTGATTCTCGCCCTCCCGCCGGCCGCCTTCGCGCAGGACACGATCGGCGAGGCCGCCGGCGCGCTCGCGAAGGACCCCGTCTACGTGGCGCCCGAGGCGGAGGACATCGTGAGCTCCGCCGACGCGGACCGGCTGCGCGCGCGGATCCGCGAGCAGGGCGCCGGGCCGCTGTACATCGCGGTGCTGCCGGCCGGCGCCGCGGACGAGGGCGGCGGCTCCGCCCGGGGCGTCGCCCAGGCGATCCAGCGCCAGCTCGGGCGGCCCGGCACCTACGCGGTGGTGGCGGGCCGGTCGTTCGCGGCGGGCAGCACGGACCTGCGCGGCACGGGGCCGGAGGCCACCGCCGCCTTCGAGGCGCACCGCAGCGAGGGCGTCGCCGCGGTGCTGCTGGACTTCGTCGACCGCGAGGCGGCGCTGCGCTCGGGCTCGGGATCGGGGGGCGGCTCCGGCTCCGGTGGCGGCGGCTCCGGCGGCGGCGGGATCTCGGGCGCCGTGCTGCTGCCGCTGCTCGCCCTGCTCGGCGGCGGGCTGCTCCTCGTCCGCCGGCGCAACCGCAAGGCGCACGAGGCCCAGCTCGCCGAGCTGCGCGAGAACGTCCGCGACGACCTCGTCGCGCTCGGCGACGACATCCGCGCGCTGGACCTCGACGTCGAGATGCCCGGCACCGACCCGCGGGCGAAGGCGGACTACGACCGCGCGGTGGAGGCCTACGACCGCGCGGACACGCTCGTCGAGCGGGCGCGCGGCCCCGAGGACTTCGAGCCCGTCGGCGCCGCGCTCGAGGAGGGCCGCTACGCGATGACGGCCGCCAAGGAGCGCTTCGCG
This sequence comes from uncultured Solirubrobacteraceae bacterium, assembly GCA_963816955.1. GTDB lineage: Bacteria > Actinomycetota > Thermoleophilia > Solirubrobacterales > Solirubrobacteraceae > DATFQI01. The sequence goes on along the minus strand of CAWFME010000008.1, from coordinate 106,861 downwards.
GGGCGCGAGCCGCCCGAGCGCACCCCGCCGTGCTTCTTCGACCCGCGCCACGGCCCGTCCTCGCGCGAGGTCGAGTGGGCGCCAGACGGCGGCGCGCCGCGCCCGGTGCCCGCCTGCGAGGCGGACGCCCAGCGCGTCGAGCGAGGGGAGGACCCCGAGGCGCGCGAGGTCCTGGTCGGCGGCCGGCGGACGCCGTACTGGAACGCCGGCCCGGGCTACGCGCCGTTCGCCGGCGGCCTGTTCGGCGGCTTCGGCGGCGGCCTGCTGCCCGGCCTTATGTTCGGGACGCTGCTCGGCAGCTCGCTCGGCGGCTGGGGCATGGGCGACGCCCACGCCTCCGGCGGCGACGGCGGCGACTGGGGCGGCGGGGACTTCGGCGGCGGCGGGGGCGACTTCGGCGGTGGGGGCGACTTCGGCGGCGGCGACTTCTAGCGGAGCGCCGGCCTGGTCTTGGGCAGGCGCCGAGGGCCGTGGTCGCGTTAGTGGGGCGTGGGTAACGGCTTGGCTGGTGAGGGGTGGGGGAGTGGCCGGGGTACAGCGAGCGGTGGCTAACTCCCTCTCAGGCACATCAATCCACCGCTCACGTTGCGTGAGGCTCCCTCGCGCCGTTCGGGCTCAGTCCAGGTAGTCGTAGGCCGGCAACGTCAAGAAGTCCGGGAACTCGTCGCCGAGGGCGACGCGCTCGAAGATCTCGCGGGTCTCGTCGGGACGGCCCTTCTGCCAGGTCTCCTCGCCGACGTCGTCGCGGATCTTGGCCATCTCCTCGTCGAGGACCTGGCGCACGTGGTCCTTGGTGAACTTGCCGTGCTTGACCCACTGCCAGATCTGGGAGCGGGAGATCTCGGCGGTGGCGGCGTCCTCCATCAGGTTGTTGATGCCGGCGGCGCCGCGGCCCCCGAGCCAGAACGAGATGTACTGGAAGCCGACGGAGACGTCGTTGCGCAGGCCTTCCTCGGTGATCTCGCCGGGCGTGGACTCGGCGTCGAGCAGCTGCTCGGGCGTGACGCTCACGTCCGGGCGCTGCTTGTCGATCTGGTTGGGCTTGTCGCCGAGCACCTCGTCAAAGGCGGTCTTGGCCGTGGAGACGACGTCCGGGTGCGCGACCCAGGTGCCGTCGAAGCCGGCCTTCGCCTCGCGCTCCTTGTCGGCCTTGGCGGCGGCGAGGGCCGACTCGTTGGCCTCCTTGTCCTTGCGCGAGGGGATCTGCGCCGCCATGCCGCCCATCGCGAACGCGCCGCGCTTGTGGCAGGTCTGCACGAGCAGCTCCGTGTAGGCGTGCATGAACGGCACGGTCATCTTGACGTCGGTGCGGTCGGGGAGCACGAACTCCGGGCGATCGCGGAAGCACTTGATCATCGAGAAGATGTAGTCCCAGCGACCGGCGTTGAGCCCGTAGGAGTGCTCGCGCAGCTCGTAGAGGATCTCGTCCATCTGGAAGGCGGCCGGGAGCGTCTCGATCAGGACGGTCGCGCGGATCGTGCCGTGCTCGAGCCCGAGGGCGTCCTCGGTCCAGGTGAAGACGTCGTTCCACAGCCGCGCCTCGAGATGGTGCTCCATCTTGGGCAGGTAGAGGTACGGCGCGCTGCCGTGGTCGAGCAGCCGCTGGCCGTTGTGGAAGAGGTACAGGCCGAAGTCCATCAACGCGCCCGCGACCGTCTCGCCGTCGACCTTGATGTGCTTCTCGGGCAGGTGCCAGCCGCGCGGGCGCACGAGCAGCGTCGCGACCTCGTCGGCGAGCTCGTAGTGCTTGCCCTCGGACGAGTCGTAGGTGATCGAGCCCTCGATCGCGTCGATCAGGTTCACGTGGCCCTCGACCTGGTTGGACCAGGTGGGGGAGTTCGCGTCCTCGAAGTCGGCCATGAAGCCCTTCGCGCCCGAGTTGAGCGCGTTGATGACGAGCTTGCGGTCGGTCGGGCCGGTGATCTCGACGCGGCGGTCCTCGTAGTCCGGGCGCGGCGGCGCAACGCTCCAGTCGCCCTCGCGGATCTCCTTGGTCTCCTCGAGGAAGCCGCTCGGGGCGCCGCGCTCCTTGCGCGCCTGCAGCAGCTCCAGCCGGCGCGGGTTGAAGCGGGCGTGCAGCTCGGAGAGGAAGTCCAGCGCGTCGTCGGAGAGGATGTCGGCGGCGCGTTCTTCCTTGACGGGGGCGGCTTCCAGGCTGCTCACGGTCGGGCTCCTCTGATCGAAAGGTCCAAGAGGGTCATCGGGTGGTAGATCGGGACGGGCTGCTCCAGATGCGCGGAGATCTGGATCGAGCAGCCCGGGTTGGCGGCGGCGATCGCCTCGGCGCCGGTGGCGGCCAGGTTCGCGGCCTTGCGCTTGCCGAGCTCGGCGGCGGGCTCGGGCTTGACCAGGTTGTAGATGCCGGCGGAGCCGCAGCAGATCTCCCACTCGGCCGGCTCGACGAGCTGCAGGCCGGGGATCCCGCGCAGCAGCTCACGCGGCTGCGAGCGCACCCCTTGGGCGTGCGCGAGGTGGCAGGCATCGTGGTACGCGACCGTCATGGGGAGCGGGTGCCGCTCGGCCTGCGGCTCGTGCTCGCCCAGCAGCTCGTGCACGTCGCGCGTCTTGGCCACGAACGCCTTCGCGCGGTCGGCCCACTGAGGGTCGTCGGAGAGCAGGTGGTCGTACTCCTTCATCGAGGAGCCGCAGCCCGACACGTTGACGGCCACGAAGTCGAACCCCTCGTAGGCGGCGATCGTCGCGCGCGCGAGGTCCTTGGCGTCCTCCTCGACGCCCGCGTGCATCATCAGCGCGCCGCAGCAGCGCGGCTGGCGCGGGGAGTGGACCTCCCAGCCCTCGGCGGCGAGCACGCGCACCGTGGCGGCGTTGACGTCGCCGAAGAAGGCGCGCTGGACGCAGCCCTGCATGAAGCCGACGGTGCCCTTGCGGGTGCCCTTCGCCGGCAGCTCCTCGGGCAGCTGCCGCATCGCGGTGCGCAGCTTCACCGGCGGCGCCAGCCGCAGCAGCGCGCGCAGGTGCGGCTGCTTGATCCGGTCGCTGAGCCGCTCGTTGACTCCGAGCCGGCCCTGCAGCGCCATCAGCGGCGCGAGCGCCCGCATCCGCCCCGGGTGCGTGAACAGCTCGAAGATCATCCGCCGGTACGCGCGCTGGGTGCGGGTGCGCGCGCCGTGGCGCTCGATCTGCGGGCGCGTCCGCTCGATCAGCCGGTCGTACTGCACGCCGGACGGGCAGGCGGTCACGCACGCCATGCAGCCGAGGCAGTTGTCGAAGTGCTCCGTCATCTGCGGGGAGACCTCGGAGCCGTCCTCGTGGCCGATGCGCATCAGCACGATCCGCCCGCGCGGCGAGTCGTTCTCGTTCTCGAGCACCTGATAGCTCGGGCACGTCGGCAGGCAGAAGCCGCAGTGCACGCAGTCCTTGATCAGGTCGAGCTCTGGCGGCTTGTGCTCGTCCCAGGCGATGGCCACTAGTGGTTCCTCCCGTGAGTCCGCGCGTTCTCGACCGTCGCGAGGACGTGGGGGCGTGCGGGAGGGATCACTTAGATCCCTCCCACGTACGCGCCCGGGCGGAAGATCCGCGCGGGGTCGAAGCGCTCCTTCAGGCGGGCCATCACGGCAAGCGTCCCCTCGGGCGGCGCGGGCCATGCATCGGCGACCTTCTCGGCGCCGTCGAGCGCGGTCACCGGGCGCGGGTGCAGCGCCTCGCGCACGGCCGCGACGTCGGCGTCGGCCGGCAGCGCGAGCCACGAGAGCCCGTGCGCCGCGCGCGAGACCAGTGTCCCGCGCTGGGCGCGGGCGGCGGCGATCACCGCGGGCAGGTCGGTCGGGCGGCCCGAGACCTTCAGCACGATCCCGTCGGCGGAGCGCTGCTGCGCGCGCTGGCGGTTCCAGAGCTCGTCGTCGTCGGCCTCCGCCCGCGCGTCGCCGAGGCCGAGCCCGCGCATCCGCACGACCACGGACTCCGCCTGGTGCTCGGCCGCCGCGGCGCCGAAGCGCACGAGCACATGGCCGCGGTCGCCGTCCCAGCTGACGTCGAGGCAGTCGGCCTCGAGCGGGTGGGAGGCGAGCTCGGCGGCTGCCGCGGCCAGCGCCGCCGGGTCGTCGGAGCTCGCGATGGCGGTGGCGTTGGCGCCGGGCAGCGGGTGCAGCCGGACGGAGACGGAGGCGATCAGCCCGAGCGTCCCGTAGGAGCCCGCGAACAGCTTCGCCAGGTCGTAGCCCGCGACGTTCTTGATCACCTTGCCGCCCGACTTGGCGACGGTGCCGTCGCTCAGGATCACGGTCATGCCCACCACCAGGTCGCGCACGCCGCCGTAGCGGTGGCGCAGCGGGCCGGAGTCGGCGGTGGCGATCATGCCGCCGACCGTCGCGCCGTCGCCGGCGCCCAGCGGCGGATCGAGCGCCAGCATCTGGTTCTCGGCGGCGAACGCCGCCTGGGCGTCGGCGAGCCGCACGCCCGCCCCCAGCACCGCGGTGAAGTCGCCCACGTTGTGCTCGGCGATCGCGTCGAGCGCGCTCGTCTCGAGGTCGACCGCGCCGGCGGCATCGGACCCGCCCCATCCCAGCTTGGTGCCGCCGCCGACGGGCCGCACGGCCCGTCCGGCCGTCCCGTGCTCGCGTATCCGCGCTGCCAGCGGCTCCAGGTCCGTTAGTGGGCCGTCCACTAGAAGCGCTCCGCGATGCCGGCGGCCTCGAGCGGGTGCTGCCGGTAGGGGCCGGGGACCTCGCCGCACAGCCGCGGCGTCGGCATCACCTTGCCGGGGTTCGCCAGGCCGGCGGGATCGAACGCGCAGCGCAGCCGCTGGAACGCGTCGAGGTCGGGCTCGCCGAACATCTTCGGCATGTGCTTCTTCTTGTCCACGCCGACGCCGTGCTCGCCGGTGATCGAGCCGCCGGCGTCCAGGCACGCGTCGAGGATCTTGCCCGACAGCTCCTCCGCCCGCTCGGCCTCGCCCTCGTTGCGGCCGTCGTAACAGACGAGCGGGTGCAGGTTGCCGTCGCCCGCATGGAAGACGTTGGCGACGATCATCCCGTACTCCTGGCCGAGCGCCTCGATGCGCTCGAGCACCTCGGGCAGCTTGGTGCGCGGGATCACGCCGTCCTGGACGAAGTAGTTCGGCGACAGCCGGCCCATCGCGGGGAAGGCGGCTTTCCGCATCTTCCAGAAGAGAGCCCGCTCGACCTCATCCCCGGCGATGCGTACGTCATCCGAACCACACCGCTCACAGAGGCCGACCACCTCCTCGAAGCGCGCCTCGCACTCGCGCTCGGCGCCGTCGAGCTCGACCAGCAGCGCCGCGCCACGCGGGACACCGTCCCCACCCACCCAGCCGGCATGGGCCATCTGCTCGGACGCCTCGATCGCCTTCTCGTCCATCATCTCGATCGCGCCCGGGACGACGCCCGCCTGCACGATCTGCGAGACGGCCTCGCCGGCGTGGCGCGTGGTGTCGAAGAACGCGACGAGCGTCTTGACCGTCTCGGGGGAGGGGACCACGCGCAGCCAGACCTTGGTCGCGACGCCGAGCGTGCCCTCGGAGCCGACGAAGGCGCCGAGCAGGTCGTAGCCGGGGTGGTCGAGCTCCATGCCGCCGATCTGGACCATCTCGCCGTCGGCCAGCACGACCTCCAGCCCCGTGACGTAGTTCGTCGTGAAGCCGTACTTGAAGCAGTGCGCGCCGCCCGAGTTCTCCGCGACGTTGCCGCCGATAGAGCAGACGATCTGGCTCGACGGGTCGGGCGGGTAGAAGAAGCCGGGCCCGACCGCCACGGAGACGTTCGTGTTCGTGACGCCCGGCTCGACGCAGATGCGCTGGTTGGCGAGGTCGATCTCGAGAATGCGCTTCATCCGCGAGACGACGATCAGCACACCGTCGGCGATCGGCAGCGCGCCGCCCGACAGGCCCGAGCCGGCGCCGCGGGCGACCCACGGCACGCCCGCGTCGGCGCACGCCTTCACGACGGCCTGCACCTCCTCCGCGGTGCCCGGCAGCACGGCGGCCGCCGGGATCACGTGGTACTGGAGCAGGCCGTCGGACTCGTAGGTCCGCAGCTGGTGCTCGGCGGTGTAGACCCAGTCCTCGCCGACGATCCGGCGCAGCTCGGCCACCAGCGCCGTGAGGTCCCCCGAGGAGGCGCCGCCCGGCGCCCCCTCCACCTCCGCCGGCCCTTCCGGGGCGGCGCCTTCGACTACGGAACCATCCACCCGAGCACCGAGGTCGACTGCAGGTACACGAGGATGCACATGAACAGCAGCATTATCAGCGACCAGCCGAGGACCTTGCGGAACAGGTCGCCCTCCCTTCCGGCCAGCCCGACGGCGGCCGCGCCGATCGCGAGGTTCTGCGGCGAGACCATCTTGCCGAGCACCCCGCCGGAGCTGTTGCCCGCGGTGAGCAGCAGCGGGTCGATGCCGGCCTTCATGGCCGCCTCCTGCTGCAGCACGCCGAACAGCGAGTTCGACGAGGTGTCCGAGCCCGTGACGGCGACGCCGAGCCAGCCGATGATCGACGAGAAGAACGCGAGCACGCCGCCGGCGCCGGCGATCCAGCTGCCGATCGTCAGCGTCTGCGCGGACTGGTTCATCACGTAGGCCAGCGCGAGCACGGCCATGACCGTGATCGTGGCGAGCTTGAGCTGGTTCAGGGTCTTGCCGAACACGCCGACCGCGCGCCCGGGAGAGACCTTCAGCACGAGCATCGTCAGCAGGCCGGACACGAGCAGCAGCGTGCCCGCGGCGTTGGCCCAGTTGAAGTTGTACGTCTGGCTCGTCGGCGTCTCGCCGCTGGTGGTCTGGATGTCGAGCCCGGGCCAGTCGAACGACTGCGTCAGGTCGGCCAGCGCCGTCTTGATGAACCCGATCTGGGCGATCGAGAAGACGGCGATGATGATGATGTACGGCGCGAAGGCCTCCCAGATGTCCTTCTTGGAGTCCTTGTGGTCGTCGTCGCGCCGCCGGACCTCCTCCTCGTGGCGGGCGTCCGCGGTGGCCGCCCCGGCGATCGCCGGTCGCGGCCCGCCGCTGGGCTCGCCGAGCAGCGGATCCGACGGCTGCCAGACGCGCAGGAAGGCGATCAGAGCGCCGGCCGAGGCGAGCGAGGCGACGATGTCGGTCAGCTCGACCGAGATGTAGTTCGAGCAGATGAACTGGCCGAGCGCGAACACGAGCCCGCCGATCAGCGCCGCGGGCCAGACGGCGCGCACGCCGCGCATCCCGTCGACCATGCCGACCAGGATCAGCGGCACGATCAGCGCCAGGAACGGCGTCTGGCGGCCGACCATCGCGCCGAGGTCCTCCTTCGGGATCTCCGTCAGGCCGGACAGCGTCACGATCGGGATCGCGATCGCACCGAAGGCGACAGGAGCGGTGTTGGCGACGAGCGCGACCGCGGCGGCCTTCATCGGCTCGAAGCCGACGGCGATCAGCATCACGGCGGTGATCGCCACCGGGGTGCCGAAGCCGGCCAGCGCCTCGAGCAGCGCGCCGAAGCAGAAGGCGATGATCACGGCCTGGATCCGCTGGTCGTTCGAGATCCCGCTGAACGCCCGCCTGAGCACCGCGAAGTGCCCCGTCGCCTCCGTCATGTTGTAGATCCAGATCGCCGTCCAGACGATCCACAGGATCGGGAACAGGCCGAACGCCGCGCCCTCTGAAGCGGACAGCAGCGCCTGGTCGACGGGCATGCTGTAGACGATGATCGCGACGAGGATCGCGAGCGCGAGCGCGATCAGCGCGGCGATGTGCGCCGCCAACCGCAGTCCGCCGAGCAGCACGAACAGCGTGACGATCGGGATCAGCGCGAAGAGCGAGCTCAGGAACAGCGAGTCGCCGACCGGATCCAGTACCTGCTTGTACACAGTCTCCCCCCTTGGAGTCCCTTGCACGGTGAACTACCCCACACCCCGGGCGGCACCATACCCTCTCGTGGCGGACGTGCTCCCCGGTACTGCGGGTAGGGTTGCCCGCCGATGAGCCAACCCGAACGCGTGGGGGTCGGGGTGCGGGCCGCCGTGCACGCGCTCGACGCGGCGCTCACCGAGCACCGCCGTGCGCTCGCGCTCGCGTCAGGGCGGCGTGAGAAGGAGCGGATGACGCGCAGCCGCGAGGTGAAGGCGGCGGCGCAGACCGCGGCGGCCACGCTCGAGCAGCCCGTCGAGCGCCCGATGCGCGCGCTGCGGCTCGCCGAGACGTGGGTCGAGGTCGACCGCATGCGCCACCGGCTCGTGCCCGGCGTGCGCGCGGAGATCGCCGAGGGCGAGCTGCGCGTGCACGGCGACGGCTGGATCGGCCGAGTGGTGATCGCGCCCGGCGACGCGCCCGCGGCGGCGGCCGCCACGGCGGTCAAGCGGATCGAGGCCTCGGTGCCGCTGGCGCAGGGCCGGGCGCGCTCGCGGCTGCGCCGCTACGCCGCCGCGGCCGAGGCGCACGCGGCGGCCTGCCTCGCGCTCGCGGGCGCGCTCGCCGCCGCCGATCGCGACGCCGGCGAGCGCCACGCCGACCGCGCCCGGCTGGACACCTGCGTGGGGGAGCTCGCCGACCGCCTCGGCCACCAGGCGCTCGTGGAGCCGCCCGAGCTGACCCATGCCCGCGACCGGCTCGCGCAGGCGCGCTCGCACCTGGCCAGTCCACCCGCGCAGCCCTACGCGTGGCTGGCGGAGTGGCCGCCCGAGGTCGCCGGAGCGATGCTGCGCGACCTGCCGACCGACCGGCTCGAGCCCGCCCGCGCGGCCCTGCGCCGGCTCGCCGACACGGCCGCTGCGGGCGAGCCGCTGCTGGCGCTGGCCGCGGGCACCGCGAGCGTGATCGCGGTGACCGCATCGCGGGTGCTGATCGCCGACGAGGAGGAGGCCCGCGCGCTCGCACCGGGCGAGGTCGCGCCCGAGGCCGTGGCCGGCGTCGAGGAGCTCGAGCCGGGGCACCTGGCCGCGGTGCTGGAGCTGGTCACCGCCGCCGTGCCCGCGGCCGATCAGCCCGTGCCCCCGCGCGCGCCGGCGAGGCCCGATGCGGTCGATCTCCTGCAGAAGCTCGGCGACCTGCGCGACGCGGGCGTGCTCACCGAGGAGGAGTTCACGACCAAGAAGGCCGAGCTGCTGCGACGCATCTGAGCGGCGCGCGGCGTAGGCTCGGCGGCGCGGTGCGGGTCGCGCTCTTCATCACCTGCTTCAACGACACGCTGTTCCCGGACACGGGCCGCGCGGTCGTGACCGTGCTGGAGCGGCTCGGGCACGAGGTGGCGTTCCCCGAGGAGCAGACCTGCTGCGGCCAGATGCACTTCAACACGGGCTACGCCGACGACGGCCTCGCGCTGGCGCGGCGCTTCGAGCGCGTCTTCGACCCCTACGACGCGATCGTCTCGCCGTCGGCGTCGTGCGTGGGGATGGTCCGCGACCACTGCCCGGCGGTGGCCGACCGCGTGTTCGAGCTCACCGAGCTGCTGGTCGACAAGCTCGGCGTGGTCGACGTCGGCGCGACGTTCCCGCACCGGGTCACGCTGCACCCGACCTGCCACTCGCTGCGGGTGCTGCGGATCGGCGACCGGCCGAAGCGGCTGCTGGAGGCCGTGCAGGGCCTCGAGCTGGTCGACCTGGAGGAGCCGCAGGAGTGCTGCGGCTTCGGCGGCACGTTCGCGGTGAAGAACGCCGACACCTCGATGGCGATGCTCTCGGACAAGCTGCGCCGGATCCTCGACACCCGCGCCGAGGTCTGCACTGCGGCCGACAACTCCTGCCTGATGCACATCGGCGGCGCGCTGCGGCGCCAGCGCACCGGCGTGCGGGCGATGCACCTGGCCGAGATCCTGGCGGCGACCGGATGAAGGGCTTTCCCGCCGCCGCTCACGAGTCGCTGCAGGACTCCCAGCTGCGGCGCAACCTCGGCAAGGCGACGCAGACGATCCGCGCCAAGCGGCTGCGCACGATCTCCGAGCTGCCGGACTGGGAGGCGCTGCGCGACGCCGGGGCCGCGATCAAGGCGCGCGCGATGGCGACGCTGCCCGAGCAGCTCGAGCGCCTGGAGGCGGCGGTCTCCCGCGCCGGCGGCACCGTCCACTGGGCGCGCGACGGGGCGGAGGCGACCGCGATCGTGGCCTCGATCGCGCAGGCCAAGGGCGCGCGCGAGGTGATCAAGGTCAAGTCGCTCGCAACGGACGAGATCGACCTCAACGAGGGCCTGCACGCGCGCGGCATCGAGGCGATCGAGACCGACCTCGCGGAGCTGATCATCCAGCTCGCGAACGACAAGCAGTCACACATCCTCGTGCCCGCGATCCACTGGAACCGGTCCGAGATCAAGGCGCTGTTCGAGCGCACGATCGCCGACGGGGAGGACCTCGGCTGGGAGGCGACCGCGATCGCCGAGGCGGCGCGCAAGCACCTGCGCGAGAAGTTCCTCACGGTGCCCGTCGCCGTCTCGGGGGCGAACTTCGGGATCGCCGAGACCGGCACGATCTGCGTCGTCGAGTCCGAGGGCAACGGGCGCATGTGCACGACGCTCCCCGACACGCTGGTCAGCGTGATGGGGATCGAGAAGGTGCTGCCCGAGTGGCGCGACCTGGAGGTCTTCCTGCAGCTGCTGCCGCGCTCCTCCACGGCGGAGCGGATGAACCCGTACACGTCGCTGTGGACGGGCGTGACGCCCGGCGACGGGCCGCAGGAGTTCCACCTCGTGCTGCTCGACAACGGCCGCACCGACGTGCTGGCCGACGAGGTCGGCCGCCAAGCGCTGCACTGCATCCGCTGCTCCGCCTGCCTGAACGTCTGCCCCGTCTACGAGCGCGCAGGCGGGCAGGCCTACGAGTCCGTCTACCCCGGCCCGATCGGGGCGATCCTCACGCCGCAGCTGCGCGGGCTGGACCAGGCGCCGACGCTGCCGTGGGCGTCCTCGCTGTGCGGCGCCTGCTTCGAGGCGTGCCCGGTCAAGATCGACATCCCCGCGGTGCTCGTGCACCTGCGCGCGCGGGTCGTGCGGGAGGAGAAGTCGCGCTTCTCGCCCGAGACGCTGGCGATGCGCGCCGTCGCCAAGACGTTCTCCAGCCGCCGCGCCTACGAGCGCGCGCAGCGGCTCTCCAGGCTCGGCCGCGGCCCGCTCGGGAAGCTGCCGGTGCCGGGCTGGAGCACGATGCGCGAGCTGCCCGAGGTCCCCGCCTCGACGTTCAGGGAGTGGTGGGGTGAGCGACGCTCGGGCTGAGGTCCTGCGGCGGATCCAGGGCGCGCTCGGGGGCACGCCGGCCGTGCCCGAGGTCCCGCGCTCCTATCGCGGCGCAGGGGAGCCGGCACCGTCGGGCGGCGACGTGGTGGAGCTGTTCTGCGAGCGCTGTGCCGACTACCGCGCCACGGTCCGCCGCGTGAGCGCGGCCGAGCTGCCCGCGGCGGTCGCGGCGGCCTGCGCAGAGCGCGGCGCCCGCCGGCTGGTCACGCCGTCCGGGGGTCCGGCTTCCGTCGACGGCCTGGAGCTCGTCGCCGACGACCCGCCGCTGGGCCCGCGCGAGCTGGACGGCTTCGACGGCGTGCTGACCGGCTGCGCGCTGGCGATCGCCGAGACGGGCACGATCGTGCTCGACGGCGGCGCCCGTTCCGGCCGGCGCGCCATCACGCTCGTGCCCGACTACCACGTGTGCGTGGTCGAGGCCGAGCGGATCGTCGCGGCGATCCCGGACGCCGTCGCACAGCTCGCCGGGGCGGCCGCGGAGGGCCGCCCGGTCACGTTCGTCTCAGGCCCGTCCGCCACTTCGGACATCGAGCTCGACCGCGTAGAGGGCGTCCACGGGCCGCGCACGCTCGACGTCTTCGTTGTGAGCAGGTGACACGAACCCGCCGGCGGCGAGCCACGCTTCGAGGTCGGGCGCCGGCATCGGGCGGGCGATGTGGTAGCCCTGCGCGATCATCGCGCCGTAGTCCGTGAGGCGGCGCAGCGTCGCCTCGTCCTCGACGCCCTCGGCGGCGACGCTGATCCCGAGCCGCCGGCCGAGGTCGATCGCCGTCTGCACGATGGCGGCGTCCGCCGGGTCGGTGCCCATCTCGAACACGAACGAGCGGTCGATCTTGAGCTCGTCGACCGGCAGCCGCTTGAGGTAGGACAGCGAGGAGTAGCCCGTCCCGAAGTCGTCCAGGGAGACGCGCACGCCGGCGGCCGACAGCTCGGCGAGCGCGGTCAGCGAGCGCTCCGGGTCGGTCATCAGCACGTCCTCGGTGATCTCGACCACGAACCGGTCCGGGCGCACGCCCGCGCGCTCCAGCGCGGCCAGCACCCCGTCGGTCCAGCCCTCCTCGATCAGGTTGGTCGCCGAGACGTTGACGGCCATCGTGAGCGCGATCCCGCGCTCGGCCCAGTCGGCGGCCTGGCGCAGCGCCTTGCGGATGACGAGCTCGGTCAGCGGGCCGATCACGCCGGTCTGCTCGGCCAGCGGGATGAACTCGTCCGGCGGGACCAGGCCGCGGGTCGGGTGCGGCCAGCGCACGAGCGCCTCGACGCCGGCGACGCGGTTGCGGCCGAGCTCGAGCTTGGGCTGGAAGTGCAGCGTGAGGCGGTCCTGGGCGACGGCGTCGCGCAGCTCGCCGATCAGCTGCAGGCGCTCGCGGGTGTGCAGGTCGCGCTCGCGCGCGTAGAACTCGGTGCCCGAGCGGCGGCGCTTGGCCTGGTACATCGCTACGTCGGCGCGCTGCAGCAGCGTCTCGGCGTCCTGGCCGTGCTCGGGGAACAGCGCCACGCCGATGCTGGCGGCGATCTGCAGCTCGATGCCCTCGACCGTGAAGCGCTGCGAGAGCGCCGCGGCGATCCGCTCGCCGGCGCCGTCGGCCGCGGTCGCGCCCGCGCTCGGCAGCAGCACCGCGAACTCGTCGCCGCCGAGGCGGGCGACGTCGTCGCCCGCCCGCAGGGCCGTGCGGATGCGGGGGCCGAGCTGCGCGAGCACGCGGTCACCCGCGTGGTGCCCGAGCGTGTCGTTGAGCTCCTTGAAGTGGTCGAGGTCGATCACGAGCAGGGCGAGCTGCGCACCGGCCTTGCCGGCCTGCTCGATCGCGCGGCGCAGCTCGCTGTCGAACCAGCGCCGGTTCGGGAGCCCCGTGAGCTCGTCCGTCGTGGCCTGGCGGCGGGTCTCGGCGAACCGGCGCAGCTCGTAGACGCTGATCGTCGTGCGCACCATCGCGGTCATCAAGGCGGCTGCCGCGAAGACCACGGCGACGGGCTGGTGGGACTGCAGGCCCGCGGCCAGCAGCAGCCCGATCGCCGCGACGCTCGCTCCGAACGGCAGCGCCAGGATGCGCCAGTCGGCGCGGCGCTTCTCGATCTTGGCCGGCGGCGGCTGCCAGGGCGCGAGCGCCATGATCGCCGCGCCCACGAGCCACATCGAGTCCAGCGCGCCGCCCGACTCGTAGGTGTTCGCGGCGAACTGGCGCAGGAGCGTGAAGTCGGCGCCCGTCCAGACGGCGAAGCCGACGCCCAGGAGCAGCCAGGCGCGGCCGCGGCCGCCGCCGCCGAGCCCGAGGAACGCGATCACCAGCGACAGCAGGAACAGGTCGAGGATCCCGTTGGCCGAGCCGAAGATCAGCTCGCTCGTGCTGACGTCCTGGCCCGCGGTCAGCGGCGCGATCAGGGCCACGATGCCGACGGCGGAGACGGCGAGCACGCCCACGAGCCCGTCGAGCCACATGCTCGCGGGCAGCTTGTGCGCCGTGCGGCGGGCCTGCAGGCCCAGGCACAGGTAGGCGAAGGGGTAGAAGAGCAGCCAGCCGGCATCGGCCGGGGAGGGGAAGGACGGCTCCTCGACGGTGTAGAGGACGGCGTTCCAGTAGGTGTTGCCGAGCGTCCAGCAGCCGAGCGCGACGGTCAGCGCGAGCCACGTCCCCCGATCGGGGTCCTCGCGGCGCACGCGCAGCGCGCACAGCGCCACGGCGGCGCCCATGACGAGCTGCTGGCCCCAGCGGTTGACGACGGTGTCGACGGTGTCGGAGCCCGCGCCGACGCCGAGCGCGGTGTAGGTGAGGTGCACTGCGAGCGACAGCAGCAGCACGCCGGCCGCCGCCGCGGCCGCCCGGCGACGGCGCGGGCTGACGTGCCCCGCGTACGGGAGCAGGCGTGCCAAGGGTGCGAGGACGCGATCCACCATCCCCGTTGATCGGCGAGCGTCCCCGCGCGTTGAGCCGGACTGGACCGATCGGTGCGCTTGCTGGGACGATGCCGCCGTGACCGCACTGCCCGACGACGTCCGAGCGCTCTTCGACGGCGCCAACTACGCCCACCTCGCCACGGTGCTCCCGAGCGGCGCGCCGCACTCCGTCCCGGTCTGGACCGCGCTGGAGGGCGAGCACGTCGTGTTCTTCACCCAGCCGGGCTCCCGCAAGGCGCGCAACCTCGCGCGCGACCCGCGCGTGGCGTTCTCGATCACCGACCACGAGCACCCCTACCGGATGGCGCAGGTCCGCGGCCGCGTCGTGGAGACCGTCGAGGGCGACGCGGCGCTGGAGATCATCGATCGGCTCGCGGTCAAGTACACGGGCGCGCCGTTCCCGATGCGCTCGGGAGTGGTGTTCCTGATCGAGCCCGCGAAGGTGCAGCAGATGACGCTGCCCTTCGAGCACGCGCCTCAGTAGGCGGTCGTGCGAGCGCGGTGGCGGGGGCGCGCCTTGTAGCGCGGGCCGGCGCCGCGGTGCCAGAGGTGGTTGTCGACGGCCGTGGCGGTCGTCGGCTCGGGGTGTGCGGCGACGAGCAGCTCGACCGCGTGCAGCGCGCAGGCGCGGATCTCGACCTCCTCGGTCGAGTCGTGCTCGATCAGCTCTTCGGCGTCGATCCGGGCCACGAGCTCGTCGTCGAGCTCGAGCACGCCGTCGAGCCGGAGCACGTGGGGGACGAGGTTGTCGGCGAACAGGGTCAGGCGGTGCAGGTCCCGGTTCGGGCCGAGGCCGGCGAGCGCGAGGTCGGCGGCGGCGATCTGGGCGCGCTTGAAGAACGGGACCTGCCGGCCGCCGTAGGGCGAGACGTCGAACCAGGTCGGCCAGCTCGCGAGCTCGGTCGCGAGGCCCTCCGCGGTGTCATGGGCGCGCGCGAGCGCGAGGAACGAGCCGCCGTGCTCGTCGCGGACCTTGGCGCCCAGCTCGCGCAGGGCGGTCTCGAACAGGCCCATCAGCTCGTGCCCGGGGTCCTGGCCGAGCGTCGCGGCCGCCTCGTCGCGGCCAAGGGCGGCGAGCTCGTCCGCCGTCCACGGGCCGCGGGCGCGCAGGCCGGCCTCGATGGTGCGGAAGCCCGACATCCCGGGCGCCTTGCGCAAGGTGGGGAACCAGCCCGAGCCGAAGTTGATCGCGTTGAGGGTGAGCTGGAAGGCGGCGCGGCGCTCGTCGGGCTCGCCCGGCGCTAGGTCCGGCGCGGGCGGCGACGCGGCGGGCAGCGTCGCCGCGTACGCCTCGACGGCCTCCTCGCGGATCTGCACGCGTTGCGCCCGCTCTGCGACCGCCTTGCAGGCCGCCCGGATATCGTCGGTGAGGCTCACGCGCGGGCATGCTGGCAGAGCCCTCCGGAACGGGCGGTACCGTGGGAGCCGATGCCTTCGAGCGCCTCCACCGACCAGCTCCTCGAGGGTCTCAACGCACCCCAGCGCGACGCGGTCACCTCGGGCGAGGGGCCGCTGCTGATCCTCGCGGGCGCCGGCTCGGGCAAGACCCGCGTGCTCACCCACCGGATCGCCTACCTGCTGCGCACGGGCCAGGCCCGCGCGGACGAGATCCTGGCGATCACCTTCACCAACAAGGCCGCCCAGGAGATGCGCGAGCGGGTCGAGCTGCTGGTCGGCCGCGCCACCCGCGCGATGTGGGTGATGACCTTCCACTCGGCCTGCGTGCGGATGCTGCGCGCCGACGCCCACCGGCTCGGCTACACGCGCCAGTTCACGATCTACGACGCGGCGGACTCGCGGCGGCTGATCAAGAAGTGCCTCGACGACCTGGACGTGGACACCAAGCGCTTCACCCCGCGCGCGATGGCCTCCCAGATCTCCGACGCCAAGAACAAGCTCCGCTCCGCCGACGACTACCGCCAGATGGTCGGCTCCTACTTCGAGCAGACCGTCGCCGACGTCTACGAGCACTACGAGCGCGAGCTGCACCGCATGAACGCGATGGACTTCGACGACCTGCTCGTCCGCGCCGTCAACGTCCTCGAGCTCTTCCAGGAGGTCCGCGACCGCTACGCGACGGCCTTCCGCCACATCCTCGTCGACGAGTACCAGGACACCAACCACGCCCAGTACCGCTGGCTCCAGCTCCTCAGCTCCGAGCACCGCAACCTCGCGGTGGTCGGCGACGACGAGCAGTCGTCTATGCGTTCCGCGGAGCGGACATCACCAATATCCTCAACTTTCGAGAAGACTTCCCGGACGCCCATGTCGTCAAGCTGGAGCAGAACTACCGCTCCACGCAGACGATCCTGTCGGCTGCGAACGCCGTGGTGGCCAACAACCGCGGGCGGATGGAGAAGTCGCTGTGGACGGAGATCGGCGAGGGGGATCCGGTGCGGGTGCGGGAGCTCGCGGACGAGCATGCGGAGGCCCGGTTCGTGGCCGCCGAGATCGAGCGGATGGTCGACGAGGGGGTCAGCCGCGCCGAGATCGCGGTCTTCTACCGGACGAATGCGCAATCGCGGGTGCTCGAGGACATGCTGGTGCGGGCGCAGATCGGCTACCAGGTCATCGGCGGCACGAAGTTCTACGAGCGGGCGGAGATCCGCGACCTGATCGCGTACCTGACGTTCCTCGTGAACCCGCAGGACGCCAACGCGTTCACGCGGATCGCGAACTCGCCGCGGCGCGGGCTGGGGCAGACGTCGCTGTCGCGCGTGCTCAGCCACGCCGACACGATGGGGATCCCGGTGTGGGAGGCGGCGGCGGAGGCCGGCTCCGTGCCGGGGCTCGGCACCGCGGCCCAGAAGGCGCTCGGGCGCTTCATGTCGACGATGGAGCGGCTGCGCGAGCGCGTCGACGGTGGCGCGTCGACCGGCGACGTGCTCGCCGAGGCACTGAGCGAGACGGGCTACACGGAAGCGCTGGAGGCCGAGCGCACGATCGAGGCGCAGGGCCGGATCGAGAACCTCGAGGAGCTCGTGCGGGTCGCCCGCGAGTACGACGCCACGGCCGAGGAGGGCGGCGCGCTCGGCGAGTTCCTGCAGCAGATCTCGCTGCTGGCCGACGCCGACTCGCGCCAGGACGACGAGGGCCTGGTGACGCTGATGACGATGCACAACGCCAAGGGCCTCGAGTACCCGATCGTGTTCATGATCGGGATGGAGGACGGCGTGTTCCCGCACTCGCGCGCGCTCGACGAGGGCGCGCTGGAGGAGGAGCGCCGGCTTGCCTACGTCGGCATCACGCGCGCCATGCGCGACCTCACGCTCACCTACGCGCGCCGGCGCAACTCGTTCGGCGGCGCCCAGTCGTTCGGCACCCGCTCGCGCTTCATCGACGAGATCCCGCGCGAGCTGACCGACCAGCCCGAGCGCGAGCGCGCGGGCCTGCCGACCGGCCGGATCGCCTCCTGGGCCGGCGCCGCCGCGGCCTCCGCGGAGGCGACCCGCAGCGACAGTGCGGGCGCCGTCTTCCGCACGGGCGACGACGTCGTCCACGCCACGCTCGGCGAAGGCGTGGTGATCCAGACCGAGCCCGGCGGGATCGTCGTGGTGCGGTTCGCGGGCGACGGCCGCGAGCGCAAGCTGATGGCCGATTACGCGCCGATCCGCAAGCGCTAGGAGATCTGCCTCACACGCGATGGCCGTGCCCCGTTCCACCACCACGATGGAGCTGGACGCGACCCTTCCCCTGCACGCGAGCTCGCTGCTGGCGTTCTTCGCCGCGCGGGCGGTGCCCGGGGTGGAGGCCGTCGAGGACACGACGTACCGCCGCGGCGTGCGGCTGCCGCACGGCCCGGGCGTGATCGCGCTCGAGCTCGGCGCGGACCGCCCATGCTGGCGATTGGAGCGCGGCGACACCCGCGACGAGCCGGCGGCGGCCGAGCTGTGCCGCACGCTGCTCGACGCGGACGCCGACCCCGGCGCGATCGACGCCACCCTGAAAGCCGACCCGCTGCTGCGCGAGCTCGTCGCAGATGCGCCCGGCCGCCGCGTGCCCGGCTGCGTCGACCCCGCCGAGATCGCCGTCCGCGCGGTGCTCGGCCAGCAGGTCAGCGTCGCCGCCGCCCGCACCCAGGCCGGCCGGCTGACCGAGCGCTGCGGGGAACCGCTGCCCGAGCCCGCCGGCGCCGTCACCCACCTGTTCCCGGCGCCCGCGGCCCTCGCCGCGCTCGACCCCGAGTCGCTGCCGATGCCGCGCGCCCGCGGCCGCGCGCTCGTCGCGATGGCGGCGGCGATGGCGGCCGGCCTCGACCCGCGCGACCGGGCCGAGCTCCTGGCCCTGCGCGGGGTGGGCCCGTGGACCGCCGACTACGTCGCGATGCGCTGCGGCGACCCCGACGTCCTGCTCGAGACCGACCTCGGCGTGCGGCGCGGGTTCGCGCGGCTCGCCGACCCCGCCGCGCTCGCCCGCCGCGCCGAGGCCTGGAGGCCCTGGCGCTCCTACGCCGTCCAGCACCTCTGGAGCCTCGCATGACCGCCTACGCCACCATCGAGAGCCCGGTCGGGGAGATCCTCCTGACCGCGGAGGACGGCGCGCTGACCCGCCTGTACATGTCGCCGTTCGACGTCGATCCCGACTGGGAGCACGACCCGGCAGCCCTCGCCGAGCCGGCGCGCCAGCTCGCGGAGTACTTCGCGGGCGAGCGGACGGAGTTCGCGCTCGAGCTCAAGCCCGCCGGCACCGCGTTCCAGCGCAGCGTCTGGGACCTGTTGCTCGGCATCCCGTACGGGGAGACGACGACCTACGGCGCGCTCGCGACCACGCTGGGCGACCCGCGCAAAGTGCGGGCGGTCGGCCTGGCGAACGGGCGCAACCCGATCTCGATCGTCGTCCCGTGCCATCGCGTGATCGGCGCCGACGGCACGCTCGTCGGCTATGGCGGCGGGCTCGAGCGCAAGCGCGTGCTGCTGGCCCACGAGGCGGAGGTCGTTGCAGGCTTCCGTGCAACGCTCTGGTGAGCGCAGGACGCGCCGTGACGGCAGCGAAGGAAGCGCCATGCGCAGGCTCGCAGGCATCGCCTTCTTCCTCTACTGCGGCCTCGCGCTCTTCTTCGTGATCGCCTGGGGGATCGGCTCGACGCAGTTCGACCTCCCGCTCGGCCCGCCGATCTTCGCGGTGGTCACCGTGGCGCTGGCGTGCGCCGCAGTGACCCGCCTGGCCAGTCGCCCCTAAGGGCCGGATCCGGCCCTCAGCATCCGGCGGCCGTGCGCCGCCTCCTGCTCCTCGCCAGCGCCGTACCTGCTGCTCGCCGCAGCGTGCGACCTTCACCGCACTCCGGCCCGCTCGATAGCCTGCTCGCCCGCAATGGCGGCCCAGGTCATCGACGGGAAGGCGATCGCGCAGGCGGTCCGCGACGAGGTGCGCGCGGACGTCGCCGCCTGGGTGCAGGAGGGCCACCGCGCCCCCGGCCTCGCGACCGTGCTCGTCGGCGACGACCCCGCGTCGGCCGTCTACGTCGGCGGCAAGCAGAAGGCCTCCGCCGAGGCCGGCATCGAGGGCTTCGACCACCGGCTCCCGCACGACACGGCCCACGAGGAGGTCTCGCGGCTGCTGCAACGCCTCAACGACGACCCGGCCGTCTCGGGGATCCTGCTCCAGCTCCCGACGCCCCCGCAGGTCGACGGCTCGGCCCTGACCGAGCTGATCGACCCGCTCAAGGACGTCGACGGCCTCACCCCGATCTCCGCGGGGCTGCTCGCCAAGGGCCGCCCCGGCCTGCGCCCGTGCACCCCGTCCGGGGTGATGGAGATGCTGCGCCGCCACGACGTCGCGCTCGAGGGCGCCGAGGCCGTCGTCGTCGGCCGCTCGGACCTCGTCGGCAAGCCGCTGGCCGCGCTGCTGCTGGCCGCCAACGCCACGGTCACCACCTGCCACTCGCGCACGCGCGACCTCGCGGCGGTCTGCCGCCGCGCCGACGTGCTGGTGGCCGCGGTCGGGCGGCCGGAGTTCGTGCAGGGCGACTGGGTCAAGGAGGGGGCGACGGTGATCGACGTCGGCATCAACCGCACGGAGGCCGGGCTCGTCGGCGACGTCGCGTATGCGGCGGCGGCCGAGCGCGCCGCGCTGATCACGCCCGTGCCGGGCGGCGTGGGCCCGATGACGATCGCGATGCTGCTGCGCAACACGCTGCTGGCGGCGAAGGCGCAGGCGGCATGAGGCGCGTCCGGGCCGGGGACATCGTCACGGGCGTCTCCGCGCTCGTGCTGTCCTTCGCGCTGTTCCGGCCCTGGTACGAGGTGCCCAGCGACAACACCCTGACCGCCTGGGAGGCGTTCGGCGTCATCGACGTCCTGCTGGCGCTGATCGCCCTGCTCGGGATCGCGCTCGCGCTCAGCCAGGTCGTGGGCCGCGGGCCGGCGCTGCCGGTGGCGCTCGGCGTCATCACGACCACCCTCGCGCTCGCCGGCACGCTGATCGTCCTCTACCGGATCCTCAACCAGCCCGGGCCCAACGAGCAGATCATCGTCTCCTACGGCGCGTACCTGGGGCTCCTGGCGACCCTCGGCGTCTTCCTGGGCGCCTGGCTGTCGCTCAGCGACGAGCGCCCGCGGCCGGCCGACCCGGCGCCGCCGGAGCCCGAGCGCCGCCCGACACCGGCGCGCTCCTAAGATCCACGCCGTGTCCCTCTCTCGCGACCAGGTCCTCCACGTCGCCCGCCTCGCCCGCCTCGAGCTGACCGAGGACGAGGTCGGCCGCTTCTCCGATGAGCTCTCGAAGGTGTTCGACTGGGTCGAGACGATCGACGAGCTCGACGGCCTCGACGAGGTGGAGCCGACGTCGCACGTCGTCAACGTCGAGAACGCGCTGCGCGCCGACGAGCCCGTGCCGTCGCTGCCGCAGGAGGTCGCGCTGGCCGCGGCGCCCGACGCCGCGCAGGGCGGCTTCCGCGTGCCGAGCCCGGGCGCCGGGGGCGGCGGATGAGCGACCTGCTGGAGCTGACCGCCGCGCAGGCGGTCGAGGCGATCCACCGCGGCGAGGTCGAGCCCGAGGCCGTCTGGAGCGCCTACCGCGAGCGCGCGGCCGCCGACGAGCTCAACGCCTACACGTGGGTGGCCAACGCCGAGCCGCCCGCTGTCGAGCGCGACGCGCCGCTGGCGGGCGTCCCCGTCGCCATCAAGGACCTGTTCGCCACCGAGGGGGTTCCGAGCCAGGCCGGCTCGAAGATCCTCGAGCGCTACCGCCCGCCCTACTCGGCCACCGCCGTCGAGCGCCTGGCCGGCGCGGGCGCGCCGCTGCTGGGCAAGACCAACCAGGACGAGTTCGCGATGGGCTCCTCGACGGAGCACTCCGCCTACGGCCCGACGCTGAACCCGTGGGACACCGGGCGGGTGCCCGGCGGCTCGTCGGGGGGCTCGGCCGCCGCCGTCGCCGCGGGCAGCGCCCCGTGGTCGATCGGCACCGACACCGGCGGCTCGATCCGCCAGCCCGCCGCGCTCTGCGGGATCGTCGGGATGAAGCCGACCTACGGCGCGGTCTCGCGCTTCGGGATGATCGCCTTCGCCTCCTCGCTGGACCAGGCGGGCCCGTTCACGCGCGACGTGACCGACGCCGCGCTGCTGCTCGGCGCGATGGTCGGCAAGGACCCGCGCGACTCGACCTCGCTCGGCCTGCCCGACCCGATCGGCGCCCCGAGCGCGACCGACCTGCAGGGCATCCGGATCGGCGTCCCCGAGGAGCTCACGGGGGAGGGCATCGAGCCCGGCGTCCTGAAGAGCTTCCAGGAGACGCTGGAGCTCGCTCGCGAGCTCGGCGCGGTCGTCGAGCCGACCAAGCTCCCGCACGCCCCGCACGCGCTGGCCGCCTACTACATCCTCGCCCCGGCCGAGGCGTCCTCGAACCTCGCCCGCTACGACGGCGTCCGCTACGGCCTGCGCGAGGGCGGCGACGGCGACCTGCTGCACATGTACACGGCGACGCGCGAGGCCGGCTTCGGCGCGGAGGTCAAGCGCCGCATCATGATCGGCACCTACGCGCTGTCCTCGGGCTACTACGACGCCTACTACGGCCGCGCGCAGAAGGTTCGCACGCGCATCTCGGAGGACTTCAACGCGGCGTGGGAGTCGTTCGACTTCATCGCCACCCCGACGAGCCCGACGGTCGCGTTCGAGCTCGGCGCAAAGCTCGACGACCCGCTCTCGATGTACCTCAACGACTTCTGCGCGGTCCCGATGAGCCTCGCCGGCATCCCGGCGATCTCGATCCCCAACGGTCTCTCGGAGGGGCTGCCGACCGGCTTCCAGCTCGCCGGCCCGGCGTTCAGCGAGAACCGCATCTTCGACGCCGCCCACGCGCTGGAGCAGGCGATCGGCTTCGACGGCTCGAAGACGAGGCGGGCATGAGCCTGAAGGACTGGGAGCCCGTCATCGGGCTGGAGATCCACGTCCAGCTCAAGACCCGCACGAAGATGTTCTGCGGCTGCGAGCTGAGCTTCGGCGAGGAGCCCAACACGCGGACCTGCCCGGTCTGCCTCGGGCTGCCCGGCTCGCTGCCGGTGATCAACGCCCGCGCGATCCACTACGGGCTGCTGATGGGGGAGGCGTTCGGCTGCGAGATCGCCCCGCGCTCGATCTTCGCGCGCAAGAACTACTTCTATCCCGACCAGGCCAAGAACTACCAGATCTCCCAGTACGACTTGCCGCTCTGCAGCGGCGGCCACCTCGGCGACGTCCGGCTGAACCGGATCCACCTCGAGGAGGACGCCGCCAAGCTCGTGCACCTCGGCGAGTCCGGCCGCATCCACGGCTCGCAGGCGAGCATCGTGGACTACAACCGCGGCGGCACCCCGCTGGCCGAGATCGTCACCGAGCCCGACATCCACTCCGCCGAGGAGGCGCGCGACTGGCTCAACCTCCTGCGCGTGACGCTGCGCCAGCTCGGCGTCAGCGACGTCAACATGGAGGAGGGCTCGCTGCGCGCCGATGCGAACGTCTCCGTGCGCCGCAAGGGCGAGACGAAGCTCAACACGAAGACCGAGCTCAAGAACATGAACTCGTTCCGTTTCCTGATGCAGGGCATCAACGCGGAGGTCAAGCGCCAGGTCGCGCTGCGGGAGGGCGGCGGCCGCGTGCAGCAGGAGACGCTGCACTTCGACCCGGGCAGCGGCAAGCTGAACACGCTGCGCTCCAAGGAGGAGGCGCACGACTACCGCTACTTCCCCGAGCCAGACCTCGTCCCGGTCGTGCCCACGGAGGACATGCGGACCGAGGCGCGGATCGCGCTGCCCGAGCTGCCGGCCGAGCGCGCCGAGCGCTACGCGGCCGACTGGGAGATCCAGGAGGACACCGCGCGGTTGTTTGCGTTCGAACCCGAATGGGGCGACTTCTTCGAGGAGGCCGCGACGGCCGCCGCGCCGCTCGCGGCGCGCTCGGTGGCGAACCTCGTGCTCGAGCTGCGGACGCGGCTGGACGGCGCCGAGCCGACCTCGTCGCCGGCGTCGGCGCAGGCGATCGCGGCGCTCGCGCGGCTCGTCGAGGACCGCAAGACGACGGCCGGCAATGCCCGCAAGGTGCTCGACGTGCTCGCCAAGGAGGGTGGCGACCCGCAGGCGATCGTCGAGCGGGAGGGGCTTGGCGCCATGGCCGACGACGGCGAGCTGGCCGGCATCGTGGCCCAGGTGATCGCCGACAACCAGGACGTCGCCGAGCGGATCAAGGGCGGCAACGCGAAGGCGATGGGCGCCCTCGTCGGCCCGATCATGAAGGCCACGCGCGGCCGCGCGGACGGCGGCGAGGTCAACCGCCTGATCCGCGAGCAGCTCGAGCTGTAACGCTCAAGGTCGGCCGCCCCGGGGTCGATCAGCCGGGGCATGGCCCCCAAGAAGTGGTGACCTCGTGAACAATCACGGCTGAGGCCCCTCTGCCGTGCAGCCGCAGTCACACCGTCCGTTCGTCGCGGCCGTCTCCCTCGCCGGCCTCTTGCCCCTGGTCGCGTTCGCGGTCCTCGGCGGCGGCGACGCGCTCGAACACGCGGACGGGCTGCTCGCGCTGCTCGCGGTGGCGATCCTCGTGGCCGAGCTGTTCCCGGTCGAGATCCCCGACGGCGACGGCGAGGTGTCGTTCTCGACGACCTTCGCCTTCGCGCTGCTGCTCACGGACGGCGTCGCGACCGTCGTGATCGTGCACGCGCTGGCGCTCGCGCTCGCCGAGGGCGTTCGCCGCCGCCCGTTCGAGCGGCTCGTGTTCAACGTCGCCCAGTACGCGATCTGCTGGACGCTCGCGGGCGGCCTGCTGGTCCTCCTGACGGGCGAGCTCCCAGACGAGAACGGCCTGCAGTACCTGGAGCTCGAGCACCTGCCGGCGCTCGTGGCGGCCGCGGTCGTGTTCCTGGCCTGCAACACCGCGCTGGCGAGCACGCCGCCGGCGCTCGCGCGCGGCGTCAGCCCGTGGCTGATGATCCGCAGCGACCTGCTGCTGAACGCGTGGTGGACCGTGGTGCTCGTCGCGCTCGTGCCCGGAATCCTCGTGGCCGCCGACTACAGCCTGTGGCTGCTGCCGCTGATCGGGCTCCCGCTCGTGGCGATCCAGCTCGGCAGCCGGCAGGCGGTCATCAACGAGCACGAGGCGCGCCACGACCGCGTGACCGGGCTCTCCAACCGGGAGGACGTCGCGAAGGTGCTCGAGCGCGCGCTGCACCGCGCGTCGCGCACGGGCGGGCAGGTCGGTGTGCTGATGATCGGGCTCGAGCGCTTCAAGGAGATCAACGAGACGCTCGGCCACCGCCGCGGCGACCTCGTGCTGGTGGAGGTCGCGAAGCGGCTGTCGGCGGTGGCGGAGCCGCGCGACGTCGCCGCCCGCCTCGGCGGCGACGAGTTCGCGCTGATCCTCGGGCGGGTCGAGGGCGTGGCGGCCTGCGAGGCGGTCGCCGCCCGCGCGCTCGCGGAGCTCTCGGCGCCGGTCATGGTCCGCGGCGTCGAGCTCGACCTCGCTGCGGCGGTGGGCATCGCCTGCCATCCCGACCACGGGACCACCTTCGACGCGCTGCTGCGCCACGCCGACGTCGCGCTCTCGCGCGCGAAGGCGGCACACCGCCCGGCCGTCGTCTACTCCGACGCATTCGACGAGCACGGGGTGGAGCGGCTCACGCTCGTGGCCGAGCTGGGCGGCGCGATCGACGCCGGCGAGCTGCGGCTCGTCTTCCAGCCCCAGGTGGAGCTCGCCACGGGCCGGCTGCGCGGCGTCGAGGCGCTCGTGCGCTGGCCGCACCCGGAGCGGGGCGAGCTGGCGCCCGAGGCGTTCATCGAGCCGGCCGAGCACACGGGCGTGATCCGGCGGCTGACCCTGTGGGTGATCCAGTCGGCGCTCGAGCAGGCCGAGCGCTGGCACGACGCCGGCCTCGACCTGCGCGTGGCGGTCAACCTCTCGGTGCGCTCGATCACCCCCGAGCTGCCGCGCGAGCTGGCGGGCATCCTCGACGGCTACCACTCCCAGCTCGAGCTCGAGATCACCGAGACCGTCGGGATGATCGACGCCGAGGGCTCGCTCGCCGTGCTCGAGGAGCTGACCGCGCTCGGGATCCGGCTGTCGGTCGACGACTTCGGGACGGGCTTCTCCTCGCTGGCCTACCTCAAGCAGCTGCCCGTCAGCGCGATCAAGATCGACCGCTCGTTCGTGATGGAGATGGACCACCAGGCCTCAGACCGCGCGATCGTGCGCTCGACGATCGACCTCGCGCGCCACCTCGGGATGGAGGTCGTCGCCGAGGGAGTGGAGAGCGACGCCGCGCTGGCCGAGCTGCGCGCGCTCGGCTGCCACCTGGCCCAGGGGTTCGCGATCAGCCCGCCGCTCCCGGCCGACGAGCTCGCGGCGTGGGCCGCCGCCCCGCGCGCCACGTGAGTTGAGCCCGGGCCCCCGGGGCGTACCATCTGCCCATGGCACGCCTCGTACGGATGGACCGCACCGGCCACACGACGCTCGCGGAGTGGACGGCAGCCGACGACGCAGCGTTCGCCTCCGCGTCCGCCGCGTTCCGCGAGCAGCTCGAGGCCGGCTACTACGCCGTGGTCAGCGAGGGCGAGGGGCAGGCGCGCCAGGTCACGGCGCTGCCCGCCGACGCGAGCCTCGTGATCCTGCGGCGCCCGATCGCCGGGGGCTAGGAGCCCATCAAAGAACCCAGCCACGCCCGGACGCGGCCCGTGGACACTTCGCCGGATCGCCACCCGAACCCTCGAGAATCCCGGAGGGATTCCCTTCGGATTCGTGCGGCGCCCGGCTCGGTCCACGGCCACCCCGGTCGGGCCGGTTCTTCTTTGACGGACTCCATGGCCGCGGCCCGCCGCGCGGCTCCGGCCGCCACCGGCGTGGCGCTCGGCGCCGGGTTGCCGGAGCGCGCGAGCGTCGCCTGGCGGCGCCCCGTCGACGCCCGCTCGCTGCGCGCCCGCGGCCGGCTGTGGACGCTGAGCACGGCCGCCCACAGCGTGCCGTTCGTGGCCACGGCGCTGATCCTCGTCGGGATCGAGCCGGGGCTCGCGCCCGCGTCGCTGCTCGCGCTCGTGCACGCCTGGGCGATCCCGGAGCTCTACGCCAACCGCGGCGCCAAGGTCGTGCGGCCGGCGCGCCGTCACGGCCCCGCCGCGGAGCAGACCGCGCTCGGCCTGCTCGGCGACCTCGTCGGCCACGAGGCGCGCGAGCTGCACGCCGCCACCGGGCTGGTGCTCGAGCGCGGCCGGCTCGGCGTCTGGCTCGTGGGGGAGGCCGGCGCGCTGCTCGTGCGCCCCGGCGGCCGCCGCGTGCACTGCTGGTGCGTGCGGGCCGACGATCCCTCGCTCCCGTCCGCCGACCGCACGGCCCACCTGCTGCTCGCGCTGCGCGAGGACGAGACCGGCTTCGCCACCGTGGCCAACCTCGCGTTCAGCGGCGCCACCTGGCGCGTGCGGCGCCGCCTGCCGAGCGCGATGCGCCCGGCGCTGGACGCCGCGCGCGCCACGGCGCGGCGCGGCCGCTGATTCCACGCGGGAGGACCCCGGCCCGGGGTTTCTTGGACAACGGGCCATCGAAGGCGGGGCGCCGCGGCCCGATCATGCTTCCCATGACCTCCACCGCCGCCGCCCAGCTTCGTCCCGACCACACGACCGGCGACCCGCCCGCGCCCGTGGCGCGGCGGCTCGTGCTCGTCCCGGCCACCGGCCGCGACGACGAGCTCGTCCGCCGCTACCGCCTGGCGCGTCTCCGCGTCGAGGGCCGCGAAACGCGCGGCGCCGACCGCTTCGCGCACCTCAAGCAGCGCCACGACTGACTCCCACCGATCGAGACAAACGGCCCGCCGCCCCGATCCTCCTCCTCCGGGGCGGCGGGCCCTCCCCCCGTGCGTTAGGCGCCGTTGAGGGCGCGGGATAGCATCTCTGGCATGGAGCACACCGAGCCCTCTGCCTTCGGGACACTGGCCCGCCGGGTCGTCGCCTGGATCGTCCTGCTCGCCGTCGCGGTGATCGCGCTGAAGATCGTCTTCGGCATCGTCGCCGGCCTCGTCATGGCGCTGCTGTGGGGCGTCCTGCTCGTGGCCCTCGCGGTCGCGGTGGTCTGGGCCGTCCGCAGAATCTGATCCTTGGCCTACCTCGTCCTCTGCTTCTTCTTCGGCCTCGCCGGGGGGATCATCGGCAAGGTCAAGGGGTCCTCGTTCTTCCTCTGGTTCGCGATCTCGGCGCTCGTCCCGATCGCCGGGCTGCTCGCGGCCCTGCTGTACCGCAACGACCGCGACGAGCTGCGCCGCCAATGCCCCGGCTGCGGCAGGGTGGTCAAGCTCCACGACGCGATCTGCACCCGCTGCGGCACCGAGCTCGACTTCCCCGAGGTCGCGATCGAGCCCGAATCGGCCGCAATGCGCCGGTAGACTGGCCCGCGGAAGCCTGCGCCCGCAGGACCCTCGGAACTCTGGGAAGGAGGAAGCGCTGATGATGCGAGCAGTCGACGCGGTCATGGAATGCCTGAAGGCAGAAGGTGTCGACGTGGTATTCGGGTACCCCGGCGGCGCGAACCTCCCCACCTACGACGCCTTCGTCGACGCGGGCATCCGCCACATCCTCGTCCGTCACGAGGCCGGCGGCGGCCACGCCGCCGAGGGCTACGCCAAGGCGTCCGGCAAGGTCGGCGTCGTGTTCGCGACCTCGGGTCCCGGGGCCACCAACATCGTCACGCCGCTGACCGACGCGATGATGGACTCCGTGCCGCTCGTGGCCTTCACGGGCCAGGTGCGCACGGACCTGCTCGGCACGGACGGCTTCCAGGAGGCGGACACCTTCGGCATCACCATGCCGATCGTCAAGCACTCGTTCATGATCCAGCACCCGGCGGAGATCCCGCGGGTCGTGCACGAGGCGTTCCACATCGCCCGCACCGGCCGCCCGGGCCCCGTGCTGATCGACCTGCCGGTGGACCTCACGCGCGCGGAGATCGACTACGAGCCGGTCGGCGACGTCCGCCTGCCCGGCTACCAGCCGACCACCGAGGGCAACTCGAAGCAGATCCGCCTCGCCGCCAAGGCGCTGGCCAACGCCCGCCGGCCAGTGATCTACGCGGGCGGCGGCGTCATCAACGCCGGCGCGTCGGCGGCGCTGACCGAGCTGGCGCTGTCCGACCGCTTCCCGGTCACCTGCACGCTGATGGGCCTCGGCGCCTTCCCGGCGCCGCATGCCCAGTGGCTCGGGATGCTCGGGATGCACGGCACCCGCGCGGCGAACTACGCGATGGACGAGGCGGACCTGATCGTCGCGATCGGCGCCCGCTTCGACGACCGCATCACGGGCAAGCTGTCCGAGTTCGCCCCGCGGGCCAAGTTCATCCACATCGACATCGACCCGGCGGAGATCTCCAAGAACGTCCCCGCGCACATCCCGATCGTGGGCGACGCCAAGAACATCGTCCAGCGGCTGGTCACGGAGTACCGCGCCACGGGCGCGGAGAGCTCCCGGCTGGCCGAGTGGTGGGAGCGGATCGAGGGCTGGCGCGCCCAGCACCCGCTGCGCTACGAGGACTCCACCGACACCGAGATCAAGCCGCAGTACCTGATCGAGGCGCTCTACGAGGCCACGGGCGGCGAGGCGATCGTCGCCTCCGACGTCGGCCAGCACCAGATGTGGACGGCGCAGTACTTCCACTTCGACAAGCCGCGGCGCTGGATCAACTCGGGCGGCCTGGGCACGATGGGCTTCGGCCTGCCGGCCGGCATGGGCGCGGCGGTGGCCCGGCCCGACGTGCCGACGATCGTCATCACCGGCGACGGCTCGATCCAGATGAACGCGCAGGAGCTGGCCACCTGCACCGCGAACCGGATCCCGGTCAAGGTGTTCATCGCCAACAACGGCTACCTGGGCATGGTCCGCCAGTGGCAGGAGCTGTTCTGGGACAAGCGCTACTCGCAGGTCGACATGGGCCAGTGGCCGGACTTCGTCAAGCTCGCCGAGGCCTACGGGGCCACCGGCATCCGCCTGACGGACAAGACCACGCTGGTCGCCGACATCAAGGCCGCGCTCGAGACGGAGGGCCCGGTCGTCGTCGACGTCCGCGTCACGCGCGAGGAGAACACCTACCCGATGATCCCGGCCGGCGCCGCCGCCCGCGAGATGGTGGGGTGACGGCGATGGGCGAGCCAGGGACCAAGGAGCCGCTCACCCTCGAGGAGCTCGAGGCGTCCGCCGGCGTGCGGACGGGCCGCAAGCACATCCTCTCGATCCTCGTCGAGAACAAGCCGGGCGTCCTGACCCGGATCTCCGGGCTCTTCGCCCGCCGCGGGTTCAACATCGACACGCTCGCCGTCGGCCCGACCGACGACGAGTCGCTGTCGCGCATCACGCTCACGCTCGACGGCGCGATGCACCCGATCGACCAGGTCACCAAGCAGCTGCACAAGCTCGTCAACGTGATCAAGATCCGCGACCTCGAGCCGGCGGACACCGTCGCGCGCGAGCTCGCGCTGTTCAAGATCTCGGCCGACGGCGCGAGCCGCGGCGAGGTGATGCAGGTCGTGGAGATCTTCCGCGGGAAGATCATCGACGTCACCCGCCGCTCCGTGATCGTCGAGATCACGGGCACCTGGGAGAAGATCGAGGCGTTCGAGCGCATGGTGCGCCCGTTCGGCCTCGTCGAGATGGCCCGCACGGGCGAGATCGCCATCTCCCGCGGCCGCGGCGAGACGTAGTCGCAAAAGTTACCCCGTTCGGGGGAAGGTAGAAATCTCCCCCATGAGCTAGATTGGCGCGGCGCCGCGCAACGAGCCCGGCGTGGCGGTCGGGGAAGCCGCCTGAAATATCCGGCCTGTCGAGTGGCCGGACTCCACCGCGCCCGGCTCGGACGAAGGCAGGGCGTCACGGGAGAACCGCATGTCCACGCTTGCCTTCCGGCGGCGCGCTATCGCGTGCCCCGCCGCGTTCACGATCCTGCTCGCCCTCGGCGCCGCGCCCGCGCCGGCCGCGACCCGCTGCGCCGCCACCTCGGCCATGCCGGCCTCGCCCGGCGCCGGCCGGGCGGCCGTCGTCTGCGAGGTCAACCGGGTGCGCCGCCGCCACGGCCTCGCCGCGGTCGAGCCCGACCCGCGCCTGACCCGGATGGCCGGCCGCTTCGCGCGCACGATGGTCGCGCGGCGGTTCTTCTCCCACGTGAGCCCCGGCGGCTCGACGCTGCACGACCGGCTGCGCGCCGCGGGCTATCGCGGCCGCGCCGCGGGCGAGGTCCTGGCCTGGGGCCAAGGCCGGCTCGCGTCGCCGCGGGCCGCGGTCCGGTCGTGGCTGCGCAGCCCGCCGCACCGGCGCGTGCTGCTCGGCCGCAACTACCGCGACGTCGGTGTGGGGATCGCGCTCGGCAGCCCGTTCGGCGGCTGGATGCGCTCGAGCGCGACCTACGCCGCGAACTTCGGCCTCGCACGATGACACCCAAGGGTGAGATCCGTCACCCATCTGCGTTTGGTTCCCGCACGCCATGAGCCTGCAGGTGGCCTTGGCGCTGGTCCTCGTCTACGTGCTCGTCGTCGCGTTCGCCCTCGCGCTGGTCCGTGGCGCCAAGCGAGCCGACGGGGCCGCGGAGCGCGAGCACCGGGCGCTCAAGCGACAGATGCGGAAGGCCGGCGCGCATCTGCGGGTCGTCGAGGACGACGATCCGGATCGCGACATCCCGTCGCGGCGGGCCGGCTAGCTCGTACCCTTAGCCGTCGTGAGCCTCACGACGGCACCCGCGCGCGAGCCGTTCGCGCTCGCGCCGGCCTACGGCGGCGAGCTGCTCGCGCGCTGCGAGCGCGCGCTGCGCCGTGCCCGTGCCGGCCGCGGCGAGGTGCTCGCCTCGATCACCGTGCCGCTGCCGGCCGGGGTCGACCCGAGCGCGCTCGCGTTCGCCTCGCGCCGCCCCGGCGAGCCGTGGTTCTGCTTCGAGCAGCCCGATCGCGACGGCGCCGCGCTGGCGGCGCTCGGCAGCGTGCGCGAGATCCGCACGAGCGGCGCCTCGCGCTTCGCGGACGCCGCGGAGGCCTGGCGCGAGCTGGCGGCCAACGCGGAGGCCGGCGTCCCGGACGGGCCGGCCGGCGCAGGGCCCGTGGCGGTGGGCGGCTTCGCGTTCGCGCCGGAGGGGGGCGCCGCGCGCCACTGGCAGGGCTTCTCCGCAGGCGACCTGACGGTCCCGGAGGTCGCGGTCGCCCGCCGCCGCGGCGAGGTCGCGATGACGCTCGCCGCGCTCGTGACGCCCGACGACGACCCGGCGCAGGTGGCCGCGCGGATCCAGGAGCGCGCCGCCGGGCTGCGCGCCGGGCCGCTGCCGCTGCTCGATCCCGACCCGGCCGGCCGCTTCCACGTCGAGTCGGTCGCGCCGCCCCAGCACTACGAGGCCGCGGTCGCGCGCGCGGTCGAGCGGATCCGCGCCGGCGACTTCGAGAAGATCGTGCTCGCGCGCGAGGTCGCGGTCCACGCGCCCGCTCCGCACGACGCCGCGGCGGTGTTCGGAGTCCTGCGCGCGGCGTTCGGCTCCTGCTTCGTGTTCTGCGCCGGGCGCGGCGACGCGGCGTTCGTGGCCGCATCGCCGGAGCTGCTCGTGCGCCGCGACGGCCAGCGCGCCTCGACCGTGGCGCTCGCCGGCTCGATCCGCCGCTCCGCCGACCCGGCGGTCGACGACCACCTCGGCGAGCAGCTGCTGCGCTCCGAAAAGGACCGCGAGGAGCAGCAGATCGTCGCCCGCCGGATCGCCCTCGCGCTGCGGCCGCACGCGGTCTGGGTGACCGCGCCCGACGAGCCGGCGATCGTGAAGGTCGCCAACATCCAGCACCTCGCGACGCCGATCCGCGCCCAGCTCACCCACCCGCACAGCGCGATCGAGCTCGCCGGCCTGCTCCACCCGACGCCCGCCGTCGGCGGCGAGCCGCACACGGTCGCGACGCCGCAGATCCCGGCGCTGGAGGGCATCGACCGCGGCTGGTACGCCGGCCCGGTCGGCTGGACCGACGCCAACGAGGACGGCGAGTTCTGCGTCGCGCTGCGCTGCGCGCTGCTGCGCGGGCACGAGGCGCGGCTCTACGCGGGCGTCGGCGTGGTGCGCGACTCCGACCCGGCGGCCGAGCTGGCCGAGACCGAGGTCAAGCTCGGCGCCCTGCTGCCCATCCTGAGCGGCTAGATCTCCCGGACCACTTCCTCGTAGGGCTTGCGCTTCGCGCGGGCGACCCACTCGTCGGCGCTGCGCCGCGCCGGGTCGCTCCGCCGCGCGGGGTGGCCGAAGGAGAGCACGGCGGCGACCTTCGCGTCCTCGCCGAGCCGCAGCGCCCGGTTGAGACCGACGGGGTCGCTGATGCCGTTCGGGCAGGACCCGATCCCATGCGCGTGCGCGGCCAGCAGCATGTTCTGCACGGCGCGGCCGGCGTCGATCCCGGCGCCGCCGCTCATCACGACCGCGACCACGAAGGCGGCGCCGAGGATGTTGCCGGGTTCGAAGACCGACTCGGCGACGGCCTCGACCGCGCGGTCGTCGCGGACGACCACGAACGTCCACGGCTGGCGGTTCTTGGCGCTGCCCGCGAGGCGGCCCGCGTCGAGGATCCGGTGCTCGACCTCCGGCTCGAGCGGCCCTGCGATGTAGTCGCGCACCTCGCGACGGCTGACGATCCCCAGGTAGGCCTCCACGGTCGGAGCCTAGCTACCCGGCAGACGCCGTCGCCAGCGCCTGCCCGTGCGCTCGGCGCGGGTCTGGAGGTTGCCGAGCATGCCGCGGTGCGGCGGCAGCTGGGCGGCCTCCGCGGCGTCGATGGTCAGCGTGACGCGCGAGCGGGTGATGCGGCCGACCTCGGGCGCGTCGACGAACCGGCGGCCGCCGTCGGTGTCGATCACGAGGCCGTCGAAGATGTGCTCGCGCGCGTTGTCGAGCACGCGGCGGACCTTGCCGATCCGCGCGCCGTCCGAGGAATGCACCGGCACGCCGCGCGGGAGCGCCTGGTAGCCGATCTGGTGGTCGTCGTCGTCCGCTGTCACGCGCGGAAAAGGCTAGAGATCCCAGGCGAGGCGCACCCCGCTGAAGATCTGGCGGCGCAGCGGGAGGTCCCAGTTGCGCGTCGTCGCGGTCGTCGCGCGCTCGCGGCTGGCCCACGAGCCGCCGCGCAAGACCTTGTAGTCGGGGCCGAAGAAGACCTCGGAGTACTCGCGGTACGGATGGGCGACGAAGCCGCCGTAGCCGTGGAAGTCGCTCGCGGTCCACTCCCACACGTCCCCGAGCATCCCGAGCGCGCCGCAGGGCGAGGCGCCTTCGGGGTGCGCGCCGGCCGGGTGCGGGCCGAAGCCCGTCTGGCCGAGGTTGGCGCGGTGAGGGCAGGGCGGCTCGTCGCCCCAGGGGTGCCGGCGGGCCCTACCCGCGGCCTGGTCCCAGGTCGCTGCCTTCTCCCACTCGGCCTCCGTGGGGAGGCGAGCGCCGTGCGCTCTGGCGAAGGCATCGGCCTCGAACCAGGACACGTGGACGACCGGCTCGTCGGGGTGCAGCGGCGCCCATCCGTCGATCCGCCACTGCCGCCAGCCGGCCGGGCCACGGGCCCAGCCGCCCGGGTGGGTGATGTCGTAGTCCTCCTTCCAGGACCAGCCCTCGTCGCTCCACCACTCGCGGCGCTCGTAGCCGCCGCCCTCGGCGAAGGCCAGCCAGGTGGCGTTCGTGACCGGCGTGCGGCCGATCCTGAAGGCCTGCAGCTCGGTGCGGTGGCGGGGGCGCTCGTTGTCGTAGGAGAAGCCGAAGCGCCCGGCGCCGAGCGTGCACGGCCCTGCCGGGACCGCCACCGCCTCCAGGCCGCTGTGGCCGCCGGGTGCGCCGGGCCGGCGATCGGGGCGCAGCGCCGGAGCGGGCAGCAGCCGCGCCAGCTCGATCGCCTGCAGCATCGTCTCGTTGTGCTGCTGCTCGTGGCGGAGCACCAGCTCGAACAGCTCCCCGTTGCCGATCGCCTTGGCCGCGAGCACCTCGAGCGTGCGCTCGCGCACCTCCGCGAGGTAGTCGAGCGCCTGCGCGCGGTCCAGCAGCGGCAGGTTGCCGCGCACCTCGCGCGGCGTCTCGAACGCGTCGTACATCGCGGCCAGCTCGGGCTGCAGCAGCTCGCCGCCACCGTGGCGGCAGCCCATCCACAGGTCCTCATAGGCGGCGATGTGCGCGAGATCCCACACGAGCGGGCTCATCAGCGCGGAGTGGGCGGTCTCGACGGCGGCGTCGGAGAGCCCGGAGACCAGCGCCAGCGTGCGCTCCCGCGCCTCCGCCAGGTCGGCGGCGGCGGTGGCGGCGCGCTGCTGCGTCGCGGTCACGGGCGGAACGCTAGCGGGTCGGCCGGGCGGGCCGGCGGCTCAGGCGCGCGGGCGCCCGGCGCGCCGCCAGACCTCCACGACCTCGCGCACGGAGGCCGTCCGCCACGAGATGCGCGAGTCGAGCGGCCGCACGATCAGCTCGAAGCGGCCCGTCTCGAGCTGCTCGAGCTCCGTGACGAGCGCGTGGAAGCGGCGCCCCTTCTTGTCGACGAGCACGATGTCCCCGGCGCCGATCCCCTTCGAGGTCGCCCGCTTCGGCCGCTCGGCGGTCTCGGGCGTGGGGGCGACGTCGATCAGCGTGGCCTGGGGCTCCGACATGGGCCCGGCAGGCTAAGCGCCGCGCCGGACGGAGGCGGCGACCGCCTCCCACACCTGGCGGTGCAGCGCGACGTTCGCGTCGCGGTCCGTGCGCACGGACACGATCGTGGTGCGGTCGGCGGCGAGCGCGCGGTCGAGCGCGGCGCGGAAGCCGTCGGGGTCCGTCGGGCGCTCGTGCGCGAGGCCGTAGAGCTCGGCGATGCGGGCGGAGTCGAGCCCGTGCGGGGTCGCGACGTGCTCGACGTAGTCGGCGCCTTCGCCGCTGACCGGGAGGAAGGCGAAGATCCCGCCGCCGTCGTTGTCGATCACGACGATCGTGAGCTTCAGGCCGAGCCGGGTGGCCGCCAGCAGCCCGCCGACGTCGTGCGCGAGCGCGACGTCGCCCGTCAGCAGCACGGCGGGGCCGTGCGGCGCGGCGGCGGCGGTCCCGAAGGCGGTCGAGACCGTGCCGTCGATGCCGTTGGCGCCGCGGTTGGACAGCACGCGCGGGGCGTCGTCACGGGCGCTCACGAAGGTCTCGACGTCGCGCACGGGCATCGAGGACGCGACCACGAGCGTGGCGTTGGGGGGCAGGCGGGCGCCGAGCTCGGCGGCGACGAGCGGCTCGCTCAGCCCGCGCGGGGGCGAGCGTCGCGGTGATCGCCTCGGCCGCCATGCGGTCGGCGGCGCGCCAGCCCTCGAGCCAGCCGCGGTCGCGGCCGGACGCCAGCCGCTCGGTGACGGTGGCGAGCGTCGTCCGGGGGTCGGCGCCGACGATCGTGGAGACGACGCCTCCGGGGTCCTGCCAGGCGTGCTCCGGGTCGAAGGCGATCTGGACGGCGCCGGGCAGGGCGTGCAGCCACTGGCGCAGCGGCTTGGAGGTCGGCAGGTCGCCGACGCGCAGCACGAGGTCGGGCTTGTGGGCGTCCGCCCAGGCGCGGTCGCGCAGCAGCGCGTCGTAGTGGGCGACGGCCGCGGGGCCGCGGCGGGCGCCCGACAGCGGCTCGGCCAGCAGCGGGATCGCGGCCTGCTGGGCGAAGGCCGAGAGCGCGGCGCCGAGCTGGGGGTCGCGCTCGGCGCGGCCGGCCACGAGCACGGCGTGCGGGCGGGCGTTGAGGTCGGTCGCGATCGCCTCGAGCGTGCGCGGCCCGGCCTCGGCGCGCACGGGCGGGCGCATCACCCAGGGGCGCCCTTCGGGGCGCCCGCCGCCGCCGGGCTCCTCGGCCGGGAGCGGCGCGTCGAGCACGAGCGGCTCGCGCAGAGCGAAGTTGAGGTGCACGGGCCCGGGGCGGCCGTCGAGCACGGTCCAGAACGAGCGGCACGCGAGCTGGCGCAGCCAGCGCATCCGCTCCGGCGTGGCGGGGTGCTCGTCGACCTCGAGGTACCACTTGGCCGCGCTGCCGAAGAGCTTGACCTGGTCGATCGTCTGGCCGGCGCCGAGGTCGCGCAGCTCGGGCGGGCGGTCCGCCGTGAGCACGAGCAGCGGCACGCGCGCCTCGTGGGCCTCGATCACCGCCGGCGCGAGGTTCGCCGCCGCCGTGCCGGAGGTGCACACGAGCGCGACCGGGCGCCCGCTGGTCTTCGCCAGCCCGAGCGCGAAGAACGCCCCGCTGCGCTCGTCGATGTGCGAGGTGGCGCGGATGCGCTGCTCGCGCGAGAAGCTCAGCACGAGCGGGGTCGAGCGCGAGCCCGGCGCGGTGCACGCCTCCCGCAGCCCGCAGCGCGCGAGCTCGTCCACGAACGCGCGCAGGCCGAGGTAGGTGTCCGCTCCACTCATCGCGCGGCATCATGCCCCAACGTGGCCCCGACGCTCGTCCTCCTCCACGGCTTCACCCAGACGCGGCAGAGCTGGCGGCCCGTGATCGCCGCGCTGGGCGGCCACCGGCGGGCGCTCGCACCGGACCTGCCGGGGCACGGCCTGGCGGCCGCGCGGCCCGCCTCGTTCGCCGCCTGCACCGGCTACGTGCGGGCACTCGGCGGCGAGCGCTTCGCGCTCGCGGGCTACTCGATGGGCGGGCGGATCGCGCTCCACGCCGCCTTCGCGCTCGCGGACCGGCTCGACCGGCTCGTGCTCGTCGGCGCCAGCCCGGGCATCGCCGACGCGGTCGAGCGCGCGGCCCGCCGCGCCGCCGACGACGCGCTCGCCGACCGGATCGAGGCGATCGGCGTCGAGGCGTTCGCCCGCGAGTGGTCCGAGCTCCCGCTGTGGGACGGTCAGCCGGAGCGGGTCCGCGCCGCCGCCGACGCCGACCGGCTGCGCAACACGCCCGAGGGGCTCGCCGCGGCCCTGCGCGGCCTCGGCACCGGCGTGATGGACCCGCTCTGGGACGCGCTCCCGTCGCTCGCGGTGCCGGTCACGCTCGCGGTCGGCGAGCGCGACGAGAAGTTCCGCGCGATCGCCGAGCGCATGGCCGCCGTGCTGCCGCGCGCGGAGATCGAGGTGGTCGAGGGCGCCGGCCACGCGGCGCAGCTCGAGCAGCCGGCTGCGGTCGCTGCGTTGCTGTGAGCGAAACGTCAACTGCGGCTGGGTAAGGGGGTGAGGGTGCCACCCACGCGGTCGATTCCGACGCGAGCGGTGGATTGATCCCTCTCAGGCACATCAATCCACCGCTCGCGTGTGGAGCAGGCGCCGCGGGTGGCTCCCTCCCCACCCAGCCGTCGTTGACGTTCAGATCGGCACCGCGGTGCCGCTCACGCCGATGCCGCCCTCGGCCGGGATGCTGACCGTGAGCAGGCTCGGACGGCCCAGCTCGATGCCCTGGTCGATCGTGACCGTGGCGGGCGGCTCGACGAGTCCGAGCTCGCGCAGGTAGCCCCCGAAGGCCGCGGCGGCCGCGCCGGTGGCGGGATCCTCGACGACCCCTCCGGGCGGGAACGGGTTGCGCGAGCGGAAGCGGTCGGGAGCCTCGCGGTGGACGAGCTGGATCGTGGTCCAGTCGCGGGCGGCCATCAGCGCGCCGAGGCGCTCGAAGTCGTAGTCGAGGTGGGCGAGGCGCTCGGTGGCGGCCACGCCGATCACGGGATGGTGGGCGCCGGCGTAGCCGACCCGCGGCGGCAGCTCGGGGTCGAGGTCGCCGCGGGCCCAGCCCAGCGCGCCCAGCAGCTCGTCGAGGTCAGCGTCGTCGAGCGGGCCCGTCGAGGGCGCGACGCTCGTGAGCGTGGCGACGCCGGCGGCCACGTCGACCTCCACGAGCCCGGCCGGGGTCGTGAGCTTGAGCACGCCGTCGCCGTGGCGCTCGCCCCAGGCCACGCCGGTGGCGATCGTGGCGTGGCCGCAGAACGGCACCTCGGCGAGCGGGGAGAAGTAGCGGACCGTCAGGTCGGCGCCGTCGGCGGCGGTCACGAACGCGGTCTCGGAGTAGCCCACGTCGGTGGCGATCGCCTGCATCGCGGCGTCGTCCAGGCCCGACGCGTCGAGCACGACGCCGGCGGGGTTTCCGCCGTCGGGCGTGTCGGTGAAGGCGGCGTAGCGCAGGATCTCGGTGCTCATGGTTCGAGCATCGCAGCCCCGAGCAGGCCTGGACCTGGGGGTACCGCGAGTGTTCCGTCGTGGACCGCGGGAGGCGTGCCGGCCGCCGCGGCCAGCCCGCACGGGAGCATCCCTCCCGTCGCGCGCAGCGCCGCGGCGGCGTGCAGCCCGGCGGCGATCCCGAGCGGCCCGTCGAACGTCGACGCGAGGTACACGGCGGCCCCGGCCGCCCGTGCCGCGTCCGCGTCGCGGAGCACCCCTCCGATGCCTCCGCAGCGCGCGATCTTGAGGCAGACCGCGTCCGCCGCGTCCCAGCCTTCGGCCAGCCCGGCCGCGCTCTCGTCGATCGCGATCGGCACGGGCGACTGAGCGCGCACCTCGCGCAGCGCGTCCAGGCCGTGGACGGGCTCCTCGCAGAGCTCGAGGCCGATCGGGGCGAGCGCGCGGAGGTTCGCGAGCGCCTCGCGCGGGGAGCCCCAGGCGCCGTTGGCGTCCGCGCGGATCGCGACGCCGGGCCCGGCGGCCGCGCGGATCGCGGCGAGCCGCCCCGCGTCGTCGCCGATCCCGACCTTGACCTTCAGGCAGCGGTAGCCGGCAGCGACCGCCTCCGCCGCCTCCCGCGCCGCGCCCGCGCGGTCCTCGGCGCCGATCAGCGAGTTGACGGCGACGGGCTCGCCCGCGTCGCCGCCCAGCAGCGCCGCCACCGGCCGGCCCGCCCGGCGACCCGCCCGGTCCCACAGCGCCAGGTCGATCGCCGCGAGCGCCTGCGGCAGCGGCCGCTCCGCGCGGCAGGCCTCGAGCAGCGCCGCGGCGTCGTCCTCCGGCCCGGCGTCCGCGAGCACGGCGGCGTAGGCGTCGAGCGCGGCCAGGACGGCCGCGAGCGGCACGCCGTCGTAGGGCTCCAGCGGCGCCGCCTCGCCCTCTCCGGCGTCGCCGGGCCCGAAGCGCAGCCGCACGTGCACCAGCTCGCGCTCGCCCAGCGTGCCCCACGCTGTGCGCAGGGGCGCCGGCAGCGGGAGCCGCACCGTCTCGACGGCCAGCTCCGCCATCGAGTCAGCTCGCGAGCAGCCCGATCGAGAGCAGCGTGCAGAAGACGAGCTGCAGCATCCCCGTCTTGGCGAGCGCGCCGTTCAGCGACGGCCCATCCGTGCGCTCGCGCACGATCTTGGCGACCGGGAGCGCCAGTGGGACCGCCAGCCACGGCAGCAGCAGCCAGGCGTCGAGCCCGTCGCCGCCGAACAGCCACGGGAACGGCGCCGTCACGAACGCCGCCGCCAGCATCCCGCCGTAGAGCCCGCGGGAGCCGGGCCGGCCGAGCCGCACCGCCAGCGTGCG
This sequence comes from uncultured Solirubrobacteraceae bacterium, assembly GCA_963816955.1. Classification (GTDB taxonomy): domain Bacteria; phylum Actinomycetota; class Thermoleophilia; order Solirubrobacterales; family Solirubrobacteraceae; genus DATFQI01. Next base: position 66,964 of record CAWFME010000008.1, on the reverse strand, counting down.
CTTGCCCGCGCGGCGGTCCGTCTCCAGGTCGCGGACGTTGTTGACGACGAGGATCGCGGCCGCCAGCAGCCCGACCGGGATCGCCAGCACGAACGCCTCCCACTCGAGCTCCTCGGTCTGGGCGTAGAACGAGCCCGCGACCGCGACGACGCCGAAGAACAGGAAGACGAACACCTCGCCGAGGCCCTCGTAGCCGTAGGGCCGCGGACCGCCCGTGTAGAGCACGCCCGCGAGGATCGAGGCGGCGCCGACGAGCAGCAGCTCCCAGCCGGCGGTCGCGATCAGGTAGACGCCCGCCAGCACGGCGGCGCCGAACGCGATGTAGGTCGCCATCAGCACCTGCCGCGGCGGCACCAGCCCGCCCGCGGTCACGCGCACGGGCCCGAGCCGGTCCTCGGTGTCGGCGCCGCGGCGCGCGTCGGAGTAGTCGTTGGAGAGGTTCGTGCCGACCTGGATGAACAGCGCGCCGAGCATCGCGGCGACGAACGTCAGCGGCTTGAACGTGCCCTGCGTGGCGGCGAGCGCCGTGCCGACGAGCACGGGCGCCACGGCCGCGGGCAGCGTCCGCGGCCGCGCGGCCATCAGCCAGATGCGCAGCGCGCTCGACCTGTCGGGTGCCGCCACGCCGCTGCTCACGGCCGCCGCGGGAACTTGGAGAAGTCGGGCTTGCGCTTGGCCTTGAACGCCTCGCGGCCCTCCGCGGCCTCCTCCGTGGCGTAGAAGAGGAGGTTGGCGTCGTGGGCGAGCTGCTGGATGCCGGCCAGGCCGTCCTCGGCGGCGTGGAAGCTGGCCTTCAGCAGCCGCAGCGCGAAGGGGGAGAGGTCCAGCATCTCGCGGCACCACGCCACGGTCTCCTCCTCGAGCCGCTCGAGCGGCACGACGTGGTTGACCAGGCCCATGTCGAGCGCCTGCTGCGCGTCGTACTGGCGGCAGAGGAACCAGATCTCCTTCGCCTTGCGCAGCCCGACCGTCTTGGCCAGCAGCGCGGCGCCGAAGCCGCCGTCGAACGAGCCGACGCGCGGGCCGGTCTGGCCGAAGCGGGCGTTCTCGGCGGCGATCGAGAGGTCGCAGACGAGGTGCAGGATCTGCCCGCCGCCGACCGCGTAGCCGGCGACCATGGCGATGATCGGCTTCGGCAGCCGGCGCATCTGCACGTGCAGGTCGGTGACGTGGAAGCGGCCGACCTTGGCGCCCTCGGGCACGTAGCCCGTGTCGCCGCGCACGCGCTGGTCGCCGCCCGAGCAGAACGCCAGCTCGCCCTCGCCGGTGAGGATGATCGCGCCGACGTCCGGGTCCTCGCGCGCGAGCTCGAGCGCCTGCGAGATCTCGATGATCGTCTGCGGGCGGAAGGCGTTGCGGACCTCGGGGCGGTCGATCGTGATCTTCGCGATCCCGTCCCCGCTGGTCTCGTAGCGGATGTCCTCGAAGGGGGCTGCGGCTGTCCACATGGCGGCCCATCACACTAGTGGGCATGCCGATCGACCCATGGCTGCCCCGCGCCGCCGCCGAGCGCCCGGAGCCGGGTCGCGCTCGAGGCGCCGGAGGGCTCGCTGACGTACGCGGAGCTGCTCGAGGCGGCGCGGATCGACGCCGCGCCCGGCAGCCGGGTCGGGATCGCGCTCCCGCCCGGCCTGGACTTCGCGGTCGCCCTGCACGCCTGTCTGGTCGCGCGCGCCGCCGCGATGCCGGTGGACCCGCGGCTGGGGGACGCCGAGCAGGCGGCGCTGCAGGCGTCGGCGGACCGCGTCGTCGACGCGCCGCTGCGGGGTGACGGCGGCGCGCCACCGGTGGCGCCGGGAGAGGACGACACGGCGCTCGTCGTGCACACCTCCGGCACGACCGCGGCGCCGCGGCCGGTCGAGCTGAGCTTCGGCAACGTCCAGGCCAATGCGCTCGGCTCGGCCGTGGCGCTGGGGGTGGACCCTGACGAGCGCTGGCTGTGCCCGCTGCCGCTCTCGCACGTCGGCGGGCTGATGGTGCTGCTGCGCTCCGCGATCTACGGGACCCGGGCGGTCATCGACGGCGCCGAGCGTGCGAGCGCCGACGACATCACGGTCGTCTCGCTCGTGCCGACCCAGCTGCGCAGGCTGCTCGCCGCGGGCGCGCGGCCGGGCGCCCGCCTGCGGGTCGCCCTGCTGGGCGGCGCCGCGGCCACGCCCGACCTGCTCGAGGAGGCACGGGCCGCCGGCTGGCCCGTGCGCGCCACGTACGGGCTCACGCAGGCCTGCTCGCAGGTCGCCGTCGACGGCCGGCCGCTGCCCGGGCTGGCGGTCACGCTCGCGCCCGACGGCGAGATCCTCGTCGAGGGGCCGACCGTCGCGGGCGGCGGCGTGCTGCAGACGGGCGACCTCGGGCGCTTCGACGACAGCGGATGCCTCCACGTGATCGGCCGCAAGTCCGACACGATCGTCACCGGCGGCGAGAACGTCGCCCCCGCCGAGGTCGAGGCGGCCCTGCTCGCCCACCCGGCCGTGGCCGACGCCGGCGTCTTCGGCCGCCCGGACCCCGAGTGGGGCGAGGCCGTCACCGCGAGCGTCGTGCTGCGCGAGCCCGCCGACCCGCAGGAGCTACGCGAGTGGGTCGCCGCGAGGCTCGCCCGCTTCAAGGTCCCCAAGTCGGTCGAGCCGGCGGAGGCGCTTCCGCGCAACGCATCTGGGAAGCTGCTGCGCCGGGAGCTGAGATGAGCGAAGCCAAGCAGGAGAGCCGCAAGCGCTGGGGCGCCGCCGCGACGGCGTGGGAGACCCACGGCGAGGCGCTGCGCCGCGCGACGATGCCGGTCTCGTCGTGGATGGTCGAGGCGATCCAGCCCCAGCCCGGCGACACGCTGCTCGAGCTGGCGGCCGGCCCCGGCGACACGGGCTTCCTCGCCGCCGAGCTGATCGCGCCCGGTGGCACGCTGATCACCTCCGACCTGGTGCCGGAGATGCTGATGGTCGCGCAGCGGCGCGCCGAGGCGCTCGGGCTCGCCAACGTCCGCTTCAAGCAGATCGACGCCGAGACCTCGATCGACGTCGAGGCCGCGAGCATCGACGGCGTCCTGTGCCGCTGGGGCTACATGCTGATGGCCGACTCCGAGACCGCCCTGCGCGAGACGCGCCGCGTGCTCAAGCCGGGCGGGCGGCTCGCGCTGGCGGCCTGGCGGGGGCCCGAGGAGAACCCGTGGAGCGCGATCCCCGGCCGCGAGATTGTGCGCCGCGGGCTGGTCGAGCCCGTCGCGCCCGGCGAGCCGGCCCAGTTCGCCTGGGCGCCGGAGGGCATGATCGCCGAGCAGCTGGAGGCGGCCGGCTTCGTCGAGCACGAGGTCGCCGAGGTGCGCTTCACGCACGTCTATCCCTCGATGGACGACTACTGGCAGACCCAGTCCGAGATGTCGGGCCGGATGCAGACCGCGCTCGCCGGCGTCGAGCCGGCGGCGATCGAGGAGATCAAGGCCGCGGTCGCCGAGCAGGTGCAGGGCTTCGTGCGCGAGGACGGCTCGCTCGAGCTGCCCGCGGCCACGTGGGTGGCCGTCGCCGAAGCCTGAGATGGAGCGTTTCGCTCTCCGGTCATCGGCGGCGCCGTGGCGCCGCCGACGGAGGCGGAGGACGCCGATGACCTCCGAGCGACGATACTTTTCCCATGTTCTACGACGACGACGCGGACCTCTCGCTCCTCGACGGCAAGACCGTCGCCATCATCGGGTACGGCTCGCAGGGCCACGCCCACGCCCAGAACCTCAAGGACTCGGGCGTCTCCGTCGTCGTAGGCCTGCGCCCCGACTCGAGCTCCGTCGAGCAGGCCAAGGCGGACGGCCTGGAGGTGCTCGACATCGCCGAGGCCGCCTCGCGCGGCGACGTCGTGATGATCCTGCTGCCCGACGAGAAGCACGGCGAGATCTACCGCGACCAGATCGCCGACGGGATCGCGCCCGGCAACACGCTGCTGTTCGGCCACGGCTTCTCGATCCACTACGGCGAGGTCGAGGCCCCGCCGGAGGTCGACGTCGCGCTGATCGCCCCCAAGGGCCCCGGCCACCTGGTGCGCCGCCAGTACGTCGAGGGCTCCGGCGTGCCGGGCCTGATCGCGGTCGCCCAGGACGCCTCCGGCTCCACCAAGGAGCTCGCGCTCGCCTACTCCAAGGGGATCGGCTGTACGCGCGGCGGCGTGATCGAGACGACCTTCAAGGACGAGACCGAGACCGACCTCTTCGGCGAGCAGGCCGTGCTGTGCGGCGGCGTCACCGAGCTCGTCCGCGCCGGCTACGAGACGCTCGTCGACGCGGGCTACGACCCGCGGCTGGCCTACTTCGAGTGCCTCCACGAGCTCAAGCTGATCGTCGACCTGATGTACGAGAAGGGCATCACCGGGATGCGCTACTCGATCTCCAACACCGCGGAGTACGGAGACCTCACCCGCGGCAAGCGCGTCATCTCGGACGACACCCGCCAGGCCATGAAGGCCATCCTCGGCGAGATCCAGTCGGGCGCGTTCGCGCGCGAGTGGATCGCCGAGAACCGCGCCGGGCAGGAGAACTTCCTGCGCATGCGCGAGGAGGGCAAGAACCACCAGATCGAGCGCGAAGGCAAGGAGCTGCGCTCCCACATGGACTGGATCCAGACGGAGTTCTGAGTAACGTCGCCGAAGGCGAGCGGCGACGAAGGAGCTCGCTCGCCTGGCAGGCGAAACCCCCTTCTAACCTGAGCACTAGCCATGGCTGATGCGAACCCATTCCTGAAGCAGTACCTGATGACGGCCGGTCCGACGCCCGTGCCGCCTGCGGTCTCGCAGGCGATGGCGGCGCCGATGCTCTACCACCGCGCGCCCGCGTTCGTGGAGATCTACGAGCGGGTGCTGGGCAAGCTGCCCGGCGTCTTCCAGACGTCCAACGACGTCCTGTGCTTCTCGGCGAGCGGCTCCGGCGCGATGGACTCGGCGATGGCGAACCTCGTCCAGCCCGGCCGCTGGATCCTCGCCTGCGCCGCGGGCAAGTTCGGCGAGCGCTGGATCGAGCTCGGCAAGGCCTACGGCGCCCAGGTGCTGCCCTACGAGCCCGGCTGGGGCGAGCGGCTGGACCCGGCCGAGATCGACCGCCTGCTCACGGAGAACGGCGACATCGAGGTGGTCTTCGCGACGCTCAGCGAGACCTCGACCGGTGTCGTGCACGACGTCCAGGCGATCGCCGAGGTCACCAAGCGCCACGACGCGATCCTCGTCGTGGACGCCGTCTCCGGCCTCGCGGCCGCCGAGCTGCGCCAGGACGACTGGGGCATCGACGTGGTCGTCGCCGGCTCCCAGAAGGCGCTGATGTGCCCGCCCGGGCTGGCCTTCGCGTCGGTCAGCCGGCGCGCGCTGGAGTACGCGGCCGAGACGACGAGCGGGCGCTACTTCTACGACTGGAACAAGACCGCCACCAGCCAGCGCAAGGGCGACAGCCCGTTCACGCCCGCGGTGCAGCTGTTCCTGGGCCTGGACATCGCGCTGGACATGATCGAGCACGAGGGGATCGAGAACGTCTTCGCCCGGCACGCGCTGCTGGCCCGCGCCACGCGCGCCGGCGTCGCCGCGCTCGGCCTGGAGCTCTTCGGCGACCCCGACGAGCGCTCGAACGTCGTCACGGCGGTGGAGCTGCCGGAGACGGTCGACGGCGGCAAGGTCCCCGGCGCGCTGCGCAAGCTCGGCATCACGGCCAACGGCGGCCAGAACCAGCTCAAGGGCAAGATCATCCGGATCGCGCACTGCGGCTACTTCGGCGCGTTCGACATCTTGACCTCGCTCTCAGGCCTGGAGATGGTCCTGGACCAGCTCGGCCACGAGGTCGAGCTCGGCTCCGGCGTCGGCGCCGCCCAGCGCGTGTTCCTGGAAGCCGGCGTCCCGGTAGCCGCTGCGTGAGCGGTTTCGCTCTGCAGAGGCAGTACAAGGTCCTCGTCAAGGAGAAGCTCGCCGACTCCGGCGTGAACCTCCTGCGCGAGCGCTTCGACGTCGACCTCGGGGTCGACTGGAGCGACGAGGAGCTGGCCGAGCGCATCGGCGACTACCACGCGATCCTGATCCGCTCGGCGACGCAGCTGACCGCGGAGCTGATCGGCAAGGCCGACAACCTGCGGGTGATCGGCCGCGCCGGCATCGGCGTCGACAACGTGGACGTCGAGGCGGCCACCAAGCGCGGCATCATCGTCGCCAACGCGCCGCAGTCGAACATCGTGGCCGCCGCGGAGCACACCGTGGCCCTGATGCTCTCGCTCGCGCGCAACATCCCGCAGGCACACGGCTCGCTGACCGGCGGCAGGTGGGAGCGCTCGAAGTTCGGCGGGGTGGAGGTCTACGAGAAGGTCCTCGGCGTCCTCGGCTTCGGCCGCATCGGCCAGCTCGTCGCCACCCGCGCGCGCGGCTTCGGGATGCGCGTCGTCGCCTACGACCCGTTCGTGAGCGCCGAGCGCTACCGCGAGCTGGGCGTCGAGAAGGCCGAGACCAGCGCCGACGTCTACGCGCAGGCCGACTTCATCACCGTCCACCTGCCCAAGACGCCCGAGACGCGCGGCTGGCTGAACGCCGAGGCGTTCGCGCAGATGAAGGACGGCGTCCGGGTCATCAACTGCGCGCGCGGCGAGCTCGTCGACGACGCCGCGCTCAAGGACGCGCTGGACTCCGGCAAGGTCGCCGGCGCCGCGCTCGACGTCTTCCCGAGCGAGCCGATCACCGACTACCCGCTGTTCGACGGCTACCCCAACGTGGTCGTCACGCCGCACCTGGGCGCCTCGACCACCGAGGCACAGGACCGCGCGGGCGTCCAGACGGCCGAGCAGGTCGTGGCGGCGCTGACGGGCGGGGTCGTCTCCACCGCCGTGAACATCCCGGCCGTGAGCGCCGAGGACATGGAGGTGCTCGGCCCGTTCCTGCCGCTGTGCACGCGGCTGGCGCGGCTCGCCACCACGCTGACGGAGAGCACCGGGGTCGAGCGCGTCGAGGTCGAGTACCTGGGCCGGATCGCCGAGCGCGACACCCGCCTGCTGACGATCGCGACGCTCAACGGCCTGCTCGCCGGCCACACCGAGGAGGACGTCAACTTCGTCAACGCGCCCTCGCTCGCCGAGGAGCGCGGGATCGAGGTCTCCGAGCGCAAGGAGGTCGTCGCGCGCGACTTCACCGACCTCGTGCGGATCTCCGTGATCTCCGGCGGCGAGCGCGTGCGCGTGGTCGGCACGACCCTCGGCCGCCTGCACCGCCCGCACCTGCTCGAGGCCTGGGGGCAGCGCTTCAACCTCCAGATGGACGACGAGTACCTCGCGCTGTTCCGCTACAGCGACGTCCCCGGCATGGTCGGCCGCGTCGGCACCTGCTTCGGCGAGCACGGCGTGAACATCTCCAACGCGGCCGTCGGCCGGCTCTCGCCGGGCGACGAGGGCGGCGCCGGCTCCGACGTGGCCGTCATGGCGGTCACGACCGACGCGCCGGTGCCCCAGGCGGTCATCGACGACATCGTCGCGTCCGACGGCTTCATCGCGGGCCGCGCGCTCAGCCTGTCGGCCTAGGCGGTCGGATCGGCCGGCTCGCGGCGGTCGAGGCCCCTGCCGTACACGGGGTGGCCGGCGCGCACGAGCACCTCGCACGAGGTGGCCGTGGCGTGTCCGTTTCCGACAAGACTCGCGCCGCCCGACGCGCGAGCATGACGCCATGACGATCGACATGGACGCCGCGCGGGACTTCATGGCCACCCATGCCCGCGTGCTCGACCGCCGCCGCTTCGAGCTGCTCGACGGCGGCGCCGACCCCGCCGGCACGCTCGCCGCGCTGGAGGGCTACGGCAACCCGGACGGCGGCTACGGCTGGGGACTGGAAGGCGACCTGCGCTCGCCCGAGAGCCAGCCCGCCGCCGCGCTGCACGCCTTCGAGGTCTTCCACGACGTCGCGCCCGCGACCACGCCCCGGGCCGTCGCGCTGTGCGACTGGCTCGAGCGAGCGACGCTCCCTGACGGCGGCCTGCCGATGGCCGTGCCGATGTCCATCACCGCCGGCTCGGGCCCGTGGTGGCACGGCGCCGACCCGAGCGAGTCGTCGTTGCAGATCACGAGCGTGGTCGCGGCACGCGCCTGGAAGGTCGAGGCGGTCGCGGGCCACCCGTGGCTGGAGCGAGCGACCGGCTACACGCTCGACGCCATCGCGAAGCTCGAGCAGGCGCCCGGCGGTTACGTGCTCGCGTTCTGCATCCAGTTCCTCGACGCCGTCCACGCCCACCGCCCCGAGGCCGCCGAGTTGCTGGGCAGGCTCGGCGCGATGGTCCCCGACGACGGCCACGTCGCCGTCCACGGCGGCGCGGAGGACGAGAAGCTGCGCCCGCTGGACATCTCGCCGTACCCCGGCGCCCCGTCGCGGTCGCTCTTCGACCCGAGGGTGGTCGAGGCCGACCTCGACCGGCTCGCCGCCGGCCAGCAGGCCGACGGCGGCTGGACGGTGGACTTCGAGTCGCGCTCGCCCGCGGGCAAGCTCGACTGGCGCGGCTTCGCGACCGTCGCGGCGGTCGGCGTGCTGCGCCGGAACGGGCGGGACTAGCCGGCCGGGCGCAGCGAGCCCGGCAGGTGCGAGGTGCGCGCCGGCCCGGTGGCGATGTCGGCGACCCAGTCCGGTGCGGCCTCGGCCTCCAGCCCGGCCACGCGCGCGAGCGCCTCGACGCAGCGCTCGTCGAACGCGCTGCCGGCGTCGTCGCGGAGCAGCTCGAAGGCGCGCTCGGGCGTCCAGGCGGAGCGGTAGACGCGGTCGGAGACGAGCGCGTCGTAGACGTCGCAGACCGTGAGGATGCGCGTGTGCAGCGGCAGCTCCTCCTCGGTCAGGCCGCGCGGGTAGCCGCGGCCGTCGAGGCGCTCGTGGTGGTCGGAGACGAGGTCGCGCACGGTGGGGGAGAAGCCGCCGAGCTCCTCGAGCAGGCGGCGGCCGGCCTCGGGGTGGCGCTTGATCTCCGCGTACTCCGCGTCGCTCAGCCCGGAGGGCTTGCGCAGGATCTCCAGCGGCACGGAGAGCTTGCCGATGTCGTGCAGCAGCCCGCCGACGGCGAGGTGGCGGCGCGTCGTGGCGGGGAGCTTGAGCTCCTCGCCGACCTGGGCGGCGAGGATCGCCACGCGGCGGGTGTGCTCCTCGGTGGAGCCGTCGCGCTCGGCGAGCCGGACCATCAGGGCGCGCACGCGCGGGCCGAGGTAGGCCTCCTCGGAGGCGACGAGGTCGGTCGCCGCGAGATCGCCGACGAGCGGGAAGGAGGCGCCGGTCCGCGCGATGTCGCGCGAGGCCGGGATCGCGATCATCGCGACGGCGGCGAGCTCGAGCCCGTGGCCGAGGTAGTAGCCGAGCGTCATCGGGCCGATCACGAGCTGCGCGACGAGCGAGACGCCCAGCCAGATGCAGCCGACGGCGACCAGCAGGTCGGCCGGGCGGCGCGAGAGCCAGAACGTGCGCGTCGCGCGGTGGGTGAGCAGCACGCAGAAGGAGAGGCCGCAGGCGAGCAGCGCGTAGGCGGCGTCGGAGCCGGCGGTCGGGACCTTGGGGACGAGCGTCGGGTACGCGATCCCGATCGCGCCCAGCGCGATCACGCTCATCCCGAGCACGATCTGGAGGGCGAGCAGCGCCCTTACGCGGCGCGTGCGCCGCAGCGCCGGCAGCGCGGTCAGCGCGAGGATCGCGGTGCCGACCGGGATGCCGAGGCCGCCGGCGAAGGCGGTCGTCCCGTTCTTGCCGACCAGCACGTCGGGCGTCGTGAGCCCGTGCACGGCCAGCAGCGCGGTCATCGTCGAGAACGCGGTCCCGAGCAGCATCGCGCGGCCGTCGGCAGCGCGCCAGCCCGCGCGGGTGAGCGCGGCGGCGGCGCAGGCCGCGATGCCCGCGGCGGCGAGCACGACGCCGAAGTGCACCGGCGCCGGCGGCATGATCATCGTCTTGCCGAGCAGCGCCACCAGGACGGCGGGCGCGGCGGCGAGCGCGAACAGCAGCGCGGGGATGCTCCAGCGGGATCGGTCCGACATCACCCTGGGTCATCGGCGCAGAGCCGCGCGAGTTGACCCGCGATGGACGTTTCGTCAGCGCGGTTGGGGTGAGGACCCTATGCGGGGAGCCGCTGCTCGTGCGCCTCGGCGACGGCGCGCACCGCGTCGCGCTTGGCCAGCCGGCGCTGCACGACGACGTTGAGCGCCATCAGGATCAGCACGATCACCAGCAGCGCGGTCGCGAGCACGTTGACCTCGGGCGGGACGCCCTGGCGCGTGGCGCCGAAGATGAACAGCGGGAACGTCTGCGTCTGGCCGGCGTTGAAGCTCGTGATCACGTAGTCGTCGATCGAGATCGCGGCGGCCAGCAGCGACGCTGCGCCGACGCCGGGGGCGATCATCGGCAGCGTGACCTTGCGGAACGTCGCCCACTCGGTCGCCCCGAGGTCCATCGCCGCCTCCTCGATGTGGCGGTCCATCCCCTCCAATCGCGCCTTCACGGTCACCACCACGTAGGAGATCGTGAACATCGCGTGGGCGATGACGATCGTCGCGAAGCCGGTGTTCGTCCCCGCTTGGAGGAAGAGCGCGAGCAGCGCGGCGCCGAGCACCACCTCCGGCGTGGCGAGTGGGAGGAAGACGAAGAAGTCGACGCTGCTGCGCCCCCGGAACCGGTAGCGCACGAGCGACAGCGCCATGAACGTGCCGAGCGCGGTCGCGATCAGCGTTGCGATGATCGCGATCAGCACCGAGTTCTTCAGCGCGGTGGCGAGGTCCGGGTTGGCGAACGGCTCCGCCCAGTGGTCGAGCGTGAACCCCTGCCAGGTGAAGTTGAAGCGGCCCTTGTTGTCGTTGAACGAGAACAGGACCACGATGAAGACCGGGATGAACAGGTACAGGAGGCCGAGCGCCGCCCACGTCCCGAGCGCCCAGCCGCGGATCCGGTCCCCGCGCGACTCCATCTAGAGCGCCGCCTCGGTCAGGTTGCGGGTGCCCAGCACCCGGGCGTAGAGGAAGATCCCGAGCAGGATGAAGGCCATCAGCAGGAACGACAGGGCGGCCGCCGTCGGGTAGTCGAGGATGACCAGGAACTTCGACTGGATGACGTTGCCGATCATGAACTGGCGCGGCGTGCCGAGCAGGGCGGCGTTGATGAAGTCGCCCGTGGCGGGGATGAACGTCAGCAGCGTGCCCGCGAACAGGCCGGGCAGCGCGAGCGGCAGCGTGACCTTGCGGAACGCGGTCGCGCGGCTCGCGTAGAGGTCGGTCGCCGCCTCGATCAGCCGCCGGTCGATCTTCTCCAGCGACACGTACAGCGGCAGCGCCATGAAGGGCAGGAAGTTGTAGGTGATGCCGGCGATCACGGCCGTGCGCGTGGCCAGCAGCCGCCCGTCGCTGGAGACGAGGCCGACGTCCTGCAGCCGTGACACGACCCAGCCGTTGTCGGCCAGGATCAGCTGCCAGGACACCGTCCGCAGCACGTAGCTGACGAAGAACGGCAGGATGATCAGCAGCAGCATGAAGTTCTTGAAGCGGCCGCCCTTGAACGCGATGAAGTAGGCGAGCGGGAACGCGATCACGAAGCACAGGACCGTCGCGGTCGCCGCATAGCCGACCGAGCGCAGGAACTGCTCGTGGTAGTCGTTGATCGCGTCCGAGTAGACGCCGAAGTTCCAGTCGAAGACGTACCCCGTCTCGGGGTCGCCCGTCTGCAGCGAGACGAAGAACTGGTTGACCAGCGGGATGCCGAAGAACACCAGCAGCCACGCCAGCCCGGGCGCCAGGAACAGCCAGGGCAGCAGCTTGCGCCGCCGCTGGAGCGAGAGCATCTAGGCCCCGGTCACCTGCGCCATCGCCTCCTGCATCTTGCGCTCGTCACCGGGCGAGAGCGCCGGGTACGGCTTCAGGCGCGAGGCGACGTCGTCCGGCGGGAAGATCAGCTGGTTCTCCGCGAGCTCCGGGTCTGACTTCTCGAACAGCTCCTTGACGCCCTTGACCGGCGGGATGTAGTTGACGTAGGCCGCGATCTTGGCCGCCACCTCGGGCTCGTAGACGTAGTTCATCATCGTCTCGGCCGCGTACGGGTGCTCGACCTTGGCCGGCATCATCATGTTGTCCGTGAAGAGCATCGCGCCCTCCTCGGGGTAGGCGAAGCGCAGGTCCGGGTTGTCGGACTGCAGCTGGATCAGGTCGCCCGAGTAGGCCAGCGAGACCCACACGTTGCCCTTCGCGAGGTCCGTCGTGTAGTCGTTGCCGGTGAAGCGGCGGAACTGCCCGTCGCGGTTGGCCTTGTCGATCTTCTCGATCGCGCCGAGGATCTGGTCGATCGTCGCCTTCGAGGCGTCGACGCCGTCACCGAGCAGGACGGTGGTCGCCGAGTCGTAGGCCTCCGAGAGCATCGTGACCCGGCCCTTGAACTTCGGGTCGAAGAGGTCCTTGATGCTGTTCAGCTCGCGCCCGGTCTTCTTGATGTTGTAGCCCAGGCCGATCGCGCCCGACTGCCACGGCATCGAGAAGTTGCGCTCGGGGTCGTAGTTGATCGACTTGAGGTTGTCGGCCATGTTCGCCGCGTTGGGGACGTTCTTCTTGTCGATCGGCTCGACGTAGTTGAGCCGCACGAGGCGCGAGGCGAGGTAGTCGGTCGGCGTGATGATGTCGCGGCCGATCGGGGTGCCCTGCTCGAGCTGCTGGCGGATCTTCCCGAAGAACTCGAAGTTGTCGTTGATCTCCTCGACGTACTTGCACTTGCCGCCGTATTCCTTGTTGAAGTCCTTGATGACGGACTTGTCGATGTAGAGCGGCCAGTTCGAGAACGTCCAGTTGCCGATCTCGGTCTTGGGGTGGCTGACGGAGGCGACCTTCTTCTCGCTCTCGCCCTTGTCCTCCTCGGCGGTGCCCTCGACGCCGCCGCACGCGGCGAGCAGGGCCGACATGCCGCCGAGTGCGAGCCCGGCGGAGCCGGTGCGCCCGAGGAAGCGCCGCCGCGACAGCTGCTCGGAGAAGAAGTACTCCTCTAGGGCGCGCTCGAAACGGGGGTCACTCGGCATTCGTGGTCTCCTTGGCTACGACGAAGGTGTGCTGCGGCTGCCAGGCGAGCTGGACCTCGCGCCCGACCCCGAGCGCGTCCGGACCCTCGCCCTCGGCGTTCTGGGCGAACACGGTCAGCTCCTCGCCGCCGGCCGCCCGGATCAGGTACTGGATCGAGACGCCCAGGAAGGCGGCGACGACGACGGTGCCGCGCAGGACGTTGGCGCCGTCGGGGCAGTCCTGGCCGGCGGGCACGAGCGTGATCTTCTCCGGGCGCACGCCGACGCGCACGGCAGAATTGGATCCCGCCCGCCCCCGATGCGGTCGGAAGGCAGCGTCAACTGCGCGCCGTCGTGGGTCTCGACGGAGGAGGTCTCGCCCTGCGTCGCGGTGAGCTTGGCGTCGACGAGGTTGGAGACGCCGAGGAAGTTGGCGACGAACTCGGTGCGCGGGCGCTCGTAGAGGTCGGAGGCGGTGCCGGCCTGCTCGATGTGGCCCTCGTTCATCACGGCGATGGTGTCGGCCATGGTCATGGCCTCCTCCTGGTCGTGCGTGACGTGCACGAAGGTGATGCCGACGTCCTGCTGGATGCGCTTGAGCTCGATCTGCAGCTGCTTGCGCAGGCGCAGGTCCAGCGCGCCGAGCGGCTCGTCGAGCAGCAGGGCGCGCGGGCGGTTGACGAGCGCGCGGGCGAGCGCGACCCGCTGCTGCTGGCCGCCGGAGAGCTGCCCGGGCTTGCGCTTGCCGAGGCCGCCGAGCTGGACGAGCTCCAGCGCCTCGCCGACCCGCTGCTTGACCTCGGACTTGGAGACCTTCTTGCGCTCCAGGCCGAAGCCCACGTTGCGCTCGACGTTGAGGTGCGGGAACAGCGCGTAGGACTGGAAGACCGTGTTGACGTCGCGCTTGTAGGGCGGCTGCTGGGTGACCTCGTCGCCGCCGAGGAACACGCGGCCGGCGGTCGGGTCCTCGAAGCCGCCGATCATCCGCAGCGTCGTGGTCTTGCCGCAGCCCGACGGGCCGAGCATCGCGTAGAACGCGCCGCGCTCGATCGAGAGCGTGAGCTCGTCGACGGCGGTCATCTCGCCGAAGCGCTTCGTGACCTTCTCGAGGTGGATGTCCGCCTCGGCGCCGCCGAGCGCCGCGAACGCGTCGTCCTTGGACGCCGGAGTGGGCGTCGCGGAGGTCTCGCTCATCGCGGGCACACCGCGTCGTAGGAGACCGCCGTGTGCTCCTGTAGCGCGTACGTGCTCATGTCCTCGATCCAGACGGTACCGGCCTTCACCCGCGGGCCGTGGGCTGCGTTCTCTGTGATGGCCATCTCGTGCGTTCCCCCGGGACCCTCCTCCCGGTTGGCCCCACCCAATCGATTGCGACGCGAAGCCGCAATGTACAGAGCGGCAGGGATTGGCCTCTATGTCCGGCCTGTTTGTAAGAAGCGGAGTACGTCGGCGATCTCGTCGGAGAGGTCGGGGAGCGGCTCGAAGGCCTCCACGACGACCTCTCCGCGCTTGATCGCCCAGGTCCCGGCGGCGCGGCCATCGACGAGCACCACGGGATGGACCCAACCGCCGCCCGGGAACACGCGCCGGGCGTGCTCGGGGGCGACCACGTCGGCGCGGTCCGCGTAGCCGAGCAGGTACGTGTCGAAGGCGGGAAGGAGGCGGACGCTGGGCGGAGCGGGCGCCTGGTCGCCGGGCCGGTGCGGGGCGCCGCGGACACCGGACCATTTGGTGAGGTCCTTCGGCGTCGACGGGCCGAAGGCGGCTGCATAGCGGCTGCCGAGCTCCTCGAGCGCCCGCTCGCGCGGCGGCAGCGGCGGGAGGTCGAGCGCGGCGTACGTATCGTCGAGGCGCAGTTCGAGCAGGCCCTCGCGCGCGACGCGGGCCGTGAGGTGGGGCAGGCGCTGGCCCTCGCCGTCGGCGCCGAGCCGCTCACGCAGCTCGGCCCTGCCGGCCGGGAGCGCGTCGAGGATGGTCGCGCGAGCCCGCTCGTAGACGGCCTCGTCGAGCCCGAGCTGCCGCCAGCGCGCCGTCTCGCGCCATGGTCCGACGGCGGACAGCACCCAGGGGACGTCCTCGGGCGCGAGCAGGTGCAGCGTGCCGCGCCAAGCCCAGGTCCGGACGAGGCCGTCAACCGCGGTCGCGCCCTCGCAGCGCGCGCGCACCGAAAGGCGCGCGGCGGTCGCGTCCTGGGCCTGGATCCCGCACACGTGGCGCACCACCTCGACGACGTCGCGGCCGCGCGGAGCCAGCCGCTGCGCCCGCACGCGGCGACGCCTCTTGTCCTCGCCGTCCATGGCGCGACGATACGTCCCGTGGCACCATCACCGGCATGACCGCCACGGACCAGCTCGCGACCGACGACCTCCAGGACCTCGCCCACCGCCACCTCCTGATGCACTTCACGCGCAACGGCGCGTACGGGCCGGAGGGCAAGCCGCTGCTGGTGCTCGACCGCGGCGAGGGGGTCTACGTCTTCGACACCGACGGCAAGCGCTACTTCGACGGGTTGTCGTCCCTGTTCTGCTCGCAGCTCGGCTACTCGTTCGGCGAGGAGATGGCCTCCGTCGCGTCCCAGCAGCTGTCCTCGCTGGCCTTCAACACCAACTGGGCGACCGCGCACCCGCCGGCGATCCGCCTCGCCGAGGCGCTGGCCGAGCGCGCCCCCGGCGATCTCAATCGCGTGTTCTTCACCAACGGCGGCTCGGAGGCCGTCGAAGCGGCCTGGAAGCTCGTGCGCCAGTACTACGTGGCGCGCGGCGAGCAGCAGCGCACGAAGGCGATCGCGCGGAGCATCGCCTACCACGGCGTCACGCTCGGCGCCCTCTCGTTCACCGGCGTCAAGACGATGAAGGAGCCCTTCGGGCAGGCGCCGATCCCCGTCGTGCGGATCTCCAACACGAACGACTTCCGCGGCGAGCGGCCCGACCTGCTCAAGGAGCTCGAGGACACGATCGTGGCCGAGGGTCCGGAGACGATCGCGATGATCATCGCCGAGCCCGTGCAGAACGCAGGCGGCGCGCTCGTCCCGCCCGAGGGCTACTGGGCCGGAATGCGGGAGCTGGCCGACAAGTACGGCATCGCGCTCGTCGCCGACGAGGTCATCACCGGCTTCGGGCGCTTCGGCGAGTGGTTCGCCGCGCCCCGCTACGGCGCCACGCCGGACCTCATCACGTGCGCGAAGGGCATCACGTCGGCGTACGCGCCGATGGGCGCGGTGATCGTCTCCGACAAGATCGCCGCGCCGCTGTACGACGACAAGCGGATGCTGCTGCACGGCATCACCTACGGCGGCCACCCGGTCGCGGCGGCGATCGCGCTGCGCAACATCGAGATCTTCGAGCGAGAGGGCGTGCTCGAGAACGTCCGCGCGCTCGAGGGATACCTCGGCGACCGGCTGCACGAGCTCAAGGACCGCATCCCGATCGTCGGCGACGTGCGCGGCGAGGGCTTCTTCTGGGCTCTGGAGCTGGTGCGTGACGAGGACGACACGCGCTTCGACGCCGACGAGCGCGAGGCGCTGCTGCGCGGCTTCCTCACCGGGCGGCTGCTCGAGGAGGGCCTGATCGCCCGCCCGGACGACCGCGGTGACGCCGTGCTGCACCTCTCGCCGCCGCTGGTCTGCACGCGCGAGGAGCTCGACGAGATGGTCGCCAAGACCGAGGCGGTCCTGGCCGACGCCTCGGAGCGCTTCTTCGCCGCGTGAGGCACGACGCCCACGGCTGGTGGCTGGCGGAGGCCGGCCCCGTCGCGCCTGCTGCGCCGCTGCGCGGGGACCAGCGCGCCGACGTCGTGATCGTGGGCGGCGGCTACGCCGGCCTGTGGACCGCCTGGCAGCTGCTGCAGCGCGGCGCGAGCGTCGCGCTGCTGGAGGCCGGCGTCTGCGGCCACGGGCCGAGCGGGCGCAACGGCGGCTTCGCCGAGACGCTGTGGACCAACCTGCCCGACCTCGTCGACCGCTTCGGCCGCGAGCGGGCGCTGGCGGCCGCGCGCGCCTCGGAGGACAGCGTCACGCAGATCGGCGCCTGGTGCGAGGAGCAGGGCGTGGACGCGTGGTTCCGCCGGCGCGGCTTCCTGCTCGCCTCCGGCTCGGAGGCGCAGGACGCGGTGCTCGACCGGCTCGAGGCGGCCGCGTGGGACACCGGCGTGGCCGGCGCGCCGCGGGGGGCCGCCCCCGTGACGGCGAGCGCGCCGCTCGTCCCGCTCGACGCGGCCGCGACGCGCGCCCGCTGCGGCTCGCCGCTGCTCCGCCGCGCCGTGTACGCGCCCGGCGACGCCACCGTGCACCCGGCGCGGCTCGCGCTCGGCCTGCGCGACCGCGTGATCCGCGCCGGCGCGCGCGTGTTCGAGCACTCGCGCGTCCGGGCCCTGCGCGCGGGCGCCGGCGTGGTCGCCGAGACCGAGGGCGGCAGCGTGCGGGCCGGCAGCGCCGTGCTCGCGGTCAACGCGGCGGCGCGCGGGGTGCGCCCGCTGCGCCACCGGCTCGCGGTCACCTCGTCGCACATCGTGCTCACCGAGCCCGTGCCCGACGTGCTCGACCAGCTCGGCTGGACCGGGGGAGAGTCGATCACCGACTGCCGCACGTTCGTGCACTACTTCCGCACCACGAACGACGGCCGGATCGTGTTCGGCTGGGGCGGCGGCCCGTTCGCCTTCGGCGCCCGCCTCGGCGGCCGCGTCGAGCGCGACGCGAAGACGGTCGAGCGCACCGCCGCGCATCTGCGCGAGTTCTTCCCGCAGCTCGAGGGCCGCGCGATCACGCACGCCTGGGGCGGCCCGATCGACGTCTCCCCGAGCCACCTCCCGCAGGTCGGCACGCTCGACGGCGCGCCGGTCCACTACGCGTTCGGCTTCACGGGCAACGGCGTCGGCCCCTCGCACCTCGCCGGGCGCATCCTCGCCGCCCGCGCCGTGGGGGAGACGCCCGAGGTGGAGCTCGAGGCCGGCGACCCGCCGCCCGTCCCGCCCGAGCCGCTCGCCTGGGCCGGCGGGATGGTCGTCCGCGCCGCCTTCCTGCGCAAGGAGCGGATCGAGGCCCAGGGCCGCCGCCCCGACCCGCTCACCCGCGCGGTCTGCGCGGCCCCCAAGGCCCTCGGAATCCACGTCTCGCGTTGATACGCTGGACCGCGGACATGGCTCGCACCGGCCTCTCCCTCCTTCTTCTTCTCCTCCCCCTTCGGGGGGAATAGCGCGTGGCGGCCGCGTAGCCGCGAACCCAGCTGAAGAAGGACCCAGGAGAAGCCCACTGACAGGAGCACCAATGAGCGAGCGCGTCATCATCTTCGACACCACCCTGCGCGACGGCGAGCAGTCGCCGGGCATCTCGCTGAACCCCGGCGAGAAGCTCGAGATCGCGCACCAGCTCGCGCGCCTGGGCGTCGACGTGATCGAGGCCGGCTTCCCCGCCGCCTCGCCGGGTGACTTCGAGGCCGTGCGCACGATCGCCCGCGAGGTGCACGGCCCAGTGATCGCCGGCCTCGCGCGCGCTCATGCGGCCGACATCGAGCGCGCCGCCGACGCGGTACGCGAGGCGGAGCGGCCGCGCATCCACACCTTCATCTCCACCAGCGACATCCACATCACCCACCAGCTGCAGTCCACGCGCGAGGACGTCAAGGGGTCGGCCCGTGCGGCGGTCGCGCACGCCCGCTCGCTGTGCGAGGACGTCGAGTTCTCGCCGATGGACGCCACCCGCGCCGACGTGGAGTTCACGGCCGAGGTGCTGCAGATCGCGATCGACGAGGGCGCGACCACGATCAACATCCCCGACACCGTCGGCTACGCCATGCCCGATGAGTACGCGCGCTTCCTGGGCCGCCTGTACGCGCTCGTGCCGGCGCTGCGCGACGTGGTGCTCTCGGTGCACTGCCACGACGACCTCGGGCTCGCGGTCGCCAACTCGTTCTCCGGCGTGCAGGCCGGCGCGCGCCAGGTCGAGTGCGCGATCAACGGCATCGGCGAGCGCGCGGGCAACGCGTCGCTCGAGGAGATCGTGATGCTGCTGCACACGCGCGAGGCCGACATCGGCCTCACGACGGGCGTCAACACGCGCGAGATCGCGCGCACGAGCCGCATGATCTCGCGGCTGACCGGCTACCCCGTCCAGCCCAACAAGGCGATCGTCGGCCGCAACGCGTTCGCGCACGAGTCCGGCATCCACCAGGACGGCGTGCTCAAGGAGCGCTCGACCTACGAGATCATGGACGCGACCACCGTCGGCCTCGACGCCAACTCACTCGTGCTCGGCAAGCACTCCGGCCGCCACGCGCTGCGCGAGGCGCTGCAGGAGCTCGGCTTCCAGATCGACGGCCAGGCGCTCAACACCGCGTTCAAGCGCTTCAAGGAGATCGCGGACAAGAAGAAGCAGGTCTCCGCGCTGGACCTCGAGGCGCTCGTCACCGACGAGCTGCGCGACGAGCTGCGCGCCTACACGCTGTCGTGGTTCGACGTCGAGGCCTCCTCCCGGCGCCCGCCGCACGCCACCGTCGAGCTGGTCACTCCGGACGGCGAGACCGTGCGCGGCGACTTCACCGGAGACGGCCCGGTCGACGCGATCTTCCGCGCGATCAACGCCGCCACCCGGCGAGAGGCGCGGCTGCGCGAGTTCCGGATCGACTCGGTCACGGGCGGCCAGGACGCGCTCGGCGAGGCCAGCGTGGTGCTCGAGGTCGCCGGCCAGTCCGCGGGCGGCCAGGGCGTCTCGACCGACATCATCGAGGCCGCCGCGCTCGCCTACGTCCGCGCGCTCTCCAACGCCGAGCGCCGCGTCGCCGCGGCCGCCGACGCCGCGGAGGCCGAGAACGCCGACCCGCAGCTCACCCCGGCCCCGTAGCGTGGCGACGTGGGATGAGCTGACCGCCCTGCGCCCCGGGGCCGCCGTGCGCGTCGACGCGGAGGACTACGTGATCGAGCGCACGATCCGCTTCGAGGAGGGCGGCTGCGTCTGGTTCGAGCACCGGCTCTCCAGCGACCAGTCGGGCCGCTCGTTGTGGCTCGAGATCCCCGCCGAACCCGACGACGCGGTCGTCGTCTACGACTCCAGCGCCATGCTCGACTTCGTCCCCGACGGGGGCCCCGAGATCGAGCACGGCGGCGAGCGGTTCCCGCTGCTGATGAGCGGCCGCGCCGCCTACCGCAGCGTCGAGCGCGCGTCGGCGGGCAAGAGCGGCGAGCTCGTCTACCACGAGTACGCGAAGGGCGAGCGCCGGGTCACCTACGAATGCCGCAGCGAGGGCTCCGTCTGGGAGGTCTCCGAGGGCCGCGCGATCGCGCCGGCCGACGTCGAGATCCTCGCCTAGCCGGCGAGCGTGCGGCCCTGCGCGAAGGCCGCGTCGAGGACCGCCTCGCTGCGGCGGGCGTCCATCAGGTTCGCGCCCATCACGGCGGCGGAGCCGGCGTCGGGCACGATCGTGCGGACCTCGGCGCCGCGCGAGCGCACGGCGAGCGTCTCGGTGGCCACGGCGGTGAGGGAGAACGCCCGCAGCGGGGCGAGGCCGCCCTCGAGCGCGGTCGGGACGAGGCAGAGGACGGTCGCCCCGCGCCCGGCCGGCGCCGCGTCGAGGTTGGTCGGGCTCCAGACGCCGCCGTCGACGTACTCGCGGCCCGCGATCCGGACCGGCGCGAAGATCCCCGGGACCGCGCACGAGGCGAGCACCGCCTGCGACACCTCGGCGTGCGGCGCTCCAGGCTCCCCGAACATCACCCGGCGGCCGCTTCGGCGGTCGACGGCGGAGATCCGCAGGCGCCCGTCGAAGCGCGCGCCGAGCGCGTCGAGCTGCCGGCCCAGGCCGCCGAGCGTGCGCGTCGCCTCCGGCACCGCCCGCAGCGCCGCCGCCCGCACGAAGCGCCCGGCCGGCGCCGTGCCGGCCAGCGCGACGGGGACCAGCGGGCTCGCGGCGGCCGCGCCGAAGCGGCCCGCCCCGCGCGCCGCGCGGCCGAGCAGCCCGGGGGCGGGAACGTCGTCCGGCGTGGCCTCGGCCCACGCCCGCGCCGCGCGGTCGCCGGCCTCGGGCCGGCGCCCGCCGGCCAGCGAGGCGGCCACGATCGAGCCCGCGGAGGAGCCGACGAAGTGCTCGCAGCGGCGGAAGTCCAGGTCCGACGCCGACTCCAGCCCGCTCAGGAGCCCGCGCAGCCACGCCTCGCCGAGCGTGCCGCCGACGCCGAGCACGAGGACGTCCGGGAGCGCGCTCACGGGTACGGGCATCCGAGGGTTGTAGCCGAGCGTGTCCCTGGTTGACGGATCTGAGCATCCGGCGCAACGGTCTGCGTGCGCCAATCCTCGCCGCCCGGCCCGGTCGCTCAGCCCACGATCCGGATCCGCCGCACGCGGTCGCGGCTCTCGCCGGGGAGCCGGACGAGCACCTTCGCCCGCAGCGCGCCGGGGCGGCGGGCCATCCGGCGGCCGCGCCGATTCAGGCGGGCGACGAGCGTGCGGGCCTGGCCGGCCGGGACCGTGCGGAGCTTGCGCGCGATCGTGCGCCCGCGGGAGCGGACCCGGACGCGCGCGCGGCCGGCCGCCGGCGCGCGCAGCCGCACCCGGACCCCGCGCCGCAGCGCGGCCTGGCGGCGCCGGACGCGCACGAACGGCTCCAGGGCGCTGCCGCCACCGGCGCCGCCCGACGGCCCGCCGCCGGCGCCGCCGCCTGAGCCGCCGGAGCCGGAGCCGGAGCCGAGGCCCGCCACCGCGGCCCGCGCGTTGACGAGGCCGTAGCCGTATTCGGGGTCGTCGCCCGCGGGCCCGAGGTCGGTCGCGGTGTCGAGGATGCGCCTGACCGCCGACTGCCCCTGCAGCCCCTCGCCGACCAGCAGCGCGGCGACGCCGGCGACGTGCGGCGCGGCTTGCGAGGTGCCGGCGTAGTAGTCGTAGGTCGAGGGCGGGACCGTCGAGAGCACGTCCTCGTCGCCGCCGAGCAGACTCCCGCCGGGGGCGACGACGCCGAGCCCGTTGCCGAAGGAGGAGAAGACCGAGCGCTGCTTGCGCTTGTCGACGGCGCCGACGCACAGCAGCCCCTCGCTCGCCGCTGGCTGCTCGCAGACCGGCACGCCGTTGTTGCCGGCCGCGGCGACCACGACGATCCCGGCGGCCAGCGCGCGCCGGATCGCGGCGTCGATGTCGTCGCCGCCCATCGCCCCGACGATCGGCACCTCGGAGCCCAGGGAGAGGTTGATGACGTCCGCGCCGTGCGTGCGCGCCCAGTCGATGCCGGCGGCGACGTCCTCGGAGGTGCCGGCGCCCTCGTCGTCGAGCACGCGCACGGGCAGCAGCTTCGCGCCCGGCGCCACGGAGGACACGCCGACGCCGTTGCCCTCGAGCGCGAGTGCGATCCCGCTCACGTGCGTGCCGTGGCCGTTGCCGTCCTGCGGCGTGCCGTCGTCCTGGACGAAGTCGTGGCCGGGCAGGACCTGGCCCGCGAGGTCCGGGTGGTCGGCCTGCGCGCCCGAGTCCACGACCGCGATCACCGCGCCGGCGCCAGTGGCGGTCGCGTGGGCGGCGTCGGACTCCACGAGGTCGAGGCCCCACTGCTCGCCGCGGCGCGGGTCGTTGGCCGCGAGCGTGGCGGCCGGGGCGAGGAGCAGCATGAGCAGGGCGAGCAGGATCGGGCGCATGGGAGCGCCTTACCCGGGATCGGCGTGTACGTGATAACGTACAGACGTATGGCGACCGCCGTCGATCCGCTCGTCGTCTCCGTCGGCCCGCGCGTGCGGGTGCTGCGCGAGGCGATGGACCTCTCGCTGCGCGATCTCGCCGAGCGCTCGGGCGTCTCCGCCCCGATGCTCTCGCAGGTCGAGCGGGGGGAGACGAGCCCGACCCTGCAGGTCGCCGCGCGGATCGCCGCCGGCCTCGAGCTGCGGCTGAGCCAGCTCCTGCGGCTCGACGAGGACGGGACGGTCACCGTCGTCCGGCGCGAGGAACGGCGCCGCGGCGGCTCCGACGGCCACCGCTACGAGATCTTCACCCCGCCGCTGCCCGGCCAGCGCGCCGAGGTGTCGCGCCACACGCTGGCACCAGGCGCGTCCACGGGCGGTCCCGGAGACCCGCCGATGCACGAGCCGGGCTCGCGCGAGACCGCGGTGGTCGAGACCGGGACCGTCATGCTGCTGATCGACGACGCGCGACACGAGCTGCGCGCCGGCGACAGCGTGACCTTCGACGCCGACCTGCCGCACCACTTCGAGAACCACGGGAAGGAGGAGGCCGCCCTGCTCGCCGTCGTGTCGGCGGGGCTCCGACGCTCATGAGCACGCTGTTCGACAAGATCTGGGCCGCGCACGAGGTGGCGCCCGGACTGCTCTACATCGACCTGCACCTGGTCCACGAGGTCACGAGCCCGCAGGCCTTCGAGGGGCTCCGGCTCGCCGGCCGCCCGGTCCGCCGCCCCGACCGCACGCTCGCCACCGCCGACCACAACGTGCCCACCGACGGCACGCCCGTGGCCGCGCGCATCCGCGACGAGCTCTCGCGCGTGCAGGTCGAGGCGCTCGAGCGCAACTGCGCGGAGTTCGGCGTCCCCGTCTACTCGATGGGCTCCGACCGCCAGGGCATCGTGCACGTGATCGGGCCCGAGCTCGGCGTCACCCAGCCCGGCATGACGATCGTCTGCGGCGACTCCCACACCGCCACGCACGGCGCGTTCGGCGCGCTCGCCTTCGGCATCGGCACGAGCGAGGTCGAGCACGTGCTCGCCACCCAGACGCTCGCGCAGCGCAAGCCGCGCTCGATGCTGATCCGCTACGACGGCGAGCTCGGCTTCGGCGTCACCGCCAAGGACCTGATCCTCGGGACGATCGGACAGATGGGCACCGGCGGCGCCGCCGGGCACGTCGTCGAGTACGCCGGGCCGGTGATCGAGGGGCTCTCGATGGAGGGCCGGATGACGATCTGCAACATGACGATCGAGGGCGGCGGCCGGGCGGGAATGATCGCGCCCGACGAGACGACGTTCGCGTGGTTCGAGGAGCAGGCCCGCCCGGGCGCGCCCGCGGACCTCGAGGCCGCCGTGGCCGGCTGGCGCGAGCTGCGCACCGAGCCGGGCGCGAGCTTCGACAAGGAGCTCGTCGTCGACGCCTCCGCGCTGTCGCCGCTGGTCACGTGGGGCACGACGCCCGCGATGGTCGCCCCCGTCACCGACGCCGTCCCGCAGCCGCGCTCGGACGGCGACGAGCGCGCGCTCAAGTACATGGGGCTCGAGGCCGGGACGCCGATGCAGGAGATCACGCTCGACCGCGTCTTCATCGGCTCGTGCACCAACTCGCGCATCGGCGACCTGCGCGCGGCGGCCGAGGTCGTCAGGGGCCGCAAAGTTGCGAGCAGCGTCGACGCGATGGTCGTGCCCGGCTCCCAGCAGGTCGCGGTCCAGGCCGAGCAGGAGGGGCTCGACGAGGTCTTCCGCGCCGCCGGCTTCGACTGGCGCAGCGCCGGCTGCTCGATGTGCCTGGGGATGAACCCCGACATCCTCGCGCCCGGCGAGCGCTGCGCCTCGACCTCCAACCGCAACTTCGAGGGCCGCCAGGGCCGCGGCGGCCGCACCCACCTCGTGTCCCCGCAGATGGCCGCAGCCGCGGCGATCGAGGGCCGCTTCGTCGACATCCGGGAGTGGAGCTAGTGGAACCCATCCGCACAGTGGCCGGCAAGGTCAGCGTGCTCGACCGCGCCGACGTCGACACGGACCAGATCATCCCCAAGCAGTTCCTCAAGCGGATCGAGCGGACGGGCTTCGGCGAGTTCCTGTTCTACGACTGGAAGCACGAGCCGGGCTGGGACCTGCCCGCCAACCCGATCCTCGCGACGGGCCCGAACTTCGGCTGCGGCTCCTCGCGCGAGCACGCCCCGTGGGCGCTCGAGGACTACGGCTTCAAGGCCGTCGTGGCGGAGAGCTTCGCCGACATCTTCTTCTCCAACTGCACGAAGATCGGCCTGCTGCCGGTCGTGCTCGGGGGCGAGGACGTGCGCGCGCTGATGGAGGCCGGCGAGGCCGAGATCGACCTCGAGGACCTCGAGGTGCGCTTCGACGGGCGCGCAATCGGATTCGAGCTCGATGAGGAGATCCGACACCGGCTGCTCAACGGGCTCGACGACATCGCGCTCACGCTCCAGCAGATCGACCCCATCAAGGCCTACGAGGCCCAGCGGGAGCGCAGCGGCCCCGTGACCACCGCTTTGTAGTCATTAGCGCACCGGTTTCCGCGTGGACGAACGTTCGACTCAATGTCTCCACGTGGACCGTCGAGGAAGCGAGGAAGTGCCCCCTATCCGGCTGATGCTCCGCAGCCAGGAGTCGTCCAGATGATCGTCCGCTCGCGCCTCTCCCGCCTCACCCTGATCCTGGCCACCGCGGCCGGGCTGGCCGCTTCCGCCGGGACCGCCTCGGCGAACCCGTCCGCGAATGCCCTCGGCAACCGCGCCGACAACGCCCCCGGAGGCGCCGTGACCCACGTCGACGAGAACCGCCCGGCCGGCGCCGGCCAGGGCCGCAAGGTCGGCTGACGACCCGGAGCGCGCCGTGACCGGCGTGCCCGCTCCGACCGCCCTGGCGCCCCGCCGGGGCTTCGGCGCCTACGGAGCCACGATCTCCGCGCTCGGCGCGGCGGTCGTCTGCGTGCTCGCCGTCACCAGCGGCCCGCTGCCGCTGGATGACTGGCGCTTCTGGCTGATGGCCGCGCTGGTCCTCGTCGGCGAGCTGATGCCGATCGACGTGCCGCGCCGCGACGGCGCCGACCGGGTCGCGATCTCGACGGCGTTCGCGTTCGCGATGCTGCTCGAGTTCGGATTGCTGCCGGCCGTCCTGGCCTACGCGGCGGCGTCCGCGATCGCCGACGTCCACGCGCGCCTGGCGCCCGTGAAGGTGACGTTCAACGCCGCGCAGTACGCGATCGCCCTCACCGCCTCCGCGCTGGTGCTCGAGGCGCTCGGCCACGCGGCGCCGATCAGCACGATCGCCTCCGCGCTGCCGGCCGTGCTCGCCGCGGGCGCCGCGTTCTTCCTGCTCAACCACGTGCTCGCCGGCGTCGGGGTGGCGCTGATCATCGGCGAGCAGCCGGGGCGCTACCTGCTCAGCGACCTGCCCTTCCAGATCCTGACGGCCGGCTTCGTGCTCGCCCTCTCGCCGGTCGTGGCCGCGTCGGCCGAGGCCAGCATGGCGCTCGTCCCGCTCGCGCTGCTGCCGGTGCTCGCCCTCTGGATCGGCGCCCGCCGCGCCGCGCTGGACACGCACCGCGCCTTCCACGACGCGCTGACCGACCTCCCCAATCGCCTGCTGCTGCACCAGCGCCTCGACCGCGCGCTCGCCGCGGCGCGCGGCGAGCACCGGCCGCTCACGCTGCTGCTCGTCGACCTCGACGACTTCAAGGCGGTCAACGACACGCTCGGGCACGCGTACGGCGACCGCCTGCTCGGCGACGTCGCCGCGCGGATGCGCGGCGCGCTCGGGCGCGACGACCTGCTCGCCCGCCTCGGTGGCGACGAGTTCGCGGTCCTGCCGGCCGGGGCCTGCGACGCGCAGCGCGGCCGCAAGGTCGCGGAGCGGCTCGTGACCGCGCTGGAGGAGCCGTTCGAGGTCGACGGGATCCTGCTCGACGTGCGCGCCACCGTCGGGCTGGCGTGCTTCCCGGACCACGGCTCCGCCGCCGACGAGCTGCTGCGCGGCGCCGACGTCGCGCTCTACGTCGCCAAGGCCGCGCAGCGCCCGGTCGAGGTCTACTCCGCCGGCAAGGACCACTACACCGTCGACCGCCTGATGCTGGCCGCCCAGCTGCGGCGCGGGATCGAGACGGGCGAGCTCGTGCTCGAGTACCAGCCGAAGTTCCCGCTGCGCGGCGGCCCGGCCGTCGGCGTCGAGGCGCTCGCGCGCTGGGAGCACCCGACGCTCGGGCGCATCGGGCCCGACGGCTTCATCCCGCTCGCGGAGCAGACCGGCCTGATCTCCCGCATCACCGACGTCGTGCTGCGGACGGCGATCGCCCAGTGCGGGCGCTGGCAGGCCGACGGCCTCCCGCTGCGCGTCTCGGTCAACGTCTCGCCGCGCAACCTCACCGACCCGCTCCTGCCGGGGCTGATCCGCTCGCTGCTCGACGACGCCGGCGTGCCGCCCGCGCTGCTGCAGCTCGAGATCACCGAGAGCCGCGCCGTCCCGAGCGGCCGCGTCGCCGTCGGGGTGCTCGAGGAGCTGCGCACGATGGGCGTCGGTCTGGCGATCGACGACTTCGGCACCGGCTTCTCCTCGCTCGTTCAGCTCCAGCGGCTGCCGGTCGACGAGATCAAGATCGACCGCTCGTTCGTGTCCTCGATGCTCTCCAGCGAGAGCGACGCCATGATCGTCCGCTCGACGATCGACCTCGCCCGCAACCTCGGCCTCACGGTCACGGCCGAGGGCGTCGAGGACGACGCGACCCGGCGGCGGCTGGCCGAGATGGGCTGCGACCTCGCGCAGGGCTTCGAGCTCTGCCGCCCGCTGCCGCCGGCCCGCTGCGCCCACGTCGTCCGCGAGGCGACGTTCGTGCTCGCGCCCGTGTCCCCGCTGCCCGCGAGGTCCCGGACGTGAGGCGGCCGGCGATCTCGCTCGCCGCGCTGGCCGGCTGCCTCGCCGCCGCCCCCGCGGCCGGAGCGGCGCCCTACGTGGTCACGCTCGCCGACGGCGCGAGCGTCGCGGCGGTGGTCCGCGAGGCGCGGCTGCCCGCGCCGAAGCTCCGCTACGACGCCGCGCTCACGGGCTTCGCGACCGACCTCAACGGCCCGCAGCTCGAGCGGCTGCTCGCCGACCCCGCCGTGCGCTCCGTCGAGCCGGACGCCGAGATCCGCGCCATGGGCATGCAGGCGCTCGCGGCGGGGGAGACCGCGCCGCCCGGGATCCGCCGCGCCGGCGGCGCGACCGCCGCGCTGGCCCACGCCCCGGCCACCACCGCCGTCGCGGTGATCGACTCGGGCATCGACCTCGCCAACACGACGGAGCTCGACGCCGTCTCCGGCACCAACTGCGTCAAGCCGGGCACGGCCGCGCAGGACGACAACGGCCACGGCACCAACGTCGCGGGCATCATCGCCGCACGCAACACGGGCAGGGGCGTCGTCGGCGTCGCCCCGGGCACGCGCGTGTACGCGGTCAAGGTGCTCAACAACCGCGCGGTCGGCACGCTCTCGCAGTTCCTCTGCGGCATCGACTGGGTCGCGGCCAACGCTGCGAAGCTCAACATCCGGACCGCGAACATGAGCATCGGCGGCGCGGGCCTCAGCGACGGCGCCTGCGGCACGGTCAGCCGCGACTCAGAGCACAAGGCGATCTGCGCCGCCACCGCGGCCGGCGTCACCTTCGTGGTCTCGGCCGGCAACGCCGGCGGCGACTTCTCGCGCACCGTCCCGGCCGCCTACCCGGAGGTGCTCACCGCGACCGCGATCACGGACACCGACGGCCTGCCCGGCGCGCTCGGCCCGGCCTCGTGCGCGAAGAAGGAGCTCGACGACCGCACCGCCACCTACTCCGCCTACGCGGTCAAGGCCGCCGACGCCGCCCACGCGATCGCCGCGCCGGGCACCTGCATCACCTCCGCGGGCCTCGGCGGCAAGGCCTCCACCTTCACCGGCACGAGCCAGGCCGCCCCGCACGTGGCGGGCGCCGTCGCGCTCTGCCACGGCTCGGGCGGGCTGCCCGGCCCCTGCGCCGACCTGGCGCCCGCGGGCGTGATCGCGCGCGTGCGCGGCGACGCCGCCGCGGCCGCGACGCTCGTCAACGGCTTCCCGGGCGACCTGCTGCGCCCCCTGAGCGGCAAGGTCTTCGGGCCGCTCGTCTCCTCCGCTGCCTACTAGCCACTAGGCTCGGCGCTTCCATGCCGACGATCGTGACCCTGCCCGGAGACGGGATCGGACCCGAGGTGCTCGACGCCGCCCTGCGCCTGCTCGGGCAGGTGGCGCCCGACCTCGACTACATCGAGCACGAGTTCGGCGGCGCGAGCATCGACGCCCACGGGACCGCGCTGACCGACGAGGTGCTCGAGGCCTGCCGCGCCGCCGACGCGGTCCTGCTGGGGGCCGTCGGCGGCCCGAAGTGGGACACGACCGACCCGGACTCGCCGCGGCCCGAGCAGGGGCTGCTCGGCCTGCGCAAGGGCCTCGGGCTGTTCGCCAACCTGCGTCCGGTCCGCGCGTTGCCGGCGCTCTACGACGCCAGCCCGCTCAAGCGCGAGGTGATCGAGCGCACGGACCTGCTCGTCGTGCGCGAGCTCACGGGCGGCATCTACTTCGGCGACAAGGGCCGCGCGAACGGCAAGGCCCACGACGTGTGCGAGTACTCCGAGGCCGAGATCGAGCGGATCGCCCGCACCGCCTTCCGCGCCGCCCGCTCGCGCGTGACCAGCGTCGACAAGGCCAACGTGCTGGAGACCTCGCGGCTGTGGCGGGAGGTCGTGCGCCGCGTGCACTCCCAGGACTTCCCGAACGTCGAGCTCGAGCACGTGCTCGTCGACAACGCCGCGATGCAGCTCGTCGCCACCCCGCGCCACTTCGACGTGATCCTCACGGAGAACATGTTCGGCGACATCCTCAGCGACGAGGCCGCGATGCTCACGGGCTCGATCGGGATGCTGCCGAGCGCGTCGCTCGGGGAGCCGGGCACGCCGGGCGTGTTCGAGCCCGTGCACGGCTCCGCGCCGGACATCGCGGGGGAGGGCGTCGCGAACCCGCTGGCCATGATCCTGTCGGCGGCGATGATGCTGCGGCACGGACTCGCCAGGGAGGACGCCGCCGCTGCCGTAGAATCGGCCGTAGACCGAGCGCTCGAAGGTGGCCTGAGGACCACCGACCTGGGCGGAACCGCGACCACCGCCGAGGCCACCGAGGCGGTCCTGGAGGAACTCACGTGAACCAAGCCGAATTCATCTGGATGAACGGCGAGCTGGTCCCCTTCGAGGACGCCAAGGTTCACGTACTGACGCACGCGCTGCACTACGGCACGGGCGTCTTCGAGGGCGTGCGCGCGTACGAGAACCCGGCCGGCCAGCCGGCGATCTTCCGCCACGACGACCACCTGAACCGGCTCTTCCAGTCGGCCGCGCTCTACCACATGGAGATCCCGTACTCCAAGGAGGAGCTGCGGGCCGCCACGCACGAGACGATCACCCGCAACGGGCTCAAGTCCTGCTACATCCGCCCGCTCGTGTTCCGCGGCGCCGGGCCGATGGGCCTGTTCCCGCTCGACTGCCCCGTCGAGGTCTCGATCGCCGTCTGGGAGTGGGGCGCCTACCTCGGCGACGAGGGCAAGCAGAACGGCATCCGCGGCAAGGTCTCCTCGTGGCGGCGGATCAGCCCCGACAGCCTGATCCCGGCCGCCAAGGCCACGGGGCAGTACCTCAACTCCGTGCTGGCCAAGATCGAGGCCGACAAGGCCGGCTACGAGGAGGGCATCCTGCTCGACCACCGCGGCATGGTCTGCGAGGGCACGGGCGAGAACCTGTTCGTCGTCAAGGACGGCCGGATCGCCACGCCGGGCTTCACGAGCTCGATCCTGGGCGGCATCAACCGCCTGAGCGCGATCGACATCGCCCGCGACCTCGGCTACGAGGTCGTCGAGCGCGACGTCGCGCGCGGCGAGCTCTACCTCGCCGACGAGATCTTCATGACCGGTACGGCCGCCGAGCTGACGCCGCTGCGCGAGATCGACGACCAGCCGGTCGGCGAGGGCCGGCCGGGGCCGGTCACGCGCGAGATCCAGAACGTCTTCGAGGACGCGCTGCACGGCCGCGCGGAGCGCTACGCCCACTGGCTGGACGTCGTTCCCGCACCGGCCAGGGCCACGTGACCAGGATCCAGATCTACGACACCACCCTGCGCGACGGGATGCAGGGGGAGGGGATGTCGCTCTCCGCGGAGGAGAAGGTGCGCGTCGCGCACCTGCTCGACGACCTCGGCATCCCCTTCATCGAGGCGGGCTTCCCGGCCTCGAACCCGAAGGAGGAGGAGCTGTTCGAGCGGCTCGCGAGCGAGCGCTTCGCAGCCGACGTGTGCGCGTTCGGCATGACGCGCCGGCGCGACTCCAGCGCCGAGCAGGACCCGGCGCTGCGGCTGCTCGCGGCCTCCTTCGCGCCCGTCTGCACGCTGGTCGGCAAGACGTGGTCGCTGCACCTCGAGAAGGTCGTGCGCGTCGACCCCGAGGAGAACCTGCGGATGATCGCCGACTCCGTCGCCTTCCTCGCCGGCGAGGGCAAGCGCGTGATCTACGACGCCGAGCACTTCTTCGACGCCTGGCGAGGAGATCGCGACTACGCGCTGCGCTGCGTGCGCGCCGCGTACGAGGCCGGCGCCGAGAACGTGACGCTGTGCGACACCAACGGCGCGTCGCTGCCGCACGAGGTCGCCGACGCCGTGCGCGCCGTCGCCGCCACGGGCATCCCGGTCGGCATCCACACCCACAACGACGCGGAGTGCGGCGTGGCGAACTCGCTCGCGGCCGTGGCGGAGGGCGCCGTGCTCGTGCAGGGCACGCTCAACGGCTACGGCGAGCGCTGCGGCAACGCGAACCTGACCTCGATCGTCCCGAACCTGCAGCTCAAGCAGGGCCACGACTGCCTGCCGGCGCTCGAGGGGCTGACCGAGGCCTCGCACCTGCTGGCCGAGCTGCTGAACCTGACGCCCGACCCGAACGCGCCCTACGTCGGCAAGAACGCGTTCGCCCACAAGGGCGGCATGCACATCGCGGGCGTCGCGGCCGACCCGGCGACGTTCGAGCACATCGACCCCGCCGCCGTCGGCAACGCGCGCGAGGTGCTGGTCTCCGAGCTATCCGGCAAGGGCACGCTGATCGGCCACGCCGGCGGCTCGCTCGCCCCCGAGGACGCCGCGCGCGTCGTCGAGCGCGTCAAGGAGCTCGAGCACCGCGGGTTCCAGTTCGAGGCGGCCGACGGCTCGCTGGACCTGCTGATCCAGCGCGAGACCGGCGACTACTCGCCGCTGTTCCGGCTGGAGTCCTGGCGCGTGATCGCCGAGAAGCGCGAGGACGGCCGCGTGATGACCGAGGCCACGATCAAGATCTGGGTCGAGGGCGAGCGCTTCGTGCGCACCGCGGAGGGCAACGGCCCCGTGCACGCGCTCGACAGGGCGCTGCGCGAGGCGATCTCGGAGACCTATCCGCACCTCGCCGACATCAAGCTCGTCAACTACAAGGTGCGCATCCTCGACGAGTCCAAGGCGACCGCCGCGGTCACGCGCGTGCTGCTCGACGCCTCCGACGGCATGGACACGTGGGGCGCGATCGGGGTGCACGAGAACGTCATCGAGGCCAGCTGGGACGCGCTGGTGGACTCGCTGGAGGCGGGCATGCTGCCGCGCCGCTCGGGCCACCGCCGGGGCGCGCCCACGGGCACGGCATGAGCGCGCCGCGCGTCGCCACGGAGGTCGTGCCGCTCGCCCAGCCGGTCCTCGGCGAGCCGGAGGAGGCCGCCGTCCTCGACGTCCTGCGCTCCGGCGTCCTCTCGCTCGGCCCCAGGATCCCTGAGTTCGAGCGGGCGTTCGCCGCCCGGCTGGGCGTCTCGCACGCGAGCGCGATCTCATCGGGCACGGCCGGGCTGCACCTCGCGCTGCGCGCGGTCGGCGTCGAGCGCGGCGACGAGGTCGTCACGTCGCCGTTCTCGTTCGTGGCCAGCGCGAACGTGATCCTCTACGAGGGCGCCAAGCCGGTCTTCGCCGACATCGACCCGCGCACGCTCAACCTCGACCCGGCGGCCGCCGCGGCGGCGATCACCGGGCGCACGAAGGCGCTGCTGCCCGTCCACATCTTCGGCTATCCGGCCGACCTGCCCGCCTTCGAGGCGCACGGGCTGCCGATCGTCGAGGACGCCTGCGAGGCGCTCGGCGCGCGGCACGCGGACGGCACCCCGGTCGGCGCCCGCGGCCACCCGGCGGCGTTCGGCTTCTACCCGAACAAGCAGATGACCACGGGGGAGGGCGGGATGCTCACGCTCTCCAGCGCCGAGCACAAGGCGCGCGTGGACTCCGAGCGCAACCAGGGCCGCGCGCCCGACATGGGCTGGCTCGACCACGACCGGCTCGGGTTCAACTACCGCATGACCGACATCCAGGCCGCGATCGGGCTCTGCCAGCTCGAGCGCCTGGACGGCATGCTCGCCGATCGCGCGCGGGTGGCGGGCTCCTACCGGGAGGCGCTGAGCGGGATCGAGGGGCTGGGGCTGCCGTGCGAGGACTCCGGCGGCGACGTGCGGGGCTGGTTCGTGTTCGTCGTGCAGCTCCCGCACGGGCACGCGCGCGACGACGTCATGGCCGGGCTGCGCGCGCTCGGCGTGCAGTCCAAGCCGTACCTGCCGGCGATCCACCTGATGAGCTTCTACCGCGAGCGCTTCGGTCACCGGCCGGGGGAGTTCCCGGTCTGCGAGGACGTCGCGGAGCGCTCGCTCGCGCTGCCGTTCTTCCCCGCCCTCACCGAGGGTCAGGTCGCCCGCGTCGCCGAGTCGCTGGCGCGCGTGCTCGACCGGTGAACTAGCTTCTCGTCCCATGAGGAGGAGGACCATCGCCGCGGCGGCGCTCGCCGCCGCGCTCACCACCGCTACGCCCGCCGCGGCGCAGTCGCTCCCGCAGGCCGGCTGCGACCCGCTCGACCCCGCCGTCTGCCTGCAGCCGTGGCCGAACGACTTCTTCACGCGCCCCGACGCGTCGACGCCGACCGGCAAGCGCCTGAACCTGCCGCTGCTCGGCATGCCGCGCAACGCGGCCGGCGTGCCGATCCGCACCGACGAGTACAACCGCAACGACGGCTTCAGCCCCGGCTCGCCGATCCACACCTTCGTACCGGGCCTCGACTTCGGGCGCACCGGGCTGGTCCCGGTCACGGACATGGCGCGCGCCTTCGACGCCGAGCAGCCCGCGGTCGTCATCGACGCCGACAGCGGCGAGCGCCAGCTGATCTGGGCCGAGATGGACGCCAACGCGAAGTCCGACGCCGACCGCAACCTCTACATCCGGCCCGGCCGCAACTGGGAGGAGGGGCACCGCTACATCGTCGCCCTGCGCTTCCTGCGCGACGCCGAGGGGAACGAGCTCGAGGCCCAGCCCGCCTTCGCGGCCTACCGCGACCGCGACGCCGACACGCGGCGGCCGGTGGACCCGCGGCGCGCGCACATGGACGCGCTGTTCACGACGCTCAACAAGGCCGGCATCAAGCGCAAGGACCTCTACCTGGCGTGGGACTTCACGGTCGGCTCCGAGCAGCGGATCACCGAGCGCATGCTCGGCATCCGCGACGACGCGTTCGCACGCCTCGGCGACACCGACCTCGCCGACGGTCAGGTCGCGGGCACCGCGCCCACGTACCGGATCACGCAGAGGATCGAGACGCCGAACGACCCGCAGATCATCCGCGAGGTGCGCGGCAGCTTCACCGTGCCGTGCTACCTCAGCCTGCCCGGCTGCGTCCCGGGCTCGAAGTTCCTCTACACGGACCTGGACTCCAACACGCCGACGCCGGTCCCGGGCAACACGGCGGCGCCGAGCTTCAGGTGCATCGTCCCGCGCTCGGCGCAGGACGGGCCGCGGCGCGTCTCGCTCTACGGCCACGGCCTGTTCGGCACCCAGGGCGAGGTGACCGCCGGCAACGTGAAGACGATGGCCGCCGAGCACGGGTTCGTGTTCTGCGCGACGGACTGGTGGGGCATGGCCCAGCAGGACGTGCCGACCACGCTCGGCATCCTGGGGGACCTGTCGAACTTCGCGCTGCTGCCCGACCGCGTGCAGCAGGGGATGCTCAACTTCCTGCTGCTGGGGCGCCTGATGATCCACCCGCAGGGCCTCGCGGCGGACCCGGCGTTCCAGGTCGGCGGGCACTCCGCGCTCGACACCAGCGCGCTGTTCTACGACGGCAACTCGCAGGGCGGCATCATCGGCGGCGCGCTGACCGCGGTCGCGCCCGACTTCCAGCGCGCCGTGCTCGGCGTGCCGGGGATGAACTACTCGACGCTGCTGCAGCGCTCCGTCGACTTCGACGCGTTCGCCGCGTTCCTCTATCCCGCCTACCCGCGCGAGATCGAGCGGCCGATGATCTTCTCGCTGATCCAGCAGCTCTGGGACCGCGGGGAGGCCAACGGCTACGCGCATCACATGACGCACGACCCGCTCGCGAACACGCCCTCGCACACGGTGCTGCTGCACCCGGCGCTCGGCGACCACCAGGTGGCGACCCTCACCGCCGAGGTGCGAGGCGCGCACGATCGGCGCCGCGGTGCGGCAGAACCCGCTCGAGCCGGGCCGGACGTTCGACGTGCAGCCGTTCTACGCGATCCCGCGGATCGCCGCGTTCCCGTACTCGGGATCGGTGATCGAGATCTGGGACAACTTCGCGACGCCGCCCGCGCCGACGACCAACACGCCGAACCGGGCGGGCGCCGACCCGCACGGCTCGCCGCGCAAGACGCCGGCCGCACAGCTGCAGAAGTCCGAGCACCTGCGCATCGGCGGGACCGTGATCGACACCTGCAGCGGAGGTCCCTGCCACTCGCTGCCATAGCCATCTAGTCTGGGCGGGGATGTCGCGCTTCTCCCAGCCGCCGGACGGGGTCTTCTCCGCGCTGGACTCCTCGATCGGCTACGACTGGCGGCTCGGCCCCTACGACGTCGAGCAGTCGCGCGCGCACGCGAAGATGCTGGCCGCGACGGGGATCATCAGCGAGGCCGACTGCGACGCGCTGCTGGCCGGCCTGCAGCGCGTCGAGGCGCGAGCTCGAGGAGGGCGAGTTCCCGTTCGAGCAGGGCGACGTCGACATCCACATGGCGATCGAGCGGCGGCTCACGGACATCGCCGGGCCGGTCGGCGGCAAGCTGCACACCGCGCGCTCGCGCAACGACCAGGTCGCCACCGACATGGCGATGTTCACGCGCGCGCATGCGCTGACCACGCTCGAGCGCCTGCAGCACCTCCAGAGCGTGCTCGTCCAGCTCGCCGACGCGCACCTGGACTGGCCGATGCCGGGCTACACGCACCTCCAGCGCGCGCAGCCCGTCTACCTCAGCCACCACCTGCTGGCGTACTTCTGGATGTTCCGCCGCGACGCGCGCCGGTTCGAGTTCGTGCTCGGCTCGACCTGCGAGCTGCCGCTCGGCGCGGGCGCGCTGGCGGGCGTGAACTTCGCCACCGACCGCGGGCTGCTGGCCGGCGAGCTCGGGTTCGCCTCGGTGGCGCGCAACTCGATCGACGCCGTCTCCAACCGCGACTTCGTGCTCGACTTCCTCGGCGCCGCCGCGACCTGCGCGACCCACCTGTCGCGGCTCGGGGCCGAGATCGTGCTGTGGTCGAGCGAGGAGTTCGGCTTCTGCGAGGTCTCCGACGCCTGGGCGTCGGGCTCCTCGATCATGCCCCAGAAGAAGAACCCGGACGCAGCCGAGCTGCTGCGGGCCAAGGCGCCGCGCGTGGTCGCCCACCTGGGCGCGCTCCACGGCGTGATGCACGGTCTCCCGCTGACCTACAACAAGGACATGCAGGAGGACAAGGAGCACCTCTTCGACGCGGTCGACACGCTCGACCTCTGCCTGCAGGCGGCGACCGGCATGCTGTCGACGATCACGTTCCGGCGCGAGGCGCTGTCCGGCGCCGCCTCGGACGAGATGATCGCCGCCACCGACGTCGCCGACCTGCTCGTGCGCCGCGGAATCCCGTTCCGGCAGTCGCACGGGATCGTCGCCGGGCTCGTGCGCGAGGCGGTCGAGTCGGGCCGCAGGCTGTCCGAGCTCGACCGCTCGGAGCTCGCGCGCCACTCCGACGCGCTCGACGACGAGTTCTACGCCGTGCTCTCCCAGCGCTCGTGGCTGGAGAGCAAGGTCTCCGAGGGCGGGACGGCGCTGGACCGCGTGCGCGAGCAGCTCGCTCATGCTCGCGCGGAGCTCGATGGGCAGCCAACGTAACGTCGCCGGGCAGGCGAAGCCCCTTGATCCGGAGTTCTACGTGCGGCCCGTGGTCGAGGTCGCCCGCGACATGCTCGGCTGCGTCGTGCGCCACGGCGCCACGGCGGGGGTGATCGTCGAGACCGAGGCCTACCACGACTCCGAGGCCGCCTGCCACGCCCACGTCGGCGTCACGCCGCGCACGCACATCCTCTTCGGGCCGCCCGGCCGCGCCTACGTCTACCGCTCCTACGGCATCCACGCGCTGCTCAACGCGGTCTGCGAGCCCGAGGGCGTCGGCGCCGCGGTGCTGATCCGGGCGCTCGAGCCGCTCGAGGGCGTCGAGCTGATGCGCGCGCGCCGCGGCCTTGAGCGCGTGGAGGACCTCTGCTCGGGGCCGGGCAAGCTCACGCAGGCGCTCGGGATCGAGCTCGACCTCAACGGCTCCGACCTCGACGGCGGCCCGATCTCGATCGAGCCGGCCCCGCCGGGCTGGGAGGAGGTCGAGCCGGTCGTGGGCACGCGGATCGGCATCACCAAGGCCGCCGACCTGCCGTGGCGCTTCTGCGTGCCCGGCTCGCGCAGCGTCTCGCGCCCGCGGCCGAAGCTCGCGGCCTAGCTACCCGTCGCCGGGCTGCGCGCCGCCGGTCTCGGGCGCCGGCTCTGCCGGCTCCTCGGGCGGGGTCTCCGGCGCCGGCTGGGCCGGCTGCTCCGGCTCCGGCGCGGGGTCGACGGGCTCCTGCTGCGGCACCGGCGTCGACGCCGGCGGCGCGCCGCCGCCCTCGATCGCGTCGCCCGTGTCGGGGACGCTCGGCGAGTCCGAGACGCCGCCGGCTGAGCTGCCGGGCGGGACGGCCGGCGTGGTCTCCGTCGTGTCCTTCTTGACCTTCTTGAGGCCCACGAGCGCGTCGATGAACGTCTTGAAGATCCCGGCCGGGTAGGTGCCGCCGGCCACCGGGTCGCCCTGGAACTCGGTCTCCATCGGCTTGAACTGGTCGGGGTAGCCGACCCAGACCGCGACGGTGTACTCCTTCGTCCAGCCGACGAACCAGGCGTCGCCGTAGCCCTCGGTCGTGCCGGTCTTGCCGGCCACGGTCACCCCGGGCACGAACGCGCGCGTGGCGGTGCCGGACTTCACGACGGTCTGCAGGATCGAGCCGACCTGGTCGGCGATCGCGGGCGAGATCACGCGCCGCGTGCGCTTGCGGTTCTCGAGCTTCTCGCCGCCGACCTCGAGCGGCTTGAAGTCGTCCTTGACGCCGCGGCCGATCGCCTCGATCGCGACCGGGCCGGGGATCGGCGTGACCTTGCGGTCGGCCGGGTCGCCGGGGCTGAGGGTGCCGTAGGTCAGCTCGCCGCGCTGGGCGAAGGTCTCGTAGGCGTGGGCCATGTCGAGCGGCGTCACGCCCTCCTTGAGCCCGCCGAGCGCGTTCGCGGCGTTGTGGGAGATGCGCGTGCGCACGCCGAGCCGCCGCGCCATCGCCGCGACCTTCTTCGGGCCCAGCTTGAGGCCGAGCTCGGCGTAGACGGAGTTGTCGGAGTTCGTCGTCGCGTTGGCGAGCGTGGTGATTCCGGCGTAGGCGTCGTTGTAGTTGTTGACCTCGAACTTCTCGCCGCCCTTGAGCGTGAAGACCTTCTTCCGGGAGGCCCACGTCGAGCCGGTCGAGATGCCCTGGCGCAGCGCCTCGGCGAGCACGAACGGCTTGAACGAGGAGCCGGGCTGGCGCTGGCCCTGCGTGGCGAGGTTGAAG
Organism: uncultured Solirubrobacteraceae bacterium; assembly: GCA_963816955.1. Taxonomy (GTDB): domain Bacteria; phylum Actinomycetota; class Thermoleophilia; order Solirubrobacterales; family Solirubrobacteraceae; genus DATFQI01. The sequence goes on along the minus strand of CAWFME010000008.1, from coordinate 28,380 downwards.
GAGGACTGCGCGTAGTCGTCGCCGCCGACCATCGCCCGCACCATGCCGGTCTTGTTCTCGATCGCGACCATCGACGCGCGCGGGCCCTCGGAGAACGGCAGCCAGTTGCTGATCGCCGTCGTGGCGGCCTCCTGGACCTTGGAGTCCAGCGTCGTCTTGACGGTCAGGCCGCCCGTGAAGGCGCGGCGGGCGCCGAGCTGGCCGCCGCCGAGCTTGTCGACGACCTGCTGCTTGACCCAGGAGGTGAAGTAGGGGTACTTCGTGTCCTCGCGCGGGGGCGAGATGTCGGCGCGGGTCGGGAGGCTCTCGGCCACGGCTTCGTCGTGCTGGAAGCGATCGATCAGGCCCTGGTCGAGCATCCGGTCGAGCACGATGTTGCGCCGCTGGCGCGAGGGGCCCGGGTGGGCGACGGGGTCGAAGCCGCTGGGGGAGGCGACCATGCCGGCCAGCAGCGCCGCCTCGTGGGGCTCGAGGTGGGCGGCGCAGGGCCGCACCTTGTCCTGCTCGCAGCCCTGGTGGTCGCGCCCGAAGTAGGTCTGGGCGGCCGACTCGATGCCGTAGGCGCCGTTGCCGAAGTAGATCGTGTTGAGGTAGTTGCGCAGGATCCGCTCCTTGGACCACTTGCGCGTGAGCTGGTAGGCCAGCGCGGCCTCGCGGAGCTTGACGAACAGCGTGCGGTCGTTCTGGGCGGCGAGCGCGTTCTTGACGAACTGCTGGGTGATCGTGGAGCCGCCCTGCACGACGCGCTGGTTGACGACGTCCTGCCACAGCGCGCGGCCGATGCCCCGCAGGTCGTAGCCCTCGTTGGTGTAGAAGCGGCGGTCCTCGATCGCGATGATCGCCTGCTTCATCACCGGGGCGATCTGGGCCTCGGAGACGAACAGCTGGCGCTGGTTGCCCGTCAGCAGGCCGATCTCCGCGCCGTTGGCGTCGAGGATCACGGAGTTGCCCGCGCAGCGGATCCTCCATCTGCGGCAGGTCGGAGGCGACCGCCATCATCATCCCGAAGACGGTCGAGACCGCCGCGAGCACGCCGAGGCCGACCAGCAGCGCGAGCACGCGCAGCTTGCGGATGCGGACCTGAGACCGGTTCCCGCCCGACCCCTCGCCGTCGCCGTCGCCGCCGCCGCGCCGGTGCCGATGGCGCAGCGGGAGGTGCAGGACGGTCGCGCCGCCGTCGCCGTTCCCGTTCGCTTCGCCTTCGCCCTTCAGGGCAGCCGGATCTGAGGTGCGCTCGGATTCGCTCATGAGTGGGTGGTGGACCCGCCCAGGCCCGCGAAGCGGCAGACACTAGCATTGGGCCGGATGGAGAAAACGGCCCCGGAGGCCGCCGAAACGGCGGCGCACCTCGCGCGCAACGCCGTCGACGACCTCCCCCGCGGCGCGCTGGCGGAGAAGCTGGCGAGCGGCCGCCCGCTGCGCGTCAAGCTCGGCCTGGACCCGACGGCGGCCGACCTGCACCTCGGCCACACGGTGGTGCTGCAGAAGCTGCGCGAGTTCCAGGACGGCGGCCACACGGTCGTGCTCATCATCGGCGACTACACCGCCCGCGTCGGGGATCCCAGCGGACGCTCGGCGCTGCGGCCCGTGCTCTCCGGCGAGGAGATCGACGCGCACGCGCGCACGTACGTGGAGCAGGCGACCAAGGTGCTGGCCGACGACGAGCGGCTCGAGGTGCGCTTCAACTCCGAGTGGCTGGACATGCCGATGGAGGACCTGTTCCGGCTCGTGCGCACCGTCACCGTCGCGCAGATCCTCGAGCGCGACGACTTCTCCAAGCGCTGGGCGGCGAGCGAGCCGATCTCCATGCTCGAGCTCCTGTACCCCGTCCTGCAGGGCTATGACTCCGTCGCGGTCAAGGCCGACGTCGAGATCGGCGGCACCGACCAGACCTTCAACCTGCTGATGGGCCGCGCCGTCCAGTCCGCCTACGGGCAGCCGCAGCAGTCGATCCTCACCGTGCCGCTGCTGGCGGGCACCGACGGCGTGCAGAAGATGTCCAAGTCGCTCGGCAACCACATCGGGATCACCGAGCCGCCCGGCGACATGTACGGCAAGACGCTCTCGATCCCCGACGCCTCGCTGCCCGAGTGGTACGACCTGCTGCTCGGGACGCCGGTGCCGGAGGAGCTCGGGCCGCGCGACGCCAAGCGCGCCCTCGCGCGCGCGCTGGTGACCCGCTTCCACGGCGAGGCGGCCGCCGCGGAGGCCGAGGCGGGCTTCGACCGCGTGTTCGTCTCCCACGAGCTGCCCGAGGAGATCGAGGAGGCCGCCGTCGAGGCCGGCGGCGGAGACGTGCACCTGCCGGAGCTGATCGCCGCGGTCTTCGGCGGCTCGCGCTCCGAGGCGCGCCGGCACCTGGCCTAGGGCGCCGTCAAGCTCGACGGGGAGCCGCTCGCGGCGGACGTGCTGGACCTCCCGGGCACCGCTCTGGACGGCCGCGTGCTGCAGGTCGGCAAGCGCCGCTTCCGGCGGCTGCGGGTCGTCTGAGAGCTACTGCTACAGTCCCGCGCCGCCGCAGAGGACGGGCGCTTCCGAGGGGTTGAGACTCCGAAGGGATGCGCTAGACTCTGCTGCCCGCTCGGGAGGCCGATCCAGGCCGCCCCGGGAGCCTCACACGGAGGAGTCCCCTCCAGAGCAGAGGCGCGGCGGTCTTTGAAAACTCAACAGCATGCGCACCTCGAGTCGGTGCCCGCATCCGTGCGGGAGCCGTATTCGGAGTGTGCGTCCAGGTTCGACCTGCCGCCGGCCCCTCGGGGCTTGTGGCAGCCAGAATTCAAGCAGTACAGCAGTACCCCGTCGACGCATCCGGGCTTGCTCCATGTGTACGAGCAGCCCCTCGTGTGATGCATTGACAGCTCTACGTTGAGAAGTTCTTCACGGAGAGTTTGATCCTGGCTCAGGACGAACGCTGGCGGCGTGCTTAACACATGCAAGTGGAGCGACGAACCAGGGCTTGCCCTGGGGCAAAGCCGCGAACGGGTGAGTAACACGTGGGTAACCCACCCCGATGATCGGGACAACCCGGGGAAACTCGGGCTAATACCGAATGTGCCTTCAGTTCATGAGGACTGAAAGTAAAGATAGCTTCGGCCTTCGCATCGGGACGGGCCCGCGGCCCATTAGCTTGTTGGTGAGGTAACGGCTCACCAAGGCTACGATGGGTAGCTGGTCTGAGAGGACGATCAGCCACACTGGGACTGAGACACGGCCCAGACTCCTACGGGAGGCAGCAGTGGGGAATCTTGCACAATGCGCGAAAGCGTGATGCAGCAACGCCGCGTGGGGGAAGAAGGCCTTCGGGTTGTAAACCCCTTTCAGTTGGGACGAAGCTTCAGTGGTGAATAGCCGCTTGGAGTGACGGTACCTTCACAAGAAGCCCCGGCTAACTACGTGCCAGCAGCCGCGGTAATACGTAGGGGGCTAGCGTTGTCCGGAATCATTGGGCGTAAAGAGCGTGTAGGCGGCCCGGTAAGTCCGCTGTGAAAGTCGGGGGCTCAACCCTCGAATGCCGGTGGATACTGTCGGGCTAGAGTGCGGAAGAGGCGAGTGGAATTCCTGGTGTAGCGGTGAAATGCGCAGATATCAGGAGGAACACCAATTGCGAAGGCAGCTCGCTGGGACGTAACTGACGCTGAGACGCGAAAGCGTGGGGAGCAAACAGGATTAGATACCCTGGTAGTCCACGCTGTAAACGATGGGCACTAGGTGTGGGGGGTGTCGACTCCCTCCGTGCCGAAGCTAACGCATTAAGTGCCCCGCCTGGGGAGTACGGCCGCAAGGCTAAAACTCAAAGGAATTGACGGGGGCCCGCACAAGCAGCGGAGCATGTGGTTTAATTCGACGCAACGCGAAGAACCTTACCTGGGCTTGACATGTGGATGACCGGCCTGGAAACAGGTCTTCCCTTCGGGGCATCTTCACAGGTGGTGCATGGCTGTCGTCAGCTCGTGTCGTGAGATGTTGGGTTAAGTCCCGCAACGAGCGCAACCCCCGTCGTATGTTGCCAGCATTTAGTTGGGGACTCATGCGAGACTGCCGGTGACAAACCGGAGGAAGGTGGGGATGACGTCAAGTCATCATGCCCCTTATGTTCAGGGCTACACACGTGCTACATTGGCGCGTACAGAGGGCTGCGATACCGCGAGGTGGAGCGAATCCCTTAAAGCGCGTCTCGGTTCGGATTGCAGGCTGAAACCCGCCTGCATGAAGGCGGAGTTGCTAGTAATCGCGGATCAGCATTGCCGCGGTGAATACGTTCCCGGGCCTTGTACACACCGCCCGTCACACCACGGAAGCAAGCAACACCCGAAGCCGGTGGCCTAACCCTTTGGGAGGGAGCCGTCGAAGGTGGGGCTCGTGACTGGGGTGAAGTCGTAACAAGGTAGCCGTACCGGAAGGTGCGGCTGGATCACCTCCTTTCTAGGGAGCTCCAGGATTGGAGCGCCGGTCATGCCGGCGGCGCATACCGCGTCGCCCGAGCTCGGCCGGTTCTAGATACGTCGACCGGACCTGGCGCCCGCACGGCCTCCTAACGGGGCCGGCCGGCACGCGACTCGGCCACTGCTTTCGAGTCCGTACCGGTGGGCGCATGCTGTTGAGTTTTGAGAGACCGATCGCCCAGTCCGGGCGAGCGCCTCCCGCGGACCTTGAAAACTGCACAACCATGCCAACTGGCAGCTGGTCGCGACGATCGGCTGCCAACCAACGGGTATCACCGGGCGCCTCGAGGACCTTCGGGTCCAAGTGGTGCCTGATCACCGTCAAGATAGGAAGGGCACATGGTGGATGCCTTGGCACCAGGAGTCGAAGAAGGGCGTGAACGGCTGCGATAAGCCGCGGTTAGGCGCTGAATAGCCATTGACCCGCGGATTCCCGAATGGGGAAACCCAGCGCTGGTAATACGGCGTTACCCCACGCTGAATACATAGGCGGGCGGAAGGCAAGCGAGGGAACTGAAACATCTCAGTACCTCGAGGAAAGGAAATCAACCGAGACTCCCCGAGTAGTGGCGAGCGAAAGGGGACTCAGCCCAAACCGGGCCGGTGTAAGCGCGCACGCGTTGCCGGCCGGGGGTTGTAGGGCGCTTTGTCCAGGTCGTGCGTGACCTGGCGGCAGTTACCAAGTTCATCGATAGACGAAGCACGTGGAACCGTGCACCACAGAGGGCAACCGTCCCGTAGTCGAAATCGTTGAGCCTGCCGATAAGCGTTCCTGAGTAGGTCCGCTCCCGTGAAACGCGGACTGAATCTGGGGGGACCACCCTCCAAGGCTAAGTACTCCCTGGTGACCGATAGCGGACTAGTACCGTGAGGGAAAGGTGAAAAGTACCCCGGAAGGGGAGTGAAATAGTACCTGAAACCGCGTGCCTACAAGCGGTCGGAGCGTTCTTCGGAATGTGACGGCGTGCTTTTTGCATAACGAGCCGGCGAGTTACTCGTCTGCGGCAAGGTTAAGCGATGAGCGGAGCCGAAGCGAAAGCGAGTCCTAATAGGGCGATTTGAGTCGTAGGCGGTAGACCCGAAACTGAGCGAGCTACCCATGGGCAGGTTGAAGCGGGGGTAAGACCCCGTGGAGGACCGAACCGACCTAGGTTGAAAACTGGGCGGATGACCTGTGGGTCGGAGTGAAAGGCTAATCAAGCTCAGAGATATCTGGTTCTCTCCGAAATATATTTAGGTATAGCCTCGGATGAATTGCGTTGTGGCCGTAGAGCACTGTTTGGCCTAGGGGCCCTACCAGGTTACCGAAGTCAGGCAAACTCCGAAGACCATTACGTGTACTCCGGGAGTCAGTTGCTGGGGGATAAACTTCAGCGTCAAAAGGGAAACAGCCCAGACCGTCAGCTAAGGTCCCTAAATGCTAGCTAAGTGGCAAACGATGTCCGAGTGCATAGACAACCAGGAGGTTGGCTTAGAGGCAGCCATCCTTGAAAGAGTGCGTAACAGCTCACTGGTCAAGTGTTCGGGCGCGGATAATGTAACGGGGCTCAAGCTAGTTACCGAAGCTACGGGTGCATGCTTTCACGAGCGTGCGCGGTAGGAGAGCGTTCCCAGGGCAGTGAAGCGGCGGCGGAAGCCAGCCGTGGAGGCCTGGGAAGTGAGAATGCCGGCATGAGTAACGAAAGAGGGGTGAGAATCCCCTCCGCCGATTGCCCAAGGGTTCCTGAGTAAAGTTCGTCTGCTCAGGGTTAGTCGGGGCCTAAGGCGAGGCCGAAAGGCGTAGTCGATGGATAACAGGTTGATATTCCTGTACCACGTCGGGATCATTTGACCGATGGGGGGACGAGGAAGGCTATGGAAACCCAGGCGATGGTCGTCCTGGGGTAAGCGTGTAGGGGTGGTCCATGGAAAATCCGGGACCGCATAACCTGAGGCGCGATGCCAGCTGGCTATAAGCCGGCGAGTTCCGGAAGCCATGCCTCCAAGAAAATCCTCTAGGGAGATCCCACGTGCCCGTACCAAAACCGACACAGGTGGGCAAGTAGAGAATACTAAGGTGATCGAGATAACCCTCGTTAAGGAACTCGGCAAAATCGCCCCGTAACTTCGGGATAAGGGGCGCCCCAGTAGGGTGAAGCGGCTTGCCCGCGGAGCCCGAGAGGGCCGCAGTGAATTGGTTCAAGCGACTGTTTACCAAAAACACAGGTCTCTGCTAAGTCGTAAGACGACGTATAGGGGCTGACGCCTGCCCGGTGCCGGAAGGTTACGTGGAGGTGTTAGGGCTTTAGCCCGAAGCACTGAAACTAAGCCCCGGTAAACGGCGGCGGTAACTATAACCGTCCTAAGGTAGCGAAATTCCTTGTCGGGTAAGTTCCGACCTGCACGAATGGCGTAACGACTTGAACGCTGTCTCAACGAGGGGCTCGGTGAAATTGCAGTCTCGGTGAAGATGCCGAGTACCCGCGGCTAGACGGAAAGACCCCGTGAACCTTTACTACAACCTGGTATTGGAGTTCGGTGCGTTTCGCTCAGGATAGGTGGGAGGCTATGAAGCAGTGGCTGCGGCTGCTGTGGAGCCAACCTTGAGATACCACCCTTGACGTATTGGGCTTCTAACAGCGCGCCTTGAATCAGGGCGCTGAACAGTGCCAGGCGGGTAGTTTGACTGGGGCGGTCGCCTCCCAAAATGTAACGGAGGCGCGCAAAGGTTCCCTCAGTACGGTTGGAAATCGTGCGTAGAGTGTAAAAGCAGCAAGGGAGCTTGACTGTGAGACAGACATGTCGAGCAGGTGCGAAAGCAGGCTTTAGTGATCCGGCGGTAGCAAGTGGAAGTGCCGTCGCTCAACGGATAAAAGGTACTCCGGGGATAACAGGCTTATCGAGTCCAAGAGTCCACATCGACGACTCGGTTTGGCACCTCGATGTCGGCTCGTCGCATCCTGGGGCTGAAGTCGGTCCCAAGGGTTGGGCTGTTCGCCCATTAAAGCGGTACGCGAGCTGGGTTCAGAACGTCGTGAGACAGTTCGGTCCCTATCTGCCGTGGGCGTTGGAGAATTGAGAGGATTCGTCCCTAGTACGAGAGGACCGGGATGAACGCACCTCTGGTGTATCTGTTGTCCTGCCAAGGGCACCGCAGGTTAGCTACGTGCGGATCGGATAACCGCTGAAGGCATCTAAGCGGGAAGCCGACCTCGAGATGAATTCTCCCATCCCCTTGAGGGAGTAAGACCCCTGGTAGACCACCAGGTTGATAGGCCGGATCTGGAAGCACAGTAATGTGCGTAGGAGACCGGTACTAATGGGTCGAGGGCTTGACGGATATTTTTGATATCCGTGTTGGCGGTTGTGCAGTTTTGAGGGTCCGCGTGGCGCGGTCCTCGCCAGCGCCTCGTGCGCCGGCGGCGCGCCGCGGTCTCGAACAATTTCCGGTGGCTTTAGCGTGGGGGAAACACCTCTTCCCATTCCGAACAGAGCAGTTAAGCCCCACAGCGCCGATGGTACTTGGCCTTCACGGGCCTGGGAGAGTAGGTCGCCGCCGGTTCTTCACTCACGAGCCGCCCCTAGGGCGGCTCGTCGTCGTTAAGCCCGCCGCGGCGGCCTCCGGCGGGCGTTGCCGAGGCCGGCCCCTGGCGGGCGCCGCCGAGGCGGCCTCCGGCGGGCGAGGGCTACCCTCGGGCGCCGCGGCGGCGTAGATCGCGAGCTCGTGCGGGCGCTGGGGGTGCGGCAGGCGGTCGCGCTGCGCCATCCCGAGGCGGCCGGCGACAGCGAGCGAGCGCGCGTTCTCCGGGTGGATGAGCGAGATGATCTCGCGGAGGCCGAGCCGCTCGAAGCCGTATCGCAGGCCGGCCAGGCCGGCCTCGGTGGCGTAGCCGTTCCCCCAGGCGTCGCGGGCGAAGCGCCAGCCGACCTCGACCGAGCGGTTCCAGCCGGGCAGCCACAGCGGATGGGCGAGCCCCGCGAAGCCGACCATCCGCCCGCTCGCCGCTTCGATCGCCGCCCACAGCCCGAAGGCGTAGGTCCGCCAGTGCTCGGCGATCCGGTCGGACTGGACCTGCGACTCCACGCGCGTCATCGGCGCCCCGCCGGTGATGAACCGCATCACCTCCGTGTCCGAGTTGAGCTCCTCGAGCCCGGGAGTGTGCGCGCGCCGGTCCCACGGCTCCAGGCGCAGCCGCTCCGTCTCGACGCTCCCGGCCATGTTCTGAGCCTACCTGCGCCCGGGCGGGCGCGCCGCCGGCGCCGGCTGGCGCCATCGGCCGCGCCGGTGCGCCCGGCGCTTGAACGGCGGGCACGTACGGAGGAGGGAGCGAACGCGAGCGAGCACCGCGAGGCGTCGAGTGGCACCTGCGTTCCCGCAGAGGGAACGCAGATGCCACTCGGCGGTCGGTTGGCATCTAACCCGCGTCGCCGCGCCTGAGGACCCGCCCGCGCGGGTGGCGCGCTCGCGGGCCGCCCCGGAGGGCGGCCCGAGGGCGAGGTGAAGCTGGGGCGCCTGCCCGTCCGGCTCTCTGGAGACCTCCCAGTCTCTCCCGGCCGGCGGGCGGCGACCTAGGAGGCCGGTCTCGAGAACGACCGGCTCTGTGGGCGGTCGCGCCGTGCCGGGCGATGAACCGGCGTGACGCAGACCTGTGCGCGGGGCGCCGACTCTCCTGGGCGGCGCCTGCGCGGGGTGCGACCGACCTGCCGGCGATGCGGGTGCTCGGTGCTGGGGGCGGTGGCCGCCTTCCGCTCGAGAGCGGTGGACGACGGTGTCGCGGTGGGCTCCTCATCGAAGCCCTGCGACGTTGCCTCACCCAGCGTTGCGAACGCCAGCGCCGTGTCCACGGCGTCGCGCACCAGCGCTGCGAACGAGCGCTTCTGCGGGCGGCGGGAATCGGTCAGCGGGGGGAACATGTGTTCGGAAACCTATGACCGCCACCGGACGGAAACCGCAAGATCCGGGGTCCGGGACCGCTCTGGAAACCCCGATTTGGCTCTGCGCCGCGCCTCCAGAACGCGTGTTCTGCAACCGATCTTGCAGTGGCTCAGCGGGAGCCGAGGGTCGACCAGATGTCGACCTTCGTGCGGATCTTCTCGAGCACCGCGTCGGTGAACTCGGTCGTCCCCGCGTGGCCGCCGAGGTCGATCGTCTTGACGCCGCCGGCGGTGGTCTCGAGCACGCTCTCGTAGACCGCGCGCGAGGCGCGCTCGGCACCCTCGAAGCCCTTGCCCGCCGCGTACTGAAGCAGCGCTCCGCAGGCGAGCAGCATCGCCATCGGGTTCGCGAGGTCCTTGCCCTTCAGCGAGGGCGCCGTGCCGTGCGGCGCCTCCGCCATCGCGACGTCGACCGCGTAGTCGTCGTCGAAGGCCAGCAGGATCGACTCCGCGCCCGCGATCGAGCCGAACATCGGCAGCACGAGGTCCGAGAGGCAGTCGCCGTCGCGGTTGAGCGCCGGGATCACGAGCGGCGTGTCCGTGGCGCCCGTCAGCAGGCCGGCGTAGGTCGCGTCGATCAGGACCGGCACGTAGGGCACGTCGGGATGGCGGGAGGCGGCCGCGTCGAGCTCTTCCTTGAGCATGCCCTCATAGACGGGGGAGACGGTCCACTTCGGCCCGCCGTAGACGCGCGTCTCGCCGCCCATGCGCTCCGCGGTGCGGAAGGCGTACTCGGCGACGGCGCGGCACGTCGAGCGCGTGACCTTCTCGGTCCGGAAGGCCTGCTCGTCGTCGGCGCCCTCGTCGCCCTCGCGCCACTGCTTCGCTCCGTAGGCGTCCTCGACCGCCATGCGCACGACGGAGATCGGATGGTGCACGCCCGAGACGGGCCCGACCACGCCGGGGATCCGCCGCCCCGTGCGCACGATCACCTTGCCGTCGACCTCCTCGCGCAGGATGCGGTTGGGGGAGCCGACGTCGTCCTTGCCCTCGGGCGTGATGGTGGCCGCCTTGAGCCCGAAGCCGGCCTCGCGCATCGCGCGCGCGGCCTCGTGGACGATCTCGTTGCCGGTCTTGCGCCGCTTCTCCAGCGACAGGTCGTAGTGCTCGAGCTCGAGCTCGAGGCCGAGCAGCTCCGGGTCGAGCACGCGCACGGACTGCTCGAGCAGCTCCTGACCGGTCTGGTCGCCCTCCAGGACGATGATCTTCAGTGGCGCCATCGCCCGCAGCCTACGCGGAAGGGGCGGGCTCGGCGCCGTCGAGCGCCAGCTCCGCGGAGCGCTCCTCGAGCGCCGCGATCACGAACGCGAGGTGCTCGTCGAAGTCCACGCCGAGCTGCTCTGCGCCCTCGCGGAGCTCCTCGCGGTTGATGGCCGCCGCGAAGGCGGGCGTCTTCATCTTCTTCTTGACCGACTTGGGCGTCATGCCGTGGATCCCCTGCGGGCGCACGTACGCGCACGCCATCAGGAAGCCGCACAGCTCGTCGACCGCGAACAGGGTCTTCTCCATCGGGCTGTCGCGCGAGACCTCCAGGAAGTCCGCGTGGGAGGCGACCGCGCGCACGAACTCCTGCGAGAACCCGCGCGACTCCAACTCCTTCAGCGCGATCCGCGGGTGGCCGGTCTCCAGGTCCGGATGGCGCTCGTAGTCGAGGTCGTGCAGCAGCCCGACCATGCCCCACGTCTCCACGTCCCCGTCGAAGCGGGGCGCGTAGGCGCGCATGGCGGCCTCGACGGCGAGCATATGGCGGCGGAGCGACTCCGACGCCGTCCATTCGCGGACGAGATCCCACGCCTGCTCTCGATTCAGGGGCTCCGGCACCCCTGTTAAGTTAGCCGCCCCGTGGAGAAGTTCGTCATCGAAGGCGGCGTGCCGCTCTCGGGCACGATCGTGCCCGCAGGCAACAAGAACGCCGCGCTCCCGCTGCTGGCCTGCAGCCTCCTCACCGCCGAGGAGATCGTGCTGCACAACGTCCCGGTCATCCGGGACGTCGAGGCCATGCTCTCGCTGCTCGCCGACCTTGGCGTGAACGTCGAGCGCCGCGGCGAGAACACCGTCGCCCTGCGCGGCGATGGTGCGGGCAAGACGCAGGTCGACACGGCGCTCGCCGAGCCGATCCGCGCCTCGTTCCTGGTCGCCGGCCCGCTGCTGACGCGCTTCGGCGCCGCGCTGATGCCGCCGCCCGGCGGCGACGTGATCGGCCGCCGCCGTCTGGACCCGCATCTTGATGCGTTCCGCGCGCTCGGCGCGACGGTTGAGCATGGCCGCGACATACACATACGATCGCCGGGCGGCCTGCAGGCGTGCGACTTCTTCATGGACGAGCCGTCCGTGATGGGCACGGAGAACGCGCTGATGGCCGCCGCCCTGATCGACGGCACGACGACGATCCGCAACGCCGCCTCCGAGCCGCACGTCCAAGACCTCGCGCGCATGCTCGTGAAGATGGGCGCGGCGATCGAGGGCATCGGCTCCAACGTGATGACGGTCCACGGGCTCTCCGAGCTCGGCGGCTGCGAGCACGCCGTATCGCCCGACCACATCGAGATCGGGTCGTTCATGGCGCTGGCGGGCGTGACGGGCGGCGAGCTGACGATCAAGGACTGCGTCGCCGACGACCTGCGGATGATCCGGCTGGCGTTCCAGCGGCTCGGCCTGCGCAGCGAGATGCGCGACGGCCATTGCTTCGTGCCCGGAGGCCAGGAGCTGCGCGTCGAGCGCGACGCCGGCGACTACCAGTCGAAGATCGAGGACGGGCCGTGGCCGGCCTTCCCAGCCGACCTCACCTCGATCGCGGTGGCGCTGGCCACGCAGGCCGCCGGCTCCGTGCTGATCTTCGAGAAGATGTTCGAGAACCGGCTGTTCTTCGTCGACAAGCTGATCACCATGGGCGCCGAGATCACGATCTGCGACCCGCACCGGGCGATCATCATCGGCCCGCGCAAGCTGCGCGGCGAACGGCTGTCCTCGCCGGACATCCGCGCCGGCATGGCGATGCTGATCGCCGCGCTGTGCGCGGACGGCGTCAGCGAGATCCACAACGTCGAGCAGATCGACCGCGGCTACGAGCGGATCGACGAGCGCCTCCAAGGACTCGGCGCCAACATCGAGCGCCAAGCGGCGTGATCCACCGCATCCCGTCCGGCACGCGCGACGTCCTGCCCGACGAGCTGCGCGAGCTGCGGGCGATCACCGAGGGCATCCGCGGCGTGATGGAGGCCGGCGGCTACGGCGAGGTCGCCACGCCGGCGCTCGAGTACGAGGAGGTGCTGGTGCGCGGCGACGCGGCGGCGGCGGACCCCTCCTACAAGCTCTTCGACGAGCACGGCGACGTGCTGGCGCTGCGCTCGGACATGACGATCCCGATCGCGCGCGTGGTCGCCTCGCGCTACCCGACCGCCGAGGTGCCGCTGCGCTTCTGCTACTTCCAGCACGCCTACCGCAGCGTGCAGCCGCAGCGCGGCCAGCCGCGCGAGATGCTCCAGGCGGGCATCGAGCTGGTCGGCGCGCCCGGGCCGGAGGGCACGGCGGAGGCGCTGACCGTGCTGTGCGAGGCGCTCGAGGCGGCCGGGCTGCAGAACTGGCGGATCGGGCTCGGCGACGCGTCGCTGTACCCGCGGCTTCTCGACCGCATTGGAGTGACGGGGCGCGTCCGGGCGCAGATCCTGCACGAGCTCGTCACGCGCGACTACGTCGGGCTCGCGCGCGAGGTCGAGGCCTTCGGCGCGCCCGAGCTGCTCGCGCTGCCCCAGCGCCGCGGCGGGCCGGACATCCTCGACTTCCCCGAGGCCGAGCCGCTGGCCGCCCTGCACGCCCTGCTGCCCGGGCCGGTGGCGGAGCGGGTGATCTTCGACGTCGGCCTCACGCGCCCGCTCTCCTACTACACCGGCGCGGTGTTCGAGGTCTACGACGCCGCGCTCGGCACCCCGATCGGCGGCGGTGGGCGCTACGACGACCTGCTGGGGCGCTTCGGCCGGCCGCTGCCCGCGTGCGGCTGGGCGCTCGACGTCGAGCGGCTGCACGCCGCGCGCGTGGGGGAGGGCCGGTGAGCCTGACCTTCGCCGTCCCGCGCGGGGCGCTGCTCCCGGACACCCTGGACCTGCTCGACCGGCTCGGCATCGACACCTCCGAGGTGCGCGCCAACGACCGCAAGCTGCTCTTCGAGGACGCCGGGCTGGTCACGATGCGCCCCTCCGACGTGCCGACCTACGTCGAGGCGGGCGCCGCCGACCTCGGGATCACGGGCAAGGACGTGCTCGCCGAGCACCCCGAGCGCGACGTCTACGAGCTGCTGGACCTCGGCTTCGGGCCGTGCCGGATGGTGTTCGCGACGGTCGCCGGCGAGGACCGCGCGGCGGAGGCGCTGCGGCGGCTCGGCGTGATGCGCGTCGCGACCAAGTACCCGCGGATCGCGGCCGCCTACTTCGAGCGCACGGGCCGGCAGGCCGAGATCGTCGAGGTCAAGGGCTCCGTCGAGCTGGCGCCGCTCACCGGGCTCGTGCACGGGATCGTCGACCTGACCGCGACCGGCACGACGCTGCGCGAGAACGGGCTCGAGGTACGCGAGGAGATCGCGGCCTCGACGGCGCGGCTGATCGCCAACCCGGTGGCCCACAAGCTCAAGGCGGCGGCGATCGACGACGTGATCGCGCGGATCCGTGGCACGGCGTAGCTGCACCGCCGAGACGGCCGCGGCGCTGGCCGCGGACGTGCGCCTGGGGGTGCGCGGCGGCGAGTCCGTGACCGAGGTCGTGCGGCAGATCGTGGCCGCCGTGCGCTCGGGCGGCGACCGCGCGCTGCTGGAGTACGAGGAGCGCTTCGGGGGCGGCGGCGCCCTGCGCGTGACGGCGGAGGAGCTCGCCGCGGCGCTCGAGTCGCTCGACCCGGCCGTGCGCGAGGGACTGAAGGTCGCGGCGGAGAACGTGCGCCTCGTCGCCGAGGCCGGGCTCGACGCGGAGGCCGAGGCCACGCTCCCGCAGGGACACGCGGTGCGGCTGCGCGAGGTGCCCGTCTCCCGCGCCGCGATCTACGTCCCGGCCGGCCGCAACCCGTACCCGTCGACGGTCGTGATGGGCGCGGTCACCGCTCGCGCCGCCGGCGTCGACGAGGTCGTCGTGGCCAGCGGGGACGACCCCGCGATCCTCGCCGCATGCGCGCTGTGCGGGGTCGACGCGGTGTACCGGATGGGCGGCGCGCAGGCGATCGCCGCGCTCGCCTACGGCACTGAGACGGTGCCTGCGGCCGACGTGATCGTCGGGCCGGGCAGCCTGTGGGTGCAGGAGGCCAAGCGCCAGGTGTCCGGCGACGTCGGCATCGACGGCTTCGCGGGCCCGAGCGACCTGACGGTGATCCTGAGCGCCGGCGCCGATCCCGAGCCGCTGCGGCTCGACCTGCTCGCCCAGGCCGAGCACGGCGAGGACTCGCTCGTGGTGGCCGTCAGCGACGACGCGGCGCTGCTGGACGCGCTCGGCGGGGTGGCGACCGAGGTGCACGCCTCCGACATGGACGCCGCGCTTGCCTTCAGCGAGGCGCTCGCGCCCGAGCACCTGCAGCTCGCGGGCGCGGCGGCGGAGGCGCTGGCGCCGCGCGTGCGGCGGGCGGGCTGCCTGTTCGTCGGTGGCGAGGCCGGCACCGCGTTCGGCGACTACGTGGCCGGCTCCAACCACACGCTGCCCACCGGCGGCGCCGCGCGCTTCGCCTCCGGGCTCTCCGCGCGCCACTTCCGGCGGCGCATGGCCGAGGTCCGGATCGGCGCCGCCGCGCCCGCGCTGGCCCGCGCCGGTGCGCCGATCGCTCTGGCGGAGGGCTTCCCCGGGCACGCCGCCTCGATGGAGATCCGCGAGAATCCCCGCCCATGAGCGAGCGCAGCGCGGAGATCGAACGCCGGACGGGGGAGACGAGCGTCTCCCTCAAGCTGGGGCTGGACGGCGACGGCGCGGGCACGCGCGCGACCGGCGTGGGGTTCCTCGACCACATGCTCGACCTGCTGGCGCGCCACGGCGGGCTGGACCTCGACGCGAGCGTGGAGGGCGACCTGCAGACGGGCTCCCACCACACGGTCGAGGACACCGGCATCGTGCTCGGGCAGGCGCTCGACCGCGCGCTCGGCGAGCGGCGCGGCATCGTGCGCTACGGGCACGCCGTGATCCCGATGGACGAAGCGCGCGCGGCCTGCTCGATCGACGTCTCGGGGCGGCCGTACTGCGCCTGCGAGGGATTCGAGCGGCTGCCGGCGGGCGACATCGCGGGCTTCGAGCACGAGGCCGCGGAGGAGTTCTTCCGCGCGGTCGCGTCAGCTTCGCGGATCACGCTGCACCTCGATCTGGAGGCCGGCACGAACGCGCACCACATGATCGAGGCGTGCTTCAAGGCGTTCGCCCGCGCGCTGCGCGCCGCGGTGGCGATCGACCCGCGCGAGACCGGCGTCCCCTCCACGAAGGGCACGCTGACCACGTGATCGCGATCGTCGACTACGGCATGGGCAACCGGCGCTCGGTCGAGAAGGCGCTCGAGCACGTGGGAGCGCGCGCCGTCATCACCCGCGACCACGGAGAGATCCGCTCCGCCGACGGCGTGATCCTGCCGGGCGTCGGGGCGTTCCCGGAGGCGATGCGCAACGTCGCCGCGCTCGGGCTCGACGAGGTGCTGCGCGAGCGCGCGGCCTCGGGCGCGCCGCTGCTCGGCATCTGCCTCGGCCAGCAGCTGCTGTTCGAGCGCACGGGCGAGCACGAGGGCGCGGTAGGGCTCGGGCTGCTCGACGGCGACGTGACCGCGCTGCGGGCGCCGAAGCTGCCGCACATCGGCTGGAACCGCGTGACGTTCGTGCGCGAGTCCGCGCTGACGGAGGGGCTGGGGGAAGCCGCGGCCTTCTACCACGTGCACTCGTTCGCCTGCCGGCCGTCGGACGACGCCGACGTGGTGGGGCGCGGCGAGTACGGCGAGCCGTTCGCGTCGATCGTCGAGCGCGGCAACGTCTACGGGGTCCAGTTCCACCCGGAGAAGTCCTCTCGCGACGGGCTCGCCCTGCTGGCGAACTTCGCGCGCGTGTGCGCGGGGGTGGCGGCGTGATCCTCTATCCCGCCATCGACATCCTCGAGGACCGCGCGGTGCGGCTCGTGCAGGGCCGCTTCGAGGACTCGACCGTCTACAACGACGATCCGCTGGCCGCGGCGCAGAGCTGGGTCGAGGCGGGCGCGCGCTTCCTGCACGTGGTCGACCTCGACGGCGCGCGCTCGGGCGAGCCCAAGTCGATCGAGCACCTGCGCCGGATCGTGCAGGGCACGGGCGTGCCGGTCCAATATGGCGGCGGGCTGCGCTCGCTGACCGCGGTCCGCGAGGCGCTGCGCGCGGGCGCGGAGCGCGCGGTGGTCGGGACGGCCGCCTTCCGCGACATCGACTTCCTCGACGACACGGTCCGGACCTTCGGGCCGCGGATCGTCGTCTCGGTCGACGTGCGCGGCGGCATGATCTCGACGTCGGGCTGGACCCAGACGACCCAGATGCCGGCCGCCGACGCGATCCGGCGGCTCACCGACCGCGGCGTGCGCTCGTTCGTCTACACCAACGTCGACCGCGACGGGCTGCTCGAGGGGCCCGACCTCGACGAGGTCGCGCGCGTGGCCGAGGCGGTGCGCGGGCGCTTCATCTACTCGGGCGGGATCGGCTCCCTGGACGACCTGCGCGGCCTCGCCGAGCTGCGGCAGGTCAACCTGGCGGGCGTGATCGTGGGCAAGGCGCTCTACGAGGGGCGCTTCACGATCACCGAGGGGCAGGCCGCGCTCGACGGGCGATGAGGATCCGGCGCGGCGGGCCGGACGACGCCGCGGCGGTGCTCGCGTCTGGTCAGGTCTTCGTCATGCGCCTCGGCCACCAGCCCGGCACCGCAGCGCGGTAGCGCTCGTACTCCTCGCCGTAGCTCGCGTGGAGCGTGGGTTCCTCGTAGCCGCGCACGAACGCGTAGGTGATGGCTACGAAGACCAGCGCGTAGGCCAGCAGGACCGGGCGGCCGAGCAGCAGCCACTGGCCGACGATGGTGGCCGTGACCGCGAGGTACATGGGGTTGCGGACGAAGCGGTAGAGGCCGGTGACGACGAGGCGTTCCGTCGGGGCCGTGGGGGCGGGCGTCCCGAGGCCCTGGAGCGCGAACCTCGCGAAGGCGCTCAGGAGCACTGCTGCGCCCCCGGCGGCGAGCGTGGCGCCCAGCGCTTGCGCCGGCAGCCACGCGTCGCCGGCCTCGTAGCCGGTGAGCAGGTAGGGGATCAGGATCGCCATGGTCCCGGGCGCGATCACGAGGAACACCACGCTCCCCGCCGCCGCCTGTGCCTGTTCGGAGGTCATGCTGGGCCCTCAATTCAACAGTCGTTGAACTCGACCCTACTTCCCTGGCGCGTATATTTCAACCGTGGCTGAAATCAAGAGAGGGCGGCGCCCCGGCCCGAGCACGACCCGTGACGCGATTCTCGGCGCCGCCCGCGAGCGCTTCTCCGCGCAGGGCTACGACCGCGTCCGGATGCGCGACGTCGCCGGCGACGCGGGCGTCGACGTCGCGCTCGTCACGTACCACTTCGGCTCCAAGGACGGCCTGTTCGCGGCCGCGCTGGAGATGCCACAGCCGATGGCCGCCCTGATGGCCGACGTCCTCGAGACGGGGGAGATCGCCGACTTCGGCGAGCGCTTCCTGCGCCGCGTGCTCGAGGTCTGGGACGACGAGCGCTCAGGCGGCGCGCTCGTCGCGCTCGTCCGCTCCGCCATGAGCCACCCCCCGGCCGCCGAGCGCCTGCGCGAGTTCGTCCAGGCCGAGCTGCTCGCGCGCGTCGCGGCGCGTCTCGGCTCGCCCGACGCCGACCGCCGCGCCGCGCTCTTCGGCTCCCAGCTGATCGGCCTGCTGCTCTACCGGCACGTCCTGCACGTCGAGCCCGTCGCCTCGATGGAGCGCGAGGAGCTCGTCCGCCGCGCGGCCCCCGCGCTCCAGGGCCACCTCACGGGCTCGTAGCCTCTTCGCCGTGCACTACAAGCGCGTGATCCCCTGCATGGACGTCGACGCCGGCCGCGTCGTCAAGGGCACGCGGTTCCTGGACATCCGGGACGCGGGGGACCCCGTGGAGCTGGCGGCGTTCTACGACGGGCAGGGCGCGGACGAGCTCGTGTTCCTGGACATCACCGCCACCTCGGACAAGCGCGGGACCGTCGTGGAGCTCGCCCGGCGGGCCGCCGACGAGGTGTTCGTGCCGTTCACGATCGGCGGCGGGGTGCGCGAGGTGGCCGACGCGCAAGCGGTGCTCGACGCGGGCGCCGACAAGGTCTCGGTCAACTCCGCCGCCGTCGCGCGGCC
This sequence comes from uncultured Solirubrobacteraceae bacterium, assembly GCA_963816955.1. GTDB lineage: Bacteria > Actinomycetota > Thermoleophilia > Solirubrobacterales > Solirubrobacteraceae > DATFQI01. The sequence continues at coordinate 9,693 of CAWFME010000008.1, read as the reverse complement.
GGAGCTGCTCGACGAGATGGCCCGGGTGTTCGGCGCGCAGTGCGTCGTGCTGGCGATCGACGCCAAGCGCTCCGGCGAGAGCTGGGAGGTGCACGTGGCCGGCGGCCGTACGCCCACGGGCCGGGACGCCGTCGAGTGGGCGCGCGAGGGCGTCGGGCGCGGGGCGGGGGAGATCCTGCTGACCTCGATGGACCGCGACGGCACCCAGGACGGCTACGACACGGCGCTGCTGCAGGCGATCTCCGAGGCGGTCGATGTGCCGGTGATCGCATCCGGCGGCGCGGGGGAGCCCGAGCACCTCGTCGACGGGCTCCAGGCCGGAGCGGACGCCGTCCTGTGCGCGTCGATCTTCCACTACGGCCGCTACACGATCGCGCAGGTCAAGGACGCGCTCGCAGCGGCCGGCGTGTCCGTGCGGCCGATCGCCTAGCCTGCGACGACCCAGACCGCGCGGCCGCGGACGATCTCGCGGCCCTCGACGGTCAGGGAGCAGTCGGCGAACGACAGCGTGCCGCCGACGCGCTCCACGCGCGTGCGGGTCTCGATCCAGTCGCCCGGCTCGGCGGGCTTGAGGAAGTCGACGGTCAGGGAGACCGTCGCGCGGTCCTTGCCGTCGTCGGACTCGGCCTCGATCGCGCGGCCCATGGCGAAGTCCACGAAGGTCGAGAGCAGCCCGCCCTGGACCGTGCCGCGGTGGTTCGTGTGCCGCTCTGAGACTCGAAGCCCGAACACCGGTTCCCCGTCGCCGTTCTCGCGCCAGAGCACGGGGCCGACGTGCTCGAGGAACGGGCCCTGCGATTCGTACGGCGCGAAGCCTTCGGGAGCGTCCATGGCCGCGCAACCTAGCGAGCAGTGACAGTGCCGCCGCGATGGACTCGTTCCTGCTCGGCTCTCCCTCGGCCTCGGCGCCGGCGTCGCGCCGGGCCCGCTGCTCGCGCTCGCGCGCTCGGCATCGCGGGCGAGGGCGTGCGCGCGCTCGCCTGATCAGCCGCCGCGGACGCGCAGCTCGATCGACGGCGCCGCGGCGAGCAGCATCGTCAGGCCCGTCCGCGGGTCGCGCGGCGAGGCGCGCTGCTCGCGCAGCACGACCGCCGAGTAGGGCTCGCCCGCGTCGATCGCCGGCGCGATCTCCTCCGCGACCGCGCGCGGCACCCAGCCGACCTGCTCACCGCCGGCGAGCACGGCGATCGCGTTCGAGTCGTGCTCGTTGCCCGGGTCGCGGCGCAGCTCGAGCGGGCGGCCCGGCCCGGCCGCGTCCGAGCCCAGCGCATCGGCATGGTGGCGTGCGGCGCCGGCGACGCCCGCGATCCGCAGGCCGGCGGCGGCCAGCTCCGGCGCCTCGCGGCCGAGGAAGCGCCCGTCCGGAGCGACGGGCTGGAACCCCGCGAGCCAGACGATCCCGCCGTCGTCCGGGTACCAGTAGCGCTCCTCGCGCTCGACCTCGACGATCATCCCGCCAGCCTATGCGCGACCTCTCGGCCGAGCATCTCGCCGCGCTCGCCGCCACCGCGGCCGTCAGCGTGCTCCTGGTGGCCGGAGCGCGCAAGGGCGGGCCGGCGTTCGGGCGTCCCGCGCGGCTCGTGCTCGGGGCGGTCATCCTCGCGGGCTTCGCCGGCGAGCAGATCGCCTACGCCGAGCGCGGTCTGTGGAGCGCGCGCGTCAACCTGCCGTTCCAGCTCTCCGACGCGGTGACGCTGGTGTCGGTCGCCGCACTCTGGCGCCCCCGCCCCCTGCTCTCCGAGCTCGTCTACTACTGGGCCTTCGCCGCCACCCTTCAGGCGCTCGTCACGCCCGACCTCCAGCAGGCCCATCCCGACGTCCTGTACTTCACGTACTTCACGACGCACGGCGGCGCGCTCGCCGCCGCGTGCCTGCTCGTGCCCGGCGAGCGGCGGCTGCCGCGCCCCCGGTCCGCGATCCGCGCGTACGCGGTCACCGCCCTCTTCGCGGTCGCCGCGGGCGCGGCCACGCTCGCCACCGGCGGCAACTACCTGTTCCTGCGCCGGAAGCCCGCCGGCGGCTCGCTGCTGGACGTCATGGGGCCGTGGCCCGCCTACATCGCCGCCGCCGCGGCGCTCGGGCTGGCGCTCTTCCTGCTTCTGGAGGCCCTCGCGCGGCTCTATCCTGGCGCCGATGCGCAGGGGACTGATCGCACTGGCCGGCGCGCTGCTGGCCGCGATGACGGCGGCTGACACCGCCTCCGCCCGCCGCGCACCCTGCGCGGAGGGGGCCAAGCGCCCCCTGTGCACGTTCACCGACGCGCGCGCCGTGTTCATCGCGGACGGCGACACGATCCGCGTGCGGCTCGCCGGCCGCATCCGGACGGTCCGCTTCACCGGGCTCAACGCGATGGAGCTCACGCGCTACTCGAAGTACCCGAGCCGCCGCCGCGGCGCGTGCCACGGCCTCGCCGCGACGAGCCTCGTCGAGCGGGCGGTCAAGCGCTCGCGCTGGCGCGTCCGGCTCGCCGCCCAGAAGGCCTCGAGCCACGCCAACAAGCGCCTGCGCCGGTCCGTGTGGGTGCGTCAGGGCGGGCGCTGGCGGGACCTGGCGAAGCTCGAGCTGAAGGCCGGGCTCGCGCTGTGGCTGCCCAACCACATCGAGAACGCCCACAACCGCGAGTACGCGGTGCTCGCGCAGCGGGCCGCGGCCGCCCGCAAGGGCCTCTACGACCCGGACGCCTGCGGCGCCGGCCCCGACCAGGACCTGCCGATCTCCGTCACGGTCAACTGGGACGCGGACGGCAACGACGCGCACGACCTCGCCGGCGAGTGGATCGACATCCACAACGGCGGCGGCCGCGACCTGCGGCTCGGCGGCTGGTGGGTGCGCGACTCGTGGCTGCGCTACGGGCAGGACCATCTGCCCGGCTACCGGCTGCCCGACGGGACCGTCGTGCCGGCCGGGGAGACCCTGCGCGTGCGGGTCGGCTGCGGCGCCGGCGGGCGGCTCGAGCAGCACTGGTGCCTGAAGGAGTCCGCCTTCGAGAACGTCTCGTCGGGCTTCGGGACGATGGGCGACGGCGCCTACCTGTTCGACCCGCAGGGCGACCTGCGGGCGTCGCAGATCTACCCGTGCCTGGTCGCCTGCCGCGACCCGCTCGCCGGTAGGGTCGGCCTCCAGGTGCAGCCGCGGCGCGACGAGTCGATCTCCATCACCAACACGAGCGCCGGCGCGGTCGACCTCGGCGGGCACCTCGTCAAGCTCCACAACGCCGGCAAGCCCGACCAGTTCGTCTTCGGCTACCCGTTCCGGCCCGGCACGCTGCTGGCGCCCGGCGAGACGCTCCGCCTCGATCCAGGCGGCTCGCCGAGCGACGACACCCGGCTCGAGCGCCACGCCGGCCGCGGCCCGTTCGTGCTGGCCGACGGCAAGGGCGTGGTGAGCCTGCGCACGACGGACGACCTCGTGACGGCGTGCGTGAGATGGGGCCCCGCCCACCCAGCCTCGTGCCGGTGAGCCTGCGCGCGCGGCTGGAGGCCGGCGGCCCCGCCATCGGCCTGTGGGCCGCGATCCCGTCCGCGCTGACCGCCGAGGCGGCCGCCCTCGCGGGCCCGGACTACGTCGTCGCCGACCAGCAGCACGGCGCGCTGGACCCCACGACGCTGATGGCGATGCTGCAGGCGATCGCCGCCGCCGGGAGCGCGCCGCTCGTGCGCGTGGCCCGCAACGAGCCGTTCGCGATCGGCCAGGCGCTCGACCTCGGCGCGCACGGCGTGATCGTCCCGATGGTGGAGAGCGGGGAGGAGGCCGCGCGCGCCGTGGCGGCCTGTCGCTACGCGCCCGAGGGGATCCGGTCGTTCGGCGCGCTGCGCGCCGGGGCGGGGGAGCGGCCGCTGTGCCTGGTGATGATCGAGACCCGCGCCGGGCTCGAGCGCGCGGCGGAGATCGCCGCCACCCCGGGGCTGGACGGCGTCTACGTCGGGCCGTCGGACCTCGCGCTGTCGCTCGGGCTGCAGCCGACGCTGCGGCTCGAGCACCCGCCGGTGCTGGAGGCGCTCGCCGTCGTGCACGCCGCCTGCGCGGACGCCGGCGTGATCGCGGGCGTCCACTGCCTCGCCGCCGAGGACGTCCCCGCCCAGTCAGAGCGGTTCGCGATGGTCACCGCGGGCGCCGACGCGCTGCACCTGCAGGGCGCGCTCGCCGCCGCGCTGCGCACCGCGCGCGGCTAGAGCCCGGCCCGCAGCGCGCGCAGGCGCTCCACGGAGGCGCCGGTGGGCGCCTCGGCCAGCGCGGCCTCGAGCAGCTCGCGCGCCCACGCCGCTTCGCCCGCCGCGGAGAGCAGCGGCACGAGCACCGCGAGGCTGCCGACGCGGCTGCGCCACACGCCAAGCGCGCCGGCGTCCACGGCGCGCCGCGCCTCCTCGAGCGCGAGCGCGTGGTCGCCGCGGGCGCCCGCGATCGCCGCGCGCGTGACGTGCAGGTGGCCGGCGTGCCCGCCCGCGCCGGGACCGTCGAGCGCGGCGAGCTCGGCCTCGGCCTCGTCGGCGCGCCCGAGCCGCGCGAGCACCCCGGCCGCGAACCGGCGCCCGAGGTCGGAGACCGTGCCGCCGGGCGCGGCCTGCTCGCCGAGCGCGCGCGCCTCCGCGGCCGTCGCGAGCGCCGCCTCGGGCTCAGCGCGCTCCTCGAGCACCATCGCCTCCGTCAGCAGCACGTGCGCCAGCCGCCCGAACGGGTCGTCGCGCCGCAGCACCGCCACGGCGCCGCGCACGCGTGCGAGCGCGGCGTCGTGGTCGCCCACCGGGACGTCGACCCAGACGGCGCGGAAGGCGGCGGCGAACGGCGCGAACGGCACGCCGCGCCTGGCCGCGACCGCGCGCTCGAAGAGGTCGACGGCCTCGGCGAACGCGCCGCTGCCCGCCAGCGCGGCGGCGGCGTTGACCGCCACCATCGGGGCCGCGGGCGCGAGCGAGCGCTCGAAGCCCGAGGCGAGCGGGGGCACCGCGTCGAAGCGCTCGAGCATGCCGAGCGCGTCCGACAGGGCGAGCCGGGCGCCCCACGCCGACGCTTCGTCGAGGCGGGCCTCGAACCCGAGGATCGCGTGGCGCAGCGGGCCCGGCGCGTCGAGCAGCCGGCCCTCGCTCACCGCCAGGCGGCCCTCGAGCAGCTGCAGCTCGGGGGCGAGCCGGGCCGGCCCGTCGATCCGGGCGAGCCAGCGGGCGACGGTCGCCGGTGCGGTCTCGACCACCGCGCCGCCGTGGCGAGCGACTGCGACGGGCGCCTCGTCGGGGACCTCGAGCCAGTGCTCGACGGCGTCGGCGCCGCGGCCCGCGGCCTCGAGCGCCTCGCCGAGCCGGGCGTGCAGCAGCTCGCGGTACTCGCTCGGGCGGTCCGCCTCGAGCCGCCGGGCGAGCACCTCGCGCACGAGCGGGTTGAGCACGATCTGGCCGAGTCCCTCGCGCTGCGGCAGGCCGCTGGCGCGCACGGCGTCGAGGAATCCCTCCGGCGGCTGGAGGGCGACCAGGACCGCCGGGTCCAGCGCGGGCGCGGCCACGGAGTCGACCAGCACCTCGACGACGGCGGGGTGGATGCGTGCGAGCAGCGCGCCGACGTGCTCGTCGAGCGGGTCGCCCGGCCGGGCGGGCATGCCCATCGAGGCGGCAAGGCCGACGCCGAGCGGCCAGCCGCCCGTCGCCGCATGGATCCGCTCCCCCTCGTCGCCGAACAGCGCGACGCACTCCTCGCGCGAGAAGGCGAGCTCGGCCGTCCCGATCCGCTCCGCGGGGACCTCGAGCGGCGCCTCGCTCGCGAGCGCGAGACGCAGGTGCGGCGACGCCGCGGCGACGAGCTCGCGCAGGACGTCGGTCGCGGTGCCGCCGAACTTGGGGGCGCCGGGCGCCGGCGCGAGCAGGTGCTCGGCGTCGTCGATCGCGACCGTCAGCGGGCCCGGCAGCCGCTCGGCCAGCTCGGCGGCGAGCTGCCGTGCGGCGGCGCGGGCCCGCACCGGCTCGGTCGCTCCGGCGAGCCGCGCCGCGAACGGGTCCACGGCGCCGGGCGCGGCCGCGCGGATCGCGCCGACGACGCGGGCCAGCAGCCGGCCCGGATCTGCGTCGGCGGGCACCGCGGTGACCCACGCGACGGGCCCGCGCCGGGCGGCCGCGGCCTCGAGCGCGGTGGTCTTCCCGCCGCCCGCCGGCCCGACGAGCATCAGCGCGCCGCGCTCGAGCGCGGCGTCGAGCTGCCGGTCCAGCGCCGGGCGATCCAACCGCGAGCCATGGTGCTCAGCCGGCACGCGCCAACCCTAACCCGCGAAGATGCAGCGCCGTGGACCTGCTGGAGCTGATGGCCCGTGCGCCAGGCGCGATCGCCGTGCTGGACGCGCTCGCCGGGGAGCCGGGCGTGTACGTCGTGGGCGGCGCGGTGCGCGACGCGCTGCTCGGCCGCGCCCCGCGCGAGCTCGACGTCGTCGTCGAGGGCGACGCCGTCCCCGTGGCGCGGCGGGCCGCCGAGCGGCTCGGCGGCGACGTCGCGGTCCACGACCGCTTCGGCACGGCCACCGTGCGCTCGCCGCACTCCACCTTCGACGTCGTGACCGCGCGCACGGAGACGTACGCGCACCCCGGGGCGCTGCCCGACGTGGAGCCCGGTGCGAGCATCGAGGAGGACCTCGCCCGCCGCGACTTCACCGTCAACGCGATCGCCCTGCGGCTCGCCGACGGCGCGCTCACCGAATGGCCCGGCTCCCGCGACGACCTCACCGCCGGCGTGCTGCGCGTCCTGCACGAGCGCTCGTTCGAGGACGATCCGACGCGCCTGCTGCGCATGGCCCGCTACGCCGCGCGGCTCGGGTTCGAGCCCGATCCGGAGACCGACGCGCTCGCCGCGAGCGCCCGTGCCGACACCGTCTCGGGCGCCCGGCTCGGGTCCGAGCTGCGGCTGCTGCTGCGCGAGCCGCAGCCCGCCGCGCTGCTGGAGCTCGAGCGCCACGGGCTCGGCCGCGCCGTCGTCCACCCGGGCTTCCGCGTTGACCGCGAGCTCCTGGAGCGCGCGCTGGCGCTCACGCCGGCCGATGCCCGCGCGGACCTCGTGGCCCTGGCCACGACGCTCGCCGGCACGCCCGGCGCCGACGCGCACGGCCTCAGCGCCGCGCTGGACCGGCTCGAGTTCGACGCCCGCTCGCGCGGGATCGTCGCCAGGGCCGCCGACGGCGCGGCGCGCCTCGCCGACGTGCTGGAGCAGGCGGAGGAGACGGACGTGGAGCTCTGGCGCGCGCTGCAGCGCGCCACGCCGGAGGCCGTCGCGGTCGCCGGCGCGCTGGGCGGCGCGGCCGCGGCGGAGCGCTGGCTCGGCGACGTCCGCCACCGGCGGCTGGCGATCACCGGCGACGACTTCGTCGCGGCGGGCCTCACGGGCCCGGCGGTCGGCGACGCGCTCGAGGCCGCCCAGCTCGCTGCGCTGGCGGGCGAGGCGGCCGGCGCGGAGGAGCAGCTCGCGGCGGGGCTGGCCGCGGTACGGCCCTCGTAGGATCGGATGCATGGACCGCCCGAGCCTGCCGCCGCCGTTCCGCTGGGAGGGCGAGCACGTCGCCGCCGAGCTGCCGGGCGCGCGGATGCTCTTCACCTCGCGCCACGGCGGGGTCTCGCCCGCGCCGTTCGACTCGCTCAACCTCGGCCGGCTGACCGAGGACGACGGCGCCAACGTGGACGCCAACCGCGAGCGGCTCGCCGAGGCGGTCGGGCTCCCGCGCGAGCGCTTCCTCTACGGCCGCCAGGTCCACGGCACCACGGTCCGGCGCGCCACCGAGCCGCCCGGCCAATCGCGCCCCGCCGCCGACGAGGACGGCCAGGCGACCGCGCTGGACGACGCCGCGGCGCTCGTGTTCGCCGCCGACTGCCTGCCGATCGTGCTCGCCGCGGGCGGCGCCGTCGCCGCGCTGCACGGCGGCTGGGGCGGCCTGGCGGGCGGCATCGTCGCCGAGGGCGTGCGCGCGCTGCGCGAGGTCGGCGGCGAAGGGCCGGTGCGCGCCGCCATCGGCCCGTGCGCGCGCGGCTGCTGCTACGAGGTCGGCGAGGACCGCTTCGAGCACTTCGCCGACGTGCCGGACGCCCGCGTCGGCGAGCGCAACCTCGACCTGCCCGCCGTGGCCCGGCACGACCTCGCCGGGGCCGGCGTCGAAGCGGTCCACGACCTCGGCCTGTGCACGATCTGCCGGCCCGACCTGTTCTTCTCCCACCGCGCCGACGGCGGCGTCACCGGCCGCCAGGCGGGGGTCGTGTGGCGCGCCTGATCACGGGCCTCGACGCGGCCCGCGTGCGCGAGAACGCCGAGCGCATCCGCTCCGAGATCGGCGACGCCGAGCTGCTGGCGGCCGTCAAGTACGTCCCGCTCGAGGAGCTCGAGGTGCTCGCGGAGGCCGGGGTGACGCTGCTCGGCGAGAACCGCGCGCGGGACCTGGCCGCCAAGGCCGAGGCGCACCCGGGCACGTTCCGGTGGCACTTCATCGGCCAGCTCCAGAGCCGCAAGGTCAAGGACGTCCTGCCGCACGTGGAGCTGATCCACTCCGTCGCCTCGGACTCCGCGCTGCGGCGGCTCGAGCAGCACGGCACGCCTGAGACCGAAGTGCTCGTCGAGGTCGACGTGGCGGGGGAGGAGGGCAAGGCCGGCATCGCCCCGGCCGAGCTCGGCGCCTTCATCGAGCGCTGCCCCGTGAAGGTGGTGGGCCTGATGACGATGCCGCCCTACACCGAGGATCCCGAGGCCAGCCGCCCCTGCTTCGCCGCCCTGCGCGAGCTCGCCCGCGAGCACGGCCTGCATCACCTCTCGATGGGCACCTCGCAGGACTACAAGGTCGCCGCCGAGGAGGGCGCGACGATCGTGCGGGTCGGCTCGACGCTGTACGCCTAGACTGGGGCGTTGCAGGGAACTCGGGGCTGACCCCGAACCCACACGCGACATGGGCTTCAGCGACACCTGGCACCGCACGCTCGTCTACTTCGGCCTCGCCGAGGACCACGACTCCTACGACGACTACGAGGAGCCCGACCCCCGGGACTCCGAGGCCGAGCTCGAGAGCCGCTACAAGGAGCGGCCGAACGTGCGCCGGCTGCAGTCCCGCCGGCGCCGCGACGAGATCGACGACATCTTCGCCGACGACTCCCCGTCGGAGCGGCGCACGTCGGTGCTGCGCTCGGTCGGCTCCGGCGGCGGCACCGCGACCGCGCCGCGCCAGGCCAACGGCCGCGACGTGCGCGTGCACCTCGTCATCCCCAAGTCGTTCAACGACGCGCAGGACGTCGCCGACAAGTTCAAGGACGCGATCCCCGTGATCCTGAACCTCCAGGGCTCGGACACCGACCTCTCCAAGCGCCTGATCGACTTCGCCTCGGGCCTGACGTACGCGCTCGACGGCGGCATGCAGCGGATCGCCGACAAGGTGTTCCTGCTCACGCCGCGCAACGTCGAGGTCTCGGCCGAGGAGCGCGCGCGGCTGATCGAGAAGGGCTTCTTCAACCAGTCCTGAGGGGGTTAACCCCCGGATCAGCCGGACCACAACCCGCTGATCTGCGGGGAAGAACCCGCTTCCGGTTCACCGGGGAACCGGAAGGTCGAGCACTGGGGCCGCTGGCACGCTCCAGCCATGCGAATCCGACTGATCTGCCTCGGCGCCGTGGCGTGCGCCGCGGCCCTGGCCCAGCCCGCCGCAGCGGGGGTCCAACCCGCCGGCACCGGCGAGCCGCTGTTCACCAACTCCGC
>CAWFME010000007.1:0-396291 GCA_963816955.1 uncultured Solirubrobacteraceae bacterium | reverse complement strand
CCTGCAGCTGACGTCCGGCGGCACCACGGCCCTGATCCAGCGGCTCTCGCGGCTGGACTACGTGACCCGCGAGGCGCACCCGGAGGACCGCCGGAGCTCGCTCGTGCGCCTGAGCCCGGCCGGCGAGCGGCGGGCGGCCGAGCTCTACGCCCCGCTCGTGCAGGATCTCGATGCGGCGACCGGCGAGCTGGGCGAAGCCGATCGCGCGGTCGTTATGGCGTTCCTCGAGCGGGTCGCGGAGATCGGCGAGACGCACGCGGAGGCGCTGGTCCGATCTGTCGAGCGCGAGCGCCCCCAGGTGCCGAGCGTGCCGGTCCCCGGCCTCTGGTCCTGACCGTCAGCCAGCCCGGAAGGCGCCGTCGACGAGGACGGGGACGACCTCGCTCGCGGCGGCCTCGACGGCGACCTCGACGTCGTCGCCGAAGCCCGCCTCGATCAGCTCGAGGCCGGAGGCACAGCCCCGGACGGCGTCCGCGACCGACCGCGTGGCCTCGAACGCCGCGCGGGCGGCCGCCGCCTCCGGCGACTGGCCGGACCTCCCAGCGCCGCGAGCACGGCGCCCGCGCCGAGCAGATCCTCCAAGGCCGGCCGCACCGACCCCTCCGGCCAGCGCTCGCCCGCGGCGATCACCGTGACCGGCCCCCGGCGCTCGCGGAGCCACGCGCCGAGCGCCGCGCGTTGCGGAGCGAGCCGGCCACCACCGTCGGCGCCGCGGCGGCCACTGCGGCGATCGCCGACCCGTTCGGGGACGGGAGGACCAGGTGCGAAGGCGCCGGTGCCGCCCGCAGCGCCGCGGGCGAGAGCGACCAGGGGTGGCTCGCGGTCGCCTCGCGGCGGCCTGCCGCGAGCACGCCGCCGACCGCCTCGGCGAGCCGCGCGGCCGCGGCATCGCGGGCGGGGGCCGGATGGACGATCGTGCCCTGCTCCACCCACCCCGACCGCCGTCGTGAACGAGAACACGTCGACCACGACCAGGGTCCCGTGGGCGGCGGCGTGCGCGGCGCCGGAGGCCCCCGAGTCGGAGCGGATGTCGTATCCCGCTTGTGTCCAGGCCCCGGCTGCCACGGATCGGGCGTCCCAGATCGGTGCGGGCCGAGGTTCAGAAGAGCGAGGAACCCGGGGAGCCGTCCGGCAGGGCGAAGTACGCTGGATCGCCGCGCGATGACGATCGACGTCCACGCAGAGCCCAGCTCGAATGCCCTGAGCACGACCGCCACGCAGGACGGCGGCTTCACGCTGCCCGGGTGGCGGCCGCTGCTGGCCGGCCCGCTCGTGGCGGCGATCACGATGGCCGCGGCGCTGGTCACGACCGGCGAGGCCGGCATCCCGCTGCGCGACCCCGACAACGTCACGGGCAACCGGCTGTTCATCGCCGGCTCGCTGATCATGGCGCTGTTCGTCCTGGACGTGGGGGTCCGCGCGTGGCGTCGCTCCGAGGGGCCGCTGCCGAGCTGGGCGGCGGTGGTCGCCGTCCGCCGCGAGCACTGGACGCTGAGCCGCTGGCTCGCGGTCGCCGGGGCGATCGTCGCCTTCTACGTGACCTACCTCGCCTACCGCACCTCAACAGCGTCGTCCGCTGCTGCGCCCGGGCGACCTCTTCGACACGCAGCTGGGCGACCTCGATCGCACGCTGTTCGCGGGCCACGACCCCGCCGCGCTGCTGCACGACGTCGTCGGCACGGGCCTGGCGACCCAGCTGTTCTCGGGCGCCCACATGCTGTTCTTCCTCTTCATCCCGGGCACGCTGGCGGTGGCCCTGGTGTTCTCGCGCAACCTGCGCGGCGGCATGTTCTACGCGACCGCGCTGTCGCTGAACTGGCTGCTGGGGGCCGCGAGCTACTTCCTGCTGCCGTCGCTCGGGCCGATCTACGTGGACCCGGCGACGTTCTCGTCGCTGGCCGGCACCGACGCCGGGCAGCTCCAGGCGATCCTGCTCGAGCAGCGGACCGAGTTCCTGCGCGACCCCGCGCTCGGGACGGCGCAGAGCATCGGCGCGTTCGCCTCGCTGCACGTCTCGATCTTCGTCACGGCCGCGCTCGCCGCCCACCTGCTGGGACTGGGGCGCGCGATCAAGACCGTGGCGTGGATCCTGGTGGTCCTGACCGTCGGCGCGACGATCCACCTCGGCTGGCACTACTTCGTCGACGACATCGGCGGCGTCGCGATCGCCGTGCTCGCGCTCGCCGTCGCCCGCGTGCTGACCGGCGTCGACCTCCGCGAGGTACGGCGGTGACCGCGCGCGGCACCTGGCGCGGCGTGTGGGCCGGTGGCTCGTCGCCGCCGCCACGGTGATCGGCGGGCTGATCGCCACCGGCTCGGTCGACCTCCCGCTGCGGGACCCCGACCACGTCGCCGCGCTGTACCTCGGGCTGGTCGGCCTCGGCGTCGCCGGGCTCGTCTTCGTCGACGTCGCGTGGCGCGCCCGTGGCCGCTCCGGCCCGGGCTGGCCGTCGCGGGCCGCGATGGCCGCAGTCCGGCGCGAGCGCTGGACGCCGGCGCGCTGCGCCGCCGCGGGCCTCGCGCTCGTCGGCTTCTACGCCACTTACATGGCCTACCGCAACCTGAAGGCGATCGTCCCGCTGCTGCGGCCTGGCGACAACTTCGACGCCCCGCTGGCCGAGGCCGACCGCGCGCTGTTCTTCGGCAACGACCCGGCCGCGCTGCTGCACACGCTGCTGGGCACGGGCGCCGTCACGCACGTGCTGTCGGCGTTCTACGTCGCGTTCATCGTCTTCCTGCCGCTGACGATCGGGCTCGCGCTGGTGTTCTCGACCGACATCCGGCCCGCGCTCTTCTACGTCACGGCGCAGTCGTCAACTGGGTGCTCGGCATCGGCAGCTACTTCCTGCTGCCCTCGCTCGGCCCCATCTACTTCGATCCCGGCGCCTTCGCGGAGCTCCCCGGTTCGGAGGTGACGCGCCTCCAAGGCGTCCTGATGCAGCAGCGCGTCGACTTCCTCGCCGACCCGGCGACCGGGACGCCGCAGAGCATCGCGGCGTTCGCCTCGCTGCACATCTCGATGAGCTTCACGGCCGCGCTCGCCGCCCACGTGCTCGGCCTCGGCAGGCGGCTGCGGGTCGCCCTCTGGGTCTGGCTCGCGATCACGACGCTCGGGACCGTCTACCTCGGCTGGCACTACTTCGTCGACGACATCGCCGGTGTGGCCATGGGCGCGCTGGCGCTCGTGCTGGCGCGGGCGTTCACGGGGCTCGACCTGCGCGCGATGCGCGAGCGCCAGGCGCGGCGGCGCGCGCTCGAGCAGCCCGCCTGGGACAGAGGGCCCCAGCCCGCGCGCTCCAACTGACGTTCAGGGACCGAGCTTCCGCGTGATCCGGGGCTGCTGACCCCGCTGCAGCGGCTGCTGGCGAGGCCTCCGAGCCCTAGCCCGAGAGTGGCGCGCGAAAGCTGATAGCCCCGGCCGGGCATCGGGCAGCCCCGGCGGATGAAGGCAGTCACCTATCACGGCAAGCGCGACGTCCGGGTGGACACCGTCCCCGATCCCTCGATCCAGGAGCCCACCGACGCGATCGTCCGCATCACCAGCACCGGCATCTGCGGCTCGACCTGCACCTCTACGAGGTCCTCGGGGCGTTCATCGACGAGGGCGACATCCTCGGCCACGAGCCGATGGGCGTCGTCGAGGCGGTCGGCTCCGAGGTGAAGCACATCGCGCCCGGCGACCGCGTCGTCGTCCCCTTCAACGTCTCCTGCGGGCACTGCTGGATGTGCGGCCAGGGGCTGCAGTCGCAGTGCGAGACGACCCAGAACCGCGAGCACGGCAAGGGCGCATCGCTGCTCGGCTACACCAAGCTCTACGGCCAGGTGCCGGGCGGGCAGGCCGAGCTGCTGCGCGTCCCGCAGGCGCACTACGGCCCGATCAAGGTGCCCGAGGGCCCGTCCGACGAGTGCTTCGTCTACCTCTCCGACGTCCTCCCACCTCGTGGCAGGCCGTCGAGTACGCCGCGATCCCCGACGGCGGCAGCGTCGCCGTCTTCGGCCTCGGCCCGATCGGGAAGATGTGCGCCCGGATCGCCAAGCATCGCGGCGCCGAGCGCGTGTTCGGCATCGACCTCGTGCCGGAGCGGCTCGCGCTCGCCGAGCGCCACGGCATCGAGACCCTCAACATCGAGGAGCTCGACGACATCGGCGACGCCCTGCGCGAGCGCACGGACGGCCGCGGCCCGGACTCCGTGATCGACGCGGTCGGCATGGAGGCCCACGGCGCCCGCTCGGCGAGCTGGCGCAGAAGATGTCGGGCTTCCTGCCCGACGCCATCGCCGCCCGATGATCACCAAGGCCGCCATCGACCGCATGAGCGTCCTGCACGCGGCGATCGACTCCGTCCGCCGCGGCGGCACGATCTCGCTCAGCGGCGTCTACGGCGGCCAGCTGGACCCGATGCCGATGATGGACCTGTTCGACAAGCAGATCCAGCTCCGGATGGGCCAGGCCAACGTGCGCAGCTGGATCGACGACCTGATGCCGCTCGTCACCGACGACGCGGACCCGCTCGGCGTCGAGGACCTCGCCACGCACAAGGTGCCGCTCGACGAGGCCCCGCACGCCTACGAGATCTTCCAGAAGAAGCAGGACGGCGCGATCAAGATCCTGCTGCAGCCCTGAGCTTCAGCAGAGCCGGCCGGCAGCGCGCCCCAGTCCGTGGCCGCGAGCGCGCGCCGGACGGCGGCGAGCCGGTCGGCGCCGAGGCGGTCCTCGCTCGTCTTGCCGTCGGCGGTGCGCTCGACCAGCCGCCCGTCGGCGAACACCGACCGCACCTCGTCGCCGTCCCGGCCGCGAACGTCACGCGGACGAGCGGGGTGCCCTCCGGCGGGTCGTCTCCCCCGGGCGCGTCGCCGGGGGCGGCGCTCGTCATGTACAGCGCGTCGTCGAGCGCGTGCAGGACGGCGACCTCGCCGACGTCGCAGCCGACCTCGAGCGAGACGACCGCGCCGTCGCTCCACAGCTCCCACGTGCTGGGCGTGGGCGGGCGCTTGCGCTGCTCGGCGATGGTGTCGAGGACGCGCTGGAGCTCTGCGGGCGCGTTCTGCCAGTTGCCGACGACGATCTCGCGCTCGCGCAGCGTCACGTGGCCGGTCGGCGCGTCGGGCGGCGGCGGGTCGCCGGCCGAGATCCGGTCGGGAATCCCGGCCGCCAGGGCCGCGTCGACCGCTTCCGCGATCGCGGCCGTCTGCTCTCGCCGAACGGCTCGAAGGCCTCCCACCGCGGCGTCTCGGCGGGCTGCGAGGTGCTGAACTGCTCGTAGCGGCCGTCGGCGTAGACGCGGGCGCCGTAGCGGTGCAGGTGATTGCCCGCCTCGTAGCCGACGATGAGGCCGTCGGCGGACTCAGCCGATCTCACGGGCGCCTCCTCCGACGTGGCGCTGCCGCCCCCGCAGCCGGCGACGACCGTCGCCGCCACCGCCGCCAGCATGCATCGCAAGGCCCGCGCCACGCGTCATACGAGCACCGGATCGCCCTCACCGCGCGCGGGCACGGGGAAGTCGCCGGGTCCCGTCTCGGTCGCGGCGCCGCCCGGCAGCGGATCGTTGCGGCCGGTCGGCGGGCCGAGCGCCCACGGGTTCTGCCCCGTGATCTCGGTCAGCGAGGCGTGGAAGGTCGCGTAGTGCTGCGGGCGGACGACGTTGCCGACGGACATGATCGAGTCGGTCGGCTCGCAGACCGCGCCGGCCAGCGGCGTGCCGCCAGCGTCGACCATCTGCTTGACGAGCTTGTCGTGCGTCGCGTCGTCGCCCATCTGCGGCGTGCCGGTGTCGCGGCCGAGGCCGGAGCTCACGAGCGGCGTGTTGGCGTACTCGTCGCCGAGCCCGAACGCGTGCCCGAACTCGTGCGCGATCGTGGGCTGCGCGGCGCCGCTGCCGATCACGATGTCCACGCGGCGGTCCTCGGTGCGCTCGCCACCGGCCGCCTCCGTGTCGCCGACGCCCGTCCCGCCGACGCGCGTCTCCACGTTGACGAACCCGTGCCGCGACATGAAGTCGGCGACGCCGGCGACGCGCTCCTCCGAGAGCACCATGTTGCGCTCGGGGTCGCCCGTCGCGCTGGCGTGGCCGGTGAGCACCACCGGCGTCTGGATCGAGCGCGCGTCGGCGACGCCCCGCCGGCCCGGCTGCTCGGCGCCCTTGAAAGTGTCGATGACCTGCTGGAGCCTGGTCGCCTGGCCGCCGACGACAGCGGAGCTGCCGACCCCGAACGTCACGCGATGGTTGAGGAAGTTGCCGGAGGCGCCCAGGTTGCTGGACAGGTTCATCACCTGGTCCTGCGCGTTCTCGAGCTGGCCGGGCTCGACGTTGGCGCCGAGGTCGACGTCCGTCGGGACCTTGACCGGCCGCATGGTCAGGTGCGCGTTGGGGAGATCCTCCTTGTCGGCGACCTGGAGGTCGATCCGCACGGTCGCGCCGAGCCAGCTCCAGCCGCGCTTGCGCAGGAAGAACTCGTGGCGGGCGCCCCAGAAGCCCTCGATCTGCACCTCGACGCCGAGCATGAACGCGACGCGGTCGGGATCGGTCTTGTCCGCCGACCAGCGGAACTGGGCGAGCCGCGTGCGGCGCTCCGCCTCCGGCATCGCGTTGGCGCGGTCGAGCTGCTCCTGCAGCCCGGGCCGGGCCACGCCGGCGTGCGAGATGCCGTCGACGAACTCGACGCCGCAGCGCATGATGATGACCAGCTCGCCCGTCGCGGGGTCGTACTCCGCGTCGAAGCCGCCCGGCGCGTTGTTGAGTCCCGCGCCGGGCGCGCCGGGCGTGAGGTTGGTGCCCCGGCGGACGCCCTCCGCGGCCCACGCGTCCGCCTCGGCCAGCTCCTCCGGGGTCGGTGTGTCCTCGCGCGCGATCATGCGCGGGGCGGAGAGCATGCGCGCGAGCGCCGCGTTGCCCGCCCCGACCGGGACGGCCGGGACGTGGCCGGCCGCGAGCATCTGCCCGAAGGCGGCGTTGCCGAGCCCGTGCTGCAGCGGCGCCTGCGAGCTCGTGTCCGGGGCGGGCGCCTCCTGCTCGGGCGACGCCTGCTCGGGTTCGTGTGCCGCGGTCGGCTCCGTCGTCACGCGGCGGATCGTCTCAGAGCCGGCCCCCGGGGTCCAGACGAAAACGGGCGTCCGGTCGGGCAATGCGCTCTCGCGCTGTCACACTCGCACCAGGTCCGGCGAGTGTAGGTCTGAATGCGCGATACGACCTCCACCGATGAAGCACTCCTGCTGTCGGGGGCGCCCGAGGACTTCGGGTACTTCTACGACCGCTACGTGCGCTCGCTGCTGGCCTACTTCCAGCGCCGCACGCGCGACCCCGAGGTGGCGGCCGACCTGACGGCGGAGACGTTCGCGGCCGCCCTCGCCGCCCGCGGGCGCTTCCAGGCGCGGGCCGTGCCGGCGTCGGTGTGGCTGTTCGCGATCGCCCATCACAAGCTGACGGACTACTTCCGGCGCGGCTCCGCGGAGGACCGCATGCGCCGGAAGCTCGGGGTCGAGCGCGTGCCGGTCGGCGCCGAGGACGCGGACATGATCCGCATGCTCGGCGAGGAGGTCGCGTTCCAGCTCGTGGGCGAGCTGCCGCCCGACCAGCGCGACGCGGTCCGGGCGCACGTCCTCGAGGACCGCGACTACGGGGACATCGCGCGCGAGAGCGTGACGAGCGAGGCGACGGTGCGCAAGCGGGTCAGCCGCGGGCTGAGCACGCTGCGCGCCAGAGCGGGAGGAGACCGATGAGCGAGTACATCCCGCGCCTGCGCCAGGAGCTCGTCGACGCGGCGGCCCGGGAGCATGCCGGGCAGCGGCGCCGGCCCGGGTGCGCCCCGCGCGCGTCGCGCTCGTGCTCGCCGCCGCCGTGGTCGCGGCGGCCGTGGTGCTCGCCGTTCAGACCATCCAGATCGTCGACGACGACCGGCCCGTCGCCTCCCTGCCGCCCGGCACGGCGCTCTCCTACAGCGTCGAGTCGGTCCCCGGCGGAGACGCGGCCGCTGCCGCGGAGCGCTCGGCCGACGTGCTGCGCGAGCGGATCGCCGCGGCCGGCGTCGACGGCGCCACCGTGTCGGTGGCGGGCGAGCGCGTGGGCGTGGACGTCGACGGCTCCGGGCTCGGCACGGTCGCCGCGCTGGCCATTCCCGGCCGGCTCGCGATCTACGACTGGGAGACGAGCGTGCTCGGGCCCGACGGGCGGCCGGTGCCCGGTGACGAGAGCGTCACCGGCGGCCCCGGGGCCGGCCAGGTCGCGACGGTCTCCCAGTACGAGGCCGTGGCGCGGGCCGCGAAGGCCCGCAGCACGGACGGGCCGGCGGCGCTGTGGCTCGTCGACGACACCGCGCAGAAGGTGCTCGCGGGCCCGCAGTGGACGCGCGAGGCCCTCACCGGCGGCGGCGCGGAGCCCGCGGGAGCGCGCGTGGTCGAGGTGCCCGGCGGCGTGCGCGTCGTGCAGGCGGAGGGTGCCGGGCCCGGACGCTTCTACGTGCTCGGCGACGGGGCGGCCCTCGGCAACGACGAGATCTCGCGCGCCCGCGCGGAGACCGATCCCGGCACCGGCGATCCCATCGTCGCGTTCGACTTCACGTCGTCCGGGCGCAGCGCTTTCCACTCGCTCACGCGCGAGATCGCCCAGCGGGGTTCGGACGCCTCCCGGCCGGGAGACGACCCGCTGCGCACCTCGCAGCACATGGCGATCGTCCTCGACGACCGGCTCGTCGCCGTGCCGTTCATCCACTACCAGGAGGTCCCGGACGGCATCGACGGCAAGCGCGGCGCCCAGATCTCGGGCGGCCTGTCGAGCCAGCGCGCCGAGCAGATCGCCACGATCCTCAACACCGGGCCGATGCCCGCAACCCTCGCGCCCGACGCGCCGTGAGGGGCGCCGGAGTCAACGGCGGCTGGGTGGACGCCCGCAGGTTATCCGTGCACCATAATCGGGAGGTCAGCCGCGCTCTGACTTCAACCAGAGCGCGTCGTCGAACAGCAGCAGCCGCGCGGCCTCGAGGTCGCCGGAGAGCGGCCGGTCGGCGAGGTCCGGGTCCAGGCAGGCGTCGGCGGCCTCGAACAGCGCGCGGACGCCGGCGCCGCGCGGCGTGACGCCGCGGATCCGCAGCGCCCGGACGGCGAGCACGAGCTCGGCCGAGACGGCGACGGCCATCCGCCCCAGCGCGTCCGACGTGCGCCGGGACGAGTGCCCGGCGAAGTTGGCGTGCGACTCGATCCCCGACTGCACGGACGTGGTCTGGGAGGCTGCGGTCGCGGCGAGCGAGCGGACCTCGGCGGCCGCGGCGTGCGCCGTGTACTCCATGATCATCGCTCCGGAGTCGGGGCCAGGGTCCTGCGCGAGCTGGGGCGCGAGGCCGGTGACCTCCGGGTCCAGCAGCGCGCTCACGCGCGCGGCCACCAGCGACGCCGACTGCGCCATGGCGCCGCGGACCGCGTCGAGCGCGAGCGTCAGCACGCCGGCGTGGAAGTTCCCGTTGGGCAGCGCCACGCCGTCGCGCGGCAGCATCAGCGCGTTCTCGCCGGCGACGTTGAGCTCGATCGCGAGCACCGTCTCGAGGCGGTCCAGCGCCTCGAGCAGCGGGCCCTCGACCTGCGGCACGCAGCGGAACACGAACGAGTCGTGCACCCTGCGGCCGGAGCTGCGCTCGCGCGGCTCGAAGTCGCCGAGCAGCTCGCGCAGGCGCCGCGCCACCTCGTACTGCCCGTGGTGCGGGCGCACCGCGTGCACGCGCGGGTCGAGCACGGCGAGATCGGCGTCGACGGCCTCGTAGGAGAGCGCGGCGACCGCGAGCGCGGAGTCCAGCAGGCGGGTCGCGTCGTGGAAGACGAGCGCTGCCTGGCCGATGCTGACCGCGTTGGAGCTCATGAAGCCGATGCCGTCGCGCGGCCCGTATCTGATCGGCGTGAGGCCGTGCGCCTCCATCGCCTCGGCGGTCGGCAGCGCGTCGTCGCCGACCCAGCAGCGGCCCTCGCCGCCGAGCGCGACGCCGATCTCGGCCAGCACCGTCAGGTCGCCGGTGCCGAGGGAGCCGAGCTCGCGCGCGAGCGGCGTGACGCCGGCGCGCAGCATGTCGAGCAGCCCGTCCAGCAGCGCCTCGCCGATCCCGGCGCCGCCCGCGCCGATCTGGTTGGCGCGCACCGCCATCGCCGCCCGCACCACCTCCACCGGGAGCGCGGCGCCGCCGCCGCCCGCGTGGCTGCGCACGAGCCGCCACTGGTGGTCGCCGGGGTCCTCCAGCGCCGAGGGTGCGGAGCGCAGGACGCCGACGCCGGTGCTCGTGCCGTAGAGCAGCTCACCGCTCTCGAGCAAGCGCAGGACGAGCCGCTCGGCGGCGGCGTTGCGCTCGCGCGCGGAAGCGCTCATCCGGGCCTGCGCGCGGCCGCGCGCGATCGCCACCACCCCGGCCGGGGTGAGCGTCCGGCCGTCGAGCACGATCTGTTGGACGCCGTCGCTCATGCCGCCAGCATGATGAGGCCTCGCGCGTCAGTCCATGACGACCCCGCCGAAGCCCTGGGCGCCGGTCTCGCCGGGTGCCGCGCCCTCGAGCACCGCCTCGCCGAAGCCGGCCGCCTCGTCGCCGCCGGCGGGCGCCGGCGCCTCCCCGAGCAGGACCTGCTCCCCGAAGCCCTCCGCGCCCTCCGCGCTCGCTGCGCCGGCGGTGCCCCCGAGCCCGGCGCCGCCCGTGACGGCCCCGAACCCCGCGCCGCCGCCGGCGGCCGTGCCCGCGTCCAACTCGACGCCGCCGACGGACGCGAAGCCCATCCCCGCGCCGTCGGCGGCCGCCGTGAGGCCGCCTGCCTGGCTCGCGAGGACCTCGATGCCGGTCGGGCGGATCGCGAGATCCACGAGCCGCAGGCCCTGCCCGCTCAGCTCCCGCCACTTGGCCTGGAAGCTCGCCCAGTCCGCGTCCGCCCACAGCGCGTGGCCGCCGCTGCCGGCCGCGAAGACGCCGGAGTAGCGGACCTGGTTGCCGACGTTGCGGACCTCGAGGTCGGTCAAGCGCAGGCCTTGGCCGCTGAACTGCTGCCACTTGGCCTGGAAGCTCGGCCAGTCGGCGTTGACCCACAGCGCATAGGCGCCGCTGCCGGCGATGAACGCGCCCGAGTAGCGCAGCTGCCCGCCCGCCGTGGAGACCTCCAGGTCGGCCAGCCGCATGCCCTGCCCGCTGAACTGCTGCCACTTGGCCTGGAAGCTCGGCCAGTCGGCGTTGGCCCACAGCGCGTACGGGCCCGTGCCCGCGCGGAACACGCCCGAGTAGCGGGCCTGGCCGCCGATCTGGGAGATCGAGAGATCGATCAGACGCAGGCCCTGACCGCTGAGCTGCTGCCACTTGGCCTGGAAGCTCGCCCAGTCCGCGCCGACCCACAGCGCGTACGGGCCCGTGCCCGCCCGGAAGACGCCCGAGTAGCGGGCCTGGCCGCCGATCTCGGTGACCTCGAGGTCGACCAGACGCAGGCCCTGGTTGCTCCACTCCTGCCACTTGGCCTGGAAGGGAGCCCACGACGCGTTGAGCCACAGGCCGTAGCTCTCCGTGCCGGGCAGGTAGACGCCGGAGTAGCGCTGGCCCTGCGGGAACCCGAGGTGGTAGGGCGTGTACGGGCACATCGCCCACTCGTTGGAGCGCATGATGCAGCTCACGCCGCCGCCGGGCGCGCAGTTGATGCAGTTCGTGTTGGGGACGCCGAAGTGCCCCCACGAGCCGCCGCAGTCGCAACCGCTGGCCGCGTACTCGTCGGGCGCGCCGAAGATGTGCCCGGTCTCGTGCGCGAACACCCGGTCGATGTTGTCCGGGCCCCAGCCGTCGTTGGCGTACTCCATCACGAGGCGCGGCCCGCCGATCGACGCGTACGCGAAATGCCCGAGCGGATACTTCGTGAAGAACGCGCAGTAGCCCCAGTCCGTCCCGAGCCGCGTCCGCATCGCCTCGACGAACGCGCGCACGCCCGCGAGCCCGGGCCCGTGCCCCAGCTGCGCCATCGCCGGGTCGCGCCAACGCGCCTCCTTCTGCTCGGACGTCTGGTTGGCGGGCCCGGCGGCGACGTCCAGCGTGACGACCCGGATGTCATAGCTCCATGAGATGCCCGCCGGCGAGCTCTGGCTGCCGAGCCACGAGAGCCCGTTCTGGACCTCGGCCACGACCTTGGTGCGCTCGTCGGCGCTGAACTTCAGCGCGGCGGCCGGCCCCTCGACGATCACGATCGCGACGGCCACCTTGCCCGTCAGTCGCGCGCTCGTCGCCGCGGCGGCCTCCGCCTCGGCGGCGAGCGACTCCGCCAGCGGGCCCTCATGGACGTCAGGCGCATCCGCGTCGGCCTCGCCCCAGTCCTCGCCGTCCAGCTTGCGCTTCGCCTTCGCCTTGGCGTACGCGCCGGACTCCCGCAGCGCGAAGGCCGCGAGCCCCATCGATCCCACCTCGTCGAGGTCGCTCGTCAGCTCGTCGGGGAGCGCGGCCGGCGCCGCCTCCATCGCGACCTCGGGCATCTGGGCCCTGACGGCCGGCTCCGCGCTGGGCGGCAGCGCCGCGATGACGACCCGGGGGCCGTACTCGTGCGTCACGCCGCCGCTGAGGGTGGTGACGGCCGCCGCGCTCTCGGCGGCGGCCGGGAGCCGTTCGGGGTGGACGAGGACCCGTTCGTGAAGTTCGAGATCTCCGGCCATCGTGTGCTCCCTTCGCCTCGCTTGCTCAATCCTCCGCGGCCGGGTCGGGCGGCGCGTAGCCCGGCGCGTCCCAGGCGAGCCCGTCGCCGCGGCGCGCCTCGCCCGTCCGCTGCGACCACGCATCCGCGAACAGTTGCTCCTGCGCCGTGAGCTCGGCCCCGCCCGCCAGCGCCTCCCCCGGGCCCGCCACCGCCGCGACGGCATCCGTCGCGCGCAGCGCCGTCCGCGCCGCGTCCGAGCCCTCGACGATCGCGAGCCGCGGCGAGCCGACCTGGGTGACCCGCACCGGCTCCGTCAGGCCCTCGAGGCCGTCGACCCCGCGCTCGTCGCCGAGGAGGACGAGGAACTCGTTGGGCCGGTCGGACACCTCGGCCCCGCCGTCAGAACTCCGCGCCCGGGATCGAGCGCAGCCAGCCCTCGAACGCGTGCATGCGCTCGTAGATCCCGCCGTCGCCGCACGGCCGGATCGAGCTGCTCGTCGCTCGCGAGGTCGCTCCGGCGAGCAACCAGTCGCCGTCGGCCGCGACGTACGCCGGGCCGCCGCTGTCGCCCGTGCACGAGTCACGGTCCAGGAACGGCTGGCCGGCGACGAACTCCAGCTCGGGATCGGCCCCGAAGCGCGGGTCCGAGGAGGCGAGCGGCACGTCGACCACGCGCTTGACGCCGTAGCCCACCGAGGCGAACACGTCCACGTTCCCGAAGCCGACGAGCCGGATCACGCTCGCGCCGTCGAGCGTCTCGCGCGCGGCGATGCCGCGCGGCGGGACGTCGCCGACCGACTCGCTCAGCAGCAGCGCCGTGAGATCCGACGCGCCGTCCTGGATGTAGTCCGGGTGCACGTGGGCCTCGGCCACTCCGACCACGCGGCCCGCGCCCTCCGGGTTCGTGTCCTCGCCGAACAGCACGCGGCTGGAGCAGCCGGCGTCGTCGCAATGCCCCGCGGTGACCACGAGGTTCGGGGCCACGAGCGTGCCCGAGCAGCACCAGCGGTCGCCGTCCCCGACCGCGACGCAGTCCGGGTACCCGGAGGTCGGCGTGCCGCCCACGATGCGCTGGCGGTCGCGCACCATGCTCCGGAAGTTCGCCAGGAAGCGCTCGTCGGTCCAGATGCTCTCGGCGCCGGGCTGCTCCGGGACCGCCATCGCCCGGCGGCCGCGCTGGCGCTGCCGGCCGAGCTGGTGCATGGCGAGCCGGCCGCGCTGCTCGCCGGGGGCGTCGACGAGCTCGCCGGCGACGTTGAGGAGCGCGACGACCGTCCCGGCGTACGCCGCGGGATCGTCGCCCGCGACCAGGTTGGCGATCTCGTCGACCAGGTCGCGGACCCGGTCGGTGGGATCGTCGGCTGCGCTGGTGCTCACGTCGCTCCTCCTGCGCCGACGCTAGCCCGGCCGCTTCCGCGCCGTCAACCCGTGCCGCGGCCCGCTGCTAAAGGCCCCTCCACCGGAGGTTCGCACGCTGACGTGCCCGATCGGCGACCCTGGCGGCGCAGCCGTCCGGTGGTTGGCGAGGCGGGTCGCCGTCCGGAAGGATGTCGGCGTGGCGGCGCCCCGGTTCATGGCCCCCATCACGACGGTGCCCCCGCGGCCCCAGGACCCGGCGCACGCGCGGTACGTGCGGTCCTACCTGCTCATGCGCGCGGCCGTCGGCGCGCTCGGCATCGCGCTGCCCGTCGTGCTCGTGCTCACCGACGGCCTGTGGTTCGACGGCGCCCCGTTCCCGCGCAGCTCGCTCAGCGCCTACTACTACTCGGGCGTGCGGGACCTGATGGTCGGGACGATCTGCGCGATCGGGACCTTCCTGCTCGCCTACAAGGTCGCCGAGCGCAACCTGGACAACACGCTCAGCGTCCTGGCCGGGCTCACGGTCATCCTCGTCGCCCTGTTCCCTCCGAGGGTGCGGACAGGAGGAACCCTCTCCCCACTGCAAGAGCGGCTGGGCGAGGCCCTCTGCGCTCAGCTGCACTTCGCGGCCGCGGCGGTGTTCCTGCTCTGCCTCGCCGTGCTGAGCGTGACCTTCGGCCTGCGCGAGGGCAGCCGGCCCGCACGCTCCCAGCGCTTCAGCCCCGGGTTCTGGCGGATCTACCACTTCGCGTGCGCCGCGATCATCGCCGCGGCACTGCTCTTCATGGGCATCACCGAGATCACCGACTCGGGGCCGCGGACGTCGCTGCTGATCGGCGAGTCGGTCTCACTCATGGCCTTCGGCGCATCGTGGCTGGCCAAGGGCTTCGAGCTGGACATGCTCCGCGGCCACCCGGCACGCGCCGCCGACTGAGCCGCCCCTTACCCTTGGGCGGCGAGCGCGGCAACGTCATCGGCGTCGAGGACGGCTACTGGGGGATCGACGAGTTCGAGGTCGTCGAGCAGCGGCAGGTCTCGCACCACCTCATGGCCACGGACGACGGCATCCGTCACAAGTGGGTCCCGTTCCGCTACGTGTGGCCGTCCGAGCTCGACCTCATGGCCCGGATCGCCGGCCTGCTGCTGCGCGACCGCTGGGCCGACTGGCACGGCGCGCCCCTGACCGACCAGAGCCGCAGCCACGTGTCGGTCTGGGAGAAGCCCGCCGCCTGACGGCCTAGCCTCGGGCGGCCAGCTCGAGGAACGCGGGGCTCGTCTCGCCGACCTCGATCAGGTGGCCGTCCGGGTCGCGCAGGTAGCAGCGGATCTCGCCTCCGCGGTCCTGGGGCGGCGTGAGGAACTCGGCGCCGCGGGCGCTCCATTCGGCGTAGGTCGCCTGGATGTCCGCCACACGGATGTTCAGGAAGCTGCTCGTCCGGCCCAGGTCGGTCGGCGCCTCGAGCGTGACGCTCGGCTTGTCCTCGGTCGGACCGCCGCCGCCGTTGATGATTATCCAGCCGTTGGCGAGGGCGACGAACGACGGCTCGCCGGCCATGATCGGCTCGCCGCCGAGCACGTCGGTGTAGAAACAGCGCGAGCGCTCGACGTCGTCGGAGACGATGAAGTGCGTGAGCAGGATCCCCTC
Source organism: uncultured Solirubrobacteraceae bacterium (assembly GCA_963816955.1). Classification (GTDB taxonomy): domain Bacteria; phylum Actinomycetota; class Thermoleophilia; order Solirubrobacterales; family Solirubrobacteraceae; genus DATFQI01. The sequence continues at coordinate 380,672 of CAWFME010000007.1, read as the reverse complement.
CTCGGGGTGGGGGAACCGGGCCGTGCGGTCGTTGCTCATCGGTGCGCCTTTCTCACGTGGACGGCGGGGATGTGATGGTTGCCCCGGAACAGGTCGCCCGGGTCGTAGGTGGCGTCCTCAACACCCTGCGACGGCGCGGCGACGTCGCGGGCACGAACCCCAGGGACCTCGCGCGTTCCTCGCTGATCACCTCGGGCGCGATGACCTCACGGCTCGACCGCCTCGAACGGGCCGGGCTCGTCCGGCGCGGGCCCCGCGACACCGTCGCCGCGGCGCTCAAGCAACTCTTGCTGCGCTCCGAGCCCGGTTGAGCGACCGCATGCGTCAGCGTCAGAGCGCGGAGAGCTGCTCGCGCGACAGGCCGTCGAGGCCGAGCGTGCTGACCGTCCGCTTCGCCTCGCCCCGGAAGTCGCGCGCGAGCACGATCGACGCGGTCGTGACCAGCCCGTCCATCACGGGGGTCGGCACCCCGAGGCGCGCGGCCAGGTCGGTCAGGAAGACCAGGGAGTAGCCGACGTCCTCGGTCAGGTAGCGGTGGTCCAGCTGGCTCTGCGCGCGGATGCCCTCGAAGCCCGGCGCGGCGCTGTACCCCGTCGAGTAGTTCTCCTCGCGCATGTATCCCTGCCTGACGCCGAGGGCGGGGTCGGACAGGATCGTGACCCCGAGCGCGGCGGCGATCGCCTGGCGCTCCTCGTCGACCGCCTCGATCAGCCGCCCGACGCTCTCGGTCACGCCCTCCTCGTAGAACAGGAAGTCCCCGCCGGTGCGCTCGAGTAGCGCCGCGTTGAGCAGGGTGACCGCCGGGTGGATCACGGGATTGCCGTTCTGGAGGGTGGTCTGGAAGACGCTCTCGGCCTTCTCGACCGCCGGCCACACGTCCTTGACGAGGTCGTACAGCCGGTCCGTACCCGCGCGCGGCAGGCCGGCGAGGTACACGCCGGTCGTGAGCTTGAGGAAGACGTTCACCACGCCCGGCTCGGTGACCCGGACCGCGTACGGCAGGGTGCTCGTCTCGCCGACGACGCAGCGCGTGTCGCCGAGCTCGAGGCCCGCCGCGCGCTTGAACGCGATCGCGCCCGCGCATGAGCCGGGGCAGACCAGCACCGCCATGCCGTCGGTCAGGTGACGTCCGGCCACCGCGGCGAGCGGATCGGTGCCGTATGCCGGACCGACCAGCACCACGAGCTCGGCGCCGGCCATCGCCTCGGCGGCGTCGTGCCCGGAGTACCGGACCGGGGCGAAGCCCTTCAGATCACCGCTCGCCGTGATACCTCCCGCCGCCTTCACCGCCACCACGTTCGTGCCGAACTCGGGCGTCGCGTACAGCGACACCTCGTGGCCGTGCTGCGCGAAGTCGAAGGCCGACGCGAGCCCTCCGTTCCCCGCCCCGAGCACCGCGACGCGCATCGACGGGGGCTACCGGCCTGTCGGGCGGTGCGCGGCCCCGCGCGTGTGGGCCTGCCGGCCGCGCCCTGAAGCGCCACCCGTTGCGCTGTGGCCCGGGGCCGCCGCGCGGTGGATCACGCGCCGCAGCGCCTCGTCGGCCGGCCCGGGCTCGTCGCGCGGCGTGAGCGACTTCGGGTGCACGGTCCGGAACACCGGATCGCCGTCGGCCTGCTCCACGGCGACCTCGACCTTCACGAGGCTCGCGACGTGGGCCACGACTCCGTCCACGCCGCCGTCCTCGGTGGCGAGGGTTACGAGCTGTCCTTCTCGGAACGTCTTGAGCATGTGAGACCGAGCCTACTCGCGTGGCCTATGCCGCCGCATCCGAGAGGCGTCGGTGTCCTGAGAGGATCGCGCCGTGTGGACGGTGATCGGCACGCTCGCGGGACTGCTCGCCGGGGCGACGGTCGCTCACGGCAGCTCGCCGGCGGAGCTCACCCCGTGGGTCTCGTCCTCGCCATGTGCATGCTGTCCGACGGCCCGCGCTCGCCGGCCTTCCAGACGCGCTACGCCCACCCTGAGCGAGGGACACCCGCCCGCCTGGGTTGATCCGGCTGGCGCCCGGTCGATGAAATCCCCGCGACACTCCGGTTTCACGTAGGGTCGCGCCGTGAAGGTCGTCCTCGGCGGGATCCTGCTCGCGCTCGCGTTCGCCGCGCCGGCCTTTGCCCTGCCCCTGGAGGACCAGGTGCAGGTCTCCCAGCAGCCCGCCGTCGACGCGGACATCGCCTACAACGAGAAGAACGACACGTTCGTCGTCGCCTACGTGGGCGAGACCGGCTTCGGCGGCAAGGGTATCTACGTGCGCCACCTCGACGGCGACGGCGACCCGGTCGGGAACGCCCGCAAGATCGCCGACGCGCCGGAGATGCACGACCCGGCTGTCACCTGGGTCCCGCAGTTCGATATCTACTTCGTGACGTGGTCGGCGCTCGGCGGCGACGGGTCCTCGAGCATCATCGCCCGCCGCCTGCGCGGCACGACGCTCGGCGACCTCGGCTCGCCGACCCTCATCTCTGAGGAGGATGGCACCCCGGAGCAGCGCGCAGCGGCCGACGCCACCCACCCCGACATCGCCGCTGCCTTCGGGCGCGGGATCTGGGCGCTGTGGTCACACGACCCCCTCGGGGACGGCGACGTCGAGATCCACCGCAAGATCTTCTCCCAGGGCGGCTTCATGGACGCCAACATGCTCGACTACGAGCAGATCTCCCAGGCCGGCCCACCGGCGCGCGACCCGGCGATCGCCTGGGGCGACAACGACCATGCGGAGCACCTCATGGTCTGGGAGCAGGGCACGGAGATCTGGGGCCAGATCCAGGCCGAGGTCCACGGCAGCGACGGCATCCGGCGGGACGACTTCCAGATCTCCACGGGCCTGGGCTCGTCGGATCCGGCGGTCGCCTACAACAGCACCACCGAGGAATGGCTCGTGACCTACGACGTCGGCTCCCAGATCCGGGCACGGCGGGTGCGCGCCACGGGCGAGCGTGCCGTGCTCCAGGGCGAGATCGAGGTCTCCGACCTCGAGGACTTCCCCGCGCACGAGCCGGCCGTGGCCTACAACCCCGACGGGCAGGAGTGGATGGTCGTGTGGTCGGGCAACGGCCGGGAGGTGGGCGGCGACGAGTATGAGATCTACGGCCGCCGGATCGACTCGAACGGCCACAAGCTCGGCGAGCAGGCGACGCGGATGTCCAAGCTCGGCGTCGTGGGCGACAGCGCTTATGACTCCGAGGCGCCGTCCGTGGCCTACGGCGCGGTCGCGAAGACCTTCCTGGCGACCTGGCACGCCGACCACTTCGCCGACGACGCGTTCCAGGTGTGGGCCGGCCGCGGCTTCGCGGCCGAGGAACCGCCCGATCCAGGACCCATCCACAACACACCGAGCACCGGCATCAACACGGGCGGCGGCGGCTCGAGCGATCCGCCGTCCGGCCAGAGCCTCCCCTCGGGCGGGGGCGGCAGCAACCGCTCCTCGCTCCCGGGCGACGCCACGATCCCGCTGCCCGGCGGCGCGAGGAGCTTCGCCGTCCCCGTGAAGTGCACGGGAACCAAAGCCTGCGCGGGCTCCCTGCGCGCCGAGACGGCCAAGGCGTTCGCCACCGCGAAGGCGCGGCGGGTGGCGCTCGGCCGCGCGCGCTTCACCGTCCCCGCGGGCGCGACGCGCAAGGTCAAGGTCAAGCTCACTAAGCCCGGCCGCCGGCTGCTCGCGCGCAAGCGCAAGCTGGCCGTGCGGCTGACCCTCACGATGACCGGCCAGAAGGCCGTGCGCCGCACGATCACCATGCGCCGCCGCTCGTAGCCGCACTCGCCCCCATCGACCGGTATGGATTCAGCATGACCCAGGCGTACGAACACCACCTTCGCAGGGCGATCGAGCTGGCCGCCGAGGCGCGCTCCGCCGGTGACATGCCGTTCGGGTCCCTGCTGGTCGGACCCGACGGCGACGTGCTGGTCGAGGCTCGCAACACGGTCGTGACGGGGAACGACATCACCGCCCATCCGGAGCTGAAGACGGCGCTCTGGGCGTCGCGCCACCTCGAGCGCGGGGTGGCGGCCCGGACGACGATGTACACGAGCACGGAGCCGTGCCCGATGTGCAGGGGCGCCATCGCGCGGTCGGGCCTGGGGCGCGTGGTCTTCGCGCTCTCCGGCGAGCAGTTCGCGGGCCTCAAGCCGCCCGGGTCGGCGAGCCCGGACGCTGCCGAGGTGTCCTACGAAGGGCCGGCGCTGTTCGACGAGGCCAGGGTTCCGATCGACGGCTACTACGACTAGCGCGCCATGTCGAAGATGCGGAAAGCCATGCAGTCGCAGCCGGGCGAGCTCGCCCGGCTGCTCGCCGACGACGGTCCGGCCCAGGCGGCGGCCGACCGCCTGGCCGGGCGCCGCCTGCGGCTGATCGGAATCGGCACCAGCTGGCACGCCGCGCATCACGGCGCTTGGTTCCTGCGCGAAGCCGGGATCGAGGCCGAGGCGCTGCACGCCGCCGACGTCGCGCCCTACGCACGAGCCATCGACCCTGCCGAGGGCGTGATCGTGCTCAGCCATACCGGCGGCACGGGCTACTCGATGACGATGCTCGAGCGGTCACGCGAGGCCGGCGCCGAGGCGGTGCACATCTCGGGCATCGGCAACGGCGGCGACATCGAGACGGTTGCGGCTGAGCAGTCCTACGCCTACACCGCGAGCCACACCGCCGCGATGCTGGTGCTCGCGCAGATCGCCTCCCACCTCGGCGCCCAGCTCGGCCCGCTCGACGCCGTTCCGGAGCGGGTCGCCGCCGTGCTCGATCTGCCCGGTCCGCTGGTCGAGGTGCCGACCCGCCTCGTCGAGCTGATCGGCGCCGGACCGAACGGCTGGACCGCCCAGGAGGGAGCGCTGAAGATCCGCGAGGCCTCCTACGTCGCCGCCGAAGGGCTCTCCTCGGAGCAGTTCTTCCACGGGCCGAGCGTCGCGCTCGACGAGCAGGACACGCTCGTGGTGCTCGACGGCGGCGGCCCCATGGCCGACCGCACGGAGGCGATCGCCGCCGCGGTCGAGGTCACGGGCGCGAAGGTCGCACGCTTCGCGCAGCGAGAGCTCGGCGAAGCTCTGTCCGTGTTCCCGCTCACCGTCGTGGTGCAGCGGATCGCACTGGAGCTGGCCGAGGCTCGCGGCGTCAGCCCGGACCGCTTCCGCTACGAGGAGGACCCCCGTCGCGAGGCGGCCTTCGAGGCACTCGGGTTCTGAACGAGCGGCGGCCCCCGCCGGCCCCTTTCGAGGGGAGCCGCCGGGGGCCGCCGGACGTGGGTGCTACCAGGCGGAGCCGCCGAGCCCGGTGAGGGTGGGGCGCGGCTGCTCGCGAACGACCGGGGTCGCGTAGATGTGCGTCTCGGCGAGACGCGAGCCGGACCGGGAGCCCGTCGGGGCGAAGGAGCGCATGACTACTTGCTCCAGCGCAGGTTGCGACGGACGGCCAGCCGCTCGGCGGAGACGGCGTTCGCATGAGTGATGTGGAGGAGGGAGGTGTTCATCTGATCGCCTGGTGGGTTGGTGCGATGGGAGAACCCTCCCACCGCGCGGCCGCCCCGGGGCGGGGGCAAGCAGGCGTATCCCGCGGAGCCACCCCGCCGCGGGCGCTACGGCTCGCCGCACCCCGTCAGCCGGCGACCATCCTCGGGTCGTGCGTCGGGTCGGCGTACACGGGAGGGCAGCCGTGCTCGCCCGCGTCGGGGCGCCGTTCGTAGTGCCAGGGCTCGTTGCCGTAGATCTGGCACAGGCCGTATGCGGCGCCGTGCTCGGACAGCCACGCGGCACCGGCGGGCCCGACGTCGACCGCGTCGCCCGACACGTGGGCAGACCGGTCGGGGGCGGCCACCCAGCGGGCCGCTTCCTCTTCCGAGCCGTACTTCGCGACCGCGTCGCGGAGGAGCTGCTCCTGGTAGGCCGGGGAACGCCAACCGCTGTCGACGGAGAGCTCGATCCCGGCGGCGGCGGCATCGCCGGCTGCCTGGCGCAGGGCACCGATCAGGTCGGAGTCGAGCTTGGCCACGCCAGGGAGCTCGTCATCGAAGACCGTCGCGCCGTCAGGGAGGGCGCCGCCGGCCTCGCCGAGCGCAGCCCGGTGCTCGTGGCGAGGGCGGTCGACGGGTGATGCCGCCGGCGGCGACGAGGACGCCGGCATCTGAAAGCCGAGGGCTGCGGCGATCGCCGCGATGACGATGAGCATGCCGGCGAGACGGGTCTTGCGGTTCCTCACGCCGCCAGTGAACGCGGCGTGGCGTTGCCGGCACGTATGCGGTTTTCGATATGCCGGCGATATGCGCCGGCCCTAGCATCGGGGCATGCGCGTGCTGCTCGTGGAGGACGAGCCCTATATGGCGGACGCCATCCGCGACGGCCTGCGCCTGGAGGCGATCGCGGCCGACATCGCCGGGGACGGCCACGCCGCCCTGGAGCTGCTGAGCGTCAACGCCTACGACATCGCGGTCCTCGACCGTGACGTCCCGGGGCCCTCCGGTGACGAGATCGCCAGACGCATCGTCGCCTCCGGCAGGGGCACGCCGATCCTCATGCTGACCGCCGCCGACCGGCTCGACGACAAGGCCTCCGGCTTCGAGCTCGGCGCCGACGACTACCTCACCAAGCCCTTCGAGCTCCGAGAGCTCGTGCTCCGGCTCAGGGCGCTCGACCGCAGGCGCGCCCACAACAGGCCGCCCGTGCGGGAGATCGCAGGTCTGCGGCTGGACCCGTTCCGCCGCGAGGTCTACCGCGACGGCCGCCACGTCGCGCTGACCCGCAAGCAGTTCGCCGTGCTCGAGGTCCTCGTCGCCGCCGAAGGCGGTGTCGTAAGCGCCGAAGAGCTCCTCCACCGGGCCTGGGATCAGAACGCGGACCCGTTCACCAACGCCGTGCGCATCACGGTCTCGGCACTGCGGAAGCGGCTCGGCGAACCGTGGATCATCGCCACCGTGGCGGGCGTGGGATACCGCATCGACGGGTGCGAGGGTGGATAGGGCCCCCGGCTTGAGCGTTCGCCTCAAGCTCACCCTCAGCTACGCCGGCTTCCTCATGCTCGCCGGCGCCCTGCTGCTCGCCGTCGTGTGGGTGTTCCTCCTGCGCTACGTGCCCGACCGCGCGATCGTCGGAGCCGGGCTCGTTCCCAACCGCTCCGACCTCCTTCGCGCGTTCGCTCCGAGGGCGGCCGCGATGCTCGTGTTCCTGCTGGCGTTCGGTCTCCTGGGCGGTTGGTTGATCGCCGGCCGGATGCTCGCCCCCCTGGCCCGGATCACGGACGCCACGCGCACGGCCGCGACCGGATCGCTCGCCCACCGGATCCGCCTGCCGGGCCGCGAAGACGAGTTCCGCGAGCTCGCCGACGCCTTCGACACCATGCTCGCGCGGCTCGAAGCGCACGTCGCCGAACAGCAGCGCTTCGCAGCCAACGCCTCCCACGAGCTGCGCACACCGCTGGCGGTCACGCAGACGCTGCTCGAAGTGGCCCGCAAGGATCCGAACCGCGACAACGGGGCACTCGTCGACCGCCTCCACGTCGTCAACACGAGGGCGATCGACCTCACCGAGGCGCTGCTCCTGCTCAGCCGCGCCGACCAGCGGTCCTTCGTCCGGGAAGCCGTCGACCTCTCCCTGATAGCGGAGGAAGCCACCGAGACGCTCCTCCCCTTCGCGGAGGAGCGCGGCCTCACCATCGAGACCTCCGGTGACGCGGCCCCCGCCCTCGGCTCACCCGCGCTCCTGCTGCAGGTGGCGACGAACCTCGTGCACAACGCGATCGTCCACAACCTGCCCGAAGGCGGTGCCGTGCGGGTCACGACCAGCGCTCACCCCGAGAGCGTGGAGCTGACCGTCGAGAACACCGGCAAAACGCTCAACCCGCAACTGGTCGCCACGCTCGTCGAGCCGTTCCGCCGCGGCACCGAACGCATCCGCACCGAGCACGCAGGCGTCGGCCTCGGCCTGGCGATCGTCAAGAGCATCACCGAAGCCCACGACGGAACCCTCACCCTCACCCCCCGGGCCGCCGGCGGCCTCTGCGTCACGGTGCAGCTCGCCGCAGCAAGCCGCAGTTAGACGGCCGTCGCAGGATCGAAGATGATCGCTCTCGTGGCCTGAGTGACGGGGAGAGTCTCGGTCGTGACCTACTCGCTCGCTGAGTCGCGCAGCTGCGTGAGGGAGATGGCGCCGCGGCGCAGCGCCTCGTTGGCGAGCCGCGCCCGGCGCGAGCCCTCGGCGCCGACGTCGAACTTGTCGTACAGGTTCGCCAGGTGCTGCTTGACGGCGGCCTGCGTGATGACGAGCTCCTCGGCGATCGCCTGCGTCGACGCCGGCTCGGTGAACATGTCGCGGTCCAGCAGCGGGCGGCACAGCGCGAGGAGGACGTCGCGTTCGCGCGCGGTCAGCGACGGCGGCGCCTCGTCGGCCTGCGTCACCGTGGCGCCGGCGGCCAGCGGGTCGTGGAACACGCAGCCGGGTCTGCCCGATGCGGATCTCGTCGCCGTGCTGGAGCCGGTGCGAGGACCAGATGCGCTCGCCGTTGACCGACGTGCCGTTCGACGACCCGAGGTCGCTGACGCACCAGCCCGCGGCGAAGCGCTCCAGGACGGCGTGCAGGCGGCTCGCGGTCGGGTCGTCCTCGAGCGGCACGTCGTTCTCGGGCGCCTTGCCGATCGTCACGCGGTCAGCCTCCAGCGGGATCCGCCAGCTGCGCACGCCGGAGATCACCTCGATCTGCGGGGCCACCGTGGCGTCAAGCCTACGCCGCTGGAGCAGCGGCGCGATGAGCGAGCCGCTTGTCGGCGGACGCCTGCTCGGCGACCGCTACGAGGTGCTCGAGCTGCTCGGCGCGGGCGGCGAGGCGCGCGTGGTCAAGGCGCTCGACCATCGCCACCAGCGCCCGGTCGCGCTGAAGATCCGGCGGGTGCGCGGTGCACCAGGCGCGCGAGGAGCTGCTCGGCGAGGCCCGCCTGCTGCTCGGGCTCGAGCCGCACCCGGCGCTGCCGCTGGTCCGCGAGGACTTCTTCGTCGAGGACGAGTACGTCGTCGCGATGGACTGGGTCGACGGGACCGACCTCGCGCGGATCCTGGCCGAGCGGGGAACGCCCGGCCTGGCGCCCTCGAGCGTGGTGGCCTACCTCGCCGAGGCCGCTGAGGCGCTGATGTTCCTGCACGCGCAGGAGCCGCCGATCGTGCACGGCGACGTCAAGCCCGCGAACCTGATCCTGACCCGCGGCGGGCACGTCAAGCTCGTCGACTTCGGGCTGTCGTCCACGCCGCTGATGCTCGGGCGCCGCTCGGGAACGCCCGGCTACCGGGCTCCCGAGCTCGCCGACGGGCTCGCCGCCGTCGCGCGCGAGCGACGTCTACGGGCTGGCGGCGACGGCCTTCGCGCTGCTGACCGGCTGCCCCGCCCGACGGGGTGCTGCCGGCCTGGGAGGGCATCGACCCCGCCCTGGCCGAGCAGCTCGAGAGCGTCGATCCGCCTCGGGCTGGCGACGGATCCCGCGCGGCGGCCCGGCGACCCCGGGCGAGTTCGTCGAGCGGCTGCGCGCCGGCTGGGCGGCGACGCTGCCGACGGGCGTGACGACGTTCTGCCTGTCGGACATCGTCGGCTCGACGGAGCTGTGGGAGCGCGACCCCGGCGCGATGGCGGCGGCGCTCGTCCGCCACGACGAGCTGATCGCGAGCGCCGTCGAGTCGCACGGCGGCCGCTTCCTCAAGTCCAAGGGCGAGGGGGACGCGACCTTCTCGGTGTTCGAGTCGGCCTCCGACGCGGTGGCAGGCGGCGATCGCCGCGACGCGCGCGCTCGCCGCCGAGCAGTGGCCGAACGGCTGGGAGTCACGGTCCGCTTCGGGATCCACACCGGCGAGGCCGAGCGGCGCGACGCCGACTACTTCGGCCCGACGGTGAACCTCGCCGCGCGCGTGCGCGGGCAGGCCGGCGGCCGCGAGATCCTGCTGTCGCAGCTGTGCCGCGGAGCCTGACGCGCGAGCACCTTCCGGCGGGGTACTCGCTCGTCGACCTCGGCCCCCATCGCCTCAAGGGCGTCGACGGGCCGCAGATGCTCCACGCGGTCGCCGGCCCCGGGGTCGCCGCGCCGTGCCGCGACGCAGTGCCCCTACCGCGGGCTGCTGGCGTTCGACGCGGGCGACCGCGAGTTCTTCTTCGGGCGCGAGGAGTGCTTGCGCTCGGTCGTCGAACGGCTCGCGCCGCGGGCGCCTGCTCGCGCTCGTGGGAGCGTCGGGCAGCGGGAAGTCCTCGCTGCTGCGCGCGGGCCTGATCGCGTCGGTCGACGCCGGCGAGCTGCCCGGCTTGCGGGTGCGCGGCTGCTGCAGCCCGGGCCGCAGCCGCCCGCGGCGATCGACGGCGATGCCGCGACGCTCGTCGTCGTCGACCAGTTCGAGGAGCTGTACACGCTCTGCGACGACCCCGACGCGCGGGAGCGCTTCATCGACGCGCTGCTCGCGCACCCGGGGCCGATGGCGATCGGGGTGCGCGCCGACTTCTACGGCGAGCTGAGCGCGCATCCGCGGTTCGCGGAGGCGGTCGCCGCCAACCAGGTCCTGCTCGGCGCGATGAGCGAGGACGAGCTGCGCCGCGCGGTGACCGAGCCGGCGCGCCTCGCCGGGCTGCGGCTCGAGCCCGGGCTCGTCGACGTCGTGCTCGGCGAGGTCGCCGGCGAGCCCGGGCGCCCTGCCGCTGCTCTCGCACGCGCTGCGCGCGACCTGGGAGCGGCGCGACGGCCGCACGCTGACCATCGACGCCTATCGGGCCAGCGGCGGCGTGACCTCGGCCGTCGCGCAGTCGGCGGACGCGCTTGTCGAGACCGTCCCCGCGGCAGATCGCCGCTTCCTGCGCAACGTCTTCCTGCGCCTGACCGAGCTCGGCGACGGGGTCGAGGACACGCGCCGCCGGGTGCCGATCGCCGAGCTCGTCCCCGAGGACGTCTCGGACGACGCCGTCCGCGTGCCTGCTGGACCGCTTCGCCGATGCCCGGCTGCTCACGCTCGGCGAGGGGACCGCCGAGGTCGCGCACGAGGTGCTGATCCGCGAGTGGCCGACCTTGCGCGGCTGGCTCGAGGAGGACCGCGAGGGCCTGCGCCTGCACCGGCGGCTCGGCGACGCCGCGCGCATCTGGGACGCCGCGGCTCGCGATCCCACGGACCTCTACCGCGGCACCCGGCTCGGCGCCGCGCTCGAGTGGGCGCAGGGGCACCACGAGGCGCTGAACGCGACGGAGCGCGCCTTCCTCGATGCGAGCGTCGCCGAGTCCGAGCGGGAGCGCCGGGCGCAGTTGCGGGCCAACCGCCGCCTGCGCGCGCTGCTCGCCGGTGCCGGCGTGCTGCTCGCAGCCGCCGTCGGTCGCCGGCCTGCTCGCGCTCCGGGAGAGCAACGACGCGCGCGACTCCGCGCGGACCGCCGACGCCCAGCGGCTCGGCGCCCAGGCGCTGATCGACGACCGACTCGACCGAGGGATGCTGCTCGCCCAGGCCGGCCGTGTCGCTCGACGACTCGGCCGCCACGCGCGGCTATCTGCTCTCGGCGCTGGTGCGCCATCCTGGCGCGCTTGGCGTGATGCGGGGCAGAGCAACGACGGGCTGGACGCGCTGGCGCTGAGCCCCGACGGGCGGCTGCTCGCCGCCGGGGGCTTCGAGGGGACGGTCGTGCTCCTTCGACCCGCGGTCGCGCCGGAGGGTCGGTCGTCCGCTTCAGGTCGACGCCGCGGTCGTAGCCCTCGACTTCTCCCCCGACGGCAGGCTGCTGGCGGTCGCCGGTCCGGTGCATGGTGACAAGGGCGACTGACGACGCGGCGAGGTCATCGACACCGGCGACCAGACGCACGGTGCGCGACATCGCCGTCGCCCCCTATCCGGCTCGACCCGAGGTCTGCGCGCGTTCGTCGACATCCGCTTCGCCGCCGGCGGACGGACCGTGCTCGTGACCACGCCTGTGGCCGGCGCGAGCGAGGGGCGCCGCACCCGTCTATCGTCCGGCGGTTCGACGTGCGCACCGGGAAGCAGCCGGGGCGCGACCGTACGCGTCGGCCGGCGCGCCGCCACGTGGCGCTGCCCGTCGTCCGGCACGCCGCGACCGCCTCATCCTCAGCGGCACCGCCGAGAACGCGACGTTCGTGGTGGACACCGCCACGCTCCGCGTGCGGCGGCGGATCTCGGACGGCGGCGCGTTCAACGTCGGGCTCTCGCCGGACGGCCGCCGTGCCGCCCTCGGCGGCGAGGACGGCAGCGTCGCGCTCCTCGACCTGCGCACCGGGAAGCTCCGGACGGCTGGCGGGCCGGCACGACGGACCTTGTGCAGAAGCTCGCGTTCAGCGCCGACGGGCCGCACGCTCGCGAGCACCGGCGACGACGGCCGGGTGCTCATCTGGGATCTTCGCCGCGGCGACGTCCGCGAGACGCTGACCGGCCACAGCGGCCGGATCACGAGCCTCAGTGTCTCGGACGACGGCCGCACGCTCTACACGACCGGCCTCGACAGCCGGATCATCGTCTGGGACATCGCCGGCGACCGTCGCCTCGCGCAGCCCTTCCCCGGGGGCAACCGGATCGGCGCCGGGGCTCGCTGCCGGCGCTCGCCGCTGAGCCCCGACGGCCGCCGGCTCGCCGCGGGCCTCCGCGGCGGCGGCGTCCGGCTCCGCGACGCCCGCACGCTGCGCTGCCTGGGCGAGCTGCCGGGGATCGAGGGGGCACGTCGTGACTGGCCGTCGAGTTCAGCCCCGACGGGCGCACGCTGGCGGTGACCGGGCAGCGGCGGGAGCGTCGAGCTGCGCGATGCGCGCAGCGGCCGGCGGCTCAGGCCGCCGTTGCCCGGTCTCCGCCCGGACTCGAGCGCCCCGAGGCCCGAACTGGACCCCCCTGCCCGCGCGCGACGCGCAGGCCCTGGGCTTCTCCCCGGACGGCGAGCCGGCTCGCCGTCGCCGACCTCCCGGGCAACCTCCGGGTGCTCGACCTCCGCGAGCGGCCGCGTGCGCCAGGGGCCGCAGCTGCGCGACGCATCGCGACTCAGCCTGTCCTTCAGCCCCGACGGCAAGCTCCTGGCGATCGCGCTCGCCGACCGCGGCACCGAGCTGCGCGACGGCCGCTCGCTTCGCGTCGTCGCCCGCCTGCGCGGCGGCGCCGGCGAGGACGCGGACCGCTGGGTCCGGTTCTCACCCGACGGCCGGCTCCTCGCCGTCACCTCCCACGCTGGGCTACACGCAGCTGTGGGACGTCGCGAGCCGCCGCCGCGCCGGCCGCCGCCTGACCGGCCACGAGGGGGCGTGCTCAGCGCCGAGTTCTCGCCCGACGGGCGGATGCTCGCCACGCTCGGGAGGCGACGGCACCGTGATCCTCTGGGACGTCGCGTCGCGCCGCGCGCTCGGAACGCTCCCGGGCCGCTCGGCTGGGTCGCCGGCGCGGTTCACGCCCGACGGCCGCCATCTCTTCGTGCTCCGCGACACCGGCGATGCCGAGCGCTGGGAGGTCGACCCCGACGCCTGGTCACGTGCATGCCTGTCGCGTGGCGGGGCGCGAGCTCACGCGCGCCGAGTGGAACGAGTTCGTCCCCGACCAGGACTACCGCCGGGTGTGCGGCTCGTAGCCCTCCCACCCTGACCTGAGCGTAAGACCAGCCTTCCCCCCGGGTAACGACACCGGCCCCGATGGGCCCATATCGCAGTCGCGGGCGGCGGCGGAGGATCGTCGGCATGACCCGTCACAAGCACATCACGGCCGGACTGGTTGTCGCGCTCGCCGGAGGCGCGCTCATGGCAAGCGGATGCGGGGAGTCCGCGCCCGACACGGCGAAGGCGACCGCGCGCCACGACAAGGTCGGACTTCACGCGGTTCCTGCTGCGCGACGGCGAGCAGCCCGGCTTCCGCCGCGTCGAGAGCGTCTTCACCGAGGACGCGGAGACGTTCGCGGAGAACGCCCGCCTGACGAAGGCGGAGCTGCGCCGGATGCGCAGCGCCGGGATGGGACCGGCCACCAACCAGCCGACCGAAGGCCCCAACTCGCGCGGAGTCACCAGCATGACCCTCTTCGCCAGCGCGCAGGGCGCGAGGCAGTGGCTGGCGCAGGAGCAGCGCGAAGGCTACATCCGCAGCCACATGCCCGGCGCCGGGAAGCTCCGCCGTTTCATCGTCCCCGGCATCCCGGGCGCGCGCGGTTGGTCGACGTCCAAGGGCGCCCACATCGTCGGCAACATCTTCTGGGTCCAAGGGCGCTGCCTGATGATCCTCGGCCAGGACACCACCGGCCCGTTCGACGGCCCGCTGGCGACCGGCGCGCACGCGATCTACCGGCGCACCAAGGGCCGGTGCCCGTAGCGGACTTGCTTTTCGGCGACCAGCGCGGTTAGCGTCGCGCTGCGGAAGGCGCCTCGACGAGAAGGAGCCCTACCGCATGACGATCGCATCCGCAGTGCCCGATCCGGGGTCCAGAGGAGCGACGGGGCCGTCATCAGGGCCGCCGAGGTCACGCGGACGTACGGGGAGGGTGAGGCGGCCGTCCACGCGCTGCGCGGGGTGTCGCTCGAGATCGAGCGTCACCGGCTGACCGCGGTGATGGGTCCGTCGGGCTCGGGCAAGTCGACGCTGATGCACATCCTCGCCGGCCTCGATCGGCCCGACAGCGGCACGGTCACGATCGACGAGACGGAGATCACCGCGCTCGACGACAACGCGCTGACCAAGCTGCGGCGCAGCCACATCGGGTTCATCTTCCAGTTCTTCAACCTGCTCCCGATGCTGACCGCGGAGGAGAACATCCTCCTCCCGCTCGAGATCGCCGGGTCGCGCCCCGAAGCCGGGTGGCACGAAGAGGTGATGGAGAAGGTCGGGCTCGACGGACCGGCGCTCGCACCGTCCGGCCGAGCTCTCCGGCGGCCAGCAGCAGCGCGTGGCGGTGGCCCGCGCCGTGGTGTCCAAGCCCGTGGTCATGTTCGCCGACGAGCCGACCGGCAACCTCGACTCGCGCACGGGCGCGGAGATCCTCGGCCTGTTGCGCGACATGGTCGACACGCTCGGCCAGACGACGGTCATGGTCACGCACGACCCGCAGGCGGCGGCGATCGCGGACCGCGTGCTGTTCCTCGACGACGGGCACATCGTGCGCGATCTGGCGGCCTGCTACCGCGCACGAGATCCTGGCGACGATGGACGAGCTGGCGGCGCGATGAGACGCGTCGCATTGAAGGGCCTCGCGTTCCGCAAGGTGCGCGCGCTGCTGACCGCGCTGGCCGTGGTGCTCGGCGTGGCGATGGTGAGCGGCACCTATGTGCTCACCGACAGCATCCAGCGCGCGTTCGACGGGATCTTCACGGGCTCCTACGACGACACGAGCGCGGTGATCTCCGGCAAGCAGGTCGTCGAGTACTCCACGACCGGCAAGGCGACGGTGCCGGAGTCCCTCCTGCAGAAGGTGCGCGGCGCCGAGGGGGTCCAGCAGGCGGAGGGCGCGATCTTCGACCTGCAGTCTGAAGGCAACACGGTCAAGCTCTACAACGAGAAGGGCGAGGCGGCCGGCACCAGCCAGGCGCCGTCGTTCGGGTTCGGCTTCGACGGCAACGCCGACCGCTTCAACCCGCTGCGGCTCGTGGACGGGCAGTGGGCCGCCGGCTCGTCGCAGGTGGTGATCGACGAGGGCACGGCGAAGGATCAGGGCTGGGCGATCGGCGACCGCGTCCGGGCCGCCGCAGAGGGGCCGGCCAAGGAGTTCACGGTCACGGGCATCGCGCGCCTGGGTGACGTCGAGTCGCTCGGCGGCGCCACGCTCGCCGTCTTCGACGTCTCCACCGCGCAGCAACTGCTCGACAAGGAGGGGCAGCTGGACACGATCTTCCTGGCCTCCGAGGAGGGCGTGACGCCCGAGCAGCTGACCGCGAACATCGAGCCGCTGCTCCCGGCGAGCGCGCAGGTGCGCACCGGTGACGAGCAGGCCAGCGCGGACTCCTCGGGCATCAGCGAGGGCGTGGACTTCATCCGCTACTTCCTGCTCGCGTTCGCGGTGATCGCGCTCGGCGTCGGCTCGTTCGTGATCTACAACACGCTGACCATCACGCTCGCGCAGCGGGTGCGGGAGTTCGCCACGCTGCGGACGCTGGGCGCGTCGCGCAAGCAGATCATGCGCTCCGTGCTGCTCGAGGGCTTCGCGCTCGGCGTGCTGGCCTCGGTGCTCGGCCTGTTCGGCGGCGTGGCGCTGGCGAGGGGGCTGAGCGCCGTCTTCGACGCCATGAACCTCTCGATGCCGCAGTCGGGCCTCGTGCTGGCCACGCGCACGATCGTCGTGTCGCTGGTGCTCGGCGTCGGCATCACGATGCTCGCCACGATCATCCCGGCGCGCCGCGCGATGGCCATCCCGCCGATCGCCGCCGTGCGGGAGGGCGCGACGCTGCCGCCCGGGCGGCTCACGCGGCACGGCTGGCTGCGGCCGGTCACCGCGGTGATCGCGATCGTGCTGCTGGTCTGGGGCGGCTCGGGCGTGCTCGACACGGGCAGCTCGCTGTTGGTGACCGCGCTCGGCTGCCTGTGCATGTTCGTCGCCTTCTGGCTGGTCTCCTCGCGGCTGGTGGTGCCGATCGCGTCCGCCGTCGGCCGGCCCTCCGAGCGGATCGCGGGCGCCGCGGGCCGGCTGGCGCTGCGCAACTCGCAGCGCAACCCGGTGCGCACCGCGCGCACCGCCGCCGCGCTGATGATCGGCCTCGCGCTCGTCACGCTCGTCGCCACCCTCGGCGCCGGCATGAGCGCCACGGCCGAGGACTCGCTCGACAACATCGTCGACGCCGACTACGTGCTGACCTCCGAGAACGGGTACTCGACCTTCCCGGCCGCCGCCGGCGACGCGCTCGCCGAGGTCGACGGCGTGCAGGTCGCCTCGAGCGTGCGCAGCGACAACGCCGTGGCGTTCGACGAGGAGATCGGCGTCATGGGCATGGACCGCGACGCGGACGAGACGTTCAACGTGTTCCTCACGAAGGGCAGCGAGTTGACGCCGGGAGCCCTCACGGGCGACCAGGCGATCCTCCGGCAGTCGTTCGCGGAGAAGCACGACCTCTCGATCGGCGACACGTTCCAGGTCACCACGGCCGCGGGCAGCCCGATCGAGCTGACCGTCGCTTCGCTGCAGGCGCCCCGGTCGATAGACAAGCTCGAGCCGCTGCTCGCGAAGGTCGCGATCCCGCAGGAGAAGTTCGACGAGGCGTTCCCGCGACCGCGCAACCTGTTCACGTTCGTGGAGATCGACGGCGACGCCACCGCGCAGAACACCGCCGCCCTGCGCGGCGCGCTCCAGGGCTTCCCGGAGCTCAAGCTCGACACCGAGGCCGGCTGGGTGGACGTCCGGGCCGGCGGCCTCGACCAGATCCTGAACCTGTTCTACGTCCTGCTCGCGCTGTCGGTGATCGTGAGCCTCTTCGGGATGGTGAACACGCTGATCCTGTCGGTCTTCGAGCGCACCCGGGAGCTCGGGATGCTCCGCGCCGTCGGCATGACCCGCCGCCAGGTGCGCCGCATGGTCCGCCAGGAGAGCGTGATCACGGCGCTGATCGGCGCGGCGGTCGGGCTCCCGCTCGGGATGTTCCTGGCGGCGCTCGTGTCCAACGCGCTGGCCGACGAGGGGATCGGCTTCTCGGTCCCGTGGGGCCAGCTCGTGGCGTTCACGATCGTCGCCCTGATCGCCGGCGTGCTCGCCGCGATCATCCCGGCCCGCCGTGCCGCCAAGCTCAACGTCCTGAGGGCGCTGCAGTACGAGTAGCGCCCGGATGGGTCAGCCGGACTGCTCGCCGGCCCGCGCGCGGGCGGCCTGGCGGACCAGGTGGTCGCGCTCGGCGACGTTCGTCGCGCGCCGGGCGGCTTCGGCGTAAGACGTGGCGGCGGTGGGCAGGTCGCCGTCGAGCTCGTGCAGGTGGCCGCGGACGGCGTGCCACCGGTGGCGGTCGCCGAGGACCTCGCGCAGCCGATCGGTCTCGAGCAGCCCCGCGGCGGGACCGCGCACGTGGCCGACCGCGACCGCGCGGCCGAGCGCGGCGGCGGGGTCCTGGCGCACCGGGTCGTCGCTGAGGGCGACGAGGTCGTCGTACCAGGCGAGGATCTGCGGCCAGTCGGTCTCCTCGGCGGTGGACGCGTCGTCGTGCAGGGCGGCGATGGCGGCCTCGATCTGGTAGCGCCCGGGGCGCTGAAGCGCCAGCGCCGACTGCAGGACGCGCACGCCCTCGGCGATCTCGCGGGTGTCCCACAGGCCGCGGTCCTGCCGGTCGAGCGTGACGATGCGACCCTCGGAGTCGAATCGCGCCTCCAGGCGGGCGTGGTTGAGGAGCATCAGCGCGAGCAGCCCGCGCGCCTCCGGCTCCTCGGTGGCGAGGGTGAGCTGGCGGGCGAGCCGGATCGCCTCGCGCGCCAGGTCCACGCGGGCCGCGTGGCCGGCCGTGTAGACGAGGTAGAGCACGCGCAGCACGACGGCGAGGTCGCCGGGCCGGTCCAGGCGGCGGTCGCGCAGGGCGCGCTTGGCGCGGCTGATCCGCTGCGCCATCGTCGCCTCCGGCACGTAGAAGGCGTCGGCGATCTCCTTGGTGGTGAGGCCGCCGACGGCGCGCAGGGTCAGCGCCACCTGGGACGCGGGCGCGAGGTCGGGGTGGCAGCAGCAGAAGAGCAGGAAGAGCGTGTCGTCGCCCTCCTCCGTGGGAGGAGGCTGCGGCTCCGCGTGGGTCGTCTCCTCGCGGCGCTGGCGGGCGGCCTCGCTGCGGCGGGCGTCGACGAGCCGCCGGGTCGCGACCGTCAGCAGCCACGCGCGCGGGTCCAGCGGCGGGTGCTCGGGCCACACCCGCAGCGCCTCCAGCAGCGCCTCCTGCAGCGCGTCCTCGGCGGCGTCGAAGTCCTCGCCCCGCCGGACCAGCCCCGCGAGCACCCGGGGGACGAGAGCGCGCAGCGCGCTCCCGTCCAGCCGTTGCGCCGGCCCGTCGATCACGCCGCGTCGGTCGTCCGAGGGCGCTCCCACATGACCTCCCGGACGTCGATCCACTCGTACAGCGGCTCCCCTCCCGGGCCGGGCTCGGAGGAGACGTAGGCCGCGAGCTCGACCGCACGCTCGTGCGAATCGACGTCGATCATCCAGTAGCCCGCGACCAGGTCGCTGGTCTCGGGATGCGGGCCGTCGGTGGTGACGGGGGCGGCGTCCGGGCCGCCGTAGCGCACCCAGGTCTGCGCCGGCGCGAGCGCCTGCGCCTCGACGTACTCGCCGTTGGACTCGAGCAGCTCGCTGACGTGATTCTGGAAGGCGATGTGCGCCTCCACGTCCTCGGGCGCCCACTGGTCCATCGGGGGCACGGGACGGTGCGGCTCCGGGCCGCCGCGGTAGTGCTTGAGCAGCAGGTACTTCGGCATCGTGGTGTCTCCTGGTGTCTCGGGGCCGCACCTGGTTCGAGGCCCTTCACCTGGTGAGCGGAGCCGGCCGGCGCTTCTCGACATGGAACCACGCGACCGCGCCCCAGCCGGAGCGATCCGGGCGCGTGCTAGAGCGCGCGCCGCACGATCGCGGCCACATCGTCCGGGCGAGACAGGAACGGCGAATGCGACGACGGCAGCCGCTCCACGGTCGCTGCGCGTGAGGCCATCGCCTCCTGCGCCGGAGGTGGGACCGCCTGGTCCTGCTCGCAGATCACGTAGGTGCTCGGCAGCGCCTGCCAGGCCGCGACGGTCTGCGGCGTGGCGATCGCCGCGACGGACTGGCGGGTGAGCCGCTCGGCCGCCTCCCTGGCGACGTCCGCCGGACAGTCGCCGTAGAGCGAGCGCTCCGTGTCCTGGGCGAGGTGGGCACCGGCCGCCTCGTCGAGTGCGATCCACGGCGGCAGCTCGTGGTTCATCGCGTCGAGCAGCGCCTGGCCCGGTTCGAGCATGAACGCGCACAGGTACACGAGCGCGGCGGCCTGCGGGGATCCGGCGGCGCCCTCGCTGATCGCGATGCCGCCGTAGGAGTGTCCGACCACGAGCGCCGGCTCGCCGATCCCGTCGAGCGCGGCGCGCACCGCTTCCGCGTCGTCGGCCAGACCCGCCGCGCCGTCGTTGCTGGGCAGGTCGATCGCGGTCACACGCAGGTCCGCGAGTCGCTCGGCGACGGCGTCGTAGCACCAGGCGCCGTGCCAGGAGCCCGGAACGAGCAGCACGGCTTCGATCACGCGAGCACCTCCCCCGTGACCAGCGGGACGTCGGCGCGGACCGAGGTCCCCTCACCGGGCAGGCTCTGCACATGCAGGCGACCGCCCAGCGCCTCGACGCGGTCCTCGAGACCGCGCAGGCCCGAGCCGCCGCGCATGTCGGCGCCGCCTGCTCCGTCGTCGGAGACCACGACGACCAGCCTGTCGCCCAGCCTCCGCACCTCCACCCTGGCTTCGGTCGCCGCGGCGTACTTCGCGACGTTCGTCAGCGCCTCCGACACCACGTAGTAGGCGGCGACCTCGACCGCCTCGGAGGGTCGTTCGCCCTGGTCGAACGTCAGCTCGACCGGTAGGGGCGCCCGCTGTGCGACTGCCGCGACCGCCGCGTGGAGTCCGTGGTCGGTCAGGACGGCCGGGTGCAGCCCGCGGGCGAGCTCGCGCAGCTCGGCGAGTCCCTGTCTGAGCTCCTCCACCACGGACGAGAGCAACGCATGCGCCTGCGCCGGGTCGTCGTCGATGCGCCGATCGAGCAGTCGCAGCGACAAGGCGATTCCGACCAGGCGCTGCTGCGCGCCGTCGTGGAGATTGCGCTCGAGTCGCTGCCGCTCCGCGTCCCCGGCCGTGACCACGCGCGCCCGCGACGCGGTCAGCTGCTCGCGCGCCTCCGCGTTGGCGAGCGCTTGCGCGACGAGCTCCGTGAAGGCCGCGACGCGATGCTCGTCGCCGGCCGGGAAGCCCCGCACCTCGACGCTCGAGATGACCACCGCACCCCACAGCTCGCCGTTGAGGACGATCGGCGCTCCGACGCCTGAGCGGATCCCGAGCTCGCGCAACCGCTCGGCGAGGGACCCGGTGATGCCGCCGTAGTCGTCGACACGCTCCGGCTGCCCGCTGCGACAGATCTTCGGCGCGAGCGTGTCGCCGTCGAGCTGCAGACGCGCGCCGACCTGCACGCTCGGCACACCCGGCTCGTTCCAGCCACCGATGACGTCGGCGGTGCCATCGTGGCGGTAGCGGACCATGTTCGCGGTGTGGGCACCGAGCAGGCGCCCGACCTCCTCCGTCACGGTCGCGAAGATCTGCCTGGGGTCGCTCGCCCCGGCTACCAGGGTGGCGACGCGCCGCAGCGCCGCCTGCTCGTCGAGGAGCAGCTGCATCGCCGAGGAGCCTGCAGAGGCTTCCATCCCTTGCCACCATCCCAGAACCGCGGGTGGCTGTCACGGGCTGCCGCGCGGACGGAGCCGGCGATCACGGTCACGCCGGGTCAGAGCGACCGCTCGTACTTGTCGTGCCAGCCGGCCCAGGTGTACGGCGGGGTCTGCGGCCAGCCCTCGGGGGAGTCCTCCCAGTCCTCCTGGCGGCCGTATGGCGTGATGTCGAGGAAGCTCCAGGCCGAGCCGAGCGCCTCGTCGCCGCGGGCGTCGACGAAGTACGTGCGGTAGACCTCGTCGCCGTCGCGCAGGAACACGTTCGTGCCGTGCCACTCCGCGACGTCGAAGTCGGCGTCGAAGTCGTCGCGCAGCGTGTACCAGGGGAACTCCCAGCCCATATGCTCGCGATAGCGCTGCAGGTGCTCCTGCTCGCCGCGGCTGACGGCGACGAAGCGGGTGTCGCGCTCGCGCAGGTGCAGCAGGTTGCCCAACTGGTCGGCGTACATCGAGCAGCCGGGACAGCCGCGCTCCGGGTAGACGTCCATGTCCGGATCCATGAAGAACCGGTACAGCACGAGCTGGCGGCTGCCGTCGAAGAGGTCGAGCAGCGTCGCGTCCCCGCCGCCGGGCGCGGTGAAGCGATAGTGCTCGTCCACGCGGATCATCGGCATGCGGCGCCGCTCGGCCGCAAGGGCGTCACGCGCGCGGGTGTGCGCCTTCTCCTTCACGAGCAGCGCCTCGCGCGCCGCGCGCCACTCCTCGGGGGTGACGATGTCGGGTCTGGCGGTGCTCATCGGGGCCTCCGTTATCTCTCGTGGGCCGCGCCTGTTCGAGGCCCTTCACCTGGAGAGCGGAGCCGGCCGGCGGTTCTCGACATGGAACCACCACGGCCGGCCACCTCGCTCCCTGCGGACGTCGCGGTGCTCGGCAACAACTCCACGGATGAGGTCCTGACGGCGACGGGGCACAACGCGACCCTCGTCACCGATGCGCAGGTCGCGAGCGACGGTACCCACGCCTGAGGCGCCGGCGGACACACCGCCCTCACGGCGTAGGCAGCGTCGCCGCGAAGGCCGGGAGGGCCGCCGGGTCGGAGACCGGCGGCCCGTGGCCGGCCAGGACGACACGTGGCTCGAGCGCCGCCAACCGCCGGATCGCCCGGCGGTTGGAGACGGGGTCGGGCGTGAAGACCTCGGGCGGCTCCTGGATACCCGGGCGCGTGGTCAGCAGGTTCATCGTGTTGACGACGTCGCCGAGGATCAGGACCCGGTCGCGCTCACGCCAGAAGGCGACGTGGCCCACCGAGTGGCCCGGCACGTCAAGGACGGCGAAGCCGCCGACCTCGTCGCCATCGCGCAACGCGCGGTCGACCGGGTGTGCCGGTCCAGTCCAGAAGCGCTTCTGCATGCGATTGAGCAGCCCCGGATGCTGGAGCGACGAGATGTACTCCGGCCCGCCCTCCATCGCCGGAACGTCGGGCTCGCCGACGGCGAGCGGGATGCCGAGCTCAGTGCACACGCGGTGTGACGCTCCTTGATGGTCGGCGTGCGCGTGGGTGAGCGCATGCTCGGTGACGGCATGGCCGCGCAACTGGCGCAGGACCCGTCGCTCGCCCTGCCGCGTGGCGGCGTCGAACAGGACGCCGTTCGCCAGGTAGACGTTGATCGCGTTCTTCGGGACCCCCTTGAGCTGGAAGACCCCATCGGCCACCTCACGCATCGCGCACTACCTCCGTTCTCGCGATCACCCGCGTGCCCTGCTCAGGCCCTTGGCTTGTCGCTGAGTCTGCTCGTACGCGCGGCCGGTCGCCATGGACCCTGGGACAGGACCTCGAGTTCGCGTCTGGACACGTGGAACGCTGCTCAGCCCGCCGAGCTCTCGGTCGCGACCAGGCTCGGCGAGGGTCGCACGACGCGGTCGACGACGCCGCCTTCGGTGCTCCCGATCCTGTTCGATCGCCCTCCGCGCGTGACCCGCACGATCGTGACCGGGGACTCGGTGATGTCGCCGTTCGCGTCGAAGCCGAACGTGCCCAGCAGGCCTGCGTGCGCACGCGTGGCGAACAGCTGCTCGAGGACGGAGTCGCGGGTGCCGTCGGAGCGGCCGATGGCGTCGAGGAGCGCCCCGGTCGCCTCGGCGGCGTAGACGGCGGACGGCTCGACCTCGCCGCCGGCCTGCGTCTTGGCGAAGCGGCGCACGAAGTCCGCGCCCGCGGGCGGAAGTCGTTCCGTGACCGTGCCGGCCAGGCTGACGTACACGCCGCGCGCCGAAGGCCCGGCGCGGCGGGACAGGAGCGTCAGCGGGGTGAGCCCGTCGGGAGCGAGCACGTCGACCGCCGGCCCGAGGCGAGCGCGCAGGTCGCGGATCACCCGACCCGCGTTCGTGTCGAGCAGGCCGCCGACGAACACCGCCTGCGCCCGGGAACGCGCGATCCGGCGAGCGAGCGCCGCATAGCCGCGCGCCCGTGGGTCCCAGGATTCACGTCCGACCACCTCGAGGCCGAGCCGGCCCGCGGCCGTCTCGAACCCGGTCGCCATCAGCGCGCCGTAGCCGGGGTCGCCGTCGTCGAGGACGTGCACGCGCCGGCGGCCGCGGTCGCGTGCCACGAGCGCGAGCGCGGCCCCCTGCAGGTCATCCGTCGGGTACACGCGCACGTAGTTCCGGCGGCCGGTCGGGTACAGGGCGGCGGGCAGCGAAGGGTCGACGCCCGGCCCGGCCCGCGTCAGCCCGACGAACGAGTTGAACGGTGAGATCATGGCGAGCGGGCCGCCCGGTGCGCGGTTGAGCTCGGGAACCGCCGCTACGGCGCACGGCGAGTTCACGGTGCCGATCACCGCGACGATGTCGGGGTTCCGCCCGTAGGCGCGGGCGTTCGCTGCGCACTTCGCTTCGTCGAAGAGGCCGGTTCGGGCGACCGAGTCGTCGCACGACTGGTAGGCGACCTTGAATCGCGCGGCGCGGAATCCGCGCTCGCGCAAGACGAACGCGATCGCCTGCGCCATCTGCGTGGCGGTGCCCCGCGTTCCTCCTTGCAACGGGAGGTCGGAGACGATGAGGAGGTCGGATACCTCCTTGCCCGCGAGCACGCTCTCGCACGTCGAGCCCGGCAGAGGCCGGATCCCCGAGACGGCGATCGCTGACGCCTCGGGGTCGGCGACGAGGGCGACCCAGAGGGTCTCGCCGTCAACGGCGATCGACCGCGGGATGCCGTCCAGATCGAGCGTTCGCTCCACCGCCGCCGACTCGATGTCGACCCGCACGACGGTGCCGGCGAGCGGGTTCGCGACCCAGACGGCGTCCTCCGTGACCGCGATGTCCGAGACGCCGTGGGCGAGGTCGACCGCACCGACCGTCGGCCTGGAGCCCGCGGCGACCTTCCAGAGCGTGCCCTCCGACGGAGACGTCACCCAGGCCGCATCGGTACCGACCGCGATCGCACCGACGGATGACGCGGGCACGCTCGCGCGTGCGACGGGTCGCGCAGAGCGTTCGTCGAGCCGCGCCACGACCCCGTCGACGCCGAGTACCCAGACCCCGGCCGGGCCCGCGGCGACCGCGGCGACGCGCACGGCCCTCGATCGGGCGGTGATGGTGCCGGTTGCGGCATCGATCCGCACGATCCCGAAGTCGGGAGTGACCGCCCAGACGGCGTCCTCGTGCGCCGCCACGTGGTTCTCGACGAGATTCGAGAGCGCGCCGCCGCGCCTGGGCAGGCGGGTCTCGGCGCGCTTGGTGCCGGTCGTCGTGTCGAGCCGCGCGACGGCTGTGGCCACCGGCCCGGTGAACTGCGCATCGTCGAGCGGCTCGCCGTTGGCGACCCAGACCGAGCCTGACGCCGCAGCGACATCGGTTGGCGTCGCGCCCGTGGAGAACGTCTCCACGACGCGCGACGCGACGGCGAGGCGGAGCACCGTCTGGGCGTCGGCGTCGACGACCCAGGCGGCGCCGCCGTCCACGGCGATCGAGCTCGGTGTCCGGCCGGCTGCGATGCGCCGTCGGAGGGCGCCGCTCCGAGCGTCGAACGCCACCACCGCGCCCGTGGTCGGCGCGGCGGCAAGCTCGGCACGGGACTCGTCACCGTCCCGGAGCAGCACGGCAGCCGCCACCGTGGCCGCGAGTGCCAGCACCAGTCCCACCGCCGCCGCGCGGACGCGGCCGCGTGGCGTCGGGGAGCGGGGCCGGGCCCGCGCGTCGAGTCCGGCGTCGTGGGCGAGGATCGCCTTCTGGAGCCGCTGCAGCTCCGGCCCCGGCTCGAGACCGAGTCCGCCGACGAGCTCGCGGCGAGCGTCGGCGTAGACATCGAGCGCGTCCGCCTGGCGACCCGCCCGGTAGAGCGCGGTCATCAGCTGGGCTCGGAATCGCTCGCGGAACGGAGCGGCCCGGACGAGCTCCCGCAACTCGCCGACCAGCTCGCGGTCGCGGCCGGAGGCGAGGTCGGCGTCGATGCGAGCCTCCAGCACCTCGAGCCGCCCCTCCTCCAGGCGCGGCAGATCCTCCGTCAGGAAGCGCTCGCCCGTCAGATCGGCGAGCGGCTCACCGCGCCAGAGATCGAGGGCCGACCGCAGGATGCGGGCAGCCTCTTCGGCGCGCCCCTCCTCGAGGAGCGCGCGGCCTTCGGCGCCGAGGCGCTCGAACCGGAACAGGTCGAGCTGCTCCGGAGCGATCACCAGCACATAGCCGGGCCAGCGGGTCTCGAGCACCCCATGGGGCTCGAGCAGCTTCCTCAGCCGCGCGACGTGCTGGTGAACCGCGCTCGCGGCGTCGTGCGGTCGGTCGTCGCCCCAGAGATCCTCGATCAGCCGGTCGCTCGGGACGACGGACCCCGCCCTGAGCAGCAGCAGCGCGAGCAGGCTGCGCTGCTTGACCCCACCGAGGCGAAGCCGCCGCTCGCCTTCCCACACCTCGAGGGGCCCGAGAACGCGGAAGTCGAGAGCGGGCGCCAGGGCCCGACGCTACCACGCGCGTCAGGCGCCTGAAAGACCGTTGACAGCGTGCAGAGAGCACCGTTCTCGAAGCTCCGCCGCGCCATGAATCGAACGTGCCTCGTGCTGGTGATCGCAGCGGTGGACGTGCTCGGAGGCTGCGGAGGGGACGCGAGCCACGGTCTGCGCGACGGTGTCTATGAGTTCGAGCTGACCCGCGGGTACCTGCTCCACAACGGCATCCCGGCGCAGCAGGCGACGACGGAATCCGGCGTGCACCGGATCACCATCGACCGTGGCTCGTTCATCGACCGCTGGCGTGCCGCGGACGGGACGGTCGGCGCATGCGCGGGCGTCGTCGCGCTCGACGGCAACCGCGCTTCCTTCCACTGGACGAGCGGCTGCACCGGCGACTGGGCCATGACCTACTCCACCGATGGCGAGCGCATCACCTGGTCGGACTTCGAGCCGCTCGACCACGACGCCGGCCCGGAGGAACGGAAGGTCACCGAGGTGTTCAACAGCGTCCCATGGACGCGGACGGGCGACACGCCCGAGAAGGGAGAGCAGTGATGCTCGGAGAGACGGAACGACGGAGGACGGGCACGAGATGGGCACGCAAGCTGCGGCTCGGGGTGATGCCGGGACTGCTGGTCGTCCTCGCGGCCGCTGCGGCCGCGGACGCACGGCAGGTGTTCCGGGAGACCGTCCACGAGGAGCGCAGCATCGTCCTGGAGGACTTCTGTGACGTCGCGGGGTTGACCGTCGAGCTCACGTCGGTGCTGGACATGCGGGTCAACGTCGTCTCGCGCGGCCCGGCCGGGCTGACGTACTTCCTGCAGCACGGCGTCACCCGGGAAGTGCTCCACAATCCCGCGACCGGCACGTCGCTGACGTCGGTCGCGACCGTCACCGAGAAGGACATGCGAGTGAGGGAGAACGGCGACGGCACTCTCACCATCCTTGTGCTCGCGACCGGGAACGCCGTGCTCTACGGACCCGACGGCAAGGCGATCGCCAGGAACCCTGGTCAGACCCGGTTCGAGATCCTCATCGACGACGGCGGCACGCCGAACGATCCCTCCGACGACGAGTTCCTGGGCCGTCTGGGCACGGTCAAGGAATCGACGGGCCGCAACGACGACTTCTGCGATGCCGCGGCGCGGGCGCTGAACTGATCCGCAGGCGACGAGCGGTCACTCGGCTGCGGGCGGGTCACCCCCGTCCCGCAGCCCATGGCCGTCGGCCTTGACGACCTCTGCGATGAGGCCACGGGCAGCTTCAGAAGCCGCTGGGCGTTGCCCGCCTCGTCGTTGGTGATCAGCGGCGCTTGATGCGGGGCCGACCACTGCGCTGAGCAGGCCGGCCCCGTCGCCCGCGTGGTCCGTGGCCGCCACCGTCATCTCGCGGAGAGGCTCGCAGACCCGGGCTGCGGCGCCTACGTCAGAGTCGCAGCACCGGCGAGCGCCTCTTCGACCCGGTCCGCCCACGCGAGGTTCGCCGCGTCGAGGCTCGGCACCGGCGGCCACAGCGCGAGGCACTCGCAGCTCCACGGCGCGCCGTCGAGGACGCCGCCGCGCGGCCGCAGCACGACGCGCGAGAGCGCCGACCCGGAGGGCCGCCCGGCCGCCTCGAGCGCGCCGTCGAGCAGGTTGTCGTCGAGCGCGTCGAGCGCCCGCACGCGCCGCTCACAGCGCATCCCGAACGGCTGCTGGGTGTCCGTCATCGCCTGGAAGGCGACGTACGGGTTCAGCCCGACCGCGTCGAGGCTCGGTCCCAGGGCGCGCAGCGGCACCACCCAGCGCTCGCCCTCGTTCGGATCGCCCAGGAAGCAGAACGCCACCTGACACACGCCGGCGCGACCCGCATACACCGTCAGCGCGCCGCCTACCTCAGGCGGGGCCACCTCCATCAGCTCGCGGTAGGCGGTCGCCAGCTCGCGCGCGCGTCCGCCCGGGAAGGAAAGGAACCCGCACAGCAGCTGGGGCCGGCACGGGTGCAGCCGCAGGGAGAGCTCCGTCGCCACGGGGCCGGTGAGATCCGTGGCGAGCACATTGTCGCCGGTGGAGCCGAGCGCGCGCTCGAGCCACCCGCTCCCCTCGTCCAGCGCCACGCCGGCGACGCCCATCCATGACACGCGCCCGCCCGTGACGGCGAGGCCGTGCGTTTGGGTCGCGGCATCAAGCTCCGCCCACGTCACCCCGCCGCCGACGCGCGCGTGCCGCGCGCCGGGATCCACCTCGAGGTTCTTGAGGCCGGACACGTCGATCACGAGCCCGTCGTCGAGCGTCGCGCGCTCCTCGGCCGCGCCGCCGCGCACCGCCACCGACAGCCCGCGTCCGTCCGCATACGTCACCGCTTCCGCCACGTCGTCCGGCGTGTCGCAGACGGCGATCGCCGCCGGGCGGCGCTCGACACGATGGTCGAATACCGCCCGGAACCGGTCGTAGCCGGCCTCGCCTGGCTGGATGAGCCGCACTACGCGTTCGGCAGTTCCTGCACCGCCCGGTAGCCCTCGTTGATCGCGCTGTGCGTGTACGCGAAGGCCTCGGAGTCCGAGTTCGCGATCGTCACGTTCCGGAACGGCTGGCGCGCCGCGTACTGCGGTTGCCCTTCGACCGGGCCGTATGCGGACGGGTCGAACGTCGAGGTGAGCTCGTGCGCGTAGCCGTAGCTCCAACGGTTGATCCGCCAGTCGTGGATATCGCGCTCGGGGTCGAAGTCGCCGCCCTCCTTGTTGACGGTGCGGTCGATGAGATCGATGACCGAGTCCTCGAGATCGGCCCAGCTCATCTCGCGCAGCATCTGCTGGCCGGTGGAGTAGGCGAACACCTGCGGGATCGCGTCCGGGTGGTTCGGGACCACCTGGAACGTGAGCTGCGCGGGCGCCGTCGGCGGCTGGTTCGGTGTCGGGCCGTAGTACTTGCCCGGCGTGGCGGTCGGGCCGAAGCCGGCGCCGGCCGCGACGCTCAACGAGTCCCAGAACAGCGAGACCCCGCGCGGGCTCACGCTCGCGACCTTGGAGTCCGCGAACGCCCGCCAGTTGTTCAGGCCGGCGCGGCCGTAGATCAGCGGCACCTTGCGCGCATAGCAGAGCCCCTCGACCTGCTTCGACGGCAGGCCCTGCACGACGTGCGCGGTGACGCGGTTCCAGCAGGCCATGATCACGTGCTTGGCGCCGACCCGGACGCCCTTGCCGCCGCCCTGGTAGGTGTGAATGCCGTCCACGTCGTTCATGACGTAATCGACCGGCGAATAGCCGCGGCCGCTGGTCGACTCGACGTTGTAGACGGTGGCGTTGAGCCGGACGCGGACGACGTTGTCCGGCACGTCGAGCCGGTCGTACCGGCAGTCGGTCTTGAGGATGCTCAGCTGGTCCGGGCGCATCGGCCCGTCGCCGACGTCGACGTTGGGGAACGCGTTCGGGATCAGCTTCGAGAGCGCGAGCCGGAGCAGCGACGTGTTGCCGTCGGGCCATGCGCGCGTCGGCCCGCTGCTCGAGCGCGAGTCCTGGTAGGGCGTGCGCCCGATCCCCTTGAGCTCGATGTTCTCGGTGTCGCCAAGCCCCACGCCGTCCGGGAATCCGGGGCGGCCCAGGATCCAGCAGTCGGCGGCGGACACCGCCTGCCCGCCCGTGCCGAGCAGGCCGCCGGAGCCGCGCCAGTACTCGCCGTTGAACGCCTCCTCGTTGACGCCGACGTGATCCTGCATGTACTGCTTGTAGGTGATCGCGGTGAGGTAGTCGCGCTTCTGCGCCTCGGTGAGCGGCGCGCCGGGCGCGTTGGCGAGGAAGTCCTCGTTCGCGGTCTGCACGCGCAGGATCCCGGCTCGCGCCTCGGCCCCGTACGGCGTGCGGTTGAGGAACGCGTTCCAGCCGGCGATCGTCGCCGGCTCCTGCCCGGCGAACGGCCCCGTGTTGCGCGCAGCCACGACGTGGTCGTTGCCGTAGTCGCCGGACGGGAACAGCAGGCGCTGGTAGAGGCCGAAGGACGCGGGAATTCCGGCGGCGGCGCCGTTCTGCCACTTGGTGGCGGTGGTGAAATCCACGCCGGCCCACGAGAGGAAATCGATAGCCGGCTGGCCGTAGGAGCCGGGGATGCCCGATGGGCCGTTCTTGTTCCAGGTGCCGATGCTGTCGAGGTTGACCGTGCCGCCGTTGCGCAGCGTCATGACGTCGGCGCCGCCATTGGCCGCGTTCGGGATGTGGAACTCGTTGCGGTGCGAGTGCCCGCCGAAGTCGGGCAGCGCGTCGAGGATCAAGATCCGCTTGTTCGAGCCGAAACGATCCAGGTAGGACTTGGCCGCGGAGATGCCGCTCGCGCCTGCGCCGACGATCACGCAGTCGTAGCGCTCGCCCGTGTCGTGTGCGGCCTTGTTGATGCCGGGTCCGCCGTTGGTCGAGTGCACCTGCGTCGGGCTGGTCGGCGGCGGTCCGTCGATCTTGAAGGTCCGGTCCATCACCCGGTCCGGCAGGCCGGTGTTCGGCGAGGCGAACGTCGGCGGGTAGTAGCCGCGCGGCAGCTCGGTCGGCGGGATCTTCGCGGCTGCCATCGCCTCCGAGCCCGTCAGGCCCGGCGCCGCGGCGGCGGCGGCGAGGCCCGCAGCGCTCACCGCGGCTCCGTCGAGGAAGTCACGACGAGTGATCCCGTCCTTCTTCTCGCGCTGCTCGCGCTCGTCGGTGAACCGCCTGCGCATACGCGCCATATCGTCTCCTCGACCCGGTCGTGCCCCGATGCCGAGGCATGGACAGCCTCAGCCTCTCCGCACGCGGGATGCCCGTCAAGCGACCACCGTGGATAGAGTCGGCGGGTGGGACAGGACGCAATGGTGCAGATCCGCGAGGCCTGCGAAGCCTGCGACGGCTCCGGGACGCAGCGCGTCCAGGCCGGGACCGGGCACGTGCGTTGGGCCAGGCGCACCGCGTGCGAGGAGTGCGACGGCAGCGGGCACCGCACGCGCTGGATCATGCTCGACGAGCTGCGCGCGCTACTCGAGCGCTGATCCGCGCGCCACGCTGGCGCGTCCCGCTCAGCGCGGGGCGCGACGCCCGGAGGCGGCGAGATCCGTCTCGATCCAGCGGCAGATGACGTCCACGGCGTAGGCCTGCTCCTCGCTCGTGAGCTCGCGGCCTGCCAGCGCTCGAGGCACATTCGGCGGCAGGTCGCGGTGGCCTGCCGGGCGACAAGCACGGGGTGGCCGCGATACGGCGTCTGCTCGCCGTCCTTGTGGGGCGCCGCCGGAGCGAGCCGTTCGGCGAGCAGCTCCTCCGAGCCAGCCTCTGGAGAGTCGCGCCGATCGTCATCGAGCCCTTGAGGCTAGGCGCGCAGGATCGCCGCCGTACATGCCGCCAGGCCACCCGCTGTGACTCAAGCTCGGCGCCGTACGCGCCGTAGATCAACACATGAGCGATGTTGCACCTCTCATTGCGGCGACCACAGATGAGTGGCCCCCGTTCGGTCTTGCCGAAGAGCCGCTGCCCGGCGGGCTTGTGCTCGCGGTCTCGGGCGAGCTCGATCTGGCGACCGCGCCCGAACTGCGAAAGCGCCTCGAGACGGCCATCGACTCCGGCACGACGAGGATCGTCGTGGACCTGCGCGACGTCACCTTCATGGATTCGATCGGCTTGGCGGCGGTCGTGCATGCCCGCAGCCGGCTGCACGCCACTGGCCATCTCGCCCTCGTCGTCACGCCCGGCTCCTACGCACAACTCGTGCTCGAGATCACCGGCATGCCTCAAGCGCTCGCGATCTTTGCAAGCCGCGACGCCGCCATCGCCCACATCGCGTCCCCGAGCTGAGGCGTAAGGAGGCTTACGACCCGCCGCGCCGACGGTTCGGACGACCGGGTTGACGGCATGTGCTTCTCCTCAAGCGTGCGCGATGCCCCCTGGCGGCCTCGGCGCTCATCGCACTGTTCTGTGTGACAACGCCGACTGCCGAGGCCCGTCAAGGGGTCGTGCTGCGCACGCTCGATCGACTTGAGCAACAAGGCCGCCACGACACCGCCACGCTGGCCGCATGGCGGCGCGAATGGCGCGCGGCCCGCCGGACGACCCGCAGGCTCACAGGCTCATCCCGCCACAACTTGGGCGGCGTGATCGCGAACACCCGCTCGCTCGCCTCGCGCGGGATGTTGGCCGCGCGGGCGCGACCGGCCTTCGCGACGCTGCGCCGCAACGTCGCTTGGTTCGTCGACGAGCGCGCACCGGCACCGTTGAACGGCACGCGCGACGGCTTCGGGACCGACCTGGTGTGGCAGTTCTACGACGGCTCGGGCTGGCAGCTCCAGCCACTGGGGAGCTTCGGCGCCCTCAACGCGCTGTTGCGGCGCAGGCGCACCGACGAGCGGATCCGGGTGCTCGCCGACCAGCTGCTCGAGCTCGGCGTCTGGCGCCGCGGGTTCCTGGCCTTCGAGTATCTCTTCCCATGGGGCGGCGGTCGCCCCGGCTGGATCTCGGGCATGGCCCAGGCGACGGGGATGCAGGCGTTCGCAGGCGCCGCGAGACGCCTCGGCGACCCCCGCCTGCTACGAGCCGCGACGCGTATGCGCCCGGCGTTCGAGAGAAACCCGCCGTGGGGCGTGCGGCGCGTCACGGGAGGCGGGCGCGTGCACTTCCTGCTGTATTCGCAGTCGCCTCGGCTGCTGGTCGGCAACGGCTTCGCGCAGGCGCTGCTGGGACTCGACCGCTACCGAGAGCTCAGCGGCGACCGCCACGCCGAGCGGCTCGTCGCCCAAGGCCTCGCCCAGGCGCGGCGCAACCTTCCGCGCTTCGACACGGGTGCCTGGTCGCTCTACTTCCGCACCCCGTCGGGACCCGGCTCGGAGTCGGACCTTCATTACCACCGGGTCTTCACCGGGTTCCTGGGGCAGATGTGCGAACGCTTCGCCGAACGGCGGCTCTGCCGCCTCCACGACCGGTTCACCGCCTACGAGGGCGAACCGGTCGAGATCTCGAGGCTCCGCGCCCGCGCGCGGCGAGGGCGGGTGGTGGTGACGATGCGCGTGTCCAAGCGCAGCTCCGTGACCGTGCGGCTCCGGTCGCGCGACCGCGTGCTGTCCGCCAGCTCCCGGGCGCTCCTGCGCGGCCATGAGCAGTTCATCCTGCCCCGCCCACGAACGCGCCGAGCGGTGCGGGTCGAAGTCGAGGCGGCAAGCCTCACCGGCATCGCGTCGTTCTCCGAGACTGCCGTGAGATGACGGACGACGCTTCGGCAGCACGAGCCCGTCAGTCGACTGACGGCCGGTCGACCAGTGCCGCCGGCAACGGGCACCGTGTCCGTGCGCCTCGCCGAACACATATCCCCCGGAGGCGCGTTCGGAGCGTGGCCGTGGCCTCCCGCTCGGCCACCGATCCGACTCACGGGAGCCGTCGGTGCGGCGTTCCCCTGTACGCCCGCCGGCGGTCCTCCCGGCCGATTGGTCGTCAGCCACCATTCAACTCGGGGCCGTTCGACGCCACACTCGACGGCGACGTGTCCTATGCCGACCTGACGACCGCGAGCCGCCGCATCACCCTGCTCGATGCCGACGAGGCGCTGCTCGCGAACGCCGACGAGCACGCACGTCGCCATCTCACCGCTCCGCTCATGCGGATCCGCCGGGGTAGGTGGTCGGTGCCGAGACGCTCCGCGAGCGCCACGACCAGTGGCTCGGCCTGCTCATCGTCGAGGGCCTGATGATCCGGACCGTCCTCGTCGGCGAGCTCGAATGCTGCGAGCTGCTGGGACCCGGGGACGTGATCCGTCCTTGGGACGGTGATGACGACCTGGCGCCGCTGACCTCTGGTGTGCACTGGCGCGTGATCGAGGAGACACGGGTCGCAGTCCTCGACGACACGTTCACCCGCCTCGCATGCCGGTGGCCGGCCGTGCTGTCGGAGCTGATGGAGCGTGGGCTGCGGCGGAGCCGGTCGCTCGCGGTGCTGCTGGCGATCGCGCAGTCGCGTCACGCGGACGTCAGGCTCATGGCGCTCTTCTGGCATCTCGCCGACCGCTGGGGCCGCGTCACGAGCGATGGTGTCGTCGTCGAGTTGGAGCTGACACACAGCCTGCTGTCGCGGCTCACGAGCCTGCGACGGCCAACGGTGTCGGTCACGCTCAAGGAGCTGCGGGAGACCGGGCGAGCTGACCCGGCTCTCGAAGTCCTGCTGGCTGCTCCGCGGTGCCCGGCCGAGCGAGCGCCAGCGGACCATCGGCCTGCCCGTGGCCGCGTGACATGCGCGCCGGTGTCGTAGGCCGCGCCACTCCGGCGCGGACGGGTCGACGTCGTCGCGGCCGGAGCTGGCCGCTGGACCGGCTGCGGCCGCAGGGAGAGGCCGAGTGGCTCGCGCTCTACGTCGCGGCGCGGCTGGTGGCGACGGTGGTGGCGGCCGCGCTGCTCGCCTGGGGAGGCGTCGGCGGCCTCGACGTGATGCTGTTGCTCTACGGGCCGGTGAGCACCGCGGCGCTCGTCGCCTGGCCGTCGCTGCGCCGGATGCCGGTCGCGTGGGCCGTCGACTCGCTCGTCACGCTCGCCCTCGTGCTGCAATCGGGCGACTGGCGGAGCCCGTTCTATCTGATGTGGCTCGCCTCGCTCGCGCTGCCCGCGATCTACCTGCCGTTGCGCCGCGCGTTCCTGCTCGCCGTCGGGTCGTCGGTGGTGTTCCTCGCCGTCGCCGTCACCGGCGGCCCGGTCCCGGGCCGGCTCCAGCTCGTCTCGACGGAGACGCTCGCGATCCATCTCACGCTGCCGCTTGCTGCTCGTGTGCTCGCTCGCCTATGCGGCCGACTCGCTCCGACGCCTCGCGAGCGAGCGCCACAAGCGCGAGCGGCTGGCGATCGACGCGGAGCGGCGCCGCATCGCCTGGGAGCTCCACGACTCCGCCAAGCAGCGCATCCACGCCGCGCACCTGCTCGTGAGCTCCCTGCAGGACCGGGTCGAGCCATCGCTCGCCGGCCTGGTCGCCCGGGCGGCGATCGAGCTCGAGTCGGCCTCATCGGACATGGACACGAGTCTTGCCGAGCTGCGTTCGCCGCTCGAGGGGCGACGCACTCGACGAGGCGCTGCGCATGCGCGCCGAGGAGCTCGCGCCGGCCGGCCGGCCCGCGATCAGGGTCGACGGGTCCGCGCCACCGCTGCCGCCGCTGGTCGCCGCCCACGTCTACCGGATCGCCTGCGAGGCGATCGTCAACGCGCTCCGCCACGCTGACGCGAGCGCGATCTTCGTGCAGCTGCGCGGCATCGACGACGTGTTCGCTGTCATCCGTCCGTGACGACGGGCGCGGCATGCCGATCGACAAGCGCCCGGGAGCGACCGGGCTGCGTGCCATGGAGAACCGTGCCGCCACCATCGGCGCCGAACTGTTCCTGACCACTCCTGCGGACGGCCCCGGAACGCTCGTCGATCTGCTCGTGCCGCTCCGCACCGAACAAGGAGGACCCTCATGATCCGCGTCGTCATCGTCGACGACCATCCCGCGCTGCGCGCCGGTCTGCACGCCGTGCTCGACGCCGAGCCGGGCATCGTCTTCGCGGGCGAGTCGGCCGGCGACGAGGAGAGCGTCTGGCCGGTCATCAACCGCAACCGGCCGGACCTGATCCTGCTCGACTACCACCTTCCGCGCGGCGACGGCCTTCAGCTCTGTTACCGCATCAAGCACGCAGGTGCCGGCGCCCCGCGTGATCGTCTTCTCCGCCTACGCGAGCCCGAGCCTCGCCCTGCCCGCCTCGATCGCGCAGGCCGACGGCCTGCTCGCCAAGGACGTCGGCGCGCGTGAGCTGTTCCACTCGATCCGCGCCGTGTATGGGGGCGAGCGGCTCGTCCCGCCGATCTCGGCCACCGTGCTCGAGGAAGCGTTCGAACGGCTCGACCCGGCCCACCACGCGCTCGTCGGCATGCTGCGCGACGGTACCGCTGAGGCCGACGTCGCCGAGACCCTCGGCATCGAGCGCCGGGACGTGCGCGACGCCGTGCACAAGATCCTCCACACGCTGCGCCTCGACATCCCCAGCGCCAACGCCCGAGGCTGAATCCCGTCCGCCGGCTGACGGCCTTAGCCGGCCTGGAACCAGCGTTGAGGCGGAGCTGACCCAAGCGGGACAGGAAGCGGTCGACCGACTCCCCGGAGGTACGACATGGCACCCACGACCGCACCCGATCCGATGGCCCGGAAGGTCCTCGTCGGCCGCTTCACCCGCTACCACGGGCTCCTCGGCGGCTGAGGCCCCGACGCGATCCGCATCCGGCTGGCCGGCGGCCCGGGCCTGGTCGCCAGCCTCAGCCCGCTCGTCGAGGTGTCGAGCAGACGGCCGGCGTCGTCGTGGCGCACGAGGTGCGCGGGCCTCGCCGAGCGCAGCGACACCGCCGCCCAGACCGGCCGCGCCGCGATCGCCGTCGGCGCCGCGCGCGCGACGCCGTCAGCTCCGCCCACTCGGCGCGCGCGAGCGCGCGGCGTGTCGGCGACCTGCTCGGCGCGGCGATCGCGGTCATCCCGAGCCTGCCAGCACGCGCGTCCGCGCGCCCGAGTGGCGATGGCCGCCCGGCTCGCGCCAGCGGACCAGGTACGAGCGCCCGCGCCGGTAGCGCGTGTTCGTGCGCCAGTAGCCGCGCCGGTCGGTCCCGTCGCGCTTGAGCAGCCGCCAGCGCCGGCTGCCGCGGTCGCGGCGGTAGATGCTGACCTTCGTCCGGCCGGCCGCCGGGCGCACGAGGCCCCACAGCCGTACCCGGCGTCGTGAGGTGCGGGTCGCCGTCATCGGCAGGCGAAACCCGCGGTAGGCCTTCTTGCGGCGCCCGCGGTGGTAGCGCAGGCCGGATTCGAAGCCGCCGTAGCGCCGGCCCTGCTTGGCGTCGTCGCGCATCAGGTACTGCGAGAAGGCGCGCACCCGGTTGTTGCGGAAGGCGATCTGCTCGGCGAGCGCCCTCCACTCGGCCTGCCTGGTCTGCGACACGCCGTAGATCGGATCGGGCTTGCTCTGGATGCCGAACTCGGTCAGATAGATCCCGGCCCGACGGCGGATCGCGCCGGCCCGAGCCGCGCGGTCGAGCGCGCGCCGCAGGCGCGACAGCGTCCCCATCATGACCGCGTCGCGATTGCGCGGCCGGTACCGCGGGCCGCGGCGCGTGGTGTAGGGATGGTGCGCCCAGCCGTCGATGTCGAGCTTGTTGCAGCCGCGGCGCATCTTGTAGCGCTTGTTCAGGCACAGCGCACCGCGCAGGAAGCGCAGGGGCAGGATGATCCGGCCGCTGCCGTTGGGGGCCGTCTCGCCCATCAGCACCCGGTCGCGCCGGTTGCCCGACCGGCGCAGCCCCTTGCGTGCCGCGCGGAACAGGCGCCGGTAGATCCGCGGCGCATATGGCTTGCCGCGCACCCACTGGGGCCCGAGGAACTGCGGATGGTTGGGCTCGTTCCACACCGACCAGTAGTCGATCTGCGGCCCGTACCTACGCCCGGCAGCCTGCACGAAGCGCCCGAAGCGCAGCGCGCTGGGAAACTTTACGGTGCTGTGGCGCCCGAGCGTTGCCCAGCGCGGGACCGGTCCGCTGACGGTCAGCAGGACGCGGATGCCGCGCCGCTCCGCCTCCTCGATGATCCGGTCATACGGCGCCCAGCGCCATGCCGGGTAGGCCGCCGGGTCGGTCTGGTCGAAGCGCGGCTCGGTGCGCCGCCCCGGATGAGGGGCGACGTCGTGCCAGTAGAGGATGACGCGGATCCAGTGCACGCCGAAGGACTCGATCTCGTCGAAGGTGGCGCCGCGGACGCGGGGGTCTGCGCTCTTGAGCTCGCGCGGCGCATCGAAGATCGTGAACTGGGAGCGGCTCGCCGAGGCGGTGGCGGGCAGTGCGCACGCCAGTGTGGCGGCGAGAAGCAGCGGCAGGACGCAGCGCATCAGAAGCCCTCCGGATGACGGACGCGGTAGCCCCGTCCCGAGCGCGGCTCGGGACGCCAGCGCGGCCCTCGCTCGCCGCGCCCCGAGGTGTCGAAGCGCAGGCCGGCGATCACGACGTAGGCATGACCGCCGTGCGCGTAGACGGAGATCCATCGCCCGCCACCCCGGCTGCCGTATCGCATGAACCCGGTCGAGTCCATCGAGCGCGCCAAGAGCCCGGCGCCGTTGAGCACGTAGGAGACGGCGCCCGAGCAGTCATAGCCGCTGTCCTCGAAACGGGCATGGCCACCGCCGTACCGGTACGGCTTGTCCGTGATCCGGTTCGCGGCGGCGATCGCCTCGTGCACCTCGGACGGCGCGTCCACCGGTGCCGTCGCGGTCCGGCCGTCCTCACTGATCGTCGCCTGGGCGGCGGGCGCGGGCGGGGGCGCAACGGCACGCAGCCGGCGCAGGCGCACGCGCATTCCACGCCCCTGCGGGCGGGAAACCACGCCGTCGCGCCGCAGCCCTTCGGCTCGCTCGTAGCGGCGCACCGAGCGTCGCGTCGCCGGACCGAAGCTGCCGTCGACCGCCGTAGGCTGCCCGAGGCGGGTCAAGGCCCGCTGCAGTGTGCGGACGTCGCGGCCGTGGTTGCCCTTTCGCAGGGTGCGGTCGCCGAGCTTTCCGCGCGCGTCGGCGAGGGGTGGATTGGCGGCCAGGCCGCTCGCCAGCGCGCATGCGCAGGCGAGCACCGGCCCAGTCCGCGGGATTGCGAGACGGGTCAAGACGAGCTCCTTTGCTTTCCAGTCGCCTCCGAGGTCAGCTGTCGGGCTCGCGCTGGAAAGGCTGCGCTACGCGTACGGCTCGCGCCTGGCGATTCGCCCCCGGCGGGCCGTGACCGGCCCGCCATTCGGGTCCCCCGGCCGCTGCGCTCCGTGGCACAGCGGTTCGGCGTTGCTGACCGCCGGAACTCCGGCCGCCGGGACGAGTTGCGCTCCCAGACCTGGAGCGCGCGAGAGCCCGTAAGCCGAGTTACCGCATCGCGGTGCCGGCGGCCGGAGAGGCCACGCGGGCCCCTTCGATCGGGTATCGACACGGATGTGTGCCGCCCTGACGCAGCTCCCACGCTCAAGTGATGCGACTCCGAGGCCGGCGGGACCTCAGGACGAGCCGCCTCGCCCTCATGCGCTATGCGGCCGCATGGGTGCTCACCGGCGTGGTCATCGCCGTGCTTCTGGTAACCGGGGTGCGTCTGATCGAGCGCAGCCCGCAGCCGCGCCGCGCTGCCGATCCCCTCGCGCAGGTCACCGCTTCGGGCTGCGTGCTCGAGAATCCGCGCGGCCGCCCGGCTGACGTAAGCCGCCCGCCCGCCGGCGGTCCGCCCTCCCGCCCGGTCGCAGACGGGCTCTACTCGTCGCCGCAGCATCGAGGTCGGCTCGTCGGCGCGCTGCGCCGCGGGGTTGTCGTGGTCGTGTACGAGCGCGGGCTGCCGCGTGCCCAGCTCGAGCTGCTGACGCGCGCGTTCACGCCGGCACGGCCCCGGCGCGTCGTGGCGCCCGACGGTTCCGGGATGCCCTTCAAGGTCGCCGCCGCGGCGTGGGGTCGGCTGATCGGCTGCTCCAAGGTCGACGCTCGCGTCGTGGCGGCGCTCACCCGGTTCGCCCAGCGCTACGCCGGGCGCGGCCCCGAGAGTCCGTCGCGCGCCGGCGGCTGACCTGGACCGTTCCCGTCAGCCGCCCGACACGCTCTGCCGGCCGGCCGACGTATCCGACGCCGAGGTGTCGCCCGTCAGCTCGCCGTCGGTGCCGGCGTCGGGATTGTTGGCCGTGGCGATCTCGGCGCTGATGCCGTTGTCACGGACGTCCTCGCCGGCGTCTCCGTCGTGACGCCGCGCAACAGCGACGGCACCACCGCGGCGGCGGGCGACCGCTACCCGTTCCACGCCTTCGTCACGGGCTGACGGCCATTTCGCACGGGGCGCCGCGAGGCGGTGCCCCGTGGCGGTGGCTCGGACTGAGCCGTCAGCTCGACGAGCCCGCGCATGCGCCTGCGAGCGACTCTGTAGCTCGTTCCCGTGCGCGCCTCGTGTCGCGCGATCGCCGCCGTCGCCGGGCCGACCTTGATCGCCCCGATGGCCATCGCCCAGACGCCGCAGTCCATGTAGGTCAGCCACGAGTTCGTGAGCTTGCTCAGCGCGACCGCGACCGCGCCGATGAGCACCGCCTCACCGAGCAGCCGGAGCATCACCCGGCCGCGATCCGGCGGCGCGGACGCGTCGCCGGCGCTCGCGAGCGGCCTCGACGTGAACCATGCGCCCGGCGAACGGAACGGCACGCGGTGTCGCAAGACCATGAACACACTCGTGCCGGCGACCATCATGACCCCGCTCGAGACCGCGTCGACAGCTCCCTGGGCGCCCTCGGCCAGTCCGATCGCGAGCAGCGCCGCACCGGAGGCGAGCGCGACGTATCCGTCCCAGCGCATGTACTGGCGAAAGGTCATCGTGTGGGGCCGTGAGCGATCCTCTCCACTGTCGGGACGACGCGGCAGCGATGGACGTCGGCGCCCTTACACGCGCGGTCGGCCCGCTTACGGACCGCTACGCACCGGATCGCCCAGACGGCTCAGAATCACCGCATGAGAATCTGCATAGTCGGAGCCTCCGGCAAGCTGGGGCGGTACATGGTCCAGCACGCGCTCGATCGAGGCCACGACGTCGTAGGGGTCTGCCGGGCCGAGAGCGTTGCCAAGCTCGATCCGTTCAAGGACAGGATCACGGTCGTCCCAGGCTTCACCGACGACCGCGAAGTGATCCGGAACGCGATCGCGGGATGCGATGGAGCGCTCGTCGTGCTCGTGCCGCGCGGGGTGCATGGCTACTCCACCGGGACGGCCCAGGCCGTCATCGATCATGCGCCTGCGGGCGCACGCCTGGTGTTCTCGTGCGGATGGCACATCACGCGCGACGGGCAGGACCGGTACCCGTGGAAGCTCAGGGCGGTCGTCAAGGTGTTCGGGCCGGTCGCCCGGCTCGCGCGCTTCGCCGATCTCGACGACCAGGTCGAGGCGTGCCGGCGGGTGTTCGAGAGCGATACCCGCTGGACGGTGGTGCGCGGCAGCGACCTCGAGGAGGGCGAGAGCGAGGGCCTGCCCGTCTGGAGCCGGCACGTCGGCGACCCGGTACTCGCGAGCAACCTGACCCGCCGCACCGACTTCGCCCTCTTCATGGTCGACGCGCTGGAGAACGACGAGCTCGTCCGCGAGGCGCCCGCGATCGTCGGCCGGCTGTCGTCCTCGGCGCTGGCCCACACCGCCGCGGCCGCAGAACGCGCCGCTGGCGACGCAAGCCTGAAGGCATGAGCACGGGCGGGGTGGCACCAGCCCGCCCGGCGGCGCTCGATGCGGCCATCGGTCATCCGGCCTGATCAGCGGCGCCGGCTGAGCAACGCGCCGAGCGCGAACGCCACTGCGACGCCCGTGAACGCGAGGCCCATCGCCATGAGCCGGGTGTCCGACCGCGCGGTGCGCGACATCTGCAACAGCAACCAGACGAAGAACCCGGCCATGAGGACGAGCGCCAGAGCTTGGAACGCCTTCACGCCGCTCGCCTACCCTTGAGGCCTTCCGACACTCGCCGTGCGCCGCGCGGCAGCTGCATCCTCCGGGGTAGTGCGGCGACGAGCAGGCCGAGGCCCCCCAGGATGGCGTGCGTCACGTTCACGGCCGTCCCGGCCGCGATGAGGCCGAGCACATCGGTGCCGTTCAGGAACCCCAGCGTGGCCACCGCTGCCAGGGTCAGCCCGGCGAGCAGCGCATAGTCGCGCGCGCTGTCGAGGTGCAACGCCGCGATCAGGCCGGACGCGCCCAGCGCGATCCAGAAGACGGCGGACCAGCCGCTCACCGTCCAGATCAAGAGCTCGGGCTGCTGCTCGAGCGGGCCGGCGCCGCCGAAGTCGACCGGCTGGGTGGCGAGGGTGAGGATTCCGAGCCCGAGCAGCAGCAGGCCCGCCGCCAGCGCGTAGATCTGGGATGGCGCGTGAAGTCTCCCGAACATGCCGTCGGCCTGCGCGTGTCGGTCGTAGGTGCTCACGAGGCGCTCCTTTCGGGGGAACCTGGGTGGGTCATCGGTTCCTTGCCCAACATGCGCGTCCGTGGCCGATGGGATGTCCTTGCAAGGACAGCTTGGCCGGCT
This sequence comes from uncultured Solirubrobacteraceae bacterium, assembly GCA_963816955.1. GTDB lineage: Bacteria > Actinomycetota > Thermoleophilia > Solirubrobacterales > Solirubrobacteraceae > DATFQI01. The sequence continues at coordinate 338,473 of CAWFME010000007.1, read as the reverse complement.
CGCTAGCGCTCGAAGTCGCCCGCGTCGATGCGATCGCGAGCCAGAGCGGCGCGAAGCCGATCGAGCTCGTCGGCCATGCACTCGGACTCGAGCTGACCGAGTGCCGCACGCAGCGGCCTCGCCTGGCGTGCCAGCGTGTCGGCGAGCTCATCCGCCCGCGCGTCGCCGACCACCGTGTCGCGTACGTGCCCGCACTCCCCGCAGCGCAGTCGCATCCACCATGCGTGATCGCCATGCTCCTCCCAGAGCACCGGCACGACCATGTCCCCGCCGCACCGGCAGCAGACGTGTAGTGCGTCGGGCCGAGGCACGAGGGCGGCCGTTCCCGGAGGTGGCGACACGAGCGTGCGCAGGGCGGTCGCCAGGCCCTGAAAGAGCCAGACGATCACGGGCCGGCGCGCGCCGGAGCGGTGGCTCGCGTGCTTCACGGCGGGGCGCCTACCCCGCGCCGGCGAGATCCGGCGGCAGCCAGTAAGACGGATGACGGCCCGCGCGAGGGCTCAGCGGCCTTGGGACTTGCCGCGGATCTCGTTCTCTCCACGATCGCCCAGGTCGCACCCGGTCGCTGCGAGCGTCAGGAGCATCATGAGCGCCGCGAGGCCGGATCGCACCCCGGGACTCTGGCCCCGATGACGCAGACCGCCGCCCTGGCCGTCCTTCGTCTGACGAAAATTGTCAGCCGGCTTCCGGCATCGATGCCGTCACCCGGCACACGCGGGTACGGTCCGGATGTTCCCATGCCCCGCGACGAGCCACCAGCCCACCTCGAACGGTTGCTGGAGGGATCGCTGACGTCCGTCGGCACCCTCGAGCTGCTGCTGCTGCTCCACGGGAGGCCCCGTCGGAGTTGGCGGGTCGACGACCTCAGCACAGCGCTCTCGAGCCCCACGTCGTGGACCGCGTTGCAACTCGAGAGTCTCGAGGGCGCCGACCTCGTCACCGGTAGGGAGGGCGGCTGGCGATACGCCCCCGGCACGCCCGAGCTCGACCGGGCCGTGGACGACCTGGCCGAGCTCTGGAACGCCGATCGCCGCCGGATCACGAACTGGGCGTTCGAGCCCAGGAGCCGTCGACGGCCGAGGGTCCGGGGCCACGGCTAACCCCCGCCCGCGAGCTGGAGCAGCGCGGCGGCCCGCTCGTAGCGACGAATCTCGCAGCCGTTCCGCAAGGTGAATCGGGCGGCGACGAGTTGGCCACGGATGCGCCCGCGATCCTCCCGATCGCCGGGGCCTCCTCGGCCTCCGTGCCACAGGCCGTCAGTGCGGCCGACAGCGCCAGCGTCGTGACGGCCGCGAGCAGAGCGCGAGCATGCATCACCCCGCCGTACCCAGCGCACCGGCAGCGGCGTGCCGCCATGGCGCGCGGGGTGACGCCGGTGCGGAGGCTCGCTCAACAGCGCCTCGGGGTTCGAGCGCCGGGCGGGAGGCATCGGCGGCTGAGCGCAGGCGCCTTGCGGCGGCGGACCTTGATCCGCAGGACCTTGCCGACCGTTGCCGGCCGCACCACGCGCACCTCGATCCTCGCGCCCGGCCGGAAGCGGCGGCGGCGCACGAATCGCGAGACGGCCTTCTTCGCTGACCCACGCGACACGCGAGCCCGCTTGACGCCTTTGAAGCAACCCCGGCGCTTGCCGCCTCTGCAGCGCACCTCGATCCGGCTCTCGCTCGGCAGGTCGAGGACGACGAGCCGGGTGATCCGCGTGACGCGGCGGCGCACCCTGAAGCTGAACTGGATGGGCGTCTCGATCCGTGGGAAGGCCGCGTCGCCTCCGAAGCAGTCGTCGTCGACCCGATTGCCCGGGATGTCCGGGATCCCCGGGCGGATCGTCGGCCGACGGTCGTCGCAGTCGGCCGGGGCGGGAACCCCGTCGTTGTCGACGTCGGCCATCAGCTCGCGGCTCGAGTCGACGGCCTCGCAGCCCGCCACGACGTCGAACTCGTCGACGACCGCGGTGTCCACGCCGGGGCCGCATTCGATCCGGTCCTGCGCCCCGTCGCGGGCCGTGACGCGGTCGTCGCCCGGCCCCGCGTCGACGAAGTCGGCGCCGCCCAGCGGGTCGATCGTGTCGTTGCTCTCGCCGGCGTCGATGTCGTTGGCGCCGTCGTTGCCGACGATCGTGTCCGCGCCAGGGCTGCCGATCACGTTCTCGACGTCGCCCTCGATCGCGTCGTTCTCGCCCGGCGCGCCGTCGTCGGCGGTGGCGTTGAGGCTGATCCGCAGTGGGACGCCGTCCGCGCGGTCCTCGTAGGAGACGGTGTCGATGCTCGTCCCTCCGCGCGCGACGTCCGTGCCGGTGCCGGGGATCAGCAGGTCGCGGCCGTCGCCGCCGTCGAGCGTGTCGTTGCCGTCGCCGCCGTCGAGCGTGTCGCGATCGGCGCCGCCCTCGAGCAGGTCGTCCCCCGCTCCGCCGGCGAGCGCGTCGCGGCCCGACTCGCCGAGGACGTGGTCGGTTCCGTCGCCGCCGGATACCGTGTCGGCCCCGTCGTTGCCGTTGGCGGTGTCGTCCTGGCTGCCGGCCTGGATCGAGTCGTCGCCCGGCCCGCCGGTCACGGTGTCCGCGCCGCCGCCGCCGGCGAGCGAGTCGTCCCCGGCCTCGCCGTTGACCGCGTCGTCGCCGCTGCCGCCGTCGATGCCGTCGTCGCCCGGGCCGCCGTTGAGCGTGTCTGCCGAGCAGGCGGCGGTGACGGTGTCGGCGCCGTCACCGGCCTGGACCGACATCCGCGGCGAGGAGAAGAAGATCCCGCAGCTGGCGCTGATCGAGTCGCCCTGCGGCGATCCCGTCACGTTGGTGATCGAGGGCGGGACCTCGCAGCGGAAGCTGGTCGCTCCGCTGTCCGGCGTCTCGTCGCAGGCGCCCGACACGAGGTTCAGGGTCTGCGGGGACGCGATCTCGTAGTCGGTGTCGAGCGTCAGGATGGGAAAGCCCGAGAACGTGAACGGATGGGCGAGCGTGAGCGTGAAGGCGCTCGGGTTGCCCGAGACCGTCGCGACGCTGCCGTTCACCGGGTAGGACAGGTTCGAGGGCGCCGCCGCGGCTCCCGCCGGCCATGCGAGGGCGGCGATCGCGATGAGCACGAGCAAGGGTCGTGACACGGGGTACCTCCGTTCGGAGTCGTGGGGCGAGGCTCTCCGACTTTGGAGGCGGCTGTGAAGGCGCCACGTACTCCCGCCGTCATCCGGCTGACGGTCCTGCCACCCCTCAGGTAAGCCCGCCGCGGGCAGCATGGTGGCCCGACCGCATGGCGATTGGCAGATGACGACCACTGCGTCCCGGCTCGGTTCGGGGCACCATCGGACTGATGCCTCCGACCGCCGCACCCGGGAACGTCCTCGAGCTCCCCGGAATGCGCTGGTCGCGCGGTCCGAGCGGCGAGCCGCGACGGGTCGCTCACCTGCTCGACGCAGATCCGGAGCTCGCCGCGCGCATTCCACCGCGCCAGCGCGAGCTCGCGCGGCGTATGCTCGTCGTGCCGGTGCAGCGTGTGCCGCGGGGGCCCTGGCTCCCGCAGACGGAGGCTCGCCCGGTCGCCTATCTGGTACTGGAGGGGGCGATCCTGCGCGACTGTCGCGTCGGCGATCGCTGGTCGACCGAGCTGCTCGGCCCGGAGGACGTGCTCCGTCCCTGGGAGGAGGCCGAGGGCTTTTCCGGCGCGTCGGAGTGGCATGCGCTCGAGCGACTGCAGCTCGCGCAGCTCGACGGGCGGCTGATCGCCACGTCCGTGCGCTGGCCCGAGCTGGTCGACGAGCTGCTCGCGCGGACGATCCGCCGCTCGCGCCACCTGGCGATGCTCCGCTGCGTCTGCGGCATCCGCCGGCTCGACGTGCGCCTGCTGGTGCTGCTGCGGGTGTTGGCCGGGCGCTGGGGCCGGGTCTCGCTCGAGGGCATCCACGTCGGCATGCCGCTCACGCACGAGACGATCGCTCGTCTGGCGGGCGCTCAGCGGCCCTCGGTCTCGACTGCGCTCGCGCGTCTGCGCGACCGCGGCCTCGTGCGTGCGCACGACCGCCAGTTGGTTCTCGCCGCGGAGCTTCCGCCCGAGGTCGAGACAGCGATGCGTGATGTCGCGTGAGCACCAACATCGCCCGCGGCCGGAGCATTGCCGGCGATCAGGGCTCGACCAGGCCGCGACGGACGGCGTAGAGCGTCAGGGCGACGCGGTCGCGGAGCTCGAGCTTCTCGAGCACGTTGTGGCGGTGGCGCTCCACCGTGTTGGCGCTGATCATGAGGATGTCGGCGATCTCGCGGCTGGTGTGTCCCTCCGCGATCAGCTTGACGATCTCCGTCTCCCGCGGGCTCAGGACGTCGGCTGGATGGAGCTCGCCGCGATCGACGCGCCCGAGATAGTCGCGCACGAGCGCCCCGACGGCCTTCGGGTAGAGGAACGACTCTCCGCGCATCGCCGTCCGGCAGGCGCGGACGAGGTCGGATTCGGCGGACGACTTCAGGACGTAGCCGGATGCGCCGGCCCGCAGCGCCTCGAAGAGGAACTCCTCGTTGTCGTGCATCGAGAGCATCAGGACCTTGACGTCGGGCCGGTTCTCGAGGATGCGTCGCGCCGCCTGCAGACCGGTCAGCTTGGGCATCGAGATGTCGAGGATCGCGACGTCGAACTCCCTGGCCAGCGCTGCCGACACGGCTTCGGCGCCGTCCGCGGCCTCGGACACGACCTCGAAGTCGACCTCGTCCTCGAGGATGCGGCGCAGACCCGCGCGCACGAGGGTGTGGTCATCGGCGATGAGGATCCTGATCGGCATCGGTCAATCAGCGTTCCGGACCGGCACCCACAACGCCACTTCTGTCCCCGACGGGGTGCCCGGCCCGACCCGCAGCTTGGCATCGATCGTCAGCGCCCGCTCCCGCAGGCTCCTGAGCCCACCGCCCTCCGCCTCGTGCATCCCGGGATCCAGTCCGACGCCGTCGTCGGTGACCGTCAGCTGCACGCCGTCATCGGCGCCTTCGATCGTGACCCGGGCCGCCGTCGCCCTGGCGTGGCGGACGACATTCGTAAGGCTCTCCTGGGCGACCCGGTAGATCACGAGCTCCGCCTCGGCGCTGAGCCCCGGCAACCCCTGGGGCAGCGTCCGATGCACCACCAACCCCGTGCCGTTCCCGATGCGATCGCACAGGTTGCGGACCGCCGGCACCAACCCGAGCTCGTCGAGCACCTCCGGACGCAAGCGGTGCGCGAGCGTTCGCACGTCCTCGAGCGTCTGCTTCGCCGCGGCCGTCGTCTCGCCGAGCGAGGGCTTGAGGTCGTCGGAGGCATTGCGCGTGAGGCGGTCGAGTTGCAGCACCAGCGCGGTGAGCTGCTGGCCGATCTCGTCATGCAGCTCGGCCGCCACGCGACGGCGCTCGTCCTCCTGGGCCGCCAGTGCCCGCTGACCGCTCGCGCGCCGCTCGCTCTCGAGGCGCTCGAGCATGCGGTTGAAGCTCTCGGTCAGCGCGGTCACCTCGGACTCGGCGGTCTCGGTCGAGAGGCGCCGTCCGGGCTCGAGCGGATCGACCTCCTCCATCGCTCCCATCAGCCGCGCGAGCGGCGCCACGGCGCGCCGCATCAGCAGCAGATTGACGGTCAGCATCAGCACCAGCCCGCCGACGAGCGCGGGGATCCGGCCGTTGGCCGGCTCCACGATCAGCACGACGCACGCGGTCGCGAGCACCGTCGCGTTGGGGATGAACAGCCGCCAGAACAGCGGGATGAACCCTCGCGTGGGTATGCGCGTGGGTCGGGGCTGGAGCTCGGTCACTCGTCTCGGTGCGATCGCACGGGGCGCAACACGAGGCACACGCTACCCAGCGTGGGGGCGCCGGTTTCCCATGCACCCTGACGTGACCGGTCGCGACGGCCGCGACCTGCGCACGAGCCGGCAGGCGCTCATCCGCTATACCGCGGCATGGGTGCTTGCCGGTGTCCTCGCCGCCGCTTTGGTCGTACTGGTGCTGCGGTCGCTGGAGGTCGAGCGGTCCCCGCGGCGCGCGGTCGACCCGCTCGCGGCCGTGGTCGAGTCCGGATGCGTGATCGAGGATCCGCGCGGCAAGTCGGCCGATGTGAGCCGTCCTCCGGTGTTCGGGCCTCCGTCCAGGCCTCTGGCGGGAGGTGTCTACAGCCGCCCGCAGCCGCGCGAGCGCCTCGTCGGCGCCCTGCGCCGCGGTGTCGTGGTCATCCAGTACGACCGGCGTCTGCCGGCCCGCGATGTCGCGCTGCTGCAGCGGACGTTCGCGCGGTCTGGGCCGCGCCGGGCGCTCGTCCCGGACGCGACCGGGATGGCGTTCACCGTCGCCGCGACGGCATGGGGACGTCTCCTGGGCTGCTCGCGGCTCGACGGCGAGGTGGTGCAGGGGCTCAAGCGGTTCGCCGACCGCTACGACGGGAGCGGGCCGGACGTCCGCGGCGGCTGAGCGATGGTGGCTCGATGGTCGCCGGATGGTGGCCGTCGCGCATGGAAGCGCCGCCCGGTCGCTGACACGATCACGGCATGCTCGTCGATGCACCCCATCATCGCCGCGCCCACCCCGACGCCCTGATCCTCGCTCACCGGCCGCTGGCGCATCGGCTGGCCCGCCGCTACGCGCGCGGTGACCAGGACCTGCTCGAGGACCTCGAGCAGGTCGCCGCCGTGGGGCTCGTGCAGGCCGCCCAACGTTACGACCCCGCCCACGGCACCGCCTTCACCACCTTCGCAGTGCCGACGATACTCGGGGAGCTCCGCCGCCACTTCCGCACGACCCGCTGGGCGGCGCACGTTCCGCGCCGGCTGCAGGAGTCGTATCTCGCCACGCGCGAGGCCGAGCTGGAGTTCGCCGCCGCCACCGGCCGGTCGCCGTCCCCCGGTGACCTGGCCGAGCGCCTCGGCTGGACGCCCGAACGGGTGCTGGAGGCCCGCGCGGCGCGTGCTGCGCTCGCGCCGGTCTCGCTCGATGCCCCGGTGCAGGACGACGAGCTCGCGTCGCCTCTCGGGGAGCGGCTCGGCGACGAGGACGACGGCTATCGTCGTGCCGAGCTGCGCGACGAGCTCGACCAGGCGCTGGCAGCGCTCGAGCCGCCGGCGGACGAAGCGGTGCGCCTGCGCTACGAAGATGAGCTCACGATGCGCGAAGTGGCCGCACGGATCGGTGTGAGTCCCTCGCATGCGTCGAAGCTCGTCGACGGCGCGCTGCACGCGCTCAAGGCGATGCTCGAGCCTCGGTCCGCCGGTGCGCTCGCGCAGCTCGCGTCGCCCCACTGATGGTCGGGGACACGGGCTCGCAGCCGTTGCGACCAACGGACGCGCCGGATCGTCACCGACCCCGCAGGCGCGCAGCACGACCGTGTAAAGGCCGGCGCCCCTGCGTGGCGGTCCGCCGGTCCACAACGCGGCGTCGGGGCTGGTGAACACGTCGAGCTCGCGAAACAGGACGACTCGGTAGTGCACACCGCCCAACTCGACCTGATTCTGCTCGGCCGCCTCCACCGCGTTGTCCTCGGCGCCGCTCGCGCAGCCGGCGAGCACCAGCGCGAGGATCAGAGCCGGCAGCGCCCTCGCGAACTGCCGGAGGGCATGCCTTCCGATGGGGTCGGTCGCGGGCATCGGCCGCGCGGCTACCCCAGGCGTGGCCTCACGGTGTCCGCCCCGTAAGTCCACCGACGCACCTTCGCGGCCCGCGCAACGCGGGGCCACGCTCGCCCCGGGGTCAACCGCGGGGACAGACGAGCACGGGACGGCCGCCGTGCCGGATCACGTGCCGTGAGCTCGCGCCCCCCAGTGCGGCGGCCAGCGTTCCGCGGTGCGGGGCTCCGACGGCGACCAGCGCCGCACTTTCGTCGTCCGCGACGCGCTCCAGCTCCGGCCCGGGCGGTCCGCTGACCAATCGGACCTCCGCGGGCGCGATGTGCTCGGAGGCGAGCGCCGCGGCGAGCTCGCGTACGGCGCCTGCAGCGCGCTCGGCCTGAGCTTCCGCCTGCGACGCGATGAGCGCTGCGGCGTCCGGCGCCGTGGCGCTGTAGCCGGCGACGACGGCCGGCACTCGTACGTGGACGAGGACGAGCCGCCGAGGGCACGATCACGGCACGACCGACGATCCGTTCTTCGCCGAACTCGTCACGGGAGTCCCAGAGTTGGCCGAGCGCGCATGGGAGCTCGCCTGCCGCGCGGGGGCCAGCCGATAGGCCCGTCAGCCGACGATGAATCATGTGTCCCGGCTAGGAGGGCGGGGCCATTTGGGGGTCCAAAACTGGGCCGACAATTGGACCCCTGCGGCCGCCCGGCCCCAGCCGGAGCGATCCAGGCGCACCCGCTGCGATTCAGCGCTCTCAGGCGTGGCAAGTCGAGGAACCAGTTCTCGACGGGCCGCGAGTGCTGAGAGCCGAACCCGGCGCCGGCGCCGTTGTCTAGCCGGAGCGTCACCGGCAGTTGCGCCCGCCCTCCCGTCATGTACCGGTACTTGGCGAGCTGGTTCGCGATGCCGTCGAGACGGCGGCTGCTTGCCGTCCTAGTGGGGCGCCGCCGGAGCGAGCCGTTTGGCGAGCAACTCCTCGGCGTGTCGACGTATGGCCTCCATGCTGCGCAGCTCGACCGTCGCGGCCTCGCGGCCGCGGAGGTGGAACCTGGCGCGGAACGGCTGCCGATCAGCCGCTGGAGAGTCGCGTCGGTCGTCATCGAGACCTTGAGGCTCGGCGCGCAGGATCGCCGCCGTACATCCCGCCAGGCCACCCGCTGTGACTCAAGCTCGGCGCCGAACGCGCCGTAGATCAACACATGAGCAATGTTGCACCTCTCATCGCGACGACCACAGATGAGTGGCCCCCGTTCGGCCTTGCCGAAGAGCCACTTCCCGGCGGGCTCGTGCTCACGGTCTCGGGCGAGCTCGATCTGGCGACCGCGCCCGAACTGCGAAAGCGCCTCGAGACGGCCATCGACTCCGGCACGACGAGGATCGTCGTGGACCTGCGCGACGTCACCTTCATGGATTCGATCGGCCTGGCGGCGGTCGTGCATGCCCGCAGCCGGCTGCACGCCACTGGCCATTTCGCCCTCGTCGTCACGCCCGGCTCCTACGCACAACTCGTGCTCGAGATCACCGGCATGCCTCAAGCGCTGGCGATCTTCGCAGGTCGCGACGCCGCCATCGCCCATGTCGGCGGCTGAAGGGAGCTCGTTCGCGCCTGCACAGCGCCAAAGGCCCACCTTCGTGGGGCCTTTTCCGTGGCGATCGGGGAGACAGGACGCGTTTGGCGGCACAGCACACGCTCGTCGGCCCGCGCGAGACCGTCCTGGAGTCCGACGGCGAGGGCTCTTGGACGGTCGAGGGTCGTCACGTCCCGGAGCTCGACGATGTGAACGGACGTCGACATAGAGGCGGCAGCGTGCACCAACACGTTCCCCATCCACCGTCTCGAGCTGCCGCTCGGGGAGACCGTCGCCGCCCCGGCCGCATTCGTGCACGCACTCGACCTCACCGTCACGCGGCTCGACCAGAGCTATCGCCTGCGTGACGACGGCCGGTTCGACTACACCTCCGAGGACGCGTTCGCGGCAGTGCTCGAGTTCGACGCGTCAGGCCTCATCCTCGACTACCCGGGCATCGCTCGGCGGTTCGCCTGAGCGCGCGCGACGGTCGAGGACTCGCTCGACTGCCTGCAGCCCGCGCTCAGCCGCCGCGGCGGCATGACGCGAGCGACCGTGCTGGCATGCCGCGGCGAACGTGGTCAGCCGGCGCGTCCGTCGAAGCGCGAGAGATAGAGCCAGGCTCGGTGCCGAGGCCGCCGCCACGATGGGCGGAAAGCACGCTCTGCGATTCGATCTCCCCGACACGCTCGCCGGTCACCCAGGTGTCGCCACCCACGTCTCGCCGCGCTGCATGACGTGCGCCAGGCCGTAGCCGACGCCCGCGCCGGTGTCGTCCTCGGCCACCAGCAGCACCGTGCCCGGCTTGGCGAGAAGCTCCACATAGAGCGTCCGGCGCGCCACCGACGTCGTCGCATCGCCGACGTAGGGCGCCAGCTCGGGCATCGAGGCGACATGCTGGTGATGGACCGCCAGCCAGAGCGGCTCGAGGCGGTCGCGGTCGCCGGGCTCGCCGGCGCGGATGCGCATCCGGCAATGGTCTCATGTGCTGCCGCCACCCGCCGCGGTCGATGTCGCAACTGGACGCGACAAACGACCGACGGTGCGGTCACTAGACTCGGTAACCTCATCGAACCACTTGTCGCAAGAATCTGGAGAACGGGCCTCGATGTGTCGCGAGCCGCCGAATACGACGAGTTCGCCCGCACGCGGTCGCTGCCGATGTTCAAGCGCCACCAAGGTTTCTGCGGGGTGCTCTTCGCGACGTCCGGCGAGCTGCGGGTCGTGATGACGTTCTGGGGCGGCCGCGAGTCCGTCGCGGCACTGGAACGCTCGCGCGACTACCTGGCAACGGTCGAGGCGATCGAGGCTGCAGGCTTCCTGCAGCCGCCGCAGCACGTCGAGGTGTTGGAGGTCGGGGACGGCTACCTCGAATGCCTCGAGCGCCTGGTCCGATGAACCAGCGGACCAACGAGCCATCCGTCCGGATCGGCGCTCTTGTTCCGCTGACTCGGCCTGGCTGGGTCGAGGCAGGCCGCCACCTGCTCGCCGGACTCGAGCTGGCAGTCCGCGACGTCAACGAGGCCGGCGGCATCGCCGGCAGGCCGCTCGAACTGGTGATCTCCGACACCGCGGCCGATCCAGCGAAGGCCGCAGCGGCCGTCGATGAGCTGGCCCGGCTCGGCGTGGCCGCTCTGGCGGGCGAGTACCACAGCGTGGTCGCCGCGACCGTTGCCGCGAGGTCCCACGCGCTCGGCCTGCCCTATCTCTGCTCGTCCGCGGTTCTCGACGCGCTCACCGAAGCGCCCACGAACTGGGTCGCGCGCCTTGCCCCGGCGCAGTCTCACGGTTGGCGGATCTATGGGGACTTCCTTCTGGGTGCGGGCCACAAGCGAATCGCCCTCGCGGCCGAGTCGGGTCGCTACTGGAAGTCGGGGGCCGCCATCCTGCGGGACCACCTCACCCCCCGCGGCGGCACCGTCATCGAGCTCGACACGCTCATACCCGCCGCGGTGGGCGACGAGCTCATCGCGAATCGCGCGGACGCCCTTCTCCTGCTGGTCGGGCACCCGGAGCCGGCAGTGCCGATCGTCAAGGCCGTCCGCCGCGACCGGCGACTCGCTCGAGTGATGATCGGTGCTCCCGCCGGGCAGCCGGAGCTGCCCGAATGGACCAGGTTGCTGCGCGAGGACGGCACCGCGATCCCGTTCTTGCGCTACCTGCCGCAGCGCTTGGGCCCACTCGGCGCACGGGTCGAGGCGGCTCTGCGCGAGCGGCTGTCCGACGCGCCCTCCTTCGTCGGCTTCGAGGGCTATGACGCCGTCCTGGTGCTTGCCGATCTGCTGCGCTCGCACGGCGCCGATCGAGCGCGGATCGCCGAAGGCTGGCCGCGTGTCGCCGTCGACGGTACCCGCGGAAGGATCCAATTCTCCAGGACGGGGGACACCACCGTCTGGCAGTGGGCCTGGGCCCCGGTCCAAGTCATCGATCGAGACCCGGCGGAACCTGGTCGCTTCCGCGTCCGTCACTCCGCCTGAGTCCGCGATCCTCCACCGCGCGACGCAGCGCGCACGGAGACGCGCCGGTCGTGCCGGCGACCCGAAGCAGACCACTTGCGCTCGCGTCAGGGTCCAATAGGCAGCGGTTGGTATCTTCGGAACGACGATGTCGAGCGCCCGCCGCCACATCACCCCGCACACGCTCGTGCGACTCCTGGGTGACTGGCGGGAGGGACCGGGTCCCATCTACGCGCGGCTGTCGCGCCGGCTCGCCCAGCTGCTCTCGGACGGGCGCGTGGCACCGGGAGTCCGGCTCCCGTCAGAGCGGGGGCTCGCGGACGAGCTCAGCGTGAGCCGTACGACCGTGGTGCGGACTTATGGGGTCCTACGGGAGCATGGGCTGCTCGAGAGTCGCCGCGGGGCGGGCAGCGTCACGCGGTTGAGCGCCCGGTCGGTCGATCGCTTCAACGCGTGGTCCGGGGCCGGCCGCCTCGAGGCGTCCGTGCTGCCGCTCGTCGACTTGTCCAAGGCGTCGCCGCTCGCTGACGAGTGGGTCATCGCGGCGCTGCAGGACGCGGCCTCGCAGGCCGCGATCCTGCTGAACCATCACGGCTATCACCCGCTCGGGCTGCAGTCGCTGCGGGCGGCCATCGCCCGCCGCTACGAGCTTCGCGGCGTCAGGACCGCGCCCGAGCAGATCCTGGTCACGGCGGGCGCCCAGCAAGCGATCGACCTGCTCCTGCGGACGTTCGTCCGCACCCGCGAGACCGTCGTCGTCGAGTCGCCGACCTATCCCGGTGCGATGGACAGCCTGCGCCTCGCCGGCGCCCGCATGGTCAGCCTCGACGTCTCCACGGAGCCGTGGCAGTTGGAGGCGCTGGAGACGCTGTTGATCCAAACGGGCGCGCGGCTCGCGTACCTCATGCCCGACTTCCACAATCCGACCGGCCGGTTCATGGGCGATGAGCAGCGCAAGGAGCTGGTCCGACTGTGCCGCAGGCACGCGGTCATGCTGATCGTCGACGAGACGCTCGCCGAGGTGCGGCTCGATCCGAGGGAGGCCGGCCGGCCCGTGGCGGCGCACGACCCTGCTGACGCCGTGATCAGTATCGGGTCGCTCAGCAAGGCGATCTGGGGCGGTCTGCGCATCGGCTGGGTGCGCGCGAGCCCCCGTCATGTGGCGGCGCTGGCCGCCACGCGCACGGCAGCCGACCTCGGTGGTGCACCGATCGAGCAGCTCGCCGCCACCAGCCTGCTCGCGACGCTCGACGAGTACCTCGAGACCCGCAAGGAGGCAGTGCTCTCCCAGCGCGACACCGTGGTCGCCGCAGTGAGGCGGCTCGGCTGGGAGATGGAGGTGCCAAGCGGGGGCCTGTCGGCCTGGGTGCGCCTTCCGGTCACCTCCAGCAGCCTGCTCGCGGACGCCGCCTACCGCCACGGGATCGTGCTCATCCCCGGCCCGCGGCTCTCGCCCGACGGGGCTCTCGACCGCTACCTGCGACTCCCGTACTCCCTCTCGGCCGACACGCTCGAAGCCGCGCTCGAGCGGCTGGCGTCCGCCTGGGACGGGCTTGTGCACGTCGAGAGCCACGACAGGGTCCTTCAAGTCGTCTAGGCGGTGCCGTCCTTCGAGCGGGCCGTGTTCATCGTCTTGGCGACAAGCCCAAGCCCCTGCACGTCTCGAGCACCTCTTGCACGAACGTGTGCCGGGCGGCGGGCAGGCTGCGGTCCTTGTGCCATGCCGCGACGAGCCGTCGTGGTGGCAGCGGCTCGTCGAGCTCGAGCACCGCCACATCCCCGTTGGCGCCCGCGGCGACGAGCTGCGGGACGAGCGCGACGCCCGCGCCGGCGGCGACCAGTCCGTAGGTGGTGCCGTTGTCGTCCAGCCGGTGCGCCACGTTGAGCTCGATGCCGCGCTCGGCCAGCAGCATCTCCATCCGGCTGGTCCCGCGACAGCTCTGGGAGACGACCAGCGGCAGCTCGGTCAGCTCGCGCAACCGGAGGGGTCCGCCTCGGCGCGCGAGCGCCGAGTCCGCGGCCACCATCGCCACGAACGGGTCGGCGAACAGCTCGAGGGTGGCGAAGGGCCCGTCGGGGATCGGCAGCATCGCGAAGGTGACGTCGAGCGCGCCCGCCTCGAGCAGCTCGAACAGCTCGGGATCCGACGTTGTCTGCGTGAGTGCGATGCGCAGCGAGGGCATGTCGCGTGCGAGGCGGCTGAGCAGCGGCGGGAGCAGCGTGGCGCCGACGCTCTGGAACGCGCCGACGCGCAGCAGGCCGCCCCTCCCGGCGCGCAGCGCCACGACATCGGCCTTCGCGGCCGTGACCTGGTCGAACACGGCGCGGGCGTGGCGCAGCACCACCTCGCCATAAGCGGTCAGGCTCACGGGTCGCGAGCCGCCCGGGCGCTCGACGAGCTGCTCCCCGACGATCCGCTCGAGGGCGCGGACTTGCTGGCTGACTCCGGACTGCGTGTAATCGAGCTGCGCAGCCGCGCGGTGAAAGGAGCCGTGCTCGGCGATCGCCTGGAGCGCGAGCAGATGGCGCAGCTCCATGCCGGCCCACAGCCTGGCCACTCCCGTCGTGCCGACCAGCCGGAGGTCAGACAAGCGTCGTCCGGCTGTGTTCGTGCGCGTGCATGACGACGCCAAGTATGCACCATGCGCGTAGGACGCGACAGCCGAGGCGACACGGCGCACGGTCGTGTCGCCTCGGGCGCTCGGCGAGGGTCGTCGGTCAGGTCACTCGACGTCCGCATTGATCGTCTGGTCGAAGACGAGCTCGCCTCCCTCGATCGTGTACACGCCGTAATCCGTGAGTGTCGTGTCGCCGTTCTCGTCGATCGAGTACGTCCCGAGCACGCTCTCGCGATCCTTCGTCTCGAAGATCGCCTGGCGTACGTCCTCCTTGGCACCCGTCTCGGAGCGCTCGATCGCGTCCAACGCCAGGCGCATGGCCTCGTACCCGTAGATCGAGTAGGGATTCGGGTTCTTGTCGCCGTACTTCCTCTCGAAGTCGGCGAAGAACCTCTGGCCCGCTTCCGGGTACTCGTCCTGCGACAGCGTCGCCACCGTCGCCTTCACGCGCGGAGCGATCGAGGCCGGGATGCCGCCCTCCTTCGGGTCGGCGAAGCCGGCCTCCGCGATGCCGTCCGGCCCGTAGAGCCTCGCGTCCGGGATCGCCGCCGCGAAGTCCTTGAAGAGCTGCACCCCGTTGTTGGCGGTGATTCCGGAGTAGACCATGCAGTCCGCGCCGGCGCCCTCGGCCTTGGAGGCGAGCGAGCGGTAGTTGGCCGCGTTCTTGTCGATCGCCTCGTTGGAGATGATCTCGAGGCCCTGCTCCTTCGCGGAGTTCTCGATGTTGCGCGAGAGGCCCGCACCGTAGACCTCCTTGTCGTTGATCATCTGGACCTTCGTGCAGCCGTCCTGCTTCATGAGCGAGGCCAGAGCGGCGCCCTGGATCGTGTCCTTCGGGACGATGCGCGCGTAGGTGCGCTCGCCGCTCGGGTAGTACTTGTCCGGCTCGCCGGCGTCGGCGCCCGGCTCGTCGGTGGTCAGGCCCACGGCGGTGTTGGCCGGGCTGATCTGCGGCACGCCGGCCTCGTTGAGGATCGGGATCGAGACCGCGGAGCCGCCGGAGTTGAACTCTCCGATGTAGACCGCCGTGCTGTCGTCCAGCGCCGCCTTGCGGGCGTTGGCGGAGACCGCCTCAGGCGTCCAAGCGCCGGCCTGCGCGGTCGAGTCGTCGAGCGACTTGTACTCGACCTTGATGTCGCCGGCCCGGCCGCCGACCTGCTCGAGCGCGAGCTCGATGCCCTTGATGAGGTCCGTCGTCTGCGGCCGCTGGGCTCCCTGCTGCGGCAGCGACGAGTAGACGGTGACCGACTTGGCGGCCTCGCCGCCACCGCCACCGCCACCGCCGGAGTTGCCGCCGTCGCCGCACCCTGCGGCGAAGACGGCGGAGATCATCACGAGCGCGGCGCTCGTCGTCCTTGCGTTCACACCAGCCTCCTCAGGCCATGTACGTGTCCAGGCACCACAGCTGACCAGCGCCCGATCGCCGTCACAACTCGAACTGGTGATCACTCCGATGCGATCGTCGCATCGAACGAGCGCCGGCAGAGCGTCGTCGCCAGACGACAATGGAACCCACTCGCGAGGATCGGCGAACGGGTACCACGATGACGGCCTACGCGAGAACCTCCGGGCGGAGCGGTGGCGATGTCGACGATCGGATCACCGATGCTCAGGCGATCGAGCGGTCCCTGCTGGACCCCGAGGCGTTCGCCGCGCTCTTCGAGCGCTACGCGGCGCCGATGCATCGATACCTCGCGCGCCGGCTCGGCATCAGCCCGGAACTCCGCGCTGATGCGACTGCGCCGTGAGATCTCGCGCGAGCAGCGCCCGCCCGGGCGGCGGCCGCCCCTCCGGCGCCCAGCAAGGAGGACCGGTCGGTCTCGGAGACGCCGGCCGAGCCTGCCGACGCCACGTCGCGTCGTGACCGTGGGTCGGCCGACGGAGGCGATGTCGCATGGCGAGATCGCCGGTCGCCCACCCAGCCCCGAGTGGCGTCGCCTGTCTGTAGTCTTTCATCGCGATGAGCACGAGCTTGAGTGAAGCGACCGCCAGCCTTCAGCGCCGCATCGCCGAGATCGACCGGATGCTCGCGGAGACCGAGGGGCTGCGAGCGGAGCGCGAGCATCTCGCGCGTGCGCTGGAGGAGGTCGCCGCGGCGACGAGGGCGGGGTCCGCGGCGCCGCGCTCCCGGCGTTCACCGGAAGGCGCCGTTGCCGGCCGCACGAGCAAGAGCGCGCAGGCACGTACGCGCAGCAGGCGCGCATCGGGCCGGAAGCGCCCGCGGGCGCCCCAAGGCGTCAACCGGGAGCGCATCGTCGCCTTCCTCCGGGAGAGCGGCGCATCGGGCGCGACGAGCATCGCGAAGGGTACGGGGATCCACCGCGCCGTCGTCTACGACAACCTGGGCAAGATGACCGCCGACGGCACGGTCACCGTCAGCGACGCCGACGGCACCCGGCAGTTTCAGCTGGCGCGCTGAGCGCATTCGCCGGGAACGCGCCGGTGCGCTCCCGTCGGGCGCGAGCCCGATCGGGTCGCTGCGCGGTGAGCGTGGTGACCGTTTCCTGTCGCATGGGTTCAGTGGCACCGCTTCCTGGCGGCGCCGCGCGGGCGGTGCGGCCGCAGGGGCCCGTGGTTGCCGTGCGGACGCGGGACGTGATGCCGTGCTCCCAGCGCCTCCCGGTAGTGCTCAGCCGCGGCGGCTGCGACGTCCTTCAGCTCCGCCAGCACCTCGGCGGCGACGGCCAGCCGGCGGGCTTCTTCGTCGGCCGGCGCCCTGGGCTGCGAGCGCAGCGACTCCAGCGCGTCGCGATGGCCCTCCGCGACGAGGAGCAACAGCGCGCACGACTCGCTCGTGGCCGCGATCTGCTCGACGCGGGCGCAGACCGCGACGGCCGCGTCGACCGCCTCGGCGAGCAGTCGTGCCTCCCCGACCGTCATGGTCCGGGCACGGTCGGCGCGCGTCGGACGCTCACCGGCCGGCGTCGTCGGCGGCGCTGAGCACGTCCTCGACGAGGTCGTCGGTGTCCTCGATGCCGGCGCTGAATCGCACGAGACCGCGAGGGACTCCGGCCGTCTCGAGCTCCTCCGGGGTGAGGGTCTTCGACCACAGCGACGCCGGATGGACCACGAGCGAGCCCACGTCACCGAGGCTCGACGCGCGGCGCGCCAGCGACAGCTTCTCGATGAAGCGGTCGGCCGCCCGATAGCCGCCTCCGAGCTCGATCGAGAGCACGCCCCCGAACCCGGACATCTGACGGGCGGCGACCGCGTGCCCGGGGTGATCCGGGAGCCCGGCGTAGTGCACGCGGCTGACGGCCGCGTGCGCGTCCAGCGCGGCGGCCACGGCGAGTCCGTTGGCGTTGTGGCGCTCCATGCGCACGCCCAGGGTGCGCAGGCCGCGCAGCAGCAGCCAGGCGTTGAACGGCGCGCACACGCTGCCGGCGATCATCGACGTGCTCCACACGCGCTCGATCAGCTCGGCCGTCCCTGCGATCACGCCGGCCATGAGGTCGGAGTGCCCGCCCATGTACTTCGTCGCGCTGTGCCATACGACATCGACCCCGAACTCGAGCGGCCGCTGGTTGATGGGCGTGGCGAAGGTGTTGTCGGCGACCGTGACGGCGCCGTGCGCGCGCACGAGGTCGGTGACCGCTCCGAGGTCGGTCACCTCCAGGCGAGGGTTGCTCGGGGTCTCGAGCAGCACGACCGTCGTGTTCGGCCGCAGCGCGCGCTCGAAGGCAGCGGTGTCGGACTGGTCGACCGTGGTGCACTCCACCCCCAGGCGCGGGAGCAGGCGGAGCATCATGTCGCTTACGCCGGGGTACATGCTGCGCTGGCCGAGGACGTGGTCGCCCGCCTTGACCAGCGTCAGCACCAGGGTCGTGATGGCTCCCATGCCCGATGCGGTCACCATCGCGCGCTCGGCGCCCTCCAGGGTGGCGACGAGTCCCGCGACCTGGGTGCTGTTCGCGTTCCCGTGCCGGTTGTAGAGGAACGGATTGAGCGGATCGTCGGCGGCCGCGCTGAACGCCTCCGCCGAGCTCGCCTTCCAGATGGTGCTCTGGGCGATCGACGGTGTGACCGAGTCGTCCCAGCGGAAGGGCGCGTCACCGTGGATCAGTGTCGTCGTGCGATCCATGCTCCAGACGCTAGGGGGCCAACGGCGCGCCCGGACATGCCAATCGGTCATAAGTGGTCTGGAGAAGACGCTCGGGCTTCAGGGAGCGCGAGTTCGATGACCGGCGCGCGATCTTCGTCGCTGCGTGCGGCAACGCCTCGAGCTCAGACTGCGGCGCGAGCCTCCCGGAGCGTCTCGGCCGTCGTGATGACCTCGGCGAAGTTCCCGTGCAGGTTGGTCGCGGTGGTCTGGGAGAGCGCGTCGGCGGTGATCGCCGGCCGGTCCTGCTGCGCCGGCTCGTCGAAGGTCGCGGTCGCATCGAGCACGAACCTCACGTCGTATCCGAGGTCCCCGCCGATCCGCGCCGTCGTCTCGCAGCATCGGTTCGTCTGGATGCCGCTGATCGCGATCTCGGTGATGCCTGCCTCCTTGAGCCATGCGTGAAGGTCGACCTGCCCATGGAACGCCGAATGCACGTGCTTGGGCACCAGCAGGGCCGGCTCGACGCCCTCCAGCTCGGGCTTGAACGCGTTGCCGGGACGGTCGGGATGCAGAGGTGACGCCGGGTCGCTCGAGTCGTGCCTGACCAGGACGACCGGCGAGCCCTCGGCCAGGAAGTGGTCGATCAGCGCCCGCACGTTCTCCTCGCACGACGGGTTGTTGCGCGTGCCGCCCCAGTAGCCGCCCTGATCATCGAAGCCCTTCTGGAGGTCGATCACGATCAGGGCACGGCGTCCGGCGGAATCCTTGACGTGGCTCATGGATCGATGATGCGCTCTCGGGCAGCGAAGCGAAAGGCGACGGCATGCCATCTCTCGTCGGGTTCCTGCCACGGGTACTCGACCCTCCCCGATCGCACGCGTCGCATTTGGACTCGGCACGGCCCGCTCGTCGTCTATCCCGGCCTGGCCGTCGTGTGCTGGCAGCAAATCGGCGCTCACTAGGATCCTGCCAATGACACATCGTGTGGTCGCCCTCGCCCTCCCCGGCGTGCTCGCCCTGGATCTCGCAGCGCCGGCGCACGTGTTCGGTCAATGCGGAGCTCCTGACTACGAGTTCGCGCTGGCGGGCGCCGTAGCGGGTCCCGTGACGACGTCGACCGGCTTCGATCTGGTCGCGCCCTGCGGGCCCGATGCCCTTCTGACGGCGGACACCGTCGTCGTGGCCGGCAGCTCGGAGATCGTCCCACCCGAGCCAGCGGTGATCGAGGCGCTACGGCAGGCCGCCGCGGGCGGCGCGCGCATCGCCTCGATCTGCACGGGCGCCTTTGCGCTCGCATATGCCGGCTTGTTGGACGGGAAGCGAGCGACCACGCACTGGAGCGAGAGCGCCCGTCTGGCTGCGACCTTCCCGGCCGTCACCGTGGACCCTGCCGTTCTGTACGTCGACGAAGGCGACATCCTCACGAGCGCCGGCGTGGCCGCCGGGCTCGATCTCTGCCTGCATATCGTCCGGCGCGACCTCGGCGCCGAGCGGGCGGCCGAGATCGCTCGCCGGATGGTGGTGTCGCCTCATCGCGACGGCGGGCAGGCGCAGTTCCTGCGGCGGCCGATCGACGCGGCCGACGAGGGCGGCCCGCGCGCCGCAGGCCTTCAGGCGACCCGGGCGTGGGCCCTCGAGCACTTGACCGAGCGGCTGACGGTGGAGCGCCTCGCCCGCCACGCGGCGGTGTCCCCGCGGACGTTCGCGCGGCGCTTCGTCGAGGAGGCCGGCACCACGCCCGCCCAGTGGCTGCTCGAGCAGCGAACGCGCGCAGCGCAGGAGCTGCTCGAGCACACGGACATCCCCGTGGAGGACGTCGCGGTCCGCAGCGGCTTCGGCGGGTCGGCAGCGCTGCGCGAGCACCTCCGGCGCCGGCTGCACACCACTCCCACCGCATATCGCCGCGCGTTCCGCATGACGTGACCGCAACGTCCGGCACGATGGATGCGACACATCTGTCGCGTTTCAAGAAAGCGACACCGCTATCATCGCGAGCTGCGCCGAGACGACAAGGAGGCTGTCATGAAGTGGTTGCTCGAGGTGGTGTGGGTGCCGGTCACGGATGTGGACGCTGCGAAGGCCTTTTATGCCGGGCAGCTCGGGTTCGAGGTGGATCACGACGTCCAGGTGGGCGACGGGAACCGGATCGTTCAGCTCACGCCTCCCGGATCCGGCTGCTCGATCGTGATCGGCGAGGGGAAGATCGCTCCGGACATGCCGCCGGGCTCCCTCAAGGGCTTGCAGCTCGTCGTTCCCGACGTCCACGCGGCCCGCGATCAGCTCGCCGAGCGAGGACTGGACGTCGGCGAGATCCAGGTCATGGGCGAGAACCCCAGACCTGAGGCCGACCCGCTCGACAACGTCGGGTTCATCTTCTTCAGCGATCCCGACGGCAACGGATGGGCCGTGCAGCAGATATCCGCCCGTGGCTAGGTCCAGTCGGCAGCGGCGTGTCTGCCGGCCGAGGCCGGCGGTCGATGCGTGGTACGCGTCCGAGAAGACCTCCATCCCCGACGCGGCGTAGTCCGATCATCGAGCCCTGATGCCTGACCCCGCCACCATCCAGTCGCAGACCTTGCTCTCCGGCCTCGTGATCGGGGAGTCGCCCCGGTGGCGCGAGGGCCGGCTGTGGTTGTCGAACTGGGGCGCCGGCGAGATCGTCGCCGTGGCTCCCGACGGTCGGAGCGAGACGATGGTCGACGTCCCGACGACCCTGCCGTTCTGCTTCGACTGGACGAGCGACGGCACGCTGCTGGTCGTCTCGGGCCCTGAGGCCAAGCTCCTCCGCCGCGAGCCCGGCGACCCGTCGCTCGTCGTGCACGCCGATCTCGGCGCGATCTCGGGACACCCCTGGAACGAGATCGTCGTCGACGGCCGCGACCACGCGTACGTCAACGGCATCGGGTTCGACATGATGGCCGGCGAAGCGCCCGGGCCCGGGATCATCGCGCTGCTCACGGCCGACGGGGAGCTGCGCCAGGTCGCACAGGATCTGGCGTTCCCCAACGGCATGGTCATCACGCCCGACAACCGCACGCTGATCGTGTCCGAGTCCCACGCCCAGCGGCTCACGGCCTACGACATCGAGCCGGACGGCAGCTTGGCGAACCGGCGCGTCTGGGCCGAGCTCGAGGGCTACCCGGACGGCATCTGCCTGGACGACGAGGGCGCGGTCTGGGTGGGCGCGATGACGACGTGCATCCGCGTGCGGGAAGGGGGCGAGGTGACGCACAGCGTGCCGCTCGATCGCAGCTGCTTCGCGTGCGCGCTCGGCGGCGACGACGGCCGCACCCTCTTCGCGATCGCGGCCGAGTGGAACGGGCCGGAGGCCATGACCGGCAGCCGCACCGGCATCGTGGCCACGGCGGCGGCGCCGGCAGCGCGCGCCGGCCGGCCGGGCCGAGCGACGTGCTGATCACGCTCGCGCGCGACCGCTGATGCTGCTCGCGTTCGACGAGTCCGGTGCCGGCCTGCCCGTGGTCCTCATCCACGGCCACCCGTTCGACCGCACGATGTGGTCGGGCCAGCTCCGGTCGCTCGGGGGGGCCTTCCGGCTCATCGCGCCCGACCTGCGCGGCTACGGCGAGAGTCCGGTCACGGCCGGGACCGTCACGATGGGTGAGCTGGCCGACGACGTGTGGGCGTTGCTCGATCACCTGCAGGTCGATGAAGTGGCCGCGGTCGGGCTGAGCATGGGCGGGCTCGTCGCGATGGAGATGGCGCTGGCGCGGCCGCAGCGCGTCTGGGCGCTGGGCCTCGTCGCGACGACGGCGGCCCCCGTCGCCGAGGAGGAACGGCGAGAGCGCCTGGCGCTGGCCGACGTGGCCGACTCCGCGGGCATGGAGCCGCTGGTCCGCGCGATGGGTCCGCGCCTGTTCGGGGCCGGCGCCGACCCGGCAGTCGTCGACCGCACCCTCCAGATGATGTCGCGCAACGATCCCCATGGGTCGGCCGCCGCCCTTCGCGGCCGCGCCGAGCGCCCGGATTACCGGGAGCGCCTCCACGCCCTCGCGATCCCGAGCTGGGTCTGCGTCGGCGACCAGGACACGTGGTCGACCGAGGCGGTCACGGACGAGCTCGTGCGCTCGCTCCGCGAGCCGCAGACACTCACTCTCCCGGGCGTCGGGCACCTGCCGAACCTCGAAGCGCCCGAGCGCTTCGACGCCGACCTGGCCCGTTTCCTCCGCGCCGCGCGGCCGCGGTCGCGTGGCGGGTGAGACGGTCAGGAGGCTGTCGCGACGGGGCAGCGCTCGCATGGCTCGAGCAGCCCGGCGAGCTGGTCGCGCTCGCGCGCCCACCGTCCCGGGCGAAGGCCGGCACTTCGCACCGGTGCGACGATGCGCGCATGAGCGCGAAGGTCCCGCCCGAGTCATGGCAGGTCGGCCCCTGGAACCGCTGGGCCTACGTCCACGTCGCCGAGGTGGTCGAGACGGTGCCGGTTCCGCGCGGCCTCGGGCGGGTTCGGCACCTCGACCGCGCGTCCGCCGCGCTCGACGACCTCGTGGACCCGCTGCTGGAGAGCGCGTATGTCGACGGGCTCGCGATCGTGCACCGCGGTCGGCTCGTCCTCGAGCGCTATGGCGGCGAGATGACGGAGACGTCGCTGCATCTCTCCCAGTCCGTGGGCAAGTCGGTGCTCGGCCTCCTCGTCGGCATCCTCGTCACCCGCGGCGTGCTGGATCCCGACGAGCCGGTCACCGGACGCGTGCCCGAGGTCGCCGGGAGCGGCTACTCGGGCGCGACCGTCCAGCACCTGCTCGACATGACGGCGGCGGTCGACTTCGTCGAGGATTACGCGGTCGACTTCTGGCGCTACGACGTCGCGTGTGGCTGGCATCCGCCGGCGGCCGGCGCCGGCGAGGCGACGATCCTCGAGTTCCTCCCCACCATCGGCGCCGCCGAGTGGCGCCACGGCGAGCGGTTCCACTACGCCACTCCGAACACGGACCTGCTCGGGATCGTCGCAGAGCGCGCGGGCGGCGCTCCGCTGTCAGAGCTCATAGCCGACGAGCTCTGGGCCGCCATGGGCGCCGAGCACGATGCCGAGCTCACGGTCGATCCGGCCGGGACGGCGGCGATCGGCGGCGGCTTCTGTGCGAGCCTCCGCGACTATGCGCGCCTCGGGACGCTCGTCGCGGAAGGGGGGCGCGGCGTCGTCCCCTCCACCTGGATCGAGCGGCTCGGGCGCGGCGACGGGAGGGCGTTCGCGCGCTGCACGGTCCCGGAGGACCGCGCCGGCGCCGAGGGCTACGGGAACCAGTGGTGGCAGCGCGATGCCAGGACGATGGCGCGCGGCATCCACGGCCAGCTCATCGCCGTCGATCCGGCCTCGGGGACGGTCCTGACCATCGTGTCGTCGTGGCCGGACGCGACCGACCGGACGCTGGAGGCGGCACACCGGGAGACGACCGCACGGGTGTGCGATCGCCTCTCCGGAACGCCGGCCTGAGCTGCGCTCGAGCTATGCGCGGGCGGCCGCCCCGGCCGGGCCGGCCCCGAGCTCCTCCTCCTCGTCGCCCGAGTACATCTCCGGCGGCGGCCGCCGGAAGCCGCGGGTCAGGTAGACGAGGTACAGCAGGCCGGCGGCCAGCCACCCGAGCCCGATCTCGAACGTCAGGCCCGACAACTGCGTCCATAGGTAGATCGTGAAGGCGAAGCCGAGGAACGGGATGACGGCGTACTTGAAGAGGTCTGCGCCGGTGCGCCGGCCACCGTCGATGACGTAGGTCTTGATGACGGAGAGGTTGACGAACGAGAACGCCGCGAGCGCGCCGAAGGAGATCATCGCCGCGACGGTGTTGAGGCTGATGAACAACGCGGTCAGACCGAAGAGCGCAACGAGGACGTTGCCCGCGATCGGCGTGCGGAAGCGCGGATGCAGCCACCCGAACACCGGCCGTGGCAGGCTGCCGTCGCGCCCCATGGCGAAGAGGATGCGGGCGACGCTCGCCTGGGCGGCCATCGCGCCCGCGAAGCAGGCCGAGACGTAGACGGCAGTGAAGAAGCTGTTGAGGAAGTCGCCGCCGATGGCCGTCATCACGTCGGCGCTGGCGACGTCCTGACGGTCGGCGAAGGCACTGTAGTCGGGGAAGGCGAGGTGGCCGAGGTAGGACTGGAAGATGTAGATGAGACCGCCGGCGATCGCGCAGAACATGATCGCCAGCGGGATCTTGCGCTTGGGGTCCCGCGTCTCCTCTGAGAGCGTCGAGACCGCGTCGAACCCCAGGAAGGAGAGCGCGAGGATCGCCGCTCCTGCCGCGACTGCGCCGAAGTCGATGCCCGACTCGATGAACGGCGCGGTGAACGACTGGACTTCGACGTCGCTCGTGAACTCGATGACGGCCAGCACGGCGAAGACGGCGATGAACACGAACTGCGCGGCCACGAAGATGAAGTTCGCCCCCGCCACCAGCCGGATGCCGAGGATGTTCAGCCCCGTCACGAAGACCACTGCGAGGATGATCCACAGGGCCTGCGGGATGTCCGGGAAGTAGTCCTGCATGTACAGGCCGATGAGCAGGTAATTGATCATCGGCAGGAAGATGTAGTCGAGCATCAGTGCCCAGCCGACCATGAAGCCGATGGGGCGACCGAACGCTCGCGAGGCGTAGCTGTAGGCCGATCCCGCGATCGGGTGGATCACCACCATCCGCCCGTAGCTGTAGGCGGTCAGCGCCATCGCGATCGTCGTCACGGTGTACGCCAGGGGCATGTGCCCCTCCGTCGACGTGGTGACGATGCCGTACGTCGTCCAGACGGTGAGCGGCACCATGTACGCCAGACCGAAGAAGACGAGCGCCGGCAGCCCGAGCACGCGGCGGAAGTGCGTCTCTCGCTCGTGTCCCCCGGTAGCGGCTCGCGCCGTCCCGTCAGCTTGCGACATGGTCCACCTTTCCTGGGTCGTCATTGATGAGGAGCGTGCGCAACGACCGCCCCGCGGCGAGGTCGTCGAGCGCGGCGGCCGCCTCCTCGAGCGGCCGGCGCGCGGTGATGAGCGAGTCGAGGTCGAGCTCGCCCTCCATGTACAGGTCGACCAGTCGCGGGATGTCGCGTTGCGGGTCGACCGAGCCATAGTTGGAGCCGAGGATCCGCTGGTTCGCCTCGGCCAGCGCGAGCGGCTCGAAGCGCGCCGTCGTGCCCGTCGGCGGCAGGCCGACGATGACCGCCGCACCACCGGGGCCGATGGCGGCGATGGCCTGCTCGGTCGTCTCGATCCGGCCGATGGCGTCGAAGACGTAGTCGAGGCCCTCGGGCGCGGCATCGCGCAGGCCGGCGACCGCGTCGCCGGCGCGCGCGTCGACCGTGTCCGTCGCGCCGACCCGCCGCGCGACCTCCAGCTTGTCCGGGCTGATGTCGCACGCGACGACCTGCGCCGCGCCGGCCAGGCGCGCGCCCTGGATGCACGACAGGCCGACGCCGCCGCAGCCGATCACCGCGACGGTCGCGCCCGCGGGCACCTGCGCCGTGTGCTGCACGGCGCCCACGCCGGTCGCCACGGCGCAGCCGACGATTGCGACGACGTCGAGCGGCGCGTCGTCGCGGATCCTCACGGCCCCCGAGCGGGGAACCACCACCCGCTCGGCGAACGACGAGACGCCGAGGTAATGGTGCAGGTCGCCACCGTCGGCGCAATGCCACCGGGAGGTCCCGTCGTGCAGGACGCCGCCGGGGGCGACGACCGTCGCCACGAGCTCGCACTGCCACGGCCGGCCGAGCTCGCACTGGCGGCACCGGCCGCACTGCGGGACCCACGAGAGCACCACGTGATCGCCAGGCGCCAGATCGGCGACCTCCGTGCCGACGCGCGTGACCACGCCCGCGCCCTCGTGGCCCAGCACGACCGGCATCGGCACGTCCCAGTCGCCGACCACGACGTGCACGTCCGACCCGCACACGCCCGCCGCCGTGATCGCGACCTCGACCTCGGCCGCCCGCGGCTCGTCCAAGACGACATCCGCCATCTCGACCGCCTCGCCCGCCACGCGCAGGATCGCCGCGCGCACGAGGTCGGAGGCCATCAACGGCAGAGCCTCCAGCCGGCGACCGCGATCCCCTGGGCGCACGCCACGAGGTCATCGATCGGCACGTACTCGTCGACCGTGTGGGCCCAGTCGATGGCGCGTGGCCCGTACATCAACGCGGGAGTGCCCGTCTCGAGCGCGAACGTGGCCCCGTCGTACCAGCTCCCCAGCCCGCCGAGCTGCACCGGCAGCCCGAGCGCGGCGTTGGCGGCGAGCAGCGCTTGGACGCTGGGCGTGTCCACCGGGGTGTCGGAGGGGTTGACCTCGGTGTGCCAGCGGAATGTCGGCGGATGCTCGGCCAGCCACGAATCCGTGTCGCACCAGCGCCGCAGGAAGCCCTCGACCTCGACTTGGGCGTCCGTCGTCCAACCCTGTGCGTCAGCTTGCTGGGGCAGGATCAGGACCGACAGGTCGATGAACGCCCGGTCGGGGATCGTCACGTGCCAGCCCGCATCCGCGACGAACCGCGTCGGCACGATGTCCGGCGGGTCCAGCAGCGGGTGGCGCAGGTCGACCCGCGTCCGCCACTCGCGACGCAGGCGTTCGACCCCGTCGAGGAGGAACCGGCCCTTGTCGAGCGCGTTGACGGCGCCGCCGTCGCGCCAGTGCGGATGCTCCTGCTCGGCATGGCCGGCGCGGCCGGCCACCTCGATCGTGCAGTAGACGGTACCCCGGCACGCCGGCCACACCTCGAGCGAGCTCGGTTCGGTGACGATCGTGTAATCCCCGGTCACTCCGCGACGCGCGCACGCCAGCCCCCCGACGCCGCTGGACTCCTCGTCGGTGTTGGTGCACACCACGAGATCGCCGCCCAGGGCGCCGGTCCGGGCCAACACCTCGGCGGCCACCACCATCGCCGCGATCCCGCCCTTCATGTCGCAGGCGCCGCGGCCGACGATGCGATCGCCAGAGACGTGCGGGTCGAACGGATCGTGCTCCCAGCCGTCCTCGCGTCGCGCCGGGACCACGTCGATGTGGCCGTTGAGCAGCAGCGACTCGCCGCCACCGGTTCCTCGCAGCCGCGCGGCGAGCTGCGGGCGGCCCTCGAATCCGAGGCCCTCGATCGACAGCGGGTGACCGCCGGCGTCCTCGGGCGCCGGCTCCCAGAGATCGATCTCCGCGCCGTAGGCCCGCAGCCGCTCGGCGAGTGCCTGCTGGAGCGCCGCTTCCTCGCGCGCCGGGTCCTCGGGGCCGGACCGGCTCGTCGTGTCGTAGGCGATCAGCTCGCAGGCGAGCGCGACGATGTCGTCACGCCGTGCGGCGATGTCGTCGACCAGCGCCTGCTCGTCTGCGTCGAGGCTGGGACGGTCCAGGGCGCCGCCCGGTGACGGGAACATCCGCGGCATCGTACGCCGTCTCCCCGGTTAGCGTTCGCGTCCATGGATCCAGTCATGGCCGGTGCCCGTCCGCGCCTGAGCACGACCGGCGCCGTCGACATCGGGACGAGCATGTTCGGAGTACCCGCGCACGGCGCGCGCGACCTAGGGAGCGAGCGCGACCGCGCGTTCGTCCTGACGGACGGCGGCGGGGATCCGGTCGCGGTGCTCAAGGTCTCCAACGCTTCCGAAGACCCGGCGGTGCTCGACATGGAGGCGGCCGCCGCCCTCCACGTGACGGCCGTGGCTCCGGAGCTGCGCGTCGCGATCCCGTGGCGGCCCGCCGCGTCCGGCGACCCCGGTCCGGCCCGGCCGGACGACGCTCCGTCGCAGCTTCGCGCCGAGTGGTCGGACGGCGGAGTCCTGCACTGGGTCCGGCTCTACGACGTCCTTCCCGGCAGCAGCCGCATCCCCGCCACCGATCTCTCCGACGCGGCGCTCTTCGGGTGGGGTGACACCACGGCCCGTCTCGGAAGGGCGTTGCGCGGCTTCATGCACGCGCGCGCGGTGCGTGTCATCCCGTGGGACGTCCAGCACGCGCTGTCGGCGCGGACGATGGTCGAGGACATCGACACCCCTCGTGCGCGGGGGGTCGTCACGCGTGTCCTGGACGAGTTCGAGCGCCGCGTGGCGCCGGTGTGGGGGCGGCTGCGGGCGCAGGTGCTCCATGGCGACCTCACCGTCGACAACACCCTGACCGACGAGGCCGGCTTCATCACCGGCATCGTGGACTTCGGCGACATGAGCCACACCGCGCTCGTCACCGACCTGGCGTCGGTGCTCGACTCCGTCGCGCACGGACGCGATGGCCCCGAGCTCTTCCGCGCGGCGCGACTCGTGCTCGACGGCTACGAGCGCCAGGTGCCGCTCGAGGACGCCGAGCTCGAGTCACTCGGCGTCGCCTGGGCCGCCCGGAGCGCGGTGACGATCGCGATCAGCTCCTGGCGCGTCCGGCAGGGCCTCGAGGAACCGGAGTTCGCCGAGCGCTTCAACGCCGGGTGCGTGCGCATGCTCGAAACCCTCGAGGACGCCGGCTGGGACGATGTGGCCCGCCAGCTCGGCGCCGGTGGCCGCCGGCGCGAGGACGCGTCCCTGGCGGCCCGGCGGGCGGCGATCTTCGGCCCTGCGATGGATCCGCTCTTCTACGACGAGCCGATCCAGGTCGTATCCGCCGAGGGCGTCTGGATGACCGACGCCGCCGGACGGACGTACCTCGACGCCTACAACAACGTCCCGAGCGTCGGGCACGGCCACCCTCGCATCAGTGCGGCGATCGCCCGCCAGAGCCGCCGCGTCAACACCCACACCCGCTACCTGCATCCCACCGCGATCGAGCTGGCCGAGCGACTGGCGGCCACGTGTCCGCCGGAGCTCGACACCGTGCTGCTGGTCAACTCGGGTTCCGAGGCCAACGACCTGGCGTGGCGCATCGCGACCGCGGTGACCGGCCGCGGCGGTGGGCTGTGCACCGCGTTCGCGTACCACGGCATCACCGCGGCCACCGCCGCGCTGTCCCCGGAGGGCTGGTTGGACGACCGGCGACCGGATCACGTCGAGACCTGGGAGGCCCCGGATTCCTACCGCGGACGGCACCTCGACCCCGCCGGGCTCGCCGAGGGCGCAGCACGGTTGACCGCGCGCGGCCACGCGCCCGCCGCCGCGATCCTCGACGGTCTGGTCACGAGCGACGGCATCGCCGACCTCGATGCCGCCTACGTGCAGGAGCTGGTGCGCCTCACGCACGACGCCGGCGCCCTGTGGATCGCGGACGAGGTGCAGTCCGGCCACGCCCGCATCGGCGAGGCGCTGTGGTGCTTCGAGCGCTTCGGGATCGTCCCGGACATCGTCACGCTCGGCAAGCCGATGGGCAACGGCCACCCGGTGGCCGCCGTCATCACGCGGCGGGAGATCCTCTCGGCGATGGCCGGACGGACCACGCTGTTCAGCACCTTCGGCGGCAATCCGGTCAGCGCCGCCGCCGCGCTGGCCGTACTGGAGGTCATCGAGGACGAGCGCGTGCTCGACCGGGTTCAGCGCACCGGGCGAGCGCTACGGGCGGCGCTCACCCGAGTGGCGGAGAATCATCCGGTGATCGGCGACGTGCGCGGCGTCGGCCTCGCGTGGGGCATCGAGCTCGTCACCAGCACGGGGACGCGTGAGCCCGACGGCGCGCACGCACGCCGGATCCGAGACCGTATGCGCCACCTCGGGGTCCTCGTCGGGACGACGGGCCGGCACGGCAACGTCCTCAAGGTCCGCCCGCCGCTGGCGTTCGACGAGACGCACGTGCCGACGTTCGCCCAGGCCCTCGAGCGCGCGATGGCGAGCTGAACCGTCCACCCGGCCCCTGGTTCGCGTCTCGTCGCCGAGGAGCGTCATCGCCGCCGGCAACAGCTAGTGCCTGATGCGCCACTTCCGCGTCGCGGGCGTCGGATCGCGGTTTCCGGCTGCGTCCGTGGTTCTGACCCGGAAGACGTGCCGGCCCGGCTCGAGCTTGCGGTACCGCTTGGGCGACCGGCAGGTGGCCCAGCGAAGGCGGTCGAGCTTGCACTGGAACGTCGCGACTGCTTCGGTAGAGGCGAACCGGAAGCGGGCCGTCCGCACGCGCGTCTGGCCGGCGGGGCCGCCGAGGAGGCGCGTGTCCGGCGCAATCGTGTCGAGCGGCGCCGCCGGGAGGGGGTTCGGCGGGGGTCCCGGCGGCGTAGGGACCGGGTTCGACGGGGGACCCGGCGGTACAGGGATCACCGGGGTCGCCACCGTCCAGCTGACCTCGGCCGGGGTGGGATCGACGTTGCCCGCAACGTCAGTCGCGCGTACCCGCAGCGCGTGGGTGCCTGGAGCGAGGTCCGACAACTCGAGCGGCGGCGCACAGGGTGCGAACGCCGCGCCGTCGAGCGAGCACGCGAAGCTCGAGTCGCTCTCCGAGGACGCGAAGACGATCGTCGCGCCGCGGTCCGTGGTCGAGCTGGGCGGCCCGGAGACGATCGACGTGTCGGGCGGCGCGGTGTCGACCGTCCAGGCGCGGCTCGTCTCCGCGCTCGTGTTGCCCACCGCGTCGCGTGCGCGCACGCGGAAGGTGTGCGGCCCCTCGGCCAGCGAGGCGAACGCGGCGGGAGACGTGCACGCGCCGAAGCTTCCGGCGTCGAGCCGGCACTCGAACGTCACGCTCGCCTCGGTGTCGCTGAAGCCGAAGCTGGCGGCGCTCGTCGCCACGTTCCCGCTCGGCCCGGACACGATCGTCGGAGCGGGCGGCGCTGTCGTGTCCACCGTCCAGGTGCGGCTCGCGCTCGGCCCCGCGTCGTTCGTCGCGTCCTCCGCGTGCACGGTGAACGTGTGGGAACCGTCGGCGAGCGACGAGTAGGTGACCGGGGACGTGCAGACCGTCGCGGCGCCGCCGTCGAGCTTGCAGAGGAAGCGCGCCGCGTTGGCCGACCCGGTGAAGGCGAAGGTCGCCGAGGAGACGGCGGCGGCGCCCGAGGGGCCACCCGCCGCCAACGACACCGTCGCCGGCGGCTGCACCGACTCGCAGTCGGAGCCCGTGGCATCGGCCGTGTCCACGCGGGCGACGTCGCCGGTTCCCGCGCCGCACGCGATCGAGGGCTCCGGCGTCCCGTCCCTGGCGGCGATCGTGTCGTCCCCGCCACCGGCGTCGAAGCTGTCGACGCCGGCGCCGCCGGTGAGGAGATCCGCGTGGGAGCCGCCGAGCAGATGGTCGTCGCCCCCCGCGCCGTCGAGCGTGACCGGCCCGAGCGTGAACGCCGAGGCGTTGAGCACGTTCGGTCCGCCGCCGCCCGTGAGGCGGCCTTGCTCGATGGCGGCGAGCGAGTCGGCTCCGTGGCCCACGAGGGACCCGTTCTGA
This sequence comes from uncultured Solirubrobacteraceae bacterium, assembly GCA_963816955.1. Lineage (GTDB taxonomy): Bacteria > Actinomycetota > Thermoleophilia > Solirubrobacterales > Solirubrobacteraceae > DATFQI01. The sequence goes on along the minus strand of CAWFME010000007.1, from coordinate 306,996 downwards.
AGTGTGAGGTTCCCGCTCGTCGTCGCGGCGACCCGGTCGGTCCCCGCGGCGCCGTCCAGCGTGTCGTTCACGCTGTCGGCGCCCCCGTCGAGGGTGTCGTCGCCGCTGCCGCCGTTCAGCGTGTCGGCCGCACCCCGGCCGTTGAGGACGTCGCCGTCCTCGCCGCCGCTGAGCGTGTCGGAAGCCGAGCCGCCGTTCAGGGTGTCGGTGCCCGCCGCCCCGTTCAGGACCGCGCCACCCGACCCGCCGCTGAGGGTGTCGGCTCCCCCCGCGCCGTCGAGCGTGACGGCTCCGGTGAACCCGCTCGCGTCGAGCGAGTTGGCCCCGGGACCGCCCGTCAGCGTCGCGAGCTCGATCGCCGCGAGGCTGTCGTTACCGGCGCCGGTGAGGCTCGCGTCGGTGAGCGCGAAGCTCGAATCGGCGGTCTCGACGACACGGTCCGCCCCGCCGCCCCCGTCGAGCGTGTCGCTGCCCGCCCCTCCCGTGAGGACGTCCGCGGCGGAGCCGCCCCGGAGCAGATCGAGCCCGGGACCTCCGTCGAAGGTCACCTTCCCCGGGAAGGCGCTCGCATCGAGCGTGTTGTTGCCGGCGTCGCCCACGAGCGTCGCGGCCTCGAACCCGGCGAGGGAGTCGGTGCCCAGGCCGGTCAGAGCCGACGGGGAGAGGGTGAGCGAGGGATGGGCCACGTCCGCGACGGCGAGCACCGCGTCGGTGCCGGCGCCGCCGTCGAGCGCGTCGTCGGACAACCCGCCTCGAACGGTGTCGTCGCCCGCGTCGCCAGAGAGGGTCGCCGGTCCGGGGAACGTCGACGCATCGAGCATGTTGCCGGACGGGCCGCCGGTCAACGACGCGCGCTCGATCGACGAGAGGCCGTCCGTACCGGCGCCGGTGAGCGTCGAGGCCGTCACCACCCAGTTCGCATCTGCCGCGCCGATCACCGTATCGGTGTCCGCTCCGCCGTCGATCGAGTCGTCACCACCCTCCCCGGCGACCGTGTCCGAGCCTTCGCCGCCCGCAAGCGAGTCGTCGCCGCTTCCGCCCTTGAGGGTGTCGGCACCCAAGCCACCGGCGATCGAGTCGTCGCCACCGGCCCCGATGAGAACGTCAGCACCCGTGCCACCGGCGATCGCGTCATCGCCACCGGCTCCCTCGAAGGTCTGGTGGAGCACGGCCGACCCTCCATCGAACGTGTCGGGCACCGCGGTGCCGATCACCGTCTCCACGTCGTCCTGGACGTTGTCGAGCGGCGTCCTGTGGTCGGGATCGTCGAGGTCGAAGTTGCCGTCGTTCGCGGTTCCGTCGAACGTCACGGTCACGCCGTGGGGGCACGGCTCGGGAAAGCACGACGTGTCGAACGCCCACCAGTCGGTGTAGTCGAGGGTGTCGAACCCGGTGCCGCCCTGGAGGTCGTCTCCGTCGTACGAGGTCGCGAGCCAGTCGTTGCCCGGCCCGCCGCGGTACAGGTCGGCGCCGGATCCGCCTCGCAGCAGGTCGTTGCCATCGCCGGCGTCCAGCTCGTCGTTCCCGGACCCGCCGTCGAGCGTGTCGCCGCTGTCCCCGCCGTGGAGCTCATCGTTCCCCGGCCCGCCCTCGAGCCGGTCGATGAACGCGGACGCGAAGAGGTCGTCGTCCCCGTTGCCCCCGATCAGGTGCCCCGAGCTCGACGAGGATGTCGTCGCCCTCGCCTCCATCCACCTGCTCGCTTCGGAAGTCTCCTGCGTACGTATCGTCGAGATCCCCGAGGCTCGCCGTGGCGCTTGGCCCGTAGCAGTAGACGACGGTCGGCGAGCCGCCTGGTGGCAGCCGCCCGTCGCGGTGATGGCGAGGACGTCGTCCCTGAACTAGATCGTGTACGGCCCGCGGCGCGTGCTGGCTCACCGTGAGGCTGTTCTGCTCCCCGGGGTTCGCCGTGAAGACGGCGGTCGCATCGCTGCCGATGCCTCCCCCGGTCACGGTCGCGGCGCCCGCGCCGGCGGGAAGCGCCAGTGCGAAGAGCGGGACCAGCCACGCCAACCGCTTTGGCATCAGGTCGACGGTCATCTAGCCGGCCGTCGGTCCTACGACCGGGAGGTCCTCCGCACCGTCGAGACGGCGCTCGATCTCCCCTGCGATCGAGAGGAGGTCCGGCAGTTGGATCTGCTCGCGCGTGTTGACGTCTTCGACGATCGGCCGCCGCGCGGGCAGGTTCACGCGGACGATGAACGTGTGGCGCTCGAACATGGGCCGACGCTAGCCCGCGCCGGTTACGCAAACGTCACGGCATGCCGCCTTGCGCCCCGCGCGGGCGTTGGCGAGGATGCGCGACGTGATGACGAGGTGACCGGCGCCACGCGGGTCTCGGGCAGGGAACGCGTCTCCCGGCCCGCGTTGGACCAGCGGATAAGGGCCGCACTCGAGAGCGGCGCGCTGCTGGTCGTGGCCGACGCGGGCTTCGGCAAGACGTCGGCGCTCGAGCAGGCACTCGAAGGGTGGTGGAAGGCCGCATGGGTGCCCTGCGGCGACGCCGATCGCGACCCGGGCCGTCTCGTGAGAAGCGTGCTCGCGGTCATCAGCCGAGCCGTGCCGGGCGCCGTGGACGTGCTGGCGGCGCGGCTCACGTCCGGCGGCGAGGCCGTCGACCCGGTGCTGGCGCTGCGCGAGCTCGCCGCGGAGCTCGAATCGCTCCTGGTCGAGCCCTTGGTCGTCGTGTTCGACGATGCCGAGCGGCTCCATGGCTCGGCGGGCGCGCTGGCGTCGATCGCGGAGCTCCTCGGCGCACCTTCGCGACTTCGTGTCGCGCTCGCCTCGCGCCGGGAGCTCTCGCTGGGGATCGCCAAGCGCCAGGCGAGCGGCAAGCTGACCGTGCTCCGCACCGCGGACCTCGCCTTCACGGCGGACGAGTGTGCCCGGTTCCTCATGCTGCGGCTCGGCCGGGAGCCGCGCGGCGATGAGGTGGCGGGCCTGATGGACGCGACCGCAGGATGGCCGCTCGGACTCGAGCTGGGCGCGGCGAGCGGCGAGCCGCTGGCCGGCGGGCGCGCCCTGCGGCGTGCGACGTTCTCGTATCTCGCAGAGGAGGTGCTCGCGGGCGTCCAGCCCGCACTGCGCGAACGCGTGCTGGATTCGAGCCTGGCGCCGGAGCTCTCGCCGGCGATGGTCGACGCGCTGGGGCTGCCCGCGGACTTCGTCGAGCAGGTGCAACGCAGTGGCTTGTTCCTCAGGCGCTCCGAGCCCGCGAGCGACGCCTACGTCTACCACCCCCTGTTTCGAGACTTTCTCCGAGACGGGCTCCACCGCGTGCGTCCGGAGGCCGATCTGCGGCGGCTGCACGGGCTGATCGCGCGCGGACTGGACGCGTCGGGGCGGGCGGCCGACTCGGTCGACCACTGGCTCGAGGCTCACGAGTGGAGACAGGCGATCGCGGCGATCACCCGTGCCAGCCCGGCGCTGCGCCGCACGTCCCCCGCGACGCTCCGAGCGTGGCTCGAGCGCCTTCCGGCGGCATTGCGCCGCGAGCCGGCGTGCCTTCTGATCAAGGGTCAGCTCGCAGCGAACGAGGGCGACTACGACGCCGCGATCCCGCTGCTGCGCGAAGCCATTGCGGCCGCTCACGACGTTCGCGGTCTCGAGGGCGAGTGGACGGCCCGCTCGGCGCTGAGCGCGGTGCTCTTCTCGACCGGCGACTTCGAGGAGGTGGACCGCCTCGCGGACGGGTGGAACGACCTCGATCCCGAGACCGCCCCGTTGGGCGCACTCGGCACGGCGTTCTTCCGTGCTTGCGGCTACGCGGTCGCAGGCCGGGGTGACGAGGCGGAGGCGCTCACGGATCGCGTCGCGACGACCCGCATGGGTGCCCTCTTCGTGCCGTCCCTGCGCACCGGGGTACGGGCGATCACGGAGGCAGCTGCCGGACGGGTCGACGCCGCTGTGGAGCGGCTCGAAGGGGCCATGGCCGAGCTGGACCTGGCGGATCCCACCGGGATGCAGGTCGGGACGGCGGCGACGCTCGCGCTGGTCCAGATGGACGTCGGCGAGTACGATGCCGCGCTGCACACGTGGACGCGCACGGGCGCGCTCGCGCGAGGGGTCGGCGTCTCCTGGGTCGCCAGGCAGGCCGACTGGGAGCGCGCGCTGGCGTTCGCCCTGCAAGGCCGGCTCGTCGACGCCCAGCTCGCGCTCGACCGCGCAGGGCCGCCGCTGGGAACCGGCTGGCGGGACCTGAGCCACTACAAGGCGCGGGCGGCCGCCGCGGCGCTGCGCGACGACCTCAGCAGCGCGCTCGTGGCGGCCGAGCGTGCTCTCCGGCTCGCGGCGCGTGCTCCCACCAGCTTCCGGGTCTCGACGGCGGTCGAACTGGCGCCGATACTGGAGGCGAGCGGCGCCGCCGGCCGCGCACTCGAGGTCGTCGACGACGTGCTGTGCGTCGTGGACCAACAGTTCGCCGGGCCCCGCGGCAGCTTCCTCCGTGCTCGGCTCCTGTCGGCTCGGGCATGGCTGCATGAGCGCGACGGGCGAGGCGGCGCGGCCGAGGAGGATCTCGGACGCGCGTTCGTCGAGGCCGGAGGCGCAGCGCGCCACGTGCTGCGCCGCGAATGGACGCGGCTCGCGCCGATCGTCTGGAGGGTGCTCGCACAAGGCCTGGTCGAGCCCGAGTATGCGATCCGAGAGCTTCAAGCCGGGCTCTCCGGCGGCACGGCGGTCGTACCGCTCATGCGCCACCCGCTCCCCGCCGTACGGCAGGCGGCGATCAGCGCTGCCGCGGCATCGGGCCATCCCGATGCCATCCGCATGATCGAGCGACTCAGCAGCGCAAGCGCCCGAGCCGAGGCGACGGCGGCGACCGACGTGCTCGCGCGCTTGCGCGAGAATCCCCCGGCGCTCTCGTTCACGCTGCTCGGGCGCTTCTCGGCCGCGCGTGGCAGCTGGCGGGCGACCGACTCGGCGTGGGAGCGGCGAGTGGCGCAGCGGCTCGTGCGGTTCCTGCTGCTCCATCGCGATCGCCTCGTCGGCGAAGACGAGCTCCTCGAAGCGTTCTGGCCGGATCGGGACGCCGACAGGGCGCGCCGCAGCCTCCGTGTTGCGACCTCGCGCGCACGGGCTGTGCTCGACGTGCCGGGCGCTACGAGCGTGCTCGAGATCGCGGACCGGATGTACCGCCTGCGCCTGCGACCGGGCGATTCGGTGGACGCCGACCGGTTCGAGGCGGCGGCCGCGGCGGCCCTGCAGGAGCGCGGGGCCGCTCGAGCGCGGCTGCTGGAGCGCGCCGCGTCGTCATGGGGTGGCGAGCCGCTGCCGGAGGAGCGCTACTCCGACTGGGCGGTGAGCTGGCGCGAGCGCCTCATCGGCATGCAGGCAGCCGTGCTCGCCGAACTGGCCGACGGCTGTCTGGACCGTGGGGACCTACTCGGAGCGGGACTTCGCGCCCGGGACCTCGTTCGCCTGGACCCACTCAACGAGAACGGGCATCGCCGGCTGATCGTCGCGCATGCGCGTGCGGGCCGGCGCGGTGAGGCACTGCGCCAGTACCTCGAGTGCCGCCGCACGCTGGTGGACCACCTCGGCGTCGAGCCCACCGCCGCCTTGGCCGCTCTGCACGAGCGGATCCTCACCGGCGAGCCGGTGTGACGTTCGCGTAACCGCCTTCGCCTGCACGGCGATCGCCTCCGGCCGTGACGGCTCGGGCGGGACTCGCCACCGACGGCACGCAGGTGTCGCGTCGTCAGTTCATGATGCTGCGCCCAGCGACCGCAGCCGGAGCGGCCGCTGTCGCAGCGGCCCTGGTCGCTGCGGGCCCGGCCGGGACGGCGACGGCTGGCACGGTGGCCGGGAAGCTCGCCCCGGGCAGCTCGAGCGCTCGAACACCGAGTACGCCGACCCCGCGGCCCGCCTCGAGCAGGGTCATGTGATCGATCCCGAGATCCTGATCCGCGGCCGCGTGGAGGACCGGCCGGGGACGCCCCGCAGTGCCACCGGCCTCGGGGGGCGGCGCTTGTGGCTCCCCGCACGCCGATGGTCCACCAGAGAGGGTCTGAACGAACGTTCGGGCATCGATGTTGCAATGTATCGATGTATTGATACAATCAACCCATGTCCGCTCCCTTGTTCATGGCTGTGGTCCTCGCCGTTGCGATCCCGTGGGCGCTGCTGCGCGCGCACCGCTCCGATGATGGGTTCGTCGATCGCTGGGGACGCGACCACGGCGTCGAGTTAACGGGAGAGAGCCGGCCGATGGTCCGGCGCTACCTGCGCCGGGCGCGCCTGCTGCGGACCTGGGGCGCTGTGGCCGGAGCGATCGTGCCGTCGCTCGCCGACTTCCTGCTCAACGGCCGCGTCCAGGTGCTCGGCTTCGGCACGGACGGAGAGGGCGCTCCGCTGGGGTTCGGGACCATCTTCGTGGGCTACCTGATCGGTGCCCTCTGCGCGGAGCTGACCCACGTCCGCCCCGACGCGAAGGGCCGCCGGACGGCCAGCCTTATCCCTCGCGAGCTCAGCTCCTACCTACCTCACGGGGTGCTTATGGCCCAGCGCTCTGTGACCGCCTTCGCGGCACTCGCGACCGCGGCGCTCGCGGTCGTGCCTTACAGCCAGTCCGTGTCCAATCCCGGCCCGGCCGCGCTGATCGCCATCGCCCTGGCACTGCTCGGTCTCGGCGCATGCCTCGAGGCGGTTGAGCGTTGGGTGGTACGCCGCCCACAGCCGTTCATCAGCCCGCCGCTCGTAGCCGTCGACGACGCGATCCGCGCCCAGTCGATCCGCTCCGTAGCCGGGGCCGGACTCGCCCTCCTGCTGCTCTACGGCTGCGGCGTCTCGCTCGCCTTGCAGGCGTCCGAGAACACGCTGCTGCACGCCACGATGCTTATCCCGGCCGCCCTCTTCTTCGTTGGCTCGCTCGTCGCGTGCCAGGACGTCGCGGAGAGCCGCTGGCGAGTACGACGCCCCGCGCGGGCGAAAGCCGTCTCGGCATGATCCTCGAGGTCGATCCCCGCTCGCCGCTCGCGCCCTACGAACAGTTGCGTCAGCAGATCACGGCGCTCGTGCTCGCCGGAGGGCTCTCGACCGGCGACCGCTTGCCGTCGATCCGCCAGCTCGCCAACGACCTGGGAATCGCCGGTGGCACAGTCGCGCGCGCCTACCGCGAGCTGGAGTCGGACGACGTCGTGAGCACCCACGGCCGGCACGGCACAGTCGTGAAGGGCCCGCCCCGGCACGCCGGTCCCCCGCCCGACCTGATCGAGGCCGCGCACTCCTACGCCGACCGCGCGTCGCACACGGGAGCCTCGCTCGACGATGCGCTGACCGCCGTGCGCATCGCGTTCGCTTCGAGTCGAACCGCATAGGAGCGGGGAATATTGCTGCTTCCTGAGGCCTCCGGAGTCCTCGTGAGGACTCCGGGTCCTGCAGATGCCCGGCCTGGCTAGCCGCAGCTCACCGTGACGCGCAGCCCGCGGCTCGGTCGGCCTCGATCTGGGCTTCGGTGAACCGCCTCGCCCGTCGGCAGATGCGGCGATAGAACTGCAGCTGATTGACCCTGCCCACAAGACGGAAGCCGGTGCGCAGGATCCAAGGGCCGCTCTCTGCGCCCCGGGAGACTGCGTGCAACCTGAACTGCACCTCGCCCGAGTCCAGCCACTTCCAGACCTCGTAATGCATACGACCCTGCTCGAAGTGACCCTCGAGCGTGTCGTAGTACCAGCCGTAGACTCGCGCCGCGCGACCGTCGACGGTGCGCGTCCACTCGTAGGTCCCGCCGATTCGCACGCCGACCCCGAAGCGCAGCCCGGCGAACCGGATCAGCAGGAGCATGTCGCGGCCCTCGAAGGGCCGCCGGTGGTCGTAGACGGCGCGCACCCGGCCGGGATCGGCGAGCTGGTAGTCCATCACCAGCCGGCGCGTGAGCTCCCAGCTGCCACGCGAATCGGGCATTCCGGGGGCCTCTGCGGGGAGCGACACGACCATGTCGTCACGGCGCCAGCCGGTCTCATGTGAGTACTCGTCGATCCGGGACGTGTCGAAGTTGACGGTCCGGTTCGCGAGTGCGGCCAGTCGCCGCTCGGCGCGCCGGTTCGGAGCACGCGCGCTCAGGTGGCCGGCGGGGTCGATGCGGCGGGTGGTGACGATCGCCCCGCCCTCCCGGCGGCCGTGCGCGAGCTCGGCGACCTTGTCGAGGACGCTGACCCACATATGGAGCTGGACCTCCTTGGCCAGGCGCAGATGTGAGTAAAGGGCATCGGCGAAGCGGTCGCCGCTGCGCGCCCACGACTCGATCTCGAAGCTCAACGACCGGTGGTCGGCACCGGCCCGGAACTCGATCTGGCCCGCCTCGAGGTGACCCTCGAGCGTTGCGAGGCGAAACGACGTCGGCGTCTCTGCGATCACGCGCACGGGCCCGTCCCACGGCCCGGGCATGCGCACGACGTACTCGTCCCCGAGCTTGAGCGGCCCGTCGTCATCCGCCTTCTGGAAGGTGGCGAACTCCGACGGAGCGACGCGGTCGAGATCCTGCTTGATCTGTTCCATCAGGGTCTCGGGAGTGATCGCCGATCCGACGATCCGGGTGCGATAGATGCGGTGCACGAGCGGGCCGGCACCGTCGTCCGCCGTCTGGATCTGCTCGAGGCTGACCCCCGCGGGAAGCGCCGGCGGCCCATCTTGCGGCAACGAGCCGGGCATCTCCCAGCGGTGGACGGGGCTGATGCGCCAGAGATACCGCCAGAACGCCAGGCCGACGCCGACCGGCCAGCGCGCCGCCGTTGCCCAGCGCCTCCGGAAGCTCGACCGAGGCGGCATGCTCCCGTACTACCGCCGGCCGCCGTGTCGCAACCGCGCGCTATGGGCATGACAGTCGAACGATGAGCAGAGCGCCCCTCGACTACGCCGTGCCCGCCAGCCGGTCCCTCTACGGGACGTCGCTTGCCTCGATCGCGTTGTGCATCGGCCTGTGGGTCCGTGCGAAGACCGTCGGTGAGGACGAGCGCGCGAACGCCGAACGACGGGCGCTGTTCGTCGGCCTGTGGCCGCCGATGTTCTGGCTGCTCGGCGACACGGTACGGCGAGCGGATCGGCGCCGCACCTGGTTCGGACGGTTGCGCCCGTGACCGACGACGCGCAGACGCCCCGGAGGCTCTGGAAGCGCGGGCAGCAGGGCTGGCCCGCGAGCTTCCCGGTCGCGCAGCTTCCGAACGCCCCGCTGCTCATCGCGCTGGCAGGGTGGCTGGTTGCCGCACTGACCGGCGGGCCGGCGCACGACGTCGCGCGCGCGACGTTCTACACCGGTCTCGCCGCATGGGCATGGAAGGAACTCGAGAGCGGTGTCAACTGGGTCCGGCGGGCGATCGGCGCCGCGGGACTCCTCTTCGTCCTCGTCAAGGTCGCCGAGGCGCTCCGGAGTTAGTCCGACGGCGGCGCGGCAACTGCGGGCCGGACTGCCGTCGCCGCCGACGGGGGAGAACCTTCGTATGCAGATCTCCGGTCAGCGCGAGGCAATGCCGTTCGTCCGATCGGTCGTCCCCTCCGTACGGTCGGCATGAACCATCCCGGAGCGGCGCCCTCGCAGCGCAAGGCGGACCATCTGCGCATCGCCGCTGCTGAGGATGTCCAGCATCGCGAGGGGACCGGGCTCGACCGCGTCAGGCTGCGCCACCGGGCGCTCCCGGGCCGCGACCTGGCCGAGGTCGACCTCGGCGCCACGGTGCTCGGCCGGGCGCTCCGGGCGCCGCTGCTGGTCTCCGCGATGACAGGCGGCACCGACGAGGCGGAGGTCATCAACGGCCGCCTGATCCGGGCGGCCGCCGACCACGGGATCGGGCTGGTCCTCGGCTCCGGGCGGCGCCTGCTCGACGACCCGGCGCTCCTGCGCACGTACCGGCCGGCGCCCGCGGAGCGCCCGCCGCTGCTGCTCGCGAACCTCGGCGCGGTCCAGACGAGCGGCCGCGGCGGCGCCGATCGCGCCGAGCGGCTCGTCTCGATCCTGGACGCGGACGGCCTCTCGATTCACCTCAACCCGCTGCAGGAGGCGATCCAGCCCGAGGGCGAGCCGCACTTCGGCCGCGCGCTCGACGGCATCGCCGAGGCGGTCGAGCGCCTGCGGCCGCTGCCGGTGGTGGTCAAGGAGGTCGGCTTCGGGCTCGCGGAGGCCGACGTTGCGGAGCTCGCACGGGCAGGTGTGGCGGCCGTCGACGTCGCGGGTGCCGGCGGGACGAACTGGGCGATCATCGAGGGCCGCCGCGATGCGGCGGCGGGTCGCGTCGCGACGCCGTTCGCCACCTGGGGCACGCCGACCGTCGAGGCGCTCGCCCAGGCGCGCCGCGCCGCGCCCCGGCTGCCCGTGGTCGCGTCGGGCGGCCTGCGCGACGGCGTCGACGCCGCCAAGTGCCTCGCCCTCGGCGCGGTCGCCTGCGGCCTCGCCCATCCACTGCTCGTCGCCGCACAGGGCGACCGCGCGGGCGACGCGCTGGCGACGGTGATCGCGCAGCTGCGGATCGCCACCTGGCTCACGGGCGCTCCCGCGTCGACCGCCCTCGGCCCGGAGCACCTGGTGTGAGTCGCATCGTCGTCATCGGCGCGGGACTCGGCGGCCTCGGCGCGGCCCTGCGACTACAGGGCCAGGGCCACGAGGTCGTGGTCGTCGAGCAGCGCGCGCGCCCCGGCGGCCGCGCCTACCGGCTCGAGGACGCGGGCTACACGTGGGACATGGGTCCGTCGCTGATCACGATGCCCTGGGTGCTCGAGGAGACGTTCGCCGCGGGTGGGCTGGACATGCGCGCGGAGCTGACGATGCGCCGCCTCGACCCGATGTACCGGATCCACTGGGCCGGCGAGCAGGACCACTTCGACTTCGCGCGGAGATCGCGAGGAGCTCGCGCGCCAGGCCGGGAAGTTCTCCAGTCGCGACGCGCGGGCGGTCGGCGGCTTCCTCGACGCGCTCGAGCCGATCTACCAGGAGGGCATACTGGCCGCCGGGCGGCGCGCCTTCGGCTCCCCGGCGGCGTTCGCGGCGCTGATGCCCGCGATGCTCCGGCTCGGCGCGATCGTGCCGCTGCACCGCTTCGTCGCCCGCCACTTCGAGCACCCGCGGGTACGCGAGGCGTTCTCGTTCCACTCGCTGTTCATCGGCGGCGACCCGCACCGCGTGCCGGCGATCTACGGGGCGCTGATCTCGCTGCAGGTCGCGGACGGCGGCTGGTACGCCGACGGGGGCGTCTACTCCGTGGTGGAGGCGATGGCCCGCCCGCTCGACGTGCGCTGCGGCGAGCCCGTGGAGGCGATCGAGCACGCCGGCGGCCGCGTGACGGGCGTGCGCACGGCCGGCGGCGAGCGGATCTCCGCGGACGCCGTGATCTCCAACGCCGACGTGCTGCGCACGCACGAGCTCGTGGGCCGCCGCGCGCCGCTGCGCCCCCTGCGCCCGACGATGTCGTGCTTCCTGCTGTACCTGGGCACCGACCGCGTGTTCGAGAAGCTGCGTCACCACACGCTGCTCGTCGGGCACGGCTATCGCGAGTTCATCCGCGGCGTCACACGCGGCAGGGAGCTGCCCGGCACCTACTCGACCTACGTGCACGCGCCCGCGCGCACCGAGCCGGCGATGGCGCGGCCGGGCGGCGACTCGATCGCCGTGCTGCTGCCCGTCCCGAACCTCCGCGCCGGCATCGACTGGGAGCGCGAGGCCGACGGGCTGCGCGACGCGCTGGTCGCCGACATGGAGCGCACGTTCGGGCTGGAAGGACTCGACGCCTCGATCGCGGTGGAGCACCGGATGGCGCCGCCGGACTTCGCCTCGGAGCTGGGCGCGGTCGACGGCAACGCGTTCGCGATCGAGCCCACGCTCCACCAGTCGGCCTACTTCCGCGTGCCCAACCGCGACCGCGGCCTCGCCGGCCTCTACCACGTGGGCGGCGGCACGCACCCCGGGGCGGGCATCCCCGGCGTGCTGATGGGCGCCGAGGTCACGGCCGGCCTGGCCGCCGCCGACCTCGCCCCGAGGCGGTCCCGGCGCCGGGAAGCGGTGCGCCGATGAGCGTCGTCGCGGGCGAGAGCACCGTGCTCGACGAGGCGCGCACGACCACGGAGCGCGTCGCTCGCACGTTCGCCCTCGCCTGCCGGCTGCTTCCGCCCGACGTCCGCGACGACGTCTACCTCCTCTATCTCGTGTTCCGCCTGCTCGACGACGCCGTCGACGAAGGTCAGGCCGGAGCCGAGCGGCGCGTGGCGGCGGTCGAGGCGTGGGCCGAGAAGAAGCCCGCCCAGGCCACGCGCGAGGTCGAGATCCTCGGGAAGCTCGCCGACCGACACCCGATCCCGCGCGACGCGTTGACGGACTTCTGCGCGGGGATGCGCTCGGATCTGGCCGGCGAGCGCTTTCGCACCGAGGCCGACGTCGAACGCTACTGCTATCGCGTGGCCGGTACCGTCGGAGTCGTGATGGCGAGCATCCTCGGGATGCGGGATCCCGTGCGCGCGCGCCCGGCGGCGGCCGCGCTCGGCATGGCGATGCAGCGGACGAACATCCTGCGCGACATCGACGAGGACCTCGCCGCGGGGCGGGTGTATCTGGCCCAGGAGACGCTCGACCGCCTCGGCGGCCCGCAGCCCGGCGCCCGGCGGGACCTGTTGCGCGACCAGATCGCCCGTGCCGAGGCGCTCTACGAGCAGGGCGGCGCGGGCATCCCCGAGCTGGTGCGAGGCCGCCGCGCGGTCGCGGCCGCGGCCGGCATGTACCGCGAGATCCTGCGCCAGATCGAGCGCGAGGGCTATGGCGCCCGGCCGGGGCGCGCCGTGGTGTCCAAGCCGCGCAAGGTCGTCGCCGCGGCGCGCCAGGCGCTGCGAATTCGATGAGGCGCCGCCTCCTGGGGGTCACGCCCGCTCGCGCGCTGCTCGCCGCTCTCGTCCCTACCCAGGTCGTTTACGGCCGCCTCCCCGGCCGCCGCTCGCCGGCAGCCACTCGGGGATTGGTCTGGCTGCTGCTCAGCGCGTCGGCGGCGGAGGCGGTCGAGTCGCGCGGTCTGCGGCGCGGCGGCGTGCCGGTCGCGGTCGCCGGCGCGCTGGGCTTCCTCGTCGAGCTGGCGGGCGTCGCCACGGGCCGACCGTTCGGCCACTACAGCTACTCCGATCAGCTCGGGCGGCGCGTGGGCGGCGTACCGCTGCTGGCGGCCGCGGCGTGGGCGCTGATGGCGCGACCCGCCTGGGTGACGGCCGGGCACGCGACCCGTCGCGCGCCGTGGCTGCGGGTCCCCGCCGCGGCGGCTGCGCTGACCGCATGGGACGTCTTCCTCGATCCGCGGATGGCCCGCGAGGGCTACTGGAGCTGGCCTGCGGGCGGGCGCTACGAGGGCATTCCAGCCAGCAACTTCGCGGGCTGGCTGGCCACGGGCGCGCTCGTCTACGCCGCTTGGCTCTTGCTCGACGCCGACGGCAGGCCCGACGCCGGAGACGACGGGGCGCTGGCGCTGTACGTCTGGACCTGGACCGGTGAGACGTTCGCGAACGCCGCGTTGTGGAGGCGGCCGGTCACCGCGGCGGCCGGCGGCGTCGCGATGGGCGCGTTCGCGGTGCCCGCGCTGCTCGAGCGGGCGCGGCTGTGAGGGTCACGGTCATCGGTGCCGGCGTCGGCGGCTTGGCCTGCGCGATCCGGCTCGCGCACGCCGGGCATCGCGTCACGGTGCTCGAGCAGGGGGCGGCGCCGGGCGGCAAGTGCTCGCTCGCGCGACACGATCCGTTCGCCTGGGACGCGGGCCCATCGCTCCTGACCCTGCCGGCGGTCTTCGAGGGCCTCTTCGGGGAGACGGGCGCGCCGCTCGCCGACGAGCTCGAGCTCCTGCGCGTGGAGCCCGTGACGCGCTACACCTTCGCCGACGGCAGCAGTGTCGAGCTCTCCGCCGACCTGCCGCGCGCGATCGCCGCGCTGGAGGCGTGGTCACCTGGGTCGGGGGAGGACTGGCTCGCGTTCATGGGCACCTGCGCGGCGATGTGGCGCGCGTCGGTGCCGTTCCTGACCGGTCCGCCGCCGTGGCCGCCACGCAGGCCGGAGCCGGGGGCGCCGGCGCTCAGCCCGCTGGACCTGGTGCGTGTGAAGCCATGGTGGACGCTCCGCGAGCTCGCCCACGCCCACGCCCGCGATCCGCGACTGCGCATGGTGATCGAGCGGTTCGCCACCTATGCGGGCGCCGATCCCCGGCGCACGCCGGCCGCGCTGGCCGTCGCGGGGTTCGTCGAGCACGCCTTCGGCGCCTGGTATCCGCGCGGAGGACTCGCCGCCCTGGTCGACGCGCTCGTCCGCCGCTTGTCGGCGCTCGGCGGCGAGCTGCGGCTCGGGACGCCCGTCGGGCGCGTCGTCGTCGCGGACGGGCGCGCCACGGGGGTGCTCGCCGGCGGGGAGCTCGTGAGCGCCGACGCCGTCGTCGCCAACGTCGACGCGGATGTGCTGCAGGGCACCCTGCTCGGCCGGCCGGCGCGCCGGCGCGGGCTTCCGCGATCCTCCTCGGGGCTGGCGCTCATGCTCGGGCTGTCAGGCCACACGCCCGGCGCCGCGCACCACGCCATCACCTTCCCGCGCGACTACGACGCGGAGTTCGACGATCTCTTCGTCCACCGCCGCCCGGTGCGCGACCCGACGATCTACCTCAACGTCCCCTCCGTCACGGACCCGGGCGCCTCGCCGGCGGGCGCCGAGGCGTGCTTCGTGCTCGTCAACGCGCCCGCGATCGGGGACGGCGCCGACTGGGACGCCGCCGCGGAGCGGATCGTGGATCGCCTCGGCGTCCGCGACCGGCTCGTGGCGCGGGCGCTTCGCACGCCCGGCGACCTCGAGCGCGAGACGGGCGCGCCGGGCGGAGCCATCTACGGCCGCGCCCCGCACGGCCGGCTGGGCACCCTGCGGCGCCCCGGGAACGCCGTCCGCGGCGTGCGCGGGCTGTGGGCCGTCGGCGGCAGCGTGCACCCGGGCGGCGGCCTGCCGCTGGTGGCGCTCGGCGCCGACGTCGTCGCGGGCGAGATCGGCCCCGCCTAGCGGGTTGCCCCTCCGACCGCGGTCTTTGCTGCCGCCACCACGAACGGCGTCTTCGGCAGTGCCGCGATCACACGCGCCTCGTCGGCGGGGCTGCTCGCGTCCGCCATGAAGCGCGCGAAGGCGCCGGCGGGCGTGCGCCGCAGGAGCAGCTCGAAGTAGCGCGGGAACGCGGCGGGCTGCTCCCGGAGCGCGCGCAGGAACACCGCGTCGAGGAGCGTCCGTCGGGCCGGTGCGAGCGCCTGCGGCAGCGGGCCGCCGCGGACGACCGCCCGTGCCAGGGCCCGGCAGTGGGACTGGGAGCGCATGAAGGCGTACCCACTCGAGGGGCGCACCGCCCCCGCCGCGGTGCCGACCGCGTGCACGCGTGGGCCGTGGTGCAGCGGGAAGCGGTGGGTGGTCATCGGGATCCGGCCGTGCTCCTCGTGGCGGACCGTCCACTCGCGCGCCGGCGTCCGCTCCAGCCAGGCGCACACGGCCTCGCGGCGAGCCGCGCGCGAGCGCGCCGGGCCGCCGAGCGACGTGTCCTCCACGAGCGCGCGGGTCGGGGAGAACGGCAGCACGTACGTGAAGCGCACCTCGTCCGGGGCGGCGAGGCCGAAGTCCATCAGCGTGGCGACCCCCGGATCGAACGCCGGCCGGTCCGTCTCCACCTCCAGGCCGAGGAACACCTGCGCGAGCTCCACGCTCCCGCGCGGGCGGCCGCGCAGCAGCGGCGAGCCGGACGCCAGCGCGTCGTACACGCGCTCCGCCTCCAGGCGCCCGCGGCTCGTCGCGACGACCGGAAGCCCGCCCGCCTCCTCGATGGCGAGCACGGACTCGCCGAGCCGGAGCTCCACCTGCGGCGCGGCGGCCAGCGCCGTCAGCACGCGCTCGTAGAAGCGGCCAGCGTCGAGGTGGAGATACGGATGCGCGGCGCTGGTCTGGACCGCCTCGCGGCCCTCCCGGACCACGCGCCACGATGCCCAGCGCCGTGACGCGAGCGCGGTGTAGGGCGTCGGCGCGACGTCCCACCAGCACCATGTGCGGTCGCGCAGGTGCTCGCGGCGGCGGTCGACGACGACGATCGGCGCCCGCAGGCCCTCCCGGACGAGCGCGTGCGCGAGCGTGAGCCCGGCCAGCCCCGCGCCGAGCACGACGTGCGGGCGGGGTTCAGGCACCGAGGCCGGCCAGCGGGTCGCGCCCGTTCCACGTGCCCTCGGAGCCGAACGGCCGGAAGCGGGCGAACAGCTCCTCCGAGTACCAGCCCTCAGCGCGCGTGCGGCGGATCACCTCGAGGTGCGCCGGACGGCCGTACGCGTAAGCACGCGCCGCCTCCAGCGACTCCCAGAGCGAGAACGTCGCCTGCCGCGCGAGCGGCCACTCCCCCATCCCGACGGAGGCCAGCGGTCCCGCCTCGGCGAGCTCGAGGGCGGGCGGCTCGATGGCGCGGTAGAAGCGCACGATCCGTGCTGGCCGGATCCTCGCGCGGGTGAGGATCGCGATCGGTGTCCCGTGCGCCCCGTCGCGCGGTGGGCCCGCTGCGATCGGATCGCTCCCGCCCCAGGCGCCGGCGGAGCGCAGCGGGTCCAGCCGGACCGTGTAGCTCTCGGTGCCGAGCGAGCGCCAGCGGGCCGTCACCGGCGAGTCCGCGAGGAAGGCGTCGAGTGCCGCCTCGTCCTCCCAGACGGCGAACAGCGCCCAGCGCTTGAGGTCGGCGCTGAGCGTCATCGTCTCCCCCCGGCCCGTGCCGAGCAGCCGCCAGAAGCGCAGGCCGCGCGTCCGCCCGAGGTGCGGGCGGTCCAGGCCCATCCGCGACAATGCCTCGGGCGCGGCGTCGCGTGGATAGCGGGTGAGATGGAAGGAGGCGAGAGGCACGAGTGGAGTACGTCGTAGCGGTCATCATGGGCTATCTCCTCGGCTCCTTGCCGGTGGCGCTCGTCGTCGCGCGCCGCCACGGCGTCGACCTCCACCGCACGGGCGACGGCAATCCGGGCGCCTGGAACGCACTCGAGCAGCTCGGCTGGCGGCGTGCGTGGCCCGTGTTCGTCGGCGACGCGGCGAAGGCGGCGCTCGCGGCGGTGATCGGGCTCGCGCTCGGGGGCTGGTGGGTTGGGTGGGCCGGCGTCGCCGCGGCGATGGTGGGCCATGCGTTCCCCGTGTTCGCGCGCTTCCGCGGCGGCAAGTCCGTGATGTGCTTCGTCGGCGGGGGCATCGCGCTCGCTCCGCCCGCGGGGGCTGCCGCGCTCGTCCTGTGCGCGGCGGTCAGCGCCGCGACGTCGTTCAAGTGGGGCGCCAGGGCGGGCATCTTCGCGTTCCCCGTGTTGCAGCTCGCCGTCGACCCCGTGACGCATGTGATGGCCACGGGCGTGCTGATGACGATGATCGGGGCGCTGTTCGGGCTGGACCGGCTCCGCGGACGGGCGCCTCAGGCCGCATAGCTGCGCCCGCGCCAGCGGCGCACGGGCCGTAGGACCGAGAGCGTGTAGCGGACGGCCACCGCGGGATCCGCGAGCGGCGACAGCCAGAACGGGGCGCCGCGGATCGTGTACGCGCGGGCGAGGCCGCCGAGCAGCGCGGCCCGGACGGCGAGCAGCACGAGGTCGAGCGGTCCGGCCCTCCGGGCGAGGAGCCGGAGCGGCGGCAGCGCGAGCGTCAGCCACACGACCGCGAGGTCCTCGGCCTGACGGCGCGCGGGCGTGACGTCCGGGAGGGCGAGCGAGCGGCCCCATTCCCGCCAGACGTCGCCGGCTGAGTCGTGCATGTCTACCTCGACCAGGTCGCCGCCGTCGCGGAAGGCGATCGTCCACCCATCGGCAGCGAGCGCCCGGGCGAGCGCTGCGTCGTCGGTCATGTGGCCGGCCGCCGCCCGGTAGCCGCCCGCAGCGAGCAACCGCCGGCGCTCGACCGCCGTGCACTGGCCGTTGGAGACCACGCGGTCGGGCGCGGGGACGTAACCATCGGCGTCCGACGGGCCGAAGCGGTAGACGAGCGTGGCGAGCATCGCCGGGTGCAGGAGCCGCTCCCCGAACCGCTCGCAGACGAACCGGGTTCCGGCGGTGGCGAAGGTCGGGGTCGTCCCGTCGAGCAGGGCCGCCATCGCGCGCGCCAGCCCCGGACGCGGCCGCGTGTCGGCGTCCAGTGACACGACCACGTCGCCCGTCGCGGCCTCGAGCCCCTGTTGCAGCGCCCATGGCTTGCCGACCCAGCCGGGCGGCGGCTCTTCTCCCGCGATCACCCGCGCGCCGTGCTCCCGGGCCGTCGCGGCGGTCGCGTCCGTGGAGCAGTCGTCCACCACGAGGACCTCGTGGAGGTCCGGATCGCTCGCGAGCCCCTGGAGGCATGGGCCGATCCGCCCGGCTTCGTCCCGTGCCGGGATGACCACGGAGATCGTCCGCCGCGAGCGCTCCGCAGGCACGCTCAACGGGGGATGCCGGGTCCGGCCACGGCCCAGCCGGCGCAGCACTACGGCCGCCGTGGCGGCCTGGGCGATGGTCAGGGGTCGCATGCCGCCATCTCATCAGGCGGTGCCGCCCGCGGTGGCCGTACGCCCGGGATCGCCGCCTCGATCCCGGGCGCTCTCCTGCGGGCCTAGGTGCCGGTCGTCGGCACGAGCACGCGGTCGATCGTGTGGATCACGCCGTTGGTCGCCCGGATGTCGATCGCCCACAGGACCAGCCGCGGATCCTGCAGCGAGGCGGTCTCGTCGCGCAGCTGGAGGCCGCGCGGGCGCACGATGCCGCCGTTGGCCATCGTCAGGCTGCGCGAGAGCAGCACCTGCAGCGGGCCGAGCTTGCGGCCCGCGACGACGTGGTAGAGCAGGACGTTCTTGATCGCGTCGACGCCGAGCGCGGACACGGCCGTCTCCAGCGCGGCCTGCTCGCTCGCGGGGGCGCTGCCGGTGAGATCGGTCACGAGCCGCGCGAACGCCCGATCGTTCGGCGCGAACACGGTGAAACGCGCGCTTTCGTCGTCGAGCACCGGCGCCAGGCCGGTAGCGGTGACCGCCTGCACCAGCAGGTCGTAGTCGTTGGGGTTGGCGTCGGGCGTTCCGCCGCCCGAGGCCTTGACGGCGACATCGACGACGCTGCCCGCCGGTGGCGCTCCCCACCACTTCGGCTTGGCGACAGCCGGACCGGCCACGAGACCGGAGATGACGACCGCGGCCGCGGCCGCGACGATGATTCGGCGCATTGCTCCCTCCCTGGGAACGAGATGAGGTCGCGCCGGGTACGGGCGTCCGCCGCTCCCGGTCCGCCGCCGGCATGACCTGGCGCGCCCGCGCTACCAGCCCAGCGTGCCTGCCGGACCCTTGAACGGCCCGACGAGCTCGGCCGTGATCCAACCGCCGTAGAAGTCGCCCGGCTGCGCCGCGACGCGCTCGTCGTCAAGCCAGGCCGCGTCGACGCGGCCGGGGAAGAACGCAAGGTGATCGCGCAGCGCCTCGTAGCCGGCCGCCGGCTTCGGGTAGCTCCACGCGACCGCCGCCACGCGGCGGTCGCCGACCACGGCGTCCAGGTAGCGCGCCACGCCCTTGAACTCGCACACCGTGCCGCGCGACGCGCTCGGCACCAGCAGCTCCGCGCGAACGTCCGCGGGCGGCACGTAGATCGTCGGTGGGTGGCTCGTCTCGAGCACGCGCAGTGCCCGGCCGGACTCAGCTATGACCTCGCCACCGAGCTCGACACGCACGACGCGCTCGCACGGCACGACCGCCGGCGGGCGGGGATAGCCCCAGACACGCTCCACCCCGCAGGTACGGCCCGGCCATAGGACCCGATCATCGGATCGCGGGACCCCATAGGCCTGAACACCGCAACCTGCGACCCGCCCGGCCCCCAGCCGGAGCGATCCAGGCGTACCGCTTCTCCTCGGCGGTCCAGGGCCGTTCGAGTTGATCTGAGTTGGCTCCCGTTGGGCTCAGGTTGGACCCCCATCGGACCCGTCCACGACGATCCTGGGCGACAGCACGCCCTCTCCGGTGAGCGCAACCGTGGCTTCGACGGGGTGGATGACCTGGACCGTCACCGGGCTGGTCAGCCGAGCGGTCCTGAGCGCTGCGCGCACCGCGCACGCCGATGCGCGCGTCGGCTTCTCTCCCGCGCGCGTACCTTTGGGACGTGCCCGACACCGCGCCAGCCCGGCTCGACCGCGCTGCGGCATCCCGACTACGCCGTCTGAACGTGGTCGTCGGCTCGGTGCACGCGCTGCAGGCGGTCGTTGTGCTCGCGATCGCCACCGCCGCCTCGCTTCCCGTCACGGCGTCGTTTCTGATCGGCCCGCCCGGCGCTGGCGACTTCGGGGCCGCCAACCTCGGCAGCCTCCGAGTCGACTGGCTGGTCGCCGCGTTCCTGTTGCTCGCCGCGGCCGACCACCTGACGCTGAGCGTCGGACGCCCGCGCCGCTGGTACGAGGCGAACGTCAGGCGCGGGGTCAATCCGGCGCGCTGGTGGGAGTACTCGGTCAGCGCGTCGCTGATGGTCGTGCTGATCGCGATGCTCGCCGGGGTCAGCGAGCTCGTCTCCCTGATCGCCCTGTTCGGGGCCAACGCGGCGATGATCCTCTTCGGGCTGGTGCAGGAGCAGGTGAACGCCGGCCGTGACGAGGTGGACTGGCACCCGTTCGCCTACGGGTGCGTCATCGGCGCCGTCCCGTGGGTCGCGATCGCCGCTCAGCTCATCATCTCCGCCACCGACGGCGACGGCGTCCCTGGGTTCGTGGTCGCGATCTTCATCACGCTGTTCCTGCTGTTCAACACGTTCGCGGCCAACATGTGGCTGCAGTACCGCGCGCGCGGCCGCTGGGCCGACCCGGCGTTCGCCGAGCGCGCCTACCTGATCCTCAGCCTCGTCGCCAAGAGCGCGCTCGCCTGGCAGGTCTACGCCGGCGCGCTCGCCGGCGGCTGAGCGCACCCGCGCGGCCGAGGCCGGAGACGAGCCGGTCCCGAGGCGCCCCGTCCTGCTTGGCGATCCAGGAGCCGGTCTGCGCCGTACGAATGCCGACTTCAACGATCGGGGGCCGACATGGCGAGAGTGCTCAGAAGCGACGGGTGGCCATCCATCCGTGATCCGAAGGCCGGAAGGTCATGACGAGACAGGACCTGGGCGTGACGTTGTTCCTGGTCGCTGCCCTCGCGTCGTTCCTGCTCTCGATCGCGCTGTGGTTCACCGACAATCGCAACGAGGGCCTGTTCGTCGGACTGTGGGTGCCGTCGATCCTCGCGGCCGGCGGCTTCTGGATGGCCGCAGTCAGGTCACGATGACCGATCTCGACGTCCTGCTCGCCGTCGCAGGTCTCATCGTGATGGTCCTCGTCGTGGCCGGAATGATCCTCATCACGCCGCGTGGCACGGTCGATGCCGCCGGTGAGACGACCGACCCGCAGGGACCAGGGCCGAGCCGTGCCGGTGCGACCGGCCCCGGCCACACCGCCGCGCGCCGTCGGAGAGCACGGCCGAGCGGGTGAACGCCACCGAGAGGATGAAGGACTGCTGGCGTCGCGGACAGCGCGGCTGGCCCGCGAGCTTCCCGGTCGCTCAGTTGCCCAACGCGCCGCTGTGGGTCGCGCTCGGCGGCCGGGTGATCGCCGTGAGGACCGACGGCGCGATCCACGCGTACGCACGCGCGACGTTCTACGCCGGGCTCGCCGCATGGGCATGGGAGGAGCTGGCCAGCGGCGCGAACTGGGTGCGTCGCGCACTCGGCGCCGGCGGGCTCATCTACGTCGTGGACAAGCTCGCCGCTCGACGCGTGCACTCCGTGTGCTCGAAAACCAGTCGCCCGCCGACCGTGTACGCCCTCAAGGCCTCACGACGCGTTCGCGGCCGCCGTCGTAGATGACCAGCCGCTCGCCCTCGGAGGTCACGAAGACGTTGTCGCTCTCACCCACGTAGCGGACGAGTTCGCGCCCGCTGCGCCGGTCGCGGACGCCGTGGCCGCCAGCATTTCGGCGGTCAGCCGCCGGTCACGTTTGCCATCGCCTCCTGCGCGGCGCGCTTGTCGGCGGCCGTGACGGCTGGGATCGTGTGCAGGCGCGCCTGGATGTCCTGCGGCGGGAAGATCAGCTCGTTCTCGCCGATTTCGGGGTCCTCGTCAGCGAGGATCTCGCGCACCCCATTCACCGGCGAGAAGTAGTTCACGAAGACAGCCAGTTTGGCGGCGACCTCCGGCTCGTAGAGGTAGTTCATCATCGTCTCGGCGGCGTACGGGTGCTCGGCCTCCGCCGGCATCATCATGTGGTCGGTCCACATCAGCGCGCCCTCTTCGGGATAGGCGAACTCGAGCCCCGGGTTGTCGCTCTGGAGCTGCACCACGTCACCCGAGTACGCCATGCTCGCCCACGCGTTGCCCGTGGCGAGGTCGGTCGTGTAGTCGCCGCCGGTGAAGCGCCGGAACTGGCCCGTGGCGGCGATCCGGCCGACCTCGTCGATCGCGTCGAGCTTCTGCTCTAGCGTCGCGTCGGCGGGTCTGATGCCCCTGAGCATCAGGATCGCGAAGCATGCGCTTTCCTCATCCGACAGGCATGTGACCCTGCCGCGCAATCTCTCGTCGTAGAAGAACGGCTCGAATGACGTCAGCCTGCCGCCGGTGAGTTCGCGGTCATAGCCGATCCCGATCGCGCCCGACTGGTAGGGGAGCAGGAACCTGCCATCGGGGTCGTAGTCGAACCTCGACCACGCAGGCGCGACGTTCGCGCGGTTGGGGATGTTCGTCCAGTCGATCGGCTCCAGCCAGCCGTTTCGGATCCACTGGGCGGCCGTCGTGTCGGTGAGCACGACGATGTCGCGGCCGATCGGGATGCCCTGGCGGAGCCGCTGCTGGACCGCGCCGGTGAACTGATTGTTGTCGTTGATGTCCTCGAGGTATCTGACCCGGCCGCCGAAGCGTCGCTCGAACTCCCGCAGCAGCTTCTTGTCCATGTAGAGCGGCCAGTTCGACCACGTCCAGCGGCCGATCTCCGTCTTCGGGTGGTCGACCGTCGCCGCGCGCTCGGACTGGTTCTCCCCCCGGCCTTGGGTGCCCTCGCTGCTCGCGCACGCCGTGATCAGCGAGCCCGCACCGGTGGTCACGCCGGCGGCCACGATGAGGCGCAGGAACTCGCGGCGCGACTGCCCGTGACCCGCCACCATCCGCTCGACGATCTGGTCGATCGACTCCTCGTGCATCTCGCTGGCTCCAGAGCCGGGTGTCGGCATTATCGCCATTGCCGGCTGCGAGGCGGCGAGGGCTCGCTTGTCTTCTCGCCCAGGAGGCTCCAAAGTCGCTGCTGGTGGACACCGATCATCGTCGCACGGCCTAGGCCATGGAGTCAGAAGCCCAACTGGTCGGGCGCGAGGGCGAGGTCGCAGCCCTCGCGGACTTCCTGGACGCGCAAGCGCACCTACCCGCCGGCTTGCTCCTGGAGGGCGACGCCGGCATCGGCAAGACCACGCTCTGGCGGCGCGGAGCCGCGCTCGCGGCCGAACGCGGGTACCGCGTGCTGGTGTGCCGGGGTTCGAGCTCGGAGGCTCAGCTCTCGTTCGTGGCGCTCGGTGACCTCGTGGGTGACGCTCTGCAGGACGTGCTCCCGATGCTCCCGAGGCCGCAGGCCAGGGCGCTGCGGGTGGCGCTTCTCCTCGAGGAGGCGGATGACTCGCCCCCGGATCAGCGCGCCATCGCGCTCGGCTTCGCCGGAGCGTTGCGCGTGCTCGCGCGATCCCAGCCGGTCGTCGTCGCGATCGATGACCTCCAATGGCTCGACCGGCCGTCCGCCTTCGTCCTCGAGTTCACGCTGCGCCGTCTGCGCGAGGACGAAATCGCGTTCCTGCTCACGCTGCGGACCGACGGTGGCGCGTCTGCCTCGTTCGACCTCGATCGCGCCCTGGGCGAGGAGCGTCTACGGCGGCTGCGTGTCGCCCCGTTCAGCCTCGGCGCGCTTCACCATCTGCTGAGCGACCGGCTCGATCTCGTCCTCTCACGGCCCAAGCTGCGGCGGATCCACGAGCTGTCCGGCGGGAATCCGATGTTCGCGCTCGAGCTGGGACGCGCCGTGCTCCGGGGGGCCATCCGACTGGAGCAGGCCGAGCCGCTGCCCGGCACGCTCGCGTCGGTCGTGCGGGACCGGCTGATGATGCTCCCGCGCGACACCCGGGTCGCGTTGCTCGCCGCGTCGGCGGTGTCGCATCCCACCCTCGATCTGGTGGAGCGCGCCGTCGGGGGCGGGGCCGCCGACCGGCTCGCGCCGGCGTGTGAGGGACACGTAGTCGAGCTGGACCGGGGCCAGATCCGTTTCACGCATCCGCTCCTGGCCTCCGGCGTCTACGCCGAGGCGGCGGCGGATGAGCGGCGCGGGCTGCACCGCCGCCTGGCGGAGCTGCTCCCCGATCCGGAGGAGCATGCGCGGCATCTCGCGCTCGCGGCCGACGGGCCGGACGCGGACGTCGCGTCCGCACTCGAGCGCGCGGCACGGCTGGCGCACGACCGCGGTGCGTTCCCTGCCGCCGCGGAGCTGTCCGAGCTCGCCCGCCGGCTCACGCCGACCGCGATGCAGGAACGCCGCCACCGGCGCACGGTGGACGGAGCGATCTTCGCCTGGGAGGCGGGCGAGACCGAGCGCGCCACGGCGCTGTTGGGCGAGGCGAGATCCACCGCGCCGGAAGGCCCGTGGCGCGGCGAGGTCCTCTACTGGCTCGGGTCCTTCGAGGAGTACGAAGGCGACCGTCGGAAGGCGGCCGACCTGTACCGCGAGGCCCGTGACAACGCAGGGGACGACGTGGTGCTCCGGGCGCGCATCGAGGAGGGCCTCGCCAGCGTCCTCTTCCTCCTGCGGACCGACCTGCCCGCAGCCGCCAGCCATGCCCGTGCGGCGGTCACCCTCGCCCGTGACGCACGGGACCCGGCGATGGAGATCGCCGCCCTTAGCGTGCTCAGCCTCATCGACGCGGTGACGGGCGGGAGCGAGTGGCAGCGGGCGCTCGAGCGTGGCCGGGAGCTCGCGGGGCGAGCGGGACCCGTCCAGACCGCCGTCACCGCGACCTTCACGCTCGGTGTCGTACTGACCTGGGTGGACGAGTTCGCGCGCGGGTGCGAGCTCCTGCGCTCCCTCTGGGGGCGATCCGAGGAGCGCGCCGAAGAAAGCGCGCTGCCCTGGATCCTCTCCCAGCTCTGCTGGGCGGAATTCCTCGCGGGGCGCCTGGACGAGGCCGACCGGCTGGCGCACGAGAGCATCGAGATGGCCGAGCAGGCCGACCAGGCGCCGCAGCGTCTCGCGGCGCTCGGGGTGCGAGGACTGGTGCGGGCCGTGCGGGGAGACGTCGGGGGAGCGCGTGCGGACGCTGAGACCACGCTCGCGCTGGCCCCTGAGCACGGCGTCATGTTCGCCTCCATCCTCGGAGCCTGCGCGCTCGGCCTGCTGGAGCTCTCGCTCGAGCGATTCGAGGCCGTGGACCGCCTTCTCGGCCCGATCAGCTCCCACCTCGAAGCCGGCGGCGTTCGCGAGCCCGGTTCGGTGCGCTTCGTGCCGGACCGCATCGAGGCGCTGATCGCGCTCGGCCGGTTGGAAGAGGCGGAGCGACTGCTCGGCGTCCTGGAACGCCAGGCGACGGACCTCGACCGTGCATCGGCGCTGGCCGCGACAGGCCGTTGCCGAGGCCTGCTTGCCGCCGCACGCGGCGACCTCGACGGCGCGCTCGCACGGCTGCAGGAGGCACTCGTCCAGCACGAGCGTGTATCGATGCCCTTCGAGGAGGCCCGGACGCTGCTCGTGCTCGGCACGACCCGCCGGCGCGCCCGGATGAAGCGCCCGGCGCGCGAGGCGCTCGAGCACGCCACGGCGATCTTCGACCAGCTCGGCGCGCGCCTCTGGGCCTCAAGAGCTCGCGCCGAGCTCGCACGCGTCGGCGGGCGCCCCGCGGCCACGGGCCAACTGACGCCGACCGAACGCCGCATCGCCGCGCTCGTCGCCGAGGGCCGCTCCAACAAGGAGGTCGCGACCGCCCTCTTCATCACGCCGAAGACGGTCGGCACCCAGCTCACGCGCATCTACCGCAAGCTCGACGTGCACTCGCGCACCGAGCTCGCCAGGCGCCTGTCCGAGACGCCCAAAGTGTAGGCATTCGCCGACTTTCGCAGCCCTCGCGGCCGCCGTAGCTTCGGCGGCGAGCACTCGCGAAAGGAGCCTGTGATGAGGACCCCGGGATCTGCCCGTGCGGCGGTGGTTGCGGTTGTCATCGGCGTGACGGTCGGCGCGCCCGCCGTCGCGGCCGGTGAGGTCGTGCTCAGGCGGGACGGCTCGAAGGCGGTGGACTACGTGCCGGCGCCATCGGCCGCTCCCACAAGCCCGCACGCGGCAGACGGCTTCCAGCTCGACGACGCGGGCCTCGGTGCCGCTGGCATGCTCGTGCTCGCGCTCGCGACGGCCGGCGCGGTCTCGCGGCGCGGCCGGCGCCGACACGCCGTCGTGACCCGTCAGGCGACGCGATGACGAGGTTCCTGGTGGAGGCATACACACCCCGGTCGATCGTGATCGCACCCGACCGAATCGTCGAGGCCGCACCGTGAAACGGACACCGTTGGGAACTCTGGATCGTAGGAGCGCTCTCGGTCGAGGAGGAGACATGATCGTCAGAGGAGCAAAGATGTTCTTCGCGGTCGTCGCGCTCGTCGCGCTGGCCGTGTGTGCCGGCCCCGCCCAGGCGGCCTTCCCGGGGGCGAACGGGAGGATCGCGTTCGTGTCCGCCGAGAATGGCGACCGTTCGATCCACATCTACTCCGTAAACGCGGACGGCACCGATCCGACGCCGCTGACATCGTCGCCGGACTTCGACCGAGACCCGGTCTGGTCGCCCGACGGGACGAAGATCGCCTTCACGCGGTCTGCGGTCGGGAATGACCTCCACGACCTCGTCGTCAGGGACATAGTCCTCGGAACCGAGAACAAGCTGACGAACCAGACGATGGGCTTCATCATGGATCCGGCCTGGTCGCCGGGCGGGAACTGGCTCGCGTTCGTCGCGCCCGGCGAGGACCCCGGGAGCAGCTTCCCCGAGATCTACCGGGTCGATGCCGACGGCACGCGCATGGTCAACCTGACCCGGAACGACGAGCTCGACGAGCGCGAGCCGGCGTGGTCGCCGGACGGAACGAAGATCGCGTTCAGCGGAGCCGGTCACGACGTCAACGGCGTCCAGGTGTTCGTGATGAACGCCGACGGGAGCGAGCCGAGGAACTTGACGCAGTCGCAGCCGGGGTCCAGCTACCAGCCGGCCTGGTCGCCGACCGGGGACGAGATCGCGTTCGTCAGCGACCGCGACGGCAACGACGAGATCTACACGATGGACGCCGACGGCACGAACGTCGCGAGGGTGACGAACCACTCCGCGAGCGACATCGCGCCCGCCTGGTCTCCCGACGGCACCATGATCGTCTTCCAGAGCTCCCGGGTCTCTCCCGACGAGCTGTACGTGACGAGCTCAACTGGGATCGGGCTCTCGACGAGGCTCACCACCCGGCCGGACGGCGGCGCCGTGTCACCCGACTGGCAGCCGCTAGCGGGCCCGAAGGGGAACGTGACTGTGATTCTCGAGTTGGTCGAAAGCGAGGGCTTCCGCTTCGATCTGCAGGTCGGCGCGAAGGTCGTACACGCTGGTGCCGGCGACGGCGGATCCGGCACGACGACCGTCGCTCCCGGGAGCTACAGCCTCGGCCCGGACCCCGGGCCCCAGAACACGCTCTTGAACTACGCCGGGTCGACCACGTGCACCAAGGACGGAAACCCGTACATCGCGAATGCCGAGCACGGGGCCTCCGTCGACATCGCAGCGGGCGAGCACGTCGTCTGCACGATCCGGCTGGTCCGGATCGGCCACACCGCGACCGGTGCCAACGTCGTCGTGACGCCGGTCGACGCGACGACCGGAAGCTCGCCGGTGCGCGTCAAGTTCGGCAGGGTCACGTTCGCGGGGGTCACGAGGCTCCAGACGTCGAACGCAGGACCGCCCGCGCCCTCCGGCTTCGAGATCGCCGGCAGCTACTACCAGCTGTCCACGACGGCCGCGTTCGACGAAGCCGAGGTGTGCATCGAGATCGTCCCGCCGAGCGCGCCGACGATCGCGCACTGGACCGGCGACCCGCCGACCATCTCGACTCCGGCCACCTACTACCGGAACGCGGCCGGCGCGATCGTAGCGCCACCTGACGGCGAGCGCGCCTGCGCCGTCGTCACCTCGTTCTCCCCGTTCGCGCTCCTCGTGCCGGCCTCCGTGGAGGACACGCAGCCGCCGGCGATCTCCTGCTCGTCGGCGGACGGCGCCTGGCACGGCGCGAACGTCGCGATCGACTGCACCGCCGAGGACGGCGGCTCCGGTCTCGCCGACCAGGCCGATGCGGCGTTCTCGCTCTCCACGTCGGTGCCGGCCGACAGCGAGAACGATGACGCGCAGACCGGCTTGCGCGCGGTGTGCGACCGCGCCGGGAACTGCGCCACCGCCGGCCCGGTCGTCGGCAACAAGGTCGACCGCCGGGCGCCGACGCTCACGCTGCCGGCCGACAAGACCCTCGATGCGACCTCGCCCGCGGGCGCAAGGGTCAGCTACGACGCCTCCGCCTCCGACGTCGCCGACCCGAGCCCCCGTGTGAGCTGCACCCACGTCTCGGGCTCGGTGTTCGCAATCGGGACGACGCAAGTCGCCTGCACGGCGGCCGACCACGTCGGCAACACCGCGACGGGCACCTTCAGCGTCACCGTGCTCGGCGCCAAGCAGCAACTCGCCCGCCTGGTCGGGGACGTGGTTACGGCGTCGCGGCTCCCGAGGCATATCAAGACGCACCTGCTCGCAAAGCTCGAGCCAATCGTGGCCGCGTTCGACCCGAACGACCCCACGCAGCGAAGGAACGCCTGCTCCGCGCTGGCCGCGTTCAAGACCGTGGTGGGGCTGCTCTCCGGCCACGGCATCCCACCGGCCCAGGCGACCGCGTGGATCGCCGACGCGAACCGAATCAGAGCGGTCATCGGCTGCTGAACCCTGGACCCGCCGATCCTCGAGGGAGGCAAGCGCTGTCAAACACGAAACTGCCGGCGGCGCCGCGGATCATCGCCGGCCCGCGGACGTCGACGCGAACTGAGAGTTCCTGAGCGGCATCGAGGGCGTCCGCTCGCCTGCTCCGCACGGCCGCTCGATGACCTTGTGCGGCGCGGAGACCCACCGGGCACCGCCAATGCTCCGTGAGGGCCGGCGCGCATCATCGCGAGGGCGTCTCGTGCGGACCTCGGTACCCGGCTCCAAACCTTGCGGTCGCAGGTTGCCAAACCGCGACGGAGAGCCAAATGGACTCGCGGCGGGGTGCAATCGGGGTGCAAAGTTTGCACTCCATTTGCACCCCGCTGAGCAATGCACCGCCTCAAGGCTCTTTGGGTTTTGCAGGTAGATCGTGATCGGGGAGACAGGATTTGAACCTGCGACCGCCCGGCCCCCAGCCGGAGCGATCCAGACGCATAGGCTGCGCTTCGGCGCGCTGAAGCGGTCCCAGTTGCTCTTAGTTGGTCTCGGTTGCGCTCAATTTGCACCCCGGATTGCACCCCGTCCCGATCACCAACGAGTGAAGCGTCAGCGCGGATCGCTGTGGTAGGCGATCGAGCGATGCGCAGTCATGAGATTCGCCCGCAGCGCCTTGAGGTTTGGATGATCGGGCTCTAAGGCGGCCTCGGCCAGCGCAAGTGCGCGGCGCGCCAGCGGGACGGCCTCGCTCGGGCGGTCCGCTGCGAGCAACGTCGTGGCCAGATTGGAGACGGGCACGGCAAGCTCTGGGTGGTGGGCGCCCTGGAGGCGCTCGCGGATCGCCAGCGCACGCCGATGCATCGCCTCGGCCTCGTCCAGGTCTCCACGCCGCTGGAGGATCGCGGCGAGGTTGCCGACCGTGACCGCGACCTCGTAGTCGTCGGGACCGAGCTCGCGCTCGAAGACCACGAGGGCCTCGCGCAGCAGGCGCTCGGCCTCACCGATCTGTCCGAGCCCGTCGAGGATCGCGGCAAGTGCCGCGCGGTCGGCCGCCGTGTCGACGTGGCCGGCGCCGACGGCACGCTCGCGGATCGCCACGGACCGCCTCGCCGGGCCTTCCGCCGCCTTGTAGTCGCCGCGGGCGTGCGCGAGGCCGCCGAGGTTGTGGTGGATCGAGGCGGCGTCGGAGGACTCCGCACTGCCTCCTGCTTCGAGGATCGCCAGCGCGCGCCGGTAGAGCGCGCCTGCGTCGTCGAAGCGGCCCGTGTACTTGTAGACGACCGCGAGTCCGTTCAACGCGCGGACCAGGACGAGCGGGTCACCGACCCGCTCGCCCTCAGCCCGCGCGATCGCCGCGCGCAACAGCCGCTCGGCGCCGTGATAGTCGCCGCGCAGGCGGGCAGTGACCCCCGCCGTGGTCAACGCCTGCGCGATGCTCTCAGACGGCCACCAGCGTCTCGTTGTGTTGCGCGTCGACGCCGGCCTGAGCGATCGGCGCAAGCGCGGCCGCGAGCGCCAGCGCCCCCGCGATCGAGAACCCGATCGCCCGGAGCTTCCTCTGGACACGAACCATCTCTGACCTCCCTCGATCGTTGGACCTCCACGACCGCAACGCAGTCGCGATATCGCCTTGCGTGACGGTGTGGCGATGTCGTGCATGGTGCGCCCCTCGGCTTGGAGATACCTTGCAAGCAATCTTGGAGGCGCATCCGGTAACGGTGCGGTTGTGCGGGCCGCTGATCGTCGAGATGGACGGACGGCGGCTCGACGCCGCTCTGCCCAGTCGCCAGGGCCGTCTTGCCTTCGCGTACCTGGTCTTGCACCGCACGCGGACCGTTTCACGCAGTGAGCTCATGGAGGCCCTGTGGCCTGGTCCCCTTCCGAGCTCCTCGGACAACCTGCTGTCGGGCCTGCTGTCGCGTATGCGACGGGCGCTGCCGTCGGGAGTCCTGGAGGGTCGGGCGATGCTGTCGGTGCGTCTCGATCCGGACGCCTGGGTGGACGTCGAGGTCGCGGCGCGCGCCCCGGCGATGGCGCGGGAAGCGCTCACGAGCGGCGACGCCACGGCGGCGATGGCGGTCGCGAGCGCGGCCCTCGAGATCCTCGCGCAGCCACTGTTGCCCGAGATCGACCGCTCGTGGGTGGACGGGCGCCGGCGTGAGCTGGAAGCGCTCGTACCGCCGCTGCTGGAGACGATCGTGCGGGCGTCGCTGCACGCCGGTGGCGCGGAGCTCGTGGCGGGCGAGGCGGCGGCGCGCAGGCTGATCTTCCTCGAGCCGCTACGGGAATCCGCGCACGCCCTGCTGATGGACGTGCTCGCCGCGCGCGGGGACGTGGCGCAGGCGCTCCAGGCATACGACGGGTTGCGCGGCCTGCTGCGCGAAGAGCTCGGGACCGTCCCGTCGGCTGCGGTCCGCGCGCTCGCCGAGCGGCTCTTGTCGGACGGCGACTCGGCGACGCGCCCTAACGGTGCGTCGGCGGTGCGGGCCCGGAGCGTGGTGCAGCATGTGCCAGCACCTCCGAATCGGACGATCGGCCGAGAGCGCGAGCTCGAGGCGGTCCAGCATCGGCTCGTAGGTGGGCGGTCGCGGCTGCTCACGCTCGTCGGACCGGGTGGGGTGGGCAAGACGCGACTCGCGCTGGAGGCCGCGCGCGTCGCTGGCCCGCGCTTCGAACATGGGGCGCGCTTCGTGGCCCTGGATTCCGTGCAGCGCCACGAGGACGTGCCGATGGCGATCGTCGGGGCTCTCGCGGTGGTCATGCTCGCGGCCGAGTCGCCGGAGCGTGCGCTCGAGCGCTACCTGGCCGCGAAGCGGCTGCTGCTGGTGCTCGACAACTGCGAGCACCTCCTCGGGTCGGCGCCGTTCATCGCCGCCCTGATCGCGAAATGCCCGCGGCTGACGGTGCTCGCTACCAGCCGGGAGCCGCTGGGGATACGTGCGGAAGAGTCCTGTCCGGTGGGGCCTCTGGCGAGCGAGGACGCGGTCGCGATGTTCATCGAGCGCGCTCGCGCCCGCGACGCCGCGTTCGAGGTCGGCGGAGGCGACGCGCTCGAGGAGATCTGCCGGCGCGTCGATGGGCTGCCCCTCGCCATCGAGCTCGCCGCGGCACGCTGCGGCCTGCTGTCGCCGGCCGAGATCGCGGAGCGGCTCGACACCGCGCTCGGCACGCCCGGAGCACTTCGCCGCGACGCTCCCGCGCGCCAGCAGACCCTCAGTGCGACGATCGACTGGAGCCACGCCCTGCTCGAAGCCGACGAGCAGGCTTGCTTCGACCGCTTCGCCGTCTTCGCCGGCGGCGCAACCCTCGCCGCGACCGAAGCGGTCACCGGCACCGGGATACACGTGATGGACCGCCTGATCGCGAAGAGCCTGCTTACGCGTCGCGGACAACGTGACGGTCACACGCGGCTGGCGATGCTGGAGACCGTCCGCTCGTACGCCGCCGAGCGTCTCGCCGACGCCCCTGACCGTCCCCAGATCCTCGACCGACATTACCGGTACTTCGTCGCCCTGGCACAGCGTCATGCCACCGAGCGAGCGCTGTGGGGCGCGCGCCGCAGCGAGCATCTCGCCGCTCTCGATGCCGACATCGAGAACCTTCACGCGGCTCTCGACTGGGCGGTCAGCGACCTGCAAGACGCCGAGCGCGCGCTGGTTCTTTGTGAAGCATTGGGCTGCTACTGGCTGATGCGGGATCGCTACCTCGACGCGGTGCACTGGATCGACCGCACGCTGGGCCTGCCCGGCGCCGAGGCACACCCAGCGCTGCGCGTCCGCGTGCTCCTGACCAGGATCTGGGCGCTATATCCACTCGGACGCGCCGGCGAGCGACCCCCGATCCTCGACGAGGCTGAGGCCATCGCGCTGCGCCTGCCGGACCGCGCGTTCGCCGCCGAGGTCGCCTACACGAGAGCCGCGATCGAGTGGGCCGACACCGGGCGGGGCGACGTCGCCAATGCGCTCGCCGATGACGCAGTGCGCCTCGCAGAAGCCACGGGAGACGACTGGGCGATCGCGATGGCGGCCTACGCCAAGGCGGGCGCTCCCGCGGATGCCGGCGAGGTCCGGGAGCGGGTCGAGCGCGCCGCCTCGCTGTTGGAGGAAGCCGGGATCGTCTACTACCTCGCCTACCTGCTCGGGGGTGCTGCTTACACGGCGCTGCGCGCGGAGGACGATGCGTACGCGAGCGACCTCATCCGTCGCGCGGTCCCGGTCACCCGCGCCCTCGACAGCGCCTACCTGCAGGCGGTCCTCTCCGGCAACGCCGGCCTCGTCGCGCTGTTCACCGGGGGGATCGACGAGGCCCGCGAGGCCCTGTGCGAGAGCCTCGCGCTCTGCCGCGAGCTCGTAGTCCTTCCCTGGATACATGAGGGCCTTGCCGGAGCTGCGGCGATCGCCGCGACAGACCACGATCTCGATCGCGCTGCACGGCTCGCCGGCGCAGCCACCGCGCACCGCTACGGCGTACCGGGCGATGAGGTAGATGCGAGGCTCGATGCGACGTTCCTTGCGCCCGCCC
Organism: uncultured Solirubrobacteraceae bacterium; assembly: GCA_963816955.1. Taxonomy (GTDB): domain Bacteria; phylum Actinomycetota; class Thermoleophilia; order Solirubrobacterales; family Solirubrobacteraceae; genus DATFQI01. The sequence continues at coordinate 273,544 of CAWFME010000007.1, read as the reverse complement.
GGGCCCGCCAGGGAGCCGGCGCATGGGAGGCGGCCGAGCGTGAGGGCGCCGCGCTCAGCCTCGAGGACGCGATCGCCTACGCTCTCGCCGAGCCGACCGTGTGAGCGCCACTATCGCCCGGACGGGCGATGATCCTCACGCAGCAGCTCGTCGAGCGTGCCCGGGCGCGTTCCAAGGTTCCTTGCAAGGTTCCTCACGCGTGGAGAGACGACAGTGTGCGCATGTATCTCCTCGCCGCTCCTGATGGAGCCCGTCGATTCTGCCCTGCCCTCGATCGTCGGATGCGCCCGACCAGCGCGTTGCGGCTCGCCGTATGTTCGGCATTGCTCTGCGCGGCCCTGCTCGGGCTGCTCACCGGTCCCACCCCGGCCACAGCCGGCGCCGCGAGCACGAACGGCAAGATCGCGTTCGCCAGCAACCGCGACGGCAACCTCGAGATCTACGTCATGGACCCGGACGGTTCAAACCAGACGCGACTGACCACGAGCGCCGGTGTGGACTTCGAGCCGGTGTTCTCGCCCGACGGCTCGAAGATCGCCTTCGCGAGCTATCGCGACAGCAGCTACGAGATCTACGTGATGAACGCGGACGGCAGCGAGCAGACGAACCTCACGAACGCCCCAGGGGATGACTACACGCCGACGTTCTCGCCCGACGGTTCGAGGATCGCCTTCGCGAGATACCACGGCGGCGATTACGACATCTATGTCATGAACTCGGACGGCTCGGAGCCGACGCGGGTGACAGACGATCCCGCTCCCGACCTCGACCCGGTGTTCTCGCCCGACGGCTCGCAGATCGCCTTCACGAGCTATCGCGACGCGGCCGGCAATTACGAGATCTATGTCATGAACACCGACGGCAGCGGCCTGACGAACCTGACCAACAGCCCTGACGCCGACCACCACCCGGCGTTCTCGCCCGACGGCTCGAAGATCGCCTTCTCGAGCCCCCGCGACGGCGACTACGAGATCTACGTCATGAACCGCGACGGCAGCGGCCAGACACGCTTCACAGACAACCTCTACGAGGTCGACGTCCACCCAGTCTTCTCGCCTGACGGCTCGAAGGTCGCCTTCACAGCCCATGGCGACGCGGACCACCCCCAGATCAACGTCATGCACGCGGATGGCGGCGAGCCGACGCGCCTGACCGCCGAGTGGGGCGAGCAGCCCAGCTGGGGCGTCGGCTCGGGCGAGGAGGTTTCAGATGGCGACGGCGATGGGGTCGTCGACGGCGACGACAACTGCCCGGGTGTCGCCAACGCCGACCAGGCAAACCAGGACGGCGACCGGGTCGGCGATGCTTGTGACTCGGACCGCGACGGCGATGGCGTCGACAACCCCGCCGACAACTGTGCCGCGGTCGCGAACCCGGCGCAGACCGACATCGACGCTGATGGACGCGGCGACGCGTGCGACGCGCGTGACGACCGCGATGGCGACGGAGACGGGGTCGTCGACACGGACGACAACTGCCCGGCCGTGGCGAACGCGGGACAGGTCGATCGCGACGGTGACGGCCAAGGTGACGCCTGCGACCCGACCCCCGTCCCCGACACTGATGCGCCGTCGGTGACGATCGCTCGGCCGGTCGAAGGGGCCACCTACGCGCAGGGGGCGACCGTCGTGGCTCAGTACTCGTGCAGCGATACAGGCGGCTCGGGCCTGGCGTCGTGCGATGGCTCAGTTGCCGACGGCGCTGCCCTGGACACTTCTGTCGGCGGACGCAAGACGTTCACCGTGACCGCACGCGATGGAGCCGCGAACGTCACGGTCAAGTCCGTGCAGTACACCGTGCTTGCGTCGTGCAGCAATCTCCTGACCGAGGTCGCGGCCCGGTTGCGCATACTGGCGCCACTCGTCGCCGGGGTACCCGGTCTGCGCTTGCTGGCGGAGCCGATGGTCTCGCTGGCCGCGAGGCTCGACGCCTTCGGGCAGCTGTTTTGCGTGGACGCGCTGCCCGCGGACGACGCAGCCCAAGCGTGCCGGCAGATCCGAGCTCAGTACGACCGGCTGTGGTGGTTCCAATGGGTGCCCGGAGTAGCGGACGCCGTGCGCCAGCTCCGCGCGGCATACGCCGAGCTCGGATGCGGGCGCCTGTGACCGCAACAGCGTGTCCGCGCCGCCGAATCGACCGGCTGGCCGTCCACGCGCTGCCCTCGGGACCCCTCAGGTCAACGGCAAGGTCAATCACGCTCGACTGATAACGCCGCCTGCCGCCCAGACGCCTGCAATCGGATCCGATAGCGAAAGCGAATGGGCGGCAGTCGCAGACGCCTGACTTGGACGACAACTGGCACGGCGAGTTCCGCTCATCCCTGCTCCCGAGGACGTCCAGGACCCACCACGCTCGGCTCTGATCTCTCCCGCGCGCCTTCGCGCAAGGAGCGCCTGGGTCGTCGTCGCCTACCAGCGACCGATGGCAGTCGCGGCCACCTTCAGATCGGGCGCATCGCTGGAGACGTCCCGCCTAGGGCAGGCGCCAGAAGTCCCCGGTGAGGCCCAGGCGATCCAGAACGGCCTGGTTCTCATCGCGCGTGTGCGGCCGCCACTCCGGCGGCAGCCGGTCGCTCCACCATCCGTGTGCGAGCTCGCTCAGGGTCGTGACCGGAATGGTCGCTCCCGGCGTGCGGTCGCCGAGCCAACGATCGATGTGCTCCTCCGACCGGAAGAGATTCATCGTGCTTCAGGTGAAGACGATGTCGTCCCACCAGTGCGCGGCGGGCACCAGGCAGTGGAAGAGCAGGCCCTCCTCGGTAGGGCGCCGATCGCGCACGTCGACCGCGAGCGGCTCGCCACAGTCCGGGCACGACGTCTCGACACGCCCATCGGCGTGCAACGCGGCGCACACGCCGAACGCGTCCCAAGCACAGTTCGCGTACCACCAGCGACCGCGCGCCTCGACGCGATAAGCGGTCGGGACGGCCGAGAACGGATTGGCCATGCGGATCTCGGTCGTGGCCGGGTTGAGGACGAGCGCGTGCGCCGCATGAAGACGACGCCAGCCGGACTCGAGCTCGGACCTCGTGCAGCCCGCGGCGGACGCCGCCTCCTCAGGCGTCGGCGCGCGTCCGCGGTCCACGAACAGCCGGTACGTCAGCTCGCGCAGCTCGAGGTCGCGCTCGTCCATCGGCCCATCATCCCACGTCGCCTGCCGGAACCCCTGAGCAGACCCCGACACTCGGCAAGCGGCGCAAACCAGGCTCCGGCCTCCGTAGCCCCGCGGCACACGCTCACTCGGGACGAGCAGCGGTCGTCTGGGCTCACGCACGCCACGCTCGCTCCGGACGAGCACCGGCACGACTTGGGTCGTCGCCGACCTGCGACCGCCCGGCCCCAGACCTTGCGGTCGCAGGTTGCTGAATCGCGACGGAGAGCCAAATCGGCTCGAGGCGGGGTGCAAACGGTGTGCAAGATTTGCACCCCGGAACGCACCCCGCGTCGATACACCGTCGAAGCGCTTTCTGCGTGTTGCAGGAAGTTCCAGTCGGGGAGACAGGATTTGAACCTGCGACCGCCCGGCCCCCAGCCGGAGCGATCCAGGCGCACTCGATGCGATTCAGCGCTCTACAGCGATACGAGTTGCTCTGAGTTGGTCTCGGTTGCGCTCAATTTGCACCCCGGATTGCACCCCACTGAGGGCGCCAGCGCTCGTCTTCGGCCCGTGCTCTGAAGCGGCATCGCGTGGCGTGGCGAAACGTAGTCACACGAGGCAAGGCGCCAAGGCCGGCGTCGACGGCTGCGCTCTCCATTTAGGGCGGCTGCCGGCGAGCGTCGGCCGCAGCCTCTCAACGCCGGAGACGGTCCTTCACCCGCATGGCGACACGCTGGGTGGCGGCCGTCGCCTTCTCCAGCCGCGAGCCAGGCTTGGGCGCCATCCCGATCTGGCGGCTGACGTCCATCATGTCGAACGTGATCCGCAGGCGGCAAACGCGGCCGTCGCGGTACTCGTGCAGATCGAACCCGTCGAATGCCAGCCGAGTGCCCGTCGGCGCGAGCCCCGGCGGGTCGAGCGGCCCAGTGAACGTGCCCGTCCCCGTCCAATAGAAGGCGGCCTTCGACTGCCCCTCGCTCAGGAACGGTCCGTCCACCATCTTGAACTCGAGATCCGGCATCGCCCGCCAGACGCTCTCGAGGAACTCACGGACGTCGCGGTGTCCGCGCATCTGCCGCGGCCAGGCCGAGTCGTCGTACTCGATGTCGTCCGTCATCAGCTCGAGCAGGCGCTCCGGCTGATGCGAGTTCCACGCCGCCTCCCAACGCTCGGCGAACTCGGCGGCGAACTGGCGGTCGACCGCGGTGGATGCAGCTCCGACCGACGTGCTGGACATCGTCCCTCCTCGAGCGGGGTCTTGGGTCCAACACCGACGCTAGCCTGACCCACGGGCACGGGTCAAGATCCAGCGCCGACCGCCTTGCGCGAGGCTCAGACCCGCCGCTCACCGCCGCCGAGCACCGTCAGGTTGCTCTGCACGACGGAGTCCGGCTCCTGACGGCGCGGTGCAATGCAACAGAGCGGAGGCCACTATCGCGCCGCGCGCCGCGCGCCGCAATGTCCGAGGCGGCGCCACCCAGCACGAACGTCGCGAGGACCGCGAGCGTCACGGCCGGGGCGACGTCAGTGTGCGCGGGGTCATGAGAGCCTCATTGGTCACTGCTTGCGCCTTCGTTCAAAGCAGCGGGCGGTTGTGACGGTGCCCGCGCCAACCGTGTGTGCCTCGGAGGAACACTCACGACCGACCGCGATACGCACCTACGGAACCCGGAAGCCCTTCACAGGGATCGGCTCGAGTGGGTGAGCGACGGGACTCGAACCCGCGGCCGCCGGGACCACAACCCGGCGCGATTCAACCTGCGACCACACGGTTCCGGAACGGGCGCAACGCACCGTTGAGGCCCGATAGCCGCGCGTCGTAGCCGTCAGATTCCGCGCTAGAGCCAAATTGTGCCCCTGGCCCATACCGAATCCCGACGAATATGGTCCCCGTATCGTCCCCGTCAGCAAGCCGCCGCAGAGTGGCAAAATACGCTCCGCTAGCAGGGCTTTCCTGCGATCGGGGAGACAGGATTTGAACCTGCGACCGCCCGGCCCCCAGCCGGGTGCGCTACCAGACTGCGCCACTCCCCGTGACGGGGTCCAGTCTACGCGCTCTCGCTCGGGGGGTTCTGTCCGAACGTGATGGGAACATGTGTTCGTGACAAAGCCGCCCGACCGAATCCTGTGTTGTCGCTGCGGTGAGAGCAAGCCGGCCACGGACTTCGCCTGGCGGCGGAGGCGCAAGCTGCAGCGGGACACGTTTTGCCGGCCATGCCGTTCGGCATACGGGCGAGAGCACTACCTTGCGAACAAGCAGAGGTACATCGATCAGGCCCGCGCCCAGAAACAGCGGCTGTCGCGCGAGCGGACGGCATTCCTCCTCGACTACTTCGTGCTCCATCCGTGCACCGACTGCGGCGAGACGGACCCGCTCGTTCTCGAGTTCGATCACCTACGCGACAAGCGCTTCGACATCGGCAAGGGCCTGGTGAACCGCAGCTGGCAGAGCCTCCTCGCCGAAATCGAAAAATGCCAGGTGGTGTGCGCGAATTGTCATCGCCGACGGACATTCCGCCGGAGGGGCACGGTTCGGGCGCTGATGTCTGAAGCCGTGCGGGAAGCGGGCGACGAGGATCGAACTCGTGACTCGAGCTTGGAAGGCTCACGTGTTACCGCTACACCACGCCCGCTGGAGCACCGTGATGATAGGGCGGCGTGACCGGTCTCAGGAACGGGGCTTGCGCGCTTCGGTCGGCACGGCTCCCTCGTCCTCAACCAGCGACGGCGGGGGCCAGGGTCCGAACCAGTTGTCGCGGGCTCCGTCCAGCGTGATCACGGAGCCCGACAGTGAGCGCCCCAGAGGCGAGGCCGCCAGCGCGACGAGCCAGGCGTGCTCCTGCTCGCGGCCGAGGCGCTGCAGAGGCACCGAGCGGGCGGCGCCCTTCCAGACGACGTCGGGGTACTTGCGCAGCGAGGCCGTGTCGAAGTGGCCCGCCGCCAGGGCGAGCACGGCGATCCCGTCGGCGGCCCACTCACGCGCGAGCGCGCGCGTGTAACCCTCGACGGCGGCACGGGCGGCGCTCGAGTGCGTCATCCCCGTGAGGCCGTGGTGCGGCGAGAGCGTGATGTTGACGATGGTCCCTCCCCCGGCCGGGCGCATCGCGAGCTCGGCGGCGAGCCGGGTCATGCGCTCGGTGCCGCCGACGTTCAGGCCCGTGACCGCTCGCCAGCCCTTCGGCTCGATCGCCTCCGCGGGGACGAAGTACTGGCCGCCGGCGTTGTTGACGAGCACGTCGAGACGACCGTGGCGGGAGAGGCATTCGCGGACGATCCGCTCCGCGTCGTCGTCGCGGCGGATGTCGCCGGCCACCCAACCCGCCGAGGGCCCGATCAGCGAGCACGTCTCCGCTAGCACACCTTCACGGCGACCTGCAACCACGACTTGCGCCCCGCAGGCCGCGAGTTCGATCGCCGCAGCCCGCCCGAGGTTGGAGCCACCGCCCGTGACGAGGATCACCCGTCCGGTCAGATGATCGCTATTGAAGATTGTCGAGGGTACGGACGATGACATTTTGGGAATCACCTTTTCATCATGCAGATCCCTGGCGTCCACATCGAGACCCTCCATAACCCGGTGCGCTACACCTACTCGCAGATCGAGAAGGCCTGCGCGATCGCGCAGATGCTCAACCGGGGCAAGCTGGTTCTCGTGGAGCCGCCCCGCCGCTAGATATCAAGCGCGCCCGCCTGGCGGGGCGAGCGCGCGAGAGATCTGCACCGGCGGGAGGCGCCCCATCACCGGTCATTCGCCAAGCGGGCCGCGGTCTCCGCGGCCCGCTCGCGTTCCACGGGCGCGTAGCGGGCGCTGAAGCGCGCGGTCCGGGCGCCGCTCTCGCGCGCGATCTGCACGGCCAGCGTCGGTCCGGGGCGCGGCGCCGAGCTCTGCGGGCTCGTGCGCAGCAGGTGGATCGTCGCGCCGCGCGGCCGCGTCCGCGGGTAGACGACGTACGCGCCGTGCCGGCTCCTCACCAGCAGGTGGCCGATCCGGGCGAGCGGGATGCGCACGGGGCCGACCCGCCGGACCGTGCCGTCGCGCATGATGGCCTCGACCTCGGCGTCGTCGCCCCAGCTCGGGAACAGGACGTCGACCGTCGCGCGCCCGCGGGCGCTGATCCGGCGCAGGGACCAGCTCGTCTGGATGAAGTAGTGCGTGAAGCGGTGGGTGGAGCGGCCCGTCCAGCCGTTGCCGCGGGCGATTCCCGCCGCGCGGAGGTCCTGGAAGGCGCCCGCGTAGGACCGGCCCGTCCACGCCGAGCTGCGCGCCCCGACGCCGTGCGGCGCCCGGGTGAGCCACAGCCGCCCGCGATCGTGGAGCTGGGTGGCGAAGGTGCGCCGGCCCGAGATGTTGCGCACGAGCAGGCCGAACGACGCGGGCGGTCGGCCGCCGATCCCGGCGGCGACCTCCTGCCGGCCGTCGAAGAGCCGGGCGACGTCGATCCCGCCGTAGGGGAACGCGCCGCGGCTGCTCGGGACGATGACCGTGTTGTAGTCGGGCGTGGTGACGGCCAGCCGCCCGGTGTCGGGATCGAAGGCGTACAGCGCGGGCGGCTCGCTCGAGCGGGCGCTGCCGAGCCCGGCGGCGACCGCGCGGGCGGCGTTGGAGGCCACCCGGGCCAGGGCCAGGCGTGCGCTGCTGCTCGCCTGCGGCACCTCGTGGACGCCGAAGAACACGCCGGGGGGAGCGGACTGGCGGCCGAGCTGGCGCTCGTAGAAGTCGAAGCCGCGGTCGAGCATCCACTTCGCCCAGCGGCGCGTCCGGTCGTCGACCAGCCCCGGTGCCGACGCGATGCCGATCAGCGCCTGCTGGCTGATCCCGAACTTCTTCGCCTGATGCCAGCGGCGGAAGCCGAAGCCCGTGTCCCAGTTGACGTAGCCGCCGTGCGTCCAGTAGCCCGTCAGCACGCGAGTGAGCCACGCCCGCAGCAGCCGCCGGGCGGCGGGCGACGGAGCGGGCATCCCCGCACGGCGCGCCTGCGCGTACTCGCGCGCGAACGACGCGGTGATGTTCGCGTACTCCGCGGAGTCGACGTTCATCGGGTGCGAGAGCCGCATGTGCGGGAGGTAGTGGAAGCTCAGGCCCGCGCCGAGGTTGCCGGCGGTCGCGCCGTGCGCGCGGGCGCCGGCGACGAACCGGGCGATCTGCAGCTTGAGGTCGCGGCGCAGCATGCGGGCGTCGCCCGTCACGGTCGCGTCCGCGGCATACATCAGCGCGTACCAGTTGATCTGGTTGAGCCGGATCGCGGGCCAGCGGTAGAAGCTGCCGCGCGCGGTCGAGTGGATGCGGCCGGCGATCAGCGCCGACTGGCGCGCGCTCAGCCCGAGCTCGCGGCGCGCGAGCCAGGCGTGGCGCAGGCCGTCGACGATCTCCGTGTCGAAGACCATGTGCTGGGGCGCGCGCGTCGACTCCATCGAGCTCGTGAAGCCGGGCGCGTGGCGGAGCGAGCCGGGGCGCGGCGGCGGCAGCGTCGCGGTGTAGGGCGGCGAGGAGACGAGCGCATCGACGAGCCGCCGCGCGCGGGCGTCGTCGCGCGCCGGGCCGCGGTGGCCGCTGCGGGCGGCGACGGAGTAGACGAGCAGCGCGTCCGCGTTCGCCCCCGCGAAGGTGCCGGTGAAGTAGCCGGCGCGGTCGTCCCAGTAGCGGTCCATCTGCGTCTGGAGGCGGTCGGCGACCGCCCAGTAGCCCTGCTCGTCCAGGGCGGAGGCGGTGACAGGGGCGGCCAGGGCGGCGACGGCGAGGGCGATGGGGAGAGCGGCTCGAAGCATGCTCCGAGCCTCCGCGGGAACGGCTCCCGCGGACATCGGCCACAGGGTGGGAGCGAGCGCACCGGAGGTGGAGGTCTCTCCCACCCAAGGGTTAGGCTCCCTCAGCGGTGCCGGACTCCCCGCTCGAGCCACATGGCGCGACCCCGCGCGAGCTCCAGGAACGGATCCTGGCCGAGCGCAGCAACGACCCCTTCCTGCTCTACCGCGACGGCGACGGCGGGCAGGTGCTCCACGTCCTCGACGGCGACGGGCCCGTCACGATCGGCCGCCGGCCCGGCAACGACGTCTGCCTGGACTGGGACTCGGAGGTCTCCCGCGCGCACGCGCAGCTCGAGCGCGCCGGCGCCGAGTGGACCGTCGTCGACGACGGCCTCTCCCACAACGGCACCTACGTCGGCGGGAGCCGCATCACGGGCCGGCGCCGGCTGCGCGACGGCGACGTGATCGAGATCGGCGGCACGCAGATCGCGTTCTGCTCGCCGCCGGGCGACTCACCCTCGACCCCGACGGTGACCTCCGTCGGCCCGCACGTCGCGGAGCTGCTGACCCCGGCTCAGCGGCGCGTGCTGGTCGCGCTGTGCCGGCCGTTCAAGGACTCGAGCTACTCGACGCCGGCGACCAACCAGCAGATCGCCGACGAGCTCGTCGTCAGCGTCGACGCGGTCAAGAGCAACCTGCGGGCGCTGTTCGCGGCCTTCGGCGTGGACGACCTGCCGCAGAACCAGAAGCGCGCCTCGCTCGCGCTGCAGGCGCTGCGCTCGGGCGTGATCACCCGTCGCGACCTCTAAGGGACGGCGACCTCGACGATCCGCCCGGTCGCCAGGCTGCCCGTCCACACGCCGCGCCCGGCGGCGACGATCGCCGACGGGTTCAGCGGGACCTCGAGCTCCTCGGACCGCAGCCGGTCGCTGCCGGTGTCGACGCGGGTCAGCGTGCTCGAGGCGCGGTTGGCGACCCAGACGTCGTCGTCGCGGATCGCGATCCCGGCGGGCTCGCGGCCGACCGCGACGGCCGCCGAGTTGAACGTCTTCGGGTCGATCCGCACGAGCTGGTCGGCGTCGGACAGCGTCGCCCAGATCGCCCCGCGGCCGTACGCGAGGTCCGACGGGGTGTTCCCGCCGAGCTTCATGCGCCGGCGCTTGCCCGTCTCGGGGTCGTGGCGGACGAGCGTGGTCGGGGTCGGCGTCACCATCCACAGCGCCCCCCGGGCGATCACCATCGAGGTGACGAAGTCGCGAACCTGGAGGGTCTGCTCGAGGGCGCCGGTCCGGGCGTCGTAGCGCAGCAGCGTGTCGCCGGCGCCGAAGTTCTGTACGCGGATGGCGACCCACAGCGTCTCGCCGTCGCAGGCCATCGCGGTCGGGACGCCGGGAAGCTCGATCGCGGCGCCGGCGCTGCGCCCTGTCCGCGCGTCGATCCGCAGCACCCGCTGGGCGCGCGAGTTGAGCACCCAGAGCGTGTCGCCGACCATCTGCAGCTCGCGCAGCCCCTCCCCCACCTCCGGACGGAGCTGCTCGACGATCTTGGCGTCGCGGCTGTCGATCGCCGTGAGCCGCTGGCCGGCGAACTGCCCGGCCCAGATGCGCCCGCCGCCGGCCGCGAGCGAGTTCGGGCGGCCGCCGACCATGACCCGGGCCGTCACCGTCGGCTCCGCGGCGACGGCGGTGGCCGTGGGGGTGGGTGTCGCGGCCGGCGGGGTGTCGTCGGGGATCGTTGCGAAGCCGGCGGCGACGATCGCGGCCACCATGACGGCGGCCCCGGCGGCGAGCGGCCACACCGAGCGGCGACGCGCCGGCGCGACCTCGGTCGGCGCGGCTTCGGTGAGCGCTGCCGGCGCCTCGCCGGGGAGCGCCGGACGCGTCGCGGCGGTCGCCGTCTCGGCGTCCGGCGGCGCGGCGGGACCGACCGCGACGGTGCGCTCCTCCTCGGTGACGTGCTCGCCGGCGACGGCCGCGAGCGCCGCGCGGCCGAAGTCGCCCGCCGAGGGGAAGCGGTCGGCCGGTGCCTTGGCGAGCCCGCGGCGGATCACGTCGTCGAAGGCCGCCGGCACGCCGGGCGCCGCCTCGGTGATCCGCGGCGGCTCGGCCGACAGGTGCGCCCACAGCTTGGCCTCGTCGCTGTCGTGGTCGTATGGCGGGCGGCCCGAGAGCATGTAGTGCAGCAGGCAGGCGAGCCCGTACACGTCGGCGCGGGCGTCGATCCGCTCGCCGCGGATCTGCTCCGGCGCGACGAAGTCCAGCGTCCCGACCCAGTGCCCGGGACGGGTCGCGCCGGCTTCGCTGAGCACGTGCTTGGTCAGGCCGAAGTCGGTCAGGTAGACGTGGTCCTCGGGACCGAGCAGGACGTTGGCGGGCTTGACGTCGCGGTGGACCAGGCCGGCCGCATGCGCCGCGTCGAGCGCCGCCGCGACCTGGGCGACGATGCGCGCCGCGCGGCGCGGGTCGAGCCGGCCCTCGCGGCGCACCAGCGTGCGGACGTCGTCGCCGGGGACGTAGCGCATCGCGATGAACGCGACGCCGTCCTCCTCACCCGTGTAGTAGATCGGGATGACGTTGGGGTGGTCGATCGAGGCGGCGATGCGCGACTCGCGCACGAACCGCCGGCGGATCGCGGCGTCCTGCATCAGGTTCGGCGCGATCACCTTCAGGGCGACGGTCCGGTCCAGCGAGCGCTGCCGGGCGCGGTACACGACGCCCATGCCGCCGCGCCCCGAGATCGCCTCGATCTCGTGCCCCGCGAACACGCTGCCCGGCGCGATCTCGCCCATGAGAGCGGTGTATATCGGCAGCGAGGAATCGAGGAGCACTTCGCGTCCTTGAACGGACGCGGACCGCAGGTGTTGCGCGGGCTCCTCAGGTGCGGCTGGGAGCGGGGGACCAGGGAATCGAACCCCAATCTGCGGTTTTGGAGACCGCCGTCGTGACCATTAGACCAGTCCCCCAACGTACCGCCTGACGCGGACGGACCCGCCAGTCTAGAGGGCCCGTCGACAGAATTTCGTCCGACTCTAATGCGAACATGCGTTCGTGACGTATCGACCACCTGAACGGCGCTCGTACAGCTACCTGCTCGGCATGTACCTCGGCGATGGCTACGTGGACGCCTGGCGGGGACCTGCTTGCCAGCTGGTGATTGCGTGCGACGCGGGCTATCCCGAGCTGATCGACGACTGCTGGGTCGCGATGCAGCTCGCCTCCCCCGGCTGTCACATCGGGATGCACAAGACGCTCGGATGCATCCGCGTCGTCGGCGGGAGCCGGCTGTGGCCCGAGGCGTTTCCGCAGCACGGTCCCGGCCGCAAGCACGAGCGCCCGATCGTACTCCAGCCGTGGCAGCGTGAGGTCGTGGATGCGTATCCGCGAGAGTTCCTGCGCGGGCTGATCCACTCGGACGGCTGCCGCACCGTCAACCGCTTCAAGACGAAGCTCCCGAGCGGGCGGGTCGCCGAGTACGCGTATCCGCGCTACTTCTTCTCGAACCTGTCGGCGGACATCCGCGGGCTGTTCTGCGAGTACTGCGACCGGCTGGGGGTCCGCTGGACGCAGTCGAACCACCGCAACATCTCGGTGTCGCATCGCCAAAGCGTGGCGGCGCTCGACGCGTTCATCGGGCCGAAGCAGTGACCGGCAGGCCGGCCTCCCGCCAGGCCTGGAAGCCCCCGACGAGGTCGGCCGCGCGGCGCAGGCCGAGCGCCGTGAGGTTGGCCGCGGCGAGGCTGGACTGGAAGCCGCCGTCGCACATCAGGATCACGCGGCCTTCGGGATCGCTGAGGCGCGGGTCGCGGCGGTCGCCGTCGGGAGCGCAGCGCCACTCGAGCACGTTGCGGGCGATGACCACCGCGCCCGGGACGGCGCCGTCGCGCGCGATCTGGGACTCGGAGCGGATGTCGACGAGCACGGCGCCGGCGCGCATCTCCTCGAGCGCGGCGGCCGGCTCGACGCGGTCGATGCGCTCGCGGGCCTGCGCGAGCAGCTCGTCGATCGAGCTCATTCGCCGGCGGCCCGCTCGAACGCCTCGTAGGCGGCGTCGCCGAACAGCCAGAAGCGCGCCTCCTCGACCTCGGGGTGTCGCTCCATCGCCGCGCGGGTCGCGTCGACGGCCACGCGGGCGGCCTGGTCGATCGGGTAGCCGTAGACGCCCGCGGAGATCGCCGGGAAGGCGACGCGGGCGCAGCCGTGCTCCGCGGCCAGCCCGATCGCGCGGCGGTAGCAGGAGGCGAGCAGCTCGGGCTCGCCGTCCTTTCCCCCGTGCCAGACCGGGCCGACGGCGTGGATGACGTGCCGCGCGGGGAGGCGGCCGGCGCCGGTGATCTTCGCGTCGCCGGGGTCGCAGCCGCCGATCGTCCGGCACTCCTCGAGCAGCTCGGGCCCGGCGGCGCGATGGATCGCGCCGTCGACGCCTCCGCCGCCCAGCAGGCTCGAGTTGGCGGCGTTGACGATCGCGTCCGCCTCGGCGTCCGTGGTGATATCGCCCCGATGCAGGGTAATCAGGCCCATGTGATCGTCACTACCCATGCGGGCGGAGGGACTCGAACCCCCACGGCTTGCGGCCACGAGGACCTAAACCTCGCGCGTCTACCAGTTCCGCCACGCCCGCTCGCGCCATCCGGCGCGTGTCCAGCCCGGAGATTGTAAGGTCGCGAACGCCATGGCAGACGACGAAGAACGCAACGTCCGGATCGAGCGCCCCAACCGCAAGAAGGCCTCGTCGAAGGTCACGCGGCTGATCGTGGTCGTCCTGCTGCTCGCCTCGGCCGGGCTGCTGGCGATCATCACGTGGGGCGGCTGGGACGTGCTCGAGGGAGCGAAGCCGCTTCAGCTCTTCTACATCGTCTTCTACGTCGCGATGGCGTTCTTCGTGCTGCGCTGGAGCCGCGGCGTGCTGCCGCTGGTCGCCGCCATGGCGATCATCATGCTGATCTTCGCTGCCGTCTCGACGCCGCAGTGGTTCGACCGCGACAAGGCCGGCTTCACGAACCCGACGCTCGACGAGGGGATCATCGGCCTGCTCACCGCGCTGATGGTCCCGCTGCAGATCCTGCTGATCGCGTTCGCCATGAGCGGCTTCCGCCAGGCCTGGAACGTCGAGGTGGAGCACCACCCCGACGACGAGGACGAGCCTGACCGCGGCGGCCGCGAGCCCGATCCCGAGCAGCGCCCCGAGCGCGGCGACGCCTCCCCCGCCCCGGCCTAGCCGGCGGCGCCGATCAGCGCGACGCCCGCGACCGCGAGCGCGACCCCGGCGACCTGCAGCCCGCTGAGCTTCTCGTCGAGGAAGAGCACCGACGCCACGGCCACGACGGCCGGGTAGAAGCCGATCACCGGCACCGCCAGGCTCGCGTTGCCGCGATCCAGCGCGAGGTAGAAGGTCAGCAGCCCGAGCGCACCGCACGCCGCGCTCAGCACCCCGACCCACAGCGTCCCCGCCGACCACCCGGCGGTGCGTTGGCCGATCGCGATCGCGGCCACGGCCACGAGCGCCGCGGCGATCCCGTAGAGCAGCGTGGTCTGCACGGGCGTCGCCGTGCGCAGCGCGACCTTGCCGAGCAGGCTCCAGAGCGCGAACAGCGCCACCGTCGTCAGCGAGTAGAACAGCCAGCCCATCCTTCCGCTGGCATTCGCAGCGGCGAGCCGATCTCCTCGCGCGCCGTACGATGTAGCTCGCCCAGCCCGGGTGGTGGAACTGGCAGACGCGATGGACTCAAAATCCATTGTCCTTCGGGACGTGCGGGTTCGAGTCCCGCCCCGGGCATCAGGCGACCTTCCGTGATCGACCACGTCAACAACCTCAAGCTGCAGTACCTCGTCGAGCTCTCCAAGCTCGGTGACAGCTGTGCCGGGCTCGAGTCCAAGCTCGAGGCGTGGCTCGACGAGCACGACGTGATCTTCGCCGGCCAGACGATCCCGTTCGTGCTGATGCCGCACTTCATCTCCCCCGGCCAGCAGCGCCGGGTCAAGCACGCCGTGCAGGCGCTCTCGGCCGTGCTGGATCGCTTCTGCGACGCCTACCCGACCGACGAGGCCCTGCGCGAGGAGCTCGCCGTCTCGCCCGTGGAGGACTCGCTGATCCGGATCGAGCCGGGCTTCCCGCGGCCGATGCGGATCTGCCGGCTGGACGCGTTCCTGACGGGCTACGACGTCAAGTTCCTCGAGTTCAACGCGGACTCGCCCGCCGGCACGGGCTACACGGACATCCTGCACGCGGGGCTGAGCTCGACGATCGACCTCCCGCGCGTCCGGCAGGAATTCGACATGACCTACACGCCGATCCTGCCCGAGCTGATCGGCACCCTCAGCGACGCCTACGCGCACGTCCGCGCCGGGCATCCGGACCTTCCGGAGAGCCCGACGCTCGCCCTCGTCGACGCCGAGGGCTCGCCGTCCGTGCCGGAGTTCCGGATCATCTGCGCCGCCGCCGCGGCCACGGGCCTCGAGGCGCTGCACTGCACGCTCGACGACCTGCGCTACGACGGCTCCACGCTGAGCGTGGGCGGCCAGGCGGTCCAGCTCGTCTACCGGCGCGCGCTGCTCGAGGACCTCGACCAGTCCGACCTCGTGGCCGCCGCCCGCGACGGGCGCGTGTGCGTGGTGAACCCGTTCCGCAGCCGCGTGGCGAACAACAAGAAGCTGTTCGCGCTCTTCTGCGACCACCGCTTCGCCCACCTGATCAAGGGCGACGAGCAGGAGGTGATCGACGCCACGATCCCGTGGACGCGGATCCTGCGCGACGGCCGCACCAACTACGGCGACTGGAAGATCGACCTGCTGCCGTTCGTCGCCGACAACCGCGAGCGGCTCGTGCTCAAGCCCGCGTCGGACTACGGCGGGCATAACGTGGCGCTCGGGATGGAGACGCCGCAGGCCGAGTGGGACGCGATCCTCGACACGCACGCCGCGCGCGAGGACTTCATCGTCCAGGAGTACCTCCCCGTGCCCGAGGAGATGTTCCCGACGATCGAGGACGGGCACGTCCACATGCGCCTCAAGCACTTCAACATCAACCCCTTCGGCATCGGAGGCCGTTATGCCGGCTCGATCACCCGTATCTCGGACCGAGCCGTCATCAACGTGAGCGCGGGCGGCGGACTGCTGCCGAGCGTGATCGGGCGCCACAAGCGCCGGCTCCTCGCCGAGGACGAAGAACAGGAGGTCCTGCATGGCCACGAGCCTTGAGCCCCTCAAGGGCGGCTACGACGTCGACGAGAACGCGATCCGCTTCTCGAACTACTTCCACGTGCTGCGCGAGCTGGTGCACCTGTCCTGCGGCTGGCTCCCGCTCGAGCCGCGCCTCGAGGTCAAGTACGCCATCGGCGACCACCTCCACGACGACGCCCGCTCCGTCACGAAGATCAAGCGCCGGCTCTACGAGCTGCGCACCCCGAGCGACTACCCCGGCGCCCCCGCCGAGGAGCTCGCCGCGCTGCTGGACCGCGCCAACGGCGCGACCACGAGCGCCCAGTACGTGGAGATCGCCTACGGCGAGCTCAAGCCGACGCTCGTCGCCGCGATCCGCATCCACCTCGACACGCTCGACCCGATCGTCGACGAGCCGTCGCTGCGCCTGCTGACCCAGATCCTGCACCGGCAGGAGCGCCACACGGTCGAGCTGCCGGCCACGGCGAAGCCCGCGTTCGCGGACCTCGGCGCCCTGCCGATCCGCCTGCGCGAGGTGCGCGAGCTGACGGTCATGCCGCCGCTCGACGAGCCGGCCCGCGACGACTACGTCGACGTCACCGAGGAGGGCGACACCTACCTCACCGACGACCTCTACATCAACGGCGACGAGAACCACGTCCCGACGGACCCGGAGGAGCAGAAGCACTTCTTCCACGGGCTGATGGACGCGGAGCTGTGCGCGGCCGAGCTGATGGCGCGCAACTCGCACGAGCACCCCGAGATGCCCTGGGACTTCCACGTCGACATGGCGCGGCAGACGTGGGACGAGATCCGCCACGCCGAGGTCCACGACCGCCTGATGGCGACCGAGCTCGGCTGCCGCTGGGGCGACTTCCCGATCGGGTTCGGCTACTTCAAGTCGATCTACCGCCTGGACCTGCTCTCGCGCCTGGTGCTGTTCAACGGCACGAGCGAGCAGAAGGCGATGTGGCGGCACTCGCACCGCCGCAAGGTCCTGGTCGAGCTCGGCCAGACCACGGTCGCGCGCGTATTCGACTACCTGCTCGCGGACGAGGTCCCGCACGTCCACAACGGCGTGCGCTGGGGCTCGCACCTCCTCGGCGGCGACGAGAAGGCCTACCGCGAGAAGGTGCGGGAGCTGCGCGCCGGCCTCGACGCCACGGGCACGCCGGCGTAACCTCGCCTGGCAGGCGAAACCTTCTACAGAGGAAGTTTCGACCGGCCCTTGCGGCCGGTCTGCCCGCTCTTCGAGACGGCCTTCTGCGAGCTGTCGAACGGCTTGCGGGCGAAGCGCCCGAGCTTGCCGGGGGCCTTGCCCGCGGTGCGGCCGCCCGTGCCGAGGATCTTCTGGCCGCCCCGCTCCGGATGGCGCGAGAGCCGCGGTACGAGGAAGGCGAGGATGAGGATGAGAACGCAGAAGGCTGCGACGCCGGCGATGAGCATGTGGTCCGCGTACCCGCCCGGGACGGGAATCAGGCGACGCGAGCGCGCAGCGCGTCAACAAGGCCGGGTGGAGCCACGAGCATCCCGCTCGCCTGCGGCGGCGCCTCGGGCAGCGTCTCGACCACGAGGCCCGCGCGCTCGCACAGCAGGCTGCCTGCGGCGATGTCCCAGTGCTTCACGCCGCGCTCGTAGTAGCCGTCGAAGCGCCCGGCGGCGCACCAGGCGAGGTCCAGCGCGGCGGCCCCGAAGCGGCGGACGTCGCGCACGTCCGGCAGCAGCGCGGCCACCGTGGCCGCCTGCGCGCGGCGCACCTCGGCGTCGTAGCCGAACCCCGTCGCGACCAGCGCGGTGGCCAGCTCAGCGCGCTGCGAGCCCCGCACGGGCACGCCGTCGAGCGTGGCGTCGCCGTCGCGCTCGGCCGCCCACAGCTCGCCGCGCGGCGGGTCGAAGACCACGCCGGCGACCGCGCCGTCGGCGTCCTCGACCGCGATCGACACCGCCCACTGCGGGATCCCGAAGAGGAAGTTCGCCGTCCCGTCGAGCGGGTCGACGACCCAGCGCAGCCCGGTGCTGCCCGCCTCGTCCGCTCCCTCCTCGCCCAGGAAGCCGTCGTCGGGCCGCTCCGCGGCGATCCGCTCGTGGATGAGCTGCTCCGCCGCCGTGTCCGCCGCGGAGACCAGGTCGGTCGGCGTGCTCTTCGCCTCGACCGCGACCGCCGGGCCGCCGAAGGCCTCCAGCAGCTGCGCACCCGCCTCGCGAGCGACCCGCTCGGCGAGCTCGCGCAGCTCGGCGGCGCTCATGGTGTCGCGGGCGGCCGGTGGGAGGGCCAGTCGCGCTCGCGCTCGAGCTGCGCGGCGAGCGACAGCAGCAGCCCCTCCCCGTCGGGCGGCGCGACGAGCTGCACCGACAGCGGGAAGCCGTCGGCCGTGAAGCCGGCCGGCACCGCGGCGGCTGGCTGGCCCGTGTGGTTGAAGACCGGCGGGTAGGGCACGAAGCGCCCGTTGGAGTTCAGGGTCCAGAACGCCGAGCGGCCGTCGTGGTACATGACCTTCGGCGGCCGGCGGGCGAACATCGGCATCACCACGAGGTCGAACCCGTCGCGGAAGATCGCGTTGCCGCGCTCGCGGTCCTTCGCCTCCTCGGCCCGTGCACGGGCGAGCACGGCGTCCGGGATCAGCGAGCCCAGCCGCATGTAGCCGCGCGTGCGGCGCGAGAACCGCTCCGGGTGGGGCAGCTTGGCGGACTCGTCGGCGATGCCGCGCAGGTAGCGGACGATGAAGTTGCCGAACACCATGCCCCACGGGTAGTCGCGCTCGACGACCTCGTGCCCGAGCGAGCGCAGCAGGTCGGCGGTGCCCAGCAGCCCGCCGAGCTGCTCGGCGTCGGGGCGCGTCGCGATCACCGGCGGGACGTTGCGGGTGACGGCGATCCGCAGCTTGCCGGGCTCGCGGGCCGCGACCTCCGCGAGCGGCGGCGTTCCCGGGTCCGCGATCGCGTCGTAGAAGCGGGCGCTGTCGGCGACCCGGCGCGTGATCGCGCCCCAGGTCGAGAGCCCGTGCCACGGCTCGTCCATCGGCGCGGTCGGCACGCGGCCGCGCTGCGGCTTGAGCCCGAACAGGCCGCAGCAGGCCGCCGGGATGCGGATCGACCCGCCCCCGTCGGAGCCGAGCGCCGCTGAGCACAGGCCCGCCGCGACGGCGGCCGCCGAGCCGCCGCTCGAGCCGCCGGGCGTGCGCTGCAGGTCCCACGGGTTGCGGGTGATGCCGAACGTCGGCGACTCCGTGAACGGCACGATCATCATCTCGGGCACATGCGTCTTGCCGAGGATCACGGCGCCCGCGCTGCGCAGCCGCCGCACGACCTCGGAGTCCGCGCTCGCCGGCTCGTCGACGGCGCAGGTGCCCATGGCGGTGACGTGCCCGGCGATGTCGGTGTCGTCCTTGACCGCCAGCGGGATGCCGAGCAGCGGGCGCTTGTCGCCGCTGCGGCGGCGGGCGTCGGCCTGGGCGGCCTCGGCGCGGGCCATCTCGTCGAAGACGACCCGGAACGCGTTGAGCGCCGGGTCGTGGCGCTCGATGCGCGACAGGAACAGCTCGGTGAGCTCCTGTGAGGTGGTCTCCCCGCGGTCGAGCATGGCGGCGTGCTCGGCGAGGCCGGCGAATGCGACATCGGTCATGAGGGTCGTGGAGGCTATTGCCATGCTGCACGGGGTGCCCACACGCGAGACGATCGAACGCCTGGCGGCGATCCCCGGCCGCGGCGCGGGGACGGACGCCGAGCGGCGCGCCGCGGTCGCGCTCGAGCGCGACCTGGCCGAGCGCGGCCATCACGCCTGGGTGGACACGTTCTGGGTGCGGCCGGGCTGGGCGTGGCCCGTCGCGCTGGCGGCGGCCCTCGCCGTCGGCGGCAGCCTCGCGTCGGTGGCCTGGCCGCTCGCCGGGGTGATCGCGGCGACGCTGGCGGCGGTGTCGCTCGCGCTGGAGGGCGCCGGGCTCACGAGCCCGCTGCGGCTGCTCACGGGCCGCCGGGCGACGCAGAACGTGGTCGCGCTGCCGGCGCCGCCCGACGAGGGGGTGACGCTGCTCGTGTGCGCACCCTATGACGCGCCGCGCCGCGGCCTGGTGCTCAACGACCGCTGGCGCGCGGCGGCCGCCCGCCTCGGCGACGTGCGGCCGTGGCTGGCCGGCTGCGCGCTGGTGATCGCGGGCGCCGCGGCAGCGCGCTCCGCCGGCGTCGACGCGACCTGGCTCGGCGCGATCCAGCTCGTCCCGACCGTCGTGCTGATCGCCGCGCTCGCCGCGGTCCTGGACATCGGGCTGTCGGAGCACTCCCCCGGCGCGGGTCCCGCGTCGGCGGCGGCCGTCGCGCTCGCCGTGCACGAGGAGCTGGCCGCCGACCCCGAGGCGCTCCCGGTCGGGCTCGTGCTCTACGGCGCGGGCGCCTCCGGTCCGCACGCGCTGCGTGCGCAGCTGCGCCGCGAGCGCCCCGACCGCAGCCGGACCGTCGTGCTCGAGCTCGGCCCGTGCACGGGCGGCGAGCCGGCCTGGCGCGCCCGGCACCCCCAGCTGCGGCGCGCAGCCGAGCTGGCCGCCGGTGCGCTCGACATCGACGCGCCCCGGCGCCGCCCCCGCCCGGCGCGGGGCGTGGGCCGCCTGCCCGCGATCCGCATCGCCTGCCTCGACGCCCGCGGCGTCGCCGCGCGCTCGCACCAGCCCGACGACACGGCCGCGGCCGCCGACGATGCGGCGGCGGACCGGGCGATCGACCTCGCGCTCGGGATCGCGGACGCGTTGGCCGCCGAGCTGCCGGCCGCGCGGGCCGCCGTCTAGCGGCTGATCCGTACGGCGCGGGTCGCGACCCGCGCGCGGCCGCCGGGGCCCTGGGCGACCACGGTGACGCGGGCCGGCGTCGAGCGCCTCCCGCGCAGCCGCTGCGCGCCCGCCGGGTCGATCCGCAGGTGCACGGTCATGGCCCGGCCCTTGCGGCGGGCGCGCGCGAGCGTGACGGTGTGCGGCCGCGGCGTCGAGCCGCGCTTGCCCGGCACTCGCCCGAGCTCGTCCGAGCGCAGCGCGGCCAGCAGCGTCTCGCCCTCGGCGAGCTCGACCTCGACGGGCAGCCCCTTCGCGCGCAGCGAGGCGAGCTCGACCCGCGCGGGCACGTGGATCCGCA
Source organism: uncultured Solirubrobacteraceae bacterium (assembly GCA_963816955.1). Taxonomy (GTDB): domain Bacteria; phylum Actinomycetota; class Thermoleophilia; order Solirubrobacterales; family Solirubrobacteraceae; genus DATFQI01. The sequence goes on along the minus strand of CAWFME010000007.1, from coordinate 252,434 downwards.
GCCGCTCGCGCTCCGCGCCGGCCGGCGCCGGCCCCGACGGGACGGCCGCCGGTGCCGCGCTCGCCCCGTTGAACGGCCCGCGCACCTCGTAGACGGCGCCGAATCCGTAGGCGCGCTGGGCGGAGAAGTACATCCGCGTGTGCGACGGGTCGAAGATCACGCCGGCGAGCTCGTTGCCGCGATCGGGGAGCCCGGCCGCCGCCTCGCCGGTCAGCTGCAGGAACGGCGCGACCGTCCCGCCGGGCTCGATCACGCAGATCTGCATGTCGTCGCCGTCCTCGCAGACGAACACCTCGCCGGCCGGGTTGACGGTCAGGTTGTCGACGCCGCGCAGCGGCCCGCCGCCTTCGTAGATCGTCCCGAGCGCGCCCGTGGCCGTGTCGTAGGCCCAGACGTGGTTGTCGCCCTTGGTGGAGAAGTAGACCGTGCCGCCGTCGTACCAGATGCCCTCGCCGCCGTCGAAGCGGCGGGTCCCCGGCACCTGCTGGCGCGTCGGGGTGAACACGGCGCCCGGGTCGGGGACGGGCTGGAAGGCCAGCCCGCCGCCGGCGGCGTCGACGGCGATCTCCAGCCGGCCCGAGCGCAGGTCGCCCGGCGCGTCCGGCGTGAAGCGGTAGAAGCCGCCGTCGGGGCGGTCCTCGGTCATGTACAGCGCGCCCGTCGTGGTGTCGACCGCCACGGCCTCGTGGTTGAAGGTGCCGAGGGCGGGACGGATGACGCCCTGGCCGGTGCTCTGCGGGTTGCACTCCCAGACGTGGCCGAAGTCGTGCTCCTCGCAGGAGAGCCAGCGGCCCCAGGGGGTGCCGCCGCCCGCGCAGTTGGCGTTCGTGCCCGCGAGGATCCGGTAGGCGCTCGCGACCTTGCCGTTCTTGCGGAAGCGGATCGCCGAGGAGCCGGCGCCGCTGGGGGCCACGGACTCCGAGTTGGACACCAGCACCCAGCCGCCGTCGCCCGTCGGGAACGTCGCCTGGCCGTCGGGGAAGATGTGCCACGGGTAGGCCGTGCCCGGCACGGGCTGGTTGGAGCGGGCGATCAGCCGCGACGAGAAGCCCCGCGGCAGCCGCAGGCCGTTGGCGTCGGGCGCCCGCAGCGCGCCGTAGGACGACGCCACCGCACGCACCCGTGCGTGCAGCGCGCGCTCCCAGAACGCCGGCCCCAGGGCCACTCCCGCCGCCCCCACCAGGAACTCCCGCCGCCGCATCAGAGGATCCGCAGCCCCCTCAGGTCCTCGACCGGCTCGGAGAACGAGCAGCTCCCGTAGCCGACGAACAGCTCCTCCCGCATCGCGGCGACGGCCTCGGCGTCGAACGCGCTGCCGCGGACGGTGAACGCGTCGTCGGTGACGCCGAACGCGGTCGCGTCCTCGTCGAGCAGCACCTCGACCAGCTCACGCGGCCCGGCGCCGGCGTGCGCCAGCACGGCCGCTCCGAGCAGGTTCAGGAAGCCGTGGGCGATCCCGTCGCGGATCGGGTGGTGCAGGCCGGCGGTCGCCTTGAACGCGAGCCCGCGGTCGCGGCAGCCGCAGACGAAGTGGGCGAGCTCCGCGGGCGACGGGAACATGTCCGGCGTCGCGCCGCCGCAGCGCACCTTGGCGTCCGCGCCGCGCTCCGCCACCGCGTCGAGCTTCGCGTCGTCGCCCGGCCAGACCTCGAGGAACACCCTCGCCCGCACGCCCTCGGTGGTCGCCGCGCGCTCGAGCCGCGCCTCGACGACCTCGACCTGGTCGGACAGCGGCGGCAGCTCGTCGCGATCGACGATCACGCCGAGCGGCGGGTCGAACCCCTCGGGCAGCTCCGCCAGCCGCGAGGCCGGCACGAGGAAGCGGTGGAGCATCCACGCCTGCGGCGTGCCGCGCGCCGCACGGTCGACCTCGAGCGCCGCATCCATCGGCAGGCTCGCCGGCGGGAACAGGGCCGCGTGGTCGATCAGGCGCGTCAGCAGAGCGTGGCGCGCGCCGGTGGTCTCGCGGGTGGCCACCGTCATGTTGTACCCGTCTGGCTGGCGCCATGCGTCGAGCGCCGTCAACCTCGGTTGACAACCGCACCGCGTCAATGTAAGTTGACGCCCATGACGCAGGCCACGGATCTGGCGGACGCGACGGCGAGCAAGGACCCGGCGGTCGGGCTTGCGGCGGTCGCGTCGCTGCGCGCGCTGCTCGAGTCGCTCGAGGCGCTGCAGGTCGACAACGCCCGGGCCCACGGGTGGTCCTGGCAGCAGATCGCCGAGGCGCTCGGCGTGAGCAAGCAGGCGGTCCACAAGAAGCACGGCGGCGGGCGCAGGCTGCTCGCCCGGAGGGAGCGGTGATGTTCGAGCGGTTCACGAGGGGCGCGCGCGAGGCGGTCGAGCGTGCGCAGGACGAGGCGCGCGCGATCGGGAGCCCCGAGATCGGCACGGCCGAAATGCTGCTCGGCGTCGCGGGCGGCAACGGCCCCGGTGCGCGGGTGCTCGCCGCCCACGGCGCCGGCTACGACGCGCTGCGCGAGCGGGTCGTGACCGGCGGGCTCGACGGCGAGGCGCTGGCCGCCATCGGCATCGACCTCGAGGAGATCCGCCGGCGCGCAGAGGAGAACTTCGGCCCCGGCGCGCTCGAGCGCCGGCGGCGCCCGCGTGGGAGCCACGTCCCGTTCAACGCGCAGGGCAAGAAGGCGCTCGAGCTGGCGCTGCGCGAGGCGATCGCGGCCGGCGACAAGGCGATCGACGACGGGCACGTGTTGCTCGGGCTTCTGCGCGAGGGAGGCGTCGCCGCGCTCCTGCGCGCGGTCGGCGCCGAGCCCGCCGTGCTGCGCGACGCGCTCAGCCCGGCGGCGAGTCGTCGCGGACGCGAAGCGTGATCTCCTCGTCCGCCCGCGCCGCGAGCGGCTGCTCGCCCGCCCGGTAGGGGTCGGGCTCCGGCGGCAGGGGCGCCCGCGGGCGCAGCCCGGCGAGCATCGCGCCGGCGCCGAGCAGGATCAGCCACAGCGGCCACCAGCGCAGCGTCTCGTCGGCGCCCAGCGCGACGACGAGGACGAACGCCGCGAGGTTGGCGAAGCCGAGGTAGGCCGCCCCCGGCACGCGGTCGACGGCGCCGTAGGCGACGAGCCCGCAGCCCGCCGCAAGCACCACGAGCTCCCAGAAGTCCGGCAGCAGGTCATCCGGCCCGCCGCCGAAGAGGCTCAGCAGCTGCAGCGCGCCCGCCGCCAGCGCCACCAGCGGGATCACGAGGATGGCGACGCCGGCCGCGTTGACGAGCTGCTCGGCGTGGCGCGGCTCGCTCCCGCGCAGCACGAGCGAGCCGAGCGTCAGCGCGAGCGTGCAGGCCAGCAGCAGGAACCGGTACGGGCCCTGCGAGTCGGCGTCGAAGATCCAGGCGACCGCGGCGAGCAGGGCGAACCCGGTCGCCAGCGCCGCGATCAGCAGCGCCACCGCCGAGCGCCGCGACAGCGAGGCCCAGCCCGCCACCGCGGCGAGCACGAGCGAGGTCCACACCGTCGCGCCCGGCGGCAGCGTCCCCCACACGAGCGTGTCGCGCGACCCGGCGCCGCCCGCGTTGAAGTCGGCGCCGAGCGCGTCGGCCAGCCGCAGCAGGAACGCCTCGAGCAGGAGCAGGCCCGTGACCAGCAGGACCGACTGGTACGCCGGCGGGCGGCCGCCCTCCCCGGCCGGCTGCAGCCCGATCCCGAGCACGATCGCGGCCGGCACGCCCGTGATGAGCACGTGCACGATGACGCTGACGGCGTCGCCGAGGCGCAGCTCGGCCAGCACCACGCCGACCGCGAGCACGACCGCTCCGGCCGCGATCAGCGGCCCGCGATGCGGGGGCGGGCGGAGGAGGTCGAGCCGTGTCTCGGACACGGCGCAGGAGGCTATCTAGCTCGCGCGGGCGCGCACCTCGACCTGGCCCCCGGACTCGCGCGCGTCCAGCGCGGGCTGCGGGTACGCGGCCGGGCCGCGCTCCACCGAGCCGTCCTCGAGCCGGAACACGCTCCCGTGCCACGGGCATGTCACGCACCCGTCGGAGATCTTGCCGTTGCTGAGCGGGCCGCCGCGGTGCGCGCAGCGGTCGGCGAGCGCGCGGAGCTGCCCGCCGTCGCGCACGACCATGATCGGCACGCCGTCGACCTCGACCTGGCGCGGCTCGCCCTCGCGCAGCTCCGAGGCCGGGAGCACCGCCGTCCAGTCGCCCGGGTAGTCCTCGAAGACGGTGTTGTCGACGCCGACCCCCTCCGCGTAGGAGAGGTGGCCGCCGAGCCAGCCGCCCGCCGACACGGCGCCCATCCCGGCGAGCGCGAGCAGCTTGCCCTTCCCGCGCGAGCCTCCGCGCTTGGCCATCAGCGACCCGGCGAACAGCGCGGCGCCGGTGACGTTCGCCGCCGCGTGGATGATCCCGATCCGCCGCACGCGGTCGCTGGCGACGGTCGAGTCGGCGTAGTCCGACCAGCCCGTGACGACGGTCGGCACGGTCGCGAGCAGCCCGGTGCCCACCAGCAGGTCCGAGGCGGACTCGGCGTCCTCGCCGCCCACCAGATCGAGGATCACCGCGCTCATCCATGTCCCCAGCGGCGCGAGCTGCATCACGGGGTGCAGCGCGTGGCCGAGGGGGGTGCCGCTCAGCACGTCCTTGACGGGCCCGCCCGGCAGCAGGTTGCGCACCTGCTTGGCGAGCGGCTCGGCGACGGCGTCGAGGGGCTCGAGGTCGGCGATGCGGTCGGCGAGCTCGCTCGCCCGGGGTTTGCGGTCGGCCATGCCTGGGCTCTACCCGGCACGCGGCCGCCGATAGCCTGCGGCCATGGCCATCGTCGAGACCGAGGACCGCGGCGCCGTCCGCCACGTCGTCCTCAACCGCCCCGAGAAGCGCAACGCGTTCAACGAGGAGCTCGTGCTCGCCACGGGCGAGGCGCTGCGCGCCGCCGCCGATGACGCGGCGGTGCACTGCGTCGTGTTGCGCGGCGAGGGCGCGATGTTCTCGTCGGGCATGGATCTCGGCTCGCTCGCGAACCTGGCCGAGCACCCGGACATGCTGCGGCCGTTCCGGCGCGCGTGCATCGAGGCGTTCAACATCGCCGAGGAGATGGCCAAGCCCGTCGTCTGCCAGATCCAGGGCGCGTGCATCGGAGGGGCGATGGAGCTCGCGCTCGCGTGCGACATGCGGGTGATCGCCGCCGACGCGCTCGTCGGCCTCCCGGAGACGCGGGTCGGGCTGATCCCCGACGTCGGCGGCTCCTCGCGGCTGCCGCAGGTCGTCGGCCTCGGCCGCGCCAAGGAGCTGATCATGACCGGCCGGCTGATCGACGGCACGGAGGCGGAGCGGATCGGGCTCGCGAACCGCGTCGCCCCAACCGAGGAGCTCGAGGCCGCCACGCAGGCGCTCGTCGACGAGCTGCTCGCGTGCGCGCCGGTCGCCGTGGGGCTCGCCAAGCGGGTGATGGACGCCTCCGCGCGGCCGGCGATCGCCGCCACGCTCGAGCTCGAGGTCGCGATGCAGGAGCGCTGCGCGCGCTCGGCGGACTACGCGGAGGGCGCCACCGCCTTCCGCGAGAAGCGCGCGCCGCAGTTCAGCGGCCGCTGAGCCGCGCGCGGGGCGGCGCCGCGCCGCTACCAGTCGTGGCCCACGAGCACGGGCTCGGGGGCCAGGTGCACGCCGAAGCGCTCGCGCACGCCGGCGGCGATCTCGCGCGCCAGCGCCATCAGGTCGGCCGTGGTCGCGCCGCCGCGGTTGACGAGCGCGAGCGTGTGCTTGGAGGAGATGCCGACGGGCCCCTCGCCGTAGCCGCGCTGGAAGCCGGCGCGCTCGATCAGCCATGCCGCCGACGTCTTGATCCGGCCGTCGGGCTCGGGGAAGGCGGGCGGGTCGCCGGCCTCGCCGGTCCGGGCCGCCAGCCGCGCGAAGTCGCCCGGCTCGAGGATCGGGTTGGTGAAGAACGAGCCGGCGCTGACCGAGTCCGGGTCGGCCGGGTCGATCACCATGCCCTTGCCGCGGCGCAGGCCGAGCACGGCCTCGCGCACCTCGGCGAGCGGCGCGCTGCCGCCGACCGGCACGTCCAGCCTCCGCGCGAGCTCCGCGTAGCGCAGCGGGCCCGAGACCCCGGACTCGCGCAGGCGGAACGTCACGGCGAGCACGACGTGGCGGTCGCGGTACTTGAAGATGCTGCCGCGGTAGCGGAAGCCGCACTCCTCGGCGGAGAGCTCGACGATCTGGCCGCTCGCGCGATCGAGCACGCGCACCGACTCGACGGTCTCGGCGACCTCCTGCCCGTAGGCGCCGACGTTCTGGATCGGGGTCGCGCCGGTCGAGCCCGGGATGCCGCTCAGGCACTCGAAGCCCTGCAGCCCGCGCGCGACGCAGTCGGCCACGAGCGCGTCCCACGGCTCGCCCGCCTGCACCTCGAGCCGCTCGCCGTCACGGCGCACGCCGCGCGTGAGCACGCGCACGACCGTGCCCGGAAAGCCGGAGTCGGCGACCACGACGTTGGAGCCGCCGGCCAGCACCAGCAGCGGCTCGTAGGCCGAGCGGACCAGCTCGGCCAGCTCGCCCTCCGCATGCGCCTCGACCATCCGCGCCGGCGGCCCGCCGAGCCGCAGCGTCGTGAGGTCGCTCAACCGTTCCACACGACGGGCCCGGCGGTGAGCAGGTGCGAGCCGAGCGGCCGGCCGAGCACCTCCTGCGCCGCGCGCGAGGCCTCCAGCAGCGCCTCGAGCGACACGCCGGTCTCGATCCCCATCTCGTGCAGCATCGAGAGCACGTCCTCGGTCGCGACGTTGCCGGTCGCGCCCTCGGGCACCGGGCAGCCGCCGAGCTCGCCGAAGCTCGACTCGAACGAGCTCACGCCCGCGTCGAGCGCCGCGAGCACGTTGGCGAGCCCCTGGCCGCGCGTGTTGTGGAAGTGCGCGGTCAGCTCCACGTCCTCGCCGAGCGCGTCCTGCGCGGACGGGAAGAACGAGCGCACCTGCGCGGGGTTGGCCATCCCCGTGGTGTCGCCGAAGCCGACCTCCTGGGCGCCGGCCTCGACCAGCCGCCTCGCGATCTGGAACACCCGCTCGGGCGGGACGTGGCCCTCGTAGGGGCAGCCGAAGGCGACGGAGATCACCGCCTCGCAGCGCAGGCCCTCCTCGCGGGCGCGCTGGAGCACGGCCTCCAGGCCCGACATCGACTCCTCCATGGAGCGGTTGACGTTGGCCAGGTTGTGGCTCTCGGTCGCCGACATGAAGACGTTGACCTCGTGGAAGCGGTGGCGCAGCTCGAGGGCGTTCTCGAGCCCGCGCTCGTTCGGGATCAGCACCGAGAGCGCGACGTCCTCCGGGACGTCGATCGCCTCGAGCACCTCGCGCCCGTCGGCGAGTTGCGGGATCACGTCGGCGCGCACGAAGCTCGTGACCTCGAGGCGGCGCAGGCCGGTGCGGGCGAGCATCTCGATCAGCCGCACCTTGTCGGCGGTGGCGATCACCTCGGGCTCGTTCTGGAAGCCGTCGCGCGGGCCGACCTCGCGGATGCGGACGTGCTGGACCGAGGTGCTCACGTCGGCTCAGTCTAGGGTTCGCCCACTGATGACCGACTCCGTCACCGTGATCGGCGCCTCGGGCGCCCTGGGCTACGGGCTCGCGCTGCGCCTCGGCATCGCGGGCACCCCGATCGTGATCGGCTCCCGCGACGCGGGCCGCGCCGAGGAGACCGCCGCCAAGCTCGCCGCCGAGGTGCCGGACGGCGCCTTCGAGGGCTTCGCCAACGGGGAGGCCGCCGCGCGCTCGGAGGTCGTGTTCCTGTGCGTGCCGTTCCGCAACCAGTCCGAGACGCTCACGAACCTCAAGGAGCACCTGCGCGAGGGCCAGCTCGTGATCGACGCGACCGTCCCGCTGGCCGCCGCCGTCGCGGGCCGCGCCACGCGCATGCTCGGCGTCTGGCAGGGCTCGGCCGCCCAGCAGGCGGCGGAGATGGTGCCCGACGGCGTGCGGGTGGTCTCCGCGCTGCACACGGTCTCGGCGGCGGTGCTGCGCGACCCGGCGCAGACGCCCGCCGAGGACGTGCTGGTGTGCGGCGACAAGAAGGCCGACAAGCGCCAGGCGGCGGAGGTCATCGAGCGCGTGCCGGGGCTTCGCTGCGTGGACTGCGGGCGGCTCGAGCAGTCGCGCACGACGGAGTCGCTGACCGCGCTGCTGATCGGGATCAACTCCCGCTACAAGACGCACGCGGGCATCCGCGTGACGGGCCTTCCGGACGTGCTGTGGCAGCCCCCGTCGTAGTCCTCGCGGGCGGCACGGGCGGCGCGAAGCTCGCCCGCGGCCTGCTCGACGAGGTGGCCGAGGATCTGGTGGTCGTAGCCAACACGGGCGACGACGTGGAGGTCCACGGCGCCCACGTCTCCCCCGACCCGGACCTGGTGACGTTCTGGCTCGCCGACCGGATCGACGAACGCGGCTGGGGCCTGCGCGAGGACACCTTCCACGTGATGGAGGGCCTGCGCGAGCTCGGCGAGGACGTGTGGTTCAACCTCGGCGACCGCGACCTCGCGCTGTGCCTGCGGCGGGCGCGCCGGCTCGCGGAGGGCGCGCGGCTGACGGAGGCGATCGACGAGGCACGGCGCGCCTACGACGTCCGCGCGCGCGTGTTGCCGGCGACGGACGACCCGGTGCGCACGCAGGTGAAGGCCGACGGCCGCTGGTGGCCGTTCCAGGAGTTCATGATCCGCCGTCGCGCCGAGGGCCCCGTGGAGGACGTCGAGTTCCGCGGCGCCGCCGAGGCCGCGCCGACGCCCGAGGTGATCGACGTGCTCGCGGAGGCGGGCGCGATCGTGATCGGCCCGTCGAACCCCGTGATCTCGATCGGGCCGATGCTCGCGGTCCCCGGGCTGCGCGAGGCGATCGTCGCCGCGCCCGCGCCGGTCGTGGCCGTCTCGCCGCTCGTGCGCGGCGAGGTGCTCAAGGGCCCGACCGCGGCGTTCCTCGAGCACGCCGGCCAGCCGCTCACCGCGGACGGGATCGCGGACGTCTACGAGGGGCTGATCGACGGGCTGGTCGCCGACGAGCGCGCGGACGGCGTCCCGACGCTGGAGACCGACGTGGCGATGGACGGCGCCGACGGCCGGCGCCGCCTGGCACGCGAGACGCTGGACTTCGCCGCCGCCCTCAGTACTCGGCGATGACCACCCGGTAGCCGTAGTCCATCGCCTCGCGCTCGAGGATGTCGGCGTTGCGGCGCGCCCACGCGCCCGACTCGAGGTCCGCGCGCAGGCGCTCGATCGCCGCGTCGACCTCGCCGGGCGGCATCAGCTGGAAGACGGAGATGCCGTCGCGCACACGCGGGTCGAGGTAGGCCTGCGGGCGGCGCCAGTAGGCGCTGAAGAAGCCGTCGCGGCAGTCGTGCGGGATCGGGACGGGCTCGATCCGCTGCGCCCCGAGGTGCCCCGCGAGCTCGGTCATCGTCATCGCGCCCTCCCAGTGGGGCTTCAAATAGTCGCGCAGCAGCCAGAAGCCCCACTGAGCCTCGAGATCGCACTGGAACACGACGGCACGCCGGCGCGCGACGCGACGCAGCTCGCGCAGCCCGGCGGCGCGGTCGGGCCAGTGGTGGTCGCTGAGGATCGCCATCGCGGCGTCGAAGCTGCCGTCGGCGAACGGCAGCGTCTCGGCGGACGCCTGCACCGCGGGCGCGGCGCCGACGGGCCGCTGCGCGAGCATCACGGGCGACGGCTCGACGGCGATCACGTCGCGGTCGCGCGGCTCGTAGCTGCCGGCCCCGGCGCCGACGTTGACGACGGTGCGCGCGTCGCCGAGCGCGGCGTGCACCGCCGCGGCGATGGTGGGGTCCTCCCTCCTGACCGCCGTGTAGCCCTGGCCTATGCGGTCGTAGAGATGACTCAACCGATGGGTCCTTCCTGAACCCGGATACGATCCTCGCGCAGATGGTGACGGCGGCCGTGCTTCCGATCAAGACGTACGCACGGGCCAAGCACCGGCTGTCGGAGGCGGTCGACGTCCCTGATCGCCGTGCCCTGGCGGAGGCGATGGTCGGAGACGTGCTGGAAACGCTTCCAGCCGTGCCCGGGCTCGATCGGGTCATCGCGGTGACCGCCGAGCCGCGCGCGGCCTCCGCCGCGCTCGAGGCCGGGGCCGACGTCGTGCACGATCCCGACGAGGCCGGCCAGTCGGCCGCGGCGCTGATCGGCATCCGCGCGGCGCTCGACGGCGGCGCGGACCGCGTCCTGCTCGTCCCCGGCGACTGCCCGGCGCTCGACGCCGGGGAGGTCGGCACGCTGCTCGCGCGCCAGGGCCGCGCCGGCGTCGTGATCGTGCCCGACCGCCACGGCGCCGGGACCAACGCGCTGCTGCTGTCGCCGCCCGACGTGATCGAGCCCTCCTTCGGCCCGGGCTCGTTCGCCCGCCATGCCGCACGGGCGCACGCCGCGGGGACCGTGGTGCGCGTCGCCGAGATCCGCTCGCTCGGGCTCGACGTCGACACGGCCGAGGACCTGCAGGCCTTGCGCGACGCGCTCGCCGCGCGACCGGACGCCGCGCCGCGCACGCGCGAGCTGCTGGCGCGGATGCTGCCCGCGGCCGCCGGCGCCCGCACGTGAGGGCGCCGCGCGCGTGATCGCGGCCGAGCCGCTGCGCGGGCTCCCCGAGGTCCGCCCGGGGGACGACCTCGCGGCGCTGCTCGCGGGCGCGGGCGAGCTGCGCCCCGCCGACGTGCTCGCGATCGCCCACAAGGTCGTCAGCAAGGCGGAGGGCCGCGTGGTCGCGCTCGCCGACGTCGAGCCGGGCCCGCGCGCGCTGGAGCTGGCCGCCGTACACGGCAAGGACCCGCGGCTCGTCGAGGTCGTGCTGTCCGAGACCGCCGAGCTCGTCCGCGCCGACGCTGGCCGGCTGATCTGCCGCACCCGCCACGGCTTCGTGTGCGCCAACGCCGGCGTCGACTCCTCGAACGCCGGCGCGCCCGACACGCTCGTCCTGCTGCCGCTCGACCCCGACGCCTCCGCCCGCGCCCTGCGCGCGAGGCTCGGCTGCGCCGTCGTCATCACCGACTCCTTCGGCCGCGCCTGGCGCCAGGGCCAGTGCGAGATCGCGATCGGCTGCGCGGGCCTCGCCCCGTCACGCGACTACCGCGGCGAGCTCGACACCGACGGCCGCGAGCTGCACGCGACCCAGATCGCCATCGCGGACGAGGCCGCAGCCGCCGCAGACCTCGCCCGCGGCAAGCACACACGCGAGCCCGCGGTGGTGATCCGGGGCCTCGAGCCGTACGTGCTGCCCGACGACGGCCCGGGCGCGGCCGCGCTGGTGCGGCCGTGGGCGGACGACCTGTTCCGCTAGGCGACGCCACCCAACTGCGGCTGGGTAGGGAGGGTGAGGAACCCGGCCACGAGCCACCTCCACACGTCGAGTGGCATCTAAGTCGCGCTATACGCGACTTAGATGCCACTCGAGCCTGCGGGGCCCGAACACTCCCCCTCAGTGCCCGCCGTTCAAGCGTCGCGAGCGACAGCACGGCGCACGGCGCCAGCCAGCGAGCGGAAGCTAGGCCGCGCGCTTCGCGCGAGCGGCGCGGGCGTCGAACCGGTCCCGCGCCTCCTCGACCTGCCGGCCGTGGGCGACCGACCACGAGCCAAGCGCCTTCAGCGGCGGGGCCATCGAGGCGCCCAAGGACGTCAGCGCGTACTCGACGCGCGGGGGGACCTCGGCGTGGACGCGGCGAGCGACGAGGCCGTCGCGCTCCATCGCGCGCAGGGTCTGGGTGAGCACCTTCTCCGAGATCGGGGAGAGGTCCTCGAGCAGTTCGTGGTAGCGGCGGGTTCCGTCGCCGAGGGCGAGCAGGACGTCGACGGCCCACTTGGAGCTGAGCAGGCAGATGGAGTCGCGAATCAGCCGCCCGCTCCTCGCGCGCTCGGCGAGGCGCTTCTCGCGCGCTCGGACCGGCAGGGACGGGGCACTCATGCTTCAGCTCCTCTGATCGACAGCGTGAGCGCCCTGAGACCTCGCGAGACCCGCAGGCGCGCGGCGTTCTGGCTGCAGCCGAGCCGCCCGGCGACCTCCTCGTAGTCGAGCTGCTCGACCACCCGCAGCTCGAGCGCGCGGCGCTGCTCGGCGGGCAGCGCCCGCATCGCCAGCCTCAGCGCCGGACCCATCGCGTGCGCGGTGATGCGCTCGTCGACGCGCTCGTAGTCCTCGCACTCGGCGAAGGCGAGCGGGAGACCCAGCCGCGCGCGGGCGGCGGTCTCGATCCGGTTGTGCTTGTGGTACTGGCGCACGAGGTTCCTCGCGATGCCGAACAGCCAGGGCGCTCCCGAGCCGTCGGCCATGTCCTTGAACCGCCTGGATGCATGCCAGGCCTGGGCGAACGTCTCCGCAGTGAGGTCCAGCGCCGCCGACTCCGAACCGGTCTGCCTGAGCAGCCACGCACGCATCCAGACCGCGTAGCGGTCGTAGAACTCGCGGAAGGCCGTCGGGTCCTGCCTGGCCGCTAGAAGCAGCTCGGCGTCGGTTCGGGTCAAGCGGTGCGTCGCCTTTCCAGAAGGTTCGCTCTTCACCCGATCATGCCGTCTGGACCCGATGCATGTCTTAAGTTCCCGAGAAGCCGGGGTTAGCTCAACGCGTGCTCGAACACCTGCTCGAGCTTCAAGCGTCCGTCCGAAGCGGGCGGAGGCTCGGACTTCGCGAGCGTGAACGTGGCCTTGCGGCCCTCGAGGATGAGGGTGCCCACCTGGTTGTCGAACCACGGCTCGTCGTGCACGTACCGCCAGCGCACCGAGGGCGGCGCGACCCGCGCACTGCGCGCCAGCAGCCGGCCCACGACGGTCCCGGCGCGCGAGGCGCCGGCGCGCATCATCCGCCGCTCGTTCTGGTCGAGCGGATTGCGGAACGGCGAGCAGACGGCCTGCCAGACGTTGGAGCGCATGCCCGTGCCGCTGCGGTAGGCGACCTCGGCGAGATACGCGTGGTGCACGTCGCCCGACAGCGCCACGATCGTCGCCGGGGGCTCGCCGTGCCGGCCCGTGCCGACCTCGCGGATGTGGCGGCACATCGTCTCGAAGGAGTCGTGGAAGGCCGCCCAGTGCTCCAGGTCGGCGCCCTGGCGGACCTTCTCCCCCACCCACGCCGCGAAGCGGCCCCACGCGCCGTCGCAGACCGCCTCGTTCCACGCCTCGACGTGGTGCAGGGCGGGCGTGAGGAACAGCGGCAGCGAGGTCCCCAGCAGCAGGTGGTCGACGTCGCCGGTGGCGTGCTCCTCGATCCAGCGCATCTCGCGCGGGTCGATCATGCTGCGCACGCCGGGCTCGAGCACGCGGCCGGCCCGCGAGTCGAGCATCACCAACCGCGCCGGCCCGATGTCGCGGTGGAAGCTCCAGCGCGTCCCTTCGACCTCGCGGTCCGCGCGGTAGGCGAAGTCCTTCAGCGCGTCCGTGAGGTCGACGCCCTGCTCGTCCTTGGCGAGCTGGAACATCTCGTCCTCCTCCAGCTCGGGCGGGGAGAGGTTGCCCCAGTGCTGGTAGATCAGGTACGAGATGAAGCCGCCCTCGATGCGGCGGTCCCACCAGCCGGTGCCGCGCATCGTCTGCACCCAGTCGATCGACGTGTTCCAGTCGTCGTGGACGTCGTGGTCGTCGAAGATCATCGCCGAGGGCACCGTGGAGAGCAGCCAGCGCATCGTGGGCTCGCCCCAGGACTCGCGGTAGAGCTGCGTGTACTCCTCGAAGTCCGCGACGGTCTCGTAGGGCGGGACCTCGGGGTCGCGCCGGGAGCGGATGAACTCCTTGACCTTGGGCGAGACCTCGTCCGCGTAGACCTGGTCGCCGAGCAGCAGCAGCGCGTGCGGCCAGCGCTCGGGGTCCTGCTCGGCCATCCGCTGCGCGATCGCCATCAGCGAGTCGACCTCGCGCCCCTCGGGGTGCTCGTCCTTGCGCAGGGAGTGCGGCTCCTCGTGCGGAGCCGCGACGCGGCAGGAGCCGAAGATGATCCGCGTCTGCGCACCCTCCCCGCCGGTGTGGGTGCGGACGACGCTGGGCGGGAACCGGCTGCCGGGCTCGGGCCAGACCTTCTCGCCGTCGAGGCGCACCTCGTAGGGCTGGGTGCCCTCGGGCTCCAAGCCCGTGCAGTGCAGCAGCGCGTAGTGGTGGCCCTGGACCGCGAACGTGTGCCGGTTGCACGCGTCGGCGCCCTCGATCGCCACCTCGACGCGGCACGGGCCGTCGGTCTCGACCCAGATGATCGCGTCTTCGGTGCCCGCGTAGCGCAGCAGCGGGCCGAGCACGAGCCCCGCCACTACGCGGCCATCTTCGGCGGCTCGTAGCGGCGGCGGATCTCGTACAGCGTCGTGCGCTCGGCGGCCGGTCGGCCCGCGCGGTGCGCGGCGCCGACGAGGTCGTCCGGGTCGAGCCGGACGCCGTGCTGGGAGCCGGCCATGCGCGAGATCGACTCCTCCATCAGCGTGCCCCCGAGGTCGTTGACGCCCCAGCGCAGCGCCTCCGTGGCGGCGTCGAGGCCCATCTTGACCCAGCTCGCCTGCAGGCTTGGAATCGTGCCGCCGAGCGCGAGCCGGAACGCCGCCGTGTGGCGCAGGTTGTCCTCGCGCGAGATCTCGCGCACGCCCTGGGTGCGCCCGAGCAGCGTCTGGAACGGGATGAAGGAGAGCGGCACGAACTCCGTGAAGCCGCCCGTGCGCTCCTGCAGCGCGCGCACCACGCGCATGTGCTCGGCCAGCTCGTGCGGCTGCTCGATGTGGCCGAACATCACGGTCACGGTCGAGCGCAAGCCGGCGCGGTGCGACGCCTCGATGATCTCCACCCAGCGCGAGACCGGCAGCTTGTTGGGGCTGATCCGCTCGCGCACGCCGTCGTGGAGCACCTCGGCCGCGGTGCCCGGCGTGGAGTCCAGGCCGGCGTCGCGCAGGCGCGCGAAGACCTCTGCGGGCGGCAACCCCGAGATGTCGCACATGTGGGCGATCTCCATCGGGCTGTAAGCGTGCATGTGGATCTGCGGCGCGGTCTCCTTGGCCAGCCGCAGCCACCCGAGGTAGTCCTCGAGCTGCCAGTCGGGGTGGATGCCCGACTGCATGCAGATCTCGGTCGCGCCGTAGTCGACGGCCTCGTGCACGCGGCGCACGAACTCGTCGCGGTCGTGCTCGTACGCGTCGGGCGAGCGCTTGGAGACGCCGAAGCCGCAGAACGAGCAGCCGACCGTGCACACGTTGGAGACGTTGATGTTGCGGTTGACGACGAACGTCACCAGCTCGCCCGCGAGCTCCTTGCGCAGCGCGTCGGCGGCCTGGCGCATGTCCTCGACGACCTCGGGGCGCGCGTCGGAGAACAGCGCGGTGAGCTCCTCGGCGGTGAGCGCCTGCCCGTCGCGGGCGCGCTCGATCGTGCCCGGGGCGACGTGCCCGTCGCGGCGGCGTGGCACGAACGACGGATGCTGGGCGCGGATGACCTCGAGCACGCGCGGCGCCTGCCACTCCGCGTCGATGTAGCGCGGGTACACGCACAGGCGCTCGGACAGCGCGAAGCCGTCGGTGGCCAGCCGCGTGCGCACCTGCGCGGGCGAGGGGAACGGGTGCTCGGGCGAGATGTGGTCGCCGTTGGCGCTCAGGCCGCCGAGGTCGGTCGCGCCCGCGCGCACGAGCTCCGGCCACCAGTCCGCGAGGTTGGGCGGGACCTGGATGCCGACCTCGGGCATCAGCCGCCGCGCCTCGGCGATCAGGCGCTTCATGTCGGCGATCGTGACCTCGTTCGCCCACGCCGGCCGGGCCTCGCCGGGCGGGTGGCCGATGCCGGTGCGCCAGTAGCCCTCCGCGGCCTCCGTGGCGATGTCGGCCGGCTCCTCGCCGTAGTAGCGGCGGTGCGGGACGAAGTTCTGGAGGATGACCTCCTGCACGTGGTCGAAGCCGGCGAGCGCCTCCAGCGAGGCCATCCGGTCCGCCTCGGACTCGCCGATCCCGACCAGGATCCCGCTCGTGAACGGGATCCTCAGCTCGCCGGCGGCCCGGATCGTCGCCAGCCGCTGCTCCGGGTGCTTGGTCGGCGAGCCCTGGTGCGCGACCAGGTCGGGGTTGACCGACTCGAGCATCAGCCCCTGCGAGGCCGTGACCTCGCGCAGCCGGGCGAGCTCGTCGCGGCTGAGCACGCCGAGGTTGGTGTGCGGCAGCAGCCCGCGCTCGAGCGCGCGCTCGCACGCCCACGCGGCGTAGGCGGTGAAGTCCTCGAAGCCCAGCTCGGCCAGGCGCTTGCGGACGCCGGGATGGTGGTCCGGCGCCTCGCCCGTGAGCACGAGCAGCTCCTTGGCGCGATGGCGGCGGGCGCCGTCGAGGATGCGCTCGACCTCCTCGGGCTCGTGCAGATGGGCCTGGTGCGTCGCGAACGCGCAGTACTTGCAGTAGCAGCGGCAGGTCCGGGAGAGCGACAGCGTCAGGTTGCGCGAGAAGGTGACGCGGCGGGCCATCGGGCGCCACCATACCGGGGTGTTCCGCGCGGCTCTCCCCGTCCTGGCGGCGGCTCTCATCGTCGGCTGCGGCGGCGTCACGGGCGGCGACCGGCCGAACGAGGACGCGACGCTGCTGCTCGACTCGGCCCCGAGCGCCATGCACGCCGGGATCTACCTCGCGACGGAGCGCGACTACGACGTGGCTGAGGGCGTGCGGCTCGAGCTGCGCCGGCCCGGCGCCGCCGTCGCGAAGCTGCGCGACGGCCGCGCCGACTTCGCGATCCTCGACGTGCGGGCGCTCGCGGCAGCGCGGCAGCGCGGCGCGGACGTCGTCGGCGTCTACGCGATCCTGCAGCGGCCGCGCGGCCCGGTGCTGTGCGTGACCCGGACGACGATCGAGGACCGCCGGCCGCTCGTGCGCGCGGCCGTCCGCGCGCTCCAGCGCGGCTACGCGCAGGCGCAGGTGGAGCCCGACAGCGCAGTGGCGGCCGTCCAGGCGGCGGCGCCGGACACCGACCGGACCGAGCTCGCGACGCAACTCGACGCCGTCTCCCCCGCGTTCACGTCCGGGGCGCGCGCGCCCGGCGAGCTGCGGCGCGAGGTGCTCTCCCGCGAGGGCCTCGACGTCGAGGAAGCCTTCGACTTCGACCAGGTCGGGCCGGTCAGGAACCCGTGATGAGGCGCTCGACGAGCGCCGCACCCTCGCGCGCCATGCGCGAGCGCGGGACCACCTGATCGAATCCGGCCGCGTCGGCGCGGCGCTTGGTGTCCACGTCGACGTGCGAGTAGACGCCGAGCGTGCGCGTGCCCTCCAGCTCGCCCGCGGCGCGCAGGCGCTCCACGAGCGCGACCCCGTCGAAGCCGGTCGAGGCGAGGTCCACGATCAGGGCGTCGGCGCCGTCCGGGTGCGCGTCGGCGCCGCTGAGCGCGGCCTCGAAGCCGCCCGCGCGCAGCATGCCGAGCACGTTGGACCCCAGCAGCAGGTCGTCGAAGACGGCGACGACGCGGGCCACGGCTACTGGGCGCGGATGCGGCGGAACTCCTGGCGCACCGACTCCGGGCGCCCCCACATCTGGGTCGTCTCGACGCGGCCCGTGCGCCACTCGCGCAGCACCAGCTCGCCGTCGATGCCGGAGTCGTCGAGCAGCTTGAGCGTGCCGTGCACGGCCGGCGCCGCGGCGGCGTGGCCGAACTGGTGGGCGACGAGGATCTTCCAGTGCCAGTCGTGGTGCGAGTACGGGAGCGCGTTGCACGTGACGACGAGCGTCGCCGCGTCGACGTAGCGGTCCTCCTGCACGCGCAGGTCGAGCTCGAGGTCCGTCCAGTCGGACGGCAGCGAGTCGACGATCTCCTGGAACTGGTCGGCGAGCGCCATGATTGCGCTGGAAGCCTAGTGCACCCGCCGCCCGATCCCGACGACCCCCTCGCGCCCGCCCGCGGCCAGACCCTGGAGGGCCTGCTCGCCCTGCTGGAGCAGCTCGAGGGCGCCGAGGAGGCGGCCGTCACCCGCTCCGCGCTGGCAGCCGGCGTGCCCGTCGAGCTGGTCTACGACGAGCTCCAGCGCGAGGTCGAGCGGCGGCTGCTGCGCTCGCGGCGGTTCTACGATGAGACGCAGTGGTGAGCACGCTCGACACCCTGGCCTCCGACTACCGCACGCTCACCGAGGGCTGCGGTCTCGTCGACCGCGCGGGCCGCGGCCGGCTCGCGCTCACGGGCGCCGACCGGCGCGAGTTCCTGCACGGCCAGATCAGCCAGGACATCGAGTCCCTGGAGCCGGGCCACGGCCGCTACGCCGCGCTGCTCACCCACAAGGGCAAGATGCTCAGCGACCTGCGCGTACTCGACCTCGGCGACGAGCTGCTGCTCTCCTGCGAGCGCGCCGGGCTGCAGGAGCTGTTCAACATGATCCGCCGCTACAAGCTGGGCTCCGACGTCGAGGTGCACAAGCGCACGCTCGAGATGGGCGAGCTCTCGCTGCTCGGCCCGCGCTCGCGCGCGATCGCCGGCGCGGACGCGCTCGGGCCCGACGAGCACGACAACGTGCGGGCGCGGATCGGCGAGCACGACGTCGTCCTCGTCGCCACCGACGGCGGCGTCGACGTCTTCTGCGACGCCGAGGCGACCGAGGGCGTGCGCGGCACGCTGCTCGCCGCCGGCGCCGTCGAGGTGACCGAGGCCGCCGCGGAGGTCGTGCGCGTCGAGTCCGGCCGCCCGCGCTTCGGCGTCGACCTCGACGAGAACGTGATCCCGCAGGAGGCCGGCCTCAACGAGCGCGCGGTCTCGTTCACCAAGGGCTGCTACGTCGGCCAGGAGACGGTCGCGCGGCTGTTCTACCGCGGCAAGCCCAACCGCCACCTGCGCGGGCTGCGGCTGAGCGCGCCCGTCGAGCGTGGCACTCCGCTCGTGCTCGGCGAGAAGGAGGTCGGCCGCCTCGCCAGCGTGGTCGTCTCCCCCGTCCACGGCCCGATCGGGCTCGCGCTGGTGCGGCGGCAGGCGGAGCCCGGCGACACGGTCAAGGCCGGCGAGGACGCCACGGCCGAGGTCGTCGAGCTGCCCTTCGCGTAGGGCTCATTGCGCTCTCCTGTGGCGGGAGTACAGTCGGCAGTGAACCAAGTTCGCGAAGGAGCCGCCGATGGCTGCACACGTCCTCGTCCTCGCCAACGTCACCGCCGCCTCCGGTGACCTGATCGACGCGATCAAGCAGCGCGCCGAGAAGGGTCCGATCGACGTGACGCTGCTCATGCCGGGACAAGGTCCCGGGCTGTCGGGCCGCGAGGCCGTGCGCGGCCGGCTGGACGCCGCGCTCGCCGCCTGGCGGGAGGCCGGTATCGAGGCGGAGGGGATCTGCGGCGACGCGAACCCGATGGACGCCGTCGCCGAGACGTGGGACCCGCGCCGCCACGACGAGGTGATCGTCTCCACGCTGCCCGGCCAGAGCTCGCGCTGGATCGCGGGCGACCTGCCCGGCCGCGTCGGGCGGTTCACCGGCGCGCCGGTCACGCACGTCGTGGCCAACGACATGCGGCCCGAGCCGCACGTCGGCCCGCCGCCGCACCACGAGACCTCACCCCTGGGGCCGCTCGGCGTCCTCGCCTGGGGCAAGCAGGGGCACTAACCCGGGGCGTCCGCAGACCCGGCAAGGAGCTCGACGCGGTTGCCGAACGGGTCCGCCGTGTAGAAGCGGCGGACCCCTGGATAGCGGTCGTCCCACTCCACCGGGCTGCCCGCGGCCTCCAGCCGCGCGGCCAGCGCGTCGAGCTCGGCCTCGCCGACGGCGAGCGCCGGGTGCGCCTTCGCCGCGGGGGAGAAGTCCCGCTCGACCCCGACGTGCAGCTGCTGGGCGCCGACCGCGAACCAGGCGCCGCCGGACGCGCGCATCGGCTCGGGCTTGTCGATCTCCTGGAGGCCGAGCAGCCCGCCGTAGAAGGCGCGGGCCGCCTCCTCGCAGCCGGGCGGCGCCGCCACCTGGACGTGGTCGAGCCTCACGCCGCCGAGGCTAGCGCCCGGTCCAGCTCGGTCACGCGCGCCTCGTCGTGGCCAGCCAGCCACGCGCCCACGAGCCGCGCCTCCACGAGCTCCTCCGTCGGCAGCCAGCCGCCGAGGCCGCCCGGCGCGGGCGCGTCGCGCAGCGCCGCCGCCGTGCGCGCCTCGAGCTCGGCCGCAGGCGGCTTCGGACCCCAATCCACCACGCGCCCGCCGACGATCCAGAACGCGTCCGCGCGCTCGGGATCGCTCGGGTGCGGCGCGAGCACGAGCCGCGAGCCCGCGTGCGCGGCGCGCAGCGCGCCCCCGAGCCGCGACAGCAGCGACTCCAGCCGCCGCCGGCGCCGCTGCAGCCACGCGGCGCGCTCGTAGGCCCGCTCGGCCGAAGCCGCCCGGATCTGGCGCTCGACGTGCGCCAGCAGCGCGCTCGAGCCATCGTGCTCGAACAGCCGCAGCGCCTCCTCGAGCCGCTCGCGATAGAGGTTCGGGTCCAGGTCCCCGAGGCAGGGCGACAGGCAGCGCCCCATCTGCCCGTAGGCGGACGGCCACTGGCGCGTCGGCATCCCGCGCCCGCAGTGACGCAGCCCGAACAGCGAGTTGATCTGCTCGACCAGCTCCGCGGCGGCGGCCCGGCCGCGCACCGGCCCGACGCACACGGCGTGGCCCGCGACCGGCTCGTGAGCGACCTCGAGGATCGGGAACGGGATGTCGAGCCGGCAGCGCAGGTAGACGTAGCCGTCGGAGCGCTTCTTGAGGTTCACGTTGCCCGGCGGGAGCAGCCGCTTGATCAGGCGGTTCTCGAGCAGCAGCGCGCCCAGCTCGGACTCCGTCGGCTGGTAGTCCACGTGCTCGGCCTGGCCCGTCCACGCCACCGGCGTCGTGAAGTGCGCGCGCGCCCGCGTGCGCAGGCAGACCGACTTGCCGACGTAGAGCGGATGCCCGTCGGCGTCGCGGAAGATGTAGACGCCGGGGTCGTTCGGGAGCTTCGACAGGTCGGGGCGCTCGTCGCGCGGGCGCTTTGCCCCCGGTGCGCGGCGGCGGCGGCCGGCGCCGTGCTTGGGGCGGAGAGCCGTGAGCGCGTCGCCGATCGTGAACGCCGCGGCGTGCAGGCGCGGCAGCAGCGCGCACAGCACGCGCGCGCACGTCTCCGCGTCGGGCAGCGCGCGGTGCGTCTCGCCGACCTCGATGCCGAGCGCGTCGGCCAGCGAGGCCAGCCCGCGGCGGCGCTGCAGCGGCGCGAAGCGGCGGGCGAGCGCGACCGTGCAGATGACCGGCGGGTCCGGCCAGTCCAGCGCGGCCCGCGCGAACGCCTGCCGCAGCACGCGCTTGTCGAAGGCGGCGTTGTGGGCCACGAGCACGCGCCCCTGCAGCAGCTTGGCGAGCTGCGGGAGCACGGACTCGGGCGGCGGCGCCTCGTCGACCATCTGCTGCGTGATGCCGGTGAAGCGCTGGATCCCGCGGCCGAGCGGCTCGCTGACGCCCACGAGCGAGCTCCAGCGGTCGTGCAGCTCGCCGCCGCCGACGAGCACCGCGCCCACCTCGGTCAGCTCGCACTGCTCGCGCGCGAGGCCGTTCGTCTCCGTGTCGAGCGCGATGAACTCGGCGGTGGCGAGCGGCTGGGCGAGCAGGGTGGCGGCGGGCATGCGAACCCCTGTTCTTACGCCTCGCTCCGGACGGCCTGCAGGCGCCGTTGCACCCGGGCGGCGCATGACCGTTGTCCGGACGGGTACATTCCGCTCCGTGCCGAGGATCCCGGGGAAAGCGGCTGCCGTGCCGGCCGCGCTGATCGTGAGCGCGCTGGCCGCGTGCGGCGGCGGCGAGGACTACGCGAACAAGCCGCGGCCCGCGACGCCGATCAACGTGACCGCGGCGATCTCCGACAAGAAGATCTCGCTCTCGCCGAAGAAGTTCGGCGCCGGGCCCGTGGTGATCATCGTGTCCAACCAGACCGGCAGCGAGCAGACCATGACGCTCCAGACCGACGAGCTCGGCGGCACCCAGCCGGGGCTCAAGCAGAAGACGGACCCGATCGCCCCGCGCGGCACCGGCACGCTGAAGGTGGACGTGCGCGAGGGCTCCTACGCGCTCAGCACCAGCAAGGGCCCGGAGCCCGCGACATTCGACGTCGGCCCTGCGCGCAAGTCGGCCCAGGACGAGCTGCTGAAGCCGTGAGGCGCCGGCGACATGCACCTGCCCTGATCGCCGCCGGGCTGGTGCTCGCCGCCCCGGCGCCGGCGCTCGGCGCGCAGACCGCGAGCCAGCGCTTCTTCTCCGAGCGCCTGCAGGCCGACGAAAAGACGAGCCGCGAGATCAAGGACCTCCTGCGCACCAACCAGGCGTTCGTGGACCGCACGGTGACGTTCCGCGACCTCACCGGCGACGAGCGCGCCGACGCGGTCGTGCGCATCCAGTCCGGCGGCGCCGACGGCGCGGTCGCGCTGTACGTCTTCTCCACCGACACGGGCGTCAGGAACAGCGGCCTCACGGTCGTCTTCCGCTCGCAGGAGCTGCGCCGCGCGCAGACGCGGGTCCGCGGAGGCGTCCTGCGCTACCGCTCCGCCCGCCCGCAGCCCGGCGACGAGCTGTGCTGCCCGAGCGCGGTCTCCGAGTCGCGCCTGCGCTGGCGGGAGCGACTGCACAAGCTCACGGTCGCCGACCGCCGCCAGGTCGCGCCCGCCGACCCCTGGGGCGACCAGCTCTAGCGTCGCTCTCGCCGCCGGCGAACGTCAACGGCGGCTGGGTAGGGGTGGCGAGGGTGCCGCCCGCGCGACGCCCCGGCCAGGCCTAGCGGGTCGCGAGCTCGCGCGGCGTGAGCAGCAGCTCGCGCTCGGCCCCCTCGCGGGCGATCGCGAGCGTGCACGGGCGGCCGATGTGGTCGCCGTCGAGCAGCCGGTGCAGGTCGTCCACCCCCGAGACCGGCTCGCCGTCGACGGCCAGCACGAGGTCCTCGCCGCGCAGGCCGGCCCGCTCGGCGGGCGAGTCGGGCATCACCTCGACGACCTCGACGGCGCGCTCGCGGCCGACCCGCGCGCGCAGCCGCGGCGGCAGCGGGCGCGTGCCGGCGGCGATCCCGATCCAGGCGCGGCGCACGCGGCCGTCGCGCATCAGCTCGCTCACGACGCGGCGGGTCGTCGCGTTGACGGGCACGGCGAGCCCGAGCCCGACGCCCGCCACCGCGGTGTTGATCCCGACGACGCGGCCGCGGCCGTCGGCCAGCGCGCCGCCCGAGTTGCCCGGGTTCAACGCCGCGTCGGTCTGGATCACGTCGTCGATCACGCGCCGCGTGTCGCGGTCGCCGACGGGCAGCGAGCGCCCCAGCGCCGACACCACGCCCGCGGTGACCGAGCCAGCGAACCCGTGCGGGTTGCCGATCGCCACCACGAGCTGCCCGACGCGCAACCCCGCCGCGTCGCCGAGCTCGGCGGGCACGAGCGTCGCGCGCTCCGTGCGCAGCAGGGCCAGATCCGTCAGCGGATCGGAGCCCACCAGCTCCGCAGACAGCTCGCGCCCGTCCGTGAACGAGGCGACCACGCGCGGGGCCCGGCGCTCCCCCACGACGTGCGCGTTGGTGAGCACGAAGCCGTCGGGGGTGATGACGACGCCCGAGCCGCCGCCGCGGCGGCCGACCCGCAGGTTGGCCACCGACGGCGCCAGCGACTCCGCGACGAACGTGACCACCCTCGAGTAGCTGTCGAGGGCCTCGCGATCGTCGGGGAGCGCGCCGGGCGCAGTCACTTGCCCGATGATAGTGACCCTGGAGCCACCGATGACCGGTGAGCGGCTCGGCGTAGGGATCGGTGGCTTCAGGGTTACTTCGCGGCGACCTTCCGGTAGCGCGCGACGGCGAGCGGCGCGAAGACGGCGATCAGCACGGCGCACCAGATGAAGGACATCCAGACGTCCGTGTTCGCCGGGGTGCCGAGCCACAGCGAGCGGATGGCGTCGGAGATCGTCGTGAACGGGTTCGCCTCCGCGAATTGCCGCAGGCCGTCGGGCATCGTGTCCGCAGGCACGAAGATCGACGACGCGAACGTGAGCGGGAAGATCGCGGTGAAGCCGATCGAGTTCGCCGTCTCCGGCGTCGACGAATACAGGCCCACCAGGGCGAAGATCCACGAGAACGCGTAGCCGAGCAGGAGCAGCAGGAGGATCCCGAGCACGACCTCCCCGGCCGTCGTGTCCTGGAAGCTGAAGCCGGCGAGGAAGCCGACCGCGAACAGGACCACGAGCGAGAGGCAGTTGAGCAGGATGTCCGACGTCGTCCGGCCCAGCAGCACCGCGGCGCGCGACATCGGCAGCGAGCGGAAGCGGTCGATCAGGCCCTTCGAGACGTCCTCGGAGAGCCCGAGCGCCGTCACGAAGCCGCCGAAGGCGATCGACTGGACGATGATGCCCGGCATCAGGAAGTCCACGTAGTCGAAGCCCGGCGTCTGGATCGCGCCGCCGAACACGTAGACGAACAGCAGCACGAACATCACGGGCTGGATCGTGTAGGCGACCAGCAGATCGGGCTGGCGCGGGATCCGCATCAGGTTGCGGCGCGCGAGCACGATCGTGTCCGACCAGGTGGCGGCGAGCCCGCTCATGCGGCCACCTCCTCCTGCTCGGGCGCGTCCTGCTGCTCTGACTCCTCTGCCGTGTGCCCGGTCAGCGCCAGGAACACGTCGTCGAGCGTCGGCCGCCGCAGCGCGATGTCGTCGATCCCGACGTCGACCGTGTCGAGCCGCCGCACGGCCGCGGCGATCACGCCCGCGTGCCGGCGCACCGGCACGCGGACGACGCCGTCCTCGAACACCGGCGGCTCCTCGCACAGTTCCGCGAGGACCCCGATCGCCCGCTCGGCGTCCGCCGGGTCCTCGAGGCGCACCTCGAGGCGCTCGCCGCCAATGCGGTCCTTGAGCTCGTCGGACGTGCCCTCGGCGATCACGTTGCCGTGGTCGATGACCACGATCCGGTCCGCGAGGCGGTCGGCCTCGTCGAGGTACTGCGTGGTCAGCAGCACGGTCGTGCCCGCGGCGGTGCGCGCCTCGATCGTCTCCCACATGCCCAACCGCGAGCGCGGGTCCAGGCCGGTGGTCGGCTCGTCGAGGAACAGCACCGGCGGGCGGAACACGAGCGCGGCGGCGAGGTCCAGCCGCCGGCGCATGCCGCCGGAGTAGGTCTTGGCCGGCCGCTTGGCGGCCTCGGTGAGCTCGAAGCGCTCCAGCAGCTCGTCCGCGCGCGCCCGCGCCTCCTTGCGGGGCATGTGGTAGAGCTGCCCGACCATCTCGAGGTTCTCGAAGCCGGTCAGGTTCTCGTCCACGGCCGCGTACTGGCCGGCGAGCCCGATCTTGGCCCGCAGGGCCGCAGCGTCACGGACGACGTCGAGCCCCGCGACGCGCGCGATGCCCGCGTCCGGTTGCAGGAGGGTGGTGAGTATCCGCACCGCGGTGGTCTTGCCCGCCCCATTGGGGCCGAGCAGGCCGAGGACGCTGCCGGTACGGGCCGTGAAGTCCACGCCACACAGCGCGCGGACGGACCCGTAGGACTTCTGCAGCCCCTCGACGACGATCGCATCATCGTTCATTGTCGGCGAACCTACGACAGTGCGACCGTGATTTCGGTTCGGCTGAGCACACCTTCCGCCGGGTAGGTTCCCGTGCCGACAATGGAGGTGCTCACCGAGGTCGACGAGGCCCGCATCCGGTCCCACCTGGAGGACGACGAGTTCTTCTGGCTGGACCTCAACGCCCCCGGCGCGGACGCGTTCGCGCGCGTCGGCGACATGCTCGGGCTGCACGAGATGGCGATGGAGGACACGCGCGAGTTCGGCCAGCGGCCGAAGGTCGACGTCTACGAGTCGCACGTCCTCGTCGTCTTCTACACCGCCCGCCGCACGGGCTCCGACGAGCCCGTGGCCGCCCCGATCGAGGTCCACGTCTACGTCTCGGGCGCCTTCATCCTCACCGTGCGCCAGGAGGAATGCGACCTCCTCGACGACCTCCACAGCGCGCTGATCCCGCACGACACCGAGGCCGAGGACTACCTCGTCTACCGGATCTTCGACTCGCTGACCGACGCCTGGTACCCGGTCATCAACGCCGTCGAGAACCGCGTCGACGGGCTCGAGGCCGAGGTCTTCGAGCGCGCCCGGCGCGAGCAGCTCTCGCGCATCTACCGCCTGCGCCAGGAGGTCCGCGAGCACCACCGCCTCGTCAGCGAGCAGCGCGACCAGTTCCAGCCGGCCGCCGAGGCGATCCGCAACCTCGCGAGCCTGACCCGCGGCTCGAAGGAGTACCTGCGCGACGTCGGCGACCACCTGACGCAGGTCAGCGGCGAGTTCCACCGCCAGTACGAGGACCTGATGTCGCTCGCCCAGACCTACTTCAACGCCAACGCCGACCGGCTCAACCAGACGGCGACGCGGCTCACGGTGGTCGGCACGATCTTCGTGACGTGGACGCTCGTGACGGGCTTCTTCGGCCAGAACTTCGAGTGGCTCGTCAGCCACGTGGAGAGCCGGTCGGACTTCCTGATCTTCGGCATCGGCGGCCTCGTGCTGCCCACGATCGCGCTCGGCGCGCTGTTCTGGACCAAGCGCCGCGACTGGTTCTGAGGCGCGCAGGTAGCATCCTGCAACCCCCATTGACTCACCAGTCAACCGAGAGGATGCGTGCGAGCCGAGATGGCCGTTGACACCAGCCAGGTCTCCAAGATCGACGCCGAGCCGGGCGATCTGCCGCCCACGATGGCCGCGTGGGTCATCCGCCAGGAGCGCGAGGGCGAGCCGCTCGACGCGTTCCAGCTCGAGGAGATCGAGACGCCGGAGCCGGGCGCCTTCGAGGTGACCGTGCGCGTGATGGCGGCGGGCGTGAACTTCAACAACGTCTGGGCGGCGCTCGGCCAGCCCGTGTCCGTGTTCAACTCCCACCCGGAGTTCGACCACCACATCGGCGGCTCGGACGCCTCGGGCATCGTCTGGAAGGTCGGCGAGGGCGTCACGCGCTGGAAGCCCGGCGACGAGGTCATCATCCACTGCAACCAGGCCTCCTACGAGGACCCCGAGGTCCACGGCCTGGACCCGCTCGCCGCGCCCTCGCAGAAGATCTGGGGCTACGAGACCACCTGGGGCTCGTTCGCGCAGTTCTGCAAGGTCCAGGCCCAGCAGCTGCTGCCCAAGCCGCAGTCGCTGAGCTGGGACGAGGCCGCCTCCTACGGCCTGACCTACTTCACCGCCTACCGGATGCTCGTCACCCAGTGCGACCTGCAGGCGGGCCACCGCGTGCTGGTCTGGGGCGCCGCCGGCGGCCTGGGTGTGTTCGCGCTGCAGCTGTGCAAGCTCGCCGGCGCCGACGCCGTCGGCGTGGTCTCCTCCCCCGAGAAGGGCGAGCTCGTCGAGCAGCTCGGCGGCAAGGCCTTCATCGACCGCAACGAGTTCGCGGGGATGATGCGCAAGGGCGGCGAGACGCCCGAGGAGGAGAAGGCGCGCGTGAAGGAGATGAAGCGCTTCTCGCGCGATCTGGCCGAGAAGCTCGGCGACCGGCCCGACATCGTCTTCGAGCACGTCGGCAAGGCCACGTTCCCGACCTCGGTGTTCTGCGTGAAGCCGTTCGGCCAGGTCGTGATCTGCGCCGGCACGTCGGGCTACAACCTCGACTTCGACGTGCGCCACCTGTGGATGCGCCAGAAGCGCATCATCGGCTCGCACTTCGCCAACGCCTACGAGTGCATGAAGGCCAACGAGCTGATCGAGGCGAACAAGATCCGCCCCGTGCTGTGGCGTACCCTTCCGTTCGACGGTGTCGCGGAAGCGCACCAGCTGATGCGAGACAACAAGCACCTCGGCAAGATCGCGATCCTCGTGGGCGCGGAGGCCGAGGGTGAGGGCAAGACGGCTGACGGCCCGGGCGCGATCCGGGCGGAGGTGGGTGCGTAGATGGCAGGAGTCGTGAACATCCCGTGGTACGCGACGGTCTTCCGGGGCGACAAGCTCGAGGCCGCGCTGGAGCTGATCGCGCCGCTGGCGATCCGCTACGGCGCGACGGACTACCGCGTCTACCGCAACCGCGACGACCGCTACAAGTTCATGCAGATGGCGACCTTCGAGGACAAGGCCGACTTCGAGCGCTACTGGTACGGCCCGGACTTCACCGACTGGCGGCGCGACTATTCGAGCTGGTACCAGGTGCCCGTGGTCTACTCCTGGAACGACATGGTCTTCCAGGGCAGCCTGGAGCACGCCGCGAACGGCGGGGCCGTCTAAGCCCTAGGGGCCGATGTAGCGGATCGGCGGGTGCAGCGGCTCGCGCGCCGTCTTCGCCCGCACGACGGTGACCGGCATCCCGAGCCGCTCGACCCGGCTCGGGAGGTCGCGCTTGAGCCACTGCGAGACGCGCTCGGGCAGCGTCGAGACGATCACCTCGTCGAAGTGCTCGTGCACGAGCACGCGCTCGACGGCCAGCATCGCGTCCGACGTGCCGATGATCGCGGGCACCTCGTCGCCGGCGGCCTCCTGCAGCAGCGGCACCGCCAGCTCGACGGTCTTGCGGGCCTCCTCGTCGCCGAACGCCTCCTCGGCGATCAGCTGCGGCACGAGCAGCGTGAACGAGCACGGGCCCTGCTCGACGCGCTCGCGGACGGCGGCCAGCAGCGCGGGCGTCGCCGCGGTGCGGTTGGCGACGATCAGGATGCGGGCGGCATCCGGCACGGGCCGATGATCCCACGCCTGCGGGACGCGGGCAACGGCGTATCTTGCGCTGCATGGACGACGCACAGATCGAAGCCCGCATCGACGCGCTCGAGCAGGAGGAGAAGCGGCTGCGCAAGGACGAGGAGACGCAGGCCGAGGCAGGACACACCGACGCGGTCAGCGTGGACGCCGGGCGCCTCGCCGCGATCAAGGTCGAGCTCGATCAGCTCTGGGACCTGCTGCGCCAGCGCCGCGCGCTGCGCTCGGCGGGACGGAACCCCGACGACGCGCAGATGCGCGACTCCGACACCGTCGAGCGCTACCTCGGCTAGCAGCCGTCGGGGCCGCAGACGTCGCCCTCGGCGACGACGGCCAGCGGCGCCTGCGCCTCCCAGGCGCGGCGCAGCCCCTCGCCGAGGACCTCGGGCGGCTGGGCGCCGGCGAGGCCGAAGCGGCGGTCGATCACGAAGTACGGCACGGCGCTGATACCGAGGCCGTGAGCGGTGGCCTCGTCCTCGCGCACCGCGTCGGCGAAGCGGTCGGTGGCGAGCGTGTCGCGGACCTCGTCCTCCGGCAGGCCGGCCTCGAGCGCGAGCCGCGTCAGCGCGGCGTGGTCGCTCATCAGCTCGCCCTCGCCGAGGTAGCCGCGCATCAGGCGCTCCTTGAGCTCGTGCTGTCGGCCGTGGGCGGCCGCGAGGTGCAGCAGCCGGTGCGCGTCGAACGTGTTGCCACCGCGGGCGATGTCGAAGCGGAACTCCAGCCCGTCCTGCGCGGCGGTCTGCGTCATGCGCTCGTTCATGGCGAGCGCCTGCTCGAGGCTCGTGCCGTACTTCTTGGCGAGGTTCTCGGCGGTCGAGCCCTCGCGCGCGGCGGGCGCGTCCGGGTCCAGCTCGAAGGAGCGGAAGGTGACCTCGACCTCGCCGGCGTGCTCGAACTCCGCCAGCGCCCGCTCGAAGCGGCGCTTGCCGACCGCGCACCAGGGACACGCGATGTCCGACCAGATCTCGACGTTCACGACAGGTCCTTCCGTTGCTCGCTCAACTACCTGTCAAAGGGTAGCCATCAGCGTCACCGAGCCGCCGCTGCGGCCGGCCGGCTCGAACCCCGCACGCTCATAGATCCGCAGCGCGTGGTTGTCGGGCTCGACGCTGAGGCTCAGCGCCCGCACGCCGTCGGCGGCGGCCGCCGCCTTCAGCCGTTCCAGCAGCTCCGCCGCGATGCCCAGCCCGCGATGGCCGGCGACGACGCCGATGGTGACCTCCGGGATGTCGTCGGCGACGTAGCCGTAGCCGGCGTCGGAGGCCGAGAGCAGCCGGCACCAGGCGGCGCCGGCGGGCTCCCCGCCGGTCTCGGCGATCACACCCGCGTCGCCGGGGCGACCAAAGCCCTCGACGTAGCGGCGGGGGCCGTCCGGATCGGGCCAGTGATCGGCCGCGACCGTCGCGTCGCGCCAGTTGTACGCGAGCCACAGCATGTCGCGCAGGAACGGCTCGTCCGCGGGCGTCGCCCGGCGGTACTCCACTCAGCCCTGCTCGAGCGGGGCCATCGTCAGGCCCGCGTCGCGCAGCTGCTCCCAGTAGAGCTCCGCGGTCTCCTTCTGGCCGCTCCAGACGATCGCCTGGCCGGTGTTGTGGATCGTGTCCGCGATCGCGTAGCCCTGGGAGAGCGTGACCCCGGGGATGTACTGGCTCAGCGCGCGGGCCACGCCGTCGAAGGTGTTGTGGTCGTCATTGCGCACGATGACGCGCCAGTGGCCGCCCAGATCCGAGCCCGGCCCGGACGTGCGTGGCTTCTCGATGGTCTGACTCACGAAAACCAGGGTACCCAGAGCCGCGCTTTCCGCTCACCAGCGTGGCTGAGGTCGGTGCAAGGGCTCAGGCGGGGTGGCGCTCGTTGCCGAGCTTGCGCCAGTAGCGCTCCAGGCCCGCGTACTCGAGCCGGGGGTCGCTGGCCTGGACGATCGCCGCGAGCACCTGCTCGTCCTCGATCCGCTCGGCGAGGTCGGCGTGGAAGCGTCGCTCGAACCCCTCCTCGTCGGACTCGCGGGCGACGTCGGCCCAGCGGCGCAGCTCCGTGCGCGCCTCGTCGAGCGTCTCGGCGACGTCGTCGTGGGCGCCGAAGTGGGTGACCGCGATCGTCTGTGGCGACCACGACTCGACGGTCGCGAGCGACTCCAGCCACGCCTCGACGTCGATGTCGGGCGGCGGCGTCGGCATCAGCGTGTGGTTGATGGGCGGCACCCGCACGCCGGCGACGTCGCCGACGAACGCCCAGCCGCTGTCCTCGTGGAAGTAGGCGACGTGGTGGGAGGCGTGACCGGGCGTGTAGGCGACGCGCATGCCGAAGATGGTGTCCCCCTCGCCGACCAGCGTGAGGTTCTCCTCCGGGACGGGCACGGCCTCGCCCCAGCGCTCGTCCATGTCGTCCGGCCAGAGCTGGCTCGCGCTCGCCCACAGCTTCGACGGGTCGATCAGGTGCGGCGCGCCGCGCTCGTGCACGTAGACCGGAGTGTCGGGCCAGCGCCGCACGAGCGAGCCCGTGGCGCCCGCGTGGTCGAGGTGGATGTGGGTGAGCACGATCGCGCGCGGCGCCTCGCCGCCGAGCGCCTCGATCAGCGTCCCCTCGGAGGACTGCGGGCCAGGATCGATGATCACGCCGCCGTCGAGCTCCCAGCAGCAGATCACCCGCTCCCGCCCCATGTGGTGCACGTCGATCGCCCGCACGCTGGCGGACCCTAGCGAGCCGGTCAGAGCGGGAAGCCGAAGACGATCGGGACCGCGATCGAGGCTCCGATCGCGATCACGCCCAGCACCTCACCGGCGATCGCGCGCCCACGGCCGCCCTGGCCGGTGCGGTGCAGGTCGGCGGCCGTGCTCGCGCCCTTGGTGACGGCGAAGATCCCGACGATCAGGCCGAAGCCGGGGATCGGGGAGCAGAGGAGCGCCAGGATGCCGAGCGCGAGCGCGGTGCCGGCGCGGCCGGAGCGCTTGCGCGTGTCCTGGGAGGGCGCGGCGAACGCGTCGATCGGCGACGCGCTGGGCAGCGGCTCCGCCACCGCCACGGCGGGCGGCTCGGCCACCACGGCCGGCCCCGGCCGGTGCAGCGACGCGGCGTGGCTGCTCACGCCTTCACCGCCTGCGGCGCGCGCTCGCGCGCGAACGGGAGCACCAGCACGATCGACACGGTGACGGCGCCGATCACGAGGAGCGGGACCTGCCAGCCCCAGCCGGCGAGCGCGCCCATGGCGATCGCGTTGTTGAACGCGTGCACCGCGATACACGGCAGCAGCGAGCCGGTGAACCAGAACAGCAGGCACGCGGCGACGCCGAAGAAGGCCAGCGCCGGCAGCAGCTCCGGCGGGTAGACGGCCACGTGCGCGCCGCCGAACAGCAGGCCGGTGATCAGCGCGGCCGGCCACGGCCCGCGCCAGGTGGTCAGCGCCGCGAACAGGTAGCCGCGGAAGGCGACCTCCTCCGCGATCGGCGCCATGACCGTCACGCCGAAGACCACGAGCGCGATCACGATCGCGGGCGGCGGGCCGGTGGGCGCACCGCCGCCGGACACGTCGCCCGCGTCCGTGCCGACGAGCAGCGTCCAGAGACCCTCGAGCGCCAGTGTGGCGGCGAAGAACGCGCACGCCCAGCCGACCGCGGGCCAGAAGCGCGTGCGCCGGATGCCGAGCGTGCCGGCCGAGAGCCGCGCGCCCTTGCGCGCGAACGCGACGATCACCGCGATCAGGAACGCGTCGGCCAGCAGCAGCCCGATCCCGTCCCAGACGCTGGCCTCGTCGCCGCCGAACGCCGCCACGACGCCGAGCGACAGCGCCTGCCCGCCGACGAGCCCGATCACGACGGCCGCGAGCGCCACCGGGGGGCGCCAGCGGGCGATCCGGCGACGCCGCGTGACGGTCAGCGGGGCGGCGGATGCAGCCATGGCGCCCGGATACCCCGATGACCGACCGTTGAGACCTCCTGACCAGGACTCCTGGGCCCTATCGAAGTGCCTGTTGCACGCTCTTGGGGCCCACGCTCGACAGAGCTGTGGCACAGGTCTCGACCACGTAGCCAGTGTCGGCCACGACGTCCCAGTCGGTGAACCGGAGCAGCCCCCAGCCGGCGAGGTGCATCCGGGCCGAGCGCCGGCGGTCACGGCCGAACGCCGCCCGGGTTCCGTGGTAGCGCCAGCTGTCGATCTCGACGGCGATCCGGTGCTCCGGCCAGATGAAGTCGATCTCCATCCCCTGGACCGTGAGGTTCGCCGCCGGCACCGGCAGCCCCGCGTCCGAGCACAGCTGCCTGAAGGCGTCCTCGAGCTCAGACCGTGTAAGCGGCACCGTCGGGCCCAGCTCGGCGAGCGCCTTGACCAGTCGCCCGTAGCCACGGCGACCGGGCACCGGCACGGGCGTCGCGTCCAGGCGTAGGATCTCCGCCTCCTCGAGCACCTTTCGGAGCACCCGGGGACGGACGACGTCGGCGACGTCGACGAGCGTGCGCGCCGGCGTGGTGACCGGGATGCCGCGGTGGACGGTCGCCTCGATTGTGTGCGGACGGTGAAGCACGATCCCGGGGCGCGGCTTCGCATGCCGTGAAGCGCTGACCTCGAGGAACCCGTTCCAGGCGCGCCGCAACCCCCAGAGCGCGGCCGCCGCCCGATGGCTCAGGACCGCCCCGGGACCGTACGCCAGCACGGCACCGAGCCACCTTCCCTCGACGGTGAGGCCGAGGTGCCCGACTGCGTAGACACCCGAGTGGAGGCGGCGCAAGACGGTGCCGATGCGGCTGTCGACCGCGTTCGCAGAGACCCCGGCGTCGAGCAGCTGGCGCCGCGCGACGACGCCGTACTGGCGCGAGGCGAGCACGGCGATCACGGCGTCGGGGGAGCGTGGGTCCTTTCGGCGTGTCACGTACACGCGAATAGGGCCCGCCGCAGACGTTTCGCCCCCTCGGACATAATCCCGGCTGTATGAGCCACCGACTCGAGCAGCCCGACCGCCCTTGGATGATGCGGACCTACGCCGGCCATTCGACCGCGCGCAAGTCCAACGAGCTGTACCGCCGCAACCTGGCCAAGGGCCAGACGGGGCTCAGCATCGCGTTCGACCTGCCGACGCAGACCGGCTACGACGCCGATCACGAGCTGGCCCGCGGCGAGGTCGGCAAGGTCGGAGTGCCGGTGGCCCACAAGGGCGACATGCACGCGCTGCTCGACGGGATTCCGCTCGACCAGATGAACACGTCGATGACGATCAACGCCACGGCGGCGTGGCTGCTGGCGCTCTACGT
The DNA here is from genome assembly GCA_963816955.1 of uncultured Solirubrobacteraceae bacterium. GTDB lineage: Bacteria > Actinomycetota > Thermoleophilia > Solirubrobacterales > Solirubrobacteraceae > DATFQI01. The sequence continues at coordinate 218,621 of CAWFME010000007.1, read as the reverse complement.
CGTCACCGCGGAGGAGAACGGGATCAGCCAGGACGTGCTCCAGGGCACGACCCAGAACGACATCATCAAGGAGTACCTCAGCCGCGGGACCTACGCCTTCCCGCCCGCGCCGAGCCTGCGGCTGATCGCGGACATGGTCGCCTACACGGTCGAGCACGTCCCCAAGTGGAACCCGATCAACATCTGCTCCTACCACCTGCAGGAGGCCGGGGCGACGCCCGTGCAGGAGATCGCCTACGCGCTCTCCACGGCGATCGCGGTCCTCGACGAGGTGCAGCAGCGCGTCCCCCAGGAGCGCATGGGCGCGGTGTTCGGCCGCATCTCGTTCTTCGTCAACGCCGGCGTGCGCTTCGTCGAGGAGCACGCGAAGCTGCGCGCGATGGGCGAGCTGTGGGACGAGCTCGGGCGCGAGCGCTACGGGGTCGAGGACCCCAAGCACCGCCGCTTCCGCTACGGCGTGCAGGTCAACAGCCTCGGCCTGACCGAGTCCCAGCCCGAGAACAACGTCCAGCGGATCGTGCTCGAGGCGCTCGCCGTCACGCTCGGCCGCAACGCCCGCGCCCGCGCGATCCAGCTCCCCGCCTGGAACGAGGCGCTCGGCCTCCCCCGCACCTGGGACCAGCAGTGGTCGCTGCGCATCCAGCAGGTGCTCGCCTTCGAGACCGACCTGCTCGAGTACCCCGACCTGTTCGAGGGCTCCAAGGTGATGGAGGGCCTCGTCGCCGAGCTCGAGGAGGGCGCGCGCGAGGAGATGGCGCGCGTCGCCGAGCACGGTGGCGCGGTCGACGCCGTCCCGTACATGAAGGCCGCGCTGGTCGACTCGCACCGCGAGCGGCTCGGCCGGATCGAGTCCGGCGAGCAGGTGCTGGTCGGCGTCAACCGCTTCGAGGAGACCGAGCCCTCCCCGCTCACCGCCGACGCCGAGGGCGGCATCCTCGTGGTCGACGCGGCGGTCGAGCAGGAGGCGCTCGACGCGCTCGACGAGTGGCGCGCCCAGCGCGACGAGACCGCCGTGAAGGCCGCGCTCGAGGAGCTCGCCCGCGTCGCGGCCTCCGACGAGAACGTGATGGAGGCGACGATCGCCGCCGCCCGGGCCGGCGCCACGACCGGCGAGTGGTCGCAGGCGCTCCGCGACGTATTCGGCTCCTACCGGGCGCCGACGGGGGTCGGCGAGGCCGCCGCGCCCGGGCGGGCGGGAACCCCGTCCGACGTCGCCGAGCTGCGCGACGAGGTCGCCCGCGTCGGCGAGGCGATCGGCCGCACGCCGAAGATCCTCGTCGGCAAGCCCGGCCTGGACGGCCACTCCAACGGCGCCGAGCAGATCGCCGTCCGCGCGCGCGACATCGGGATGGACGTCGTCTACGAGGGCATCCGCCTCACCCCGGCGCAGATCGCCCGCTCCGCGGTCGACGAGGGCGTGCACGTGATCGGGCTCTCGATCCTCTCGGGCTCGCACCGGTCGCTGATCCCGGACGTGATCGAGGCCCTGCGCGAGGCCGGCGGCGAGGAGATCCCGGTCGTGGTCGGCGGGATCATCCCCGAGGCCGACGTCGAGCCGCTGAAGTCAGCCGGCGTCGCCGCGGTCTACACGCCGAAGGACTTCGAGCTGACGCGGATCATGCGCGACGTCGTGGGGCTCGTGGCCGAGCGCAACGGGGTCTCCGCCGCCGCGTGAACGGCGGCGCGGAGCTCGGCGCCCGCCTGCGCGAGCGCGATCTCGGCGCCGCGCCCGCGGCGCTGAACCTGATCGAGAACCGCACGCCCGCCGCCCGCGAGCAGGTGGCGGCGCTGCTGGCCGAGGTCTCCCCCGCGCGGCTCGGCGGCGAGGCGCCGGCGCACGTGGTCGGCGTGACCGGCCCGCCGGGAGCGGGCAAGTCGACGCTGCTGAGCGCGCTCGCGCGCGCCTGGCGCGAGGACGGGCGGACCGTGGCGGTGCTCGCCGTCGACCCGACCTCCAAGCGCTCGGGCGGCGCGCTGCTCGGCGACCGGGCGCGGATCGAGGCCGACCCGGCCGACCGCGGGCTCTTCATCCGCTCGACCGCCGCCGGCGAGCGGCTCGGCGGGCTCGCCCCCGCGACGCGCGCAGCCGCGCAGGCGCTGGCCGCCGCGTTCGACGTCGTCGTGATCGAGACCGTCGGCGTCGGCCAGTCCGAGACCGAGGTCGCCGAGGCGGCGGACACGACCGCGGTCGTCGTCCAGCCGGGCTCGGGCGACGCCCTCCAGTTCCTCAAGTCGGGGATCATGGAGGTCCCCGACGTGCTCGTGGTCACCAAGGCCGATCTCGGCCAGGTGGCGCTGCGGGCGCGGCGCGACCTCAGCGCCGCACTGCGCTCGCTCGGCGAGCGCGAGACGGCGGTGGTGGCGGTCTCCTCGCTGCCGCCCGCGTCCGGGATCGAGGAGCTCGTGGCCGCGCTGGACGCCCACCGGGCCGGCCTCGACGTGGGTGCCGCCCGCACGCGCGCCCGGCGGCTCGGCGCGCTCGCGGACTACGTCGCCGAGCACGGCGAGCGCGGCCTGCGGGCGCTCGGTGGCCGCCGCGCCGCCGTGCGCCTGCTCGACGGTCAGGACCCGGCGCTCGAGCAGCCCGCCCTCCTTGGCGTGCTGGAGTCGAGCGCCGGGTCGCCCGGCTAGCGCTTGAGCGTCAGCTTGCGGCTCAGCGTCGTCGCCTTGCCGCCGTGCTTGACGACGAGCTTGATCGTCGCCTTCGCCGACTTGAGCCGCTTGAGCTTGCGCGCGACCTTCTTCGGCGCCTTGATCGTCACCGTCGCCGTGCCGGCCTTGGCGGTCTTGCCCTTGCCGGAGCCGATCTTCTTGGCGCCGACCTTGCGCGCGGTCGCCTTGTCGGCGGTCGCGGTGCCGGTGGCCGTGCAGGCCGCCGTGCAGGCGACCTTGACCTTCAGGCCCTTGCCGGCCAGCGCGGCGAGCTTGACGGAGCCGAAGGTCATCTTCAGCTTGCCGCCGTTGGAGCCGGCGCCCTCGACGGTCTCGCAGTTGGCGACGGTGTCGATCGCGTCGACCGCCGCCCTGTCCTCGCCGATCCCGCAGTCGACGTTGTCGGCCTCGCCGTCGCGGGCGTCGATGACGTCGTTGCCGTAGGGGATCTTGCAGGAGTAGTACGTGCAGCGGGAGGCCGTGGCGTCGCCGTAGATCGTGTCGCGGCCGGGCCCGCCGGTCACGGTGTCGTTGCCGAGGCCGCCCTCGACGTGGTCGCTGCCCGCGCCGCCGTCGACGCTGTCGTCGAAGTCGTTGCCGACCAGCTCGTCGTCACCGCCGCGCCCGATCAGGGTCGAGGAGCCTGAGTTGCCCGGGTTGTAGATGACGAGCTTCTCCGGGCCGTCGGAGCCCGTGAGCGAGCCGACGACGTACATCTGGAAGTCCTCGACGTTGGTGACGTTGTCGCCCTCGCCGGGACGCCCGTCGTCGGCGACCCCGTCGAGCGTGAGCGCCACCGTCGGCTGGCGGTCCAGCTTGTCGGGCTGCGACCAGCCCTCGAAGTAGTCATAGCCCGCGCCGCCGTCGATCACGTCGGCGCCCGGGTCCTCGTAGCCGTCGCCGTCGACCGCGTCGTCGCCGTTGCCGCCGAGCACGGTGTCGTTGCCGAGTCCGCCGTCGAGCTTGTCGTTGCCGTCGCCGCCGTCGATCGTGTCGTTGCCGGCGTACGCGTCGATCTCGTCGTCGCCGCCACCACCGGTCAGGGTGCGCCCGGCCGAGCTGTCGTAGGCGTCCTTGATGCGGTCGTTGCCGCCGTTGCCGTTGATGGTGACCGGGATCGCGTCCGGCACGGCGGAGGAGCTGTAGATGCTGAGGTCGTCCTTGGCCTCGGAGCCCTCGATCCGGATCGGCCGGTTGAGGTCCCGCTCGCAGATGATCCCGCCCGTCGGGTCGTTCTCGCAGAGATCGGTCTCGATCTGGACTCGGTCGGCGCCGTAGTCCGAGAAGCGAAGGAACTTCTTGCCGGTGTCGAACTCGTCGTAGTCCGTGAGCAGCAGGCTGAGGCCCTCGCTGCCCTCACCGCGATAGACGAGCGTGTCGCCGTCCATGCCGAGCGTGGCGGCCTGCGATGCAGCGGGCGCGATCAGCGCCGCGGCACACGCCGCCAGCAAGGTCGTCTTGATTCGCATTCGTGCTCCTGGGGAGGAATTGGGGAGGAGCGGGCATGGTCGCCGGAGCGCACGCGGCCGGGTGGTCGGCCGACCCCCGGATCGTGGTGCGGATATCTCGACTGGTCAGCCGAGCGAGGAGACGCGCCAGCCGTCGTCGACCGGGACGAGCGTCACGGTGTCGCGCGACGGCGCCTGGCCGGTCGCGGAGCTGCGGATCTCGGCGTTGGCGCTCTTCTCGTCCTCGGCGACCGTGATCTTGCCGATCGTCAGGCGCGGGTTCTCGACCTCCTCGAAGCTGCGCTGCATGGCGACCTCGCACGGCAAGCCGACCTGTGTGAGCTTGGTCACGAGCTGCGGGGCGAAGACGCGGTCGCAGAGCGCCTGGTAGTCCTTGGCCGCGGTCGCGCGGCCGAACTCGTCGAGCGTCTGGCGCACCTGCTCCCGCGTGGTCGGGCCCGAGTCGCCGCAGCCGGCGGCCAGGGTGGCCGCCGCGAGCGCGACGGCGGCGAGCGCGCGCCTCATCGGGGCTCCTGCCCGTAGTCGGCGAACGGCGCGTCGCGCTCGGCCACGGCCGTGCGCACGTCGGCCATCGCGGCCTCCGTGAACGCGAGCCCCTCGGGAGTGTGGCGGGCCGCGCCGTCGAGCAGGGTGCCGACGAGCTGTGTGGTCGAGAGCCCCATCTGCTCGATCGCCTGGTTGACGAGCAGCTTCATCATCTGCAGCTGGTTCGAGGGCAGCAGGGCGACCCTATGGGCAAGGGCGACGCCTGCATCCTCCAGCTGAGCTTCAGGGTGAGACTCGGACGCCAGTCCCCACTCCACCGCCGTGCGGCCGTCGAGCGCGTCGCCGGTCAGCAGCAGGCGCTTCGCGCGCTCCAGACCGACGCGGTAGAGCCACATCGCCGTCGTCGGCGAGCCCCAGACCCGCGCCGGCGGGTAGCCGATGCGGCAGTCGTCCGCGCACACGATCAGGTCCGAGCAGAGCGCGAAGTCGGTGCCGCCGCCCACGCAGTGGCCGTGGACCTGGGCGATCACGGGCTTCGGCGAGCGCCACAGCCGCATGTAGGCGCCGACGAAGCGCGACATCATCCGGTAGTCGGCCATCGGGTCCCAGGCGCGGCCGCCCTCGGCCTCCTCCATCGCCTGCGCGCCCCACTCGATGTCGTAGCCGGCGCAGAAGGCGCGGCCGGCCCCGCGCAGGCGGATCGCGTGGACCGCATCGTCGGCCTCCGCTCGGTCCAGCGCGGCCTCGAGGTCCTCGATCAGCGCCGGGACGATGGCGTTCAGGCGCTGCGGACGGTTCAGCGTGAGTGTCGCGACGGCGCCGTCGATCTCGTAACCAACGGTGTCGCTCACGCGGCGGAGCATAGAATGACCCGCATGGAGGGGTCGAACTCAGCGCCTATCGGTTCCTGGCTGCGCTGCTACCGCTGCTGGTCACAGGAGCTCGAGGTGCAGGTCCACTACGAGGGCATCCACCGCATCGACTCCGTCACGGGCGAGCGGGCGGAGGTCGTCGACGAGATCCAGGAGGCAGTCGTGCAGTGCCTGGACTGCATGCACGACCAGCCGCACCTCGTGTTCCACAACGGCCGGATCGAGCCGATCGAGGACCGCTGGGAGCGGATGGTGGTCGGCACCCCGTGGGTCGCCTCGTGCACGGTGACCGTCGACTCGGACGCCGTGGAGACCTGCTCGGGCCCCGAGGCGGCCGACTCGCTCGCCTACGCGGCCTTCGGCGACCACGGCACGCGCGAGTTCTTCACCCACGTGCGCTTCCACAAGCACGACGACGACCAGATCGTCGTCCACCTGCTGGTCGAGCTCTACGCCCGCTCGGGCGAGGAGGCCACCTCCGTGCTCGAGGACGCCGCCCGCGGCAACCTCACGATCACCTCGCTCGCCGAGGAGTCGCGACCGCCCGCCGCCACGGGCGGCGAGCACCCGCACTGAGCCGGCCGGCCGGGGCGTTGCGCCGCCGGCGCCACGGCGCGCCACGAGCTAATCGGGCAGGAGCGGCATCGACACCCCCTGGTCGCGGTCGAGCAGCACGGCGCGCGTGATCGCCTCCTTGCCGAAGCGCTCGCGCACGCCGTCGACTGCCGTGTCCAGCGCGGCGGGCTTGCGGCGGTCCAGCGGCAGCGCGAGCTGGACGGCGTCGGCATCGCCCAGGTTCGTGAGCGAGATGCCCAGCAGCGTGATCCCGCGCTCGCGGATCAGCGGCATCGCGGCCGCCAGCAGCTCGCGCAGCGCGGCGAGGATCACGGGCGTGATCGTCGTGGCCTCGGCCATCGTGTGCGAGCGCGTGGCGCGCGTCGCGTAGTCGGAGAACCGCAGCCGCAGCACGACGGTGCGGCACGCGCGCCGCGCGGTCCGCAGCCGCGCGGTCACGCGGTCCACGAGCCCGACGAGGATCGCGTCCAGCTCCTCGGCGCTGCGGTGGCGGCGCCCGAGCGCGCGCTGGGACCCGATCGAGCGCCTCCGCACCCGTTGCTTGACCGGCCGCGGGTCGCGATTGTGCGCCAGCGCGTGCAGGTGGCGGCCCGCCGCGCGGCCGGCGATCGCCATCAGCGTGCCCTCGGGGACCTCGGCCACCTGGCCGACCGTCATCAACCCGCGGGCGTGCAGCCTGCCCGCGGTCTTCGGCCCGACGCCCCAGATCCGCTCCACCGGCAGCGGGTGCAGGAACGCGAGCTCCTCCCCCGCCGCCACGACGAGCAGCCCGTCGGGCTTGGCCGCGGCGCTCGCGACCTTGGCGAGGTGCTTCGTGCTCGCCACCCCGACGGTGATCGGCAGCCCGACCTCGTCGCGCACCCGCGCCCGTAGGCGCTCGGCGATCGCCCGCGGCGTGCCGGCGAAGTGCTCCATCCCACGGACATCCAGGAACGCCTCGTCGATCGAGATCCCCTCGACGACCGGCGACATGTCCTCGAAGACGGCGAACACCGCCTTGCTGGCCTCGGAGTACGCCTCCATCCGCGCCGGGACCACGATCGCGTGCGGGCACAGCCGCAGCGCCTTGCCGCCGCCCATCGCTCCCTCGACGCCATAGGCCTTCGCCTCGTAGCTGGCGGCGAGCACCACCCCGCCGCCGACGATCACCGGCTTGCCGCGCAGCCGCGGGTCGTCCCGCTGCTCCACCGACGCGAAGAACGAGTCGAGGTCGGCGTGGAGGATCGCGGCTTCACGAGACACGAACACATGTTCGCATGTCACACGGACGAATCCACCCGGCGTGAGCTCCAGCCGGGGGAGTTGCGCCACCGGACGTCGGCGCGAGCTAGCGCCGCCGTCCCGCCCGCTTGTCCGGGTGGGCCTCCGACCACGGGCCCATGATCGCCCGGTCCAGGTTCATCAGCGGCGTCATCGTCGTCGTCTCGGCGTTGCGGCGCTCGTGTATGAGCTCGGACGTGTCCTCCGGCGCCGGGCCGCGGCCCATGACGCGCCGCATCCACCGCGGCATCCGCAGCTCACCACCCCAGGGCTCCAGTTCTCTCGGCATGTCGGCCTCCGATCGTTTCCCCGTCCTTCGGAGATCGGCGCCGATCTGTGACCCCCGGCGCTAGCCCTTCACCGATGCGACGAACCCGCGGACATCCGCCGCCGGCTCCGAGTACGCCTCGCCGAGCGCGTCCTCGATCCGGGCCATGTACGCCTCCGCCCAGTCCGGGAACGGATAGTCGATCGCCCGTAGGAACTCGAGCGTCGCGGCGAGGCGCATGTCCGCGATCGACGGCTCCCCGCCCCCGATGAAGTCGCGTCCCTCGAGGAAGAACGAGCGGTAGACGTCCAGCGGCTCGGCGAGCGCCGCCTCGGCGTCGCGCCGGGCCTGCTCCTTGAGCTCGTCGCTCGCATCCGAGGTGGCCACCTCGCCCGGGTACTGCGGGAAGCCGAGCTTGGGGTAGGTCGCGCGGGCGACGAGCGGATAGAGCGTGCCGATCAGGTAGAAGTTCGCGCTGTCGACCATCGCCCGCTCGCCGGGATCGCTCGGGTAGAACCGCTCCAGCCCGTGCTTGTTGCACAGGTACGACGTGATCGCGCAGCTCTCCCACAGCGAGCCGCGCGGCAGCCCGTCCGCCTCGAGCATCGGCGTCAGGTGCGCCGGGTCCTTGGCCAGGAACTCGGGCTCGCGCGTCTTGCCCCAGACGTCGAGCTCCTCGAACTCCAGGCCCGCCGCGCGGACGAAGATCCGCGCCGTCAGGTTGTTCACGCTCGGTCGCAGGATGTTCAGCGTGTGCGCCGCCATCTGATCCTCCTAGCTGTATGGGTCCTTGGGGGAGCGGTCCTCGGACAGCGAGGGCCGCGATTCGTGGGTGAGCTGCTCGATCGCGTCGGCGAGGTGCTCGCGGTCGATGTGGTGGTCGTCGCGCTCGACCCGCAGGTGGTGCGCGCGGAAGAGCACGTCGACGTGCGTGTGGCCCGCGGGCGGCTCGAACCGGTAGGAGGCCAGCTCGATCAGCAGCCCGAGCGGGTCGGTGAAGTAGATCGAGTCCATGAACCCGCGGTCCTTGACGCCCGAGTGCCGGATGCCGCGCTCGTCGAGCCGCGCCACCGTCTGGGCGAACGTGACCTGGGAGACGGAGAACGCGAGGTGGTGCACGCAACCGGGGTCGGTCGGCGTGCGCGCCGCGTCGTGCTCGCGGCTCTCGTCGGTGAAGACCGTGATCAGCCGGCCGTCGCCCGGGTCGAAGTACAGGTGGCTCTCGGACTCGCGGTCGAGGTTGGGCTGCTCGAACACGAACGGCATGCCGAGCACCCCCTCCCAGAAGTCGATCGACGTCTGCCGGCCGGCGCCGACGATCGTGATGTGGTGGACACCCTGCGTCTGGAGCTTGCGCATCAGTCCTCGATCAGCTTCGACTTGTACTGGCTGCGCCGCAGGCTGCCCCACGGCACGAGCTCGACGTCCGCCTGCACCACCAGCGCCTCGCGCACCCGGGCGCCGATCGCCTCCGCCAGCGCCGGGTCGTGCCGCCCGTCGCGCGCGAGCTCGACGCGCACGGGCAGCGGAGGGTCCTGCTTGACGCCCGGCGAGCGGCGGCGGATGGCGATCTGCCCGCTCACCTCGGGCGCGAAGGCGCCGACGACCTCCCGCACCGCCGACGGGAAGACGTTGACGCCACGCACGATCAGCATGTCGTCGGTGCGGCCGATGCAGCGCACCCGCGGGCCCGTGCGCCCGCACGGGCAGGGGGTGGCGCGAACCTCGACGTGGTCGCGCGTGCGGAAGCGCAGCAGCGGGGCCGCGCGGTGGCGGAGGTGGCTGAGCACCAGCTCGCCCGTCGCGCCGTCCTCCATCGGCAGCGCCTCGCCGCTCGCGGGGTCGATCAGCTCCGGGTGCACGAATCCCGCCCCGCCGAGGTGCATGCCGTCCTGGTGCTCGCACTCGCCCCAAAGCGACACGCCGATGTCGCCGATCCCCATCGCCTCGGTCACGCGCGCGCCCCAGCCTTCCTCGAGCTGCGCGCGGAACGCGGCCTCGCCGCCGCCGGGCTCCCCGGCGAGCAACAGGCGCCGCACGCTCGAGCCCGCGAGGTCGGCGCTCCGCTCCGTGACATAGGCGGCATACGAGGGCGTCATCACGACCGCGTCGGGACGCAGCAGCTCGATCGCTCGGAGCAGGCGGTCCGTGTTGCCCGTCCCGACCGGGATGTGCGTGAGGCCGATCCGCTCGAACGCGGCCAGCGCCGCACCGGCCGCGAACGGCCCGGCGTTGTAGGTGGTCACGATCCGCTCGCCCGGCTGCACGCCCGAGGCGGCGTAGGAGCGGGCGGAGGTCTCGATCCAGTTCTCGAGGTCCGAGGCGGTCAGCGGGATGTAGCTCGGATCGCCGGTGGTGCCGCTGGTCGAGTAGATCCGGGCGATCTCGCGTGGCTCGACGCACAGGTGCGCGCCGAACGGGTTCTCGGGGGTGACCGTCTCGCGCAGCTCCTGCTTCGTGGTCAGCGGCAGCCGGGAGATCTCATCGAGGTCATGACCGGCGAGCTTCTCGCGGTAGAACGCGGAGCGCTCGAGCACGTACGCGAGCTGCTCCTCGAAGCTGCTCACGGGCCCTCGTAGCGGATCGCGTCCTCGGCCGCCCCCGCCATCAGGAACCCGAGCGGCTGCTCGCGCTCCTCGGCCAGGTGCGCGAGCAGCCCGGCCGTGCGCGCGAGGATCGGGACGGACTTGACCGTCGCGGCGGAGAAGCCGAGGTCGAGCATGACGGCGGCGATCGGCATCGAGACGTTCATGGTCAGCGGCCGCCCCCACGCCTCCGCGGCGGCGTCGCGGAACGCGCGTGCGAGCGCGACGTGCTCGCCGGAGACGCCGTGCTGGTCGGCGAGCTCGAGGATCCGCTCCGCGCGCGGGTCCAGCGGCTTGTGCACGGGGTGGCCGAAGCCGGGCAGCTTCGCGCCCGTCTCGCGCAGCTCGCGCGCCAGCTCGGCGGGGTCGCGCTCGCGCGCCCGCTCGAGCAGCCGGGCGCACGCGTCCGCGGTGCCGAGGATCACCGGGCCGCAGCCGAGGATCCCCGCGGCGACCGCCCCCTGGAGCGAGTCCGGGTCGGCGGCCAGCGTCATCCGCGCGGCGACGTTGGTGGGCATCATCCCGTGCTCGGCGATCGCCACCAGCAGCAGGTCGAGGAAGAACCGCTGCTCCTGCGTGGGCTCCTCGCCCGTGAGCAGCAGGTGGAAGTACTCCGTGAAGGTCAGCCGCCCCATCACGTCGCCCGTGAGGTCGCGCCCGCGCACCTCCACGCGGTCCGGGTGGGCCTGGCTGATGTGGCTCACGGGGTCTTCTGACTTACCGATCACGGCCCGGCCGGACGCTATGGGAGGGTGGTTGCGCGGTCAAGGGCGGGGGTAACACCCGGCGCAGCGACCGAGAGGAGCAGCCGTGAGCGAGAAGGACGCAGCACAGCAGGAGCGCGAGATGCGCGAGCACGAGCGCGAGGCGCGCGAGCGCGATCCCGACGAGCGCTCGCCCGACGGCGACACCTCGCCCGGCGGCGGCACCGCCGAGGAGCCGGCCCCGCCCGGCCAGGCCGGCCGCGGCAGCACCACCTCGACCTGACGGCTCATCGCGGCGGGAGCGTGAGCGCGAGCTTGCGCAGCAGGCCCGCGAGGCGCTCCCGCTCCGCGGCGCTGAGGCCCCCGAGCAGGCGCGCCTCGTTGGCCAGGTGTGCCTCCGTCACGCGGTCGATCAGCTCGCCCCCGGCCTCCGTGAGCGAGATGATCACGCCGCGGCGGTCGTCGGGATCGGGCGCGCGCTCGACCAGGCCCGCCCGCTCCAGCCGGTCCAACCGCTTGGTCGTCCCCGACGAGGTGAGCATCAGCGAGCCCGTGAAGTCGGACGGCCGCAGCTGATACGGCGGGCCTGTACGGCGCAGCGTCGCCAGCACGTCGTGCCAGCCGGGCTCCAGGCCGTGCTCTGCATAGACGGTCTCCAGCCGCGGCTCGATCTCGCGCGCCAGGCGCGAGATCCGCCCTACGACGCCGACGGGTGAGTGGTCGAGCTCGGGCCGTTCGCGGCGCCACTGCTCGATGATCGCGTCCACGCCGTCGGTGTCGGCCATGGGCGGAACCCTACCGTCAACGATTGGTCTCGGGAAGTTGCGTCCTAGGAAACTATGTACTAGGATGCGATCCATGATCAAAGACCTCTTCTCCCACCGCCGCCGGCAGGCCCCTCGTTACCCCGCCGGCCTGGACGACGTTCGCCCGCGGCCGCAGCCGCGGATGCGCTGGTACTGACGCAGTAATCGTTTGACTCGCACCCAATCGAATGTTAGATTGGGTTCGAGTCAAATGAATGTTCCCCGCCGCCCCTACACCATGCGAGCCCGCGCGGAGGCCGTCGAGGCCACGCGCGACCGGATCGCCCGCGCCGCGATGGCGCGCTTCCTCGCCCAGCTCTACGACGACGTCACGATCGCCGCGGTCGCGACCGACGCCGGCGTCTCCGCGCAGACCGTCCTCAACCACTTCGAGTCGAAGGAAGGGCTGTTCACCGCCGCCGCGGCGCGCTTCTCCGCCGATCTGGCGGGCGCCCGCGAGCAGAGCGGGCCGCAGGACGCGGCCGGCGCGGTGGCGACGTTGATGGACCAGTTCGAGGCCAGCGGCGACGGCAACGTCCGCCTCGCGCTGCTCGACGAGCGGATCCCGGCCGTCAAGGCCGCTCTCGACGACGGTCGCTCGTTCCATCAGGAGTTCCTGGCGGACGTCTTCGCGGGCCGCCTGCCGCGGCCCGCGGCCGAGCGGCAGCGGGCGCTGGCGGCCCTGCACGCCGCAACGGACGTGTACACGTGGAAGCTCTTACGGCGCGACCTCGGCCTCGGCCGCCGCGCCGCCCAGCAGGTGATGACGGAAATGGTCGAGGCGATCGCCTCGGCGTGGCCCACGGATGACGGAGCGAGCAAGCCATGACCCACTACCTGTTCACGCTCTGGGACGGCGCCGGGGCCCTTCCGCCCGAGCTGTCGGTCGCCCGCGCGCTCGTCGGGCGCGGCCACCGCGTCAGCGTGCTCTCCGACCCGACCGCAGAGGCGGAGGCGCTGGCCGCCGGGGCTGACTTCCGGCCCTGGCGCGAGGCCCCGCACCTGCGCTCACGTCGCGCGGAGGACGACTACATCCGCGACCAGGAGGCCCGCACCCCGCCGCAGCTGATCGCGCGCCTGTGCGAGCGGTTGATCTGCACGCCCTCCGGCCTGCACGCGGCCGAGACCACACGGGCGATCGAGGAGCTGCGGCCAGATGCGCTCGTGTCGAGCAGCATGCTGCTCGGCCCGCAGGTCGCGGGCGAGGCGGCCGGGGTGCCGGTCACGGCCCTGATCCCGAACATCTACTTCCTGCCCGTGCCCGGGCGCCCGCCGTTCGGGACGGGCTGGCAGCCGGCCCGCGGGCCGCTCGGCCGGGCGCGCGACCGGGCGGTGACGGCGCTCGGCGGCCGTGCCTGGCGCGCGGGGCTGGAGCCGCTCAACGCCACGCGCGAGCGCTACGGCCTCGCGCCGCTCGCCCATGTCTGGGAGCAGCTCGATCACGCGCGGCGCGTGCTCGTGCTGAGCTCGCGCAGCTTCGACGACCCGTCGCCGTTGCCCGCGAACGTCCGCTACGTCGGCGCCCGGCTCGGCGACCCCGGCTGGGTCGAGGCCTGGCGGCCGCCGGCGGGCGACGCCCCGCTCGTGCTCGTGTCGCTCTCGTCGGGCGCGCAGGACCAGCTCGGCGTGCTGCGGCGGATCGTGGAGGGCGTCGCGACGCTCCCCGTGCGCGCGGTCGTGACAACGGGTCACGCGATCGCCCCGGCCCACGTCCCGGCGCCGCCGCACGTGCAGGTAGTGCGCTCGGCGCCGCATTCGGCCGTGCTCGAGCAGGCCGCCGCGGTGGTCACCCACGGCGGGCACGGCACCGTGCTGCGCTCGCTCGCGGCGGGCGTCCCGGCGCTGGTGCTGCCGATGGGGCGCGACCAGCTCGACAACGCCGCGAGGGTGGTGGCCCGCGGCGCAGGCCTACGGCTGAAGCCGTCGGCCAAGCCGAGCGCGATCGCCACCGCCGTGCGACGGCTGCTCGAGGAGCCCCGCCACCGCGAGGGCGCACGCCGGCTGGCCGACGCGCTGCGGGCCGAGCGCGGCCGCGATGAGGCGGCCGACGATCTGGAGGGAGCACACCAGGCCGCGATCGCGGCCTGAAGGTCGGTGCTAGCGCCCGACGCCCGAGGGGTCGGGGTCGCCGATCTCGCTGATGGGCGGCTCGCGGGGCTCGGGCGGCGGAGTCGTGTCGGGGCCTTCGAGCCGCCGGGCCTCCTTGCGCGCCGCCTTGCGGATGCGCTTCTCCCGGACCGAGTTCTCCCGGTTCATCTTGGCCATCGTGGTCCGCTTCTTTGAGCTGGACGCCATGGGCATCCCTTCTGTTCGTGGGGGAATCCGGGCGCAGACGACCGCCGGCCCGTGAACCGGGCCGGCGGTGGTGCTGCTGGAACGGGTGTCGCTTAGAGCGGCTGGACGTTCGTGGCGTTGGGGCCCTTCGGGCCGACCTCGGCCTCGTAGCTGACCTTGGCGCCCTCGGCGAGCGACTTGAAGCCGCTGCCCGAGATGCCCGTGTGGTGCACGAACAGGTCCTTGCCCTGATCGTCGGGCGTGATGAAGCCGAAGCCCTTGTCGTCGCTGAACCACTTCACGGTTCCGGTTGCCATTTCGTGTTCCCTCCCGGGAGGTCTGTGCGGGCGAAGCGCGGGAGGTGCGAAGAGCAACTACTACGAGACGCGTGCACTACTTGTGCCGAGCACCATTGCCCGGCCGGATCGCATCACAGTGTAGTGGCTACGGCGGCGACGTGTCCTCAGCCGACGATCGCCCGCAGCTGACGGACCGCGAGCGTGAGGCCGGCGAGGTCCGGCTCGCCCTCGCGCGAGAGCGCGCGCAGGAACGTCGCGAGCCGGCGCGTGGCGGCGTCGCGGGTGTGGAGGAAGCGCTCGACGGCCTCGGCCGGCGAGCGGCCCGGCGACTCGTCGAGCACGGTCTGGGCCAGCTCGCGCCGCGCTTGCGTGGAATCCTCGCGGACGGCCAGCAGCGCCCAGCGCTGCATCCGCGAGGCGGCGCGCAGCCCGATCAGCTGCGTCTCGAGCCAGTCGAGCCGCAGCTCGGCCCCGACCGCGAAGAAGACCTTCGCCACGTCGACCAGGTCGCGGCCCGTCGCGGCGGCCACGGCCACCATGTCCGGCGCGGCCTCCAGCTCGGCGCTGAGCGCGTGCGCGGTCGCGATCTCGACCGGCACGTTCGCGGCGACGAGCCGGTCGACTTCGCCCTGGCGGCGCGCGCGGCGCTCCTCGGTGCCGAGCCCGGGCAGCGCCTCGGTCAGCCGCTCGACGCCGCTGCGCCCGGCGGCGATCACGGTCGCCAGGTCGCCCTCGGGCGACCACGAGAGGTACCAGCGCGTCGCGCTGTCCACGACCCCGTCCACGCCGGCCATCAGCTCGGCCTGGATCTCCGGCTCGACGCCCTCGAGCTTCTCGACCGCGTCCCAGCGCGCCGCGGCGCCCGTCACCGCGCGCGCGATCCGGTAGGCGCGCACCACGTCGGCCGCGTCGCAGCCGCGCTCGGCCACGACCTGGGAGACGAACGTCGGCCCGAGCGCGTTGACGACCGAGTTGGAGTTGGCCATGCACAGCAGCTGCCGTCGCAGCGGGTGCTCGCCCAGCAGGTGCGTGCAGCGCTCGACCACGGCCGGCGGGAAGTAGCCGTGCAGGTCGCGTTCCAGCCACGGGTCGTCGATGAACTTCGAGGCCTCCAGTGAGCGCGCGATCCAGCGCTTGGCGTAGGCGACGAGCGCCGACAGCTCCGGCCGCTCCATCCCGCGGCCCGTGCGGCGCCGCTCGGCGATCTCCTCGGCGTCGGGAAGGCTCTCCGAGGCGCGATTGAGCAGCAGCCCCTCCTCCTCGAGCAGCCCCATCAGGTCGTCGTAGGCGTACATCCGCGCGGCCGAGCGCGCGACCTCCTGGGAGATGATCTGCGCCTGCAGGAACGAGTCGTAGAGCACGTGCGCGACGACGTCCTCGGTGACGGCCACCAGCAGCTCGTCGCGCTGCGGGCGCGTCATCTCGCCGCGCTGCTCGGCCAGGCCGAGCAGGATCTTGAGGTTGACCTCGTGGTCGGAGGAGTCCACCCCGGCCGAGTTGTCGATGAAGTCGGCGTTGATGCGGCCGCCGTGCTCGGAGTACTCGACCCGCGAGCGACGGGTGAAGCCGAGGTTGCCGCCCTCCCCCACCACGCGCGCGCGCAGCTCGCGCGCGTCGACGCGGATCGCGTCCGAGGCGCGGTCGGCCGCGTCGGCGTCGGTCTCGTCGGAGGCCTTGACGACGGTGCCGATGCCGCCGTTCCAGAGCAGGTCCACCGGCGCGCGCAGGATCGCGCGGATCACGTCGTTGGGCGTCGGGCGCTCCTCGTCGGTGCCGAGCGCCTCGCGCGCCTCCGGCGAGAGGTCGATCGCCTTGGCCGTGCGCGGGTACACGCCGCCGCCCGCCGAGAGCTTCTCGCGGTCGTAATCGTCCCAGGAGGATGGGTGGGCGGGATCGAATCCGAACAGCCGCTTGCGCTCCGCGAACGACGTCGCCGCGTCCGGCGACGGGTCGATGAAGACGTGCCGGTGGTCGTAGGCCGCGACGAGCCGGATCTTGTCGCTCAGCAGCATCCCGTTGCCGAACACGTCGCCCGACATGTCGCCGATGCCCACCGCGGTGAACTCGTCCACCGCCGGGTCCAGCTCGAGCTCGCGGAAGTGGCGCTTGACCGACTCCCAGGCGCCGCGCGCGGTGATGCCGAGCTTCTTGTGGTCGTAGCCGGCCGAGCCGCCGGAGGCGAACGCGTCGTCGAGCCAGAAGCCGTACTCGCGCGAGATCGCGTTGGCGGTGTCAGAGAACGTCGCGGTGCCCTTGTCGGCGGCGACCACGAGGTAGGTGTCGTCGTCGTCGAGCGGGCGCACCTGCGGCGGGTGGACGACCTCGCCGTCGACGAGGTTGTCCGTGACGTCCAGCAGCGCCCGCACGTAGGTCTTGTACTGGCGCTCGACCTCGGCCTTGAGCTCGTCGCGCCCCGCCGGGACGCGCTTGATGATGAAGCCGCCCTTGGCGCCGGCCGGGACGATCACGGCGTTCTTGGTCAGCTGCGCCCGCATCAGGCCGTAGACCTCGGTGCGGTAGTCCATCCGGTCGCTCCAGCGGATCCCGCCGCGGGCGATCTGGCCGCCGCGCAGGTGGATGCCCTCCATCTCGGAGGAGTAGACGAAGATCTCGAACGCCGGCGCGGGCTGGGGCATCGCGGGCACGTCGGCCGAGCGCAGCTTGAACGCGGTCGCGAGCCGCCCCTCGCGGTACGCGCTCGTGCGCAGCGTCGCGTCGATCAGCTGGAGCTGGTTGCGCAGGATGCGGTCGTGGTCGAGCGACTTCACGGCGTCGAGGTCCTCGAGGATCTCCTCGCGCAGCGCGGTCTCCGCCTCCTCGTCGCGCTCCTTCGACGGATCGAAGCGGGCCTCGAAGTAGCGCACGAGCTTGGCCGTCAGCGCGGAGTTGGCCACCAGCACGTCGTTCTGGTAGCCCTCGGTGAAGCGCGAGCCCACGCGCTGGCGGTACTTGCGGTAGGCGCGCAGGACCGCGAGCTGGCGGCGGTCCAGGCCGGCCGTCACGACGAGGCGGTTCAGCGGGTCGCTCTCCGCGTCCCCGCGCCAGACGGCGGCGATCACCTCGGCGATGCCGGGCCCGCGCACCTCGACGTCCAGCGGCCCGCCGTCGGGCCCGAGCACGCGGTACTCCTGCACCCAGACCTCGTCCTCCTCGCCGGTGAGGCGGGTGGAGAGCTCCTCGATCACGCGCAGCCCGAGGTCCTCGAGCATCGGCATCGCCTGCGAGAGCTCGACCTTCTCGCCCTCCTTGTAGAGGCACAGCGCGGCTCTGTTCGCCGAGCGGCTGCAGCGAGACGACGTGGCCCTCGCCGCCCGCCAGCCGGCCGAAGCACGCGATGTCGTGCGCGGCCGAGTCGACCGACGTGTAGCCCTTGTAGTGGCTCGGGAAGCGGTGCAGCCACGCCTCCGCCAGCCGCCGCCCGGTGATCGGGCCCTGGCGCTCGACGAGCAGGTCGCGCAGCTCGTCGTCCCAGGTGCGCGAGAGCGCGATGACCTCGGCCTCGAGCGCGCGCAGGGCCAGCTCGGGCAGCTCGCCGGGCGCGTGGACGAGGAAGTGCACCCGTGAGCGCTCGCTGTCGTCGAGGACGTGATGGGTCTCGACCTTGGAGGTGCCGAAGCGGCGCCGGAACAGGCCGCGCACGCGCTCGACCAGCGCGGCGTCGTAGCGGCCGCGCGGGAGCGTGAGGATCAGCGAGGCGTTGCGCCCGTCGACGTCGCGGCGCCCGAGCAGGCGCACCCGCTGGGTGCCCTCCAGCGCGAGCAGCGAGCGCAGCGCGCCCTGCAGGTCGTCGACCGGGGCGGCGAACAGCTCGTCCTTCGGGAAGGTGTCGTAGAGCGCGACGGCGGCCTTGTAGTCGTGCGAGCCGTCGATCAGCCCGAGCCCCTCCACGCACTGGCGCAGCTTGCGCCCCAGCAGCGGCGTCTCTGAGGCGGGCTCGGCGTAGGCCTTGGTCGTGAACAGCCCGATCAGGCGCGACATGCCGATGATCTCGCCGTTCTCGTCGACCCGGCGCACGCCGATGTAGTCCATCCGCTCGCGCCGGTGCACGGGCGCCGGGGCGTTGGACTTGTCGACCAGCAGCAGGTCGCCGTCGAGCGCGCGAGCGGCGCACGTACGGCGGCAGCTCGTCGAAGGAGACGCCGCCGGGCTTCTCGAACGCCGACTTCGCCTCGTCGGCGAGGATCCCGAGCCCCGAGCCGTGGACGAGCGAGATGCCCTGCTGGCTGAAGTCGTACTCGCGCGCGCCGAGGTAGACGAAGTTGCCGCGCTGCAGCCAGGCCAGGAAGTCGACGACCTCCTCGACCTCGTCGGCCTCGTAGCGCGAGGCGCCGGCGCGGGCCAGCTTGGACAGCCCGTTCGTGCGCTCGAGCATCGCCGGGAAGTCGCGCACCACGGCGCGGACGTTCGCGAGCGTCGCGCGGATCGCGTCCTCGAGCTCGCCCAGCTCGTCGTCGGAGAGCCGGCGGTCGAGGTCGAAGTGCATCACCGACTCGCGGTGCACCGCGCCGCGCGGGTCGCGGACGGCTGCGTATGCGCCCGCTGCCCTCGCGCTCGGTCGCCACGATCGGGTGCAGCAGCCGCGACGACGAGCAACCCGCGCGAGCGCGAGCTCGCCCGAGACGGAGTCCACCAGGAACGGTAGGTCGTCCGTGTTGGTCTCCAGCACGGAGCCGACGGGCTCGTAGCCGTGCTCCTCGCGGGTCGGGTTGAAGGCGCGGACGGCGATCGCCTCGCCGTCGCGCGCGCACGCGAACTCGAACAGCGACAGGATCTCGCCCAGCAGCGCCTCGGGCGCGATGCCCTCGGTGGCGTCGCCGCCTCCCAGCCGCCGCAGGTAGGCGCGCGCGAACGCCCGGACCGCTGGGGCGCGGTCCGGGGCCACCTCGTCGTCGATGAGCTCCAGCAGCCGGTCTTCCGGGCGCGAGTCCGCGATTGGGCGCGCGCTGCTCACGATGGGTCCATCATGCCGCTCCGGGGAGCGGAATGCACGTCAGGCGAGCCGCGACTCCAGCTTCTCCAGCTGCGCCGACAGCTCGGGCGGCAGCGCGTCGCCGAACGTCGCCAGGTGCTCCTTGACCTGCTCGATCTCGCTCTTGAGCTTGTTCTCGTCGACCGTGAGCAGCTGCTGGAGCTGCTCGTCGGAGATCTCCAGGCCCTCGGTGTCGATCTCGCCGGCCGCCGGCACGAGGCCGATCGGCGTCTCCACCGTCTCGCCCTCGCCGTTGCAGCGCCGGAACACGTAGGCCAGCACGCGCGAGTTCTCGCCGAAGCCCGGCCAGAGGAACTCGCCGTCGGCGTCCTTGCGGAACCAGTTGACGTAGAAGACCTTCGGCAGTTCCGCGGGGCGGGCGGGGTCGGATCTGCCGATCTTGAGCCAGTGCGCGAAGTAGTCGGCCATGTTGTAGCCGCAGAACGGCAGCATCGCGAACGGGTCGAAGCGCAGCGCGCCGACCGCGCCGGCCGCCGCCGCCGTGGTCTCCGAGCTCATCGTCGCGCCCATGAAGACGGCGTGCTCCCAGTCGAACGCCTCGCGCACGAGCGGCACGACCGTGGAGCGGCGGCCGCCGAACAGGAACGCGTCGATCGGCACGCCCTTGGGGTCCTCCCACTCGGCGGCGATCGAGGGGCACTGGTCGGCGGGCGTGGTGAAGCGGGCGTTCGGGTGCGCGGCGGGCTCCTCGGAGTCCGGCGTCCAGTCGTTGCCGTGCCAGTCGATCGCGTGCTTCGGCGGCTCGTCGGTCATGCCCTCCCACCAGATGTCGCCGTCGTCGGTCTTCGCGCAGTTGGTGAAGATCGAGTTCGCGCGCACGGTGGCCATCGCGTTCGGGTTGGTCGACTCGCCCGTGCCCGGCGCGACGCCGAAGAAGCCGGCCTCGGGGTTGACGGCGTAGAGCCGCCCGTCGTCGCCGAACTTCATCCAGGCGATGTCGTCGCCGACCGTCTCGACGGTCCAGCCCTCGAGCGTCGGGATCAGCATCGCGAGGTTGGTCTTGCCGCATGCGCTCGGGAACGCGCCCGTGACGTACTTGACCTCCCCCTCGGGCGAGGTGAGCTTGAGGATCAGCATGTGCTCGGCCAGCCAGCCCTCGTCGCGCGCCATCACCGAGGCGATCCGCAGCGCGAAGCACTTCTTGCCCAGCAGCGCGTTCCCGCCGTAGCCCGAGCCGTAGGACCAGATCTCGCGCGTCTCGGGGTAGTGGACGATGTACTTCTCCTTGTCGCACGGCCACGAGGTCGCGCTCCCGGGGCTGCCCGTGGAGTGCACGCAGGGCACGAACTCCCCGTCGGCCTTCAGGCAGTCCAGGGCGGCCTTGCCCATGCGGGTCATGATCCGCATCGAGACCGCCGCGTAGGCCGAGTCGGTCAGCTGGACGCCGATCTCGGCGATCGGCGAGCCGAGCGGGCCCATCGAGAACGGCACGACGTACATCGTGCGGCCCTTCATGACCCCCTTGAACTTCTTCTGGAGGATCTCCCGCATCTCCTCGGGGTCCTGCCAGTTGTTGGTCGGGCCGGCGTCCTCGACGCGCTCGGAGCAGATGAACGTGCGGTCCTCGACGCGGGCGACGTCGCCCGGGTCCGAGAGCGCCAGGTAGGAGTTCGGGCGCTTGGCGTCGCTGAGGCGCTCGAACGTGCCGGCCTCGACGAGGTCCTGGCACATCCGGTCGTACTCCTCAGCGGACCCGTCGCACCAGTGGATCGAGTCCGGCTGGGTGAGCTCCGCCACCTCCTCGACCCAGTCGAGGAGCTTCTTGTTCGTGGTCGGGGCGTCCGTGGTCTCGATCGTCATCGGGGGGAGTTCAACCTCGCTCGGATTGCACACAAGGGGGAAAGGAGGGCACTTTGTCATACCCGGACGAACCCGGGTGTCAGAACGCGTCTATTCGACGTCGCCCTCGGCGGGCGTGGCCCCGTGCTCGCGCCGCGGGACCAGCACGAGCCGCTTGAACTCGGCCACCAGCGTGCCGTCCTGGTTGTGCACCCGTGTGTGGACCTTGACGGTGCCGCGGTCGGGCTTGGAGCGGGACTCGCGCTTCTCCAGCACCTCGGACTCCACGAACAGCGTGTCGCCGTGGAACACGGGCGCGGGGTGCTTGAGCTCCTCCGTGGCGAGGTTGGCGATCGCCTTTCCCGAGACATCGCTCACGCTCATCCCGAGGGCGAGGCTGTAGACGAGCGGCCCGACGACGACGTTGCGGCCCTGCTGCGACGACTGGGCGTAGACGTCGTTGATGTGCAGGGGGTGGTGGTTCATCGTGATCAGGCAGAACAGGTGGTCGTCGGCCTCGGTCACCGTCTTGGCGGGCCAGTGCTTGTAGACCGCGCCGACCTCGAACTCCTCGAGGTAGCGGCCGTAGGGATGCGCGCCCGAGGCCTCCCGGGCGGCCTGCTCGGTTTCGATGCTGCTGGTTTCGGTGCTCATGGGCCGGGACGCTACAGCCGCCGGGCCGTGAGCACCGACACCACGCGCCGCGAGCCGCGGCGGACGGTCAGGCGGACCTTGTAGTCCCCGCGCGCCCGGCCGCGGGCGCCCATGAACAGTCGCTTGACCCGGTTCGCCTTGAAGCTGCGGGCCTTGAAGCGCTTGACGACCTTGCCGCCGCGCCGCACGGTCGCCGACACCGTGGCCTTGCGCTGCAGGCGGAAGGCGATGCCCAGCCGCTTGTTGCCCGGGCCGCCGAACGCCGCGCTGGAGAGCTTGTAGGAGGTCAGCAGGCCGCAGCTCGCCCGCCGGTAGAACTGCGGGCGCTTGCCGAAGCGGCCGTTGCGCACCCGCAGCGCCGTGCGGCGGAAGTCCGCGCGGCCGCTCGGGGTCGGCATCCGGAAGCGGGCGAAGTAGAGCCCGTCGCCGAGCCGGCCGCGGCTGTTGAACGTGAACGAGCGCTTCTTGCCGCGGAACCGCTTGATCAGCCGGTTCGCGAGCACGCGGCGGCCCTGTGACTGGCGGAAGATCGCCACGCTGACGGGATAGTCGACCCGGCGGGAGAAGCGCAGCCGCAGCCGGCCGCCCCGCGGGATCGCCCGTGCCGAGCGGAAGCCGGCCGTCGAGGCGCACGCCGCCGACGGCGTGACCGTGACCGTCGGCTGGTCGGTGAAGACCTGCAGCTCGGCGGCGCGGACCTGCTGGTCGCGGCGCGGCGTCGCCGGGCCGCCGACCGTGCAGTCCGAGACGGAGGCCGGATCGTCCTCGCTCTCGCCCTTGAAGGCCGGATTGCCCGTGCACTGGTTGGCGAGCACGACGAGCCGCACGACCGAGGCGCGGGTGTCGGGGACGTCGAAGTCGCGCAGGATCTCGTCCGGCGCCAGCGGCCGCGGGACGCTGCCCGGGAAGGCGTCGTCGGGGCTCGTGTAGATGCGCGTGAAGTCGCCCGCGGCGGTGCAGGAGCCGGCGCACGTCTCGATCGCGAACTTGCGCAGGGCGGTGAAGCGGTTCTGGTTGCCCGGGTCGTCCTGGTCGTCGCCCTCGTCGACGGCGCGCAGGATCGCCGAGACCTTCACGCTGCTGACGAGCCGCTCGCCGGCGAGCTTGACCGTCGCCTGGGCGCCCTCGACGTTGGGCTCGCGGTTGGCGACCCAGTTGGACTCCTCGGTGTCGTCGATCAGCGCCGCGACGTTGCCGTCGCCGGTCGCCGAGGCCCCGCTGGCCCTGGAGGCGTGGTTGGCCGGCATCAGGACGCGGAAGTCGACGGCCCTGCTCGCGGCGACCGTGCGGGTGAACTTCTGGGCGCCGCGGCCGTTCGCCCGGGCGATGAACGTGTACTCGCCGGGGACGAGCCGCACGGACGAGCCGAGTCCGGTCGTCGGATCGGAGTCCGCCACCGGCGTCACGTTGGCCTCGTAGTCGCCGATCAGCAGCTCGCCGACGAGCGGGTTGCCCTGCTCGTCGACCGGCGCGAAGGTGACCGTGCCCTCGTCGCCGCGCAGCGGCGACTCGAAGCTCGGGACCGGATCGGGGTTGTTCGTGTCGGTGAAGCCGTCGTCGCCCTCCTTCGCGGCCGAGGAGGCCTTCTCCCCGAAGCCGCGCTTCGCGAAGGCGCTCCAGGCCTCCGCCTGGTTGGCGCCGCCGAAGCGCATCCGGTCGGCCGCCAGGTAGGCGTCGCGCGCCTCGAGCATCGTGACCTCGCCGTCGGCCATCAGCAGGTAGGCGTCGAAGACGGTCTGCATCCAGCGGCGGTTGCCCGGGCACTGGTCGGCGGGGCGTTGGCCGCGGGCGCAGGCGAGCTGGGTGGCGGCGTCGCCGCCGCCGTACTTGGCGACCATCGCCTGGCGGATGTCGAAGTTGACGGCGCTCCAGATCTCGCCGTCGTCGTGCGGCGAGCCCATGCCGGAGCCGTCGTAGCCCTGCACGTTCGAGTAGTTGAGCGGGCTCGCGTTCATGCCGTAGTTGCGGATGCCCTTCTGCTTGGAGCCCGTCACGTAGGCGCCGACGGCGAACGGGTTCTCGTCGTCGGACGGCGAGTAGCCGTGCTCCGCCAGGAACTCGACTGCGGTCAGGTCCGACCATGACTCGCCCATCGCGCGGGCCTGGCCGTCGGAGCCGCTCGTCAGGCCCTCGTCGGCGCCGCCCACCATCCGGTTGGAGATGGCGTGGGTGTACTCGTGGCCGATCACCGACATGTCGAAGTCGCCGTCGACGCACGGCGGGTAGAACGCGCCCGCCACCGGCTGCCAGAGGTACATGTTGCTGAACGGCGCGATGCCGTCCTGGAGGGTCGCCTGGTTGGCGTTGTCGCGGCCCGTGTAGGTCGGCGTGCCGCCGGTCAGCGCGCCGCCCTGGGCGTTGCCGAGCTCGGGGTCGCCGGGCCGGCCGCCCTTGCCGAAGTTGTCGACCTGCATGTTGAACGCCGTCTCGGTGAAGCCGAGGTCGTACGCCCAGTCGTGCATGTTGTTGTGGTTGGAGAACAGCGAGATGATCGCCGCGTTGATGTCGTTGGCGTTGGTGCCGCCGAACGTGTTCGGGCCGGTGGCCGGGACGACCCCGCCGGCGAAGACGCTCGGGTTGCAGCGCGCCTTCTGCCAGGAGTTCGTGAACGGCGCCATGTAGTCGCGCGTCGGGCTGGTGGGCCGCACGACGCGGTCGGGCGCGGGCGCCAGCGGGTTCAGGGCCGACAGGCCCGTGTCCGCGTTGTTGCCCGTGGTGTTGTTGGCGCGGTCCCACGGGGCCGGGGTCGCCGCGTCGCTCTGGCGCTCGTCGAAGGTGCACGGCGCCGCCATCCCGCCCGCGCCCGGGAAGCAGCCGACGATCCGGCGGTCGGTGCCCGCCCCGTTCAGCGGCGGGTTGTTCGTGAAGTACTGGAAGTTGGGCTGGTCGGCCGCCGAGTCGAGCCGGCTGGCGCGGCGCAGCACGGTGCCGGACTCGGCGTCGACGAGCATCGTCCACGCGAGCGGCTGCACGCCGTTGTCGACCACGTTGACCTCGAACCCGCGGCGGGCGCCGCCGGCGGTGGGGACGGCCACCTCGCGCACCTGCTGGAGCTCGCTCAGGCCCTTGACCTTGAGCTGGCCGAAGCCGGCCAGGTCGGCGCCGACGGAGAGGTCGCCGCCGGCCTTCTCGACCCCGGCGGAGGCGGCGGCGCGCAGCCAGGCGTCCTGGGCGCTCAGCCGGCGCTCGCCGGCGAGCGGGCCTGGCGCGGCCAGCGAGGAGGAGGCGTACGCGACCCGGCCGCCGGCCACGCCGACGGCGAGCAGTCCACCGCCCGCGGCCGGCAGGCCGCCGAAGCGCTGGGAGAAGGTGACGACGTGGGCGTCGGTGCCCGGCAGGGTGTGGTCGTCCTGGACCTGCAGCGCGGCGACGTCGGCCTCCGAGAGCCGGAACAGCGCGGCGTTGCGGCGCACGAACTCGCGGGCCGCCTCGCGCGGCGCGCCCGTGAGGCCCTCGGCCAGCCAGCCGCGCGCCTTGAACAGGCTCCGCGGCGTGCCGAAGCGGTTCCACGCGACCCTCGCGCCCGTGGCGCGGGCCGCCGAGCGCTGGGCGGCCGTCGGCTGACTCACCCCGCGGCGGTCGAACGAGTCCCGGGTCGGCGCCTGGTCTCCGATCTTCACGGCGCCGGAGGCCGGCGCGGCGATCGTGATCATCAGGGCAGCGGTGAGGGCCAGCGTGAGTCGTCGCATCGAAGGCCCACAACGCGCCCATCCTCCAGAACTTGCGAGATCGCCGAGCTCCGGCGCGCCGATAGGCTCCGCCGCCTCATGCGCAATCCCCGTGACTTCTTCAAGCCCCTTGCCATCGGGGCGCCCGAACCGCTCGCCGAGATCCCGTTCAAGCCGTCCCGGATGATCCACTTCCTCGACTTCTCCAACGAGAAGATGGTCGCCAAGGCGGCCGACATCGCGACGAAGACCGACATCCTGCTCGGCAACCTCGAGGACGCCGTTCCCGTCGACCGCAAGGAGGCAGCCCGCGAGGGTCTGATTCGCGTCGGCCGTGACATGGACCTCGGCCAGACGGCGCTGTGGACGCGGGTCAACGCGCTCGAGTCGCCGTGGGTGCTCGACGACCTCACCCAGGTCGTCGGCGAGATCGGCGACCGGCTGGAGGTCGTGATGGTGCCCAAGGTCGAGGGCGCCTGGGACATCCACTACGTGGACCGCCTGCTCGCGCAGCTCGAAGCGCGCGCGGGGCTGTCGCGCCCGATCCTGATCCACGCGATCCTCGAGACCGCCCAGGGCGTGGCCAACCTCGAGGAGATCGCCGCCGCCTCCCCGCGCATGCAGGGGATGTCCTTCGGGCCGGCCGACCTCGCGGCCTCACGGCGGATGAAGACCACCCGGGTGGGCGGCGGACACCCTGGCTACCGGGTCATCTCCGACCCGGTCGCGAACGGCGACGGTCCGCGGCAGTCCGCCCAGCAGGATCTGTGGCACTACTCGATCGGGCGCATGGTCGACGCCTGTGCCGCTTGCGGCATCCTGCCCTTCTACGGCCCGTTCGGCGACATCAAGGACGTCGAGGGCTGCGAGGCCCAGTTCCGCGCCGCGTTCCTGATGGGCTGCGTCGGCGCCTGGTCGCTCCACCCGGTCCAGATCGACATCGCCAAGAAGGTCTTCTCCCCCGACCCGGACGAGGTCGCCTTCGCCCGCAAGGTGATCGAAGCCATCCCGGACGGCCGGGGCGTCCACATGATCGACGGCAAGATGCAGGACGACGCGACCTGGAAGCAGTGCCGGGTCATGGTGGACCTGGCCGAGATGCTGGCTGCCAAGGACGCGGATCTGAAAGCTGCCTACGGGATGTAGCGAACTGCAACGGCTCTTTGCGGAAAGGGCCAAAAGTCTGCGCAGCACGGGGGCCCCCGGCGAATTTCCATGTTCCTTGACCTGTGCAAGGAGCAGTATCTGATCTCAGCCGGCTACGCCACGCGGCGGTTCACGGCGCTCCAGGCGATCGACGAGCCGGCGCTCGTGATCGCCGGGCATCGCGGTCGCGCTGGCTCAGAAGCGGTAGCGCTTCGGGCACGTCACGCCCGGCGCGCCCATGCCGCTGCCCTCGGAGTAGCGGAAGCAGCTGCCGTAGCGGAACGCGCCCTTCCAGGCCCGCGGGAGCCTGACCGTCGCGGTCGCCTTGAAGCGGCCCGTGCCGACCTTGCGCGGCTTGGCGCGGGCGAACGGCTTGGCCGTCTTGGCGTCCTTCGGCCCGAGGTAGAAGGTCGTGCGGGCCGTCAGGCGGACGTTCGGCGCGGTCCGCAGGAACTGGGTGATCCGCAATCGGCTGCCCGACAGCGCCTTGAAGGTCGAGCGCGGGCGCGGGTAGACGTAGGCGCGCCTGGAGGCGCTCAGGGCATTCTGGGCGGGGGCGAAGGCGCGCAGGTCCATGTTGCGGTCGAGCGTGCGCTTGAAGGCGAAGGTGCCGTCGGCGCGGGTGGTCGCCTTCGCGATCGTCTTGAACTCGCCGTCGTACGGATAGGCGCGGCCCTGGAGCTCGACCGGCTGCCCGGGTAGAGGCGCGGTGCCCTCCCGCAGCGTGCCCGAGAGCTCGTGCGGCGTCCCGTATTGGACGCCGTCGCTCGTCAGGAGCGCGAGGCGGACGCCGGCGGCTGAGGCGCTGGCCGGCAGAACGAGCGATACCAGAAAACAGGTGATGGCGAGGCGCATGCGGCCCCAGGATAGGCTGCCGCCCCCCATGAGGTTCTTCGAATACGAATCCCGGAAGATCGTCGCCAAGGCGGGCATCCCGACCACGCCGCACGGTTTCGCCACCTCCGCTGAGGAGGCCAGGCGGATCGCGCACGAGATCGGCGCGCCCACCGTCATCAAGTCGCAGGTGCTCACCGGCGGCCGCATGAAGGCCGGCGGCGTCAAGTTCGCCGACACCCCCGACGAGGCCGCCTCGCACGCCGAGGAGATCCTGGCGCTCGAGATCAACGGCCACGTACCGCGCGGCGTCCTGGTCGACTCCCGCGTCGCCGTCAAGCAGGAGTACTACGCGGGCGTGACCTGGGATGGCACCCGCAAGAAGCCGGTGATGATCTTCTCGCCGATGGGCGGGATCGACATCGAGGAGGTGGCGGAGACCCATCCGGACAAGGTCGGCCGCAAGCACCTCTCCAACCTGCGCGAGCCCGCGGACTACGAGGCCAAGGAGGTGATCGCCTCCACCGGCGTCACGGGCAAGGCGCTGCAGCGGCTGACCCCGATCATGGCCCGCCTCGCGCGGCTGTTCTCCGAGTACGACATGACGCTGGCCGAGATCAACCCGCTGGCCGAGCTCGAGGACGGCTCGTTCGTGGCCGTCGACGCCCACATGGACATGGAGAACGAGGCCCGGCCGCGCCAGAAGGCGCTGCTCGAGGAGCTCGGGGTCGGCGACGAGGAGACCCGGCAGGCCCGCGAGGCGACGCCGTTCGAGCTCGCCGGCGAGGCCGTCGACGCCACCGACCACCGCGGCGTGGCGGGCAACGTCACCGAGTTCGACGGCGACCTCGGCCTGGTGATCGGCGCCGGCGGCGGCTCGCTGACGCTGTTCGACGCCGTGCGCGCCCACGGCGGCAAGCCGGCGAACTACTGCGAGATCGGCGGCAACCCGTCGGTCGCGAAGGCGTGCGGCCTGGCCAAGCTCGTGCTCCAGAAGCCGGGCGTGGACAAGATCGCGGTGATGATGTCGATCGTCTCCAACACCCGGGTGGACATCGTCGCCCGCGGCGTGATCAAGGCCTGCGTGGAGCTGGGCCACGACCCGGCGGAGAAGATCGCGATCTTCCGCATCCCGGGCGCCTGGGAGGAGGAGGGCTTCAAGATCCTCGAGGCCTACGGCGTCCCGTACGCGGACCGCTCCGTGTCCCTCAACGAGGCCGCCCGGCGGGCGGTGGCGAACGCATGAGCATCCTGGTCGACGCCTCGACGACGTTCATCGTCCAGGGCATCACCGGCCGCGAGGCGGTCAACCTCACGCGCGAGTGCCTCGACTACGGCGCCGGCGCCAAGGTAGTCGGCGGCGTCACGCCGGGCCGGCTCGGCCGCGAGGTCCACGGCGTGCCGGTGTTCGACACCGTCGCCCAGGCCGTCGAGGCCCACGGCGGCCCGATCGACGGCTCCGTCGTGACCGTTCCGCCCGCGTTCACCAAGGACGCGGTGCTGGAGGCGATCGCCAACGGCATCGAGCTGGTCGTGATCGTCACGGAGCGGATCCCGCGCCGCGACGTCGCCCAGATGGTCGAGTTCGCGGACGCCCACGGCGCCCGCATCATCGGCCCCAACTGCCTCGGGATCATCGTTCCCGACGTGATCAAGATGGGCGGGATCGGGGGCCCGGCCAAGAACGCCGCGCAGGCCTACACGCCCGGCCCCGTCGGCGTGATCTCGCGCTCGGGCGGCATGACGACCGAGATGTCCTCGACGCTGTCCGCCGCGGGCCTCGGCCAGTCGACGGCGGTCTCGATCGGCGGCGACGCGATCATCGGCCAGACCTACGCCGAGCTGATGCCGCTGTTCGAGGCTGACTCGCAGACGGAGGCGATCGTCATCTACACCGAGCCGGGCGGCCGCATGGAGGCCCAGCTCGCCGCGTGGACGACCGAGAACGACTCCCGCCTGCCGATCGTGGCGTTCATGGCGGGCCGCTTCATGGACGAGATGCCGGGGATGTCCTTCGGGCACGCCGGCACGATCGTCGAGGGCAAGGAGGACACCGCGACGGAGAAGATCGCGCGGCTCGCCGCCGCCGGGATCACCGTCGCCGAGCGGATCGAGGACATCCCCGACCTGGTCAAGCAGGGCATCGCCGAGCGCAAGGGAGCCGCGGCATGAGCACGTCGACGAACCTGTTCATCGACGTCGAGGTCGCGCCCGAGGCGGCGTCCGACCCCGCGGTGGCCGCCAAGCTCGCCGAGGTCTGCCCCGTCGACATCTTCGCCGTCGGCGAGGGCGGGGAACTGCGGATCGTCGAGGAGAACCTCGACGAGTGCGTGCTCTGCCGGCTGTGCATCGACGCGGCCCCGCAGGGCACGGTGGTCGTCCGAAAGCTCTACGCCGGCGGCGCGACGCTTGCCTGAGTTGCCGGAGGCCGAGCGCGCGCGGCAGCAGATCGAGCGCGCGCTCGGCCGGGAGATCGTGGCGGTCGACGACACCGACACCTACGTCTGCCGGCCGCACGCCCCGGGCGAGATCGCGGCGGCGCTGGTCGGGCGGCGGCTGACGGCGGCGCACCGGCGCGGGAAGTTCCTCTGGGCAGAGACCGACGGCGGGCCGGACCTCGGGCTGCACCTCGGCATGGCCGGGCGGATCTCGGTCGACGAGCCGGCCGCGCCGAACCGCTGGGACCGCTTCGTGCTCGAGTTCACCGACGGCGGGCGCCTGGCCCTGCGCGACAAGCGCCGGCTCGGGCGGGCGGTGATCGAGCCCGACCTCTCGCACGTCGGGCCCGACGCGGCCGAAGTGAGCAGAGACATGTTCCGCGCGCGCGTCGGCAGGGGGACCGTCGCCCTGAAGGCCAAGCTGCTCGACCAGAGCGCGATCGCGGGCGTCGGCAACCTGCTGGCCGACGAGACGCTGTGGCGCGCGCGGCTCTCCCCGCGGCGGATCGCCGGCGAGCTGTCGGCCGACGAGCTCGACGAGCTGCGCCGCCGGCTGCGCGCGGCGACGCGCGACGCGATCCGCGAGGGCGGAGTCCACACGGGCCGCTTCGTCCAGGCCCGCGGCCGCGGCGGGAGCTGCCCTCGCTGCGGCTCGGACCTCGAGCGCGCGACGATCGGCGGGCGCACCACGTACTGGTGCCCCGTCTGCCAGCCGGGATAGGGACTCCCCGGGCGCCCGCACCCGTATAGGAGGCATGCGCCCGCTTCTCGCCGCCACCCTCGGGGCGCTGGCCGCCGCCGGCGCCGTCGCCCTCGTCGCGTTCGCCTCCGGGCCGCCGCTCGCGGCCGACCCGGGGCCGCCCGCCGTCCACACCGTCGTCTCGCACGGCACCGGGGTCGCGAAGGTCGACCGCCCCGCCCGGCTGAACAACCGCACGATCGAGCGCGCGGCCCGCCGCGCGCGCACGGCGGCCGTGCCGAAGGCCGTCAAGTCCGCCCGCAGGGAGGCCGCGACCCTCGCCCGGGCGGCCGGCCTGCGGCTGTCCGGCACCGTCGGCATCGCGCGCGAGGTCTCGCCTTACGGCTACTACGACACGGGCCGCTTCGGGCCCGGCGACCACTGCGGGCGCTGGGTCAGCCGCCGCAGCGACGGCACGCGCGTCGCACGCCATCGCTGCTTCCCGCCGCACGAGCAGCAGATGCAGGTCGTGCTGACGTTCGCGACGGAGTAGTCACACCGACTCCTCGGCCTCGCGGACGGCGTCCCGGATGGCGCCTGCGGCGCCCTCGTGGCTCATCCCGGTGGCCGCGAGGAGGTCGGCGGCCGTCGAGCGGATCTGCCCGACGATCACGCTCACGGACAGGTTGCCCGTGGCCTCGAGCACCTTCGTGGCCTCGGCGGCGGCCCGCACCGCGGGGTCGCGGACGGCCTCGATGGCGTCCGGGTCGTCGAGCGCGTCGGGCACCGCGCGCACCGCAGCGGCCAGGTCGCGGAGCGCGACCGCGATGTCCGGCGGCACGTTCTCGTCCAGCGAGAGGGCCCGGATCGTGCCGCGGGCCAGCACGCGGACGTTGCGGACCGCGAGGTCGATCCGGCCCGCCGCGTCCGCGTAGCTCTCCACGACGCCGCGCGAGCGGCGGCGCGGCGGGGCGTAACGGGTGGTCTCGCGGCTCACGTCGACGGCCTCCTCGAAGCGCGCGGCCAGCTCGTCGATCGTCCGCGCGCGCTGCAGCGAGGCGACCGCGAGCTCCTGGTCCCGCCGCTCGACGGCCACGGCGATGTCCTCGAGCACCGCCGCGAGCTCGGCCAGCAGCGGCGCCGAGGCCTGCCGCATCAGGTCCAGCGGCCGCGCGGGCAGCACGAGCGCGTTGATCACGAGCGCCACGCCGCCGCCGACCAGCGCGTCGAGGAAGCGCTCGAAGGAGAACCCGTCCGTCGGCGGCTGCAGCGTGGCCACCAGCGCGGCGGACACGGCGGCCTGGGTGGCGAGCATCTGGCCGCTGCCGAGGAAGATCGCGGCCGAGGTCGCGAGCAGCACCACGACCGCCAGCTGCGCGGTGCCCGTGCCGATCTGGAGCACCAGCAGGTCGGCGACCGCGATGCCCAGCGCCACGCCGAGCGCGACCTCCGCCGCCCGCTGCCCGCGCTGGCCGACCGTGATCCCGAGCGTGATGATCGCCGCGACCGGGGCGAAGAACGGCTGCGAGTGGCCGAGCAGCTCCGTCGCGATCAGCCACGCGATCGCGGCGGACACCGAGGCCTGGAAGATCGAGCGCCAGGCCAGCCGCAGGCGCTCGACCCGCGTGCCCCAGGAGACCCGCGAGCGCTCCGCGGCCTCCTCGATCAGCGGAGCGGCGCGGTCGGAGAGCGTCGGCGAGTCGGCGGACCTCCGGCGGAGCACCCCATCGATCCTCACAGATCGCGGCGGTATTCCACGAGATCGAGGCCCAGCAGGGGCTCCGGGATCAGGACGCCGTCCGTCCGCCACCCCTCACGCTCGTAGAAGGCGCGCGCCCTGGCGTTGCCCGCCGGCGTGTGGAGGCGCATCGCCGTGTAGCCGCGGCGGGCCGCCTCGTCGACGGCGACGGCGTTGAGGCGCGTCGCCAGCCCGCTGCCCCACCAAGGCGGGCGCACGAACAGCGTCCACAGGTGGGCCAGGCCCGGGATGTCCGCCCGCGGCTCCTCGCGCTCGCGCGCCTGCGTCACCGCCACGTGGCCGGCCGGCTCGGTGCCCGAGAACGCCAGCAGCGCCCACGTCGTCGGGAGCGCGAGCCCCTCGCGGACGCGCGGCAACTCGATCAT
Source organism: uncultured Solirubrobacteraceae bacterium (assembly GCA_963816955.1). Classification (GTDB taxonomy): domain Bacteria; phylum Actinomycetota; class Thermoleophilia; order Solirubrobacterales; family Solirubrobacteraceae; genus DATFQI01. The sequence continues at coordinate 186,058 of CAWFME010000007.1, read as the reverse complement.
CACCGGCGGCGGGTCGAATTCCGGGCCCGCCCAGGCCCGGAAGGAGGCGAAGCCGATCCGCATCGTCTCCAGCATGATCTCGGCGTCGTCCACCGCCGCCCGACGCAGCTCGAACACGCCTTGGATGGTACATAACGACGTACCTCAACCTCTATCGAAGGTTGAGCTATCCGCGAATGGGGTCACAACCCCACCGCCAGAAGCCTGCGATAGCTCAAGAACGACCCCCCGGATGCCGACCCTGAGGGGGAGCCAGGCGGCGCAAGAGTCGTATCTGACCCGCCACTCCCCTTCCACGTGCACGCGAAGAGCCCCCTTTCCTCCGACCTCCAGGCGCCGGCGATCCGATGATGCGTCGCATCGTCGTCATCGCGCTGGCCGCAGCAGCGGTCTTCGCGGCCATCCTGGGCGCGGCCTCGGTCGCGCAGGCGCCGGAGCCCACGAGCTCGCCGGATACCACGCCCACGGTGATCGCCACCGCCCCGCCCGCGGAGACCGCGGCGCCCGAGGTGACGACGATCCCGACGGAGGCTCCCACCGAGACCGCCACGCAGGCGCCGACCGAGACGGCCACGCAGGCCCCCACGTCCGACGCGGCCACGCCCGAGGCCGCCCCGGAGCAGACCGCGACCGCCTCCCCGGCCCCCGCGGCGACCGGCACGGCCACGCCGGGCCACACCCCCGCCCCCGCCGGTCCGTCGAAGGGCGTCGAGCGCAAGTCGCCGACCAAGAGGACCAACTCCGAGGAGAAGGTCGTCAAGGTCGAGAAGTGCTCAACCTCAACTTCAGGTCGAGACTGCAAGGTCAAGGAGACCGATCGTGACAATCAGCACGATCAGGATCAGGTCCGGGTCCCGGCCCCGACGCTGACCACCTCGACCGGTGCCCCCGCTCCGACGAACCCGAGCTACTCGGTCGCGACGGTCGGGCCCGCTCCGATCGGCGTCCCGAACTTCTTCATCGACAAGTTCCGCATCCCTCCCTTCCTCCTGTCGATCTACCAGGCCGCCGGCATGCAGTACGGGGTGCGCTGGGAGGTCCTGGCGGCGATCAACGAGATCGAGACGGACTACGGCCGCAATCTCAACGTCTCCTACGCCGGCGCGCTGGGCTGGATGCAGTTCATGCCGGCCACCTGGAAGATGTACGGCGTCGACGCCAACCGCGACGGCGTCAAGGACCCCTACAACCCGGTCGACGCCATCTTCGCGGCCGCGCGCTACCTGCGCGCCGCCGGCGCCGACACAGACCTACGGCGTGCGATCTTCGCCTACAACCACGCCGACTGGTACGTCGACTCCGTGCTGCTGCGCGCACGCGTCATCGGCGGCCTGCCGAGCGACCTCGTCGGCTCGCTCACGGGGCTGACGCAGGGCCGCTTCCCCGTCCACGCGAAGGCCACCTACGCCGGCAAGCTCGAGAAGGCCGAGCGCGAGCGCCGCGTCCGCCAGGGCGCCAACGCCGCCGTCGTCGTCGAGTCCGACGGCCGCCGCCGAGGGATCGACATCTTCGCCAAGAAGGGCGCGCGCGTGATCGCCGTCAACGACGGCAAGGTCGTCCGGATCGGCCGCAGCAAGCGCCTCGGCCGCTTCGTGAAGCTGCTCGACGTCTACGGCAACACCTACACCTACGCGCACCTCGGCCAGGTCGCCGCGACCTACCCGTCGCCGAGGAAGCGCACGGCCAAGCGCTCGGAGATCCGCCGCGAGCTCAAGCTCGACAAGTCGCCGGAGGCCGCCGCCTCGGCCACGAAGGCGCCCGCCCGCAAGAGCAAGGCGGCCGCCAAGCCAGTCAAGCAGCGCCTGAGCGCGAAGAAGGCCACGACGGCCACCGCCGCCGCGCCCGCCAAGGAGCGCCTGTTCGCCCACCCGGAGCGCCCGAACGCGAAGGCCGCCGGCGGCGCCGCCCAGCTCGGCCTCTCCCCCGCGCTGACGCCGTCCGACACCGCCCCGATCGGCTTCGACAAGAAGGACTTCGTCACCAAGAAGATGCGCCAGGGCGCCCGCGTCATCGGCGGCACGGTGCTCGGCCGGATCGGCAAGGGCGCGCCGCGCAAGGCCTCGCACATGCTCTTCGAGATCCGCCCGGCCGGCCGCGGCGCCCCGCGCGTCGACCCGAAGCCGATCCTCGACGGCTGGAAGCTGCTCGAGTCGACCGCGATCTACCGCGCCGCGAAGAAGAACCCGTTCGTGGGCGACGACGCCAAGACGCCCACGATCGGCCAGATCCTGCTGATGAGCAAGGAGACGCTGATCCAGCGGGTCACCAACAACCCGCGGATCGACATCTACGGCTGCGGCGCCGCCGACATCCGCTCGGGCCAGATCGACCGGCGCGTGCTCGCCACCCTCGAGTACCTGGCCTCCTCGGGCCTGAAGCCGACGGTCTCCTCCCTGCGCTGCGGCCACGGCTACCTGACCGCCTCGGGCAACGTCTCCGAGCACTCCACGGGCAGCGCGGTCGACATCGCCGCCGTCAACGGCATGCCGATCATGGGCCACCAGGGCTCGGGCTCCATCACCGACGTCACGATCCAGCGCCTGCTGACCCTGCAGGGCACGATGAAGCCGCACCAGATCATCTCCCTGATGACCTACGACGGCACCGACAACACCTTCGCGATGGGCGACCACGCCGACCACATCCACGTGGGCTGGCGGCCGCTCTACGGCCAGAGCAAGAAGGCCGCGCGCCGGATCGACGCGATCCTCAAGCCCGAGCAGTGGATCAAGCTGATCGACCGCATCGGCGAGATCGACAACCCCGAGGTGCGCGAGGCGCCCTCGAAGTTCTCGCTGAAGGTCACCAAGAACGCCTCGCACGCCCACAAGGGCGAGTAGCGCCCCGCTGCGGCGAGCGTGGCCGGATACGGCTCGGGGTAGGCAGGGCGGCGTGCGCGCGCCGTTCATCGACCACATCACCGTGATGGTGCGCGACCTCGCCGCCTCGCGGGCGTTCTACGAGGCCGCGCTGGTCCCGTTCGGCGCGCACGTCGTCGACTACGGCGAGATCGGGATCGGCATCGGTCCCGAGGGCAGCGAGGACCTCGGGCTGAGGGAGGGCGAGCCGCGCGCCCCGATGCACATCGCGTTCCTGGCCGCCGATCCCGCGACCGTCGATGCCTTCCACGCCGCGGCCCTGGAGGCCGGCGGGACCGACAACGGCGCCCCGGGGCGCCGGCCGCAGTACCACGAGCGCTACTACGCCGCCTTCGTGCTCGACCCCGACGGCAACAACGTCGAGGCGGTCTGCCACACGGGTCCGTCCGATGCCGAGGCGTTGGCCGGGGGCATGGCCCCGGCGTAAGTCACAGGGAAGGTGAGGTGTGCCTGGAACGCCCCGGTTTCCCGCGAGCGGCCGCTGCGGGCAGCTCCCTCGCTCCCCTACCCAGCCGCCGTTGACGTTCGAGACGGCTAGCTAGGCCTTGTGGGGCGCGGGAAGCGCCGGAGGGGCCGCAGGCGCGGCCCCAGAAGCCACGGTGACCTCCCACTCGGAAGCCTTGGCCTCAGCCTCGAGCACGTGGGTCACGAGCGCCTCCACTACCGCGGGGCAGAACTGGGTCCCGCTGTGCTTGCGCAGCTCCGCGAGAGCGACCGAGAGCGGAAGCGCCTTGCGGTAGGAGCGGTCGGTGGTCATCGCGTTGAAGGCGTCGCAGGCGGAGACGATGCAGGCCGCCAGCGGGATCTGCTCGCCGGCCAGGCCGTCGGGATAGCCGCCGCCGTCCCAGCGCTCGTGCGAGGCGCGCACGACGAGGCCGATGTCGGCCAGCAGGCCGCCGACCTGGGCCAGCATCCGCTCGCCCTCGACGGTGTGGGTCTTCATGATCGCCCACTCCTCGTCATTCAGCGGCCCGGCCTTGTTGATGATCTCGTCGGGGACGGCGATCTTGCCGATGTCGTGCAGCAGCGCGCCGAGCTCGGCGGCGCGGCGGGTGTCCTCGTCGAGGCCCATCCGCTCGGCCACGGAGGTCGTGAGGCCGACGACGTCCTCCGTGTGGCGGCCGGTGTACTCGTCGTCCTCCTCGAGCAGGTCGCGCAGCAGCAGCGCCGTGCCGCGGTAGGCGCGCCCGAGCTCGAGCGACTTGCGCATGCTGGCCTCGCGCTCGAGCGAGAACGAGAGCAGCAGATAGGCAAGCGGCAGCACGAGCAGCGAGGCGGCGGGCACGTCGGCGGCGGCGACGGCGGCGAGCAGCCCGACCGGGAAGAGCAGGACGTCGACGCGATAGACCATCCGGAGGTCCGGCAGCAGCGCCTTCGGCGGGATCCGATGGTGCACCCACACGCGAGCGCACGTCATGAGCCCGTCGGCCAGCAGCTGCGCCGCCAGCGCGAGCCCGTACACCCACCAGTGGTGCCAGCCGGGGTGCTGGGCGTCGAGCGCGACCAGCACGAGCACCGGGCCGAAGCTGAACCAGGCGTCGCCGACGGCGAGCGGGCTGCGGCTGAGCGCGACGCCTCCGCGGAGCGCCTGGGCCGAGGCGGTGAGCACCGTGGCGGCTGCGACGAGCACCGGGACCAGCGGCGTCGGGAGCAGGAGCAGCATCGGCACGAAGACGATCTGCGTCGGGACGGCGTTTCCGGTGTCGCCCCAGACCTCGACCGCGCCCACGATCGCGTACGCCACGACGAACAGCAGGGCGAGCCACGGCGAGAACGACCGCTCGGCGTCGGCGAGCAGCGCGACGGCCAGCGCGACGGCCATGAAGGCGCCGGCGAACAGGCGATTCCCGAGCCGCTCGCGGCGGTCGAGATCGCGGTGCCGGCGTTCAAGCGTCTCCTCCAGCAGGCGCTCGCGCGAGGCGTCCATGTGAGTGCGCGTATCGGACATTCGTGTAGATGCGCCGATCTTCGACGCATGTCCTATCTACTCGGCTTCTCGGCGCACCGACTTGAGAAGCACAACGAGTCGTCACAGACGAAGGGACTCACCCAGATGCACCGCAACTTTGGTCGCATGGTCGCGACCGCCATCATCGCCACGATCGCCTCCGCGGCGTTCGCTTCCACGGCCAATGCCGGCCTGCTCACCGAGTCGGCTGCCGGCTGTGACGACGGCCCCATCACCCAGCCGTTCGCGCGCTTCGGCGACGACGCCAACTACAAGCTGCTGCCGGGCGGCTCGTTCGAGGCCGGGACGGCCGCGTGGCAGCTCAGCGGCGGCGCCAAGATCGTGTCGGGCAACGAGACCTACAAGGTCGGCGGTTCGAGCGACAGCAGGTCCCTGTCGCTGCCCGGTGGCAGCGCCGCCGTCTCGCCGTTCACCTGTGTCGGCCTCAGCGAGCCGACCCTGCGCCTGTTCGCCAAGCGCAACAGCGCCCTGCTGGGCCTCGTGTCGACGCTCAACGTGCAGATGCAGGTGAAGACCAGCCTCGGCCTCTCCCTCTGGCTCCCGGTGCTGCCGGGCGACCTCGGGGGCAGTTCGTGGCACCCCACCGCGTCGATGCCGCTGATCGCGAACATCCTGACGCTGTCGCACAGCGACAAGACGCCGGTCCGGTTCCGGTTCTTCCCGCTGCTCGGCTCCTGGCAGATCGACGACGTCTACGTCGATCCGTACCGGATGCGCTAGGCGGGCTCGACCGAATCCAGCAGCGCGGCGTACGTCTCAGGACGCCGCGTCTGCAGGAACGGGAACAGCGCCAGCCAGTCGCGGCGCTGGTCCAGGTCGAGGTCGGCGACCAGCACCGCGGGCTCGTCCCGCGGTGCTTGCACGAGGACCCGGCCGTAGGGATCGGAGATGAAGGACGAGCCGTAGAAGCGCAGCGGCGGCTCGTCCCCGATCCGGTTGACGGCGACCATGAACGTGCCGTTGGCGATCCCGTTGCCGGTGATCACCCGCTCCCACAACGGCTCGGTGTCGAAGTCGGGATGGTCGGGCTCCGAGCCGATCGCGGTCGGGTAGACGATCACCTCGGCGCCGCCGAGCGAGTACGCGCGCGCGAGCTCCGGGAACCACTGGTCCCAGCAGGTCGGGAAGCCGAAGCGCCCGTCGCCCAGCTCGACGACGGGATAGCCCTTCTCGTCGTCGCCCGGGCGGAAGTACTTGTCCTCGTAGTAGCCGGCCGTGACGGGGATGTGGAGCTTGCGCGTGCGCGCGACGACCGCGCCGTCGGGCCCGACGACGATCGCCGTGTTGTAGCCCAGCCCGCCGTCCTCGGCGCGCTCGTAGAGCGAGGCGTGCACGTGGATGCCGTGCTCGGTCGCGCAGCGGGCCGCGAACTGCGTCGTGGGGCCGTCGGGGATCGGCTCGGCCATCGCCTCGGCCTCGCCGATGGCGTCCGGCGTGACGGCGAAGTAGGGCGAGAGCGTGAGCTCCTGCAGGCAGACGAGCTTCGCGCCCTCCCCCGCCGCCATCGCGATCCCCTCGGCCAGCGCCGCCTCGTGCACGGCCGGGTCCTCGTGCCAGCGCTGCTGGACGAGCCCGACGCGGAACGGCGGGCGGCTGGGCTCCTCCACGCGTGCGAGCGACGGGGGCACGGAGCCGGTGGCGGTGATCAGCTCGGGGGCCATTTCGCGGCGAGTCTAACCCGGTGGCAGCGCAGGACCGCCTTGACGAGCAATACAATGCGCCGGGTGGCCGCGGAATACCCGATCCCCGAGGCGTTCACGGTGCGCACCGAGCAGCACGGCGAGGCTTCCGTCGTGATCCCGACCGGCGAGCTGGACCTCGCGACCGCGCCGGCGCTCGAGGAGGCGCTGCAGCGCGGGTTCGACGGCGACGCTGCGCACGTCGTGCTGGACCTGCGCGAGCTGGAGTTCATCGACTCCAGCGGCCTGCGCACGCTGCTGACCGCCCGCCGCCAGGCCGACGTGTCCGGCAAGCAGTTCTCGCTCGTGGCGGGCCACCGCGGCCTCGAGCGCACGCTCGAGATCGCGGGCGTGCACAAGGTCTTCGACTGGACGCTCGCCGAAGATCTCACCCGATAGGTCGCCCGGACGGCGACTTCCCCGGTCAGGGGGACACCCGGATGGTGTCCCTGGCTACACCGACGGCACTTGCTGGGTGATGCAGTGCACCCCGCCGCCGCCGAGGGCGAGCGTGGTGCCTGAGACCGGGACCGCCTCGCGGCCCGGGTAGAGCCGCTCGAGCAGCGCGAGCGCGTCGGCGTCGGTCTCCGCACCGGTGACCGGCACGATCAGCGCGCCGTTGGCGACGTAGTAGTTCACGTAGGGCACGACGGTGGGCGGGCCGTCGCCGTCGAGCCGCGGCAGCACATCGAGCTCGACGACCTCGATGCCGGCCCCCGCCAGCCGGCGGGCGTTCTCGCGGCAGTGCTCGAAGTTGGGGTCGGCCTCGTCGGCGACGGTCTGCAGCAGCACCCGGCCGGGCTCGATCCAGGCGCAGATGTTGTCGACGTGCCCGTCCGTGTCGTCGTCCTCGACGAGGCCGAGCCCGAGCCACACGATCCGCTCGACGCCGAGCGTCTCGCGCAGCCGGGCCTCGATCTGCCCGCGCGAGAGCTTCGGGTTGCGGTTCGGGTGCAGCAGGCACTGCTCGGTCGTGATCAGCGTGCCCTCCCCGTCGACCGCGATCGAGCCGCCCTCGAGGATCAGGTCGCGCGCGTCCACGCGCTCCTCCCCCAGGTGCTCGAGCACGCGCGTCGCGAACTCCGCGTCCTGGTCGTAGGGCGTGAACGTCTCGCCCCAGGCGTTGAAGCCGAACGCCACGCCCGCGCGGCGGCCGCCGCCGCGCGACGAAGATCGGGCCGGAGTCGCGCGCCCACGAGTCGTCCAGCGGGATCGCGACGACGTCCACGTCCCCGCGCACCGCCGCGCGGGCCTCCGCCTCCTGCGAGGGGTCGACGGCGAGCGTGACCGGCTCGAAGGCCGCGATCGCGTTCACGACCGCGGCGTGCTCGGCCTTGGCGGCCTCGAAGCGCTCCTGCCACATCGTCTCGCGCGCGGGCCAGCAGACGATCGTGCGCTCGTGCGGCGCCCACTCCGCCGGCATCCGCGCCGGGGAGCTCACTTCGTGCGCAGCTTGCGCGTGCGGGAGCGCTCCTCCTGCCGCTCGATCACGCTCTGGATCAGCTTCAGGATCTCGGCCGGCCCCGTCGCCTTCACGTGGCCGGACTCGAACGCCTCGCGCCAGTGGCGGATCTTGCCCTCCTTGGCGAGCTCGTTGAAGTGCGAGCGCGGCACGGACAGGCGGACCTTCGCGTCGGAGGCGATGTCGCGCGTGATCTTCGGGCCGGGGACCTGGACGCGGAAGAGCTGGATGTCGCCGCGCCCGCGCAGCTCGAGCTCGATCACGAGCTTGAGCTTCTGGAGCGCCGGTACCTCCTTCTGGATCGAGGCCACCGCCTCCTCGATCAGCACCTTGGTGTCCGCCGTCGACATTCGGCGAGCGATCTTATCCGCACGCTTTCCGGCAGCCCGTAGAGTTCCCCGCGATGCATGCGGCGACCCCTGCCGTCGCGGCGGTCTTCGAGCCCGTCCAGGCCGTCACGACCTTCGAGGAGACGGTCGAGCGGCTCGGTACGGCGATCCGCCTCGGGCTGCTCGGCCCGGGCGCCCAGCTGCCGCCCGAGCGCGATCTCGCCGAGCAGTTCGGCATCTCGCGCTCGACGCTGCGGCAGGCGCTGACCGCGCTGACGCAGAGCGGGCACCTGGTCGCCGTGCGCGGCCGCGGGGGCGGCTGGTTCGTCGCGGATCCGCTGCCGCGGCCCGAGGCCGAGCCGGTCGAGCTGGCCGCGTGGCGCGAGCTGCTCGACTACCGCGTCGCGGTCGAGGTCGGCGCCGTGGTGCTCGCGGCCGAGCGCGCGGGCGCCGGCGATCTCGCCCGCCTCGGCCGGCAGGTCGAGGCGATGCGGTGCGTGGAGGACTTCGCCGACCTACCGGCAGGCCGACGTGTTCTTCCACCTCGGCCTCGCCGAGGCCTCGGGCTCCGCCCGGCTCGTGGCGGCGATGACCGAGGTCCAGGGCGCGATGAGCGAGCTGATCGGCCACATCGCGCATCCGCCCGAGGTGCTCGAGCGCTCCAACGCGCAGCACGCCAAGCTCATCGGCATGCTCGAGCGCGGCGACTCGGCGCGCGCGACGCGGCTCGTCCGCGAGCACCTGCAGGGCACCGAGCGCGTTCTCACCGGACTCATGCCCTGAGCGTCCTACCCTCGGAGGTGTGTCCCCTTCGAAGCGCATGCGCGCCTGGGGCGCCGCTATCTCCTCGGGCCATCTGTGCCTCGGCCTCGCGGGCTGGGTGCTGCTGGGCATCCCGCCCTGGTTCTTCGGCGGTTGCGCGCTGCTGACGCTCGCGATCTTCCTGCTCGCCGCGCGGCTGGTGCGCCCGCGCCGCAACGACGACGGCGACGGCGGCGGGTTCGGCGGCCCGGCCCCGGAGGATCCGGAGCCGCCGTGGTGGCCGGAGTTCGAGCGCGAGTTCCGTGACTACGCGACCCGCGACTTGACGGCGCGCTGAGCGCCACATAGCTTCCCGGCGCAAAGGCCGGAAGGCCATACCTTTACTCGGGGGAGAGAGGGACGACTGATGGCCGAGCGCCAACGCGCGGGTTACGAGCAGGTCGAGTCCGACTACATGGAGAAGCGCCAGCTTCGCAGCGGCGCCGCCGGCTGGGTGCTGCTCGCCGGCCTCGGGGTCGCCTACGTCATCTCGGGCGACTTCGCGGGCTGGAACTTCGGCCTCGCCGAGGGCGGCTGGGGCGGCCTGCTGATCGCCACGATCCTGATGGCGACGATGTACACGTGCATGGTCTTCGGCCTCGCCGAGCTGTCCTCGACGATCTCGACGGCGGGCGGCGGCTACGGCTTCGCGCGCCGCGCGCTCGGGCCGTGGGGCGGCTTCCTCACCGGCACCGCGATCCTGATCGAGTACGCGATCGCCCCGGCGGCGATCGTCGTGTTCATCGGCGGCTACGTCGAGTCGCTCGACATCTTCGGGATCACCGCCGGCTGGCCGGTCTACCTCGCCTTCTACCTGGTCTTCGTCGGCATCCACCTCGTCGGCGTCGGCGAGGCGCTGAAGGTCACCTTCGTCATCACCGCGATCGCCGTCGTCGGCCTGCTCGCGTTCGTGTTCGGGATGATCGGCGACTTCGACTCCGCGAACCTGACCAACATCCCGGCCGACGAGGACGCCGCCGGCTCGAGCGACTTCCTGCCCTTCGGCTACGCCGGCATCTGGGCCGCGTTCCCGTTCGCGATCTGGTTCTTCCTGGCCATCGAGGGCGTCCCGCTGGCCGCCGAGGAGACCGGCAACCCCAAGCGCGACATGCCGCGCGGCCTGATCGGCGGCATGGCCGTCCTGCTCGTGTTCGCCGCGCTGATGCTCACGATCGCGCCGGGCGCCGGCGGCGCGGACACGATCATGGAGTCCGACAACCCGCTGCCCGCGGCGATCGACAACGCCAAGGGCGAGGGCGCGGGCCTGGGCGACTTCGTCAACTACGTCGGACTCGCCGGCCTGGTCGCGAGCTTCTTCTCGATCATCTACGGGTACTCGCGCCAGCTGTTCGCGCTCTCGCGGGCGGGCTACCTGCCGAGGGGACTGTCCGTCACGAGCTCCCGCAAGGTGCCGTGGCTGGCGCTGCTGGTGCCCGCCGCGGTCGGCTTCCTGCTCGCCGCGATCACCGAGGACGGCGCGACGATGCTCAACGTCGCCGTGTTCGGGGCCGCGGTCTCCTACGTGCTGATGATGCTCTCGCACATCGTCCTGCGCTCGCGCGAGCCCGACCTCGAGCGGCCGTACCGCACGCCGGGCGGCACGCTCACCACCGGCGTCGCGCTGGTGCTGGCCTGCGCCGCGGTCGTCGCCACCTTCCTGGTCGACACCAAGGCCGCGTTCATCACGCTCGGCGTCTACGCCGCGGCGGCGGTGTACTTCGGGGTCTACTCGCGCCACCATCTCGTCGCCTCGGCGCCCGAGGAGGAGTTCGAGTCGATCAGCAAGGCAGAAGCCGAGCTCGCGCACTAGATGGACCTCAAGGAGCTGGAGAAGGCCGTCGAGGACGGGTCGATCGACACCGTCCTGCTCGGCTTCGCCGACATGCAGGGCCGCTTCCAGGGCAAGCGGCTCGTGGCGGACCACTTCCTCGAGGAGGTGGTCTCCCACGGCGCCGAGGCGTGCAACTACCTGCTCGCCGTCGACGTCGACATGAACACCGTCGAGGGCTACACGATGTCCTCGTGGGAGACGGGCTACGGCGACTTCGAGATGAAGCCGGACTTCGACACGCTGCGCCTCGTGCCCTGGCACGAGGGCACGGCGATGTGCATGGCGGACCTCTCCTGGCACGGCGACGAGCCGGTCGCCGCGTCGCCGCGGCAGATCCTGCGCAAGCAGCTGGACCGCCTCGCGGAGCGCGGCTGGACGGCGTTCGCGGCCACCGAGCTCGAGTTCATCGTGTTCCGCGACACCTACGAGCAGGCGTTCCACAAGCGCTACCAGGGCCTGGAGCCCGGCAACCTCTACAACGTCGACTACTCGATGCTCGGGACCTCCCGGCTGGAGCCGCTGCTCGGGCGGATCCGGCGCGAGATGGCCCGCGCCGGGCTGCGGGTGGAGAACTCCAAGGGCGAATGCAACTTCGGCCAGCACGAGATCAACTTCACTTACGAGACCGCGCTGCACGCCGCCGACACGCACACGATCTACAAGAACGGCGCCAAGGAGATCGCCTCTCAGGAGGGCATGGCGATCACGTTCATGGCCAAGTACGACCAGCGCGAAGGCAACTCGTGCCACATCCACCTCTCCGTGCGCGGCGAGGACGGCACGCCGGTGTTCGCCGAGCAGCCCGAGCTGTTCGAGCGCTTCCTCGCCGGGCAGCTCGCGTGCCTGCGCGAGATGACGCTGTTCAAGGCGCCGAACGTCAACTCGTACAAGCGCTTCGCCGAGGGGTCCTTCGCTCCCACCGCGGTCGCGTGGGGCCGTGACAACCGCACGTGCTCGATGCGCGTGATCGGCGAGGGCCACTCGCTGCGGATCGAGAGCCGCCTCGCCGGCGGTGACGTGAACCCGTACCTCGCGATCGCCGCGATGATCGCGTCCGGCCTGCACGGGATCGACAACGAGCTCGAGCTCGAGCCGGCGCTGGAGGGCAACGCCTACACCTCCGACAAGCCGCACGTGCCGAGCACGCTGCAGGCCGCCCGCGACCTGTTCGCGGAGAGCCCGGTCGCGCGCGACGCGTTCGGGCAGGAGGTCGTCGACCACTACCTCAACAACGCCGACGTGGAGCTGCGCGCCTTCGAGGCGGCCGTCACGGACTGGGAGCGCTTCAGGGGCTTCGAGCGCCTGTGAGCCGCCGGCCGGTCATCGGGATCTGCGCGTCCGTCGAGCGCGCGCGCTGGACCTACTGGGACGAGGAGGCGGCGGTCCTCTCGATGAACTACGTCCGCCAGGTGCAGGCGGCGGGCGGGATCGCAGTAGTGCTGCCGCCTGACCCTGTCTCACCGGAAGAGGCGCTCCGGCTGCTCGACGGGCTGCTGCTCACGGGCGGGGCGGACGTCGGCGACGTGCCGGAGCGCGACGCGTTCGAGCTCGCGATCGCCGCCGCCGCGCTGGAGGCCGACGTGCCGGTGCTCGGCGTCTGCCGCGGCATGCAGGTGATGAACGTGGCCCGCGGCGGCACGCTGATCGAGCACCTGCCCGACAAGGTCGGGCACGAGGACCACCGGCTCACGCCCGGCGCCTTCGGCGACCACGACGTGCGCCTGCGCCAGGGCTCGCTGGCGCAGCGGGTCGCGCGCGAGGCCGTGCATCCCACCAAGTCCCATCACCACCAGGGCGTCGACGCGGTCGGCAACGGGCTCGAGGTGACGGGCTGGGCGACGGTCGACGACCTGCCCGAGGCGATCGAGGACCCGACGAAGCGGTTCGCGCTCGGGGTGCAGTGGCACCCGGAGGCCGACGAGGCCTCGCCGGTGATCGCCGCGCTCGTGGAGGCCGCGAAGTGAGCACGCTCACGGTGCTCGAGCCGGCCACGGAGGAGGTGCTGGCGGAGATCCCGCGCGCGGGGGTCGAGGAGGCCGACGCGGCCGTCGCTCGCGCGAAGGCGGCGTTGCCGGCCTGGCGCGCGCTGCCCCCGGCCGACCGGGCCAAGCTGCTCTACGGGCTCGCCGACGCGCTGGCGGCCTCCCAGGAGGCCCTTGCGCAGCTCGAGGCGCGCAACGCCGGCAAGCCGATCTCCGACGCGCGCGGGGAGATGGGCATGGTCGTCGACACCTTCCGCTACTACGCCGGCGCGCCGGAGCGCGCGCTCGGGGACACCATCCCCGTCGCCGGCGGCGTGGCGATGACGTTCCGCGAGCCGCTCGGCGTCGTCGCGCTGATCACCCCCTGGAACTTCCCGCTGGCGATCGCCTCGTGGAAGCTCGCCCCGGCCATGGCCGGCGGCAACACCGTCGTGCTCAAGCCGGCGGAGCTGACGCCGCTGACCGCGCTGCAGTTCGAGCGGATCGCGCTCGAGGCCGGCATCCCCGAGGGCGTCGTCAACGTGGTCGCCGGGCCGGGCTCGACGGCGGGCGCGCGGCTCGTCGAGCACCCCGACGTGGCCAAGGTCGCGTTCACCGGCTCGACCGAGGTCGGGCGCAGGATCGCCGCCACCGCCGCGCAGACGATCAAGCGCGTGACGCTCGAGCTCGGCGGCAAGTCGGCCAACATCGTCTTCGCCGACGCCGACCTCGCCGCCGCGGCGGCCGCGGCGGGGCCCGCCGTGTTCGGCAACGCCGGCCAGGACTGCTGCGCGCGCTCGCGGATCCTCGTCGAGCGCCCGGCGCTCGACGCGTTCATGGAGGCGCTCGAGGAGCATGTCGAGGCGATCCGGGTCGGCGACCCGCTCGACGAGGCGACCGAGATGGGCCCGCTGATCTCGGCCGGCCAGCGCGAGACGGTCAGCTCGTTCGTGCCGGACGGCGCACCCGTCGCGATCCGGGGCGACGTCCCCGACGGGCCCGGCTTCTGGTTCCCGCCGACCGTGCTGTGTCCCGTCGACCCGGACGACCGCGCGGTGCGCGAGGAGATCTTCGGCCCGGTCGCCGTCGTGGTCCCGTTCCGCACCGAGGCGGAGGCGGTCGAGCTCGCCAACGACACGATCTACGGGCTGTCGGGCTCGATCTGGACGCGCGACGGCGGCAAGGCGCTCCGAGTCGCCCGCGCGGTCGAGACGGGCGTGCTCTCGATCAACTCCAACACGTCCGTGCGCGTGTCGACGCCGTTCGGCGGCTTCAAGCAGTCGGGCTACGGCCGCGAGCTCGGGCCGCACGCGCTCGACGCCTACACCGAGCCGAAGACGGTCTACTACGCGACGGGAGGCTGAGTGGCGCGCCTGGACGGGAAGGTCTGCGTCGTCACGGGGGCGGCGAGCGGGATCGGCGCCGAGACCGTGCGGCGCTTCAAGGAGGAGGGCGCGACCGTCGTCGGCGTCGACCTGGCCGAGGACTCCCCGGGCAGCGACCTCGCGATCGCGTGCGACGTCGCCGACGAGGACGCCGTGCGCGGCATGTTCGAAGCGGTCCGGGCGCAGTACGACTCGATCGACGTGCTGTTCAACAACGCGGGCATCTCGCCGCCCGAGGACGCGTCCGTGCTCGACACGGACCCCGCGGTCTGGGACCGCGTGCAGGACGTCAACGTCAAGTCGGTCTTCTACTGCTGCAAGCACGGCATCCCGCACCTGCTGGAGACAGGCGGCGGCTCGGTGATCAACACGGCGTCGTTCGTGGCCGTCATGGGCGCGGCGACGTCGCAGATCGCCTACACCGCCTCCAAGGGCGCGGTGCTGGCGCTGTCGCGCGAGCTCGGGGTGGAGTTCGCGCGCGCCGGCGTGCGCGTCAACGCCCTCTGCCCCGGGCCGGTCTCGACGCCGCTGCTCAACGAGCTGTTCGCCAGCGATCCCGAGAAGGCCGCGCGGCGGCTCGTGCACCTGCCGATGGGCCGGTTCGCCGAGGCAGTCGAGATCGCCAACGCGGCCCTGTTCCTCGCCTCGGACGAGTCGTCCTACATCACCGCGTCGACGTTCCTGGTCGACGGCGGGCTCTCCAGCGCTTACACGACGCCGGTCAGCCCGGACTAGTTGCGAGGAGCTCGGCGGTGCGGCGCAGGTGGTAGCGCATCGCCGCGGCGGCGCGGTCGGCGTCGCCGGCCTCGAGCGCGTCGAGGATCGCGCGGTGCTCGGCGGCGACCTCGTCCGCGTCGCGAGCGCCGGGGCCCGCGAGCGCCCCGCGCAGGCCGGCGATGATCCCGGCCAGGCGGCGGTTGCCGGCGGCGAGCAGGATCTCGTCGTGGAAGCGCTCGCCGTCGCCCGCGTCGAGCGCGGCCCGCAGAGCGCCCGTGTCGACGCTGCCGCACGCCTTCGCGGCGGCCGGGACCTCGAGCAGCAGCCGCAGCTCGAAGACCTCGGCGATGTCGAGCGCCGTCGGGGCGGTGATCCGCACGCCGCGGTTGCGCTCGAAGCGCACCCGGCCCTCGCGCTCGAGCATCAGCAGCGCCTCGCGCACCGGCGTGCGCGAGACCCCGAGCTGCTCCGCGAGCTGGGCGACCGAGTGCAGCGTGCCGGGCTCGAGGCGGCCGTCGCCGATGGCGGCGAGCACCGCGGTGCGCGCGTGGCTGGCCAGCGTCTGGGGCGCGGCGATCGGGTCGAGCGCGCTCACATCGACGCCCGCAGGATCCGGGCCAGGTCCTCCAAGCCGGCCTCCTTGGGCGCGATCACCAGCAGCCGCTGCTGCTTCATCGCCCCCTCGGCGAGCGCCTCGACGTCGTCCTCGGTGTAGCCGAGCTCGGTGATCCCGCTCGGGGCGCCGACGTCGCGCATCAGCGTCCTGAGCACCTCGGGCAGCGTGTCGGGGCCGGGGTCGGGGACCGGCTCGCCGTGCAGCAGCTCGGCGACGTGGTGGTGGCGCTCGGGGTCGGCGTCGTAGGTGAAGCGGAAGGCGGCCGGCGCGGTGACGATGACGGAGTGCCCGTGCGGCACGAACGGGTGGTCGCCGGGGTAGCCCGGCGGCTGGTATTCGTGCTTGAGCCCCGCGATCGGATACGCGCACGCATGCGGGATGTGCACGCCGGCCGAGCCGAAGCCGACGCCCGCCATCGAGGCGGCGAGCATCATCCGCCCGCGGGCCTCGACGTCGTCGGGATCCTCGACGGCCCGGCGCAGGTAGGCGCCGCCGTACTCGAGCGCCTTCGCCGACCAGACGTCGGCCACCGGGTTGGAGCCCTGGTAGGGCGGCCGGTCGTCCGGGGTCTCGGGGCGCGGGCGGGAGTCGAACGGCTTGGAGATGTAGGACTCCGCGGCGTGGCAGACGACGTCGAGGCCGGCGCTCGCCGTCACCTCGGGCGGCAGCGTCCGCGTCAGCTCGGGGTCCACGATCGCCTGGTGCGGGCGCATGTAGCGGTGGCTGATCCCGGTCTTGACCTTCAGGTCGGGGATGTCGAGCACGGCGACCGTCGTCGCCTCGCTGCCGGTGCCCGACGTCGTCGGGATCGCGAGATGCGGCTTCAGCGGCGCCGGCGGCTTGCGGCCCTCGCCGATCGGCGGGTTGACGTACTCCATGACCGGCGCCGGGTGGGTGACGATCAGGTCGGCGACCTTGGCGGTGTCGATCGCCGAGCCGCCGCCGACGGAGACGAACCCGTCCACCTCGGCTTCCAGCGCGGCGTCAGCGGCGTGCTGGAGCGACTCGATGGTTGGCTCGACGCGCGCCCGGTCGTAGACGACGACCTCGATCCCCTCGGCCTCGATCGCCTGCCTGACCCGGTCGGGATGCCCGGTCGCGGCGACGCCCGGGTCGGTCACGAGCAGCGCGCGCCGGACGCCGAGGCGCTTGAGCTCCCAGCCCGCGTCGGCGGCCGCGCCGGGGCCGAACTTGATCGGCGTGGCCTCGAGCGTGAACACCGTCTCGTTGCTCATGGCCGGTAGCATGCCACATGTGACGACGGATTTTCTGCGCTCGCTCCGGACGATCGTGGGCGGCGCGCACGTGCTCGTCGACGCCGATGTCCGCACGCCGTACGAGGTCGACTGGACGCGCCGCTGGTCCGGGCGAGCCGCGGCGGTCGTCCGCCCGGGCAGCACCGACGAGGTCGCCGCCGTGCTCCGCGCCTGTGGCGAGCACGAGGTGGCGGTGGTCCCCCAGGGCGGCAACACCGGCATGGTGGGCGCCGGCGTGCCCCGCGCTGGCGGCGCTGCGCCCCGCGCCGCAGGCGGCACCGGCGAGGCCGGCGTCGCGACCGGCACGCCCGAGCCACGCGACCAGCTGGTCCTCTCGCTGGCGCGGCTCACGGAGCTCGGCGAGGTGGACGTCGCGTCGATGCAGGTCAGCGCCGGCGCGGGCGTCACGCTCGCGGCGCTGCAGCAGCACGCGCGCGCCGCGGGCCTCGACGCCGGGGTCGACTTCGGCGCGCGCGACACGGCCACGCTCGGCGGGCTCGTCGCCTGCGACGCCGGGGGCGTGCGGGCCGTCCGGCACGGCACGGTGCGAGCGCGGGTCGCCGGCCTGGAGGCGGTGCTCGCGGAGGGCTCGGTCGTGCGGCGCATGTCCGGCCTGCTCAAGGACAACGCGGGCTACGACCTGCCGGCGCTGCTGGTCGGCTCGGAGGGCACGCTCGGCGTCATCACCGCGGTCCGCTGGCGGCTCGTGCCGCGCCGCGACGCCCGCGCGCTGGCCCTCATCCCCCTCCCCGGCCTGGCCGGCGCGGCGCCGCTGCTGCGCGCCGTCCGCCCGCTCCTGGCCTCGCTCGACGCGTGCGAGTTCCTCACCGACGAGGGTCTCGAGCTCGTGCTGGCCCACCTCGGGGTGCCGGCGCCGGTCGAGCCGCGCGCGCCCGCCTACGTGCTGCTCGAGGCGGCCGCCACAGTCGACCCGCTGCCCGAGCTCGCCGCCGCGCTCGACGCAGCGGGGATCGAGGACGCGCTGATCGCCGACGACACCGCCAGCCGCGAGCGGCTGTGGCGCCTGCGCGAAGCACACACGGAGGCGATCTCCGCCGCCGGAGTGCCGCACAAGCTCGACGTCGGCGTGCCGCTCGACGCCCTGGCGCCGTTCTGCGACGCCGTCCGCGCCGCGATGCCCGCCGGCGCCCGCACGATCGTCTTCGGCCACCTCGGCGACGGCAACGTCCACGTCAACGTCCTCGGGCCCGATCCCGCCGACCACGCCGTCGACGAGACCGTGCTGCGCCTCGTAGCGGAGCACGGCGGCACGATCAGCGCCGAGCACGGCGTCGGGGTCGCCAAGGCCCGCTGGTTGCACCTGACCCGCTCGCCCGGGGAGATCGCGGCGATGCGGGCGATCAAGGCCGCCCTCGACCCGGGCGGCCTGCTCAACCCCGGCGCCGTGCTCAGCGAGCGAACTGCGGCTGGGTAGGGAGGCGAGGGAGCCGCCCGCAGCACCCCCTCCGCACGCGAGCGGTGGATTGATGTGCCTCACGCACAGTTATCCACCGCTCGATGCTGTTGGGGCTAGATCTTGTGGCGCTGTAGGAGCTTGCGGCCGATGACCATGCGCTGGATCTCCGAGGTGCCCTCGCCGATCAGCAGCAGCGGCGCGTCGCGGTAGAGGCGCTCGATCTCGTACTCCTTGGAGTAGCCGTAGCCGCCGTGGATGCGGAAGGAGTCCTCGACGACCTCCTTGCCGGTCTCGGAGGCGAACAGCTTGGCCATGCCGGCCTCGAGGTCCGAGCGCTCGCCGGCGTCCTTCATGCGGGCGGCCTTGAGCGTGAGCAGGCGGGCCGCCTCGACCTTGGTGGCCATGTCGGCGAGCTTGAACTGGATCGCCTGGTGCTGGGCGATCGGCTTGCCGAACGTCTTGCGCTCCTGCGAGTAGCGGAGGCCGAGCTCGAGCGCGCGCTGGGCGATCCCGACGCCGCGGGCGGCGACGTTGACGCGGCCGACCTCGAGCGCGTCCATCATCTGGCCGAAGCCCTTGCCCAGCCCGGCGTCCTCGCCGCCGAGGATCATGCCGGCGGGGCACTTGTAGCCGTCGAAGACCAGCTCGGTCGACTCGACGCCCTTGTAGCCCATCTTCTTGATCTTGGGCGGGACCGTGAGACCGGCGTAGTCACCCGAGTTCTCGGACGCGCCCGGCTCCTTCTCGCAGACGAAGCAGGTCATGCCCTTGTAGGGCGGATCGGCGTCGCGGTCGGTCTTGGCGAGCACGAACACGACGCCTGACAGCAGGCCGTTGGTGACCCACATCTTCTGGCCGTTGATCTCGTAGTGCTCGCCGCTCTTGACGGCCGAGGTCTTGATCGCCTGCACGTCGGAGCCCAGCTCGGGCTCGGAAAGGCTGAAGGCCGCCCGGATCTCACCCGTGGCCATGCGCGGGAGCAGGCGCTCCTTCTGCTCGTCGGTGCCGAACTTCATCAGCAGGTAGGAGCCGATGAAGTGCGTGTTCACGACGCCCGAGATCGAGATCCAGCCGCGGGAGAGCTCCTCGACGATCATCGTGTAGGTCGTCAGGTCGAGGCCCATCCCGCCGTGCTCCTCGGGAATCGTGACCCCGAAGAGGCCGAGCTCCTTCATCTGCTCGACGATCGGCTCGGGGTACTCGTCCGCCGAGTCGTAGTGCTCGGCGTTCGGGATGATCTGCTCGTCGACGAACTGCCTGACCATCTCGATGATGGCCTTCTGCTCGTCGGTCTTCTCGTAGAACGGCTGGGCTACGGCCATGGGTTCTCGGTACCTCGAGTGAGTTCGGGGGGAGGAGCGCCCACGATACCGGCGTAGGGCTCCTATCGGCCGTGCTTGCCGTGCCCGTTGCCGTTGCCGTTGCCGTCGCCGTGCCCGTGGCCGTTCCCGTGCCCCTTGGCGTGGCCCTTGCCGTTGCCGGGGCCGGGCGGCGGGGCCGGGGCGGCGGGCGGCGGGGCGGGAGCGGGAGCCGGGGCCGGCGCGCGCTCGGCCTTCTTGGGCTTCTTCTGCTTGGCGCGCGCCGGGGGCGCCGGGGCGGGCTGCGCGGGGGCCGCGGGCGCGCTCTGCGGCGCCGGGTTGCCCTTCGGCTTCTTGGCGTGGCCCTTGGCCTTGCCGCCGCCGGTGGCCGCGCCGGGGCCCTTGGCCTTGGCCGAGCCGTTGCCGTTGCCCTTCGCCTTGCCGTTGCCCTTCGCCTTGCCGTTGCCCTTCGCCTTGCCGTTGCCGCCAGCCTTGCCGTTGCCGTTGCCGTTGCCGCGGGGCCGAACGGTCGGCACGAGGGCGGTCTCGGTGCCGTTGTCGGCCGGGGCGGGCGGCGCGGCGACGGGCGTCGGCGCGCCCAGGCCGGAACGACCGCGGCGCGACGCGCCGCGGCGACTGGCGCTGCGGCGCTTCTGCGCACGCGCGGAGCGCCGGCGCGGGGCGGCACGGCGGCCGCCGCCGCGGCTCACCCGACGCGAGCCGGCGCGGCGGCTGCGGCCGTTCACCCGGGCCGCGCGGGCGCGGCGCGCCGTGGCGGGCGGCGTTGCGCGCGGCCCGGCGGGCGCTGGCAGCGCGCTGGCTGGCAAGCCGGCGGTCGACCTGCGAGGTCGCCTGGCGGCCCTTGACCTCCCCGCGTGCCTCGCTGAGCCGCATGATCGCGTTGCTCTCGGGCGGCGACTGGTACTGCCCCGGCTCGCTTCCGCCGGTCTCCAATGCGAGCAGGGCGAGCAGCGCAGCGACGACGACCACTGCGGACAGGGACAGCCCTGGAAGGGAGACACGGCTCATTCGATGTAAGAGGATCCTCCGGCCGGCGCATGCGGCCGATCCGCATCATGCGGAGTGATTTCCCATCGTACGGGGCCCGGCGGCGGAAGACTCCGGTACATCCGTCCGCGTCTGCCCGGTTTCTCGCAGAATGCGGGTTGCGTAGGCTCCAGCGGTGGCCCCGAGGACCCACTACGTGCGCACCCGCGACGGCGTCTCGATCGCCTATCAGGTGGTCGGCGACGGCGAACGGGACGTCGTGTTCGTCCCGCAGACGTTCTCGGCCGTCGAGGCGCTCTGGGAGCACCCCACGGTGGCACGCTTCTTCGACCGCCTGGGCGGGCTCGGCCGCGTGATCCTCTACGACCGCCGCGGCACCGGGATGTCAGACCGCACCGGCGGGACGGCCTCGCTCGAGGAGCAGGTCGACGACGTGCACGCGGTGATGGACGCCGCCGAGGCCCGCCGCGCCGACCTGATCGCGATCATGGAGGGCTCCCCGATGGCGATGCTGTTCGCGGCCTCCGCCCCCGAGCGCGTGCGCTCGCTCACCCTCTACGCCGCCTTCGCCCGCAGCACCAGCGCCGGCGACTACCCGGCCGCCTGGAGCGCCGAGGAGCGCGCCGAGGCGATGCGGATCATGGTCGAGCACTGGGGCGAGGGCAGCTTCGCGGCCCGCTTCGCCCCCTCCCACGCCGACGACGCCGGCCTGCGCGAGTGGCTCGGGCGCCTGCAGCGGATGTCGCTCGGCCCCGGGGAGGCGGCCGTGGCGATGGAGCTCAACGGCCGCCTCGACGTCCGCCACGTGCTCGGCTCGATCCGGGTCCCGACCCTGCTGCTGCACCGCACGCACGACTCCGGCATCGGCGTCGAGCACTCGCGCTACCTGGCCGAGCACATCCCCGGCGCCCGCCTGGTCGAGCTCGAGGGCGCCGACACGTTCCCGTTCCTGGGCGACTCGGCGGCCGTCATCGGCGAGATCGACGAGTTCCTCACCGGCGACCGCCGCCCGCCCGACCACGACCGCGTGCTCGCCACCGTGCTGTTCACCGACATCGTCGGCTCCACGGTGCGGGCGGCGACGCTCGGCGACGAGGTCTGGCGCGACCTGCTCGAGGAGCACGACCGGATCGTGCGCACCTGCCTGGCCCGCAACCGCGGGCGTGAGATCAAGTCCGTCGGCGACGGCTTCCTCGCGGTCTTCGACGGCCCGGCGCGCGCGGTCCGCGCCGCGCGCTCGATCGTCTCCGACGTGACGGCGCTCGGGCTCGAGGTGCGCGCCGGCCTGCACACGGGCGAGGTCGAGATGGTCGGCAACGACGTCGCCGGGCTCGCGGTCCACATCGCCGCGCGGGTGATGGCGGAGGCGCCCGCCGGCCGCGTGCTCGCCTCGAGCACCGTGCACGACCTGGTCGTCGGCTCCGGCCTGCGCTTCGAGGACCGCGGCCGGCGCGAGCTGCGCGGCGTCCCCGGCGAGTGGGGCGTGTACGAGGTGACCGGGTGAACTTCGCCCGCGACGTGGTCGGGGCCGCGCCGCCGGGCCGGCTGGCGATGGTCGAGCTCGAGCGCCACGGCGGCCGCCGCGAGTGGCGCTTCGGCGAGGTCGCGGCGTGGGCGCGCACGGTGGCCGTCCACCTGGAGGAGCTCGGCGTGCGCCGCGGCGACGTCGTGCTCACGCTGCTCGGCAACCGGCCCGAGTGGGTGATCGCGATGGTCGCCTGCTTCCGGCAGGGCTTCGCCGTCCTGCCGTGCACGGAGCAGCTGCGCCCGAAGGACCTGCGGCTGCGCCTGGACGTCGCCCGGCCGGCGCTCGTGGTCGCCGACGAGCGCAACCGCGACACGCTCGAGCAGGCGGGCTGGAGCGGCCGGACGGTCTGGGCGCCCTGGGGCGAGTGGCCGATGCGCGACGCCCCGCCCGCGCCCGAGCTCGCGCCCGATGACCCGTGCCTCGTCACCTTCACCTCCGGCACGTCCGGCGAGCCGAAGGCCGTGCTGCACGGCCAGCGCTACCTCCCCGGCCAGCGGCTGCAGGCCGAGCACTGGCTCGCCGCGCAACCGGGAGACCTCGTGTGGTGCACCGCCGCGTCGGGCTGGTCGAAGTCGGCCCGCAACGCGTTCATCGCGCCCTGGCTGCGCGGGGCGGCGGCACTGCTGCACGACGCCCGCTTCGACCCCGGGGAGCGGCTCGAGATCGCCGAGCGCGAGCAGGTGAACGTGCTCTGCATGGCGCCCACGGAGTACCGAGTGATCGCGAACCGCGCCCAGCCGCGCCCCATCGCCTCCCTGCGCGGACTGGTGGCCGCCGGCGAGGCGCTCGACCCCGAGGTGCTCGGCGCCTGGCACGACGCCACCGGGCTGTGGATCCGCGACGGCTACGGCCAGACGGAGACCGGCCAGCTCACCGGCCACCCGCCCGGCGCGGCGCCGCGGCCGGGATCGATGGGCCGCCCGCTGCCCGGCGTCGGGCTGACCGTGCAGGACGGCGAGCTCACGCTCGACCCGGCGACGGACCCCACGTTCTTCCTGCGCTACCTCGGCGAGCCGCCGCACAGCGGCCCGTGGCGCACCGGCGACCTCGTGCGCGCCGACGAGGACGGCTTCCTCTACTTCGAGTCGCGCGCCGACGACGTGATCGTCTCCGCCGGCTACCGGATCGGCCCGTTCGAGGTCGAGTCCGCGCTCGTCGCCCACCCGGCCGTGGCCGACGCGGCGGCCGTCTCCGCGCCCGACCGCGAGCGCGGCGCCGTCGTGCGCGCCATCGTCGTGCTGCGCGACGGTCACGCCCCGAGCGACGCGCTCGCGAGGGAGCTGCAGGACCACGTCAAGGCCGAGACGGCGCCGTACAAGTACCCCCGCATCGTCGAGTTCGCCGAGGCGCTGCCGCGCACGAGCTCGGGGAAGGTGCAGCGCGCGAAGATGAGGGGACAGGCCCTTTAGGTTGGGGGCGGGGGCGGGTTAACCGCACCTGTCAAGGGGGCTGGCACGAGTAGCCTCGCCGCATGAGCGCCACCGCCCCCATCCCCGCCTCGATCGACCGCGACCGCGTCGTCTCCCTCACGGAGCACATGCGCACCGTGTATCGAGAGCGGACCGCCCGCTCGGGCGAGTACTTCGAGCGGGCGAGCGGCGTGATGCCGGGCGGCGTGCCGAGCCAGTTCCAGAAGAATGACCCGTGGCCCGTCTACATCGAGCGCGGCAGCGGCGCCAGGGTCTGGGACGTCGACGGCAACGAGTACCTGGACTTCCACAACGGCTTCGGCGTGATGTGCGTCGGCCACGCCAACCCGACGATCGCCGCCGCCGTCAAGGCGCGCATGGACGACGGCACGCACTTCGCCGCCCCGACCGACGGCTCGATCAAGGTCGCGGAGGAGCTGCGCCGGCGCTGGGGCCTGCCGCAGTGGCGCTTCACCAACTCCGGCACGGAGTCCACGATGGACGCGGTGCACCTCGCCCGCGGCTTCACCGGCCGCGAGCTGATCATCAAGATCGAGGGCACCTACCACGGCCACCACGACGCCGTGATGATCTCCGTCAAGCCGCCGGCTGACCAGATGGGCATGCGCGAGCGGCCCAACTCCGTCCCCTACGGCCTCGGCTACCCGGCCAACACGCCGGAGCTGACCCGCGTCGTGCCGTTCAACGACCCGATGGCGCTGTCGGCGATCCTCGAGGAGCTGCGCGGCCAGGTCGCCGGCGTGATCGTCGAGCCGGCGATGATGAACATCAACATCGTCCCCCCCGTCGACGGCTACCTGGAGCGGGTCCGCGAGCTCACGCGCGACCACGGCGCCGTGCTGATCTTCGACGAGGTCAAGACGGGCGCGGCCGTCGCCGCCGGCGGCGCGACCGAGCTGTTCGGCGTCACGCCCGACGTCGTGTGCCTCGCCAAGGCGATCTGCGGCGGCCTCCCGGGCGGCGCGATCGGCATGACCGACGATCTCGGCGCGCTGGTCGCCTCGGGCCGCGTGCGCCAGCAGGGCACGTTCAACGGCAACCCGCTGGTGATGGCGGCCGCCGAGGCGACGCTCTGCGAGGTCCTGACCACCGAGGGCTACGCGAAGCTGCACAAGCTCAACGAGGACCTGATGGCCGGCTGCGACCGGATCATCGCCCAGTACGGGCTCCCCGCCCACACGGTCGGGATGGGCTCCAAGGGCTGCGTCGTGTTCTCAGGCGAGCCGATCCGCGAGTACCGCGACTACCTCACGAAGATCCACCACGACCTGACGAACCTCGCGTGGCTCTACCACATGAACAACGGCATCTTCATGACGCCGGGCGAGGACGAGGAGTGGACGCTGTCCGTGCTGCACACGAACAAGGACCTCGACCGCTATCTCGAGGTGTTCGACATGTTCGCCCGCGAGGTGACGTCGGGGGACTGAGCGTCCGGCACGTGGCTCATCGCGTGCTCGGCCAGCGCGGTGATGGTCAGGCTCGGGTTCACGCCGACGTTGGCGGGGATCGCGGAGCCGTCGCAGACGAGCAGGTTCTCGTAGCCGAACACGCGCTGGCGCGAGTCGACGACGCCGCGTGAGGGGTCGGCGCCGATCACGGCGCCGCCGAGGATGTGGGCGGTGCTCGGCGTGTTGAGCACCGCCTCCATGACCGAGCTCTGCGCGATCCCGCCCGTGCGCTCGGCCAGCCAGGCGGCGAAGTGGTTGGCGACCGGGATGAACGTCGGGTTGGGCCGCTCGGGGTCCTGCTGGGTCTGCAGGTGGATGCCGCCGCCCAGCGAGCGCTTCGGGACGAGCGAGATCGCGTTGTCGAGCGTCTGCATGCAGAGCACGATGATCGTGCGCCGCGACCAGCCGCGTGGGGAGATCGTGCGCAGCAGCCGCAGCGGGTGGCGCGCCATCTCGCCGAGCAGCTTCAACGGCCGCGTCACGCGCGTGCCGTCGCCGACCATCAGCGTGTAGAGCAGGCTCATCGAGTCGCCCGCGTCGCCGTAGGTGACGGTCTCGATGTGCGTGTCGGGGTCGGGGTAGATGCTCGAGGTGATCGCCACGCGCTTGATCAGGTCCGCGCCGTCCTTGGGCAGCGTGACGGCGAGGATCGCCTCGGAGTTGGTGCGCACGCAGCGGCCGAGCCGCTCGGAGACCCGCGGCAGCGAGCCGGCGTGCTTGCAGCGCATGAGCAGCTTGTTGGTGCCGAGCGCGCCGGCGGCGATCACGACGCCGCGCGCCCGGACCGTCTGCCGGTCGCGCCGCAGCCACGCCCCCGGCCGCTGCGTGGTGACCTCGTAGCCCTCCGATCCGTCGGGCGCGCCGACCGGCCGCACGTCGACGACCTCGCGCTCGGGCACGATCTCCGCCCCCGCGCGCTCGGCCAGCCAGAGGTAGTTCTTGGGCAGCGTGTTCTTGGCGTTGTGCGGGCAGCCGACCATGCAGCGCCCGCAGCGGATGCAGCCCGCGCGGTCGGGCCCGGCTCCGCCCAGGTAGGGGTCGGGGACGGTGACGCCGGGCTCGCCGAAGAACACGCCGACGCGCGTCTTGGCGTAGCTGTCGGCGGCGCCGATCTCGCGGCCGTACTCGTGCAGCAGCTGATCGGCGGGGTCGTCGGCCTCGACCTCGGTGACCCCGAGCATCCGCTCGGCCTCGTCGAAGTGCGGCGCCAGCGCCTGCTCCCAGTCCTCCAGCCCGGCCCACTGGCCGTCCTCGTAGAAGCGCTTGGGCGCGCGGTAGAGCGTATTCGCGTAGCCCAGCGAGCCGCCGCCCACGCCGGCGCCGGAGACCACCGACACGTCGCGGAACGTCGACAGCCGGAAGATCCCGCGCATCCCGAGCCGCGGCGCGTAGAAGTAGCGCCGCAGGTCCCACGTGGAGCGCGGCAGGTCGTCGTCGCCGAAACGCCGGCCGCACTCCATGACCGCGACGCGGTGGCCCTTCTCGCTCAGGCGCAGCGCGGCGACGCTGCCCCCGAACCCGGAGCCGACGACCAGCCAGTCGTAATCGTGCTCGTACCGCACGGTGCGCAAGCGTAGTGCAAAGGTGACGGGGGCGTCAGGTTTCTGGCCGCGCCCCGTTGGCTGCACGAATGGGTCTGGCGACGCGTGCCGCGCGCGGATAATGTCGGGCGATGCCGCAGGAGCACGAGGGCGTCGAGCCGCAGGTCGAGTTCGCCGCCCCCGCGGCTCAGGCGGGCCCCGCCCCCGCGTTCCTGGGCGCGGTGCCGCGGCTTCCGGCCGGCACGAGCAACGCCGCGGTCGCGCGCGCCGCCGCAGCCGGCTCGATCACTGCCGGCGTGCCGTCCAACGCCCACGCGGCGCTGCGGGCGCTCGGCGCCCAGGCGTCGAGCGTGCGGCTGCACCCGGGCGCCGACGCCGCGCTCGCCCACCGGCCCGGCGCCCTGGCGATGACGACCGGCACCGACATCCACCTCTCGTCGGCGGCGCCCGCGCTCGATACGCCCGGTGGCGAGCTGCTGCTCGCGCACGAGGCGGTGCATGTCCGCCAGCAGACCGCGCCCGGTCCGGCCGTCTCGCGGGAGGCCGCAGAGGGCGAGGCGGACCGCGCCGCCGTCGCCGCCACGCTCGGCGCGCCGATCGGAGCCCTGAGCGCGGCGGAGGGCCCGCTGTACTTCGAGGCGCGCTGGCACCAGGCCTCGCTGACCGGCGCGATGAAGCAGCTCGGCTTCAGCGACAAGGAGGCCCAAGCCGCGTACTTCGGCAACTGGTGCCGCGACCTCTCCCAGGCGCTCGTGCCGATGGCCCGCGACACGATCGGCACCCAGGCCGCGTTCCAGCTCGTGAACCTCCTCGCGATGCACAAGTTCGGGCGCGGCGTCACGCCTGCCGAGCTCGGCGCCTACGACCCGCGCCAGCACATCGACAACCCGGCCGGCACGACCGACCGCGACGTGCTCCCCAGCGGCGTCACGATCGCGGGACACACGTCCGGCGACGAGCACGCCGCCGGGCCCGAGAACACCTCCGCGCTCGAGCCCGACAACATCGCCAAGTCGTTCGAGGTCAGTGCAGCGGGCGTGCCCGCCTACATGGAGGACTCCCGCCGCATGGCCGAGGCGGAGGCGCTGAAGGCGATCGACGCCGGCCGGACCCCGCAGGGGATGATGCACGTCGGCACCTTCTCGCACATCATCGAGGACCTGTTCGCGCACTCGAACTGGATCGAGATCGCCGTCGGGCGCGTGCTCAAGGAGAACCCCGGCCTGATCCCGCAGGGCGCCACCGGCGACGAGGTGCGGGCGAACATCGCCGCCAACAAGCCGCCGGTGGAGAACTTCGCCGCCGACGTCGCGGCCAAGGGCAACGCGGCCCGCCCGATCCTCTCCACCGGCACGTTCACCGGCGGCAGCACCGGCAACGACACCATGATCTCGGTCAAGGCGGAGCTGCAGAACCTGCTGCGCGACCGCGAGCCGTTCAAGGAGGACGGCGGCGGGGGCGAGATGTACGACTTCGCGATCGAGGTGCTCAAGAAGGCGGAGGCCTCCGCCGACGAGGGCAGCCTCGGCGACATCTTCACGACGATCGTCGAGCAGGCCGCCTCCAACCTCGGCAGCTCCGCCATCGGCGCGCTCGACGAGCTGCCCGGGAAGGCGCGCGAGACGCTCGGCGACGGCGTGCTCGGGGACCTCGCCGCCGGCGCCGCCTCGCTGGTCGCCGAGGGCGCCGAGGAGGCGGGCGAGCTGGCCGGCGACGCGTGGAAGGCCGGGCTCAAGGAGGCGATCAAGGGCGCGGCGAACAAGCTCGGCGGCGCGATCAGCCTGGCCGAGATCGCCGTCTACCTCAAGGGCGGCGCCAACTCGATCGCCGAGGCGTGGAAGGACCTCAAGGAGGGCGTCGCGAGCCTGCCGGAGGCGATCCGGGAGATCTTCCTGCCCAAGCTCGTGGCGGCCGAGCGCGAGTTCAAGAAGCGCCTGCGCGCGCTCGCCAACGCCGCCTACGGCCGGGCGGTCGAGGTGCTGGTCGACCAGGTCGAGAGCTTGAGCGGGCGCGTGGACGCCGCCGAGACGAACGTCGGCGTCAAGGAGCAGGACCTGCAGCGCAAGCTCGGCGAGCTCAAGGCGGCGATGATCAAGACCCTCAACGAGGTCGGCGGCTCCGAGGGGGCGAAGGTGGCGGCGCAGATCGAGACGATGTCGCAGGAGGACGTGGCGGCGTTCGCGATCTCCGACGCCTACAAGGCCGTGCTCGCCGGTCTCGTCGACGACATCGCGGCCAAGGCCCGCCTGCAGTCGGCGGCCGGCTCGATGAGCGACACCGCGCACACGCTCAACCAGCTCGCCAAGGTGCCCGACTGGGCCAAGGCCGGCGCGTCGCACTCGCAGACCGCCAAGGACCACGACGACGCCCCGTTCTTCGGGATCGCCTTCCGCTGCGCCAAGGAGGCCGACCACCGGTTGATGGGGGCCCTGATGGCCGCCTGGGAGCAGCGCGGCTTCACCGGTCCGGCCGCGGGGCTCGAGGGCGACTTCGACCCGGACGAGAAGACGGGCAACGAGGCCGAGGACGCCCGCCGCAAGACGTTCCTCGACACGCGCCGGGCGGGCGAGTACACGGTCGCCCACGGCGAGGCGGAGAGCAAGAACGTCGGGCCGCGGCTGGTCGAGCTCGCCGCCGGCCTCGAGGAGGTCGTCAACCGGCAGCCGATCGCCGGGCGGGTGCTGCGCGGGCTGATGTGGGCGCTGCGCCACGACAGCGACGTCGCGGCCGTCGAGGCCGAGCTGCAGAAGACGCGCACGGAGTGGGAGACGGAGGCGGCGACGGGCCGCTTCGACCACTCGGTGATGGAGGCCATCGACGTCGCGATCGGCACGCTCTCGCGCGCGCTCGGCGTGATGGGCAAGGACGAGCACGGCCACGACCACCCGGTCGACTCCAAGCACCCGAAGGAGCACCACGACGACGAGGACACCCACGACGAGGACGAGTCGCACGAGCACGGCGGGCGCAACGAGACGATGTTCAATGAGCAGAAGGCGGCGCTGAACAAGCACCGCGGCGCGGGGGCGGTGGCCGCGACCGCGGGCGTCGGCGCCGATCGCGAGACGCCCGCGGCCGAGCAGATCGTCGCTGACATCCGCGAGATCTTCGACCACCCGTACGAGAGCCAGTGGTGGTACGCGTCCGTCAAGGACTGGTGCGCGCAGAACGGCCCCGCGCTGGAGCGCTCGCTGCGCGACCGCAACGCCGGCGTGATGCACAGCCACTGAGCGCGTGCTCGACGAGACGCTCGCCACGATCGAGGCCGCGTTCGCGGATGTGCCGCAGCCGCCCGACGGCGAGCTGCTGCACGAGCGCTGCTTCGACGACAACGACATCGTCGCGCTCTACGGCGTGCCGCACTGGCGCGAGCTCGACGACGCGACGGTCGAGCGGGAGTACGCGGCGCTGGCGTTCGTTCCTGAACAGGCGTTCACGGTCTCCAAGCTCGAGCCGCTCGACGACCGCCGGCGGGGCGCCATCGTGACGTTCCTCGAGGCCGTGCGCGAGCACGACGACGAGCACGTCGCCGCCGAGGCCGAGCTCGCGCTGCGGTGGTGGCGCGCCTAGCAGCAGCGGGCGCGCGGGTTCTCGTCGCGCATCCGCATCCGCCGGCGCTCGTACTCGCGGCGCGACATCACCGGCTGGGCCGGGTGGTCGCGCCGCATGTGCTCGACGTAGCGGTCGTAGGCGGTCTCGCCGGACACCTCGCGCAGGTACCAGCGGACGCCCATGTAAGCCTTGCGCAGGGTCATGACGAGCCCGTCCCCACCTCCTCGCGGTCGCGCGTGAAGCTGCCGGCGCTCCGCCCGCCGTTGGTACCGCCCGCCTCGGCGAGCAGCGCGCGGTCCTCGTCGGTCCAGAACAGCCCGGCCGGGGCCACGATACGCGTGGGCTCCGCGGGCGCCTCGGTGCTCGGCAGCGGCTCGCGGGCCCGGATCGCCTTGAACCAGACCCGCGACGCGTCGAGGATCACGACGATGATCAGGACCGCGAACAGCGCCGCCAGCACGCCGTCCACGGTCGAGTTGGTGACGATCTTGTCCATCGCGTCCGCCGACGTGGCGGGCGGCAGCACCTCGCCCGCGTCCTGCGCTTCCTTGTAGGTGTCGCGCTGGGCGAAGAAGCCGATCTTCGGATCGTCGCTGAACACCTTCTGGTAGCTCGCGGTCAGCGTCACGGCGGCGTCCCAGGCCAGCGGTACCCCCGTCACCCACGCCCACTTGAGCCGCCCGGACTTGATCAGCAGCGTGGTGCCGACCGTCAGTGCGACGGCGGCCAGCAGCTGATTCGCGATGCCGAACAGCGGGAACAGCTGGTTGATCCCGCCGAGCGGGTCCGTGACGCCGACGTAGAGGAAGTAGCCCCACGCGGCGACGACGATCGCGCTCGTCAGCCACAGGCCCGGCTTCCAGCTCACGCGCCCGATCGGCTTCCAGACGTTGCCCAGCGTGTCCTGCAGCATGAAGCGCCCGACCCGCGTGCCCGCGTCCACCGTCGTGAGGATGAACAGGGCCTCGAACATGATCGCGAAGTGGTACCAGAACGCTTTCAGGCTCTCACCGGTCGCGCCCGAGAAGATCTGCGACATGCCGATCGCCAGCGTCGGGGCGCCGCCTGTGCGCGCGATCAGCGACTCCTCCTCGACGTCCGCGGCCGCCGACTGCAGCTCGCCGGGCGAGATCGCGAAGCCGAGGCCGTTGACCGCCTGCGAGGCCGACTCGACGGAGTCGCCGACGACCGCGGCCGGCGCGTTCATCGCGAAGTAGAGGCCCGGGTCGATGATCGAGGCGGCGATGATCGCCATCACGGCCACGAAGGACTCCATCAGCATCGCGCCGTAGCCGATGAACCGCACCTGCGGCTCGGACTCGATCATCTTGGGCGTCGTGCCCGAGGCGATCAGGGCGTGGAAGCCCGACAGCGCGCCGCAGGCGATGATGATGAAGACGAACGGGAACAGCGAGCCCGCGAACACCGGCCCCTCGCCGTTGGACGCGAACTTCGTCAAGGGCTCGTTCTGCATCACCGGCAGCGTCACGAGGATGCCGATCGCCAGCAGGACGATCGTCCCGATCTTCATGAAGGTCGAGAGGTAGTCGCGCGGCGCCAGCAGCATCCAGACCGGCAGCACCGAGGCGAGGAAGCCGTAGCCGATCAGCAGCCACACGATCGTGGTGGCGTCCATTGTGAAGAAGTCGGCGAGCGCGCCGCCGGACTCCTGGACCCAGCCGCCGCCGGCGATCGCGAGCAGCAGCAGCGCCACGCCGATCGCCGTGGTCTCGAGCACGCGGCCCGGGCGCAGCACCCGCAGGTAGAAGCCCATGAAGAGCGCGATCGGGACCGTCATCGCGATCGAGAACATCCCCCACGGGGACTGCGCGAGCGCGTTGACGACGACGAGCGCGAGGACCGCCAGCAGGATGATCATGATCGAGAAGACCGCGATCAGGGCGGCTGCGCCGCCGACCGGGCCGATCTCGTCGCGCGCCATCTGCCCGAGCGACTTGCCGTCGCGCCGCATCGAGAAGAACAGGATGACCATGTCCTGCACGGCGCCGGCGAAGATGACGCCCACGATGATCCACAGCGTCCCGGGCAGGTAGCCCATCTGGGCGGCGAGCACCGGGCCGACGAGCGGGCCGGCGCCGGCGATCGCGGCGAAGTGGTGGCCGAACAGCACGCGCCGGTCCGTCGGCTGGTAG
This sequence comes from uncultured Solirubrobacteraceae bacterium, assembly GCA_963816955.1. Taxonomy (GTDB): domain Bacteria; phylum Actinomycetota; class Thermoleophilia; order Solirubrobacterales; family Solirubrobacteraceae; genus DATFQI01. The sequence continues at coordinate 153,795 of CAWFME010000007.1, read as the reverse complement.
TCGATGTCGTTGTCGAGCCGCTCGGCGGGCGTCGCGCGCTTGCGGTCGACGCCGAGCACCTTCCTGGAGATGAAGCGCGCGTAGAAGCGGTAGGCGATCGCGTATGAGCCGACCGCCGCGGCGATCAGCCAGGCGGCGGAGATCTGCTCGCCGCGGACGAGGGCGATCACCCCCCAGGAGACCGCGCCGATCAGCGCGACGACGGACCAGATGACGATGCTGCGCGTGCGGGACTTCGTCCTCACGGCGACTCCTCCCCTGATGAGCTCACCCTGAGCGTGCGAATTCCCCGCCCTCGGGGGTGTGAAACCCGCGCTAGCGCACGATGCGGGCGTCGTAGCCGGCGCTGGTCAGCGCGGCGACGACGGCGTCCGCGTGCTGCTGCCCGCGGGTCTCGATCACGAGCTCCACGGCGGTCTCGCGCACGTGCAGGTCGACGCCCTCGCGCACGTGCGAGACGTCGACGATGTTCGCCCCCTCGTGCGCGACGCAGTCGAGCAGGCGGGCGAGGTTGCCCGGGCGGTCCGGGAGCCGTGTGAACAGCACGAGGCGGCGGCCGGCCTCCGTCTCGTGGCGGCGCGCGATCGAGGCGAGCAGGCCCGCGTCGACGTTGCCGCCCGACAGGATCGCGACGGTCGTGCCCGTCGCGGCCGCCTGCACCTGGCCGCCGAGCAGCGCGGCGACGCCGACGGCGCCCGCGCCCTCGACGACGAGCTTGGCCCGCTCCATCAGCACGACCATCGCCTCGGCGGTCTCGTCCTCGCCCACGACCACGACGTCGTCGGCCCAGCGGTCGAGCAGCCGCAGCGTCAGCTCGCCGGGGCTCTTGACGGCGATCCCGTCGGCGATCGTCAGCGCCGAGGTCGCGGGCACGGGCTCGCCGCGCCGCAGCGATTCCGGGTAGGGCGCGCAGGCGGCGACCTGCACGCCGACGACCTCGACCTCGGGACGCGCGCTCTTGACCGCGATCGCCACGCCCGAGCACAGCCCGCCGCCGCCGACCGGGACGACGATCTTGGCCAGGTCGGGCACGTCCTCGAGCAGCTCGAGCCCGAGCGAGCCCTGGCCCGCGACGACCACCGGGTCGTCGAACGGGTGCACGAACGCCAGCCCGCCCTCGTCGGCGCGCGCGAGCGCGGCCTTGATGCACTCGTCGACGGACTCGCCGCCGACGTGGATGGTCGCGCCCTGCCCGCGCGCGGCCTCGACCTTCGCGAGCGGCGCGTCGCTGGGCACGAACACCTCGCAGTGCACGCCGCGCTGGCGGGCGCCGGCGGCGAGCGCCTGCGCGTGGTTGCCGGCCGACGCGGCGACGACGCCGTTGCGGCAGCCCTCCTCCCCCAGCGAGGCGAGCTTGGCCGCGACGCCGCGGACCTTGAAGGAGCCGGTGCGCTGGAGGTTCTCGGCCTTCAGCGCGACGACGCCGCCGGAGCGCTCGGACAGCGTGCGCGAGGAGAGCATCGGCGTGCGCCGCGCGAGCTCGTCGACGGCGGGCCGCACCGCCTCCACGTCGGAGGCGCTGACCGAGGACTCAGTCGGGGAGGGCGATGACGGCATCGATCTCGACCTGGGCCCCGAGCGGCAGCGCCGCGACGCCGACCGTCGAGCGGGCCGGAGGGTCGGACTCGAAGTAGGAGGCGTAGGCCTCGTTGACGTCCTTGAACGTGCCCATGTCGATCACGTAGATGCCCATGCGTACCGCGTCGGAGAGCTGCGCGCCGGCCGCCGCGGCGACCACGGAGAGGTTCTCCAGGCACCGTTTGGTCTGCTCGCCGATGTCACCCTCGACGAGCTTGCCGGTCGCGGGATCGATCGGCACCTGGCCGCTGCAGAACACCAGCCCGTTGGAGACGACGGCGTGCGTGTAGGGGCCGACGGCCTCCGGCGCGCCGGACGCCGTGATCGTTTTCCTATGGTGGGACATAACAGGACTATGCCGAACCGCCTTGCCCACGAGACGTCTCCCTATCTGCTCCAGCACGCGGAGAACCCCGTGGACTGGTTCCCGTGGGGCGAGGAGGCGTTCACGCTCGCGCGGGAGACCGACCGCCCGCTGCTCGTCTCGATCGGCTACTCGGCCTGCCACTGGTGCCACGTGATGGAGCGCGAGTCCTTCGAGGACCCGCGCGTCGCCGCGGCGATGAACGAACGCTACGTCTGCGTGAAGGTCGACCGCGAGGAGCGCCCGGACGTCGACGCGATCTACATGGACGCGCTCCAGGCGATGACGGGCCACGGCGGCTGGCCGCTGAACGCGTTCCTGCGCCCGGACGGCGTGCCCTTCTACGCCGGCACGTACTACCCGCCCGAGCCGCGAGGAGGGATGCCGAGCTGGGTCCAGGTGCTCGAGGGGGTCTCGCACGCGTGGCGCGAGCAGCGCGCGGAGATCGAGCAGGCGTCGGAGACGATCCTGCCGCGGCTGCAGGGCGCGGCCGCGCTCGAGCCGCCCGGCGGCGAGGCCTCCCAGCAGCAGCTCGAGGACGCCGTCGCCACGCTGCGCCGCTCCTACGACGCCGAGCACGGCGGCTGGGGCGGCGCGCCCAAGTTCCCGCAGGCATCGGTGATCGACTTCCTGCTGCGCCGCGGCGAGCGCGAGATGGCGCTGCACACGCTGCGCCGGATGGCCGCGGGCGGGATGTACGACCAGGTCGGCGGCGGCTTCGCCCGCTACAGCGTCGACGCCCGCTGGATCGTCCCGCACTTCGAGAAGATGCTCTACGACAACGCGCTGCTCGCGCGCACCTACCTGCACGCGTGGCAGCTCACGGGCGAGCCGCTGTACCGGCGGGTGGTCGAGGAGACGCTCGACTGGGCGCTGCGCGAGCTGCGCCAGGAGGAGGGCGGCTTCGCCTCGGCGCTGGACGCCGACTCCGAGGGCGTCGAGGGCAAGTTCTACGTCTGGACTCCCGAGCAGGTACGTGACGCGCTGCCCGAGGATCTCGCGCCCGCCGCGCTGCAGCACTTCGCGATCCTGCCCGGCGGCAACTTCGAGGGCGCGAGCATCCCGCTCCGCGCCACGCCCGACCCCGAGCGCCTCGACGAGATCAAGGCCGGGCTGCTGGCCGCGCGCGAGCAGCGGGTGCGCCCGGGGCTCGACGACAAGCGGCTGACCGCGTGGAACGCCCTGATGATCTCCGCGCTCGCGGAGGCCGGCGCCGCGCTCGAGCGCTCCGACTACCTCGACGCGGCCGTCGGCGCCGCCGAGTTCCTCGCGCGGGAAATGCGTGAGAGGCGAGGCCGCTGGCTGCGCACCTACAACCGCGGCCAGGCCAAGATCCCGGCCTACCTCGAGGACCACGCGTTCCTGCTCGAGGCCTCGCTGACGCTCTACGAGGCGACCTTCGACGACCGCTGGTTCGCCCAGGCCCGCGCGCTCGCGGACGAGATCCTCGACCGCTTCGCCGACCCCGAGCGCGGCGGCTTCTTCGCCGTCGGCGCCGACCACGAGCTGATCGCGCGCCGCAAGGAGCTCGAGGACGCGCCGATCCCGTCGGGCGGGTCGTCGGCCACGTTCGGGCTGCTGCGGCTGGCCGCGCTGACCGGCGAGGCGCGCTACGCGCAGGCGGCGGAGACCACGATCGCGCTGCTGCACGCGATCGCGCCCCAGCACCCGACGGCGTTCGGCCACCTGCTGCAGGCGATCGACTTCTCGCTCGCGCCGGTCAAGGAGGTCGCGCTCGCCGGCCCCGACACCGAGCCGCTGGAGCGGGTGGTCCGCGCGGAGTTCCGCCCGCACCTCGTGCTCGCGGGCGGCGGGGGCGACGTGCCGCTGCTCGAGGGCCGCGGCGCGGTCGACGGACGAGCGGCCGCCTATGTCTGCGAGCACTTCACGTGCCGGCGGCCCGTGACCGACGCGGACGAGCTGCGCGCCCTGCTGACAACCTGATCCGGCGAGTACGGTCACCCGTACCTCACCGGAACCTCAGTTCCGGTTGACTTCTCGGCACCTCATCGACGGGAAAGGCCCCATGTCGAATCTCCTCACCCTCGCGTCGGGCCGGCGCGCCAAGTGGATCGTCGCGCTCGTCTGGCTGCTCGTGTTCATGGGCGTCAACGCTGCCGGCCTGCCGGCCAAGTACACGGACGCGCAGCAGAACGAGTCGAGCTCGTTCCTGCCCGGCGACGCCGAGTCGACGAAGGCGCTGGCGGCGGTCGAAGAGCTCCAGGGCGGCGAGAACGCGGCCGCAGTGGTCGTCTACCGGCGCGACGGCGGGCTCACGGCCGCCGACCGCGAGGTGATCGCCGAGGACCGGCGCAACTTCAACGCCGACCTGCCGCGCGACACCACGCCGCTGTCGGAGCCGATTCCCTCCGAGGACGGCACCACCGCGCTGATGAGCGCGGTCATCACCGGCGACGGCGAGAGCGACACGATCCTCGACCCGGTCGAGCAGCTGCGCGAGGAGGCCTCCGATCCCGGCGGCGGGCTGCAGGCCAAGGTGACCGGCCCTGCCGGCTACGCGGCCGACGCCATCAAGGTGTTCGAGAGCATCAGCGGCACGCTGCTGATCGCCGCGGTCTCGCTCGTGATCTTCCTGCTGATCGCGATCTACCGCAGCCCGATCTTCTGGCTGATCCCGCTGTTCGCGGTCATCTTCGCCGAGATCACCGTGCAGGGCCTCGGCTTCGGGCTGACCGAGCTGGGCGTGACCGTCAACGGCCAGTCGTCCTCGATCCTCTCCGTGCTGGTGCTCGGCGCCGGCACCGACTACGCGCTGCTGCTCGTCTCGCGCTACCGGGAGGAGCTGCGCAAGCACGAGGACAAGCATGAGGCGCTCGCGCTGGCGATGCGCACCGCCGGGCCGGCGATCGTCGCCTCCGGGTCCACGGTGATCGCCGCGCTGCTGGCGCTGTCGCTGGCCGAGGTCAACGCCACCTCGGGCATGGGCCCGATCGGCGCGATGGGCATCGCCGTGGCGATGCTCTCGATGCTCACCTTCCTGCCCGCCATGCTCGCGATCTTCGGCCGCCGCGCGTTCTGGCGCCCGGCGATCCTCGGCTGGGACAACGGCATCCCCCACCTCGGCGACTCGGGCGCCGACGAGACCCACGGCGCGTGGCGGCACGTCGGCGAGCGGGTCGCCCGCTCCCCGCGCCGGATCTGGATCAGCACCGCCGCGATCCTCGTCGTCTGCTGCTTCGGGCTCCTGAACTTCTCGACCGGGCTCAACGGCGGCAACCAGTACGTCGGCGAGGTCGAGTCCGTCGAGGGCCAGGAACTGCTCGCCGAGGCGTTCCCGCAGGGCGACGCGATCCCGACCGACATCGTGGTGCCCGACGCGTCCAGGGCCGAGGCGGTCGCAGCGGCCGTGGGCGACGTCGACCGCGTGTCGGCCGTCCGACCGGCCGAGCAGGGCGACGGCGGCGTGCTGCTCGCGGCCACGCTCGACGTCGACCCGTACTCGAAGCAGGCCGAGGAGGCGATCGACCCGATCAGGGCCGCCGCCCGCGAGGCGGGCGGCGAGGACGTGCTGGTCGGCGGCCAGACCGCGATCCAGCTCGACGGCCGTGAGGCCGCGACCCGGGACACGCTGCTGATCGTCCCGATCGCGCTGGCGATCGTGTTCCTGATCCTGATGGTGCTCCTGCGGGCCGTGCTCGCGCCGCTGCTGCTGATCGGCACGGTCATCCTGTCCTTCGGCGCGGCGCTCGGGGTGAGCGTCGTGGTCTACGACGTGATCTTCGGGTTCCCGGGCTCGGACGCGTCCCTGCCGCTGTACGCCTTCGTCTTCCTCGTGGCGCTCGGCATCGACTACAACATCTTCCTGATGGCCAGGGTCCGCGAGGAGACCCAGCGCCACGGGACCCGGGCGGGCATGATCCGCGGCCTCGCCGTCACCGGCGGCGTGATCACCTCGGCGGGCATCGTGCTCGCCGGCACGTTCTCCGTGCTCGGAGTCCTGCCGCTGGTGTTCCTCACCCAGATCGGCTTCGTGGTCGCATTCGGGGTGCTGCTCGACACGTTCCTCGTGAGGTCGGTGCTGGTCCCGGCGCTGGTGCTCGACATCGGCCAGCGGGTCTGGTGGCCGTCGAAGCTGGCCCGCACCGATGGCGAGCACCGACCCGAAGCGGACCTCGAGCAGCGACACGCGGCCGTCTGAACGTTCCCGTTTGACCGTCTGACCGTCGGGAAACTCTCATGAGCAACCGGGCGCGCTGCGGGAGCGCGCCCTCAGCTCATTCCTGAGGGAGGAACAGATGCGCTTCAGACCAGGTGTCTTGCTCGCGCTCGCGTGCGCGTTCGTGATGGCGACTGCAGGGGTCGCCGGCGCGAGCGGGCGGGCGCCCGCGAAGTTCATGAAGCCCAACATGGAGAAGAAGCTCTCCAAGAAGGGCGCGAAGGGCGTGAGCATCCCCCTGGCGGCGCTCAACACGGAGTGCCCCGGCGTGCAGGCCCCCGGCGTGTCCGCCGGCGGCTGCATCGTCGCGCCGTACGGCTGCACGGCGAACTTCATCTTCACCGACGGCGCCTCGCAGTACGTGGGCACCGCGCGCCACTGCGTCGACAGCAGGGGCCAAGAGGTCACGATGCAGGTCGACACGACGACGATCGCGGTCGTCGGCACTGTCTCCCACATGACATCCGGTGAGGGTGAGCCCGGCAACGACTGGGCGCTGATCAAGATCGACCCGGCCGTCGCGGCCGAGTGGGGCGTCAACCCGGCGATGCCGGTCATCGGCGGTCCGCAGGGCATCTACACGGGCTGCGAGCCGACGCCGGTCTTCCACTACGGCCACGGCTACGGCGTCGCGGTGGGTCAGGGCAAGGTCGAGGGCGGCCTCGCCACGAACCTCTACGACGACGGCTACGGCTGGACGGGCGCGGGTGCGCCCGGCGACTCCGGCAGCGGCGTGCTGACCGCCCCCGGCGGCCCGGCGATCGGCAACTTCACCCACCTGCTGGTCGACCTCGGCGCCTACCCCGGCTCCGACCTCGCGGGCACGCGCATCACCAAGGCGCTGAACCTGTTCAACGTGTCGCTCGTCAACGCCGACGGCTCCACCACGGGCCCGGCGTCCACGAGCTGCGGGAACGCGCCGAACTAGCTCGATTGCATTCGGACCGGCCGCTGCGCGCACGGCGCGCGGCGGCCGCCGGTCCGTCGCCCTATGAGGCGGACGTTCGGGCGAACGTGAAACCTGCCATTGCACTTTCGCGGGCGGGCGGAGAGACTCGTCGCCGCGGCGCATGGCGGAGAACCACGACTCAGAGCTGATCGAAGCGCAAGCTGGCCTCGCGCCGCTCGAAGCCGCGGTCGAAGCACCCAGCGGGATCTCGCTCGGCGCCATCACCGGCGGCGCGACCTCGATGCACGAGGGGCCCGCGGCGGCCGCGGGAGACCTGCGCCCGAGCCAGGTCGTCGCGCTGCAGCGCAGTGCGGGCAACACCTCCATCAGTCGCTTCATCAATCCCGGGGCCGCGCTCGGCGACATCGCCTCGCTCGCCAACCTGCTCCCCGCGGAGGACGACGGCACAGCGAGCGGCCTCGCCGATGCGGTCGCCCAGCGCGGCGGGGCAGCCGGAGGAGCCGCGGGCGGCGCAGCCGGACCGGGCGCAGGCGCCGGCGGAGCCGGCGGCGGGGCGCTGAGCGCGATCGAAGAGGGCGCCGCCGCGCCCGGCTCCTCCGGCAGCACCGGGGCCGGCGCGGGTGGAACGGCCGGAGCGCTCGGCGGCATCGGCGGGATCGTGGGCGGCATCGCCGGAGCCGCGGGAGCCGTGGGCGAGGCCCTCGGCGGCGCGGCCGCGGGCGCAGCCGGCACCGTGGGCAGCGGGATCGCCGAAGCGATCGCGGGCGGCGCCGCAGGCGGCGGGGCGGCCCCCGCCGCCGGCGGCATCGGAGAAGCCGCCGCGGCTGCAGCGTCCGGCGCAGCAGGCGCGGCCGCGAGCCCGGCCGGAGGGATCCTCGGCGCGATCGGCGGCGCCATCGAATCGGCAGGCCAGGTCGCAGGCGCCGTGGCCGGTAGCGACCTCGCGGGCGCCGCAGGTACCGCATCAGCCGGCGCGGCCCCCGGCGCCGCGGCGGGCGCAGGCGTCGGTGGGGCCGCCGCACAGGCCGCCGCAGGCCTCGCCGGAGCCGGAGCGGGAGCGGCAGCCAGCGGAGGCTCCGCCGGCGCAGGAGCGAGCGGGGGCGTCGGCGCAGCCGCCGGCCAGGCCGCCGCAGGTCTCGCCGGTGCGGGCGCGGGCGCGGGCATCGGCGCCGCCGCCGGCCAGGCCGCCGCAGAACTCGCCGGCGCAGGCGCAAGCGCAGGCGGAGCCGCCGGCGCAGGCGCAAGCGGAGCCGCCGGCGCGGCCGCGGGCGGAGCCGCCGGCGCGGGCGCGGGCATCGGCGCCGCCGCCGGCCAGGCCGCCGCAGAACTCGCCGGCGCAGGCGCAAGCGCAGGCGGAGCCGCCGGCGCGGCCGCGGGCGGAGCCGCTGGTGCAGGCGCCGCCGCCGGCCAGGCCGCCGCAGAACTCGCCGGCGCAGGCGCAAGCGCAGGCGGAGCCGCCGGCGCGGCCGCGGGCGGAGCCGCTGGTGCAGGCGCCGCCGCCGGCCAGGCCGCCGCAGGACTCGCCGGCGCAGGCGCAGGCGGTGCCGCGGGTGGGGCAGCCGGTTCGGCCGGAGCCGTGGGCGCCGCCGCGGGCGAGGCTGCCGGAGGCCTCGCGGGCGGTGGCGGGGGCGCCGCCGCGGGTGGGGCCGCCGGGGCGCTCGGCGGCGCGGCCGAGGCCGCGACCCAGGCCGTGGGCGCAGGCGTCGCGGGCGCGGCGGGACAACTTGGCGGCGGCATCGGCGCTGCGGTCGGCGGTGCCGCGGGCGGCTCGTCCGGCTCGGCGGCCGGTGCCGCCGGGCGCATCGCGGCCGGCGGCGGAGGAGGAGGCGCAGGCGGTGGCGCCGGCGCCGAGGGCGAGGTCTCGGGTCCGGTCGCCGGCGACCTGCTCACGGGCATCGAGGACCCCGGCGAGGCGCCCTCGATCACGGAGCCGCTCACCACCTCCCTCCCCGCCCCCGAGGCGCCGACCGTCGAGCGCGGCAGTGAGGAGGAGCCCTCTGTCGAGACGCACGAGATCGAGCAGGCCGGCCACGAGCAGCCCCCGCCGGCGCCGTCGGGCGGCATCCTCGACACGCTCGGGTCGCTCGCCAGCGGCGCGATCTCGGCGCTGCTGTCCGGGATCACCGGGCTCGTCAGCGGCGCGGCCAGCGGCGCCGCCGGCCAGGTCGGCCAGGCCGCCGGCCAGCAGGTCGGCGAGGCCAAGGGCACGGCCGACGAGGCCGCCTCGAGCGCGTCGTCGGAGACCAGCTCTGCCGCGCAGGAGGCCGGCGAGGCCGCCGAGGGCGAGCGCAGCGGCATGCTCGGGATGCTCACGGGCGTCCTGTCGCAGATCGGCTCCGTTCCGTCTCAGGCGGCCGGCGCGATCGCCGGCATGGTCCCCAACATCCTCGGCGGCGCGGGACTGCTCCCCACACTGCTCGGCCCGTTCGCCCAGGTGTTCGAGCGCCTGATGGGCGGCGTGCCGCGCGACCTCGATACGGCCTTCCAGCGCATCTCGGACAAGATCAACGGGGTCTTCGCTCGCCTCGACGCGATGGTGGCCCGGATCACGGCGAAGATCGCCGCGATGCTGGCGAAGGTCATGTCGCTGGCGACCACGGTCGCGAACTTCGTCACCGCCGCGGTCGGCGGCCTCACGCGGATGGTCAGCGACCGGATCGCCCAGCTCCCCGGCCCGGTGCGCAGCGTCGCCCAGGCGCTCGTCGGCGGCCTGCTGGCGATGGTCAACCGCGTCGTCGCGCGCATCACCGCCGCGGCCCAGGCGATCGTCGCCAAGGTGGTGGCGGGCCTGACCCGCATCCTCAACGGCATCGCGGCGGCCGTCCGCAAGGCGGTCGAGGTCGTGCGCCGCACCGCGCAGGCGGTCCTCAACGGCGTCCGGCGGATCGTCAACCTCGTCAAGTCGCTCGTCACCCGCGTCGTCGACTGGCTGATCGGGAAGGCCAAGGCGCTGCTCGCCCGCGCGCTGAAGGCGATCCTCGGCCCGCTGCACGAGCGCGCGCTCAACCGCGTGCTCGAGATGATCGGGCCGGCGGTCCAGGGCGCGATCGCGCAGGCGAAGCTGCTGTTCCCCAACGGCATGCCCCCGCCGCCCGAGGTCACCGCAGCCGCGTCGCAGGCCGCACAGCAGGTCCCGGCCGGCCCCGGCATCCTCCAATCGCTGATGAACCCCGAAGGGGACCACATCGGCTTCGGGCTGACCCTCAGCGGCAGCGCGGCCGAGGGCGCCGGCGTGCAGGGGGTCGCCTCGTGCATGTTCGACGTCGTCTTCGACTACCGGCGCAACGACATCGGCTTCTTCATCTCCCCCGGCGGCAGCGTCCAGGGGAACATCCTCGACGCCGGCCTTTCCGCCGGCGTCGGAGGAGCAGGTGCGTGGGGCACGGTCGCGTCGTTCGGCGACCCCAACGCGGATGTGATCAGCTCCTACGGCGGCTGGTTCACCAACGTCAGCTACGGCGTCCAGGGCAAGCTCGCAGTCGGGGGCGGGGTCCAGGCCTCGACCGGCGGCTCGTTCTACCGCGGCGGCTCCGTCGACTTCACGCAGGGCGGGATCTCCTACTCGCCGTTCGGCGCCGACACCCACACCACCCCGGGCACTCCCGGCACGCCGGGGACCCCGGGCTCGCAGACCGTCACGCCGGGCACGCCCGAGGGCCACGGCCTCGAGTTCGTGGGCGAGGTCCCGTTCCCGACCCAGGGCGACAGCGCCGCCGGCGGCGCGGCGCAGATCCAGACCGCGGCCGACCGGATCCACGCCATCCCCGGCCAGGCTCCGCCCGGCACGAGCATCACCGGGGTCAACGTCACCGGCCACACGAGCCGCGCCTGGCGCCACCTCCCGGCGGGCCAGACGCGCGAGCAGGCCAACCAGGCGCTCAGCGAGCGACGCGGGCGCAACGTCGCCGACGCGCTCACGCCGCTCGTGGAGCCGCTTCCGGTCTCGGGGTCGGGCGCCGGCGACCGGCAGGCCGCCGCGGCCGGCAAGCCGGAGACGGACCTCTCCCCCTCCGACCAGCGCGCGACGATCGTGGCCAGCACCCGCACCGAGGCAACGCCCGACCAGGTCGTCGACACCCCCGGGACGCCCGGCACGCCCGGCACGCCCGGCACGACCACGCAGGACGAGTTCACGGTCCGCCCGTCGATCCCGAATCCGTTCACCAGCCAGCGCACCGCCTGGGGCTGGGACACGACGGTCGGCGGCGGCGCGCTGGCCGGCGCGGAGGGTGCCGCGGGCCTCTACGGCGGGGTCGGCGCGTCCTACTCGTTCCCGCTCGGCAAGGTGCACCTGCAGGCCGACACGATGCAGGCGATCCGCTCCGCCGTCGGCGTCGCGAAGATGCTCGGCGACATCGTGACGATCAGCCCGCTCGGCTTCTTCCGTGACCTGATGGGCTTCCTGACGCCCGTCGCGCAGGACGCCGCGCCCGCCATCGGCGGCGCGGCCACCGGCTTCTCGATGCCCACGCCGTCCTGATGAGCGCCGCGGACGTCCCCGGCCGCCCCCCGGCGGACCCGCCGCCGCTGCTGCTCGAGCACGACTTCGGCGAGGAGCGCCTGATCATCGAAGGCGACCCCCAGGGCCGCGTCAGCGGCCAGGCGTTCGCTGACGCCCGCTACGGCGATGTGATCGTCGACGCGGTGCTGTCGCTCGAGCAGGGCTCAGACCACGACGGCTACGGGCTGTTCGTGCGCCAGGCGACCGACGACCGCTACGCGGCGTTCATCGCCTCCCCGACCGGCGCAGCCTCGATCCTGCTGCTCGACGACGAGCCGCTGCAGGTCGCCGGCGGCGAGATCCCCGAGGGCTTCCCGTTCAACCGCGGGCTCGGCGCACGCAACCGGTTCTCGATCGTCGCCTGCGGCCCGATGCTGGTGGCGTTCGTCAACGGCGTGGCGCTGACGGCGGCGAACGTCGACGACCGCTACGCCGAGGGCTTCGCGGGCGCGCTGCTGGTCCCGGGCGAGCCGGGCGGCGAGCGCTCCGCAGCCGTCGACTGGGTGCAGCTCCGCGCGCCGCTGGCCTAGAGGATGCTCAGGTAGCGGTCGAGCTCCCAGGGCGTGACCTGGACGCGGTAGTCCTCCCACTCCTGGCGCTTGATCTCGACGTAGCGGTTGAAGATGTGCTCGCCGAGCGTGCGCAGCACGAGCTCGGACTCCGCCGTCAGCTCGATCGCCTCGCCGAGCGTCTCCGGGAGCTGCTCGATCCCGAGCCGCTTCCGCTCGTCGGGCGAGAGGTGGTAGAGGTTCTTCTCCATCGGCTCGGGCAGCTCGTAGCCGCGCTCGATGCCCTCGAGCCCAGCCTGCAGCAGCGCCGCGAACGTCAGGTAGGGGTTGCAAGCCGGGTCCGGGCAGCGCAGCTCCATACGCGTGGACTCCTCCTTGCCCGGGTGATACAGCGGCACCCGGACGAGCGCCGAGCGGTTGCGGCGCGACCATGCGACGTAGGTCGGCGCCTCGTAGCCCGGCACGAGCCGCTTGTAGGAGTTCACCCACTGGGCGAAGATCGAGCTCAGCTCGCGCGCGTGGCGCAGCTGGCCGGCGATGAAGGCCTTGCCCACGTCGGAGAGGAAGTAGCGGTCGTCGGCGTCGTAGAACGCGTTCGCGCCGTCCTTGAACAGCGACTGGTGGGTGTGCATGCCCGAGCCGTTCTCCGCGAACAGCGGCTTGGGCATGAACGTCGCGTGCCAGCCGTACTTGAGCGCGATCTCCTTGACCGTGATCCGGTAGGTCATGCAGTCGTCGGCCATCTTCAGCGCGTCGGCGTAGCGCATGTCGATCTCGTGCTGGCTCGGCCCGACCTCGTGGTGGGAGTACTCCACCTGGATCCCGAACTTCTCCAGCGCGAGCACGGTGTCGCGGCGCACGTCGGAGCCGGCGTCGAGCGTCGTGAGGTCGAAGTAGCCGCCCTCGTCGAGCACCTCGGTGCCCTTGTTGTCGCGGAACAGGAAGTACTCGAGCTCGGGGCCGACGAAGAAGTGCTCGAAGCCCATCGACTCCGCGCGCTGGACGGCGCGCCGCAGCACGTGGCGCGGGTCGCCCTCGTAGGGCTCGCGCTCGGGCGTGTGGATGTCGGCGAACATCCGCGCCACGCCGCCGCCCTCGTCCTCCGGGCGCCACGGCAGGATCGCGAACGTGCTCGCGTCGGGCAGCGCGATCATGTCCGACTCCTCGATCGCGTTGAAGCCGGTGATCGAGGACCCGTCGAAGCCCATCCCGCCCTCGAAGGCGTCGTCGAGCTGCTCCGAGTGGATCGAGAACGACTTCAGCTGCCCGAGGATGTCGGTGAACCAGAGGCGGATGAAGCGGATGTTCCGCTCCTGGACGAGCGCCTTGACGTCGTCGGGCGTCGAGGGACGGTCGTGATCCATCGGCGGAGCCTAGATGATCGATCCCGTGGTCCACGTGTCGCCTCGGGCCTGGATCGTGGATGCCGGGCGGTGCCAGCCGAAGGGGAATAGTGGCAGCGCCACAGGCCCCTTCGGATGGTGCCGATCCGGCGCCGCGAGACAGCCCGAGGCGGCGCGGGGGCCACGGGATCGGTCATCCGGGAGTCTCGAGCCAGCGATGCGCCCAGGCTTCGAGCTCCGTCAGGGCCGGCGCGAGGTCGCGCCCCATGGCGGTCAGCTCGTACTCCACGCGCGCCGGCGAGGCGCCTCCGACCCGGCGCTCGACGATCCCGCGCGCCTCGAGCTCCTTCATGCGCTCCGACAGCAGCCGGTCAGATAGGGCCGGCACGGCCTGCGCGATCTCCGAGAAGCGCATCGTGCCGCCCTGCAGCATCACGGCGAGGATCGCGCCGGTCCAGCGCTTGCCGACCAGCTCGACCGCCTCGTGGTAGCGCGGGCAGCACGACGGGACGCAGTCGCCCGCCTTCGGCTCGACCGTCGCGACCAGGGTGCGCTTCGGGCCCATCCGCTCAGGCGGCGCGGAGCAGACGGGTCTCCTCCACGGACCCGTCCACGGGGATCTCGCCCGCGAGGTTGATCATCGCGGTGAAGGATTCCATGGAGACCAGAGCGATCCCCTCCAGGAGCTGCGCATCGGCCCAGCCGGCCTCGCGCGCCTCCTCGTGCAGGTGGACGGGATGGCTGCCGTGCTGCTCGGCGAGCGGCCGCAGGTAGCGCAGCATGGCGGCCTCGCGCTCGTCGGACGAGGTCCACGCGCGGGCGGCCGCGATCTCGTCGATGCCGAGGCCCGCGGCGCGCGCCGTGCGCTCGTGCTGGGCCAGGCCGGGCGCGGAGCGCAGCGAAGAGGCCACGGCCAGGCCGATCCGCTCGCGCGTGGCGGCGGGGAGCTCGCCGCGGCGCAGCTCGGCGCGGAAGCGGACGTAGCCGCGCAGGGCGGTCGCCGAGCCGGCGAGCACGCCGAGGAAGTTCGGGAGCTGGCCTGCCGAGGACTGCAGGCCCTTGAGGATCGGGAGCGTCGCCTCCGGCGCCGTCAGGTCGTCGTGGATGGGGAAGCGGCTCATCGGCGTCTTGTTCGGCATGGCGGGCCCACCGGGTTCGGAACTTCTTACGTTCCGTAAGTGTAGGCCCCGGGGCCACGCCCCACAAGGCACGGGCGCTCCGCGAGCAGGCCGCGGAGCGGCGGCCAGCGGCCGGCGCGCGCCTAGAGCGCGGTGAGGACGGCGATCAGGATCAGGAGCAGGCCGAGCGCGAACGCCCACATCGCGATCCGGTCGGGCCGGTGCCCGACGCGCTCGTGCGCCGTGCGCCGCGGCCGGCGCGCGCGGTCGCGCTGGTAGCGGGCGGCCTCGAGCGAGCCCTCGGGGCGGCCGCCGATCTTCACGGTGCGGCGGTCGGGCACCCCGGCGCCCTTCTCGGGCACGGCGAGCTCGTCCGGGTTGATGTCACGGTCCGCGGTGATCGCGGCGATCTCGCTCGGGACGTCCTCGTCCTTGCCGAGACGGATCGTGCGGCGGCCGTCGTCGACGCCGCCGCGCGGGAGCTCGCCCTCGGGCGCCTCCGCCTCGGGCGACTCGTCCTCGACGGCGCGCAGCCGCGGCTCGCCGTCCTCGCGCGCGAAGCGCCGTTCGCGCGGCGCCTCCGCGGCCCGTGAGAAGCGGTTGCGCGGCATGTGCTCGAACATGTCCTCGCCCACGCCCCAGTCGGCCACCGGCCTCCGCCGTCGCCCGGACCGGGGCTCCTCGAGCTCGTCCCGGTCATGGTCGTAGACGTCGTCCCGCGTGGAGCGGGCGTGGTGGTCTGCCATCCGGCGGCATCGTAACACCGGAAGAAAAGCCTGCTTAAACGGAACTTTGCCGTGTTTGCGACAAAGTCCGGAGAATGCCCTGCTACTGGCCCTGCCCGGTCTGGCCGACGGCCTTGGCCACGTAGGCGGCGACATCCTCGGCGTCCTCGCCCTGGTAGAGCCCGGCCGCCATCTGCCCGGAGCCGCGCGAGCGGCCCTTCTCGATCGCGTCCAGCACGAGCTCCTTCGGCGGGCGCAGCGTGTCCAGGCTCGGGCCGACCTGCGCGACGGCCTTCGACGCCGCCAGCGTGTGGCACTGCGCGCAGCGCGCGCCGAACAGCTCGCGGCCGTGCTCCTCGGCCGACGTGAGGTTGCTCACGTTCGCCTCGGGGATGTCGTCGCGCGCCTCGACCGAGCTGATGACCGCGAGCGGCACGCCGACGCCCAGGATCAGCAGCGCGATCACGAACAGGACGGTCGCCGCCTTGCGGCTGCCGCGGCTCTGCGACTGCATCCGCTGCAGCGCTCCGCTGGGGCCGCCGCTGAGGGCGATGAGCAGCAGGCCGAGCCCGAGGACCACCCACACGAGGACGAAGACGAGCGTTGTCATGAGCGCGGCAGATTACTTGTTCGCGCGGCGCGCGAGCGCACGGGCTACCTCCGCCTGCCGGCCGCGAAGCTCTGCACGGCAGGGGCGACGCCGCGGAAGTCGGCCAGGATCGCGCTCGGGTCAGCGCCCGCCGCGCTGCGGTCCGCCGGAGCCTCGGCGGCGGCGGCCGCGGCCCGCCGCTCGGCCAGCTCGACGACGCCGTCGACGTCCTCGTCGGGCGTGACCAGCGGCTCCAGCCGCTTGACGAAGACGTTGATCGCGCCGCCCGCCATCGGGAGCTTCTCCAGCCGCCCGTGGGCGAGGATCAGCGGCTCCATGCGCACGGTCAGGCGGTGGCGCTCGTAGACGTCGGGCGGGACGATCAGGTTGATCGTCCCGAACTCGTCCTCGAGCAGCAGGAACACGATCCCCTTCGCCGTGCCCGGCCGCTGGCGCGCCACCACCAGGCCGCCGAGCGTCACGGGCGCCTCGTGGCGCAGCCTCACCAGGTCGCGGCAGGAGACCGCGCCCTCCGGCAGCCGGTTGCGCAGCAGCGCCATCGGGTGCTCGCCGAGCGTGAGCCCGGTCGTCGCGTAGTCGGCGACCATCGACTCCCACGGCGCCAGCTCGCGCAGTTCGGGCGGCGCGGGGGTCTCCAGCGGGAGCGCGAGCTGGGTGCCCTCGCGCACGCGCTCGCCCGGCGCCGCCACCCCGAGCTGCCACAGGGCGGCGCGGCGCGCCCGGTCGGCGCCGTCCGCACCACGCTCGATCCCGGCCAGCGCGTCGCACGCGCCCGCCCACGCGAGCTTCTCCAGCGAGGGCCGCCCCGTCCCCGCGCGCGAGGCCAGGTCGGCCAGCGAGCGGAAGCGGCCGCCCTCCTCGCGCGCGGCCACCAGCGCGGCGACCTCCTCGGCGCGCACGCCGCTCACATAGCCCAGCCCGATCCGCACGGAGCCGTCGGCGGCGACCGTGCACTCCGCCGCGCTCTCGTTGACGTCGGCCGGGAGCAGCGGGATCCCGCGCCGCTGGGCCTCGTGGGCCAGCGTGTCGGAGGCGTAGAAGCCCATCGGCTGCTCGTTGAGCAGCGCGCACAGGAACTCCGGGCCGTAGTGGACCCGCAGCCAGGTCGACTGGTAGGCGAGCAGCCCGAAGGCGGCGCCGTGGGCCTTGGGGAAGCCGAAGCCCGAGAAGCCGACGATCATCGAGTACACGCGCTCCGCCGTCTCCTCGTCGACGCCGTGGGTCCGCGCCGCGCCCTCGACGAAGCGCTGGTGGTAGCCCTCGATCGCCGCCGCGGAGCGCTTGCGGCTCATCGCGCGCCGCAGCCCCTCGGACTCGCCCGGCGAGAAGCCCGCGAACGCCATCGCGCACTCGATCACCTGGTCCTGGAAGATGATCGTGCCGAGCGTGTCGCGCAGCACGGGCTCCAGCGACGGGTGCTCGTAGGGCACGACGTAGTCCGGGTCCGCGCGCAGCGCCTGCAGGCGCGCGATGTAGGGGTTGACCGCACCGCCGAGGATCGGCCCCGGGCGCACGATCGCGACCTGGATCGTGAGGTCGTCCAGCGACCGCGGGCGCGTGCGGTACAGCGACTGCATCTGCGCGCGGCTCTCGATCTGGAAGACGCCCATCGTGTCGGCCGCCTGGATCGCCGTGTAGGTATCGGCGTCGTCGAACGGGATCCGCGAGAGGTCCACGCGCTCGCCGCGCGTGCGCGCGATCGACTCCACGCAGCGCTCGACCGCCGAGAGCATCCCGAGCCCCAGCAGGTCGATCTTCAGGAAGCCCGCGTCGGCGCAGGAGTCCTTGTCCCACTGGCACAGCTGGCGGCCCTCCATCGCCGCCGGCAGCACGGGGCAGCAGTCGACCAGCGGACGGGTGGAGACGATCATCCCGCCCGAGTGCTGGGACAGGTGGCGCGGCAGCCCGTAGGCCTCGTCGCACAGCCGCGCCAGCCACTCCCAGCGGCCGGGCAGCGCGGCGTAGCGCGCCTCGGCGACCGCCCGGTGCTCGCCCTCCTTCGCCGGATCGCGCCCGTTGACCATCGCCTGCCACTCCGCCGTGGTCATCGCGAACGGCGCGCCGGCATCCCCGCGCGAGTCGGGGTCGTAGATCGGGGGCCGGTGGGCCGGTCTCGAGCCCCAGCGCGTACTCGACGTCGCCCGTCACGCCCGCGCACGGCGCACGGCTCCGCCCCGCGCGCGGCGCGCTCGAGCTCGCCGGGCGGCAGGCCGAGCACCTTGCCCAGCTCGCGGATCGCCCCGCGCGAGCGGAAGGTCGGGAACGCGGCCACCAGCGCCGAGCGCTCCGCCCCGTAGCGGTCGTGGATGCGCGGGATCAGCACCTCGCGCACGTCGCGCGGGAAGTCCAGGTCGATGTCGGGCAGCGAGGTCAGCTCCTCGTTGAGGAAGCGCCCGAGGAAGAGCTGGTTCTCGACCGGGTCGATGTGCGAGAGGCCGGTGAGGTAGCAGACGATCGAGGACACGGAGGAGCCGCGCCCGCGCCCCGGCGGCAGCAGCGCCCGCGCCGTGTCCGGCCCGCGCACCTCCACCGCCACTTCGCGCGCGAGCTCCAGCAGGTCGCGGTGGAGGATGAAGAAGCCGGGCAGCCCGAGCGCCTCGATCACCCGCAGCTCCTCGGTCAGGCGCGCGTGCGCGTCCGCGTGGCAGGGATGGGAGGCCGGGTAGCGCTCGTCCATCTTCGACCAGCACAGCTCCGCCAGCTTGCGCCCGGCCTCCGCGTCCTCCGAGCCCGGGTAGCGGTAGCCGAGGTCCGCGCCGAGGTCGAAGCGCAGCCGGTCGGCGAGCGCGAGCGTCTCCGCGACCGCCTCCGGATGGTCCTCGAAGCGCGCCGCCATCGCCGCCGGCGCGGAGAGCACGTGGGCGAAGTTGCCGCGGCGCACGGGCTCGGAGGCGTCCAGCGTCGTGTGGTGGCGCAGCGCCACGAACGCGTCCTGCAGCGGGGCGCGCGAGCGCGCGTGGGCGTGGACGTTGCCCGTCGCGACGCACGCGATCCCCAGCCGCGCGGCCAGCGAGGACAGCCCGCGGTTGAGCGTGCGGTCGTGGCGCTGGAACGGGCGCTGGAGCTCCACGCGCAGGCGGTCGGGCTCGAAGGCGGCCAGCAGCCGCCGCATCGTCGGCTCGTCGCGCACGCCCTGACGGGCGCAGCCGCTCAGGCACACGAGCCCCTCCGCGTGCTCCTCGACCGTCTCCAGCGGCACCTGCGGCGGTGGCTCGTGCTTCTCGCGCGTATCGCGGTGCGCACGGGTGAGGATGCGGCACAGGTTGCGCCAGCCCGTGCGCGTCCTCCACGAGCAGGGTGATGTGGCGGCCGTCGTCGAGGTCGATCTCCGCGCCGTGGATGGCGCGCAGCCCGAGCGCGCCGGCCGCCTGGGCGAACTCCATCGAGCCCGAGACGGAGTTGTGGTCCGTCAGCGCCATCGCCTCGTAGCCCAGCTCAGCGGCCGCGCCAGCCAGCTCGTCGGGCAGCGAGGCGCCGTCCAGGAACGAGAAGGCGGAGTGGGCGTGGAGCTCGGCGTACATCGAACACATGTTCGCATCCCGTGTGCCCCGGCACAACCGTCGCAACCGCCATTGCTGCGACACTGGCGCCGATGCGCGCGCTGCGGCTGTTGAGCGTGGTGGCCCCGATGCTCGACGAGGTGGGCCTCGCCCGCGAGTTCTGCTCGCGCGTCGTCGCGACGCTGGGCGAGGTGCCGTTCGAGCTGATCGTCGTCGACGACGGCTCCACCGACGGCACCGCCGAGATCCTCGACGAGGTCGCGGCCGCCGACGAGCGCGTGCGGGTGCTGCACCTCTCGCGCCCGTTCGGGCACCAGATGGCGATCACCGCCGGCCTGGACCACGCGACCGGCGACGCCGTGGTGATGCTCGACGGCGACCTCCAGGACCCGCCCGAGCTGATCCCGGAGATGCTCGAGCGCTGGCGCGAGGGCGCCGACATCGTCGTCGCCAAGCGCCGCGTGCGCGAGGGCGAGACGCGCTTGAAGCTCGCCACCGCGCGCTGGTTCTACGCGATCATGGGCCGCCTCGCCCAGGTCGAGCTCGAGCCCAACGCGGGCGACTTCCGGCTGTTCGACCGCGCGCCGCTGGACGCGCTGCTGGGCATGCGCGAGCGCTCGCGCTTCCTGCGCGGGATGAGCTCCTGGGTCGGCTTCCGGCGCGATGTCGTCGAGTACGACCGCGCCGCCCGCAGCGCCGGGCGGACGAAGTTCCCGATCGGGCGGATGCTCCGCTTCGCCCTCGACGGGGTGACCTCGTTCTCGAACTTCCCGCTGCAGGTCGCGGCCGTCGCCGGCTTCGCCTGCGCGGCGTTCGCGCTGGTGCTGCTGCCGCTGACGATCGTCGCCCGCTACACGGGCATCTACGAGCGCGGCGTCCCCTCGCTGCTGTTCGTGATGCTGCTGATCGGCGGCATCCAGCTGATCGCGCTGGGCATGATCGGCGAGTACCTCGGGCGCATCTACGACGAGGTCAAGCAGCGCCCGCTGTACGTCGTCGCCCGCGCGCGCAACCTGGACCGCGAGCGCGGGGCCGCCGCAGTGACGGCGGCCGCCGAGTCGGTCGCCGAGCGCGCCGACACGGTGACGGAGCAAGCCGAGCGCTGATGCAGGTCGCGGTGATCGGGGCCGGGGTGGCCGGGCTGGTCTGCGCGCACCGGCTCACGCAGGCGGGTCACACCTGCGACGTCTACGAGCGCTGGCCTGGGCTCGGCGGCCAGGCCGCGACGCTCGACGTCGGCCAGGGCCACCTGCTCGAGCGCTACTACCACCACCTGTTCACGAGCGACCGCCACATCGCCGAGCTCTACGACGAGCTCGGGATGCCGGACGAGCTCGAGTGGCTGCCGTCCTCGGTCGCGTTCTTCCTCGAGAGCCGCTCGTGGCCGTTCACGAGCCCGCTTCACCTGCTGCGCTTCTCGCCGCTGTCGCTGCCCTCGCGCGTACGGATGGGGGCCGCCGTGCTGCGGCTCCAGCGCGGCGGGAGCGACGTCGCGCCGTACGAGCGCATGACGGCGCGCGCGTGGATCCGCGACGCGATGGGCGCGGAGGCCTACGAGAAGGTCTGGGGGCCCCTGCTGCGCGGCAAGTTCGGCGACCGCGCCGACGACATCTCGATGGCCTGGCTGTGGGGCAAGCTGACGATGCGGCGCAAGCTCCAGGGCAAGGAGTCGCGCCAGGAGCTGCTCGGCTACCCGCGCCGCTCCTGGGAGCCGCTGTTCGGAGCGCTGCAGGAACGCATCGAGGCCGGCGGCGGGCGCGTGCTGATCGACCGGCCGGTCAAGCGGCTCGCGCGCTCCGGCGCTGGCGCCGGCCCCGCGGGCGCGGCGGACCCCGCGGGCTTCGAGATCGAGTACGCCGCGCCCGGCTCGTTCCGCTCCGGCCACGACCCGCGCGCCTTCCAGGCCGACGGCAGCGAGCGCTACGACGCCGTGGTCGCCACGGTGCCCAACGACGTCTTCCGCGGGATGCTCGACCTCGAGCTCCCGGACGACTACCTGCGGCGGATCGACGGCATCGAGTACCACACCGCGCTCTGCCTGCTGCTCGAGCTCGACCGCGGCTTCAGCCCGTTCTACTGGACCAACATCGCCGACCCCGAGCTGCCGTTCGTCGGCGTGATCGAGCACACCAACCTGATCTCGCCCGAGCGCTACGGCGGGCGGCGCTTCCTCTACGTGGCGAACTACCTCGCTCCGGGCGACGAGCTGCTCGGGCTCGACGCGGACGCGCTGCTCGCGCGCTACGAGCCGGGGCTGCGGAAGATCAACCCGGCCTTCGAGCGCTCGTGGGTGCGCGAGCGCTGGCTGCACCGCGAGCCCGCCGCGCAGCCGATCGTCACCGTCGGCTACGGCGAGCGGATCCCGCCCCTGCAGACCGGCGTGCCGGGACTCGTGCTCGCCAACACGACGCAGATCTACCCCGAGGACCGGGGCACCAACTACGCCGTGCGGCTCGGTACGGACGCCGCCTCGGCGCTGCTCTCGAACGCGTAGGTCACGCCCGTCAGGCGCTCGGACAGCGCCCACAGCTCGCGGGCGGTCACGTCGTCGCGCGCCGCGGAGCTGCGCGACGCCGGCGCCGGGCTCCCGCGCATCTCGCCCGGCCCGCCGGGCCCGATGTAGGCGCCGCCGGGCAGCTCCTGCGTGGCCGCGAACAGCGTCGGCCAGGCGCCCTGCTCGCCGCTCTGGGCGAGCAGCTTGTTGCCGGCGGCCATCAGCGCGTTCTGGAGCGCGTTCCCGGTGCGCGACTGCAGCTCGGTGGCGGCGTAGCCGGGATGGGCGGCGACGGCACGGACGGGCGAGCCCGCCGCGGTCAGGCGGCGCTGGAGCTCGTGCACGAACAGCAGGTTGGCGAGCTTGGACTGTCCGTAAGCCGGCCAGCGGCGGTAGGTGCGTCGCTCCCAGTTGAGGTCCTCGAGGTCGATCTTGCCGATCCGGTGCGCGCCGGAGGCGATCTGCACCACGCGCTCGCGGACGTGGCCGAGCAGCAGCCCGGTGAGCGCGAAGTGGCCGAGGTGGTTCGTGCCGATCTGCGTCTCGAAGCCGTCCCTCGTGCGCCCCTCGGGGACCGCCATCACGCCCGCGTTGTTGATCAGCACGTCGATCGGGCCCTCCCACGCCTGTGCGAACGTGCGCACGGAGACGAGGTCGGTCAGGTCCAGCGGGCGCGCCTCGGCGCCGCCCGGCAGGTCGGCCGCGAGGCGCTCGCCCCGCTCCACGTTGCGCACGGCGAGCACCACGCGCGCGCCCGCGCGAGCCAGCTCGGCCGCCGCGGCCTGGCCGATGCCGCTGGTCGCGCCCGTGATGACGATGGTGCGCCCGGCCTGGCTCGGGAGGTCCCTCGCTGTCCATCCGCTCATGGGTCTCGACTGCCCGCATCGTCGCCGCGCGAACCCGCCGCCTCCTGTGAGGTCAGCGCTGCGCGAACCACCCCCCTTCCGCGAGGTCGCGGTAGACGACGAGGTTGCGGCCGTCCGTGGTGACCACCTCCCAGTAGCGGCGGCGCACCGGCTTCGGGGTCCACCAGCGGTCCTCGACCAGCCAGGACTCGCGGACGGCCTCGACCGCCCGGCCCTCGACCGCCTCGGGCCGCCCGTGGGCGCCCTCGCGCACCCGCGCCGCCCGCGGCTTGCCGAGCCGCTTCACGGCCCGGCGCCCCCGCCGCACCCCCGCGCGGCGCGCCCCATCACGGCTCCCACGGGGTCAGCGCGAGCCGCCGCTCGGGCACGCGCGAGTCCGGGTCCACGGACAGGATCCGCAGCGCGGCCTCCGGCCCGGCGATCGCGCGCGCCTGGCGGACCGCCTCGCGCAGTCGCGCCGCGCGCACGGTCGCCGGCTCGGCCAGCAGGGAGCGCTGGTCGCCCGCCGGCGGGCCGAGGCCTTCGGCGCGCAGCCGCAGCGCCTCCGCCGGCGCCGGCAGGTCGGCCAGCCGCGGCGCGAGCACCAGCCGCATCCGGCGCGGGTCGGCCAGCGCCTCCCGGAACGTGACGCGCACGCGCCAGGTGCCGCCCTCCACCAGCCGCGCCGACAGCACGGCGGCGCGCATGGTGCGGCCACGGCGCTCCCGGCGCGCCAGCAGCCGGTCGATCAGCAGGCCCAGCGCACGCTCGAGCTGCATGCCCGAGGCCGACTCGGGCAGCTCCAGGCGCTCCTCCAGGCGCTCGGACGCCGTGCGCGGGCGCAGCGGCGTGTCGCGCCCGCGCGCGAGCGCCCGGGCCTGCACACCCGCCTCCCCGAAGCGGTCGGCCAGCGCCGCCCGCGGCATCGCGGCCAGCTCGCCGAGCGTGCGCACGCCGAAGCGCTCGAGCACCGGGGGCAGCGCGGCGGTGTCCTCGCGCACGCCCAGCAGCGCCACCGGCAGCGGGGCGAGGTAGGCGCGCAGCGTGGCGGCGCCGGACGGGGCGACCTCGGCCCGGCGGGCGCGGGCCGCGCTCGAGGCCGCCAGCGCCGCGAAGCGCGACGGCGCCGCGCCGAGCCGCACGGGGGTGGCGAGCGCGCGCCGCGCGGCGGTCATCACGCCCTCGAGGCTGCCGCCGTGCAGCGTCCGCAAGCCCTGCGCGTCGAACCACGCGAGGCCGGGGCGGCCAGGCTCCACGGCCGCGCCGATCCCCTCGAGCAGCGCCAGCAGCCGCTCCCATTCGTCGGCCACCCCGGCCGGGTCCGGCGGCACGAGCCGCAGCGTCGGACAGCGCGCGAGCGCCTCACCGAGCCGCAGCCCCGCGCGCACGCCGTAGGCCTCGGCGGCGGCGGAGGCCTGCCCGATCAGCTGCTCGCGCCCCGCCTCCGGGGCCAGCGCGACGGGGCCGGCGGCCAGCACCTCGCGGCCGCCGGCGGCGATCGAGAGCTCGAAGCGGGGAATCTGGGCGCAAACGATCAAGACGAACACATGTTCGCACATAGGACGGATGTCGACTGCCCCTTCAGACACGCCTGATTTCGGCCGAGACCATCCTCGATGCCTCGCCTCGCCCTGCTCCGGCCTGCGCTCGGAGCCTCGCTGGTCCTGATGCTGCTCCCAGCCGCCGCGAGCGCGCACTCCACGCGTTATGCCGCACCGACGGCGACCGCCACCTCCGGCGACTGCACGGCGGCCATGCCCTGCAAGGTCGGCTACGCGATCAACGGGGCCGGCCCCGGTGACGAGGTGGTCGTCGCCCCGGGCAGCTACGCGATCCAGGTCGCGCTGCAGCCGACGGGAATCGACGTCCACGGCGTCACGGGCCAGGCGCCGCCTCTACTGACCGGGCCCAACAACCTCACCGGCCCGTTCGTCGAGCTCGAGGGCGGCACGCTGCGCCACCTCACGCTGCGCGGCACGACGCCGGCCCAGGACACCCTCGTCATGGACGGCGGCCTCGGCGAGGACCTCGAGATCGTCTCCACCGCCGGCGACGGGGCCAAGGTGCGGACCTCCGAGGCCACCACCGTGCTGCGCGACAGCGTCGTGATCGCCGAGGACTCGGGCTCCGGATCGGCCGCACTGAAGCTGCGCGAGGGCAGCAGCGGCAGCGGGTCGCTCGCCCTGCGCAACGTCACCGCCATGGCGCCGCACTCGAACGCGATCCGCTGCGAGGTCAACTCGGGCCACGAGGCGACGCTCGTGAACGTCCTCGCCCGTGGCGCCGTCACCGACGTGGATGCGCGCAACGGCGGCGAGGGATGCATCGCCACCTACTCCAACCTGCGCCCCGAGGCGTCGCCGCAGCTCGCGCTCGGCGCGGGCATCGTCTCCGCCGAGCCGCGCCTGACCGACGCCGCCGTAGGCGACTACCGCCCGCAGCCCGACTCCCCCACCGTCGACGCCGGCGTCTCGGACGCCTTCACCAGCACCGTCGACCCGGACGGCCGTGCGCGCACGGTGCCGGACGTCGGCGCCTACGAGTGCTGCGGCACAGACCCGTGGCCCGGCGAGCCGCTCACGAGCCCGCCCGCCGGCGACGACACCGAGCCCGCCACCGCGCCCGTCGCGCCGCCCGTCCGCGGCGTCCCCGCGCCCGTGCTCGGCCAGACCGTGATCGTCGCCCCGGGCCGCGGCACGGTGCTCGTCCGCCGCCCCGGCGCCCGCCGCTTCCGCAAGCTCGGCGACGCCACGCTGCTACCGAGCGGCACCGTGGTGGACGCGCGCCGCGGCCGCATCCGCCTGACCACCGCGCTCGACGAGGCCGGCGAGTTCCAGACCGGCCGCTTCTGGGGCTCGCGCTTCCAGATCCGCCAGTCCTCCTCCGGCAACGGCATGACCTCGCTGGCGCTGCGCGGCGGCGACTTCGGGCGCTGCCCGGCGCGGGCGAGCGGCGTCGCGCGCGAGAACCCGACCACCCGCCGCGTGGTGCGCAGCCTGTGGGCGCGCGACCGCGGCGGGCGCTTCCGCACCTACGGCAACAACAGCGTCGCGACCGCGCGCGGGACCGCCTGGGTGACCCGCGACCGCTGCGACGGCACGGTCACGCGCGTGCACGAAGGCGCGGTCGCGGTCAAGGACCGCCGCACCGGCCGGACCGTGATCGTGCGCGCCGGCGGCGCCCACCTCGCGAAGCGATGAGCTCGCGTCCGGGCGTGCCGCGGCTGCGGATGCTGCTGACGGCCGGCGTGCTGGCCGCCGCGGTCGCGTGCGCCGGCACGTTCACGGGCGCGCTCGACCCGATCGAGAACGCGGCGCAGGACCGGCTCTTCCAGAAGCGCGACGCGCAGGCGCCCGACGATGTCGCGGTCGTCGCGATCGACGACGTCACCTTCTCGGACCTCAAGCTCCAGTGGCCGTTCCCGCGCTCGATGATGGGCCAGGCCGTCGAGCGCCTCGCGGAGGCCGGCGCGCGAGAGATCGTCGTCGACATCCAGTACACCGAGCCGAGCACAGAGCGCGAGGATCGCGCGCTCTACGACGCGATCGCCGGCGTCGGCGGCGTGGTGCTCGCGACGAGCGAGACCGACGGCCACGGCCACAGCCGCGTCCTCGGCGGCGACGAGAAGCTCGAGCGGGTCGGCGCGCAGGCCGCGGCGAGCAACCTGCCCGACGAGGCCGGCGGAGTGATCCGGCGCTTCGAGGGCGAGGTGGCCGGGCTGCCGACGCTCGCCCGGGTCGTCGCGGAGCGCCTCGGCAAGCCGCTGTCCAAGGCCGCATTCGGCCCGGACGGCGCGCTGATCGACTATCGGGGCCGCTCCGGCACGATCGACACGGTCTCGTTCTCCACGCTGCTCGCCGGCAAGGCCGACCCCGACCTGCTGCGCGGCCGAGTGGTCGTCATCGGCGCGACGGCGCCGACGCTGCACGACCAGCACGCGACCCCGCAGGGCAATGACCTGATGTCCGGGCCCGAGGTACAGGCGAACGCGATCTGGACCGCGCTGCACGGGCTCCCGCTCGCCTCCGCCCCGCTCTGGCTCGACCTGCTGATAATCCTGCTCGCCGCCGCCTCCGTCCCGCTGCTGGCCCTGCGCGTCCGCGGCACGGTCGCCGCGCTCGCCGCCCCGGCGCTCGGCCTGCTCTTCGTCGCGGTCGCCCAGTTCGTCTTCGAGCACGGCACGGTGCTCGCACAGGCCGGGCCGATCGCCGCGCTCGCGCTCTCCTCCGTCGCGACGGTGGCGGTCAGCAACCTGCTCGAGAGCGTGGAGCGCCAGCGGATCGCCGAGGTCAACGACCTGCTCGAGGAGCAGGTCCGCGAGCGCACGAGCGAGTTGCGCGCCACCGAGCTGGAGATCATCAAGCGGCTCGGGCAGGCGGTCGAGTCGCGCGACGAGGAGACCGGCGAGCACATCGAGCGGATCGCACGGCTGTGTCACAAGCTGGCGCTCGCGGCCGGGATGACCGCCGACGAGGCGGAGCTCCTGCGGCGGGCGAGCGCGATGCACGACGTCGGCAAGATCGCGATCCCCGACGACATCCTGCGCAAGCCGGACCCGCTGACCGCCAAGGAGCGGGTGGTCATGCAGCGCCACACCGACGTCGGCGGCGACCTGCTCGCGAACTCGCGCTCGCCGGTCGTCCGGCTCGCCGAGGTGATCGCGCGCACGCACCACGAGCATTGGGACGGCTCGGGCTACCCGGCCGGGCTCGCCGGCACCGACATCCCCCTGGCGGGGCGCATCACCGCGGTCTGCGACGTCTTCGACGCGCTCGTCTCCGAGCGGCCGTACAAGGCCGCCTGGGCGGTCGAGGACGCGCTGGAGGAGATCTGCGCGCTCAGCGGGTCGCAGTTCGACCCGCGGCTCGTCGACCTGTTCCTCGAGATCATCGGCGACGCGTCAGCTCTGGAAATGGTCCATCAGGCACACCTCTAGGTCCGTCGCCCGGGCGCGAGGGGGGCGAACCGGGTACACGGTGCACCTATAGGAAAGGCCCCCGTTTCCAGGGGCCCTTCCGTTAGCAGACCTGTAAGCCGGATTCTGTCTTGAGCAGCCATCCATCTAAGCGGCCGACCTGGACCTTGGCGGGCAACCTGCAAGCGGTCCTGCTTGGCCTTGCATCGGGTGGGGTTTGCCAGGCCGCCGCGTCACCGCGACGCCGGTGCGCTCTTACCGCACCTTTTCAACCTTGCCGTCCCACGGCCTCACGTGCGGGCCGCGGGCTTGGGCGGTGTGTTTTCTGTGGCACTTTCCCGCGGGTTTCCCCGGGTCGGCGTTACCGATCACCCTGCCCTGTGATGTCCGGACTTTCCTCGAAGGGCAAACCTCCGCGCACTGCTCGATCTGCCCCTAGAACGGTACCGGCTACAAAGGTATGTTCAACCGACCAAGGACGACGTCCGACCCCACGGACAGACTGACCCCATGTATGACGTGATCTACATCGACGCGCACGGAAGCGAGACGCCGGTCGCGCAGCACCTGGACAACCGCGGGGACGCGGCTGACGTCGCGCGGCAGGCCGCCGCGGATCGCGGCGTCGGCCGGATGTTCCTCCCCGGTTCGTCCAAGCTGCCGAACTGCGTCTGCGTCGTGCCGGTCCCCACTCCCGCCGAAGCCGTCTAGACGCCCCGCCGCTTTCGAGCCGCTAGCGTGCCCGCCATGCGTATCGGGGTGGTGGGCGGTGGACTGATGGGCTCGGGCATCGCCGAGGTCTGCGCGCGGGCGGGTGTCGATGTCACCGTCGTCGAGGCCGACGACGAGCGCGCCGAGCGCTCCCGGGCGGCGATCGACAAGTCCCTCGACCGGGCCGTCCGCGGCGGCAAGCTCGAGCAGGCCGACCGGGACGCCGCCGGCGACCGGCTCGCCTTCACGTCGTCGCTGGAGGACCTCGAGGGCGCTGACGCCGCGATCGAGGCGATCATCGAGAACGAGCACGCCAAGCGCGATCTCTTCAA
The DNA here is from genome assembly GCA_963816955.1 of uncultured Solirubrobacteraceae bacterium. Classification (GTDB taxonomy): domain Bacteria; phylum Actinomycetota; class Thermoleophilia; order Solirubrobacterales; family Solirubrobacteraceae; genus DATFQI01. The sequence goes on along the minus strand of CAWFME010000007.1, from coordinate 125,163 downwards.
GCGGCTCGACGAGATCCTCCCCTCGGCCTCGTTCCTCGCCTCCAACACCTCGTCGGTGCCGATCATGAAGCTCGGCGCCGGCACCAGCCAGCCGGACCGCGTGCTCGGCCTGCACTTCTTCAACCCGGTGCCGGTGCTGCCGCTGGTCGAGATCGTCACCTCGATCATGACCACGCCCGAGACCGTCGAGCGTGCGCGGTCGTTCGCCGAGGGCACGCTCGGCAAGCAGGCGATCTCCTCGCAGGACCGGGCCGGCTTCGTCGTCAACGCGCTGCTGATCCCGTACCTGCTGTCGGCGATCCGCATGTACGAGTCCGGCTTCGCCTCCAAGGAGGACATCGACCACGGCATGGTGCTCGGCTGCGCGCACCCGATGGGCCCGCTGCAGCTGAGTGACCTGATCGGCCTCGACACGCTGCTCGCGGTGTCCGAGTCGCTCTACGAGGAGTTCCGCGATCCCGGCTCCGTCGCCCCGGCGCTGCTGAACCGGATGGTCGAGGCGGGCCTGCTCGGCCGCAAGACCGGCCGCGGGTTCTACGACTACTCGAAGAACTAGCCGCACCGCTCCGCTCGGCCCGCCCCGCGCGGCTCGGCCGCCTCAGCCCAGGATCGACGAGTGGCGCGCCATCACGCGCCACGTGCCGTCGGCGCGCGTCCACACGTCCGTGAGCCGGAAGACGTTGGACAGGCTCACGTGCTGGTAGCTGGCGACCTGCGAGTAGCGGGCGTGGGCGATGCCCGTGTCGCCGGAGACCTGGACGTCCATCTCCTCGAAGGCGAACGACACGATCGTGTAGCCCTCGCGCGCGGCCTCCATCCACTGGTCGCGCAACATCGGCTCGGGATGCAGGTGGATCGCCATGAAGCGGAACTCGGGCGCCAGAAGGCGCTCGAGCGTCTCAATGTCCCGGTCCTCGACGGCCTGCATCCACGCCTCCTCGAGGCGGGCGAGCTCGGCGCGATCCTCCTCGACGCTCATGAGCGCCGCAGGCTAGTGGACGCGACCCGCCGAGTGGCACCTCCATGCCCGCTGAGGGAACGCAGATGCCACTCGCCGACAAGCGACCCAACCTCCCCCGCCTCCTACGAGCCAAGCCGTTACGGCGCCGGCACACCAGAACGGCCCCCGGCAGCCTGCCAGAGCGCGGGCGGCGCTGCAGCCGCCGACCCGCACGGCGCCGCGCACGGAGCCCCGCGCGAGGGGCGCGGGCGGAAGCCTCAGCTGACGGTCGTGCCGCAGCCGCCGCAGCGGCCGCCCACGATCCCGGCGCCGGCCGAGTGGCGTGGCGCGAGCGGCGCCCCGCAGACGAGGCAGTCGGCGGGCGCGCCCGCCAGCAGGCCCTCCCAAGCGCCGGCGACCAGGTCGTCCAGCGTCGGCCCGTGGCGGTGCGCGCGCGCAGTGGGGTGAGTCTCCTCGGCCGGAGTGGCCACCGCGGCCGCGGCGGGCGCGGCCGCCATGGCCTCGGGCGCCGGGACGGCGACGGCCTCGGGAGCGGGAGCGGGAAGCGGCCGGCGCGGCGGCCGGAGCCGACCCCGCGCCGAACAGCGCGGGCTGGCCGCCGGGAGCAGGGGCGGGGCGGGTGCGGCGGCCGCGACGCGAGCGCCGCGGGGTCATGAGGGCGCTCATGCGACCCTCCGCAACACACCGACCACGCGGCCCAGCACCCGCGCCTCGCGCGTGCGGATGGGCTCGTGCTCGTCGTTCTCCGGCTGCAGGCGCACGTGGTCCTCCTCGCGGAAGAAGCGCTTGACGGTCGCCTCCTCGCCGACGAGGGCGACCACGATCTCGCCGTCCGCGGCGGTGTCCTGGGGCCGGACGACCACGTAGTCGTCGGGCAGGATGCCGGCGTTGATCATCGAGTCGCCGCGAATCCGCAGCAGGTACTCGCCGTCGTCGCCGCCCGCCTGATCGGGCACCGTCACGTATTCCTCGATGTTCTCCTCCGCCAGGATCGGCGAGCCGGCGGCCACATGGCCGACCAGCGGGAGACCGTTGGGCGTCACGACGTCCTTGACCGCGCCGACCGCGCGGTCCAGCAGCTCGATCGCGCGCGGCTTCGTCGGGTCGCGGCGCAGCAGCCCCACCTTCTCGAGGTTGGCGAGGTGTGCGTGCACCGTCGACGACGACGCCAGGCCGACCGCCTTGCCGATGTCGCGCACCGTCGGCGGATAGCCGTACTTCGCCGAGTACTTCTTGATGAAGTCGAAGATCTCTTGCTGGCGCTTCGTCAGGTCCTTGCCGATGTCCACGGAAGAGGCCTCCTCAGATCGCCGTCACGGCGGGTTGATCGAGTGGAGCGAACATGTGTTCGTAGAATGTATCGCCCCCGCTGGACGGACTCAAACGCAAGACCCCGCAGGGCTATACTCGCCCCCGCCCTCGCGCCGATGGCGGAATTGGTAGACGCGCCAGGTTGAGGGCCTGGTCCGGGATAACCGGGTGGAGGTTCGAGTCCTCTTCGGCGCACCTCGAAAAGCCCCGCTCGGCGGGGCTTTTCGCGTTCTCGGGCTTCTCGATCGGCCCGGGGGGCGAACAGCTCGCGGCAACGCCTCTGACAACTGGAGAACAGCCCTGTTCTCCAGTGTTCTCCAACCGGGAGGCCGCCATGAGCGTGCATTTCGACCGTGTCCGAGGGCGTTGGATCGTCCGCTGGCGTGACAACGGCAGACAGCGGGCGCGGAGGTTCGCCGACGAGGCGTCGGCGCTCGACTTCGAGGCGTCGCTGCGGCCGCCGCCGGCCGTGGTGGAGCGCGAGGCCGTCGCGCGATTGGAGGCGCGCGTCGTCGACCAGGGCGGCGTGTACGGCTACGAGACGGCAGCGGGCCCGCGTTGGCGGTTCGTGTTCCGCCAGTCCGACGGCTCGCTGACCACGCGCCGCGGGTTCGAGAGCCGCGGCTGCCGCGGTCGCGGCGAGACGCGCCGCAGTCGAGGCGGTGAGGCGGGGCGAGGTGCGTGCGTCGCGAGAGACGTTCGCGGAGTTCTGGGCCAGCGTCCTTGAGGCCAAGCGCCCGTACGTGACCGCGGGGACGCTGCAGGACTACGCGACCCAGGGCCGCAAGCGACTGCTGCCCTGGTTCGGCGAGCCGCAAGCTCGCGGCGATCGACGAGGACCGGGTCCGCGGCTGGCTCGCGGACATGGCCGAGATGGTCCACGCGGGCGAGCTCAACGCCAAGACGGTCAACAACGCGCGCACGTGCCTGTCGATGACGCTCGGCGAGGCGGTCCGTCGCGGCCACCTCGCGCACAACCCGTGCCAGTACGTGCGCGCATTGCCAGCGGAGCGCACCGAGCTCGACTACCTGCGACTGGGCGAGATCGAGCGCTACCTCGAGTCTTGCGTCGAGCACTACCGGCCGCTCGGTGAGTTCTTGATCGGCACCGGCGCGCGGATCTCCGAGGCGCTGGCGACCCGTTGGGCGGACGTCGACCTCGACGCCGGCGTCGTCCGAATCTCCCGCCAACGGGCGCGCGGCGCCGACGGGACCGTGCCGACGAAGGGCAAGCGCTTTCGCTCCGTGCAGATGGGGCCGCGGCTCGTCGGCACGCTCCGTGACCTCCGGGCCGACCGCACCGCTAACGGCCAGGCCGACGGCGGCTGGCTGTTCCTCTGCCCACCGCCGCTCCGCGGCCGCTATTCGGGCCGAACCGAGCCCGTCCCGCCGAGCCGCAAGACGGCGCACGATTGGCACGAGTGGGCTTTGCAGGACGCTGGCCTACGCGACATGCCGCTCCACGCGTTGCGCCACACCGCCGCGACGGCGTGGCTAGCGACCGACCATCCGCTGATCTTCGTCCAGCGCCAACTCGGCCACCGCTCGATCACCACGACCGAAGAGCACTACGGGCACCTGGAGACGTCGTTCTTACGCGAGGCGGCTGCGCGAACAGAGGAGATGATCGCCGGCGCCACGCTTACAGCGCCGCACGAAAAGGCATAGCGGCCCGTGCTGTCGCGACTACAGGAGGTGCGGCTGAGACAGCGCGTCCTCGCCGACGAGAGCGCTGGCCGACTCGAAATCGCCGGCCGGGCGACCGTTGTCGTATGGACGGAGGCCGATCTCGTCCTGGAGTTCGGGATGGTCTCGAACGAACGCCACGAGATCGGTCATCGCGCGCTCGCGAGACTCATAGGTGCCGACGATGTCGCCGGTCTCGGCGTAGAGCATTGCGTAGGTCATGCAGTCGCTCCTATTCGGCGAGTCTAGCTTGGGTCCTCATCGAACCTCGATACGGGGAGCTCCACTCTGGCGAGCAGCTCCTCGGGGTCTCCCCACACCGTGTAGTGCTCATCCACATCGGCGTACGTGCGCGCGATCATGAATCCGCAGCCCTCCTCGAGCTGCACCCGCACGATCAGCTTCGGGAACCGAACCGCGTTCTCGCGAGCGGCATCCTCAGTTCCGAACACCGACAGGCCCACGTAGTCGATGTAGTCCTGTTGCGGGCCGCGTGGCCGACCCTTCCCATGGTCCGACTGGAAGTCCCACTCGCGCGGTTCGCTCCGGCCGATCGTTCGATAGACGGACTGCCCCTCAGCTGGAATCGCCTCCACTCGGTACGCCGCGCGACGCAACTTGGCTGCCCACACCGCCACGGGCTCACGCTATCCGCCGGCACGGCGGCAAGCTCGCGACCTACTATCGCCGTCGGGTAATGCTTTCATCACGTCCATGAACGTCGCGCGCCAGCCAGTCCACGCGAAGGAGATCCGCCGGCGTCGCCCACCCGACCGTGAGCGTGTCGAGTCGATCAAGAGAAGCGTCGAGCTGGATATTGCGCTCAACGAACTCCGCGAACGACGCGGCGTAACCCAAGCGCACGTCGCCACGCACTTAGAGACCAGCCGCCCGAACGTGTCGCGGATCGAACGCGAGGACGACGTGCGACTGTCGACGCTCCAGCGTTACGTCCGAGCGCTCGGTGGCGAGCTCGAGATCGTCGTTAGGTTTGGCGACGGCTCTGTCACGGTCCTCGGCTCAAACGAGACCCCGCCGGACGAGCCCCTCCCGTAGCTCCGGACCAAGCGCCCTCGGAACACGCCAATACCCCCTCCACGCCGCCGTCGAGCGCTTCGGATCAGAGGACCCCGCGATCGGCCGTGCTAGGAGCAGTGTCGCTTCCTCGAACCGGCGGTCGTGCGGCAGTAGCCAGTCGCCGAGCGGTTTCCGGAGCCCCTCGTCAACGGTCCCGAGCACGACGTCCAGGATCTTCCGGCTGTCGAGATCGTTGTGGTACTCCTCGACCATGGCGTCGTAGCGGCCGTCGACAATCTCCTTGACGACCCACGCCCACTTGGCCATCTCGCGGTCTGCGGTCAGAATGACGCCCAACCGCGAGCGCTTCGCAACTCAGCGACGATCACGTCAAGTGCGGCCGCCCGATCCGGGCCCAGCAAGCCAACTGCGACTCCAGTCTCCCAACGTGGCGCCACCGGCCGGCATCATGCCTGATCCACCGACGTGCCTGAAACAGTTGTTCGGAGTGAGTCAGAGATCGTCGGCGAGCCGTAGCTGCGGTGCTCCGCTGCGCGCGGTGCTCGCGGCTCGCTGCGCCGCCCGCATCGAGGTCTCGCCAGGGAGCCAGTTACGCCGCGCGTGCTCGAGCCAGTTCTCGACGTCCTTCGGCAAGAATCGCAGCGGCCCGTCGGGCCCACCGAGGCGCACACACGGGATGCGGCCGCTCGCTGCCGCGTCGTAGACCCAGGAGCGCGAGACGCCGAGGCGGCGGGCGACGTCGGTGGGCTTGAGCAGGTCGGTGTCCAAGTAGGCCATTGCGTCCTTTCTGTCCTCGCTTCAGGCCGTCGAGCGGCCGGCTCTCGAAAATGGGGTTCACCGCTCGATCCCGATGCCGCGGTCTGCGCTGCGGGAGTGCTCGCGTCGCTCTCGGGCCTGAGCGAGCTCGTCCCGAGCCCGAGCGCGGCGCACCACGTCGACGGCATGGTCGGTGGCGAGCTGCTGCTGGCGGCTGCGGCCGAGCGCCGCGCCGAGGCGCTCGTCGGGGTCTCGGGTCGGTGCTGCGGGCGCGTACTCGTCGCGGTCGCGAGCCGTGTCGGTGACGGTGTAGAGCTGGTTGCGCTCGCGACCGCGGCTGAGTGCTGTGTAGGCCCATTCGCGGTCGGCGTCGTCGTGGACGAGCACGAGCGCGGTTTGGCACGTGAGGCCCTGGGCGACGTAGGCGGTGATCGCGTAGCCGTGCTGCAGGGTGGGGTCTCCGGCGCGCGTGCGGCGCTCGAGGAACGCGCGTGCGAGTGTCCGCTCGCGGTCACCGATGCGCAGCGTCAGCGTGCCGGCGGCGGGATCGATCGCAGTGATCGTGCCCCGGTCGCCGTTCCGCACGTCCAGGCGACGGTCGTTGCGGCGCACGACGGTCCGGTCGCCGACGGCGAACCGCAGCCCGCCTGCCTCGAGCTCCTCGCCGCCCAAGGCTCCGACGGCGCGCATCGCGCTGCGGGCGCGAGCGTTGAGCTCGGCGACATCGCGGCGGTAGTGAGCGATCATCACGGTGGCGTCGGGATCGCCGGTTGCCTGCCAATCGGCGACGAGCCGCTCGAGGACGTCCGAGCGGTCGCGCGCATGGGTGATGCGGCCGTGGGCGGCGTAGGCGGCGAGCGCCGGCTCGACCGGCCCGTCGCGGAGGCGTTCGAGTGCCGTGCGCTCCCAGGCGTGGTGCTGTCGGCGGTTCTCGGTGAGCTCGATCGGCTCGAGCCGGGTGGCAAGTCCGGCGAGCAGGCCGCCGGCGGCGATCGATGGCAGCTGGTGCGGGTCGCCGACCAGCACGAGCTTGCCGCGGGCGTCGTTGACATGGCCGAGCATCCGGGCTGCGTCGCGCGTGCCGAGCAGACCGGCCTCGTCGACGACGAGCACCGCTTCGTCGGGCAGTCGCGCATCAGGCCGCTCGAGGGTGGCCAGCAGCGCCGCGACCGACGTCGACGGGATCCCGCTACCCGACTCGAGCTCCTGCGCGGCGCGGCGCGCGACGGCGCAGCCGAGCACAGGGATGCCGGCCTCAGCCCAGACGGCGTGCGCGGTCGCCAGCGCCGTGGTCTTGCCCGTGCCGGCCCGACCCACGACCACCGCGACGCCATCCCCCGCGCGCGTGAGACGGCGGACGAGCTGCTGCTGCTCGGTGCTGAGGAACGCATCCGCGGAGAGGGCGTGCTCGACGACGGGCTCGGCGACCTGGCGGCGTGCGGTGTCCCGGGTGTGGAGGGCGCGGTCGATGATCCAGCCCTCGAGCAGCAGCAGTTCGGGCGTCGAGTAGCTGCGCTCCTCCCCCGCCGGGAAGCGCCGGCCCTCAGTCGTGATCAGCGGGCGTTCCTGTGGCTGGTCGAGCAACGGCACGACGAGGTCACAGATCAGGAAGCGATCGGCGGCTCGCTCGATCTCCCTGGGCAGCGTGCCGACTGGCAGCCGCTCGCACAGGGCGCGCACGACGTCGCGGCGGGTGAAGCTCGCGCGAGTGGCCGTCAGTCCTTCCGGGCCGGCCAACTGCGCGAAGACATGCTCGACCGTCACGGGGCGCGGTTCACGGCGGCGGGGACGTAGCGCGCGGTTCAGCGAGTGCCGGCCGAATCCCTGGCTGGCCGCCCGCTCGCACCACTCGCCGCGCAGGTTCTCGGCTCGGACGCGATAGTCCTTCGCGCGCCGCGTCTCGAGCGCGGCGACCTGCGCCGAGCGCGCGCTGCGCGTCCCGAGCCTGCGCATCTCGGCCTCGATCTCGCCCCGGCGCCGCGAGAACGCCCGCCGCACCCGCTCATCCACCCCGGAGAGCTCGGCGATGCCGTTGCGCACCGGCTCCCACCCGATCCCGAGCTCGCGCGTGAGCTCGGCCCGCAGTGCCGCCTGGTAGAGGAAGCTCGCCGTCTTGGCGTGCGCGTACAGCAGCCGCGCATCCAGCGCGGACCAGCGCCCGTCCCGACCGTGGACGAGGTTCGCGACGAGTACGTGCGTGTGCAGATGCGGGTCTCCCGCCCGGCTCGTGCGATGTACGAACGCCGCCGCGACCAGACCCTCGGCCTCGATGCGCTCCACCCCGTCGGTCCCGCGCCGCCCGAACGCCACCTGGCGCTCCAGATAGCCGAAGCCCTCCGCCACCGCGACGTCGTGCGCGCGCTGCACCGCGGCCCGTACCTCGGCCTGGCCGAGGCCGAACACGACGCTCACGCTCTTGGGGGCTGAGAACGTCACATCGAACCCCGGCACGCGCCCGCGCCGGCGCAACAGCTCCCCGGTCGCCGGATGCTCCCCGGCGAGGATCGCGTGAAGAGCGTCGCTGTCGACCTTGCCGCTCAGACCCAGCCGCGCGGCCGAGCGCCCGCACCAGTGGCCCGCAGGCTCAGATCCTCCGACGTAGTAGTCCTCGACCCCGCTGGACACCGCGGACGCCCTGGACAAGGGCAGCTCGGCCTGGTCGAGGTAGTACTTCGCTTGGCCTGTTCCGAGCTTGCCGATGGAGACCATCGCCTATCAGGCCGACGAGAACCCCGTTTGGGCCATCGAGTTCCTAAAGAGATCTGCGAACCGAGGCCCCGCCACCCCGCTGAACATGTAGTTCCGACCGTGCGCGGGCCACGATTCGCCGACTGTTGGCTCGTCAGATCGCTAAACCGGTGAGACTCCGTGCATGACTCAGCGGACGGTCCTGTGGGCAAGCGCAGTGATCGCGGCAGTCGTGCTCGCTCTCATAGGCGTCATCGCCTACGCCAAGAGCCCGGGTGTGGGCACGTACCAACTGAACGGCGCCCTAACCCTGCCGTTGCTCTGCCTGATTTTCTACTGGCTGCACCGAGTGCTGCCGCTCAAGGTCCAGTGGATTGCTGCAGTACTGATTGCACCCCTCGGCGGGATCGCCTATCTGCTGTGGCCGAACGATCAGTGGTGGAACTACGGTCCGCTCACGGTTGCGCCACTTGTGGCCCTCGCGGTCCAGCGCGCCGAGAGCCGAAAGGACGGTCAGCAGTCCGAGTGGCCGCCCGCCGGCGACGGGCCACGGGGTCCCCCGTAGCACCGACCTGCATTCTCAATGCAAGGGTGTGTGTGTGTCTCTGTCTGTTCGTAGTTGCGTAGGTGCCAGGGACATGGCTTCTGGAGCTGGCGCCTGAGATGGGCCTGCGTCTCGTCCGTGGAGGAGTAGGGCGCCGTGAGGCTTGAGTCTGCGGTGCAGGGAAATCGGTCGTAGGGCGTACTTGTCGCGCTTCGCTGTTGCCTCGATGGAGCGCCGGCATCCGGCACGATGTCGCTCTGGAGATGCCGAGACTGACGCTCATGGTCCTCGACGGACTTGCGGACGACATAGAAAGCCTGGAAACACTTCGTGATCAGGGCGAAGCAGCCCCGTGCGGCCTAGCGCTCGTAGGCGAGCAGGAAGTCGTCAATGCCCTGCGCGAGCTTCTAGTAGGTGGCTTAGTTGAGGCCTGGGAACTCGCGGAGCCGAAGGTGCACCTCGTGCTCACGACAGACCCGCGCACCGACGCGAGCCTGCGCCGCTACTGGTTCAAATGGACGCCGGACGGCGAACGTGCTTGGCGGGAGGGCCGCGAGGAGCTCGACACGTACTGGGATGCTCACCCACCCGGTGACTGACGCCGACTGCTGCGTTCGTCCTGACCGGGAGTGCCGCGCGAAACGCCTTCGGGATCCTTCGTCCGGAGTTTCGCTTCTGCCCCAAGCCACCACCGCAGTCGCTCATACCGTCCGGCGCAAGCTCCGGCGGTAGAGGCCCTGTCGGCTAGGAAGGGGCGCTCCACACGCGGCGAGCGAAACGGATGAGGGTGACGACGGCCTTGCGGATGGCAACTCCGACTGTCGCATTGACTGCGGCGAACGCCCAAGCGCCCGGCGAGCAGCGCAAGTCGCATGTGCCGTCGGCAAGCAGCAATACCGCCCAACCGATGCCCGCGATCGGGATGAACCACCAACGGCCGACTAGAAGGCCGACCAGGAGCACCACTGGAATCACTTCCCTTGAATGGTGCCAGCCTTCGGCTGTGGCTTCCGACTGTTGCGGCCGCCGGCCCGGCCGCTCCCGCGTCTGCCTCGATGCAGCAGCTCTGGATTCGATACGTGTGCGTGGGTAGACGTGCGAGCGTGGCACGGACGTGGCATCGGCTCGTCGTCTACTTCGGCCTGAGCGAGCCGGACAGCGATGACCTCACTCCTCGACCGGGCGAGATTCGCGAGGATGCCCGAAGGCGCTCCGGAGTCCGCACTGGTGGGTCATCGTGCTCGGGATCGGCGCCGCGTTCGGCGCCGCGTACGAGGCGGTCGCCGCCGCTATAGGGGATGAGCAGTTCGACCTCGGCGCTTATAGCTAGCGTTGCCGCTCTTGTAGTCGTCCCTCTGGTGCTGATCGCGGCGATGCAGGCAGTGGCGGCACCTAGGGCGTAGCTGTCGCCTGTGCCTGCCAGCGGCACCCCGAGCTGCACGCGGCGACCGTCGCCTCGCGCGAGCGCAAGCAGCACCACACGCCGGCCCCGGGCCGTCGCGCCTGCCTCAAAGCGAAAGGGTCTGCGCTCCAGTCCTGCGCGCTAGCTCGTTCGCGTGACGCCGCATCCGGCTTCGCCGCCAGGGAAGCCTCTCGCGGCGGCACGCGTCGAGGAGCGGCTGAAATGCCCGGGCATCGCGGACGTTGGCTAGAGCGTCTGCCGCCCACTCGCGCTCGGAGTAGCGCCGATTGTTCAAACACGAGACCAAGGCCGGAACGGCCTCACGCGATCGCATTCGTCCCAATCCCGCAATCGCGTGCATTCGGACTGCGTGATCGGGAGAGTTGAGCATGGCAACCAGCGCCCCAGAGACGCGCTCGTCCGCGGCGTATCCGAGGACTCGCGTCGCAGCGCGCGACACGTCGAGGTCTGGGTCACTCAACGCGTCGACGAGAGCAGAGAGCGCGCGCGGATGCACCCGTGAGTCGCTGTCGTAGAAATCATCGTCGATGGCACGGCTGGGCTCGAGCAGGCTGTTGACAATGAACACGCGACGGCTCGCGCCGTCCGCCGCCGTCAGCGCAGGATCGCCGAGCCACTCGACCAGCTGAGCAACGTCCCGACGGCGGCGCGCATGATGAAGACTCGTCCACTCGGCCACGAGTCGAGTATCGGCGACGAATGGATTTTGCTTTCGCCTGCCACCGACACTGGATCCGCGGGGCGCCGGAGTGTCGCTTCGCGCGACAAGCGAGCGCGGGCGGCCGCCAGGCGCGCGCTCGCTTCTGCCTCAACACAACACTCGCCAGAGCTGGTCTGGGCTTCGGGGCTGCGCCCACGGGACCGGCCGTGCATCGGCCCTACCGGTCTCCCGCTTTACCGGCTGATCGACCAGGACGGCAAGCGTAGTGCCGCATGTGCCTCAACGCAGCACTCGGCCGCTCAACGCGATCCAATCTGCGTTGTCTTGCATTCGCATCTCGGCGACGGCCGCCGCGAGCGACTCGTAAGCCTTGCCATCGAGCGCGATGCCTCGATCGACGAGCACGTGGACGACGTACTCGAGCGCGACCCCAAACTCGTTGTGCTCGATGAACTCGGTGGCGGAGGCGGTCACGTCTTGCGCGAGCTGCTGGTGCGCGAGGGCCGCGCGAAGGTGTCGCTCGGTTCGCGCCCATGATGCCCTCAGCTCGTCGCTTGCCACGCCAGAAACCTAGCCGTCGAGCCGCTGCTGCTCTTGCCTCAAGCGGAAGTCTCAGTCGACGTGTAAGTCAGCCGAAGTGTCGCTCAGCGAGGTTGAGAATGGTTTGCCATCCCCAAACCCGCTCTGACACCCCGACCGCAAGCTCCTTCGGGTACTCCGAGACGATGCCGTCGTCCTCCAGCGGTCGGTGCCCGAGCACTTCTCCGCCCGTATTCGCGATGGCCTCGAACCGCGCCTTGGCCTCTTCGAGAACGGGGCGACCAGAGATAGCCGCGCTCGTGGGCGGCGCGTCCCCCACCCAGTCGAGCAGCCCGACGACGACGCCGGTTCGATCCGTCGGTCCGAACGCGGGCACGACGAGCACTCTCCCGCACCCATAGCGGCCGTCCTTCAACGGAAGCGCCCAGAACTGCCCCGCCTGCAGGTAGCGGTTCGACTTCGGCGTGAACGGATAGGCAGGCGCGCGCGGCACAAGCTGACCGGTCGGACGCACGACAGTGCGCTTCGGCCCGACACCGCGGACGGTACTGCCTTCTCGAGCGGCCGTCGCGCTACCGCTTCCGCCTGTAGGCAGCTCTCCTCCTCTTGCCTCGAAGCGGTAGTGCCCTCGCTACGTTCCGTGCGGTGACGGCCCGCGAGCAGTACGACGAGATGATCCGAAGCAGGCTCGGACCGCAGTTGAAGAAGGAGAGCTTCAAGCGGGTGCGCAACCACTTCGCTCGCTGGGGCGGGGGCGGCTGGCAGATCATCGACTTCCAGGCGAGCCAGTGGGGCAGCCGCGATGCCGTCAGCTTCACAATCAATCTTGCCTGTGCGCTCGACGGCCTCGCGAAGAGGTCAGAGTGGGACGAGAAGAAGTCACCCTCAGAAGCGGCGGCGCACCTGAGGGAGCGGATAGGAGTGCTTCTGGATGACGGCCGCGACCGGTGGTGGGATTTCGACGCGGCCACCGATCCAGAGGCGCTCGCGGGGGAACTGATGATGGTCCTCCGTCGCGTCGGGCTGCCTTGGTTGGAGGCGAGGGCAGACTTGGGGCGGGTGCTCACCCTCGTGTCGTGCCACCCGGAGAGGTTGGGCTGGCACGACCTCCGCATCCTCCCGAAACTGCTCGCGGAGGCTGGACACGCCGAGGCTTCAAAAGCCGTCGCCCGAGAAGCAGAACGCCGTGGGAGTTCGTAGTCCCGGCACTCCTGCTTTCGCCTGGAGCCGGCAACGCGGCGTCACGGCAGGGCTATCGCGTTTGCCTCGATGCAGCAGCGAGGCAAGGGGGCGGCTGACGTGGACTGGTGTCAATTCGTGACAAGATTCGCGACTCGTTTGATGAACGGATGGAATCGAGACCTGCCGTCCGAGGGCGAGACGCCACTGCTGCCCGCGGAGTGGGAGAAGCTCTGTCTTTCGGCCACCAAACGGTTGATCGATCGCGAAGACCGGCGAGGGGGCGGCACCGACCTCGTTGATGTTCGCCTGGACGGCGAGTTCCCGACCACAGCCTTGGTCGTGGTCTTGGCCCGGGGAGAACGCAGTGGCGAGCGGCGCTGGGAGCTCTACCGTCCGTGGTTTCTCATGGCGCCGGTGGGCCGGTTGCCAACCGCCAGCGGCGTCGCGTGGAACATCTCGCTCTACTGCCTTGAGAGTGCGGGGCGGATCTACGGACGAACGCCGGCGGCGCACGTTCGCGACTGCTTCGAGATCTGCGCACCCACGATCGACACCGTGCCGGAGCTGGCTCCGAGTGTCGTTCGGCTGTTCTGGGACGAAGGCAGACGTATCGTCGTGGAGCTTCGAGTTGACGGACGGTCGGTCACGGTGGCGGTGGAGTGCTTCGAGAACGGCTCGGAGCGGCCCGATTGGGTCGTAGCTGAGGACTTCCGCGCCAAGCTTCTTAATCTCACCTCGTCGTAATGGAGCGGGATGCCGACGCGCTAGACCGTGAGTAGTGAGTGCTGCTTCCGCCTGAACGCGAGAGCGCCGGCCCAATGGGACTCGTGCCGCGATGGGCTACTGCTTGTGCCTCAACGCGGTAGCGAACGTGGCAGGCTGCTCAGATGGCTACGGACCCGCGAGATCAGTGGACGATGTTCCACTTCTCCCAATCCAATACAGAAGGTGCGGGCCAGGACGACGTCCCCGCGCTACTCCGGCGGATTGCCGACTCCATTGAGGCGCTCGGCGACGTGGACGTGTTCGACATCACGTACTCGGTCGAGACCACCGACGGGGCGGACCGCCCGTCGATGAGCGTCTACTACAACCGCAGGTAGCTCGGGCGTCGGCTGTTGCTTCTGCCTGGACGCGAGAACAAAGCGCCGCAGAGGTAGGACCGCCCCGTCAGCTTCGCTTCTGCATAGCGTTTTAGATCTCGCACTCGGCGTTGGCGATCGGGGTCAGGCGTTGCCGGAGCCTTCGCGATAGGAATGCTGTGTGGCGTCGTGTGCGCCAGCTATCGGCGGATTGTGCGAGTTGCTCGAGTGCGTGGACGATCCGCTCGTCGATGCCGAGCTGGGTGAGAACTTGAGGACCGACCGCGAGCCGGACGACTTCGGTGGCGGCGTTCGCCTCGGGCGGCCCGGTTCCGCGGCTTGCGAGCGCGTCGAAGATGGCGTCCGCATACGCCTGTGGTTCGTCGTGATCACAGAGCCCGAACATCGCACTGAACCGGACTTTGCGGTCTGGGTCCCGCAGGGCTGCGATCAGCGGCTGATACGCCGTCGCGCCGCCGAGCGCCGAGATCGTGATGATGGCCCGGCGACGGACGCGGGCGGACCCGTCGCTCATTGCCGCAAGCGCCTCGTCCAGCTGTCGGCTCGCTACCGCGTCCTGCGTCACAAGCTCACATTCTCACTTGGAGTGCGGTGCGGCGTAGTCGTACATTCGTTATCGGCTAGCGACCGGACACCTGCGACGTAGCGGCCGCCGCTATCGCGTTCGCCTGGACCCGGTAGCGACAAGGCTCCCGTCGGGAAGATGCGGGGAACGGAGAGGGAACAGTCCGGCGTCCGGAGCGAGCCGGCCGGCGCATCGTCTAACCGAGCAAAACGACGGCACCCAACGTTCACTGTCCGAGTGGCACCGCCAGCAACCCGCTGCGACGGGATCGCACCCAGCAGCGCGTCGCTAGCTTGCACTCGTGGCCCACGTTCTGAGCGTCGAGCTCCTTGAAGACCTTGAGAAGCGCTGGCGCGACCAGCGTGCGCCGATCGCGGAGCGGTTGCAGCCGGGTCTCACGGTCGACGAGATGGAAACTGCGGTTGCTCCACTGGGCCTCGAGCTCCCCGAAGAGGCCAAGGTCTGGTGGGGATGGCACGACGGCGCGGCGTGTGCCGACCTCGGAGTGCCGGTCGCCTTCTCCTACGCCTCGCTGCAGCACGCCGTCGAGTCGGCCGAGTTTCACCGAAATCTCGCGAACGAAGTCATGCCCGAGGATCCAACGTGGATGTGGAACTGGAGCTGGTTGCCGTGGTCGTCTGACATCTCCGGTGCTGCACTGGTTATCGAGGCGCGCGCCGACATGCAGGTGTCGCCCGTATCCGTGCACCTCAAGGACGACTCTGCAGACGTTCCCGAGTCGGCACCATCGATGGGGACGCTCGTGAGCTGGTGGATCGAGCTGTTCGACAGGAAGGCTTCGGTCTACGACCGGGCCAGTGGGCACTGGCAGATCGACGGAGCACGGATCCCGGCCCACTACGACGGACGCCTCACCTAGCTGCCCGGGGCGCAGCGGACGTGCGTCGAGAAGGGAGTAGGCCGGGGGTCTCTTGATCTAATGCGGCTGCGCGGCTCGCTAGCCGCGAACGTCAGTTAGTCAGGGCACTGCGCGCAGGTTCGAGATCGTCGACGGCCAGCACCTCCGGATGGAAGCGCATCATCCGCACTGCGAGGAGTTGGTCCTGAGTGCCGGACTCGTCCAAGAGCCGGCGCTTCCCGGCCAACAAATGGGACTGCTCGAGCGTGCCGTCGGCGCGAACCAGGAGAAACGCCACGCGGTTCTCGCGCCACGGGAACTTGGTCTTCTCGCTCGTTCTCGGCAGTCCGGCGGTGTCGATCATGGGACAGCGGTTCGGGGCCACAGAGCGTGATCCTGCGGATCACGCCGGCCCAGTGGACGGGATCCGGTCGCGTGACAATGCTCGTGACAACATCGACGCAGGCCGCGGCAGCGGCCTGTTCTCCGAGGCCTTCGGTACCGCTAGATCGTGCTCGGAAATTGCGAGGTTCTGAAGCGCCCGGAGAACACACGCCTCGCGCACACCCTGGTCGCTTATGGCGACAACACTTCTGACAACATCCACTCCGTCCAGGGTGTCCAGAGTGTTCTCCACCGCCGACAGAAACGACGCTGCTGTACGAAGCACCACGCGCCGGTCAGGCGCCCACCGTCTTGAGGGCCTGGTCCGGGATAACCGGGTGGAGGTTCGAGTCCTCTTCGGCGCACTCCGAAAAGCCCCGCTCGGCGGGGCTTTTCGCGTTCTCGGGCGAGCTGAGGCTCGCGGCGATCGATGCGGACCGAGTCCGAGCGTGGCTCGCCGAGATGGCCGCTCGTCGAACGGCCGGCGGCGCCGCCGGGCGAGGAGGCCGTCGCGACCGACCTCGAGCACGGCGCAGGCGAATGCGGGAGCCTGACCGAAGATGCATGATGAGTCGGTGGGCTCGACAGATCGTGCGACGAACCCAATGCGAGCGGTACTCCATCGCAGAGCCGAACCGCCACTGCCGATGGGCATAGTCGTTCGTCGCCTTCGACCTGGTGACGCCAGCGCCTTGGGATCGCTGATGGTCAGGGCCTACGCAGGCACTGTGGACGACCACGGGGAGCCTCCGGAGTTCGCTGCAAGCGAGGCGCGGCGGACTATCGCGGGCGAGTACGGCGCCGTGGAATGGGATGCGAGCCTCCTCGCGACCTTCGACCAACAACTGATCGGAGCGACCGTGGTGACCCTGGACCGGGCACACCTCCTGCTCGCGTTCGCTCTGGTCTCGCCGGAATGGCGCAACCGAGGTATCGGAACCGCGCTTGTCATCCGCAGCGGCAATCGGCTCAGCGCCATGGGTGCCACGGAGTGGACGCTTGCCGTCACGGTCGGCAACCCCGCGCAACGGCTCTACGAGCGAGTCGGGTTCCGCGTCGACCGCAGCCTTTGCTGACCGCTTCCCCTGGACCGCGACGAAGCCTGCCCCAGACGCTGCGCCGCAGATCGTCCACGTCGGGTTCCCGTCGGAACCCGCCCGACTCGTAGGTGGCGACGGCGGCGACGATCGAAGCCCTGGTGCACACGAGCGCGCTCGAGCTGCCTGGAGCCGTCCAAGAGCCCGACGGCGAGGATCTCTCCGTCGCGGCTCCAGGTCCGGACCGCCGCTGCCGTCACCTCCGCGCCGAAGCGCCAGTGCCATCCCAGATCACCCGGGTGCAGCTGGACCGGGAGCCCGTCCTGCTGCAACTCCCGAAGCGCGAGCGCGGCATCGCGGAGCGCGTCGACTCCCACCCCGCCCAGCACGACCACGTCGACATCGTCTCAGCACCCGCAGGCATGGGGCCTGGGCGTCCGAAAAGGACGCCTATAGTGAGTGGACCCGACCGAAAGCGCCGATGCCTCACTCGAAGTGCGTGGTCTGCAAGACCCGCCTGCACCGACCGGACCGCGCGCGATGATCGAGCGGGCAGACCCTGGCGCCGAGGCGGAACGCCAGCTTTCCGCCGCCGCCGCGCGGCACCGTGAGGTGCTCGCCTCGATGCAGGAGATCGGTCGTCCCGCGACGGGCCAGCACGTCGCCGTGAAGGCGGTCGACCGCGCCGTTCGGCTGGTCTGCTTCGCGCTCCGGCGCGGAGCGGAGGCCGGGATCCCGGAGCAGCGGCTGGTTGAGCTGACCGGTTGGGAGCCGGCGCTCGTCGCCCAGGGGATCGCGGAGAGCGACCAGCCGCGGTTCGTCGCTCGCCTCGTCCCGCCCGGACTCGACGGCGACGAGATCGCGGACACGGCCACCGGGGTGCGGGCGACGGCGCAGCTGAGCGAGCTGACGCGCGAGATCCTGGACCACGTGCTCGACGAGGGCGCCGGCGCTCCGAGCCCGCGCGACGTCGACGATCTCCACACGCGCCTCGCCGCGACGTGGACCGACTGGCGCGCCCGGCCTGGAACGGCAGCGCCCGTATGAACTCGGACATGACCCACGCGACGGCGCCGGAGGCGGACCAGGCCATCCGGGCGCTCGTCACCCGCCTGGCACGACCGTCCAGCGGCGGCGGAGCGGTGATCGAGTCCGCGGCGATCCGCGCGGAGGGAGCCGACTCCCACGCGATCGTCCGCTGGATCCTCGCCCACGGCGGCCAGCCCGAGGCGAGCGCACCGCAGGCGCCGGCACGAGGTCTCCACGGCGGGCGGTCGAGCAGCGAGCCGCCGCGACGTTACGTGCTGCCGGCCGGCACTTTGACCTGAGAAACGGGACCGGCCCCACAGTCGATCCCGTTTGCCGCGAGGGTGCGTTGCCTCGTCGCGCATGACGCGTGTCGGCGTAGAACCGCTCTCGGGCCGGGAAGGTTGGCTGCAGGGCCAGCCTTGACGTCCACACTACTCCCATTCGGGTCGCGGCGAGCGACGTCGTCTAGGAGTCAGCGCCCGAGTCGGTCGTCCGCGACCTCGGCGGCCCCCGTGCCAGTCCAGGCACATGGCGGCGGCATCGTCCTTGAGCTCGCCACCGGCCGCCTCGAGGATCTGCTGGACGAGCCGCTGAACGGCCTCGCGCGGATGCAGCTCCGCCCCCGCCCTGAGCAGCGCCGCGAAGTCGACGCTGGAGACGTTGCGCGGTCGGCGAGAACGTCGACCGCAGCCACGGGAGGCGCATCCTCGACGGCGGCGAGCAGGTTCCCGAGGTCCAGTCGCCCCCTCCATGGCGCCCGCCCTACGAGACGCACTAGCGAGCCGACGCGGCCCGTACGGCCGACGCCATCACCGCGACGGTCTCCGTGCGGCCGAGCCCGCGCTCGTGCAGCGTGCGCCAGGCGAGGAAGTCGAGCGCGAGGCCGATCGTCGCGCGCAGCCGCCGGGCCGCGTGGCCGCGCGCGCCCCAGCCCGTGGCGAGGCCGTCCTCGACGCGGGAGAGGTACTGCAGGCGGCCGGCCGCCTGGATCTCCCCGATGACCGGGACCGCGTCGGCGTCGCGCAGGACGTTGGTGAGCATCGGCTCCACCCGCTCGTACCAGCCGTGGATCGCGTCGAGCGCCGCCTCGAGCCGCTCGGCGGGGTCGGCGACGGAGGCCCACGCCGCGGGGTCGGGCGGCGGGTTGCGCTCCGCCCACGCGCCGGAGCAGCCCAGGAACAGCGCGCGCTCGTCCGGGAAGTGGCGGTAGACCGTGGCCCGCCGCACGCCCGCCCGCTCGGCGATCCCCGAGATCGTCGTCCGCGCCGGCCCGACGGTGCCGTGCAGGTCGATCGCGGCGTCGACGATGCGCATGCGGGTCGCCTGCTCCTGCGCCGCGCGGGCGCGCTTCTCGTAACGCCGCTTGGTGGATCCTGTTTGGGTGGACATCTGCGTTCGATGAATCTTGACAGACGGGGCGGCGTCTGTGTACCTTCTTCATCGAACACTACTGTCCATCCAAATCGAGGAGACCTCTCTCGATGTCCACCACCGCCGCCCCGACGATCGTCGGCCCGACCGACGGCGAGGCCGTCGCCATCCAGACGATCGGCGTCCGCTTCATGATCCCCGGCGCCGACACCGGCTCCCGCCTCAGCCTCGTCGAGCACCCGATCCCGCCGCGCGCTCTGGCGGCGCCGCTGCACCGCCACAACCGCGAGGACGAGTACAGCTACGTCCTCGAGGGCCGCATGGGCGCGCTGCTCGGCGACGACGCCGTCGAGGCCGGCCCCGGCGACCTCGTCTACAAGCCGCGCGGGCAGTGGCACACGTTCTGGAACGCCGGCGAAGAGCCGTGCCGGATCCTCGAGATCATCTCTCCCGCCGGCTTCGAGCGGTTCTTCGCCGAGCTCGCCCCGATCACCGCCGACGGCGCACCCGACCCCGAGGCGATGGGCGAGCTGTGCGCCCGCTACGCGCTCGACGTGCAGCCGGAGTCGCCGGTGGAGCTCTGCGCCCGCTTCGGCCTCTGGTTCCCGGGCGTCGAATAGGCGTCCGCAGGCGGACGGGTTGCCGGCTCGTCAGGTATGTTCCTCGTGTTCTGGATTCCGACCTGCAACCGCCGTTCTCGCTGACCATCGCGCGCAACGGCGGACATACCGTCGTTGCGCTCGGCGGTGAGCTCGACATCGACGCGGAGGGTCAGCTCGCCGCCGGGCTCGCGCTGGTGCTGGCAACGAAGCCGAGCGTCCTCACCGTGGATCTGCGGCAGCTCGAGTTCCTCGACTCCACCGGCCTGCGGGCGCTGCTGCAGCTCCGCACCGACTGCGAGGCCGCCGGCTGCCGCCTGTCGCTGGTCCCCGGCCCCGCGGCGGTCCAGCGCGCCTTCGAGGTGACCGGCATCAGCGGCCAGTTCGCGATGACCGACGCGTCGGGCCCGCCGATCGCCATGCAGGCCGCGATCATCTGAGGCCCGAGCCGCGGCCGCGAGCTTCTTCCTCGCCTCGGGACTCAACTACGTCCTCAAGGCGATCGTCGACCGCAGCCGCCCGCCCGAGGCGATCGGCTTCGAGGCGCTCGTCGGGGTTCCGGGCTCGCCCTCCTTCCCCTCCGGCCACGCGATGACGGCGTTCGCCGTGGCGGGAGCGGTGGCGCTGCTGGCGCCGCGGCTGCGCTGGCCCGTGCTCGGGCTGGCGGCGCTGATCGCGTTCTCGCGCGTGTACCTCGGCGTGCACTTCTGGATCGACGTGCTCGCCGGCGCGGCGCTCGGGCTCGCGATCGGGCTGGGCGTGGCGTGGCTGCTGCCAGGCCGGCGCCAGGCCCGCCGGGACGTGCTCGCGGGCGACGCCGGCCCGGGCGGGTAGCAGCCCGGCCGCGACGAGGTGGCCCGAGAGGAACGACGGGATGTGGCTCCAGTGCCGGCCGTGGCTGCGCAGCACCTCCGCGCCGAGCGCCTCCTCGGGGCGAGGACGGTCGATGGCGAGCTGCACGACCTGCATGACCATGTCCGAGAACACCCCGGCGAGCAGCATCGCGAGCGTGGCGCCGGCGGCGAAGCGCAGGCTGCGCGAGCGGACGAGGACCGCCAGCGACAGGACCATCGCGAGCCCGATCCGCGGCAGCCACTCGGCGAGCATGCCGCGCACGGTGGACGCGGGGGGCGTGGCCGCCGGCGCGAGCACCGCGCGGACGATCCGCAGCGTGTCCACGACCGTGCGGAACGAGCTGGCCTCGCCCGCGTAGACCGCCGGCATCGGCACCCAGCCGATCTCGCGCCCTGAGCGGATCAGCGGGTACGGCTGGCCCGCGTCGCGCGCCGGAGATGAGAGCCAAGCGCCGATGCGCGCAAGATCGGACCCCCGCGCGCGTTGGCGCCCCCATGAGGATGATCCTTCGCTGCGCCCTGCTCGCGCTCTCGCTCCTACTCGCCACCAGCGCGCCCGCCGCGGCGCAGTCGGCACCCGACGCGGTGATGTCCGACAACGTCGAGTACCTCGGCTCGCTCAAGCAGGACGTCGGGCTGACGACGGGCGCGAAGATCATCGGCGACCGGATGTTCGTCACCTCGGGCAAGAACATCTCGATCTACGACATCTCCGACCCGGCGAAGCCGAAGATGCTGGGCGGGATGAAGGTCAACGTCGCCTGGGAGAACGAGGAGGTGCCGACCAACGGCAAGCTGCTCGTCGTCGCGAGCGACTTCTACTCCGTCGGCGTGCCGGAGTGCGTGGCCGCCGGCGCGGTGACGGGCTGCGTGCAGCTCTTCGACGTCCGCGACCCCGCGAACATCAAGCAGGTGGGCGTGGTCCCGGTCGCCAACCACACGGCGGAGTGCGTGCTCGACTGCCAGTACATCTACGGGCGCGCCGGGACGATCATCGACGCGCGCGGCGCGCTCGAGGGCAAGCCGCCGACCGTCGTCGGCGACTGGATCGACGAGCTGGGCGAGCAGGGCGTCAGCGAGGAGAGCTGCCACCACATCCGCGAGATCCGGCCCGGCGTGCTGCTGACCGCCTGCCAGCCGTTCGCGGCGATCTCCGTCAACGCCGAGGACGGCGGCTCGCCGGAGCACCCCAAGCTGCTCTACAAGGGCGAGGCCGCGAAGTTCGTGCACTCCGCGCGCTGGCCGCGCGCCGGCCGCGACAAGTTCGTGATGATCGGCGGCGAGCAGAACTTCACCGGGCGCTGCGAGGCCAACGACTCGGAGTTCTCCGTCTACGACGCCTCCGAGGTGCTGAAGGGCCGCTCGACGGAGTTCCAGGGCCCGGTCGACCAGGTGCCGCCGGCGGGCAACGGCTACTACGCCGACGGCAAGCCGGTCGCGGGCGCGCTCGGCTGCTCCGTGCACTGGTTCCAGGAGCACCGGTCGTTCCGCAACGGCGGCCTCGTCGCGATCTCCGAGTACGAGGACGGCGTGCGCTTCCTGCAGGTCTCCAAGACCGGCGAGATCACCGAGCAGGGCTATTTCCTCTCGCTCGGCAGCTCCTCGAGCTCGCCCAAGTGGGCCGGCAAGGACAACGTCCTCTACTCGATCGACTACTACCGCGGCATCGACATCCTGCGCTGGAAGGGCAAGCACTACGTGCCCGGCGAGAGCGACCCGCTCGGCGCCCTGCCCGGCACCGACGGCGTCACGCCGATCCAGCCGCCGACCGCCCTGCAGGCGGCCCGGCGCGACGCGCTCGCCGCACAGCTGCAGTCCACGGGCTGGTCGCCGCTGGTCTGCACGCTGGTCGCGCAGAACTGAATCTCCGGACGGGCTGTCGATTTCTCGGCAGCCCGTTCGTCTCATGGGCGACAATCCCGACCAGGAGGTCCCCGTGAAGTACATGCTGCTCATCCACCAGGGAACGACCCCGCTGCCCGGCACGCCTGAGTGGGGCGCGCTGTCCCCCGAGGAGCAGGGCGCGGTCTACGCGTCCTACGGCGAGGTCAACGCGACCCCGGGCGTCACGCCCGGCGCGCGGATGGCCGGGCCGGAGACCGCCACGACCGTGCGGGTGCAGGACGGCCGGACGCTGACGACCGACGGGCCGTTCGCCGAGATCAAGGAGGCGATCGGCGGCTACCTGTTCCTCGAGGCCGACGACCTCGACGCGGCGATCGAGCTGGCGGCCAAGATCCCGGCGGCCCGCATGGGCGGCGGGGTCGAGGTGCGCCCGATCGCAGGGTGACGCTCGAGCGGGTCTTCCGCGACGAGTGGGGCCGCGTGCTCGCGACCCTGATCGGCCTCCTCGGCGACTTCGACCGCGCCGAGGAGGCCGCGCAGGACGCGTTCGCGATCGCGGCGGCCCGCTGGGAGCGCGACGGCGTGCCGGCGAACCCCCGCGCGTGGCTGCTGACCACCGCCCGCAACCGCGCGATCGACCGCATCCGCCGCGAGCGCGTGCTCGACGCGAAGACCCGGCTGCTCGAAGCGATTCCGCCGCCGGCCATGGACGACGAGACCGCGATCCCCGACGAGCGGTTGGAGCTCGTGTTCACCTGCTGCCACCCGGCGCTCGCGCTGGACGCGCAGGTGGCGCTCACCCTGCGCACGCTCGGCGGGCTCGCGACCGCGGAGATCGCCCGCGCCTTCCTCGTGCCCGAGGCGACGATGGCCCAGCGGCTCGTGCGCGCCAAGCGCAAGATCAAGCAGGCGGGGATCCCGTTCCGCGTGCCGCCCGAGCACCTGCTCCCGGACCGGCTCGCGGCGGTGCTGGCGGTCGTCTACCTGATCTTCAACGAGGGCTTCTCCGGGCGCGGCGACCTCGCGGCGGAGGCGATCCGGCTCGGCGAGGCGCTGGCGCAGCTGATGCCCGACGAGCCCGAGGTGCACGGGCTGCTCGCGCTGATGCTGCTCCACGACGCCCGCAGGCCCGCCCGCTTCGCCGGCGGCGAGATCGTGCTGCTGGAGGAGCAGGACCGCGCGCTCTGGGACACGGAGCTGATCGCTCGCGGCCGCGCGGCGCTCGAGCGCGCGCTGGCGCTGCGCGGCCGCGGGCCGTACCTCCTGCAGGCCGCGGTCGCCTCCCTGCACGCGGGCGAGCCGCGCGACTGGCCGCAGATCGCCGCCCTCTACGGCGAGCTGTCGCGCCTTACGGGATCGCCGGTCGTCGAGCTCAACCGCGCGGTCGCGGTCGCCGAGGCGGAGGGGCCGGAGGCGGGCCTGCGGATCGCCGACGGGCTCGACCTCGACGGCTACCGCTACCTGCACGCCACGCGCGCCGAGCTGCTGCGCCGGCTCGGGCGCGACGAGGAGGCCCGGGCCGCGCTCGCCCGCGCGCTCGAGCTCGCGCACGACGACGCCGAGCGCCGCCTGCTCGAGCGCCGCCTCGCGCAGCTGCGGCCGGGTTCGCAGCCGCACGAGCCGGGTACGACCGGATCGCCGGATGTTGCCGCCCCCTGACCCATACGAGGCCCCGGGCCCTCCGCCCGAACTGGAGCTCGCCTCCCCCTGGGCCGTGTTCCTGAACGGCCCGGCGAGCGCCGAGCAGGACGAGCTCTCCGAGGCGGTCCTGCGGTTCCGGCCCGGGCTGCTGTTCGTCGCCAACCCTTGATGTCGGCGGCGGAGTTCCTGCCGGAGCGCAAGAGCTTGAGCGCCCTGCGGGACGCCGCCGAGGGCTGCCGCGGCTGCCATCTGGCACGAGCACGCGACCCAGACCGTGTTCGGCGAGGGTCCGAAGTGTCGCGCTGCGGACGCGACTGAGTGAGCCGTGTGACCCTCCGTGAGACCGGGGTGAGAAGCCGGTAGGCTTCGGCCCAGGGGTACCACCCACTGTCTCTCGGGAGGGGACACACATGCGAAGAACACGCTGGACCGCGGCTGTAGCCGCGCTCGCGGCATTCGCGTTCGCCGCGCCCGCCGCCGCACACGACGGGGCGTTCGGGGACGCCTGGTGGATGGGCGAGAACCATCCTGGCTGGTATGGACCGAGCCCCGAGAGCCAGTCCAAGAACCTCAAGATGATCGGAAGCGTCTCGCGTACGAGGGACTCCTCGAGCTACCGCAACTCCGACCTCGCGTTCTGGGGCAACCGCGCGTACGCCGGCCACTATGAGGGCTTCCAGATCGTCGACACCGCCGACCCGGAGAACCCGAAGCCGATCGTCGACTTCGCCTGCCCGGGCTCGCAGCACGACGTCTCCGTCTGGCAGGACCTGCTGTTCGTCTCGGTCGAGACGCCGCGTGACGGCCCGGAGTGCAACTCCAGCGCGAAGCCGGGCGGCATGCCGGGCTTCGAGGGGATGCGCATCTTCAACGTCGCGAACCCGGCCGAGCCCGTGCTGGTCAAGGGCGTGCCGACCGACTGCGGCTCGCACACGCACACCCTGGTGCCGGACACGGCGAACGGGCGCGTGCTGCTCTACGTCGCCTCCTACACGGCGAGCGAGCTGCCGGAGTCGTCCTTCGGCAACGAGTGCCGCCGCCTCAACGCCGACGGCACGCGCGCGCACCAGAAGATCTCGGTCGTCGAGGTCCCGCTGGGCAACGCGGCCGCCGCGAAGGTGGTCTCCGAGCCGACGTTCCCGCAGAACGACCGCGGCGGCGTGCCCGGCTACAACGGCTGCCACGACATCACCGTGTTCACGGCGATCGAGCGCGCCGCCTCCGCCTGCATGGGCGAGGGCCAGATCTGGGACATCTCCGACAAGGAGCACCCGAGGACGATCGCCCGCGTCCACAACCCGAACGTGGAGTTCTTCCACTCCGCCGCGTTCTCCTGGGACGGCAAGACGGTCGTCTTCGGCGACGAGGCCGGCGGCGGCACGGGCGCTCGCTGCCGACCGCAGGACCCGGACACGCTCGGGGCGCTGTGGTTCTACGACGTGCCGAGCCTGGACAACATGGACAACGCGTCCGTGGAGCCGTGGCTGAGCTCCTGGAAGGTGCCGCGCGACCAGGTCCCGGTCGAGCCCAACCAGACGCGCGTGCCGAACTGCACGATGCACAATTTCAACACGCTTCCGAACCTGAAGCGCAACGTGCTCGTGTCCTCGGCGTACGCGGCCGGCACGACGGTGGTCGACTTCACGAACCGCCGCAACCCGACCGAGGTGGGCCACCACGACCCGCACGGCGCCAACACCTGGTCGTCGTACTGGTACAACGGCCACATCTACACCAACGACGGCGGCCGCGGCGTGGACGTGATGCTGCTGACGGACCGGGTGCGAGCGGGCACGCAGAAGCTCCACCACTCCAACCCGCAGACGCAGGACGCGATCCTGCGGTGATCCGCTGAGCGACCGGAGGCTCGGGCCGCTCGCCCGGGCCTCTGCTCAGCGCTGCAGCCCCGCCTCGAGGCGTTCCATCCGCTCGATCCGCCGGCGTGTGCGCGGGTGCGTGGCCCACAGCCGCGCGACCATCCGCGCCTCGCGCGCGGGGACGAAGTGGAACGCGTCGCGCCGGTGCGCCCTCCGCAGGTCGCGCTGCGGTTGCCGCGCGAGGCCGTCGTCGACGGCCAGAAGCGCGGCGGCGACGGCTGCCGGGGAGCCGATCAGCAGCGCGGCCGCGCGGTCGGCAGCCAGCTCGCGATGGCGCGAGACGATCCGCGAGAGCAGCATCAGCACCACCGTCGGAGGGCCGAGGACCGGGTACAGGCACAGCGCGAGAATTGACTCTCTGCCAGTGCTGTGCAGCATGCTCCGCAGTCCGGCCAGCACCGAGGCGGGCGGGCCGGCCAGCAGCGTCATCACTGCCGCGTCGCGGTGCAGGAGGTGCGCCAGCTCGTGGGCAGCGACGGCCTCCAGCTCGGGATCGGAAAGGCGGTCGAGCATCCCCGTTGTCACGTGCAGCGCCGGCTCGCGGCCGGGTGTCGCGAACATCCAGCTGAGCGGAACCCGGTTCTTGACCAGGACGCAGGCGGGCGCCGGAACGTCCGCGACCAGGGCGACGCGCTCGACCGCCCGCGTGAGCCGCGCGTCGCCGTCCGGGACGACCCTGGGGAGGGTGGCCGAGCTCCATAGCGAGAACGCGCCCCATGCGGTCACACCGACGAGGATCGCGATGTACGGCCGGCTGCCCGGCATCGTCAGCAGGAGCCACACGAGCGTGGAGACGATGGTGAGCAGCAGCGCGCCGGTCAGCACCAGCGCGGCGATCATCCGGACCTCCAACCCGAGCTCTCGCGGTAGCCGCCCGGCCCTCACAGGCCGTATCATCGCTCAAGCGGCGCGGTGTGTGCGCAGGGTCTTCGCCGCGACGGCCAACGCCGCGAGCACCGCCAGCGCGAGCGCTCCGTGGGTGAGCGCGCCCGCCGCGGCCTCGAAGGATTCGGAGAATGCGTAGCCCGCGAGCGTGTAGCCGACGGCCCACACGAACGTGCCGGCGATGCTGAAGGGGAGGAAGCGCCTCAGCGCGAGCCCCGAGGAACCGGCCACGAACGGCGCTACGGCGCGCACGAGGCCGACGAAGCGACCGATCAGGATCGCCTTGCCGCCGTGGCGGTCGAAGAACGCGTCGACGCGCTCCAGGCGCGGCGCGGTGACGCCGACGCGGGGTCCGTGCGCGACGAGGAAGCGCCGGCCGAGCCTGCGGCCGAGCAGGAACGAGGTCAGGTCGCCGGCCGCAGCGGCGAGCCACGCGGCGAGCGCGATCACGGGCAGGCTGACCCCGCCGTCGGCGGCGACCACGCCGCCGATCACGATCGCGGTCTCGCCCGGCGCGATCAGGCCGACGAACGCGCCGGTCTCGAGAAAGGCGAGCGCGGCGACGAGCGCGTAGGTCCAGGCGCCGAGCGTGTCGGCGAGGTCCGTCAGCCAGCCCTGGAAGTCCGGGGTCTGGACCGTGCCCGTCATCAGCAGCACGAGCGCCGCGGCCGCGGCCGGGCCGGCGGCCACGACCGCCGCGCGGGCCTTCGGCGAGGTCGGGGCGGCGAGCATGGGTCAAGTGTCGGGCGCCGGCGGCCCGCGCACGAGAGGGGCTGTCCGGCGAGGAGAGGGGCGGTTTACCCCAGCTCGTCGACGAGCTCGGCGACCGACTCGACGATCCGGGACGCGCGGTAGGAGAAGCGCTCGGCGTCCTCCCGCCGCGTGACGCCGGTGAGCACGAGCACGGTGCTCAGACCCGCCTCGAGCCCCGAGACGACGTCGGTGTCCATCCGGTCGCCGATCATCGCCGTCGTCTCCGAGTGAACGTCGAGCGCGTTCAGGGCGGAGCGCATCATCAGCGGATTCGGCTTGCCGACGAAGTAGGGCTCCACGCCGGTGGCGCGGCTGATCAGCGCCGCGACGGAGCCGGTCGCCGGTAGCGGGCCCTCGCGGCTCGGGCCGGTCGTGTCGGGGTTGGTGGCGATGAACCGCGCGCCCGCCGCGATCAGGCGGATGGCGCGCGTGATGCTCTCGAAGCTGTAGGTGCGCGTCTCGCCGAGCACGACGTAGTCGGGATCGCGCTCGGTCAGCGTGTAGCCCGACTCGTGCAGCGCCGTCGTGACGCCCGCCTCCCCCACGACGTACGCGGAGCCGCCCGGCCGCTGGTCGGACAGGAACCGCGCGGTCGCCAGCGCGGAGGTCCAGATCGACGTCTCGGGCACGTCGAGCCCGCTGGCCCGCAGCCGCGCGGCCAGGTCGCGCTGCGTATAGATCGAGTTGTTGGTGAGGAGCATGTACGGCCGGCCGAGCTCGCGCAGCCGCGCGAGGAAGCGGTCGGCGCCCGGGATCGCGTGCTCCTCGCGCACGAGCACGCCGTCCATGTCCATCAGCCATGCCTCGGGCTGCCGCCAGGTCACGCCGTGCAGCGTATTGAGCGCGATACTTCGGCGGGATGCTGGAGCTGACCGACCGCGGCGCGCTGCTGCGCTTCTCCTTCGAGGACGTGCTTCGCTACCACGGCGGCCACTCGCCGGGCGGAGCGGCGATCGCCTACAAGGTGCTCGAGCGTGCGCTGCCCGAGCTGGCCGGTGCCGCCGGTATGTACTGCGAGCGCCGCGAGATCCTGGTCGAGACCGCGTTCGGCGGCCCGGGCGCGCGCGACGCGTTCGAACTCGTCACGCGCGCCGTGACCGACGGCCGCTATCGCGTCGACGACGCGCTCGCGCGGCCGGAGCGCGGCCGCGTGCTCGAGCGCTTCGCCTGGCGCTTGACGTGCGGCGACCGCGCGGTCGGGCTGCTGCTGCGCGAGGGCTTCGTCGACGAGGAGTTCGTCGACCTCGCGCGGGCGGCGCGACGCGACACCGCGCAGGAGGCGCGGCTCACGGAGCTCAAGCGCGCGCTGGCCGAGCGGGTGCTGGCCCGCCCCGCCGACGAGGTGGTCGGGTGCCCGTGATCAGCGCGAGCGGGATCTCGCGCAGCCCGCGCGGGCCGCGGCTGACCGCGCCGGCGACCGGCAGGCGCTTGCAGTGCCCCGCAGATCGCGGGGGCGGAAGACCGCCGGTCCTAGGACCATCCGCCGAGACGCCTGCTGGGCTCACGTCGACGTGAGCCCGGTGACCGGCTGCTACTTGCGCGTCACGTAGCGCTTGGAGCGCGTCACGTTGCCCGCGCGGTCCTCGGCGCGCAGCGTGATCCGGTGCTTGCCGGCGCCGGGCAGGCGCAGCCGCGGACGCCAGAGGCCGTCGCCGCGCTTGGTCGTGCGCACGCGCACGCCGTTCACGTAGAGCGTGATCTTGCGCAGCCCGGCGGGGCCGCGGTCGGCGACCTGCACGGCGAGCCGGAGGCTCGCGCCGGCGCGGCGCGGCAGCGAGCGCCAGCGCACCCGCGGCGCCGCCGTGTCGCCGAACGAGCCCGGCGAGACCTTGCGCACCGCGAGCCGCCGCACGGACACGTTCTGCGCGTGGTCGAGCGCGCGGATCTCGACCCGGTGGTCGCCGTAGCCGAGCGTGCGGAAGCCGAACCACGAGCCGCGAACCCGCCCGCCGCCCCAGACCCGCACGCGGCGCCCGTCGACGAAGAGCTCGATCCGCCGCATGCCGACGCCTCCGCGGTTGTCGCGCGCGGTCACGCGGACGGGCAGGTTCTCGCCGTCGGTGAGCACCGCGCCCTCGGTCGGCCGCGCCACCGCGAGGCTCGGCGCGACGCGGTCCGAGGCGCCGCCGCAGCGCGCGGCCCGGATCTTCCCGTTGCGGACGGCGCGCATCGCACCGTACGCCCGCTTGCGCTTGCCGCCCGGGCGGATGAGCCCGAGGTGGTCGCCGTAGCCGGCGCCGTGGCCGATGTCCTGCAGCGAGAACCACATGGCCACGCGCACGACCGGGTCGGCGGCCAGGCAGCGGTAGGCCAGCTTGAGGAAGCGCGCCTGGGTCTTCTCGCTCACGCCCTCGGGGCGCGTCCCGGCGACCGCGCCGTCGCGGCACGAGCGCGGCTTGCGTGAGCCCGTGCTCCAGCCGATCTCGGTCATCCAGATGCCCTTGGCGCCGTCGCCGTTGGCGGTCATGACGTCGTGGACCTCGCGATAGCCCGTGAACGAATAGCGCCCCACGCGCCCGTTGGGCTCGCGGTAGAAGTCCGCCGGCGAGGTGAGCAGGCACGCGGTGTCGGTGTGCACGCCGACGGCGTCGAACGAGCCGCCGCCGCCCGCGGCGTAGATGCCCTGCAGGAACTCGTAGTTGTTGGCCACCAACCCGCCGCTGACGACCGTCACGTCCGGCCGCGCGGCCTTCACGCGCGAGTAGGTGGCGCGCAGCAGCGCGGCGTAGCCCGCGGGGTCGGGAGCGCCGCGCCAGAACACGTCCGAGTCCGGCTCGTTCCAGATCTCGATCGCGTCAGCCGCGGGGACGGACCGCATCAGCTCGGCGGCGAACTCGCCGTAGGTGCTCGGGTCGGCCGGCGGCGCCGTGCCGGGCCCGCGCGAGCCCGCCGCCCAGCCGGGCGTCGTATGCGGGACCAGCAGCACCTTGACGCCGCGCGCCACGTAGGCGGCCGATTCCCGCTGCACGCCCGCCAGGTAGTCGCGGTCGAAGCCGCCGCGGCGGCCCGGCTCGCCCGCCGGCCAGTTGACGAAGATCCGCACCCATCCGACACGCAGTCGCTGGGCGTGGGCCGGCCCGTCCACGTTCTGGTTGGGCGCGACGTTGATCCCGCTCTCGGCCCCTCGGGCGGGCACCGCGGCCACGGCCAGCGCCGCGACGGCGAGCACCCCGCCGACGATCCCCCGCATCTCCACCAGGGTAGACCCCAGCCACGTAGGCTCCCGACGGATGAGTCCTCACCCGTTTCGCGCCGCAGTCGAGCGCGCCGACCTGGACGCGGCCGTGGCGCTCCTCGCCGAGGACGTCGCCTTCCGCAGCCCGGCGGTGTTCAAGCCGTACGAGGGCCGCGAGACGGTCGGCACGATCCTTCGGGCGATCTTCCAGGTGCTGGAGGACTTCCGTTACACCGACGAGCTCGAGGGCGACGGCATCCACGGACTCGTGTTCGAGGCGCGGGTCGGCAATCGCACGCTCCAGGGCATCGACCTCCTGAGACCCGACGAGCACGGCCGGATCGGCGAGTTCACGGTGATGATCCGGCCGGCGTCAGGCCTGATCGCGGTCGCCGAGCGCATGGGGCCGGCCCTCGAAGCCGCAGGCGTTCGCTGAGCCGGCGGCTAGCGGCTCCGGATCGCGAGCGATCCGACGAGCAGGAGATTCAACGAGATCATGAAGATGGCGGCCGTCATGGCGGGAGTCCTTTCACGAGGAGGTCGCTTGTACACAGCTTGCATACAAGTTGTGTCCCAGGATAACGGACACGTCTCGCGCGTTCGGTCCTCCCTCTAAGATCCCGCCGTGGCGTTCTCGCACAGGAACCTCAAGGAGGGCCTGGACGACGTCGGGTCCAACTTCGACGGCGCGCCAGACCTGGAGTTCCGCCTGGCGACCAAGGCACTCGAGCTCGAGAAGTCCGGCCTGAGCTACCAGCGCGTCCCGCCCGGCTATCGCTTTCCGTACGGCCACACGCACGAGACGCAGGAAGAGGTCTACGTGGTCGTGCGCGGGAGCGGGAGGATGAAGCTCGACGACGAGATCGTCGAGCTCGAGGAATGGGACGCGGTGCGAGTCCCGCCCGGAACCTGGCGAGGCTACGAAGCCGGCCCGGACGGCCTCGAGATCCTCGTCATCGGCGCGCCCAACCTCGGCGACGATCCGCGCGGAGACGTCGAAGGCCAGCGCGACTGGTGGGCTGACTAGCGGCCGAGGCCGCCCCCGGTTGCCCAGTAGCCGGGAGAGTCACCGAGACAAGCTGCAAGCGACTCGAGCGGGCATCGCTCGAAGGGTGGATTGATGTGCGTCAGGCACAGTTATCCACCGCTCGGTGGGGCGTCTCGCGAATCGTCGGCGAAGCAGCGATCGTTGAGCCGGGCCCGACTGCCGCGCCGGCGGTAGCCGCAAGCGATCCTCGGGCACGAAGGGCGAAGATCGCG
The DNA here is from genome assembly GCA_963816955.1 of uncultured Solirubrobacteraceae bacterium. Lineage (GTDB taxonomy): Bacteria > Actinomycetota > Thermoleophilia > Solirubrobacterales > Solirubrobacteraceae > DATFQI01. The sequence goes on along the minus strand of CAWFME010000007.1, from coordinate 93,136 downwards.
ACGCCCAAGGAGCAGATGGCCCAGGCGCCCGCCGGTAACTGCCCCTACCGAGGCCGCCCAACGAGGGTGGCGTACGCAGCGGGCCGCCGAGCGTGTCCGATGGCGGCTCGCGGCACGTCCTCCCGGGAGCGCTCAAGCGCAAGCTTGCGCGCGCTGCGACGGGAGGACGTGACGACGAGCCGGCCGCAGCACCCGCCGGAGCCTCAGGCAGTCCGCTCCCGAGCCGGCAACGTCACGACCGGCAGCTCGCGGTGCCAGTCACACGGGGACTGGCGGGAGGCGTCCTCCGGCACCCCGACGAACTGGCCGCCGGGGCAGCCTTCGGCGGCGACGGCACGGCGCGGGTTGCGGATGCCCGCGAAGCCGAGCACGCCTCCGAGGCCCACGAGCACGACGGCGATCCCGATGCCGAAGTGGAACGACTCGACCGACGCGCTCTCCTGCGCCTGCACGAGGCGCGCGGACGTCGACGGGTCCAGGCCCTCAGGGCGCTCGACCGCGAACGGCCGGCCCTCGATCTCTGTCAGAGCGGCCTGGACCGCGGGAGGTGAGGCGACGTCGCCGAGCTCGTCCTCGAGCCGCGCGCCGTACTGGGAGGCCACGAGCGCGCCGATCGCAGCGATCGCGACGAGGCCGGCCACGCGCGCGATCGCGTTGTTGACAGCGGAGGCGATCCCGGCGTTGTGCTCGTCCGCGTCGGACAGCACGGTCGCGGTCAGCGGCGCCACGACGATCGACAGCCCGAGCGCGAAGACCAGCAGCGCCGGCAGCAGGTCGGTCCAGTAGTTCACGTCCGCGTCGAGGCGCAGCATCAGCGCCAGGCCGACGGCGCACACGAGCGGGCCGCCGCCCATGAGCCAGCGCGGGCCGTAGCGGTCGGCCATGCGCCCGAAGCGGGCGGCGAGCGCGAACATGACGAGCGTGACGGGCACGCTCGCGCTCCCCGCCTCCAGCGCGGAGAAGCCCGCGACGCCCTGCAGGAACAGCACGAGCAGGAAGAAGACGATGCTCAACCCGCCGTACATCGCGAACGTCTCGATGTTGCCCGCCGCGAAGTTGCGCCTGCCGAACAGCGCCAGCGGCAGCATCGGGTGGGGCGTGCGCCGCTCGTAGAGCAGGAAGGCCGCGAACAGCGCCACGCCCCCGATCAGCGCGACCGCGACCATCGGATCCGAGAAGCCGCGCATCGGCTGCTCGATCAGCCCGAACGTGATCCCCGCCAGGCCGAGCGCGCACAACGCAGCGCCCACGAGGTCGAGCCGCGCGCCGGGCTGCCGCGGCGCGTCGGCCGGGACGGCGCGCGAGACGATGAACAGCGTCCCCAGCACGACCGGGAGGTTGATCAGGAAGATCCAGCGCCACGACGCCGAGTCCACGAGCTGGCCGCCGACCACGGGCCCGAGCACCGTGCCGATGCCGCCCCACGCCGTCCAGGCGCCGACGGCCTGCCCGCGCTCGGCCTCCGCGAAGGTGCGCACGATCACCGCCAGCGCGGCGGGCGTCAGCAGCGCGCCCGAGAGGCCCTGCAGCGCCCGTGCGGCGACGAGCAGCTCGATCGTCGGCGCGATCGCGCACAGCACCGACGTCACGCCGAAGCCCATCACGCCCGCCACGAACACGCGCCGCTCCCCGATCACGTCGCCGAGCGAGCCGCCGATCAGCAGCAGCGAGCTGAGCGTGAGCAGGTAGGCGTTGGCCGTCCACTGCTGCCCCGCGAGGCCGCCGCCGAGGTCCTCCGCGATCGCGGGCAGCGCGACGTTGATGGCGGTCGAGTCGACCGTGACGACCGTCGTGCCGAGGATGCACGCTACGAGCACCATCCGCTTCGTGGCGGCGTCGAGTCCACCCGTGCTCATCGGCCGATCATGCCAGTTCGAAGGTTCGGTCCCGCGACGGCGCGGGCACGGTGAGCACGAAGGCGATGCGCGAGGAGGAGAGCCGATGCGACAGCTGACGAGCCTGGACGCCCAGTTCCTGGCGGTGGAGTCCGCCCGGACCTACGGGCACGTGGGCGGCCTCGCCGTCTACGACCCGGCGACCGCGTCGGGTGGTGAGCTGTCGGTCCCGGACATCTGCCGGCTCGTGGCCGGCCGCATCCACCTGCTGCCGCCGTTCCGCTGGCGGCTGGTCGGCGTCCCGCTCGGCCTCGACCACCCGTACTGGGTCGAGGATCCCGACTTCGACCTCGACTTCCACATCCGCGAGTCCGCGGTGCCGCCGCCGGGCGGCGACCGCCAGCTCGCCGAGACCGTGGCGCGGATCTTCTCGCGCCCGCTCGACCGCACCCGCCCGCTGTGGGAGCTGTACGTGATCCACGGCGTCCAGGGCGGCGAGCGCGTGGCGATCCTGACCAAGGTCCACCACTCCGTCGTGGACGGCGTCTCGGGCAGCGAGATCCTCTCCGTGCTGCTCGACCCCGGCCCGGAGGGCCGCGAGGTCCCGCCGCGCGAGGACGACGGCGCCGGCGAGCGCGTGCCGACCGAGCTCGAGATGCTCGGCCGCGGCCTGCTGGGGCTGCCGCTGCAGCCGCTGCGCGCCCTGCGCTCGGCGCCCACCGCGCTCACGAACCTGACCGAGCTGCCGGGCGCCAACGCGTTCCCCGGCGTGCCGCGGCTGTCGCGCGGCGTCGCGTCCGTGCGCCGCGCGCTGGGCGTCGAGCACGCCGACCCGGCGATCCTCGAGACGACCACCGCCCGCGCGCCGCGGATGTCGTTCAACCGCCGGATCTCGGGCCACCGCCGCTTCTCGTTCGGGCAGCTCTCGCTCGACACCGTCAAGGCGATCAAGAACGAGGCCGGCGTGACGGTCAACGACGTGGTCGTCGCGCTGTGCGCGGGCGCGCTGCGCGGCTGGCTGAAGGACCGCGACGAGCTCCCGAAGGAGCCGCTGGTCGCGATGGTGCCGGTGTCGGTGCGCACCGACGAGCAGATGGGCACGTTCGGCAACCGCGTCTCGATGATGATCGTCCCGATCGCCACCGACGAGGCCGACCCCAAGCGCCGCCTCAAGCGCACGCACGAGCTGCTGCGCGGCGCCAAGTCGCGCCACCAGGCGGTGCCCGCGAACCTGCTCACGGACGCGACGAGCTTCATCCCGCCCGCGGTCGCCTCGCTCGCCGCGCGCACGACGATGGAGGTCATGGGCCGCACCCGCCCGCCGGTGAACCTCGTCATCTCCAACGTCCCCGGCCCGCGCACCCCGCTGTTCATGGCGGGCGCCAAGCTCGAGGCGCACTACCCCGTGTCCGTGGTCGTGGACGGCGTCGGCCTGAACATCACCGTCATGAGCTACCTCGACCACCTCGACTTCGGGATCGTGGCCGACCGCGACCAGGTCGACGACGTGTGGACGCTGATGGACCGGCTCGCGCACTCCCTGCAGGAGCTCACCGAGGCCGTGCTCGGCAAGGCCGCCAAGCGGCGCGCCAAGCGCGCCGCCGCGGAGAAGCCGAAGGTGCGCGCCTGACTCAGCCGACGAGCGTCAGCCGCGGGCGGCGCGTGGCGTAGTTCGCCGCGACGTCCTTCAGCACCTCGAGCATCGCCTTGGTCGCAGGCGTGCAGTAGCCGCCCGCGACGGCCGCGTAGATCTTGCGCACCGGCGTCTCCCGGCCGAGGTCGCGGACGACGATGTCGTCGCGGATGGTCGTGAGCCCGAGCTCGGCGATCAGCGACACCCCGACGCCTGCGGCGACGAAGCCCTGCACGGCCGCGTAGTCGTCGGTCTCGAACGCGATCCGCGGGTCGTAGCCCGCGGCCGAGCAGGCGCCGTAGATCAGGCGGTTGCACTCGCAGTCCTGCGGGCCGCCGATCCACGCCTCGTCGGAGAGGTCGGCCAGTCGGAGGTTGCGCTTGTTCGCGAGCGGGTGCTCCTGCGGGAGCACGAGCAGCATCGGGTCCTCACACAGGAAGTGACGCTCCACGCCGTCGTTCTGGTCGAAGCGCGAGCCGAAGCCGAGCACGAGGTCCAGCTCGCCGCTCTTGAGCTGCGGCTCGGTGAGCTCGGGCTCCCCGAGGCTCATCGTCAGCTCGATGCCGACGTGCTTGGCGCGGAAATCCGCGATCGCGAGCGGCATCAGCGTCGCGCCCGCTGACTCGAACGCGGCCATCCGCAGGCGGCCGCCGCGCAGGCCGGCGATCGCCTCCAGCTCGGCCTCGGCCTCGGCGAGACGGGCGAGCACGGCGTCGGCGTGGCGCACCAGCGCCTCGCCCGCCTCGGTGAGGCGCACGCCGCGCGCGCTGCGCTGCACGAGGATCGTGCCGGTCTCGCGCTCGAGCGCGGCGATCTGCTGCGAGACGGCGGACTGCGTGAAGGAGAGGGCCTCCGCGGCGGCGGAGAAGGAACCCTGGATGGCGACCTCCCGGAGGACGCGCATGCGGCGGACGTCGAGCATGAGCTGAGCTTATAGGAGAACCCGCGAAATGTCATTTGCGCTACTGGCTCGCCTCGTCCACCATTCATCTCACACCGCAGCCGCCCCGCCCGTTGAAAGGTCTGACATGCCCGCCACCATCACCTCCCCTACAGTCCTCATCCGCGCCGCCCGCGGCTCGGACGGCGCCGCGCTCGAGCGCCTCGCGCAGCTGGACTCCGCCGACGTCCCCGCGGGCTCGCTGCTCGTGGCCGAGTCCGACGGCCGCCTCGTGGCCGCGATCGCGTCCTCGACCGGCGAGGCGATCGCCGATCCCTTCCTCCCCACCGCCGACGTCGTCGCGCTCCTGGAGCTCCGCGCGGCCGGCTCGCGCTCGTCACAGTCGCGCCGCGGCCGCGCCGGGCGCCGGACCCCCGCCGGCCGCCGCGGCCTGCGGCTCGGTGTACACGCCAGGACCGCGTGAGCGAAGGCACCATCGCCCCACCAGCGACCCACCCGGCCGGCGCAGCCTCCCCCAGGGCGCCGGCCGGTGGTCGTTCTCCGGCGCCCGGCTGGCAGATCTGGACGGCGCTGTGGATCGTCTACATCGTCTGGGGGTCGACCTACCTCGCGATCCGGGTCGTGGTGGAGACGATCCCGCCGCTGCTCGGCGCGGGCGCCCGGTTCGGCGTCGCCGGGGCCGTGATGATCGCCGTCCTGGCCGTGCAGCGGGGCATCGCGGCGGTCAAGCCGACCCGTGCCCAGCTCGTCGGCGCCGGGATCGTCGGGCTGCTGCTGCCCGGCGCCAACGCGGTCGTCTCGGTGGCCGAGCAGGAGGTGCCTTCGAGCATCGCCGCGCTGCTGATCGCCTCCGTGCCGCTGTGGGTGATCATCCTGCGCGCGACCAGCGGCGACCGCGTGAGCCTGCGAGGCGCCGCCTCGGTGCTCGTCGGCTTCGCCGGCGTCGCGCTGCTCGTGCGCCCGGGCGAGCAGTCCGGCGACGCCACCGTGCTCGGCCTGCTCGCCGTCGTAGGCGCCGCGCTGATGTGGGCGTCCGGCTCGTTCGCCTCCCCGCGCCTCTCCCTCCCGCGCGATCCGTTGAGCTCGGTCGGCTGGCAGATGCTGCTCGGCGGCGTCGCGATCACGCTCGTCGGGCTGGCGATCGGCGAGGGCGGCGACGTCGACGTCGACGCGTTCTCCACCCGCTCGGTGCTGGCGCTCGCCTACCTGGTCGTGTTCGGCTCCTGGGTCGCCTACACCGCCTACGCGTGGCTGCTGCAGAACGCGCCGATCTCGAAGGTCGCGACGTACGCCTACGTGAACCCGCTGGTGGCGATCGTGCTCGGCTGGCTGATCCTCGACGAGGTCGTCACGAGCACCACGATCGTCGGAGCGACGATCATCGTCGCCTCCGTGGCGCTGGTCGTGAGGACCGAGTCGCCGCGCCGCCGGTAACGTCCCGTCCGTGTCGCTCACCGCCGGCAGCGGACCGCTGGGCGAGCGCCCCGCCGGGCGCTTCGACCGGCCGGTGCCCGAGCGCGTCCTGTTCATCGAGGGCGTGCACCCGCGGATCCGCGGCGTCGCCTCCGGCGAGACCGTCGTCGACAGCGACCGCGCGATGCTGCTGCACGAGACGGGCCGCCTGCCCGTCTACCACTTCCCGCTCGAGGAGGTGCACACCGAGCTGCTCGAGGAGACCGGCGAGCGCGAGCCCAGCGCGCGCGGCGAGCTCGCCTGGCAGCGGTTGACGCTCGGCGAGCGCGCGGTGCCGCGCGCCGCGTGGACCTACCCGTCGCCGGCGGCGGACTTCCTCGAGGGCCTGATCGCGTTCCGCTGGGACGCGCTCGACGAGTGGTTCGCGGAGGCCGAGCAGCTCTTCGGCCACCCCAAGGACCCCTACTCCCGCATCGACGTCTGCCGCACCACCCGCCACGTCCGCGTGCTGCTCGACGGCGAGGTGCTCGCGGACTCGCGCCGGGCGCGCGTGCTCTACGAGGCCGCGCTGCCGCCGCGCTGGTACCTGCCCGCCGAGGACGTCGACACGGACCGGCTCGTCCCGAGCGGCCACCTCACGCGCTGCGCCTACAAGGGCGCCGCGCACTACTGGCACGTCCGCGTCGCCGGCGAGCTCGTGCCGGACCTCGTGTGGAGCTACCCGGACCCCGAGCATGACGCCGAGCCGGTCCGCGACCGCCTGTGCTTCTTCTCCGAGAAGGTCGACATCGAGCTCGACGGGGTGGTCGAGCAGCGGCCGGCGACGCAGTGGTCGCCCTCGGACGCATCCGGCGCCTCCGCCCTGCGCGGGCTCATGGGCCGGCCGGACGCGTAGCGCCTGCAGGGCTCACGTCAACTGCGGCTGGATGGGAGGCGAGGGAGCCACCCGCGGCGCCCGCTCCCGGCCGCCGCGGCCCCCGAATCGACGCGAGCGTGCACTTCTTTCCGCATAGGCAGAACAAGTGCACGCTCGCGGCAGACTCGGGGCGCCGGGCGACCCCTACCTCCCCTACCCAGCCGCCGTTGACGTTGGCCTAGCCCGCCGCCAACGCCACAAGCGCGCCAGCCGTCGCCCGGGCGTTCGCGGCGGCGAGCGAGGCGTCGACGTTGCCGAGGCGGTCGCAGGCCCGGTGGTAGCAGCGGTCGAGGCCCGTGAAGATCCCGCCGACCGGGATGTCGAACGCGTCGAAGGACGCGTGGTCGGAGGAGCCGCCGAGGCGCTCCTCGGGCGCGTCGTCCGGCAGCTCCCGGCGCAGCGCGGCCTCGATCTCCCGGCCCGCGCGGTCCTCGCCCGCGTAGACCGCGGCCTTCTCGCCCGGGGAGCCGACCATGTCGAGGTTCACGTAGGCGCGGATCCTCCGGCGCTCGGCGCGGGTGAGCCCGCGGACGTAGCGGCGCGAGCCGACGAGGCCGATCTCCTCGGCCGCCCAGAAGCCGACGCGCAGCGCGGCGCCGTCGGCGAGCGGGCGCGTGGCGAGCTGCTCGGCGACCTCGAGCACGGCGGCGACGCCGCTGCCGTTGTCGTTGAGCCCCGGGCCGGCGACGACGGAGTCCAAGTGCCCGCCGGCCATGAACACGCGGGCCGCGTCCTCGGGCCCCACCTCGCCGATCACGTTGCGCGTCGTGCGCCGCGACGAGATCGCGTCCACGCGCACCCGCACGCGGCCGGCGAGCGAGCGGCCGGCGACCGTGCTCACGGCCAGCACCGGGATCCGCACGCCCGGCGCCCCGAGCGAGCCGCTGAACGGCGCGCCCCGGTCGGAGATCACGAGCAGCGCGCCGGCGCCGGCGCGCTGCGCCAGCCGCGCCCGGCTCGAGAACGTGCAGACGCCGCGCCGGGCCAGCGCGACCTCGCCGCGGCGCAGCCCCGCGTACGCCGCGCGCGTGCAGCCGAGCCCGACGCGGCGCACGCGCCCGGTCGCCCGCCCGGCGCCCGAGAACGTGAGCGTCATCACCTGGCTGAGCCGCAGTCCCGACACCCGCGGCTGGGTGCGCTCGAGGAACAGCGGCACCCGGAACGCCTGCTCGCGGACGCGATAGCCCGCCGCCCGCAGCCGGCCCGCGATGTAGCGCGCGGTCGCGGCGTCGCCCGGCGAGCCCGCCGCCCGCGTGGCCTCTTCCCCCGCGGCGTCGCGCAGCGCGCGCAGGTGCTCCGAGATGCCGGCGGGCTCGATCGAGGCCTGCGGCGTCGCGGTCGGCGTCGGCGTCGGCGTGGCCTGCGCCTCGCGCTCCGCCGCCGCGGTTGGGCCGCCGTCACCGCCACCGCTCGCGACCAGCAGCACCACCACCGCGACCGCGATGACCAGCACGCCCGACCCTGCAAGCCAACGGCCCATGCCATGCATGGTGGCGCAGCCCGCGTTGCGGCGGTGCTAAGCCCGCCGGACCCGCGCTACGGGGCGGGCGGCTCCTCGAACGGGCGCTCGAACAGCGTCGACAGCACGATCTGCGTCTGGGTGCGCGTCACGCCCGGGTGGTCGCGGATCCGCTCGAGCGTCTCCTCGAGGTGCGCGGTGTCCCGGGCGCGCACGCGCAGCATCGCGCTCGCCTCGCCGGCCACGGTGTAGGCGGCCTCCACCTCGGGGTGGCGCTCGACCGCCTCGCGCACCTCCGCGGCGGCCATCCGGCCCTCGCACGACAAGGCCACGAAGGCGTGCGTGGACCAGCCGAAGCGGCCCGGATCGACGGACGCCGTGTAGCCGCGCACCACGCCCGCCTCCTCGAGCCGGTCGACGCGCCGCTTGACCGCGGGCGCCGACAGCGAGACGCGCAGTCCGATGCTCTGGAAGGAGCGCCGCGCGTCCTGCCGGAGGAGCGCAACGATCTGCCGGTCGATCTCGTCCATCACGGGGATAATGTCACGTCTTGCGCAACGAATCACCCTTGAGCGAGCGCGTTGACAGCGCAATCATGAAGGGACGAACTTCGAGAGGGAGGACCAGCCCGTGAGCACCCAGCCCGTCGTCGCACCCCAAGCCGAGGGCACCGTCGACTTCATGCCGCTGCACGGCATCGACCATGTCGAGCTCTACGTCGGCAACGCGGTCCAGTCCGCGTACTACTACGTGCACGCGCTCGGGTTCAGGGAGGTCGCCTACGCGGGCCTGGAGACCGGCGTGCGCGACCGCACCTCGCACGTGCTCGAGCAGGGCCGGGTCCGGCTCGTGCTCACGGGCGCGCTCAAGCCCGACCACGAGATCGGCCGCCACCAGGCCTTCCACGGCGACGGCGTGAAGGTGATCGCGCTGTCGGTGCCCGACGTCGAGCACGCCTACCGCGAGGCCACGACCCGCGGCGCCAAGGGCATCCGCGAGCCGTGGGAGGAGACCGACGAGGGCGGCACGATCCGCTTCGCCCAGATCGCCGCCTACGGCGAGACGCTGCACACGTTCGTCGACCGCAGCGATTACAAGGGCTTCCGCCCCGGCTACACGCCGCGCGACCGCAGCGCCGGCGAGGTCGGCCTGCTCGCGATCGACCACGTCGTCGGCAACGTCGAGCTCGGCGCGATGGAGACGTGGGTGAAGTTCTACGAGGACGTCTTCGGCATGACGGAGATGCTCCACTTCACGGACGAGGCGATCTCCACCGAGTACTCGGCGCTGATGTCGAAGGTCGTCACCAACGGCAACGGCCGCGTGAAGTTCCCGATCAACGAGCCGGCCGAGGGCAAGCGCAAGTCCCAGATCGACGAGTACCTCGAGTTCTACGGCGGCGCCGGCGCCCAGCACATCGCCGTCGCCACGCGCGACATCGTCAAGACCGTCACGGAGCTGCGCGAGCGCGGGATCGAGTTCCTGACCGTGCCCGAGACCTACTACGACGACGTCCCGGAGCGGATCGGCGAGATCGAGGAGAGCCTCGAGGACCTGCGGCGGCTCGGCATCCTCGTCGACCGCGACGACGAGGGCTACATGCTGCAGATCTTCACCAAGCCCGTCGGCGACCGCCCGACGATGTTCTTCGAGGTGATCGAGCGACACGGCGCGCGCGGCTTCGGCGAGGGAAACTTCAAGGCCCTGTTCGAGGCGATCGAGCGCGAGCAAGAGCTGAGGGGGAATCTCTAAGCCATGCGTTACCACAGCCTGGGCCAGATCCCGCAGAAGCGCCACGTCCAGTTCCGCGACCCCGAGGCGTCCTCGGCCAACGGGGACGCGCCGCTGCTCGTCGAGGAGGTGCTCGGCTTCGAGGGCTTCTCGGGCAACGAGTCGATCCTCTACCACCTCTGGTCGCCCTGCCGCGTCAAGGACGTCGGCGACTTCACGCCGATCGAGATCGAGGAGTGGGTGCCCGACACCCACGTGCACCGGCTCACCAACACGATGGGCCTGGAGGCGATGGGCGACAGCGTGCTCGGCCGGCGGGTGCTGCAGTACAACGCCGACGTCGAGATCGGCCTCTGCATCCCGGAGGCCGAGGCGGACTACTTCTACCGCGACGGCGAGGGCGACGAGGTCATCTTCGTCCACGAGGGCGAGGGCGTCGTGGAGACGATCTTCGGCACGCTGCCCTACCGCAAGCACGACTACGTCGTGATCCCGCGCGGGACCACGTATCGCTTCCGCTTCGACGGCCCGCAGCGCTGGCTGACCTTCTACACGCCGGGCGAGATCGAGACGCCCAACCGCTACCGCAACCGCTACGGGCAGCTGCTCGAGCACGCGCCGTTCTCGCAGCGCGACTTCCGCCCGCCGTCGACGCTCGCCACCCACCGCGAGCGCGGCGAGCACCTCGTCAAGGTGCGCGTGCGCGGCGGCTACCAGGACTACGTCACCGACTACCACCCGTTCGACGTGGTCGGCTGGGACGGCTACGTGTACCCGTACACGTTCAACATCGCCGACTTCGAGCCCAAGGCCGGGCGCCTGCACCAGCCGCCGCCCGCGCACCAGAACTTCCAGGGCCCGAACTTCGTGATCTGCTCGTTCTGCCCGCGGATGCTCGACTGGGACCCGATGGCGATCCCGCTGCCGTACCACCACTCCAACGTGCAGTCGGAGGAGATGATCTATTACGTCGACGGCCAGTTCGGCTCGCGCAAGGGCGTCGACATCGGGGCGATCACGCTGCATCCGTCCGGCCTCCCGCACGGCCCGCAGCCGGGCCTGGTGGAGAAGTCGCTCGGCGCCACGCGCACCGAGGAGCTGGCCGTGATGTGCGACACGTTCCGCCCGCTGAAGCTCACGACGCTCTCGCGCGACCTCGACGACCCCAGCTACGCCCTCTCCTGGTACGAGGAGGGCGCGGAGCTCTCGACGACCGGATGACGCAGCTCCGCGTCACGCAGCCTTGCGTGACGCGGAGGTTGTCGTTACGCATATCTGCGTTACGCTGATCTGCGTGACAGACGACGTCAACCCCTTCCGCTTCGGGGCGCTCGCCCTCGACGACGCGTTCACGGACCGAAAGCAGGAGATCGCCGAGCTCAAGGCCGACGTGCGCAACGGCCAGGACGTCGTGGTCTTCGCCCCGCGGCGCTACGGCAAGACGTCGCTGGTCTGGCGCGCCTCGCAGGAGCTCGTGCGCGAGCGGGTGCTGGTGGCGAGCGTGGACCTGATGACGACGCCGACGCCGGCGAAGCTCGCCGAGAAGCTCGCGCGGGCGATCCACGACGACGTCGCCTCCCCCCTGCTGCGGGCCAAGGAGCGCCTGCGGGTCTTCTCCGACCTGCGCGTCGCCCCCACGATCACCGTCGAGCCCGAGAGCGGCAACGTCGCCTTCCGCTTCGCCGTCACCGAGCGCGGCGAGGACCTGCACGCCACGATCGAGCGGCTGCTCGAGCTGCCAGGCGAGCTCGCAGCCGGCCGCGGCCGCACGGTCGCGCTCGTGCTCGACGAGTTCCAGGAGGTCGCCGACATCGACCCGAAGCTGCCGCGGCTGATGCGGGCGGTGTTCCAGGCCCAGCCCGAGGTCGCGCACGTCTACCTCGGCTCCAAGCGGCACATGATGCGGCGCATCTTCAGCGACGCGAACGAGCCGTTCTGGCGCAGCGCCAAGCAGGTCGAGCTCGGCGTGATCGATCCCAAGCACTTCCGCGGCTACATCCGCCGGCGCTTCGACAAGACCGGCCGGGTGATCGCCCCCGACGGGCTCGACGCGATCATCGAGTCGACCGGCGGGCACCCCTACGCCACCCAGGAGCTGTGCTACTTCGCCTGGCAGGAGACGCCGCCGGAGGGGCGCTGCGACGCCGGGCGCGTGGCCGGCGCGCTGGCGAAGGTGCTGCGCTCCGAGCACGCGCACTTCTCGCTGCTGTGGGAGCGCGCCTCCTCCGTGCAGCGGCTGCTGCTGGCCGAGCTGGCGCGCGAGCCCGGCCGGCCGCTGTCGGCCGACTACCGCGGGCGCCACAACCTGCCGGGCGCCTCGACGGTGCAGCGGGCGATCGAGACGCTCGAGCGCGACGAGGTCGTGGTCCGCGACCGCGGGCTCGTCCGGATCGCCGAGCCGTTCCTGGCCGCGTGGCTGCGGCGCGGCGAGGCGTGATATCCGTCCGCGGGTGAATCAGAGGAGCTTCACCTGGCACGACGGCGAGCGGACGATCCGCTTCGGGCGCGGCACGGCCGCCGAGGCGGTCGGCGTGCTCGGCGGCCCGGGCTACGCGCTGCTCACCACGGAGCGCGCCCGCGCGGCCGCGCCGGACGTCGTCGAGGCGGCCGAGACGGTGATCGACGTCGCGCCCGGGCGCGTCGACGAGCTGGCCGGCGAGCTGCTCGGCACGCTCTCCCACGACCGGCTGGTGGCGCTCGGCGGCGGCCGCGTGGTCGACGTCGCGAAGGCGCTCGCGGGCGCCTCGGGCGGCAAGGCGCGGGCGATGGCGATCCCGACGACGCTGTCCGGCGCCGAGATGACGCGCGTGCACCGGCAGGCGGCGGACGCGCCCCGGGGCTCGGTCAACGTGCGCCCGGCCGTCGTCGTCAACGACCCGGGGCTGTCGGCGTCGCAGCCCGAGCCCGAGCTGGCCGCGAGCGCGCTCAACGCGCTCGGCCACGCCGCCGAGGGCCCGTGCACGCCACGTGCCAATCCGGTCTCCACGCTGGCGGCGCTCGAGGCCGCGCGGCTGCTCGTCGGCGCCTGGCCGCGCAACGGCGGCCCCGACCGCGACGCCCTGGCGCTGGGGGCGCTGCTGGCCGGCTACACGATCGACTCGACGGTCTACGGGCTGCACCACGTGCTCTCGCAGACGCTCGTGCGGCTCGCCGGGGTCGGCCACGGGCCCGCGAACGCGATCATGCTCCCTTACACGCTGGGCGCGCTCGCGCTGGCGCTTCCCGGTCTGGATCGAGCGGCTCGGCGAGACGATGGGCGGCGACCCCGCGGAGATCGCGGCGAAGCTGTGCGCTCGCACCGGCGCGACCCGGCTGGCCGAGGCGGGCGTCGACGCCGCGGCGCTCGACGCGTGCGCGGACGCCGCCGCCGAGCGCCCCGAGCTCGACCTCACGCCGCCGCGCGCGGACCGCGCGGAGCTGCGCACCCTGTACGGCGACGCGCTGTGAGCGCGTAGCGCCGCTAGACCTTCAGCAGCGCGATCGTGTTCGCGACGAACACGACCGCGAAGAGGATCGTCCAGCGGTCCAGGTTGCGCTCCATCAGCGAGCCGCCCGTGGAGCCGCCGGCGGTGCCGACGCCGAAGGCGCCGGACATCCCCGCGTCCTTCCCCGAGTGGAGGAGGATCAGCAGGATCAGGATGACGGCGATGAAGACCTGCAGGACCGAGAGCACGGTTTCGAGCATCGGGGCGCAAGTCTAGAACAGGCGGCCCGGTCCCTATAGGCTCGCCCGGGTGGAGTCCGAGCACGCCGCGGTCCCGCAGCCCGAGGTCGCCGCGCCCGCCGCGGCGCCCGCCGTGGGCGGTGGCGGCGGCGCGCCGCTGGGTGCGCTGCTCGCCGGCCCGATGACGCCGGCCCGGGTGCTCTCGATGCAGCGCAGCGCGGGCAACAGCGCGGTGACCACGCTGCTCCAGCGCCAGGAGAAGGAGAAGACCCCGGTGGCGGGGCCGGGCGACTTCGGCGTCTCCGGCGGCGATCCGCAGGTGGGCGGCAACGTCACGGCCAAGCCCGACGGCGACGGCGTGCGCGCGGAGTCGCCCGACGTCAAGTACACGCCGGCGAAGGTCTGGCTGCAGGAGGGCAAGACGCTCGGCGGCTCCCAGAACTTCGGCTTCGTGCAGAACCTCGTCACGTCCACGCGCGGCGCGGTCTACCGCCGCGGCGGCGACCCGGCCGGCGACATCACCTCGGAGCCGCGCGAGGCCCACAAGAAGGCCTACGACGCCGTCAGCGACCCCAACGACGACTCGAAGATCAACAAGCGCGTGTTCCCGCCGTTCTACTGGCCGCCCGGCTCGATCAACGACGAGAACGTGGCCGGCAGCCCGGCCGAGACCGACCCCGTCGCCCACGACCAGCCCGGCTTCACGCTCCCGGCCAAGGAGGACGACGGGCGCCTGACCGAGTTCGTCGGCTCCGACCAGTTCAAGCTCGGCGTCGCCGTCAAGAAGGACGCCGCGGTCTGGACCCTGCGGGCGTTCGACTGGTCGGTCCCGTGGGACATGAAGGTCGACCAGTCGCTCAACGGCGCCGGCAAGGCCGTGCAGAGCAAGGAGGTGCAGGACCTGCTCAAGGACGGGCCCGACACCTCGCTGGGCGAGAAGGACTGGAGCCTGCGGCCCGGCAGCGGCGACGTCTTCGAGGGCTTCTCGACCCCGGCCGAGGCGATGAAGCGCTCACCGAAGGAGCTGCTCAACTGGATCGGCAAGGCCCGCCAGTTCGACCAGCTCTCCTACCAGAACATCTGCGCCGCGCTGGACTCCAAGGCGCCGAGCGTGACCGTCGACATCAACTGCGACACCACGCACGTGAACTTCGGCAAGGACATCCTGAGCGCCAGCGTCCTGCGCGACGGGCAACTGATCAAGAGCGAGAGCGGCCTCCGCCTCAACAGCGGCGAGAGCACGTCGCTGTCGCTCTCCTGGGCCGACGCGTTCGGGTCGGCCGCCAACATCCAGGCCGGGACCGTGCTCAAGGTCGAGCTGTACGTGACCAAGGAGCGCTGGGAGGTCGGCCATGGCTTCATGTCGCCGTTCAACAGCACGTCGCCGCAGCTGACCCCCGGCGACGGGCGCTACACGATCACCGTCTCGCTCTAGCCGAGCTCGTCGAGCCGGCGCAGGATCTCCACGGCCTCCGCTCTCAGCGCGCGGTCCTGGGCGCGCCAATCGGCGTCGGAGAGCTTGCCCGTGCGGTGGTCGAGGTCGGCGTCGCGGATCTCTCGGTACTTGGCCTCGCGCGCGGCCTCGAGCTCGGCGCGCTCGGCGCTCTCCTCCGCGTCGGCGGCGCCGGGGCGGCGCAGGGGCGCGCTGACGACCAGCACGATCAGCGCCAGGACGACGAGGACGACCAGGAGCTCGAGTGCCATCTATCTCAGGCGGGGATGCGGACCTCGCGGCCGACGCGGGCCGCGTAGGAGGCGGCGGCGCGGCTGCGGGCGCCGCGCGGCGGCGGCCAGAGGGCGATCAGGCCGCCGAGGAACGCGATCAGCGCGCCGATCCAGATCCAGGTGACCATCGGCGAGACGATCAGCCGGAAGGTCGCCGGCGGGGGGTTGCTCGCGTAAGAGCGGGCGAGGCCGTTGAGCGCTTGGCCGAGGAACGCGTCGCGCTGCTCGGGGCTCAGGTTCGCGCCCGTGAAGACCTCGTCGCCCTCCTCGATGCGCGGGCGCAGGGCGCCGATGTCCGGCGCGATCGCGGTCCAGACGTCGCGCCGCCAGCCGGCCTTGAGGCCGACCTCGCTCGTCGCCTCGCCCTCGAAGAAGCGCGAGATCGGGCCCAGGAACGGCGCCAGCGACGGGAAGTAGGACTTGACGGTGCGCATGTCGGCGACCTTCTCGCCGTCGCGCGTCACGCTCAGCCGCGCGCCGAGGTCGATCCGCTCCAGGCGGCCGTTGGGGGCGGCCTTCAGCTCGGCGGTCGGCTTGACGTAGGTGACGCCGGTAGGCGCCGACGTCGGCGCTCTGGCCGGGGCGCAGCAGCACCTCGCGCTCGTCCTGGAAGCTCGAGGAGGCCGCGACGCCGACGAACAGCACCGCGACGCCGGCGTGCACCAGGTAGCCGCCGTAGCGGCGCCGGTTGCGGCGGACCAGCTGCACCAGCGCGGCCGGGACCGCGTCGCCCGACATCGCGCGGCGGGCGCGCACGCCGCGGAAGAGCTCCTGGCCGACCGCGGCCAGCACGAACGCCCCGAGCCCGAACATCAGCAGCGCGGCGGGCTCCGAGCCGGCGCCGAGCGCCGCCAGGCCGGCGAGCACGATCAGCCCGGCCAGCGCGGGCCCGGTCATGTTGCGGCGGAGATTGGAGGCGGTCGCGCGGCGCCAAGCGATCACGGGCCCGATGCCGGACAGCAGCACGAGGATCAGCGTCAGCGGGACCGTGTACTGGTCGAACCAGGGCGGGCCGACCGAGGCCTCATCGCCCGTGATCGCCTCGGAGATCAGCGGGAAGAAGGTGCCCCAGAAGATCACGAAGCACAGCGCGACGAGCACGAGGTTGTTGAGCAGGAACACCGACTCGCGCGACAGCAGCGAGTCCAGCCGGTGCTCCGAGCGCAGGTCGCTCGCTCGCCAGGCCACCAGCGCGATCGAGCCGGCGATCATCGTCACGATCAGCGCCAGGAACGGGATGCCGAGCGTCGAGGCGCCGAAGGCGTGGATCGAGTCGAGGATGCCCGAGCGCACCAGGAAGGTGCCGAGGATCGCCAGCACGCCGGTGGCGAGCACGAGCGAGACGTTCCAGACCTTCAGCATCCCGCGCCGCTCCTGGATCATCACGGAGTGCAGGAACGCGGTGCCGGTCAGCCACGGCATCAGCGAGGCGTTCTCGACCGGGTCCCAGGCCCAGTAGCCGCCCCAGCCCAGCTCGGAGTACGACCAGCGGGCGCCGAGCACGATCCCGACGCCGAGGAAGAACCAGGCCGCGAGCGTGAACGGGCGCGTGCCGCGGATCCAGTCGGCGTTCAGCCGCCGCGTGATCAGCGCGCCCACCGCGAACGCGAACGGGACCGCGAACAGCGTGTAGCCCGAGTAGAGCATCGGCGGGTGGATCATCATGCTCGGGTGGCGCAGCAGCGGGTTGAGCCCGGCGCCCTCGCTCGGCACGGGCGAGGCCTGCCCGAACGGGGTCTCGAGGAACACGAGCACGGCCGCGAAGAACGTCGCGAAGCCGAGCAGCACGGCCGTCGCGTACGGCGCGATCTCGCGCAGGCGGCGCCGGGTGAGGAAAAGGATCAAGCTCGACCAGAGGCTGAGGAGCAGCAGCCACAGCAGCAGCGAGCCCTCCTGTGAGGACCACACCGCGGTCGCCCGGTAGAAGGCGGGCGTCGTCGTGGAGGAGTGCGTCGCCACGAGCGTGAACGCGAAGTCCGAGCGCAGGAACGCCGCCTCGAGGATCACGAACGCCAGCGCGGTCGTGGCCGCCACGGCGTAGACGGCGCGGCGGCCCGAGTCAGCCCACTCCCGCCGGCCGCGGCGGGCGCCGTACAGCGAAGCGGCGATGCCGTAGAGGCTCGTGGCGAGCACGAGCAGCAGGCAGGCCTTGCCCGCGATCAGCACTTAGGCGCCCACCATCAGGTCTTGTTCTGCTCGGCGGTGAACTTCGACGGGCACTTGGTGATCAGCGAGCCCCGCTCGCCGACGAAGCTCCCGCCCTGCCGGCGGACGCTGACGATCACCTCGCGGCCCTCGCGGAACGGGTCGGGCAGCGTCCCCTCGTAGGAGACCGGCACCGAGCCCTTCCCGGCGCGATCGCGCACCCGGAAGTACGTCGTCGTGCCCTTGCGGGTGTAGCCCGGCTCGACCTTGCCCGTGAGCTTGTAGACCTTGCCGGACTCCGCGCCCGCCATCAGCTGGCTCGGCGTGCGCGCCTCGCTGGACGCGGAGAAGCTCGTGTAGACGAGGGCTCCGGCCAGCAACACGGCGACGCTGAGCGCCACCACGAAGCGGACCTTGCGCTTGCGGCTGGGATCCATCGCCACCGATTATGGCGATCCCGTCCGCAGGGTCACGATGCGGCCGCGCCCAGTCGTTCGTCCACTGCTCGTTAACAGGATCTAAAGGGATGCCGACCACTTCCGAGAAACCTTGTAGGCACTCTGGCGTTACTCCCATCAGACGGACCTGATGCAGCTCACCACCAAGACCAAGACACTCAAGCGCTCCCAGCGCCGCAGCAAGGCCCCAGCTCCCGCCCGCCGCGCGACCGAGCGGCGCGCCTCCCTCCCGGTCTCGCAGGTCCGCGCCCGCCGCGGCAGCGGCGTCGAGGACCGCGCGCTGTACTCCTGCGAGTGCGGCTTCGCCTGGACCGGCGAGGTCACCGCGTCGCCGTGCTGCGCGCACTGCGGCACGCCGCAGGCCTGGTAGCGGGGCCGCCGGCACTCCCGGACGGCCTCCGCCCCACCGGGCGGGCTCGAAGCGGGCGAGGGGAATCGAACCCCCATTTGTGGCTTGGGAAGCCACCGTCTTAGCCATTGGACAACGCCCGCGGGTCCCGGGATTCTAACCGGAGCGGGATACGCTGGACGGCGTGAGGCTCGCGCTCGGACTGCTGCTCGCGCTCCTGCTGGCTCCGGTGGCGCTCGCCGCGGAGCCCAAGACGACGTTGCCCGACGTCGAGGACGAGGTGATGTGCGTGGAGTGCGGCACCGCGCTGAACGTGTCCACCTCGCCCGTCGCCGACCGCGAGCGCGAGTTCATCCGCCGCCGGATCGCCGAGGGCAAGAGCAAGCCCGAGATCAAGGCCGCGCTCGTCGAGGAGTACGGGCCGAAGGTGCTCGCGGTCCCCGAGGGCGGGGGCTTCGACGTGGCCGCCTGGCTCGTGCCCGGGCTGCTGTCGCTCATCGCGCTGCTGGGCGTCGGCGTGGCGGCGCTGCGCTGGCGCGGCCGCCGCGACGAGGAGCCCGCCCCCGAGGGGCCTGAGCTCGACCCCGAGGACCGCCGCCGGCTCGACGCCGACATGGCCGCGTACGACCGATGAGCGGCGGCGTCGACACCACGGTCATCGCGGCGTTCGCCGTCGGCTTCGTGTCCTTCATCTCCCCGTGCGTGCTGCCGCTCGTGCCCGGCTACCTGTCGGCCGTGTCAGGCGTCTCGCTGACCGAGATCAAGGACGGCGACCGGCGGATGAGCCGGATCCTGCTGCCCGCGCTGGTCTTCTGCGCCGCCTTCACGGTCGTGTTCGTGGCGCTCGGCATGACCGCGACCGGGCTCGGCTCCGTGCTGCGCGACGGGCGCGGCACGCTCGACAAGGTCGCGGGCGCGGTGATCATCGCGCTCGGCGTGTTCTTCCTGCTCACGCCGTTCGTGGACCGGCTCAACCGCGAGTGGCGCCCGGAGGCGCTGATCGCCCGCGCCGGCTCGGGCGGCCCGCTCGTGGCGGGAGCGGCGTTCGCGTTCGCCTGGACGCCGTGCGTGGGCCCCACGCTGGGCTCGATCCTCACCGCCGCCTCGGTCTCGGACACCGTCGCCAAGGGCGGCATCCTGCTGCTCTTCTACTCGCTCGGCCTGGCCGTCCCGTTCCTGCTCACCGCCGTGGCCTTCACCCGCGCCACGGCCGCGTTCCGCTGGCTGCGCGACCGCTACCTGGTCGTCACGGCGGTCTCGGGGGTCGTCCTGATCGCGATGGGCATCCTGCTCTTCACGGGCGAGCTGACCCAGCTCAACATCGAGGCCCAGCAGGCGCTGGACTCGGTCGGGTTGAACATCTTCGGCGAGCTGTGACCGCTCGTTCGCCGAACGTCAACGGCGCTGGGTAGGGGAGCGAGGGAGATCGGGGCGGTTCGGACGCTCGCTCACCCTCCTACCGAGCCGCCGTCAACCGCGCCCAGGCGGCCGTCTACGCCTACGAGAACGGCCTGGCTACATCGACTCGGGAGCGCTGACCCCGAGCAGGTCCAGCGCGCGGGCGAGCGTCCGCTTGGTGGAGAGCGACAGCCCGATTCGGAAGGACTTCAGCGCCTCGGGCTCGGCGTCCTTGACCGGGCAATCGCGGTAGAAGGCCGCGAAGGCCTGAGCGAGCTCGAGCGCGTACGTGGCGATCCGGTGCGGCGCGCGCCGCGCGGCGGCCTCCCCGACCTCGGCCGGGAACGTGAGCAGCTTGCGCACCAGGTCGCGCTCGGCCGGGTGCAGCTCGAGCCCGGAGGGCGCGTCGGCCAGCGCCCGCTCGACCCGCTCGGCGCCGATGCGCTCGAGGATGCTGGCGATCCGGGCGTGGGCGTACTGCACGTAGTAGACGGGGTTCTCGGCGGACTGCTCGCGCGCGAGGTCCAGGTCGAGGTCGACCGTGGAGTCGTGCGAGCGCTGGAGCATGAAGAAGCGCGCCGCGTCGACCCCGATCTCGGAGATCAGCTCGTCGAGCGTGATGAAGTCGCCGCGCCGCTTGGACATCGACGCCTTCTCGCCCTTCTCGACGATGTGCACGAACTGCAGCAGCGGGATCTCGAGCTGCGCGGGGTCGCCGCCGAGCGCCGCCACGGCGCCCTTCATCCGCGCGATGTAGCCGTGGTGGTCGGAGCCGAGCACGATCAAGAAGCGGTCGAAGCCGCGGTCGAGCTTGGACCGCAGGTAGGCGATGTCGGACGCGAAGTAGGTCGGCTCGCCCGTGCGGCGCACGACCACGCGGTCCTCGTTGTCGCGGCCGAGCTCCTTCGTGCGCAGCCAGACGGCCTCATCGGCGCGGTACGTCGTCCCCTCCGGCAGGCTCGCCAGCGCGGCCTGGACCGGGGTCGGGTCGCCTTCGTGCAGCGTCCGCTCGAGGAACCAGCTGTCGAACTCCACCCGGTAGCCGGCGAGCGTCTCGCGGATCCGGCCCATCGTCAGCTCCACGCCGGCGGCGGCCGCCTTCTCGGGGTCCATCTCTGCGGCGCCCGGGATCTGTGCGGCGAGCTCCGCGACGTACTCGCCCTGATAGCCGTCCTCGGGGGGCTCTTCCCCGCGCGCGCGGGCCACGATCGACGCTCCGAACCGGGTGATCTGCCCGCCGGCGTCGTTGAAGTAGTACTCGCCCTCGACCTCGTGGCCCTGGAAGCGGAACAGGCGCAGCAGCGCGTCGCCGTAGGCCGCGTGGCGGCCGGAGGCGGCGGTCAGCGGGCCGGTCGGGTTGGCGGAGACGAACTCGACCTGGACCTTCTCCGGCGGGTCAGCCGTGTGGCCGCCATACGCGTCGCCGGCGGCGAGGATGACGCCCGCGGCCTCCGTGTACCAGTCGTCGGCGAGGAAGATGTTCAGGAAACCGGGGCCGGCGACCTCCACCCGCTCGACCTGCGCGCCCAGCCGCGCCTGCAGCGCGGCGCCGAGCTTCTCCGCGATCTCGCGCGGCGGCGCCTTCAGCGCCGGCGCGAGCAGCATCGCCGCGTTCGTCGAGAAGTCGCCGAAGCCCGCCTTCTTCGGGCGCTCGAGCGTCGGCGCGCTGCTCGGCGCCGGGCCGCCGTTGCGTAGGTCGGCGGCGGCCGCCTCGACGGCGGCGCGGAGGTCCTCGATCGGCGTCACGTCAATGATGGTACGGCTCGCCCGCGAGGATCTTGTGGGCGCGGAAGAGCTGCTCGAGCAGCACCACCCGCGCGAGCTGGTGCGGGAGCGTCATCGGGCCCAGCGACAGCCGGTGGTCGCAGCGGTCCAGCTCCGTGCCGTAGGGCCCTCCGACGACGAAGCAGACGTCGCGGCCGGCCTGGCGGCGCTCCTCGAGCCAGCGCGCGAACGCCTCGGAGTCGTACGCCTTGCCGCGGTCGTCGAGCAGCGACACGTACGCGCGCTCGGGGATCCGGCGGGCGACCGCGTCGTCGTCGGCCACCTCGACCACCTCGACGCGGGCCTGGCGGGCCAGCAGCCGCTCGTAGTGCGCGACGTCGTCGGCGTAGGGCGGCTTCACCTTCCCGACGGCCAGCACGGTGTAGCGCACCTGCGCGATACTAGGCGGACCGTGAGCGACGCCGGCGACGACCGCCAGTTCAACCTCCACACCACGCCGGAGATGATGGCGGGCCACTACGCGAACTTCGCCAACGTCGCCCACTCCGACTACGAGTTCTCGATCACGTTCGCGCGCGTCGACCACGAGGTCGAGGAGGGCGAGGTGCCGGGCGTGGTGGTGACGCGGCTGAACCTCTCGCCCCGCTTCTTCCGCGAGCTGCTCGACGCCATGGAGGACAACTGGTCCAAGTGGCGCACCACCGAGGGGATCAAGAACCTCCCCGAGACGCCCCCGCGGCCGCCCGACTAGGAGTCTGTCAAGGCTCCTAGCGGTCGAAGCGCTCCGCCAGGCCGATCCGCTCGATCGTGCTCGGGTGGGTGCCGAGCAGGAAGCGCACGAGCGCCGGCGGGTCCGGGTCGGAGACGTTGGTGAGCGAGATCCTCTCCTGGAAGCCGATGAACGTGCGCGGCTCGCCCGCGAGCTCGAGCGAGAACTGGTCCGCGCGCTGCTCCACCCCGCGCGAGAGCTGGTTGGAGATGACGGTGATCGCGGGCGCGACCAGGCCCACCGCGAGCACGACGGCCGGCACCGCGGCGGCGGTGGCGAGCGAGTCGCGCGGCGCCAGCCGCTCCCCCAGCCGCGCGGCGGCGAGCATCCCGAACGGCGCCACGAGCAGCAGGTAGAGCAGCCCGTGGGGCACGTCGCGGTGGTGGACGTGGCCGAGCTCGTGCGCGAGCACGAGCCGCACCTCGCCGGGCGAGAAGCGATCCAGCAGGGTGTCGTAGATGACCACGCGCTTGGTGCGCCCGATGCCGGTCACGTAGGCGTTGGCGGCGGTCGTGCGGCGCGAGGCGTCCATCTCGTAGACCTGACCGACGTCGACGCCGGCCTCGCGCGCCAGCGTGAGGACGGTCGAGCGCGTCGGGCCCTCCGGCAGCGGGGTGAACTTGTTGAACAGCGGGTCGAGCACGATCGGCGTCAGGTACGTCGTGGCGACGCCGAAGGCGACCACCACGGCGGCCGCCGGCGCCCACCAGCCGCGGCCGAAGCGGCGCATGCCGAACACCAGCAGCGCGCCGCCCGCGCCCGCCAGCACAGCGCCGATCGCCGTGCTCTTGGCCACGTCGCCGGCGTAGCCGACCCAGTCCTGGGTCACCAGGCCGACATCCTTCGCCCGCTCGCGGGCGACCGCCCGCACGGGCAGCGTGGCCGCCGAAAGCGCCACGGAGAGCGCCGCGGCGGCCGCGGCGCCCGCGAGGACTCCCCGACGGCGCCGCAGCAACAGCGCCCGCGGCGGGCGGGCGGTGACGAGCACGAGCAGGCCCAGCTCGATCGCGCTGCGGGCGGCGAAGAGCCACAGCTGGCCGGAGCGGAACACCTCGGCCTTCTCGATCTGCGCCGCGCTGAAGTAGGCTCGCGGCGCGACGTCGAGGGGCTCGATGAGACCACGCGGCCGCATGATCAGGACCGCGGCCTCCGCCACCACCAGCGCAGCGACGATGGCGATGGGAAGGCGGAGCCGCACCGGCACCGAATAGACGATACGCCGCCATGCGGGTCGCGATAGCCACGGACATCCACGGGAACCGCCACGCCTTCGAGGCCGTGATCGACGCCGCCGAGCAGGACGGCGCCGAGGAGCTCTGGTGCCTCGGCGACCTCGTGGGCTACGGCGGGGACCCGGACGCCTCCGTCGAGCTGGCGCGCCGCCACTGCAGCGTCTGCCTGGCCGGCAACCACGACCTGGCGGTCGTCGACGTGCTCTCGCTGGAGGAGTTCTCGCGCGGGGCCGCGCTCGCGGCGACCTGGACGCGCGAGGTGATCGCCCCCGAGACGCGCGAGTTCCTGCTCTCGCTCAAGCCCGAGGGCAGCGCGCAGGGCGTGGGGCTCTTCCACGCCTCCCCGCGCGACCCGGTCTGGGAGTACGTCCTGTCCGGGCTGACCGCCGAGCTGTGCTTCGACGTGACCGACTTCCGGGTCTCGCTGATCGGCCACTCGCACGTGGCGCTGTCGTTCGACCGCCAGGAGGGCACGCCCGCCTCCGGGACGACCCGCAAGGAGGGCTCCGAGCTGGACCTCGGCGCCGGCCAGTGGTTGATCAACCCCGGCTCGACGGGGCAGCCGCGCGACGGCGACCCGCGGGCCGCCTGGCTGCTGCTCGACACGGACCGCTGGACCGCGAGCTACCGCCGGGCGGAGTACGACATCGCGGGCGCCCAGGCGGCGATCCGCGCCGCCAACCTGCCGGACTCGCTCGCCGAGCGCCTCGAGCGCGGGCAATAAGGCCGGTTAAGCGGCTCGGGGCGACCCCTCGTCCCGCTAGCCTGGATCGGCGCATGCCACGCCGCCCCACCCTTGCGCTCGGCCTGTTGCTGGTGGCCGTTCCCCTGGCCGGCTGCGGTAGTGAGGACCCCGAGCTCATCCCCCAGACCCGCGCGAGCGCGCTCACGTCGACGATCGACGAGATCCAGGCCGCCTGCGACGACAACGACACGGCCAAGGCCAAGGCCGCGATCCAGGCCGCGAACCAGCAGGTGAGCGAGCTTCCGCGGCGCGTCGACACCGACCTCAAGCGCAACATCCGCGACTGGCTCACGCACATCGACGACCGCATCGACAACGACTGCAAGGCCGAGGAGACGCCGACGCCGACGCCGTCGGCCACGGAGACGCCCACGCCCTCGCCGACCGAGACGCCCACGCCCGAGCCGACCGAGACGCCCACGCCAGAGCCCACCGAGACGCCCACGCCTGAGCCCACGGTGGAACCTCCGGGCGACGGCGGTGTGATTGCACCCGAGGACGACGGCGAATGACCGACGAGCTCTTCGCAGACCGCTACAAGCTGGACCGCCGGCTCGGAGTCGGCGGCATGGCGACCGTCCAGCTCGCGTTCGACACGCGGCTGGAGCGCTACGTCGCGGTCAAGCTGCTCGCTGAGCACCTGGCCGAGGACTCGAGCTTCGTCTCGCGCTTCCGGCGCGAGGCGCTCGCGGCCGCCCGGCTCGTGCACCCCAACATCGTCCAGGTCTTCGACTTCGGGCTCGACGAGGCGACGGCGCGCAACTACATCGTCATGGAGTTCGTCGACGGCGAGTCGTGCGCGGAGATCCTGCGCGACCATGGCCCGCTCGGCAACCGCGACGCGGTCAACGTGCTCGCGCAGGCCTGCCGCGGGCTCGACTACGCCCACCGCAACGGCGTCGTGCACCGCGACGTCAAGCCCGGCAACCTCCTGCGCAGCCGCGACAACGCGGTCAAGCTGGCGGACTTCGGCATCGCCAAGGCCGCCGAGCAGTCCGACATCACCAAGGCCGGCTCCGTGCTCGGGACCGCCGCCTACCTCTCGCCAGAGCAGGCCCGGGGCGAGCCGGCCGGCCCGGCGAGCGACCTCTACGCGCTCGGCGTGGTCGCCTACCAGCTGCTCGCGGGGCGGCTGCCCTACGAGGCGGCCTCCCTGACCGACCTGGCCCGCCTGCAGGAGACCTCTCCGCCCCCGCGCCTGGACGAGCTGAACGCCGACGTGCCCCCCGCGCTCGCGGAGGCGATCATGGTCGCCCTGCACCGCGACCCCGAGCATCGCTACGCCGACGCCGGCGAGATGGAGCACGCGCTGGGCGAGGCCTTGCAGGGAAGGGCTCCCGCCCGCGACACGGAAAGCACCTGGGCGATGGACGAGACGGAGGCCACCCGGATGCTGGCGGGCACCCAGGCCACCACCGCGATGCCGCCGCGGGAGCGGCCGCGCCGCCGGATGGAGCCGATCGAGGAGGCCCCGGCGCGCCGCCGCCGCGCCGAGCCCGCGCCGCCCTCCCGCCGCCGCTCCGCTCCCCCACCTGCACGCAGACGCGGCTCGGGTATGCGATTGTGGATCGGGCTGCTCCTCGTGCTCGCGCTGATCGCCGGCGGGATCGCGGTCTACCAGGCCGCACAGGACACGGTCCAGCAGGGCGTCCAGCTCAAGCGCGACGTGCAGGGCCAGGTGCAAGACGCCGTGGACGAGGTGAAGGGCCTGATCGAGGACAACACCCGATGAGCACCGTCGCTCCCGAGCAGACCGGGTTCGAGCTCGACCGCTTCCAGTGGTCCGAGGACGGCCGGCTCGAGGTCGAGGGCCGCTGGTTCGGCGTGCGCGGCCGGCGCTTCGTGCGCCCCGTGCTGACCGTCCAGGTCGCCGGCGGGCGCCGCCGGCTGCTGGCGGTGCTCGACCACAAGCCCTGGATGGCCGACGAGGGCACCGCGTGGATCGCCGCCTTCCCGTGGGAGGGCGCGCACGAGGACGTCGGGGACGCCGAGCTGGAGGTCGGCGCGCTCACCGTGGACCTGCCGCCGCCCGGCGGCCAGGGGCCGCGCGGCCGCCACAAGGCCGAGAGCACGCCGAGGATGTCGACGGCCGCCGCACCCCCCAAGCCGCCGAGGTTCGTGGCCCCGCCCGAATCGTCCGCCGAGCCGGTGCTGCGCGCGGCCGGCGGCTCCCGCCAGCAGCTCGAGCGCGACCTCGCCGGCGCGCGCGCGGAGCTGGGCCGGATCCGGGCCCGCCACGAGGAGGAGCTGCGCGCCGCGCGCTCTGAGGCCCGCGAGGCCGGTGAGCGGTTGGAGGCGCTCGAGGCGCGCGCGGGCGAGTCCTCCCGGCGCGCGGAGCTGCTCGAGGACGAGGCCCGGCGCCTGCGCGAGGAGCTCACGAGCGTGCGCGAGAGCCAGGGCGAGCAGCTGACCCGCATGGGCGCCTCCGAGGCCGAGGCGCGTGCCGCGCTGGCCCGCGAGCGCGAGCGGGCCGAGGAGGTCGGCGGAGAGGCCGAGCGGCTGCGCTCCGCCGCCGAGGAGGCCGACCGCCTGCAGGACGAGCGCGCCGGCGCCGTGCAGGCGCTCGAGGAGCTGCGCGAGAAGCACGAGGAGGCGCTCGCCGAGATCGCCAAGCTGCGCCAGGCCGCGCGGCGCTCCGCCGCGGAGGTCGAGCGCCTGCGCGCCGCGAGCCGCCGCCCGGGTGCGCGGATCGCCGCCGACGCGCAGGCCGCCGCCGACGGCGAGCACGCGCCGGAGGCCCCACGCAAGGTCGCCGGCCCCCTCGAAGCCCGGCCCCGCCGTCCGCCTGATCCCGCGCGAGAAGCCCGCACCGCCGCCCGAAGACGCCGAGCCCGAGGTTCCCACGGCGGCCGAGGCGGAGGCCACGCAGCCCACCGAGGCCGCGCCGGCGCCGCCGGCCGCGCCCAAGCCGGTTCCGCCCGCCCGGGCGCAGGCGCCGGCGACGCGGCCCGAGCCGGGCGCGTACGCCGGGCGGCTGCTCGGCGAGGACGCGATCGCGACGCTCGACCACCGCGGCGCGCTCCAGGTCTGGGGGCCGCGGATCCTCGCGGTCGTGCTCCTCGTGTTGCTGCTGGTCGCGCTCGCGCTGATCGTGCGCGGGCTCCGTCTAGCCGGGCAGCTCCCAGGGCGCCGCGCCCGGCGCGCACCGCCGCCGCGGCCTCGGGCAGCGTGCCGGCGTCGATCGCCGCCCGCAGCCCGGCCATCAGCCGCTGCAGGTAGGCGAGGTTGTGGATCGTCAGCAGCCGCTGGACGGTCTGCTCGCGGGCGCGCAGCAGGTAGTGCAGGTAGGCGCGGCTGTAGCCGTGGGCGCAGGCCGGGCACGGGCAGCCCGCCAGCAGCGGCTCGTCGGCCGTGCGCCAGCGCGCCTTCGCGAGGTCGACGCGCCAGCGCTTGGCCGGGTCCGGGACCACCGCCATCCCGTGGCGGCCGATCCGCGTCGGCATCGCGCAGTCGAACGTGTCGATCCCCAGCTCGACGCCGCGCACGAGATCGTCGACCTCGCCGATCCCGAGCAGGTGCCGCGGCAGCCCCTCCGGCAGCTCGTCGACCGCCCACGCGACGACCTCGAACATCTGGTCCTTGTCCTCGCCGAGCGTGCCGCCGATCGCGATCCCGCCGACGTCGCGCGCCGCCACCTGCTGCGCGGACGCGCGCCGCAGCTCCTCCTCCACTCCGCCCTGCACGATCCCGTAGACGATCTGGCCCTCCGGCCCGTGCTCGGCGTGCCAGGCCAGGCAGCGGTCGAGCCAGCGGTGCGTGCGCTCCGTCGAGCGCGCCGTGTACTCGCGGTCGACGTTGAACGGCGTGCACTCGTCGAAGACCAGCGCGATGTCCGAGCCGAGCGCCGCCTGCACCTCCATCGAGGTCTCCGGCCCCATGAACTTGGGCGTGCCGTCGAGGTAGGAGCGGAACGTCACGCCCTCCTCCTCGATCGAGAGGATCGCCCCGGCGCGCTCGCCGCCGCCCGACTGCGCCGAGCGGCCCTTGATCTCGTCGGCGACGGCGCCATGGCCCATCGAGAAGACCTGGAAGCCGCCGGAGTCGGTGATGATCGGGCGGTCCCAGGCCTGGAAGCGGTGCAGGCCCCCGAGCTCGCGGATCAGCTCGTGGCCGGGCGTCAGGAACAGGTGGAACGTGTTCCCGAGCACCATGTCGTAGCCCAGCTCGGCGGCCTCGCGCACCTCGAGCGTCTTGACGACGGCCTTGGTCGCGAGCGGCACGAACGCGGGCGTGCGCACCTCGCCGTGGGCGAGCTTCAGCGTGCCGGTGCGGGCCAGCGAGTCCGGCGCGCGGGTGTGGATCTGCAGGGACGACAAGGGGCGGAGAGCCTAGTCGGCCCTCCGCCCCCTGGGGCATGAGCTAGGCCGCGCTGCCCTCGATGGCGGCGGGCTCGTTGCCGCCGATCGAGATCCGGCGCGGCTTGCGCTCCGCCGGCTTGGGGATGCGCACCTCGAGCACGCCGCGGTCGAAGCTCGCGCTCACGGCCTCGGGGTCGACGCCCTTGGGCAGCGTGAGCGAGCGCGAGAACGAGCCCGTCGAGCGCTCGACGCGGTAGTAGCCCTCGCCCTCGCCGCGGTGCTCGGCCTTGCGCTCACCCGAGATCGTGAGCGTCGAGTCCTCGAGCTCGATCGTGACGTCCTCCTCGCTCATGCCGGGCAGGTCGGCCCTGAGCACGAAGTCGTCGCCCGACTCGAGCAGGTCCATCGCCGGCATCCAGCGGCGCATCGTGTTGCCGGTCGGCGTCGGGCCGTCGAAGACGGTGTTGAAGAGGCGGTTCATCTCGGACTGCAGCGTGCCCAGCTCGCGCAGCGGCTCCCAGCGAACGATGGTCATGGCGAAACCTCCGTCAGGAAGAGTGGATCACGAACTGCCGCGCAGTATGAGATCTCAGTGCGCGGATGTCAAGTATCTCAGTCTGAGCGACTGAGATCTGTGACGTCCGCGGCGCCGGGCAGCACCCGGTTCCACCAGGCGGCCATCTGCTCGTGCTCGGCGGGCTCGAAGTGGCGCAGGAACCGCTCGCGCACGCCTTCCAGGTGGGTCGCCCGCGCCTTCGTGAGGAGCTCCTCGCCGCGATCGGTCAGCACCGCGAAGCAGCCGCGGCCGTCGGAGTCGCACGTATCGCGCTCGAGCAGGCCGTCGCGCTCGAGGCGGTCGACCAGGCGGGTCGTGCCGGAGCGGCTGAGCAGCACGCCGTCGGCCAGCTCGGCCATGCGCCGCCGGCGGCCGGCCGCCGCCTGCAGGTTGATCAGGACCTCGTAGGAGGTCAGGGGCAGCCCGTGCACGGCGATCAGCTCCGCATCGAGCGCCTTCACGAGCGCGCTGTGCACGCGCAGCATGCCGCGCCACGCGCCGAGCTCGGCGGGCGCCAGCTCGCGCAGCGGGATCTCCGCGGAGGTGGCGAGGGGCGTGTCGGGTGTGGTGCTGGTGCTCATCGGAACCCCAAAGACTACCCGCCACCCAAAGGTACTTGCATCCGCAAATATGGGGACAGGCCCTTCAGGTGAGGAGAAGTGAGCGGCCGGTCATCTCCGGCGGCTGCTCGATCCCCAGCAGCGCGAGCGCCGTCGGGGCGACGTCGGCGAGGATCCCCTCCCCGTCGAGCGCGTCCGCGCCGGCCGTGACGACGAAAGGCACCGGGTTCAGCGAGTGCGCGGTGTCAGGCGACCCGTCCTCCTCGAGCATCTCGTCCGCGTTGCCGTGGTCGGCGGTGACGATGCAGGCGCCGCCGGCGGCGTGGACGGTCTCGATCACCCGCCCGAGGCACTCGTCGGCGGCCTCGACCGCCTTCACGGCGGCCTCGATCACGCCCGTGTGGCCGACCATGTCGGCGTTGGCGAAGTTGATGATCGCGAACGCGGGCTCATCGGCCTCGAAGCGCTCCACGAAGGCGTCCGTCGCCTCGTAGGCGCTCATCTCCGGCTTGTGGTCGTAGGTCGGCACATCGCGCGGGGAGGGCACGAGCTTGAACGTCTCGCCCTCGTGCTCGTCCTCCTCGCCGCCGTTGAAGAAGTACGTCACGTGCGGGTACTTCTCCGTCTCCGCAACGTGCAGCTGCTTGAGGCCGCGGTCGGCGATCACCTGCGCGAGCGTGACCGCCGGGCGCTCGGGCGGGAACACGACGGGGTAGTCCCAGTCCTCGTCGTACTCCGCCAGCGTCGCGTAGCGCTCGACGACGGCGCCGCCTCCGCGGTCGATCTCGTCGAAGCCGTCCTCGGCCAGCGCGCGCGTGATCTCGCGCATGCGGTCGGGCCGGAAGTTGAAGCCGAGCACGGCGTCGCCCGCGCGGATCTGCGTGTCCTCGCCGACCACGGTCGCGGTGATGAACTCGTCGGTCTCGTCGC
The DNA here is from genome assembly GCA_963816955.1 of uncultured Solirubrobacteraceae bacterium. Classification (GTDB taxonomy): domain Bacteria; phylum Actinomycetota; class Thermoleophilia; order Solirubrobacterales; family Solirubrobacteraceae; genus DATFQI01. Next base: position 62,694 of record CAWFME010000007.1, on the reverse strand, counting down.
GCTCGTAGGCGTCCTTCGCCGCCTGCTCGGCGCTGTCGGCGCTGTGCTCGCCCTTGCCGTGCACGAGCAGGTCGTAGGCCTTCTGGATCCGGTCCCAGCGGCCGTCGCGGTCCATCGCGAAGTAGCGCCCGATCACGGAGCCGACGCGCGCGCCGTCGAGCTTCTCGACCTCGGCCAGGAACTTCGCGCCGCCCTTCGGCGAGGTGTCGCGCCCGTCCGTGAACGCGTGCACGATCACGTCGGGCACGCCCTTGGAGGCGGCCAGCTCGATCAGCGCCTTCAGGTGGCGGTCGGAGGAGTGCACGCCGCCGTCGGAGACCAGCCCGATCAGGTGCAGGCGCTCCGCGCCGTCCATCAGCTCCGTCAGCGTCTCGCTGTCGCCCAGCGTGCCGTCCTCGACCGCCTTGTCGATGCGCGCGAGGTCCTGCGGGACGATCGCGCCGGCGCCGAGGTTGAGGTGGCCGACCTCCGAGTTGCCCATCTGCCCCGCCGGCAGGCCGACAGCTTTCTCCGCAGGCGGTGAGTTGGGTGTGCGGGTGCTCGGCCCAGAGGCGGTCCATCACCGGCGTGTCCGCCAGCGCGACCGCGTTCCCGGGCCCCTCCGCCGCCAGCCCCCAGCCGTCGAGGACGACGAGGCAGACGCAGGGACACGGCCGATCCGCCATCACCGTGCTCCTGGGGGTGCGTATGACCAAGGCGGGCGGTGCCCGAGGGTGAAGCCAGTAGTGGTGTTACTGGCGATCCCTCGGGTGCCGATCCGCCGCAGCGTCAGACGCGCCGTCCAGGGGCGCGGGAATGGCGGATCGGTCGTGCTGCTCATGCCGTGGCGACGAGCTTCGCCGCGGTCTGCACGATCGAGGCGAAGTCGCCCGGATCGAGGCTCGCGCCGCCGATCAGCCCGCCGTCGATGTCGGGCAGCGAGAGCAGCTCCTCGGCCCCCTCGGGCTTCAGCGAGCCGCCGTAGAGGATCCGCACGGCCTGGCCGGCCGCCTTGTCGAAGCCCTCGACGAGCGCGCGCACGAAGCCGCATGCGTCCTGGGCCTGCTCGGTCGTCGCGGTCAGCCCCGTGCCGATCGCCCACACGGGCTCGTAGGCGATCACGACCTCCGGCAGGCGCTCGATCGGCACCTTGTCGAGCGCCTCCTGCACCTGGTGGCGCAGCTTGCGCTCCGTGTCGCCGCGCTCGCGCTCCTCCTCCGTCTCCCCCACGCACAGGATCGGGATCAGGCCGGCCTCCAGCGCGGCCGGCACCTTCGCCTGCAGCGCCTTGTCGGTCTCGCCGAAGTGCTCGCGCCGCTCCGAGTGGCCGAGCACGGCACCGTCCACGTCGATCTCGGTCAGCATTGCGGCGGACACCTCGCCGGTGTAGGCGCCGGAGTCCTTGAAGTGCATGTTCTGCGCGTAGACGCCGACGCGCGAGCCGCGCGCGGAGTCGACCATCGCCTGCAGCGAGAGGTAGGGCGGGCAGATCGCCACCTCCACGCCCTCGGTGTCGTAGACCTGCGGCAGCAGCGCGGCGATGAACGCCTCCGCCTCGGCGATGGTCTTGTTCATCTTCCAGTTCCCCGCGATGAACGGGGTACGGGTGCTCACTGAAGGACCTCCACGCCGGGCAGGGGCTTGCCCTCGACCAGCTCCAGCGACGCACCGCCGCCGGTCGAGAGATGGTCGACGTCGTCGGCGAGGCCGAAGTGGGCGAGCGCGGCGGCCGAGTCGCCGCCGCCGACCACGGTGGTGCCGGGCGCCGCCGCGATCGCCTCCGCGACCCGCTTCGTCCCGGCCGCGAACGGCTCGAGCTCGAAGGCGCCCATCGGGCCGTTCCAGAACACCGTGCCGGCCTCGGCGATCACGCCGGCGAAGCGCTCGGCGGTGGCCGAGCCGACGTCGAGCCCCATCCAGCCGTCCGGGACGTCGATCCCGTCGAGCTCGCGGCGCTCCGTGTCGGCCTTGAACTCGCGGCCGGCGACCAGGTCCTCCGGGAGGCGGATCTTGTCCTGGCCCGCGAGCTTGCGGGCCGGCTCGATGCCCTCCTCCTCGCACAGCGAGTCGCCCACGTCATGGCCCTGGGCCGCGAAGAACGGGAAGCACATCGCCCCGCCGATCAGGATCGCGTCCGCGCGCTCCAGGAACGCCTCGAGCACGCCGATCTTGTCCGTCACCTTCGCGCCGCCGACGACCGCCACGAGCGGGCGCTTCGGATCGTCCAGGATGCCGCGCAGCGTCGTGACCTCGCGCTCGAGCAGCCGCCCGGCCGCGCTCGGCAGCAGCCGCGCGACGGCCTCCGTGGAGGCGTGCGCGCGGTGCGCGGCGCCGAACGCGTCGTTGACATAGACGTCGGCGAGCGCGGCGTAGCGCTCCGCCAGCTCGGGGTCGTTCTCGGTCTCTCCAGCCTCGAAACGCACGTTCTCGAGCATCACCACGTCGCCGTCGGGGACGTCGTCGAGGTCCGGCGCGAGCTGGACCTCCTCCCCGAGCAGCTCGCTCAGCCGCTCGGCGGCGGGCCGCAGCGAGAGCTCCGGCTCGCGGTCCTTGGGGCGCCCGAGGTGCGCCGCCAGCACGAGCCGGGCGCCCTTCGAGCGCAGCTCCTCGAGCGTCGGCAGCGCGGCGCGGATGCGGGCGTCGTCGGTGATGTTCTGCTCCTCGTCCAGGGGGACGTTGAAGTCCACCCGGACGAGGACGCGCTTGCCTTCGACGTCCAGGTCGTCAAGCGTGCGCACGCACCAGCACCTTCTCGGCGAGCTCGACCACCCGGTTCGAGTAGCCCCACTCGTTGTCGTACCAGGCGACGACCTTGACGAGGCTGCCGTCCAGCACCGCGGTGAGGCCCGAGTCGAAGATCGACGAGAACGGCGACTTGACGATGTCCGAGGACACGATCGGGTCGTCGGTGAACTTCAGGATGCCGGTGAAGGCGCCCGTGTCGGCCCGCGAGCGGAACGCCTCGTTGATCTCCTCGACGCTCGTCTCGCGCGCGACCTGCGCGGTGAGGTCGACGACCGAGCCCGTCGGGACGGGGGCGCGCACCGCGAAGCCGTGCAGCTTGCCCTGCAGCTCGGGGATCACGAGGCCGATCGCCTTCGCCGCGCCGGTCGAGGCCGGCACGAGGTTGACGGCGGCCGCGCGGGCGCGGCGGAGATCCTTGTGCGGCGCGTCCTGCAGGCGCTGGTCGGCCGTGTAGGCGTGGATCGTCGTCATCAGGCCGCGCTCGATGCCGATCGTGTCGTGCAGCACCTTGGCGACCGGGCCGAGGCAGTTGGTCGTGCAGGACGCGTTGGAGATGACGTGGTGGTTGTCGGCGTCGTAGACGTCGTCGAAGTTCACGCCGAGCGCGACGGTCACGTCCGGCTCGGTGGCCGGCGCCGAGATGATCACCTTCTGCGCGCCGGCGTCCAGGTGCTTGGCGGCGTCGTCGCGCTTGGTGAAGAAGCCCGTCGACTCGATCACCACGTCGGCGCCGATGTCGCCCCACGGCAGCGCCGCCGGGTCGCGCTCGGAGAGCACCTTGACCTCGCGCCCGTCGACGACCAGCGCGCCGTCGCGCTCCTCGACCTCACCCGGGAACGGGCCGTACACCGAGTCGTACTTCAGGAGGTGCGCGAGCGTCTTGGAGTCGGTGATGTCGTTCACCGCCACGATCTCGATGTCCGCGCTCGACTCCTGCGCGGCGCGGAACACGTTGCGGCCGATCCGGCCGAAACCGTTGATCCCGACGCGTACGGACATGGGTTCAGACCTTTCTCCCGGTTCAAAAGAAGCGCGTGGAACCCTACCCTGGAAGCGGTGCCGCTAGCGGACCGGCAGGCGGTCCACGTCGCGGTGCTGAACTTCCACGAAGTAGTCCGGCACGCCGCGGAAGCGCGCGGCGAGATGCTCGGCGATCGCCACGGAGCGGTGCCGCCCGCCCGTGCAGCCGATCGCGACGACGAGGTGCGCCTTGCCCTCGGCGACGTACTGGGGCAGCAGGTACTCGAGCAGCGGCAGGATCCGCTCGTAGAACTCCTCCAGGCGGCCGTCGCGCCCGACGTAGGCGACGACGCGCTCGTCGAAGCCGGTCAGCGGCCGCAGGTCCGCCTCGTAGTGCGGGTTGGGCAGGAAGCGAACGTCGAAGGCGAGGTCGGCGTCGCGCGGCGGGCCGTGCTTGTGCCCGAACGAGGTGAACGTGACCGCCAGCTTGCCCGTGTGCGTGGGCTCGAGCAGCTCCTCGGCGACCTTGCGCCGCAGCCCGGCCGGGCTCAGCCCCGAGGTGTCGATGCAGATGTCCGCCCGCTCCTTGACCGGCGCCAGCAGCGCCATCTCGGAGTGGATGCCGTCGGCCACGTTGCCCTGCGGCGCGAGCGGATGGCGGCGGCGGGTCTCCTTGTAGCGGTCGATCAGCGTCTGCTCGTCCGCCTCGAGGTAGACGACGCGGAACGGCACGTCGGTCTCCGCGAGCTCGTCGATCACGCCCGCGAGCGCCGACAGGTACACGCCGCCGCGGGAGTCGCACACGACGGCGGCGTGCTCGACCTTCGAGCCCGGGTGGCGGAACAGCTCCGCCAGCGAGCGGATCATCTCCGCCGGCAGGTTGTCGACGCAGAAGTACCCCGCGTCCTCGAAGACGTTCATCGCCGACGACTTCCCCGCGCCGGAGAGTCCGGAGATGACCACCAGGTCCTCGAGATGGGACTGCCGCGAGCCGTTCATGAGTAACGTCGCCGAAGGCGAGCGGCGACGAAGGAGCTCGCTCGCCTGGCAGGCGAAACCATCATCACGCACGTCTCGGACACCTATCGGCCCGTCTTGTTCAGGTGGGCATAGAGCCCCCGCGCGACCTTCTGCGGGAAGCCCGGCACGCGCTCGAGCTCCTCGCGAGACGCGGCCAGCACCGCCTCGGGCGAGCCGAAGTGCTTGAGCAGCGCGCGCTTGCGCGCCGGGCCGATGCCGGGCAGGTCGTCCATGATCGACTCCGTCATCGCCTTGTCGCGGCGGATCCGGTGGTGGGTGATCGCGAAGCGGTGCGCCTCGTCGCGGACGCGCTGGAGCAGCTGCAGCTCCGGCGTGTCGTGCGGGAGCACGATCGGGTCGGTCACGCCCGGCAGGAAGACCTCCTCGATGCGCTTGGCCAGCGAGACGACCGTCACGCCGCGGTCGCGGAAGCCCTGCAGCGGCTCCAGGCCGGCGGCGAGCTGGCCCTTCCCGCCGTCGATCACGACGACGTTGGGCAGCGCCGCGAACGACGCGTCGCGGTCGGCGTCGTACGGGGACCGCTCGTTCTGCTTCTCCCACTGCGCGTAGCGGCGACCCAGGACCTCTGCCATGGCGCCGTAATCGTCGCCGGGCTCGACCTCGCGGATGTTGAACCTTCGATAATCCGACTTCTTCGCAGCGCCGCCCTCGAAGACGACCATCGAGGAGGTCGTGTGGGTGCCGCCGAGGTGCGAGATGTCGAAGCACTCGATCCGCAGCGGCAGCGAGTCGAGCCGGAGCGCCCTCTGGAGCCCGTCGAGGGCGTCGACGCGCTGCTGGCGGCGGCGCTCGACCTTGAGCTTCTCCTGATCGAGCGCGAGCCGGGCGTTGCGCTCGGCGAGCTCGAGGATGCGGCGCTTGCCGCCGCGCTCGGAGGCGCGGATCTCCACCGGGCCGCCGCGGCGCTCGGACAGGATCTCGGCGAGGATCGGCAGCTCGGAGCCGTCCGCCAGCGCGCCCTGGACCACGATCAGCGCCGGGATCGACAGCGCGCTGGCGTAGTACTGCAGGATGAACTCCTCGCCGACCATCGCCGTGCCCTGCTCGGCCTGGTTGTCGAGGTAGAACGACTGGCGGTCGCTGAGGACGCCGTCGCGGACCTGGAAGACCTGCGCGTTGGCCTCCGTGCCGTCCACGTCGACGGCGACCGCGTCGTAGGTGCCGGCGCCCTCGTTGGCGACGCGCTGGCGCTCCAGCAGCGCGCGCACCGACTGCAGCCGGTTGCGCTCGATCGTCGCCTGCTCGTAGTCCTGCTCGCCGGCGTGGAAGTACATCCTGCGCTCGAGGTCGCGCTCGATCTCCTTGAAGCGCCCCGACAGGAACGCCATCACGCCGTTGATGCCCTCGCGGTACTCCTCCTTGGAGACGTAGCCGACGCAGGGCGCCCCGCAGCGCTTGATGTAGTAGTCCAGGCACGGCGAGCCGGAGTGGCGGCCGGGCTCGGGGCCCTCGCAGGAGCGGAACAGGAAGACCTTGCCCAGCAGGTCCAGCGTGCCGCGCACGCGCTTGGCGCTCGAGTAGGGCCCGAAGTAGGCGCGGTTGCGGCGGTGGCGCTCGCGCGTGAAGTACACCCGCGGGAAGTCCTCGTCCAGGCTGATCGCGATGTAGGGATAGGACTTGTCGTCGCGCAGCCGGATGTTGAAGCGCGGCTTGTACTGCTTGATGAACGTCTGCTCGGTGAGCAGCGCCTCGGACTCCGTGGCGACGGCGAGCGACTCGATGTGGTCGATCTCGTCGGTGAGCGCCGTCGTCCCGTACTGCGCAGGGTTGGAGAAGTGGCTCGCGACCCGCTTGCGGATCGACTTCGCCTTGCCCACGTAGATCACGCGCCCGCGCTCGTCGCGGAACAGGTAGACCCCCGGCTGATCGGGAAGGGCGCGACGCTGCTCCGTGAGCCGCGCGGCGCGGCGATCTGCTTCGGATGCGGCGTCCACTGCCATCGAACTCTGCATCTGATGCTAGGCGGCGCCCAGTCTTAAGCCTCCCTTTACGCAACTACGGGGCCTCGCTCCTGTTCCGGGTGGCATGACAATCCGTCTGACCGTTATCGCTGCCCTGCTGTCCCTGTTCGTCGCCGCTCCTGCGAGCGCGAAGTACCGGGTCGGCCTGGGCGAGCAGAACCCGCAGATGTTCGACACCGCTTCATGGCAGTCCCTGAAGCTCAAGCGCGTCCGCTATCTCGTGCCGTGGGACTACAACAAGCACGCCGCCCAGCGGGCCGAGGTCTTCGCCTACATGAACCGCGCCCGCGGGGCCAGGCAGGACGTGCTCGTCACGTTCACGGCCCGGCGCGGCTGCTACCTGCCCAGTGGCCGGTACTCGAAGAAGAGGGCGTGCCGCGCCCCGAGCGCGAAGGCCTACCGCAAGGCCTTCCTCGCCTTCGACAAGGCGTTCCCGTGGGTGCGGACCTACTCGGCCTGGAACGAGATCAACCACAAGTCCCAGCCGACGTTCAAGAGCCCGAAGAAGGCGGCCGGCTACTACAACGTGCTGCGCAGGTACACGGGCCGCAAGAGGTTCCGCGCGATGGCGGCCGACATGCTCGACACGGGCAACATGTCCCGCTACCTCGCGAAGTTCAAGCGCTACGCCAAGGGCAAGCCGAAGCTGTGGGGCCTGCACAACTACGGCGACGTCAACCGCAAGCGCACCCGCTACACGAAGCAGATGCTGCGGTCCGTCCCGGGTGAGGTCTGGCTGACCGAGACGGGCGGCATCGTGAAGCTCCTGCCGAGCTTCAAGCGCTCGACCTCGCGCGCCGCGTCGCGTACGAGGGGCATGTTCCGGCTCGTGAACCGCTACGACACGCGGCGTCGCGGCATGCGCTCGAAGATCACGCGCCTGTTCGTGTACTCGTTCTTCGGCGCCGACCCGAGCGCCCGCTTCGACGCGGGCCTCGTGAACCCGGACAGCAGCCCGCGTCCGGCGTTCAACGTGTTCAAGAGCAAGTCCCGCAGGCACCGCTAGGCCCAACGGGGTACGGCGCCGGCCGGGCACGTCCCGGCCGGCGCGCCTACCCTCCTCGGGTGGATCTCTGCCTGATGATCGAGGGCCAGGAGGGCGTGAGCTGGGAGGACTGGCTCGCGCTCGCCAAGGCCTGCGAGGCGCACGGCGTCCCGGCGCTGTTCCGCTCCGACCACTACCTCAACCTGGACGGGCAGCACCCCGAGCGGGGCTCGCTCGACGCCTGGGCCACCATCAACGCGCTCGCCGCCGTCACCACGACGCTGCGGCTCGGCACGCTGGTGTCGCCGGCGACGTTCCGCCATCCCTCCGAGCTGGCGAAGGTCGTCGCCACCGCCGACCACGTGTCCGGCGGGCGCGTGGAGCTCGGGCTCGGCGCGGGCTGGCACGAGGCCGAGCACCGCGCCTTCGGCTTTGCGTTCCCTCCCGTGCGGGAGCGGATGGACGTGCTCGCCGAGCAGCTCGAGATCATCCATGGGACGTGGACTGCGCCGTCGTTCTCCTTCTCCGGCGAGCACTACGAGCTGGCCGGCCTCGACGCGCAGCCGCGGCCGCTGCAGCAGCCGCACCCGCCGCTGCTGATGGGCGGGAACGCCGGGCCGCGCAGCGCCGCGCTGGCCGCGCGCTGGGCCGACGAGTACAACACGCCGTTCGCCTCCGTGGAGGAGGTGCGCGCGCGCAAGGCGGCCGTCGACGCCGCGTGCCTCGAGGCGGGCCGCGAGCCGATCCCGTTCTCGCTGATGACGGGCTTCCTGGTCGGGCTCGACCGCGAGCAGCTGCGCGAGAAGGCCGCGGCGCTGGCCCACGCGATGGGCGATCCGTCGCGCGACGTCGACGCCTGGCTCGTCTCGCCGCCGCCCCAGTGGATCGTCGGCACGGTCGAGGAGGTGGTCGATCGGCTGGTGGCGCTGCGCGCGGCCGGGTTGTCGCGCGTCATGCTCCAGCACCTGCTGCACACGGACCTCGAGACGGTCGAGCTGATCGGCCGCGAGCTCGCCCCCTCGGTGGTCGCGTGACCGCGGTCAACCTCTACTCGGACACCCAGACGCGGCCGACGCCCGCGATGCGCGAGGCGATGGCCACCGCCGAGGTCGGCGACGAGCAGTCCTTCGCCGACCCGACGGTCAACGAGCTCTGCTCGCGGGTGGCGTCGCTGCTCGGGTTCGAGGCGGCCGTGTTCCTGCCGAGCGGGACGATGTGCAACGCGATCGCGTTCCGGCTGCACATCGGGACGGGCGGCGACGAGGTCTACCTGCACCGCCGCTCGCACCCCGTGATCGCCGAGGCGGGCGGGCCCGCCGCGCTGTCCGGCGCCGTCCTGTGCCCGCTGGACGGCGAGCGCGGGATGTTCACGGCCGGCGCCCTGCGGGACGCGCTGCGCCCCGCCGGCGACCGCTACCTGCCGCGCTCGCGGCTGGTGTCCGTTGAGCAGACGACGAACCTGGCGGGCGGGCACGTGTGGCCGCGCGAGCAGCTCTCCGAGGTGGTCGAGGTCGCGCGCGACGCCGGCCTGCGGCTGCACATGGACGGCGCGCGGCTGATGAACGCGGTCGTGGCGTCCGGCCTGGACGCCGCCTCGTGGGCCGCCGGCTTCGACACGGCCTGGGTCGACTTCTCGAAGGGCCTGGGCGCGCCGGTCGGCGCGTGCCTGGCGGGCTCGCGCGAGCTGATCGACGAGGCGTGGCGCTACAAGCAGATGTGGGGCGGCGCGATGCGCCAGGCGGGGATCGTGGCCGCGGGCGCGCTGTACGCGCTCGACCATCACGTGGAGCGGCTGGCCGACGACCACGCCCTGGCGGCCACGCTCGCACGCGGGCTGGCGGACGTTCCGGGCGTGGTCATCGACGCGGCCGAGGTGACGACGAACATCGTCGTCTTCTCGGTGGCCGACGCACCGGCGCTGGTGGCCGAGCTCGCCGATGCGGGCGTGAAGATGGGCGCGCTCGGGCCGCGCACGGTGCGGGCGGTCACGCATCTCGACGTGACCGCCGACGACGTCGACGCCGCCGTCTCGGCGGTCCGCTCCGCGCTCGCAGCAACGCCGGCGTAATCGCCGAGTGCCTAGCCCTCCTCGCGGCGGCGGCGCATCACCTCGGCCACTCGCGTCGCGCTCAGTGGCGGGCGCTCGGCGGCGCGGCGGCGGCGCTCCTTCGCGGACGGGCCGACGAGCTCGAGCACCTCGGCCGCCAGGCCGGGCGGCGCGGCCAGGTAGCGGGGCGCCAGCTCGGGCTCGAGCGGCCCGAGCCGGTGCACGCGCAGCCCGGCGCGCTGGCAGATGAACAGGCCGGCGTCGACGTCCCACGGGTGGATGCGCTGCTCGTGGTAGACGACGTCGATCCGCCCGGCGGCGGCCCAGGCGAGCTCGAGCGCGGCCGTGCCGAGCGCCCGACGGGACCCGACGCGGCTGAACAGCCTCTTCTCGAGCTTGGCGGCGCGCTTGGCCTCCTCCTCGGCGGCGCAGGCGATCCCGCCCGCGATGACCGCCGCTGCGAGGTCGTCCTCGACGTGCACGCGGACGCGCGGGGCGTCGATTCGCACCGGGCCTCCGCGGACGGACGCGAACGTGTGCCCGCGGAGCGGGTCGTGGACGACGCCGGCGAGCGTGCCCGCGGCGTCCTCGCACGCGATGCTCACGCACCACAGCGGGATGCCGCTCAGGTAGTTGACGGTGCCATCGAGCGGGTCGACGACCCAGCGCAGGCCGGTCGTCCCCTCGCGGTTCGCGGTGCCCTCCTCGCCCAGCAGCCCGTCGTCGGGCCGGCGGCGGGCGAGGACCGCGGCGATCGCGGCCTCCGCGGCGCGGTCGGCGTCCGAGACGAGGTCGGCCGGCCCCTGCTTGGCGCCGAGCCCGCGCGGCGGGCGGCCGTAGCGCTCGGTCAGCTCGGCGCCCGCGCTGAGCGCCGCCTCCATGGCGACGTCGATGACGTCGCGGGGCACGACCCCCGCGCCCCTCGTGTTCTGTTCGGTGTGCACGGGTCGGACTTCACCACGGTCCGGCCGCGGTCCTGCCGGGCCTTCACCGGGTGGTAACGGCTCCGAGCTCAGACCGGCGCCGGCAGCGTCGCGGTGCGGAACGACCGCATCCCGCGGGCGTGGTAGTTCGGCAGCGCGTACGGGCCGTCGAGCGTGCACGTCGTCAGCCACACGCGCGGGCGCAGCTCGCGGGCGCGGGTGAGCGCGGCGGTCAGGGCGTGGCCGCCGAGGCCGATGCCTTGGAACTCCTCGAGCAGGCCGAACAGCGCGATCTTCGCCGACCCCGTCGAGTCGAGCTCGATCTCGTAGTAGCCCGCGGTGCGGCCGTCCAGCTCGACGACGTGGGTCTCGACCCGGGCGGCGTAGCCGGCCCAGCGCTCGTCGTTCCAGGTCAGGCGGTCGACCCACTGGTAGTCCGCGCCGACGCGGCGGTAGAGCTCCCGGTTGATGGCGTGGTCGTGTACCTCGCGGGTCGAGAAGCCGGCCGGCGCGGGCCGCGACGGCGCGACGACCGGGTCCTCCGGCGCGAGCTCCAGATACGTGATGACGACGGGATCGGGCATCCCGCACGACAAGATAGGAGGGGCCGGCGGTCGGCTCAGATCCAGCGGCCGGTCTTGTGACGCGGGTCGAGGAAGTCCGGCCTCGACTCGGCGCCGAAGAAGTAGCCGAGGATGCAGATCCCGACGACGCCGCCGATGGCGAACAGCGCGGCCATGTGACGAATGCTACGCCCCTGCTGATCACTTCACAAGCCTCACCACGAGCTCGCCGCGGCCGAGCTCACCCATCCCGCCGAGCAGCCCGAGGATGCGGGCGACGTAGCCGCGCGTCTCGGGGTACGGCGGCACGCAGCCGCACGCCTCCACCGGCCCGGGGCCGGCGTTGTACGCGGCCAGCGCGAGCGGGACGGCGGCGAAGCGCCGCAGCAGGTCGCGCATCAGCCGGGCCTGGGCATCGATCGCCTCGGGTGCGTCGAAGGGATCGTCGAGCCCCATCGCGCGAGCGGTCTCCGGCATGAACTGCGCGATGCCCTGCGCGCCCACAGGGCTGGTCGCGAACGGATTGAAGTTGCTCTCCGCGTACAGCTGCGCCGCGAGCAGCGCGGCGGACACGTTCCAGCGCTGCGCCGCGCGCGCCAGCGCCGGTGCGAAGCGCCCGGGCACGAAGCTCGGGATCGCGCGACCGTCTCCCGCGCCCCGGGGCGTGGATCGCGCGTTGAGCGTGTAGCCGTAATGCCATTTCTCGTGGGGATAGCGCTGGACGAAGTGGAACGCCTCCGCATGGGCCGCGAGCCACGCATGAGCCGCGGGCGGGCCGAGGTCGAGCTCGGTGCCGTGACGGTGCAGCGACTCGCCGGGCCGGGCGACCCAGCGGGGGTCCGGGTTGCGGCGCCAGAGGATCTCTTGCTCGGCGTCGGAGCGGTACGCGCTGGCGATCAACAGCGACACGCCGTCCGCGCGGGCGGCACGCTCCATCCGGTCGAACGCCCGCGCGACGTCCGGCCGCATCGGCTTGCCCTGGCGGTGCTCCAGCGGGCCGTCGTAGCCGCCGCCGGCCGGCAATCCTCCCGGCCCGAGCGGCGAGAGCTCCGCGACGGCGCTCGCCCCCACGCCGACCGCGCGGCGCTCCCGGCCGCGCTCGATCGCGATCCGCTCGCGCACCGCGACGCGAATCCGCACCGGCGCGAACGACGAGGCGTCCGGGAACGCCAGCTCGCTCACCACGGTGCCGTTCCCGCGCGCCGCGGCGCGAGCGGCGGCGCTCCCCAGCTCGAGATACGCCGCCCGGTCGAGATGCCGCGGGTTCGGGCGGCCGTCGAACATCGCCGGCTCGAACAGCCGCGGATACGCCTCCCGCATCGCCCGGGCGCCCGCGAGCGCCGACAGGTCCGCCGCGCGCTGAGCCGCGCCCTCGCGTCCCAGCGCACGGGCCACCATCCCGAGCACGAGCGCTCCGACGAGGATCGCGGCGAGCCCGCCGACGAGCACGATCGACGCCTGCCCGCGCATGCTCACCATGCGGCCTCAGAACCGAGCGCGCCGACCAGCGAACGGACCTGGGCGGGGAGCCCGCGAGCGCCGGCGAGGCCGGAGCGAGCGAGCCAGCGCGACGGGCCGGGCGGCGGAGGCGCGCAGGCGAGCGCCGCCGTGGCGCAGCCCGCGACGGCGAGCCGGGCCAGCGCTCCGTCCGACTCGGCGCAGGCGACGACCACGAGGTCCTGCTCCGCGAGGACGCCCTCGACGACGTCGCAGCGCGGGCCCGCCAGCACGACCACGAGCGGGACATCGACCGCGCCCGCCGCCCGCCGGGCCGCCACCGCTGCGGCGACTGGATGGTCGTCGAGCGCCATCCACGCCAACCGCCCACGGCCCGCTGCGGAGAGCCCGCGGGCCGACAACCGTGCGGCGAGCCGTGACGCGGCCAGCGTCGCCGGGCCGCCCCGGAAGGCCGGCGGTCGCACATCCGGAGCCCACACCGCCAGCACCGCCGTCGATGCGCCCGCCGCGGAGCGCAGCGCGTTCGCGAGCAGCGCGCCGATCGGCACTCCATCGGCAGGCGAGCCGAGCACCGCCGCCCGCAGCGGGAACCGCGTGGCGGCCTGCGCATGCGGCGCCGCCGGCGCCGCAGGTGCTGGAGCGACGTAGGCGCCGGCCTCAGCAGGCGTGCGGGGCTCGACGAAGTAGTCGAGAGCACGGGCACGGAGGCTCACGGCGCGGGCTCCGGTCCGGCGTGCGGCGGTGACCCGCGTGCGCAGGAGCCGCGCGACGAGCGGGACCCGCGGGCGTACGGCGACGCTGACTCGGCGGCCCTCCACGCGCACCGACGCGCGCGTGCCGTCGGACAGCGCGGCGCGGGCTGCGGCCACGGGGTCGCGGTCTTGGAGCAGCGCGATCGCGCCGGCCTCGGCTGCCACGCCGGCCTGCTCGCCGGCCGCCAGGCCCGCGAGCAGCGCGTAGGCCGCAAGGGCGATCACCGCCAGCAACGGCAGCAGGGCCGCGAGCTCGACCGTGGCCTGGCCGCGCTCGCCGGTCATGGCATCGCCCCCAGGGAGGCTTCGGCGCGGACGCGGCCGAGGTCGAGCGCGGCCGCGAGCGCCGGAACGCGCACGGACACCGACACGGTGCCGTCAGCCCGGGAGCGCACGCGCAGCCCGTGGCGCAGGTGCTGCGGGAGCCGGGCACGTGCGGCGGTCGCCGGGTCGTCACCGACGCTGCGGCGCGCGCGGCGGCGCGAGCCGCGACCGCCGCCGAGGAGTGCGCGTCGCCGGCCACCACGAGCTGCCACGCGACGAGCAGCACCGCGGCCACCCACGGCAACAGCGCCGCCAGCTCGACCGCGGCTTGTCCGTTCTCCGAATGCACCGCGCCACCGTCGCGCGAAAACCAGAACAGAACTAGACGCGAACGTCACGAGTCCGCAAGGAAACTGCAACCAAATGGACACCGAGACCCGCTAGACGCGCCGAGTGGCACCTCCGTCGCGCATACCGCGACTCAGATGCCACTCGGCAGCCTGACCACGCCTAACCCGCGGAACCGCACGAGCGGGGGCGGGCAGAGCGGGGGCTAGTACTCGCGGTACGCGCGCCAGACGCCCACGATGGCGTAGACGCCCGCCCCGAGCATCATCAGCCACACGAGCGCGCCGATGCCGCCGGCGCCCCACATCCGGCTGGTGGCGACGAGCGTGATCGCGATCAGCGCCGCGCCGGCGTAGAGCACGCCCCGCTGGCGCTCCTCGAGGCCGAAGATGGTCTCTCGGTTCTCCATGTAGAGCCGGTAGCCGAGGAAGAGGATGCCGCCGATGAAGATGAGCGACAGCAGGTTGGCGATCGTCGAGCCCGCGCGGTCGCCGCCCGGGACCTGCCAGACCACCACCGCGAGCAGGACGATGATCGCGACGTTGCGGAGGTGCGTGCGGCGGTCGGGGCCCACGTCGCCGAGGATACCCCGCTGCGGCTACGCGTGGACGGGCTCGGGGACCGCGGCGTGAGGCGCGGGCAATGCCGCCGCGCTGCCCTCGACGGGCTCGGGGTCGAACCGGTAGCCGATCCCGAAGTGCGTGTGGATGTAGCGCCAGTCCGGCGAGACCTTCTCGAGCTTCTGGCGCAGCTTGCGCACGAACACGTCCACGGAGCGGTCCCCGTGGACCATCGCGTAGCCCCAGACCCGCTCGTAGATCTCCTCGCGCGGGATGACCTGGCCGCCGAGGCCGCTCAACAGAGCGATCAGCTCGAACTCGCGGCGGGTGAGGTCCACGTTGCGGCCGGCGGCGAAGGCCTGGAACTGGTCCTGGCGGATCTCCAGCTCGCCGGCCACCACGGGCTCGGCGTCCGCGCGCATCTCGGCCCGCCGGCGGCGCCGGATGACGGCCTCCGCGCGTGCGATGACCTCCTCCGGGTGGCACGGCTTGGTGACCCAGTCGTCGGCGCCGAGCCGCAGCCCGCGCACGCGCTGGGCGACGGTCGACTGGCCGGTGCACACGACGACGCCGAGCTGCGGGAGCCGGGCGCAGAGCTTCTCGAGGTAGCTCCAGGCGGCCGGGCCGAGCACGGCAGGGTCGACCACGAGGGCGTTGAGCCGCATCGAGATCAGCACGTCGAGCGGGACCGGCGAGGCGAGGACGCGGTACTGCCAGTCGGCGGCCTCGAGCCGCTTGGTGAGGACCTGCACGAAGCCGGAATCGTTGTCGAGGACGGCGATCCGGGCCGGTGACGGCGTCGGGGTCATCTGCCACGCAGGATAGTGCCGAGCGACGACGGCCGGGCCCGAAATCCCCCCACGCGTAACAGGATGGTCACAACTCGCCCGCAAACCGCGGGCAGGAGGGCCGCGCGGAGCGGGCGGGAGCGGCCGCCCGGCACGGGCGGGCCGCGGCGCCGCTAGGCGCGCGAGGCGTCCGAGAACTCCCGGAACAGCCCCGTGACCACGAACGCGACCTGCTCGCCGATGTCCACGGCGTTGTCGCCGATCCGCTCGAGCGCGCGCGACACGAGCATCATCGTCATCGCCCACTCGCGGGCGTCGACGTCTCCGCCGGTCTCGACCGCGCGCTGGAAGCACTCGCGGTTGAGCTTGTTGACGGCCTCGTCCTGGCGCACGAGGTCCTGGGCGAGGTCCACGTCGCGCGACAGGAACGCCTGCTTGGCCTGCTCGACCTCGGAGCGCGCGAGCACGCCCATCCTGGCGATCTTGGTGCGCATCTGCTCGTCGACCGGCGCGTCGTGGCCCACGATCGGCAGGAGCTTCGCGATGTTCACGCACTGGTCGCCCATCCGCTCCGCACAGCGGATCACGTGCAGCAGCGCCGCCACGACCCGCAGGTCGCCGGCCACGGGCGCCTGCAGCGCGAGCAGCGACAGCAGCCCCTGGTGGACCTCCAGGTAGCGGCCATCGAGGCGGTCGTCGTCGGCGACCACGACCGAGGCGAGCTCGATGTCCTGGTGCTCGAGCGCCTCGAGCGTGCGGTCGAGCGCCGTCAGGACGAGGTCCAGCGCGCCGAGCGCCTGGTCCTCGAGCGTGCGCAGCTCGTCCTGGAAGCGGAGCCGGTGCGCCTCGCGTGCCATCAGCCGAACTTGCCCGTGACGTAGTCCTCGGTGCGCTTGTCCTCGGGGTTCGTGAAGATCTTGTCCGTCACGTCGTACTCGACCACGTGGCCCGTGCGGGCCTTCGCCGTCTCGTCGAGCTCGACCGTGAAGAACGCGGTCATGTCCGACACGCGCGCGGCCTGCTGCATGTTGTGGGTGACGATGACGATCGAGTAGTTCTCCTTGAGCTCCATCATCAGGTCCTCGATCCGCCCCGTGGAGATCGGGTCCAGCGCGGAGCACGGCTCGTCCATCAGCAGCACGTCGGGCTCCGTGGCGAGCGCGCGGGCGATGCACAGGCGCTGCTGCTGGCCGCCGGACATCCCGAAGGCGTTGGTCTTCAGGCGGTCCTTGGTCTCCTCCCAGAGCGCCGCGCGGCGCAGGGCGGACTCCACGATCTCGTCCATGTCGCCCTTCATCCCGATCACGCGCGGGCCGAAGGCGATGTTGTCGTAGATCGACTTCGGGAACGGGTTCGGCTTCTGGAAGACCATGCCGATCCGCTTGCGCACCTGGACGGGGTCGATCTGCGCGTCGTAGAGGTCCTCGCCGTGGTAGACGACGTGGCCGTCCACCCGCGCGGTCGGGATCAGGTCGTTCATCCGGTTCAGGCAGCGGATGAAGGTCGACTTGCCGCAGCCCGACGGGCCGATCAGCGCGGTGATCTCGTTGCGCTGGATGCTCAGCGTGACGTCGCGGATAGCGCGATGCTCGCCATAGAAGACGTTCACCTCGCTGACGTCGAAGATCGGCTCCGCTACGGCCACCGCCCCGTCGGGCGCGGCGGCCCGGGCGGGCTCGAAACGCCGTCCGGTGCTGGGGGTGGACGCCTCGGGGCGGGCGCTCAGCTTCTCTGACATCGGGTCATCACCACTTCTGCTCATAGCGGTTCCTGAGGAAGATCGCGACGGAGTTCATGAGCACGAGCAGCAGCATCAGGACGAGGATCGCCCCGGCCGCCGCGCTCACGAACTCCCGGTCGGCGTCCGTCGTCCAGCTGAAGATCTGGATCGGGAGCGCCGTGAAGGACTCGAACAGCCCTGACGGGTTGAAGCGCGGGGAGACGGCCGCGCCGATGATCAGCAGCGGCGCCGTCTCGCCGATGGCGCGCGAGAGCGCGAGGATCACGCCCGTCGCGATGCCGGCCACCGAGCCCGGCAGGACCTGCTTCCAGATCGTCTGCCACTGGGTCGCCCCGAGCGCCATCGAGCCCTCGCGGATCGACGGCGGGACGGCCCGGATCGCCTCGCGGGCGACGATGATCACCACGGGCAGGACCAGCAGCGAGAGCGTGATGCCGCCCGCCAGCAGGACCCGCCCCATCGAGAGCGGGCCGCGCACGATGAACGCCAGCCCGAGGATGCCGTAGACGACCGAGGGCACCGCCGCGAGGTTCTGGATGTTGACCTCGATCAGCCGGTTGAACCACTTGCGGCGGTCGGCGTACTCCTCGAGGTAGACGGCCGTGGCGACGCCGAGCGGCACCACGAGCACCGCGCAGATCGCCATCAGGTACAGCGTCCCTACGAGCGCGGACTGGATGCCCGAGCGCTCCGGGATGATCCGCGACGGGAAGTTGGTGATGAAGTCCACCGACAGCCGCGGCAGCCCGTCGCGCGCGACGTCGAAGAGGATCGCGCCGAGCCCGAGGAACCCGACCGCGATCGACAGGTACATGACCGCGCGGAAGAGGAGGTCGGCGATCCGGGCCCGGGTCGACGGACGGGGCAGGGCTGTCTCCTGCGGGCGCGCCATCGATGCGATGGGCAAGCCGGTCACTCGTAGACCTGGCGGTAGCGGTTGACGAGCCGGATCGACAGCGCGTTCAGCGCGAGCGTGATGACGAAGAGGAGCATGCCGACCACGAAGATCGTCTCGAACTTGATCGAGCCCGTCGGGATGTCCCCGCGCGAGGTGGCCGCGATGAACGCGGCCATCGACTGATAGCCCTCCGTCGGGTCGACGCCCAGACGAGCGACCTGACCGCCGGCCACGAGGATGATCACGGTCTCGCCGATCGCGCGCGAAGCGCCGAGGATCAGCGCCGCCACGACGCCCGAGAGGGCGGCCGGGAAGACGACCCGCAGCGAGACCTGCAGCTTGCTCGCGCCGAGGCCGAACGCGCCCTCGCGCAGCGAGGCGGGCACGGCGGACAGCGCGTCCTCGGCGACCGACGCGATCGTCGGCAGAACGAGCAGGCCGAGGATGATCCCGGCCGAGAGCGCGTTGAACTGGTTGACCTCGAGCCCGAGGACGCCGCGCAGCACCTCGGGGGTGAAGAAGACGAGGGCGAAGTAGCCGAAGACGATCGTCGGGACGCCGGCCAGCAGCTCGAGCACGGGCTTGACGACCTTGCGCACGCGCTGCGGCGCGTACTCGGCGAGGTAGATCGCCGCCAGCAGGCCGAGCGGGATCGCGACGACGAGGCCGATCGCGGTCAGGTACAGCGTGCCCGTCAGCAGCGGGATCACGCCAAAGGACTGCTGGTCGCCGGCCAGCAGCGGCGTCCACTTGGTGCCGAACAGGAAGTCGCCGATCGGGACGTCGCCGAAGAACGCGATCGTCTCCCGCAGCAGCGAGAGCACGATCAGCACGGTCGTGAGGATGGAGACCGCCGCGGCGGCGAACAGGCCGTATCTGACGGCCTGCTCGCCGACGCTGCGGCGCGTACGGGTGTACGCGAGGGATGTCACTGCTGGGCGGCCTGCAGGTCGGACTTCGCCTTGGTGGCCTGCTCGTCCGTCAGCGGCACGATCTTCGCGGCGTCCGCGATGTCGGCCTGGTTGGCGACCACGAACTCCATGAACGCCTTGACCTCGGGGCGGGCGACCGCCTTCGAGCTCGGGTACATGAACAGGGGGCGGGCCAGCGGCTTGTAGGAGCCGTCCTGGATCGTCTCGGCGCTCGGCTTCACGCAGCCGTCGCCGGCGTCCACGCCGACCAGGTTGAGCTGGTCCTGCGCGCCCTCGTAGTAGGAGAAGCCGAAGTAGCCGAGGCCGCCGTCGTCACCCTCGACGCCGGTGACGAGCTGGTTGTCGTCCTCGGAGGGCTCGTAGTCCTCGCGGGTGACGCCCTCCTCGCCGTTGATCTCGTCGGTGAAGAAGTCGAACGTGCCGGAGTCGGTGCCCGGCCCGTAGAGCGAAAGCTCCGTGTCCGGGAGATCCGGCTTGACCTCGGCGAGGCTCTTGACCTTCGAGCCCTTGTTCCAGATCTGCTTGAGCTCGTCGGTGGTGAGGCAGTCGACGGCGAGCGCCTTGTTGGTCACGACCGCGATGCCGTCGTTGGCGATCTGGACCTCGCCGTAGGAGACCGAGTTCTTCTCGCAGACGGGGACCTCCTCGTCGTCCTTGATCGGACGCGAGGCGTCGGAGATATCGGTCTCACCGGCGCAGAACTTCTCGAAGCCGCCGCCGGTGCCGGAGGCACCGACCGTGATCTGCACGTCGGGGTTCTCCTCGTTGAACAGCTCGGCGGCCGCCTGCGCGAACGGCGCGACCGTGGAGGAGCCGTCGATCGCGATCTTGCCCGACAGGGCCTGATCGCCGCCACCGCCACCGCTGCCGGACGCGGTGCCCTCGTCATCGGAGCCGCACGCGGCGACGCCGAGCGCCAGTGCCAGCGCGAGCGCGGGCAGGAGCGTCTTGGAAGTTGTCATCGTTCCCTCTCTCTTCATTCGTCGAGAGCGAGGCTCGCAAGGGCAAGCCCCGCTCCTGTTACCGACCTGTGGCCGTGTTGTGAAAGACGTGTGAACGCTCGGGCTGGAACCGGTAGCCGAACCCGAAGTGCGTGTGGATGAACGTCCATCCCGGCAGGCGGCCAGCAGCTCCAGCTGCTTGAGCGAGATCGTCAGGGCCCGGCCGCCCGCGAGCGCCAGGTACTCCGAGGGCCTGATCTCCAGCTCCCCGCCCTGATGACCTCGCCGGTGGCGGTGCCCGTCTGCATCGCGACGGAGCCTTCCGCCGCGGCGGCCGCAGCCGGTTACGGACCCGTGAAGCGCCTGTTCTGATGTTGTGAACGA
The DNA here is from genome assembly GCA_963816955.1 of uncultured Solirubrobacteraceae bacterium. Classification (GTDB taxonomy): domain Bacteria; phylum Actinomycetota; class Thermoleophilia; order Solirubrobacterales; family Solirubrobacteraceae; genus DATFQI01. The sequence continues at coordinate 42,424 of CAWFME010000007.1, read as the reverse complement.
CGCGATGCCGATCGTGATCGCCCACCGCGGCGCCTCCGCCCACCGGCCCGAGCACACGCTCGCGGCCTACGAGCTCGCGATCGACCTCGGCGCCGACTTCATCGAGCCCGACGTGGTCGCCACGCGCGACGGGCGGCTCGTCGCGCGCCACGACAACGAGATCTCCGCGACCACCGACGTCGCCGCCCGGCCCGAGTTCGCCGGCCGCCGGACGGCCAAGGACGTCGGCGGCAAGCGCCTGGAGGGCTGGTTCACCGAGGACTTCACGCTCGACGAGCTGCGCACGCTGCGGGCGCGCGAGCGGCTGCCCGAGCTGCGTGGGGTCGCCCACGACGGGCGCTTCGGGATCCCGACGCTGGAGGAGGTCGTCGCGCTCGCCGCCCGGGCCGGCGTCGGCGTGTATCCCGAGACGAAGCACCCCGCGCATTTCGCCGCGCTGGGCCTGGCGCTCGAGCCGCCGCTGCTCGCCGCGCTCGAGGGCTTCGCCGGCCCCGTCTTCATCCAGTCCTTCGAGGAGGGCAACCTGCGCGAGCTGCGCGGCACCCATCCGCTCGTGCGGCTGACGGCGGGCGCGGCCCCGGACCTCGCCGCGATCGCCGCCTACGCGGACGCGATCGGCCCGCACAAGGACCAGGTGATCCCGCGCGATGCGGACGGCCGGCTGGACGAGCCGACCTCGCTCGTGGTCGACGCCCACGCCGCCGGGCTGCTCGTGCACCCGTGGACGTTCCGGCCCGAGCCGGCGTTCCTCCCGGCGGGCCTCAGCGGCGACGAGGAGCTCGACCGCTTCCTCGCGCTCGGGGTCGACGGCGTGTTCGCGGACGACCCGGGTGCCGCAGTGGCTGCCCGGACGCGCACCGGCAACTAGAGCCACCCGAATGGACGGCGGCGGCAGGGCCCGGCAAATTTCGCGCCGACGGTGACGGATCGGCGGACACGGACGGCTCGCGACACGGACGCGCGGGAAGCGGAGGCGGTCTCCCAGCCGATCGCTGCCGCCGCGGCACGCCGAGCTGATCGCGCTCCAGCGCTCCGCCGGCAACCAGGCCGTGGCCTCCCTGCTGCAGCGCGAGCCGGCCGCCACGCCGGTCGCGGACGAGATGGCCAAGGAGGCCATGCGCGCCGACGTCGAGTGATCGTCGAGCTGCTCGGCTCGCAGGTGCTGTTCGCGGGCGACGAGCGGCGGATCGTGGACATCTTCCGGCGTCGAGATCGACGTCCGCCCGACCAACGTCGACGCCCCGGACCGGCTCGAGCAGGGCGCCGTGCCGAAGATCGAGGACCTGAAGGTCAAGACGGTCTCCCAGGAGGACCTCTATCTCGGCGCGCGCCCCGAGGACCTCGCGCGGCGACCAGCTGCTCGCCGCCGTTCAGCGGCGACCACGACATCTTCGACATCCGCAACGCCGACGGCACCCCGCTCGGCCAGGAGAAGTACGAGGCGATCGTCGCGGAGATGAAGGCCGCCGGCATGGGCGTCGCCCACGGCGCGCACATGCGCTGGGTCGTCGACCCCGCCGACGGGGTCAACAAGGCGATCTTCGACAAGATCGTCGGGCGCCACGCGTCCGGCGAGGAGCTGCTGATCCGCTTCGCCCCCAGCACCCCACCGGCCAGAACGCACCCTCGCTCCCCCACCCAGCGCCGTTGCCGTAAGCGCGACGAGCGCGACCACCGCCGGGACCACCACATACACCCCGCTGAACGCGAACACGACCGCCACCGCCACGAACGCGACCCCGGCGGCCGCCCGAGCCAAGCCGTCGAGCAGCCGGACGCCCGCGGCGGTGGCGGCGACGTAGACCGCCACGAAGGCCGCACTGCAGGCCCGCACGAGCCCGTCGACCCCCACGGCGTCGAACCCGAGCGGCACGAGCAGCGCCGCGCCCACGGCCGCGAACAGGCCGAGCGCCACGCGCGGGCGCCGCAAGCCGGCCGGCGCCGAGCCCTCGTCCGCCAGGGCGCCCGCGAGCTGCACCGCCGCCGCGACGTAGGCGTTCATGGCGCCCATGGTCAGGAGCACGGCGAGCCCGGCGGTGACGGAGCGGCCGGCCGAGCCGAGGCCGGCGGCCATCAGGTCGGCGAGCGGCACGTTGGAAACCGTCCCCACCCGCCCGGCGGTGCCGAGCACGCCGATCGTGGCGACCGCGAGCCCGAGGTAGAGCACGACGACGATCGCGAGCGCGGCGAAGATCGCGCGCGGGAGCTGGCGCGCCGGGTCGCGCAGCTCGCCCGCGAGGTGCGAGACGGCCTCCCAGCCGATGAACGAGAGCATCAGCAGGCTCGCGGCCGTGCCGACCGCGCCCCAGCCGTGCGGCGCGAACGGGGTCCAGTGCTCCGCGCGGCTCTCCGGCAGCGCGCTGACGACCGCGACGAGCAGCAGCGCGGCGAGCACCGCGGCGAGCGCGAGCTGCAGCCGCGCGGTGGTGTGCACGCCGCGCGCGTTGGCGGCCACGACCGCCGCGATCATGCCCGCCCCGGCGACGACCGCGGCCTCGCGGCCCGCGCCGAGCAGCTCGGCGACGTAGAAGCCGCCGACCATCGCGACGGCCGGCGCGCCGAGCACCACGCCGGCGAGGAAGCACCAGCCGGTCACGGCGCCCGCGCGGCGCCCGAAGGCGGCGCGCGCGTACGCCGCGGTCCCGCCCGCCTCCGGGTGGCGCACGCCGAGCACCGCGAACGCGATCGCCAGCGGCACCGACAGCGCGAGCAGCCCGGCCCACGCGAGCACCGACGCCGGCCCGGCGGCCTCGGCGGCCAGCGACGGCAGGATCAGCACGCCGGGGCCGAGCACGGCGCCGACGTAGAGCGCGGTCGCGGAACGGGTGGAGAGCATGGGAGACATGATCTCGCCGACCGACGGGCATTTGGTGCTCTTTCCAGCCCCTGCAACGACCTTGTGCGCAATGATCTGCCCCATGGACGCCACTGACCGCAAGATGCTTGCCGTGCTGCAGGAGGAGGGACGGATCTCCAACGCGGCGCTGGCCGAGCGGCTGCACCTCTCCCCCTCGCCGTGCCTGCGGCGGCTGCGCGCGCTCGAGCAGGACGGCGTGATCGCCGGCTACCGCGCCGTGCTCGACCGCCAGAAGGTCGGGATCCCGATGACGGTGTTCGTCGAGCTCAAGGTCGACGGGCACTCCGACCGCAGCGCCGCCGCCATCAGCGAGGCGGTCAACGCGACGCCGGAGATCGTCGCCGCGCACATCGTCTCCGGCTCCGCCGACTTCCTGCTCGAGGTCGCGGTCGCCGACCTCGCCCACTACGAGCGGGTGATGTTCGAGACGCTCCTCAAGCTGCCCAACGTCGCCGACGTGCGCTCGAACTTCGCGCTGCGGACCGTGAAGGCGCCAGGCCCGCTGCCGGTCTAGCCCGCGACGGTCTCCCACTCGGCGTAGAGCGCCTGCAGCTCGCGCTTGGCCTGCTCGTGGCGCTCGGTCGACTTCGCGGCGCTGCGCGGGTCGTTCCACGCGGAGGGGTCGGCGAGCTCCTGCTCGAGCGCGGCCAGCGCGGCCTCGGCGGCCTCGATCTCGGCCTCGATCTTCTTGGCCTGCCGCTGCTGGTTCTTCGACGGCGCCGCCGGCCTGCTGGGAGCGGCGACCGGCTTCGGCGCCGCCTTGGCGGGCTTGGTCCGCTTGGCGGTGCGCTCGGCGTCGGCGCGCTCCTCACGGATGCGCAGGTACTCGGGCCAGCCGCCGACGTAGGAGCGCAGCGTGCCGTCCTCGACCGCGATCGTGCGCGTGCCGACGGCGTCGAGCAGCGCGCGGTCGTGGGAGATCAGCAGCAGCGTCCCGGGGAACGACTGCAGCGCGGCCTCGAGCGCCTCGCGGCTCTCGAGGTCCAGGTGGTTGGTGGGCTCGTCGAGCACGAGCACGTTGGCGCCGGAGTGCACGAGGATCGCCAGCGACAGCCGCCGCCGCTCACCGCCCGACAGTCCGTCGAGCGGCTTCTCGGCCGCCTCGCCGGAGAACAGGAAGCGCCCGAGCAGCGAGCGCGCCTCGTTGGGCTTGAGGCCGGTCGAGCGCTGCGCCGCCTCGAGCACGGTGCGCGCGCCCTTGGCGCCGAGCTCGTCGGCGTGCTGGGAGAGCAGCCCGACCTTGACGTTGTGCCCGCGGCGCAGCCTGCCGGAAGCAAGATCGTGTTCGCCGATCAAAGCGTGTATGAGCGTGGTCTTGCCCGTTCCGTTGGGGCCGATCAGCGACACGTGCTCGCCACGCTCGAGCCACAGCTCGAAGTGCTCGAGCAGCGTCCGCTTCCCGATCGTCAGCGTGCCGTCCTCGACCTCGAAGATCACGCGCCCGGAGCGCTCGGGCGGCTTGAAGGCGAAGCCGAGCCCCTTGCCGTCGCGCGGGTCGCGCTCGATCTTGTCCATCTTGTCGAGCCGCTTCTGGCGCGACTGCGCCTGCTTCGCGCGCGTGCCCGCCCGGAACCGGGTCACGAAGCGCTCGAGCCGGGCGATCTCGGCCTCCTGCTTCTCGATCGCGCGCCCGAGCGCGAGCTCGCGCGCCGCCTGCTCCTTGCGCCACGCGTGCCAGGTGCCCTTGAAGAACCGCGCGCGCCCGCCCTCGAGCTCCAGCACCGACGTGCCGACGGCCTCCAGGAACCAGCGGTCGTGCGCCACCAGCACGACGGCGGCGTCGAGTGTCTGCAGGTGCGACTCCAGCCACTCCAGCGACTCGATGTCGAGGTGGTTGGTCGGCTCGTCGAGCAGCAGCAGGTCGGGGTCGCCGGCCAGCGCGCGCGCCAGCGAGGCGCGCGTGAGCTCGCCGCCCGAGAAGGTCTCCAGCGAGCGGTCGAGGTGCTCGTCGCCGAAGCCGAGGCCGTGCAGGGTCGCGTTGACGCCCTCGCGCCAGGTGTAGCCGCCGGCGTGCTCCAGCCGGGCCTGCGCCGTGGCGTACGCCTCCAGCGTGGCCGGCGAGGTGTCTCCACCGGCCATCGCGTGCTCGAGCTCGGCCAGCCGCTCCTCGAGCGCCAGCAGGTCCTTGCACCCGCCCAGCACGTAGTCGCGCAGCGAGAGGGCGCGCTCGCGCGGCGGCCGCTGATCGTGCAGCGCGACGCGGACGTCCTTGGCGAGGTTCAGCTCGCCGCCGTCGACCGTGCTCTCGCCGGCGAGCATCCGCAGCAGGGTCGTCTTGCCCGAGCCGTTGCGGCCGGACAGCGTCAGCCGGTCCCGGCGCTCGAGCCGGAACGAGACCCCGCGCAGCAGCGGGACCCCCGCCATGTCCTTGGCGAGGTCGGAGGCGATGAGGACGGCCACGACCCCGAGGATAGGTAAGCTTTGCGGCGATGCGCCGGAGCCTCCACACCGCCCTGCTGACCGTGTCCCTGCTCGCCCTGACCGCCCCGGTCGCGCTGGCCTCCGAGGGTCACGACGGCGGCGAGGGCCTGTGGGGCGAGACGAACGACAAGGTCATCACCAACGCGGGCTTCTTCCTGATCGCGTTCTTCCCGCTGTTCATCTTCACGATGAGCCTGCTCCAGGCCACGCTGGACAAGCGGAAGGACCGCCGCAAGGCCGCCGAGAAGGCCCGCCGGGCCCGCGCCGACCAGCGCGGCGGCTGGTAGCCACGTCGATCAGGTACGAGCGCCGCGGGGCCGCGGCGCTGCTCACGATCGACCGTCCCGAGCGCCGCAACGCGGTCGACGGCGCCACCGCCGCAGCGCTGCTCGAGGGCTTCGAGGCGTTCTGCGCCGACGACGCTGCCCGCGTGCTCGTGCTCACGGGCGCCGGCGAGCAGGCGTTCTGCGCGGGCGCGGACCTCAAGGCGATCGAGACGCTCGACCCGGACGCGCCGGGCGGCCCGCTCGGCTTCACCCGCCTGAGCTCGCCGAAGCCGACGATCGCCGCCGTCTCGGGCTGGTGCCTGGCCGGGGGCTTCGAGCTCGCGCTCTGGTGCGACTTGCGCGTGGCCACGGAGGCCGCGCGCTTCGGGTTCGCCGAGCGCCGCTGGGGCGTCCCGCTGATCGACGGCGGCACCCAGCGGCTGCCGCGGATCGTCGGCGAGGGCCGCGCGCTCGACCTGATCCTCACCGGCCGCACGATCGAGGCCGCCGAGGCGCACGCGATCGGCCTCGTGACCGAGGTCGTCCCCGCCGGCGAGCACGTCAAGCGCGCGCTCGCGATGGCCGAGGGGCTCGCGGCGTTCCCGCAGGACACCATGCTCTCCGACCGCCGCGCGCTGCTCGAGGCCGCCGGCCTGGCCCGCGAGGCCGAGCTCGGCCGGGAGGTGCTGCGGACCGCGATCGAGGGCGCCGGCCGCTTCGCCGGCGGAGCGGGCCGCTCGGGCACCGGAACCGGTGTCTAGCCACCGCGCAACTTCCCGGAGTGCCCGGGTATAGAGCGAGCGGATGAGACGGACAGGGGGCATCGCGGCGCTGGCCGGGAGCTTGGTGGCGCTCGCGGCGGCGGCGCCGGCGCAGGCCGGCGTCTACACGGTGTACGCGTGCACCGCGGCCGGGCGCAGCTGGGACAACCGCTCGTGGGAGCTGATCGCTCCCGTGAACTCGATCACCGCCGACCAGGACTGCGCGGGCGACGACAACATCGGCCTCAACCAGACGCCGGGTGGCCGCACCGCCGACGGGGCCCAGGCCTCGCTGCAGTTCCGGACCCCGTCCGGGACCTCGATCTCCGACTTCCGGCTGACGAAGCGGATCATCTTCCGCAACCCGACGCAGGACGGCACGCACCGCTACCACGTGATCACCGCGCTCGGCGGGACCGCGATCGAGGGCGCGGGCAACTACCCCGACGGCACGCGCAACCGGCTCAACGGCCAGGGGCGCTGGTACGGCTATCCGGAGGGCAACGCCGACACGGGCATCGTGACCGTGTCCCGGGCCAGCTTCCCCGCGCTCGCCTCATATCAGGGAGGCGCCCGCAGCCTGACCGTGCGGATCGGCTGCACGCAGCGCGGCACGCCGTGCAGCTCGACCGGCGCCGCGCACATCGCCAACAACATCCGCGGCGCGGAGATCGACGTCAACGATCCCGCCGCGCCGCGCGACCTCACCGTCGACGCCGACGGCCTGCTGCGCGGCGGCCGGGTCGACGGCTCCGACCCCGTGCGCGTGAAGGTCTCGGACCCCTCCGGCATCCGCCGGGTCGAGATCGTCGACGTCACCGGCACGCCGACCGTCGTCGGCGCCGAGGACTACGACACGGACGCGGGCGGCGTGCAGACCGACCGCGGCGCGAGCTGCAGCTTCCGCTTCGCCTCCCCGTGCCCGCAGCTCTCCTACGGGGAGACGCTGCGCCCGACCTCGCTGCAGGCCGGCCGGCGCAAGCTGCTCGTGCGGGCCTACGACGCCGGCCGCAACGTCGTCGAGCGCGGCCCTTACGAGGCCGAGGTCGCGAGCCCGTCCGATCGCGGCGCCCTCAACGGCGCCAACGCCACCGAGCCGGCCACGATCACCGCCCGCTTCACGCGCGGCAACAGCCGCACGCGACGCACGATCGGCTTCCTCTCCAAGGCCGACGTCGCCGGCCAGCTGCTCAACGCCGGCGGCCAACCGATCGCGAACGCGCGCGTCGCCGTGCTCACGCGCGACATCGACGACGACGAGGCGAAGCTGCGCTCCTATGTGACGACGGACGGCGAGGGCCGGTTCCGCTACCGCGCCACCGCCTACGCCTCGCGGCTGTACCAGTTCGCCTGGGCCTCGCACGTCAACGACGTCCGCTACGCCGCCAACGGCTACGTGACGCTGCTCGCGCGCGCCACGGCGACGATCCGGCCGCGTCCCCACAGCGTCCGCGTCGGCCAGCGGGTGAGGCTCACGGGCCGGCTCGCCGGCAAGCGCCCGCGGCGCAGCGTCGACATCGTCGCCCAGGGCCGGCCGGGCAAGCGCGGGCGCTTCCGCACCTTCGCCGACGGCACGATCGGCCGCGACGGCCGGTTCCGCGTCAGCTACGTCTTCCGCGACCCGTCCTCGCGCGGCCGCACGTTCCAGTTCCGGATCAAGATCGAGCGCGACAGCGGCTACGCCTACTGGGGCGGCTACTCGCGGATCGCGAGGGTGCGGGTCCGTTGAGGCGGCGCCTGCTCGCCGCGGCCGCGGCCCCCGTCGCCGCGCTCGCGCTCGCCGCGCCCGCCCAAGCCGGCACCTACGACGTCCACTTCTGCAACTCGGCGGGCACCGTCTTCGACAACCGCTCGTGGTCGGCGCTCGCGAGCCCCGGGATCGTCGTCGACACGACCTGCCCGGGAGCGAGCCAGCTGATCGGGATCCGGGTCGACGCCGGCACCCGCTCGGCGGCGGGTGCGATCGCCGGCCTGACGTTCACGAGCCCGGCCGGGACGGCGATCACCGACTTCTCATTGAGCCGGCAGCTCGACTACGGCAACCCGGCGGTGTCGGGGACGCGCCCGTTCTTCACGCTCTACCAGCTCGGGAACGTCGTCTTCGCCGGCGCCGGCGACTACGAGGACGCCACCCGCTCCCGGCTCACCGCGCAGCGCAGCTGGTACGCCAACCCGACGCGCCTCGCCCGCGCCACCGTCACCCGCGCGAGCTTCCCCGCCCTGACCGCCTACCGCAACGACGGCCGGACGCTGCTGCTGCGAGTGGGCTGCTACCGCCGCAACACCGCCCCGTGCCAGGTCGGCCCGGGCGGGCGGATCTACAACGTCTTCTACGGCGCGAAGGTCACGGTCTCCGACCCGACGCCTCCGTCGAGCGCCTCCGTCGAGGCGGACGGCCTGCTCGCAGGCGGCTATCGCGACGGCTCGGACCCGGTGACCGTGTCCGCGGCCGACAACGCGGGCATCGAGCGCGTGGAGATCGTCGACCTCACCGACCCGGCCGGCCCGCGGGTCGTCGGCGCGGAGGACTACGACGTGGGCTTCACCTACGAGGCGGGCGAGCAGCGCACGGACCGTGGCGCCACGTGCTCGTCCCGGCTCGCCAAGCCGTGCCCGGACCTGAGCCGCGAGACGCTCCGCGCAAGCTCGCTGCAGGTCGGCCGCCGGACGCTCGTGATCCGCTTCATCGACGCGGGCGGCAACGTCGTCGACCGCGGGCCCTACACCGTCGACGTGATCACGCCGTCCGACCGCGGCGCCCCGAACGGCACCGGCGGCAAGGAGCCCGCGCGCGTGATCCTGCGCTTCTCCAACACCAAGCGCCCGCGCCAGACCGTCCGCCAGAACCGCAAGGTGGGCATCCGCGGCCGGCTGATCAACGCCGACGGCAACCCGATCGCCGGCGCCGAGCTTCGCCTGCTCACGCGCGACCTGCGCCAGGGAGCCGGGGCGATCGACCGCCGCGGCATCCTCACCCGGTCCGACGGCTCGTTCCGCGTGACCGTGCGGGCGAAGGCGTCGCGCCAGCTCCAGTTCGCCTGGCGCGCGCGGGCCAACGACGCCCGCTTCGCCGCCAACGGCTACCTGACGCTGAAGGCGCGGGCCGCCGCCACGCTGCGGGTCCGTCCGCGCGCGACGGCCGTCGGCCGCTCCGTCCGCCTGAGCGGGCGCCTGAGAGGCGTCCGCCGCGCCGGAGTGCCGATCGTCCTCCAGGGCAAGCTGCGCGGCGCGCGGCGCTTCCAGGCGTTCGCGGACGCGACGACGAACCGCCGCGGCTCCTTCCAGGGCCGCTACCGGTTCCGCTCCGCGGGCTCGCGCGGGCGCCTGTTCGTGTTCCGCGCGCGTATCCGCCGCGCGCCCGGCTTCCCGTACGAGACGGGCGCCACCCGGACCGTGCGCGTGCAGGTCCGCTAGCCGCCGAGCAGGCCCAGCAGCGCCGCGTGGTCCGGCTGGCGCTCCTCGTGCAGCGAGGCCTCGATCAGCGCCGCCTCCTCGAACCAGTCGAACAGCGACAGCCCCGCCGAGCCGGACTCCTCGTAGGGCGGCGTCCGCTCCCGGTGGATGAGGTCTGCGAACACCTCGCGGGCGCGGGTGGCCCGGTCGCCGTCGGCGTCGCGCCGGGCGATCGCGAGCACTTCGATCGCCTCCGCCCGCGGGTACGGGCGATCGTCGGGGTCCTCGGAGGCCTCGCGCGCGAGCGCGGCGGCCGGCCCGAAGGCCCCGGCCAGGTAGTGCAGCTCGGCGGCGGCGTCGCGCGCCGGGCCGGCGCGAAGCGCGCGCTGCAGCCACGGCTGCGCGAGGTCTTCCTCCGCAGCCCGCCACAGCAGGGAGCCGACCTGCGCGATCCGCGACGCGTCCTCGCGGCCGTGGCGCTCCAGCACGCGTTCGACGTCGTCCGCCGCCTCGCGGAAGCGCCGCGAGGCCGCCTCGCGCTCGTCGAGCCAGCGGTGGGTGCGCGCCAGGGGCTCGAGCAGCCGCGCCCTCGGGCGCTCGGCGACCCGCTGCTCCAGCTCCTCGCGGGCACGCTCGAGGGCCTCGCGGGTGGGTGGCCACGCCATCGCTAGGGCCGCTGCACGTCGATGACCTGCACGTCCTGAACCTGCCCGCCCGCCCGGATCTCGCCGACCGCGTCGTCCACGCGCGTACCGTAGCCGCCCTGCCCGTTCGGCCTGCTGCCGACGACCACGACGTCGTAGGGGTCGGCGTCGTCGATGATGTCCTCGAGCCGGCGCGCGGCCTCGCGGTCGCCGGCGTCGGGCGACTGGCGCAGCGCCTTCAGGTAGCGCTCCGGGTTGTTGCGCAGCCAGTCCGGCGAGGTCTGCGTGACCCGCTGCCCGCCGGCGGTGGAGCGAAGCCGCGTGCGCGAGAGCGGCTTGCCGCCGTCCGTGTTCTTGGCCTCGACGACGATCGTCCGCCCCGTGGAACGGTCATAGGCGACGATGTCGGGGCCGTTGACCGGCTTGCCCGGGCCCGGCCGGCCCGTGTGGAGGATCTCGATGTTCGGGTTGCGCCGCAGCTCCGCCAGCGCCGTCTCGACGCCGTAGGCCTCCGAGCGCATCGCGGCGCTCGGCCAGTGCTGGGCGACCGCGCCGTCGATCGCCTTCGCCTCGGTCGGGTCGAGCGTGCGCGAGCCCAGGCGCGCGTTGTCGGCGAGCCGCCGGAGGTCGTTGCCCTTCTCCGCCAGCCGCCTGATCGCGTCGTCGCCGAGCCCCTTCGACTTCAGCGCGCTGTAGCCGCCGTCGGTCGCCGCGTCGAGCGCGACCTGGCGCAGCTTCCCTTCAGGGAACAGCTTGAAGATGACCCCCATGGCCTCCGCGCGTCGGCCGGGGAACCTCTTGACGAGGTCGCGGACCTTCTTGCCGATCTTGGCCGCGTCGCCGACGGCGGGGACGATGCCCACCGCGGCCCAGAACGCGTCGCCGAACTTCCCTCTCGCGAGCGCGTCGATGCCGTCGCGGACGTCGCCCAGCGCGAGCAGCCCGCTCGCGATCTGGCCGAAGATGTACTCCGTAGTGCCGCGCGACCCCGCGTCCTCGTCCGGGCAGAACAGCGCGGACGAGTCGCCGCAGACGAAGCCCGCGACGGCGTCGTCGGCGCCGCCGTCGTAGGTGAGCGGGTCGCCGTCGTCCCCGTCGGGGTGGCCGTCGCCGTCCGTGTCGGTCGCGAACAGATCCGAGTCGGCCTCGAGCTCCTGCCCGTCGAGCGCGCCGTCGCCGTCCGTGTCGACGGCCGTCGGGTTCGTGCCGAGCTCGAGCTCCTCGCGGTCGCTGAGCCCGTCGCCGTCGCTGTCGGCCTTCGCCGGGTCCGTGCCGGCCTCGCGCTCGGCCGCGTCCGGGACGCCGTCGCCGTCCGTGTCCGCGTCCGGGTCGCCCGTGGCCGCCCGCCCCTCCCCGCCCCCGCCGCCGGCACACCCGGGCGGGTCCGAGTCGAGCACCTGGGCGACGGCGCGCTGCGCCGTGCAGGACACGTCGTCGCCGAGCGGCGTGGCGAACAGCGCCACGAAGACGACCGCGATCACCGCCAGGATGCCCCCGTACTCGACCGCCGTCTGGCCCAGCTCTCCGCGCGCGCGCCGCACGGGCCGAAGGCTCGCACCGGCCACCCGCCGCCACATGGGCTCGAAGGCTCAACTTCGCGTCTGGGACCGTCCCGGGGCCCCTAGCCTTCCACTGGATGCCTCGCATGCTGATCGCCGTCCTGGCCGCCGCCGCGCTCGCGGGCTGCGGCGACGGCGACGCGCGCCCGGCGGCGAGCGCGACGCCGACGGCGACCTCCACCCCGACCGCCACCGCCGCGCCCGCGGCCGATCCTGCCGCGACGAGCGGCCCCGAGGGCAGGGCGATCGCAGCCACGTTGCGGCGCTACGCCGCCGCGGTGCGCGCCGGCGACGCGCGCACGATCTGCCGCGACCTGCTCGCCCGGGCGGTGCTCGCGCGCGTCGAAGCGGCGGGCGGCAGCTGCGCCCGCCACCTCGTGGCGCCCCGGATCGACGAGGGCGGCCCGCAGTACGGCATCGCTATCCGCTCGATCTCGGTCAGCGGCGACCGCGCGGTCGCGCGCATCACCGCCTCCGAGCGCGACGGCGCGCGCGACTCGCGCCAGCCCCTCGTGCGCGAGGCCGGGGGCTGGAGGCTCAGCGCCGGCTGACGCGGGCAGTTAGGCTCCCGGACCCATGCAGGGTCCGAGGAGGAGAACGCGGTGAGCTACTTCGTGACCGGCGCGACCGGATTCATCGGCCGCCATCTGGTCGAACGGCTGCTCGAGCGCGAGGGCGACGTCCACGTGCTCGTCCGCGAGGGCTCGCGCGAGAAGCTGGACGCGCTGATCGAGCGCTGGGGAAGCGGCGGGGAACGGATCAAGCCCGTCACGGGGGACCTTTCCGAGCCGCTGCTCGGCGTCTCCGAGGAGGACCGGGAGAAGCTCGCGGGCGTCGAGCACTTCTTCCACCTCGCCGCGATCTATGACATGACCGCCGACGAGACGCAGAACGCGCTGCTCAACGTCGGCGGGACCCAGAACGCCGTCCAGCTCGCCAACGAGCTCGGCGCGGGGGTCTTCCAGCACGTCTCCTCCGTCGCCGTGGCCGGCCGCTACAAGGGCCACTTCACCGAGGACATGTTCGACGAGGGCCAGGAGCTGCACACGCCCTACCACCGGACGAAGTACGAGTCGGAGAAGATCGTCCGCGAGAAGGTCCAGGGCGCGTGGCGGGTGTACCGCCCCGCGGTCGTCGTCGGCAACTCCAAGACCGGCGAGATGGACAAGATCGACGGGCCCTACTACTTCTTCAAGGTCCTGCAGAAGCTGCGCAACGCGCTGCCGCAGTGGGCGCCGCTGGTCTCGATCGAGTGGGGCTGGACCAACCTCGTGCCGGTCGACTACGTCGCCGCGGCGATCGACCACATCGCCCACGAGGAGGGCTACGACGGGCAGGCGTTCCACGTCGTCGACCCGAAGGGCATCCGCGCCGGCGAGGCGATGAACACGTTCGCCCGCGCCGGCCACGCGCCGCAGTCGGTCATGCGCGTCGACAAGAAGCTCACGGACATGCTCCCGAAGGGCGTCCTCAGCTACGCGATGCAGATCCCGGCGCTCAAGGGCGTGCGCAAGTCCGTGCTCGCCGACCTCGGGATCCCCGACGAGATCCTGCAGGACGTCGCCTTCACCGCCAAGTTCGACGCCCGCGACACCCAGCGCGCGCTGTCGGGCACGGGGATCGAGCTGCCCGCGCTGGACTCCTACGCATACAAGCTGTGGGACTACTGGGAGCGCAACCTCGACCCGGACCTGTTCAGGGACCGCTCGTTCGAGGGCGCCGTCAACGGCCGCACGGTGGTCATCACGGGGGCGTCGAGCGGCATCGGCCGCGCGGCCGCGGTCAAGATCGCGGCGGCGGGCGGCGTCCCGATCCTGGTCGCCCGCTCGCGCGACAAGCTCGAGGAGGTCCAGAAGGAGATCGAGTCGCGCGGCGGCACGGCCCACGTCTACACGGCGGACCTCTCCGACAACGACTCGATCGACGCCGCCGTCGAGCAGATCCTCTCCGACCACGCGGCCGTCGACATGCTCGTCAACAACGCGGGCCGCTCGATCCGCCGCTCCGTGATGCTCTCGATCGACCGCTTCCACGACTACGAGCGGACGGTCAAGCTCAACTACCTGGGCACGATCAAGCTGATCCTCGCGCTGCTGCCGCACATGAAGGAGCGCAGGTTCGGCCACATCGTCAACGTCTCCTCGATCGGCGTGCAGACCAACCCGCCCCGCTTCAGCGCCTACGTCGCGTCCAAAGCGGCGCTCGACGCATTCACGCGGGTGGTGTCGAGTGAGACGATCGGCGACAACATCACGTTCACCACGATCCACATGCCGCTCGTGCGGACGCCGATGATCGCGCCGACCAAGCTCTACGACTCGTTCCCGACGATCTCCCCCGACGAGGCGGCCGACCTGATCTGCGAGGCGATCCGGTCCAAGCCGAAGCAGATCAACACCCGGCTGGGGACGTTCGGCGAGGTGCTCTACGCGCTGGCGCCCAAGGCCGTCGACCAGATCCTGCACATGGCCTACAACGTCTTCCCCGAGTCGGCCGCCGCGAGCGGCAAGAAGGACGAGAACGAGCGCGCCTCCGGCGAGGCGGTCGCCCTGTCGCACCTCATGAAGGGCGTGCATTGGTAGCGCGTGCTGTTGCGTCTCGCCGATCCTGAAGAGCGCTACTCGGCCGTGCGGCTGCGTTCGGACCTCGCCGCGCTCGACTACGAGCGGGACGGCGAGGACTGGACGCTCGACCTCGGGGCGGCGCCGGTCGCGCGGTTGGAGTACCAGCTCGAGCTGGTGCACGCCGACGGCGGCAGCGAGGTCGTCTGCGACCCCGACAACCCGCTGCGCGCCCCCGGCGCGTTCGGGGACAAGTCCGTCCTGCTGCTGGAGGGCTACGAGCCGCCGGCCTGGCTCGACGCGCCGCGCGCGGAGGGCGCCGAGCGCGCGCTCGTGGCGCCCGGCCGCGGGCTCGGCACCGACGTGGACGTGCGCATCTGGAGCCCCGCGGACGCGAAGGACACCGAGCCGCTGCCGCTGCTGGTCGCCAACGACGGGCCCGAGTACGCCGAGCTGGCCGGGCTCACGGATTACAGCGCCGCGATGATCGCGAGCGGCACGCTGCCGCCGCACCGGCTCGCGCTCGTCGCGCCGGGCGCGCGCAACGAGTGGTACTCGGCCTCGCCGCTGTACGCGGGGGCGCTCGTGCGCGGCGTGCTGCCCGCCGTCGCCGCGGAGGTCGCCGTGCGCGGCGCGCCAGTGGCCATCGGCGCCTCGCTCGGCGCGCTGGCGATGCTGCACGCCCAGCACCGCCACCCGAACACCTTCGCCGGGCTGTTCCTGCAGTCGGGCAGCTTCTTCACGCCCGAGCACGACATCCAGGAGCGCGGGTTCTCGCGCTGGGCGCGCGTGACCGCGTTCGTGGCGGAGGTGCTCGGGGGCGGCCGCGGGACCGGCGCGGCCCCGGCCGTGCTCACCTGCGGCGCCGGCGAGGAGAACATCCACAACAACCGCGAGATGGCCGCCGCGCTCGGCGAGCAGCTGCACGAGCTCGGCGACCTGCACAACTACACGGCCTGGCGCGACGCGCTGGACCCCCACCTCACCGGGCTGCTGGAGGGGCTGTGGTAGACGTCCGCCACACCGAGCTGTACTCGCCCGCCATCGGCGCGCCGGGCAACGTCGTCGCCTACGGCCACTGGGGCCGGCCGTTCCTGGCCTTCCCGGCCGAGCGCGGCAACGCGTGGGAGTACGCCGACCGCGGGGTGGTCGGCGCGCTGTCGGAGCTGATCGACGCCGGCCGCGCAAAGCTCTACTGCGTCGACTCCTTCGACGGGGCGTCGTGGTCGAACAGCTCGATCCCGCTCGAGGACCGCGCCCGCGCCCACGAGCGCTACGAGTCCTGGATCCTCGAGCAGGTCGTCCCCTGGATCCACGCCGACAGCGGCGGCCAGGAGATCGCCGCCTTCGGCGTCAGCCTCGGGGCCTTCCACGCCGTCAACGTCGCGCTGCGGCGGGCGGACGTCTTCCCGCTGGCGCTCGGCTTCTCCGGCAACTACGACCCGTCGACCTGGGACGGCTGGGGCGACCGCGGCGACGCCGCCTTCTTCAACAACCCGTTCGACTCGCTCGCCCACGCGGGCGGCGGCCACCTGGACTGGCTGCGCTCGCGGCTGAGCGTGCTGCTCGTGTGCGGTCAGGGCATGTGGGAGGACAGTACGGGCGCACTGCCCAGCTCCCGCGCGCTCGCCGGCCTGCTCGGCGAGAAGGGGATCCGCTGCGAGCTCGACCTCTGGGGCCACGACGTTCCACACGATTGGCCGTCCTGGCAGGCACAACTGGCCCATCATCTGCCACGGTTCTGCTGATGGATCACCTCGTCGGATTGCTGCTGGGCACGGAGGAGGACTGGCCGACGGCCTTCGAGACGCTGATGTCGCGGCTCGGGCCGGTCGAGGACGCCGGGGGCGTCACGCACCGCGTCAACACCGAGCGGATCACGATGGAGCCGTTCGACCTGCGCGACAAGCCGCGCTACGACCTTGTCGTCGACCGGCTCGCCTACTGGTACTTCCTGCCGCGCGAGTGGCTCAAGAAGGTCGCGCTGATGGACGACGTGTACCTGCTCAACAGCCCGTTCACGTTCCAGTCGATGGAGAAGCACGCGGCCTACTGCGCGATGCTGCGGCTCGGGCTGAAGGTGCCGCAGACCGTCCTGGTCCCGCACAAGAACCCGCCCGACAATGCGCGCTTCGCCTACACGGCGGCGAAGTACAACCGGCCGTTCGACCTCGACGCGATCGCCGAGCAGATCGGCTACCCGCTGTTCATGAAGCCCTACGACGGCGGCCAGTGGGTCGGGGTCAGCCACATCCGCGACTCGGGCGAGCTGCACCGCGCCTACGACGAGTCCGGCCAGCGGCTGATGCACCTGCAGGCGGCGGTCGACGGATTCGACGTGTTCGCGCGCTCGCTGAGCATCGGCGCCGAGACGATGGTCATGGACTTCCGGCCGGGGGAGCCGATGCACGACCGCTACGCGGTCAGCCACGACTTCCTCTCGCCCGAGGTCGGCGAGGAGGTCGTGACGATCTCGCGGCTGATCAACGCGTTCTTCCGCTGGGAGTTCAACTCCTGCGAGACGCTCGTGCGCGGCACCGAGGCGCACCCGATCGACTACGCGAACGCATCCCCGGACGTCGCCCTGACGAGCCTGCACTACTACTTCCCCTGGGCGATGAGCGCGCTGCTGAAGTGGTGCGCGTTCTGCGTGATCACCGGCCGCGAGCCGCGCCTGGACCTCGACACCCGGCGCTACTTCGAGGTCGGCGACCGCGAGGACCTCAGCTACGAGGAGAAGCTCGCCGCGTACCGCGAGCTGGCCGACGACTACTTCGAGGTCGACCGCTACCGCGACTTCTGCGACTCCCGGCTGGCCCACGTCGACGAGCTGGTGCTCGAGTGGATCACATCGGCCGAGTTCGACCGGCTGCTCGTGCGCACCGTCCGCGAGACCTACCCGCCGCACGAGCACGACCGCTTCATGGGCCACTTCCGCGGCCTGATCGGCCAGTGGGTCAAGGAGCGCGGCGCGACGGCGACGCTGTCGGACTAAACCGGGCTTACAGCCCCGTTCGCGGGTCCACGGCGGCGCCGCGGACGCGCAGCTCGAAGTGCAGGTGCGGGCCGCTGGCGCGGCCCGTCGCGCCGACGGCGCCGATCCGGTCGCCGGCCACCACGCAGCGCCCGCGCGGGACGTCGATCCGGCTCAGGTGGGCGTACCAGCTCGTCATGCCGAGCCTGTGGCGGATGACGACGACCCGCCCGTAGCCGTCCTGCCAGCCGATCGACTGCACGCAGCCGCGCCCAGCCGCGGCCACGCGGCTGCCGGTCGGGGCGGGGTAGTCCTGGCCCGTGTGGAACATGGCGCCGCGCGGGCCGAAGCGGTCGCCGACAGCGGTGGCGAGCGGCGGCAGGAAGCGCAGGATCGAGCGCGGCGGGCCGCGCCGCAGCGCCGCGAGCGTGGCCGGCCCGGCGACGCCGTCGGCGCCGAGCCCCGCCCACGCCTGGAAGCGCCGCAGCGCCGCGTCGGTGCGCGCGCCGAGCCCGCCGTCGACCGGCCCGGACGGGAAGCCGTGGCGGGCGAGCAGGAACTGCAGCGCGGCGACGTCCCAGCCCCGCGCGGGCGCCGCCAGCGCCCGCGACCCGAGCCGCGGCCGCCCGCGGCGGCCGAGCGCCCGCCGGGTCCGCGGCCCGGCGATGCCGTCGACCCCGAGCCCGCGCCGCGCCTGCAGGGCGCGCACCGCGGCGCGCGTGCCCGGCCCGGCGATCCCGTCCACCGTCCCGCCGTAGAGCCCCTTCGCCCGCAGCGCCACCTGCAGCGCGGCGGTGTCCGCCGAGACCCTGGCGGAGGCCGGGGCGGCGGCGCAGAGCAGCGCGAGCGCGACGACGGCGAAGGCGATCCGTGCCATCCGTCCGATACGAACAGGTTTCCGGAGTTGCCGTGGGCGATGGGCGCGATCCTGCAGGCGCCTGGCGCACCGGAACTCGGTGGGTCATCGGCGACCGCGGTCTCAGAGGCCGAGCGCGCGGTCGAGGAACGCCATCACGGGCTGCTCGTACTCGGCACCGAGCTTGCGCAGACCGCCGGTGTGCCCCGCGGACGGCAGCTCCAGCAGCTCGGTCGTCGGGCCGCCGTGTTCCGCGTAGACCCGGTTGGTGGGGATCTCGTGGAGGGCGCCGCTCGCCACGAGCAGCACGGGCCGCGGCGCGATCCCGAGCGAGAGCCCGAAGCCGCCGATGCGATCCGGATCGACGTCCGGCCGGCGCGACAGGTAGTCGAGCCCGGGGTGGCGGCGCTCGGCTCGGGCTGAAGCAGGACGGTCATGGGTGGAGAGGCCCCTTCGATCGGATGTCGAGTGAGCCTCTCGCGTCGCGGCCGGCCCGGAAACGGGGCGGACCCGCGTCCTGGGGGGCGGCGCCCCGGGGGTTGCCCGGGCCGGTTCTCAGCCGGCGGGGACCGAGGCGGCCGAGATCGCCTCGTCGCGGTCCTGGTAGACCGAGAAGTGCTGCTTGAGGTTGGTCAGCTCGAGCAGCCGGCTGACCGGCCCCTCGGGCGCGACGATGAACAGGCGCTTGCCGGCGCCCGTGAGCTGGTCGGCGGAGCGGATGACGACGCCCAACGCCGTCGAGTCGATGAACGTCGCGCCACCCATGTCGAGCACGACCACGGGCTGCGAGCTCGCCGCGCCCATCGTCAGGATCGCCGACAGCTGCGGCGCGGCCGCCACGTCGAGCTCGCCCGACGCGGTGACCAGATGGGCGTTCTCGAGCGGATCGTGCTCGATGAGGAAATCCATGTGGGCCATCCTACGGCAGCGTCGCGATGCTGAGCGCGACCCCGCCCACCGCCGCGAGCAGGATCGCGAGGTCGCGGCGGCCCTCCCACGCGAGCAGGAGGAGCCCCGCGACGTAGACCACGAGCGAGCTGACCACGAAGACCGCCGACACGGCGAGCAGCCTAGCTGGGGGGCGGCGCCCGCACGTGCGGTGTCAGCCGCCCGCCCGGCGGCGGCGGTAGTACGCGCCCGCCTTCACGCGCCCCCCGCAGACCGCCATCGAGCACCAGGTGGCGCTCGCGTTGCTGGAGCGGTCGTAGAACGCCCAGCCGCAGACGTCGCGCGGGCACGCCTTCAGGCGCGCCCAGCTGCCGTCGAGCATCGCCGCGAACGCCGCGGCGACGACGCGCCCCAGCGCGCCCTCCACGCCGCCACGTGCCGGGACGAGCTCGGGCCCCTCGGACGGGAACGAGGGCCGCAGCTCCGCGCGCGCGGCCGCCGCCTCGAGCGCGGCGCGCGCCCCGGGCTCCTCCGGCGCGCCGTTGTTGGCGTGCAGGAGCGAGCGCAGCGCCTCGCGCAGCTCCCAAGCCGCCTCCAGGTCGCCGATGGACACCGTCCCCACCCACCCCGCGCCCGGCTCCAGCAGCCCGCGCGCCAGCAGCCAGTCGCCGAGGCCCGCGACGTCGTCGAGCAGGTCGGGGCCGTGCTCGCGGTCGACCGTGTTGACGAGCATCTGCACGAGCGCGAGCCGGCCCGGCGCGGGCGCGCGCCCGCCCGGGTGGACCGCTCCGCTCAGCAGGGCCTCACGTTCCATGGCATCGTCAGCGTAACGGCGGAATATCCGGCGCCGTTCCGGCGTCTTACTGTTCGAACGGCACATGACCGAACACACCCCGATGTCCGAAGCCGACGAGGCCGCGCTCGCCGCATACGCGGACGGGCTGCTGGAGCCCGCGGAGCGCAGCGCGCTCGAGGCGCGGCTGGCGCGCGAGCCGGTGCTGGCGGCGGCGCTGGAGCACCAGCGCGCGGGCCTGGCGGCGATCACGACGGCGGCGGAGTCGGTCTCCGCGCCGCTGGCGCTGCGGGCGCGGATCGGGGAGCTGGAGCGCGGCGAGCCCGCGCCGCGCCGCCGGGAGCGCCGCCGGGGCTGGGGCTGGCTGCCGAGCGCGGGGCTCGCCGTGGCCGCCGCGGCGGCCGTCGCGATCGTCGTCGCGTTCAGCGGCGGGCCGGCGACCGCCGAGGTGCTCGCCGCCGCGACCCGCGCGCCCGTCGCCGCCGCGCAGCTCGACCCGAGCCAGCCGCGGCTGCTGCGCAACGAGGTCGACGACGTGCGCTTCCCCAACTACGAGGGCAAGTTCGCCTGGGAGGCCGAGGGCGTGCGCACCGACGAGATCGGCGGGCGCGACACCAAGACCGTCTTCTACCGCCGCGAGGGCCGGCGGATCGCGTACACGATCGTCGACGGCGAGCAGCTCGCCTGGCCGCCCGGCGCCGACCGCACGGAGCTCGAGGACACCGAGCTGCGCTCGTTCGAGGACGACGGCCGGCTCGCCGTCACCTGGCGGCGCAAGGGCCGCACCTGCGTCCTGTCGGCCATCAACGTGCCGCGCGACCAGCTGCTCGAGCTGGCCGCCTGGAAGGGCCAGGGCGACGTCGACTTCTAGGAGCCCGACGAAGAACCCCGCCACGGCCAGGACGGCCGAGGTCGTCTTCGTCGGACTCCTAGGCCACGGCGGCCGCGACGCGCGAGCGCCCGCGGTGCAGGCGGCTCATGACCGTCCCCGTCGGCACGCCGAGCGTCTCGGCGGCCTCGGCGTAGGACAGGCCCGCCACGTCGACCGCGGCGACCACGTCGCGCTGGTCGCCGGGCAGGGCGGCGATCGCGGCGAACACGGCGCGGGCCTCGACGATCGCCTGCGGGCCCTTGGCGGCCGGGGCGGCGAGGACCTGCTCTGAGGCGTCGTCGATCGTCGACGTGCGCGGGCGCCGCGAGCGGGTGCGCAGGGAGGAGCGGAACGTGTTGCGCAGGACGGTGAGCAGGTACGGCAGCGCGTCGGCGTCCGTGGCGATCACGCGCTTCTTGGCGAGCACCCGCGCGTAGGTCTCCTGCACGAGGTCCTCGGCGTCCTCGCGCGAGCCGCACATGGCCCAGGCGGCGCGATAGAGCCGGTCAAGGTGGTCCGCCAGCACCTCGGGGAGCAGTTCTGGCGTCACGGCAAGATGCTCCCGGAACACCGGTGCCCAGAACATGCGGCTAACCCGCGTCTGACGTGTGGCCCGCCCCCCGGAGGGCTAGGTCTGCTGCGCCTCGGCAGCGCGGGCCGCATGGCGGTCCATCAGCTCCCGGTGGGCGCTGCGCGGCTCGTCCGGATCGGCGCTGCGCCGCTCCCAGCTGCCGTCCTCGCGCAGCTCCCAGGCGTTCGTGTCGTCGGCGATGCAGCGGTCCAGCGCGTCGATCAGGTCATCGCGCAGCGCCGGGTCGCGCACCGGGGTGAGCAGCTCCACGCGGGTGTCGAGGTTGCGCGGCATCAGGTCGGCCGAGCCGATGTAGACCGTACAGCCCTCCTCGCGCTCGAAGGCGTAGATGCGCGAGTGCTCGAGGAAACGCCCGACGACCGACGTGACGCGGATGTTCTCCGAGACACCGTCGACGCCCGGGCGCAGGCAGCAGATCCCGCGCACGTTGAGCTCGACCTCCACCCCGGCCTGCGAGGCGCGGTAGAGCGCCTGGATGCAGCGGCGGTCCACGAGCGAGTTCATCTTCATCCGGATCCGCCCGCGGCGGCCGTCCTTGCGGGCGTCGATCGTGGCCTCGATCTCGGCGAGGATCGCATCGCGCAGGTGCGCCGGCGCCACGAGCACCTGGCGGTAGGCGCGCGGGCGGGCGAAGCCCGTGAGGAAGTTGAACATGTCGGCGACGTCGGCGCCGATCTCCTCGTCGCAGGTGAGCAAGCCGAAGTCCGTGTACAGGCGGGCCGTCTTGGGGTGGTAGTTGCCCGTCCCGACGTGCACGTAGTGGCGCACGCCGTCGCCCTCGCGGCGGATGATCAGCAGGCACTTGGCGTGCGTCTTGAGCGCCGGCAGGCCGTGCACGACGTGCACGCCGGCCTGCTCGAGCGAGCGCGCCCACTGGATGTTCGCGCGCTCGTCGAAGCGCGCCTTGACCTCCACCACGCAGACGGCCTGCTTGCCGCGCTCGCGGGCGCGGATCAGCGCCGGCACCAGCGGCGAGTCGTCGCTCGTGCGGTACACGGTCTGCTTGATCGCGAGCACGTCCGGGTCGGCCACCGCCTGCTCGACGAAGCGCTCGACGGACGTGTTGAAGGAGTCGTAGGGATGGTGGAGCAGGATGTCGCCCTTGCGCATGGCGGCCATCACGTCGGGCTCCTCGTCCTCGTCGGGCTGCAGCCGCGGCTGCGTGACCGGCGACCACGGCCTGTCGCGCAGGTCCGCGTGCCCGGACACGCCGACGATGTCCCAGAGGTCCTCGAGGTCCAGCAGCCCCGGCGCCTCGAAGACGTCCTCGTCCTCGGCGGCCAGGGAGGCGACGATCTGCTCGCGCATCGCGGCGCTCATGGAGGCCGAGACCTCCACGCGCACGACCTCGCCGAAGCGCCGCCGGCGCAGCTCGTCCTCGACCGCGCGCACGAGGTCGTCGGCCTCGTCGGAGGCCGTGAAGTCGGCGTCGCGCGTGACCCGGAAGACCGCGTGGTCGACGATCTCCATGCCCGGGAACAGCGCGTCGAGGTTCTTGGCGATCAGGTCCTCGAGCGGGACGAACGTCTTGCTGTCGCCGACCGGTACGAAGCGCGGGAGCATCTCCGTCGGCACCTTCACGCGCGCGAACGCCTCCATCCCGCCGACCGGGTCGCGCACGACCACGCCGAGCGAGAGCGAGAGGTTGGAGATGTAGGGGAACGGGCGCCCGAGCCCGACCGCCAGCGGCGTCAGGACGGGGAAGATCTGGCGGCGGAAGCGCTCGTCGAGCGCGGCCCGCTCCTCCGCGCTGACCTCGCCGACGCCGACGATCCGGATGCCGTGCTCGGCCAGCGCCGGCCGCAGGTCGCGGTCCAGCAGCGTGCCCTGGCGGGTCATGTGCTCGCGCACGGTGTCGCGGATGACGGCGATCGTCTCCGTCGGCGTGCGCCCGTCCTGCAGCGGCGTCTCGATCCCGGCGTCGATCTGGTCGTGCAGCCCGGCCACGCGGACCATGAAGAACTCGTCGAGGTTCGAGGAGGCGATCGCGCAGAACTTCACGCGCTCCAGCAGCGGGACGCCGGCGTCCTCGGCGAGCTCCAGCACCCGCGCGTTGAACTGCAGCCACGACAGCTCGCGGTTGAAGTACAGGCCGCGATCGTCGAGATCGATCCCGGCGTCCTCCGGGACGGTGGTCACGTCGGTCATGCGTCGCCCCCGATGATGCCACCGGCGAGCTCGAGCAGCACGCCCTCGCGCAGGCCGCCGTTGCCGATCGTCAGCGTGCAGCCGAGGCACTGCGTCGCGGCCGCCAGGATCACGAGGCCGGCGGGCATCAGGCGGACGCGCTCGGGGTCGAGCGAGAAGCGCTCGGCGACCTCGCCCACCGGCGCCTCCGAGAGCACGCCGAGCGCGCGCTGCAGCGCGTCGCCGCCGAGCGTGCCGCCGACGAGGCGCCGCAGCGACGCCGCGCTGCCGCCGACCGCCACGGCCGCGCCGGGGCGCGGCACCTCGATCGTGTCGAGCACCTCGTCCGCGTACTCGCGCATCAGGGCGAGCTCGACGGCCGTCGGCGGGTCCGAGCGCAGGTGCTCGTCGGCCAGGTGGCCGGAGCCGAGCCGGAACGAGGCCCACCACGAGACGCCGCCCTCGACCGTGCCGACGGCGATCTCCGTGGAGCCGCCGCCGACGTCGACGACGCCGACGCGGCCCTCGAGCCGCTGCCCGAGCGTGCGCGTGGCGCCCAGGAAGGCGAGCCGGGCCTCCTCCTCGCCTTCGAGGATGGAGACCTCCACCCCGCCGCGCTCGCTGACGACCTCGACGAACTCGTCGCGGTTGGAGGCGGAGCGGATCGCCGCGGTCGCGACGGTCCGGACCGGGTCTGCCCCGGCCAGCTCGGCGAGCTCGCGGTGGGAGGCCACGACGGCGGCCACCTCCTCGATCTTCGCGCGCGGGATCGCGGCCCCCGGAACCAGCCCCTTGCCGATCCGCGTGAACGCCCGGCGCTGCAGCACCTCGACGAGCCGGCCGTCGCTCGCCTCGGCGACGAGCACGCGCGTGGTGTTCGAGCCGATGTCGATGCAGCCGCAGAGCATGGGCAGGAGGTTGCCATGATGGGAGCGTGACGGCGCAGCCCGCCATCGTTGTGAACGAGTTGTCAAAGGCCTACGGCGCCCACGAGGCGGTTCGCGGCCTCTCGTTCTCGGTCCGCCGGGGCGAGGTCTACGGCCTGCTGGGGCCCAACGGAGCCGGCAAGACGACGACCGTCGAGATCCTCGAGGGCCACCGCCACCGCGACGGCGGCGAGGTCTCCGTGCTCGGGCACGACCCCGCGCGGCGGGCAGCCGAGCTGCGCAGCCGCGTCGGCATCGTCCTGCAGAGCTGCGGCACCTACCCCCACCTGACCGTGCGCGAGACGCTCGAGCACTTCGCGCGCCTGTACCCGGCGCCCCGCGCGGTCGAGGACACGCTCGCGCTGACGGGGCTCCAGGAGGCGGCCGACCGCCGCGCGCGCACGCTCTCGGGCGGCCAGCGGCGGCGGCTGGACCTCGCGCTGGCGCTCGTCGGCGACCCCGAGCTGATCTTCCTCGACGAGCCGACCACCGGCTTCGACCCCGCGGCGCGGCGCGCCGCGTGGGAGGTCGTGCGCGCGCTGCGCGCGCTCGGCAAGACCGTGCTGCTCACCACCCACTACCTCGACGAGGCGCAGGCGCTGGCCGACCGCGTGGCGATCGTCAAGGACGGCCGCATCCTCGCCGAGGGCCCGCCGGGGGAGCTGATCGCCGGCGCGGCCCGCTACCGGGTGAGCTACCGGGTCGGCGCGGAGCAGGTCGACGTCGTCACCGAGGACCCGACGACGCTCCTGCACGAGGCCACCACCGCCGCGCTGGCCCGCGGCGAGCGGCTGGAGGAGCTCTCCGTCAGCCGCCCGAGCCTCGAGGACGTCTACCTGGAGCTGACGGCCGAGCAGCCCGAGCCGGAGCCCGCGGTCGCATGATGGCGCTGGCCTGGCACCAGTTCCGGCTCGAGCGCCGGATGTTCTGGCGCAACCCGACGGCCGCGTTCTTCAACTTCCTGCTGCCGCTGCTGCTGCTGGCGCTGTTCGGCGCCGTGTTCGCCGCCCGCCGCGACGACCTCGAGATCATCGTGCCCGGGATCGCGGGCGTGAGCGTGATGTCGGGGACATTCATCGCGTTGGCCTACAACCTCACGTTCCTGCGCGAGAGCGGGGTGCTCAAGCGCCTGCGCGGAACGCCTCTGCCCGCTCCCGCCTACCTCGCCGGGGTGGCGGCCAGCGCCGTCACCAACGTCGTGCTGCAGCTGGCGATCGTGATCTGCGCCGGGCACCTCGTGTTCGGGGTCTCCTGGCCGGGCGACTGGCTCGCGCTGGCCGTCTTCACCGCGCTCGGCGTCGTCTGCTTCGCCTCGCTCGGGGTGGCGCTCTCGCACGCGATCCCCAACTCGGAGTCCGCGCCCGCGTACGTCAACGCCGTGTTCCTGCCGATGCTGATGATCGCGGGGGTCTTCTACGACGAGCAGGACGCCCCGGCCGTGCTGCGCGACGCCGCCGAGGTGCTCCCGCTCAAGCACCTCGTCGACGGGCTCTCGGGCGCGATCGTGCACGGCGAGGGCGTGGCGGACCACGCCGTCGCCGTGCTCGTCCTGGCGCTCTGGACCGCGGGCGGGCTCGTGCTCGCGATCCGTGGCTTCTCCTGGGACGCGAAGCGGGACTAGGGCGCTAGCCGGCGTCCAGCACGTAGGTCGACCCGCGGCCACCGCAGCCAACGGGCGGGCGGCCGGTGACGCCGATCCCCACGCGGCTGCGACCCGACAGCAGGATCGCACGGTGTGGCGGGCTGTTCATCCACGAACGCACGATCGAGGCCGGCGTGCTCAACGAGCCGCACCCGTAGGCGATCGCCTCGCCGACGTTGCGCCCGCGGAAGCCCGCGGCCCGCGCGCGGCGGGCCGGCGACGGGCCGCCCGAGCGCCGGTGGGCGAAGTAGCCGCGGCGCGCCATGTCGCGCGCGTGGCGGGTCGCGGCGCGGCCGAGCGAGCGGCTCCAGGCGAAGCCGCGCAGGCCGGCGGCGGTGCGCGCCTTGTTGACCAGGCAGCCGACGGCGACGCGGCGGGCCCGCGCGCCGGAGCGGCGCCGGGCGCCAGGGCACGGATGGGCGGCCGTCACGACCGGCGGCAGCGAGATGGCCGGCAGCGACGGGACCGTCGGCGCGGCGGGGAGCGGCAACGGCGGCAATGGCGCCTGTGCACCCGCGGTGGCCGGAACGGCGAGAAGCAGGGTGAGTGCGGCGCCGAACGCGGCGCGCGTACTGGTGGTCCCCCTGCCGGCAGGATCGAGCATCGCGACCTCCCCAAGGTCGTCGTTGCAAGGCAGCGATCCTCGCCCGGGTCCTGGTCCCTGGTCCGGAAGGCTCCCCAGCCTTGATCTGTCGCTTGTTCCACCCCGCTAGCGCGGAATGGTTGGCGTCATCCGACGGTGAATGCCGGCGGTGACGTCCCCTCGATGCCCACCTGTACCCCCTGCAGCGGCGAATGCATCCACCCATTTCGCGTCATCCCGAACACGACCACGTCGTGCAGGACGTCCCCGTGGCGGTGGAAGGCGCGCAGCACGCCCTCGCGCTTGAAGCCCACGCGCTCCAGCGCCACCTGCGAGCGGCCGTTGCGCGTGTTGGCCCACGCGGTCAGACGGTCCATGCCGAGCCGCTCGAAGGCGAGCGCCGCGATCAGCGCCTTGGACTCGAGGTTCGCGCCGCTGCCCCACCAGCGGTGCCCGAACCACGAGCCGACGGTGGCATGCCGGTTCCGCACCGACAGCTCCGACAGGCCGGTGACGCCGATCGGCCCGGCCTCGCGGTGGTCGATCAGGAAGTCGAGCAGCTCCCCGCGCTCGCGCTTGCCGGCCAGCGAGGCGATGTAGGCCTCGGGCTGCGAGATGTCCGTGTAGGGGCCCCAGGAGAAGAAGCGCGTGACCGCTGGGTCGGACGCCAGCTCCATCAGCCGCGGGGCGTCGGCGGCCGTCGCGTAGCGCAGCGACAGCAGCGGCCCGGAGACCACGAGCGGGTCCGCCTCGTGCGGCGGCGGTGCGGACGGCGCGGCGCTCACCGCGCCGATGCTACAAACGGAACGTGCTCGCGCTGCTCTACGACGTGCACGGCAACCTGCCCGCGCTCGAGGCGGTGATCGCCGACGCCGAGGCGGCCGGCGTGGAGGGCTGGGTGCTCGGCGGCGACTACGCGCTGTTCGGCGGCTGGCCGGCCGAGACGGTCCAGCGGCTGCGCTCGCTCGAGCGCGCGAGCTGGATCCGCGGCAACGGCGAGCGCTGGACGGCCGACCCCGATGCGGCGCCGGAGAACCCGGTCGTCCCGGGCGCGATCGTGGCCGCTCGGGCCGCGCTCGGCGACGCCACGGTCGACGACCTCGCCTCGCTGCCGTTCTCGCTGCCGCTGGAGGGCACGCTGGTCTGCCACGGGTCGCCGTTGAGCGACGTCCGCTCGTTCGGACCCGAGGACGGCGCCGAGGACGAGGAGCTGCTCGACGGCACCGACGCGCCGCGGGTCGTCTTCGGCCACACCCACGTGCCGTTCGCCCGCCGCTCGGGCGGCGGCGTCGAGCTCGTCAACCCCGGCTCGGTCGGGATGCCGTTCGACGGCGATCCGCGGGCGGCCTACGCCGTGCTCGCCGATGACGGCCGCATCGAGCACCGGCGGGTGGAGTACGACCACGGAGCCGCCGCCGAGCGCGTCCGGGGCATCGGCGAGGAGTGGTCCGAGGTGGTCGCGCGGCGCATCGAGCGCGCCACGATGGATGTGTGAACCTACGCTGAAGGCTGAGACTCAGCGTTCAGCTCTTGTGGGGCAGTCGCGGCCGCAGCGGTCGACGTCGCACAGCCGGCAGACCCTCCGGCGATCGGTGACGGAGCCGAGGAGCCGCTCGTGGAGGCGGACCAGATCGGCCCGCTCGCGAGGGGCCAGCGGCGCGAGGATCGACTCGATCGCGGCCTCGCGACGGGCGAGCACCCGACGGGCCGCACGCCGGCCCTCGGGGGTGAGCTGAAGGGCGACCGAGCGGCCGTCCGCGCCGACGCGGCGCTCGACCAGCCCGGCTGACGCGAGCCGGTCGACGAGCCGCACCGCTCCCGAATGGGTCAGCCCGACGACGTGGCGGAGCGCGTCGATCGACTGCCCGCCGGTGAGACCGTGGAGCGCGGTGAGAGCCGCAGGAGTCGAGGCTCCATGCGGGCTCGCGGCCTCCGCCGCCTCCTGCACGCGGCGCGCTACCTCGAGCGCCAGCGCGCCGACCGCGTTGACTTCATGTGCATGAGTCATACATAGATAGTGCCAGCTCCCTGGCAGGCGTGTTGCGCGCTCCCTAGCCTGCCTGCGCCGATGTCCTCCGCCCGCCTCGCCGACGCGCTGCCCGCGCTCCGCATCCGCAAGCTGCGGCTGCTGCTGGCCGGCCAGGCGGTCTCGTTCGTCGGCGACGCGCTGCTGCCGGTGGCGCTCGCCTTCGCCGTGCTCGACGAGCTCGACGGCAGCGCCGGAGAGCTCGGCCTCGTGCTCGCCGCGCAGGCGCTGCCGCTCGCGCTGCTGATCCTCGTCGCCGGCGTCTGGGCCGACCGGCTCCCCCGCCAAAGGCTCATGCTGGTGTCCGATTTCGGACGGATGGTCGTGCAGGCCGTGATCGCGGCGCTGCTGCTCTCGGGCGCCGCCGAGCTGTGGATGCTCGCCGCGCTCGTCGCCGTCTACGGGGTCTTCGAGGCGTTCTTCCGGCCGGCCGCGGGCGGGCTCATCCCCCAGGTCGCCGGGCCGGAGCACCTGCAGCAGGCGAACGCGCTGATGGGGCTCGCGCAGAACGTCGGCACGGTGCTCGGCCCGACGCTCGGCGGCCTGCTCGTGGTCACGATCGGGCCGGGCGCCGCGATCGGCGTCGACGCGGTGTCGTTCCTCGTCAGCGCCGTGTTCCTGATCCGGATGGGCGCGGTGCCGGCGGCGCGCGCCGCCGACGCGGCGGCCGGGTTCTGGGACGAGCTGCGCGGCGGGGTGGCCGAGGTGCGGCGCCGGCGCTGGATGTGGACCTTCATGCCCGCGCTGACCACCTACCACCTGATCGCGCTGCCCTGCGTGCTCGCGCTCGGGCCGGTGATCGCCGATCGCGAGCTCGGCGGGGCGGGCGCCTGGGCCGTGATCGTGACCTGCTTCGGGGTCGGGACGATCCTCGGCGCGGTGGTGTCGTACCGGCTGCGGGTGGACCGGCCGATGCTCGTCTGCGTCGTGTGCTTCCTCGCCGCGGCCTGCCAGCCGATCATCATCGGCTTCGCGGGCTCCACGGGGGCGATCGCGGCCTTCGAGCTGCTCGCAGGGATCGGCGTGAGCGCCGGCTTCACGCTCTGGGAGACGACGCTGGGGCGCGAGATCCCGTCCGGCGCGCTGTCGCGGGTCACCTCGCTGGACTGGTTCTCCACCGCGGGCGCGATGCCACTCGGCTTCGCGGCCGTGGCGGGCGTCGCCGCGGCGCTCGGGACGCGGACCACGATGCTCTGCTCCGTCCCTGGTGGTGCTGGCGCTGCTGCTGCTCGCCCTGGCCGTCGGCGACGTCCGGCGGCTGCGGGTGCGCGCGGCGACTCCGGCCTAGCCCCTCGGCAGCTCGACCGACCAGGACCCCCGCACCTGCACGACGTCGCGGTCGGGAAGGCGAGCGATGCGGATCGCGACGTCGCCGCAGCCCGGGCAGCGCAGCACCACGCCGGCGGAGAGGTAGGCGCGGTGCGCGCCGACGGGCGCGGCGGTGCCGCAGCCGCCGCAGATGCGCACGACGGCGGTCAGCTCGACGCCGAAGACCTCGCCGAGCAGGCCGGCGACGCCGTTGCCGTCCAGCCACGCCGCGTCGGCGGCGACGAGCCCGACCGGGTCGCGCGGCTCGCTCATCCCGTCGGCCCGAACCGCTCGGCGTGGATCGAGCCCGGGTCGTGGCCGAGCTCGACGAGGGAGTCGGCGACCGACTCGACGAAGCCCGTCGGGCCGCAGACGAACACGCGCGGGCGCTCGGTCGACGGCGGGCCGACTTCCTCGAGCATCGCGCGGTCCACGCGGCGGTCCCAGCCGTCCCAGCCCTCCGGGCGCTCGCGCGTGAGCGTGCGGTGGATCGCCAGGCCGGGCTGATCCGCGAGCGCGTCGAGCTCCTCGCGGAACATGACGTCGCTGCGCGTGCGCGCGGACAGCAGCAGCCGCGCGTCGACGTCGCTGCCCTGCGCGGCGCGGTGGCGGAGCATCGACATCAGCGGCGCCACCCCGGAGCCGCCGCCGACGAGCAGCACCGGGCCGCCGTCCTCGGCCCGCCAGGTGAAGTGCCCACCGATCGGGCCGCGCAGCTCGATCTCGTCGCCCACCTCCAGCACGCCGGCCAGGTACGGCGAGACCTCGCCGTCGTCGATGCGCTCGACCGTGATGGCGAGCCGCCCGTCCTCCGGCCCGGACGAGATCGAGTAGGACCGCTGCGCCTGGTAGCCGTCGGGCGCGGTCAGGCGCACGTCGACGTGCTGGCCGGCGACGTGCCCCGGCCAGCCGGGGACGTCGAACGCGATCGTGACGGCCTGGTGGGTCTCCTGGACGAGCTCGGCGACGGATGCGAGCCGCCACGTGACCATGTGCGGCGCGAGCAGCGCGCTCACGGCCGCTCCGCGGGCCCGCCCTCGCCGGCCGCCGGCCCGGCGCCCTCGCCCGGCGCGGCCGCCTCTTCGCGGGGGACCTCCGCCAGCCGCGCGTGGAGCTTCGCGCGCAGCTCGTCCGGGTCGTACTCCTGCTGCGCGCGCTTGCGCCGCGCGACCACGACGCCCGTGGCGGTCACGCCCGCGAGCCCGGCGATGCCCAGCAGCTTCCAGGTCCGCGCCTGCATTCGCCGCGTAGGTTACGGGTCGTGATCCTGCCCTTCGAGGAGGCCGTGGCGGACGCCGCGACCGGCGACATCTGGCTCTTCCGCGGCCGCTCGTTCGCCGACCGCGCGATCCAGACCGTCACGAACAGCCCGGTCAACCACGTCGGCATGGTCGTCGCGCTCGACGATCTGCCGCCGCTGCTGTGGCACGCCGAGCTCGGGCGCTCGCTGCCCGACGTGTGGACGGGCGAGCGCCAGCGCGGCGTCCAGCTGCACCTGCTCGCCGACGCGGCGCGGGCGTGGGGCGAGCGCTACGGCCAGCGGGCGTGGACGCGGCGGCTGGAGGGCGAGATCCGGCGCGAGCACGAGGACCGGCTGATGGAGGTCGTCGAGCGCTTCGACGGGCGCTCGTTCCCGACCACGCCGGGCCTCGCCCGGCAGTGGCTGACCGGCCGCTGGCGCCGCCGCGAGTCGACGCTGGAGACCGTCTACTGCGCCGAGCTGGTCGCCACGACCTACCAGCACATGGGCCTGCTCCCCAAGCGCCGCCCGGCGAGCTGGTACGACCCCGGCCGCTTCTGGAGCGGCGACCGGATCGAGATGGTGCCCCCGTTCGCGCTCGCGGACGAGGTCGAAGTCGCTCAGCCGCCCGCCGGCACGGCGTCGTAGGCCTCCGCTCAACCCCCGGCGAGCACGACGTCGTAGCCCTCCTTGCGGAGCACCTCGGCCACGGTGTCGCGGTGGTCGCCCTGCAGCTCGATCACGCCGTCCTTCGATGACCCGCCGACGCCGCAGCGCTTCTTGAGCCGCCCGGCGAGCGCCTTGAGCTCCTCGTCGGAGACCGGCACGCCGGTGACCGTCGTGACCGCCTTGCCGCGGCGCCCGGCGGTCTCCCGCCGCACCTTCACGCGCCCGCCGGCCTCGCGGTGGTCGCGGACCTGCTGCGGCCGCGCCTTGCGCAGGTCGCCGTCGTCGCTGGAGTACACGCGCCGGGCCATGCCCGGCAACGCTAGCGGCTCAGCCGGCCTGGGCGGGCGGGGTCGCGCACAGCAGCGCGGCCGGGCTCGGCGGCATGCCGTGGCGGTTGAAGACGGTCCCGCGTGTCACCGTGACGAGGGTCCCGGCCGGGAACGCCGCGCTGAGCACGGCGATCCGCGAGTCGAGGGCCTGCTCGTCCACGGCCGACACGGAGAGGCGGATGGAGGCGGTCATATGCCCTGCATGATCGGCACATCCGAGGGCGTCCGCAGAAACTCTGGACAGCCGTCCAAGCGCGCCCCGTCGGGTATGTACCGCCGGGCCAGGCCTACACTCCGACGATGGCGTTCCACCGTCGCATCGACCGCGAGCCGATCGGCACCACCGGCGGCACCGAGGAGCTGCGGCCTGCCCGCAACACCAGCGAGCTGGCCGTCGCGACGATGGCCTGCCCCGAGTGCGACGCCCCGGTCATGCCCGCGGGCCGCGTCGCGCCGGGCGACTACGCCGAGTGCCCGTTCTGCGGCACCCACGGCGCCGTCCGCGACTTCCTCACGCTCGAGGACCCGGCCCGCCCCGCACGCGTGATCGTGCGGGTGGTCCTGCGATGAGCTGGCTCCCCGAGGACTTCGAGCACCCGCTCCGCGAGGACCTCGCCACGGGCCACCACCTGCGCCCGATCCGCGGCGACGACGTCGACATCGACTACCCGGCCATGATGGGCTCGCGCGATCGCCTGTGGGCCAAGTACGGCGACGCCTGGGGCTGGCCGGCGGAGACGATCACCTACGAGGCCGACCGCGAGGACCTCGAGCACCACGCCGACGAGATCGAGCGCCACGTGACGTTCAACTACGCGGTGCTCAACGAGGACGAGTCCGCGCTGGTCGGCTGCGTCTACATCGACCCGCCCGACGAGCGCACCGTCCCCGGCGCCGACGCCGTCTCATCCTGGTGGGTCGTCGACGAGATGGTCGGAACGGACCTCGAGCGCGAGCTCGACGAGTTCGTTCCCCGCTGGCTCACGGAGCGCTGGGGCTTCAGCTCGGTCGACTTCTCGCCCTAGCGCAGCAGCATCGGCCTGACGGTCAGCTTCGGGCCGTGGGAGCCCGTCTCGATCGAGACGACCCGCGCCGGGACGCGGTTGCGCCGGGCCGCCGCACGCCGGAGCGCGCGCGGCAGGCGCACCGTCACGCGGGTCCTGGCGCCGCGGCGGATCCGGTAGCGCGTGCGCGGGCCGAGCGCGCGCCGTGGGGCGCCGGCCGCCAGCCTGCCGCGGCAGCCGATCGCGACGCTCGCGGGGCAGCGCAGCCGCACGCGGACCGTCCCGGTGCGGCTGACGCGGAGCAGGCTCGGGGCGATCCGGACGTTGGCGCCCTCGTTGATCGCGCCCTGGTCGATGGTCTCGCAGCTCCCGGCAAGCGCGCGCGTGTCGTCGTCCGCCAGATCCGCGTCGAGACGGTCGTTGCCGTCGCCGCAGGTCAGCGAAGTGGTCACCTGGTCGTCGACGGCGTCGCGGGCGAGCAGTCGGTCGTCCCCGCCCTCGCCGTGCATCCGGTCCGAGCCGATGCCCCCGTCGAGCGTGTCGTCGCCGACGAAGCCGATGATCGTGGTGGACGTCCTCGTGGCCGGCGGGGTGCCGCCGCGGAGCGTGTCATTGCCGGCGAAGCCTTCGATGAGGTTGCGGCCGCTGTTGCCCACGAGGAAGTCGTCGCCGCGGCCGCCCTTGATGTTCTCGAGGTCCGTCCCGGCGTTGTCGGACTCCCCCGACGGGCCGTCGTTGGCGACGCCGTCGAGGCTG
Organism: uncultured Solirubrobacteraceae bacterium; assembly: GCA_963816955.1. GTDB lineage: Bacteria > Actinomycetota > Thermoleophilia > Solirubrobacterales > Solirubrobacteraceae > DATFQI01. Next base: position 8,378 of record CAWFME010000007.1, on the reverse strand, counting down.
ACCCGGACGCCGTTGCCGGCGTCGCTGAAGTCGAGCAGGTCGACGCCCGCGCCGCCTGTGTAGACGTCGTTCCCGGGATCGCGGTCGGCGACGATGCGGTCGTTGCCGTCGCCCCCGTTGCGGACGTCGTTGCCGGTCTCGAGGTGGTTGGTCAGGAGGACGTCGTCGCCCGAGCCGCCGTTGATGACGTCGTCGCCGCTGGCGCCCTGCAGCCGGTCGTTGCCGGCGCCGCCGTCGAGCGAGTCGGCCTGGTCGGCGCCGTCGATCGTGTCGTTGCCGTCGCCGCCGCGGATGAACGATCCGTTGACCACGCCGAAGTGGTGACCGAGGCGGTCGTCGCCGTCACCGAGGTCGGCCGTGACGATCCGCGGCCCGCCGGCGAAGCAGGTCACCTCGGTCGCGCTGACCTGCAGGCACCCGGAGCCCGCGGTGAGCGGCAGGGTGTTGTTGCTGCGGACGCCGACGTGGTTGTTCTGGGTGCCGCCCGTGACGACGAGGTGCACGGCGTTCCCCGGGTCGTCCACGACGTTCATCCCGGGGCTGGTCCCGCCGCTGTTGTAGCTGACCGTGGTCGCGGCGAGCGCGCCGGAGGCGGTCCCGAGGACCACCGCGGTGGCGAGGAACGACGCGATCGCGCACGAGCGCTGCTTGTGTGACGGGCTCATCATGGCGCTCCAGTCAGGTTCCAGTTCCAAGTCACGCTCAGCGCACCGAAGCTCTCGATCCGCGAGCCCGCGAAGGCCATGCCGTCGCCGGACACCTGGTCTTCCACGTCGAACGCCGAGAAGGCCATGACGACGTCGACCTGCTCCCCCTCGTACTCGTCGGCCCCCGGCGGGCAGCCGGACAGGGTCACCTTCATCGTCGAGGCCTCCATCGGCGGGCCGAGCAGGTTGCCCGTGTAGGTGTACGGCGGGTCGAGGTCGGGCGGCGTCCCGCTGACGTCGATCTGCCCGCTGCCGCCCGTCACCGTCTTCGTGCCGGACTGGGTGCACGTGGTCAGGCCCGATCCGTCGCGGCCGGAGGCGGTGACCATGTACTGGCTCGCCTGCAGGCTGAAGAGCCCGTCCGCTCCCGGCCCGGGCAGGGAGCGCACGTAGGCAGCGGTCCCGCTCCAGCTGAGGACCGAGCCGTTGTTGTTCTGCGTTCCGCCGATCGTGCCCTCGATGCGGTTGATGGGAGGGTCGCCCTCCGTCGGCTGCGACCACGTCGCCTGCGCGACGCCCGCCTTCGAGACCGACCGCAGGACGGCCGTGATCGGGACCTGGAAGGAGACGTCCAGCGGCGGGCCGTGCGTGAAGCTCGCGGGGTTCGAGGCCGCGCCTGCGGGCGAGAAGAGCGCGTTCCCGGAGCCGGCGAGCGTCCACGTGGCGCGCTCCGGGGAGCCGCCGGGCTTGGCGTCGGTGCGGGCGTCGAGGCTGCCCCGCTCGCCGCGATGCAGCGTCTTGGAGCCCGGTGCCGGCGTGAAGGCGATCGAGGCGCACGCGTTCTCGCCATTCCAGTGGGTCTCCGCCGCGTCGAACTTCCTGATCCCCTTGTCAATGATGTCCCGGTATTGCGAGTCGGCCTGCTCGCGCATGCCGCGCTCGATCTCGTGCTCGGTGGCCGTGAGCTGGGCGCCGGCGAGGTCCGGGCTCGTGATCGTGGCGTTCACGGTGCTCGGCCCGATCTGGTAGGTGCGCTCGGGGTACTCCACGCGCGTGATGCGCTGCACCAGCATGCGGATCGACATGGGCGAGAACCCGCGGTTGGCGCCGCCCAGGGTGAGCGTCCCGACCTCGGTGTTGTGGGGCTCGAAGAAGTCGAGTTCGGCGTTGTCGTCGACCACGCCGCGGAACGTCGTCTTGCCCTCGAGCCGGATGCCCTGCGACCAGACCACGGTGCCCCCGTCGGTGAGAGTCGCCTTGACGCCGATCCTCCGGTTGTCCTCCCCGCGGAGGATGCCCTCCGCGGTCGGGCACGTCTCGAAGTTGTGGCTCTCGCAGCCCGGGAACTCGATCTCGATCCGGGCCTTCCTGCCGCCCTGGTTGCTCTCGAGTCCAAGCTGCAGGCTGGCGTCGGGACCGCCGGTCATGGTCAGGTCGACGCTCTGACCCCCGCCGGCGTTGAACGTGCTGCTCACGGTCGCGGACGGCCCTCCGCATCCGGCTCCGGCCTGGCTCACGGTCGCGCGGGCGTCCATCCTGGCGAGGCCGGCCTTCATGGCCGCTTTCAGCGCCTGCCCGGCGCGCGGATGGACGCGCTTGAGGAGCTTGGGGAGCGACTTCGCCTTGCGCCCGCGCCGGTCGCGCACCTTGGCGAAGTTGGCCCCGAGCACGTAGCTCGTGCTCTCCGTGCGCATGTCGACCGGCTTGGGCGCCGGCCAGGCGCGCTTCACCGCCACGCAGCGCGTCCTCGTGCGCTTGCCGACCTTGACGCGCTCCTTGATCTGCCCGGCCTTGCAGCGCACGCGCTTCTTCTTCTTGCGCTGGGAGTCCTCGGCGGTGGGGCCGGGCCGCGCAGCCTGCGCGACGGGCGCCGCCGCGACCGCGAGCAGCAGCCCGAGCACGAGCACGGCGCTGGTACGGCGGGTCCGGCTCATCCGTGGCCTCACTTGCCGAAGTGCTGACCAAGCGACGCTATCCGCGTCGTTCCCGATCTGCAAGATTCGAGCTGGCCTTTGGCATTACGGAACGGCCTGATCGCCGAGCAGGAACGCCACCGCGCGCTATCTATTGACGGCGTGACCGCAGCGACGCTGGCGCTCGAGACCTCGCAGCGCCAGCGGCGCGGGCAGATCTACGTCGCCCTCGCCGCGATCGCGTGGTCGACCGCCGGCGTCCTGCAGCGCCAGCTCACGCTCGACACGCCGACCCAGGTCCTCGGCCGGGCCGTCTTCGCGGGCGCCGCGCTGCTGGTCTACGTCGCCGTCGTCGAGCGCGGCCGGACGCTGCAGGCCTTCCGCTCCGTCGGCCTGGCGGGCGTCGCCGTGGCGCTCTGCGTCGCGACAGCGTCGGGCGCCTTCATCGGCGCGCTCAACCACTCGAGCGTGGCCCGGGTCCTGTTCATCCTCGCCGTCGCGCCGGTCCTCGCCGCCCTGCTGGCCCGGGTCACCCTCGGGGAGCCGATCACCCGCCGCACCGCCTCCGCGATGGCCCTTGCCCTGGCCGGCATCACGCTCATGCTCGGCGCGCCGGGCGAAGGGAGCCTCACGGGCGACGCTCTCGCCTTCCTCGCGGCGCTCTCCTTCGCGGCGATGGTCGTCATCACCCGCTGGCGCCACGACGTCTCGATGGCCCCGGCCACCTGCCTCTCCCAGGTGATCCTCGTCATCGTTTTTCTCCCCTTCGCCAGCCCGGACACGATCGCCGCCGACGACACCGGCTGGCTCGCCACCCTCGGCATCGGCCAGATCGGCCTCGGCTTCGCCCTGCTCACCGTCGGCGCCCGCCTCATCCCGGCCGCGCAGGTCGGCCTCATCACGCTGCTCGAGGTCGTCCTCGGCCCGCTCTGGGTCTGGCTCGCGCTCGACGAGCGCCCCTCCACGGCCACGCTGATCGGAGGGGCGATCGTCATCGCCGCGATCGTCATCCAGACCCGCGGAGCGCCCCCGCCCGACCCCGGCGACGAGCCGGCCGTGCCGGCCCCGCACTAGCCGATGCGGGAGAACGTCAGGTGCGTGACGCCGCTGGGCGAGGGCGTCGCCTCGATCGCGTAGCGCTCCTCGAGGGCCTCCAGCCCGTCCCAGAGACGCGATCCTCGGCCGAGCAGGATCGGGACCACCACGACGTGCATGTGGTCGACGAGCCCGGCGGCGAGGAAGTCGCGGATCACCGCGGCGCCTCCGCCGAGGCGGACGTCCTGGCCGTTCGCGGCCTCGCGGGCCGTCTCGAGCGCCTCGGCGGGCGAGGCGTCCACGAAGTGGAACGTCGTGCCGCCCTCCATCTCGATCGGGGAGCGCGGGTGGTGGGTGAGGACGAAGACCGGGCTGTGGAACGGCGGGTTGGGACCCCACCAGCCCTTCCACTCCGGGTCCTCGTGCCAGCCGGGCGGCCCGAACTTGTTCGCGCCCATGATCTCGGCTCCGATGCCCGACGCGTTCTGCTGGGCGAAGACGTCGTCGACGCCGCCGCCATTACCGGCCTTGTCGGGCTCGCGCCACCACCTGGTCTCGAACATCCAACCGTGCAGGCGCTCGCCGGCGTGGCCGAACGGCGCCTCCAGGCTCTGCGGCTCACCGGTGCCGAAGCCGTCGAGCGAGATGGAGAAGTTGTGGACGCGGACGAGTGACATGCTGCTCCTCTTCAGTCGTAGTAGCGGCGGGCGCTGGAGCCGATGCGCGTGACGTCGGTCCCGTAGATGTGCATCGAGATCGCGGTCGAGTCTGCCGTGTTGTGGACGCGGTGGATGTCGCCGGGCGGCGCGAAGCCGCTGACGTCGCCGGTGTAATTGTCGCTCTCGCCGATCAGGTTGAGATCGGCGTCGAAGAGCTCCTCGTGCTCGACGCCCTGGATGACCCCGAAGACGCACCAGGTGACGTGGTCGTGGATGCGCGTGATCTGGCCCGGCCGCCAGACCAGGCCGACGATCGAGAACGCGCCGTCGGGCTCGACGTAGAGGGTGTGGCCGGAGTAGCTGTCCGGGGAGCCGGCACGCTGCTCGGCCGTCAGGACGTCCGGGCCGGGCAGGTTGCGGCGGAGCTGCTCGGCGACGAGCTGGGCGGTCTCGGGCCAGGCGGCCCCCGTGTCCACGGCGGCACGGACACCGGCGACGAGTCGGCTCAGCTCTGCGGCGGGGCGGATCTGCGTGGCGGTCATGACCACAGCTTGGGCCCGATCGACTCATACGTCCAATGCCAACTTTCGTGCTCATTCATAGATAGGGTTGATGAATGCTTGACGTCACCCGTTTGCGCGTGATCGATGCCGTCGCGCGGCACGGATCGGTCACCGCGGCGGCGAAGGAGCTGCACTACTCCCAGCCGTCGGTCACCCACCACCTCGCCCGCCTCGAGTCCGAGACCGGCGCACAGCTGCTGCAGCGGGTCGGCCGCGGGATCCGGCTCACTCCGGCCGGGGAGCTGCTGGCCGACCGCGCCGCCGAGATCATCGGGCGGATCGACGCCGCCGGCGCGGAGCTGTCCGCCCACGTGGGCCTGACCGCCGGCCGGGTGCGCCTGGCCGGCTTCGCCTCGGCGATCGGAACGCTCGTGCCGGCCGCGGCGAGGCTCCTGGCAGCCAGGCATCCGGGGCTGGAGATCAACCTGACCGACACGCACCCGCCCGAGGCGATCGAGCTGCTGCGCACCGGCCACGTCGAGGTCGCGATCATCTTCCGCTACGACGAGACCGAGTCCGAGCCGGCCGGCGTCCGCCTGCACCACCTGCTCGACGACCCGGTGTACGTGCTCGCACCGCGCAGCGAACCGTCCCTGGCCGGCCTCCACGACGCGACGTGGATCGCCGGCTGCGAGCGCTGCCGCAGCCACCTGCTGACCATGTGCGCCGACGCCGGGTTCGACCCGCGGATCGGCTACAGCTCGGACGACATGGTCGTGATGCAGGCGCTCGTCTCCGCCGGCCTCGGGGTCGCGACCCAGACCGGCCTCTCCCTGCGCGCCCACCACATCGACGGCGTCGTCGCCACCGAGCTGCCCGGCTCGAAGCGCCACATCTACGCCGCGACCTACGGCGAGCCGCCCGACCCGCCCGCCACCGCCGCCCTCCTGCAAGCCCTCGCCGAGGCCGCCAGCTCGGCAGCTCACCCTCCTGACCAGGGACGCGGATCGGTCCGCAGAAGCGAGTAGAGCAGGACGTCCTGGTTGCGGCCGTCGTTGAAGAACGCGCCGCGAACCGTGCCTTCCAGCACGAACCCGCACTTCTCCGCGATGTGCCGGGAGGCGGCGTTCTCGGGAACGATCACGAGGTGGATGCGATGGCGCTGCTTCGCCGCGAACAGATAGTCCACCAGGAGCTGGACGGCTTCGGTCGCATAGCCCCGGCCCGCGAAGCGGTCTCCGTAGAGCTGGTAGGAGAGCTCGAACGCGTCCCAGTAGTCGACCGGCTTGAAGAACTCGATGTGGCCCGCGATCTCCCCGCCGTCCGGGGCGATGATCAGGAGCGTGCCCTCGTCGCGCTGCCAGAAGCCGTGCTCGGCGAACTCGCGGCGAAAGGCGGGCTCGGAGAGCACGCCGAGCGGAAAGTGAGGCCCCCGGTCCGCGATGTTCGCGTGCGCGGCATACAGCGCGTCGAGGTCGGCCTCGCGAACCGTCCGAAGGTGGATCAGCCGTCCTTGCAGCATCGCACTCGCGCCGATTATCGCGACTGACGGATGGGTTAGGTTCGCGGCATGGCCTCGACAGGCGACCAGTTCCGGATGCCGGACGGCAGCGTGTACGTCGTGCGGCAAGCGGCAGCCGAGACCGGCGGCGAGTCCGTGGAGATGGAGTTCGTCCTACCGGCGGGCTGCGTGCCGCCACCCCCGCACGTCCACCGGCAACAGGTCGAGGAGTACGAGGTCCTCGAGGGTCACTTCGACGTCGTCGTCGACGGCACATGGCGCACCCTCGGCCCAGGTGACCGAGCCGTGGTGCCGGTCGGAGCCCTCCACACGTTCCGCAACCGCTCGGGTCAGCAGGTCCGCGTCCGCAACTGGCACCGGCCGGCCATGCGCTTCGAGGACTTCATCGAGCGCACCTGCACGACCCTGAGCGAGGCGGGCATCACCCGAAGGCGCGACCCGCGCATAGCGCTCTACCTGTCGAAGGTGATGCTCGACTTCGACGAGACGCTGGCACCAGGCCGCAAGCGCGAACGGCTCCCGATGAAGGCCCTGGCCCGCATCGCAAGCCTGCTCCCTGGCCCGAACTAGGCGCGGCGCTGCGAACAACCGAGGGCTAGACGTCCCGGGCGGCGGGTCCTGTCACGAAATGGAACCCGCCGTGGACTTTTTCGTCCCATCCCGCGGCACTCCGAACCCGCCACTCAGGCGCCCGAAAAGCTCCCCGGCCCGAAGCGCCCTTTCGTGCCACCCACCGAAGGTCGTCTACGGCCCGTGCGCCAACGCTGCTGCTACCACGCGAAAGCGAGAGCGCGAGACCGTGGGCCCTTTCGTGGTGCGATACGCACGCCGAAGGGGCCCACGCTCAGTGTTGACTTCACGCGGTAGCGACTCAGTGCCGCTCGAGCCGCGGCGCGGCAGCCGGCACGCCGCCGGGCCCAGGACGGCGAGGTTCCCGCGCTCCCGAAGGGGCGTCCCCATCCCACGCGTCGTGCTAGTTTCCTCGAGACGCTCCCCCACGATCCCACGCCTCGCATGCGCACGCACCTCGCCCCCTGGCTGACGCTCTCGCTTTCGCCTGGACGACTTCGTGGCCACGCCGGGCGACGTGCGCGTCTGGCACTGACCCAGGCAGATCGACGAGGGTGGTGTACGTAGCGGGCGACCAAGCGTACCCGATGGCGGCTCGCGGCACGCCCCGGCCGGAGCCGCTCACGCCGCAGCGGGAGTGGGCTTCTTCTTTCGGCGTTTCTTGACCCTGGCGACGATGGCTTTCCCCAGCGGGCCGGTGGTCGACCCTCCTGCGGCGGCCGCCGCGACGGCGAGGCCCAGTTCACCGCAGACGTGAGAGTCAGGGCCCAAGTATCGACGTCCAGGTAGCCGACCTTGAAGGGGAGCCGGCCGCGACGAACGACGCTCCGCTCACGATACCAGCCAGGCAGGGTGCCACTCGGCCCGCGTGACCGCGAGCCTCGCCGTGAACGTGGCGGCGATCAGTCCGGCGAGCCATCCCAGCGTGCCGATGATGGCCGGCCACCAGAGCAAGGGCTCCTTGCGCTTCATCGACACGCGCATGACCACCTCGGCGACCGGCGTGCCGCTGATGGTCACGAGCGGCTTGACCTCGCCGGGATCGAACTTCGACGGGATCGATGACGGGCACCTCGACGACCAGCAGCGTCTCCTTCGGTGCGGCGAAGGGTTCGCCGAGAGCCTCCTGCGAGCTGCCGGATGAGCGCACGCGGACGTTGACGCCGTCGGCCGTGTTCAGCGAGCAGCCTGAGACCTTGAAGACCAGCATGAACCGGTCCGGCGTAGTGTCCTTGAAGTTCAGGTCCGCGTCGGAGGCCTCGGCCGAGAACGCGAGCGTCCCGACGGTCGGAACGGTCTTGCCGGGGGCCGGCTGCCGCACGCCACCGGCGCTTGATCCTGCGCGCGCGCCCCCGCCGCCGACACCAGCGCGACCGCGAGCGCCAGCCCCGCAGTCTGAAGGACCCGAGGTAGTGACGGCATTGCGCAGCTCCCTGTTGGTCGACGGACTTCTTTACTGAGTCTCGCCGCGCAAAGGGCGCCCGGTCAAGCAGCGCCGCGGAACATGGCGCGAACAGCCGATCTTCCCG
>CAWFME010000006.1:0-151677 GCA_963816955.1 uncultured Solirubrobacteraceae bacterium | reverse complement strand
TTCGCGCGCACGCTGATCGACAGCGGCCGGCTGATCGGTCCGCAGGTCGCGTTCCGCTGACGGACTCGTCCTTTTGTCGGACTCATCCTTTTTTCGTCTTGCTGCGCCCGTCGCACCCCCGTACCTTCATCCCCGTCAGCAACTCTGCTTTTCCCGGAGGCACACGCGTAATGGACTACATCCGCCCCACGATCGTCGACTACGGCGACGTCGCCCAGCTCACCGCCGCGCAGGACTCGCGCAACACGGGCGACTTCCTCATCCAGTCGGGCCAGACCCTCGGCATCGAGAACTCGACGGGCCGCTGCCAGACCGGCTTCCAGGACGTCGGCGGGATCCCCGTACCGCTGCCCCCGTTCTAGGCCGTCTCAGCACCGAACGACTTTCTCCGCCCCGGCAAGCGCTATAGCTTGCCGGGGTGGACGTCGTTAACGGCCCAATGATCGGGATCGTCGCCGCAGCGGACGACGTGCGCGCGTCTGGTGGCCGCGCTCGCGCCGACCGGGCTCTCCGTTGCCGACGGCGACGGCGACCTCGCGCTCGCGGTCGTGCACCTCACCCTGGACCGCGACGCCGATTCGCTCGGCGACATCCGCTCCGCCCATCCCGGTTGGGAGCGCCTCGTGGTGTGCTCGCCCCCAGCCGGGGCGCGCGCGTGCGAAAGGCGGTCGAGCAGGGGGCGGACGGCCTCGTGTGGGAGCCGGCGATCGAGACGACCCTCGCGGCCACCGTACAGGCGGTGCTGAGCGGCCAGATCGCCGTGCCCCGCGACGTCTGGCGCCGCGTCGAGCGCCCGGAGCTGACCAACCGCGAGAAGCAGAGCTCGGACTCGTGATCATGGGGCTCTCCAACGGGGAGATCGCCAGCGGCTCTACGTCTCGGAGAGCACCGTGAAGAGCCACCTGTCGGCGGCTTCCGCAAGCTCGGGGTGCGCTCGCGCGCCGAGGCGGCCCGGGTGATCACCGACCCCAAGGGGGCCTCGGCACCGGCATCCTGGCGATCACGGCGACGAGGCCTCGGGCCGCACCAACGAGGTCCCAGCGGCCGTAGCGCCGTAGCCGCTCCGGACGGCGCCTCGGGCGAGGGCCGCGAGCCCGGTCCAGGAAGGTCGCCGCTCCGGCGGCGAGCGTCGTCGATGTCCTCGAGGAGCCTCCCGTCGAGCGCGAGCGGACGAAGTGCAGCGATCGCCGAGCGGGCCGTCCTGGCTGGGCGCTCGCGGCGCGACGGCGTGCGCGGGCGCGATCGTGGGGAAGCCGAACACGAGTCTGGTCGAACCGCTGTCCGCCGACCTCCGTCGACCAGCGCCATCCCGTGCCGTTCGCGACGGTGTCGATCGGGCCGCATCGCGGTGCCCGGCTCGACCGCGACCCCTCGCTCGAGCGGAAAGACGACCTGTGCCCAGCTCGAGCGCTCGGCCGGGGGACGTTGCCGAGCCGATCCCGGGCGCGAGCTCGGCCTCGAACCAGCCGGCGAGCGCGTGCAGCGTGCCGGCGCGGCTGCCGCCACCGCCGCCTCGGCGCCGTCGTCCGGGACGTGCTGCTCGTCGAGCTCGACCTCAGCAGATGGGCCGGGTCGCCGAGGAAGTCGGCCGGCGCGATGCGCGGGATGTGGACCTGATTGGACCGCGTACTGCCCGCAGCGGCAGCGAATTCAGCCCGTGCCGGTCCTCCGGCTCCCGGTGAGGACGTCGTGCAGTCGCGGCCTTCGATCGGCGCCAGGTACAGGTCGACGGCGGCGGGGATCTGCGGTGGCGCCGGGCTTGAGCAGGCGCTGCGGGCGTCCGCGAGGAACCCGACCATGCCCTCGCCGATGCCGAAGTTCCACAGCGTCTCGGTGACCAGCACGTCCGCCGGCTCGGGCAGCGTCGCCCGGTGGAGTCTCCGGTGACGACGGTCGATCCGGTCCTGGAACCCGTTCGCGCGGCAGACTCCTTGGCGAGTCCGGCGATCGGGCCGGCCTCGAGCGCGTACACGTGGCGGGCGCCGGCCTGGCAGGAGAAGTAGCCAGCAGGCCGGTCCCGGTGCCGATGTCGAGCACCACGTCGCCGGGCCGGACCACCGCGTGGATCGCCTCGCGGTACCGGTCGACCCGCTCGAGCGTCCTGCAGCATGCTGCGGTGGTACGCGAACAGGTTCGACGCATCGAGGATCTCCATCGTACCCTCTCTTCGGTGCCGTTCGCCCCTGCGGGCGCGCCACACGGCCATCGCCGCGGCGGGCGCATGCGTGATCAGTAGACCGGGCGCCACAGGTAGGCGCGGCGATGCCGGACGTTCCGCGGCCGCGAGCGGCACCACCAGCGCATGAACCGGGCTTGGGGAACACCTCGGCCTTCCTGTCGCGGAGCTTCGCCGCGACGCCGGGGGTCTCCCGTAGCTCGTTGAGGCTCTCCGCGAGGGGGACCTGGCCGGCACGCAGATCACCTACGCGTCCTGCGCGTGGTCGATCCCGATCCGGCGGGCGAGCGCCTCGCCATCCGTCGACGAGCCGCAGCCCGGCGGCGAACGCTGGCAGCGCCCCGAGCCGGATCGCCACGTCGGCGGCGAGCCGCCACGTCTCTCGGGGAGCTGGGCGACGGCCTTCTCGAGGTCGTGGACGGCCTTGCCGTCCTGGTGTTGGGCGGCGTGCAGCGCCACGTGCAGGGCCCGGGCCGGCTCGCCGAGCACGGGCAGGCCCTCGCCGCCGATCTCCATGGTCGCGATGTCCTCGCTGAGCACCGCCCACACGGCCTCGGGCGGCGCCTCGATGCCGTAGATCGTGCTGTGCAGGTCGACGTCCTGGTCCCCGCGGAACCACGGGATCCGACGAGAAGGACTCCATGCGCGGATGCGCCATGTTCTCCTAGAAGTTGCGAAAGCCCGCTCCGCGAGCACTTTGCCGGCGTCCCGCCACCGGTCGTGGGGCACGAGCAGGTCGCTGTCCCCGTAGCCCCGCACCTCGTCTCGGTGATAGAGCCAGTTGCCGATCGCCGGCCCCTTGAGGACGATGTTCGGGATGCCGGCGGCCGCCAGCGCGCCGTGGACCTCCGCGGTCACGCGGTCGATCAGGAGCGCCTGCATGCCGGCCTGCATGAAGTTCGCCGGCACCGTGGGGATTGTCTGGTCACCCGACATTGAGCTGGAGCCGGCGTGACCGGCTCTGGTGACAGTATCGTGGTGCGTCAGACGATGGGAGATCTGGAACGCCCGGGGACCGGCCTTCCGTTCCTCGCATACCATCGCGAGCCGGCCCCGGCAATGGAGATCGTTCCTGCGCCTCGGCTGGCGCGACTGGATGAATGCGACCGTGCAGCGGTGGGCGAACCGGTGCCTGCCCTTGCTCGCGGCGAACGAAGCGGGCTGGGTCATCCACAATCCCTACGGCTTCCAGGCAACGTGGGACGGCGGCGACCACCCGACTCGCTCATCCTCGACTTCGACGACGGCAGCGTTCCGCACCCACGTACCGCGGTCAGCCACTTCGGCTACGGCATCATGTCCTTGGGCGGTGCCGTACCTCTTCCGGACGCCTCCCGGCTTCAACCTGCTCGCCCGCGGCCCGGCGAACTGGCCGAAGGACGGCGTCGCGCGCTCGAGGGGCTGGTCGAGACCGACTGGTCGACCTCCACGTTCACCATGAACTGGAAGGTCACCCGTCCCGGCCATCCGGTCAGGTTCGAGCAGGACGAGCCGTTCTGCATGGTCATCCCCCATCGCCGCCACGATCTCGAGGCCTTCGCGCCGGAGATCCGACCCGTCGCCGACGACGAGGGCACGGAGGCGGGATGGGAGGCCTTCGTCGAGGGACGCAAGGACATCCTGCTGCGGAAGTTCCTCTCGCAGCACACCACGGCACACGCCGACGCGCGAGAGGCGTGGGAGGGCGACTACTTCCGCGGCAAGACGGCCGATGGCCGCCCGGCTCCCGAGCACAAGACCAAGAAGCGGCTAAAGCCGTTCTGAGCGGATTACCCCGTCTGGGGGATGGCGCGGTTTGTCCGGCGCCTGTACGTTCTCTCATGCCCGAACACGCAGCCCCCGCGCTGAGGCCCGTACGCCCAACCATGAGCCTCACGCGCAGCATCCGGTGCAGGACCGGCCAAACGACAAGGCTCGCGGTCAGTAGGGGGGAAGCGAAGAGGGGCGGCCGACGGGCCGCCCCTCTTCGCGTTTCACCTCGCCTTGATCACTCGAGCGGACCGGTGCTCGTCGCACGGGATTCGTCCAACAGCGGAGCGTTCGGGCCGAGGTAGGCAGCCGCTTGGAGATTGAAGAGCTCGGCGTAATGGCCGTTGAGCGCGATGAGCTCGTCGTGGGAACCCCGCTCGATGATCCGGCCGCCTTCGAGGACATAGATCCGGTCTGCGGAACGCACGCTGGAGAAGCGGTGCGAGACGAGTACGACCGAACGCCCCTCTGCGAGCCGTCGCATCTGCATGAAGAGGTCGTGCTCAGCGCGGGCATCCAGGGACGCCGTCGGCTCGTCGAGGATGAGCAGGCTTCCTTCGCGGAAGAACGCCCGAGCCAGTGCGAGACGCTGCCACTGCCCGCCCGAAAGCTCGTGTCCGCGCTGGAACTGGAGGCCCAGCCGCGTCTGATATCCGTGCGGGAGCTCGCTCAGGAACGCATCGGCCCCAGTCTGCTTTGCGGCGACAATGGCGGCTTCCGTGTCGTCCGCTCGCTCGACGCGGCCGAACACGATGTTGTCGAGGGCAGTGAGGTGGTACCTGACGTAGTCCTGGAAGAGGATCGTCATCTCCTCATGGATCGCGGCCGCGCTGAGGTCGCGCGTGTCGCGTCCGTTCCATGTGATGCGGCCGCTGGTGGGCTCATAGAGTTGACAGAGCAGCTTCACCACGGTGGTCTTCCCTGACCCGTTGGCGCCGACGAGTGCGATGACCTCACCATCGCCGATCTCGAGCGACACGTCCTCGAGCGCGGGCTCGGTACGGGTCGGGTACGTGAACGAGACACTCTCGAACCGAACCGACTGGCAGGCCCCCGCCGGCTCGACCGGCTCGTCTTCCTCGGAGTCTTCGGGAGCAGCAGCTCCGAGGGCAAGGAAGGTGTGGAAATCGTCGAGGAACATGCCACCCTCGATCAGCTGGGCGACGCTGGTCGTGACCGCGGCGAACCTGCTGGAGAGCTGCTGCATCGCGACGCCGGCCGTGAGTGCGTCCGCAACGTCGATGCGATTCGTCGCCAAGAGGAGGATGAGCGCGCCGAGAGCGATGCCCATGCCGATGGCATTCGAGGAGGTTCCGACGAGAGTGATGCGCAGGCGGGCCCGGAGGAAGGCCCGAAGGCGGGTCAGCCGCTCCTCCGTGAGGAAGTCGTAGCGATCTCGGAGGTGCGCTGAGAGGCCGTGGAGGCGCAACTCCTTGGCAGGCTCGCGGGTCGTCATCAATGTCATGAGGTACGCGCGTTCGCGCGCCTCCGGCGTCATGCCGTACTCGAAGGCGTACGTGGCTCCGCTGTTGATGATCGCGGTGATCAGCGTCGGCACCGCCGCCGCCAGCACCAAGAGGACGAGCAACGGCTCCATCGCGAAGAGGACGGCGGCGATGCCGACGGATGTCACCACGCTCGTCGTGAGCTGCGTCACGCTCGTCACCATGCCGACGAGCCTGGCGTTCCCGGAGGCGATCGCTCGCTGGAGCTGGTCGTAGAACTGCGGGGTCTCCAGCAGGGCATAGTCGACCCTCGTCCCTGCGCGGATGATCTCGTAGAACGCGAACCGGGACACGTACTCCGTGAGCAGTACGCGCTGATGGTTGATCAGCGCGTTCACCGCGCCCACTGCAGCCATGATCCCGACGAACAGCGCGAACGGCAGGAGCAGCACGTTCTCGTCGCCCTCGGCGCTGAACAGGATCAGCGACTGCAGGATCTCGCGCGCGGCCAAGAGCTGACCGGCGGTACCGGCGGCGGCGAACACCTGCAGCACCGTGGTCGCGGCAAGCTGGCGCGGAGCGGCCTGCCGGACGAGCAGGATGGCACCCCAAGTCAGACGTGGGATGCGCCGTAATCCGGCCTTCCTGTCCTGCGGGTTGAAGTCGTCGATCGTGAACGGCCGGTACTCCGGCTCGTTGTCCGGCGCGGCTTCGGCTCGTCTGAATTTCGCCATTTCGAGGCCGAAAGCCTACTCAGGGCGACCTCCAAGCCGTCTGGGCTATATGTCCAGGCGGCCTGACCCCTTGAGCAGGGACGGCCGACGGGCCCCTCTTCGCGCTGCCACCGGGATCTCGCATTTTCGGATTAGCATCCGTCGAGATGGTCTCGAACGGATTCGCACGGTTCGGGAGATCGGCGGTGGCGGCGTTCGCAGCCGCAGCCCTGGTCACGCTCGCGGTGCGCCTCCGCGGGCTGAACGACCCCATCGAGTTCGACCCGATCGTCTACCTGACCATTGGCTCCAACGTGCTCGACGGCCACATGCCGTACCGCGACCTCTTCGATCACAAGGGCCGCTGACGTACTGGCTCTACGCCGTCATCAGCGTCCTCTCTTTCGAGTCGGCGCTCGGGGTGCGGATCATCCTCCTGGTGTCGTTCCTGGCCTCGGTGGCGCTGCTGGCCTCGCTCGTGAGGCGGCGCGCCGACGCCCGCGCGGCGTGGGCTGCGGCGCTGGTCTACGGGCTCGCGGGATCGTCGGAGGCGTTCGCGGCGCAGAGCCCGAACCTCGAGCAGATGCTGCTGCCGGCGATGGTCGGGGCCGTCTGGGCCGCTGACCGGGCGAGGGAGCCAGGCGGGAGCGGCTGGGCTGCGGTGAGCGGCGCCGCCCTCGGCGTGCTCTTCGCCTGCAAGCCGAGCTTCGGCCTGCTCGCGGTGCTCTGCGTCGAGCTCGCCCTCGGGCGCCCCGGGGGCCGGGCCAGGCCCATGGTCCTCATGGTCGCGGGCGGCATGGCGGTCGTGGTCGCGAGCGTCCTGCCGTTCGTCGTCACCGGCACGCTGGACGACCTGCGCTTCGGGGTCGTGACGTTCAACGAGCGCTACACCGCTCCCGCACTCGACGAGCTCACCGCGCACGGCGCCCGCGGGCTCTTCGACTTCCTCTGGTGGTCGCCCACCGTGGGCTTCGTCGTGTTCGGCGTCGGTGCGCTGATCTTCGCGTGGGCGTTCTCGCCGCGATACCGGCCGCTGCTCCTGATCGCCGGGGTGTGGGGCCTACTGATGTACCTGGAGGCCAAGGTCCAGGTCCGCGACTTCTCCTACTACTTCGTCCCGCTGGCGCCGCCGCTGTCGATCATGATCGGCGCCGCGCTGGCGACCATCGCCGACGTCGGCGCGCGGATCAGCTGGGCGCGGGTCGCCGCGATCGCCGCGCTACTCCTCGCGCCGCTCTCGGTGCACTACGGGATCCAGGACCGCGCGGACCGGTCCGTGTCGGCTGCGGTGCGGCTCCCCGCCGACCTCGAGAGCCCGATCCGGCCGGGCGGGCTGGCCGTAGACGATCTCGCCGCCGGCCCTTCCGTCCGGCCACCGGACGTCTCCGACGAGGCCGTCGCCGAGGTCCTGCGGGGAACGACCGGGGCCGACGATCTCGTCTACATCGCCGGCGAGTTCGCCGCCGGGGCGTACTGGCTCGCCGACCGCCGGCCCGCGTCGAGGATCCTCTGCACCACCTGTCACCGGCCGCAGCCGCCGTACGCGGAGATCGCTGCCGAGCTGCGGCGGAATCCGCCGGCGGCGATCGTGGTCGTCGACCGATACCGCACGGACTACCTGCGCGATGCGCTGGAGGGCCTGAGGCCCGTGCTGCCGAGGAACAGCGCGCTGGGGTTCCAGGTCCACGTCCGGCCCTAGAACAACCGAGGGCGGCCCGCAGGCCGCCCTCAAATGCTTCAGGTCCGGTTGCCGGAGCTACTTGACCTCGACGGAGGCGCCGGCCTCCTCGAGGTCGGCCTTGAGCTTGTCGGCCTCCTCGCGCTCGACGCCCTCCTTGATGGGCTTGGGGGCCTCGTCGACGAGCGCCTTGGCCTCCTTGAGGCCGAGGCCGGTCGCCGCGCGGACGACCTTGATGACCTGGATCTTCTTGTCGCCGGCGCCGGTGAGGACGACGTCGAACGCGGTCTGCTCCTCGGCGGCCTCAGCGGCGTCGCCGCCACCGCCGCCACCGGCCGGGGCCGCGGCGGCCACGGCCGCCGCGGAGACGCCGAACTCCTCCTCGAGGGCCTTGATGCGCTCGGAGAGCTCGAGCACGGAGATCGACTTCAGCTCGTCGATCCACTCTGCGGTGCTGGTGGCCATGGTTTACTCCTTGTTCTCGATTCGGAAGTGGTGCGGTCTCGGCCGGGGTCTCCTCGGCGCGGTTCGGAAGTCGTCCTCGGCGGCCGGAGCGGCCGAGGCCGCGGAGCCGGCGAGTCGCCGCCGACGAGGCCCTGGTCGGCGATCGCCTGCAGCTGGCGGGCGAGGCCGCCGATGAGCCCGCCCATCGCCGACGCGAGGCCGGTGAGCGGGGAGGCCACCATGCCCACGAGGCGCCCGTAGAGGACGTCGCGGGACGGGAGCTGGGCGATCGAGTCGATCTCGTCGGGCGATGAGCGCGTCGCCGTTCATCCAGCCGCCCTTGAACTCCAGCAGCTGGGTGGCCCGGCGGAAGTCGCGCAGCGCCTTGGCGGCCGCCGCGGCGTCGCCGCGGACGAACGTCATCGCCGTCGGGCCCTCGAGCAGCTCCTTGAGCCCCTCGGCGCCCGCCTGGTCGGCGGCCCGCTCGGTCAGCGTGTTCTTGACGATCCGGAAGCTGGCGTCCGCGTCGCGCAGCTTGGTGCGCAGCTCGGCGGCCTGCGGGACGGAGATGCCGCGGTAGTCGACCGCGAACACCGCGTCTGCTTCCTGGATCTGCCCGGCCACCTCTTCGATGACCGCGGCCTTCTGGTCTCGGTTCAAAAGCTTCCTCCTGTGCCGGACTTACGAGCTGCCGGCGGTCTCTGGGGGATGGATGAAGTCGGGTGCTACGAGAGCGCTGCTTCGACCGCGCTTCCGCCGACGTTGTCGTCGGCCTCGATCAGGTCACGGGTCTTCGACGGGTCCACCTTGATGCCGGGGCCCATGGTGGAGGCCATCACGATCGTCCGCAGGTACTTGCCCTTCGCGGCCGACGGCTTCGCGCGGATGAGCTCCTCGACGATCGCCTGGTAGTTCTCGAGCAGCTGGCGCTCCTCGAAGGAGGTCTTGCCGAGCGGTCATGTGCACGATCGCGGTGCGGTCCGTGCGGTACTCGACCTTGCCGGCCTTGGACTCCTCGACGGCCTTCTTGACGTCCATCGTCACGGTGCCGACCTTCGGGTTGGGCATCTTGCCCTGCGGGCCCAGGATGCGGCCCGAGGCGGCCGACGACGGGCATCATGTCCGGCGTCGCGATCGCGACGTCGAAGTCGGTGAAGCCCTCGTCCTGGACGCGCTTGGCGAGATCGTCGGCGCCGACGTAGTCCGCGCCGGCCTCCTCGGCCTCGCGCGCCTTGTCGCCCTTGGCGAAGACGGCGATCTTGACCTCCTTGCCGAGGCCGTGCGGGAGCGCGATCGTGCCGCGCAGCTGCTCGTCCGCGTGGCGGACGTTCAGCCCGGTGCGGATGTGCACCTCGACGGACTCGTCGAACTTCGCGCGCTTGGTCTCCTTGACGAGGCGGACCGCCTCGCGCGGGGCCGTACTCGCGCTCGCGGTCGACCTTGGAACGGGCCTCGATGTAGCGCCTTGCCGTGCTTGGGCATTACGCCACGACCTCCACGCCCATCGAGCGCGCGGTGCCCTCGATGATCTTCGCCGCCTGGTCGACGTCGTGCGCGTTGAGGTCGGCGAGCTTCTTCTCGGCGATCGCGCGCACCTGGTCCTTGGAGATCGTGCCGACCTTGGTCCGGTTGGGCTCGCCCGAGCCCTTCTCGATCCCGATCGCCTGGCGGATCAGCACCGCGGCGGGCGGCGTCTTGGTCACGAACGTGAACGAGCGGTCCTCGTAGACGGTGATGACCACGGGGATGGTCGTCCCCATGTCGCCGCTGCGTCTGGGCGTTGAACGCCTTGACGAACTCCATGATGTTGATGCCGTGCTGGCCCAGCGCCGGGCCCACCGGCGGGGCCGGCGACGCCTGGCCGCCCGGGGCCTGCAGCTTGATCGTTGTAAGGACTTTCTTGGCCATATCTAGATCTTCTTCACCTGGTCGTAGCCGACCTCGACTGGCGTCTCGCGCCCGAAGATGGATACCAGCACCTTGAGCTTGGACGCGTCCTCGTTGATCTCGGAGATCTCGCCGGAGAAGTCAGACAGCGGGCCGGAGATGACCTTGACGGACTCGCCGATCGAGAACTGGGCGCGGCTCGGGGCGCGGACGGCGACCTCGCGATGCAGGAGCCGGTCGACCTCGGCCTGCGTGAGCGGGATCGGCTCGTTCGAGGCGCCGACGAAGCCGGTCACCCCGGGGGTGCCCTTCACGAGCGACCACGAGTCCTCGTTGAGGTCCATGTTGACGAGCACGTAGCCCGGCATCGTGCGCTTCTCGACGGAGACCTTCTGGTTGTCCTTCATCTCCTGGACGGTCTCCGTGGGCACGACGACCTGGCGCACGGCGCGCTGCTGATTGAGCGAGACGACGCGGTGCTCGAGGTTCTGCTTGACCTTGTTCTCGTGACCCGAGTAGGTGTTGATGACGTACCAGCGGAACATTTCTTAGAGAGGAGAGCTTTCGGCTTAGAGGCTTAGAGGATGGCTTCGATCAGGGGCTTCCAGATCGCGTCGAGCAGCCCGAGGTAGCCGCCGGCGAGGACCGTGAACCCCAGGGTGACAGCCGTGCCCTGGCCGACGTGCCGGCGGTCCGGCCACTGCACGCGCCTGAGCTCGTCGACGCAGTGGCCCGAGGAACCCGATGAACCCGGGCCGGCGGCGCTTGCGGGGCCCGGCGTGGGCCGCCCGCTCCGCGGCGCCCGGGCGGGCGGCGGGGACCAGGTCGCCCTCGACCTCGTCGGGCGCGGCGTCGGCTTCGTCGTACTCGACCGGACCGTCGGGATCGACCGGGCCGGCCTCGGCCATGTGGGCCTCTTCGACGTGCGGCATCGCGTGCTTGGTCGGCTCGGGCGGCGCGGTGTTGCCCAGGCCCGCGTCGTCCGCATCGGCCTGGTCGAGCCCGATGTCGCGCGCGTTCGTGCTCGCCGAGCCGGCCGCGGGGCCTCCGGCCCCGGGCTGGCGCTTGGCGCGGCGCTGCTTCGCGCGCTGACGATCACGAGCCACGGCGAACGCTCCCTAACGGGTCTCGCGGTGGCCCGTGTGCCTCCGGCACCACCGGCAGTACTTGCGCAGGCTGATGCGGTCCGGGTTGTTGCGCTTGGACTTATTGGTCTGGTAGTTCCGGCGCTTGCACTCCTCGCAGGCGAGGGTCACAGCGATCCGGACGTCTCCGCGGGCCATCTGACGGCGTGCTCCGAGAGTCGTGAGTTGGCGCCGGGCAAAGGAAAACCCCGCACCGGCGCGAGGTCGAACCCACAGGATAGCGCTCCAGATAGCGTGGGGCCGATGCGGATCCTCGTGTGGAACCACACCGGGCTCGTGTCAGGCGGGGAACGGTCGATGCTCGAGCTCGTGTCCGGGCTGCGCGAGCACGGCCTCGACGTCGTCGTGGCCAGCCCGGAAGGGCCCGCTGACGGGGCACCTGGAGGCCCGCGGGATCCCGCACCGGCTCGTCCCCGGCACGACGGCGTCCTTCAAGGTCTCCGCGACGGGCTACGCGCGCGCCGCCGGCGACATCGCGCGCGCCGCCCGGGCGGTGCGGCGGCTCGCCCGCGAGCTCGACGCCGACCTCGTGCACGCGAACTCGATCCGCGCCGGGCTGGTCGCCGGCCTGGCCTCGCGCACGGGCGGAGCGCCCACCGTGGTCCATGCACGCGACGCGCTGCAGGGCGGGCCGGTCGGCGCCGTCGTCCGGGCCGGCCTGCGCAGCGCGCGGCTGGTGATCGCGATCTCGCGCCACGTCGAGGGCTCGCTGGGGCTCGGCCGCCGCCCGCCCGTCGCCGTCGTGCACAACCCGGTCGACCTGGCCCGCTTCGACCCCGCCCGCGCGGACGGCCGCGCGCTGCGCGAGCAGCTCGGCACGCCGCTGCTCGGCGTGATCGCCCAGATCACCCCCTGGAAGGCACAGGACGACGCGATTCGCGCGCTCGCGCGCGTGCGCGAGACGCACCCCGGGGCGCAGCTGGCGATCGTCGGCGAGACGAAGTTCGTCGGCCGCGACGTGACGTTCGACAACCCGGCCTTCCGGTACGGGCTCGACGAGCTCGCGGCCGAGCTCGGCGTCGCGGACGCCGTCCACTTCCTCGGCGAGCGCGAGGACGTGCCGGACGTGCTGGCCGCGCTCGACCTGCTGCTCGTGCCCTCCTGGCAGGAGCCGTTCGGGCGCACGGTGATCGAGGGGATGGCGATGGGGCGGGTCGTGCTCGCGACGGCCGCGGGCGGGCCGCGCGAGATCGTCCACGACGGCGTCGACGGCGTGCTGCTGGCGCCGCGCGAGCCGGCCACGTGGGCGGACGCGGCGGCCCGGCTGCTGTCGGCGCCCGCGGAGATGGAGCGGCTCGGCGCGGCGGCCCGCGAGTCCGCGCAGCGCTTCGACCGCGACCGCTACGCGGACGCGATCATCGCGCTCTACCGCGGCATCACCTGATGTAGAGCGGGAGCCCGCGCGCACGGCGCTCCCACACGCGCGGGCCGGTCGGACCGGAACGCCTTGACCGCCTCCTGGGCCTCGGGCTGCTCGGGGCTCAGCCGCAGCGCCTCGGCCGCCGCCGGCCGCGGGTCCTCCCGCGCGACGCCCGCGCACGAGCGCCAGGGCATAGCGGTACTCCCAGCTCTCCGGGTCGCGCCGGACGGCGGCCTCGGCGGCGTCGACGGCCAGCTTTGGCTGGCCGAGCCGGACGTCGCAGTAGGAGATCAGCTCCCACGGCTCCGCGCGGACGCCGACCGCCGAGAGCGAGTCGAGCGCCGCGTCGATCGTCGCGGGGCAGTCGCCGCGGTCGAACGCGACCCTGGCGTCGGCGAGCCGGGTCTGCGAGCGCCAGAGCGTCGCGGGCGAGATCGCCAGCAGCAGCAGGCCGAGCGCGACGACCACGCGCAGCAGCCGCGGCATCGGCCGCCGCCCGGGCGCGCCCGCCGGCCGCGCCAGCGCCATCCCGGCGAGCCCGAACACCCACACCGAGACGGCCGTGAGCTCCCAGTCCCAGTCGACGCCGGCGTGCAGCATCCAGCCCGCGAAGACGGCCGTCACCGCCGCGGCCGCCGGCCGGCCGGGGCCGCGCAGGCGCCACAGCAGGCCGAGCAGCAGCGCGCCGAGCGCGACGGCCAGCAGCACGATGCCGACCACGCCCCATCTCCCCCACCGTCTCGAGGTACAGCGAGTGGGCGTCCAGCACCTGCGAGGGCGCGGGCCGCTCGCGGTACCACTCGTTCTGGAAGGTGCCCGCGCCGCTGCCCTTCAGGCGGTCGTCGCGCGAACGAGTCGAGCGCGACCTTCCAGTGGTCCACGCGGCCGTTGCTGTTGAACACCCGCAGGCGGTCGCGCTGGTCGGTGGAGCTCTCCTGGACCGCCGGCGCGCTCTCGAGGAACACGTCGACCTGGCGCTCGGCCCAGGCCGGCGCGCCCGCCGCGAGCGCGACGACGAGCGCGATCACGACGACGCCGGCCACCGCGCCGGCGCGCGCCGCCACGGGCAGGCGGCCGGGCCCGGGGAGGCGCCGCACGCCATGGTCGAGCAGCAGCGCCAGGCCGCGCAGGACGACCGCCGCGACCACGGCCAGCACCAGCGCGCTGGCGACGTCGCGCCCCTGCGCGAGGCCGGCGGCCGAGCCGAAGTCCACGTTGTCGACGAGCAGGTCGGCGTCGTAGGCCTTCACGACGGCGTAGGCGGTGGCGGGCAGGATCGCCAGCAGCGCGCCCGGCGTCGCGCGCGAGAAGCCGAGCACGAGGTAGACGGCGACGCGCGAACCCCGACGCGATGATCCCGCCGCGCGAGAGCGTGAGGTAGACGGTGACCGCCGCGAGCGGCGGCAGGGCGGCCGCGAGCACGCGGACGGGCCACGGCTCGCGGTCGGAGGCGGACAGGTGCAGGCCGACCACGCCGCCGAGGCCGGCGAGCAGCGCCAGGCCGTTCCAGTAGGTGATCGGGTAGTCGAGCCGGCCGTATCCGCTGCCGTCGTTGGCGTAGATGTCCGGCCGCAGGCGCGTGATCACCGCGACGACGCAGATGACGCCGATCGCGAGCGCCGCCCCGCGCAGCGCCCACGCGAGGCGCGACTCCCGCGGCGCCAGCGACGCGCACAGCGCGAGCACCAGCAGGTAGGCGAGCAGGCGGTCGAACTCCACGAGCGCGCGGCCCGGGGCGTTCGACCATCCGGCCGACAGCAGGATCCACGCCCCGAGCAGCGCGAACGCGCCCGCGGCGACCGTGGTCCAGGGGCTGAGGCCCGCGAACGGCCGGTCGATCGTCACCGCCCGCAGCGCGAGGGCGATCGCGGCGACGGCGGCCAGCGGCGCCCAGGAGCCCGGATAGAAGCCGCCGGCCTGGAACGCGAGCAGCGCGACGCAGGCCCCGGGGATCAGGGCCGGCAGGACGGCGGCCGTCGACCGAGCCCGATGCACGCGCTGGATAGTGCCGGACTAGGCGGCGGCTGCCGCCCGCCGGACCTCCGCCCGCAGCTGCTCCTGGAAGCGCTGCGACGGAGAAGCGCTCGGCGTTGGCGACGATCGCGGCCGGGTCGAGGCGGTCGATGTCGGCGTGCGCCATCGCCTCGGCGAGCGCCTCGACGTCGTCGGGCCGCACGCGGTGCCCGGTCACGCCGTCCACCACGGTCTCGCGCGCGCCGCCCGCGTCGGCCGCCAGCACGGGCCGCCCGGCGGCCTGCGCCTCCACGCCGGCGATCCCGAACTCCTCGACGTTGGCCATCACCAGCGCGCGGGCGCGGGGGTAGAGCGTGCGCAGCTCCTCGTCGCTGACGCGCCCGAGGAACTCCGCGTGCCCCGCGTACTCGCGCTGCAGCCGCGGCAGGTCGGGGCCCGTGCCGACGACCTTGAGCTTGCTGCCGCTGCGCCGCGCCGCCTGCAGGGCGACCTCGATCCGCTTGTGCAGGACGACTTCGCTGACCGTCAGGTACCAGTCCTCCGGCGTGCCCGGCGCGAAGCGGTCGACGGCCACCGGCGGGTGCACGACCACCGAGTCGCGGCCGTAGAAGTCGGCGATCCGCTGGCGGGTGATCTCCGAGTTGGCCACGTAGTGCGTCACGCGCTCGCTCGCTGCCAGGTCCCAGCGCCGCACGCGGTCGAGCACCGCCTTCAGCGCCGGCCGCAGCGCGCGCGGGAGCTCGCGCAGGGCGGCCTCGCGCTCGTGCCAGACGTAGCGGAACGGGGAGTGGCAGTAACAGACGTGCACCGCGCCGGGGTCGGGCCGGACGCCGTGCGCGAACGCGCTGCTGCTCGACACGACCACGTCGTGGCCGGAGACCGGCAGGCGCTCGACGGCGAGCGGGTACAGCGGCAGCAGCCGGCGGAAGTTGCCCTGCGAGAGCCCGAGGCGCTGCAGCCGCGAGACGGAGATCCGGTGGGCGGCGAAGCGCCGCCAGGTGCCCTCCTCGTCGTAGAGCAGCGTGCGCACCGGCGCCTGCGGCCAGCAGTCGGCCATCGCGGCGAACGTGCGCTCCGCCCCGCGCAGGACCAGCAGGTAGTCGTGCACGAGCACGGGCTCGGCGGAGCCGCTCACCGGCCGCTCCAGCAGGGGCTCAGGCGACGTGCTTGCGCGGCGAGCGCCGACGTGAGGTCGATCACCGGCGCGAGGTCCGCCGAGGCGATCTCCCTGTCCGTGCGGCGCGCGGCGGCGCAGAGCAGCAGCGCGAACACCACCACAACCAACCAAGCGCAGAGGATGACGAGGACGATCGGCATTCGGGGTTCCTGTTCGATGTATCGGCCGGAACGCCTCCGATACATAGGGATGGATACCCCGCTCAGCGGATGTCATGCCTGCGACTATGCCGGAACGTGCGTCACATGCCGCGGCGAGCGAGCATGTACGGCACGGTCCGCAGCAGGATCTTCAGATCGGTCCAGAGCGACCAGTTCGCGACGTAGAGGTAGTCGATGCCGACCATCTCGTGCAGCGGGATGCGCGCGGAGCCGAGGATCTGCCAGTGGCCGGTCATGCCCGGGGTGAGGTGCAGCCGGCTGCGGTCCAGGCCCTCGATCTTCGCGTCCTCGTCGACGACGAGCGGGCGCGGGCCGACGAGGCTCATCTCGCCGCGCGCCACGTTGAGCAGCTGCGGCAGCTCGTCGAGCGCCGTGCGGCGCAGCCACGCGCCGATCGCGGGTGATGCGCGGGTCGTCGGCGATCTTGAACAGGCCCTCGGTCTCGTTGAGGTGCGCGAGCTCGTCCTTGCGCTCCTCCGCGTCCGGGACCATCGTGCGGAACTTGAAGATCTCGAACGGCTTGCCGTCGCGGCCGATGCGGGTCTGGCGGAACAGGATCGGCCCGCGCGAGTCCAGGCGCACGGCGAGCGCGACGGCGGCCATGATCGGCGCGACGGCGAGCAGCATCAGCGTGCTGCCGGCGACGTCGAACATCCGCTTGAGCGCCATCGAGCTGCGGGTGAGGCCGAAGCGGCGCACGCCCAGCATCGTCAGCCCGTCCAGGTGGTCGAACTCGACGGAGGAGCCGACGACCTCGAACAGCCGCGGCAGCAGGCTCACGCGCACGCCGACGGACTTCGCGACGCGCACCAGCTCCAGCGTGTCGCGGGCGTCGGTCGTGACGGGCGCGAGGATCACGCGGTGGACGTCGTTGTCGCAGACGATCGAGCGGAAGCGCTCGAGGCTGACGCGCGGGTTGACGGAGTCCAGGCGAACGCTGGCCACGACCTTGGCGTTCACGCCGCCGGTCTCGAGCTTGCCGCGGACGGTGCGCACGGCCTCGGCGTCGCCGACGATCAGGCAGCGCTCCGGGCGCGCGATCAGCGAGGCGACCTTGCGGGCGGCGACGCGGCCGAGGAAGACGGCGAAGAAGCTGGCCAGCCACAGCTCGGCCACCAGCGGCGGCGTCATGCCGGCGTGGACGAAGACGTTCTGGCCCAGGAACACGATCAGGGCGAACAGGCCCGTGATCTGCAGCAGCGCCGGCGCCTCGTCGAGGGTGGTCTTCTTGAGCACGAGCTCGTCGCGCTCGTAGAGCCCGCCGACCTTCGACACGAGAACGGCGATCGGCATCGCCAGCAGCACCCAGCCCTGCAGCTGCGCGCCGGCGTGCAAGACGACGACCAGCGCGAGGGCGCCGAACGCGGCGAGCGCATCGGCCGCCGCCAGGGTCCGGCGGTAGAGGCCCTCGCGGACGTTGACCGCGGAGGAGTCACCTTCGGCGAGCTCCGCTGCCGGGCGTCGAAGGGCGGGAACGAGCTGTGCTGGGCGTCGCGCGAACCGGCGCTGGGGTCGGCTCGGTGCGAACAGTTCCGGCTCGTCCAGGCCGGGGCTGAGGGTCACGTCTGACACGGCTTCCTTGTCGTTGTCGTGCTTCCTTACGAGCCCGCCTGAGCGCGAAACGCTCCCGTTCGTCTCGGCGGTCCTGAACCACTATCCGGTGGCCAGGGGGCAGTCTCTACGAACGACCACCCCACTGCAAGGGTTTGGTCAGCTCACGACATCGACCATCCGTCCAGAAAGGATTGAGACGCTCACCTCCCGCGACGGGCGAGGACGTGCGGGAGCGTCCTCAGCAACAGCTTCACGTCCAGCCACAGCGACCAGTTCGTGACGTACATGTAGTCGAGGCTGACCATCTCCGCGAGCGGGATCCGCGAGGAGCCGAGCACCTGCCACGGGCCGGTCATGCCGGGCGTGAGGTGCAGCCGGCTGCGGTCCAGGCCGACGATCCGCTCGTCCTCGTCGAGGATCAGCGGGCGGGGGCCGACGATGCTCATCTCGCCCCGCAGGACGTTGAAGAACTGCGGGATCTCGTCGAGCGAGGTCTTGCGCAGCAGGCGGCCGACGCGGGTGATCCGCGGGTCGTCGGTGATCTTGAACAGGCCGATCGCCTCGTTGCGGTCGGTGAGCGCGGCCTTGCGCTGCTCGGCGTCCGGGACCATCGTGCGGAACTTGAGCATGCAGAAGCGGCGCCCGGCGCGGCCGACCCGGAGCTGGCGGAAGAACACGGGCCCGGGCGAGTCGAGCCGGACCGCGAGCGCGATCGCGGCGATCACGGGCGCGAGCGCGACGAGTGCCAGGAATGCGACCGTCACGTCGAACGCCCGCTTGACGGAGCGGGCGCTCGTGGAGAGCCCGAAGCGGCGCAGGCCGAGCATCGTGACGCCGTCGACGTCCTCGAAGTCGACGGAGGAGCCGACGACCTCGAACATCCGCGGCAGCAGGCTGATGCGCACGCCGACCGCCTTGGCGACGCGGATCAGCTCGAGCGTCTGGCGGTGGTCGGCGGCCGTCGGGGCGAGGATCACGCGGTCGATGTCGTTCTCGAGCACCAGCGCGAGCAGCCCGAGGTGGCCGTGGAAGGCCTCCGGGGTCTCGCCCGGGCCGAGCGGGAGCGTCGCGACCACCTCGGCGCGGGCGCGGCTGGCGTGCACCTTGCCGCGCAGGTGGGTGGCCAGCTCGGCGTCGCCGATCACCAGGCAGCGCTCGCACTCGAGCAGCCGGCGGACGATGGCGCGGGCGGTCGCGCGCGCCAGCACGAGCGCCAGTCCCATGATCAGCCACAGGGCGACGAGCAGGAACGGCTCCAGCGCGCGCCCGCCGATCACCGCGGCGGCGATCGTGGCCAGGGCGGCGAACTGGAGCAGGCTCGGCGCCTCGTCGAGCGTGGAGCGGCGCAGCACGAGGTCGTCGCGGTCGTAGAGGTCGCCGGCCTCCAGCGCCAGGACGGCGGCGAGCGGGACGAGCAGGTGGGCGGGCGAGAGGGGCAGCCCGGCCGCGAGCCAGCTCACCAGCAGCGCGATCGTGGCCGCCGCGGCGTCCGCGGCCACGAGCGCCCGGCGGTAGCGGCGCTCGCGCACGGCGACGCGCGGCAGCGGCTTTCCCTCCGGTATCGCGTTCGGCGCCTTGATCGTGCGCGGGGCGCTCGACCAGCGGCTGCGGCGCTCGTCGGCGCGGCGGTCCTCGCCGGCCTGCCGCGGGGCGATCCGGCGGTCGCTCGCGCGCCGGTCGGCGGCGCGGCGCTCGGCGCTCGGGTCGTTGGTATGGACGAGGAGTTCGATCGGCATGGCGCGTCAGGCGACGCGTCACCCGTCAGGCGCCGCCCCGCCTCTCCAGGGGCGAATACCCAGGCCCCCGTCGCTGTTACACCAGAGCAAGGTCGAATGTTGCCCTTTCGGACCGTTTGAACGCGCCACATCAGAGGTATCCGCCTCTCACCGATGCGCGGCGGTCTTGGGGCACTCCTGGTCGGACTCGGACTCACGCTGGCTTCGCCAGTGCTCGCTGCCGACTCGCCGCTGCAGGGGGTCCCGCTGCCGGTCCAGCCGCCGGTGAACCTGCCCTCCCTCCCGGTTCCCGTGCCCACGGTCCAGCCCGCCCCGGTCCCGGTGCCCCAGGTCCAGCTTCCCGCGGCGCCGGTCGCGCCGCCCGTGACCACGGCCCCGGCTGCACCCTCCGCTCCGATGCCGGGCAGCGCACCGTCGGCGGCGCGCGGCAGCACCGGCCGCGTGCGCGACACGGCGGCGTCGCCGAGCGCCCCCGGCGCGTCCGGCGGCTCGAGCAGCTCGCCGGGCACCTCGGGGTCCGCCGGCTCGCCGGGCGCTTCGGGTGGGGGCACCGTGCTCGCGTCGGGCGCGGGGAGCAGCGCCGAGCGGCGTGAGAAGGTCCGCGAGCGCCGCTTCCGGCGCGCGGTGCGGCGCCTGAGCGACTGCCTGGACGCGCTGCCCGACCTCTCGCGCCGCGTGCTCGTCCTGCGCGCCGGCGTCGGCGAGCAGGATGTCCTGACCGTGGCCCAGACGGCCCGCCGCGTCGACCGGCGCGAGCGCGCCGTCCGGCGGATCGAGCGGCGCGCGCTGCGCCGGCTGAAGGCGGCCGACCGCGCGGGCCGCTGCGGCGACTCGGTGCCCGATGGCGCCGGCGCACCCCTGACCGTGACCGGCGGAGGGGACTTCGGCGCCGGTACGGGCAGCGAGGCGCTCGCGGCGGCCGGCTCGGGGTCGGCGCTCGGCGGCTCCGACGAGACGGGCGGGGATGCAGCGGGCGGCTCCGGCGAGGACAGCTTCGGAACGGGGAACGGCGGGGACCGCGGCGGCGTGAAGGGCGAGCAGCGGGAGCGCTCGCCCGAGCGGTCGCCGAGCTTCCCGGGCAACCTCGTCACCCCGGCCGGGAAGGGGATCCCGCCGCTGCTCTGGCTCGTGCCGGTGCTCGCGGCCCTCGGTTGGTACGCCGCGACTCGAATCCGCCGTCGCCGGCGGATCGAGCGGATGCGGTACTACTAGCCGCCGAGCAGCTTCAGGTCGGCGTCGACCATCAGCCGGATCAGCTGCTCGAAGTTCGTCTCGGGCTTCCAGCCGAGCTGCTGCTCGGCCTTGGCGGAGTCGCCCACGAGCAGGTCGACCTCGGCCGGGCGCTTGAACGCGTCGTCGATGACGACGTGGTCGTTGCGGTCCAGGCCCGCCTGGTCGAACGCGACCTCGACGCAGCGCTCGACCGTGTTGGTCTCGCCCGTGGCGATCACGAAGTCGTCCGCGACGTCCTGCTGGAGCATCAGCCACATCGCCTCGACGTAGTCCTTGGCGAAGCCCCAGTCGCGCTTGGCGTCGAGGTTGCCGAGCCGCAGCTCCTTCGCCTTGCCGAGCTTGATCGCGGCGGCGTGCCAGGTGATCTTGCGGGTGACGAACTCCAGGCCGCGGCGGGGCGACTCGTGGTTGAAGAGGATCCCCGAGCAGGCGAACAGGTCGTAGGACTCGCGGTAGTTGACGGTGATGTGGTGGCCGTAGGCCTTGGCCACGCCGTACGGCGAGCGCGGGTAGAACGGCGTCGTCTCGGTCTGGGGCGTCTCGAGCACCTTGCCGAACATCTCGCTCGAGGAGGCCTGGTAGAAGCGCGTCTCCGGGCAGACCTCGCGGACGGCCTCGAGCAGGCGCGTGACGCCGACGCCCGTGAACTCCGCGGTCAGCGTGGGCTGGATCCACGAGACGGCGACGAAGGACATCGCGGCGAGGTTGTAGACCTCGTCGGGGTTGGAGGCGCGCAGCGTGTCGACCAGGCTGCGGTGGTCGAGCAGATCGCCCTGGTGCAGGGTGATCCGGTCACGCAGATGTTCGATGCGGTCGAACTTCTCGGTCGAGGCGCGGCGGACCATGCCGTGCACCTCGTAGCCCTTGTCCAGCAGCAGTTCCGCCAGGTACGACCCGTCCTGACCGGTGATTCCGGTGATCAATGCTCGCTTCATGAGGCAGCGCAGGATGACAAATTGGTGCGATGCCGCTTGATCCCCCTCAGATCCAAGGCGTCCGCCACGCCTTCCACGACCTGCCGACGGGCGTCCGCGTCCACGTCGCCGAGACCGGCCCGCGAGGACGGCCCGCCGGTCCTCCTCCTGCACGGCTGGCCGCAGCACTTCCTGATCTGGCGCGGGCTCTGGCCGGCGCTGGCCGAGAAGCACCGGGTGGTGATGCCCGACCTGCGCGGGCACGGCTGGAGCGGCTGGCCGCGCGACGGCGACTTCCGCAAGGCGCGCCTCGCGGAGGACACGATCGCGCTGATGGACGCGCTCGAGATCCCCCGGGCGCACGTGATCGGGCACGACTGGGGCGCCTGGACGGGGATCCTGCTGGCGCTCGAGCACGCGTCGCGCGTCCAGACGCTGCTGGCGCTGAGCATCGTGCACCCCTGGGTGCCCCGCGATGTCGGCATGCGGAACATCTGGCGCTTCGCCTACCAGCTGCCGCTGGGCACCCCGTTCCTGGGCGAGCAGCTCGTCCGCCGGGAGGGGTTCATCCGGCGCGTCATCCGCTCGGGCTGGCGCGACAAGTCGACCTGGGACGAGGACGCCGCGCGCTCCTACGAGGAGACGATGAGCACCCCCGAGGGGGCCCGGACGAGCCATCGCATGTACCAGTCCTTCCTCCGCCACGAGATCGCGGATCCGCTCCGCGGCCGGTTCGCGGGCCGGCGGCTGGAGATGCCCTCCCGGCTGCTGATCGGCGAGCACGACCCGCTCGGCTCCCAGCTCGCCGCGGGCTTCGAGCGCCACGGCGCCGACGCGGCCTGGGAGGTCATCCCCGGCGCCGGTCACTTCCTGCCCGAGGAGCGGCCGGCCGTGGTGTCCGAGCGCGCCGTGGCGCTGTTGGCTTAGAGGATCGTGCCGACGAGCCGCTCGAAGTCGCGCTCGGCGGACTCGACGGCGGTGGCGGCGCGGGCGTAGCGGCGCCGGTCGCCGGCCTCTGCGGCGCGGCCGAGGCCCGCGTAGGCGGCCGCGCTGCGGCGCAGCGCGCGGGCGACGGCGGGCTCGGCGGCCGCGACCTTGCCCGCGGCGCGCAGGCTCGAGCGCCGCAGGCCGACGGCGGCCGCGGCCTGTGCTGCCGGGCTCGTCGCGGTGGCGAGGTCGCGCCGGCCGTCCGCGCGGGCCGCGCTCAGCGCCTGCAGGGCGTCGCGGACCTGGGGGTCGGCGGTCGGCGACGGCGCCGGGAGGGAGAGCGGATCGGCAGCGGGGGCGCTGCCGCCGTTGAGCGTGCCGAGCCAGCCGCCGGCCGCGATCGCGACGACGGCGGCGGCCACGATCAGCGCGGGCGCGACGCCGTCGCGCGGGAGCGCGTAGCCATAGGGCGAGTGCTGGGGCTCGCGGCGGAGCCGCTGCGGCAGCAGGAAGCGGTGCCGCCACGCCCAGCGGACGCGGAGCCGCTCGAGCGGCTTCACGGCGTCCCGCCGTTCTCGAACTCGCCGCTGTTGGGCTCGCCGCCGTCGTCGAAGGTGGGCTCCGGCGACGGGGTCCGCGCCGGCGCCGGCGTGCTCGCGGGCGGCGGGGCGGGAGTCACGACGGGCCTGGGCGGCGGCGGGGCGGGGGCGACCTGGACCACCGGGGCCGGGGCCGGGGCCGGGGTCCGCGCCACGCGCTTGACCTTGGGCTTCGGCTTCGGCTCGGGCTGCTTCTTCGGCTTCGGCTTGCGCTGCTTCTCCGGCCTGGCGGGCTCGACGGCGATCTCGGGCAGCGCCTCCGTCGTCGCGAGGGTCAGCGACTCGGCGGCCGCCACCGGCGCCTTCGGGGGCGCGGCCGGGCCCGAGCCGATCTCCATGCCCGCGACGAAGCTCACCCCGAACGCGGCCACGGCCACGACGGCGACGCCCTCGGCCCTCACAGGTCCTCGCAGCGGACGGGCTTGGAGCCCCCGGGCGCGAGGCAGCGGTCAGTCCGCTGCGGCGGTGCGCCTCTCACCGTGCGGATGCGGACGTACTTGCCGACCATCGTGGGGCTGGAGATCCGGATCTCGATCGTCGTGCGCGGCGCGTAGCTGCGCTGGAGCGCCTTCAGCCGCCGCGTCCGGTCGCTGCCGATCCTACGCCGCACGCGGCGACAGCGCTTGGGCTTGCAGCGCGCGTCGAGGCGGGCGCCGCGCGGCGCGCGCACCGTCACGCGGGTGAAGGTCGTGCGGATGGCGTTGAAGGACCCGGCGGTGCGCACGCGCGGGAAGGGGCTCAGGCGCGCCGGCCGGGCCGGCGGCGCGGGCGTGGGCGTGGCCGTCGGCGAGGGCGTCGGGGTCGGCGTCGGCGGGATGTCGTAAGGAGGCGGCTGCTGCGCCGCGGCGGAGCCGCCGAGCGCGCACGCCGCGGCTACGGCGAGCCCCACCGCCACCGCCCATGCAGCTCTCGACTTCGACCTACCCGGCACGTCCCGCACTTCGCTTTCCTCCATGGATTCCCCTGCCGCCCGCACGGCGAGGACGCCCCACCGTCGCGAGGGCCCGGCAAAGTGGCCATCGGACATGTGTCCAGGCCCGGTCGTCAGGCGGCGGCGGGCTGCGTGCGCTCGCGGGCGGCCTGCCGGCTCATCGGGCGCTTGCCCCAGCGTGCGGCCTCCGCGTAGTCGATCAGGTTCCCGAAGCAGTCGGAGAGCCTCGGCGCCACGATGCCGGCCGGCTCGAGCACGGCGCGCGCCCGCTCGTCGTCGAAGACGACCTGCATGTCGAAGTACGGCACGTAGACCTCCCCATCGGCCAGCGCGGTCGGCTCGCCGGGCTCCACGAGCTCCGGCCGCGAGCGCCCGAAGCGCTCCGTGCCGAGGTCGATCAGCTCGTCGACGGTCGGGGCCTCGTGGCCCGCGACGAGGTTGAACACGCCCGAGTCGGCGCGGTCGAGCAGGTGGACGATCGCGTCGGCCACGTAGTCGACCGGGACGACGTCGACGCGGCCGTGCGCGAGGGCCGGGACCGTGTCGAAGAGCCCGCGCGAGAACGCGCGCAGCGGCCAGTAGAGGACGTTGAACGCCGGGGTCCAGCCCGAGTCGGACTCCCCCATCACGATGCTCGGCCGCACGACGGCGGGCGCGAGATCGTCGGCCTCGGCCACGATCTGCTCGGCCTCCGCCTTGGTCTGCTCGTAGGTGTTGCGGAACTGCTGGCCCGCGACGAGCTGGCCCTCCCCGAACGTGCCGGGGTAGGCGCCGGCCACGTAGGCCGTCGAGACGTGCAGGAAGCGGTCCAGGCGGCCGAGCGCCTTCGCCTCGCGCGCGAAGCCGATCACCTCGCGCGTGCCCTCGACGTTGATCCGCCGCGCCTCCTCGAGCGGCAGGTCGAACGCGATCGAGGCCGCGCAGTGCAGCACCGTGCCGATCTCCTCGGCGAGCGCGGCGCGCTCGCCGTTGGTGATGCCGAGGCCCCGCGCGGTCAGGTCGCCCGCCACGGCGCGCGCGCGGCCACGGTAGGGCGCCGGATCGTCCCACAGCGTCTCGAGCACGCCGTCCAGGCGCGCCTCGGCGGCGGGGCCGTCCGCGGCGCGGACGAGGCAGACGACCTCGCGGTCGCCCTCCTCGAGCAGCCGGGCGAGCACCTCCATGCCGAGGAAGCCGGTGGCGCCCGTCATGAACACGGTCGGCTTCATGCGCTCGCCCCCGCCGTCTCGGGCTCGCGCTCGGCGGCCGTCGCGCCGTCGGGCACGAGCGCCGTGCCCATGGCGTGGAAGCCGCCGTCGACGTGCAGTACCTCGCCGGTGACCCCCCGCGCGAGGTCGCTGAGCAGGAACAGCACCGCGCCGGCGACCGGCGCCGGGTCCTCGACGTCCCAGCCCAGCGGCGCCTGGCGCTGCCACGCCGAGGCGAGGTCGCCGAAGCCCGGGATGCCGCGGGCGGCCAGCGTCCCCAGCGGCCCGGCGGACACGAGGTTCACTCGCACGCCGCGCGGGCCGAGGTCGCGGGCGAGGTAGCGGTTGACCGCCTCCAGGGCGGCCTTCGCCACGCCCATCCAGTCGTAGACCGGCCAGGCGACCTGCGCGTCGAAGTCCATGCCGACGATCGCGGCGCCCTCCTCGGGATAGAGGTCCTCGAGCGCGGCGGCGAGCGCCTTGAACGAGTAGGCGCTGGTCTGGAACGCCGTCACGGCGCTCTCGGGCGGGGTGCTCAGGAAGCGCCCGCCGAGCGCGTCCTCGGGTGCGAAGGCGATCGCGTGCAGGACGCCGTCGACGCGGCCCCAGCGCTCGCGCAGCTCGTCGGCGAGCGCGGTGAGCTGCTCCGGCTCGTTGACGTCGAGGTCGAGCACGTCGGGCGGCTCGGGCAGCCGGGCGGCGGAGCGCTCGGTCATCCGCTTGGCGCGGCCGAAGCCGGTCAGCACGATCTCCGCGCCTGCCAGCTGGGCCTGGCGCGCGACCTCGAACGCGATCGACTCGCGGTTGATGACGCCCGTGATGACGAGCTTCTTTCCGTCGAGCAGGCCCATCAGAGCGGGATCGGGACGAAGCCGTTGACGGCGTACGCGTCGTCGAGCTCGGAGGCGGCGCCGTCGCGGCGCCAGAGCACGTCGACCCGCGCACGGGCGACCACGCGCTCGTCCTGGTTGACGACGCTCCAGGCGAAGCCGACCAGGCCGGCCTCGTCGCCGACGTCGCTGGTCTCCAGCACCTTGCCGTTCACGCGCAGCGTGTCGCCGAGCTTGACGGGGCGCTTGAAGACGACGTCGCCGACGCGCCGCAGCGCGACCACGCGGTCGGGGTCGAACGGGACGAGCCCGCCCGCCAGCGAGAGGACGAAGAGTCCGTGGGCGATGCGCTCGCCGAACGCGGACTGCGCGGCCCAGACGGCGTCGGTGTGCTGCGGGTGCCAGTCGCCGGTCAATGCCGCGAAGCCGACGACGTCGGCCTCGGTGACGGTGCGCCCGCGGGTGGCGAAGGCCTGTCCGGCCTCCAGCTCCTCGAATGGACAGCTCCAGTTCAGGCTCATAGGGGGATGTTCCTCACTCCCTGTGTCGGGGACGCGATGGCATCCAAGGTGGTCAGGGCCTCGCCGAGCCGGCGGCGGGTGTCGGACGGAGGGATGACCTCGTCCACGTAGCCCTCCGCGGCGGCGATGTTCGAGGTCAGGTGCTCGGTCGTGTAGCGCTCGGCGAACTCGTTGCGCATGGCCTCGGGGTCGTCGGCGGCGGCGATGTCGCGCCGGTTGACGATCCCGACGGCCTGCTTGGCGCCCATCACGCCGAGCGTCGCGCGCGGCCAGGCGAACACGTAGTCCGCGCCGAGGTCGCGCGAGTTCATGGCGATGAACGCGCCGCCGAACGCCTTGCGCAGCACCACGGTCACCTTCGGCACGGAGGCCTCGGAGAACGCGTGCACGAGCTTGGCGCCGTGGCGGATCACGCCGCCCTGCTCCTGCTTGGTGCCGGGCATGAAGCCGGGCGTGTCGACGAGCACGACGAGCGGCAGGCCGAACGCGTTGCAGGTGCGCACGAAGCGCGCGGCCTTGGACGCCGATTCGGCGTCGAGCACGCCGCCCAGGTACTTGGGCTGGTTGGCGATCACGCCGACGCTGCGGCCGTCGAGCCGGGCGAAGCCGCAGACGATGTTGCGCGCCCAGCGCTCGCCGTACTCGAGCAGCCGCCCGCCGTCGACGATCCCGCGGATCACGTCGCGCACGTCGTAGACCTTGCGCTCGTCCTCCGGAACGGGCTCGCCGGCGTCGTAGCCGACGGGGTCCGAGGAGCGCCAGCGCGGCGCGCGCTCGTTGTCCGAGCTGGGCAGGTGGTCGATCAGGTCGCGCACGAGCAGCGCGGCGTCGGAGTCGTCGTCGGCGACGAAGTGCGCCACGCCGTTGCGCTCGTGGACCTTGTAGCCGCCGAGGTCGGCGGCGCTGACGTCCTCGCCCATCACGTCGCGGACGACGGCCGGGCCGGTCAGGAACATGTTCCCGCGCTTGGTCATGACGACGAAGTCGGTCAGGGCGGGCGAGTAGGAGCCGCCTCCGGCGGAGGCGCCGCAGATCACGGAGATCTGCGGGATCTTGCCGCTCAGGCGCACGTGCTCCTGGAAGATGCGGGCGTAGCCGGCGAGCGCCGCCAGGCCCTCCTGCATGCGCGCGCCGCCGGACTCGATGAAGCCCACGACGGGCGCGCCGGCGCGGCCGGCCAGCCGCAGCACGCGCACGATCGAGTCGGCGTGCTGCTCGCCGAGCGAGCCGCCGAGGTAGGACGGGTCCTGCGCGTAACAGAAGACCGGGCGGCCGTCGACGCGGCCGGCGCCGGCGATCACGCCGTCGCCGGCGCGCGACTTCTCCCCCATGCGGCGCGACCGCACGTCGCTGCGCAGGAGCGTCAGCGAGCCGCGGTCGCAGAGCGCCTCGAGGCGCTCGATCGGACTGAGCTTCTCCGTGGTCTCGAGCTGGACTGTCATGGGGCCTCCAGGCACAGGACGGCGTTGTGGCCGCCGAAGCCGAACGCGTTCGACAGGGCGACGGCGGGGTGGCCGTTGACGTCGAGCGTGCGCGCCTCGTTGGGGACGTAATCGAGGTCCAGCCCCTCGTCGGGCTGCTCGTAGTTGAGCGTCGGCGGGGCGACGCGGTCGCGCATCGCCAGCAGCGTCGCGACGGCCTCCACGGCGCCGGCGGCGCCGAGCAGGTGCCCGATCGAGCTCTTGAGCGAGCTGACCGGGACGTCGTTGCCGAGCACGTCCTTGATGGCGACGGTCTCCGCACGGTCGTTGAGCGGGGTCGAGGTGCCGTGCGCGTTGACATACACGACGTCCTGCGGGCCGAAGCCCGAGTCCTCGAGCGCGCGCTTCATCGCCTGCACGGCGCCGGCGCCGTCCGGGCGCGGGGCGGTCAGGTGGTGGGCGTCCGAGCTCGCGCCGTAGCCCGCGATCCGGCCGAGGATCGTGGCGCCGCGGGCGCGGGCCTTCTCGGCGTCCTCGAGGATCAGCACGGCGCCGCCCTCGCCCATCACGAAGCCGTCGCGCTGGGCGTCGAACGGGCGCGAGACGCCCTTCTCCGACAGCGCGTCGAGCGCGGCGAACGCGGCGGTGGCGAGCGGGGTCAGCGCGGCCTCCGAGCCGCCGGTGACGACCGCGTCGGCATCGCCGGTCTGGATCATCCGCGCGGCGGCGCCGATCGAGTGCGCGCCCGCGGCGCAGGCGCTCAGGATCGAGTAGGACTGGCCGCGGATCCCGTGGCGCATGGCCACGGCGCCGGCGGCGGCGTTGCCCATCATCAGCGGGACGGCGAGCGGGGAGACGGCGCGGGCGCCCTTCTCCAGCAGCACCTCCTTGCCGTGCTCCAGCGTGCCGATGCCGCCGATGCCGGTGCCGATCAGGCAGCCGATGCGGTCGGCGTCGTAGGGCAGCTCCTCGTCCCAGCCCGCCTCGCGCAGCGCCTCGTCGGAGGAGACGAGGGCGAACTGCGTGAAGCGGTCGGCACGGCGCACCTCCTTCTTGGAGAGGTGCTCGGTGGGATCGAACTCGGTGGCTCGGCCGACGCCGTCCTCGATGCCCGAGGCCCCGGCGCGCCAGCGCTCATAGAGCGTGCGCGCACCGACGCCCAGGGGCGTGACGGCGCCGACTCCGGTGACGACGACCTCGCGGTTCATCAGGCCCGGTTCACCACCAGGTCGATCGCGTCGCCGACGGTCTTGATCTTCGCGACGTCGTCGCCCTTGAGCTGGACGCCGTGCTCGTCCTCGATGATCTGCGAGAGCTCGGCGAGGTCGAGCGAGTCGACGTCGAGCTCCTCGAAGGTGGACTCCTTCGTGATCTCGGACTCCTCGACGCCGAACTGCGGCAGCGCCTCGAAGATGGTCTTCTCGACGGTCTCGGGGGTGGTGGCGGTGGCCATGTGGACTCTCTCCTTGATTGCGGTTGGGGTGATCAAGCGGACATGCCGCCGTCGACGAAAAGGGTCGTGCCGGTCACGTAGCCGGCGTCGTCGGAGGCCAGGAAGCGCACGGCGGCGGCGACCTCCTCCGGGGTGCCCGCGCGGCGGGCGGGGACGGCCTCCTTGACGGCGTCGGGGACGTCCTTGGTCATGTCGGTCTCGATGAAGCCCGGTGCGACGGCGTTGACCGTCACGCCGCGGCGGGCGACCTCGTGGGCGATCGTCTTGGTCATGCCGATCAGCCCGGCCTTGGCGGCCGCGTAGTTGGCCTGGCCGGCGTTGGCGCGGGGGCCGACGACGGAGGCGACGTTGATCACGCGCCCGTAGCGGGCCTTGATCATCGGCCGCATCGCGCTGCGCGTCATCCGGAACGCGGCGGTCAGGTTGGTCTGCAACACCGTGTCCCAGGCCTCGTCGTCCATCTGGATCGCGAGCCCGTCGGCGGTGACGCCGGCGTTGTTGACGAGCGCGAGCACGGGCGCGCCGAGCTGCTCCTCGGCCTGGTCGAACAGCTCCTTGGGCGCGCCGTTGGCGACGTCGCCCTGGAGCGCGACGGCCTTGCCGCCGCCTTGCTCGATCGCCTCGACGGTGCGCTTGGCGCCCTCCTCGTCGGAGCGATAGTTGACCGCGACGGCCCAGCCGTCGGCGGCCAGCGCCTGCGCGATCGCGGATCCGATGCCCTTGCTGGCGCCCGTGACGAGCGCGACGGCGGTGTCGGGACGGTGGCTCATGCGATCCCCCATTCGACGATGCCGGCGCCCCAGGTGAAGCCCGCGCCGATCGCGGCGACGAGCACCTTCTGGCCGGGGCGCAGGCGGTTGTCCTCGCGCAGCAGGCTCAGCGTGAGCGGGATCGAGGCCGCGCTCGTGTTGGCCATGTGCGCGACGTAGTCGGCGACCTTGGCCGGCTCGAGGTCCAGGCGCTCGCCGACCGCGCGGATGATGCGGCCGTTGGCCTGGTGGTAGACGAACAGGTCGACGTCGTCGAGCTCCAGCCCGGCGCGCGCGACGGCGGCGACGGTCGCCTCGGTGAGGCGCTTGACGGCCGTCTGGTAGGTCGAGTGGCCGTCCATCCTGATCACGCGGTCGCTGTAGTCGCACGTGATCGCGGGGCCGAGCCCGCCGTCGGCGGCGAGCATGATCGGGCCGATCTGGCCGGCGCCGTCGGCGCCGAGCACGACCGCGCCCGCGCCGTCGCCGAACAGGTGCGCGGTCTTCGGGTCGTCGTAGTCGAGCATCCGCGTCAGGGCCTCGGCGCCGATCACGAGGATGCGGTCGGCGCGGCCGGTCTCGATCTGGCCGGCGGCGAGGCGCAGCGCGGCGAGGAAGCCCGAGCAGGCGGCGCCGATGTCCATCGCGCCGGCGCGCTCGGCGCCCAGCTCGTGCGCGACGAGCGGCGCGGTGTTGGGCGTGATCTCGTCCTGGCTCATCGTCGCGACGAGCACGAGGTCGATGTCGTAGGGCTCGACGCCCGCGTCGTTGAGCGCGCGGCGGGCGGCCCAGGTGGCCATGTCGCTCAGGCGCTCGCTCGGTGCGGCGCGGCGGCGGGTGTGCACGCCGGTGCGCTTGACGATCCACGCGTCGTCGACGCCGAGGCGGCCGGCGAGCGCGGAGTTCGGCACGACCTCGGCCGGGCTCCAGTGGCCCAGGCCGATGATGCTGGCCGTGCGCTGGGGCGCGAAGCGCGACCCGTTGCGGGTCGCCTCGCGCGCGATCGTGCGCAGGTCGGGCGGGAGCGTGGCGCTATGCATTCGCGGGCTCCAGGCTCGGGGTCTCGACCTTCGGGCCGTCGGTCAGGATGCGCTTGCCGAGGCGGGCGAGCACCTTGCCGGGGCCGACCTCGACGTAGCGGGTGCAGCCGGCGGCGTCGAGCGCGAGCATCGTCTCGCGCCAGCGGACCGGGGTGGTCAGCGCGGCGGCGAGCTCCGCGCGGACATCGGCGAACGGCTGGGTGCTCGCGCAGGAGACGACGGGGAAGCGCGGCTCGCCGATCGTGATGGCGTCGAGCGCCTCGCGGAACGGCTGCACGGCCGGCTCCATCAGCGGCGAGTGGAACGCGCCGGCGACGTTGAGCTTGAGCGCGCGGCGGCCGTGGTCGCGGGCGTCCTCCTCGGCGGCCGCGAGCTCGTCGCGGGCGCCGGAGAGCACGACCTGCCCGGGGGCGTTGTCGTTGGCGACGGTCACGCCGGCGTGGTCGGCGATCTCGCGCGCCTCCTCCTCGCTGGCGCCGACGAGCGCGAGCATCGAGCCCGTGTCGTCGGCCTCGGCCATCAGGCGGCCGCGGAGGACGACCAGCTCGAGCGCATCGTCGCGGTCGAGCACGCCGGCGGCGGCCAGCGCCGCCAGCTCGCCGAGGCTGTGCCCGGCGGCGACGCCGGGCTCGAGCCCGAGCGCGTCGTAGGCGGTGATGCTCGCGCAGAAGATCGCGGGCTGGGCGAAGCGGGTGCTCTCCTCGACGCGGGGGAACGGGTCCTCCCCCACGAGCTCGGTGACGCGCTCCAGCAGGTCGGGGGCGAGACGGGCGACGTCGTCGCGCATCTCGGCGGTCTGGCTGCCCTGGCCGGGGAAAAGCACGGCCGGCGCCTGGGTGTCGGTGACGAAGCTCACGCACCGCACCCTGGGGACCTCGCACGCGAGTTCGGTGAGTTCGCACGCGCCAACCCCCCACTCGGGGGGTCAGCCCGTACGCGATGGGGGGTGTCCCCGTCGGCCGGGGGCGCCGCGCCACCGGCCGGCGCACGCGAGGGGTCGATTGATCGCGTATAGACCGACTAATCGACCCCTCGCGTGCGGAGTGGGCGCGCGGGCGGCTCCCTCGCCTCCCCTACCCAGCCGCAGTTGACGTTCGGAGCGGCTAGGAGATGAGGCCGATGCGCTGGGCCTTCTGGACCGCTTCGGCGCGGTTGCGCGCGCCGAGCTTGCGATACAGCGAGGAGGTGTGCTCCTTGACCGTGTGCGGCGAGAGGAACAGCCGCCCGGCGATCTCGCGGTTGGTGGCGCCGGAGGCGACGGCCTCCAGGACCTCGCGCTCGCGCTCGGTCAGCGGCGGGCCGGCCGGCGCCTCGTGGGGCTTGAAGACCGTCATTCCGAGCCCGACCATCCGCACCGCGCCGGCGATGTCGGCGGCGGGCCAGTCCTTGGAGATGAAGCCCGCGGCGCCCGCCGCCCGCGCGGCGGACGGCGAGATCCGGCCCGCGCCGGAGATCATCAGGACGTTCGGCGGCGGCACGAGCTCGCGCAGGTGCTCGCAGATCGTGGCGCCGGACTCCTGGCCGACGAACAGGTCGACCAGCGCGACGTGCGGCTCGTAGCGCTTGGCCATGGCCAACGCCTCCTCGGTGTTGCGCGCGCTCAGGCAGCGCTCCACCCAGGGCTGCTCGCCGAGCATCAGCCGCAGGCCCCAGTGCACGACCTCGTGGTCGTCGACCACGAGCACGCGCAGGCGGCGCTCGTTGGAGCCGCCGACCGTCGCGAGGCGCGCCGGGTTCATGTCGGGCGCGCTCACACCGGCACCGCCATCCGCACGCGCCAGGTGCCGGCCCCGCGCTCGCCGAACTCGACGATCCCGCCGGCCTGCAGCGCCTCCAGCGCGGCGAGCTTCAACCCCATGCCGGTCGTCTTCGGGCGGCCGCCGACACCGTCGTTGGTGACGTCGAGCACCAGCGTGTCCTCGTCGCGGTCCAGCGAGACCTCCACCTTGGTCGGCCGCGCATGCTTGTGCGCGTTGCGCACGGCCTCGGCCAGCACGGACTGGGCGAGCGGCTCGAGCGTCTTGGGCACGCTCACACGTTCGGACCCGC
Organism: uncultured Solirubrobacteraceae bacterium; assembly: GCA_963816955.1. Classification (GTDB taxonomy): domain Bacteria; phylum Actinomycetota; class Thermoleophilia; order Solirubrobacterales; family Solirubrobacteraceae; genus DATFQI01. Next base: position 118,624 of record CAWFME010000006.1, on the reverse strand, counting down.
GCCTGAGCACGAGGTGGAGATCCGGGTGCTCGCGCGCGAGGCGGGCGACCTCCTCGAGCAGGGTCGTCTGCGTCTCGGGGGCGCTGCGTCCGAGCGGCCGCTGCAGCGCGCGCCGCAGGTCCACCAGCGCGGCCTGCAGCTCGGCCGCGATCCGCTCGCGCGCCTCGGGCTTGAGCTCGGCCGAGGACGAGAACACGAGCTGGACGCCGAACAGCCGCTGGATCACGCTCTCGTGCACGTCGCGCGCGAGGTCGATCCGCTCTTGCAGCTGGCGCGCGCGGGCGCCGGCGGTCGTCGCGACGCGGGCGAGCGTGGCGAGCGCCGCCGTCTTGCCGAGCGTCCACAGCAGGTAGCGCTCCTCGTCGGACAGCGGCCCGGCCTTGCTCGAGTCGGACAGGATCACGCCGAACCAGCGGCCGGCGGCGGCGAGCGGCGTGCAGACGAGGTTGGTGTCGCGCAGCAGGTCGCGGAACTCCTCCGGCACCTCCTCGGCGTAGCTGCCGACGACCTCGATCACGCGGTCCTCCTCGAGCGACTGGCGGGCGACGGGCGCCGACTCCACCGTCACGTGCGCATCCGCGAACGCCTCCATGTCGATCCCGTACGCGCCGGCCGCGCGCACGCGGCGGCGGACCTCGTCGTAGCGGAAGATCACCGCGCGGTCCATCGAGGTGAGCGCGCAGGTCGCCTCGCAGAGGCGGCCGTAGAAGGCGTCGGAGGACGCGTCGTCCTCGACCTGCGCGAGCAGCTCGACGAACATGTCGAGCGCGTCGATGCGCACCGCAGGTGCGCCCTTATGCAGCGTGGGCGGGTCCACTCCCTCCATTCCTCCCGGCACATACTGCTGTACACCGGATGCTGGGCGTGGCTACGTCTCGAGACTTCCCCTCGTAGCGGGGTTCTGCGAGCATCCCTCGCGGTGGAGGGGAAGCCGATCGAGCAGGTCCGCGCGCTGTGGGCCGCGTATCAGCGCGGCGGCGTCGACGCCATGCACGAGCTCGTCGGCGACGCGCCCGTCGAGTGGGTCCCGCTCGAGGCGGAGGAGCCCGTGCCGCCCGAGCAGTTCTGGGGCGAATGGGGCCGCCGCCGGACCGAGCAGGTCTCGATCGCCGTGCACTCGTTCGAGGAGCATGGGTCGTGCGTGCTCGCCCACGGGAGCATGCGCACCTTCAGCGAGGGCGGCTTCTCCGACGTGCAGCCGAGCTGGGTCTACTGCTTCCGCGACGAGGTGCTCGTGCACGCCCGCGCGCACCCGACGCGCGCGGCGGCGCTGGAGGCGATCACCCGCTGGCAGGCGGCGTGATGCGCAGGATCCGGTCGTCCTCGTCGCTGGGCGAGCCGCGGCCGTCCTGGTTGCTCGTGAGCACGTAGACCGCGCCGTCGGGGCCCTCGACGACCGTGCGCAGGCGGCCGTACTCCCCCTCCAGCAGCACGTCCTCCTGCACGATCTCCTCGCCCTGGAAGCGCAGCCGGTGCAGCGCCTCGCCGCGCAACGTCGCGAACAGGTAGTCGCCGCGCCAGCGCGAGTCCGCCTCCAGGAACGTCGCGCCCGACGGCGCGATCGCCTCCTCGTAGACGCGCAAGGGCGCGTCGAAGCCCTCGTGGTCGTCGCCGATCGCCTCCGGCCAACCGTAGTTGCCGCCCGGGCGGATCAGGTTGACCTCGTCGAAGCCCTGCGGGCCGTCGCCGCCGCTCGGTCCGTGCTCGGTCGAGTACAGGCGCCCGCCCGACCAGTCGAAGCCCTGCGGGTTGCGGTTGCCCTTGGAGACGATCTCGGGGCGCACCTCGCCGTCGCCGCGGTACTGCTCGGCCGTCAGCCGCAGGAACTTGCCGTTGAGCGAGCCGTCGTCCTGGGCGAGGTCGCCGTCGCCGGCGTCGCCCGTGGCGACGTAGAGCTGCTCGTCGGGCCCGAAGGCGATCCGGCCGGAGTCGTGGATCGGCCCCGCCTCGATGTCGGAGACGAGCGTGGCCTCGCGGCGCAGCGCGCCGTCCGCGTAGCGCCAGCGCTCGAGCCTCAGGCTCTCGGCGGTCGTGAAGTAGAGGTAGACGAGGTCGTTGTCCGCGAACTCCGGGTCGAGCGCCAGGCCCATCAGCCCGCCCTCGCCCTGCGCGCTGACGTCCACGGTCGCGACGGGCTCGTCGCGGAGCTCGCCGTTCGCGTCGAGCAGCCGGATCCGCCCGGGCCGTTCGGTCACGAGCGCGCTGCGATCGGGCAGGAAGGCGATCTCCCACGGCACCTCGAGGCCGGTGGCGACGGTCTCCACGCGCATCCCGGCCGAGCGCTCGGCGGGCTCGTCGCCCCCACCTCCGCAGCCGACCAGGGTCACCGCGAGGACCAGCGGAAGGCTGCATGAGAACTTCATCGCGGGCCTTACGTTATGACCGACTATGCGCGCGACGGCGCTCCTCGCCATCCTCGGCGCGCTCGCGCTCGCCGGCCCTGGAAACGCTGCCGAGCGTGTCGCCACGTTCCCGGCCAACGGCCTCTACCCCGTCGCCGGGCCGGTGCCGATCGGCGGCGAGGTGGCCTACGGCTACCGCTTCGGCGCGGGCCGCTGGTGGCTCGGGACGACGAAAGGAACGCTCGCCGTGCTGCCCGAGCCGAGCGTCGCCCGGCGGGTGGACGTCTTCCTCGCGGCGTCGCCGGTGCGGGCCGCGTGGGTCCGGACCCTGGAGGGCGACTACGGCGGGCGGATCCAGGACCCTCCGGTCGAGGACGGTCTCTTCAGCGTCCGTTCGCCCGGCTGGCCCCAGCGCGTCGACAATTGCGATCCGGCCGACCCCTGCCGGCGCTATGGCACCGCCTACCGCTTCGCGGTCGACGGCTCCACGCTGGCCTGGCTGCGCGAGGACTTCCCGAACCGGTCGACGCTGACGATCGATCGCGGCGACGGCTCAGAGCCGCACCGGATGGAGATCACCGACCCCGCCGGCCCCGTCGCCGCCGCAGGCGGCCGCGTGGCATTCGCGGACACGGACTCTCGCGCCGGTTCCGGGGGGCCCCGGGTCACGGTCATCGACGGGCGAGAGCTGCTGCGCATCGACTCGTCTCCCACACTTACGTTCGCCGACAACCACTGGGTGCTCCAGCCGGATGGCAAGGTGGTGATCTGGTCCCGGCAGGGCCTCGTGTGGTTCAGCCCGCAGGAGCCGTACGCGCATCCGCTGCCGACGCCGCCGGACAGGTGGTTCGCCCTCGTCGGCGCGGCCGGCGATCGGCTCGCCTACCTCGACTCCGTACCCGACTCCTATGTCTCGCGCCTGCGGATCCTCGACTTCGGCGGCGCCACGCGAACCATCGCGTCCTTCCCCGGGAGCTCGTCCCAGAGCCGACCGAGCTTCGACGGCACGATGCTCGCCTGGTCGGCGCTGCGCTGCGGCATGGTGGGCGTCTGGACCGCGTCCGCCACGGGCGGCGGGGCGCCGTGGAGGGACTACACGGGTTCGTGCCCGGCGTTCGACGGCCGCCGGCCGCAGGCCGGCCGCGATCGCGTGGTCGTGCGCCTGATCTGCCCGCGCGGCTGCCGCGGCTCGGTGAGCGTCGCGCTGCGCGATGCCGCTGGGAAGCGGCTCACCCGCAAGCGCGTCGCCTTCCGCGCGAGGCCGCGGGCGCGGATCGTGCGGCTGCCGCTCGACGCCGGGGACGCGCGGGCGCTGCGCAAGGCGGGGCGCTCCGCGCCGCCCGTGGTCATCCAGCGGTTCTCCGGCCGTGACGGAACGGGCGCTCCGGTGGTCGTGCGGCGCCAGCGCTACGTGCGCAGTGCGTGACGCACGGTGCCTTCGCGGTGTCTCGTGAGTGACAGGCCAGCCGATCAGGAGGTCCGCATGAACCAGCTCCCACCCGGCGCACGCGCGCACATCCACCTCGGCGCCGAGGGCGCCGCCGTCTCCGCCGACCAGCGGTCGCTGCCGCGGCTGCTGTTCGCCGTGCTGTGCGCGACACTGATCCTCATCGCCGCGCCGACGGCGTGGGCGAGCGCCGCGCTCGGCGCCGACCAGGGCGCGCCCGTCGCGACGGTCTCCAAGAGCGGCCCCGGCCACGACGGGGACGACGACGATGACGACGACGACACGACCACCGGCGACGACACCCGCAGCGGCACCGGCTCCAAGGGCACGGAGCGGACCGGCGACGGCACGGGCCGCAACGCGACGACCGCGGGCGGCGGCGGCGACGACTCGAACTCCACGACGTCCAACAGCGCCGGCACCACGCAGACGCGCACGACGACCGCCAGCACCCGCGGGACGACCGACACCCGCACGACCACCGGTTCCTAAGGGGACAGGCCCTTCATGAAGGCGACCTGGGGGCTCGAGCAGGGCGACCTGCTCGCCCCAGGGCGCCAGGTCGTCCGGGCGCTCGGCGGCGGCAGCGCCTACGAGGTCTTCCTCGTCTGGGACGAGGGCTACCACGCGCTGATGGTGGCCAAGGCCGTCCGGCCCGACCGGGTCGGCGACGCCCGCGCGGTCAAGGACCTGCGCCGCGAGGGCGACGCGCTCGCGGCGCTCGGCCACCCGATGATCGTGCGCGGCTACGAGGTCGAGCCCGAGCCGCCGCGCCCGCACCTGCTGATCGAGCACGTCGAGGGGCCGAGCCTGCACGACCTGCTGGCCCGCCACGGCCCGCTCGCGCTCGAGCAGCTGCTGCCGCTGGCGATCCACGTCGCGGGCGCGCTGCACTTCATCGCCGGCCGCGGCTACGTCCACCTCGACGTGAAGCCCGACAACATCATCATGGGCGCCCCGCCGCGCTTGATCGACCTCTCGATCGCCCGCAGCCAAGGCCGCGCGGCGCGGCTGACGGGCATCGTCGGCACGGACGCATACATGGCGCCGGAGCAGTGCGCCCCGGAGGCCATACCCGGCCGGATCGGGCCGCCCGCCGACGTCTGGGGCCTCGGCGCGACGCTGCACCATGCGCTCTCCGGCCGGCGGCCGTTCCCGCGGCCCAAGGGCGCGCGCGAGAGCGAGGATCCGCAGGTGCGCTTCCCGCAGCTGCACCGCGAGCCCGAGCCGCTCCCGGCCTGGCTCCCGGACGAGGTCGCCGCGCTCATCGGCGGCATGCTCGCGCCCGAGCCGGAGGAGCGCCCGGTCGCGACGGACGTCGTCGCGCGGCTGGAGCCCGTCGTGGCGGAGCTGCCGAAGCGGATGAAGCTCGCGAAGAAGGGGAGCCGCTGGGCCTAGCCGACGGGCCAGGAGTGGACCGGCTCGTTGGAGTGCATCAGATCGCGGTAGCGGACCGTCATCTCGCGCAGCGCGTCCGTCCGGTCGAGCCGGTCGTCCTCGTAGAGCTTGTGGAACGTCGCGGCCTGCCAGGAGGCGCCGTTGACGCCGTTCAGGCAGCGCTGCTCGATGATGCCGAGCAGCCGGTCGCGGTCGGCCTGCTCCACGCCCCACGCCGCCAGCCCCTCGTGCGCCATCGGCAGCAGCCGCCGCAGCACGAGCTCCGTGACCGGCACCTCGCCGACGCCGGGCCAGAAGACGTTGGCGTCGATGCCGTCGCGGGCGCCGTTGTGGAAGTTCTCCTCGGCGGTGGGGAAGGACATCTGCGTCCAGATCGGCCGGTCCTGGTGGGTCAGCGTGTACAGCAGGCCGTAGTAGAAGGCGGCGTTGGCCAGGATGTCGACGACCGTCGGGCCGGCCGGCAGCACGCGGTTCTCCACGCGCAGGTGCGGGCGCCCGCGGACGACGTCGTAGACCGGCCGGTTCCAGCGGTAGATCGTCCCGTTGTGCAGGCGCAGCTCCTGCAGGCGCGGGATGTCGCCGGCCGCGAGCACCTCGACCGGGTCCTCCTCCTCGCACACGGGCAGGAGCGCCGGGAAGAAGCGGACGTTCTCCTCGAAGAGGTCGAAGATCGACGTGATCCAGCCCTCGCCGAACCACACGCGCGGGCGCACGCCCTGGGCGCGCAGCTCCTCCGAGCGGGTGTCCGTGGCCTGCTCGAAGAGCGGGATGCGCGTCTCCCGCCACAGCTCCTTGCCGAAGAAGAACGGCGCGTTGGCGGCCAGCGAGAGCTGCACGCCCGCGATCGCCTGGGCGGCGTTCCAGTGCATGCCGAACTGCGACGGCTCGACGAGCAGGTGCAGCTGCACGCTCGTGCAGGCCGCCTCGGGCGTGATCGTGTCGGCGAACGTCGACAGCCGCTCCACGCCCGCGATGCGGATGTCGAGGTCCTCCCCGCGCGCCGCGAAGATCTGCTCGTTGAGCATCTCGTAGCGCGGGTTGGCGCTGAAGGACTCCGCGTTGAGGTGGCGGTCGGTGACCGTCGGCAGGATCCCCATCATCACCATGTGCGCGCCGACGCTGCGGGCCTTCTCCTCGGCGTGGTTGAGGCTGACGCGGACGTCGCGCTCGAGGTCGGAGAGCACGGCGCCCGACAGCGAGCGCGGCGCGACGTTGATCTCGACGTTGAACTGCGCGAGCTCCGTCTGGAAGTCCGCGTCGGCGATCGCCTCGAGCACCTTCGCGTTGACGAGCGCCGGATCGCCCGCCTCGTCGGTGAGGTTGAGCTCGATCTCCAGGCCGATCGACCCGCGCGTCGCCTCGAAGCGCGACTCCGAGAGCATGCGCGCGAAGACGTCGAGGCAGCGCTTGACCTTCGCCCGGTAGCGCTGGCGATCCTCCCGGCTGAAGACGGTCGCAGCGACCTCGTCGCCCATCGAGCGGAAGACTACGTGAGCAGCTCGTCCGTGCGGGGCGCTTCTTCTGCCCCGCTCACCCCGTCGGCCGCCCGGACGAGGTCGACGGCGACCGAGCGCACGGGCGCGACGACCTCCGCGAGCCGCAGGTCGCGGGCCTCCTCGGCCAGCCCCGACGCGTGGCCGGCCGCCCCGAGCGCGAGCTCGCGCACCCGCCCGACGCGGCGATCGTCGTCGTAGGCGGCGGCCAGCTCCCAGACCGCGTCGGCGAGCGCCGCGACCGCCTCGGGCAGCGCCGGCGGCGCGATCGCGCCCGCGCGCAGGAAGCGCAGCGCGTTGCGGATCAGCACGCCCGCGTCGCGGGTCGCGTAGTCGACGGCGCCGAGCGAGCGGTCGATCCGCGCGAGCATCCCGCGGGCGCCGCGCCGCTGCACCGAGAAGCGCGCGGTCTCGCGCAGCTCGAGCAGCTCGCGCCGCACCTCGAGCAGGTGCCCAGCGAGCTCCTGGCCCCGCTCCTGCGCGCGCTCCGCCGCCTCGGCGTCGCCCTGTTCGAGCGCCTGCGCGACGTCGCCCAGCGCGCGCCCGAGGTCGGCGAACAGCCGGTTGAGCGCCCGCCCGACGAGCAGCGCGGGGTCGGGCGGGAACAGCAGCACGCTGGCCGCAAGCGCCACGCCGCCGCCGATGATCGCCTCCAGGAAGCGGTCGGGCGGGAAGCCGGCGCCCCCGCCGGGCAGCGTCGCGATCAGGATCGCCGACACCGCAGCCTCCGAGACGAGCAGCTCGCGGCCGCCCATCGCCACGGCCGCCCCCATCGCGAGCACGACCATCACGCCGGCCTGCCACGGGCCGGTCCCGATCGCGGCCACGATCAGGTCCGCCACCAGGATCCCGAGCACCACACCCGCGACCAGCTCGACCGCTCGCTGGCCGCGCTGGCCGACGGTGGCGCCGAGCGCGATCACCGCCGCGATCGGGGCGAACAGCGGCCGGTCGCCCCCGAGCACGGCCAGCGCCAGGTACCACGCGGCGACCGCCGCGGCGGCGGTCTGGAGGATCGGCCACATGCGACCCCGCAGGCGGCGGCGGGCGAGCTGCAACGAAGGCACCCCTGGCTCGTACCAGAACGCTCGATCTTGCGCGGCGCGGCGGAACCCTGGTTGGGTACCGGTGTGGCAAGGCCGTCCGAGTTCTCTCAGTCGCGCCGCCGGCCTTCCGCCTGGGGCTGGCTGGTGACCGTCTGCGGCTGCCTGGTCGCGGGCAGCGCGCTGACGCTCGTGGTGTGGTGGCTCGTGTCGGCCGAGACCAGCGTCGCGTCCTACGCGGTGCGCGGCTCGGTGGACGGGATCACGCTCGACCTCGGGGCGGCGGACGTGGAGATCGCCGGCGGCGGCGACCGCCCGGCGGTCGAGGTCCGGCGCACGGACGAGTTCGCGTTCGGGCGCCGCGCGGAGAGCCGCCGGTCGGCCTCCGGCGGCGAGCTGACGATCTCCTCGCGCTGCCCGCGCAGCGCGATGCTGCACGTCTGCTCCTCCCGCTACCGCGTGACCGTGCCCGACAACGTGCGGGTCACGGTCCGCACGACCTCCGGCGACGTGCGCTTCACCGGCTACCGCGGCTCGGCCTCGGTCGACACCAGCAGCGGCGACATCGCCGTCTCCGGCTTCTGCGGCTTCGCGCTGCGCGCCCGCTCCCAGTCCGGCGGCGTCGCCGCGGGCGCCTCCTGCGCGCTGGAGCGGCTCGAGCTGCGCTCACGGACCGGCGACGTGCGCGCGGTCGTGCCCGCCGGCCGCTACCAGGTCGACGCGGAGACCGACGACGGCGACCGCAGCGTCCGCGGCGTGACCGTCGCGGAGGACGCGCCGTTCCAGATCCAGGTGCTCTCGAGCTCCGGCGACGTGGCCGTGGAGGCCAGCGGATGACGATCGCCGCCGTCGAGCCGCCGCGCCTGCTCCTGCGGCGCCGGATCGAGGTCGCGGGCGAGGGCTTCGCCGCAGTCGCGGGGACGCTCGCCGTCGGCCTGGCCGGCGCGCTCGTGATCGCCGCGCTCGTGCTCGGCATGGTGCTGAGCGTCGTCTGGATCGGCCTGCCGCTGGTGATCGCCGCGCTGGCCGCCTGCCAGGCGCTGGCGGAGACGCACCGCCGCCAGGCCAACAAGCTGCTGGGCGCGCACCTGCCGCCGCTGCCGACGCCCGAGCGCCGCGGCGAGACGCTGTGGCGGCGCTCGCTGCACAGCCTCTCGGACCGGCGGCGGCTGTCGGTGGTCGGTCTCGTCGCCCTCGACCTGCCGGTCGGCGCGGTGCTCCTGGCGGCGGCGCTGGCGCCGATCGCGTTCACCGTCGAGCTGGCGATCCTGGGCGTCTCGGCGCTGTTCGGCCTCGGCGAGTACGACTACCTCGGCCCGCTCGCGCTGACCGCGCCCGCCGGCGTGCTGCTGCTCCTGCTCGCGGTCGCCTCGGCGGTCGTGACGATCGCGATCCTCGGCGGCCTGCGCCTGGCCGTGCGCGCCTACACCCGCGCGGTGCTCGGGCGTCGCGGCCAGGAGGGGCCGGTGCGCGAGCTGCTGGCCGAGCGCGTCGGCGACCGCACGCTCTCGATCGCCTATTGGCTGCCCGACCGCGAGGTGTTCGTGGACGAGCTCGGGCGCCAGGTCCGGCTCCCCGACCCCGGCTCCGGGCGCACGTGGACGGCGGTCGAGCACGACGGCCGCCGGGTCGCGGCGATCATCCACGACGCGGAGCTCGACACGACGCCCGAGCTGGTCAACGCCGCGGCGGCCGCCGCGGCGCTCGCGCTCGACAACGAGCGGCTGAAGGCCGACCTGCGCGCCCGCGTCGAGGAGCTGCGGATCTCGCGCGCCCGCATCGTCGAGGCCGCGGACGCCGCGCGCCGGCGGCTCGAGCGCGACCTGCACGACGGCGCCCAGCAGCAGCTCGTGTCGCTCGCGCTCGACCTGCGGCTGCTGCGCGCGCGCCTGAAGAGCACCGACGTCGTCCCGATGGTCGAGGAGATCAGCGACAAGCTCGCGGTCGCGCTCGCCGAGCTGCGCGAGCTCGCGCGCGGCATCCACCCCGCGATCCTGACCGACCGTGGGCTCGGCCCGGCCGTGCAGGGGCTCGCCGACCGCGTCCCGCTGCCGGTCGAGGTCGACGTGGAGCTCGAAGAGCGCCCCGCCCCGCAGATCGAGGCCGCCGCCTACTTCGTCACCGCGGAGGCGCTGACCAACGTCGCCCGCTACGCCAGGGCGCACGAGGCGCGCGTGAAGATCCGCCGCACCGGCGGGGGCGTGGAAGTGGTCGTCTCCGACGACGGCGTCGGCGGCGCGGACATCGAGGGCGGCACCGGCCTGCGCGGGCTGCAGGACCGGCTCGCGGCGCTCGACGGCAAGCTGGCGATCCACAGCCCGGCCGGCCTGGGCACGACGCTGCGGGCGGTGATCCCGACGTGACGCGACTCGCCGCGTGTCTGCTGGCGCTCGCGCTCGTCGCGGGCTGCGGCGACACGCGGCAGGTCCGCGAGCCCGACGTGGTCGTCGGCGACCGGACCCCGCAGGCCGAGCGCACGGACCGCGACGCCGGGCGCGTGAGCATCTGGGTCGTCACCCACGGTCAGGCCTCGAGCGCGTTCTGGACGATCGTGCGCAACGGCGTCGACGCGGCCAGCCGCCAGACCGACGCGCAGGTCACCTACCGCTCGCCCGACGTCTACGACGTCCGCACGATGGGCGCGCTGATCGACGACGCGGTCGCCGCAAGCCCCGACGGCATCGTGGTCTCGATACCGAGCGAGAAGCTCGAGGGCCCGATTCGCCGAGCGGTGCGCGCCGGCATCCCGGTCGTCTCGATCAACTCAGGCAGCGACCTCGCGTTCCGGATCGGCGTGCTCGCGCACGTCGGCCAGCCCGAGGAGCGGGCGGGCTACGCGGCCGGCAGGCGGCTCGCGGCGGCGGGCGCGCAGGACGCCCTGTGCGTCAATCAGGAGGTCGGCAACGTCGGGCTCGACCGTCGCTGCGCGGGATTCGCGCGCGCCATGCGGCAGGCCGGCGGGTCCTCGCGGGTGCTCGGGATCGACGCGCAGGATCTCGCCGCGTCGCGCGAGCAGGTCCGCGCGGCGGCCAGCCGGCCGGGCGTGGACGCGGTGCTGACGCTCAACAACACCGGCGCCGAGATCGCGATCGACGTGGCGCCGGCCGGCGCCACGCTCGGCACGTTCGATTACACGCCGAAGGTGCTGCGCGCGGTGCGCACCGGGCGGATGGAGTTCGCGGTCGACCAGCAGCCCTACCTGCAGGGCTACCTGCCCGTCGTCTTCCTCGCCGAGCGGGCGCGCTACGGACTGTTCCCCGCGCAGGGCGAGGTCGTCCCGACGGGGCCGAGCTTCATCACGAGCGCCGAGGCCGCACAGGTCGAGCGCCTGAGCCTCTTGGGGATCCGATGAGGGCGCCCGCCGCGCTGCTGGTCCTGCTCGCGCTCGCCGCCGGCTGCGGCGGCGGGGACGGGAAGGGCAGCGATCCCGACACGCGCGAGTCGCTGACCGTCTGGATCCAGGAGAACCAGCCCGAGCGCGTCCGGGCGATGCGCGACGACGCGGCCGACTTCACCCGCCGCACGGGCATCGAGGTGGAGGTCGTCCCGCTCGGCGACGGCGAGCTGCCAGAGCGCTCCGCGGCGGCGGACCGTGACGACTCGCTGCCCGACGTCATGCAGAGCTCGATCGAGGACGCGCGCGCCTTCGCCGACCGTGGGATCCTCGACACCGGCGCCGCCACGCAGGTCGTGAGCGAGCTCGGCGAGCAGACGTTCTCGGCCCGCGCGCTCGGCCTGCTCACGAGCGGCGGCAGCCTGGCGGCGGTGCCCAGCGACGGCTGGGGGCAGCTGCTGATCTACCGCAAGGACCTCTTCGACCGGGCCGGGCTGCAGGCCCCCGACACCCTCGAGCGCGTGCGTGCCGCCGCTCGGCGGCTGACCCGCCCCGGCATGGCGGGGATCACGCTCGCGACCAAGGGCGGCGACGGGTTCACGGCGGAGTCGTTCGAGCACGTCGCGCTCGCTTCCGGCTGTCAGCTCGTGGAAGCGGGCGGCGACGTGACGCTCACCTCGGCCAGGTGCCGGCGGGCCTTCGCGCTCTACGTCGAGCTGGCCCGCAGGTACTCGCCCGGCGGCGTGCAGGACGTGGAGAGCACGCGCGACACGTACTTCGCGGGCAAGGCCGCGATGATCCTGTGGTCGCCGTTCCTGCTCGACGCCATGGCCGGCCTCAACGACGAGGCCGTGCCCTCCTGCCCGCAATGCGGCGACGATCCGGCGTATCTGGCGAAGCACAGCGGGCTGATCGGGCCGCTCGCCTCCGCCGGCGCGCCGCCCGCGCAGTACGGCACGATCACGACCTGGGGCATCGGCCGCGGCGCGGCGCCGGCGGCGCGGCGGTTCGTCCGGTTCATGCTCTCGGACGGGTACCTGCGCTGGCTGGCGATCTCCCCGCAGGGCAAGTACCCCGTCCGAGCGGGGGACAGCGAGGACTTCGACCGCTACGCGCGCGGCTGGGCCGAGCTCGAGAGCGGCGTCGACCGGCGGGCGCCGCTGAGCCGGTTCTACTCCACGGAGTCGATCGCGTCGCTCGGCGACGGCGTGCGCAGCTTCCAGCGCTGGGGCTTCCAGCAGGACCAGGTCGCGCTGGTCGGCGCCATGAGCGACCTCCACCCGGTCACCGACGCGCTCGCGGCGGCGATCCGCGGCGACGTCGCGCCCGGCGAGGCGGCCGGGAAGGCCCAGTCGGCCGTCGAGCAGCTCCAGGAGTCGCTCCGCTGAGAACGTGGTAGGAGTCCGGGCGATGCTCGGAGTCCTCCGCCAGACCGCCATCTACCGCGCCGGCGTCAGCGGCCGGCGGCCGCGCGTCCCCACCGACGCCACCCAGCTCGAGGCGCGCGCCCGCAAGGCGATGCCGGCCGAGGCCTACGCCTACATCGCCGGCGGCGCCGGCACCGGCGCCACCGTGCGCGCCAACCGCGAGGGCTTCGACCGCCGGCGGATCGTGCCGCGGATGCTGCGCGACGTGTCCGAGCGCGACACGGGGATCGAGCTGCTCGGCCGCCGCCTCGACTCCCCCTTCCTGCTCTGCCCGGTCGGCGTGCTGGAGATGGTCGACGACGAGGCCGACCTGGCGGTGGCGCGCGCCGCCCGCGCCGAGGGCGTGCCGATGATCTTCTCCAACCAGGCCTCGCGCCCGATGGAGGCCTGCGCGCGCGAGCTGGGCGACTCGCCGCGCTGGTTCCAGCTCTACTGGTCCACGAACGACGACCTCGTGGCCAGCTTCGTGGAGCGCGCCGAGGGGTGCGGCTGCGAGGCGATCGTGATCACGCTCGACACGACGATGCTCGGCTGGCGCACGCGCGACCTCGACATCGCCTACCTGCCGTTCCTGCGCGGCAAGGGGATCGCGCAGTACACGAGCGACCCGGTGTTCCGGCGGATCATCGCCGAGGAGCCCGTGGTGCTCGGCAAGGACGAGCAGCCCAAGCCGACGCCGTCCGCGCTGCGCACGCTCGTGCAGCTCACGCGCGCCTACCCCGACGGGTTCGTGCCGAGCCTGCGCTCCGGCCACGCGCGCGCCGCGGTGCAGACGTTCACGCGGATCTACTCGCGGCCCTCGCTGACCTGGGAGAACCTGCCGTTCCTGCGCGAGCGCACGAAGCTGCCGATCCTGCTCAAGGGCATCCTGCACCCCGACGACGCGCGCCGCGCGATCGACGAGGGCATCGACGGCATCGTGGTCTCCAACCACGGCGGCCGCCAGGTCGACGGGGCGACCTCGACGATCGAGGCGCTGCCCGGGATCGCCGCCGCGGTCGACGGGCGGATCCCGATCGTCCTGGACTCCGGGGTGCGCTCGGGCGCGGACGCGTTCAAGGCGCTCGCCCTCGGCGCGACCGCGGTCGGGCTCGGGCGCCCGTACGCCTACGGGCTGGCGATCGCGGGCGAGGCCGGCGTGCGCGAGGTGCTGCAGAACTTCAAGGCCGATTTCGACCTCACGATGGGGCTGGCCGGCTGCTCGTCGGTCGCGGGCATCGGGCCGGAGAGCCTGACCGCCGCGGCCGAGCGCGTCACGGCCTAGCCCCGGCTAGGCGAGGGCCTCGATCCGGTCGAGCGTGGCGTCGATCTCCTCGAAGCGCGTGCGCGGGTTGATCGTGCACAGGCGCAGCACGACGCGGCCGCCGACGATCGTGGTGCTCGGGGCGGCGTAGCCGTCCGCGACCGTCGCGGCGGACAGGCGCGTGTGGCCGTCGTCGTCGAGGCCGTCGCGGCGGAAGGTCACGATGCCCAGCTGGGCCGGGGTGACGACCTCCCAGCCGGGCCGGGCCCGCAGCTGCGACTCCGCGTGCTCGGCGAGCGCGATGCCGTGCGCGATCGCCGCGCGGAACGCGGCCAGGCCGAACGTGCGCACGGACGCCCAGAGCTTGAGGGCGCGCGCGGGGCGGGTGAGCTCGGGGCCGCGGTCGCGGAAGTCGACGGCGCCGCCGGCCGTGTCGCGCAGGTAGGCGCCCTCGAGCGAGAAGACCTGCTCGAGCAGGCCGGGCTCGCGCACGAGGACGCAGCCGATGTCGTAGGGCTGGAAGAGCCACTTGTGCGGGTCCACCACCAGCGAGTCGCCGAGGCCGAGCCCGTCGAGCGCGGCCGCGCCCGTCTCCGCCAGCGCGGCGGGCGCGCCGTAGGCGCCGTCGACGTGCAGCCACAGGCCGAGCTCGTCGCACGCCGCCCGAAGCTCGCGCAGCGGGTCGACCGCGCCGGTGCTCGTCGTGCCCGCGGTCGCGACGACGCAGAAGGGATCCAGGCCGCCGTCGCGGTCCTCGAGGACGGCGCGGCGCAGCGCGTCCGCCGGCAGCCGCTGGGCGCCGTCGGAGGCCAGCACGCGCGTGCGCTCGCCGATCAGCGCGACCGCGCGCGGCAGCGACCCGTGGGTCTGGTCGGAGACGTAGACGACCCCCGTCCCGCGCGCGCCGCCCAGCCGCGAATGGCGGGCGGCGGCCAGCGCGGTCAGGTTCGCGATCGAGCCGCCGGAGGTGAGGAGGCCGGCCGTCCCCTCCGGCATCCCGCACCAGCCGCGCAGCCAGTCGAGCACCGTCAGCTCGACGGTGACCGGGCCCGAGCCGCCGGCCCACGTGGCCCCGAAGGCGTTGAAGCCCGTGGCCGCCGCGTCGGCGAGCACGCCGACGTAGTTGCTGGGACTCCCGATCCGCGCGAAGAAGCGGGGGTGGTCGCCGCGCTGACCCCACGGCAGCACCTGCTCGAACAGCCGGGCCAGCTCAGCGCCGGCGTCGCCCGGGGCCTCGGGCGGCGGGCCGCCGAGGGACTCCTGCAGCGCGTCCGGATCGCCGACGCGCAACGGCGGGGCATCCGGGAGCCCTTCGATGTGCTCGACGATCCGGTCGACGACCGCGTAGCCGAGCCGGCGCATCTCCTCGGGCGGCAGCGAAAGCGGTTCAGGCATGCCACCGTGCAATAGCAGCCCGGCGCGTCCCCGGTACGCTCCCTTGACCGGCTTTCGGAGGGAAGGGGACCCCGGAGCGTGGCAGGGATCGGAGAACAGAAGCGCGACACCCTGGGCAGCGATGCCGGCTACCGCATGCTGTTCGAGGCCAGCCCGGTCCCGACGTGGGTCTACGACGCCCCGACGCTGCAGTTCCTCGCGGTCAACGACGCCGCCGTGCGCCACTACGGCTGGAGCCGCGAGGAGTTCCTCGCGATGAAGATCACGCAGATCCGACCAGCCGACGAGGTCGAGGCGCTGCTGCGAAGTCTTCGCCAGGGGTCCGTCGGCTCCCACCGGCCGGAGACGTGGCGCCACCGGCGCCGCGACGGCTCGATCATCGACGTCGAGATCAGCGCGGGCCGGATCGTCTGGGAGGGCCGGGACGCGGCGCTCGTCGTCTCGCGCGACGTGACGGAGCGCCGCGAGATGCAGGAGCGGCTCGCGGAGGCCGAGAAGATGGAGGCCGTCGGGCGGCTGGCGGGCGGCGTGGCGCACGACTTCAACAACCTGCTGACGGTGATCTCGGGGTATGCGGCGATCCTCCGCGCCGACCCCACCGCGAGCGAGCCGCTCGACGAGATCGAGCACGCCGCCGAGCAGGCGACCGCGCTCACCCGCCAGCTGCTCGCGTTCTCGCGCCGACAGGTGCTGCGCCCGCAGGCCGTCGACATCAACGAGATCGTGGGCGGGATGGGCCCGATGCTCGAGCGCATCATCGGCGACGACGTGCAGGTCACCGTGCAGCTCGCCGAGCGCGTGTCGGCGGTCGAGGCCGACCGCGCCCAGATCGAGCGCGTCGTGCTCAACCTCGCCGCCAACGCGCGCGACGCGATGCCGCGCGGCGGGCGGCTGACGGTCACGACCGCCGACGTCGAGCTCGAGGCCAGCTACGTCGCCACGCACGGCGAGGTCACGCCCGGCCCGCACGTGCTGCTGTCGATCAGCGACACGGGGTCCGGCATGAGCGAGGAGGTGCGCAAGCACCTGTTCGAGCCGTTCTTCACCACGAAGGGCGGCGGCGGCGGGACGGGCCTCGGGCTCGCGACCGTCTTCGGCGTGGTCAAGCAGAGCGGCGGCTCGATCTTCGTCTACAGCGAGGAGGGCCGCGGCACCACGTTCAAGATCTACCTGCCCGCGAGCGACCTCCCCGTCGAGTCGGCCGACAGCGCCGAGGAGCCCGGCTCGGAGCGGGGCACTGAGACGATCGTGGTCGTCGAGGACGACGAGAGCGTGCGCGAGCTGGTGCAGCTGATGCTCGGCGGCTGCGGCTACGAGGTGCTCTCGGCGCCCGATGCCGACGCCGCCATGAACCTCTGCGAGGAGCACCCCGGCGGCGTCGACCTGCTGCTGACCGACGTGGTGATGCCCGACATCGGCGGGCGCGCGCTGGCGGAGCGGCTGACGGCGCTGTTCCCGCACCTGCGGGTGCTGTTCATGTCCGGCTACTCCGACGAGGCCGTCTTCCGCCACGGCATCATCCGCGCGGGCACGGCGTTCATCGAGAAGCCGTTCTCGCAGGCCTCCCTCGCGCGCAAGGTGCGCGAGGTCCTCGACGGCGACTGAGTTCGAGCCCGCACCCGCTCCGGGGTGCGGAGCGGCGGCCGCCCCAAAGGCTCCGGGGCAGCCGCCGCCGCGATCGTCGTCAGGCCGCCTGGAGGGTGCGCACGTGGCGGCGGGGCGGGCGCGCGGCGCCCGAGAGCTGGCGGGCGCGCTCGGCGAGCAGGAAGGCCAGCTCGCCGGTCGGGCGGAGCGGGTCGGCGACCGCGTGGCCGTCGTCGAGCGAGTGCGCGGCCCAGAGCCGGCCGCCGACCTCGGCGACCACGACGATCCCGTCGGGCGCGCGGCTGGAGTCCAGGTCCGCCAGGTCCATCAGCGCGAGGGCGTCGTCCGGGCGCGCGTAGCGGATGGTCACGTCGGGGCTCGCGGCCTCGAAATCCTGCGTCGGCCCGAGCAGCTTCTTGAGTGTGTCGGTGGCTCGCATGGAAAGCATCTTCGTGCTGAGCCGGGCCTCTTACATCGGGCATTCACGCCGACCTAAGGGGCCTGTCCCCTTACCTAAATGGCCTGTCCCCTTAGGGCGCGACCGAACTGGCGATTTGCAGGACTTTATCGCGCGGAGCGGCGGCCTCCAGGCGGTACACGCGGCCGCTCCCGGTCCAGACCAGGGTCGGGCCGGCCAGCAGCGGACGGTCCTCGCGCACCTGCCCGTCGGGCGTCTCGTAGAGGTAGGCGTGCTCCCCGCCGGAGATGAACGCTCCGAGCCGGCCGCGCACCTCGACGCGCTCGACGTCCGTCCCCCCGAGCAGGAGCTTCTCGAGGTACACGCCGCGGATCCCGCCGCGTGACTGCGTGAGGATCAGCCCGGCGTCGATGCCGTCGAGCCTCGGCAGGCCGTCGCGCGGCGCGTAGATCAGCGAGACCCGCTGGCCCAGGATGCGGACGCGGTCGGGCTCGCCGAGCGCGGCCGGGAGGAAGGCCGCGAAGCCGGCCTCGCGCTGCGCCTGCGCGAGCGGGACCACCCGGCCCAGGTCGGGCTCGAGCTCGGGGCGCGTCCCCGGCGGCGGGGCGGGCACACGGCGGATCTCGACCTCGCGCAGCCCGAGCCACTCGAGCACGTCGTCGCGCGCGCCGGGGAAGGCGACCGCAGCCGCCGGCACGAGCAGCAGCGCCGCGAGCACCACGGCCAGCGCGCGGCGCGGGCGGATGCGCAGCCGCGCTGCCGCGCGCCCCAGGCCGGCGCGGCGACCGCGCGGCGCAGCGGCCACCGCCGCGGCGAGGTCCGGCGTGGCCGGCCAGACGGCCTCCTCGGCGAGCGCGCGGAGCTGGAGCTCGAGCTCAGGCATGCGAGCCCTCCAGCTCCAGGCGCAGGCGCCCGAGCGCCCGCGACAGCCGCGACTTGACCGTCCCGGGGCGGCAGCCGAGCGCGGCGGCGCACTCCGCCTCGGAGAGGTCGAGCAGGTAGCGCAGGACGATCACCTCGCGGTGGTCGGCCCCGAGCCGCGACAGCGCCTGCGCCAGCTCGCGCCGCTCCGAGCCCGCCAGCGCGGCCGCCTCGGGCAGCGGCACCGGCGCGACCGGCTCGACCGCCGCTCGCAGCGCCAGCGCCGAGCGGCGCCCGGCCGAGCGCCGCCGGTTGCGCGCCTCGTTGGCGACGATCGTCAGCAGCCACGGCCGGAACGGCGCGCCCGCGCGGAAGCGGCCCATCGCGGCGCGCGCCTTGATGAACGCGTCCTGGGCCGCGTCCTCCGCGTCCGCGGCGTTGCCGCAGATCACGTAGGCGGTCCGGAAGGCGACGGTCTGATGGCGTTCGACGAGCATCCCGAAGGCCCGGTCGTCTCCCGAGCGCGCACGGGCGGCCAGATCGGCATCGGTGACCTCGATCGTCACACCGCCGATTCCACGCCCACCCGGCCGCGAAAGCAACCCGGCTCGCCTCAACCGGCGGGCGCGGAGCCCCCTCGACGGCCGAGCGCGGACGCCGCGCCGCGGGCGACGAGCGCCGCGAGCCCGAGCGCGCCGGTCACCAGGAGCACCCACACGGTGGTGGACGGCCCGCCGGCGGTGGCGGGAACGGCCGGCCCGAGCACGGCCGCGAGAAGCAGGACGAGTGGGGCGCGCATGCCCGTGTTACACCGGCCGCGCCGCACCAGTTCCCCGCCGCCGCGAAGATGTACGCGATGCTGCAGCGCGGCGGCCGCCTCCTCCTCTCACCCAGCGACCTCAACAACTTCCTCGCCTGCGAGCACCGCACAGCGCTGGACCTGGCCCGCGCGCGCGGCGAGATCCTGCTCGAGCGCATCCCCCGCCCGGACGCCGAGCTGATCGCCGAGCGCGGCCGCGAGCACGAGCGCGCGCACCTGGCGAGCCTGCGCGAGCGCGGGCTCGAGGTCGTGGCGATCTCGCCCGGCGAGGGCGCCGCGGAGGCGACCATCGAGGCGATGCGGGCCGGCCCCGACGTGATCCACCAGGCGGCGTTCACCGCGGGCAACTGGCGGGGCGTGGCCGACTTCCTGCTCAAGGTGCGCGTGCCGTCGGAGCTCGGGCCCTACTCCTACGAGCCCGCCGACGCCAAGCTCGCCACGCACCCCAAGCCGTACGTGATCTTCCAGCTGCTGTTCTACGCGGCGATGGTCTCCCAGCTGCAGGGGGCCGCGCCCGAGCGGGTGCACGTGGTGCTCGGCACGGATGAGACGCGCTCGTTCCGCCCGCGCGACTTCCAGGCGTACGCCGACCGCGTGCAGGGCCGCTTCTTCACCACCCTGCAGGCCTACCGCAAGGGCGCGCCGCCGCCGTACCCGTACCCCGTCGAGCACTGCGCCTACTGCGACTGGTGGGCGCGCTGCCGCGACCGCCGGCGCGCGGACGACCACCTGTCGCTGGTCGCCGGCATCACCCGCGCGCAGGCGATCAAGCTCGAGGCGGCCGGCATCCGGCGCGTGACCGAGCTGGCCGACGTGCCGTCGGGCGTCTCCGTGCCGGGGATCTCCGCGCCGTCGCTCGCCGGGCTGCGCCAGCAGGCGTGGCTGCAGGTGCTCAGCCGCGACTCCGACGTGCCGGTGCACGAGCGCCTCCCCGGCGCGCCCGGCCGCGGCTTCGGCCGGTTGCCGCCGCCGTCGGCGGGCGACGTCTTCTTCGACATCGAGGGCGATCCGTATTTCGGGCCCACCCCACCCGCGGGGCTCGAGTACCTGTTCGGCTCGCTCACCGAGGACGGCTACCAGCCGCTGTGGGCGCACGACCGCGTGCAGGAGCGGGCGGCGTTCGAGCGCTGGGTGGACTGGATCACGGAGCGGCTCGAGCGCCACCCCGACCTGCACGTCTACCACTACAACCACTACGAGCCGACCGCGCTGAAGGCGCTGATGTCCCGCTACGGCACGCGCGAGGCCGAGGTCGACGACCTGCTGCGGCGCAAGGTCTTCGTCGACCTCTACACGATCGTGCGCCAGGCGCTGCGGATCGGGACCGAGAGCTACTCGCTGAAGGCCGTCGAGGCGATGTACCCGTTCGAGCGCGACGCCGAGGTGACCGAGGCGGGCGGCTCGATCCTCGCCTACCAGGAGTACCTCGCCTCCCGCGACGCCGCCAAGCTCGAGGCGATCGCCGACTACAACGCCGACGACTGCCGCTCGACGCAGGGCCTGCGCGACTGGCTGCTCGCCGAGCGCGGCAGCACCGGCTACCACGACGCCGCGCCGCCCTCCCCGCCGAGCGCGCAGCAGCTCGCCCGCCACGCCGAGGTGGAGCGCCTCGAGGCCCTGCTGCTCGCGGACGACGGCGACCCCGGCCGGCGGCTGCTCGCCGACCTGCTGCAGTACCACCGGCGCGAGGCGCGGCCCGAGTGGTGGGCGTACTTCGACCGGCTGGGCCGCACCGCGGGCGAGCTGCGCGACGACGACGCGGAGGCGATCGGCGACCTCCTGCCCGCCGACGACGTGCCGCTCGGCGAGGTCGACCGCTCCTACCTGCACCCGCTGCGCTTCCCGCCCCAGCAGCACAAGCTCACGCCCGGGATCGCGGTCGACCCGGTCACCCAGCGCGGCTACGAGATCCCGCGGATCGACGACGACGCCGGCCTGGTGTGGCTCAAGCGCGGCAAGGCGTCGCTGTACAAGCCCCTGCCGAACGCGCTGATCCCGCCCAAGCCGATCCCGCAGACGGCCCAGCAGGCCGCGCTGCGCGGGCTCGCCGAGCAGGCCACGGGGGCGATCTCGGGCCCGAGCCCCGCGTTCGAGCTGCTGCTGCGGATGCCGCCGCGGCTGCGCGGCGAGTCGCTCGGCGAGCGCGTCGTGAACCTCGGCGGCTCGGCGCTGTTCATCCAGGGCCCGCCCGGCTCTGGCAAGACCTACGCGGGCGCGCGGCTGATCTGCGAGCTGCTGCGCGCCGGCAAGCGCGTCGGCGTCGCCGCGACCTCGCACAAGGCGATCGCCAACCTGCTCGACGAGGTCGGCCGCGCGGCGGCGGAGACGGGCACCGCGTACCGCGGGCTGAAGAAGTCGGGCGGCGGCAACCCGGAGTCGGTCTACGAGAGCGACGCACGTGAGCTCGCTCCGCCGACGCGGCCGCGTTCCCGCCCGGGGACGACGTGAACCTGATCGCGGGCACGCCGTGGCTGTGGGCGCGCGAGGAGCTGCGCGACTCGGTCGACGTGCTGTTCGTCGACGAGGCCGGCCAGATGGCGCTCGCCGACGCGCTGGCGATCGCCGGCGCGGGGCACGGGATGGTCCTGCTCGGCGACCCGCAGCAGCTCGCGCACGTGAGCCAGGGCACCCATCCGCGGCGGTCGGGCGTCTCCGTGCTCGAGCACCTGCTCGGCGACCGCGAGACGATCCCGCCGGCCGAGGGCGTGTTCCTGGAGCGCACCTGGCGCATGCACCCGGACGTGTGCCGCTTCGTGTCGAGCACGATGTACGACGGGCGGCTCGCGCCGGTCGAGGGAATGGAGCGCCAGGCGGTCGCCTCGCCCGGCCTGTCGGGCTCCGGCGTCCGGATGATCGAGGTCGAGCACGCCGAGAACCGCCAGAGCGCACCCGAGGAGGCCGACCGGATCGCCGAGGAGGTCGCGAAGCTGCTCGACGGCGGCCGCTACACCGACGCCGCCGGCGAGGAGCGCGACCTGACGCTCGAGGACATCCTCGTCGTGACGCCGTTCAACGCCCAGGTCCGCCACCTGCGCGGCCGGCTCCCCCGCGGCGCCCGGATCGGCACCGTCGACAAGTTCCAGGGCCAGGAGGCGCCGGTGGTGTTCTTCTCGATGACGGCGTCCTCGGGCGAGGACGTGCCACGCGGGATGGACTTCCTCTTCTCCCGCAACCGGCTCAACGTCGCGATCTCCCGCGCCCGCGCGCTGGCGGTCGTGGTCTGCTCGCCGCGGCTGCTGTGGGCGCGCTGCAACACGGTCGAGCAGATGCGCCTGGTCAACGCGCTCTGCTCGTTCGCCGAGGAGGCCGAGCGGCAGGCCGCCGCGGCCGCGGCTAGACGCCTGCTGGGCTCACCGCAGCTCAGAGCCCTGCACGGCGCGGCCTACACGGCGGCGTGTGACGCGGCGACGGCGAGCCGGTCGGCCCGGTCGTTGAGGGCCTTGTGGGCGTGCTCGGCGCCCGTCTCGTGCCCGCGGACCCAGTGCCAGCGGACCGACTCGTGGCGCGCGAGCTCGGCGTCGAGCGCCTGGACGAGGTCCTGGTTCTTGACCGGGTCTCCCCCGGCCGTCTTCCAGCCCTTGCGCTTCCAGCCGTGGATCCACTTGGTCATCGAGTCGAGCATCAGCCGCGAGTCGGTGACGATGCAGACGCGGCTGCCGGCCGGCAGCGCGCGCAGGCCCTCGAGCGCCGCGGTGTACTCCATCCGGTTGTTGGTCGTCTGCGGCGCGTGGCCCGAGAGCTCCAAGTTCTCCTGGCCGGCCGCGACGACGATCGCCGCCCAGCCGCCGGGGCCGGGGTTGGTGCGGCAGGCGCCGTCGGTCCAGACCAGGACCTCGCCCTCGCGGGCCTCGACGGGGGTCTCCGGGGCGTGGGCGCGGCGGCGCGTTCGGGTGGCGGGAGGCATCGGGCGGCGATCCTACGAAGTGGGTAGGACGCGATCGTCATGCGCATCGACCACGTGATCTACGCGACCCCGCGGCTCGACGAGACGGCCGCGCGCCTGGAGGCCCGACCTGCCGGTCCGCGTGAGCGAGGGCGAGCCTGCCCTGCTCGGCGTCGGCATCGGCGAGCGCGAGCTGCGCTGACCACGCCAAAGGTCATCTTGCCGACAAACGAGGGGTTGTCCCGAGCGCGAGGCGGGCGTACCCTCCCGGACGCGAATGCGCCACATCGACACGCCGGGCTACCGCCACGAGGCGCTCTTCTACCGGGGTGACGAGGAGTTCCTGTCAGGCACCGTCCCGTTCGTACGGGAATCCATCGACGCAGACGCGGCCGTCCTCGTCGCGGTCCCGCGCAGGCGCGCGGCCGTCCTGCAGGAAGCGCTCGGCCGCGACCGCGACCGCGTCGCGTTCGCCGACATGGAGCAGCTCGGCCGCAACCCGGGCCGGATCATCGGCGCCTGGCGCGACTTCGTGCGCGCCCATGCCGGCGGCCACCCGGCGCCGCTGGGCATCGGCGAGCCGATCTGGCCCGAGCGCACGTCCGCCGAGCTCGTCGAGTGCCACCGCCACGAGACGCTGCTCAACCTCGCCTTCACGCCCGAGACGCCGTGGACGCTGCTGTGCCCCTACGACGCCGAGCGGCTGCCTGACGACGTGCTGGAGGCGGCGAAGCGCAACCACCCGAACGTCCTCGAGCGCGGCGAGTGGACCCGCAGCGACACGTACGCGCGGGCGATCCCGGGGCCCACGCCGCTGCCGCCGCCGGCCGTCGCGCCGATCGAGCTGCGCTTCGAGCACGGCGACCTCTCGGCCGTGAGGGAGTTCATCGCGAGGACCGCCGAGGACGAGGGCGTCGAGCCGGGACGCGTCGCCGACCTCGTGCTCGCCGTCGACGAGCTCGCCACCAACTCGATCCGCTACGCGCGCGGCGAGGGCGTGCTGCGCACCTGGCGCGAGAACGGCTCTCTCATGATCGAGGTGGCCGACGACGGCCACATCGCCGACCCGCTGGCCGGGCGCGACTGCCCGCCGGCGGACGACTTCTGCGGCCGCGGCCTGTACCTGGTCAACCAGCTCTGCGACCTCGTGCAGCTGCGGTCCTCGCCGGACGGCAGCGTCGTCCGCGTTCACATGCATCTCGACTGAGTGGGGCACACTGCAGGGATGGCGGTCGGCCTCGTCGTCGCCCAGGCCCTCTCGGACACGCTCGGCGGCGGTCCGCAACCTGATCTGCTCCAGGCGCGCCAGATGCAGGCGCTGTCGCTGGGCGTGCACATCCCGCTCGTCTGCTTCGGGATCGCGTTCCCGGCGATGTTCCTGTTCGTCGAGGGCCTGTACCTGCGCACCGGCGACGCCACCTACAAAGCGCTCGCCAAGCGCTGGTCGAAGGTGGCGCTCACGCTGTTCGCCGTCGGCGTGGTCACTGGCACGATCCTGTCGTTCGAGTTCGGGCTGCTGTGGCCGGAGTTCATGGCCACCTTCGGCGAGGTCTTCGGGATCGCGTTCGGCCTGGAGGGGATCTCGTTCTTCGTCGAGGCGATCTTCATGGCGATCTATGTCTACGGGTGGCAGCGGCTGCCGCCGAAGACGCATTTCCTGACCGGCATCCCGATCGTCGTCTCGGGCTTCGCCGGCTCGTTCAACGTGATCGCGGTCAACGGCTGGATGAACAACCCCGAGGGGTTCGACGTCGTAGACGGCCGGGTCGTCAACCCCCGCCCGTGGGACGCGCTGATCAACACCAACATGTGGCACGAGCTGATCCACATGTACCTGGCCGGCTACATCGTGGCCGGGTTCATCGTCGCGGGCGTCTACGCCCGCGCGTGGCTGCGCGGCCGCCGCGACCGCTATCACCGCGCGGCGCTGGTCGTGACGCTGTCCTTCGCCTGCCTGGCCGCGCCGGTGCAGGTCATCGTCGGCGACTGGGCGGCGCGGACGGTGACGGAGCAGCAGCCCGTGAAGCTGGCGGCGTTCGAGGGCCTCGTGAAGACCCAAGAGGGCGCGGCGTTCACGATCGGCGGCGTCTTCGACGAGGACGAGCAGCGCGTGCGCTGGGGCATCGAGGTGCCGAAGCTGCTCTCGATCCTCGCCAAGCACGACCCGAACGCGCGCGTGACCGGGCTCGACGCCGTGCCGCCGGAGGACCGGCCGCCGGTCAACGTGGTCCGGCTGTCGTTCCAGACGATGGTGGGGATCGGCACGGGGCTCGCGCTGCTCGGCGCCGTCTTCTTCCTCACGTGGCTGCGGAAGCGGCGCCTGCCGCGCTCGCCCTGGTTCTTCCGCGCGGTGATCGCGGCCGGGCCGCTCGCGCTCGTGGCGCTGATCGCCGGCTGGATCACCACGGAGGTCGGGCGCCAGCCCTGGATCGTCTACGGGGTGATGCGCACGGAGCAGGCGGTGACGAGCGCCGACGGCCTGGAGGTCGGCTACGCGGTGCTCGTGGCCGTCTACGTCGCGCTCGCCGCGGCGGTCTTCTGGCTCCTGCGGCGGCTCGCGTCCAAGCCGCCCGACACCGAGGTCCCCGAGCCCGTCGCGGCGGGGCCGCGCTGATGCTGCCGGAGCTCTGCCTCGCGCTCGCCATGCTCGGCATCACGGCGTACGCCGTGCTCGGCTCGGCGGACTTCGGCGCCGGCTTCTGGGACCTCACCGCGGGCGGTGCGCGCCGCGGCGGCCGGGTGCGGGGCATGATCCAGCGCTCGATGAGCCCGGTGTGGGAGGCCAACCACGTGTGGCTGATCTTCGTGCTCGTGGTGGTCTGGACGGCGTTCCCGGTCGCCTTCGCGTCGATCTTCTCGACGCTCTCGATCCCGCTGCTGGCGGCCGCGCTGGGCATCATCTTCCGCGGCGCCGCCTTCGCCCTGCGCGGGCAGGCCGGGACGATCCGCGAGGCGCGCTCGCTGGGCGCGCTGTTCGCCTCCTCCTCCGTGCTGATCCCGTTCTGCCTCGGCACCGTCGCAGGCGCGATCGCCTCGGGGCGCGTGCCGGTCGGCAACGCGGCCGGAGACCCCTGGTCGTCGTGGCTGAACCCGACGTCCGTGCTGATCGGCGCGCTCGGCGTCGTCACGGGCGCGCACCTCGCCGCGGTGTTCCTCGCCGGCGACTCCGAGCGCGCCGGCCAGCCCGACCTCGTCCGCGCCTTCCGCGCCCGCGCGCTGGCCTCCGGCGCGCTGGCCGGCGTCGTCGCCCTCGGTGGCCTGCTGGTCGTGCGGTCGGACGCCCGCGCGCTCTACGACGGGCTGCTCTCCGGCGGCGGGCTGGCCTGCGTGATCGTCTCCGCGCTCGCCGGCGCGCTCACGATGGCGCTCGTGTGGACGCAGCGCTACGGGCTCGCGCGGCTGACCGCGGGCGCGGCCGTCGGCGCGATCACCGTGGGCTGGGCGCTCGCCCAGCGGCCGTACCTCCTGCCGGGCGAGCTCACGCTCGACGACGCGGCGGCGAGCGACGCCACGCTGGCGGCCGTGCTGATCGGCCTCGCGGCGGGCGCGCTGGTCCTGGTGCCCTCGCTCGTCCTCCTCTACCGCCTGGTCCTGCGCGGCACGCTCGATCAGGAGTTCGAGCCGCTCGACCAGCGCTTCCGCCCGCGCGAGGCCTCCGACGCCGACGGCGGGCAGGCATGAAGCTCGCGCTGATGCTCGGCTCGTTCGCCGCCGGGCTGGTGCTGATGGTGGGTTTCGAGCACGTCGTCACGCGGATCCTCGGCGTGCTCGCCCTCTTCTGCTTCCTCGTCACGGGCGTGTTCCTGATCGCCGATCCCGTCTTCCTGGGTAAGGAGGAGGAGGACATGCAAGACGAGCGTTAACCGTGACGCCGGCGACGCTCTTCTGCGGACGCTATCTCGTCGTGCGCAGGCTGGGCTCCGGCGGCACGGCCACGGTCTTCCTGGCCGAGGACCAGACGCTCGGCCGCCAGGTCGCGGTGAAGCGGCTGCACGGCGCCGAGGTGACGGAGGTGACGGCCGAGCGCCTGCGCCGCGAGGCGCGGATCATGGCCTCGCTGCACCACCCGAACCTCGTGACCGTGCTCGACATGCTCATGGAGGACGACGACCTGTTCCTGGTCATGGAGTACGTGCGCGGCGGCACGCTGGGCGACGTGCTCGAGGACGCCCCGCTGGAGCCGGCGCGGATGCTCAAGCTGCTGCGGCCGGTCGCCGCCGCCCTCGACCACGCGCACTGGCACAAGGTCGTGCACCGCGACGTCAAGCCCTCCAACGTCCTGGTCAGCGACCGCGGCGACGTCAAGCTCGGCGACCTGGGGCTCGCGACCGCCGCCGAGATCACCCGCATCACGCCGCCGGGGTCGATCCTCGGCACCCCGGCCTACATGGCGCCCGAGCAGGCCCAGCCCGTTCCCTGCACGCCCGCCACCGACGTCTTCGCGCTGGCGACGATCGCGTTCCAGGCGCTCAGCGGCACGCGTCCCCGGACGGGCTCGACGGCGATGGCGGTGCTGCGGCAGGCCGCGAGCGAGCCGCCGCCCGACCTGCGCGAGCGGCGCCCGGGGACGCCGGCGGCGGCCGCCGAGGCGCTGATGCGCGGGATGGCGCTCGAGCCCGACGAGCGGCAGGAGTCGGCGTCCGCGCTGCTCGACGAGCTGGAGGCGGGGCTGCGCTCGGACGGCGGCACGCGCGAGCCGCCCGAGCGGACGAAGGCGCTCGCGCCCGTGCGCCGCCGCCGCACGCCCGAGGACGTGCTCGCCGCCGCCGACCGCCCGTCGGAGCCCCGGCGGCAGTGGCGGCCGTCCCGGCGGCTGCTCGCGCTGCTCGCGCTCATCACCGCCGCGGCCGCGGCGATCGCCGTGCTCGCCGTGGCGCGCAGCGACGGGGAGCCGGAGCGGGCCGCGGCCACCCCTGAGCCCACGCGCGAGGCGACGCAAGAGCCCACTGCCGAGCCGACGGAGGAGGCCGCGCCCGCCGCGACTCCGCGCGCGCTCTCGCCGACGGCGACGGTGCGCGCCTTCTACGAGCGCGCCGCCGAGGACGACTTCGCGGGCGCCTGGCGCCTGGCCGGCCCAGGGATGCGGGCCGTCTACGGCGACCGGGCGTCGTTCGAGCGCCAGCTCGGCTCGCTCGAGCGGATCGAGTTCCCCGAGCTGACGCTCGAGACGCGCACAGGGCAGCTCGCCATCGTCCGGGTCCGCACCGTGGCGACGCACACGGATCGCACGGACCTCTGCACCGGCACCCTCCAGACGACGCGCTCGGGCGGCCGCTGGCTCGTCGAGCCGCACGGCCTCTCCTGCGCGCGCGCCCAGGGCTCCTAGGCGCGGGCGAAGCGGCTGAGCGTCTTCTCGGGGCTGATGCCCTCGAGGTGCTCGTGCCAGACGCGGTAGTAGGCGAGCTCCTCCTTGGTGCGCAGCGGCGGGTCGACCGCGCCGCGCTCGGCCTCGAACGCCTCGTCGGAGATGTCGGCCTCGATCGCCTCGCTGAGCACGTCGCGCGCCCCGCTGCCGTCGCCGAACTCCGCCTTCACGCGCCAGAGGAACTCGTCGGGCAGCCAGCCGTCGAAGGCCTCGCGCAGCAGCCGCTTCTCCGGCTCGCCGGGCCGGGCGATCTTCGCCTCGGCGGGCACGCGCAGCGCCCACTCGATCACCTCGCGGTCCAGGAACGGCACGCGCGCCTCGACGGCGTGGGCCATCGTCACGCGGTCGCAGCGCTGCAGGTTGAGGTTGTGCAGCGAGCGCACGGTGCGCTCGAGCTCGACGCGCAGCGCGTCGGGGTCGGTGAACTCGCGCAGGTACTCGTAGCCCGCGAACAGCTCGTCGGCGCCCTCGCCCGTGAGCACGACGCGCACGTGCTGGCGGGTCATGCGGGCGAGCATGTAGTTCGGTACGGCGCTGCGCACGAGGCCGGGGTCGAAGGACTCGATCGCGCGCACGACGTTCGGCAGCGACTCGAGCGCCTCGGCGGCGCGGTAGTCGATCTCGTGGTGGTCCGTGCCGAGGAACTCGGCGACCGTGCGGGCGGCGGCCAGGTCCGGCGAGCCCTCCGTGCCGACGGCGAACGTGTGCAGCACGGTGCCCTCCCGCGCGGCCCAGCGGGCGGCGATCGCGGCGACCAGCGAGGAGTCGAGCCCGCCCGAGAGGAACACGCCGACGGGCACGTCGCCCATCATCTGGCGCTCGACCGCGGCGATCAGCGCGGCGCGCGTCCCCGCGCGCAGATCGGTGCCCGGCGGCAGCGGCTCGATCTCCTCCGGCACGGCGGAGGCGAAGTGGATCAGCCCGTCCTCCGGGGTCCACGCGTGCCCGGGCGGGAACGGCTCCACGAGCGGCCGCCACTCCGGGTCGAAGGCGTGCATCTCGCTCGCGAAGCGGACCGGACCGCCGGTCGCCTGCGGCGGCGTCCAGTACAGCGGCTTGATCCCGACCGGGTCGCGGGCGGCCACGAAGCGCCCGTCCTCGGTGGCCATCACGAACGCGTACATCCCGTTGAGCCGGCGCAGCGCCTCCGGCCCGTACTCGTCGAGCAGGTGCAGCGCGACCTCGTTGTCGGAGGTCGTGAGGATCTCGCGGCCCTCGAGGCGCGTGCGGACGTTCTCGTGGTTGTAGACCTCGCCGTTGCCGACCAGGAACGCGTCGGCCTGCGCGGTCCGCAGGGGCTGCGCGCCGCCCTCGACGTCGACGATCGACAACCGCCGGTGGCCGAGCCAGCTCCCGTCGACCTGCACGGTGCCGCGGTCGTCGGGGCCGCGGTGGGCGATGCGCTCGAGCATCCGCTCGAGCTCGGCGGGGTCGGTGGCTGCGTATTCGGCGACGATCCCGCACATGTGGTCCGGGTCACGTACCCGCCGGAGGGCCCTCCGTATGCTCGATCGCGTGCCCAGGCTCATCTCGGTCAACGTCGGGCGCCCGCAGCAGCTCTCCGTGCGGCGCGGGCGGCCGCTGATGAGCGCGATCGGCAAGGCGCCGGTCGAGGCCCGCGTGCGCGTGGCCGGCGTCAACGTCGAGGGCGACGACCAGGCGGACCGGCGCGTCCACGGCGGGCCCGACAAGGCGGTCTACGCCTACGCGTCCGAGGACGCCGCCTTCTGGGCGGGCGAGCTCGGCCGCGAGCTCGGCCCGGGCGCGTTCGGCGAGAACCTGACCACGGAGGGCCTCGAGGTCTCGGGCGCCGTGGTAGGCGAGCGCTGGCGGATCGGCGACGTCGAGCTGGAGGTCTGCCAGCCGCGCCTGCCGTGCAACAAGCTCGCGCTGCGGATGGGCGAGCCGCAGATGGTCAAGCGCTTCGCCCAGGCCTCCCGGCCCGGGGCCTACCTGCGGATCGTGGTTGAGGGAGACTTGGGCGCGGGCGATGCGATCGAGCTGCTCTCCCGGCCGGGGCACGGCATCACCGTCCGCGACGTCTCCGACGCGATCCTGCTCGACGAGTCGCTTCTGGCCCGCGCGGCGTCGGCTCCCGAGCTGCCGGCCGAGCTGGCTGAGTGGATGCGGTCTCGCGCTGCTTAGACCGCGCGCGCAGCGACCCAGCGGGCGCGGCTGAGCAGTCCCTCGGCGGAGCCGCCGGTCCACTGCACCGCACCGGCCAGCACGGGGATCTCGCGGACCGCCTCGCGCAGGCGGTCGGCCGCGGCGTCGGCGCCGACCTGGTCGGTCTCGGGGAGCAGGACGAGCAGCTCCTCGTCGTCCCAGCGTGCGAGCACGTCGGCGTCGCGGAGCACGGACTGCAGGCGCGGGAGCGCGGCCTCCACGTGGGCGGCGGGGAGCTCGAGCCGCACGATCGAGAAGACGTGCCCGTAGCGCCGCCACTCGCCGATCAGGCGCTCGAGGATGAATGCGGCGGTCTCCCTCGCGGGGTGCTCCATGCCCTCTACAACGGCCGCGGGGGCCCTGGTCTTGAGTCGGCGATTCGGCTAGGGAGCCCGGATTCCGGCGTGTCGGGCGAGGCCCGGGCCGAGGGCGAGCGGCTCGAGGCGGCATTCGGCTGACCGGACGCGTACCGTGCCCGGCATGAGCGAGGCGCCGAAGACCCCGAGCGAGGCGGTCGTCCCCGTCAAGGTCCACGCGCCGAGCGAGCGCAACCGCAAGCTCGCCGCCTTCCTCGCCGCCGCCGACGGCGACACGCGGCTGAAGGCGCTGTGGCTCGCGCAGCAGATGACCGCGCAGCGGCTCGGGATGTCCGACCACTCGTGGGTGCACCTGCAGATCGTGCTCAACATGGCGCTGCGGCTGTACCGGATGCTGCACAAGCACGGTGTGCAGTCCTCGATCGAGCGCGACCACGCGCTCAACACCACCGACGCCGAGGTGATCATCGCGGGCGCCTGCCTGACGCACGACCTCGGGATGTCGATCCACCGCATCGACCACGAGGCGTACTCGCTGTTCCTCGCCGCCGACACGCTCCCGCGCCTGCTCGAGGACGTCTACGACGAGCCCGAGCGCACGATCGTCGTCTCGGAGATCCTGCACGCGATCATCGGCCACCGCAGCGCCGGGCGGCCGCTCACGCTCGAGGCAGGGGTGGTGCGGGTCGCCGACGCGCTGGACATGGAGCACGGCCGCTCGCGCACGTCGCTGGAGACCCACCTGGCCAACATCCACTCCCTGTCCGCGGCGGCGATCGAGGAGGTCCGGATCGTCGACGGCGAGTCGCGCCCGATCCGGATCGAGATCGAGATGAACAACTCGGCCGGCATCTTCCAGGTCGACTCGCTGCTGGCCAGCAAGCTGCGCGGTTCGGGCCTCGAGGAGTACATCGAGGTCGTGGCCAACATCGAGGCCGAGCACGAGAAGCGGCTCCTGCGCATGTACCGCATCTAGATCGACGGGCCGTCGGGTATGCCCCCGCCTGCGATGACGCCGGGCGGGGCCCCCGAGATCTCGACGGAACCCCCGCGGCGCGCCGAGGAGGAGCACGGGGAACCTCGCTCGCACCACAGGGGCGCGGCGGCCGCCACGCTGGCGGCGCTCGGCGTCGTCTTCGGCGACATCGGCACGAGCCCGCTGTACGCCATGCACACGGTGTTCGCGATCGATCGCGACCTGCGGCCGAACGAGGACGCGGTCTACGGCGTCATCTCGCTCGTCTTCTGGGCGATCACGCTCGTCGTCACCGTCAAGTACGTGACGCTGATCCTGCGCGCCGACAACCACGGCGAGGGCGGGATCATGGCGCTGATCGCGCTCGTGCGCGGGATCCGCCCGACCAGCCGCATGACCAAGCTCGTCCTCGTCTCGCTCGGGATCTTCGGCGCGGCGCTGTTCTACGGCGACGGGATGATCACGCCGGCGATCTCCGTGCTGTCGGCGGTCGAGGGCCTGGAGGTGGCGGCGCCCGACGTGAAGTCGCTCGTGGTGCCGATCACGCTCGCGATCCTGACCGTGCTGTTCGCGGTCCAGCGCTTCGGCACCGGCGTCGTCGGCAAGGCGTTCGGGCCGGTGATGGCGCTGTGGTTCGGGATCCTCGCGGTCTCCGGCCTCTGGCACGTCGCGCAGGACCCGGGCATCCTGCGCGCGCTGCTGCCGACCTACGGGGTCGGCTTCCTGTTCAACCACGGGCTCGTCGGGTTCCTCGCGCTCGGCGCGGTCGTCCTCGCGGTGACGGGCGCGGAGGCGCTGTACGCGGACATGGGGCACTTCGGCCGCGACGCGATCCGCCGCGCCTGGCTGTTCGTCGTCTTCCCCGCCCTGACGCTCAACTACATGGGCCAGGGCTCGCTGATCCTCAAGGACCCGAGCGCGGTCGACAACCCGTTCTTCCGGCTGTTCGCGGGCTGGATGCAGGTGCCGATGGTGGCCGTCGCGACGATCGCGGCGATCATCGCGTCGCAGGCGGTCATCTCCGGCGCGTTCTCCGTCACGCGACAGGCGGTGCAGCTCGGCTTCCTGCCGCGGCTGACCGTCCTGCACACCAGCCACGAGATCGGCCAGGTCTACGTCCCCGTCGTCAACTGGGGCATCTTCACGGCGGTCGCCGCGCTCGTGCTCGGGTTCGGCTCCTCCGACCACCTGGCCGCCGCCTACGGCATCGCGGTCACCGGCACGCTGGCGATCGACACGCTGCTGTTCTTCTTCGTCGTCCGCGCGCTGTGGCACAAGCCGAAGTGGCTCGCCGTCGCCGGCTGCGCGTTCTTCCTCGTGATCGACCTGGCCTTCTTCGGCGCGAACCTGCCGAAGGTGCTGCACGGCGGCTGGTTCCCGCTGGTGATCGCGGCGGTCATCTTCGTCGTCCTCGTCACGTGGCAGAACGGGCAGGCGATCGTGATGCAGCGCCGGCAGGAGCTCGAGGGGCCGCTGCGCGACTTCGTCGAGGAGGTGCGCGAGCGCGACGACGTGATCCGCGCGCCGCGCACGGGCGTCTTCTTCTCGGCCTATGCCGAGAACACGCCGCTCGCCCTGCGCGCGAACCTCGAGCACAACAACACCGTGCACGCGACCGCCGTGATCGTCTCGCTGGAGCCGCTCAACGTCCCGCACGTGCAGTCGGACAAGCGCTTCAAGCACGACGACCTCGGCTACGAGGACGACGGGATCTGCCACGTCACAGCCCGCTACGGCTTCCAGGACGACATCGACATCCCGGCGATGCTGCGCGGCTCGCTCGAGCAGCTCGAGGGCGACGTGGACCTCGAGCGCGTCTCCTACTTCCTCTCGCGCGGCACGATCGTGATCACCGACGACCCGTGCATGGCGCGCTGGCGGAAGAAGCTGTTCGCGGCGATCGCGCGCAACGCCGCCAACCCGACCGGCTACTTCAAGCTGCCCGAGGAGCGCACGGTCGTGATGGGCGCGAACATCGAGCTCTGAGCCGTGCCACTCTTCGGCTAAGTGATCACGCACCGTCGCACGAAGATCCTCGCCACCCTCGGCCCGGCCACGGACCCGCCGGGCGTGCTCGACCGCCTCGTCGAGGCCGGGATGGACTGCGCGCGGGTGAACTGCTCGCACGGCGGCGCCGAGGACCTGCTGCGCCGGGCCCGCGAGGTGCGCGAGGCGTCGGAGCGCTCGGGCAGGTCGCTCGGCCTGCTGTTCGACCTGCAGGGCCCGAAGCTGCGGCTCTCGGGCTCGACCGCGACGCGCGACCTCGAGGTGGGCGACTCCGTCGTCTTCACGGGCGACGGCGACGCCGGCGAGGGCCGGGTGACCGTCGACTTCGAGGGCTTCGCGCGGCTGTGCACGCCGCAGTCGGAGATCGTGATCGGCGACGGCGTGCCGCGCCTGAGCGTCGCGGACGTCACCGAGACGGAGGTCAGCGCGCGTGTCGTCTCGCCCGGGCCGGTGTCCGCGCGCAAGGGCGTGAACGTGACCTTCGCGCGGCCGGAGCTGCCCGCGATCACCGAGAAGGACCTCGCCGACCTCGAGGTCGCCTGTGAGGCCGGCGCGGACTTCGTGGCGCTGTCGTTCGTGCGCTCGGCCGCGGACATCGAGCTGTTGCGCGCGCACATGCGCGAGCTCGGCTGCACGGCGCGCGTGATCGCCAAGATCGAGAAGGTCGAGGCCTACGGCGCGCTCGACGAGATCCTCGCGGTCTCCGACGGCGTGATGGTCGCGCGCGGCGACTACGGCGTCGAGGCCGGCGTGGCGCGCGTGCCGCTGATGCAGAAGGACACGATCCTGCGCGCCACCCGCCAGGGCAAGACGGTGATCACCGCGACGCAGATGCTCGAGTCGATGATCCAGGCGTCGGAGCCGACCCGCGCCGAGGTCGCCGACGTCGCCAACGCCGTGATCGACGGCACCTCGGCGGTGATGCTCAGCGCGGAGACGAGCGTCGGGCGCTTCCCGGTCGAGGCCGTGCGCGCGATGGCGACGATCGCCGAGGCCGCCGAGGAGGCGCCGGAGATCCACGGCCGCGCGCGCGACATCGTGCAGGACACGCCGGCCGCCGCGATCATGCACGCCGCCGTCGAGCTCGCCCACGAGGTCGACGCCGCCGCGATCGTCATCCCGACCTCCACGGGCGGCACGCCGCGCGCCTGCGCGAAGTACCGGCCGCGGCGGCCGCTGATCGTGCTCGCCCACCAGCCCGGCGTGGCCGAGCAGCTCGCGCTCGAGTGGGGCGTCTATGCCGCGCGCATGGACCACGCGGACACCGTCGACGAGCTGATCGACTCCGCGCTCGAGGGCGCGCGCGACTTCGCCGGGCTGGCCCCGGGGGCCAAGGTCGTGATCACAGCGGGCCGCGCCGGGATACCGGGCGGCACGAACCTGATCATGATCCGGGAGGTTCCCGCGCACTGAGCGCGAACCCCCTCCTCGTGAGACTGCTCGTATTCGATGACCCACAGCTCAAGGACCGCCAGGAGTGGCTGGTCGACGACGCCGACGTGCACGACGCCATGCGCTCCCTGGCCCGCCAGGCCTACCGGCGCAACAAGCGCGCGCTGCCCGACGAATCCGGCCTGCCGGATCTCCTGAAGGCGCACGGCACGGTCGACGCCGTTCCGTACATGCCGCCCCAGGCGGCGTGACCTAGTCGCCCAGCGCGGCGCGCAGCTCGGCGACCTGCTGCGCGAGCGCGGCGAGATCGGCCTCGAGCCGGTCCACGCGCTCGGCCAGCGGGTCCTGTTCGTCTGCTGCCGGCGCCGGCGCCTGCTGCGACGGTGGTGTCCACGTCGCAGCCGGCGCCGGGGCCGGCTGCTCCTCTTCCTCGAGGTCGCTCGAGAGCAGGTGCGCGTAGCGCTGCTCCTTCTGGCCGGGGCGGCGCGCCTGCAGCTCGGCGAACTCGCGCTCGGCGAGCCGGCCGAGCACGGACTGCAGCTCGGCGGTGTCGGCGAACGGCTGCATCCGCTCGACGCGCGTGCGCAGCTCCCCGAGCGTCTGCGGGCCGCGCAGCATCAGCACCGCGAGCACGGCCTGCTCGTCGCGCGCGAGGCCGGGCCTCTCGTCGAGCAGGTGGCGGTACTTGGGCGCGCGGGCGCCTGACGCGAGCCGGGTCCAGCCGCGCCGGCCGAGCCGGTGCAGCGCGTCGCGGAGCATGTCGTCGTCGTAGGAGACGACCGGGTCGCGGTTGGTCGACTGGTTGCAGGCGGTGCGCAGCCCGTTGAGGCTGAGCGGATACACGTCGGGCGTGGTGCGCTGCTTCTCGATCAGGCAGCCCAGCACGCGCACTTCCACGGCGTCGAGATCCACGGCGCGGAAGGTTACGCGGCCGAGACTTGAACGGCGCGGCCGGCCGGAGGAGCATCGGGTCATGCCCGAGCGCACCTCATATGAGCCCGGCACTCCCAGCTGGGTCGACCTAGGCAGCTCCGATCCCGACGCCTCGCGCGCCTTCTACGGCGAGCTGTTCGGGTGGACGGCCGAGGAGCCCGGTCCCGTGGAGGAGACCGGCGGCTACACGATGTTCCGCAAGGACGGGAAGCTGGTGGCGGGGACGCCGCCGGCGTGATCGGCGCCTGGGAGCCAGGGCGGCACACCGGCGCGGAGCTCGTCAACGAGCACGGGAGCCTGTCCTGGAACGAGCTGCACACGCGCGAGATGGACGCCGCGAAGGCCTTCGGCCAGGCCGTGTTCGGCTGGACGGCCGCCGACTGGGACATGGGCGGCGGCGGCTCGCCCTACGTGATCTTCAGCGTCGGCGAGAACGGCGTCGCCGGCGCCACGGACTTCGTGCCCGAGGGGGCCCCGGCCCACTGGCTGACGATCTTCGCGGTCGACGATGCCGACTCCGCGGTCGCGAAGGTCCGGGAGCTGGGCGGCAGCGTGATGATGGAGCCGATGGACGCCGAGGGCGTCGGGCGCTTCGCGATCGTGGTCGACCCTCAGGGCGCGACGTTCGGCGTGATCAAGAACGCACCGCAACAGTGATGATCTGCCACGGGCGATAGGCGACCTCGATCGTCCCGTCGATCGCCGGCAGCTCGTCGCCCTCGCCTTCGAGCAGATCGGTCAGACACGCACGCGAGAACGGCACGCCGAGGCGAAGGCGGGCCGTCCCGCGGCCGCCGTGCGCCTCGTAGAGGCGCAGGATCAGGCTGTCGGAGTCCTCCGCGCGCTTGATCGTGTCGAGCACGAGCGCGGGGTCGTCGACCTCGGCGAAGCCCGCGCCCGCCGGGGTGGCGCCGCCCGGCGCGGCCCCGAGGAGCGGCTCCGCGAACGCCCGCGCCTGCGCGACCACGCCGGCCTCCTGCCAGCCGTCCCGGTGCGGCAGCAGCGCGTAACGGATCTCGTGCTCGCCCTGGTCGGCCTCCGGATCGGGGTCGGTCGGCGCGCGCAGCAGCGTGATCCGCAGCGTCGAGCCGTGGCAGGACATCCCGTGCGTGTCCGGCGTGAGCAGCGCGACGCCGAAGCCGTGCTCGGACAGGTCGCCGAAGCGGTGCGCGGGGACCTCGAACTGCGCGGCGTCGGCCTGCGTGTTGGCGTGCGTCGGGCGCTCGGCGACGCCGAACTGCATCTCGTAGGTCGCGCGCGGGCTGCGGACGTCCAGCGGGAAGGCGACCTGCAGCAGCGCGTGGCGCTCGCGCCAGTCGATCCGGCTCAGGAACTCGAGCCGGCGCGAGCCCGCGTCGAGCCGTACCGTCTGGTGCAGCGTGCTGCGCTCGCCGATCCGGTGCTCGAAGGCGAGCTCGACGCGCTCGGGCGACTCGGTGACGATGCGGTGCGCATGCGCGCCGGGCACAGCGCGGCGGGTGTCGTCGGCGTAGGGCTCGATCTCCCACGCGTCGTAGGCGACGGGCCGGTCGTCGGAGAGCTCGAGGACGTTGGCGGGCCCGCTCAGCGCCTCGCGTCCGTCGTGCTCGAGCGACACCAGGCGGCCCTGCTCGTCGAAGCGCGCGGTCAGGTGGGCGTTGGCGAGCGTGAGGCCGTCGCGGCGCACCGCGTCGGTGCGCTCGACCGGCTCGCCGAAGCCGTAGGCGGGGGCGCGCACGGTCCGCAGCTCCGCGTCGAGCTCCTCGCGCGGGAACGGCGTCAGGTTGAGGCTGCCCTCGCCCAACGCCGCGACCGCGGCGTCGCGCAGCTCCGTGGCGCGGACGGCGACGCGCGCGAGGTCACGCTCGGCGTCCTCGTAGACCTCGCGGATCGAGCTGCCGGGGAGGATGTCGTGGAACTGGTTCAGCAGCACGGTCTGCCATAGCTCCCGCAGCTCCTCCGCGGGGTACTGCGCCCGGCCGAGCCGGTGCGCGATCGCCGCGGCGGCCTCGGCCTCGTGCAGCAGCCGCTCGGCAGCGCGGTTGCCGCGCTTGGTCCGCGCCTGGCTGGTGAAGGTGCCGCGGTGGTACTCGAAGTACAGCTCGCCCTGGATCGGGCGCGGGTGGCCGAGGTCCTCCTCGAGGCGGTCGAAGAACTCGCTCGTCGGCGCGAGCTGCACGCGCGGGACGCCCTGGAGGTCGCCGGCGCGGCGCGCCATCTCGAGCATCTCCGCGGTCGGGCCGCCGCCGCCGTCGCCGTGGCCGAACACGAGCAGGCTGCCCGCCGTGCGGTCGTGGTCCTTGAAGCGGGCTGCGCCGGCGCGCAGCTCGGCGATCGAGACGACCGCGTTGTAGGTGTCGGCCGGCGGCATGTGCACGAGCACCTCCGAGCCGTCGATCCCGGCCCAGACGAAGGAGTGGTGCGGCGGCTGGGTGAACTGGTTCCAGGACAGCTTCTGCGTGAGGAAGCGGTCGATCCCCGCGCCGCGCAGGATCTGCGGGATCTGGCCGTTGTAGCCGAACGTGTCCGGGGTCCAGAACTCGCGGCAGCGCGCGCCGAAGCGCTCCTGCAGGTCGCGCTGGCCGTAGACGACCTGGCGCACGAGCGACTCGCCCGATGGCAGGTTGAGGTCGGGCTCGACCCACGAGCCGCCGACGACCTCCCAGCGGCCCTCGCGGACGCGCTCGCAGATCCGCTCGTAGAGCTCCGGCGCGTCCTGCTCGAACCACGCGTATTGCTGCGCCTGCGAGGCCGCGAAGCGGTGCTCGGGGTAGCGGTCCATCAGCGTGAGCTGGCTCGCCCACGAGCGCACGACCTTGCGGCGGGTCTCGGCCAGCGGCCACAGCCAGGCGGTGTCGATGTGCGCGTGGCCGATCGCCGTGATCTCGTGCGCGCTGCCCGCGTTGCGGTGCGCGAGCAGGTCGCCGAGGATCGCGCGCGCCTCCGGCCACGTGCGGCGATCGGCCGCGACCCAGGTGCGGGCGAAGCGGTCGAGCTCGGCGAGCAGCCGGCCCTCCCAGGAGGGGTCCAGTCCGGGCTCCTCGACGAGCTGGCGCAGCGCCTCGAAGTCCCACGCCATCTCCCACGCCTCGGGGTCGAGGAGCGCCAGGCCGGCGCGGACGAGCCGGGCCGGCGCGCGGGGCGCGCGCAGCGACCGGTCGTCGGTGGGCTGCTGCCAGGTGTGGCCCGTGCGGTCGCGGCGGCGCGGGAAGGGGTCGGGCAGGCCCATCAGGTCGTTGCAGGCCATCTCGATGTCGA
Organism: uncultured Solirubrobacteraceae bacterium; assembly: GCA_963816955.1. Taxonomy (GTDB): domain Bacteria; phylum Actinomycetota; class Thermoleophilia; order Solirubrobacterales; family Solirubrobacteraceae; genus DATFQI01. The sequence goes on along the minus strand of CAWFME010000006.1, from coordinate 79,543 downwards.
GCTCGACGCGGCCGCTCGGCGTGCCGAGCGGCGCGGTCGTGCGGTCGTAGCCGCCGCCCTTGACGAGCCCCTGCACGGGCCTGCCGTCGCGGAAGAGCAGTGCCTCGCAGCCGCTGTCCCACACGAGCTCGACGGGCCGGCCGGCCCAGTGGTCGGGGACGGTGGCGGCCAGCCGGAACCAGTACGTCGCCCACTGCGGCCCGAACGTCTCGCCGATCTCGGCCGGCCGGTAGTCGAGCGCCTGCGCCTCCGCATACGGGATGCGCCCGGTCCGCTCGCTCACGAGCAGCTCGCCGGGCGCGACCGCCTCGGGGTGGACGAGCGAGCGCAGCCGGCTCGCGGTCTGGGCGATGCGCGCGCGGGTCTGCGCGGGGCGGCGGTTGACCATCGCGGCCGCAGCCTACGCCGCGGCGCTGCCGGGTAGGCCTGCGGCATGGCCAAGACACACGAGCAGATCGGCCACGCCGGGCTCACCGGCTGGCGCCAGACCGTGGCGGACAAGCTCGCCCCGCCGGCCGCCAAGCGCGGTCCCATCACCGAGGACCAGGTCCAGGCGGTGCTCGGCGCGACGTTCTACGTGCTGTCGCTCTGGTACGTCGCCTCGACGACCGCGAAGATCGTCAAGCAGTTGAGAACTTGACCCAATCCCCCTTCGAGGGGTAGGTTCCTGCCCGTTGGCCCTCGCAACGGTGCGACGGCCGAGCCGGAGGAGGAGGCAGGATGAGCAGCATGACCCGTACCGTTCGACGGGGTGCTTCGGGAACCCTCGTGTCACTCGCCGCCGTGGCAGCGATCGCGGTGCCCGCGGCTTACGCGCACTACACGGTCGCGTACCACGGGTCGGACATGGTGTCGATCGGGTCCGACCACCGTACGGTGTCGACCTGCGACCGCGAGAGCGACGGCAACCTCGTGTACGCCGACCTGATCCTCGCCAACGGCAACCGGCCGAAGGTCTGGGACAACTACGACCAGCTCTGCAGCTCGCGGAGCTTCAGCTCGGACGTCCGCGACTTCCGGGTCTGCGAAGAGGGCGTCGGCTGCAGCGCTTGGAAGGACGCCTGAGCGATCACGCGCCGGACGCTGCGCGCGCCGCGGCCTTCGCGGCGCGCTTGCCGGCCTGGTACTCGGCCAGCGCCTGCGGCGAGTCGACGTCGCCGAGCGTCGGGTGGTCGGGGACCAGCGGCTCTGCGAGCTGCACGCCGTAGCGGCGGGCGAGCACGGCCGCCGTCGAGTCGACCTTCATCTGCCCGAACCCGGGCAGCGCCGCGAGGTTCGCGCGCAGCTCCTCCGGCGTGCTCGCGTCCGTCCAGACGCGCGCGGCGTCGCCGTCGTAGTGCTCGGCGACGTGCGAGACGAGGTCGTGGACCCGCTTGGCCATCGAGCCCGGGAAGCGGTGCACGGCCGGCCGCTCGCGGAACACCGGCTCGAGGTCGGTCGCCGCGAGCCGCCCCGCGTCGAGCGTGCCGACGCGCTCCTTGATCGCCAGCGGGCCTGAGAACGCCTTCTGCACCGTCACCTGCTGGTCGAGCGCGAACCCGATCAGCAGCGCGAGCGGCTCGCTTGCGATCAGCTCGTTGGCCTCGTCCGACTCGGTGAAGTGCAGGCGGTCTGGCATGCCCGGATCCTAAAGGGCCTGTCCCTTATCTTGCTTCGAGTGGCCGACCTCCCCGACATCCGCGCCAGCGACGCCGACCGCGAGCGGGCGGTGACCGTCCTGCGCACCTCCAGCGCCAACGGGCAGCTGACGGTCGACGAGCTCGACGAGCGCGTCGAGGCGGCCTACGCGGCGAAGACCCGCGGCGAGCTCGAGCGGCTCGTCGAGGATCTCGGCGACACCCGCGCGCGCCCTTCCGGCCTGCCCGTGCGGCCGGGCGAGACCGGCACCCGCTGGGTCGTGTCGGTGATGGGCGGCAGCGACCGCAAGGGCCACTGGCGCGTCGGGCGGACCGTCACGGTGCTCAACCTCATGGGCGGCGGCAACCTCGACCTCAACGACGCGGAGCTCGCTGCCGACGTGGTCGAGATGCGCGTCTACTCCCTGATGGGCGGTTCGGACATCCGCGTGCCCGAAGGCCTCAATGTCGAGGTGTCCGAGTTCGCCTTCATGGGCGGCAACGACATCAGCCGGAGCACCGTCCGGCCGGATGACGGCGGCCCGCTGCTGCGAGTGAAGATGATCTCGATCATGGGCGGCTCCAGCCTCCGGCGCGGCCGCAGGAAGTCACGCGCCGAGCGCCGGCTCGAGCGCGAGCAGCGGCGGCATCTAGGCCACTGAGCGGTTCGCGGGCTCACGTCGACTGCGGCTGGGGGGACCGCCGGCGCGGGCCGCTCCCCCACCTCCCCACCCAGCGGCAGTTCAGGAACCCTCGTCCACCTCGGGATAGCGCCCACCCGCCGGCACGTCCTGCTCGATACAAGCCCGCAGGCCCACCAAGGCGATCTCCCCTCCGGCCGCGCCGAGCGTCACGCCGCCACAGACCTCCACGAGGTCGTCCACGATCGCCCGCTCGACCGTCGCCCCCGAGCGGATCACCACTCCCGGCAGGACGACGGAGTCGCGCACGACCGCGCCCTCCTCGACCACGGCGCCGCGGCCGATCACGGAGCGCTCCACGGTCCCGCCGACCAGGGCGGCGGTGGCGAGCATGCTCTGCTCCACACGGGCGCCGGCGAGCACCCGGGCGCTCGCGCGGCGCGAGGCGGCGTGCGTGAGGACCGGCCACTCGGGGTCGTCGAGGTCGATCGGGGGAGGGTGCTCGAGCTGCTCCATGTGCGCGGCGTGGAACGCGTCGATCGTGCCGACGTCGCGCCAGTAGCCGTCGAACGGATGCGCGCGGGCGCGGCCGTCCTCCACGAGCCCGGGCAGGAGCTCGTCGCCGAGGTCCTCGAGCTCGCCGGAGTCCTGGGCGAGCACGTCGAGGCGGTCGAGCACCTCGCCGGGGCTGAAGACGAAGACCTCGTTGGAGATCGTGTTGGTGGCCGGCTCGTCCGGCTTGTAGGCGTAGTCGGTGACCTGCTCGCCGTCGAGCTGGACGACGCCGTAGCGGCCGGCGTCGCCGGGCTCGACCTCCGTGGTGACCATCGTCACGGCGGCGCCGGACTGCGCGTGCGCGTCCACGACCTCGCCGTAGTCGAGCTTGTAGACGGCATCGGCGCTGAGCACGACCAGCGCGTCGGGCGCGAACTCGCGGATCATCGGCGCGTTGCGCCAGACCGCATCGGCGGTGCCCTTCGGAAAGCCGTCGCGGCCGTCGTGGCCCATCCGCGGCTGGAGGATCAGCAGGCCGCCGGCCGTGCGGTCGAGGTCCCACGGGCGGCCGTTGGCGAGGTGGTCCGAGAGCGAGATCGGGTTGAACTGCTGCGCGATCCAGACGTCGGACAGCCCGGCGTTGAGGCAGTTCGACAGCGGGAAGTCGATCAGCCGGTGCGTGCCCGCGAAGGACACCGCGGGCTTCGCGCGCTCGTGCGTGAGCAGCTCCAAGCGGCCGCCGGCCCCGCCGGCGAGCACGACCACCAGCGTCCGGACGCGGCGCTTCATGTGCTCCTCATCCGCCGGGACGTACCCGCCGCCATGCCCGGTGACGCGCCCGGTCGCCGCGCGGCCCGGCCATGCGCACGATCAGCTCGCGCGTGGAGACGGGGACGGCGCCGAGCTCCACCGCACGGTCGCGCAGGTGCTCCGGCAGGTCGTAGTGGTCGCCCTGGAAGAACCGCCGCGGGATCCCGAGCGCCGCGGCGAACGCGTGCAGCTCCTCGAACGACGCGTCCGACACCAGGTGGCACCACGCGCGGAACGGCAGCCCGGCGTCGGGGTACTCGCGCAGCGGGTCGACCAGCACGGCCATCGGCGCGGCTCAGGACCCCAGGCGCTCGCGCAGGCCGGAGGCGCGGATGACCCGGCGCTCGACCGCGGCGCGCACGGCGTCCTCGGTGCCCACCAGGATCAGCTCCGACTCCGCCCGGGTGATCGCCGTGTAGAGCATCTCGCGGGTCAGCAGCCGCGAGGCGCGGTCGGGCAGCAGCACCGCGGCCGTGCGGAACTGCGAGCCCTGCGCCTTGTGGATCGTCATCGCGTGCACTCCTTCGACGGCGTCGAGCCGGCTCGGCGCGACCCGCACGACGTCGCCCTGGCGCCGGAAGGCCGCGGCGACCCCGGTCTCGGTGCGCACGACCACGCCCGTGTCGCCGTTGAAGAGCCGCAGCCCGTAGTCGTTCTGGGTGATCAGCAGCGGGCGGCCGGCGTACCAGCGCTCGTCGCGGCTGAAGCCGCCGACGTCGGCGGCCAGCCAGCCCTCGACCTGCGGGCCCCATGCGGCGACCCCGTAGGGCCCGCGGCGGTGCGCGCACAGCAGCCGGAAGGCGCCGAGCGCCGCCAGGGCGGCGGCGTCCTCGCCCGCGCGCGCGGCGTCGAAGACAGCTCGGCCGGCATCGACGGCGCGGCGGCGGATCGGCTCCAGCGCCTCGCCGCCGGCGGCGTCGTGCTCCAGCCACCTCACGCCCTCGGGCGCCTCGCGCAGGACGCCGATCGTGCCGTCGGCGTCGCCGGCGCGGATCGCCCTCGCCAGCGCCGCGATCCCGCCGCCGTAGCGGCGCTCGCGGTCGAGCACCACGATCCCCTCCGCGGTCCCGGAGCCGACGATGTCGCCGAGCACGGCGCCGGCCTCGATCGAGGAGAGCTGATCCGGGTCGCCGACCAGCACGAGCCGCGCTTCCGGACGCACCGCCTCGACGAGCCGCGCCATCTGCGTCAGCGAGACCATCGAGGTCTCGTCGACGATCACGACGTCGTGCGGGAGGCGGTTGCCGCGGTGGTGGCGGAAGCGGGTGTGGCTGTCGCGGCGCGGGCCCAGCAGCCGGTGCAGCGTGGAGGGCTCGAGCGCGAGCAGCGCGTCGCGCACGGCCGGCTCGACGCGGATCCGGCGCGCCTCGTAGTGGACCGCCTCGCCGAGCCGCTCGGCGGCCTTGCCGGTGGGCGCCGCGAGCGCGATCAGCGGCGGCGGCCCGTCGGCCTGCTCGACCAGCAGCGCGGCGATCCGCGCGACCGTCGTGGTCTTGCCGGTGCCGGGACCGCCGGCGATGACCGCGAGCCGCCGCCGCACCGCCGCCTCCGCCGCCGCGCGCTGGCGCCCGTCCTCGGGGCCGAAGAGCCGCGCGAGCCCGTCGCGGAGCACGTCCTCGCGCACCGCGGGGCCGCCGACCGCCGTGGCGGCGCCGGCCGGAGGGTCGCCCGCGAACGCACGCAGGTCGTCGGCGATCTGGCGCTCCTCGCGCCAGTAGCGGTCCAGGTACACCCGGGTGCCCTCGAGCCGTAGCGGGCCCCCGGCGAGCGCGCTGGCCGACAGCCGCGCCACCCAGTCCTCGACATCCGGCCACGGAAGTGCTGCGATGTCGATGGGCTCCTCGACGTCCACCACCGTCGTGTCGCGCACCGTGGCCAGGTCCGCGTAGACGTGCCCGAGCCGCGGCGCGCGCACCGCCAGCGCGGCCGCGAGCGCGACCTCGGGGTCGTCCTCGCCGGCCAGCGCCATCAGCCGCGCCGCGACGTGCACGTCGGCGGCCGCGAGCACGCCCGCCTCGTTGAACGCGCGCAGCTCCGGCCGGGGCCGCAGCGCGCGGCGGACCTCGAACGGATCGGCGTCGAGCAGCTCGCTCACGCGGCCCCTCCCCGGTCGAGCACGTCGGACAGCGCCGTCACCAGCGCGCCCGGCGGCTTCCAGGCGAACACGCCGCACGGCGCGCCGTCCACGCGCGGCACGTCCGGCCCCGTCATCCCGCGCAGGAACAGGTACAGCACGCCCGCGAGGTTGACGTCGGGGTCGTAGCCCGGCAGCCGCCAGCGCAGGTAGCGGTGCAGCGCGACCGTGTAGAGCAGCGCCTGCAGGCCGTAGTGCGCGTGCTCCATCTCCACCGCCAGCGCCGCCGGGCGGTGGTGCCAGGCGGTCAGCGGCTCAGCCGCGGGAGCGAGCCAGTTCGTCTTGTAGTCGGCGATCGCGAAGCGCCCGCCGGGCAGCCGCAGCACGAGGTCGAGGCTGCCGGTGAGGAAGCCGCGCACGCTGTCGCGCAGCGCGGGGTCGCCCAGCCGCGCCGCGTAGCCGCCGAGCGGGTCGCCGGGCCCGAGGTGCTCGCCGAGCACGGCGGCGATCGCCTCCGGCGCGACCCGCCCCGTCGGGTCGTCGCCGCCGACCAGCGGCAGCTCGAAGGTCAGCTCGTCGAGCCGGTCCGCGCGCGCGACGTCGCGCAGCCGCGCCTCGCCGGCGAGCGGCCCGAGCGGCGTCTCGATCGCCGCGGCCAGCCCCTCGACGACGTGCTCGGGGTCGCCGAGCTCCACGCGCCGCCGCGCCTGCGCCTCCGCGACGTGCGCGGCGAGCTCCGCGCGCAGGTCGGGCGCGGTGAAGTCGGTCGCCTCCAGCACGCTGTGCACGAGCGTGCCGACGCGCACGCCGACGCCCATGTCCGTCAGCACGGCCGGCGCGTCGCGCAGCGCGTCTGCGCCGCCGGGCAGCGCCACGGGCGCCGCCGTGTCGGGCTCGTCGGAGAGCAGCGCCTCCTCGGGCTCGCTGGCCACCCGCGCCTCGTAGGCGCCGGCCGTGATGTCGCTGAAGGACGTGCGCCGCCAGCGCAGGTCCAGCGCGCGGGCGAACGCCGCGGCGTCGAGGTCGGCGGCCGGCGCCGCCACGCCGGTCCAGGGCCGCTCCTCCTCCAGTGTCGAGCGCTCCACGGCGATCCGCCCCGGCGCGGCCTCGGCGAGCGCGTTGAGCCGCGTGACGGCGGTGAGGTCGCTCGGCGTCGCGGGGCCCTTGGCCGGGATCGCGCCGTCCTCGCCGCGCGCGAACAGCAGCCGCGACAGCGCCGACTCGCGCGCGTTCGCCGAGCCCGCCCACCACACGACCGCCTGGTGGCGCGCGCGGGTCAGCGCGACGTAGGCGAGCCGCAGGTCCTCGCCGCGGGCCTCGCGCACGTACTGCTCCACATGCTCGGCGAACGCCCGCCCGTCGAGCCCGACGTCGATCGTGCGCGCGTCCTCGTTGGCGGGGTCGTGGAAGAAGACGGGCTCCTCTCGCTCGCGCCCGAGCCAGGTCGGCTCCCACAGGTACGGGAAGTACACGATCGGGAACTCGAGCCCCTTGCTGCGGTGGATCGTGAGCACCTGCACGGCCTCGGCGTCGGACTCCAGCCGGCGGCTGCGCTCCTCGTCGCCCGTCTCCTGCTCGCAGGCCTTGATCCGCTGGCGCAGCCAGCCCGTCAGCGCCGTCGCGCCGAGCCGCTCGGCCGCCGCGGCGGCGTGCAGCAGCTGGCCGACGTGGCGCAGGTCGGTCAGCCCGCGCTCGCCGTCCTCCTCGGAGAGCAGCCGCCCCGGCAGCCCCTCGAGCAGCGTGATCGTCTCCAGCAGCGCGGCCACCCCGCGCGCGCGCAGTACGCGCGCCCACTCGTGCAGGCGCCGGTGGACCTCCTCCCACTCGTCATCCGCCGCGCTCGCCACGCGCTCGGCGTCCCAGCCGAGGAACGGGGTCAGCGCCGCGGCGCGGGCGCGCGACGGAGCGCTCGGGCGCTCGATCGCCTCCAGCAGCCGCAGCCAGTCGCGTGCCGGCTCGGAGCCGAACACGCTGCCCGCGCCGTTGATGACCGCCGGGATCTCGACCGCGTCCAGGGCGTCGCGCACGAGCGCCGCCTGGCGGTGCGTGCGCACGAGCACCGCGACGTGGCCCGGCCGCACGGGCTCGTGGCCGAGCACCGTGCCGTCCTCGGCGCGGCGCTCGATCCGCGCGCCAGAGGACAGCAGCGAGACGAGGTCGCCGGCGAGGTCGCACGCGATGTGCCGCCGCGAGGAGTCGTTGCCCGCGTAGCCGTAGCGCGTCTTCTCGATCGACGGGTCGTCGCGGTGGACGACCCGCAGGCGCAGCGGCTCCGGCCGGGGCGCGCCGAGCAGCCGCGGCTCGCGGTTGGCGTCCGCTGCGCGCACGGAGCGGTAGCCGATCCCCTCGTGGCCGAGCCGCGCGTTCCCGAACAGGGCGTCGTAGGCCTCCAGCAGCCCCTGGTCGCTGCGCCAGTTGACCTCGAGCGTGGCGCTCGCGCCGGCGCTGCGGCGGGCCTTCAGGTAGGCGTAGACGTCGGCGCCGCGGAACGCGTAGATCGCCTGCTTGGGGTCGCCGATGAGCACGAGCGTCGCGCCCTCGCCGAACGCGAGCTCGACGATCTCCCACTGGACCGGGTCGGTGTCCTGGAACTCGTCGACGAGCACGACGCGGAAGCGCCGGCGCAGGCGGGCGATCGCGACGTCCCCGCCCGGGTCGGTGAGGATCTTCCTCAGCCGCGTCAGCAGGTCGTCGTAGGTCATGACCGCCAGCCGGCGCTTGCGGACGTCGAGCTCCTTGCGCACCGCCTCGGCAAGCCCGCGCCGCATCCCCGCGACCGTGTCCGGCCCGGCGGCCTGGGGCTCGATCGGCGTCGCCGGGTTGTCGATCGCGACGCGGCCGATCTTCAGCGCCTGCGCGCGGCCGAAGTCGGGCCTTCCGGGGACCCAGTGAAACCGTCGCAGATACAGGTCGTCGACCACCTCCTCGACGAGGTCGCCGATGTCCTCCACGAACGTCACGCCCGGCTCGACGTCGCCCGCCACGCCGAGGCCGCCCAGCACCTCCTGGCAGAACCCGTGCGTCGTGGCGATCGTGGCGCTGTCGAAGTCCGCCAGCGCGTGGGCGAGGTGGCGCCGCCGCTGCTCGACCTGCTCGCGAGTTCCCTCGCACAGCAGCCGCACGACCTCGTCGCGGTCGGGCGGCGCGCCCGCCAGCGCGCGGGCCAGCCCCTGCTCGGCGCTGACGAGCCGCTCGCGCACCCGGTCGCGCAGCTCGCCGGTCGCCATCCGCGTGAAGGTCACGAGCAGGAGCTGCTCGAGCGGGATGCCGTCGGCCACGTAGCGCGCGGCCAGAGCGGCGATCGTGTACGTCTTGCCGGTGCCCGCGCTCGCCTCGAGCACGGTCACGCCGGTCGGCAGGGGCCCGCAGACGTCAAAGGCGGTGCTCACGCCTCCGCCTCCAGCACCCCGCACCACAGCCGCTTCGCCAGGCGGCCGAAGCGCGTGGGCTCCTCGGGCTCGAAGTCCTCGCCCTCGCGCGGCGGCAGCGCGAGCAGCTCGTCGAAGCCCAGGACGCCGCCGAACGCGAGCTGGTGCTCCGGCTCCTGGTCCTCCTTCGGGAAGTTCCACGCGGACTCCCACTCCTTGCGGGCGCGGAACTCGCCGTGCTCCGCGTAGGCGGCGGCGGTCGCGCACGGGATCGGCAGCGGCTCGCGCAGGCCGCGCGCGGTGCAGGTCAAGCAGGACGGCGAGCTGCTCGCGCGCGAGCCCCGCCTCGATCGGCGGCAGGCGCACCTGCGCGACGCGCGAGTCCGCTCCCTTCGCCGCCCGCCCCAGCAACACGGCCTCGACGGGCCGGTCGGGGTGGGCGACGGTGAGCGCGAGCCAGCGCACCCACAGCGCTATCCGGTGCTTGGCCCGCACGCGCGAGAACTGCACGACCCGCAGGAGGTCTCCGTGCACGCCCGGGACGGTGCCGCTGAGCAGGCGCCCGTCGGGGAGCTGCAGCTTCACGTCCGCGGAGCGGCCGGTCCCCGCGCCGTGGAGCTGCGCCTGGGCCGCGAGCTCGTCGACCGTCGTGCGCGCGTCCTCGATCACCGGCCGGCCCAGCTCCCCGGGCGGCAGCAGCCCGCGGGCGACCTCCGCGGCGACGCACGCGTCCATGTCCGCTCCCGTCAGCCGGCCCCGGAGCAGCCGGTCGCCCACCGCGTACCTCTCCAGCGGATCGAGCTCGACCACGAGGGCGTCGCCGACCTCGTCCTCGAAGTCGCCGAGCATGATCCCGAGCCGCTGGCGCAGGAAGGCCTTGACGGGATGCTCCGCGAAGCGCACGAGGTTCTCGAGCTCGACCAGCGGCGTGCGCAGCTCGGGCAGCGGGCCGTCGAGGAACGGCGCGGGCGCCGTACGGGCCGCGCCGAGCGCGCGGGCGCCCTGGAGCGTCACGCGGTCGAACCCCCAGCGGCGGTCCGGGACCAGCTCGCCGAGCGTGAAGTTGCGCGGGTCGAACGGCTGCAGCGGGTGCTGGACCAGCACGTGGTCGCGCGCCCGGGATTCCGCCGGCGACGCGCGCGGTCGCGTCGATCACGTCCAGCAGCTCGCCGACCGGCACCGCGGGCGGGCGGGGCGTGTTGGTGCGCTCGTCCTTGCCGGTGTAGGTGACGATCAGCCGGTCGGTCGCCGCCATCAGCGCGTCGAGCAGCATCTGGCGGTCCTCCGTGCGCGAGTCGCGGTCGCCGACGTGCGGGTCGCGCAGCACGAGGTCGTCGCCGTCGCGGACCGACTTGCGCGGGAACTCGCCGTCGTCGAGCCCGAGCAGGCAGACGACGCGATGCGGCACCGAGCGCATCGGCACGAGCGTGCAGATCGTCAGATGGCCCGTGCGGAAGTTGGTGCGGGTCGGGCGGCCCTCGAGCCGCTGCGCCAGCAGCGCGCGGACCTCGGCGAGCGCGAGCGTGGTCTTCTCCGCCCCGGCCACGGCGGCCTCGCGCCGCACGTCGTCGAGCAGCCGCTGCAGCTCCGCGCGCTGCCATCCCTCGCGGCCGGGCGTCGCGGTCAGCGAGTCGGCCGCCGTGGCGATCGCGGCGGTCCAGCCGCCGACCGTCATCGGCCGGCGCATCGCGTCGACGCTCGCCTGCAGGCGGTCGACCAGCTCGGCGAGGCGCCCCGCGAGGTCGATCGCGCCGCTCTCGACGTCGTCGAGCGGGAGCACGCCGCCGAACAGCCGCTGGTCCTCGTCGGTCATCGCGACCCCGAGCAAGACGCGGTCCAGGCCCGCCCGCCAGGTGCCGGCGGCCAGCCGGTCGAGCTTGAACGGGGCGCGGTGGGCCTCGTCGAGCCCCCAGCGGATCCCCGACTGCGCGACCCATTCCTCCACGCGCGCGACGTCGTCGTCGTCGAGCCCGAAGCGCCGCCGCACGGGCTCGCGGTCGGCGAGGTCGAGCACCTGCGAGGCGGTCAGCCGCTGGTCGGCGAGCTCGAGCAGGCGCGCGACGAAGCCGAGCACCGCGTTGGTCTGCCGCAGCGAGCGGTCGGCGAGCCGGACGCGCAGGTCCGGCGGGCGCAGCTCCTCCGGCAGGGCCTCGAGCTCGTCCTCCTCGGGGGAGACCTCGCCGGCGCCGAAGGTCGCGCCGATCAGCGGCGCGAAGGCCTCGATGTCCGGGCACATCACGATCACGTCGCGCGGCTCGAGCGTCGGGTCCTCGGCGAGCTGGTGCAGGATCGCGTCGCGCAGCACCTCGACCTGGCGCGCGCGGCCGTGGCAGGCGTGGACCTGCACGCTGCGGTCCTCGCCCAGCTCGAGCCGCTCGTCGTCGCGGCCGGGGAGCGGCGGGCCGGGCGAGGGGCGGTCCTCGCGCACGTCGGCCTGGATGCGGGCGAGCAGCGAGCCGCCCTCGGGCGCTGGCGGAGTGGGGTGATGGTGGTCCCGGTAGGCGGGCAACCCCGGGCCGGTGACCACCAGCTGCAGCTCCCGCACGTCCTGGCCCCAGGAGGCGAGCAGCCGGTTGGCGGGCAGCTCGCGCGTGACGTCCTCAGCGCGGCGGGTGACCGGCGGCGCCTGCGCGACGCGCTCCCACAGCGCCGGCGAGGGGTGCAGCAGGAGCAGGTGCACGTCACGGCGGGCGGCGAGCGCCTCCAGCACCTGCAGCCGCCCGGCGGGCAGGCGCGTGAGCCCGAACACCGAGAGCCGGCCGGGCAGGTCCACGATGCCGGGCTCCGCGCGCAGCCGCGCGCACGCGGCCTCGATCCGCTCCGCCGGGTCGGGCTGCTCGGTGCGGGCGCGCAGCCGCCGCCACAGCTCCGCCTGCCAACGGGCGTCCGGCGGGAGCTTCGCCCCGGTCGCGTCGACGTCCTTGCCGGCGGCCCAGGCACGGATCATCGCGGGGCGCTGGAGCGCGTAGCGGTCGAACAGCTCCGCGATGTGGCGCACGCTCGCGAAGCGCCGCGCCTGGCGCGACGGGTCGTCGGTGTCGAGCGTCGCGCCGAGGTGGGCGGCGAGGCTGTGCAGCCACGGCTCGTGCAGGGCGGAGTCGACGACCTCCAGCAGCGCCCACACGAGCCGCTCGGGCAGCCACGCGTCAGCCTCCGGCTCGATCCCGGAGGCGATCGCCACCGCCTCCTCGGCGAGCCGCCGCGGCGAGGGGAACGCGACGTTGGCGCAGATGCCGTCCGCGCGGCCGGTGCTCGCGCCCAGACCGGTCGAGAGCCGCTGGGTCAGCCAGCGCTCCATCCCGCGCGTGGGCACGGCGATCACCTCGGGAGCGAAGGGGTCCTCCAGCGGCCCCTCCAGCAGCGCGGAGAGGGCGTCCACGAGCCCGTCGGCCCGCTCGGCTCGGTGTACGTGCAGCATCGGACGGCCACATTAGGGCCGCCGCCCGACACCTCGCCCCGGGCGCGCCGCGCCCGGGCCGTGTGGCCCCCGCCGGCGCCTACGCGGCGTCGCGCAGCGCGTCGGCCTCGAGCCGCCGCAGGCACGAGCGCGCGTTCTCGACCGACTGCGCGCTGACCGTCCTCGGCTGCGACTCGAGCCACGCTGTGAGAAGTGGGCCGTGAACGTAGGTCACGCCACCGTGTTCCGCCACCTCGGCCGGGAAGTCGCACCACAAGACCACGACCGGCGCCACCCAGTTGATGTTGGCGGCCCCGAGCAGCCGGCGCGCGTCCCGGGCGCTCCCGCGTAAACGGCCGGCGAACCCCTCGTCCAGGCGCCATACATCCCGAGGGTCCGTTCCCCGGCGCAGGCCGAGCACGCCGTCCCGCAGCGTCGCCTCGCCCACGAACCGCTTCGTCTCGAGCAGGTAGGCACCGGACGGCCCGACCACGAGGTGGTCGTAGTTCCCGAACTTCGCAGGTAGGTCGTGCCCGACCGCCCAGCCATGACGCTCGAGCGGCGCGAGTTCCTTCTCGGTGCTCCGTTCACCGTCGCGGCCGCGTCGCTTGCGCTCGATCCACTCCGGCGGCGAGTCGATCGCCCACAGGTAGCAAGCCGCTGCTGATCCGACGGCGAGGCCCACGAAGAACTGCTGGTATTCGGGGAAGAGCAGAGCCAGAAGCAGCTGCGGGGCCGACACGGCCGGGAGCACGAGCAGGATGCGCCAGCGCACCCGCCGCCGCCACGCGCCGTACGTCTCCGCGAACCAGGCGTCGGCGTGCCGACCTGCCCTGAAGGTTCGACGGCCGAGCTTCCTCATCGCTACTTCCATCGGGTCCGCGCGCGCCCCGCTTGAGCGGGTCTGGACCCCAGTCCGATTCGTCGCGGTCCTGTCACGAAGTCGACACATGCCGTGTCCCACACACGCGGGCTTTCTCGCGATCGTGCCGCGGCGTGCAGCCCAGCGCCCGACACCAGACCGCCGAGACTCGGTTCCGCGAACTGGTCACGAGCGCGGGGCTCGAGCAGCCCGACGGCGTCGATTACGAGCCGGACGCCCTTGTGTTCCGTTGGAGCGGCCCGAAGGTCGCCGTCGTCGTCGACCTCGAACACGTGCCGAGTGGCATCTCCGTTCCCGTGAAGGGAACGGAGATGCCACTCGGCGGCTCGACCCAGGTGGCCACGCCGCCGCCGTAGACTCGCACCGCGTGGAGCGCGCGAGCGTCAGCCCCGCGGAGCGCTGGGACGAGTTCTTCGGCGAGTTCTACCTGCGCGCGTTCGCGCACGACGAGGCGGACGCCCAGGCCCAGGCCCAGGCGCTCGCGGCGGCCCGGCTGGCGGGGACGCCGGACGGCGGCGACGTGCTCGACGCGCCGTGCGGCTTCGGGCGCCACTCGATCCCGCTGGCCCGCGCGGGCTACCGCGTGACCGGGACCGACCGCTCGCAGGCGCTGCTCGGCGACGCGCGGCGGCGCTCGCAGGGGGAGCGCTGGCCGAAGTGGGTGCACGCCGACTATCGCGAGCTGCCGATGCCGGAGGCGAGCTTCGACCTCGTCGTGAACCTGTTCAGCTCGCTCGGCTACCTCGGCGACGAGCAGGACACGCGCGCGCTGGCGGAGTTCCGCCGCGTGCTGCGCCCCGAGGGCCGGCTCGTGATCGAGACGATGCACCGCGACCGGCTCGTGCGCGTGTTCGCCGAGCAGGACTGGAAGCTGCTCGGCGAGGGCCGCCTGCTGCTCGAGCAGCGCACGTTCGACCCCGCGGCCGGCGTCGTGCAGATGACCCAGACCGTGGTCCCGACCGACGGCACGCGCGAGTCGCGCACGATGTCCCTGCGCGTCTACACCGCGACGGAGCTGTGCGCGATGCTCGACCGCGCCGGCTTCTCCGAGACGCGCTGCTACGGCGACTTCGACGGCACGCCGTTCGCCACGGACACGCGGCTCGTGATCGTGGCCCGGCCGTAAGCGCCGAGTCGTGGCCGCAGGCGCGCGGCGCGGCTAGCCGGAGTAGCCCAGCGACGCGGCGAGCCGGCCGTCGGGACGCCCGTGGACGAGGTGGCCGAGGATCACCTCGCGGTGCTGGACCTCGATCCGGCACGCGAGCGCGGCGGAGAGCTCGGCCACGCGCGCGATCAGCTCGAGCGCCGTCGGATCGTCGAGCGTGTCCGTCTCGAGGTAGGTGCCGGTGGTGCGCTGCCCGCCGAGGTCGGGGTCGTCGAAGAAGCCCGCCCCCTTGAGGCTGCGGGCGGTCTCGCGCAGCGCGTCGGCGTGGCCGTCGTCGGCCTCGTCGGCCACGAACAGGACGAGGTAGTCGCTCACGCCTCCCAGGCTACGAGCCGTGTTCCGCGCGCGGGCGAGAACGTGACGTTGCGCCGCGCGACCCGCTCGGGCTCCGCCACCGCCGCCTCGACGCGCACGAGCGCGAGCATCGTCGCCAGCGCGACCCGCATCTCCATCTCCGCGAACGCCGCGCCCAGGCAGCGCCGCACCCCGCCGCCGAACGGGACCCACGCGTAGCCCGGCGGCGCGGCGCCGTCGAGCCAGCGCTCCGGCCGGAACGCGAACGGCTCGGGGTAGACGTCCGCGCGGGTGTGCGCGAGCCAGATCGCCGGCGTCACGTCGGTGCCCTCGGGCAGCGTGGCGCCGTCGACCTCCAGCGGCGCCGACAGCCGCCGCCCCGCCAGCGGCACGACCGGCCGCAGCCGCAGCGACTCGCTGATCACCGCCTTCAGGTACGCCCCGTCGGAGCCGTCGCCGAGCCGCTCCAGCGCATCCGGATGGTGCACGAGCAGCTCGAGCGCCCACGCCAGCGCGGTCGCGGTCGTCTCGTGCCCGGCCACCAGCAGCGTCACGAGCTGGTCGCAGACCTCCTGGTCGGCCATCGGCTCGCCGTCCTCGAAGCGCGCCTGCAGCAGCAGCGACAGGATGTCCTCGCCGCCGCCCGCGGACCGCCGCTCGCCGATCTCGGCCAGCAGCAGCTCGTCGATCTCCGCGCGCTGCCGGCGCAGCTTCTCCAGCGGGTCGGGAGCGCCGAGCCGGCGCGCGAGCATGAAGCCGAACTGCAGCCCGAACGACGCGGTCGCGTCCAGCAGTGCCCGCAACAGCTCGCGCAGCTGCTCCCCGCGCGCCGGGTCGCGCACGCCGAAGACCGCGCGCACGATCACCTCGAGCGTGACGGCCTGCATCCGCGGGTGCACGGCGAACGGCTCGCCGCGCGGCCACGACGCCACGTCGCGCTCGACCACGTCGCGGACGGTCGCCTCGTAGGCGCGCATCCGCTCGCCGTGGAACGGCGGCAGCATCAGCTTGCGCCGCGCCAGGTGCTCGCCGCCCTCCAGCAGCAGCACCGACCGCGGGCCCACGACGGGGAGCAGCGCGACGCCGCGCCCCGGCGGCAGCCCGTGGCGGCGCTCGGTGTACAGCGTCCGGATCGCCGCCGGGTCCGAGAGCATCACCATCGGCGTCCGGAAGCCGAGGAAGCGCACGCTGAACGACTCCCCGAAGCGCCGCCGGCACGACTCCATGAAGGAGATCGGCCGCAGCAGCCAGCGCGCGGTCTGGACGACGGGCGGCTCGGGCGGGCCCGCAGGGAGCATGACGCAACCCTACGGACCCGCCGGCCTCATGCGGCTAGTACAGCGCGGCCATGCCCGCCTGGTCGTCCGCCGCCAGCGCGCAGCGGGCGGTCTGGTACGACGGGTACATCACGGCGCTGGTGTCGGTCGAGTGACCGAGCCCGACGACGTGGCCGTTCTCGTGCAGGAAGACCGACTCGAGGTCGAACGACCCGGAGACGGCGCGGCAGCCCGTGGTCCACGAGTACCGCGTGTTGATCGCCATGTCGGCCTCGTCGATGCCGCTGGTCGACCACGTGACGCCGAGCGTGCCGTTCTGCAGCTGCGCCCAGCCGACGTCGTTGAGGCGGTCGTTCTTCTGGGCCCCGGGGCACTCACGCACGAGCGACGGGCAGCGGGTCGTGTTGCCGCCGAAGGTGATGTCGAAGTCGGAGTTCGCCACGTTGCTCCAGTCGGGCAGCGTGTTGGTCAGCGCGGTCTGCGCGCCCTGGGCCCGCTGACCGACCGGGTTGTAGTTCTGCGTCACGCGGCGCGTGTCCCAGAAGAGCCCGGTGAACGAGTACGAGTTCGACTGCGGCTCCTCCGGCGGTGGCTTCGGCGCCTTCTTCGCGCCCTGGCCGGCCAGCGCACGCTCGGCGGCGGCGTCGGCGTTCGCGCCGTCCGGCACGTGGACGAGGATCTCGACGCGCCGCTCTGAGTCGGCTTTCGAGATGCCGTCGACCGCGATCACGCGGTCCTTGGCCATCGCGGGCCCCGCCGTGGCGAGCAGCCCCGTCAGCGCGATGGCCCCTGCCAGCGCGCGCTTCCCCTGCTTCATCTCAACCTCCCGAGTTGAGTGGTGAAGCGGGAAACCTAGCGCGGGCGGTACTCGAAGGTCACATCCCCGACAGCGAAGGACTCGCGCTCACCCTCCAGCACGATCCGGGTGATGCCCGCAGGGGCATCGTCGGAGAAGCGCAACAGCATGTCCTCGGCCAGCGGCACGCGCTGCCAGTCGGTCAGGTGGGCGTCCGTGTTGACGTGGATCTCGAGCACGTCGGGCCCGCTGCCCGCGCCGGCCCGCCACGCGGCGGCGTCGAACTCGTAGTCGGTGACCACCACCATCGAGCCGCCGGCGTCGCGCATCGCGACCTTCGCCACCGCCGGGACCTTCGACAGCACGCCGGCCAGCCCGCCCGTGATCCGGTCGCCGACGCCCGGCGGCTTCGCGCTCGTCGGGACGGGGAACGGGTCCGGCATCAGGCCGTGGACCTGGACGGCGCGCCAGGCGCGGTCGCCGGCCGCCGCGCGGGCCGGCGCGGAGGTCGGGAAGCCGAGCGCGCGCAGCTCACGCGAGGTCTCGTCCAGATCGGAGTCGGACGTGAACCCGAGCCCGTAGCCCTGCGGCCGCGGCGGGTCCTCCTTGCCGATCTTGAGCACCTCGACGTCGATCGCGCCGGCGCGAGCGATGCCGCTGTGCAGGCCGGCGACCTCCTGCACGGCCTCGAGCACCGGCAGGCCGCCGCGGTCGGAGAGCTCCGCCAGCGCCGCGGCGGGGTCGGCGGCGCGGATGATCACGTGGTCGAGCGTGAGGATCACAGCGAGTCGACCGCCTCGTTGAGGGTGCGGCTCGGGCGCATCACCTTCGTCGTCTTGTCGCGGTCGACGTGGTAGTACCCGCCGAGGTCGACCGCCTCGCCCTGCACGGCCTCGAGCTCGGACAGGATCGCCTCCTCGTCGGCCTCCAGGCGCTCCGCCAGCGGGGCGAACGCCTCCGCCAGCTCGGCGTCCTCGTCCTGGTCGGCCAGCTCGCGCGCCCAGTAGCGGGCGAGCCAGTAGTGGCTGCCGCGGTTGTCGAGCTCGCCGACCTTGCGCGAGGGCGACTTGCCGTTCTCCAGCAGCGAGCCCGTCGCGCGGTCGAGCGCCTGGCCGAGCAGCTTCGCGCCCGGCTTGCCGTCCTTGCCGGCGAGCATCTCCAGCGACACTGCGAGCGCGAGGAACTCGCCCAGCGAGTCCCAGCGCAGGTGGTTCTCCTTGACGAGCTGCTGCACGTGCTTGGGGGCCGAGCCGCCGGCGCCGGTCTCGAACAGCCCGCCGCCGTTCATCAGCGGCACGATCGAGAGCATCTTCGCGCTGGTGCCCAGCTCGAGGATCGGGAACAGGTCGGTCAGGTAGTCGCGCAGCACGTTGCCCGTGGCGGCGATCGTGTCCTCCCCGTTGCGGGCGCGCTCGAGCGTGAAGCGCGTCGCCTCGCTCACCCGCATGACCTCGATCTGCAGGCCGTCGGTGTCGTGCTCTGGCAGGTAGGCGTCGAGCTTCTTGAGCACCTCGGCATCGTGCGCGCGCGTCTCGTCGAGCCAGAAGACGACGGGCGCGCCGGTCGCACGTCCGCGCTCGACCGCCAGGCGGACCCAGTCGGCGACGGGCGCGTCCTTGGTCTGGCACGCGCGCCACAGGTCGCCGGCCTCGACCTCGTGCTCGAGCAGCACGTCGCCGCCCGAGCCCAGCACCCGCACGGTGCCCGCGGCCTCGATCTCGAAGGTCTTGTCGTGCGAGCCGTACTCCTCGGCCTTCTGCGCCATCAGCCCGACGTTCGGCGTCGTGCCCATCGTCGCCGGGTCGAAGGCGCCGTGCTCGCGGCAGTGGTCGATCGTCTCCGCGTACAGCGCCGCGTAGCTGGAGTCGGGGATGACCGCCTTGGCGTCCTGCTGCTCGCCGGCGGCGTTCCACATCTGCCCCGAGGTGCGGATCATCGCCGGCATCGAGGCGTCGATGATCACGTCGCTGGGGACGTGCAGGCTCGTGATGCCGCGGTCGGAGTCGACCATCGCGAGCTTCGGCGCGGTCTCGTAGGTCGCCTCGATCGCGCTCTCGATCGCCTCGCGCTCGGAGGCGTCGAGCTTCTCCAGCGCGGTCTTGATCGAGGCCAGCCCGTTGTTCGGGTTCGCACCGGCGCGCGCGAGCGCGTCGCCGTGCTCGGCGAAGACGTCCTTGAAGAACGTGCGCACGGCGTGGCCGAAGATGATCGGGTCCGAGACCTTCATCATCGTCGCCTTCAGGTGCACGGAGAACAGGACGCCCTGCTCGCGCGCGTCCTCGATCTGCTCGGCGAGGAAGGCGTCGAGCGCCTTGCGCCGCATGACCGCGGCGTCGACGATCTCGCCGGCCTGCACCCCCAGGCCGTCCTTGAGCGTCGTCTTGGCGCCGTCGGCGGCCTCGTGCTCGATCGTCAGCGTGTCCGCCTCGGACAGCGTCACGGATCGCTCGGAGTGCCGGAAGTCGCCGTCCTCCATCGTCGCGACGTGCGTCTTGGAGTCCTTGGACCACGCCCCCATCGAGTGCGGGTGCTTGCGCGCGAACGCCTTCACGGAGGCGGGCGCGCGGCGGTCGGAGTTGCCCTCGCGCAGCACCGGGTTCACCGCGCTGCCCTTGACCTGGTCGTACTTGTCCTGCGCGTCCTCGTACTCCGGCAGGTCGTAGCCGGCGTCCTGGAGCTCCTTGATCGCCGCCTTGAGCTGCGGGATCGACGCGGAGATGTTCGGCAGCTTGATGATGTTCGCCTCGGGCGTCTTGGCGAGCTCGCCGAGCTCGGCCAGCGCGTCGTCCTGGTGGCCGAACTGGGCCAGGATGCGCCCGGCGAGGGAGATGTCGCGCAGCTCGACGTCGACGCCGGCCTTGCCCGCGAACGCCTCGATGATCGGCAGGAACGAGTGCGTCGCGAGCGCCGGCGCCTCGTCCGTGTAGGTGTAGATCAGCTTCATGCGGCGCACCACGGTATACGTTGGGCCGTGGCCTTCGTCCCGCCCGCCCGCCACCTGCTCAAGGCCAAGGACCTCGCCGACGCCCGCTACTTCGAGGCCGTGAGCGTGGACGACATGGCCGCCGCGGCCGGCCTCTCGAAGGCGCACTTCTCGCGCGAGTTCCGGCGCGCGTACGGCGAGTCGCCGCACCAGTACCTGCTGACCCGCCGGATGGAGCGCGCCGCGTGGCTGCTGCGCGCCACCGACCGCAGCGTCGCCGACGTCTGCTTCAGCGTCGGCCTGGCGAGCGTCGGCTCGTTCACGACCAGCTTCAGCCGCACCTACGGCGTCTCTCCGACGGTCTACCGGGCCCAGTTCCCACCGGCCGCGATGTACGCCCGGCTCCCCGCGTGCATGGTCCGCGCGTATGGCCGGCCGGTGAGCACGTTTCGAGAAGACAGCGCCGCGGCGCAGGACTAGCGTCCGCGTCATCAACCAACTCGACCTCCCAGGAGGACCCCGATGATCCGGATCGCCAACGCGCAGCTGTGGGTGCACGACCAGGACGAGGCGCTCGCCTTCTACACCGAGAAGCTCGGCTTCTCCGTGCAGTCAGACGTCACCGTGCCCGAGCTCGGCGACTTCCGCTGGCTGACCGTCGCGCCGGCCGGCCAGGACGACTTCGCGATCGTGCTGATGGCCATCCCGGGCGCGCCCGTGTTCGACGACGAGACCGCCGAGCAGGTGCGCACGCTGATGGCCAAGGGCGCCGCCAACTCGATCTTCCTCACCACCGACGACTGCCGCGCCTCCTACGAGGAGCTCAAGGCCCGCGGCGTGCCGTTCACGGAGGAGCCGGAGGAGCGCCCGTACGGCATCGACTGCGGGTTCCGCGACCCGTCGGGCAACCACCTGCGGCTCACGCAGGTCGTCGCCGAGTTCGCGGGCGCGAACGCGAGCTAGCCCTACGCGGCGAGCGGGAGGCGGGCGCGGATGCGCGTCCCCTCCCCCTGCGGGCTGTGCACGTCCAGCCCGCCGCCGAGGACCTCGAGGCGGTCGGCGAGCCCGAGCAGCCCGGTGCCCTTGGCGGGGTCGGCGCCGCCGACCCCGTCGTCGGCCACCTCGACGTGGAGGTGGCCGTCCTCGCGCGCGACGGTCACGCTGACCGCGTCCGCGCAGCCGTAGCGCGACGCGTTGGTGAGGCTCTCGGCGACCACGAAGTACGCGGCGGCGGCGATGTCGTCGGGCAGCTCGTCCGGGCACACGTTCGAGCGTCACCTTCAGCGCCGAGGCGCCGCACAGCGACTCGATGGCGGCGGGGAGCCCGCGCTCGGCCAGCGCGACCGGGTGCAGGCCGCGGGCCAGCTCGCGCAGCTCGGCGTGCGCGGCGGTCAGCTCGCTCTCGGCGGTCTCGAGCAGCTTCTCCGCCGACTCCGGCTTGCGGCGCGCGACCCTGAGCAGGTTGGAGACGGCGAGCAGCCGCTGCTGCGCGCCGTCGTGGAGGTCGCGGCCGACGCGGCGGCGCTCGGCGTCGGCGGCCTCGATCACGCGGGCGCGCGAGGCCTGCAGGGCGCGCGCCTGGATCCGCCGCTCCAGCTCGGCGCCGGCGCGGGCGGCGAAGATCTTCAGCACCGCGACGTCCTCGGGCTGGGCCTCCATCCGGTGCGCGTCGAGCACGGCGAGATGGCCGAGGTACGTGTTGTCGGAGCCGCGCAGGCAGACCGCGAGATAGCTCTCGAGCCCCATCTCGACCGCGCCGCGATCCTCCGGGAAGTGCTCGACGAGCCCTTCGGGGAACGCCACGAGCGTCTGCCCCGGCACGAGCGCGCACGGCTGCCCGGCGGTGTCGTACTCGAACGGCTCCTCGATCGGCGCGCCGTCGTACCAGCCGGCCACGACCCGCACGTGCACGCCGCTCTCGTCGTCCGCCTCCGCGACGAGCACGAGCTTGGCGGCCAGCGCCTCGGCGACGCTGCGCACGAGCCCGCGCAGGAACGCGTCGCCGACCTCGCCGGCGGTGCCCTCCGCGACCGCCCGGAGGAGCTCCGGGCCACGGAGTCGGGGTCTCGCGAAGCTCGTCGTCACCGGGGGCGGATCGTACTCCCCCGCGACCCGCACGGGAACCCGCGACGCTCAGCTCCGACCGCGCTGATCCTCGGCGCCGAAGCGGGCGAGCAGCTCCTCGATGCGCGCGCGGTCGCGCGTGACGACCGCCTCGCGCACGGCCTGCTCGCCGATGGCGGCGGCGGCGGCGCGGATCGCGGCGACGCGGGCATCGGCGCCGCAGCGGCGGGCGGCCTCCTCGCACGCCAGCAGCGCCTCCAGCAGCTCGCCCGCCACCCACGCGTCCCCGCCCGAGTAGCGCCCGATCTCGAGCAGCGCTTCGAGGTGCTGCTCGAAGCCGTGGCGCCGGACGACGATGCTCAGCCCGAGGTCGGGGAAGCGGCGCACCGCCGGCGGATCGGCGCGCTCGGCGAGGCGCACCAGGACGGAGCGCAGGTAGCCGATGCACGTGACGGCCGTCGCCGGGTCGTTGATGCCCGGCGACATCGCCTTCAGCGCCACGTCCCCCAGCTGGCGGACGCCGAAGCCGACGTCCTGTGAGAGGTCGCGCTCCTCGGCGATCGCGATCGCGCCCCGGACGGCGGACTCGCATCGCTCCGCCGCGGC
The DNA here is from genome assembly GCA_963816955.1 of uncultured Solirubrobacteraceae bacterium. Classification (GTDB taxonomy): domain Bacteria; phylum Actinomycetota; class Thermoleophilia; order Solirubrobacterales; family Solirubrobacteraceae; genus DATFQI01. The sequence continues at coordinate 57,134 of CAWFME010000006.1, read as the reverse complement.
GGCGGGCCAGAGCTCGGCCACGGCCATCCCGACGCTGACGAAGTCGCCCGGGGAGACGAGCAGCGCCACCCGGTCGGCGTGCCCCCCGAGCCGCCGGGCGAGGCCGTCGACGTCGATGGTCTGGACGTAGCCCGGGTCCGCGGGCTCGACACGGCCTGACGGCTCCGAGCGCCAGTCGCCCAGCAGCTCGGCCGCCGCCTCCCCTTCGGCCGGCAGCCCGTAGCCCTCGGGGAACAGCACGTCGACGCGGGCGAGCGTGTCGCGCGCGATGACCGCGGCCACGTGGGAGACCTGGACCATGCGCGAGACGTGGTTGAGGAAGACGATGAGCAGGATCACGGCGGCGATGCCCATCAGGGAGGCCAGCGAGACGCTCAGCCGTGGCACGAAGCCGGCGTCGCCGAAGGAGCCGACGGCGCGCAGGACGAGGATCGCGTAGACGAACGTCCCGACGTAGATGCCGATCGTCAGCTGCGTGACGCGGTCGCCGAAGAAGGTGCGCAGGATCCGCGGGCTGAACTGGCTCGAGGCGAGCTGCAGCACCACCATCGTGATCGAGAACGTCAGGCCCGCGACGGTGATCAGCGAGCCGGCGATCACCGAGAGAACGGTCCTGGCCGCGGATCCGTCGCCCTGGAAGACCCACTCCGTGCCCGATAGGGCCAGCGACTTGTCGAGCTCCACGACCGCGACGCCGGCCGCCGCGAAGACGAAGACGAGCACGCCGGGGACGAACCCGAGGCTCTGCGGGAGTTCGCGCCACAGACGGCGCACGCGGCCGGCCATCGGCGCAGATGATCGCGGCCGGACCGGCGTCGCGGAGATCCTGCTGCTTGGATGGAGAGGGATGCCCGAGAGATCTCGCGAGCTCGTGTGGGCCGCCACGGTCGGCATCGTGCTGGCGGATTCCTCGGTGGTCACGCTCGCGCTGCCCGCGATCCTGGCCCGCTTCGACACGTCGGTGTTCGAGGTCTCGTGGGTGCTGACCTCGTTCAACATCGTGCTCGCGCTGCTGGTGCTCCCGGCCGCGCGGCTGGCGTCGGGCGGCGGCGCGCGGCGCGCCGCGCCGGTGTGGGTGGGCGGCGTGGCCGTGTTCGCCGCGGGCTCGCTCGCGTGCGCCCTGGCCCCGAGCACGACGGTCCTGATCGCCGGACGCTGTGTGCAGGCGGCGGGCGGCGCGGGCGCGATCGCCGGGGCGATCGAGCTGCTGGCGCGCAGCCGGGGCTCGCACGCGCGCGCCGCGAGCGCCTGGGGGGCGGCCGGCGTGGCCGGACTGGCGATCGGCCCGGCCGCCGGCGGGCTGCTGACCGAGCTGATCAGCTGGCAGTCGATCTTCGCCGTGCAGGTGCCGGCCGTCCTGCTCGCCGCCGTCGCCGCCCGGCCGGTGGCGGGCGCGCCGGAGCGCGGGCGCGCCGGGCGGCTCAGCCTCGCCCCGGAACTGGCCCTCGCCCTGCTGTCGGCCGGGCTCGCGGGAGCCCTGTTCCTGCTCGTGGTCCTGCTGACCGAAGGGTGGGGCTCCTCGCCGCTGGAGGCGGCGCTCGTCGTCTCGGCGATGCCCGCGGCCACGCTGCTCACGCGCGCGGCCACGCGGCGGCTCGCGGCGAGCACGCCGGTGATGGCGGCCGGCGCCGTCTCGCTGGCGGGCGGGCTGGCGGCGCTCGGACTGCTGCCGGACGCCGAGCCCGTCGCGACGCTGGCGCCGCAGGCGCTGATCGGCATCGGGATCGCGTTGTCGCTGCCCGGGCTCACGGCCCGCGCGCTCGGCGGCGCTGACCCGGCGGGGCGGCGGGCCGCCGGCACGATCGCCGCCCGCCACGCCGGGATCGTCGCGGGGATCGTGCTGCTCACCCCGATCTTCACGGCCGAGCTGGCCGACCAGGGGAGCGCGGCCCAGCGCTCGGGGACCGCCCTGATCCTCGACGCGGGGCTCTCACCGCAGACGAAGATCGATCTCGGCACGGCGATCGCCGACCAGATCGACCGCGGGGGCGGGCGCCTCGCCGACCTCTCGCCCGCCTTCGCGACGGTCACCCCGCCGCCCGAGGGCCGCGCGGAGTACGCCCGCCTGCAGCGCGAGCTCACCGCGGAGGTGGACAAGGCGGCGACGAGCGCCTTCAGCACCGTCTTCCTGGTCGCCGCTGCGCTCGCGCTGCTCGCCGTCCTGCCGATCGCGCTGGGCGGCGGCGCAGGTGGGGGGCGCCGAGGCGGCGTGCTGGCGCTGGCGCTGTCGTTGCTCGCCTCGTGCGGGCTCGTCGGCTTCCACCTCGCGCGCGGCGGGGCGTCCTACGAGCCGCTCGAGGTGGCAGACCCGTGCAAGCCGCGCACCACCGAGCGGCTGGACGATCGCGACCAGGTCCTGCAGCGCATCGGGCTCTCGGCGCTCGACGGGGCGGCTTGCGAGCTGCGCGTCACGCGCGAGGAGCTCGTGCTGGCGCTACCCGACGAGCAGGCGCGCGCCGAGTTCGCCGCCGAGCACCGGATCAGCGAGGAGGCCCTCGAGCGAGCCGTCCGGTCCGGGCTCGAGCGGGCGATCGACGAGGCGCTGCGCAGCGAGGCGATCACTCCGCTGGAGGCGGCGCTGCTGCGCCGCGCCCAGTCCGCGCTGCCGGTGCCCACGCTGATCGACGCCCTGGCCAGCAGCACCGGCCAGGGCGTGCTGGGCTTCCTCACGGACCTGCTTCGCCGCTAGGCGTCGGCAGGCGCGTCCGCTGCGGCGCGGCGAGCCGGTCACCCGGCCAGCTCGAGCGCTCGCCGACGAGCGCGATCACCGCCGGCGTGAGGATGGAGCGCACCAGGAACGCGTCGATCAACAGGCCGGCGGCGAGCACGAACGCCAGCTGGTGGAACGCGCTGACGGGCACGAACGCGAGTGCGGCGAACGACGCCGAGAGCACGAGCCCGGCCGCCGAGATGGCGTGCGACGCGCCTCCGGCGGCGGCGACGATCGCCTCGCGCAGCGGCAGCCGGTCGGCCTCGGCCCAGATGCGGCCGACCAGGAAGATGTTGTAGTCCGAGCCGAGCGCCACGAGCAGGACGCCTGCGGCGAGCGGGACGAAGTACGTGATCTCGGGCTGCCCCAGCAGCCCCTGGAAGAGGACGACCGCGAGGCCGAGCGACGCCAGCGGCGCGAGCGCCGCGATCGCCACGAGGTACAGCGGCGCCACGAGCGCGCGCAGGTACACCGCCAGCACGATGGCGACCACGAGCAGCACGAGCGGGATCACCACGAGCAGATCGTCGCCGGCCGTGCGGATCAGCTCGCCGGTGATCGCGGTGTCGCCGGCGAACAGCGCTCGCGCGCTGGTCAGCCCGACCGCGTCGAGCAGGTCGCCCGTCCGCGCGTCGAGGTTGCGCAGCAGGCGCACCGCGTCGGCGCCCAGCGGGTCGTCCTCGAGCACGATCACGTAGCGGACGGCGTCGCCTCCGGGCGAGACGACGACGCCGTACGGCTGGCGGGCCGGGCTCGTCGCCGGCCCGATCACCCCGGCCACGCCCGGCTGTGCCGAGAGCACGGCCTGGAAGGCGGCCAGCCGCTCGCGGTCGAGCCCGATGCCAGGCGCCGTGACCACCAGCGTCGCCGGGGAGATCGTGCCGGGGGCGAAGGCCCGCGAGACCTGCTCGTAGGCGACGCGCGGCTCGCTGTCGCTCGGAAGCCCGCGGATCAGGGGGTTGCCGACCTTCACCCAGGCCAGCCCGCTCGCCATCACCGCGAGCAGCGCGAGGCACGCGAGGGTGGTCCGCCGCGGGCTGCGCACGGCGACGGCGATCAGGCGGTCGAGCCAGCCCGTGCGCACGGCATGGCGCGCGGGCGAGCGCGCCGCGCCCGGCCAGAGCAGCGCCTGACCCGCGATCGCCAGCACCGCCGGCAGGAAGGTGACCGTGACGAGCAGCCCGACCGTCACCGCCAGCGCCATGCCCGGGCCGAAGGCGCGCAGGAAGCCGAGATCGGCCGCGGCCAGCACGGCCGAGCCGGCCGCCACCGCCACCCCGCACGCGATGATCAGCGGCGTCAGCTCCGCGGTGGTCTCACGCGCCGCCATGAGCGGCGCCTCGCCGCGCTCGAGCCGCGAGCGGAACCTCGACATGTAGAAGAGCGCGTAGTCGGTGACCACGCCGAACAGCAGAGCGACCATGATCGGCTCGACCTCCGGGGGCACGGAGGTGCCGAGGGCCTCGCCCGCCACGGCGACGAGCCGGACCGAGACCAGGTACGCGACCGCGACGGTGATCAGCGTGAGCGCGGGCGCGAGCAGCGACCGGAGCGCGAGCGCCACGATCAGCCCGATGACGACGACCGTCACGAGCTCGACCGTCGGCAGCCCCTCGCCGATCAGGTCGGCCTGCTCGGCGCGGGCCGGGATCACGCCGGTGATCCCGGCGTAGCTGCTCGCGGGCGCCCCCAGCGCCCGCACGTAGTCGCGCGCCTCGCGCACCCGCCGGGCCTGGCTGCCCGAGGCGAACAGCAGCGAGCTGACCGTGCTCGTCCCGCGCTCGCGGGCGAACGGCGGCGCCAGCCCGACGTTGGTCACGCCGTATGCGCCGTCCGCGCGCACGTCGGGGACCCGCCCCCGGTTGATGTCTTCGACGAGCGCCGCCGTGGCGGTCACGCGCAGGGGCGGCAGGCCGCGCGGGTCGCGCTCGACGATCGCCGTGCGGCTCGCGAGCGGGAAGCGGAACAGGTCGGCGGACAGCTGCTCGGCCTCGAGCGCCCGCGAGTCGGCCGGTACGAGCTGGCCCAGCGCGTCGGTCTGCGCCTCGTGCAGCGCGGGCAGATACGCGGCCGCCGCCACGGCCGCCGCGATCCAGCCGAGGACCACCGCCCAACGGGCCCGGACCACCACCCGGGCGAACGCGTCAGCCACGGGCAGCCCTCATCCCCGGCCCGCCCGCGCCGCGCTGCCCGGCCTGCCGTCGCCCCTCATCGCAAGCCCTCCTACCCGCTCTGGGCCGGCAGCGCTCCGGGCACGTGGGCCGAGCGTCAGGCGAGCTGGCGCTCGCGCTGGACCGGCGCGGCGGCGCCGACGCGCTTGGCAGCGATCCGCTCGTCCTTCGGGCGCTTGACGTCCCAGACCAGACCGAGCCGCTCCAGGCTGCGGATGACCCAGTACGACGGGTCGGGCTGGAAGCGGCTCAGCCCGTGCTGCGCGGAGGTCGGGAAGGCATGGTGGCTGTGGTGCCAGCCCTCGCCGAGCGAGACCATCGCGACGAGCCAGTTGTCGCGGCTCTCGTCCTCGATCGCGAACGGCTGCCTGCCGTACATGTGGCAGATCGAGTTGACGCTCCAGGTGGCGTGGTGCAGCAGGAACACGCGCACGAGGCCGGCCCATACGAACGCGGTGAAGCCCGCGAACAGCGAGCCGCCGGAGAGCGCGAAGCCGAGCACGAACGGGATCGCGAGGCCCAGCAGCGCCCACAGCGGGAAGTTCTTGTCGACCCAGCGGATGACCGGGTCCTTCTTGAGGTCCGGGGCGAACCGGGTGGCCGAGGTCCGCTGGCCCTCGAACAGCCAGCCCATGTGGGAGTGCCACAGGCCCTTGAGCACGCCGCGCACGCCGTCTGCCTCGTGCAGGTGCGGGGAGTGCGGATCGCCCTCCTCGTCGGTGAACGCGTGGTGGCGGCGGTGGTCGGCGACCCAGTGGATGACGGCGCCCTGGACCGACATCGAGCCGAGGATCGCGAACGTCGCGCGCACCCACGGCTTGGCGTCGAACGCGCGGTGCGTGAGCATCCGGTGGAAGCCGATCGTCACGCCGAAGCCGACCGCCACGTACATGACGGCGAGGATCCCGAGGTCCAGCCAGGTGACGCCGGATCCCCACAGGAGGGCCAGCGCGGCCAGGAAGCCCGCGAAGGGCAGGACGACGGCGACCACGGTGATGCGGCGCTCGAGAGCAGATGCTCGGGTGTGCGTATCAGCCATGTATTGGAGGCTGCCACATACTGCCGCCCGGCTAACCACCCGAAGCCAAGAGTTGCACGATCAATTCTTGTAGCTTCCCTACAAGCCGTAGTCTTCCTCCCGAGGACCCACGATCCCTGGGGAGGGAGCTGGAGATGCACCGAGCACTGCTCACGTTCGTCGCCGCCATCGTGCTGGCGGCGGTGCTGCCGGCGGTCGCGCAGGCCGACCGGGACGCCCGCTTCGCGACGTTCAACGCCTCGCTGAACCGCGGCGCCGCCGGCCAGCTGGTCGCCGATCTGTCGAACCCGAGCTCGACGAGCGTCGGCGTGCGGCAGGCCAAGAACGTCGCCGAGGTCATCCAGCGCGCCGCGCCGGACGTGCTGCTGATCAACGAGTTCGACTTCGTCGCAGGCGGCACCGCCGCGCGGCTGTTCCGCGACAACTTCCTGGCGGTGCCGCAGAACGGCGCCCCTGCCGCGGACTACCCGTACTTCTTCGTCGCCCCGGTCAACACCGGCGTGCCGTCGGGCTTCGACCTCGACAACAACGGCGACACCAACCCGAACGACGCCGGCAACGACGCCTGGGGCTTCGGGCTGTTCCCGGGCCAGTTCGGGATGGTCGTCTACTCCAAGCACCCGATCGACGCGGCCGGCGTGCGGACGTTCCAGGACTTCCTCTGGAAGGACATGCCGGGCTCGCGGATCCCGCAGCCGTTCTACTCGCCCGCGGAGGTCGCGGCGTTCCCGCTGTCGTCGAAGAGCCATTGGGACGTGCCGGTGCAGATCGGCAAGCGCACGGTGCACTTCCTCGTCAGCCACCCGACGCCGCCGGTCTTCGACGGCGCGGAGGACCGCAACGGCCTGCGCAACGCGGACGAGATCCGCTTCTGGGCGGACTACGTGACCCCCGGACGCGGCGGCTACATCTACGACGACGAGGGCGGCCGCGGCGGCCTGTCGCCGTCGGCGCTGTTCGTGGTGGCGGGCGATCAGAACTCCGACCCGCTCGACGGCGACAGCCTGCGCGACGCGGCCGGGAGGCCGATCGCCATCCAGCCGCTGCTGAACAGCCCGCGCGTGAACGACAAGCGCACGCCGTCGAGCGACGGCGCCGCCGAGGCGACCGCCCTGCAGGGCGGGGCGAACACGGCGCACCTCGGGAACCCGCGGTTCGACACGGCGGACTTCTCGGACACCGCGCCGGGCAACCTGCGCGCCGACTACGTCCTGCCGAGCCGCCAGATCAAGATCAGCGAGTCGGCCGTCTTCTGGCCGGTGCGCTCGGACCCGCTGTCGCGGCTGACGGGCGTCTTCAACGGTGCGGAGTGGGGCGCGGTCGGCGGCTTCCCGACCTCCGACCACCGGATGGTCTGGGCCGACCTGGACCTGCCGGGCGTGCGCTGAGCGCGTGACGCGAGTGGGAGGATGAGGCGATGGGCTGCCTCGTCCTCCTGTTCGCGCTGATCTCGCCGCGGCTGGCGCTGATCGCCACGTGGCTGTTCTCGAACGTCCTCGACCGCGCCTACGACGCGTGGCTGGTGCCGGTGATCGGGTTCTTCATCCTGCCGTGGACGACGCTCGCGTGGGCGTGGATGTACAAGACCGGCCGCACGGTCGAGGGCTGGGAGTGGATCGTCGTGATCGTCGCCGTGCTGTGCGACCTCGGAGCGCTCGGCGGCGGCTCGCGCAAGCGGCGCCGCTAGAACGTCACCACGCGGTCGCTGTCGGCGAACAGCCGCGCGACATCGGGCGGGGTCACCCAGCTCCCGCCGACCTTCTCGAGATCGCTGTCGTCAGCCCCACGGGCGACGGCGCAGCCCTTTCAGACGTAGACGGGGACCGCGTGGTCGCGCAGCTTGGCGAGCAGGTCGCGCGCCGGCGGCACACCCAGGCCCTCCAGCGTCTGCGCGGTATCCCCGACCAGCAGCTCGGCGGCGTCGCCGCCGAGGATGATCGCGGTCTCCTGGCCGATCTCCACCGAGCCGTTGGCGGCGAGGTGGAGCGGGATCGAGGCGCGCGTCGGGTCGGCCGTGCCGGCGCTCGCGAAGTAGGTGATCCGCATGCGCTCGACACTAACCCATCCGCTCGCGCAAGAGGAACTTCTGGATCTTGCCCGTGCCGGTCTTGGGCAGCTCGTCGACGACCTCGATCCGCTTGGGGACCTTGAAGCGCGCGAGCCGCCCGCGCGCGAACTCCTGCAGCTCCGCCTGCTCTGGCGACTCGCCGCCCGCGGCGGTGACGAAGGCGACCGGCACCTCGCCCCAGCGCTCGTCGGGCGCGGCGACGACCGCGACCTCGCTCACCGACGGGTGCGCCGCGAGCGCCTGCTCGACCTCGATCGTCGCGATGTTCTCCCCGCCGGAGATGATCACGTCCTTGAGGCGGTCGCGCAGCTCGACGTAGCCGTCCGGGTGCACGACGCCGAGGTCGCCGGAGTGGAACCAGCCGCCCCGGAACGCCTCGTCCGTGGCCTCCTCGTCGCGGTAGTAGCCGACCATCACGTTGTCGCCGCGCATGCAGACCTCACCGAGCGTCTCGCCGTCGGCCGGCACGTCCGCCATCTCCTCATCGACCACCCGCATGCGCTCGGAGACGATCGTCCCGACGCCCTGGCGCGCGCGCAGCGCGGCCTGCTCCTCCTGCGGCAGCTCGTCCCAGTCCGGGTTCCACGCGCAGACCGCGATCGGCCCGTAGGTCTCCGTCAGCCCGTACAGGTGGGTGACGTGCAGGTTGAGCCCGGCGGCCTTCTCGAGCAGCGCGGGCGCGGGCGGCGCGCCGCCGACGAACACCTCGGCGGGCGCGTCGAGCGGGGCCGCCTCCCCGGCGGAGACGATCGTCGTCAACACCGTCGGCGCCGCGCACAGGTGGGTGACGCCCTCTTCCGTGAGCGCGCGCCAGATCGGCTCGGCCTCGACCTTGGGCAGGCACACGTGCTTGGCGCCCGCCGCCGTGACCGCCCAGGTGTACGCCCAGCCGTTGCAGTGGAACATCGGCAGCGTCCACAGGTAGGAGCTGCGCGGCGTCAGCCCGGCCTCGGGGATCACGCCGAGCGAGTGCAGGTACGCGCCGCGGTGCGTGGTCATCACGCCCTTCGGCCGGCCCGTCGTGCCCGAGGTGTAGTTGATCGAGAGCAGGTCGCGCTCGTCGTCGGGCCGCCGCAGGTCGGCCGGCTCGGCGCCCGCGATCAGCGGCTCGTGGTCGGTGATCGTCTCCGGCCCGTCGACGAGCTCGGCCAGCTCCGGGTCGGCGAACACGAGCCGGGCGCCCGAGTGCTCGAGGATGTAGGCGTAGTCGTCGGCCGTCAGCCGCGTGTTGAGCGGCACCAGCACCGCGCCGATCCCGGGCACGGCGTAGTGCAGCTCGAGCATCGCGGCGACGTTGGGCAGCAGCGCCGCCACGCGGTCGCCCGGCGCGACCCCGAGCTCCCGCAGCGCCGCGGCCAGGCGCCGGATCCGCTCGTGATGCTCCGCGTAGGTGTACGTCCGCTCGCCGGACACCACGGCGGGCCGGTCCGCCCACACCTGCGCGCTGCGCTCGAGGAAGCGGAGCGGCGTGAGGACGGACTCCGACACGGCGGTCATGTGCTGCCCATACCCGGTCGGGGGGTGAGCCGTACCTGCGCTCGCGGGCTCGCCGCCGGCCGATTGGCCTGCCTGCCCCAGCCCGTGACGCGCGTCACATTGAAAGGGTTCGGTCATGGCCCGCACCACCACCCACCGCTTCAGCACCCCGGTCGTCCGCGAGACCCCGCGCCCCGTGCCCAGCGGGGTCGGCTCCACGACCTGGTAGTCAGGCCGGCTCGTCCTCCGTGAAGGTCTGGTCGAGCGTGCCGGACTCGTGCACGGAGACCACGAGCAGCGGCTCTTCGCCGATGTTCCGGAAGCCGTGCAGCGTCTCCGGGGGCACGACGATCACCGCCTCCGCCTCGGCCTCAGTGACCTGATCGCCGGCGGTCCAGCGGCCACGGCCGCGCAGCAGCACGAAGGTCTCGGCGTAGGGGTGGGTGTGCAGGTGCACGAAGCCGCCGGGCGGCGTCTTGACGACGAACATCGAGGTGTTCGTGCCCGCGTGCTTGCCGCCCTCCCAGAGCGCGGCGGTCGGGCTGAAGGCGATCTCGGCGAGGTCGAGCTCCGTGAAGCGAGGCGTCATGGGCGTACTATCGCGGCGTGGGCAAGCAGCGTGAAGTCGACGAGTGGTTCGCGGCCTACGACAACCCGATGAAGCCCGTCGTCGAGCGCGTCCGCGAGCTCGTGCTCGCCGCTGATTCGCGCATCGACGAGTGCATCAAGTGGAAGGCGCCCACGTTCACCTACAAGGGCAACCTCGCCAGCTTCTATCCCAAGAGCAAGCAGCACGCGTCACTGATGTTCCACCAGGGAGCGAAGCTCCCCGGCGAGCACCCGCGCCTGGAGGGCACGGGTGATACGAGCCGGGTGCTGAAGCTCGCCACCCTCGCCGAGGCTGACGCCGCCGCGCCAGACATCGAGGCGCTCGTGAAGGCCTGGTGCGACTGGCGGGACGGGTGACGGACCACCTCGAGGAGCTGCAGTTCGGCGTCTTCGTCCCGCCGCTGGCCGAGCAGGCCGACGCCGTGGTCGAGCTGGCCGAGCGCGCCGAGGTGAGCGGGCTGGACCTCGTCTCCTTCCAGGACCACCCGTACCAGCCGCGCTTCCTGGACACCTGGACCCTGCTGTCGGTGATCGCGGGCAAGACCTCGACGGTGCGCCTGGCGCCCAACGTCGCCAACCTCCCGCTGCGCCCGCCGGCCGTGCTCGCCCGCAGTGCCGCGAGCCTGGACATCCTCAGCAACGGGCGGCTCGAGCTGGGCCTCGGGGCGGGCGCCTTCTGGGACGCGATCGAGGCGATGGGCGGCCGCCGCCTCACGCCGGGGGAGAGCGTGACCGCGCTCAGCGAGGCGATCGACGTCATCCGCGCGATCTGGACCGGGCCGACCGTGCGGGTGGACGGCGAGTTCCACCGCGTCCACGGCGCCAAGCCGGGCCCAAAGCCGGCGCATGACATCGAGATCTGGCTCGGCGCCTACAAGCCGCGCATGCTGCGGCTGACCGGCGAGAAGGCCGACGGCTGGCTGCCCAGCCAGAGCTACCTCGACATGAGCAGGCTGGGCGAGATGGGCGCCCGCATCGACGACGCCGCCGCCGCGGCCGGCCGCAGCCCGGCGCAGATCCGGCGATTGCTGAACGTCGACGCGGGCACGGAGCCCGAGCTGCTCGCCGAGCTCGCGCTCGAGCATGGCTTCAGCACGTTCATCCTCGCCGTGCAGTCGGGCGACGACGTCCGCGCCTTCGCCGAGGACATCGCCCCCCGCACGCGCGAGCTGGTGGACGCCGGCCGCTCCGGCGAGCGCCCTGCCCCGGCCGAGCCCGCGGCGGGTGCCCGCCCGCTCGAGGTCACCCCGACGCCGTCGCCCGACGGCGGGAGCGCCGCCTGGGACGAGAGCACGCGCCCGACCGGCCCGCAGCTCGACGCCGAGCGCCGCTACACGCCCGACCAGCAGGCCGCCGGCCAGCACCTCATCGACGTCCATGACGGCCTGCGCGGCGAGCTCGCGCGGCTGCGCGAGATGATCGAGCAGGTCGCCTCCGGCCACCGCGACCCGGCTGCGGTGCGCTCGATGATCAACCGCATGACGATCCGCCAGAACGGCTGGACGCTCGGCGCCTTCTGCGCCTCCTACTGCCGTGTGGTGGCCGGCCACCACACGCTCGAGGACCGCTCGATCTTCCCGCACCTGCGCGCCCGCGACGCCGACCTCGGGCCGGTCATCGACCGCCTCGAGCAGGAGCACGAGACGATCGCCGACATGCTCGAGCAGGTCGACCGCACGCTGGTCGCGCTCGTGGCCGACGGCCGCGACGGGATGGACGAGGTCCGCGCCGTGATGGACCGCTTCGGCGACGCGCTGCTCTCGCACCTCTCCTACGAGGAGCGCGAGCTCGTCGAGCCGCTCGCGCGCCTCGGCTTCTACTGAGCAACACGCGGCAGCCTCGCCCGTCAGAGCTTCCGAACCGGAGCGCAGTCCCACGGCGGCAAGCTGTTCAACTGCTTCATCGGAGTGCCCCCAGGGCAGTGACGCGCTAGCGTCCGGGGCGGATGCGCCTCCAGCCGTCCGCCTCCTACTCCTTCACGATGCGCCTGCGCCTTCCGCAGCAGGGGAACGCGTTCGCGGCGGTGGCGCAGGCGATCGCGGAGTCCGCGGGCATGCTCGGGGCGATCGACCTCGTGCGCGTGGAGCGCGACGCCGTGATCCGCGACCTCACGGTCGCGTGCGGGGACTCGAGCCACGCGGAGACCGTCGTGCGCGCCGTGCGGGCGGTCGACGGCGTCAGCGTCGACAGCGTCTCCGACCGCACGTTCCTGCTGCACAAGGGCGGCAAGATCGAGGTCACGCCGAAGATCCCGATCCGCACGCGCGACGACCTCTCGATGGCTTACACGCCCGGGGTCGGGCGCGTGAGCACGGCGATCCACGAGGACCCGTCGAAGGCCTGGGCGCTGACGATCAAGGGCAACACCGTCGCGGTCGTCTCCGACGGGACCGCGGTGCTCGGCCTCGGTGACATCGGCCCCGCGGCCGCGATGCCGGTGATGGAGGGCAAGGCGATGCTCTTCAAGGAGTTCGCCGGCATCGATGCGTTCCCGCTGTGCGTCGACACGACCGACACCGACGAGATCGTGACCTTCGTCAAGCACGCCGCGCCCGCGTTCGGCGGCATCAACCTGGAGGACATCGCGGCGCCGCGCTGCTTCGAGATCGAGCGCCGGCTGCGCGCCGAGCTCGACATCCCGGTCTTCCACGACGACCAGCACGGCACGGCGATCGTCGTGCTCGCCGCGCTGCTGGGCGCGCTGCGGATCGTCGGCAAGCGCGTGGAGGACGTGCGGGTCGTGGTCGTCGGCGCCGGCGCCGCCGGCGTGGCGTGCACGGAGATCATGCTCGCGCAGGGCGTCGGGGACGTGATCGTCTGCGACCGCGAGGGCGCGCTCGTCGAGGGCGATCCGGGGCTCGACGCCTCGCAGGCCGCGCTGGCCGCGCGCACCAACCGCGATCAGCGGCGCGGGATGGCGAACGAGCTGCTGGCGGGCGCCGACGTGCTGCTCGGCGTCTCCGGCCCGGGTGCCGTGTCGGCCGACGCGATCCGCACGATGGCCTCCGGCGCGATCGTCTTCGCGATGGCAAACCCTGTACCTGAGGTGCAGCCTGAGGAGGTCCGCGGCGACGTGGCGATCATGGCCACCGGGCGCTCGGACTACCCGAACCAGATCAACAACGTGCTCGCCTTCCCCGGCGTCTTCCGCGGCGCGCTGGACGTGCGCGCCTCCACGATCGACGAGGCGATGAAGCTGGCCGCCGCGAACGCGATCGCGCAGGTCATCCCGGCCGACGAGCTGCACGCGGACTACATCATCCCGAGCGTCTTCGACCGCCGGGTCGTGCACGCCGTGGCCGAGGCGGTCGCGGAGGCGGCGATCGCCAGCGGCGTGGCCCGGCGGCGCGGCGGCGCGCAGGCCGAGGCGATCACGCCCCTGGAGTCACTGGGCTAGGCGCTCGCGCGCGCCCGCGACGATCGCGTCGGCGAGGCGGTCCAAGCTCGGCGTGCGCAGGCGCCAGCGCTGCAGGTGGAGGTGCACGTCGCGCGCCTCCGCCGCCTCCAGCTCGACGAGCTCCGGGCCGTCCGGGCGCTGCAGGTCGGCGACCATCCCCCAGCCGAGCCCGAGCCCGATCGCCCGCACGAAGTCCGTCGACGAAGGCACCATGGTCTGCGGCGGAACGGCGGTCGGCGCATGCGCGGCGAGGTAGTCGTGCTGCAGCGTGTCGTCGCGGTCGAAGACCATCATCGGCGCCGCCGCGAGCGCCTCGGGCGTCGGGCCGTCGGGGAACCAGCGCGCCTTGAAGGCCGGCGACGCCATCGGGCGGTAGCGCATCGCGCCGAGCCGCCGGACGATGCAGCCGGCGACGGGGTCGGGATAGACCGTGATCGCCGCCACCACCGAGCCCGTCTTGAGCAGCCGGGCCGTGTTGGCCTCGTCCTCGCGGTAGCACTCGACGGCGACCTCGCCCGCCAGCGGCGCGATCGCGGGCAGGAACCACGTCGCCATCGAGTCGGCGTTCACGGCGACGCCGAGCCGCGACGGCGCCGCGTCGCCGGCGAGCTCCGCCGCCGTGTCCGCGGCGAGCAGCTCGACCTGGCGGGCGAGCCGCAGCACGGCCTCGCCGGCGCCGGTCGGCCGCGCTGGCCGGCTGCGCACGAGCAGCACCTGGCCGGCCGCGGTCTCGAGCGCCTTCAGGCGCTGGCTGACCGCCGACGGGGTGACGTGGAGCGCGCTGGCCGCCGCGTCCAGCGTGCCGTGCTCCACGACCGCCTTCAGCGTCCGGAGCTGCTCCAGGTCGGGCTGCATCTGAAGCGATTCTAATGTAACCGAAGAATCCTGAGCTGGAGTTCCGGCTGGTCCGTGGCGATGGTGAAGGGCATGGACCCCGTCGCGCTCCTCTCCGGCCTCGGCTTCGGCCTCTCGCTGATCGTCGCGATCGGCGCCCAGAACGCGTTCGTGCTGCGCCAGGGCCTGCGCGGCGAGCGCGTCGGCGCGGTCGTCGCGATCTGCGCGGTCTCCGACGCCGTCCTGATCGCGCTCGGCGTGGCCGGCGCGGGCGCGCTGATCCAGGGCGTGCCGGAGCTGGCCGACGGCGTGCGGATCGGCGGCGCCGCGTTCCTGCTCGGCTATGCCGCGCTCGCCGCCCGGCGCGCCTGGCGGCCCGGCGTCCTCGAGGCCGGGGCCGCCGCCGGCGGCGGCTCCGTGCTCGTGACCGCGCTCGCCCTCACCTGGCTCAACCCGCACGTGTACCTGGACACGGTCGTGCTGCTGGGGTCCGTCGCCGCCACCCACGGCGACGCGCGCTGGTGGTTCGGGCTGGGCGCCATCGCGGGCTCCGTGCTCTGGTTCACCGGCCTCGGCTACGGCGCGAGGCTGCTGCGCAAGCCGTTCGCGAGGCCCGCCGCCTGGCGTGCGCTGGACGGCGCCGTCGCCCTGGTCATGGGCGCGATCGCCGTCTCACTCGTCGCGTAGCATCGCGACCGCTCACGACGCGGCCCTGTCGAACCCGGCGGTGTCGCCGGTGTCGTGCGCCGAGAGCCTGAAGCCCTTCGGGCGCACGCGGAAGCGGTCCCCGAGGTCCATGTACGTTGGCATCATGCCAACGCCCGAGGAGATGCTCGCCGTCGCGCTCGAGGAGGCCCGCGCCGGGTTCGCGGAGGGCGGCGTCCCGATCGGCGCGGCGCTGTTCGGCCCGGACGGCTCGGTCTGGGGCCGCGGTCACAACCGCCGCGTGCAGGACGGAGACGCCTCCGCCCACGGTGAGACCGACGCGTTCCGGGCCGCCGGCCGGCGCGCGAGCTATCGCGACACGACCATGGTCACGACGCTCGCGCCGTGCTGGTACTGCAGCGGCCTGGTCCGCCAGTTCGCGATCCCGCGCGTGGTCGTCGGTGAGTCTCGCACCTTCCAGGGCGGCATCGACTGGCTTCGCGAGCTCGGAGTGGAGATCATCGACCTCGAATCGAGCGAGTGCATCGACCTGCTGGGCCGCTTCATCGCCGAGCGGCCCAAGGTCTGGAA
Source organism: uncultured Solirubrobacteraceae bacterium (assembly GCA_963816955.1). GTDB lineage: Bacteria > Actinomycetota > Thermoleophilia > Solirubrobacterales > Solirubrobacteraceae > DATFQI01. The sequence continues at coordinate 41,594 of CAWFME010000006.1, read as the reverse complement.
CGAGGACATCGGAGTCTGAGCCATGAACCCCTACGAGAAGCACGTCCTGCCGCGGATCGTCAACGTCGCCTGCAACATGGAGGTCGCGCGCGAGCAGCGCGCCCGCGTCTGCGAGGGGCTCGCCGGCGAGGTCGTCGAGATCGGCTTCGGCTCCGGGCTGAACATCCCGTTCTATCCGGCGGAGGTGAGCCGGGTCGCGGCCGTCGAGCCCGCCGACACCGGCTGGAAGCTCGCCGCCAAGCGCCTGAGCGAGACCACGACGCCGGTCGAGCGCTCCGGCCTCGACGGCGCCTCGCTCCCGTTCGCCGACGACACGTTCGACCACGCGCTGTCGACCTGGACGATGTGCACGATCCCCGACATCGACGGCGCCCTGCGCGAGCTGCGGCGCGTGCTCAGGCCCGGCGGCACTTTGCACTTCGTCGAGCACGGCCTCGCGCCCGACGAGCCGGTGCGCGTCTGGCAGCACCGGCTCGAGCCGATCCAGAAGCGGCTGTTCGGCGGCTGCCACCTCACGCGCCCGACCGTCGAGCTGCTGCGCGGCGCCGGCTTCGAGCTCGCCGCCGTCGACGCCTACTACGAGAAGGGCTCGCCCAAGTTCCTCGGGGCCAACACGCTCGGCGTGGCGCGCTCGGGCTGAGCGCGCCACGCGGGCGCACGGCTCAGCCGGGCAGCATCTCCATGCCGTGCCGCAGCACGATCTCGGCCACGTCGTCGGGCGGGAGTACGTCAGCCGGGGGGATCGTGGCGGCCTCGGCCGGCGCGCTGACCTCGGCGACGAAGTCCTCGAACCCGCTGGGCGTGAGCACCCAGATCATGCGGGCGCCGTCGGGGCCGACGGTGAAGCGATGCGGGATGTCGCGCGGGCCGAGCGCGTGCTGGCCGGCGCCGAGCTCGACGGTGGCCTCGCCGACCTCGATCGTCACGGAGCCATCGAGGACGTAGAAGCCCTCGTCCTCGCGGTAGTGGACGTGCAGCGGGGTCTGCAGCCCGGCGGGCGCGGTGATCTCGACGAGCGTGTACTGCCCGCCGGTGTCGGCGGCGGAGGCCTTGATCTCGGCGAGCATGCCGAACCCGACCATCGTCTCGGCGGTTCGCGCGCGGACGCCCACGTCCTTCATGAACGCGCCCGACCCGACCTTCACGTCGAGGACGAGGCCGTCGATCCCCTCGGCCAGCTTCTTCGACATGATCGAGGCCGAGATGAGCGGGATCGACTCGACCGTCGCCGTCGCGTCCCGGAGCGCGTACAGCCGCTTGTCGGCCGGCGCGATCTCGGCCGTCTGGCCGATCAGGACCAGGCCGCCGGCGTCGGAGTTCGTTGCGGAACGTCCAGTTCACAGCTCGACGCGGAAGCCGGGGATCGCTTCGAGCTTGTCGAGCGTCCCGCCGGTGTGACCGAGGCCGCGCCCCGGACACCATTCGGCACGGGACGCCGCCGGCAGCGACCACCGGCGCGAGGATCAGCGAGGTCTTGTCGCCGACGCCGCCGGTCGAGTGCTTGTCGACCTTCAGCCCCGGGTCGCCGAGGAAGGTCGAGATTTCGCCGGACGCGATCATCGCCTTCGTCCAGGTGGCGAGCTCGTCCGGGGCTCAGCCCGCGCCAGAACACCGCCATCGCGAGCGCGGCCATCTGCTCCTCGGCGACGACGCCGCGCGTGTAGGCGTCGATCACCCACGCGATCTGCGCGTCGTCGAGCAGGGCCGGCCGTCGCGCTTGCGGGCGATGACCTCGACCGCGGAGTACAGCTCGGCATCGAGATCGCTCACGCCCGAAGGCCATCGGCAGGATCCTCGGTCATAGGCCTTTCACGCCGTCGATCGAGTCGACCAGCAGCTCGGGGCCGCCGTGCTCCCACAGCAGTTGCCTACACCGTCCGCACGGCATCCCGCGAGCTGGTCACCGAGCCGAGCCGACACAGGTGAACGCGATCCAGGCGTCCGCCGCCGCTGCGGTGCAGCGCCGACGGCATTCCGCTTCTCGCTGGTCAACCGCTCGGGCAAAGCGAAGAAGGTGAACGTGCAGCTCGTGGCGGTTCCTCCCCAGCCTGCCGCGAAGTCGGCGCCGGGCCGTTTGTTCGACGCCAACGGCAGCCTGCAGCCGGGCATTCGCCGCTCGCTGTTTGACGCCGCGGATAAACTCTTGCCGCACGCCAAGACGCTCTCGAAGACCGCGAAGCCGCTGGCCCTTCCCGCGGATACGTCGCCCGTGGAGATTGACTTCGGGCCCCTTCCCGCTCCACCCGTTGCTGCTCCCAAAGCCGGCGGAGCGCCAGCGGACGCAGCGGCCGGTGCAGCACCGCCGCCGGCAGCTCCGGCTCCCCCCGAGAAGCCCGAGGTCACAACCGGGCTTCTCTGTCTACTGACGAACGTCGATGACCCCAAGAGCGCTGGCTCAAGTGGATGGAGCTCAATCCGCTGGCCCCCGAAGATTATCTGAAAGCGGAGATCGGGTACGACCTCCCGCTGGAGCGGATTCTGATCGCACTGGGTCCCAAGGTCACCCAGGGGGACCAGACCAGCCCCGAAGACGTCTTGCCGATTGGCCTGGCCGAGCAGCCGATCCCCATCGTCTGGGATACCAGCGGGGAGCTCCCCGCCGGCCGGAGCGAAATGACCATGCCTTGTTCGACGGCGGCAAGCCCGCGGCCAATCTCTACGCGGTCGTGCCGCCGGACGAAAAGGAGCGGACCGTGCCGCTGGCCGTGGATGGATACCCGCGGGCATTCGTCTTTCAGGTCTCGTGCCGGGAGACGCTCCCCGGCAAGGACGTGAAGGCGGCCTTGGCACGAGTCCGAATCAACAGCATCGAAGGGCCGGATCCGCTCAAGGCGTTCTACTTCTCGTCGTCGGCGATGCCCACGCCGCCGCCGGAAAAGAAGGTCTTGGTGCTCCTGGAGAAAGGGGCCGCTGCCGTGTTTCCGGCCCCCTGTTCCGTGCTCAAGATCCAGTTTGAGGTCAATGCGCCGAAGAATGCCTTTCAGCTCTCCGAGCGGGAGGACGCGATCGAGGTGGGGCTCGATGTCGAAGGGAGCGACCGTCAGCAGTTCTATAGCGACCGCCAGATAACGACCCGTTCTGGCTGCCGCCGGCCCGCAAGGGCTGCTGACGCTGGACACAGAGGTTCGCGACTATTCCCTCGAGCTGAATCCCGGCGGGCTGCAAAACAAGCGGTTCCAGATCAACGCGCAAGTGGTGCTGGGCGGGAACGCCGTGCACGCGGACCGAGTGCCGGTGGTTTTGGACGGCCTTCCCCCGCGCATCAAGTCCTTCAGCACCACTCCGGAAGCCGGCCAGCAAATGGCGGCCGGGCAGAAGCTGGTGGCCCATCTCGACGTTTCCGATCAGTCGCTCTCCGGCATTGCCCAGGTGGAATTTGGCTTCGATCTGGATCAATCCGGCGAACTGGGGAAAGAGGAGGCCAAGGTTATCAAAGACGTGGCTCAGCCGCCGGCCAACGATATCTGGTCGCTCGAGCTCGGCACCAAGGACCTGCCGCCGGGCAGCCACGTGCTTATGGCGCGGGCGGTGGACCGGGTCGGCTTGCAGAGCCGGCCGCGGCCGCTGGTCGTGCGGATCGCTTCCCCGGATACGGCAAAGGCCAAGTCGGACAAAGGCACAATCCGCGGCGTGGTGATGCACGGCAAGCTGGCTGCCGACCGCATCAAGGTCACGCTGAGTGCCCCCGGTGCGTCCCCCGTGCGGACGCAGAACGGCGGCCGCTTCCAGTTCGACAATGTCCCCGAGGGGGAATACACGCTGCAGGCCGAAGGGAGCGTGCAAAATGTCTCCCGCACGGGCAAGCTGGAAAAGGTCAAACCCTCCCCCCCGACGAGCCGGAAGACATCATCCTGACGCTGGAATGACCCCTCCGGTGACCTGCCGTTAATTTGGGCTGACTTTTCGGACGGCTTAATATTCATTTTCTGCCCGTTCGTCGCGTGCCGATTATTGGGAATGAAAGGTAAACGCTGCACCTGCGTATTGCGCGGGCCTGCGCTTTTCCTGAGAACCCAGCTCACTCGTCGTTCCGCCGTCCTTGCGAAGGATCGTTCCCATGCGGGTCTTGCGTCTTCCCGTAGCTTTTTTGGCACTCTTGGCACTGGCTTGCGGCAGCGGTGGAGTTGGAGCGCAAGCATATCGCGCCCAAGCCCCCCACGACGCTGTGGACCTTTTTGGGATTCCCCCCAAAACACGCGATTTCGGACCACCTTACTAACCGTAAGGGGAACCATCCCAATCTGCGAGCGCAAGCCGCCGCGCCTGGCGATCGCCGATCCGAAAAATCTGAAATCCCCCGTCCCAGCCATCAAAAAGGCCGCGGAGGTCAAGACCCAGGAAGACCTAGCTCCTCAGAAGATCAAGGCCATCAAGTACCTCGCCTCGATTGGCTGCGGCTGCTACAACCGCGACGGCAGCATTACCGAGGCCCTGTTGGCCGCACTGGATGACTGCACGGAAACCGTCCGCCTCGCCGCCGCCGATGCCATAGCCGATTCCGCCGCAGCGGGCTTCTGCGAAAACTGCAACGACCGCGATTGCTGCGGCAAGGACATTCATGACCGCCTGATGAAGATGGCCTATGAAATGGACAAGGAAGGCTGCTGGATTGAGCCTTCCGAGCGTGTCCGCCGGGCTGCCGTACGGGCGATCATGGCGTGCGGTCCTCCGCCGGACGCTCCCATCATCGAGCGCAAGCTGCCGCCGGGGGAACGTGAGCTGCCTCCCGGCGCGGAAATCGTTCCTCCCCCGCCCGCGCCCATGCCTCCTCCCCGCGCAACCCCCACGCCGGCTGAACCGGCTGAGCCCGCCGCGGCTCCTCCCGTCGAAGCGGAAGCAGCGCCCGCCGCGCAGCCGGAGTTGACGCCTCCCGTCGAAGCCCGCCAGGAAGTCCAACCTCAGCTCCACTCGAGCCGCCGCACGGCACAAAAGGGGCAGTTGGCGGCAACCACCGTGGCCAGCCATCGCAGCATGGAAGCCGCCGCACCCTCGTCCCGGCGGACTGCTTCGCTCGGCAATGAAAGCCAGCGCTTGCCCGCCGCCGAAGCCCCGCTCGCCGCATTGGACCTTCCGGCCCCGCTGATCGTCCGCAGCGCAGTGGTCGAACACGTCGACGTTAGCAAGCGACTGGTGGTCGTGCGTACGTCCGGCGATGGCCAGTTGCCCGTGGGCGCGACGGTGCAGGCCTCCCACCGCTTTCTCACCGGCTCCGCCGCCGTTGGCCAGCTCAAGGTCGTGGCATCGGAACCGGGGCTCGCCACGCTGCAGCCGCTGGCCGGCACGCAGGTGGCCAAAATCGTCCGGGGGGATCAGGTCGTCGTCTCCCGGTAAGCACTTGTTGTAGGACGGGCACTCCTGCCCGTCGTAAGTTTGAATCACCTCTGCCAAAATCAGACATTCTGATTCACGCATTGTTGATTCGTTCTGGACGACATTGATAAGCGTCTTTGCCAGCCACTCTCGGGTGAGATTCTTGCCGCGGTTAGCCCTTGATGATTTTCTCGCCTTCACTCGAGGCAGACTCGAATCCGCCATGATGTACCCCCTGCCGGCCAGATTGTACCAACACCTCCGCCGGCTGCGCCCATTGCGAAGCGCCGGCCGGTCTGGTTACATGAACGGTGGTTTCTAGCTCCGCCCGCAGGACTGAATTCGCTCGCCCGTTGGGGCTTCTACCTGTCAGGGAGGCGAGGAATGCCAGATCGTCACGATGGTTCCCCGAGCAAGCCCGCCGGCAATCCCCCGGCTGTTCCCGCGCGGGCAGACTGGCGTAAGAAGGGCGCATCCGCCTCCCAAAACGTCTGCCGGCTCAGGCTCGGGGCCTTGGTCGGGCCGCTGGACCGATCGGCAGCGACAGGATCTGGGTGGGCTCGCTCTTGTGGCATCGCCTCAAGCTGGGGGCCTGGGGTGTGCTGTTTTTGGTCCTGCTGGGGGGCCTCTTCTATTACCTGTTCTTTCTGCCGACCCGCGTCCCCTTGATTGCGGCAGCGGTCACTGATTATTCGCAGTTGATCCCGCCCAACGCCCTGGCGGCGGAAGACGTCGAAGGCCTGATTCAGACGAACCGGGCGAACATGGACGTCGTCGGGATCACCAAAGAGCATGGCACGCGCGAATCGCTCCGCTCCTACATCCGGCGGCAGCTCGACAAAGTTACCCCCGGCGGCCCCGGCAAGAAGACCGTCATCCTCTACCTCGCGCCCACGGTGCGCTCGACGAGCGCGGCCGCCCCTGCCTCCTCTTGGCCGACGCGCAACCGCACGACAGCGCCACCTGGCTTCCCCTGGCGGACCTGCTGCAGGACCTGCGAGACCACGAGCGGCTGAAGCGGCTGGCGGACGTTAAGAAAGTTTTGATTCTGGACTGCGGCCGCGTCCCCTCCAGCTGGCGAATGGGCGTGCTCTACAACGGCTTTGCGGACGCTCTGCCGCAGGCGGTTGAAGATGCGAAAGACCCCAACCTGGCCGTGCTCTGCGCCGCCGGGCCGGGACAAACCAGTCACGCAGCCCCGAGCTCGGCCGCTCGGTGTTCGGGCATTTTCTGGCGGAGGGGCTGGCCGGCGCGGCGGACCACGACGGTGACAGCCGCGTCCTGCTGCAGGAGCTGCGGGACTATCTGGCGGAGACCGTCAACCGCTGGACCATCGACAACCGGGCCGACCGGCAGCGGCCGATGTTGGTTCCGGAATCCGCCGATTTTCCCTGGCGTATGCCGACCCGGGAAGCGCTCCGGCTGCTGCGCCCGTTCCCATTGTCGCCGAACATTCCAAAGCGCTGTCTCACCTTTGGAAGCGGCATGAGCAGCTTCGCCGCGAGCGGACTTATGAGCGGGATCCCGTCGGCTTTGCGGAATTCGAGCAGCACTGATGCGATTGGAAGAGCTGGCGCTCGCGGGGAGCGCATATGCGCCGCAGTTCGAGGGGGCTCAGGGGACATCGAAAGTTTGCTGCGGGAGTTCACTCCCGCGGGGCCGGCCGAGGCCCGCCTGCTGAGCCTTCCGCTGCGAGCTTCGTGGAGCGGAGCAGCCCCCACCTCCAGCCGCAGCCGTCAAGCCTTTTACGCAGTGGCGGCAGGCCCGCGCGAAGGCCAAGCCGGGCGAGCCCGTGCCGCTGCCGAAGCTCGATTATTACGCGGCCGCCTCGGCATCCTGGCAGTGGCTGGCCCAGGCGGACAACAAGCCTCAACCGCGGGACCTGGCGGATGCTTTGCAATTTGTCTCCGGCGCGAGCGGCCGAGCCGAGACCGATGTGATCGAAGTGCACTTTCTCAAAATGCTCTCTGCCTATCTCGATGGGGCGGAAGCGTCCGCCCGCATGCCCCAGGCCATTCGAATTCGCGACCTTGCCGAACGGGCCGCCGCGCCGGCGGACGAGCGGCGCAGTACTGGGTGCAGGTGATGGTCGATGAGGCCGATGCCCGTCGCCGCCTGGCGGAAGATCAACTCTTTATCGGCAACGTCCCATCGCTGGTTGAAGCGGACGCGGCCTGGTCGCACCTCATCGGGACGGCCGGGGCAGGCGGACCGTACGAGGCAGCTTTGAAAACCACCCAGCAGGTCGCGGAAGCCTTTCAATTGCGAGATGAGGCTTGGAGCCGGATTCCCCACCTCGCCCAGTGGCTGGTGGACCAGAACCGCGACAAGCCGTCTGCCGAGCTGGACGGCGCACTGGCTCAGTTGATTCGCAGTGCGCAGGCGAGCTGGGGACGGCCCTCGACGCCGGCTCGCAGACGGGAACTTGGACGCCGGCCATTCAGTCTCCTCTGGACGAAACGCGCAAAACGCTGCAGCAGCTCGAACAGGCCTATGCCAACCGATGCGACTACCTATATACCGAAGCCGGCGACGATCAGGAAACCTTGCGCAGCATCATTCGCGTGCTGCAGGTCCCGCTGCTCACCGGCGAGAAGGCAGCCTGCTGCGGGACACGCTGCTGCGAATCATGTTCGCCCGCCGCGAAGCTGGCAGTGCAGGAGCGAAAACCCAAGCCGCCGGCGACCCCAAATCCGCCGAGGAAGCTCCCGACGATTCTGCCTGGCTCGCGCAGCTAACATCGGGAGAGCATCCGGCTCTTGCCATCCTGGACCGGGCTCATCTCAAGTCGCGCGCCGGCCAACTGCGGGCCGTGCGCCGCTTTCAGGCAGTGACTTCGCAAAACAAGATTCCCGCGGAACTGCGGCGAGCCCAAATCGATTCGCTTACGGCTCAGGGGGGCGAAGTCCGCGCTTACTTGGCCGATGTTCGTCCCGCGGCCAAGACCCTCGTCGACGAAAGCCATCAGTTGCTGGAAGCCGCCCAATCGCAGTCCCCGGCGGTGACCCGCTCCGGCTTCAGCCAGGCCGACCGCTTGTCCCGCGCGGCGGCTGGCCTGCTGGCCAAGCGGACTTGGGAAGATGCCGCGGACGATCCGGCCCGGCTGTTGCGGAGAACGGACTGGCACTTCCTGATGCTTTGGCACTGCGCCCGGGCACTCGACGATTTCTGGGGGCCCGCTCCGGGCACGAAGGGGACGGATTATTTCGTCTCCGCGGCTAACTCGGCGCTCAACTCGGCCCGCAGCTTGTGCCGCAACGCGGCCAGCTTCAAGTACGGCCAGAGCGATTTACGCCAGCTCCTGGACCGCCGCAAGGCGGCAGCGAGCGCTGGCCCCAAGCCGCAAGCCTTGGACCTGATGCTGGCGGACGACGAGCAGCAAGTCCCCCACCAGTTGAGCTTGTCGGCAACTGCCGATTTGCCCTCCCGGCCAGGCGGCGGCTTATCTGAAGCTGCCGGGGGCCAAAGGGGCTCTGCTGGAGCGATTGAATAGCGAGCGGCAAGGCAGTCCGCCGCAGCGCGATCCCCATTGAACCCGCTGCCGGCAAGCCTCTGGACTACTTCGTGAAGAACGACGCCCGCCTAAGGACGCGCTCTACCTGGAAGCAGCCGCCCTGTATCGGGGCCATATCCGCTCTTTCGCCATTTGCCGTCGGCGCTCAGGCCCGGGGAGACGAAGTGATCGTGCAGCGCACCCCCTATGACAAGCCCCGCATCCGCGTGCAGGGGGCGGCGAACCAGGTCAGCTCGGTGCTGTTCATCTTTGACTGCTCCGGCAGCATGGGAGAGCATTGAATCTGAGGAATCTTGATACGCAGTTTGACGTCGCCCGCAGGACGCTGAACAAGGTCTTAGCCGATCTGCCGGACAAAAATTATCAGATCGGACTCATCATTTACGGACATACCTCGGGCTGGAAAAAAACCCCGGATGGCAAGTTTGCGGCTAGTCGATCCTCGCGGCAAAGAGCCGCGTGCTGCATCCGAGTGACGACGTCGACACTGCGCAGAGGATCACAATGCTCAACGACGAACTGCGAGAAGACATTCGCAGAAAGTTGGAGGTTCTCAAGCCACATGGCGAAACGCCGCTCTATTACGCCTTGACGAAGGCTTTTGCCGAATTCGATGGCGGTGCAAAGTCCAAGCACATCATCGCCATCACCGACGGCATCAATGAGCAGAGCCCAGGCGGGCCAGCGGCGGTCTACAAAATCAGCAATGATGTCGAGAAGCTTATCAAGGCCCATCGCGGACATCACCGTCGACATTGTCTGCTTCAACATGGCGAAAGTACGACGGAGCATCCTAAGGAAGTTGCCGAGTTGGAGGCCATCGCCAAGCTCGGCAAGCGGGAGCTGCATGACGCTCGCAATCCGGCCTCCCTGCTCACCGCCCTGGAGAAATTCGCTGCGGCGGGTTCAGTACAACGTGGCTCGGCAGGGGAAACCCGTCCCCGAGCGCCGCAGCGACCTGGGACGCACCTGGCCCATCGATGATTGGGACGGCAAGGCCGCGAAGTTCATCGTCCGCACCCAGGGGCTGGGACGCGAAGCAACCGCCGAGGTGACGCTGGAAGGAGGAGAATCGATCGAGCTGCATTACAACCGCGGGGACAACGGCAAAGTGAGCCGGCTGGAGCATCGCCGCGTACGCTCCCCCCGGAGTTGCAAACATCCCACAAAAACATTCCGGATCCCGGGAATCCCGACCGCAGTTATTTCGTGGGAGCCCACCTGCCCAAACGAGAGGGCCAGGCAGTCTGGTTCTCCGTCTCGGTGCAAAATGGCAAAGAGCACCAGTTCAGCCCGCGGCCCAAGCACGTCTGGGCCGAAATCACGCCGGTGTTTGACAGGCCGCCGCAGCGCATCCCCACGTTTCACTTCTACGACCTCGATTTTGAGCCAGACGTCCCGGTCCCCGTGCTGCGGTTCCGCGTCCCCCACTGGCCGGCGGGAGCCCGCCAGGCCTCCATCCGCCTGTGGTTCAAGTCCGACGAAGTGGCACCCAACTGGAGCGGCCCCGTGGAGAATGCGGAGGGAAAATCCATTCTCGGTCCGCGAGCTGGCCGGCCTGGAGTTGGAGATGCAAACCAAACGCGGCACGGACGAGGCGGATCCTTTCCGCGTCAATGTCACCGAGTCCTATGAGCCGTCCGCGAACATCTACGTCGCCCGCCTCGAGCTGACCCCTCCCGCGGACCGGATCGTGCACCGCTACATTCCCGACGCAGGCCGCGTGCGGCACATCTTCATTTACGAGAACACGACGCGGCTCCGCACCGTGCAGCCCAAGCTGTACGTCACCTCCCGCGATCGCATCCTCCGCTATGCCGTAGTCGTCGAACCATTGACGGTCACCTTGCCACGAGACTGAGAATTGTGCCAACCTTCGGAGTAGAGCTTATAGTCGCGCCGCCCCTCACCCCACCTTCTTCACCCACGCCTCCAGCATCTGGAACTGCCGGACGAAGTCGTTCTCGCTGACGCCGAGCGGGCTCTTGAAGAAGCTGGCCAGGAAGGTGAGCAGGCCGCGCTCGCCGTGGCGGTGGGCGCGTTCGGTGAAGCGGACCAGGTCGATCACCAGCGGGGCGGCGAGCAGCGAGTCGCAGCCTTGCCAGGTGAACTGCAGGGTCATCGGCGTGCCGAGGAAGCCGCGGAAGTGGATGTGGTCCCAGGCGGTTTTCCAGTCGCCCAGGCTTTCGATGTACTCGATGCGTAACGAGCGTCTGCGGCGTGTAGCCGAGGATCTGGTGCGAGCAGGCGGTCCTTGCTGCTGACCTTGGTCGGTTTGTTGGCCGGGTCGTCGAGCACCTTGCCGTCCAGGTTGCCGAAGATGTTGTGGCCGACCCAGCTCATCACCTGCAAGTTGCGGGCGGCGAACATCGGCGCCAGCACGCTCTTCAGCAGCGTCTCGCCCGTCTTGCCGTCGTGGCCCATGTGGCAGGTGTCGCGTCTCGAGGGCCAGCTCGTAAATCGCGGCCGGCGCGGAGCCGAGCGACGGCGTGAAGTTGACGTAGGGCAGCCCGAGGTCGAGGGCGGCGATGGCGTAGAGCGAGCTGGCCGGCAGCGGGCACTTCTTGGGCTTGTCGAGCAGCTTGGCGAGGTCCTTCCACTTCGCGGGAAGTGGCCGCTTCGTCGACCGGCGGCTCGGTCGAGGCGACGTTCACGACGACGACCTGGTCGAGCTTGTTGGCCTTGCGCGAACTCGTTGAGGTCGGCCTGCATGCCGCTCGATGGCGGCGCGCGGGGTCTCCTCGTCGGCACGTCTTGCGCGGATCGTCGTCGGCGAACTCTTCGATCCGGCGGCCGACGTTCCAGAGCGTGCCGGGGCGGATGTTCTTGTCGATCTTGTCGAGCTCGGGCTTGCACTTGGCGACCAGCTCGGCGTCGAGGGCGTGGTTGTTGCTCGCGAGGAGCAGGGCCGCTTCGTCGGCAGCGTCGTCTGCGCGGATTTCGTGGCCGCCGATGACGAAGTCGTTCCACTGCGGCGAGATCGAGGCTCGCGAACTGCGGCAGCTGCGTGACCAGGCCGAGTTGCCGGCCAGCCCTTTGCGGAGAGCGACGAGGCCGACCGTGACGCGTGGTGGCGACGCCCCCTTTGGCGCCGATGAGCCAGATGCCGATTTTACGCCGGGCCATACGTGGATGATCTCGTGCAGGAGAGAGAGGGGCCGCGGCAGGCGGAAAGGCGGCAATCAGGCGGGGCCTTACGGCATAAAAGCTGTGAGGCTAGGATAATTCTCTTTGCCCGGCTGTCCAGCCGCAGGGATTTTGCGGCGATGCATGGTCTACGACATGCAACGTCAGCGCGGTCTAGCGAGAATTGTCTTTACCGCGGACTCGCTACCATCGTCACTCCCACTCGTTCGACTTCATGTTCGACGCTCTGCCGCTGGCCCCGCCCGACGCCATCCTCGGCCTGGGGGAAGCCTTCAAGAAGGACCCCAATCCCGGAGAAGATCAACCTCAGCGTCGGCGTCTATAAGGACGAGCGGGGCAAGACGCCCATCCTGGCCAGCGTCAAGGAAGCCGAGCGGCGGCTGCTCGAGCGGGAGAAGAGCAAGGGCTATCTGTCCATCGAAGGGCTGGCCGAATACGGCTCGCGCGTGCAGGAGCTGCTGTTCGGGGCGGGGCATGAGATTCTGACGAGCAGGCGGGCAGTCACGGCGCAAACGCCGGGCGGCACCGGGGCGCTGCGCGTGGCGGCCGACCTGCTCGAGAAGCACTTTCCCGCGGCCAAGGTCTGGATGAGCAAGCCGACCTGGGCCAACCATCCGGCCATCTTCGCGGCCGCCGGGCAGCAGGTGGAAACGTATGCCTACATCGACGCCGCCGGTCAGGGCTCGACTTCCCGGCGATGCTCGCCGCGCTCGAAGCAGATTCCCGCCGGCGACATCGTCCTGCTCCACGCCTGCTGCCACAACCCGACCGGCATCGACCCGACGCCCGAGCAGTGGAGAGAGATCGCCGAGAGTCGTCACGAGCGGAAGCTGCTGCCGCTCGTGGACTTCGCCTATCAAGGATTCGGCGACGGCCTGGACGAAGACGCCGCCGGCCTGCGCGAGCTGGCGAAGCTCAACCCGCGAGCTGCTGGTGTGCAGCTCGTTCTCGAAGAACTTCGGCCTGTATGGCGAACGGGTCGGCGCGCTGACGCTCGTCGCCGGCTCGGCCGACGCGGCTCAGAAGGCGCTCAGCCAGGTGCGGGTGAGCATTCGCACGAACTACTCCAATCCGCCGACGCACGGCGGCGCGATTGTGGCCGCCATCCTCAGCGACGCCAAGCTCCGCAAGCAGTGGGACCAGGAAGTCGCCGCGATGCGCACGCGCATCCACGAGATGCGGCAGCTGTTTGTCGAGACGATGAAGGCCAAGGCCCCGCAGCGCGACTTTTCCTTCATCACCCGGCAGCGGGGGATGTTCAGCTTCTCGGGGCTGACGAACTTGCAGGTCGATGAACTGCGGACGAAGCACGCGGTTTATGTCGTCGGCAACGGCGGCCGCATCAATGTCGCCGGGATGACGGCGAATAACATGCCGGCCCTCTGCGACGCCATTGCCGCGGTCCTGTAATTCTTCATGCCTGCCAAATCCTCCCACGCCCTGATTCTCATTCACGGCCTGGGGGCCCACTGGCTGTTCATGTCACCGCTCGCCCGCCGCTTGCAAAGCCAGTTCGGCCGGGTCATCAACTGGAGCTACTCCAGCCTCTGGTCCCGGATTGAGCGCCACGGCCGGCAGATGGCGGAGCAGCTTCAGCAGCTCGACGACGACCCGGAGGTGGAGCGAATTCATCTCATCACGCACAGCATGGGGGGCATCGTTGCCCGGCTGGCGCTGGCCGACCGCGTGCCGACGCAAGATGGGGCGGATGGTGATGCTCGCCCCGCCCAACACCGGTTCGCACGTCGCCCGCTCGCTCGCGCCGGTCCTGGGCCGCCTCTGCCCGCCGCTGGTGCAGCTTTCCGACGCGCGAGCAAAGCTTCGTGGCCTCGCTGCCGCCGCCGGCCAAGTTGGAAATCGGCATCATCGCCGCCCGCAACGACTATCTGGTTGCCGAGCCCCGCACGCATCTGCCCACGGAGAAGGAGCACATCGTCCTCCCCGGCATGCACACCTCGCTCCTCTGGCGGCAGGAAACGGCGGAGCAAGTGGCGGCGTTTCCGTCGGGGTGAGACCCATCGAATGGCGAATGGCAATGCCTTTCGCCTTCTCCTCATTCGCATTCGCATTCGATTTCTCATTTGGCCGATATATCGCCACGCTATACATAGGTCTGCCACATAAGGAGGCCTGGTTACGATGTCCGACAAGTTCGAGCGCGATCTGCTCCGCGGCAGCCTGGACCTGATGATCCTTTCGGTCCTGGCCGGCGGCAAAAAATACGGCTACCTGATCCAGAAGCAGGTCCGCGAAACCAGCGGGCGCGCGTCGACCTGCAAGCCGGCACGATGTACCCCATCCTCCACCGGCTGGAGGAAGAGAAGCTCATCCGCAGCTCGTGGGAAGAGTCCACCGGCCGCAAACGCAAATGGTACGAGCTCACCGCCGCCGGCAAAAAACGGCTCACCGCGCAGGCAGCCGAATGGTCGGATTATGCGCAAGTCATTCAGCAGATCCTGTCGCTCGCCGGCCTGCGCACCGAAGGAGCCGGCGGCTAACTCCAACATTCGTCATTCAGACGCATTCGAATTTCGTCATTGACCTCCCATGTCCCAGCAAGAATTCGACTCCTACCTCGCCCTCCTCTGCCGCCTGCTGCGGATCGCGCCGCAGCAGCGGGAGCAGGTGGCGGAGGAGTTTCGCACGCACATGGAGGACCGGCTGGAGGAATTGCTGGCCGCGGGGCATGTCCCGCGAAGAGGCCATCCAGCAGGCCATCGGAGAATTTGGCGACGCGGCCGGTCTGGCCGCACAACTACTCAAAATTCAACAGGGGCGCAGAAAGAGGTGGATCATGAGAATCTCAGTTGCATCGGTGTTGTGTGTCGCATTGGCCGGTTTGCTTTGCCTGGCGCTGTTGCCGGAGCATCAGCAGGTGCCGGTCATCGCCAAAGCACAAGCCCAGCAGGGAAGCGACAACAGTCGCCGTTCACCGCGAAACGCCCGAGACGCGAATCGAGAAAGCTCTGGCCAAGCCGATAGACCTTGACCTTTCAAGGGGAACCACTAAGGAAGTGCTGCGACCACATTCAAGAGATGGCAAAGGTTCCAGTGATGTTCGAGGTGGTGAAATTGGAAGAAGCCGCGATCAACCTGGACGCGCCGGTCACTTTCCATGCCAAGGAATCAGCCTGAAATCGGGATTGCGGCTGATGCTGCGGGAGTTTGGACTGACCTATGTCGTTGAACACGAAGTCATTCAGATCACCACTCCTGAAGACGCGGACTCGCGGCTGCACATCCGAGTCTACGACTGCCGCGAGCTTCTGAACTTGCCCGCGATGAAGAACGGGTCGGTCCGAGGCGGTCGAAAGATGCCGTCCGGCGGATTTGGTCCAGCCCCAACTCCACCAGCGGCTGCTGCGACTCCGGACCAGCCGCCGACCCCGCTGCAGCTGCGAACTGCCGAACGACCTTGTCGGCGTCGATGCTATCGGCCGTGACTCCCGACTCCTGGGATGAAGTCGGCGGAGCCGGCAAACGCCCGGGAGTACAAAGGAATGCTCGTCGTTCTGCAGACCAGCGAGAACCACGAAAAAGTGGAGAAGCTGCTCAACCTGATGTACTCCGCCGCAACTCTGGACGCCAAAGTCAAAGTCTCCCGCTAACTCGTCATTCGCCATTCGAATTTCGTCATTTCCATCCCTCCCATGTCCCAGCAAGAATTCGATACCTACCTCGCCCTCCTCTGCCGCCTGCTGCGGATCGCGCCGCAGCAGCGGGAGCAGGTGGCGGAGGAGTTCCGCACACACATGGAGGACCGGCTGGACGAATTGTTCGCAAAAGGCATGGACCGCGAAGCGGCGGTCAAACTGGCTCTCGAAGAATTCGGTGACGCGGCCGGTCTGGCCGCGCAAATAGCTTCAATTTCCCAGGGGCGAAGGAAGAGGTGGATCATGAGAATCGGAACTGTATCAGTTGTCGGCCTGGCGGCGGCGGGGCTGCTCGCCGTTGCACTTTGGCCGGAAGGGGTGCAAGTCAAGGCACCGCAAGTCGTGGCCCAGCCCGGCGAGAAGCCGAGCGAGAAGCCTGCTGAGCCGGAAGAGAAGCCGGCCAAAGTCGAACGAGGAGAAGTCGATCGAGGAAAAGCTGGAGCAGCGAATCGATGTCGATTATCGCCGAGAGCCCCTCAGGGAAGTGCTAGAGCGACCTCAAGGACCGCGCGGGAGTGCAAATGTATGTCAACCGCAAGGGGTTGCCTGCCGAACTTGAAGTTCTCGACGCACCGATCACGATCAACCTCAAACAAGTGCGGCTGGACATGGTCCTCGATCTGGTGCTCGAACAAGCGGGCGAGGGGAAGTTGGCCTATGTCGAGCGAGATGGCATCCTCATCGTCTCAAGCTCCGAAGCGCTTTCCGGCGCGAGCGAAGTCAAGGTCTACAACTGCCGCGACTTGTTGGCGATGGCTTCGCCGGTGCAGGGAGGTGGAATGATGATGGGGCCAGGGATGATGGACCCTCGCATGATGCCAGGTGGTCACAGCGGGGGCGGCTTTGGCGGGCCGGGGCCAGGATTTCCTGGAGCCGATGCAGGTCGAACGTTCGAGCCGGAAGCGGGAGACGCCGTACCTCGGGCGGCACCTCGCCTCCACCCGTCCCGACGGGTCCCAAGTCCGCACCCCGAACAAGGAACGTCCCTGCTGACCGCGGAGCTGCCGGGCCGGAAATTCCCAAGGGGATCGCTCCTCAGTTCGGCGGCGGTGGCACTCCTCCGGCCGCGGGCGGCGGCGGTGGGAATGGGGGGCATGATGGGTGGCGGCTGGGCAGGGTGAGCGGGCCGCTGCCGCAAACCGACGAAGAAATCCGGGCCGAGCGCCTCATGCACCTCATCACGACCGCCGTCAAGCCGGACTCGTGGCAGAACATGGGGGGCTTCGGCACCATCTCCGAATACAAGGGGCTGATCGTCATCAACCACAACGCCCGCACTCACAAGGAAGTCGAGAACGTCCTCAAGATGCTCCGCGAAGCGGCTGGGTTGCCGGGGGAGGAATGATGGGGCCGATGATGCCGGGTGGAGGGCCCATGCCAGGAGGATCCTTAGGACCGCGGCGGGCGACCAATTAAGAGATTGCCGACCAGGCGGCGACTGCGATGGCGGCTGTTTCGATCCGCAGGATGCTCCTGCCGAGCGAGACCAGCCGCCATTTGTTTTCCAGGGCGGCCTTCAGCTCCGCAGGTGTGAAACCTCCTTCGGGACCGATGGCACAGCTCACCTGAGGATGTCCTGAGCGAGCGAACCCAGTGGTTCGCCGCCAGGATCGGCAATCAGCTTGATGGCCCTGCGCTTCAGCCGCGAAGTACTCCAGCCGCCTCGCGGCGGCGCAATCTCCATCAGCCGGTTCCGCTCGCACTGCTTGCTGGCTTCAATCACCGCGCGGCGGAGCCGCACCATTGCAGCTTCCACCGGCTGAGCGACTCCGCGCTCGGTGATGAGCGGCACCAGGCGAGCTGCGCCCAGCTCCGTCAGCTTCTCGACGAGCCACTTCTGCCGCTCCCCTTTGGGAAGAGCGACTGCCAGGGTCAGCTCCACGCGGGGCTCGCGGCTGAT
The DNA here is from genome assembly GCA_963816955.1 of uncultured Solirubrobacteraceae bacterium. Classification (GTDB taxonomy): domain Bacteria; phylum Actinomycetota; class Thermoleophilia; order Solirubrobacterales; family Solirubrobacteraceae; genus DATFQI01. The sequence continues at coordinate 24,070 of CAWFME010000006.1, read as the reverse complement.
TTCCGCGCCGCTCGAGGACTTCAAGCGTCACCGCGGACTTTGGCAATTCGCGCCACCTTGGCCGCGAACTCGGCCCCGCTGCCGTCGAACAGGACGACTTCATCCCCCACCGCGGCCCGCATCACCTTCGCCAGGTGCTGCGCCTCCGCCTCCACCAGCTCCGCAGTGGAGCCGGTGATGGGTTGTTCGACAAAGAAACGTTCGGACATGCTCGCATCATAGCATGAGCCCGACGCGCGAGCGAGGTTGACGAGCATCGCCACAGGTAAACCCTTCGCCCGACGCCATGTTCGGGCTAGTGCAGAGCCCTACCGCTTCACCGGCCCGCGCGGCCGCGTTGCCGAGGCCGGGGCGATGCTGCCGTTGGCGTCGAGCGCCGGCCGCACCGCGCTGGCCGCCGGGCCGCCGTTCTTCGCCTTGGGGGCCTGCGAGGTCCCCGCCAGGAAGTTGTCGATCTGAGCCGAGTCCCGCAGCCGCTCGAACTCGCGGTTCATTTCGGTGCGGAGCTTCTTCTCATAAATGTCCTTGTGCAGCTCGCTTTCGCACCGCGGCGATGTCCCGCTGCACCGGCTCGGTCCGGCCCGAGGCAGCGGAGCAGGATGAACTGGTCCTCCACGGCGATGATGCCGGAGAGCTCCCCGTCCTTCAGGGCGAAGGCCTCTTTCTCAATCACCGGCGAGCCGCTGTGCTTGCAGACCGGCGGCACTTCGCCGCCGTTGGCCCGCGACGACGGCTCGACCGAGTACTGCTGGGCGAGCTGCGAGAAGTAGGTGTCGGTCGGGTTGTTGCGGGCCATGTCCCAGACCCGCTGGGCCTGCCGCTGGTCGGAGAGCACGATGGCCAGCACCCGCACCCGCTCGCCATAGTTGGATTCGAAACCCTTCTGCAAATCGGTTTCGGTCACCTGCACGCGCTTCTCGCAGAGCTTCTTCAGGGCCACGCTCGGCCAGACCGCATCGCTGCGATACAGCTCCGCCGTCACGCCGTCCTGCGTGGTCACGTCCTTGATCCACCGCTCCACGTCGGGCGTGCCGTCCGGCGTGAGATATCCATTCTGCTCAGCCGCCCGGGCAATCTCCGCCTGAATGTCCTGCTCCCCCACGGCCAGCTTCCGCTTGGTCAGCTCCTGGCGTGAAGAGCTTGCGGTTGATCTCGCCGTCGAGCACGTCGCCGCCGAAGCGGATCAGGCACTCGTCCATCAATTGCTGGTAGGTGATCTGCTTGCCGTTGACGATCGCGGCCGCACCGGCGGGGACTTCCTTCTTCCTCGCGGGTTCGGCAATCACGTTGACGATCTTGGCCTGCTTGTGCACGTCGGCAAAGAACTGCGCGGCGGCGTAGCGGGTCTTGTTGTCGCGGATCCGCTCCTCCAGCTTCTTCTGCACGGCGGGAAGATCCTTGGGGCCGATGTACTGCTCGGGGATATGGTCTTCACACTGCAGGATGACCAGCTTCTTGCCATCAGCGACCGGAATGATGCCGGAGAGCTGTCCCTTTTGCAGGCGGAACGCCGCGTCCTCAATGGCCGGGTCGCCGGTGTGCAGGGCGATGGGGGGAATCACGCCGCTGGCCGCGGCCACGCTCGGGTCTTCGCAGTGCTGCTGGGCCATCTTGCCGAACTGCTTGGGGTCGGCCTTGATCGTGGCCAGGACTTTCTGCGCGACCGTCCTTCTTGGCGGCATCCATGATGATCAGCCGGCAGCGGACCTTGGGGCCGTATTCCGATTCGAAGGCGGTCTTGATTTCTTCCTGCGACACCTTCACGTCGAGCAGCCGACGCCTTGCGGAGGGCCAGCATCGGCCAGACCACCTCGCGGCGATACTGGGCCTCGGTGAAGTTCCGCTCCTCGCGGAGCAGAGCCAGCCAGCGGTCCCGCGGCAGGCCGAACTTGCCGGCGATGCGGTCAATTTCGTCGGTCACGTCCTTCTCGGTGATCGTGATCCCCTTGGCCGCGCAGGCATCGGCCAGCAGCTGCTTGTTGAGCAGGTTGTCCAGCACTTCGGGGCCATAGCGGCGGAGGCACTCGCGCCCCAGGTCGTTCTTGCGTGATTTGTTCGCTGTTGATCACGGCCACCACGGACAGCGTGGTCACATTGGGAGGGGCCTTCGCACCGGCTCCGCGAACCACTGGCGCGCTTGACGAGCTCCCAACAGTGGCGGATGCCTGCCGCGGCGGGGCGGCCGGACCGGCGGCCTGGCGAGCCGGAGTTCCAGGGCGTGCCTGGGCATTGGCGGGACCGGCCGTGGAGCGGAAGGAACCCGGAGCGGCTCCCTTGGGAGCGGACTTCACCGGGGCTTGAGCCTGGGCTTCCGCAGGCGGATTCGCTCCGCGGAACACCACCGCTGCCGCCACCAGGGCCAGAGCCGGAAACAAGCCGATGATCCACCGTTTCCAGGCTCCAGTTCGAGCCGACGAGCAAGCGTCCGTACCGTTCATAGCAAAAGCCCTCATCCTTGAGCGGGAATGAAGCCGGCCGCGGGCTGGAATGGAAGCGCCGCAGGCCGACCGGCAAAATCTGCCACTTGAGCGGCGGACTATAGGAAAGCTGGCGTAGGCGGGTCAAGAGCAGTGCCGGGCCGAAAAACAACGAAATTTGTGGAGGAGGGATGCACTGGGGGGGAGAAAGACGGTGGTCAAATCCGCGGCGACCAAACCTACGTGTGTGTACGCGAGTCTGAGCGATGAGAAGATTGCGACCCTGGAAGACCAGTGTACGCCAGTCTGAGCAGCCGGGTTGTTTAGGAACCTCTCCGCTGGGGACTTAGCTGCGTGCCATTCCCCTTGCATCACCGTCACCGCCTCACCTCCGAGAAGGACGCGCCACCTCCCTGAACGCGAACTTGGACTCGCCCTCCTCTTTTGGAAACCTGATAGCCCGCTAAGTCAAGCTTCCCCAGCCGGTCCGCCCAATAGGGACCGAGTGCACAGTGGGCCGAGCCCGTAACCGGGTCTTCCGGCACCCCGCTGGCCGGTGCGAAAAACCTCGACACAAAATCGATGCTACCGGGCAATTCCGACCGCGCAGTGACGATCACTCCCCGCACCGGGAACGTGGCGATTCGTCCCAGATCCGGCTGGAGCGAGCGGACAGCTCGCTCGTCGCGCATTTCAGCGAAGAGGTCCATGCCGTTGGTCCCGACCCACACGCTCTCCGCTCCCACGGCCTCGGCAAAACCAGCCGGTGGCTCCGTCAGGACCGGCGGCCTGGGCGGAAAATCCATTTCGTACCCGACTCCGGGGCACCACACTGAGACGCCCGCTGCGAGTGTCAAACAGGGCGGCGGCATCACGAGGAAGCATTCCCGATTCCCAGAGGATATGGGCTCGCCAGGGTCGCGTGCCCGCACAAATCCACTTCCACCGTCGGCGTAAACCAGCGCAAGTGCCAGGCGTCCTGGTCCTGGTAGAAAAAAGCGGTCTCCGCCAGGTTCATCTCCGCCGCCACCGACTGCATCCACTGCGAGTCGGCCGGCGCGGCCAGCGGACAAACCGCAGCCGGGTTTCCGCCAAAGGGCTGATCGGTGAAGGCATCGACGATATAGATGGGCTGTCGCATGTTTCCGTAAGGCCGAGGGCCTTCCCTTTCGGTGGACGAGACAAGTTGGCCGGCTGGGAGGTTCACTGATTGGGTAAGGAAAACATGGTCGTCCATGCCGCTTGACGCTATCGGAGGTGAAAGAGGATTGGCAATGCAATCGCGATAGAAACAAGGTATAATTTCGTCATGGAAACCATCGTTCACGATGTTAGCAACCTCGATGCCACCGGCCGTTCGGCTGCGGAAATGCTCGTTGGCCATTCCCTAGCCGAGAACCAGCAATTGCTCATCCAGATTAAAGACGTCGAAGCTTCGCCAAAGCTAAACACGACTGCCGATGCCGACCAGCTCCCGGAATGGTGCAACGTCTACGCCGGCCTGAGCGACGAGCAAATTGCGACCCTGGAAAAGGCCATCTCGCGGCGGCTCGACTTGACGGGGACCGGGGCGTAGCCCGATGAATGCAGCACGCTCCTCGATACGGACATGACGTCCGAGGTGCTGAAGCAGCGGAACGCGAATGTCAGCCAGCATTCCAAGCAATACCTCCGCTCGCATAGTCAGTTCGCAATTTCCGCCGTCACGCGGTTTGAGATCATCCGCGGCTACAAGGATGTGAACGCCACGACGCAGCTCTCGCGATTCATCGCCTTCTGCGGACACACGCTGGTTCTGCCCGTGACCGATGCCGTCTTTGATTGCGCCGCCGACCTGTGGGTACTTGCCGGTCAAGGTGGTCACCCGTGCGCTGACGCAGACCTCCTTATCGCCGCCACGGCGATAGAACATAGGCGCAATTTGGTCACCGGCAATTCCGTCCATTTCGCCTGGATTCCTGGTTTGGTGATTGAGGATTGGCGACAGCCGTAGTTTAAGATTTGCAGCACCGAAGGTGCGACCCTAGCCGGTAGCCCAGGCCGCAATGCAGCGCAGGCCTGGGTAGGAGTCAAAGAAATTGTTACCAGCCCCAACGGGGCGACCTAATGAACCGGCGCAACTCTCGCGACCGATTGCCTCGCCCCGTTGGGGCTTTTTGGAATCTATTTGTCCCGCGTACCCAGGCCAGTTCTGGCATTTGTCCATTCGCTGGTTCTAATAAGTTTGGAGCCCCATAAATGACAAGTGGCGGGCACAGCTCTGCCGAAGTGATGGTTGTTGTGCATCGTGCCGCTCATTGCCACAATTGCTACCAGCGGCTACCCATCTAATTCTATTACGCCAAAAGCGGTTAAGGCACAAATGCAAGTCTACGTGTTTAGTTCGAATAACTTGACCAACATCTGGGCTGGAGTTGGCGCTTGAAGTTGGGCTGTTTCGATGGCCCTCTCGGATATCAAAGGTACGACAAAGTCCCAGAATCTGAAGATCGGATCGCTCGGAATCCTCTATTGTTCGGATTCTCATGAATTCACCACACCCTTTGTCGTAAAATCGGTCCCACGCGAAGGAGTTACTGTGTCAGACATTTGGCCATAGCCTTGGGGGCTTCCATTTGGGATCACGCCGCTAGGAACACCTCGTAAACGTCTACCGAAGGATCTACTTGCAAAGGAGATGCCCTCATGTCCAAGCCACTGGAAAGCAGTGGAATCATATTCTTTTTGTCCAGCCGACATTTTCATTTCAGGCCTCGGAGATTTCAGCGGAGGATTGGGCGTTCATATATGGAAGACTTGCTGAGTAACATTTTCCACGTGAGAGTGTGGCCGAGGGCCGGGACAGTTTCAGACTCGGCCTACCGCACCTCCGGCCTCGTCCACGGCTTGCGATACGGCCGCTTCAGCAGCTTGTTCGCCTCGTCGTCGCCGACGACCTGGTGCTTCTCGGGGTCCCAGGTCAGCGTCCGGCCGAGCTGCATCGAGAGGTTCGCCAGGATGCAGCTCGCGGTCGAGATGTGGCCCTGCTCGATGTCGGCGACCGGCTTGCCGCGGCTCTCGATCGCCGCGAGGAAGTCGTGCATGTGGCCGCGGTGGCGGGGGCGGCGTGCAGCTCGATGTCCTTCTCGGTCATGTCCTCGGGGTACTTCTCGTGCTCGAAGACGCAGTCGCCGTGGATCGGCTCGCTTCTTGCCCGTGCGGGATGAAGTCGTAGCGCATCGACGCTGGCCTTGAGCGTGCCCTTGTCGCCGTAGATGAAGCAGCGCCCAGGGGTACTCCGGGTCGGGCGGCGTGCCCCAGGTGCGGTGCTGCCAGACGACGTTGAGGTCGCCGAAGTCGAACGTCGCGGTCTGCGTGTCGGTGATGTTCGACTTGCCCTCCTTCTGCACGAGGATGCCGCCGGTGGAGCGTGACGCGCTTCGGCCAGCCGAGGTCGAGCATCCAGCGGACCATGTCGAGCATGTGGACGCACATGTCGCCCATGATGCCGTTGCCGTACTCCGTGAACGTCCGCCACCAGCGCTTGTGCGGCAGGCCGTCGTACGGCCGCAGCGGGGCGGGGCCGGTCCACATCTCGTAGTCGAGGTAGTCGGGCACCGGCTGCGACCGGCGGGTTGCCGTTGGCCCGCATGTGGTAGTAGCAGCAGATCTCGACGTGGCCGATCTTGCCGAGCATGCCGGCGTCGACGATCTTCTTCTTGCGCCTCGATCAGGTGCGGCGTGCTCTTGCGCTGCGTGCCGACCTGCACGACGCGCTTGTGCTTGCGGGCGGCGGCGAGCATCGCCTCGCCCTCGAGCACGTCGACGCTGATCGGCTTCTGCACGTAGACGTCGGCCCCGGCCTCGCACGGCGGCGATCATCGTGCAGGGCGTGCCAGTGGTCGGGCGTGCCGACGAGCACGATGTCGAGGTCCTTCTCCTTGAGCATCTCGCGGTAGTCGCCGTACAGCCGCGGCGCTTCTCCTTCGAGCTTTGCCGCTGGCTGGACGATCTCGGCGGCCTCGGCGAGCTGCTTCTTGATCGACGTCGCAGAGCGAGACGACCTCGACCGGCGCGACCTGGATGAGCCGGAACAGGTCGCTCTTGCCGTACCAGCCGCAGCCGATCAGGCCGACGCGCTTGGGCTTTTGATCGGCGATTTCCTCGGCGATCAGGCGCTGCTGGGCGGCAGCGGAGAGGGAGAGACCGGCGGCAGTGGCGGTGGCGGTGATGAATTGGCGGCGGTCCATGGAGAGGCTCCGGGGGAGGATGGGAAGGGACACTAGCCCGACTGTGCGAAAGCGAGGGATGGGCGGGCATTAATCACCCTCGCTTGCGCGTTGGGCTAGTGTCTCCCTATTATGCCACAGCCGAAGAAGCTCGGCGCAGCCGGGCCGAGAAGCGCTGCCAAAAGCGATGTGGCGGTGGCGGCTGGTATCAGCTCCATCCCGGGAAGCAGGCAGTAAATGCCGGCGACCAGCGCGCTCGCCAGCCGCCAGTTGCGGGAGAAACCCAGCCCGGCAGCGACCGCCCAACCGAGAGGGGCCGCAACCAGGACCGCCAGCGGCAGCGCCTGCGGCCCGAGAGAAAACAGGTCCGCCAGGTCCAGCAGCATAGCTCCGAGCAGCGGCGCGGCGGCAGCCACGGCACCTTTCCAGGCGTTATCGAGAAGTGGCGGCAATGTTGTGGTGACGGCAGTTGGTTGCATACGAAGTATTCGCTCGCCGGCAGGGAATCTTGCCATTCTTGCCAGCGGTGTTTCCGCATCCCACAATGACGGCTATACCTCGCCCATTCTCTCAAATGGAGACGCCTCTCATGCTTCGTCACCTGTTGATTTTAGCGTCTGGCCTGCGCCTGCTCGGATAGCTCCCTCCGCCATCGCGGCCGGTCCGACCTACACTGATCCCGCCAAGGCGGATGCCGACTTCGCGTTTCAGGGCGAGTATCCGGGGACGCTCACTGACGGAAGGAAGAGATAAAAGTTGGGCGTTCAGGTCATCGCCCTGGGCAAAGGAAAGTTTCACGCGGTGGCCTACCACGGCGGACTTGCCGGGTGACGGCTGGAACAAGAAGAGAAGGCCCGAAGTCGACGGCGAGCTCAAAGACGGCGCAATGTGTATTCGTGCCCAAGGAAGGCGGCTCCGCCAAGCTCACGGCCGACGGACTGACGATCTCTAATCACGACGGCAAGACAATCGGCAAGCTCAAGAAGGTCGAACGCAAGAGCCCCACGCTCGGCGCAGAAGCCGCCCGAAGGGGCGGTCGTGCTGTTCGACGGCAAGACGCCGACGCCTTCGAGGGCGGCAAGGTGCGAAGACGGCCTGCTGGCGCACGGCGTCACCAGCAAGCAAAAGTTCGGCAGCCACAAGCTGCACATCGAGTTCCGCACTCCCTATCAGCCGGAAGCCCGCGGCCAGGGCCGCGGCAACAGCGGCATCTATCTGCAAGGCCGCTACGAAGTGCAGATGCTCGACTCGTTCGGCCTGGAAGGGAAGAACAACGAGTGCGGCGGCATCTATTCCGTCGAAGGCCCCGACGTGAACATGTGCCTGCCGCCGCTGGCCTGGCAGACCTACGACATCGACTTCACGGCGGCCAAGTACGACGGCGACAAAGTCGTCTCCAACGCCGCGATCACGGTCAAGCACAACGGCGTCGTGATCCACGACAACGTCGAGCTTCCCGCCGACCGCAACACCACCGCCGCGCCGGTCAAGGCCGGGCCCGAGCCGGGGCCGATCTATCTGCAGGACCACGGCAACCCGGTCCGCTACCGCAATATCTGGGTGGTCGAGAAGAAGTAGCCCAGCGTGCATGAACGAGCCGCCGACGAAGCCGGATGATGAAGCGGACGAGCAGTTCCGCCTCCGGCCCCCCGACTGCCCGTCACGCGAAGAGCAGCTGCAGGAGTTCGAGCCGCTGCCGGCGCTCCCCGCGATTTCAATTCCTGCCGCGCCGCCGTTTCAGTTCACGGTCTTCGACCTGATGATCTTGATGATCGGCGTGGCGGGAGGGCTGGCCGGCGGGACCTGGATGCCATCCAATATTTTCGCCGTCATCTTGGGTCTGGTGACGCTGCTGGGCCTGGTGCTGGTGCACTTCTTTCCCCCCGAGTCCCACTTCGCCCGCCTGATGTGGGGAACGCTGGTGCTGGCTTACGTCATCGCCGTGGGGGCGGCGATCTTCAAAGGAAACTGACCAGCTTTACCGCCGCGTCGTCAGCTTCGTCGCCGAGTGAACTTCGCCAGGGCCGGCTGGGGTCTTCTTGGTTCTCTTCCAGCCAGCCTTGCAGCCTCCACTGCCGTCCACGGTGGTGGTGAGCACGCTGCGGCCGTTGCGCCGCTTCCCATTGTAGCGGTTGTCCTCCAGGCCTAGCAATTCCTTGATTGCCGCGCGGTCGGTGGACAGCACGAGTCGCCCATCCGCATCCAGCGTCCCCCACAGCGGCCGCTGCGGTGCGACCATCCGCCGATAAAGCTCCGCGAGCGGTGGCGGCCGGTTTTCCGCCTTGCGGGGAGAGAACGGTCATTCCCTTCTCCTTGTCGAAGGCGGTAATTCGCGTATGCACCTGTCTTCTCGGCTCCGTTGTGCAATCTCCGCGCAGCTTCAGCACGACGGCCATCTCGTGCTCCGCCCGCTGAACTTCCGTCGCAGCGCCCTTCTCGATTTCCGACCAGCGGCTGGCCGGCGAGCGGGGTTTTCTGCCACCGCTCAAAGGGCTTCGCCAGCCTGATGGCTAGATGATCCACCGGCCCGAGTTCCGCCGGCTGGTCTTCGCCGCGGCGGGCGGTGACGAGATTCTCCTGGCTGCGCCGCTGGTTCACGGCGGCGATGGATTCCTGCGATGGCGGCAAAAAACTCGGGAGCATGCGCCGCGTCGTTCGCCGTCAGCAGAAACTCCACTTCCTGGCCGCAGCTTCGTGATCAAATGCTCGGGCACGTCGAGCCGGTCCTGCTCTGCCCGCTTGAACCGCCACTGCTGGCCGCCGAGGCGGCAGCACCGTCGCCATCTCCTGCTGCCGACTCGCTTTCACTTCCTCCTCGCTAAGCCGCTCGGCGGCGACGTAGGACGCCAGCCCTCGCATGCCCAGGGCGGCAACTGCCGGTCGAGCTCGGCCGTGTGCAGGAACGCTTGTCCCGCCCCTTTCCGCAGCCGGTAGAGCTGGTCTTCCAACTTTGCTGGCCGGCAACCTTGCTGACCGGTCGCCGCTGAGCGACATGCAGAGTGATCTGCGTCTGGATGCCGACGACGTTGATCGTTGTCAGCGGCAAGTCGCGGTCCTTGGGAGCATTGCCGTCGATCGAAGACCTGCACCGCCCCGATGCCGAAATCGGGATGCTGATGCCCCTTCATCCAGCCATCCGCCAGGCGGCCGAAGTCGGCCCAGGCCAGCTCCAGTCTGCTCCGCGGCCCAGCGAGCATCCTCCACCCGCGTGTTGGCGACCACAACGAACTGATTGGTCCGGACTTCATAGCCGCGATGCGTCCAGCGTTCCTTGTTTCGCGGCCGATCCAGCTCATCCATTGGCCGCTCGCGAACATCCGCCGTGCTCCGCTGCACGCGGTCTTGTCCAACGGCATCTTCCGCGGTCAACAACGGCCAGCGAGCCGGCGACCAGGACCGCCGGAGCAAAGCTGCTCGACCAGTCGGCGGTAAAGGTTGCTGTTCATGCGGACTTGTTCCCAGTTTATGGCGGTGGCGCTTGCGGGATGTGTAAGGCTTATCGTCGCGGAGCAGCCCGGCCTTGGATTCCGATTGTGACGATTGCTTAAATTCTGCCGGGCCGTCTGGAAAGCGGGGCAATCCTTGCGGCCACAAAAGTGATTCCTCAAGCACAGTCGGACGAACCCAACTATTGAGTACGGCAGGATTTACGGCACAATTGCTCAATTCGTTGCGACCGGAATTTCGATAGAAATGTCGAGGCGTGCTGCCGTTTTCGCGAGATGACTGCGGAGGTGGTGGGCCGGGGCCGAGTGCGGCGAGTGTAAATGGGGGGCAGGTTTGCTCGTCCAGCGCCGCGCGGCCATTGCAAAGGGGGAAGACGATGCACAGGTCGTCCAAGCAGCGGGCTTTGATTGCCGCGATGTGTGCGGTGAGCTTCGCGACCGGCTCGTTCGTGTTTGGCCAGGAGAGCGCGCCCGTCAGGAAGAAGCTGCCGACCCGGCCGGTGATGCCGGCGGCACTGACGAAGGAGGTCGAGCCGCTGGTCATCGCCGTGCAGAATGAAGCGGCGCAACCCGAGCCGGCCTGCTCCCGCTCCCGCTCCGCTGTCCCGCTCCGGACAGGGACGCCGACCTGAAGAAGCACTTCGAGGTCATCGCGCAGACCGGCGAGTTCTCGGTGCAGGTGCATCGCAGCAAGCTGCTTCGCACGGCGAAGGACATTTACCGGACCGCGGTCGTCGATGACGCGGTGCTGCGAGATCGTGCAGTTCACGCCCCGCGAAGTCTCGCTCATCGGCCGCAGCCAGGGCCGACGCACGTCACCTTCTGGTTCGACGACCCGGCCACGCAGCCGGTGACGTACCTCGTCAAGGTCGAGCCGGACGCCGGCCAGGTGCAGATCGACGAAGAGAAGTACCAGCTGCTGGAGGACATGATCAACGAGATGTTCCCGGACAGCAAAATCCACATGCAGCTGTCGCCGACAAGCTGGTGGTCCGCGGCCAGGCCCGCGACAGCGAAGAAGCCGCCCAGATCATGGCGCTCGATCCGCGCCCAGGGAGGCGGCTGGGGCGGAGGACCGGCGGGCATCGGCGGCGGCCACGGCTTTGGCGGCATCAACGAAGGCGCAGGCCGCCGATCCGCTGGCGGACAGCGCCACCGGCGCAGCCCGCCGGACGCAACTACCAGATCATCAACATGCTCCGCGTCCCCGGCGTGCAGCAGGTGGCGCTCCGCGTGAAGATCGCCGAGCTCAACCGCACCGCGGCCCGCGGCTTCGGCGTGAACGTGCAAGGGCGGATCGACCTCTCCGACAGCGCCGAAGGGAGCAAGGTGCTGCTCAACTCCATCCTGGGGAACGGCGGACAGCCGCGCCGGCCATCCTCGCCAACTTCGACGGCGACGACATCACGGTCGGCATCAACTACCTGCAGCAGCACGGCGTGGTCGAGCTCCTCAGCGAGCCGACGCTCGTCACGCTGAGCGGCAACCCGGCCACGTTCATCGCCGGCGGCGAGTTCGCCGTGCCGACCATCGTCGGCTCCGCGGGGCTCAACGCGGTGACCACCGACTTCCGGGCCTTCGGCGCGATCATCAGCTTCCTGCCGACCGTGGTCGACAAGGACCGCATCCGCCTGCAGGTCTCGCCGGAGTTCAGCCAGATCAACAGCGGCCTGACGGTCAACGGCACGCCGGGTCTGAAAGTCCGGGCCGCGACGACCACGGTCGAGATGCGGGAAGGTCAGACGCTGGCCATCGCCGGCTTGCTCGAAGACAACATCAACGCCAACACGGCGGGCGACATTCCGTTCCTGGCCAAGCTGATTCGGCAAGCCGCGGCGTGACCCGCAGCGAAACCGAGCTGATCATCCTGGTCACGCCCGAGCTCGTCCATCCGATGGAGCCCGAAGAAGTGCCGCCGCTGCCCGGCTTCGACGTGACCGAGCCGACCAACTGCCAGTTCTACATCCACGGCGACATCGAAGGGAACCCGACCCTGGACTACCGCAGCACCGTCTGGCCGCGGCTGAAGAAGCGCTACAAAGCCGGCGGCCCGGCGATGACCAGCGGCCCGTTTGGACATGGACAGTAGGACAAAGGTAGAGGAAAGTCAGGAGTAGCGGAAAGTCGAGTCTGTCTCAGAATCGTACTAAATCTCAAACTCAGAACTTGGCACTTCCCATGACCACGCACACATCTCTAACTCCCGTCGCTCTCGCCGCCCTCTGCCTGCTCGCCTCCGGCTGCGTGGGGCACAAGCACGGCCACAAGACCTACGGCGGCCCTCCCTACGGCCCGCCCCACGACCGCCCCTTCCCCGTCGGCCAGGTCACCGACGCCCACTGGGAAACCCAGCAAACCAACGCCGAAGCCGCCGACTTCATCTTCTACGACCACGAGTTCCGCTACGACGCCACGGGCAACCACGTAGACACCGCTCAGCTCAGCCCGCTGGCGAAAAAGCATCTGGAAGCAAGTCGCACTGCGGCTGGAACACGTGCCGTTTCCCGTCGTGATCGAGCAGTTCCCGCGCGACCATGACGAAGCCAAGAACCACGAGAAGGGACTCGTGGAACAAGCTCGCCGCAAGACCGTCGTCGAGCAGCTCAACCGCCTCGGCGTCACCAACGCCGACGAGCGAGTGGTCGTCGTCCAACGCCTTCCCCGAAGGCATCACCGGCATCGAAGCAGAACAGTCTTACTCGGCCGTCATCGGCGGCAACTTCGGCGGCGGAGCCGGCCGGCGATTTGGCGGAACCGGCGGAGTGTATCGGTAGTTCGAGAGAAAAAAACAGGGCCGAATCTCGTCTTGGGTTGGGGAGGTGAGAAGAGAACGAGACCCGGCCCCATCGGCGCCGACCTGAATCAACTCTTGCGAACCGATTCAGGCCGACAGCGCTGTTTCGAATTGTCTGGCGTGGTTGCCTTGCCCAGCCGCCAGCGACGAGCGCTGCGGCCTTAACAACGGAAACGGATAATCCGGGTCAAAGTACTCGCCAATTTAATGGCGAGGAAAGTTATTTTTTCTCTTTGCGCAGCTCGTCCAACTCTTTCCGCAGCTGCTGCACTTCCTTCCGCAGCTCAGAAACGCTCCTATCTTCTTTCTGGCTAACGATTTTCAGAATCTGATCGAGCTTGGAATCCTCCTCGCGCGCCGTGTGCCTGGCTTCGACGTGATAGCGATACACCTTGGCAGCTTCCGCTTTGGCAGGCGGCAGCGGGGTCGGAAGCACGACCGCCCGGTACCGCGGGCTGCTCTTCGCCGCGGTGGCAGGGGCCGCACGCGGGTCCGCCAATTGGGCCGCATAGGCAAAGGCCTGCCCCCCGCCGCGAACCATCTGCACATAGCCGCGCACGTCTTCGGGCAACTTATCCAGCTTGTCCTCGGTCGCTTCATATTCCTTGCCGTCCTTCTTCACCACAATCTTCGCGGGGCTGGCCCCTTCCTTCGTGATCGTGACTGAGACATCCTTCGGCAGAGCCAAATAAGCGGCGGACGACCCTGCCATCACTCCCGGCCGCAACCGCAGCACGTCCACCGTCGGCTCCTCCCCGGCCACGGCAGCCGTTCGCCGCCTGTAGACATTCAAAGCCGTCGCCAGTTGCCGCACGGCTTCCTTTTCTTGTGTCTCGACTTCCCGGATGGCCTGCGGATTGACTTCCTGCGGCCGCTTGGCGGGGACGACCTTGATGGTCTGCTCCTTGCCGCTGCGAATCACCACCAGCGTCAGCTCGTTCTCTTTCGCACTCCCCACGCTCTTGAGCAAGTCGCCGGGCTCCTTCACATAACTATCACCCGCTTTGAGGATGATGTCGTTGGCCTTGAGCCCCCCTTTCTCGGCCGGGCTTCCCTTCAAAGACGTGCACGGCCACCATGCCTCCCTCGAGGTTCAGGTGCGCCTTCAGAATGTCGGTCGGCGGCTCGAGCTGCACGCCAATCCAGTACGGGCTCGCTTCTTCGCCACCCTCTTCGAGGACATAAGCAAATCGGGGCTTCAGTTCCACTTCCAGAGGGACAACTTCGCCATCCTGGGCGATGGTCCGAACCTGGGCAAAAATCGGCTCCTCGGCTTCAGCAATCTGTTCTTCGGCGACGGCGGAAAATCCGAACAGCCCCGCGCTCGCCAGCGCCAGCGCGGCGAGAAGATTCCAGCGACTCGATACCATGGGGAGACTCCTTGAAATGGTGAAACCAACTTATCCAGGTAACTTGCGAAACCATGCCCACGCAACCCGTGGGCGTGCCATCCCTCTAATACGACCGGCTGCTGACCGGCGTGATTTTGTACTGCTCCACGGGAAAAATGACGTGTCGCCCGTCGCCGGTCGCCACGGGTATGAATTGCTGCTGCCGCTGGATGTCGTGCCCTCGCAGGCGGAGCGCGCGGAGCACGCTGTCGGGAATGGCCGGCTCGGTTTCGACCAGGGATTCGGCTCCGGCAGCGCCGGCAATCACCGGCACGACCACCTCCTGATTGCCGGCTCCGTCGATGACCAGCTTCATCGCCGCAAATTCCCGGCTCTCCAGCGGCATCGTCATCCGTCGGGGAATTTGGCGGAGCGGTGACTTTCCCCGGCTGGGCCTGACCGGCCAGTCTGGCCGGCAGCCTCTCCGGGGAAAAGAACTGGCTGTGCGTCGCCAGTCCCAGGCCGAAGGCCAGGACCGCGCAAACTGCCGCCGTCAGCAGCGGACCCGCGGAGACGAAGTTCGCCTTCGCGGCGGAACGCAGCTCCACCGGCTTCCTTCGCCTTCGCGCCGCGCGCGCCGTCCTCCTCCACGCGGCGGATGGCGGCGAATTCCCGTCCCCAGGCCTGCGCCTCCAGGAAAGCCATCGCGCACCGCCGCCAGCCTCCGGGCTCATCTTCCAGGGAGGCCAGGAGTGACTTGTACTCGGCAGTGGAGATCGCGCCGTCCACCAGACGGTCGAAACGCGAGTCCTCATCGAGATGTGTGTGTTTTGTGTTCATGAGCTAACTCTCTTCCTGTAGGGTGCATGAGCGAAGCGAAATGCACGCGTCAGGTCACCCGACCGAAATCTCCAGCATCACCAGTTGCTCCCGCAATCTGCCGCCGCGCCCGGTGCAGCCGGGCCTCAATCGCGGCTATGGCTCACCCCCAGGTGGTTGGCGATTTGTCCATAGTTCCAATCCTCCGTGTATTTGAGGAGCAGGATCTCCCGGTCCCTTGCGGCGATCCGCCCGAGCGCCTGCCGCACCAGAGCCTGCCGCTCGTCCGAGAGCAGCCAGCCGAGCGGCTCCAGCACGCTGGGGCCGTTGTGGCCGTTTTCGCGGTGCCGCTCCTGCCGGTTCTCGTAACTTTCCTGCAACCGCCGCCGCCGTCCGCACTTCCGCCGGTACAGCAGGGACTGCCGCACCGCCAGGCGATACAGCCAGGGGGCCACTTTTTCCGCATCGGCCAGCGGCGCCGCCTGCCGCACCGCGGCCAGGGCCACCTCCTGCATCACGTCGTCCACAGCCTGCCGCTCCCGCACCCGGGCAAGCACGATGGTCCGCAGCCAGCGGTCGTGCTGGGCGAGGGCGGCTTGCCAGTCGATGGCGGGTGAATTCGTCACGCAGGAACAACCAGTGATGTGGACCCCGCGGTCTGTCGCTCCGTCAGGGAATAATGTTTCCGGTCAGGGAAATGTCTTGCGGGAAAGCGCGGGACTCGCATCTGGGTTATAAAGGGGGAAAACGGCCCATAACCCCCATTCCGGAGGGTTTTGATTCATTGATTCACCCCTTTGTTTTCAGTACGACTTATGGCGACGTGAATCAACGCAACCCGGTTACCTGCCAGCGATTGGGACAACCAGCGTCGTCGTAAGTTTGATTCATATAGGTAAAAAATGGCACTTTTTGATTCACAAAAATCGGCGTGACTTATAAGCTGTTTTCCACGATTTCCGGCAGGACTCGTTCGCCGTCCCGATGCTCCCTTTGCCTCGGACGCCAGCGCGCACCGCAGGTTCGCTGGCGTCTTCCGCGTATACTATACATTTGTTACTGCCCAGTCAAGCCCAGGGTGAAATTATCATCCGCTGAGTCCCCTGCCGTTCTGAGGCCTGAAGGGCCAGCATAACTCAGCCCAGGCGAACCCGCCGCAGCCGGGCGACGCGCGCGAATTGCTGGGATAGTCGCCAGGCGTGTACTTGGCGGAACTAGTGGCGAAAGGAAGTCGTCGGATTTGACATTCGGTGCCTGGCCGGTAACTTATCATGCATTGTCGGGAGATAATAAGTATTTAGCCTCTTCGAGCCGGTCGCATGGCCACTGCATTGACCAACGTATCTTTCGATGGATCGCCGGTGCAGTTCCGGCTGGATTCCCCTTGTTTGCGTGTTTCGATCCCCTCGCCCTGGACATGCTTCGTTACTTGTTGCCGCCAGGTACTCCGTTGGACATTGCGGCGCTACTTTGAACGAGTGAACGATGAACCATTCCGCAGTGGCCTGCTATTCGATTCCAGACTTTCGGCCAGGACTCTTCAGGCTTGACCCGCACGACATCGAAGAGTTTGGCGGCGAAGAAGAGGATTTCGATTACAGTGGAGGCGATCAAGCGGAAGAAGAACGCGCCGGGAAGGCGTCATCCTTTCCTTTTGCGGCCGTTGATTCAGGCGCGCTGATTGTTGCAGATGTTAGTCACCTACCCAGGCTCGTCAAGCTGTTGACTTGGAAGCAATACGACCTTGGGCTCCAAGTCGATGCAGTCTTCGCTAACATTGTCGATGAACTCGGTGGCCCCTATTTCGCAGTAATCAACAGCGGGATAATGCCCGGGATGGAGTTCGATGGAGACGGAACCTACGCTATCCCCATTGGATGCGTGAGGCCGAGCTGCGGCTAACCGACGGCTGAAGCTGACCGCCGCCGCCATACCTACCCACCAGGCAGTTGCAAGTTCACGAGTGCACCGGCGGACCGGTGGCCGAGTTCGTCGTCGAACCAGCCAGGCGCTGGAGCAGTCGGCAGCCGCTATACTGGTTTTTGAGAGATTCGTCGTCATTTTCCCTTCGGAGAATGTCCCATGACCAACGAAGAGCTGATTCGCAAACTCATTAGAGGGCTCGATCCAGCGTGCGGTCCAGGAAAGCGCGGCAGCCGTTCTCGTTTTGATCTTCTTCGGGGCGTTCCTGCAGGGGAGTCCTGTCGGCTCGCCCCGCTACTATGGATGCCTGCTGATTCTCGTGGGAACCGGGTTCATCGCGGGCGTGGTCTGGTCCTTCGCGCTGAGCTATCAGATGTTGCGGACGCACTCGGCCAGTGACACGCGCTTCTCGCGCGAGGCCTTCTACTCGCAGGCCCGCTTGCTGCGATGGGCGCCGCTCTTGGTACTGCGCACCGCTTGGCACCGGCTGCATCTTGTTTGTCGTCCCCACGTCAGCGTGGGAGTTTCTGCCATTCCTGCTCGTGACTGCCGTGTTCGGGGTGGTTTTCGCGGGCATCACCTGGATTAACCGCAGGGCAGCAGCCTGCATCGATGCCCAGGCTTCGCAGCTTGTATGATCAATACGGCAGTCCTCAGAGGACATCAGCGAACAAAGCCTTGCACTGGACCGCAGCGATGGACGAGCGATTTTGGCCCTACCCGATTGCCAAGCCAGAAGCGGAGTGGACCGACTTCGACCGTGACTACATCGACTTCATGAGCGCAGCCCACTCCGAGGGTTACGGGCCGCGCGAAGGGCCGTGCGATTGCGTCGAAGTCGGACAGTGGCCGGAGGGCCGGTCTGCCAGTCTCGTGTTTCGCGGCTCCCGCAATGGGTGGGAGCCGTGGCTATGCGACGGCGACCGATGCGAGCGGCTCGGGCCGCACTACAACTTGCCGCTTGGAGAGTCGGCATGTGTGTGCGTCCGCCCGCCGTTCCGGGGTGCGGCGCACTTGGCCCTGGAGTGGATGAGGGGGCGGGAGTTGCCGGACCTGTTGCGTGACTTCGAGTTCGTGGGCGGGTATCCAGCGGGCATCGTGATGCGACCGGAAGTGGTGCCGCCGTCGCGGGTTCTGCGAGCGTCAGAATCGCAATCGAATGGCACTGGTGCAACAGAATAACAGTTACGCCCCGGGGAAGCGCACCAATGGGTGAAGCCTCGAAAGACATCCCATCGCCGGACGAGCTCGCCCGCCGGCTCGCGTGGTTCGACGAATACAGCGCACGGGTCAACGCCCGGCCGCGCAACCTGCCGCTCCGCTGCCCGTGCTGCGGGTGCAAGACGCTCAGTCAGCGAACCGCTTTCGAGATTTGCGAGGTCTGCTACTGGGAAGATGACGGGCAGGACGACAGCGATGCCGATGACGAGCGGCGGTGGGCCTAACGGGTCGCTCAGCCTGAGCGAGGCGCGGGCCAACTACTTGCAGTTCGGGGCGTGCGAGCAAAGCATGGTTAGCAACGTCCGCCCTCCCCGCCCGGAGGAGTTTCCCTAGCAGAGAGCACGTCCGACCAGACGTAATCACCCCGTGGACGAAGGGCGGAGCGGCCCCTGATAATACTCGTTCCGTTCTCCTTCAGAATCCACATCCCGGAGCTTCCGCATGTTACTTTTCCCTTTCCGTTTGCTGGCTGTGCTGGCCACCCTGGGAACCTCATTCCTGGCCGCGCCTATCCAAGCAGCCCCCAAAGCCGACTCTCCCAAATCTTCAGCCCCCAAGACCGCCATGAGCATCACCAAAACCGCGTTCGGCACGACCAAAGACGGCACGCGAGGTTTCCCTCTTCACGTGCACGAACAAGAACGGCCTGGTGCTGAAGGTGATGACCTATGGGGCCACGGTCGTTTCGATGGAAACTCCCGACAAGGCCGGCAAGCTGGCCAATATCCAGCTTGGCTTTCCGACGCTGGAGGGCTACTTGCAGCGGCATCCGTACTTCGGCTCGACGGTCGGGCGGTATGGCAACCGGATCGCCAAGGGGAAGTTCTCCATCGACGGCAAGGAATACACGCTGGCCACGAACAACGGCCCCAACCACTTGCACGGCGGCCTGAAGGGCTTTGATGCGGTCGTCTGGAAGGCCGAGGAAGTGAAGACCGCGGACAGCGTCGGCGTGAAGTTCACGTACCAGAGCAAGGACGGCGAGGAAGGCTATCCCGGCAACCTCGACGTCGACGGTCGTCTATTCACTGACCAATGACAACGAAATGAAAATCGACTACACCGCCACGACCGACAAGGCGACCGTCGTCAACCTGACCAACCACTGCTACTGGAACCTCGGCGGCGCGGGGAGCGGCGACATCCTCAAGACGCAGCTCACGCTGACTGCCGACAAGTACCTGCCGATTGACGCCGGCTCCATCCCGACCGGCGAGCTGGCGCCCGTGAAGGGGACGCGCGATGGACTTCACCACGCCGCACGCCATCGGCGAGCGGATTGCGGACTGAAGAAAGAGCCGCACCAGACGAAGGGGTACGACCACTGCTACGTCCTCCGCGGGCAAGGACGGCAAGCTGGCCCTGGCGGCCCGGTGCGAAAGACCCCGACAGCGGCCGCGTGATGGAAATCCACACCACCGAGCCGGGCATCCAGCTCTACAGCGGCAACTTCCTCGACGGCACGCCCCGGCGGCAACGGGCTTCAAACAG
Source organism: uncultured Solirubrobacteraceae bacterium (assembly GCA_963816955.1). Lineage (GTDB taxonomy): Bacteria > Actinomycetota > Thermoleophilia > Solirubrobacterales > Solirubrobacteraceae > DATFQI01. Next base: position 4,420 of record CAWFME010000006.1, on the reverse strand, counting down.
CACGAGGCCTTCTGCCTGGAAACCCAGCACTTCCCCGACTCGCCGAACCAGCCCAACTTCCCCACCACGCTGCTCAAGCCGGGGGAGACGTACCGGAGCACGACGGTGCATAAGTTTTCGGTGGAGTAGCGGAGGGAGTTAACTGTAGGGTGCATAAGCGCCAGCGCCATGCACGCGTCAACACCATTGCTCCGAATCAATGCGACCTCGGCGTCGCGATGGGTGGCGAAGCGATTCATGAACGATAACAAGGACAGGGAAGTGGAAAACCACGAAGACACAAAGCCACGAAGTTTCCGGTCAGTGTCGTTCCGTGAACTCTTCGTGCCTTCGAGTCTTTGTGGTTCCCTTCCCGAAGCCCTGCTGGAATCGAACCGCTCGTATCCCATCTGGTCACCCGACCGAGCCTTTGCCGCAGCCGCGACAATGCTGGAAGTCTTGGAGAGTGACAGCGGTAACCCTACTACTTCACCCGCACCAGCTTCATGATCCGGCCCGACGACGTTCCAGTCCTGCACGTAGAGGTTGCCGTCCTTGTCCCAGTACGAGCCGTGCGTGCCGCTGAAGACCCCTTCGATCCACTGGTCCTGCGGGACGTTGAAGTTCACCCGCTTTGCCGGGATCGGCGTTGTGGCCGAGGACGGCGATGATCGTGTTGCTCTTGTCGAGGATGACCAGCCGCCCGTGCAAGTCGGGCACGGAGACGTAGTCTCCCTGGACGGCGGCCGAGGTCGGCATCCCCAGGCCGGTCACGACCTCGTCGATGAACTTGCCGTCGAGGTCGTAGTGCAGCAGGCGGCCCTTGGGCTCGTGGTTGCGGTCGCAGATCAGCAGGCGCGGCGGGTCGTAGCGCGTGTCGAGCGTCATGCCGTGGGCCGTGTTGAATTGCTTGAGGTCGTTCCCCTTGCGTGCCGAAGTGCATCAGGTACTTGCCGGTCTTGTCGAACTTGAAGATGTGGTTGCTCGCGTAGCCGTCGGACAGGAAGATGTCGCCGTTGGGGGCGACGGTGATCGCCGTCGGGTTGAACTTCTTCAGCTTCAGCCCCGATTCCTCGGGAAACGGCAGCTTCAGGACGATCTCGCCGGTCTGGGCGTTGAACTTGATCCCCTCGGCGTTGGCGTTGCGGGCGCCGTAGATGAACTCGCCGTCCGCCTTCGTCGCGGATCTTCATGTCGTGGATGTTGGAATACTTGTCGCCGAGGATACTCCTGAATCACCTTGCCGTCGGGCGAGAAGACGACGACGCCCTTGTTGGCGCTGGTGTAGATGTTGCCCGCCTTGTCGATCACGACCGCGCCGTGCGTCGGCCCGAGCGCGGACTTGCCATCGGGACGGAGCCCCCAGCCGGGCACCGTGTCGAACGTCATGATCCCGCAGCCCATCCGCACCGGCTTGGCGTCCTTTTGAGCGAAGAGCTGGCAGCGTCATGCTCAGCGAGAGCATGATTGCGATATGAAGCGTGCGGATTTTCATGATTTGGGCTCCTGGTTGAATCTTCGTGTGTGTCAAATGCGGAACTAAAGTTGAAGGCGAGTTAGTTGAGCGGGACTCTAATAGCGGCGTGCCATTATGTGGCCGTAGGGTGCGAACTTCAACCAGGGCTCGGGATTCAGCCATGAAGACGGCGAACGAAAATAGCTGCTTGCATTACTGGGCTTCAACAAACACCTTCAAGTGGGCCGTGGCGGTGAAGCCCTGTTTGTTCGTGCGGGAAACGCGAACGAGATAGACTCCCGGCTTCTCGAACTTGTGAGTCGTCACCGCGTAGCCGTCCTTGGCCAGCTCGCACCACGTTGCCGTCGCTCTTCACGGTGACCGGCGGGCTGCCGTCGCCGAAGTCCCAGGTTTCTTCGCCGTCGGTGGTGCGGAAGGTGCGGACCAGGAATTTCACTGCCTCGCCCGGCTTTGATGCCGAGCGTCGGGCGAGTAGGCGGCGTGGATGGAGGGAGGCAAGCGCTTCGGGATGCTCCTTGTCGATGACATTGACGATGGCGAAGTCGTAGTCGATGCGGCCGTCCTTGTCGGTGACCCGCAGGACCTCGCTGTAGAAGCCCGGCTTGTCGTAGCTGCGCTCGAGCGTTGGCGCCTTTCGCCGTCGTGCCGTCGGTGCAACGTCCAGTCGTGGGACGCGATCGACCCCGTGCCGACCACGAGCGGCTGCCGTCGAGCGTCACTTTTTCTCCCACGGCGACGAAGTGGTGCGGCCGGGCGACGGCGAGGAGCTGCGGCTTGTGCTCGCGGAGGTAGGCTTCCCAGAGGAACGCGTAGCCTTCGATGATGCCCCACTTGCCCGACGGCTGGCGGCCGCTGATGTCGAAGTGCAGATGCGACCAGCCGCCGCTGCCCCCTTCCTTGCCGAGCAGGCCGAGCGGCTGGCCGATCTTCACCGTCGTGCCCGGGCCGAATTTCCGGGCGGATCGTGTGCAGATGGCTGTAGCGGTAGTACCAGCCGCGGTCGTCGAGCAGATAGATGACGTCGTACCGCGGCGAGACCGGCGTGTCCGCGTAGCCCGGCAGCACCTCCTTGCCGACCGAGACCACCAGGCCGCTCGGTCGCGGCGACCACGTCCACCAGCCCCTCGGCTCCGCCGATGTCCAGGCCGTAGTGGTAGTAGATCTGGCGTCCATCCCCGGCTTCTCGCCGCCGTCCACGTACGACCGGCTCGTTGGCCATCTGCGTGCTGCTGGCGAACCACCGCTGCTTCGCGGGATAGCACGAACGTCCCCGGATTCGACCAGCGGCGAGCCCGCCGGCCAGAGCCGCAGACGGACGGCCTTATCCAACCCCCAGACATCGAGCCCGCCCGTCGTCTTCGTCGCCCTGTCCCTATAGCCGCGCGTCACCGGGCAATCGATTTGCACCTCCCCTACCGTCGCCGGCAGACGATAGTTCGCGGAGACGAGCGTGACCTCTTTCCCATCGACCAGCACCTTCACTTCCGCTTTCCGCACTGCTCCCCGCAGGCTATCCCGCTGCTCGTCTAAGTCGACGACTTTGACCGTGACCTTCTTGCCGCTAGTGAGCGTGACTTCCTGGGACTCGCCCAGGTTGAGGTCGACCGTGACATGCAGCGGCGTGAGCTTGGGCTGAGGAATTTCCGCTCTTAAAGGAGCGGCAATGAGCGAGAGCAAGGCCAGGGAGCAGAGAAGACGCCACATGGAATGCTCCAGACATAGAGAGCACGAGGAACAACAACGAGATATGTAGTATACCCCCCCGCGTCAGCCGAGTTCCGGGCCAGAGCTGGCCCAAAGCTTGGAGATGTCATCGTTCACGGCTTCCCCCCGGCACATCCGCAAAAACTGCCGTTGGGGGGAGAGGCCGGCGGACTGCGCAACTGTGCGGCGGCGGAGCGGCTGGAAGGAAGGTCCCAAAAGACGCGGCTGCCGGCGTAGCGACGGAGAGCATCGCTGAGAAGGGCGCTGCCGGCCTCGTCCGTCTCGGCAATGCAGGGACCAAGCTGCAAGGCGTCGCTGCCGAGACGGACCATGAGATAACCGGAGATCTGGCCGTTATGCTCGCAAACGCGAACGGCCGCGGATTCTTCGGCAATAAGGCGAGCAAGGAACTTGCCGCGCTGCGTGACGGTAGCGGAGCTATCCAGAGCCACGACGGCCGCCAGGTCTTTTGGAGTGATGACGCGATCCACGAGAGGACTTGAGGAGGCACTGCCAACTGACGCCGCCACCCCCGCGTATCTGGTCAACTCATACTGCGGCGCAAAGCCGAGTGCTTCGTAGAGCGGTTTGCCGAGGGGAGTGGCGTCGAGGCGGATGGCCTTGGCTCCAAGTTCTTCCGCCACTTCCACCGCGGAATTCATGAGGGCTTTCCCCATGCCGCGCCCGCGAAACTCCCGCTCGACCAGCACCATCGAAATCCAGGCGACAGCCTCGAACACCGTCACAACCGTCGTCCCCGCCGCGACTCCATCCAACTCCGCCACCAGGCATCCCTCCGGTTGCATCGCCAGAAAACGCTGCCAATCCGCCAGCGTCTGGTTCCAGCCGGCCTGGCTCCTTCAGCCGCATGCCGAGCGAAAGATCCTCCGCGGTCATGGGGCGGATGCGGATCATCGGCAGTTACCGCTGGATGTCTTTGAGACCAGAAATTTTGGCCTTCAGCTTGCTTACGCCTTCGTCGGTGATTTCGGGGAGAAACGTAATGACCAACGTCTTGAGATTCTTGAGCTCGCCGAGCGGTTCCAAAGCGGAGTCATCGAGCGGTTTCGTGCTGCTGCCAATGTGCAAGTATTCAAGGTTCGTCAAACCTTTCAGATGCGGAGTGCCCACCGCGGAAATTCGGCACTTATCAAGCTTCAACCACCGCAGATTCTTCAAAGGCTCCAGAAACACCAGCCCGGCGTCCGTCGTCGTCGATTGCATCAAATTCAGCTCTTCCAAGCTCGTGAGACCCTGGAG
>CAWFME010000005.1:0-1408263 GCA_963816955.1 uncultured Solirubrobacteraceae bacterium | reverse complement strand
TCCTATGTCAAGAAATTGATGGGTGGGGATGTCCAGCGGCGGGCCGGGCCTCCTATCTGCTCTGAGAGCATGAGGCGATGCCCGGCGTCTCACGGCTGCTCACCTTCGTAGACATCGACGACGCGAACGACGACGGCCCGAACGCGCGCAGCATGTCGGTTACGGCGCGGCACCAGGCCGTGCTGAATGATGGGCGTCGGTTCCTCCTGCTCGATGATCGAGGATGGAACGGCCAGCTGAGCACAGCATCGACCGAGAGCATCTGGTCGTTCGAGACAATCGAGGGCCTGGAACAGACGGCTCGCGACGTTGTCGGACCTGACGAGCCGGTCACCGGCAGCACGCATGCCGAGATGGAAGCGAGCCATTGGGAAGCCCTCGCGGGCATCCGCGGAGCGGGGCATCGGGGTTGTCGCTGCCGAGCTGAGCGAGCTACCGCACGATGTCGAGCTCAGCACGCGCCTGCGTGAGCGCGTTTTTCACGTGCCCGGCGACACCCACTAGGACGAGTGCCCGGCCGGTTCCGCCCTTCTGCCGCCGCTCGTTTCGCCTGCCACCAGCACTGCGATCTGCCGGCGATCTGAGTGTCGCTATGCGCGAGTCGCGGCAATGGGCTCCGATCCAGGTTCTCGATCGATCTGCCTGATCGCGAGAGAAACGCTCGCGCTTCCCGGCTGATCGAGAGCTGAGCCCGCCGACGTGCGGGTGGCCGGACCGATGCGCCTGATCGATGGGCACGACGCCCGACTATCGGCCGGCCGACCGCGCCGACTCTTGCTTCGACACCGAGCAGCGGTTACGGCCGATCGCCGATCAGTGTCGCGTATGCCTCGATGCGGCAGCCACGCGGACCTCACAAATCCGCTGGAGCGATCTGTTGAGTCCGCGCACGCGCACAGTGTCCAGGGGAGGCAGGGAAGCCTGCAGAACCCTTTCCCCCAAGGCCGGCATCCCCAGGGCGGCATGGACGCCGCCGAATCCACTTTTGCCCGATCTCGTCATCTACGGCCTGCCTCATTGCGACAGTGTCGCCCCTGCGCTCTGCCAGGCAGGGCGAACCAGCGAGCGGTTGACGTCGGGAGAGGGCGGAGGCTTGTCCTTCTCGCCATCGGCGCCTAGCCCCCGGCGCTCTCGCTTTCGCCCGGACGGCTTCGTGGCCACGCCGGGCGACGCGCGCGTCTGGCGCTGACGGCGGTAGGTCTCGCGAGCGCTGAGCGGAGCAGCGATCGTAGCGCCGCCCCGGCACCTGGCGCGCTGGTCAGACGTCATTCAACGCCGCGAGGATCCGCGCTCCGGTGGTCCGGCGGTCGGTGTCGCGGCCGACGCGACGTGTCCGGAGCGCGCGCTCTGTGATCAGCTTCAGCTGCGCGGCCTGGCTGCGTGACAGATCCGGGATCATGAGCTCGCCCAGGACTCACGCCGTGGTACTGCTCGAACCCGCTGCGTGGGTCGTCGATGGCGTCGAGCGCCGCCTCCAAGTCCCGCAGGTCCGGGTTGCCCTCATCAGGCCCAGGGCGGTGATCCGCGCCTCGGCGGTTCCCTCCTCGACCAGGTGCGGACGTCGGCCGCTTGCAGACCGTCGGTCTTGCGAGATTCCGCGCCTCGGCCACGACGTGCTCCAGCGCCCGCGTGCGCTCCTTGCTCGCCCGCATCGATCCACGCAAGCGGCGGTAGCCGCGGGCCAGCGCCTCCAGTTCTCGAGCTACGACGCGCAGGCCGGCGGCGGAGGCCTCGTCGCCACGCTGCTCCGCGTCGCGCGCGAGCCCGTACGTCTCGCGGGCGATGTCGCGGATAGTGAGGCTGACGCCGCCCATCTCGACGCTCTTGACCCGATCGCCGAGCACCGCGAGCGCCATCGCGGCCGCGCCGATCGCCAGAAGAGCCGCCGCGCCCGTTCCGTTCTCCGTGACGAACACCGCCGCGACCCCGGTCCCGAAGACCGCCGCCCCGAACACCACAGCCACCACCCGGATGACCGGCGTGAGCACCAACATCGGGAAAGCCTCTCATGGGAGGTCTCGCGAACCTCACGCGAAGCAGCGATCGTTGAGCCGGGCCCGCCAGCCACGCCGACGATAGACCGCAGCCGCTCCTCGGGACCCGAGGGCGAAGATCGCGACCCCCCACAGAGCAGATGGCCCAGGCGCAGGCCGACAGCCGCCCCGACAAGGCCGCCCAACGAGGGTGCCGTACGCCCGGGCAGCCGCCCAAGGGACCGATGGCGACCCGCGGCGCGTCCTCCCGGGAGCACTCAGGCGCGAGCTTGCGCGCGCCGCGCCGGGAGGACGCGACGACGGAGCCGCGCCGCACCCAGCGCCGGATCAGCCGCCGCAGCGAACTCCCGCTCGATGTCGGCGATCTTGGCCAGGCGTCGGACGTGGCGCTCCTCGCCGGAGAAGCGCGCGCCGAGGAACGCCTTGAGCACCTCCGCCGCGATCAGCGGGCCGATGACCCGCCCGCCCATGCAGAGCACGTTGCCGTCGTCGTGCTCGACGGCCTGGTGGGCCGTGTAGGTGTCGTGGCCGACGAAGGCCCGGATGCCGGGGAACTTGCAGGCCGCGATCGCGACGCCCGCGCCCGAGCCGCAGACGATCACCGCGCGCTCCGCCTCGCCGGACAGCACGAGCTCGGCGGCGCGCCGCGCGACGTCCGGGTAGTCGACGGGCTCCGTCGAAGTCGACCCCAGGTCGACGGTCTCGTGGCCGAGCGCCGTGAGCGTCTCGAACACGAACTGCCGCAGCGGGACGCCGGCATGGTCGAACGCGCAAGCGATCTTCACGAGCCGCCCCCCTTCGATTCGTATTCCTGCGCGGCGATCAGCGCCGCGCCGAGCACCCCGGCCCGCGGGCCGTGGCGCGCCAGCCGGATCCTCGTCTTCGTGCCCACGCCCGGCAGCACGTGCCGGAACGCGACGCGGTTGGCCGGCTCCAGCAGCAGGTCGCCCGCCGTGGAGACGCCGCCGCCGATCACGACCTCGAGCGGGTCGTAGAGGTTGATCGCGTTGGCGATGCCGATCCCCAGCCGCTCGCCCAGGATCCGCAGGCAGCGCGTCGAGGCCTCGTCGCCCTCCTTGGCGCCGTCCACGCAGTCGTGCCCGGTGACCTCGCCGTCGGCCGCCAGCCGCCTGCCGAGGAACGAGTCCGGGTCGCGCCGAGCGGCGTCGAGCGCCAGCCGGTCCAGCGCCTTGCCGGAGGCGAGCGACTCGAGCGAGCCGGGCTGCGGGAAGTCCGAGTCCGCGGCGACTCGTCGCCCTCGGAGAGGTCGAGGCCGATGATCTGGTGGCCGATCTCCGGCGCCGCGCCCGTCGCGCCGCGGTAGAGGCTGCCGCCGAGCACGGTCCCGCCGCCGACGCCGGTGCCGATCGTGAACATCACGAGGTCGCGGGCAGGTGAACCGCCCGTCCTCGAACGCCTCCGCGAGCGCCGCGCACGACGCGTCGTTGTCGACGAACACGGGCAGGCCGACGCGCTCGCGTGAGCAGCTCGCGCAGCGGCACGTCCTCGAGCGGGATGTTCACGCTCGCAGCGGATCCGGCCCGTCTCGAAGTCCACCACCGACGGCACGCCGACGCCGACCGCGCGCACGTCGTCGTGGCGCAGCGCCTCGACCGCGTCCACGAGCTGGTCGATCAGCTTGTCGCGGTCGTCGATCGCCGTCTCCACGAGCGTGCTCTCGGAGAGCTCGCCGTCGCACAGCGTCGCGGACGCGATCTTCGTGCCCCCGACGTCGAGGCCGATGAAGCGGTCGCTCACAGCTGCGACGCCGCGGCCTCGTCGAGGAGCACGGTCAGCGTGCCGTAGCGCAGGTCCACCATCGCGGCCGGCAGCGAGCGGTCCGGGTCCGGCCCGAACGCGCGCGCGACCGTGGCGGCCTTGCTCTCGCCCGTGATCAGCAGCACCGCGGCGCGCGCGCTGCAGAGCGCCGGCAGGGTCAGCGAGATGCGCGGCACCTGCGGCTCCATCCCGGCCAGCGGCACGCCGACGGCCAGGCGCGAGCGCTCCTCCACCTCCGGCTTGCCGGGGAACAGCGACGCGACGTGGCCGTCCGGCCCCATCCCGAGCAGCAGCAGCGTCCCAGCGCGGGTCGGCGCCCATGCGCGCGCGGATCTCCGCCTCGTAGGCGCCCGGCGCCGGCGTCCGGCCCGAGCTCGCCCTCCATCCGCACCACCTTCGGGCCCGCCGAGAGCTGCATCAGCAGCGCGCGCTCGGCCATGCCGAAGTTGGAGTCCGGATGCGACGGGCCCACGCAGCGCTCGTCGGTGAACCAGACGGTCGCCGCGCTCCAGTCGCCGTCGCGCTGCGCCGCCAGCTCGTACGCGCGCTGGGGCGAGGAGCCGCCGGTGAGCACCACGTTCCCGCCGTCCATCGCCGCCTCCGTGAGCAGCTCGGCGACCTCCGTCGCCGGGTCCTCGGAGACCCGCAGCTCGGTGCTCACGCCACGAACGCCCGCGCGCAGCGCAGCGCGGGCAGGTAGGTGGGATCGCGCAGCAGCGCCTGGCGGACGCCCTCGCCGAGGATGCCGCTCTCACCGCGAGAGGCGCCGAGCACGGTCCACGACTGCTCGGAGCCGTCGCGCGCGCGGCGCAGCGAGCGCAGGCCGCCGGGCGAGCGGTCCAGCGAGACCGCCTCCCCCGAGGCCGTCTCGATCGTCACGCCCGCCAGCCCGGGCGCGTTCTGGTTGGCCGACTCCAGCGAGATCCTGACCTCCGCGCGCTTGGCCCCGCGCGTGGCCCGTGGTAGGAGCCGCCGGCATGGCCCAGCGACTCGGGCTTCCAGCCCAGCCGCGAGCTCAGTCCAGCCGCAGAACAGCACCGCGGCGGCCAGCGAGTCCTCGCGGTGGCGGACGGTCACGGAGGCGATCGCGTTCGAGCTGCGCGCGCTCGACGGGCGGGTCGAACGCGGCGGCGACCCGCTCGCGCCACGGCGTCGAGCGCAGCCACGCGAGGTCGACGACGTAGGCGTTCTGGGAGAGGTCGGCGGAGCGCTCGAAGCCGGCGTTGACGGTCGGCTGGTCCTGGGAGTCCAGCAGCACGATCTGCGCGAGCCGGCGCAGCGCGTCGACGCCCTCGGCGTGGCCGTGCGGCGCCCACACGACGGTGGCCAGGTCGGGCACGAGCAGCGGGTCGACGATCGTGTCGAGCTTGTCGAGGTGCTTGGGGCCGATGTGCAGGCCGATCCGCTCGCGCCCGACCGCGATGTGCCCGGGGCCGGCGAACTGCGACGTGCCGATCTCCACCCGCGCGTCGATCGTGTCGCGGCCCTCGCTGACCGAGCACAGCACGAGCCGCGACGGGTGGTAGCGCCCGACCCGCTGGAGCCGGTTCTGGATCTCCCCCCGGTACTCGCGGTCGGCGATCACGACGAGGTTGAGCACCCGGGCCGGCACGAACGCGTGCGACTCGTGGTGGCGCGTGGCGAGCATCTCGCGCAGCGCCGCCTCGATCTTGCCCGGGGTGGTGTCCTCCTCCCACCAGGCGTCGTCCCAGGGTTCCTGGTCGTCGCTCACAGCCCTCTCCAGTGGCGCCCTCCGCCGATCAGCTCCTCCGCCTCCGCCGGCCCGGCGCTGCCCGCCTCGTAGGTCGCCATCTCGGGCGAGCCCTCCGTCGTGCCACGCCTTCGAGGATCGGGTCGATGATCGACCACTGGGCGTCGACCTCGTCGTTGCGCGTGAACAGGGTCGCCTCGCCGCGCATCGCGTCGAGGATCAGCCGCTCGTAGGCCTCGGGCGACTGCGACATGAACGCGGTGCCGTAGAGGAACTCCATGTTCACCGGGCGGATGCGCATGCCGAGCCGGGGATCTTCGCCCCGAGCGACAGCGAGACGCCCTCGTTGGGCTGCATGGTGAGGATCAGCTGGTTGGGCTGCACGCCGACGGAGCCCTTGGACTGGAAGGCCAGGTGCGGCACCGGCTTGAGCTGCACGGCGATCTCCGTGACCTTGCGCGCGAGCCGCTTGCCCGTGCGCAGCACGATCGGCACGCCGGCCCAGCGCCAGTTGTGGACCTCCAGGCGCAGCGCGGCGTAGGTCTCGGTCTGCGAGTCGTCGGGGACGTCGTCCTCCTCGAGGTAGCCCTTGGCGTCCTCGCCGCCGGAGACGCCCGCGGTGTACTGCGCGCGCACCGTCCTCTCGGCCACCTCCTCGGGCGTCGGCGGCGTGATCGCCTCGAGCACCTTGACCTTCTCGTCGCGCACCTTGTCGGCCTCGAAGGACGACGGCGGCTCCATGCACACGAGCGTGAGCAGCTGGAGCATGTGGTTCTGGACCAGGTCGCGCAGGGCGCCGGACTGGTCGTAGTAGCCCGCCCGCGAGCCGATCCCGATGTCCTCGGCGGCGGTGATCTGGATGTGGTCGATGAAGTTGCGGTTCCAGACCGGCTCGAACATGTAGTTGGCGAACCGGAACGCCATCACGTTCTGGACGGTCTCCTTGCCCAGGTAGTGGTCGATCCGGTAGACCTGCTGCTCGCGGAAGGCCGAGGAGACCGTCTTCTGCAGCTCGCGCGCCGACTCGAGGTCGGTGCCGAACGGCTTCTCGATGATCACCCGCACGTCGCTTTCCTTGCGGTAGTTGAGCTCCGCCTCCTTGAGCGCGCTGGTGATCACCCCGAAGTACTCGGGCGCGGTCGAGAGGTAGAACGCGCGGTTGAGCGGGTGGCCCTCGCCCTCGTGCTCGTCGAGCGCCCTGGAGAGCTTGCCGTAGCCCTCCTGGTCGTCGAAGGAGAAGCCCGATGTAGGAGAGCCGCTCGAGCAGCCCGTCGAGCACCTTCTCGTCGGCCTCCCGGCGGGAGAACTCGTTGATCGACTCGCGCGCGAAGTCGCGGAACTCGTCGTCGGACTGGTCGCGCCGCGAGACGCCGATCAGGTTGAAGCGCTCGGGCAGCGCGCCCTCGTGGGCGAGGTTGTAGATGGCCGGCAGCAGCTTGCGCCGGGCGAGGTCGCCCGTGGCGCCGAAGATGACGAGCGCCGTCCCGGGGACCGGCAGGCGCTCGAGGCCCTCGACGAGCGGGTTCTCCTCCTCGCGCTCGGCGACGCGCCATCAGCCGCCTCCCGGCGATGCGCTCGACCGCGTGGCCGCCGAACTGGTTGCGCAGCGCCGCCAGCACGCGGTTGGTGTAGTCGCCGTTCCCGCGCGAGTAGAAGCGCGCGTACAGCGCGGCGGTGATCACCGGCGCCGGGACGTCGTGGTCGATCGCGTCGAAGATCGTCCAGCGGCCCTCGCCGGAGTCCGAGACGTGCCCGCGGATGCCCTCGAGGTCGTTGCCCTCGGCGTCGAAGGCGTTCTCGGCCAGCTCGCACAGCCACGAGCGGACCACCGAGCCGCGGTTCCAGAGCCCCGCGACCTCCTTGAGCTCGATCGGGAACTTCGACGCGTGCATGAGGTCGAAGCCCTCGGCGTAGGCCTGCATGATCCCGTACTCCACGCCGTTGTGGACCATCTTCACGAAGTGGCCCGCGCCCGCGTCGCCGAAGTGGCGCCAGCCGTCGGGCGGGGCGAGCGTGTCGAGGATCGGCGCGAGCCGCTGCACGGACTCCTCGTGGCCGCCGACCATCATGCAGTAGCCGACCTCCAGGCCCCACACGCCGCCGGAGGTGCCGACGTCGATGTAGTGGATGCCGATCGCGTCCAGCTCGCTCGCGCGGCGGACGTCGTCGTGCCAGTTGGTGTTGCCGCCGTCGACGATCGTGTCGCCCTCGTCGAGCAGCTCGCCGAGCTTCTTGACGGTCTCCTCGGTCGGGTCGCCCGCCGGCACCATCACCCAGACGGTCCGCGGCTGCTCGAGCTCGGAGACGAGCTCCTCGAGCGAGCCCGCGCCGGTGGCGCCGTGCCCCTCGGCCGTCTTGACCGCGTCGTCGGAGAAGTCGAACGCGACGACCTGGTGGTCCGAGTCGCGATGGATGCGATGGACCATGTTGCCGCCCATCTTCCCCAGGCCCACGAAGCCCAGCTGCATCAGAGGATCTCCCTTCCGGCCCGGACGGCGTCGAGTCCGTGAGAGCGGAGTGTCTGCAGGTCGCCGTCGGCCTGCGCGCGGATCAGGGTGCCGAACGTGTAGGGCTCGCCGGGGACCTCGAGGTCCTCCTGCGGCTCGTCGACGATCTGCAGGAACGCCCCGACCGCCGGGCCGCCCTTGTGGAACTGGCCGGTCGAGTGCAGGAAGCGCGGCCCGTAGCCGAACGTGGTCGCCACGTGGTGGCGGCGCACGACCCGCTCGCGGAAGCGCGCGGCGGCCGCGTCGAGCGCGTCCTCGTAGGGCAGGTAGCCCATGATCGCCAGGTAGCGCGGCGGCTCGAGCGCGCCGAGCAGCGCCTCTACGTCGCCCGGGTCGAGCTCGGGCGGGCGGGCGGGGTCGGATAACACGCGCTGGGTGTTGTCCTTGGCCTCCTGGACGTTGGGCTGGTCGAACGGGTTGATGCCGAGCACCCAGCCCGCGACGGCGGTGGCGAACTCCGAGAGGAAGAACACGCGCCCGAGGTCGGCCGGCCCGGAGGCGTCGAGCGTGAAGACGGGGTGCCCGGCCGCGCTCAGCTCCGCGACCTGGGCCGTGAAGCTCGACGTCGCCCGTGCTGACGTGCGCGAACACGCGGTCGGGGCCGTACTCGGCCGCCGGCACGACCGGCTCGTCGGCGATCGGGAGGATGCCGCGGCCCTCCTTGCCCGTGGACTCGGCGACGAGCTGCTCCGCCCACAGCCCGAACGACTCGAGCGGGTCGTCGACGACGAAGGTGAGCTTGTCGCGGCCCTGCTGGGCGAGCTCGCCGAGCGCGACCCCGAGCTCCAGGCCCGGGTTGTCCTGCTCGCGGCGGCACTCCTCCATCGCCGCGCACGCGCTGGCGAGCACGCCGCCGACGTCGTAGCCCGCCACCGCGGCCGGGACGAGCCCGAAGTAGGAGAGCACGGAGTAGCGGCCGCCGATGTCGGGGTCGTTCTCGAACACGCGCCGGAAGCCGTGCTCGGCGCCCAGCTGCGCGAGCGAGGTGCCCGGGTCCGTCACCGCGACGTAGTGGGCGCCGTCGTCCTGCAGCGAGTGGAAGTACTTGAACTGCGACATCGTCTCGATCGTGCCGCCCGACTTCGAGGAGACGATGAAGAGGGTGGTGCCGAGGTCCAGGGCGTCGCGGACCCGGCGGATCTCGTCGGGGTGCGTGGAGTCGAGCACGTGCAGGCGGATCGCCCCGTCGCCGAAGGAGCGCCGGAACACCTCCGGCCCGAGGCTCGAGCCGCCCATGCCGAGCAGCACGGCGTCGGTGATCCCGGCGTCGCGCACCTCCGCCCCGAACGCCCGCAGGTCGTCGACCTCGGCCGACAGCCGCTCGGCGATGTCCAGCCAGCCGAGCCGGTCGGTGACCTCCGGCGTCCCCTGAGGGGCCCAGAGCGTGCCGTCGCGCTCCCACAGGCGGCGGACGACCTGCTCGTCGGCGGCGGCCTGCAGCCGTTCGGCGACGGGCGCCTGAAGGCCGGCGGGCAGTTGGCTCTCGATGCTCATGGGGCGTGGCCTTACCCGCGTTTCTACTGCACTAAGGCGTCGCGTGTCAGCCCCTAAGGCCCCAGGGCCCTCAGGTCGGCCCGACCTCCCGATGTAAGGCGGCCTCCTCAGCCGCAGTATGGCTGTCATGCACTCACCGTCACTCATCACCTCCGCCGTCGCTTCCGCCGTCGTCGAGGACCACAACAACAACGCCCGCATCCATCGGGCCGCCGGCCGCCGCCGTCTCCGGGGCCGCCGCCGCGCTGCAGCCCGCACGCTCGTGCCGCGCGGCCGGATCGCTTCCCCCGTCCGGTAGCGCCGCACCTCGCACGAGTTGTCGCGGGAGGCCACAATGGACGCAGTGCTGCACCGCGTCTCTTCACCCACGTTCGTCGGCCGCGCGGACGAGCTCGCCGCTCTCGAAGGCGCGCTCGACCGCGCGGCGGCGGGCGTTCCGGCGTTCACGTTCATCGCGGGGGAGTCCGGGGTCGGCAAGAGCCGGCTCGTCGCCGAGCTCGAGGGCCGGGCGCGCCACGCAGGCGCGCAGGTGTTCGTCGGGCACTGCCTGGAGCTGGGCGGCGCGGCGATCCCGTACGCGCCGCTCGTCGACGCGCTGCGGCCGATCGCGCGCGAGCTGGTGGACTGCGGCTCGGATCTCGCGGACGCACTGCCGCCTGCCTCGCGCGCCGCGCTCGCGCAGCTGATCCCGGCGTTCCGCTCGCCGGACGCCGCGGACGCGGACGAGGGCGTCCAGCAGGCGCGCGTGTTCGAGGCCCTGCTGGCGCTGATCGAGCGGCTCGGCCGCGTGCAGCCGGTCGTGCTCGTGCTCGAGGACCTCCACTGGGCCGACCAGTCGACGCGCGACTTCCTCACCTTCCTCGTGCGCAGCGCGCGCACGGAGCCGCTCTCGCTCGTGGTCACCTACCGCTCCGACGAGCTGCACCGCCGCCACCCGCTGCGGCCGCTGCTGGCCGAGCTCGAGCGCACGCCCGGCGTCGACCGGATCGGGCTGGAGCGCTTCAGCCGCGACGAGCTGTCCGCGCAGATCTCCGCGATCCTCGACGCGCCGGCCCCGGACGGGCTCGCGGACCGCCTGTTCGAGCGCAGCGAGGGCAACGCCCTCTACACGGAGGAGCTGCTGGCCGCCTCCAGCGACGGCTGCCAGGAGCTGCCCGAGACGCTCCGCGACCTGCTGGTCGCGCGCGTGGAGCGGCTGTCCGACGTCGCGCAGGAGGTCGTGCGGACGATCAGCGTCGAGCACCCGATGCGCCACGGGCTGCTCGCCGCCCTCAGCGACCTCGCCGAGGCCGAGCTGCTGCGCGGGTTGCGCGAGGCGGTGGCCCACCAGGTGCTCGTGACCGGCTCCGGCGAGACCTACGCGTTCCGCCACGCGCTGGTCGGCGAGGCGGTCTTCGGCGACCTGCTGCCGGGCGAGCGCAGCGCGCTGCACGCCCGCCTCGCCGAGCTCGTCGAAGAGCGCCGCGAGCTGCTGGGCGACGCGCCGGCGGCGACCGTGGCGGCCATCCTCGCCTGCCACTGGAACGCCGCGCACGACGTCCCGCGCGCGCTCGGCGCGTCCGTCGCAGCCGGGTTCGCCGCCAAGGGCGTGCTGGCCTTCTGCGGAGGCCCAGCGCCACTTCGAGCGGGCCCTGGAGCTGTGGGACCGCGTGCCCGACGCCGAGGAGCGCGCCGGCTGCGACCGGGCCGACGTGCTGCGGCACACCGCGGCGGCCGCCGCCAACGCCGGCGAGGCCGCGCGCTCGCTCGCGCTGGCGCGCAAGGCGATCGCGGAGGTCGACGCTGAGGCGGACCCGATGCGTGCCGCGTTCCTCTACGAGCGCCTCGGGCACTACTCGCGCTGGGCCGGCGAGACCGAGGAGGGCTTCGCCGCCTACCAGCGCGCCATGGAGCTGGTGCCGGACGGCGACAGCACCCAGCGTGCCCGGCTGCTCGAGTACCGCGCGCGCGGGCTGGCGCTGCGCGGGCGCTTCGAGGACGGCGTGGATGGCGCGGAGGCGGCGCTCGCGATGGCCGAGCGCTGCGACGACGTCTCCGTACAGGCCCGCGCGCTCAACACGCTCGGGCTCTCGCGCGCCGCCCTCGGCGAGATCGAGGAGGGGATCGCCCTGCTGCGCAGCTCGCGCGACCTCGCGGCCGAGCACCGCCAGATCGAGAAGGTGATGGCGATCACCAACCTCAGCGACGTGCTCGACCTCGCGGGCCGCACCGCGGAGGGGCTGGCCGAGATCGAGGCCGGGATGGAGGCGCTGCGCGCCAACCCCGAGCGCACGTCGTACGACACGTTCATGGAGCTGCAGGGCGTGAACCTGATGATCAAGCTCGGGCGGTTGCGCGAGCTCGAGGCCGGGCTGCCGGCGCCCAAGTTCGGCGACTCCGTCGGCACCACGCCGATCCTCCTCGCGCAGCTGCGCTCGCTCCTGGCGCTGCTGGTCGGCGATCTCGCGACGGCGCGGCGCCAGCTCGAGGAGCTCCGCCGTTTGTGCCTGGGCACGCGCGACCCGCAGTGGATGGAGCCGCTGCACGCGCAGGAGGCCCAGCTGGCGCTGCTCGAGGACCGGCCCGAGGCAGCGCGCGACGCGATCCGGCGCGGGCTTGACGCGCTCGCGCCGTCCCAGGAGGGCACGCGGATCGTGCGGCTCGCGTGGATCGGCCTGATGGCCGAGGCGACCGCGGCCGAGAAGGCGCGCGCGCTCGGCGAGCCGACCTCCGAGGTGGAGGCCGAGCGGCTGCTCTCCGAGCTCGAGCGGGCGCGCGCGATGCCGGGCCGCTGGGCCGACGCGCCCGCCCACGAGGCGCTCGCGCACGCCGAGGCGGGCCGGATGCGGGTGGCGCTCGGAAGCGCCGCGCCGGACCCGTCCACGTGGGAGGCCGCCGTCGAGGCGTTCGCCGCGCTCGGGCAGCCGTGGCCCGCGGCCTACGCGGGCTTCCGCGCCGCGGAGGCGCACGTGCAGGGCGGCGACCGTGCCGCGGCCGCCGCGACGCTGCGCGCGGCCCGCGAGCGCGCGGAGGCGATGGGCGTCGCGCCGCTGCTGGGCGAGATCGACGCGCTGGCGCGCCGCGCGCGGCTGTCGGTCGCGCCGGCGGCGGAGCCCGCCGGCGAGGACGCGGCGGACGTCCCCGAGAGCCCGGCGGACCAGCTCGGCCTCACCCCGCGCGAGCGCGAGGTGCTGCTGCTGGTGGCGGCGGGCCGCACGAACCGCGAGATCGGCGCCGAGCTGTTCATGAGCGAGAAGACGGCGAGCGTCCACGTCTCCCGGATCCTCGCCAAGCTCGAGGTCGGCGGCCGCGTCGAGGCCGCCGCGGTGGCCCACCGCCTGGGGTTGACGGGGGCGCGCGCTACCGTGTAGGGCACGGACGGCGCCGCCGTCCGTGAGGTCAGTCGTCTTCTCTGCGTCGCTCCCCAGCGGTTCGGGTCAGTCGTAACGCCTCCCGAATCACCGTAAGGAGCTTCCCCAATGTCTCAGTCGTTCGCCGATCTCGGCGTGTCGCGACCTGTTGTCGCGGCCCTCTCCGAGCGCGGCATCTCAGAGCCGTTCGCCATCCAGCAGCTCGTCGTCCGCGACGTGCTCGACGGGCGCGACGTGCTCGCCAAGTCGCCCACGGGCTCGGGCAAGACGCTCGCGTTCGCGATCCCGATGATCGAGCGCATCGAGCCGGGCCGCGGCCCCGCCGCGCTCGTGCTCGCCCCGACGCGCGAGCTCGCCGCGCAGATCGTCGAGCAGTCCCAGCCGCTCGCCCGCGTCAAGCAGCTCGAGATCGCGGCCGTCTACGGCGGCGTCGGCTTCGAGAAGCAGATCAGGGCCTGCAAGCGGGCCGACATCCTCGTCGCCACGCCGGGCCGGCTCGAGGACCTGATGGCCCGCCGCGTCGTCCGCTTCGACAACCTGCAGTTCCTCGTGCTCGACGAGGCCGACCGGATGCTCGACATGGGCTTCCGCCCGGCCGTCGACCGCATCGTCAGCGCCTGCCCGCAGCAGCGCCAGACGCTGTTCTTCTCGGCCACGCTCGACGGCGAGGCCGGCCGGATCGCGCGCGAGTACACGCACGACGCCGTGATGCACGAGCACGTCGCGGAGGACGTCGACGTCGCTTCGATCGAGCACCGCTTCGTGCCCACCGTGCACGAGGACAAGCTGGCCTCGCTCGTCGCCGAGCTGGGCGCCGACCGCGGCCTCACGCTCGTCTTCGTCCGCACCAAGCGCGGCGCCGACCGGCTGGTCAAGCGGCTCGGCCGCGAGGGCGTCGACGCCGTCGCCATGCACGGCGACAAGTCGCAGTCCCAGCGCGAGAAGGCGCTCGCCCGCTTCCAGTCGGGCAAGATCGACACGCTCGTCGCCACCGACGTCGCCGCCCGCGGCATCCACGTCACGGGAATCTCGCACGTGATCAACTTCGACCCGCCCGAGGACCGCGAGGGCTACGTGCACCGCGTCGGCCGCACCGGCCGCGCCGGGCGCACCGGCGTCGGGATCACGTTCGTCAACGCCGACCAGGCCGGCGACGTGGCCAAGATCGCCTCGGCGCTCGACCTCCACGAGGAGTACGCCAAGGCCGGCTTCAAGCGGCCCTCCGAGCGCGCGGCGCGCCCGCACGCCACGGGCGGCGGCGGGTCGCGGCGGCGCAACCAGCGCTACCGCGGCCGCAACTCCCGCTGGTAGCGCCGCGCGGCGGTGGGTGGGGGCCTAGGATCGGCGCATGCCTGAGCTCTCCCCCGCCCTGTATCGCGCCGGGACCGGCGAGCCGCTGGTCCTGATCCACGGCTTCACGGCCACCTGGCGCTGCTGGCTGCCCGTGCTCGGGCTGCTGGTGCCGCGCTTCGAGGTGATCGCCCCGACGCTGCACGGTCACGACGGAGGGCCGCCCTCGCCGTCCGGCGCCGAGACGCTCGCGCAGGCGGCCGACCACTTCGAGTCGCTGCTCGACGGTCTCGGGGTCGGCACCGCGCACCTCGCGGGCAACTCGCTGGGCGGGGCGCTGGCGCTCGAGCTGGCCAAGCGCGGCCGCGCGCGGAGCGTCGTCGCGATCTCGCCCGGAGGCGGCTGGGAGGAGGACAACAGCCGCGAGGTCGAGCGGATCATCCGGCTCTTCAAGCGCACGCAGATGTCCGCGCGGGCGACGGTCAAGCACCACGAGCGGCTGCTCGCCCGGCCCGGCTTCCGCAGGATCGGGATGCGCGACATCATGGCCCGCGGGCACCTCGTGCCGGCGGAGGAGGCCGTGCTGCTGACGCGCTCCTCGATCCGCTGCGCCATCGTCGACGACGTCTTCAAGACGATGCGCGACGGCACGGGCCGCGTCGTGGACCTCGATCGGGTGAACGTGCCGACGCTCGTCGTCTGGGGCGACAAGGACCGGCTGCTGCCGATGAAGCACCACGCCGACCGCTTCCGGAACGAGATCCCGGACGTGCGCTTCGAGGTCCTCCACGGGCTCGGCCACACGCCGATGTGGGACGACCCCGCACGGGTCGCGATGGCGATCGGGGACTTCGCGGCGGAGGTGTCGGCCGCCGCGAACGGTCAGGCGGCCTCGGTGACCGCGGCCGCCGCCGGGCCGGCCGGCTCGGCCGCGCCGGCGCCCGCCGGCGCGGACTCCGCCTGACCCATGCGCGCGGCGCGGATGAAGCGCCCGCTGCCGCCGGAGCCGCGCAGGACGCAGAACGCGGCGACGAGCGCCGGGTCGAACTGGCTGCCGGCGCCGCGGCGCAGCTCGTCGAGCGCCTCGTCCTCGCCGAGCACCTCGCCGTAGGGGCGCCGCTGGCCCATCGCGCTGAAGGCGTCGCAGACGGAGACGATCCGCGCGCCGAGCGGGATCTCGTGGCCGGCCAGGCCGTCCGGGTAGCCCGTGCCGTCCCAGCGCTCGTGGCTGGCGCGCACGAGCGCGGCCACCTCGCGCAGCGCCGGCGCCTCGGCGATGATCGACTCGCCGATCACGGTGTGGCGGCGCATGAACGCCTCCTCGTCGACGTCGAGGGGGCCGGGCTTGGACAGGATCGCGTCGGGCACGGCGACCTTGCCGACGTCGTGCAGCTCGGCGGCGCGGGCGACGGTCTCGCGCGTCTCCGCGTCCAGCCCCATCGCGCCCGCGAGCGCGCGCGAGAGCTCGGCGACGACCTGCGTGTGGGCGAGCAGCTCGGGCTCGCGCTCGCCGATCACGCGCAGCAGCACGTCGCCGCTCTGACGCGCCGGGGAGTGCGGGCGGCCCTCCTTCTGGGCGTACATGCGGCGGTCGGCGAGCTGCAGCGCCGCCTCGGCGTCGGCCGCGTCGCCGGGCAGGTCGACGACGCCGACGGAGGCGTCGATCCGGAAGCCCTCGCCCTCCTCGCGCAGCGCCTCGCCGGCGCGCACGAGCGCGGCGGTGGCGCGCTCGGCGGGCACGAGCACGCAGAACTCGTCGCCGCCCATGCGGAAGGCGCGGCCGACGCCGCGCACGGACGCGGCGAGCCGCCCGCCGAGGTGCTCGATCAGCACGTCGCCCGCGACGTGGCCGAAGACGTCGTTGTAGGCCTTGAAGCCGTCGAGGTCGAACAGCGCGAGCCGCCACGGGCGCCCGGTCTCGGCCTCCTCGAGCGCGTCCGACAGCGAGCGCATCAGCGCCCGGCGGTTGCCGAGCCCGGTCAGCGCGTCGGTCAGCGCCTCGTCGCGCGAGCGTGCCAGCAGCCGCGCGTTCTCCTGGAGCGAGACGGCGAGGCGGAGCACGAGCAGGAACGGGACCGCGAGCGCGAGGTCGATCGCCGGGGCGCTGAGCGCGCCGGCCTGGCGGTCCCATACGCAGCACGCCGAGCGCGGCGATCGTGAACGCGGCCGGCAGGCCGACGTGGGCGCCGCCGACCGGGGAGGAGCGGCGGCGGGTCTCGGGCGGCAGCGCGGCGGCGCAGGCCACGACGAGCGCCGCCAGCGGCGCGCGCACCTCGACCCCCTCGAGCAGGCGCGCCGCGTCGGCGACCGCGCACAGCGCGAGGCCCGCCGCGACGAGCACGAACGTGCGGCCCGCGCGGCGCCCGAGCAGCGCGGTCGCGCCCGCGGCGAGGGACAGCAGCAGCACGTCGCCGAGCGGGTACGCGAGCGCGCCCGCGCCGCGTCCAGGCGCGGCGGCCGCGATCAGCGAGGCGACGGCGGCGGCGGCGATCGCGCCGTCGAGCCACATCGTCGGGCCGAGCGAGCCGCGCACCCGCGTGCGCAGCAGCAGCGCGAGGCCGGCGCACGCCGCGGGGTAGCCGGCGAGCCAGAACCAGTCGGCGCTGGCCGGGGAAGGGACCGCGCGCCTCGGGCCGGAGGATCCACATCAGGTCGCCGGCCAGCCAGGCCGCGAGCGCCAGGCCAAGCGCTCGCGTACGCGATCGTCTGCATCCGTGCCTTCGACATCCGGATGATGATTCGCAGCGCAACCGTCATACCCTTCTAGGGCGAGACGACGAAAGGGACACGAGATGGCGACGAAGATCGAGAAGACGGACGACCAGTGGCGCGAGGAGCTCACCCCGGAGCAGTACGAGGTGCTGCGCAAGGGCGGCACCGAGCGCGCCTTCACCGGCCAGTACTGGAACGCCCACGAGGACGGCGTCTACCGCTGCGCGGGCTGCGGCGCGGAGCTGTTCGACTCCGGCACCAAGTTCGACTCCGGCACGGGCTGGCCGAGCTTCACCGAGCCCAAGGTGGCCGAGGCCGTCGAGGTGCGCGAGGACAAGCTCGTGGGGCATGCGCCGCACGGAGGTCGTCTGCCGCAACTGCGGCGGGCACCTGGGCCACGTCTTCGAGGACGGCCCGCGCGACAAGGGCGGCATGCGCTACTGCATGAACTCCTGCTCGCTGGACTTCCAGGCGCGTTAACACCCTGCGGGCTTAGCGGCAACTTGAACCGCCGCCGTACCGTGGCGGTATGGCGGTGGTGCGCGCCCGCGGGCTCGTCAAGACCTTCGGGGAGGGCCGCGTCGCGCGGCGGGTGCTCGACGGCGCCGATCTGGACGTCGAGCCCGGGCGAGGTCGTCGCCGTGCTCGGCCGCTCCGGCAGCGGGAAGTCGACGCTGCTGCACCTGCTCGGCGGGCTCGACCGCGCCGAGGCCGGCAGCATCGAGCTCGCCGGCGTCGACGTGGCGCGCGCGTCCGAGCGCGAGCTGTCGGCGCTGCGGCGGCGCCACGTCGGCTTCGTCTTCCAGTTCTTCCACCTGCTGCCCGAGCTCTCCGGGCGAGGCCAACGTGCTGCTGGCCGGGCCGGATGCGCGGCGCCGCCCCCGAGGCGCCCGCACGCGGCGGCGAGCTGATCGACCGGCTCGGCCTGCGCCACGTCGCGGGCTCGCTCCCGGCCCAGCTCTCGGGCGGCGAGCAGCAGCGCTTCGCGATCGCCCGCGCGCTGGTCAACGACCCGTCGCTGCTGCTCGCCGACGAGCCGACCGGCAACCTCGACGCCGAGGCCGGGGCCGAGGTGCTGCGGCTGCTGCGGGCGGGCGCCGACGAGGGCCGCGCGGTCGTGATGGTCACGCACGAGGCGGGCGCCGACCGCGATGGCCGACCGCGTCCTGCGGCTCGCCGACGGCAAGCTCGAGCCATGTTGAGCCTTGCGCTCGCGGGCCTGCGGGCGCGCGGGTCGCGCACGCTGCTCTCGGCGCTGGGGATCGTCGCCGCCTCGCTCGTCGTCGGGACGGGCGTGACGGTCGGCTACGGGCTGTCGACCGGGCTTCGAGCGCGCGGCCGACCGCGCCGGGCTGCCCGACGTGATCGCGCGCTTCGACGACGAGCGCCGCGAGACGGTCGACGAGCGCGTGAGCGCGCTGCCGAACCTCGAGGCGGCGTCCTACCGCTACGAGCGTCCTCGACGCGCCGCTGACCGCCAACGGCCATCACATGCACAAGGGCGCGGTCAACACGGTCGGCGAGGGCCGGCGCGGCTACGAGGTCGTCGACGGCCGCGACCTCGCCGCCGGCCGCGCCGGCGAGGCGGTCATCGAGCGCGGGCTCGCGAAGCGAGTGGGACCTGCGGCCCGGCGACGACGATCCGGCGTCGGCCGCGAGCTGGGCACGCTCGAGATCGTCGGCATCGCGAGCGCGCCCGACAACGTCGCCTATCCCCTGGCCACCACCGCGCGCGTCTACGTCTCCGACGCGACGATCCGCGAGCGGCTCGGCTTCGCGCCCGACGGCGCCAACGTCGCGCTGCTGTGGCTGCGCGACCCGGGCAAGGCCGACGTGACGCTCACGCAGGCGCGCGCGGTCTCCTTCGGCCTCGGCAAGCTCGAGTTCGTCACGCGCGAGGGCGTGACGTGTGCTGCTCTCGCAGGCGGCAGGGATCGTCATCTCGCTGCTCGTGGCGTTCTCGCTCGTGGCGCTCGTCGCGGCCGGGACGATGCTCGCCGCGGGCGCGCACGCGGAGGTCCAGCGGCGGCTGAGCGCGTTCGGCGTCCAGCGCGCGCTCGGCTTCACGCCCGCGCGGATCGCGGCGCGGCAGGCCGCTGGAGGCGGCGCTGGTGGCCGCGCCGGCCGCGCTGGCCGGGCTGGCGATCGGCGCGCTCGCGGTCGCCGGGCCGTCGGCCGCGCTGCTGGCCGCGCTCAACGAGCGGCCGCCCGGCGCCGCCTGCTGGCGCCGCTGGCGCTCGCGTGGCGTGGTCGTCGTGGCGATCGTCGTCGCGGCCGCGACCTGGCCCGCCTGGCGAGCGGCGCGGCGCCCGCCGGCGGAGATCCTGCGCGGCGGCGACGTGGCCCCGCGGCACCGGCAAGGAGGCGCGCGGCGGGCTGCTCGGCCTCGGCGCGCGCTTCTCGACGGCGGCGCGCGGGCGCTTCGCCGCCTCCGTCGCGACGATCGCGGTGTGCGCGGGCGTCGTCGTGCTGATGCTCTCGCTCGCGTCGCTGCTCGAGCGCCTGCGCGACGACCCGGGCACGGTCGGCAAGCGCTACCAGCTGACGGTGCGCGGCGCCCGAGTGGATGCTCGGCGCGATCCGCGACGTCCCCGGGCGTCGCCGCCGCCGGGCAACGCTACGCGACGAACGCGGCGGACTCGTTCCGGCTCGGCGAGCCGCTGCGGCTCGTCGCCTACCCCGGCGACCACACGGAGTTCGAGGCGCCGCCGCTGGCCGAGGGCCGGCGCGTGCGCGCGCCCGGCGAGATCGAGGTCGGGCACGGGCTCGCCGACGCGCTCGGGCTGCGGCCGGGCTCGACGCTGGCCGCCCAGCTGCGCAGCGGCGCCGAGGTCCGCTTCCGCGTGTCGGGGCATCGTGCGCGCGCTGGAGAACTCGGGCCGGATCGGATGGGTGCGGCCGGAGCGGCTGCTCGCGGGCGACCCGGGGCTGGAGCCCGGCGTCGTCGTCCGCCTCGATCCGGGCGCCGACCGGGCCGCGGTCACGCGCGCGCTGACGGAGATCGGCGCGCCGCCGCGCTCCGCCTCCGCGGCGACCACCCGCAACGGGCAGTTCCTCGGGGTGCTGGCGGCGGTCCTGCGCGGCGTCGGGCTGGCGGTCGGGCTCGTCTGCCTCTACGCGCTCGTGCAGGCGCTGACCATGACCGCGCGCGAGCGCCGCGGCGCGGTCGCACTCCTGCGCGCGTGCGGCGGCGACGCCCGCGCGGTCGCCACCGTGCTGGCGGGCGCCTCGGCCGCGGTCGCGCTGCCGGCCGCCGTCGCGGGCGTCCTGCTCGAGTGGGCGGTGTTCGGGCCGCTCGTCTCGCGCCTGGCCGCCGGCTTCGCCGCGCTCCCGCTCTCCCCCGCGCCCGGGCACGTCGCCGTCGTGGTCGGCGGGCTGGGGCTGATCGCCGCGGGCGCCACCGCGGTCGTGGCGCGCCGCGTGCTGCGCGAGCCCGTCGTGGCGGGGCTGCGGGAGGAATGATGCGCGCCGGGATCCCGGTCCTCGTCGCGCTCGCGCTGCTGGCGGGCTGCGGCGACGGCGAGCCCGCCGCGCCCGCCGCGGGGTCGACGCTGCGCGGCACGCTCGTCGACCCCGACGGCGACGGGTTCCTCGAGCGCGGCCCGGCGATGCCGCTCGCGGAGCGCCGCGACCTCGGCGGCGGCCGGCCCGGCCGCGAGATCGCGCGCTTCGGCCAGATCTCCGACGCCCACGTCCGCGACGAGGAGTCGCCGGCGCGCGTGCCGTTCCTGGACCGCCTCGGCACGCCGTTCGAGCCCGCCTTCCGCCCGCAGGAGGCCGAGACCGCGCAGGTGCTCGACGCGGCCGTGCGCGCGCTCGACGCGGAGCGCCCGCAGGCCGTGGCCGTCACGGGCGACCTCGCCGACAACGCTCAGGCCAACGAGCTCGACCTGGCGATCTCCGTGCTCGACGGCGGCCGCGCCGACCCCTCCAGCGGCGCCCGCCGCTACGAGGGTGTCCAGCAGGGCGACAACCCCGATCCGTACTACTACCGGCCCGACAACGACGCCCCGCGCCACCCGGGCCTGACCGGCGCGGCGCAGCGACCGTTCACCGCCACCGGCCTCGACGCGCCCTGGTACCCCGCGCTCGGCAACCACGACGCGCTCGTCCAGGGCGAGGTGCCGAGCACGCCGGCGATCGAGGCGCTCGCGACCGGCTCGCGGATGCTGACCGACCTCGACCGCGACGTGCGCCCGCCCGCCGACGAGGCGTCCGCGCCGGCCGCCGTCGCCGCGCTGCTCGCCGACCCGTCCGGGCTCCCGGGCCGCACGCGCGAGATCACGCCCGACCCGCGGCGGAGGACGCTGCGGCCCGAGCAGGCCGTCGCGCGGCTGCGCGCCGCCGTGCCGTCCGCGCGCACCGTCGCCGGGCGGCTGGACTACACGTTCGACATCGGCCCGCGCGTGCGCGCGATCGTGCTCGACACGGTGC
Source organism: uncultured Solirubrobacteraceae bacterium (assembly GCA_963816955.1). Classification (GTDB taxonomy): domain Bacteria; phylum Actinomycetota; class Thermoleophilia; order Solirubrobacterales; family Solirubrobacteraceae; genus DATFQI01. The sequence continues at coordinate 1,386,992 of CAWFME010000005.1, read as the reverse complement.
GCCGCGAGGGCGGCTCGCGCGGTGAAGTGCTCCCGCGGCAGGTCGGCTGGCTGCAGCGCCGGCTGACGGAGGCGGGCGACCGGCGCGTCGTCGTCTTCTCCCACAACCCGCTCGACAGCTCCGACGGCGGCGGCCGCCGCGCTCGCGGTCCTGGGCGCCGACGCCCGCGTCGTCGCGGCGATCTCCGGCCACCGCCACCGCAACGAGATCGTGGCCGACCCGCGCGGCTTCTGGCGCATCAGCACGGCGTCGCTGGCCGACTTCCCGCAGCAGTCGCGGATGTTCTGCCTGCGCGAGGGCGCGGGCGGGGGCGTCGTGCTCGACACCTGGATGGTCGACCACGACGGGCGCGGCGTGGCCGGGCCGGCGCGCGAGCTGGCCTACCTCGACGCCCAGGGCGGCCGCCCGCAGGGCTACGCCGGGCCCCGCGCCGACCGCAACGCGCGCTTGTACATCCCCTGAGCGGGTACGGGCCGCCCATGCCCAGCCGCATCCTCGGTGCGTTCTTCCTCGTCGCGGGAGCGCTGCACTTCATCAAGCCGCGACCGTACGAGTCGATGATGCCGGAGGCGCTTCCCGCCCATCGGGAACTCGTCTACCTCAGCGGGCTGGCGGAGATGGCCGGCGGGGCCGGCGTGCTCGTCGGCCCGCACGCGGCGCGGGGCGGGCTGGTGGCTGATCGCGACGATGCTGGCCGTCTTCCCGGCCAACGTCACCATGGCCGTCGATCACGAGCGCTTCCGGAGCATCCCGGAGCCGCTGCTGTGGGCCCGACTGCCCCTCCAGGGAGCGATCGTCTACTGGATCTGGCGCGTCACTTCGGGCGCCAGACGGCGATGATGTCGCGCATCGAGATGATGCCGGCCAGCTCGCCTCCGTCGACCACGACGAGGTGACGGAAGCCGCCGTCGGCCATCGCGTCGGCGGCCTCTTCCAGCGACCAGTCGGCGTCCGCGAACGTGGCGCGCGAGGTCAGGTGGTTGCCGATCGTCTCGGTGTCAGGGTCCTGGCCCTCGCCGAGGGACCGCACGACGTCGCGCTCGGTGACGATGCCCGGGCCCGGCTCCTCGGGGTCGACGATCACCGCGGCGCCGACGTTGTGCTCGACCATGAACACGGCGGCCTCGCGCAGCGTGCGGCCGGGCGTGATCGTGAACACGTGCTCGGACATGGCCTCTCGCACCTTCACTACCTGCTCCCCTCCTGTGCGGATACTCACAAGCCCCACGATACCTCCAAGGGCAGCTGTCATGCTGGCGACCGATGCGGCCGGAGCGCTTCCCGCTCGGCGCGGCGGCGACGATCGAGGAGCTCGAGGGCGCTCCGTACGCGCTGCTGGCGCGTCTGCGTGAGAACGAGCCGGTGTCCTGGCTGCCGGCGATCGGCGGCTGGCTGGTCACTCGGCGCGACGTGGCGCTCGCCGCGATGCGCGACGCCGGGGCGTTCACGGTCCAGGACCCGCGCTTCACCACGGCGCAGGTCGTCGGGCCGAGCATGCTCTCGCTCGACGGGGCCGAGCACGACCGCCATCGAGCCCCGTTCGTGGCGCCGCTGAGGCTCGGCGCCGTGCGCGAGCGGCTGGCGGACGCGGTGCGCGAGGAGACGGCCCTGCTGCTCGACGCGCTCGAGCCCGCCGGGGAGGGCGAGCTGCGCCGCGGCTTCGCGGGGCCACTGGCCGCGGCGGTGGTGACGCGGGCGCTCGGGCTCTCGCACGCCGACGTGGATGCGGTGCTCGGCCACTACGACGCGATCGTCGGCGCGGTCAGCGACCTCAGCGCCGGGCGGCCGGCGCGGCCGGAGGCGGCGGAGGCGATGCGCGCGCTCGCCGACGCGCTGCGGCTCGACGCCCCTGGCGGGCTCGCCGAGGCGGAATACGTCTCCAACGCGGCGGTGATGCTGTTCGGCGGCATCGAGACGACCGAGGGGATGATCGCCAACGCGATCGTGCACCTCCTGACCCACGGGGCCGGCGGCGCGTCGCTCGAGGACGTCGTCGAGGAGTCGCTGCGGCTCGAGCCCGCGGCGGCGGCCGTCGACCGTTACGCGACGGCGGACGTCGTGCTCGGCGGCGCGGAGATCGCGGCGGGCGACCTCGTGCGGATCTCGATCACCGCCGCCAACCGCGACCCGGCGACGTTCCCGGAGCCCGATCGCTTCGACCCCGCGCGCGCGAACGCGCGGCGCCACCTCGCGTTCGCGGCCGGGCCGCACGTGTGCGTCGGGATGCACCTCGCGCGGCTGGAGGCGCACACGGCGCTCGAGCTGCTGCTCGAGCGCCTGCCGCGGCTGCGTCTGGACCCGGCGCGGCCGCCGGAGGTCCGGGGGCTCGTGTTCCGCAAGCCCCCGGAGCTCCGGGTGATCTTCTAAGCCGCGACGGGGACGGGCTCGACCTCGCCGCGCTGCGCAGCCTCCTGGTGCTTGCGGCTGGCGTGGCCGGAGATCAGCACCATCGCGAGCAGCGCGCCGAGGACCGCGAAGCCGGCGCCGACCGTGAACGCGCGCTGGAAGCCCTCGGTCAGGGCGACCGGCATCGGGTCGCCGCCGGCGGCGACGTCGCCGGTGCGGCTGTTGGCGAGCGAGGCGAGGATCGCCAAGCCGAGCGCGCCGCCGACCTGCTGGGACGTGTTGATCAGGCCCGACGCGAGCCCGGCCTCGTGGTTCTCCACGCCCGTCACCGCGGCGATCGTCATCGGCACGAACGCGAAGCCGAGGCCGAGCGCGGCCAGCAGCGACGGGAACAGGATGTCGGAGACGTAGCCGCCGTTCGGCGAGACCTGGGAGAACCAGGCCAGGCCGCCCGCGGTCAGCAGCAGGCCGGCGATCAGCACCGGCTTGAAGCCGAAGCGGGTCGTCAGCCCGGACGCCAGGCCGGCCGAGACGATGATCCCGCCCGCCAGCGGCAGGTAGGACAGCCCGGCCTTGAGCGCGTCGTAGCCGAGCACCTGCTGCATGTAGAGCGAGATGAAGAAGAACATCGAGAACAGCGACGCCGCGATGAACAGCGCCGTCAGGTTGATGCCGGTGATCGTCCGGTGCCGGAAGATGCCCGGGAACGGGACCAGCGGCGCCCGGCTGTTGCGCTCGATCGCCACGAAGGCCCCGATCAGCGCGAGCGACAGTGCGATCAGCCCGATCGTCCGCGTCGAGCCCCAGCCGGCGTTCGGAGCGTCGACCAGCGAGTAGACCAGCAGCGACAGGCCGGCCGTCACCGAGACGGCGCCGGCGACGTCGAAGTGTCGCGCGCCCTCGTTGCGGCTCTCGGGCAGCAGGCGCGGGGCCAGCATCGCGCCGACCACGGCGATCGGGACGTTGACGAACAGGACCCACTCCCAGCCGGCCCACTCGGTCAGCATGCCGCCGAGCAGCACGCCGACGGCGCCGCCGGAGCCGGCCACGGCGCCCCAGACGCCGAGCGCCTTGTTGCGCTCCGCGCCCTCCTTGAAGATCACGGTCACGAGCGACAGCGCGGCGGGCGAGAGCAGCGCGGCGCCGAGGCCCTGGAGGGCGCGGGCGGCGATCAGCTGCCCCTCGCTCTCGCGCGAAGCCGCCGAGCAGCGAGGCGATGCCGAACAGGACGATGCCGCCCATGAACAGGCGGCGGCGGCCCAGCAGGTCGGCCATGCGGCCGCCCAGCAGCAGGAAGCCGCCGAAGGTGAGGGTGTAGGCGTTGACGACCCAGGACAGGTTCTCCTGGGAGAACTGCAGGTCGCTGCCGATCGACGGCAGCGCGACGTTGACGATCGACGCGTCCAGCACGACGACGAACTGCGCGAGCGCGAGCAGCGCCAGTGCCAGGTATTTCCGATCCGGTGCGACGGTGGGGCTCAAGACGTGGATCTCCCGTTTTCAAGTCTGTTTCGGAACTGGAGTTCCGCTTCTGGTTACGACCATACGGAATTGACGTTCCGCTTGTCAACCCCTACATTCACTGGCATGTCACATCTCCTCGCCCCGGGCGAGCGGCCGCTGCGCGCGGATGCCCGTCGCAACCGGGAGAAGGTCCTGGCCGCGGCGCGCGCGGTGTTCTCCGAGCAGGGCCGCGACGCGCAGATGGACGACGTGGCACGCCGGGCCGGCGTCGGGGTCGGCACGGTCTACCGCCACTTCCCGACCAAGGAGGCGCTGATCGAGGCGCTGATGGTCGCGGCCTTCGAGACGATCGCCGCGACCGCCGAGGCGGCCCTGGAGGTCGAGGACCCGTGGGAGGCCTTCGCCTCCGTGCTCCGGAGCGGCGCCGAGACGATGGCGGGCGACCGCGCGCTCAGCGAGGTGTTCGCGAGCATCCCGGGGGCGACCGAGTCCGTCATGCCGACCGTCGAGGGGCTGACCGAGACGATGTCGCGGCTCATCTCCCGCGCCCAGGCGGCCGGCGTGCTGCGCGATGACCTGATCGTCGACGACATCCCGATGGTGATGTGCGGGATCGGCAGCGCGACCAAGAAGGAGCACCGCTGCCCGGACGCTTGGCGCCGCCACCTGTCGATCGTGCTCGACGGCATGCGCGCCGGCGGGCCGTCGGGCCCGCTTCCGCAGCTGAGCGCTCCGTACCCTGGGGGCATGAGCGCTCCCGATGCCACCACCGATCCAGAGCTCGACGCCGTCGCCTGGGACCTGCGCCCGCTGCTCGACGACGGGGATGGCGATCCCGGCGCGGCCGTCGACGCCATGCTCGCCCGCGCCCAGGACATCGCCGACTCGATCGCGGCCGAGCACGCCGGCAAGGTCGACCAGCTCGACGGGCCGGGCCTCGTCAAGCTGATGCACGAGCTCGAGCGAGCTCCAAGAGCTCGCGGGCCGCGCCGGCTCCTACGCGATCCTGAACTTCTCCGGCAACACCGCCGACCCCGCGCGCGGCGCCCTGCTGCAGCGCATGCAGGAGAAGGCGACCGCGATCGAGACCGCGCTGCTGTTCTTCGAGCTCGAGTGGGCCGCGCTCGACGACGCCCGCGCCGACGAGCTGCTGGCCACCGACGGCCTGGACTTCGCGCGCCACCACCTGCGCGCCGCCCGCCGCTACCGCCCGCACCTGCTCTCCGAGCCCGAGGAGCGGATCTTCAGCGAGCGCGCGCTCACCGGCCGCTCGGCCTGGACGCGGCTGTTCGAGGAGCAGGCGTCGGCGATCACCGTCGAGCTGCCCGACGCGACCGAGCCCGTCTCGCTCGAGGTCGCGATGGCGCGGCTGTTCTCGCCCGACCGCGAGCTGCGGCGCGACACCGCGAAGCGGGTCACGCACGCGCTGTCACCCGGCCTGCGCACGCGCGCGTTCGCGTTCAACACGCTGCTGGCGGACAAGATGGTCGAGGACCGCCTGCGCAAGTTCCCGAACTGGCTCTCCAGCCGCAACCTCGCCAACGAGGCCTCCGACGAGTCCGTGCAGGCGCTGATCGAGGCCGTCCGCGCGCGCTACGAGGTGCCGCGCCGCTGGTACCGGCTGAAGGCGCGGCTGCTCGGGATCGACAAGCTCGCCGACTACGACCGGCTCGCGCCCGTCTCCGACGACGACGAGCACGTCGGCTGGAGCGAGGCGCGCGACCTCGTGCTCGACTCCTACGGCTCCTTCTCGGGCGAGCTCGGCGACCTCGCGCGGCGCTTCTTCGACGAGCGCTGGATCGACGCGCCGGTGCGCCCGAACAAGCGCGGCGGGGCGTTCTGCGCCTACACGGTGCCGTCGGCGCACCCGTACGTGATGCTCAACTACACGTACAAGCGCCGCGACGTGATGACGCTCGCGCACGAGCTCGGGCCACGGCGTCCACGCCGCGCTCGGCGGCCGCCAGGGCGTCTTCCACATGAGCACGCCGCTCACGCTCGCCGAGACCGCGAGCGTGTTCGGCGAGCAGATCGTCTTCGGGCGCCTGCTGGAGCTGGCCGACACGCCCGACTCGCGCCTGTCGCTGCTGACCGAGGCCGTCGACGGCGCGGTCGCCACCGTGTTCCGGCAGGTCGCGATGAACCGCTTCGAGCACCTCGTGCACACGGAGCGCCGCGAGGCGGGCGAGCTGTCGGTCGACCGCTTCGGCGAGCTGTGGATCGACTCCCAGTCCGAGCTGCTCGGCGACGCGGTCGAGCTCACGGAGGGCTACCGCTCCTGGTGGTCCTACATCCCGCACTTCATCGGCTCGCCCGGCTACGTCTACGCCTACGCCTACGGGCAGCTGCTCGCGCTCGCGGTCTACGGCCGCTACGAGGAGGAGGGCGACGCGTTCGTGCCCGCCTACCTCGAGCTGCTCGCGGCGGGCGGCTCCGCTCGCCCGGAGGAGCTCGGCAAGATCGTCGGCGTCGACCTCGCCGACCCGGGGTTCTGGGACCTCGGGCTGGCGATCGTGGACCGCCAGCTCGAGGCCGCCGAGAACGCGGCGAAGGAGGCGGGGCGGCTCTAGGCCTGAGCCGCCACGCCGTCGGCCGCGGCGCGCAGTGCCGCGATGTCGAGCTTGTGCATGCCGTACATCGCCTCGATCGCACGGCGGGCGCGCTCGCGGTCCTCGTCGCGGAACAGGTCGTCCATGCCGGCCGGCACGACCTGCCACGAGAGCCCGTAGCGGTCCTTGCACCAGCCGCACGGGCCCTCCTCGCCGCCGTCCGTGAGGCGCTCCCAGTAGTGGTCGAGCTCGGCCTGGTCGGCGCAGGTGACCATGAACGAGACGGCCTCGGTGAAGTCGAACTCCGGCCCGCCGTTGAGCGCGGTGAAACGCTGGCCCTGCAGCTCGAAGTCGACGGTCAGCAGGGTCTCCGTCCCGGGCGTGCGCAGCACATCGACGATGCGCGAGTCGGGGAAGATCGAGCAGTAGTACTCCGCGGCCTCCTCGGCCTGCTTGTCGAACCAGAGGAACGGGGTGATCGCCTTCGGCATGACGGCCTCCTGGGGGTTGGGGTGATGCCCGTAAGACGCCGGCGGGCGCCGGGACTCATCGGTCGCCCGCGGCGGCGACGAGCGCGTCGCCTGCGGGGGTGCGCGCGTAGCGGACGGAGCGGCCCTCGCGCCGGCCCGTGACGAGGCCGGCGCGGCGCAGGACGGAGAGGTGCTCGGAGACGCCGGCGGCGCTCGCTGCGTGGGCGCGGGCGAGCTCTTGGGTGGTCGCGGGGAGTCCGGCGAGCAGCGCGGCGCGGCGGCGGCCGAGCAGGTCGGCGAGCGCGTCCGGCGCGTGCTCCGCCGGCTCCCACAATGCGGCGACGCCGCGCGGGGCGTAGACGACGGCGGGCTGCCACGGCGGGTCGATCATCGCCCACAGCTGGGGCCAGGCGAAGGCGACGGGGACGAGCAGCAGGCCGCGGCCGGCCAGCTCGACGGTCGAGTCGTACGGGCGGTCGACGACGAGCGCGCCGTCCCGCCAGGCGACCTCCTCGTGCAGGTCGGCGAAGGCGGCGAGCGGGCCGCCCGCGGCGAGCCGGGCGGCGCGGTGGGCGATGTCGGCCTCGAGCGTGGCGCGGATCGCCGGCCAGTGCGGCTCGATCACGCGCCGCCAGTACGCGGTCATCAGCTCCGTGAGCTGCGCCATGCCGCGCGGAGGGTCGTCGAGCAGCACGCGCGCCGCGAGCGGCGGCGCGCTCCCGTAGGCCCACTCGAGGTCGCGGGCGACCTGCTCGGGCGGGGTCGCGCGCACGCGGGCGAGCTCGGAGGCGAAGCGCGCCCGCGGCCGCTCGGGCGGCGGGTGCACGAAGTCCGGCCGGTAGCCCGCCGGCGGCACGACGGCCTCGAGCAGCGCGAGGTCGAGGCCCGCCAGCCGCTCGCGCGCCGTCGCGACCCACGGCGCGTGCATCGCGTGGCGGGACGGGTCGCGCAGGACGTCGAGGCTGGCCGCGATCTCGAACAGCGGCGAGATCGCGAACCGCACCCTCCCCAAGTCCTCCGGACCGAAGCGGTATGCGATCACGGGCCGATCGTCGACATTCGGGCGTGGCCGAATCGCTCGCCCGGGTGGCAGGGCGACCGCAAGCTGGCGGCGATGTCCGCCGCGCCCGCCACGACCCGCGTCTCGCTCGGCAGCCTGCTGCGCGTGCCGGGCTTCACGCCGCTGTTCCTCGCCTCGATGGCCGGGCGGCTGCCGGCCTCGGCGCTCGGGCTGGTGCTGATCCTGCACACGCGCGGGCTGACCGGGTCGTTCGCCGCGGGCGGCGCCGTGGCCGGGGCGTACGCGCTCGCCAACGGCGTGACCGGGCCGCTGCTCGGGCGGCTCGTCGACCGCCGCGGGCAGGCGCCGGTGCTCGTCCCGGCGGCGCTGGCGTCGACCGCCGCGATCGTCGCCGTCGCGCTGCTCCCGCCTGGCGTCGCGGTGGCGCCCGCCATCGCGCTCGCTGCGCTGGCCGGCGGCGCCTTCCCGCCGCTCGGGCCGTGCCTGCGCACGCTCTGGCCGAGCCTGCTCGGCGACGAGCCTGCCCGCATGCACGCCGCCTTCTCGCTCGAGGCGGCGGCGCTCGAGGCGACCTACATCGTCGGCCCCGTCGTGATCGCGGGCGCGATCGGCGCGTGGAGCACCGCCGCGGCGACGCTCACCTGTGCGGCGCTGCTGCTCGGCGGAGTGCTCGCCTTCTGCGCGCACGCGGCCTCGCGCGCGTGGCGGCCGGCGGGCGCCGCCGCGACGGGCGCCGCGGGCGCGCTTCGCTCGTCCGGTGTGCGCACGCTGATGCTCGTGTTCGCCCTGCTCGGCGCGACGTTCGGCTCGATCGAGATCGCCGTGCCCGTCGCGGCGGAAGCGGCCGGTCACGCGGGCGCCGCCGGCCTGCTGCTGGGCGTGTGGGGGCTCGGCTCTCTGCTCGGCGGCCTCGCCGCCGCGCGCGCCGGCGCGGCGCACGACGCGACCCGCCGCCTCACCACTGCTGCTCGCCGCGCTCGCCGCCGGCCACCTGCTGCTCACGATCCCGCTCGGCCCGTTGCCGCTCGCCGCGCTGCTGCTGCTCGCCGGGCTCGCCCTCTCCCCCGCGATCGCCGCCGCCTATGCGATGGTCGAGGGCCTCGCCCCCGCCGGCACGGTGACCGAGGCCTACACCTGGCTCTCGACGGGCATCGCCGCCGGGCTCGCCGCCGGGCGCGGCGCTGTCCGGCGCGCTCGCCGAGGCGCACGGCGCGGGCGCGGCGTTCGCCGCCGCGGGAGCGGCCTGCGCCGCGGGCGCGCTCGCTGGGACGCTGCGGCGGCGCTCGCTCACCTGAGGGGACAGGCCCTTTAGGGAGTGACGAGCGGCGTCCAGGTCTTGCCGCCGTCCTCGGACTTCTGGAGCTTGCCGTCGAGCGTCGCGGCGTAGAGCGCGCCCGCGGTGTCGGCGGCCAGCGCCTGCGGCTCGCCGCCGGTGCTGCCGCGGTCCTCCCAGGTCTCGCCGCCGTCGCTCGAGACCTTGACGGGGCCGCCCGGGTCGATCCGGTAGAGGTCGCCCGAGTCGTGCCAGGCGAGCCGGACGTTCGGCGTCGGGTCACGCTGGCGCCACGTCCGCCCCTCGTCGGTGGAGACGAAGATGCCCGTCTCCGACGTGGCCGCCCAGCGCTTGGGGTCGCCGGGGTCGGCCGCGAGGTCCACGAGCGCCATCGGGGCCACGCGCGGCTCGAAGGTCTTGCCGTCGTCGCGCGAGAGCAGGATCTGCGCCTGCCCGTAGAGCGGCGCGACGAGGATCTCGCCCGAGCGCGCGAGCGCGTGGAAGTCCGACGTGCCCAGCTCGGACACCGACTCCCACGTCTTGCCCGCGTCGGAGGAGCGGATCAGGCCGAGGGCCGGCGGCAGCGTCGAGTCGGCGCTGGGGTGCCCTGAGGCGATCAGCGCGTCGGGCCCGGTGAACTTCGCCACGAGCGACTCCGAGACCGCGCCCTCGCCGTCCGGAGTCTTGAGCTGACCGGTCACCTTCGCCGGCTTGCCGCCCGCCTCCGGGATCTGGAACAGCCCGGTGTTGGTGCCCATGAAGATCGAGCCGTCAGCCGGGTTGACGCTCAGCGAGCCGATGTACGGCGGGTCGCCGTCGGGGTCGACCCACGGCACGGCGAGCTCGGCCTCGGAGCTGCCCGAGCCCTCGGAGTCGCCGCCGCAGCCGGCGACGAGCGCGGCGCACGCGAGCAGCACGAGGATGAGCTTGAAGGGCATGCGGGGTCCTGTTCTAGCGAAGCGAGCGGGCCGCGAACGCCCGGAGGCGCCCGCGGCCCGCTCGGTCAGACCGGCGTGGCTCCGGTCACGGAGCCTGCCAGGCCTCCTGCGTCTGCGGGTTGGAGTACGCCCACCGCTTGGCGCGCTTGGTCACGTTGGCCAGCGAGCCGGTGAGGCGGAACGCGTCGAAGCCGCGGTTGCCGGTCGGGCCGCGGCCGTTGAGGCCGCCGTTGGCGTAGACCCGGCCGTTGTACCAGTACGACGACCACGAGTCGGCCTTGCCCGTCGCGTCCTCGAGGTCGGCGAAGCCCACCTCGCGGATGTTCGACGGGTCGGTGAAGTCGACCAGCGTGTTGCCGCCCTGGTAGTAGGCCGCGGACATCAGCTTGCGGCCCTTGATCGGGATCACGTTCGCGTTGTGCGACACGCAGATCTCCGGCGTCTGCGCCCGCGGGATCGTGTACCGGCCCTTGAGCCTCGGCGCGGGTGCGCCCGGCTTCACCACGTCGTAGAAGTAGTAGAAGCCGTCCTGAGAGGCCTCGCCGTTGCACCACGCCTCCACGCCGCCGCCGGTCTCGTCCATGATCGCGAACGTCTTGCCGTCCCAGGAGACGATGCCCGAGTGGATGAACTCGAAGTTGTCGCCGCCCCCCGGGCTGCGGATGTGCGTGTGCGGCTCCCCGTTGCTCATCGTCGGGTTGGCCGGGTCGGAGATGTTCCACAGCTGCCCGTCGCCCGCGCATGCGCCGACCGCGAGATCGAGCTTCATGAAGACCTGAACGTCGTGGCAGGCCTGGAAGCCGCGGTTGAACGTCGTGTCGTCGCTGAGGAACTTCTCGCGCAGGTCGAACTGGAAGCTGCCGCCGGGCGCGGAGACCTCGATGATCGAGAGCTTCTTGTGCGGCGGCGCGCACGGCCGGAACGCCCCGGGGCCCGCCGTGTCGGTGATGCCCGATCCGAGCGGATAGGACGACACGTAGATGTAGGCCCTGTTCCCGTCCGGGACCAGCGTGTGCGTGTGCGAGCCGCACGCCGTCTGGATCATGTCGAGGAACATCGGCGCGGCCGGGTTCGTCACGTCGAACACGCGCACGCCCTCAAAGCCCGTCCGCTTGCCGTCGACGATCGGCGCCGTAGCGCTGGAGCAGTCCTCCACCGTCTGGCCGCTGTCGATCGACTGGAACAGGAAGCGCTTGCCGCCCATCTCGTAGACGGAGACGTCGTTCTGCGGGCCGTTGCACGCGAAGTCCGTGATGACGCGCGGCTGATCGGCCGTGATGTCGAGGATGCGGAAGCCGCCGTAGTTGCCCGAGTAGGCGAGGTTGCCCCAGAAGGCGAGGTCGGAGTTGATCGTGCCGTCCTTGTCGGAGTTGCCGACCAGGCTCATGTTGCGGGCGCCGGGCGCGGCGGGCGCCAGCGCCGCGGCCCGCGCGGTGCTGCCCCGCATGAACTCCAGGCTGCGCTGCTTCCCGATCTTCTCCGCCCACGGGACGTAGAGATCTCCCGCACTGGGATGTGCCCCGGCGACTCCCGGAGTCAGGGCCAGCGCGACGACCGACAGCAGCCATACGGCTGCCAAGGTTCCCCTTCGCATGTACATCCCTCCCGGATGAGAATGACGTTGGGCCGCCCGCCCCCGCCGGCCCGCGTTGGCTACATGGGTATCAGATGAGGCCGCCGGCGCGCGTCAATACCCGAATCGTCGCGCGCGCGAGCGCGATCAGCTCGGCGAGCGGGAGGCGCTCGTCGACGGCGTGGGCGAGCTCGATTCCGGGCGTTCCCGCCATCGTGCACGGGATGCCGCGCGCGGTGAAGTGGCGCATGTCCGCGCCCCACGGCACGCCCGCCGGGCGCACCTCGCGGCCCAGCTCGTCGGCGAACGCGGCCGCGACGCCGGTGACCCACGGGTGGTCCGGCGGCGTCTCGGCGGGTGCGAACGACCCGCCCTCCCAGGTGATCCCGGCGGGCGCGTCGCCGTCGTCCAGCGCCCGCGCGACGACGGCCTCGAACGCCGCGCGCGCCGCGGCCACGTCGCCGCCGACCGGCACGCCGAGCCGGCCCTCGAACTCGAGCCGGTCCGGCACCTGGCTCGACCACGCGCCCGCCTCCAGGCGGCCGACGAGCAGCGGGTAGGGCAGCGCCAGCTCGCGCATCAGCGGGTGCTCGACCCTGTCGTTGAGCGCCCGCTCGTGCTCGGCCAGCGCGGCGTGCACGGCGACGTAGCGGTCGATCGCCGAGCGGCCCTCGAGCCGCGTCGCCGCGTGCGTGGAGCGGCCGGGCACGACGCCGCGGAACGTCAGCGCGCCGGCCTGCGCGCAGACGACGGCCCAGCCCGTCGGCTCGGGGATCAGCGCCGCGTCGAAGGCGCCGTCGCGCTCGAGCTCGGCGAACGTGCCCAGTCCGCCGTCCTCCTCGGAGCTCACGCACTGCACGACGACCGTCGGCACGTGCTCGGCGACCGTGCGCAGCGCGGCCGCCGCATGCAGCATCGCCACGACGGCGGCCTTCATGTCGACCGCTCCGCGCCCGTGCAGGACGCCGGCCTCGACGGCGCCGCTCCACGGGCCGTGGCGCCACGGCACCGTGCCCGGGTCGACGACGTCGACGTGGCCGTTGAGGCAGATCCGCTCGGCGGCGCCGCCGGCGAGCGTCGCCGTCAGGCCCCACAGCTCCTCGCGTGGCGCCTCCTCGCCAGGGTGGCCGGGATGCACGCGCAGCGCCGCGAGGTCGTGCCGGTGCAGGTCGGGCTCGAGCCCGAGCGCCGCCGCGGCGTCCGCGAGCTGCTCGAGCACGGCGAGCTCGCCGCCGGTGACGCTCGGCACGCGCAGGGCCGCCGCGGCGTCGCGGGCGAGCGCGTCCGGGTCCAGCGCGGCGAGCGCCCGTTCCTCGAGGCTCACCGGTGCACCACCGCGGCGGCGATCGCGGTCGCCTCGTACGGGAGCACGACCGGCGCGCCCGAGCGCACGACGTACTCCGGCGAGGGGCCGAGCACCATCTGGCGCATCCAGAGCGAGCGGCCCGGGCCGGCGAGCTCGGCGTGGAAGGCGTCGCGGTCGGCCCCGGCCCGCTTGTGGAGCCAGGCCGCGCGCGTGGCCGCGAGCTCGGGCGGTCCGGCCACGAGGCCGTAGACCCCGCCCGCCCCCGCGCCGGCGCGGCCGGCCACCGCGTCGTGTGGCGCGGCCCGCTCGCCGCGGACCGCCGCCTCGTTGAGGCGGCCGAGCGCCGCCCAGTCCTCGACGGCGTACCAGTCCTCGTAGGGCTGCCCGGCGCCCGGCAGCCACGGCGCCTGCTGCACCCGCAGCGCCGCGGAGCCGCGGAACCCGTCCGGCGGGTGCGCGGCGAGCGCGGCGTGGAACGCGGCCAGCCGCTCTTCGTAGTCGCCGTCCGAGGCGTCGGCGGGGCGGTGCCAGAAGACGTAGGCGAGCACGGCCGACGACCCTATCCGCGATGTTCGCAGGGCGTGAATCCGCTCACCGGTTGTCGATACTCTGAAAAGCCGTGATTGACCCGACGGACGAGGCGACGGCCGCGCTCGGCGCGCGCGTCCGGCAGCTCCGGCACGAGCGCGGCTGGACGCTCAAGGAGCTCGGCAGCGAAGCCGGGCTCTCGCATCCGTTCCTGAGCCAGCTCGAGCGCGGCCTGGCGCGGCCCAGCGTGGGTTCCGTGGAGCGGATCGCGCGCGCCTTCGACCTCCCGGTCGGCCTGCTCTGGAGCACGCCGGCCCGCGGCGGCCGCTCCGTGCTCGTGCGCAGCGACGGCGGCGAGCACCGCGACCACGACGACGCCTCGGCGCCGGGCGGCGTGCGCACGCTCACCGGCGAGCCGCTCACGGTCCGCGAATGGACCGGAGGCAGCCGCCGCTGGCCCGACGAGCGCGAGGTGGCCGTCGGCGACGTCCTGCTCTACGTCGCGCGCGGCGGGGTCGAGGTCGATCTGGACGGCGAGATCCACGCGCTGGCCGAGGGCGACGCGCTGATGTTCGACGGCGGCGTGCCGCACCGGATGCGCCGCACGGGCGGCGTGAGCACGCGCGCCCTGAAGGTCGCGACGCCGGCCTAACGCCGCAGCCGGAGGCGGTGGACTCCCCCCTGCGGGAGCAGCGCATCGGCGGCCGACTCGACCTCGAAGCGCTCGGCGGCGTCCTGGAGGAAGGGCCCGGCCGGCGGGCGGCCGGGGTCGGCGAGCCAGAGCTCCGAGGCGGGCCCGAGCAGCCGCGGCAGCAGCGGCAGCAGCAGGTCCGCGTTGCGCCGCTCGTAGAGCAGGTCGGCGCCGAGCACGAGGTCCCACGGGGCCCGCTCGAGCAGGGCGTCCGGCGCGGCCCAGTCCGCGCGCTCGACCGCGAGCGCGATCCCGTTGCGCGCCGCGTTGTCGCGCAGCAGCTCGATCGCCTGCGGCGACCAGTCCGTCGCGACCGCCCGCCCGCCCGCGAGCGCCGCGGCGAGGCTCGGCAGCCCGAGCCCGCAGCCCAGCTCCAGCGTCCGGGCGCCGTGCAGCGCGCGCACCGCCACGCGACGCGCCAGCGCCAGGCCGCTCGGCCACAGCTCGGCCCAGTAGGGCAGGAACTCCTCGTGCTCGAAGGCCTGCTCGTCGATCAGCGCCTCGGTGTCGCGCGGGCGCAGCACGCTCAGGTCGTGCCCGCCGAGCACGACCGTCTCCTCGACCAGGTCGGGCTGTGGCAGCGACTCGCTCAGACCGTCAAGGCTAGATGCACGATCATCGTGGATGGCTCGGCGTCGTGGGCCGAGCCAGAGGCGATTGACCGCGGTTCCTCGTGGTGGGCCCACTTGGATCGCGGTCAATCGACTCTGGCGAACGGCCACGGCGGCGAGACGCCGCGAGAATCGTGCATCTAGCCGTCTGATGGCAGACTGCCGCGCATCGCCGATCCACGTGTCACGAGCGTCGACGTCGCCAGGGCCGCCGGGGTCTCGCAGTCGACCGTCTCGCTCGTCCTCTCGGGCAAGTCGGCCGGGCGGATCTCCGCGAAGACCGAGGAGGCCGTGCGGCGGGCCGCGGAGGAGCTCGGCTACCGCCCGAACATGGCGGCGCGCGCGCTGCGCACCGGCGCGGCGCGCTCGGTCGGCCTCGTCGTGCCCGACGTCACGCATCCGTTCTTCGGGCTGACGATGCGCGGCGCCCAGGAGGCCGCGTGGTCGGCCGGCTACGCGGTGGCGCTGGTCGACGTGCCGCTCGACCGGCCGCTCGAGGCGCCGCTGGAGGCGCTGCGCGCCGGGCCCGCCGACGGGTTCATCTACTTCTCCGTCGAGCCTCCGGAGCGGCGGCCCGGCGGCGAGCGGATCGTGGTCATCGAAGCCGAGCCGGAGGGCCTCCCGTGGGTGGCGCTCGACACCGCCGGGGGCACGGACGCCGCGCTCGCGCACCTGATCGGGCTCGGGCACCGGCGGATCGCGCAGCTCGGGTCGCGCGTGCAGTACCCGACGTTCCAGATCCGGATGGCTCGGTGGCGGGCTGCTCTGGAGTCCGTGGGCGTCGAGCCTTCGGCTTCGCTGCGGGCCGGGTCCGGGTTCGACTTCAACGACGCTTGTAGGGCGGCTCTGGGGTTGCTGGACGTGCCGGATCCGCCGACCGCGGTGATCTGCGATGACGACATCCTGGCCGGGGGCGTGTACTTGGCCGCGCGTTCGCTCGGGCTGCGGATCCCTGGCGATCTGTCGGTGGTGGGGTTCGACGATCTGCCGTTCGTGCAGGTGCTCGATCCGCCGCTCACCACTCTGCGTGCGGACGCCCCTGCGCTCGGCGCCGCCGCTTTCGAAGCCCTGGCCGCGCTGATCGCAGGTGAGGAGGTAGGGGGGCGGACGCTCCCGGTGGAGCTCGTGGTGCGCGAGTCGACGGGGCCGCCACGGCGCTGACCTCACGCGAGGGGTCAGTTGTTCACGCAGGGCGTGAACAAGTGACCCCTCGCACACTTGAAGGGTCGCGTCATACGTAGTACCGTCAATCGTATGACCCGCTCAATTCTCATAGCTGCCGTGCTCGTGCTCGGCGTGGCGGGGTTCGTGTTCCCGGCCTCGGGCGAGTCGCCCGAGCCGGCGCGCTTCGTGGTCGTCGTCGACGAGTCGGCCGGCCGCGACGCCGCCGCCGTGGACATCGCGACCCGGGCCGTCACCGGCGCCCGTGGCGCCGAGGGCGAGCTGCGCATCACGCGCAC
This sequence comes from uncultured Solirubrobacteraceae bacterium, assembly GCA_963816955.1. Lineage (GTDB taxonomy): Bacteria > Actinomycetota > Thermoleophilia > Solirubrobacterales > Solirubrobacteraceae > DATFQI01. The sequence continues at coordinate 1,370,762 of CAWFME010000005.1, read as the reverse complement.
GCCGACGGAGCAGCTCTCCGTCACCCGCTACTTCGCCGCCCGCGGCTACGACATCGTCGGCATCAGGCTCGACCGCGAGATCGCCGTCGACCCGGTCGAAGACCACTACCCGGACACCCGCATCACCCTCGTCGACCGCGGCGGGCTCCCCGCCGCCGTCGCCTCCGCCGCCGCGCGCTGACCCCTCCCCACCGCGCGCGTGACACCCGCGCGCGCGGACTCCGTACCCACCCACCCCGGGGAGTAGCGTCTCGCCGATGGAGCATCGCACCCTCGGCCGCACCGGCATGTACGTCAGCCCGCTCTGCCTCGGCGCCATGATGTTCGGCGACTGGGGCAACAAGGACGAGAACGAGTCGATCCGGATCATCCACCGGGCGCTCGACTCCGGCCTCAACTTCATCGACACCGCCGACGTGTACAGCCGCGGCGAGTCCGAGGAGATCGTCGGCAAGGCGCTCAAAGGCCGCCGCGACAACGTCATCCTCGCCACGAAGGTCCACGGGACCATGGGCGACGACCCGAACCAGTTCGGCAACTCGCGCCGCTGGATCGCCAAGGAGTGCGACGCCAGCCTCAAGCGCCTCCAGACCGACTGGATCGACCTCTACCAGATCCACCGCCCCGAGCTCGACACCGACATCGACGAGACGCTCGGTGCGCTGAGCGACCTCGTGCGCGCCGGCAAGGTGCGCGCCATCGGCTCCTCGACGTTCCCGGCGTCGCAGATCGTCGAGGCGCAGTGGACGGCCGAGCGCCGCGGGCGCGAGCGCTTCGTGTGCGAGCAGCCTCCGTACTCGATCCTCGTGCGCGGCGTCGAGACCGAGATCCTGCCGCTGTGCCAGAAGTACGGCATGGGCGTGATCCCGTGGAGCCCGCTCGCCGGCGGCTACCTGAGCGGCCGCTACCGCAAGGGCGAGGAGCCACCGCAGAGCAGCCGCGCGCAGCGCCTCCCGCACCGCTTCGACCTGAGCATCCCGGCCAACCGCGCGAAGTTCGAGGCAGCCGACGCGCTGGCGCAGGTCGCCGACGACGCCGGCCTGACGCTGATCCAGCTCGCGCTCGCCTTCGTGATCAACCACCCCGCCGTGACGTCCGCGATCATCGGCCCGCGCACCATGGACCACCTCGAATCGCAGCTCGCGGCGCTGGACGTGGAGCTCTCGCCCGAGATCCTCGACCGGATCGACGAGATCGTGCCGCCCGGGACGAACCTCAACGCGGCCGACGCGGGCTGGAGCAGCCCGTGGCTCGAACCGGCGGCGCGCCGGAGGTGAGGTTGTCCACAGCGGGGGAGCCGGTCGGCCTCAGCGCCACTGACGGGAAGGCTCCCTCGGAGGTCCCCCCGCGGCGTCCGATCATGGAACGCATGCGGCGACTGCTGCGCCAGTTCTGGAGCGACCTCACCTACCAGCTGAGCACGCTCCCGGCCTCGATCCTCGCGTTCACCGTCGTGGTGGGCGCGATCTCGCTCGCCGCCACCGCGATCGGGCTGATCATCGGCCTCCCGCTGCTGCTGGGGATCTTCGCGCTCGTGCGCTGGAACGCTCGGCTGGAGCGCAAGCGCGCCGCCTGGGCGCTCGACGAGCGCGTCGGCGAGGCCTACCGCCGCCGCGAGGGCAACTGGCTGCGGCGCCTGCGCGTCGTGGCCGGGGACCCGCAGAGCTGGAAGGACCTCGCCTGGCTGACGGTCGTGGGCACGCTCGGCTTCGTCGCGTCGGTGGTGACGATCACCGCCTGGGGCACGATCGCCGGGCTGATCGTGCTCCCGGCCTGGTACTGGTCGCTGCCCAACGACGGCGTCGACTACGGCGTCCTGCGGGCCGACACGCTCGGGGAGGCGTTCCTGTTCGGCACCGACCTCGGGCTGATCGCGATCCCCATCGTCTACGTGCTCGTGCGCTGGATGTCCGAGGGGCTCAAACGGCTCTCCCGGGCGCTGCTGAGCCCCTCGCGCGAGGCCGCGCTGGAGGCGCGCGTCGGCGAGCTGGCCGCCACCCGCGCCGGCGCCGTCGACGCGGCCGCCGCGGAGCTGCAGCGGATCGAGCGCGACCTGCACGACGGCGCGCAGGCGCGGCTCGTGGCGCTCGCCCTGGACCTCGGGCTGGCGGAGGAGCGCTTCGCGCGCGACCCCGAGGGCGCCCGCGAGCTCGTCGGCGAGGCCCGCGAGGAGGCCAAGCGCGCGCTCGCCGAGCTGCGCGACCTCGCCCGCGGCCTGCGCCCCAGCCTGCTGGCCGAGCGCGGCCTCGGCCCCGCCCTGACGGCGCTCGCCGCCCGCAGCCCGGTCCCAGCCAGCGTCGACCTCGACGTCCCCCAGAACCTTCCCACCGCGATCGAGAACGCGACCTGGTTCGTCGTCTCGGAGGCGCTCGCCAACGCCGGCAAGCACAGCGGCGCCGAGCGCGTGCTCGTGCACGTCGCCCGCGCCGGCGGCCGGCTCGTCGTCGAGGTCGTCGACGACGGCAAGGGCGGCGCACGCGCCGACGGCGACGGCCTGAGCGGCCTGCGCAAGCGCGTCGAGGCGCTCGACGGGACCCTCACCGTGACCAGCCCCGCCGGGGGCCCCACCTCGATCAGAGCGGAGCTGCCATGCGCGTCGTGATCGCCGAGGACCTCGCCCTGCTGCGCGACGGGCTGATCCGCCTGCTGCGCGACACGGGCTTCGAGGTCGCGGCCGCCGTCGACCACCCCGACCGATTCCTGGAGGCCGTCGAGGAGCACCGTCCCGACGTCTGCGTCGTCGACGTGCGGCTCCCTCCGACGTTCAACGACGAGGGCGTGCGCGCCGCGCTCGAGGCGCGCCGCCGGATCCCGGGCCTGCCGATCCTGATCCTCTCCCAGTACGTCGAGCAGACCTTCGCCGCGGAGCTGTTCGCCGACGGCCGCGGCGGCATCGGCTACCTGCTCAAGGACCGTGTGGCCGACGTCGGCGACTTCGTGGCCTCGGTCAAGCGCGTCGCCGAGGGCGGCACGGCGCTCGACCCGGAGGCGGTCGCCCAGCTGCTCGTCCCCGCCGGCCCGGACGACCCGCTCGCGTCGCTGACCCCGCGCGAGATGGACGTGATGCAGCTGATGGCCGAGGGCCGCACCAACCACGCGATCGCCAACGGCCTGCACATCTCCGAGAGCGCCGTCGAGAAGCACGTCTCGACGATCTTCGGGAAGCTCGACCTGCCGCGCTCGAATGACGACCACCGCCGCGTGATGGCGGTCGCCGCCTACCTGCGCCGGTGACGGACCCGCTGCGGATGTTCCTCGTGCTGCGGCGCGGGGCCGTCGAGACGCTCGAGCGCGCGGCGGTGCTCGGCGGCGCCGCGGCGGTCGCCTGCGTGCGCTCGTTCCCGATCGACCCCGAGTGGCGCGAGCGGCCGGGGAAGGTGTGCCTGCGCGCGCGCAACCCCGCGCAGTGGCAGGCGGTGCTGGAGGAGCCGCACGCGCTCGCGGGCGACCCCGAGGGCGAGTCGGTGGCCGCGCTGCCACCGAGACGGCGCTCCGAGCGCGGCCCGCTGCTGGAGCGCCTGCAGGCGATGAGCTCGGACCTCGAGCCGCCGCCGACCGAGCTCGAGGGCGGCAACGACGGCGTCACCTACGCCCTGAACCCGGAGCTGGAGATGAGCTCGGGCAAGGTCGTCGCCCAGGTCGCGCACGCGGCCGTGATGGCCGCCGCGGCGCTCCCGGCCTGGGCCGAGGCCGGCGCGCCGGGGCGGCTCGTGGCCCCGCGCGACTTCGCCGCGCTCGCCGAGCGCGAGGACCTCGCGGCGCGGGTGGTCGACGCGGGGCTGACCGAGGTCGCCCCGGGCACCGTCACGGTGCTCGCGCTGCCGCCGACCGGGTAAGCAGCCCGGCATGCCCGCCACCACGCTCCCCGGCGACGTCAAGGCCCACCTCGCCGTCCCGCCCGTCGGCGAGGGCCCGTGGCCCGGCGTCGTCGTCCTGCACGAGTCCTTCGGGCTCAACGACGACATCCGCCAGCAGGCCGACCGGCTCGCCGCGGCCGGGTACCTCGCCCTCGCACCCGACCTGTTCTCCGACGGCGGCCGGCTGCGCTGCCTGCGCGCGACGTTCCGCGCGGCGATGTCCGGCCGCGGGAAGGCGTTCGACGACATCGAGACCGCCCGCACCTGGCTCGCCGCGCGCGCGGACTGCACGGGCCGCGTCGGCGTCATCGGCTTCTGCCTGGGCGGCGGCTTCGCGCTGCTGACGGCGGCCCGCGGCTTCGACGCGTCCGCGCCGAACTACGCCCACCTCCCGCGGGATCTCGACGAAGCGCTGGGCGGCGCCTGCCCCGTCGTGGCGAGCTACGGCGGCAAGGACAAGACGCTGCGCGGGACCGCCGCGACGCTCGAGGCCGGGCTCGAGCGCGCCGGCGTCGAGCACGACGTGCACGAGTACCCGGACGCGGGCCACTCGTTCCTCAACCGGCACGACCTCGGGCCCGGCGGGGCGCTGCTGCGCGTGGCCGGCATCGGCTACCACGAGCCCTCGGCGGAGCACGCCTGGGGCCGGATCCTGCGCTTCTTCGAGCTGCACTTGAAGACCTGACGGGTTCAGTTCGCGCGTCCCCGGGTCGATCACCCCCCTAATGGACGCGCGTGCGCACGCGAGGACACTGGGACCCTGGCCCGCGCTGGCCGCGATCGCGGCCGTCCTGGCCGTGGTCTCGATGACGGCCGGCGCGTGGGGGCTGGCCGGGACCGTCGGCGCGTGGAACACCGCCTTCACCGCCGGCGCGCTGTGCGCGCTCTTCGGCATGCTCGCGGCCCGCCGCGGGTCGCCCGAGCACCGCTACCGCTGGACCTGCTGGGCTGCCGCGAGCGCCTGCTGGCTCGCCGGCCAGGTCGCCTGGGACGTGTTCTCCGTAATCGGGTTCCCCGGCTCCCCGAACGTCGCGGACCTCTGCTGGTACGGCTTCGCCGTCTTCGTCGCCGCCGGCCTGCTGCGCTTCCCGGCCGGCGCCAAGCGCGAGCGGGCGGTGGCGCTCGCGGAGACGGTGCCGCTGATCGCCGCGGTGACCGCGCTGACCTTCGCCGAGCTGGCGACCCACGGCGCGGAGCTCCCGCTCTCGGCCCGCCTGTCCGCGCTCGCCTACCCTGCCCTCTACGTCTCCGCCGCGGTCCTGACCCTGCAGGTCATGATCGGCGGCTCGCTGCGCCAGATCCGCGGCCCCGGCCCGCGCCTCGTGCTCCTGGGCATCGTGATGCAGGCGGTCGCGTTCATCTTCTGGTCGCACCAGCTGCTGCACGCGGACTACGTGATGGGCGCCACGCTGGTCGACCCGCTGTGGGTCGCGGGCCTGCTCGCCATCGGCGCGGGCGGCGTGCTCGCCGCGGGCCGCCCCGAGCCGACGGTGGCCGCGGTCGAGATGAGCCGCCGCGGCGGCATCCTGCCGGCCCTGACGTTCGCGATGCTGATCGCGGCGCTCGTCAACGTCGGATTCCACGAGCACGCGGCCGGCGCGCGCCTGATGCTCGGCGCCGGCGCCCTGCTCTGCGGCGCCACGATGATCGCCCGCACCATGCTGCTCGAGCGGCGGCTCCGCTCCCTGCTCGCCCTCGAACGCGACGCGCGCGTCGAGCTCGCGGGCCGCGAGGCCGAGCTCGCGCGGCTCAACGCGCGCCTGCGCGAGGACTCGCGCCGCGACCCGCTGACCGGCCTGCGCAACCGCCGCGCGCTGGTGGAGGACCTACCCGACGTCGAGCTCGACGCGCGCCGCCACGACCAGTCGTTCGCGATCGCGATCTGCGACGTCGACCGCTTCAAGGCCTACAACGACCGCCTCGGGCACATCGCCGGCGACCAGGCGCTGCGCGCGATCGCCGCCACCGTCCGGATGCAGCTGCGCGCGGGCGACGCCGCCTACCGCTACGGCGGCGAGGAGCTCGTGCTCGTCCTGCGCGACGCGGACACGCGCGAGGCGCTGGCCGCGGCCGAGCGCGTGCGCGCGGCCGTCGAGAGCGCCGCCCTGCCCCACCCGGCGGACCCGCGGGGCGTCGTCACCGTCTCGATCGGCGTCGCGACCGGCAAGGGCGATGCGCCGCAGATGCTCGCGCTCGCCGACCGCGCGCTCTACGAGGCCAAGCACGGCGGGCGCAACGGCGTCCGCGCGGCCGAGGGGGAGAGCACCCGCAAGCCCGCGCGCCGCCGCTCGGACCCCGTCGAGCAGCCGCTCCTGCGGCACCTGCGCGGCCTGCTGGAGATCTCGCGCGCCGCCGCCTCCGGGCGTGGCCCGCTGCCCGTGCTGGAGGCGATGGCCGAGCTGATCCGCACCGAGCTCCACTTCCAGACCGTCGCCGTCAACCTGCGCGAGGGCCAGGACGACGACCTCCGCGTGGTCGTGGTGACCGGCGACGAGGAGGCGCGCGCCGCGCTGCTGGGCAACGTGAACCCGTGGGCGACCTGGCACCCGCTGCTGGACCCCGCGCACGACCGGCTCGGCGCCTCGTGGCTGCCTGCGGGCTCCTACGACTGGAACGAGTCGGTCGACCCCAACGTCTACACGCCGGAGTCCGCCCGCTCGCTCGGCCCCGACGGCTGGGACCCCGACGACATGCTGCTGCTGCCGCTGCGCGGCGCCACGGGCGAGGTGCTCGGCATCGTCTCCGTCGACGAGCCGCTGGCGGGCAACCGCCCGACCGACGACGAGGTCCGCGTGCTGATGGCGGTCGCCGAGCACGCGGCGCTGGCGGTCGAGCGGGTGCTGGCCGCGCCGATCGCCACGGCGACCGGCGAGTCGCCCGAGCTGCGCCTGGCCGCGGCGATGCTGCTCGCGGAGACGCTCGACCTGCGCGACGCCGGCACGGCCGAGCACTCGCGCACCGTCGGGCGGTTCGCGCGCGACACGGCCGCCGCGCTCGGCCTCGACGCCCGCGCGCGTCGACCGCCTGCAGGCGGCCGGCGTCCTGCACGACCTCGGCAAGCTCGGCATCGCCGACGCGATCCTGCACAAGCCCGGCGCGCTGACCGACGCCGAGTGGCGGGAGATGACGCGCCACCCCGAGATCGGCGCGCGGATCCTCGAGCACGCGGGGCTGCGCGACATCGCCGCCTGGGTGCTCGCGCACCACGAGCGGCTCGACGGCCGCGGCTACCCGGCCGGCCTGGCCGCCGACGAGATCCCGCTCGAGTCGCGCATCCTCGCCGTGGCCGACGCCTACGAGGCGATGATCGCCGACCGCCCCTACCGCCGCGGCATGCCGGCCGCGGAGGCGCGAGCGGAGCTCGAGCGCTGCGCGGGCACGCAGTTCGACCCGACGGTCGTCGAGGCGTTCCTCGGCACGCTGACCGAGCCACGGCCGCGACCGCGGCTCGGCGCCACCGTCTAGCTCGCCGCCTCGATCACGCGCCAGAGCCGCTCGACGTCGGCGGCGGTCGTGCGCGTCTGGCCGACCGCGACGCGCACGAAGCGGGTGTCGCCGACCGTCGAGGGCGTGACCGCGAGCGTCGGCTCGGCGTTGATCGCCTCGGCGAGCGCGTCCGTGGCTTCGTTGCCGGCGGCGTGCTTCAGGCACACGAGCGCGAACGAGACCGGCGCGATGCGCTCCAGCCGCGGGTGCTCGTCCACGCGGCGGCCGAGCTCCTCCGCCAGCGCGATGTGGCCGCGCAGCAGGCCACGCAGCCCCTCGGCGCCGTAGCTGCGCAGCACCCACCACAGCTTGAGCGCCCGGAACCGGCGGCCGAGCGGGACGTGCCAGTCGCGGTAGTCGATCACCTCGCCCGACTCCGTCGCCGCGTTGCGCAGGTACGGCGGGAGGATCGACAGCGTCTCGATCAGCGGGCCGCGGTCGGCCACCCAGAGGACGTTGCAGTCGAAGTTGGTGAACAGCCACTTGTGCGGGTTGAACGTGTAGCTGTCGGCCTCCTCGGCGCCCGCCTGCTTGGGGCGGTGCTCCTCGCAGAGCATCGCCGACCCCGCCCAGGCGGCGTCCACGTGGTGCCACAGGCCGTGCTCGGTCGCGAGCGCCTCGATCGCGGCGATCGGGTCCACGGCGCCCGTGCCGGTCGTCCCGATCGCGCTGGTCACGATCGCCGGCCGCAGGCCCTCGGCGAGGTCGCGCGCGATCGCGTCGTGCAGCGCGTCGGGGCGCAGGGCGAAGTCCTCGTCGACGTCGACGTGGCGGACGTGCGCGAAGCCGGCGATCCGCGCGCCGCGCTCGACCGACGAGTGCGCCTGCGCGGACCCGTAGGCGACGAGCTCCTCGACCGCCGCGCCGGCGCGCAGCGCGCGCTCGCGGGCGATCACGTGCACGAGGTGCGTCGAGTCCGACGCGCTCATCTGGATCACGCCGCCGCCGGGCCCCGTCGCGATCTTGAAGTGCTGCGGCAGGCCCAGCAGGTCCACGAGCCAGTCGAGCACGTGCGCCTCGATCTCCGTCAGCGCCGGGCTCGAGGACCAGATCATCCCCTGCGCCCCGAGCCCCGCCGACACGAGCTCGGCCAGGATCGACGGCGGCGACGCGTTGGCGGGGAAGTACGAGAACCACCCGGGCGACTGCCAGTGCGTGATCCCCGGCAGCACGACCTCGTCGAGGTCGCGCATCAGAGCCTCGAACGGCTCGGGCTGCTCCGGCGCCGCCGCCGGCAGCTTCGCCCGGATCTCGCCGGGCTTCACGTCGGGCGTGATCGGCAGCTCCCCGACCCGCTCCATGTAGGCCGCCACCCACTCCACGACCTCGTGCCCGTGGCGGCGGAACTCGTCGGGGGTCATGTGAGGCGAGTCGGACATCCGCGCACCCTAGAGCGACGGAGGCCCCGCCGGGGGCGGGGCCTCGAGAGGTGGAGACGGTGGGAATCGAACCCACGTCCGCGACCGCGCTAAGGGCGGCGTCTACGAGTGTGTCCGGTGCTCTGAATCTCGCCCCCGACTCGCCGTCACCGGCAGGGTCGTCGGGGGCCAGTCCGCTTGGATTTAGCCCCTCTTCGGCGCGGACGGGCCTCCGAGGGGTGATCCCGCTTCTGACTCCGCTGGTTCCCGGCGCGGGCTCCGGGAGCGAAGGCTCTGTGCCTAGTTTGTGCTAGGCAGCGAGAGCGTAGGTGTGCTTATCCGCACTTATGGTGTTGCCGGGGTTTTACGAGGCCTCCGGCACCTCGACTCGCAACCGCCCTGGCGAACCGACCACGTCGAAGCCATGTCGTCCCCAGGGCGCCTCATATTGTACCGCCGATGCGCACTTTCGACGTGGTGGTGATCGGGGCCGGACCGGCGGGCGAGGTGGCCGCGGGCAAGCTCGCCGACGGCGGGCTCGAGGTGGCGATCGTCGAGGACCGCCTCATCGGCGGCGAGTGCTCGTTCTGGGCGTGCATGCCCTCCAAGGCGCTGCTGCGCCCGTACGAGGCGCTCGCGGAGGTCCGCCGCCTCCCCGGCGCGGCGGAGGCGGTGACCGGCGAGCTCGACGTGGCCGCCGCGCTCGCCCGCCGCGACGAGGTCATCCACCACCTCGACGACTCCTCGCAGCTGCCGTGGCTCGAGGACCGCGGCATCGCGCTCCTGCGCGGCCGCGGGCGGGTCACCGGCGAGCGGCGCGTCACGGTCGAGCTCAACGACGGCGGCACGGAGGAGCTCGAGGTCCGCAAGGCGGTCTTCCTCGCCGGCGGCACGCTCCCCGCGATGCCGCCGATCGAGGGCCTCGACCAGATCGACGACGCGTGGACGAACCGCGAGGCCACCACCGCCAAGGAGATCCCCGAGTCGATGGTGATCATGGGCGGCGGCGTGGTCGGCGTGGAGATGTCGCAGGCCTACGGCTCCCTCGGCGCGAAGGTCGCGCTCGTGGAGGGCGAGCGCAAGCTGCTCCCGCGCGAGGAGTGGTTCGCGTGCGAGCAGGTCCAGGAGTCGCTCGAGGGGCTCGGCGTCGACGTCCGGCGCGGGCAGAACGCCGAACGGGTCTCGCGCGAGGACGGCAAGGTGACCGTGCACCTCGGCGACGGCTCCTCCGTCTCCGGCGAGGTGCTGCTGGTCGCGCTCGGGCGCACCCCGCAGACGGAGCAGCTCGGGCTCGAGGACCTCGGCTTCGAGGCGGGCAAGTACGTCGAGGTCGACGAGCACTACGTCGTGCCGGGCCACGACTGGCTCTACGCGATCGGCGACGTCAACGGCAAGGCGCTGTTCACGCACATGGGCAAGTACCAGGCGCGCATCGCCTCCGCCCACGTGCTCGGGCAGGACCTCGCGGTCGAGCACGGCGCCGACGGCCCGCTGTCGCCGCGCGTGATCTTCTGCGACCCGCAGGTGGCCGCCGTCGGGCACACGTCCGAGACCGCCGAGGAGGCGGGCCTCGACGTCGAGATCGTCGAGGTCGACACGTCCGGCAACGCGGGCGGCTCGTACTACGGCCGCAACGCGGCGGGCACGAGCCGGCTCGTGATCGACCGGCAGCGCGGCGTCCTGATCGGCGCGACCATCACGGGCGCCGAGGTGGCGGACTTCCTGCACGCGGCGACGATCGCGATCGTCGGCGAGGTGCCGGTCGCCCGCCTGCGCCACGCGGTTCCGGCGTTCCCCACGCGCAGCGAGATCTGGCTCAACCTGCTCGAGAAGGCCGAGACCGGGCGTTAAAAGAAAGCGACGCGGAGAACCCGAGTCGCTCGAGGTCCCTCCTCCGGTGGCCGAAGCCTCCGGTCTCAGGGCGGCGGGCCTCTCACCTCATGGCCTCGCTCTCTGCGTCTCAACGCTCTCCGCGTCTGGGTGAACCTTCTCGCGTCGCCCCGGCCGGCGCAAGAGGCCCGCGCGCGAACATCGACCAATTTGGGAGCTTTCGCGTCAGGGCATGAAAAAAGCGCCCCGGAGGGCGCTTGACGAAAAGGGACGCGGAGGGAGCCGCTCGAAGAGCCCTCCTCCGGTGGCCGAAGCCTCCGGGCTCAGGGCGGCGGGCCTCTCACTTCGATGGCCTCGCTCTCTGCGTCTCTGACCTCCGCGTCTGGGGGCACTTTCTCGCGGCCCGCGCAGGATTGCAAGCGTCGCACGGGCACGATTCCGCAACGAGCGGAGAAATCGCCGCTGCCACACTGGGTGCATGAGCAGCACCTGGCTCCCGCCCGTCGCGCCCGCCCGGGAGGCACCGGAACCACCCCTGCCACCCCCGCAGCAGCCCGACTCGCGCTTCAAGCGCTGGCTCGGCCCGCTGTTCCTGGTCGGCCTGGCGGTCCTCAAGTTCGGCGCGAAGCTCAAGGTCCTCCTGCTGCTGATCCCCAAGCTGAAGGTGCTCACCACCTCGGCCTCGATGCTCGTGTCGGTCGCCGCCTACGCGATCATCTGGGGCTGGCGGTTCGCTGTCGGCTTCGTCGCGCTGCTGTTCGTGCACGAGATGGGTCACGTGATCCAGATGAAGCGCGAGGGCGTGAAGATCAGCGGCATGCTGTTCGTCCCGTTCCTCGGCGCCGCGGTCGGCGCGCGCTCGATGGGCGGCAACGCGCTCGCCGAGGCGCGGATCGGCCTCGCCGGACCGATCCTCGGCACGCTCGCCACCGCCGCGCTCGTGCCGGTCGCCGAGGCGACGGACTCCGACTTCCTGCGCGCGCTCGCGTTCACGGGCTTCTTCCTGAACCTCTTCAACCTCGCGCCGGTCGTGCCGCTCGACGGCGGCCGCGCGATGGCCGCGATGGCGCCGTGGATGTGGTTCGCGGGCTTCGCCGCGATGCTCGGCTTCTTCGTCCTGTTCCCGAACCCGATCCTGGTGCTGATCCTGCTGCTCGGCGGGATGGAGACCTGGCGGCGCTGGAAGACGCGCAAGCAGGGCGCCGAGGGCAACCAGGCCTACTACCGCGTCAAGCCGGCCCACCGGCTGCTCGTCGCGGTCGTCTACGTCGGGCTGATCGCCGCGTGCGCGATCGGGATGGACTTGACGTTCGTGGACCGCACCGACGCGATCTGAGAGCGATGAGTTCTCGAGGCGAGGGCGGTCGTAGCTGACATGACGACGACGCACACGCTCGAGACGGCCGGGGCCGCCATCGCCTATGACGTGCACGGACCGCTGCCCACCGCGGACGGGCGCCCGCCCCTGGTGATGATCGGCCAGCCCATGGACGCCAGCGGCTTCGGCGCGCTGAGGTCGCACTTCCCCGACCGCACCGTGGTCACGTACGACCCGCGCGGCCTCGGCCGCAGCACCCGCAGCGACGGCCGGACCGACCACTCCCCCACCGTCCAGGCCGAGGACGTGCACGCCGTGATCGAAGCCCTCGGCGTCGGCCCGGTCGAGATGTTCGCGAGCAGCGGAGGCGCGGTGACCGCGCTCGCGCTCGTGGCGGCCCATCCCGATGACGTCGCCACGCTGGTGGCGCACGAGCCGCCGCTGATCCCGGTGCTGCCCGATGCCGCGGCGGTGGAGCGCGCCCGCGCCGGCTTCCGCGACGCGTACGAGGCCGGGGGCCGGGGCGCCGGGATGGCGGCCTTCATGGCGATGTCGTCGTGGCGGGGCGAGTTCACCGACGAGTACTTCGCCCAGCCCGCACCCGACCCCGGCGCCTTCGGGATGCCCACCGAGGACGACGGCCACCGCGAGGACCCGCTGCTCTCGGACCGCTCGTGGGCGGTCAGCGGCTACCGGCCCGACCCCGACGCGCTCGCAGCGGCGCCCGCGCGGATCGTCATCGCCGTCGGCGAGGAGTCCGAGGGCATTTTCACCGGCCGCGCCGCGGTCGCCACCGCCGAGCTGCTCGGTCAGGACGCCACCGTGTTCCCGAGCCACCACGGCGGGTTCCTCGGCGGGGAGTTCGGCTACGCGGGTCAGCCCGAGGCGTTCGCACGCAAGCTCCGCGAGGTCCTCGACCACTGACGCAGCGGACAGATGGCCGGGTTGCGAGCCGCCACAAGCCGGTCGAGAATGTCGACCATGGCCGATCGCTCCCGCTGCCCCTCCTGCGGAGAACGGGTCTCCCCGTTCGCGGCCGGCTGCGCCATCTGCGGCGCCGACCTGGACATCCGCCGCTGGGACGCCGGACCGGCCACGACACAGCGCGCGGGGTCGTTCCTGAGCGCGCTGACGTTCGGCAGCGAGACCGGCAAGTGGCTGCTGATCGTCGTGCTCGTGCTCGTGTTCGGGTTGCCGGCCCTGGCGCTGCTCGGCATCTACTGACGCGCCCCCACCGCCGCCGGAGCGTGTTGCCGGCTCACGGGTCGAGCAGCCGCGCCCGCAGCGCCGCGACGTCCTCGCGCGTCAGCTCCCGGCCGCACAGGCGCGACTCGACGTCCAGTCGGTCGAGGGTGCCCAGGATCACCTCGCCTGCGGTCGTGCCGCGCCCCGCCAGGAAGGCCTCCAGGTGCGGCCCTTGGTCCTCGTGCCCCCACGCCAGCGCGCGGGCTGCGAGCCGCCCGGCGCTGAGCGCGTAGTCGCCGGCGATCTCTTCCGGCTCCACGCCGGCCAGAGCGAGCACGAGCATCGCGATCTGGCCTGACCGGTCGCGCCCCGCGCTGCAGTGGAACACGACCCCGCCCGGCGCGGCACGGGCGATCGCCGCCATCGCGACGGCGCTACGCTCGGGGAACTGCTCGAGGTGGGGCTCGTAGTAGAGCGGCGTGCCGAACTGCGGTCCGCTTCCCCAGACGTTCCAGAACTCGCGGTGCTCGCTTGCGTCCAGCGGAACGCGCACGGTCGTCACAGAGGCCGGCCGCGGAGCGGCGTCCTCGCCGACCTCGTCGTCGTTGCGCAAGTCGACGACCGTCCGCACCCCGGCGGCCTCCAGCGCCGCCCAACCAGCTGCGGTCAGACCGCCGAGCCCGTCGGCCCGGATCAAGCGCCCGAACCGCGTGCGGCGCCCGTCGGCCGTGCGAAGCCCGCCGAGGTCGCGCACGTTGAAGCAGCCCTCCCAGGTCAGATGACGGTCCCGCCGCGGCACGTCGCCCACTGTCGCAAACCCGGCGCGGCGTCCGCCCGCAGACATCGGGGCTTGCCTCCACGGGGGCGGCGTCCGACACAAGCCTCGTGACGAGACGGATCATCGCCGCGGCGGTCGCCGCGGTCGTGCTCGCAGGCTGCGGTGGCGACCCGCCGGTGCCGGACACGGCGACGAGCGAAGCCCAGGTGCGCCAGCGGATGCACGAGTACAACCTGATGCAGATCACGCCCGGAAGTGGCGCCAAGCTCTGCTCCTACACGGTCCCCGAGAACCGCGAGGCGTGGAAGAAGGCCGACGATCAGGCGACGAAGGCGATGCGCGAGCTGCTTCCGCCGACAGTCGTCGACTGCGATTCGAACTGGGATCACCTCATCGCCACCATCACGAGGAACCCGGAGGCGGTCGAGGCGATCCGCACCGCCCAGGTCACCCGCGTCGACGTGGACGGGGAGCGCGCCACGGCCACCGTCAGCTTCGGCGGGACGTTCGAGTGGCGCTGGCGGGACGGAAGCTGGCTGGTGAGCGGACACCTCTGAGCCCCGGCGAGCCGGATGGGTGATGCGGCGCGTCACCGGGAAGGACGATCCCGTGCCCGAGCCGCTCTGGAAACGCCCTGGCGTCCGCGCCGCGAGCCTGGCGGGGACCGCGCTCGCCGGCGTCGTGGCGCGTGACCTGACCCAGCGCCAGCACGCCATCCGCAGGAACTTCCCCGTCCTCGGGCGCTTCCGCTACTGGCTGGAGGCGGTCGGCCCGGAGCTGCGCCAGTACATCGTCACGTCCAACGACGAGGAGCGGCCCTTCTCGCGTGACCAGCGCCGCTGGGTCTACGCGTCCTCGAAGCGCGAGATCAACACCTTCGGCTTCGGCACCGACAACGAGATGGAGCAGGTCGACAGCCTGATCGTCTTCAAGCACTCGCCGTTCCCGGTGCCGGCGCCGGAGAAGGGCGAGCCCGGCGCCGCGCCGGACTACGACCTTCCGGCCGCCAAGGTGCTCGGGGCCGCGCACGGGCGCCGGCACGCGTTCCGGCCCGCGTCGCTGGTGAACATCTCCGGCATGAGCTACGGCTCGCTGTCGCCCGTGGCCGTCGAGGCGCTCAACCGCGGCGCCGCGCTGGCCGGCTGCCTGCACAACACGGGCGAGGGCGGGCTCGCGCGGGCCCACCGCCACGGCGGCGAGCTGATCTACCAGATCGGGACGGGCTACTTCGGCTGTCGCGACGAGGCCGGCCGCTTCTCGCTCGAGCACCTGCAGGAGCGGATCGCCGACGTGCCGGTGCGGGCGATCGAGGTCAAGCTCTCCCAGGGCGCCAAGCCCGGCCTCGGCGGGCTGCTCCCGGCGGCCAAGGTCACGGAGGAGATCGCGCAGATCCGCGGCGTCCCTGCCGGGCGCGACTGTGCGAGCCCGTCGTACCACTCGGCCTTCTCCGACGTGGACGGGCTGATCGAGTTCGTCGAGCGGATCGCGGACGCGACCGGCCTGCCGGTCGGGATCAAGTCCGCCGTCGGCGAGCTCGGGTTCTGGGAGACGCTCGCCGAGCGCATGGCCGCGACCGGCGGCGGGCCCGACTTCGTGACCGTCGACGGCGGCGAGGGAGGCACGGGCGCCGCGCCGCTGGCGTTCAGCGACCACGTCGCGATGCCCTTCAAGCTCGCGATCTCGCGCGTCTACCCCGAGTTCGCACGGGTCGGGATCGCCGAGGACGTGGTCTTCATCGGCGCCGGCCGGCTCGGCTTCCCGGACGCCGGGCTGCACGCGCTCGCGCTCGGCTGCGACATGATCAACGTCGGCCGCGAGGCGATGCTCGCGATCGGCTGCATCCAGGCCCAGCGCTGCCACACCGGCAGCTGCCCCACGGGCGTCGCCACCAACAACAAGTGGCTGATGCACGGCCTCGACCCCGACCTCAAGTACACGCGGGCGGCGAACTACCTCATCAGCCTGCGCGCCGAGCTGCTCTCCCTGGGCCGGGCGTGCGGGAGCGCGCACCCGGCGCTGATCGACCCGGACCGCATCGAGGTGATCTCGTCGCGCTACCGGTGCACGCCGATGCGCGAGGTGTTCGGCTACGAGGCCGGGTGGCCGGTCATGTCGCCGGCCCGGCGGCAGCAGGTCGGCGAGCTCGTCGGCGCCCCCGGAGCTCACCGGCCCGCCGGCCCCGACGCCGGCGAGCACGCGGGCTTCCCCGGCGCGGGCGACCCGGACCGCCCCCACATGGACCTCCGCGGCAGCGGGGGCCCAGCGGGCGAGTCCGGCTAGTCGTGGGCCAACACGCTGATCACGATGCCGTTCGGATCGCGGACGAAGAAGCGCCGGACGCCCCACGGCTCGTCCACCGGGCCGTAGACGACCTCGTGCCCTGACCGGACCGCCCCGGCGTGCGCGGCGTCGACGGCGTCGCGCGAACCGACGTCCACGCCCATGTCGGGCAGCACGGGCTGCTCGCCCGGAGGCGCGAACAGGACCTGCGCCTGGCCCGATCCGAAGCCGATGTAGCCGCCGCCGAAGCTCCCCTCCTCGAGCCCGAGCACCCGCGTGTAGAACTCCCGCGTGGCCTCGAAGTCCGGCGACTCGTGGTAGGGCATGATCCGCCGGACGGCCACCGCTACCCGATCCGCTCGTCGATCCGGACGCGGACGGTGTCGCCCGCCTGCTTGCCGATCGACTTCCGCAGCGCCGCCCTGACCGGCAGCCTGTGCGTCCCGTCGCCCTGGGCCATCAGCGCGCCGTCGAACGGCTCACCGTCGATCATCCCGCGGATCTTGACGAGCCCGCGGGTGCCGAAGAGCTCCGGCACATCGTCCAGCACCACGCACGTCCACGCACCTGGGTTGTCGCCCTTGTGAAGCTGGGCTTCGAACTCTTTCACCATGCGCCTACAGACTGCCGCACGCGGCAAGACTCATCGCACCGCGTCAGCTGAGCTGCTCGGCCAGCCCGACGATGAAGCCCTCAGGGCCACGCACGAAGCAGAGCTTGTAGCTGTCCTCGTATCGCGCGATCTCGCCGACGAGCTCGGCGCCGTGGGTGCGCAGGCGGGCGACGACGTCGTCGAGCTCCTCGACGGCGAACATGATCCGGCGGATGCCGAGCGCGTTCGCCGGCGCGTCTCGCGGCTCGGCCCTGACCGCCGGCGGCGTGTGGAACCGCGTCAGCTCGACCCGGCCCTCGCCGTCCGGGGCCCGCAGCATGGCGATGTCGGCGCGCACGCCCTCGAGCCCGACCGTGCTGTCCACCGACGGCCCCTCGACCACCGTCTCGCCCTCCAGCTCCATACCGAGCTCGACGAAGAACGCCTTCGCAGCCTCGAGGTCCTCGACCACGATCAGCACGTTGTCCATCCGCTTGAGCGCCATTTCCTCGAGTCTCCTCGTGTCGTGGACCGCGTCTGTCACGGCCCTTCACCCGGTGAGCGGAGCCGGTCAGCGCTTCTCGACATGCTTCAGCGGCGGATGGCCCGCTCCATCTCGCGCTTCATCTCGCGCTCCTTGATCGACTGGCGCTTGTCGCCGACGTCCTTGCCCCGCGCCAAGGCGATCTCGACCTTCGCCCGGCCGTCCGAGAAGTAGAGGCGGGTCGGCACCAGGGTGAGTCCCTTCTCGCGCGTCTTGCCGAGCAGCCGGTCGATCTCGCGCCGGTGCATGAGCAGCTTGCGCGGGCGCTCGGGCTCGTGGTTCTCGCGTGAGGCCGGCCCGTAGGGCGGGATGTGGACGTTGTGCAGCCACACCTCGCCGTCGCGCACGCTCGCGTAGCCGTCCTTGATCTGCGCCTTGCCGTCGCGCAGGGCCTTGACCTCGGTGCCCTGGAGCACGAGGCCGCACTCCCACCGCTCGAGCAGGTGGTAGCGGTGAGAGGCACGGCGGTTGGTCGCGACGTCGCGGGACGGCATGGCCGCCCACGTTAGCCTGCACGCGCGTGAAGCCGCACCTGCGACCGCACGCCCAGCCGCTCGCCGCCCCCGAGAACGTCGTGCAGGGCGACCGCTACCGGATCACCGTGCTCGACACGGGCCTGATCCGGCTCGAGTACTCCGACGAGGGGCAGTTCGAGGACCGCCCGTCGCAGACCGTCGTGGACCGCTCCTTCGCGCCCGCGCGGTTCGAGATCACCGAGGACGAGCACGAGCTCGAGCTGCACACCGAGCGCCTGCAGCTCGTCTACGACAAGCGGGCCTTCAGCGCCGAGGGGCTCTCGGTGCAGGCCAAGGGCGGGGTGAGCAACTACCGCAGCGTCTGGCGCCCCGGCCAGACGCTCGAGAACCTCGGCGGCACCGCGCGCACGCTCGACGAGGCCGACGGCCGCGTCCCGCTCGAGAACGGAGTGCTCGGCCGCAACGGCATCGCGGTCGTCGACGACTCGCGCACCGTGCTCCTGCAGGAGGACGGCTGGATCGCACCGCGCCGCCCGGGCACCACCGATCTCTACGTGTTCGCCTACGGGCGCGACTACCGCGCCGCCCTGCGGGCGCTCTACAAGCTCACCGGCCCGCAGCCGCTGCTGCCGCGCTACGCGCTGGGCAACTGGTGGAGCCGCTATTACGCCTACAGCGCGGACGAGTACCTCGCGCTGATGGACCGCTTCGCGCAGGAGGGTCTCCCGTTCAGCGTCGCCGTGCTGGACATGGACTGGCACCTGGTCGACATCGACCCCTCTTTGGGCAGCGGCTGGACGGGCTACACGTTCAACCGCGAGCTGTTCCCCGACCCGCCCGCCTTCATGGCCGAGCTGCACGAGCGCGGGCTGGCCGTCTCGCTCAACGTCCACCCCGCCGACGGCGTGCGCGCGCACGAGGACGCCTACCCGCGCGTCGCCGAGCGCATGGGGATCGACCCCGCCTCCAAGCTGCCCGTCAACTTCGACCCCACGGACCCGGAGTTCCTCGAGGCCTACCTGGAGGAGCTGCACCACCCGCTCGAGGACGAGGGCGTCGACTTCTGGTGGCTGGACTGGCAGCAGGGCCAGGTGACCAAGCTGCCGGGGCTGGACCCGCTGTGGCTGCTCAACCACTTCCACTTCCTGGACTCCGCGCGCAACGGCCGCCGGCCCCTGACGTTCTCCCGCTATGCCGGGATCGGCAGCCACCGCTACCCCGTCGGCTTCTCGGGCGACACGGTCGTCTCCTGGGACTCGCTGCACTTCCAGCCGGAGTTCACGGCGACGGCCTCCAACGCCGGCTACGGCTGGTGGAGCCACGACGTCGGCGGCCACTTCTTCGGGATCAAGGACGACGAGCTGGTCACCCGCTGGGTCCAGCTCGGCGTGTTCTCGCCGATCCTGCGCCTGCACTCGACCGCCGACCGCTTCATCGCCAAGGAGCCGTGGCGCTTCGGCGAGGTCGCACGCCGGCTGATCGGGGAGGCGCTGCGGCTGCGCCACCGGCTCGTCCCCTACATCGCCACGATGGCCCTGCGCGCGCACGAGGAGGGAGCGCCGCTGGTCTCGCCGATGTACTACGACCACCCGGACGACCCCGCCGCCTACCGCGTCCCGAACCAGTTCATGTTCGGCACGGAGCTGCTCGTCGCGCCGATCACGTCGCCCGTCGACGCCGACACCCGCTTGGGCGCCGTCAACGCCTGGCTGCCCGAGGGCGAGTGGGTCGACGTCTTCACCGGCCTGCGCTACCGCGGCGGCCGCACGATCGCCCTGCACCGCGACCTCGACTCGATCCCCGTGCTCGTCCGCCCGGGCACGGTCCTGCCGCTGGCCGCCGACGGCCCGGGCACCGACGTCCCGGATCGCGTCGTGCTGCACGTATGGGCGGGCGGCGACGGCGAGTTCACGCTCGCCGAGGACCGCGACGACGAGCGCTGGGCCCGCACCTATTTCTCTTTCCGCGACGGCGAGCTGACGATCGGCGCCGTCGAGGGCGAACGGGGGACTTTGCCCGGTTCGCGCACGTTCGTGGTGGTGCCGCACGGCTTCGAGGACGACGAGCCGGTCGACCTCGGCGCGCTCGACCAGGCCGCAGAGCACCGCCACCGGCTCGGCGCGCCACGAACCGGCGAAGACGTGCGCGAGCGGCTGTTCGCGCTGCTCGACCGCGCCCACCTCCCCAACCCGGTCAAGAACGCGGTCTTCGACGCCGTCAACGGGGCACCGACCCCGGCCGACGCCGCGCTCGAGCTGATCGGAATGGACCTGAGCCCGGCCGTGCTCGGAGCGGTCACCGAGCTCCTGCTGGCCAGGTAACGCGCCGCGCCCCGGCGTGGGCGCGGCTGGCTCGTCGCACGTCCTCCCGTCGCAGCGCGCGCAAGCTTGCGCTTGAGCGCTCCCGGGAGGACGTGCCGCGAGCCGCCATCGGACACGCTCGGCTGCCCGTGACGTACGCCACCCACGCTGGTCTGCCTGAGTAGGGGCAGCTACCGGCGGGCGCCTGGGCCATCTGCTCCCTGGGCGTCGCGATCTTCGCTCAAGGGAGCAGCGCGACTGCACTCGTTCCGGGTGCTCGCCGCGCCGCTTCATCACTCGCAGCACCACGAGGGTCGTCCTATGCCCTTCGTGCTTGGTTCAGGCTCCAGGCGGGCGGTAGTCGACGGATCGCTTCGCGGCCGCATCAACTTCTTCCGGCGTTAGGAGCACTACGGTCCTGGCGGATGCTCCGCCAGCCGCGTTGACGGTGAGGGCCACGGCCGCAGCGCTCTCGTTGTCGGGAAGATCGACGATCGTGTAGACGTCGTGGTCGCCGAAGGCGAAGTGGAAGCTCTCGATCTGACCGCCCACGCTCTCGGCAACCTTCGCGACCGCGTCGCGTCTGCTGGTGCCGCCGGCGCTCTGGACGCCCTTCACTCCCTCCAGCGTGTAGGACGCCTGTATGAGGTACTTGGGCATGAGCGCTCCTGACGGATTGGGATTTCGCGACCCTCTCAGTCGGCGCCGGCCAAAGCAAGCGACCTCCGCATTCCGTGCGAGGCTTCGCTGGACGCACGGCGCAGCACGCGTCGTCGTACCTCCGGGGCCGAGCGCGCTGCTTGTCCCTATCAGCGCGAGCGTCGCTCGTGCCTGTGGCTGTCGCATGAGTCCGAGCTGGTCGCCGAAACGGGCATGCAGCCCGTCGCTCCGGTCCCTCTCCTCGCGTACGGCCCGCTGGTTCCCCCTGGCCCCTCCGGCGAATCTACTCCGGCAGTCGTCAGTCAAAACGACGCCTCATGCGCTCGGCGGGCGCGTCGCGGCGCTTGTAGCTGCCGGGGGGCGTCCTGCTGTCGCTGCTTGAAGCAGCGTGAGCATCTGCTCTCGAGTAGGTCCTGGCGGTGGCGGAGGAGGTGCCGCGTCGAGGATCGTTTCGATGCGGTCGTGAAGGGCCTCGTCCTCGTCGAAGACGGCGCTGCGGTCGAGCAGTCCGATGCGGCGTACGGTGCGTCGCAGGACCTCGTCGTCGTGCGGCGCGGCGGCGAGCGCGCCGACGAACGAGAACAGCGGGTAGCTGCCGCTGCGGCGGCGGATGTCGATCGACTGGCCGCTCCAGCGCCGCCCGCGGTCGGCGTCCATGGCACACGCCAGGGCGTGCCGCTCTCGCGCTTCGGGCCCGGCGTGCCCGCGGTAGCGCTCTGCGATCGCGTCCACGTCGGAGCCTTCTCCCATGGCGTGTGAGAGCGCTCGCGCGTGCACGAATGCGAACGAGATGCCGTATGCGAATGCGGGGTCGGTGTGGCAGAACGCGTCTCCGAGGGAGACCAACCCTGACGCCAGTGGATCGCCGGTTCGCTCAACGTTCATCAGGCCGCCCATCGGCATGATGTCGGTGATCGGCCGCCCGTAGTCAGGGGAGGTCATGGCGTCGAGCGGAGTGATCGCGCCGCACGCGGCTCGAAACGCCGACTCGTGGCGAAGGACGCGCAACTCATGGTCGGCCGCCGGTACGAGCAGGATCACGGCATATGTGCGGTTGTCGCCGCGGAAAGTGTTGAAGCCCAGGTAACCGAGATCGCCGCGCGGGTTGAGGATCGGCGCGTCGTGGTAGTCGACGCCCTCGCGCAGCTCGAAGTAGCGGCAGTAGTAGATCGCTCCGCAGTCGGTCGGCTCACCCGGCGCGCGGGCCCAGCCAGGCGGTGAGCGGTAGCGGCCGAGTGCGTCCACGACGAGGCCGCCGCGAACTGGCTCGCCGGGGTCGAGCGTGACACCGCGGATCCTCTGCGCGCCGTTGACGTCCTCCCCAAGCAGGCCGGTCACGCGCACACCGGCGCGGATCTCGATTGCCGGCTCAGTCGCGACCGCGCGCCTCAGCGCCCATTCGATGATCGGACGCCGCACCCAGAGGTACACGAGGTCCTCGTCACCGCGTTGCGGCGGCCCGAGAAGCTTGCGCGCCAGGTGCTGCGTGTGTGCGCCGGCCTCCAGAAGCGCGTTGAGGACATCGGGAGCCCAATCGGCAAGCTCCCGTCGGCCCCGCGGCAGGAAGGTGTGCGGCTGCAGGTAATGCGGGATGCCACGACGCTCAAGCGCCAGGGCCGCCTGCGGCGGCACCCACGGATCAATCACGTCACGCTCGAGCACTACCGCCTCGTGACCCGCGCGAGCAACGGCGAGCGCAGCCGCGAGACCCGCAACGCCACCTCCGGCGACCACCACCCTCATGTGACGACGCTACTAGCCCCAGCGCACGCGGGACAAGCGCGCCTGACTGCTGCTTTGCGCGACAGCGGCAGCCGTTGCCGCGCCGGCCGCTACCGCTTCTCCTCCAAGCAGGAGCGCCAGGGGATGCTCCCGGTCGGCCGACGGTTGTGGCGCCGGATCACTGTGTGCGGAGGATCTTCTCCATCGTCTTGCCTCGAGCGAGCTCGTCAATGAGCTTGTCGAGGTAGCGGATCTCCTGCATGAGTGGGTCCTCGATCTCCTCTACGCGGACGCCGCAGATCACGCCCGTGATGAGCTTCCGCGACGGATTCAACGCAGGAGCCTCGGCGAAGAACCTCTCGAAGTCCGTGCCTTGCTCCAGCTGCGCGCCGAGCTCGCTCGCGCCGTAGCCGGTCAGCCAGCACAGGACCTCGTCCACCTCCTCCTTCGTCCGGCCCTTCTTCTCGACCTTGCTGACGTAGTGCGGGTAGACGCTCGCGACGCTCGATCCTGTAGATCCGATGCCCTGCCATGCCGAACTTATACTTCGCGCCGTCCGCGACGCGGACGCTCGTAGCTGCCCATCAGGCACGACGCAGTGGCACTGTCAACCTTCGGCCTCGTACTCCTTGTCTGCACGCGGCCGAGCCGGGTTCCGTTCCCAGGAGGCGCTGAATCTACGCGTGAGACGCTGATCGCATCTGCTCAATGCGAAAGCTGCCGGGTACCTTGCCGAGATGAGCTTGTTGAGGCGGATCTTCGGCCCCGCGAGTGACACGACGCCTGCCGCAGTCGTGGAGGACGGGCACACGCACGCACCCGATGCGCATCCCGACGATGTCGTGGTACCGAAGGAGAAGAAGTCGAGCGCCAGCCTCGTAGCGGGCAAGCCTCCGCGTGGCTGGAAGCGTCAGGCGTCAGAAGCCGGCGGAGGTGTTTGGCCCTGGGGCGGCGGCGAGAACCCTCAGGGTCACCACTTCGGCGGCGGCGACTCCGGCGGATCGTCCTCCGGCGGCGACTGATTGCGGCGGCAGCGACGATAGATGCACCGAGCGGTGGATTGATGTGTCTGAGGCACAGTTATCCACCGCTCGATGCAGAGGGGGAGGTTTCGCGCGCTGTCGGCGGAGCAGCGATCGTTGAGCCGGGCCCGCCTGCCGCGATGGCGGTAGACCGCGAGCGCTCCTCGGGCACGAAGGGCGAAGATCGCGACGCCCATGGAGCAGATGGCCCAGGCTGATGCCGGTAGCTGCCCCTACCAAGGCAACGCAAGGATGTGACGTACGTCGCGGGCGGCCACCCGAGGTCCGATAGCGGCTCGCGGCACGTCCTCCCGGGAGCGCTCAAGCGCAAGCTTGCGCGCGCTGCGACGGGAGGACGTGACGACGAGCCAGCCACGCAAGCGCCTGCGCTCAGCTCAGCACGAGAGCTCGACCGGCGAGAGGTCGACGCGGCCGCGTGGCGCGTCGACGCGCTCGACCTGGACGACGACCCGGTCGCCGAGCCGCAGGGCGTTGCCGGATTGCGCGCCGACGAGCATCGTCTCGAGCTCGTTGAGCTCCCACCAGTCGCCGCGCAGGCGGCGGACCGGGAGCAGGCCTTCGAAGCGGCCGAAGGCGACGAACGCGCCCGCGCCGATCACGCCGGCGACCTCGCCCTCGAACTCCGTGTGCCAGCCCGACTCGAACAGCTCGGCCTCGAGCAGGAAGCAGCGGGCGATCGCGTCGCCGCGGCGCTCGATCGCCATCGCGTCGCGCTCGCGCAGCGAGCACCACTCCCCCGCGGCCTCCATGTCCGGGGCGCGCGGCGCGTCCTCGCCGGCGCCGATCGCCGCCAGCAGCGCGCGGTGGCAGATCAGGTCGGGGTAGCGCCGGATCGGCGAGGTGAAGTGGCTGTAGCGCTCCGAGCGCAGCCCCGCGTGGCCGACGTTCTTGGGCGAGTAGTGCGCCTGCTTCAAGGTGCGCAGCACGAGCGAGGTCAGCGCCGCGCGCCCGTGGCCGCGCCGGCGCACCTCGCGATCCACCCCGTGCGCGATCTCGGCCACGGCGTCGGCCGCCTGCTGGGCCGTCATCGGGTCCGGCAGCGGCGGCGTCGGCACGTCGAGCGAGGCGAGCTGGTCGGCCAGGTGCCCGACGCGCGCGGGCTCCGGCCGCTCGTGCACGCGGTAGAGCGCGGGGAGCTTGCGCGTCTCGAGCAGCGTCGCGACCGCCTCGTTGGCCGCGATCATCAGATGCTCGATCAGGCGGTGCGACTCCGTCTGCTCGCTCCACGCGAGCTCCTTCACGTGCCCCTCGCGCCCGAACACGAACTCGGGCTCCTGGGACTCCACGGCCAGCGCGCCCTGCGCCTCGCGCGCCTCCTGCAGGGCCGCCGCGACCCGCCGCGCGGCGGCGAGCGGCTCCGCCCACGGCGCGTCGGCGGGCTCCTCGCCGGCGAAGACGCGGTCGACCTTGGGGTAGTCCAGCCGGGCGTCGGAGCGGATGATGATGCGGTGGAAGGCGGTGCGGCGGACCTGCGCCCCGTCGAACTCCAGCTCGACGGTGACGGCGAGCCGGTCCTGGTGGGGCACGAGCGAGCACGCCCCGTTGGAGAGCACCTCGGGCAGCATCGGCTCGACCGTGCCCGGCACGTAGACGCTGGTCGCGCGGCGGAACGCCTCGCGGTCGACCGCCGAGCCGGGCTTGACGTAGTGCGAGACGTCGGCGATGTGCACCCACACCCGCACCGCGCCGCCGTCGATGACCTCCGCGGAGATCGCGTCGTCGAAGTCGCGCGCCGTCGGCGGGTCGATCGTGAAGGTCGCCAGGGCGCGCAGGTCGAGCCGGCCCTCCGCCTCGTCCTCGGGCGGGCGCTCGGCGGCAGCGCGCGCCTCGCGCTCCACGTGCGGCTCGAAGCGCCGCCGCAGGCCGCGGTCGAGCAGCATGGCCTCGATCACGTCGCGGGCCACGTCCGGGCGCCCGATGCGGCGCAGCACCTTCGCGTGCCCGGAGCGCGGGCCGTTCGGGGAGACCAGCACGAGGTCGCCGGGCTTCGCCGCCGAGCCGGCGCGCGGCCGGTCGACGCTCATCCGCCGTCCGCGGAAGAAGAACGGCTCGGCGACCAGGAAGCGCCCGCGCCGCTCGAGCACGCCGACGACCGGTCCGCCCGCCAGACGCTCGTCCGGCGGGCCCCCGCGCTCGTGGTGCTTCACGTGCCGTCGCGCAGGACGACGCCGACGGCCTTGTCCAGGGCCTCGTCCGGCTTGGTCTTGGGGTTGTCGACGGCCTTGACGTCCGGCGCGATCCCGTCGCCCTTGGCGACTCCGCCGCCGCCGATGTTGCGGCCGCTGGGCAGGAAGTACTCGCCGACCGTGATGTCCAGCGCGCCGCCGTTGGAAAGCGGCTCGATCTCCTGGAAGACGCCCTTGCCGAACGTCCGGGTGCCGACGACGGTCGCGCGCTTGCGGTCCTGCAGCGCGCCCGTGACGATCTCCGACGCCGAGGCGGACTGGCGGTTGACGAGCACGGCGACGGGGACGGAGCCCGGGATCGAGCTGCCCGAGGCCTCGTAGACGCGCTCGGGCCGAGTGCGGCCCTTCGTGGAGACGATCTTGCCCTCGGGGATGAAGATCGAGGAGACGAGCACCGCCTCGTTGAGCAGCCCGCCGCCGTTGTCGCGCAGGTCCAGCACGATCCCGTCGGCGCCATCGCGCAGCAGCTTGCGTACGGCCTGGGCGACCTCGCCGTGCGCGCCGGAGGTGAAGCCCGCCAGGTGGACGTGACCGACCTTGCGCGAGCCCTGGCGCTCCATCGTGGACTCGACGACGGGGATGTCCACCTGCGCGCGCTCGAGCTCGACCTCGCGCTCGCGCTTGCCGGCCTTCACGGTCAGCGTGACCGAGGTGCCCGCCGGACCCTTGATCCGGGCCGTCGAGGCCTCGGAGGAGGCGCCGGCGATCGAGCGCCCGTTGACCTCCGTGACGATCTCGCCGGGCTTCAGGCCGCCCTTGTCGGCGGGCGAGCCGTCGTAGACCGTCATCACCCGCAGGCCCTCCTTGGTCTCCTCGACGGTCATGCCGACGCCGGAGAACTG
This sequence comes from uncultured Solirubrobacteraceae bacterium, assembly GCA_963816955.1. Taxonomy (GTDB): domain Bacteria; phylum Actinomycetota; class Thermoleophilia; order Solirubrobacterales; family Solirubrobacteraceae; genus DATFQI01. The sequence continues at coordinate 1,344,305 of CAWFME010000005.1, read as the reverse complement.
GCCCTGCGTGACCTCCCGGAAGTCCGCGTAGTCCTCCGGCGAGAAGTAGTTGGAGAACTGGTCGTTGAGCGACTTGACGGCGGCGCCGAGCGACTTGTCCAGCAGCTGGTCGCGGTCGACGCCGCGGTAGTAGTCGCTCTCGATGATGTCCAGGGCCTCCTCGTAGACCTGCGCGTCGCCGTCGTCCACGAGCTTGTCGCGGACGAACTCCGGCAGGACGCCGGGATGGCCGCCGAGCCAGATGCCGGCGAGCAGCAGGACCGGCACGAGCACGATGACCGCGAGAGAACGACGCATGGAGCGGCGAAGACGGTACCGCGGGGATCTAAACCCTGAGGAAGCGGCGCAGCGAGATGCCCGAGCCGACCGCCGACACGGCGACGGAGGCGAGCAGCAGCAGGGCGATCAGCAGCGGGAAGTTCATCGTCTCCGGCGCGGCGATCAGCGCGAAGTCGGCCGCCAGCGGATCGACCACGGCGACCTTGACGACGCCGAGCAGCAGCACGGCGAGGACCCCGCCGAGCACGCCGACCATCACGCCCTCGAGCACGAACGGCCAGCGGATGAACCAGTCCGTCGCTCCGACCAGCTTCATGACCTCCACCTCGCGGCGGCGGGCGTAGAGCGAGAGCCGGATCGTGTTGGCGATCAGCAACAGCGAGGCCGTCACGAGCAGGATCGCCAGCAGCGCCATCGTGAGCTTCACGACGCGCGTCACCGACAGGATCTTGGCCGTGTCCTCCTCGCGGTTGCGGACCTCGTCGATCCCCGGGTCGACGACCGAGCGGCCGCCGGACGGCGAGCGCGGGCGCGAGCGCGTCGCGGACCTGCCCGATGTTGTCCGGGTTGTCGGGCGTGATCCGGAACGTGTCCGGGAGCGGGTTGGAGCCGAGCAGGTCGTAGTAGTCACCTCGGCCGGCCTCGCGCTGGGAGGCGAGCGCCTGCTTCTTGGAGATGAACGCGACCTTGCCGACGTGCGGGACCTGCGTGTCGATCAGCTTGCGGACGCGGTCGAGGTCGGCCTGCGTGGCGTTCGTCTTCATGTAGACGTCGGCGATCACCTTGCTGCGGACCTCGTTGGCCGCTCCCGTGGTGGCCTGCACCATCGGGATGAAGACACCGAGGATCAGGACCGTGACCAGCACGGTGGCGACGGCGGCGAAGGAGGGGACGGCGTTGCGCTTGAGCGCGCGGACGGCCTCGCGGAAGAAGAAGCCGAAGCTCACGAGCCGCTCCGGGGGGCGGGAGCGGGGGTCACTCGAACTCCCCCCACAGGCGCGCGCCGAACTCCTGCGTGGACTCCTCGGTCCGCGCTGCATAGCCGCCGGCGAGCTCGTCGCGCACGACGCGGCCCGCGGAGAGCTCGATCACGCGCCGGCGCATGCGGTCGACCATCGCCACGTCGTGGGTCGCGACCACGACGGTCGTGCCCGTGCGGTTGATCCGGTAGAGCAGCTGCATGATCCCGATCGAGGTCTCGGGGTCGAGGTTGCCGGTCGGCTCGTCCGCCAGCAGCAGCGGCGGGTGGTTGACGAACGCGCGCGCCACCGAGACGCGCTGCTGCTCGCCGCCGGAGAGCTGGTCGGGATAGGAGTGCAGCTTCAGCGACAGGCCCGTCAGGCGCAGGATGTCCGGCACCTTCTCGCGGATCTCGCGGCGCGTGCCGCCCGTCACCTGCAGCGCGTAGGCGACGTTCTCGTAGACCGTCCGGTTCGGCAGCAGCTTGTAGTCCTGGAAGACCACGCCGAGGTTGCGGCGGTAGTAGGGCACGCGCCGGCGCGAGATGCTCGACAGGTCGCGCCCGGCGACCGTGATCTCGCCGTCCGTGACCTCGGTCTCCTTGATCAGGAGCCGCATCGTGGTCGACTTGCCGGAGCCGCTGGCGCCGACCAGGAACACGAACTCGCCCGGCTGGACGGCGAACGAGACGCCGTCGAGGCCGATGTCGCCGCTCGAATAGCGCTTCGTGACCCCGCGGAAGTCGATGATGGCGCCCTCGCGGGCAGGCGGCGTCGGCCCCGGCTGGGACGCGGCTTCGCGCTGGGCGCGGCGGCGGACGTGGCGTTCTGTGGCTGCCATCAGCGACCCGAGAGGGTACCGAGCAGCCTTCTCACGGGCTGAGAGAAACCCTGCAAATTATGGTTTCGCCTACCCTCTCGGGATGGCCTCGATCGACTCCTCCTCCCTCGCCAACGGGCTCCCCATCCACCGCGTGGAGATCCCGGGGACGCGCGCCCTCACGGTCCTCGTGGCGTTCGACGCCGGCGCGCGCACGGAGCGCCCGGAGGAGAACGGGATGGCCCACTTCCTCGAGCACCTCGTGTTCAAGGGCGGCGTCAAGTACGACGACTACCGCAAGGTCAACGAGACGGCCGAGCGGATGGGCGCGGTGCTCAACGCCTACACCTCGCACGACCTGGTCGCGTTCCACATCACCTGCCGTGCCGAGGTGGCCGGAGAGGCGATCGACCTGCTGACCGACTTCGTGGGCCGCCCGAAGCTCGACGCCGAGGAGCTCGACCGCGAGCGCGGCGTGGTGATCCAGGAGATCGCCCGCTCCAACGACCAGCCCTCCGTCGTGGCCGAGCACCTGATCGACCGGGCCGCGTTCGGCGACCACCCGCTCGGGCGCCCCGTGCTCGGGCCCGAGGAGCACCTGCGCACGTTCACGCGCGAGGCGATCGTCGAGTTCCGCACCCGCCAGTGGGCGGGCGCCCGCGGTGGTGCGTTCATCGTCGGCAACCTCAGCTCGCTGCCCGACGACGCCACGCTCGCCGACGCCTTCTGCCGCTTCCCGTCGATCTCGGCCAACGGCGGCTACGAGCCGGCCCCGGCGTTCTCGCCCCAGACGCTCGTCGAGGAGCGCGACTCCAACCAGTCCCACCTGCGGATGTCCTACCGGCCCCAGATCGAGGCCGCCGACACGCGCCGCCGCGCCGCCCTGACCGTCTACTCCACGCTGCTGGGCGGCTCGATGGGCTCGCGGCTGTTCGACGAGATCCGCGAGCAGCGCGGCCTGGCGTATTCCGTCTACGCGATCGACCACGTCTTCGCCGACGTGCCGATCCTGCAGCTCTCCGCCGGGCTGGAGTCCGGCAAGTGCGTCGAGGCCTACACGCGCATGCGCGAGATCGTCGACGAGCTGCGCACGCGACGGCCCGACCGAGGAGGAGTTCTCGCGCGCGAAGGCCTACGCCGCCGGCCGCCGGGTGCTGGCGTTCGAGAACACCAACGCCGTCGCCCGCCACGCCGCCGCCCAGACCGTCGTCTTCGGGCAGGACATCCACCCCGACGCGGCGATCAAGGCGCTCGACGAGACGACCTTCGAGGACGTCGGCGAGATCGCCCGCGGCATCTCCGAGGCGCTCTCGGTGGCCTGCGTCGGACCACATTCCGAGAGCGAGTTCGAATGAGGACTTTCGCTCCCGGCGATGGCGCACTAGGGTTCCCCGCAACATAACGCGCGGGTTTTCGGACCGCGTCCCGCTTGGTGCGGGCGCCTGAGGGGGCGCCCGGTCACGAACGACGAAGGGGTTTCAACTCACATGCAGATCTCGAATGCGCGCAGTGGAGCGCGCATCCTCGGCCTTGCGCTCGCCGCGCTGGCCATCGCGGTTCCGGCCGCTCAGGCGAAGGCCAAGGACCAGCACGTCCAGCTGCTCGCCATCAACGACCTCCACGGTCATCTCGCCCCGGACACCCCGGGCACCGTCCAGACCGGGTGCTGCAACGAGGTGACCGCCACCAACGGGACGAAGTCCTGGGCCCAGAAGACCGTGCCGGCGGGCGGCATCGCCTACCTCGCCACGCACATCAAGAACCTGCGCGCCAACAACAAGAACACCTTCACCGTCGGCGCGGGCGACATGATCGGCGCCAGCCCGCTGGTCTCGGCGCTCTTCCACGACGAGCCGACCGTCGAGGCGCTCAACTCGATCGGCTTCGACGACATCGGCGTGGGCAACCACGAGTTCGACGAGGGCGTCGCCGAGCTGCAGCGCATGCAGTACGGCAACCAGCGCGGCGGCAACGGCTGCCACCCCGTCGACGGCTGCGTGGGCAAGTCGACGTTCGCGGGCGCGCTGTACAAGTACCTCGCCGCGAACGTCTTCTTCGCCGGCACCAACGAGACGATCTTCCCGCCCTACGAGATCAAGAAGGTCGGCGACACGAAGATCGCGTTCATCGGCATGACCTTCGAGGGCACGCCGACCGTCGTCACCCCGACGGCCGTCGCCGGGCTCGAGTTCCGCCCGGAGGTCGCCACCGCCAACGCGCTCGTGAAGAAGCTCAAGCGCGAGCAGAAGGTCAAGTCGTTCGTCGTGCTGCTCCACCAGGGCGGCACGCAGCGGCCGCCGTCGCAGCCGGCCTGGCCCGCGGCGGTCAACCCCGACGCCTACACGGACGTCGACGGGTGCGTGAACTTCGTCGGCCCGGAGATGGAGGCCATCGCGGCCGGGCTCGACAAGCGCATCGGGGCCATCGTGTCCGCGCACACGCACCAGCCGTACAACTGCCGGATGTCCGGCAAGCTCGTGACCAGCGCGGCCTCGTTCGGCCGGGTCATCACGGACATCGATCTCACCATCGACTCCAAGTCGAAGAAGATCACCGGGTCCACCGCGACCAACCGGATCGTCACGCAGAACGTGGAGAAGGACGCGGCCACGCAGGCGATCCTGGACAAGTACACGGCGCTCGCCGCGCCGCTCGCGAACAAGGTCATCGGCACCATCAGCGCCGACATCCTCTCCGCGCGCGGCACGCCGAACGGCCAGAACGCCGCCGGTGAGCAGCCGATGGGCGACGTGATCGCCGACGCGATGCTCCAGGCCACCTCCCCGAGCAACCTCGGCGGCGCCGTCGCGGCGTTCATGAACGCCGGCGGCGTCCGCTCCAGCCTGATCCGCAACCAGATCAGCGGTGGCGAGCAGCCGGGGCAGGTCACGTACGGCGAGGCCTTCACGGTGCAGCCGTTCGGCAACACCCTCGTGGTGAAGACCTGCACGGGCCAGAAGCTCTACGACGTGCTCAACCAGCAGTTCAACAACCCGTCGACCGGCCAGAACCGGATCATGCTGCCGTCGGCGAACGTGAGCTACACGTGGAGCGACAGCACCAAGCGCGTCGTTGAGGGGAGCCTCAAGTTCGGCGGCGTCCCCGTCGACAAGGCCGCCTCCTACCGGATCGCCATGAACAACTTCATGGCGGACGGCGGCGACGGCTACTCGGTGTTCACGACCTGCACCGAGCCGCTCGGCGGCGAGGTGGACCTGGACGCGTTCACCGCGTACCTGGCCAACCACCCGAACCTGGCGCCCCCGGCCCTGAACCGCATCACGAAGGGCGCCTAGACCAGCAGACGGCGGTGGGTGAGGCCTCGGCCTTGCCCGCCGCCGCTCCGTCGGCCACAATCCGCCGCGCGTGACACAAGAGCTCAACCACCGCGAGCTCGAGCGCTACGTGCGGCGGATCGCTGACCGCTGGCCGGTACAGCGGGCGCTGCTCGGCGGCGCGCGGGTGGCCGACGTCCGTGGCGCCCCGCCGCAGCGCGAGCGCGGGCCCGAGTACATCATCGTGCTCGTCTCCGAGCACTTCGACGGCGTGCCGTGGCTGGAGCGCGTCTACGTCGCGGGAACGCTGTGGGACGCCTACGAGATGGGCGCGCCCGCCGACATCCACTGCTACACGGCGGCCGAGTTCGAGCGCCGGCGCGAGCAGCTGCCAGCCGTGCGGGAAGCGGCCGAGCACGGGCTCGAGCTGCTGCCCGAGCCCACGGGCTGAACCCGTCCGGGGACCGCCGCGTAACCCCAGGCGACCCCGGCGTGTCACCGGGGTGCCGTGATGCCGTCGCCTTCGCTCGTCCTTCTCCGCTCGCAGTCCGACGCGCGGCTGGTCGCGCTCGCCCGCGAGGGCCACGAGCGCGCCTTCGAGGCGATCGTCGAGCGCTACCGGCGCCAGCTGCTGCGCGCATGCCGCCGCGTGCTGCCCGAGGCGCGCGCCGAGGACGCCCTGCAATACGCCCTGGTGGCGGCCTGGCGCGCGCTCGAGCGCGGCGACGAGGTCCGCGAGCTGCGCCCGTGGCTGCACCGGATCGCGCACAACACGAGCCTCAACCTGCTGCGCCAGTCGGGCTACGACTACGACGAGCTGCAGGACTCGCTGCGGATCGCCGACGCGCCCGGCGACGAGCTCGAGCGCCGCGCCGTTGTCCGGCAGACCCTCCACGGCCTGGCCGCCCTGCCGCCGCGCCAGCGCGACGCGCTGCTGGCGATCGCCGTCGAGGGACGCAGCCAGGAGGAGGTCGCCGGGGATCTCGGGCTGAGCACGGGCGCGGTGCGCCAGCTGGTTCACCGCGCCCGCTCCGCGCTGCGCGCGGCCGCCACCGCGGTCGTGCCGCTGCCGCTCGTGAGCTGGGCTGCAGCGTGGGGCTCGCGCGGCGAGCTGACCACGCGGATCGCGGAGCTCTCGGCGGGCGCCGGGGGCGCTGGGGCCGCGACCGCGCTGGCCAAGGCCGGCACCGTCGCGGCGATCGCCGGCGGCGCCGTCGCCGGGCCCGCGCTGATCGAGAAGCGCGCGAGCGGCCCGCAGGCGCCGGCCGCCGCGATCGCGGCGCCCAGAGACGGCCGGGAGGCGCCGGCTCCGCGCGCGAGCACGCTCCGGCCCGTCACGGCCTCCGCGGCCGCCGCCGACCGGACGTCACGGATCTCCGAGCCGCGCTCGGCGCCCGCCGGCGCGCCGGAGCGGACCGCGCGGCGCGAGCAGGGCGACGACGGCGGCCGCTCCGGCCCGGGCCCGCGCAGCGGGCCGTCCGGCGGCGAGGTCGACGGCGGCGGCTCGGGCGACGGCTCCTCCGGCAGCGGCGACCGCGACGGTATCGACCGGTCGGGGCCCTCGCACCGCGGCGGCGAGCTCGAGCCGCTCGAGGATCACTCGGGCTCGGGCTCCAGCGGCTCCTCGGGCTCCGGCGGCTCCTCGGGCTCCAGCGGCTCCTCGGGCTCGAGCGGCCCCGGGAGCGGCGAAGACACCGCGGAGCCAGAGGACGCCACGGCCGAGCCCCTCGAGGAGCTCGAGCCCGACAACAGCGGCTCCGGCTCGGGCAGCAGCGGCAGCGGCGGCTGACCGGCTCTAGGATCGGGCTGGTGGTCCCCGACCTCGAGCCGATCCGCGAGGGCCTGCGCCGGGCGGGCGCCGACGCCGTCTGGATCCACCCGGGCGTCGACCTCCGCCATCTGACCGGGCTCGCCCCGATCGCCATGGAGCGCCCGACCGCGCTCTTGGTGCTCGCCGGCGGCGGCCTGCGGGCGCTCGCGCCCGCGATGCTCGCCCCCGAGCTGGCCGAGGTCGAGGGCGCCGACGTCGTGGCCTGGGACGACGGCGAGGGCCCGGCGGGCGCGATCGCGCGCGTGCTGGACGGCGTGTCGCGGCTGCTCGTCGGCGAGTCGCTCCCGGCGGGCGTGGCGTTCGCCCTGGAGGCGGCGCGGCCCGGCCTCGACCTCGCGCTCGACGGCGGGCTGCTGGCCCGCCTGCGCGAGCGCAAGCGCCCCGACGAGCTCGAGCACCTGCGCGCCGCCGGCCGCCATGCCGACGAGGCGGCGGCGTGGATCGCGCGGCAGCCGCTCGCCGGCGTCACCGAGCGCGAGCTCGCCCAGCGGCTCACGATCCGGTTTCTCGAGGCCGGCGCCAACCCCTACGACCACTACATCGTCGCCTCCGGCGCGCACGGCGCGCTCCCGCACCACGTCTCCGGCGAGGCGCCGATCGACTCCGCGCAGCCGCTCCTGTGCGACTTCGGCTGCACCGTCGCGGGCTACCACTCCGACATCACGCGCACCTACCTCCCGGAGGGCGGGAACGGCGAGGTCCGGGAGGCGCTGGAGATCGTTCGCGCCGCCCACGACGCCGTGATCGCCGGCCTCGAGCCCGGCCTGCCTGCCCAGGAGGCCGACAAGCTCGCCCGCGACGTGATCGAGGCCGCCGGCCACGGGGAGCGCTTCATCCACCGCACGGGCCACGGCGTCGGCCTGGAGATCCACGAGCCGCCCTACCTGCGGCCCGGCAACCCCGAGCCGCTGCAGGCCGGCCACGTGTTCTCCGTCGAGCCCGGCATCTACGTGCCGGGCCGCTTCGGCGTCCGCTACGAGAACCTCGTGCACCTCGGACCGGACGGGCCCGAGCTGCTGAACGCTAGCTGATCGCGACCATCCGCTCGATCGGGATGCGGGCGCGCTCGGCGATCGCCTCGGGCACCTTGACCTGCCCCGACATCGTCTGCAGCGTCTCGCGCAGCTTCGGCAGCGTGATCATCTTCATGAAGCGGCAGCTCGCGGCCTCGTTGGCGGCCACGAAGTCCACGTCGGGGCGCAGCTCGCGCAGCGGGTGCAGCATCCCGGTCTCCGTCGCCACGATCGCCGTGCTGCCGGGCGCGGCGCCGCGCGCGTAGCCGAGCATCCCGCCCGTGGAGAGCATGTGCACGCCCTCGGGCGCGACGTCGCCGGCGGCCACGTACTCCATGACCGACGTCGAGCAGCCGCACTCGGGGTGGATGAGGAAGTCCGCGCCCGGGTGGGCGTCGCGCATCGCGGTGATGTCGCGCGGCCGGATGCCGGCGTGCACATGGCACTCGCCGTCCCAGACGTGCATCTTGCGCCCGAGCGTCTTCTCCACGTAGGCGCCGAGGAACATGTCCGGGCCGAAGAGGATCTCGGTGTCCTCGCCGTGCTCGCGGTAGATGTGGTCGACGACCGCGACCGCGTTGGCCGACGTGACGCAGTAGTCGGTCTCCGCCTTGACCTCGGCCGTCGTGTTGACGTACATGACGACGATCGCGCCGGGGTGCTTGGCCTTCCAGGCGCGCAGCTGCGGGGCCGTGATCGAGTCGGCCAGCGAGCAGCCGGCGTCGGGGTCGGGCAGCAGCACGGTCTTCTCGGGCGAGAGGATCGAGGCCGTCTCGGCCATGAAGTGCACGCCGCAGAAGACGATCGTCTCGGCGTCGGTGGCCGCGGCCTGCTGCGAGAGGCCGAGCGAGTCACCGACGAAGTCGGCCACCTCCTGCACCTCGGGCACCTGGTAGTTGTGGGCGAGGATGACGGCGCCGCGCTCCTTGGCCAGCGCGCGTACCTCGGCCTGCATCTGCGGGACGTTCTCGAGCGTGAGGAGGGTCATGGGGAGGTCTCCAGGATCAGCGAGAGGTCGAGGGCCGGGGCGGAGTGGGTGAGGGCCCCCATCGACACGTAGTGTAGCCCAGAAATGGTCGCATAGACCAAAACTGTCTCCGGGTCGATCCCGCCGGACGCCTCGAGCTCCGCCCGGCCGGCCACCTGTGCGACGGCAGCGCGGATCCCGTCCGGGCTCATGTTGTCCAGCAGCAGCCGCGGCGCGCCCGCCGCGAGCGCCTCGTCGATCTCCACGGGATCGCGCACCTCGACGGCCAGCGGCAGGTCCGGCCGCGCCTCGCGCGCCCGGCGCACCGCCTCCCCCACCCCGCCGGCCAGCGCGGCGTGGTTCTCCTTGATCAGGATGAAGTCGTAGAGGCCCGCGCGGTGGTTGACGCCGCCGCCGTCCGCGACCGCGCGCTTCTCGAGCGCCCGCATGCCCGGGGTCGTCTTGCGCGTGTCGAGCAGCCTCGCCTCGCCGCCGGCGTCGCGGATCGCCCGCACGACGCGCGCGGTCAGCGTCGCCACCCCCGACAGCCGCCCGAGGAAGTTCAGCGCCGTCCGCTCGCCGGTCAGCAGCGCCCGCGCGGCGCCCTCCACGAGCAGCACGCCGGCGCCGGCCTCGCGCCACTCGCCCTCGGGGCCGAGCCGCTCGATCGACGCCTCTGGGTCCAGCCGCCGGAAGACCGCCTCCGCCACGCCCAGGCCGGAGATCACGCCCGGCGCCTTCTGGGTGATCGTGGCGACCCCGCGCGCCGCCTCGTCGACGGTCGCGAGCGCCGTGACGTCGCCGTCCCCGACGTCCTCCGCCAGGGCGGCCTCCACCAGCTCCTCGGTCGTCATGGACGGAGGACGCAGATGGACTCGAACGACGGGTCGCTGGCGCCGTGCAGCCGGGCGCCGGCATCGCGCAGCTCGCGCAGGTAGGCGACGAGCTCGGCGGTGATCCGCTCGCCGGGCAGCAGCGCGGGGATGCCGGGCGGATAGCCGGCGATCGCCTCGGCCGAGACGCGGCCGGGCGCCTCGTCCACGGGTATGGCGACCGCATCGCCCAGGAACGCCTCGCGCGGCGGGACCACGACCTCGTTCTCGAACCAGCCCGAGCCGCGCACGAGCGCGGGCTGCTCGCCGGGCCGCTCGATCCGGCGCACGGTCTGCTCGAAGTCGTGCGCGAAGCGGTCGAGCGCGCCCGCGGGCTCGTCGAGCCCGAGGATCAGCACCATCGTCGCATGGGTGGCCAGCTCGACGTGGATGTCGTAGTGGCGGCGCAGCGCGCTCGCGACCTCGTAGCCCGTGCAGCCCGTCCCGCGGACGTCGATCACGATCCGCAGCGGGTCCCAGCCGGCGACGCCGGGACGCCCGACGAACTCGTCGCCGATCACGGCGGCGCCCTCGACGGCGGCGATCGCCTCGCGCGCGCGGCGCGAGGCCTCGATCGTGCCGGTCAGCAGCGCCTCGCCGTGCAGGGCGAGCTGGCGCCGTGCGCCGTCCAGCGAGGCCATCAGCAGCGCCGACGGCGAGGTCGAGCGCATCAGCCGCAGCGTGCGCGCGACCGCGTCGGGGTCGACCCGGCCGGTCGCGGCGACGTGCAGCATCGCCGACTGCGTGAGCGAGCCGACGATCTTGTGCGTCGAGGTGATCATGGCGTCGGCGCCCTGCGTCAGCGCGGACGGCGGCAGCTCGGGGTGGAAGCCGAAGTGCGGGCCCCACGCCTGGTCGACGACCAGCGGCACGCCCGCCGCGTGGCAGACCGCGGCGCAGCCCTCGACGTTCGCGCTCATCCCGTAGTAGGTCGGGGAGACGATGAACGCGGCCCGCGCGTCCGGCGTGCGCTCGAGCGCGGCGGCGAGCGACTCCGGGCGTGACGCCGTGCGCCATCCCAAGCTCGAACTCGTATTCGGGCGCGACGAACGTCGGCGTGCCGCCCGAGAGCACGAGCCCGTCGATCACGGACGCGTGCGAGTTGCGCTGCACCACGACGGTGGCGCCGAGCGGCGCGAGCGCCAGGCACAGGGCGTGGTTGCCCTGCGTGGCGCCGTTGGTGAGGAAGAACGTGCGCGCCGGCGCCGTGCGCCTCGGCGGCGAGCTGCTCGGCGCGCTGGTAGGGCGTCGGCTCGGGGCCGAGGTCGATGCCCTCGATGTCCTGCGGGATGTCGGCGCCGAGGGCGGCCCAGCCGAGCGCGGCGCGCAGCCCGGGGTCCGCGCCCGCGCCACCCTTGTGGCCCGGGACGTGGAAGCGCGTGGAGCCGCGCGTCGCATAGGCGACGACGGCCTCCAGGTAGGGGGCGTTCGGCTGGTCGGTCGAGAAGGAGTTGGCCGGCCCGCTGCGCGTGGGCCGGTCCTCGCCGGAGATCGCCACCTATCGGCCCGCCTTCGCGCTGGGCCTCGAGCCAGGCGCGCACGAAGCCGTCGAGATCGCCGTCGAGCACGCGCTCGGCGCTGCCGACCTCGAAGTCCGTGCGGTGGTCCTTGACCATCGTGTACGGGTGCAGCACGTAGGAGCGGATCTGCGAGCCGAAGTTGACGTCCTGGGCCTCGCCGCGCTCCTTGGCGATCTCCTCCTGGCGCTTGCGCTCCTCGAGCTCGATCAGCCGCGAGCGCAGCATCGCCATCGCGGTCGCGCGGTTGGCCGACTGCGAGCGCTCGTTCTGGCACTGCACGACGATGCCCGAGGGCCTGTGCGTGATCCGCACGGCCGAGTCGGTCTTGTTGACGTGCTGGCCGCCGGCGCCCGAGGCGCGGTAAGTGTCCACCTGCAGGTCGTCGTCCTCGATCTCCACGTCGCCGGCCTCCTCGACCACCGGCGCCACCTCGACGCCCGCGAACGACGTCTGGCGGCGGTTGGCGGAGTCGAACGGCGACAGCCGCACGAGCCGGTGCACGCCCTTCTCGGCCGAGTAGAGGCCGTAGGCGTTCTCGCCCGAGGCGCGGAAGGTCGCCGACTTGATGCCGGCCTCCTCCCCCGCGGTCGCCTCCAGCAGCTCGACCTTGAAGCCGCGCCGCTCGGCCCAGCGCATCATCATCCGCAGCACCATCTCGGCCCAATCCTGCGCGTCGGTGCCGCCCGCGCCGGCGTTGACGGTCACGAGCGCGTCGCCGGCGTCGTACTTGCCGGAGAACAGCCGCTCCTCCTCGAGCGCGGCCAGGCGCGTCTCGACCGAGGCGAAGGCATCCTCCAGCTCAGCGGCGAGCTCGTCGTCCTCCTCGGCGATCTCGACGAGGCTCTGGAGGTCGTCGGCGTCGGCCTGCAGCTTGGAGAACGCGTCGAGCTTGCGCTGCGTGCGGGTGTGCTCGGCGCTCGTCTTGGCGGCGCGGTCGGGGTCGTCCCAGAAGCCGGGCGCCCCCATCTCGGTCTCGAGCGCGCTCAGGCGCCCTTGCAGCGAAGCCGGGTCAAAGGTAGTCCGAGAGCAGGGACACTTGCTCACGGATGCTGGCCAGCCGCTGCGGGGTGGGCTGGGAGGCGGAGGGCGGAGCGGCCATGGCTGTGAGGCTAGCGGGCCCCGGCCGGCCCTGTGCGCCGCGCCGCGCTCATGCCGAGTGAGCCGGCGCCGTGGCCCAGCGCGAGCAGCTGGGCCACGCCCGGCGGGGCCGGCGCCCGGGCGGTCTCGGCGGCCGCGGGCTGCTGTCGCTCGTCCGACCGCCGCTCCGAGCCGGTCTTCACATGCTCAGGCTCCCAGAGCGCCGGGCGGGCCGCAACCTCAGCGGAGCGCGGCGACGAAGGCGCGCGCGAGCCCGGTGGCGCCCGAGGCCGGCAGCAGCGCGTAGACGCTGCGGGTCGGCGCGTCGCGCAGCGGCTCGACGGCGATTCCCGTGAACTCCGCCGCGAGCCGCGCGGGGCTGATCGTCACCGCGAGCCCGGCGGCCACGAGGCCGCGGTTGGCGAGCGGGTCGCGCGAGACGTAGCGGATCGCCGGCGTGAAGCCGGCCTGCTCGCAGGCGTGCACGATCAGCCCCTCCCGCGACGGCGCGACCCAGGTCTCGCCCGCCAGGGCGGCGATGCGGACGGGGCCCGAGCCGGCCAGCGGGTGGCCCTGCGGCAGCAGCGCCGCGAACGGCTCCTCGTCGACGTCGATCCGCTCCGCGCCGTCGTGCTCGCGCCGCGGCCGCGCCGCGTCCTGGAAGCAGACGGCGACGTGCAGGGCGCCCGAGCGCACGCGCGCGACGAGCTCGCCGGAGGTGCCCTCGCCGACAACGGCCTTCACGTCGGGGCGTTCCTCCGTGAGGCGGGCGAGCGCCTGCGGCACGCGCGTGGCCAGGGCGCTCGGGAACGCGCCGATCCGCAGCTCGCGGGCCGCGTGCGCGGTGAGCTCGTCGAGCTGGCCCTCGGCGAGCTCGAGCCGGTCGGCCACCACCTCGGCATGGGCGAGCAGCAGCTCGCCGGCCGGCGTGAGGGTGAGGCCGCCCGGGCCGCGCTCCAGTAGCTGCGCGCCGGCCTGGCGCTCCAGCGCGGCGACCTGCTGGGAGACCGCGGGCTGCGTCAGCGCCAGCGCCTCAGCCGCGCGGGAGAACGAGCCGAGCCGCGCGACCTCGCGGAACGTCAGCACCCGCCGCGGGTCGATCGCCATAGGCACAGCTTATGGCATCACCGAAACGATGATTTGCACTGATGAGTGTTCGGGCGCATCCTGAATCCCCATGAACCTCATCGCCCTCCCCATCGTCCACACCGCCACGCGCCGCGCCGTCGAGGGCGCGCTGCGCGGGGACCGGGTCCGGCCGGCGCCGCGGACGCGGCGCCGCTAGGCCCGGGAAGTCAGGCGCCGCGCTCAGCTCAGGCGCTTGCGCCCGCGCTCAGGCGTTGGCGCCGTGGCACTTCTTGAACTTCTTGCCCGACCCGCACCAGCACGGGTCGTTGCGGCCGAGCTGCTCGTTGGCGTCGACGCGGCGCTGCTGGACGGCGACGGGCTCGTCCTCGGCCACCTGACCCTCGCCATAGACGCTCGGTTGGTCCTCCGCCGTGCCGCCCGTGTACTCGAGCGCCGCCCGCCGGGTGCCGGGCCCCTGCTGCGGCACGCCGTTCTCGCCCTCGATCTCGACTTCGACGTTGTAGATCATGCGGGCGAACTCGGCCCAGATCGAGTTCATCAGGTCCTGGAAGAGCGTGAACGCCTCGTTCTTGTAGGCGACGATCGGCTCGATCTGGGCGAACCCGCGCAGGTGGATGCCCTCGCGCAGGTAGTCCATGTCGTAGAGGTGCTCGCGCCACTTGGTGTCGATGATCTGCAGCAGCAGGTAGCGCTCGAGCGCCCGCATGAGCTCCTCGCCGAGCTCGGTCTCGCGCTCGTCGTAGAGCTTCAGCGCGTCATCGGCGAGCAGGCGCTTGAGCTCCTCGCGGTCGAGCGCCTCGCGGTCGAGCTCGTCCGGGGCGAAGTCCACGCGGAAGATCTGGTCGAGCTGCACCCAGAGCTCCTCGAGGTCCCATTCCTCGATGTAGTCGCCGGGGGTGTACTCGTCGACGAGGTTGGAGATCACGCCCTCGATCTGCTCGCGCGCGACCGGGCCCATGTCGCGGCCCTCCAGCACCTCGTCGCGGTACTGGTAGACGATCTCGCGCTGCTGGTTCATCACGTCGTCGTACTCGAGCACGCGCTTGCGGATGAGGAAGTTCTGCTCCTCGACCTTGCGCTGGGCGCCCTCGATCTGCTTCGTGAGCATCTTCGCCTCGATCGGCTCCTCGTGGCCCTCCTCGGAGGTCGGGCCGAGGCGGTCGAGGATGCGGTAGATGCGATCGCCGGCGAACAGGCGCACGAGGTCGTCCTCGGCGGAGAGGAAGAAGCGCGACTCGCCGGGATCGCCCTGGCGGCCCGCGCGGCCGCGCAGCTGGTTGTCGATCCGGCGCGACTCGTGGCGCTCGGTGCCGCAGATGAACAGGCCGCCGGCCTCCACGACCTTCTCGCGGTTCTCCTCGACCTTGGCCTCGAGGCTCGGGAGCACCTGCGCGAAGCGCTCGTCGTAGTCGGGGTCGCCCGGCTTGAGGCCCAGCTTGGCCAGCTCGAGCTGCGTGAGGTGCTCCGGGTTGCCGCCGAGCTTGATGTCCACGCCGCGGCCGGCCATGTTGGTGGCGATCGTGACCGCGCCGGGGCGCCCGGCCTCGGCGATGATCTCGCCCTCGCGCTCGGCGAACTCCGGCTTGGCGTTGAGGACGGTGTGCGGGATGCCCTGCTTGCGCAGGGTGGCGGACAGGACCTCGGAGACCTCCACGGAGATCGTGCCGACGAGCACGGGCTGGCCGGCCTCGTAGCGCTCGGCGATCTCGCGCGCGACGGCCGCCCACTTGCCGTCCTTGGTCTTGAAGATCTGGTCGTTGCGGTCCGCGCGGACCATCGGCCGGTTGGTCGGGATCTCCACGACCGCCAGCTTGTAGATCTTCATGAACTCGTTGGCCTCGGTCAGCGCCGTGCCCGTCATGCCCGCGAGCTTGTCGTACATGCGGAAGTAGTTCTGCAGCGTGATCGTCGCGAGCGTCTGGTTCTCCTCCTGGACGCGCACGCCCTCCTTGGCCTCGACGGCCTGGTGCAGGCCCTCCGACCAGCGGCGCCCGTCCAGGATCCGGCCCGTGAACTCGTCGATGATCTTCACCTCGCCGTCGACGACCGCGTAGTCGACGTCGCGCTTGTAGAGCGACTCGGCCTTCAGCGCCTGGTTGAGGTGGTTGACGAGCGGGCCGTTCTCGGCCTTGTAGAGGTGGTCGATGCCGAGGAACTTCTCCGCCTTCGCGACGCCCTGCTCCGTGACCGAGACCGTCTTGTGCTTCTCGTCGAACTCGTAGTCGTAGTCGGCGACGAACTCCTTCTTCGTCTTCGGGTCCATGCCGTCGGGCTTCTTGCCCGGCACGAGCTTCGGGGCGAGCTTGGCGAAGCGCTCGTAGAAGTCCGCAGCCTGCTCGGGCGCGCCCGAGATGATCAGCGGCGTGCGCGCCTCGTCGATGAGGATGTTGTCGACCTCGTCGACGATCGCGTACTGGTGCATCCCGATGGGACGGCCGTCCTCGCCGACGCGGCCGCCGTGCTGGACCTTCTCCTCCAGCGTCGTGGCCATGTTGTCGCGCAGGTAGTCGAACCCGAACTCGGAGTTGGTGCCGTACGTGATGTCGGACGCGTAGGCGGCGCGCTTCTCCTCGTAGGGCTGCATGTTCTGCAGGATCCCGATGGTCAGGCCCATCCCGTCGTAGATCGGCTCCATCCACTCGGCGTCGCGGCGGGCCAGGTAGTCGTTGACGGTCACGACGTGCACGCCCTTGCCCGAGAGCGCGTTGAGCACCACGGCCAGCGTGCCCGTGAGGGTCTTGCCCTCGCCGGTGCGCATCTCGGCGATCGAGCCGCCGTGCAGCACCATGCCGCCGATCAGCTGGACGTCGAAGTGGCGCATGCCCATGCGCCGGCGCGAGACCTCGCGCACGACCGCGAAGGTCTCGGTCAGGAGGTCGTCGAGCGACTCGCCGTCGCGGGCGCGCTCGCGCAGCCGGTCGGCCTGCGCGCGCAGCTCCTCGTCGTCCAGCAGCTCGAGCTCAGGCTCCCACGCGTTGATGGCGTCGACGCGCTTCGCGTAGCGCTTGAACTGCTTGGCCTCGCCCATCCTCAGGGCGCGATCGAGGATCGTCATGCCCCGAAGGATAGAGGCTGGATATCCGCCTCCGCGGGCGCTCTCAGACGGCCGGAAGCGTGCCCGGAGCGCCCGGGCCGGCCTCGGGCTGCTGCGGCGGCGCCTGGGCCGCGGCGCGCTGCTCGCGGCGCCTGCGGCGCTTGTCGCGGTGCCGCTTGACCTGTCGCGCGAGCTCCTCCGCGATCAGGTTGATCGAGTGCTTGATGTCGCGCGAGGAGTCCGTCGCCCGCAGCGTGACGCCCTTGAGGTGGAGGGTCGCCTCGGCCACCATGCTGTCCGGGTTGGCCGGGTTTCGCTCCTCGATGAGCTCGACCTCCAGCACGGCCAGCTCGCTGACCTGCTTGCCCACCTTCTCGAAGCGCCGGTCGACGCATTCGCGCAGCTCGTCGGTGACCTGAAGGTTGCGTCCCTTGACCTCGATCCTCATGGGACTCCTCTCTGCCGGCGGGGTCGTGGGGCTGGATCGTAGATGAGATTCGGCAGAAGTTGGCGCAGACGGCTCAATAGTTCTTCAATCCGGCCGACGAAGAAGCTGTGAGCTCCCTCGCACAGCCTGCCGCCGGACGTCCCGAGGTCGCCGTCGTCCGCCATCCGATCGCGGATGCGCGCAACAACGTCGTCGGTTACGAGCTGCGCTTCGGCGGCTCGATCGACCTCGGCGATCCCGCGATGGACGCCAAGGCGACCTCCGCGCTGCTGGTCGACGCGTTCGGGGACATCGGGCTCGAGCAGCTCGCCGGCCGCCACCCCGCGTGGGTGACGATCGCGCGCAACTTCCTCGTCGAGATCGGCCCGCCGCCGGTGCGCCCGGACCGGGCCGTGCTGCAGATCTCCGCCTACCCGGCCCAGGACGACCTGCTCGCCGTGCTCCAGCAGCTCGGCCGCAGCGGCTACACGATCGCGCTCGACGCCTACGACGGGCGCGAGGACCTCGGCCCGCTGATGTCGCTGTGCTCGATCGTGCGCATCGACGTCTCGCAGGTCGGGCTCGAGGCGCTGCCCGCCGCAATCGCCGTGCCGCGCATGCAGAGCGCGCTGCTCGTGGCCACCGAGGTGCCCGACCACGCGACCTTCGCCGCCTGCCGCGACCTCGGCTTCACCTACTTCCAGGGCGAGTACTTCGCCCAGCCGCGCCTGTTCCGCCGCACCAGCGTGGCGACCGCCGGGCTCGGCTCGCTGCGCCGGCTCGCCGAGCTGACCGCGGGCGACGTCTCCTTCGAGGACCTCGAGCAGATCATCTCCTCAGACGTGGGCCTGTCGCTGAAGCTGCTGCGCTACGTCAACTCCGCCTTCTTCGCGCTGCCGCGCACGGTCTCGTCCGTGCGCGAGGCGCTGACGCTGCTCGGCGTCCGCACCGTCCGCCGCTGGGCGGTCGTGATGGCGATCTCCGCGCTGCCCGACGTCCACGACGAGCTGGTCTCGCTGGCCCTGCGCCGCGCGCGCATGTGCGAGATGCTCGCCGGCAGCGCGCTGCCGGACGAGCGCGAGACGCTGTTCACGATCGGCCTCTTCTCCGTCGCCGACGCGCTGCTGGACAGCCCGATGGCGGAGGTGCTCGACTCGCTCCCGTTCACGGAGGAGATCCAGCTCGCCCTGCTGCGCCGCGAGGGCCCCAAGGGCGAGCTCCTGAGCGCCGTGATCGCATACGAGCGCGGCGAGTTCCCGAACATGCAGGGCCCCGGCGTCTCGCTCGCCAGCGCGTACCGCGCTGCGCTCGAGTGGGCCGACGACGCCGGCCGCGCGATCGCGTAGCCCGCGCCCCGCGCCCCACTTCGGCGCCCCGCCCGCACCGGCCGCGTCACAACGTCCGCGCGTACGTCGCGGCCACGATCCAGCGGCTGCCTCCGGCGGCCAGTGCCCGTGCGCACGCGTCCAGCGTCGCGCCCGTCGTGTGGACGTCGTCTATGAGCAGCGCTCGCGCGGGCGGAGAGCCGCGCGCCCGGACGTCCAGCCGTGCGGGGTCACGCCGCTGGCGCTGGCCGGCGCCGACCTGCCGGCGGCCGCCGCCGCGGGCGAGGCAGGGCTCGAGCGGCAGCTGCAGCCGCGCGGCGAGCGACTGCGCGAGCACGCCCGCGGGGTCGAACCCGCGGCGCCTCCGGCGGCCCCGGTGCGGCGGGACGGGCACGACCGCGTCGACCCCGCGCAGCGCCGGCGGCAGCCCGGCCGCGAGCTGCGCCGCCATCAACCGGGCGACGGGCAGCGCACCGCGGAACTTCAGCGCCTGCACGAGCTCCCGCGCCACGCCCTCGTAGGCCAGGGGCGCCCAGGCCAGCGCGAACGCCGCTCCCGCGGCCGGGCATCCGCCCCGGCGGTGCCGCTGCAGCCCGCAGCGCGGGCACCCGGGCCCGCGCAGCCACGGCAGCGCGCGGGTGCAGGCCGGGCACAGGAGCGGCCCTGCGGCGTGCAGCGGGCGGCGGCAGGCCGTGCACGACGGCGGGGCGAGGAGGGCCAGGAGCTCTTGGAAGGCGTGCACCCGGAGAGCGTCGCCGTTGTCGTTGCGCGTGTGGGTGGCGCGGTGCGACGAAAGTGCACCGGGTTCGCAACGTTTGAACGGCAGACTTGTACGGCGGTGGGTTCGGCGGCTGCGGGCCTCGAGGGGTTACTTCTTCACGCATAGGCGTAGAAACTGCACGCTCGCGTGGAAACGGGGCGGCTCGGGCCACCCCACCCTCCCTTCCCAGCCGCCGTTGACGTTCGCCGGCGTCACAATCAACCGTCGTGGCACTCGCAGCCGCCGTCCCCGTCGACGCGTCGTTCTCCTTCGCGCCCGTCGTGCTCCTCGCCCTCGCGGGCTACGGCTACGTCTACACGCGCCGCTGGCGCACGGCGCACGCCGAGGGCGGCGACCGAGCCGCGCCCCGCTGGCGGCTCGCCCTCTGGTGGGCCGGGATCCTGGCGCTGTTCGTCGCGCTGGTCTCGCCCGTCGACCGGCTCGGGGAGCAGCTCGCGACCGCGCACATGGTCCAGCACCTGCTGCTCGCGGACATCGTGCCGATCCTCTTCACGCTCGCGCTGACGAAGTGGATCCTGCGGCCGGTCACCCGCCACGTGCACCGGATCGAGCGTGCCGCCGGGCCGCTCGGGCACCCCGTGTTCGGTGTCGTCGCGTACGTCGGGGCGATGTGGCTGTGGCACGTGCCGGCGCTCTACAACGCGGCGCTCGAGCACGGGGCGATCCACGTGCTCGAGCACCTCAGCTTCGCCGCCGCCGGGTTCTTGTACTGGTGGCACCTGCTGTCGCCGATCCGCTCGCGGATGCGGCTGGCCGGGATCGGCCCGATCCTCTACATGGCCTCGACGAAGATCCTCGTCGGCTTCCTCGGGATCCTGCTGACGTTCTCCTCGAGCGTCCTCTACGACATCTACGAGGCGGGCGGGACCCGCTGGGGGCTGAGCGCCCTCGACGACCAGCACGTGGCGGGCCTGACGATGGCGCTCGAGCAGTCGCTGGTGATGGGCGTCGCGCTCGCCTACCTGTTCTTCCGCATGCTCTCGGAGTCCGAGGCGGAGGATCAGCGGGCCGAGCGCTACGCCGCGTAGGGCTCGCGCTCGGCCAGCACCCGCAGGTTGCGTGCCGCGCGCCACGCGAGGCCGCCGAGCATCAGGGCCGCCGCGGCGAGCGCGATCACGTCGAGCAGCGACACCGAGAGGCCGGCGACCGTCGCCTCCAGGCCGAGCCCGAGCGCCAGCGCCGTGTTGAGCGCGATCAGCCCGAGCCGCGCCTCGGTCGGGCCGAGCCGCCCGTAGCCGAGCGAGAACACGCCGAACGCCTGCGTCTCGAGGTAGGTGTTGATCGAGAGCACGAGGTAGGCGATCACGATCACCAGGCCGGTGGCGAGCAGCAGGTAGGGCGAGAGCCCGAGGCCGAGCCCGATCACCGCGGTCGCGACGGCGTCGACGAGATGGTCGAGGTAGTAGCCGTAGGTCGGCCGCTCGGCCTTGCGCACGCGGGCGAGCGTGCCGTCGAGCGAGTCGCCGAGCCAGTGCACGACGAGCAGCGCGCTCGCAGCCCACAGCCACGCGCGATCGCCGTTGGAGAGCAAGTAGGCGGCCGCGATCCCGAACGCGGCGAGCACGCCGAGCGCCGTCATGTGGTCCGGCGTGACCCGCGCGGGCAGGCGGCGGGCCATCCATTCGAGCGCCCGCGCCTCGGGGCGGGCCAGGAGGAAGGTCTTCTCGCGGGTTGCGGGCATGGCGACGGCTCCTTGTTGACCAGCGTTCAACAAGACATATGCCGAACCCGCCCGCCGGTTACCCCGTCACGATGCTGTCATGACGAACCTCGAAGGCACGGTCGCGCTCGTCGCCGGCGCGACCCGCGGCGCGGGCCGCGGGATCGCCGTCTCGCTCGGCGAGGCCGGCGCCACCGTCTACTGCACCGGCCGCAGCACGCGCGCCGCCCGCTCGGAGTACGACCGCCCGGAGACGATCGAGGAGACGGCCGAGCTCGTCACCGAGGCCGGGGGCCGCGGCATCGCCGTCCCGACCGACCACCTCCAGCCAGAGCAGGTCGCCGCGCTGGTCGAGCGCATCGACTCCGACCACGGCCGCCTCGACGTGCTCGTCAACGACGTCTGGGGCGGCGAGAAGCTGTTCGAGTGGGACACGCCGGTCTGGGAGCACGACCTCGGCAACGGGCTTCACCTGCTCGACCTCGCGATCAAGACCCACCTCATCACGAGCCACCACGCGCTGCCGCTGCTGATCCGCAACCCCGGCGGCCTCGTCGTCGAGATGACCGACGGGACGGCCGAGTACAACGCCACCACCTACCGCATCAACGCCTTCTACGACCTCGCGAAGACCGCGGTCATCCGGCTCGCATACGCGCAGTCGAATGACCTGGCCCCGCACCGAGCGACCGCCGTCGCGCTCACGCCGGGCTGGCTGCGCTCGGAGATGATGCTCGACGCGTTCGGCGTCACGGAGGCCAACTGGCGCGACGCGACCGAGCGCATCCCCCACTTCGGGATCTCCGAGACCCCGCGCTACGTGGGACGCGCCGTCGCCGCGCTCGCGGCAGACCCCGAGAAGGCCCGCCACAACGGCGCCTCGCTCTCCAGCGGCGGGCTCGCCCGCGAGTACGGCTTCACCGACCTCGACGGCAGCCGGCCCGACGCCTGGCGCTACATGGTCGAGGTCCAGGATCCCGGCCTACCGGCGAACCCGGAGCCCTACCGCTAGCCCTCGAGCACCTCACCGTCGGGTACCTCACGAGGCCCCTCGACCCGCACCGTCCCGCGCACCACGACATCGGCGCCGAACGTGACCTCGCCCTCGAGCGAGAGCCGCTCGCACTCCACGAGCGACGGCGCGCCCTTCGGGAAGCGCCGCTCGAAGTCGCGCAGCCGCTTGTAGTGGTCGTCGTCGAGGTCGATCACCGGCGGGCGGTGGTCGCGCCGCGGGTCGAGCTCCACCCGCGCGTCGTCGGTGAGCACGTAGGCGTCCGAGCGCAGCGCCAGCAGGTCCTCCGTGGACTTCACGGGCGAGAAGCGGCTGCGCGGCACCCGCAGCGGCCGCGCGCCGTCGAACGCACCCACGGCGGCGCCCATCGCCGTCTCGAGCTGGAACACCTCGGGCGAGGACTTGTCGCCCGGGTCGACCGTCTTCTTGTTCACGATCAGGGGCAGCCCGAGCACGCCGTCGCGCTCGTCGAGCAGCGCCTTCAGCGCCTCGAGGTCGACCCAGAGGTTGTTCGTGTTCACGTAGCGGTGGCGCGAGATGTCCTGCAGCGCGTCCAGGTCCTCCTCCGGCGTCTGCGCGGTCTCGCGCAGCAGGTAGCCGCCCTCGGGCCGCTTGGCGATGTGCCCGCCCTTGCGGTCGGCCTCCGTGCGGTCCGTGACCTCCATGACAAATGGAATCCTCTCCCGCGCGATCCAGGCGAGCACGCGCGGCTCGAGCACCGCGGCGAGGTTGTCGGAGTTGGAGATGAACGCCCAGCGGTGGTTCGCCTCCAGCAGCGCGTCGAGCATCCCCGACGTCAGCAGCGCCGTGTAGATGTCGCCGTGCCCGGGCGGGCACCACTCCTGCGCGGGGTCGTCGGGCCACTCCACCGGCGTGAGGTCCTCGACCAGCAGCTTGGGCTCCTTGTGCTGGACGAAGTCGGCGGGCACCGGCGACTCCAGCTCGGGGTGCTCGGCGAGCTTGGCGAGCGAGTCCTCGCGGGTGTGGAAGGAGTTCATGAGCACGAGCGGCACGGGCGCGCCGGCGCGCTCGCGCAGCGCCTCCACCTGGCGCGCGACGATGTCCAGGAAGGCCTGCCCGTCCTTGGCCTCGATCAGCGACTTGGCCTGGGTCATGCCCATGCTCGTGCCGAGCCCGCCGTTGAGCTTGAGCACGACCGCGCGGTCCAGCGGGCCGTCCTCCTCGGGCAGCTCGTCGAGCTCGGCCACCTCCTCGACTGGCTCGATCGAGCCCTCCGGGAGCATCCCGGTCTCGCCGCTCTCCAGCTGCTCGTAGTAGTGGCGGAACGTGTCGATCGCGGCCTGGGGCATCCCCTCGGCCTCCATCTTCGCCACTGCCGCCTTCAATCCGTCGGCGCTCATCGCGCCGCCACGCTAGCGAACGGGCGACCCGGCGCGCGCGGCGTCCAGCGCCGCCTCCAGCGCCGCCGCGAGCCGGTCCACGTCCCGGTCGGCCGTCGACCAGTTCGAGAACGCCACGCGGGCCGCGTGGACGCCGTGCCACACGGTCCCGCCCAGCCAGGCCTCGCCGCTGCGCACGGTCTCCTCGACCACGCGGCGCGTGCGGTCGTCGTCGCCGTCGAAGCGCAGCAGCACCTGGTTGAGCACGACGTCGTTGAGCACCTCGGCGCCCTCGACGCCCTCCATCGCGACGGCCAGCCGTGCGGCATGCGCGCAGCAGCGCTCGACCAGCTCGGCGATCCCGCGCCGGCCGAGGTGGCGCATCGCCGCGTACACCGGGACCTGGCGGCCGCGGCGGGACATCTCGGGCGTCTTGGTCAGCCCGTCGTCGCTCGCCACGAGGTAGTCCGCGGTGGCCGACATCGCGGCCGTGTGCGCCTCGGCGTCGGCGACGATCGCGACGCCGCAGTCGTAGGGCACGTTGAGCCACTTGTGGGCGTCCAGCGCCCAGGAGTCGGCGCCGTCGGCGCCCGCCACCAGCGAGGCCAGCTTCGGCGAGGCGGCGGCCCACAGGCCGAACGCGCCGTCGACGTGGACCCAGGCACCGGCCTCGCGCGCCGCGGCGACGATCGGCAGCAGCGGATCGCAGGCGCCCGTGTTGACGTTGCCCGCCTGGGCGCACACGATCGCCGGGCCGGCGCCGCTGCGCAGCGCGGCGGCGAGCGGCCCCGGCTGCATCGCGCCGTTGCCGTCGACCGCGATCCGCTCCACGCCGCCCGAGCCGAAGCCGAGCAGCCGCAGGGCCTTCAGCAGCGACACGTGGACCTCGTCGCCGACGAGGATGCGCACCTGCGGCGCGCCGGTGAGACCCCGCTCCTCGACGTCCCAGCCGGCGGTCGCCAGCACGCGGTGGCGGGCGGCCGCGAGCCCGACGAGGTTCGCCATCGTCGCGCCCGTGACGAAGCCGACCTTCGCGTGCCCCGGCAGGCCGAGCGACTCGAGCAGCCAGCGCGCCGTGACGTCCTCGACCGCGGCGCCCGCGGGGTTGACCACCCGCCCGAAGTGCGGCCCGTCCCAGGTCGCGACGAGCCAGTCGGCCGCGACGGTGACCGGCAGCGCGCCGCCGGTCACGAACCCGAAGAAGCGCGGGCCGGCGGTGGCGTTCATGCCGGGCTCGAGCGCCGCGAGCGCGTCGAGCACGTCCTCCGCGTCCTCGCCCTGCTCCGGCAGCGGCCGGTCGAGCGAGGCGAGCACGTCCTCGAAGCCCAGCGACGCGCCGACGCGCCGGTCGCCGAGCGTGGCGAGGTACTCCTCCGCGATCTGCGCCGTGCGGTGGAGGAGCCCCATGACGGGACCCTACCGGCCGAGCCGGTCCCAGCTGGAGAGATATCTCGCCTGGTCGGGCGTGAGCTCGTCGATCTCGACGCCCAGCGAGTCGAGCTTGAGGCTCGCGACCTCGCGCTCGAGCGTCAGCGGGACGGCGTGCACGCGGCGCTCGAGCTCGCCGGAGCTCACGAGGTGCACGGCCGACAGCGCCTGCAGCGCGAACGAGACGTCCATCACCGCGGCCGGGTGGCCCTCGGCGGCGGAGAGGTTCACGACGCGGCCCTTGGCGAGCAGGTTCAGCCGCCGGCCGCCGACGACGTACTGGTCCACGAGCGGGCGCACCTCGCGGTGCTCGGTCGCGGCGGCGGCGAGCCCGCGGACGTCGATCTCGACGTCGAAGTGGCCCGCGTTGGCGAGCACGGCGCCGTCCTTCATGCGCTCGAAGTGCGCCGTGGCGAGCACGTCCTGGGCGCCCGTGACGGTGACGAACACGTCGCCGCGCTCGGCCGCCTCGAGCGCGGGCATGACCTCGTAGCCGTCCATGCGCGCCTCGAGCGCGCGCAGCGGGTCGACCTCGCAGATGACGACCTGCGCGCCGAGGCCCTTCGCGCGCAGCGCGATCCCCTGGCCCGTCCAGCCGTAGCCGATGACCACCAGCGTGCGGCCGGCGAGCAGCAGGTTGGTGGCGCGCACGATGCCGTCGATCGCGGACTGGCCGGTGCCGTGGCGGTCGTTGAAGGCGCGCTCCGTGAACGCCTCGTTGACCGCGATGATCGGGCACTGCAGCCCGCCCTCGGCCTCCAGCCGGCGCAGCCGGACGAGCCCGGTCGTGGTCTCCTCCGTGCCGCCGGCCGGAGGCTTGCCCTGCGCATGCAGGGCGCTCACGAGGTCGGCGCCGTCGTCGAGCGTGATCTGCGGGCCGCCGGCGGCCACCGCGACGACGTGAGCGGCCCAGGCGTCCATGTCCTCGCCGTGGATCGCGTGCACCTCCACCCCGTCGGCGGCGAGCGCCGCGGCGACGTCGTCCTGCGTGGAGAGCGGGTTCGGCGCGCACAGCGCGACCTCGGCCCCCCCGGCCCGCAGCGTGCGGACCAGGTTCGCGGTCTCCGAGGTCACGTGCAGGCAGGCGCCGACCTTCACGCCGGCGAGCGGCTGCTCGCCGGCGAAGCGCTCCGCGATCGAGCGCAGCACGGGCATCTGGGCATCGGCCCACTCGATGCGTGCCGCGCCCGCCTCGGCGAGCGAGGGGTCGGCGATGTCGGTCACCGCCGACCCCCTCTATAGACGGCCATGGATGGCCGGCCCCGACATCGGACCTGCGGCCGGATGCCCGCAGGGGGACTCCACTTAGTAGCGGTAGTGGTCCGGCTTGTACGGGCCGTCGACCGGGATGCCGAGGTAGGCGGCCTGCTCCGGGCGCAGCTCGGTGAGCCTGGCGCCGAGCGCGTCGAGGTGCAGCCGGGCGACCTTCTCGTCGAGGTGCTTGGGCAGCACGTAGACCTGCTTGGCGTACTCGTCGTTCTTCGTGAACAGCTCGATCTGGGCGATCGTCTGGTTCGTGAACGAGTTCGACATCACGAAGCTCGGGTGGCCCGTGGCGTTGCCGAGGTTCAGCAGGCGGCCCTCGGAGAGCACGATGATCGAGTGGCCGTCGGAGAAGCGCCACTCGTCGACCTGCGGCTTGACGTTGATCCGCTCGATCCCGTCGAGCTTGCCGAGGCCGGCCATGTCGATCTCGTTGTCGAAGTGGCCGATGTTGCCGACGATCGCCTGGTGCTTCATGCGCGCCATGTCGGCGGCGGTGATCACGTCGCGGTTGCCGGTCGCGGTGATGAAGATGTCGGCGGTCTCGATGACGTCCTCGAGCGTGGCGACCTGGTAGCCCTCCATCGCGGCCTGCAGCGCGCAGATCGGGTCGATCTCGGTGACGATGACGCGCGCGCCCTGGCCGCGCAGCGACTCCGCGCAGCCCTTGCCGACGTCGCCGTAGCCGAGCACGACGGCGACCTTGCCGCCGATCATCACGTCGGTGCCGCGGTTGATGCCGTCGATCAGCGAGTGGCGGCAGCCGTAGAGGTTGTCGAACTTCGACTTCGTCACGGAGTCGTTGACGTTGATCGCCGGGAAGAGCAGCTTGCCCTCCTTGGCGAACTCGTACAGGCGGTGCACGCCCGTCGTCGTCTCCTCGGTGACGCCCTTGATGTTCGCGGCGGCCTTCGTGAAGCGCTGCGGGTCCGCCTCGAGCGAGCGCTGGAGCGTCCCGAGGATGATCCGGAACTCCTCGTTGTCGGCGGTCGACGGGTCCGGCACGGCGCCGGCGGCCTCGAACTCGACGCCCTTGTGGACGAGCAGCGTGGCGTCGCCGCCGTCGTCGAGGATCATGTTCGGGCCCTCGCCGTCAGGCCACGTCAGGGCCTGCTCCGTGCACCACCAGTACTCCTCGAGCGTCTCGCCCTTCCACGCGAAGACGGGGATGCCGGCCTCGGCGATCGCCGCGGCGGCGTGGTCCTGCGTCGAGAAGATGTTGCAGGAGGCCCAGCGGACCTCGGCGCCGAGCGCGGTGAGCGTCTCGATCAGCACGGCCGTCTGGATCGTCATGTGCAGCGAGCCGGTGATGCGAGCACCCTTGAGCGGCTGCGCGGCGGCGAACTCCTCGCGCGTCTTCATCAGGCCGGGCATCTCGTGCTCGGCGAGCTCGATCTCCTTGCGGCCATAGGCCGCGAGCGAGATGTCGGCGACCTTGTAGTCGGTAGTGGTCGGGGCGTGGGTCGTGGCGGTCATGGGTCTCCTGGTCAGTGGGTGGCGGCGACCGCGGCGAGCAGTCGTTCGTGCTTCTCCTGCTCGAAGCGCAGCCAGTCCGCGGCGGGCACCTCGTCGGGGCGCTCGGCCTCGGCCTCCAGCCAGGCCTCGGTGGCGCGCCGCAGGGCGGCCTCCTCGCGCAGCCGCCGCGCGAACGCGACGTCGGAGAGGCCGATCTCGTGCTCCGCGAGCAGCTCGCGCAGCGTGCGCAGGCGCTGCAGCTCGGCGGGGCCGTAGAGGCGGTAGCCGGACGCGGAGCGGGCGGGCTCGACGAGCCCCACGCGCTCCACGTAGCGCAGCATGCGCGGCGACCAACCGGTCGTCGACGCCGCCTCGTGGATCGTGAGCGCATCCATCTCTGCCGCGGATTGTAGCGAACCCTGACACAGTTGTGTCAAGGTTGTGGCGCTTCTATCCTGACGGCGATGTCGTTGATGACCCGAATCGCCAAGTTCGCCCGCTCTCCGCAGGGGCGCCGTGCGGCCGCCGCGGCCATGGCCTACGCGCAGAGCCCCAAGGGCCGCGCCAAGATCGATCAGGCGCGCCGCCAGCTCGCCGCCCGCGGCGCCAAGCGCAAGCCGCCGCGCTGACCCCGTCGGCGGGGTACCCGCCCCGCCGCCCGTGGCCGGGCGTGGTTTGATCCGGCCATGCCCACCGGCGCCCAAGTGATCGTCGAGCTGCTCGAGGAGCGCGGCGTCGAGGTCGCCTTCGGGCTTCCCGGCGTCCACAACCTGCCGCTGTGGGAAGCGCTGCGCGGCTCGTCGATCCGGCTGGTCGGCGTCCGCCACGAGCAGACCGCCGCCTACGCGGCCGACGGCTACGCGCGCGCCACCGGCAAGCTCGGCGTCGCGATCGTCACCACGGGGCCGGGCGCCGCCAACACGCTCGGCGCCGTCGGCGAGGCCTGGGCCTCGCGCTCGCCGATCCTCGTGATCGCCACCGACATCCCGGCCGCCCTGCGGCGCCCGGACGTCTACCGCGGCGTGCTGCACGAGACGACCGACCAGGCGGCGATGTTCGCGCCGGTCGTCAAGGCCTCGTTCACCGTCGGGGTGGCCGGCGACGTCGGTGCGCACATCGCGCGCGCGATCGAGGCCGCCACCACGGCCCCGGAGCGCCCGGTCTACCTCGGTGTGCCGACCGACCTGCTCTCCGCGGACGCGGAGCCGGACGGAGCGCCGGAGCCGGCGCCGGCGAGCTCGATGCCTTCGTGGCGCGAGGCGACGGAGCTGATCGACGCGGCGCGACGCCCGCTGATCTGGGCCGGCTCCGGGGCGGTCGACGCCGGTGCGGAGCTCGGCCGGCTCGCGAGCCACCTCGGCGCGCCCGTGCTGACCACGTACGGCGCCGCCGGCGTCCTGCCACCGCGGCATCCCTGCCTCGTCGGGATGCCGCCGCACGCCGAGCCTGCGGGCCGGCTGTGGGACGAGGCGGACCTCGTGCTGGCCGTCGGCTCCGACCTCGACGGCGTGCAGACGCAGAACTTCGCGATGCCGCAGCCGCCGCGGATGCTCGCCGTGAACCTCGACCCTGACGACGCGACGAAGAACTACCGCGCCGACGTCGTGCTCGAGTGCACGGCCGCCGAGGCGTGCGAGATGCTCGTCCTGGAGACGGCCGCCAAGCCGCCCGGCGGCCTCGAGCAGCGGCTGCACGAGGTCCGCGCGCTGGCGTGCGGGACGCTCGACGGGCGCGCCCTGCGCTTCCTCGACGCGATCCGCTTCGCGGTCCCCGACGACGGGATCGTGGTCGCGGACATGTGCATCCCGGGCTACTGGCTGGCCGGCTTCCACACGCCCGCGCTCCCGCGCAAGCTGCAGATCCCGCTCGGCTGGGGGACGCTCGGCTACGCGTTCCCGGCCTCGCTCGGCGCGGCGCTGGCGGGCGAGGGCCCGGTCGTGGCGGTCGCCGGGGACGGCGGCTTCCTCTACGCCGCCGGCGAGCTCGCGACCGTGGCGCAGGAGAAGATCCCGCTGACGCTCGTGATCGTCGACGACGGCGGCTACGGGATGCTGCGCTACGACCAGGACGTGTCGGGCTCCGAGCGCTACGGCGTCGACCTGGTCACGCCGGACTTCGTCGCGCTCGCGCGCTCGTTCGGGATCCGCGCGCACCGGGTGGAGGGCCTCGACGACGAGTTCGGCGAAGCGCTGGCCGCCCACGTCGACCACGAGGAGCCGAGCGTGCTCGTCGCCGCGACCCCGGAGCCGCTCGTGCCCCCGCCGAACACCTCGCCCAACTGGTACCGCCGGCGGAAGTGACCCGCGAGCGCGTGCTCGCGTTCCGGCTCGCCCGTCATCGTCTGACCGAGCGGGCGGCCGACGCCGCGACGGCCGCCTTCCCGGGCCTGCAGGACACGCCGCCGGGCAGCGCCGGTGCGGCGCTGGCCGCGCGCGCGGACGTCGGGCCAGAGGCGCTCGAGGAGCTGGTCGTGGTGCCGAGCCTGCGCGGCGCCGCGACGGCGGTGGCGCTCGGGGACCTCGCGATCTTCACCGCCGGGCTCGAGCCGGCCGGCGAGGACGAGGCGAAGCACCTGATCGGCAACGCGTGGAAGCCGCTCGAGCGCCATACCGCGCTGCAGGCGCTCGACGTGGCGAGCGAGGCGGTGCGCGACGTGCTCGCCGAGGGCCCGCACATCAAGACGGAGTTCCACCGCCGGCTGACCGAGCGCGTGCCCGCCGACCTGCGCTGGTGGTGCAAGGGCTGCGGCGAGCACCACGTGCACCCGTCGCTGTGGCGCGCGACCGGCATCCGCGGCGTGCTGGCGATCGTCGGCCGCGACGGCCGCTCGCCGATCTTCGGCCCGCCGCCGCCGGCGCCGCCGGTCGACGACCCCGGCGGCGCGCTCGCCCGCCGCTACCTGCAGGTCCACGGCCCGACGACCCCGCTGCTGTTCCGCTACTGGGCCTCCCTCACGCTCCCGCACGCGAAGCGGCTGCTGGCGCGCGCCGGCGAGCTCGCGAAGATCGGCGACCGCTGGGTGCTCGCCGAGGACGCGGCGCTCCACGCGCCGGAGCCGCGGGGCGCGCGGCTGCTGCCGAACCTCGACCCGATCGCGAGCGCGAAGGACCGCGAGGTGCTCGTGCCCGGCGAGGCGCTGCGCAAGCGGATCTGGATCTCGCTCGGCGGGCCGGGCATGGCGCTCGTCGACGGCGAGCTCGCCGGGCTGTGGCGGCCGCGCAAGAAGGGCCGCAAGCTCCACGTCGAGCTCGAGCCGCTGCGCACGCTCACGAGCGGCGAGCGCGAGGCGCTGGCCGCCGAAGCGGAGCGCCTCGCGCCGTTCCGCGGCGCGGAGGCCGCGGAGCTCGTCGCTACAGGGTGAACTCCGGGTCGTAGGAGACCTCGACGAGATCCATCTGGGCCTTCTGGAGCTTGCCCGCGTAGTCCCAGTTCATCGACTGCCAGCGGGTGAACTGGTCGAGCACCCAGATGCCCGACTGGCGCGAGCCGTTGCCCGACTTGCCGTTGCCGCCGAACGGCAGGTGCGCCTCGGCGCCGGACGTCGAGTTGTTCACGGAGACCATGCCGGCGGTGATGCGCTCGCGAAAGCGGAACGCGTTCGTGCCGGAGGTCGTGTAGATCGACGAGGACAGCCCGTAGCCGTGGTCGTTGGCGAGCTGCATCGCCTCGTCGAAGTCCTTGAACGTGGCGACGCCGACGATCGGGCCGAACGTCTCCGTGCGGTAGATGTCGTCCTCGAGCGTCACGCCGTCGACGACCGTCGGGTGGTAGTAGATCCCGGCCTCGGGGTCGCCGACGAAGCCCTCGCGCGGGTTGTCGGCCGTGATCCGGCCCCGGGCGCTCGAGCCGTAGACCGTGTGGTGGTCGCGGATCAGCCCGAGCCAGTCCTCGAAGCGCTCGGCGAAGCGCTCGTGGATCATCGGGCCGTAGAGCACGTCGGTCGACGTCGGGTCGCCGATCGCCGCCTCGCGCAGGCGCGCGTCGAGCTTGGCGACGAACTCGTCATGGATCGACTCGTGGACGATCGCCGTGCCCAGCGACGTGCAGCGCTGGCCCGCCGTGCCGAAGCCGCCGAACAGCGCGCCCTCGACCGCGAGGTCGACGTCGGCGTCGTCCATGACGACCATCGGGTTCTTGCCGCCGAGCTCCAGGCACGGCGACTGCGTGTGGCGGCCCGTCAGCTCGCCGATCTTGGAGCCGACGGCGCTCGAGCCGGTGAAGCCGACCTTGTCGACGAGGCCCTGCTCGAGCGCCTGCTCGAGGCCCGCGAACGTGGTCGCGCCGTCGGCCTGGACGAGGTTGAGCACGCCGCCGGGGACGCCGCCGGCGTGGAAGATCTTCACCATCGCGTCGCCGAGGGCCGGCGAGTACTCGGCCGGCTTCCAGACGACCGCGTTGCCGCACAGGATCGCCGGCACCAGGTACCAGGCCGGCACGGCGACCGGGAAGTTGCCCGCGGTGATGATCGCGGCCACGCCGACCGGCGTGCGGAACGTGAACAGCTGCTTGTCGGGCATCTCCGACGGCACGGTCTGGCCGTACAGCCGCCGGCCCTCGCCGATGAAGAAGTCGCAGGTGTCGATGATCTCCTGCACCTCGCCGCGCGACTCGGCGATCGGCTTGCCGACCTCGCGCGTGACGAGCTGGGAGAGCGCCTCCTTGTTGGACTCGAAGAGGCGGCCGACCTGGGCGATCACGCGCCCGCGGGCGGGGGCGGGGACCTTCGCCCACTCCTTCTGGGCCGTGCGCGCGGCTGCGCACGCGTCGACGAACGTGGAGGCATCGGCGAGCGAGACCTCGGCGACGACGTCGTCGAGCTTGCCGGGGTTGGTGGAGGTGAGGTGGCCGCCGGGCGCGTCGGTACGGGCCTCGCCGCCGATCACCGAAGCGATCGAGGGGGCGCCCGACGCCGCCTCGGCGCGAGAGCTTTCAAGCGTGGACATGCACTCACCGTACTAGGGCTCCGGCCGCTCGTCGGCAGGCGCCGAGGGCGTGGGTCGGGTCGCGTTGCGTGGGCAACGGCACCGCTCACGCATCGAGCGGTGGATAACGGTGCCTGAGAGGGATCAATCCACCGGTCGGAGCCACCGGGGAAACCCTGCTCCCCTACAAGCCATTGCCGTTGCCCGCGTTTCGCGCCGCCACCCAACGCCGCCCGGCGCCTGCTACGGCGAGGTCAGCGCCGGGCGAGCCCGGCCTTGATGCGGTCGATCGGGGCGATGTCGACCGGGTCGGTGCCGGCGAGCACCGCGAGGTAGAGCGAGACCAGGTCGCCGAGCAGCACGAGCGAGACGAGCCGCTCGAGCGGCGTCTCGCCGCGGGCGGTGACGCGCTCGACGAAGCGGGCGCCGGCCTCGGCCTCGGTGGCGGTGAGCGCCGATCGCAGGGCGTTGCGAGGGTGCGCAGACGGGTCGTCGAGGAAGACGGCGGAGAACGGGCCGAAGCCGTTCGCGCCCGGCCAGCCGACGACCTCGTTGTGGTCGAGCTCGGGGAGCGTGCTCGAGAAGGCCGGCAGGCCCGCGTTCTCGTTGATCTGGCACTTCCAGCGGTAGGCGACCGGCGCCGTCAGCTCGGCGCCCGCGATCACTGGCACCGTGCCGTGCAGCGTGCGGGCGAGCGCCTTGGCCTCGCCGTCCTCGTCGCCGGCCGGCCCCCACTGCGCCGCGAGCGTCTCCGCCAGCGCGGCGGCAGCCTCGACCTCGTCGCGCAGCGACGGGCCGGCCCCGCCCAGCGCGGCGGCCTCGAGCGCGGAGACGAGCCCGTAGCCGACCGCGGCGCGCGGCTGGAAGCCGCCCGGCAGCGGGATCACGGGCGCGCCGTCGCGGCGGGCGCGCTCGGCCAGCGCCCCGCCCGTCGTGGCCACGACCCGCGGCGCGCCGCGCTCGAGCGCGTCGTCGTAGGCGGACAGCGTCTCCTCCGTGTTGCCCGAGTAGCTCGCGGCCAGCACGAGCTGCTCCGGCCCCACCCAGGAGGGCAGCGTGTAGCCGTCGGCGACCACGAACGGACGCGTCAGGCGCGGGCCGAGCGCCGCCTGCGCGAGCCGCCCGCCGACGGCGGACCCGCCCATGCCCGCGATCACGACGCCGCCCGGCGCGTCGACGGGCGCGACGTGAGCGGAGTCCACGCGCCACAGCGCGTCGCGAAGGTGCGCCGGAAGGTCGAGGATCTCGGCCGCCTGGCCGGTCGAGTCGACGGCGGCGACCGCCTGGGCGTCGAGCGAAGCCATCAGAACCGGATCGCACCGTCGGGGAGCGACACGCCCGGGAAGATCCGCGCGCCGTTGGAGACGATGTTGCCCGCGCCGAGCGACACGCCCTTGCCGAGCACGCTCAGCCCGTCCACGTGGCAGTCGTCGCCGATCGTCACGCCGGCGCCGACGATGCAGCCGCTCAGCGTGCAGCCGGAGCCGATCGTCGCGCCCTCGAGCACGACCGCGCGCTCGACGGTGGTGTGCTCGCCGACGGTCACCCCGCGCTCGAGCACGACGCGCCCGCCGACCTGCGAGTGCGCGCCGATGCGGCAGCCCGGCTCGACCAGCGCCGACGGGATGATCCGCCCCGCGGACTCCACGTCGTCGGCGACGGCGGCGAAGCCGGAGCCCATCCGCGCGGCGACCTCGGTGTGCACGGTCCCCTCGAGGATGTCGAACGTCCCCTGCAGGTAGCGGTCCGGTGTCCCGATGTCCATCCAGTAGCCCTCGCCGACGTAGCCGTAGAGCCCGTTGCCGACGAGCCGCGGGAACACGTCGCGCTCGATCGAGGCGGGCTTGCCGGGCGCCAGCAGCTCGAGCACCGAGCGCTCGAGCACGTACGCGCCGGCGGAGATGTTGTTCGTGTCGATCTGATCGGCCGAGGGCTTCTCGACGAACTCCGTGACCGCGTTGTCCGGCGTCAGGCGCACGAGCCCGTAGGCGGAGGGGTCCTCGACCGGCGTCAGCGCCAGCGTCGCCCGCGCACCCGTCGCCTCGTGCTGGGCGATCTGCGCGGTCAGGTCGAGGTCGGTGAGGACGTCGCCGTTGAGCATCAGGAAGCGCTCGTCGAGCAGATCCTCGGCGAACTTCAGCGCGCCGCCCGTGCCGAGCGGGCGCGGCTCCTCGACGAACGAGAGCTTCAC
This sequence comes from uncultured Solirubrobacteraceae bacterium, assembly GCA_963816955.1. Classification (GTDB taxonomy): domain Bacteria; phylum Actinomycetota; class Thermoleophilia; order Solirubrobacterales; family Solirubrobacteraceae; genus DATFQI01. The sequence continues at coordinate 1,309,765 of CAWFME010000005.1, read as the reverse complement.
GCCGAAGCCGCTGCCGTCGCCGAGCACGGCCCGCACGCCGCCGGCCATGTGGCCGCAGCCCATGATCACCTCGTCGACGCCGTGCGAGCGCAGCCAGTCGAGCATGAAGCCGATGAACGGCCGGTCGACCAGCGGCACGACGGGCTTGGGGTAGGTCGTGGTGAGGGGGCGGAGGCGGGTGCCTTCGCCGCCGGCGAGGATCAGCGCCTGCATCAGGCCTTCAAGGCTGGGCGGCCCGACGCCCTCGTAGTCGAGGCCCGCCGCGCGCACCTTCGCCGCGTCCAGGAAGTTGCGCCCGTCGATGATCAGGTTGCCGCGCATCGACGCCGCCACCGCGGCGAGGTCGAGCTCGGCGAACTCGGGCCACTCCGTGACGAGCACCACCGCGTCCGCGCCGCTGACGGCGCCCGCCGCCGACGCGTGGAACTCGACGCCGCGCAGCAGCTTGCGCGCCTCCTCCTCGGCGACCGGGTCATAGGCGCGCACCCGCGCGCCCGCGGCCTGCAGCCGTGCGGAGAGCACGAGCGAGGACGCCTCGCGCATGTCGTCGGTGTTGGGCTTGAAGGCCAGGCCGAGCAGCCCGATCTCCTTGCCGACCAGCGAGCCGAGATGCTTCTCGAGCTTGGCCATCACGCGCCGCTTCTGCAGCTCGTTGACCTCGATCACCGAGTTGAGCAGCTGGAAGTGGTAGCCCGAGTTGCCCGCGAGCTGCTTGAGCGCCGTCACGTCCTTCGGGAAGCACGAGCCGCCGAAGCCGATCCCGGCCTGCAGGAACTTCGGCCCGATGCGGTCGTCGAGCCCCATCCCCTTGGCCACCTCGACCACGTCGGCGCCGGTCTCCTCGCAGACGTTGGCGATCTCGTTGATGAAGGAGATCTTCGTGGCCAGGAACGCGTTGGAGGCGAGCTTGACCATCTCGGCGCTCTTGATGTCGGTGCGCACGAGCGGGGCGTTGAGCGGCGCGTAGAGCTCCACGACGGCGTCGCCGGCCCAGTCGCCGTCGTCGCCGATGACGACGCGGTCGGGCTCGAGGAAGTCCTTGACGGCCGAGCCCTCCTTGAGGAACTCCGGGCAGGAGACGTAGCGGAAGCCGGCCTTGCCCTGCTCCTCGAACAGCCGCTTGATCGTCGCGCCGGTGCCGACGGGCACGGTCGACTTCATCACGAGCGCGTGGCGGTCGGAGGGGGGCATCGCCTCGACGACGGCGTGCACGGCCGAGAGGTCGGCGTCGCCCGAGTAGGTGGGCGGCGTGCCGACCGCGACGAACAGCAGCCGCGCGTGCTCGAGCGCGTCCGAGAGGTCGGTCGAGAAGTGCAGCCGGTCGCGATGGCGCTCGACGAGCTCTCCCAGGCCCGGCTCCCAGATCGGCATGCGGCCCTGCTTGAGGCCCTCGATCTTGGCCTCGTCGATGTCGATGCACCAGACGTCGTTGCCGAGCTCCGCGAACCCGGCGGCGGTGACGAGCCCGACGTAGCCCGTGCCGATCACGCCGATCGGCTCTCTATCTGTGGAATGGCTCATGAGCGGCCCGTCAGGGTATCGACAGGGCGCTCACTGCTTGAGGCGCGTCAGCGAGTCGGCGATCGCGAGCATCTGGCGCTGGTTGAGCGACTGCGACAGCGTGTTGGAGACCCAGTAGACCGCCCGCCGCGTCTTCCAGGCGACCAGCCGCAGGCGGCGGCCGTCGAAGTAGAGCTGGTAGCGGCGCCCGTTGCTCGTGCGGATCTCGTCCGGGCTGTCGAGGATCGGCGGCTCCTTCCAGGTCATGCCCTGGATGCCGTAGTACTCGCCCGCCAGGCCCTTGGACACCACGAGCCGGTACGCCTCGTGCCGCTTGCCCTGCTCGTCGCGGATCGTGTAGATCCGCGGCTCGGTGCCCGCGTAGGCGGCGGTCGCCGTGCGCAGCGTCGGGAAGTAGAACGGGAACTTCAGCTTCGGGTCGGCGAGCACGGCCTGGTCGACGCCCTGCGCCCGCGCCTCCTCCAGCCCCGGGACCGAGGCGCTCTTGTTGCGGTTGCGCTTCTTGCGGATCCGCTGGGCCTCCTCGTCCTCCGGCGTCGGCTTGGAGGTCGCGGTCGGCTTGGCCGAGCTCTTCGCGTGCATGAACTCGTCGACGGTCTTGCGCAGGTTCGCGTCGGAGGCGAACAGCCGCGTGTCGACCATCGGGTTGTCGGACTCCCGCGCGCGGAAGCGGACCTCGTTGACGCTCGGGCTCCTCTGCACCATGTACAGGGCGAGCCGGAACATCGAGAAGATCTCCTTGCTCTTGGCGAAGCTCTTGTCGACGGTGAAGTAGCGCCCGAAGGCGTTGATCAGCTTCTTGCGCTTGCCGAACTGGAACAGGCGCTTGACCCCCGCCTGGCTGCGCGCCTGGCGCAGGAAGTCCTGCTGGCGGGCGGCGCGGATGAAGTCGTTGTCCGTGTGGCGGTAGCGGACGTAGTCGAGCGCGTCCTTGCCCATCAGCTTCTGGTAGCCGGCGTCGACGTCGATCGCCGCGTAGCGCTCGCCGCCGCCCGAGTTGTCGTTGAAGTAGTCGCGGTCGATGTCGACGTAGACGCCGCCGATGTAGTCGACGGCCTTGCGGAAGGAGCCGAACTCGACGCTGATCACGTTGGTGATCGGGAACGGCTCGCCCGTCGCGTCCTCGAAGAGCTTCTTGATCGTCTTGACCGTCAGCCGCGCGCCGCCGTTCTCGAACGCGGAGTTGATCTTGTCGCGCCCGTGGCCGGGGACGTCGACGGCGAGGTCGCGCGGGATCGACATGACGGCGATCGCGTCGCTGTCGGGATCGGCGCGCACGAGCAGCATCGTGTCCGAGCGCGGCTTGAGGCCGAGCTTCTTGTCCTCGTAACGGGCGTCGGAGCCGAGCAGCAGGATCGTGCGCGCCCCGCCGGCGTCGGCCTTGGTGATCTCGGGGATGTCGACCTGGACGCGGCCCTGCTTCTTGAAGCTGTTCACGAGGTCGTCGACCTCGAGCACGACGGTGGTCGCGAGCGCGGTGCCGCTCATCGCCACGACGAGGAACATCGCCAGCAGGGCGCGCTTGACCACCGAGGCGCCGACGTTCGGCACCTTCTCCCCGTCGTCGAACCGGCGCCTCACGCGCGGCCCCCTTCGACGGCGCGCAGCGGCGTGGCGCCCTCGGCCAGCGCGTCGAGCCGCGCGGGCAGCTGCGTCACGAAGTCCGTCAGCGCCTGGCGGTAGCGGGTCAGCGAGGAGATCGAGACCCACTCCTCCGGGCCGTGGTGGCCGGAGCCGGCCGGCCCGAACTCGACGGCGGGCACGCCCGCGCGCAGGAACGACACCGCGTCGGAGGCGCCGTCACGCCCCACGCTCATCGACTCCCCGCTCGTCAGCCGGCCGACGACCTCGCCGAGCGCGAGCACGTACGGGTTCGTGCGCGAGACGTGCGCCGGCGGGTGGATGAACGTGCGCGCGACCTCCATGTCCGGGATCGTCCGGATCTGCTCGAGGATGTCGCCCGGGTCCTGGTTGGGCAGGTAGCGGATGTCGAGGACCATCGTGCACTGGTCGGGCACCTTGTTGAGCGCGTCGCCGCCCTGGATGCGCCCGAGGTTGATCGAGGGCCGGTCGAACAGCTCGGATGACTCGCGCGAGAACGGCAGGGACTCGATTCGCCGGAACACGTCGATCGCCTTCAGCACGGCGTTGTCGCCGAGCCACGGCGTGGAGCCGTGCGCGGCGCGCCCGTGCACGATCAGCCGGCATGCGAGCACGCCCTTGGCCTGGATGCCGACGTGGAGATTCGTCGGCTCGCCCGTGATCGCGAAGTCGCCCACCAGGCCCCGGCGGACGAGATCGTCGCTGGTGCGCCGCTCGATGTCCTCGGACTCCTCGTCGGGCACGCACACGAAGCGCACGCGCACGGCCTGCTGGTCGGCGACGTCGCGCAGCGCGCACATCATCGAGGCCAGCGCGCCCTTCATGTCGTAGGCGCCGCGGCCGAACATGCGGTCGCCCTCGACGCGCGGGACGAACTGCTCGGGGCGCCCCGGCACGACGTCGAAGTGGCCGTGGAAGACGAGCGTGGCGCGCTCGGCGCCCTCGGGCGGGCCGACGACCGCGCTGAGCGCGTGCAGGTCGCCGAACTTGTGGTCCACGACGTCGATCTCGCGGGCCTCCAGCCAGCCCTTGATGAAGCCCGCCGCAGCGCGCAGCCCGTCCACGTTGGACGTGTCGTACGTGATCAGTCGCTCGGTGAGTGCGCGCTCATCCACTCGTTCAGCCTAGAAGGGCTCGTGATTGAGGTTTCGCCTGCCAGGCGAGCGAGCTCCTTCGTCGCCGCTCGCCTTCGGCGACGTTACTTGTCCGCGATCTTCAGAAAGGCCTCGTAGCGGCGCTTCTCGCGCTCGGCGGCGCGGAGCTCCTCCGTGCCCTCCTCGGCCTTCTGGCACTCCTCCTCGGCCCGCTTGAGGCGGTCCTGCAGGTCGGAGCGGTCGAGCTGGTCGACCTCGAAGACCTCGTCGACGAGCACGAGCGCGTGCTCGCCGGAGATCTGCAGGAAGCCCTCGCCCTGCGCGTAGCGGACGACGTCGGACTCGGATTTGTAGAGCCGCAGCTCCGTCGGGTCGAGCATCGCCAGCAGCGGCTGGTGGTTGGCGAGCAGGCCGATGGAGCCCACGCTGGTCTTCGTGGACACCATCTCGACCTCGTCGTTGAAGACCTCGCCCTCCGGGGTGAGGATCTCGACCTTGAAGGGCGTGCGCGCCACTAGGAGTCGTCCTCCTCGGACTTCTCGTCGTCCTGCTTGGAGTCGTCCTGCTTCTCCCCGTCCTTCGAGCCCTTGTCGTCGTCCTTCTTCGAGGACCCCTTCTGGGACTCGACCACGTCGTCGATCGAGCCCTTCAGGAAGAACGCCGACTCCGGCAGGTCGTCGTGCTTGCCGTCGAGCACCTCGCGGAACGAGCGCACGGTCTCGGCGATCGGGACGTAGACGCCCGGCGTGCCCGTGAACTGCTCGGCGACGTGGAACGGCTGCGACAGGAAGCGCTCGATGCGGCGCGCGCGCTGCACGAGCACGCGGTCCTCGTCGGAGAGCTCGTCGATGCCGAGGATGGCGATGATGTCCTGCAGCTCGCGGTAGCGCTGCAGCACGGACTTGACCTGGTTGGCGACCGCGAAGTGCTCCTCGCCGACGATCTCGGGCTTGAGGATCGTCGAGGTGGAGTCGAGCGGGTCGACCGCGGGGTAGATGCCCTTCTCGGAGATCGCGCGCGAGAGCGTCGTGGTCGCGTTGAGGTGCGCGAACACGGAGGCCGGCGCGGGGTCCGTGAGGTCGTCCGCGGGGACGTAGACGGCCTGGATCGAGGTGACCGAGCCCTTGCGGGTCGACGTGATCCGCTCCTGGAGCTGACCCATCTCGGACTCCAGCGTCGGCTGGTAGCCGACCTGCGAGGGCATGCGGCCCAGGAGCGCGGAGACCTCCGAGCCGGCCTGCACGAAGCGGAAGATGTTGTCGATGAAGAGCAGCACGTCCTGCCCCTCCTCGTCGCGGAAGTACTCCGCCATCGTGAGACCGGTCAGCGCGACGCGCATGCGCGCGCCGGGCGGCTCGTTCATCTGGCCGAACACGAGCATCGTCTTGTCGATGACGCCCGACTCGGTCATCTCCAGCCAGAGGTCGTTGCCCTCGCGGGAGCGCTCGCCCACGCCGCAGAAGGCCGACAGGCCGCCGTGCTCCTGCGCGAGGTTGTTGATGAGCTCCTGGATGATGACGGTCTTGCCGACGCCGGCGCCGCCGAACAGCCCCACCTTGCCGCCCTTGGCGTAGGGCGCGAGCAGGTCGACGACCTTGATGCCGGTCTCGAACATCTCGGTCGTCGGGGTGAGGTCCTCGACGGTCGGGGCGGGCCGGTGGATCGGCCAGCGCTCCTCGACCTCGACCTTGTCGCCCTGGTCGATCGCCTCGCCGAGCAGGTTGAAGATGCGGCCGAGCGTCATCTTGCCGACGGGCACCGTGATCGGGCCGCCCGTGTCGAGCACCTCGGCGCCGCGGGCGATGCCGTCGGTCGTGTCCATGGCGACCGCGCGGACGCGGTCGTCGCCGAGGTGCTGCTGGACCTCGCAGACGAGGTTCGCCGAGATGTTCTCGTCCTCCTCGGCGCCCTGGCTCGTCGAGCGCTCGACGATGATCGCCGAGTTGATCTCGGGGAGCTTGTCGGGGAAGACGGCCTCGATCACGACGCCCTGGATCTCCTCGATCCGGCCGACGTTGCGCTCGCCGCCGCCGTTCTCCGAGCTCTGCTGCTGCTCGGTGTCCTTCTTGTCCTTGGTGCTGGCTTCCATGTTCTTGATCTCCTATTTCGCCCTGCGGTGCTCGCAAGCTCGCACCTGCGGGCGACGATTCATGTAAGGCTTTCCGCGCCGGCCACGACTTCCATGATCTCCTGCGTGATCTCCGCCTGGCGCTCGCGGTTCATCTGCAGGGTGAGGTCCTTGACGAGGTCGGACGCGTTCTCGGACGCGTTGCGCATCGCCGTCATGCGGGCGCCGTGCTCGGACGCGGTCGACTCGAGCAGGGCCCGGTAGATCGAGATCTCGACGTAGGCGGGCACGAGCCGCTGGAGGATCTCCTCCGGGCCGGGCTCGTACTCGACGAGCGCGCGCGGCCCGTCGCCGTGGTCCTCCGCGTCGTCGCCGCCGGCGCGGCCGCCGAGGGAGTCCTCGTCGGAGCCCTCGAAGATCGTCGCCTGCTGCAGGGGCAGCAGCGTCTCGCGCGTGACCTCCTGCGTCAGCGGTGAGATGTAGCGGTTGTAGAAGATCTCGACCTGGTCGACCTCGCCGTCGATGTAGGCCGTCATCAGGTCGGAGGCGATGTCGCGAGCGTTGGCGTAGGCCGGGCGATCGGTGAAGCCCGTGTACTCGCCGAGCACCGTCTGGCCGCGGAACGTCAGCGACGACACGCCGCGGCGCCCGGAGGCGAACCACTTCGGCTCGCCGTCGAGCTCGTTCGACGCGCGGATGCCCGCGCGCACGATCTGGGAGTTGAACGCGCCGGCCAGGCCGCGGTCGCCCGTGACGAGCAGCAGGCCGACGTTCGAGACGTTGTCGTGCTCTTGGAGGATCGGCAGGTTCGGGACGTTCTGGGCCGCCTCGGCCGCCTGGCGGGTCATCCGCCGGATCGCCGAGGCGTACGGCCGCAGCGCCTCGATGCGCTGCTCGGCGCGGCGCAGGCGGGCGGCGGCGACCATCTCCATCGCCCGCGTGATCTTCTGGATGTTCTTGACCGAGCTGATGCGGCTCTTGACGTCCTTCTGGGCCATGGCTAGGCGGTGGCCCCCTCTTGCTCCTTCGTCTCCTCGGACTCGTCGTCGGAGTCGTTGGAGTCGTCGGAGTCGTCGGAGTCGTCGAGTCCTCGTCCTTGCCGGAGCTCGACTTCGAGTCCTCGCGCGTGTCGCGGTCGGGCGAGTCGTCGTCGAGCGGCTGGCCCTCCTCGTCGAGGTCGTAGCCGAAGTCCTTCGCGTACTGCGCGATCGCCTCGTCGAGCTTCTTCTGGATCTCGTCGCTCCAGTCGCCCTCGCCGATCTTGTCCAGCGTCTCGCCGATCTCGGAGTGCAGGCGCTCGACCAGACCCTCGTGGAACTTGGGCACGCGGTCGGCGTCGATGCGGTCCACGTAGCCGTTGGTGGCCGCGTAGACGACGGCGACCTGGTCGGCGGCCCGCATCGGCTGGCGCTCGCCCTGGTTGAGCGTCTTCACGAGCCGGTCGCCGCGCGCCAGCGTCTTCTGGGTGTCGGCGTCGAGGTCGGAGCCGAACTGCGCGAACGCCTCGAGGTCGCGGAACTGGGACAGCTCGAGCTTGAGCTTGCCGGCCACCTTGCGCATCGGGGTGATCTGCGCCGAGCCGCCCACGCGCGACACCGAGATGCCGACGTTGATGGCCGGGCGGACGCCCGAGTAGAAGAGGCTGGGCTCGAGGAAGATCTGCCCGTCGGTGATCGAGATGACGTTCGTCGGGATGTAGGCCGACACGTCGCCGGCCTGCGTCTCGATGATCGGGAGCGCCGTCAGCGAGCCGCCGCCGAGGTCGTCGTTGAGCTTGACCGCGCGCTCGAGCAGGCGGGAGTGCAGGTAGAAGACGTCGCCCGGGTACGCCTCACGGCCCGGCGGGCGGCGCAGCAGCAGCGACATCTGCCGGTACGCGTAGGCGTGCTTGGTCAGGTCGTCGTAGATGCAGAGCGCGTGGCCGCCGTTGTAGAGGAAGTGCTCGGCCATCGCGCAACCCGCGTAGGGCGCCATGTACTTGATCGGCGCGGCCTCGTCGGCTGACGCGGCGACGATGATGCAGCGGTCGAGCGCGCCGGCGTCCTCGAGCGTCTTCGCGATGCCGACGACGGTCGCCATGCGCTGGCCGATCGCCACGTAGACCGAGATGACGTCCTGGTCCTTGTTGTTGATGATCGTGTCGATCGCGATCGCCGTCTTGCCCGTCTGGCGGTCGCCGATGATCAGCTCGCGCTGGCCGCGGCCGATCGGGATCATCGAGTCGATCGCCTTCAGGCCGGTCTGCATCGGCTCCTTGACCGGCTGGCGCTGGACGACGCCGGGGGCCTTGAACTCGGCCGGGCGGGTCGTCTCGGTGTTGATGTCGCCCTTGCCGTCGAGCGGGTTGCCGAGCGGGTCGACGATGCGCCCCAGCAGCTCCTCGCCGACCGGGATCTCGAGCAGCTTGCCCGTCCGCTTGACGGTGTCGCCCTCGACGACGTGCTCCCAGGGGCCGAACATCACGACGCCGACGTTGTCGGACTCGAGGTTGAGCGCGAGGCCCGTCACGTCGTGCGGGAACTCGAGCATCTCGAAGGCCTGGCAGTTCTCGAGGCCGTGGATGCGGGCGATGCCGTCGGCCACGGAGAGGACGGTGCCGACCTCTGTCAGGTCGGCCTGCCCCTCGTCGAGGCCCTCGATGCGGCTCTTGAGGATGCTGGTGATCTCGTCAGGCTTGATCTTCATTGAGGAAGGCTCCTAGGTCGCTTTCGCGACTTGCTTTCTGAAGTTCTCGAGGCGGTTGCGAATGGATGCGTCGAGCACGGAGTTGCCGACCCGCACGACGATGCCGCCGAGGATGTCGGGATCGACCTTTGACTGGAGGTCGACCTTGCGGTCGGTCTGCTCGGCGATCCGGTCGCCGATCTGCTTGACCGTGGCCTTCGGCAGCTCGACGGCCGAGGTCACGATCACGGGCAGGAGCTTGTTCTCCTCCTCCCAGAGCTGCTCGAACTCCGCGCGCACGCGGAACAGCACCGGGGTGCGGTGCTTCTCGATCAGCAGCCGGAGGAAGTTGAGCACCGTCTCGTCGGCGCCGGAGACCGCCTTGTCGAGGCCCTCGGTCTTCTCCTTGGTGGAGAAGTACGGCGAGAACAGGAACATCTGCAGCTCGCGCGACTCGTTGAGGGCGTCGACGAACTCGCCGAGCTCGTCGCGCACCTTGTCGAGCTTGTCCTGCTCCATCGCGACCTCGAAGAGGGAGCGTGCGTAGACCGAGGCGATCTCCTCCATGGCCTACCGGCGCTCCTCGCCGGCGGCCAGCGCGTTGAAGTCGAGCTCTGCGAGCGCCTCCTCGACGAGCCGCTTCTGGTCCTCGTCGGTGAGCGTCTTGCGCGTGACCTTCTCCGTGGCGGCCACGGTGAGGTCGGCGACCTCCTTGCGGATCTCCTGGATGGCGCGACGCGTCTCGGCCTCGATGTCGCGGCGCGTCTGCTCCATCATCTCCTCGCGCTTGCCCTTGGCCTCGGCGAGGACCTCGTTCTCGTGCGCCTCGCCGGTCTTGCGGGCGCGGGCGACGATGTCGTCGGCCTGGCCGCGCGCCTCGGCGAGCCGCTCGCGGTACTCCTGCAGCAGCTTCTCGGCTTCGCTCTTGACGCGCTCGGAGGTCTCGATCGAGTCCTCGATCGCCTTCTGGCGCTTGTCGAGCGCCTCGGCGATGCGCGGGAAGGCGACCTTCGCGAGCACGTACATGGAGATGGCGAAGACGAGCAGCGTCCAGATCATCAGCCCGATGTCGGGCGAGACCAGGAAGCTGCCGCCGCCGCTCTCGGCCGCGAAGATGACGGGGGTAGTCACGCGATCGCTCCTAGAGGAAGAAGGCGATCAGGCCCGCCACGAGGCCGTAGAAGAAGCACGCCTCGGTGAGCGCGAAGCCGAGCCACTGGATCGACGTGATCTCGTCCCGCATCTCGGGCTGGCGCGTCACGGACTCGATGACCTTGCCGAAGATGATGCCGATGCCGACACCGGCGCCGACCGCGCCGAGGCCGCCGCCGACGCCGAGGGCGATCGCCTTGCCGGCGTCAGAGCCGGCGTCCGCCTGTGCGAAGACGGTGGTGATGAACGGAAGCAGCAGATCGAGCACTGAGTTGCTCCTTTAGTGGGAATCGGCGACGGCGCCGCCGAGGTAGATGGCAGAGAGCGTGGCGAAGATGAACGCCTGAAGGGTGGCGACCAGCCCGACCTCGAAGAGGAACAGGGCGATCCCGAACGGCAGTGTGAACACGCCGAGGACCTCGAGGCCCAGCAGCACGGCCAGGCCGCCCGACATGAAGAGGATGATCAGGTGGCCGGCGAGGATGTTGGCGAAGAGTCGCACGGAGAGCGACAGCAGCCGCATGAAGTTCGAGAGGAACTCGAGCACGAAGATGGGCACCGCCGCCCCGCCGGTGATGCCGGCCGGGACGAGGCTCTTGAGGTACCCGCCGACGCCCTTGTGGCGGATGCCCTCGACGTTGTAGGCGACGAAGACCACGAGCGCGAGCACGAGCGGGATCGAGATGTTCGCCGTCGCGGCGTAGATCGCGAACGACGGGATCTCGAGACTGCCGATGTGGAACGGGTGCTCCGTGTTGGTCGGCAGCGGGATGTAGCCGATCAGGTTCGAGTACCAGATGAAGAGGAACAGGGTCCCGATGAACGGGAACCACTTGCGCGCCATCGCGTCGTCCATGTTCCCGCGCGTGATGTTGTCGCGCATCAAGCCGTAGAGCGTCTCGACGGCGGTCTGGACCCGGTTCGGCCGCGCCTGCATGCGGTTGGCGATGTAGACCATCGTCAGCACCGTGAGCAGGCCGGCGATCAGCACGTACAGCACGGCCTTGTTGAAGTCGAACGGACCCGGGAGCGCGAACCACGTGTCCGTCTTGAACTCGTTCTGCGGCGCGAACTCGTCGTTGTCGCGGCGGGTGGCGCCGAAGATGGCGATCACTGCCCCCATCGCGACGACGTAGACGCCGGCGATGCCCAACAGGATCTTCTTGCGGGTGCTCATGGGCGCGAGGCCTTCCCTTCCAGCGAGCGCAGCAGCAGCGAGGTGACGAAGTACAGCGTGAAGGCGGCGAGCAGCAGGATGGCCGCCGTCAGCCCGTCCTCCCGGTCCCCGGCCAGCCCGACGGCCAGGATGGTAAGGCCCACGAGCCACGAGCGCGCGATCAGCACGCCGAGGTTGAGGCCGACCGCGCGGCGGACGTCGTCCTGGCGCGAAGCCACGCGCTCGACGGCCACGCCGATCGCCCGGTTGGCGATCCAGGCGACGGCGCCGACGGCGTAGCCGAGCGCGGGCAGCCCGGTGAGGATCACGAACGGCGCCGCGAGGACCACGAGCACCACGTCCAGCCAGCGGAACAGGACCAGCGGATCAGCCATGGAGGCCGGGTACTGCGGCGCGGCTGATGGCGTGGGCTGAGGGCTGTTGGTCACGGCGAAGCTCGTGTCGGGGCATGACAGGACGCGCCACCCTACAGGCCATGCCCGCGCTCGACGGCAGCGGTAGGAGCGTGAGCTCCCTGGCCTGCGGTGGCGCCAGCAATATAGCGTCGCCGAGGACTTTGTAACAACTTTGTGACACCCGGCTCTAGCTCCCGAGCACATCGGCGTGAGCCCGCGGTGAGCGCGCACCCCTCCTAAAGGGCCTGTCCCCCCATGTAGCTGGCTGATGGTTCGCACGCTGAGCTTCTCCGGGTGAGCACCGACGCATTCACGCTCGCCTGGGAGACGTTCTTCCGTGCTACCCGTCGGGCCCGCGGACGATCGGCGGGTCCGCTGGGGGCTCCGGGCCGACGCTCGCGCACGACCTGTTGTCGCCCGCCGAGCAGCAGGAGGCCGCCGCGCTGCTGCGGCGCCTCGCCACGATCATGCAGGAAGCGCTGCTCGCCGCGACGGTGACGACGCCGACGTCGGCGCCGCGCTGCGCTGCGCTGCGCAGGTGCTGGGCATGATCGGGGTAGGTGTCGGATTGCTGACACTTTTCGTGATCTGGGAGGGCCGTGCGCGGCGACGTCGCGCAGCCCGACGCGCCCGCCGCCGGGGAGCAGGACCGCGTGCTCGCGGCTCGAGCGCGGGGCGCCGGCCCCGGATAGGGTCGCGCGCATGGCACGGAAGCTCATCATCCCCCTATCAGCGGCCCTTGTCGGCGTGCTGATCACGGCCAGCCCCGCGCTCGCCGCCACCACCGATTGCGCCGGCCTCCAGCAGGCGCTCGACGACGCCACGGACGGCACCACGGTCACCTTGGCCGAGGGCTCCGCGTGCACCGACAGCTACTCGCTCCCGTCCGGGACGGACGTCGTCCTCGAGGGCGGCGGCGCCGGCGCGGCGCTCATCGGCGACGGCGAGTCGCAGCTGCTGGACGGCTTCGGCGTGGGCGACGTGGTCGTCCGCAACCTGCACTTCGACGGCGGCCGCACGGCCGGCGACGGGGCCGCGATCTTCATCGCGGGCTACGACGCGGTCACGATCGCCGACAACGTCTTCACGGACAACGACAGCGGCAGCTCGGGCGGCGCCGTCGCGATCCGGCAGCAGTTCGACACGGTCACGCTGGCCGATCGCGAGGCGCAGGGCGCCGAGGAGCCGGGCGGCGTGACGATCGACGGCAACGACTTCGGCGGCAACAACGCCGACGAGGACGGCGGCGCGCTCTCCATCGACGTCCAGGACACCGTCGCGCTGACGGACAACGTGTTCGAGGAGAACACCTCGCACCGGGCCGGCGGTGGCGCCGCCGTCAGCTTCTGCCGCGAGGCGACGGTCGCCGGCAACACCTTCGACGACAACAGCGCCGCGAGCTTCTTCCAGGGCAACCGGGCGCCCGCCAGCGAGGTCTCGGGCGGCCACGTGCAGGGCGGCGGTCTCGCCATCGGCAGCGCCAACTGCTTCGAGCAGTTCCCGCAGGAGCGCGCCGCGCAGGGCCTCCCGCAGTCGGAGTCCGTCGTGCGCCAGAGCGGCAACGACTTCCTCGCCAACGGCCTCGCGACCGGCGAGAACGGTGACGCGGATGGCGCCGGGGAGTACGTGGCCTTCGCGACGCTGGTGTCCACCGACGACGTCTTCCACGGCAACGTGATCGGCGCGGGGTCGAACGGCTCCGGCGGCGGCCTGTACGTCGCGAGCTTCGCGGACACGACCCTGCGCAACTTCGTCGCGACCGCCAACACGATGCAGAGCGGCGGCAACGGCGGCGGCGTGTACTACGGCGGCCGCACCACGACGCTGCGGCTCGTGCACGCCACGATCGCCGGCAACTCGCTCGAGGAGGGCCAGGGCTCGGCGGTCTACGGCCAGGCGGGCCAGACCCTGCTGGTCGACAACTCGATCGTCCACGGCAACACGGGCGGCCCGGAGCTCTCCGGCTTCGACACCGACGTGCCCGCGAGCGTCCCCGCCGGCGACGTGGAGGTCGATTTCAGCCTCGCGTGCACCGAGGACGGCAAGGCCCATGACGGCGAGGGCAACCTGTGCGCGGACCCGAAGCTGGCCGACGTGGCCGGCGGCGACGTGCACCAGACGGCGGCGAGCCCGACGCACGACAAGGCCTCGAAGGACCTCTCGGACGGCCTCGAGAAGGACTACGAGGGCGAGGGCCGCTTCCTCGACTACGACCGCGGGGGCGCGGCCGAGCCGGACATGGGCGCGGACGAGGCCCCGGCCCCGCCCGCGCAGACCACCACCACGGAGCAGCCCAAGCCCACGCCGGCCGCGAGCGGCGGCGTGCTCGGCACCCAGGCGCGCAGCTGCACGTCGCGGCGCTCGTTCCGGATCAAGCTCCGCAACCGCGGCCAGAAGGTCGTCAAGGCGACCGTGATCGTCAACGGCAAGCGCGTGAAGGTGCTGCGCGGCAAGCGGCTGACGTCCCGGGTCGACCTGCGCGGCCTGCCGAAGGGCCGGTTCTCGGTCCGGATCCGCCTGAAGCTCGCCAACGGCGACACGATCTCGGGCGTGCGGCGCTACTACACCTGCCGGCCCGGCCGCAGGAGCGGGCCGCCGAAGGTCTGAGGAGGAGGCCCATGGGCCCGCCGGGCGACCGGCGGGCCCGCAAGGGCGCGGAACCCTCTACTTCGGGTCGACCCTGAGCTCGGCGATCGGCTCGCCGGAGCCATGGAGCTCGACCTCGAAGATGCCGGTGATGCTCGCCTTGAAGGACTCGGTGACGGTCTCGCCGGGCGGCAGGTCGACGTATCGGTCGTAGCCGTGCACGTGGATCTCCTCCGCCTTCGCTGACCGCGCCCGGAAGCGGACGGTCTCGCCCTCGGTGAAGCGGAGCTTGGTGACCTTGCCGGCCTGCAGCAGCGGCGGCTTGGGCTTCGGCGTCGGGGTGGGCGTCGGGGTCGGGGTCTCCCCCTCGGCGGTGGCGGACGCGGTGGGCGTCGCGGTCTGTTGCGCGGTGCCGGTCGCCTCCTGCTCGTCGTCGCCGCCGCCGGCGGTGAGGACGATGATCGCCGCGATCGCGATGAGCGCGGCGATGCCGAGGAAGCCCAGGCGCTGGTTTCGGCTCATCGGTGCCAGGCTAGAGATCCCGCACGCAATCGAGAGGAGATCCCGTGGCAGCTCGCACCGCCAACGCCCTGTGGGAGGGCTCGATCAACGAGGGCCGGGGCCAGATGTCGCTCGGCTCCGGCGCCTTCGAGGGCAACTACTCGTTCCAGTCGCGCTTCGGAGAGGGCGAGAACGGCACCAACCCCGAGGAGCTGATCGCGGCGGCCCACGCCGGCTGCTTCACGATGGCGCTGTCGCTCGTGCTCGGCGAGGGCGGCAACGAGCCGGAGTCGCTCCAGACGCAGGCGAAGGTGACGCTGCGCAACCTGGAGGGCACCGGGCCGACGATCACGAAGATCGCGCTCACCACGCGCGGCCGCGTGCCCGGCCTCGACGACGAGGCGTTCCAGAAGGCGGCGACCAGCGCCAAGGAGACCTGCGTGGTCTCGCGCGCCCTGGCCAGCGTGGAGGAGATCACGCTCGACGCGCAGCTCGACGGCTAGCGCAGCAGGTAGTCGGCGCGGCCTCCGCGCACCCGGAACGCCGTGAACCGCGCGGGCTCGACCTGCCCGCGCGGTTGGACGGTGTAGTCGCCCAGCACGGTCCCGCGCCGCTCGGACGCGGCGAAGTAGGCGTCGAGCACGGTCTGGCGCGACCGGGCGCGGTCGCCGGCATCGGCGATCGCCGCGAGCACGGAGCGCATCGCCTCGTAGCCGATCGCGCCGTAGGGCCCGGGCTCGCGGCCGAAGCGCTCGCGGAAGGCCGCCTCGAAGCGGCGCAGCGCCGGCGTGGAGCCGGGCACGGGCGCGGAGGACACGAGCACCGCGCGCCGCCGCGCGGCCGGGCTCAGGCGCTCGGCGACGCCCGCCCGCGTGAGCGCGTCGGGCAGCACGACCGGGGCGCGCGGGTGCTCGGCGGCCAGCCCGTCGGCGACCGCGGCGGCGTTCTCGGGGTCGTCGCCGGCGTAGGCGAACGCGTCGGCGCGCGCCGGGTCCTCCTCGAGCTCGGCGCCCGCGTCGCGCAGCGCGTCGACGAGCGCGTCGGCGTAGGGGCCGGGCTCCTGCTCGACGGTGATCCGCGGCGCGCGCCGGCCCGTCGCCTTCGCGGCGGCGCGGACGATCGCCCGGGCCTGCCGCCGGTCGTCGCCGGTCAGGCGCGACAGCGTGATGCGCCCCGACGGCTGCCAGCGGGCCGGCTCGCCCGTGCTGACGGCGTCCGTGAAGCCCGGGTAGCCGGCGCCCGGCAGCACCTCGAGGATCCCGGCGGCGTTGAGCAGCGGCACGGCCGCGCGGCCCGTGTCCGAGCCGGCCGGGCCGATCACCGCGATCACCTGCGGGTCGGCGACCGCGTCGCGCAGGGCGACCGCGGCCTCGCGCGCCCCGTCGCGGCCGCCGGGAGCGCCCTCGTCGATCGAGAGGAAGTTGACCGCGAACTCGCCCGCCGTCCCGCGCACCTCATAGAGCGCGAGCTTCTCCGCGTCGACGATGTCGCGCCCGCTGCCCTTGCCCGGCTCGGACAGCAGCGAGTAGACGTTGAGCGTGCTGCCCGCGATCCGGCCGCCGCGGTTGATCTCCTCGCGCGAGGCGCCGCAGCCGGCGAGCGCGGCGGCGGCCAGCAGCACGGTCGCGCCCGCGACCGCCCGCCTCACGGCCGCCTGGCGCCGCTCATGCCCTCGGCGCCCGGCGGGACCTCGGTCGGGGGTCCCTCCTCCGCCCGCCGCCGGGCCTCGCGCGCGAAGCGCACCAGGTAGCGCTTGAGCACGCGGTACGCCGGGCGGGGCTTGCCGCGCGGGTCCACGAGCGCGGAGTCCCAGGTCGGCAGCGGGTCGTCGGCCGGCTGCCAGTGGTAGAAGTAGATCCGCCGCACGCGGCGGCTCAGGCGGGCCAGCTTGAACACCTGCTTGGTCGCGCGCACCTGGTGCCTCTTGTTGCCCGGGAAGGCGATCCGCGACTTGTTGCGCCGCACCACGAGGCCGCCGGTCTCGGTGAACCAGACCTTTCCCTTGGGCGCGGCCTTCAGCAGCGCCTTGGTGCCCTTGGTGCGGAAGCGGTTCGCGTCGATGTAGTTGTGCAGGCCCCAGATGAGCTTGTCCTTGCGGGCCGTGCGGCGGAAGGCGCGCACCCAGGCGGGCATGGTCGGCGTGTCCAGCACGTCGGCCGCGACGACGGTGCAGCCGTAGCAGTTGTGCCTGATGTTGTTGTAGAAGCGGGCGACGCGGCGCGGCTTGTGGCAGGTCGGCTCGCCGCAGTGGTTGGCCTCGTTCCAGGTCAGCCACTCCTTGACCCACGGGTAGCGCTTCTTGTACTTCAGGAACTCCTTGGTGAACTCCCGCACGCCGGGGACGCGGCGGCGCACGCTGCGCTTCGCGCTGCGCGCGTGGCCGAACCCGAGCAGCACGCGCACCTTGGCGGCCTGGGCCATGTTCATGTAGTCGTCGAGGGCCTCGCGCGACCACTTGTGGCGCAGCGAGTCCCACGCGGTGATCACCCGCACGTGCTTGACCTTCAGCGCCGAGAAGTACGGGTTGGAGAACATCTCCGGGTTCTGCTCGCCGATGCCGATCACGGGGATCGGGAGCGGCTTCTTGCGCGCCGCGTCGGCGGGCGCGGCGGAGGCGGGGGCGGCGACGGCCAGCGCGAGCAGCAGGCCGAGCAGGAGCGCGCGCATGCTCACCCCTCCACGAGGACCGTGTCCTCGTGCGAGTAGGCGGGCGCGCAGCAGCACAGCAGCACGAGCGGCTCGGGCCCGTCGTTGACGAGCTTGTGCCGGATGCCCGGCGGGATGACGACGGCGTCCCCCGCGCGCACGGGGCCCTCCTGGTCGCCGAGGTGCATGCGTCCCATGCCCCTGGTGAACAGGTAGATCTCCTCGGAGGTGCGGTGGAAGTGCTCGATCGTCTCGCTTCCGGGCGGCACCGTCGCCTCGGCGAGCGACTGGTTGGCCGCGTTGCCGGTCGGGATCCCGGCCAGCTCGCGGATCGCGGAGCCGTCGGCGGTGATGAAGGAGGGGCGGTCTTCGAGCCGGGCCGTTTGCACGAGCCGCCAGGGTAGCGAGGGAACCGGCCTCCCCCGCCCGGGTCGGGCGGGGGAGGAACCGGTGGTGGGTGGGATCCCGGTCCTACGCCACGGCGCGGCGGGCGGACTCCGAGTCCAGCCGGCCGGCGACGCGCGCGACGGCGTAGGCCACGTGCCCGCGTACGGGCGGCGGCCTGTGTCGGCGGGGGCGCGCTACGCCGCGCGGGACAGCACGCAGGCGGTCATTGGCGACGGCGTGGGCGTAGGCGTTGTGGGCCAGCGAGTGCATTGCGACTCCCTTGGGGTGATTGGTGGGTGGGAGCCGCCCGCGAGGAGGCGGAGGTGCTTCGGCGCGGGCGGCGGCGTTCCGCCCGCGGCCTGACGAACTAGGCCGAGAGCGGTCGATGACCGGCGAGGACGCCGGGCATCAGGTTGGTCTTGTGGCAGAAGATCGTCATCGGAGGTGAACCTACACGCGCCCGGCGGACGCCGTGGTGCGGTTACCCCGCCGTCGCCGGTACGGCGGGTTCGAATCCCCCCGCGAGCGGTCAGTTGTTCAGGCTCGGCCTGAAGAATCGACCGCTCGAAGCAGCCGACCTCAGCCGGCCGGAACCAGCAGGCCCGGCCGGCGCATCGCCTCGAGCCACACGGCCCGCGAGGCCTCGCGGCCCATCGAGGCCTCGAGCCGCTCGGCCACCCAGGCCGGGCCGGCCGACGCGTGGCTGCCGGTGATCGCGGCGATGCCCTGGCGGGCCTCGCCGCCGAGCGTCTCCCCCGGCCCCGCGAGGACCTCGGTGAGCGTCTCCCCGCGGCGGATGCCGAGCAGCTCGATGTCCGCCTCCTCGCCGGCGCCGGCGGCGCGCCAGATCCGCTGCGCGAGCTCGCCGACGGACAGCTCGGCCGGGTCGTGCGGGGTCGAGAGCACCTCGCCGTCGGCGGCCAGCAGCGCGCCGTGGGCGAGCACGAGCGCCGCGTGCGCGCCGGTGATCCAGAAGCGCATCATGCCCGTGTCGGTCACGGTCAGCGGGACGCCGGCGCGCGCCTGGCGCAGGAACAGCTCCGACGCGCTGCCGGCGCTGGCGAGGACGTTGACGAGCCGCACCGCGCAGCGGTGGCCGCCGCCCTCGCGCGCCGAGTAGGCCGTGAGCTGCTCCATGAAGCGCTTCGTGCGCCCGTAGAAGCTGGCGGCCAGCGCCGCCTTGTCGGTCGAGGCCACGACGACCGTGCCGACGCCGGACGCCTCGGCGGCGCGCAGCACGTTCCAGCTGCCCTGGAGGTTGGTGTCGACGAACTGCTCGGGGTGGGTCTCGGCCCAGTCGACGTGCTTGTAGGCGGCCAGGTGGAAGATCGCGTCGGGCCGCGCCCGCTCGACGGCGGCGGCCAGCTGGCCGCCGTCGCGGATGTCGCCGAGCACGTGCTCGCAGACCTCGAGCTGCGCCGCGCTGCGGGCGCGGCGGTCGGCGGTCAGGGACGCCTCGTGGGCGTCCAGCAGCGTCACGCGCTCGGGCCGGAAGCCGAGCAGCAGCGACGCGAGCCGGCCGCCGATCCAGCCGCCGCCGCCCGTGATCAGGATGCGGCGGCCGCCGAAGCGCTCCTGCAGCTCGAGCACGGACGGGACGGGGTCGCGGCGGCCGACCACGGCCTGCCAGTCGAACGCGTCCACGGGCAGCCGGCTCGACCGGCGCGGCCGCTCAGGGGCGGGCAGCGCGAGCGCGCGCTCGATCGCGCGGTAGCCCGCCTTCATGTCCTCCGAGCGGGCGGGGTCGGGCTCGTTGATCTCCGCGACGATGTAGGGCACGGTCTCGCCGAGCCGGCGCACGACGGGGTCGAGGTCCAGCTCGCCCGTGCCGTAGGGCAGCCCCTCGCCGAGCAGGCCGTGGGCGTCGGAGACGTGCGCGACGTCGATCAGCCCGGCGAGCTCGTCGACCCAGCGCTCCAGCGACAGCTCGGCGTCGTCGGCGAGCCCGAACAGCGACGGGTAGGCGGCGGCGAAGTGCTCGAACAGCGCGGCGTGCGAGGTGTCGAACGTCGTGCGCAGGCCCTCGATGCGCCCGCACCACTCGCGCAGGTCGCGCCAGTGGCCGCCGACCGGCGTCAGGAACACGCCGCCCGTGCGCATGCGCAGCACGGGCGGGACGTTCTCGATCAACGGCGTGACGCCCTCGCCCAGGCAGGCGGCGGCGTAGAAGGACAGGTACTCGGCGACGGCGTCCTCGTCGAGCGCCCCGTGGTCGCGGTACGTGTCGGGGTCCATCGGGACGAAGAGGTGGATCGTCAGGACGGGCGCGCCGATCGCCGCGGCGAAGCGGGCGGACGCCTCGATGCCGCGCTTGGCCTCCTCGTCGAGCCGGTCGACGCGCACGAACGCGCCGCTCGGCCACGCCACCGGGCACTCGGCGGTCAGGACGTGGCCGGCGCCGGCGGCGCGGCGGCCGACCTCGATCGCGCCGGCGAGCGCCTCCGGCGTGGCGACGTGCCGGGGCGCGAGGCACAGCTCCAGGCCACGCCAGCCGCCGCCGGACAGGCGGTCGGCGACCTGGGCGGCCTCAGGAGCGGCCTTGAGCAGCGGGATGGCGGGAGAGCCACTCGACATAGGAGACGACAGCGTCCTCGATCGGACGGACGGTCAAGCCTAGACGCGCCAGGTCGCCGTCCGCGGGATAGCCCGAGCCCTCGCCCGGCGGCAGCTCGCCGCCCGGCGTCTCGATCGCCACGTTCGAGCCGGCGGCGTCGCGGGTCAGGCGTGCGGCGCGCAGCAGCGGCGTCGGGTGGCCGGAGGCGAGCGTCAGCGTCTCGCCCCACAGCCCCTGCTCGGCGATCGCCTCGAGCGCGGCGACGACGTCGTCGACGTAGACGAAGTCGCGCACCCGCTCCGGGTCGCCGGGTATCACGATCGACCGGCCCTCGAGCGCGCGGCGGGCGAACGCGGCGATGGCGCCGGTCGCGCCCTCCCACGCCACCTGCCCCGGCCCGAACACGGACGTCAGCCGCGCGATCGCCGAGCGCGCCGCGTGGTGGCGGCACGCCTCCTCGCCGAGCCGCTTGGAGAGGCCGTAGGCGTCGGGCGGCGGCTCGAGCGCCGCCCGCACGGTGGAGGGGTAGATCAGCGCCGCGCCGTGCTCCAGGCAGCCGTCGAGCAGGTTCGCGGTCGTGCCGGCGTTCTCGCGCACGGCGCCCGCCGGGTCCTGGCGGGCGCGGGCGGGGTCGGGCACGCCCGCGAAGTGCAGCACGACGTCGCGCCCGCGCAGGAGCTCGCGCGCCGCCGGATCGCCGGCGTCGGCCTCCCGCACGGCGCACGGCAGCTCGCGCGCATGAGCGCGCTCCGCGTGGCCCGGGCGGGCGAGGCCCACGACGTCGTGGCCGCGCTCGCGCAGCAGCGTCGCGGTGCGCCAGCCGAGAAAGCCGGTGACGCCGGTCACGAGCACCTTCATCGAGCCAGGTACTCCGCCACGCGGTGCTCGTAGTCCAGCTGCGGTGAGAGCGTCCACGCGGCGCCGCCGGGCGGCTCGCGGCCCTCGGCCAGCGCGGCGACGTCGGCCACGGTCAGCGTCTCGGCGGCGAGGTTGTAGGCGGCGATGCCGCCGGGCTCGGGCACCGGGCAGTCGAGCAGCAGCCGCGCCGCGTCGGCGACGTGGACGACGCCGATCGTCGCGCGCCCGCCGCCGTCGAGCGTCAGCGGCTCGCCCGCGGCGGCCAGCCGGCGGAACTTGTCCACGACGGTCTGAGAATCGGATCGGGCGTGCTCGACCGGGCTCGGCCCGTAGACGATCCCGAGCCGGCAGTTGGCCAGGCCGAAGCCGCCGCGGCGCGCGTGCATCCCCAGCGCCAGCTCCGCGTAGACCTTCGAGAGGTGCGCGAGGTCGCCCTGCTCGCCGTAGGGCGCCTCGGGCGCGACCTCGCCGCTCAGCGGGGCGCCGTAGACGTGCAGCGAGCTGCCGTGCACGAGCTCGCGCGCGCCGGAGGCGGCGACGGCCTCGGCGACGCGGCGCGCGCCGGTGAGGTTGGTCTGCTCCGTGTAATCGGGCTCGCGCTCTGAGATCGGGCGGCTGGCCTGCGCGGCCAGCAGCAGGACGCGCCGCGGCGCGGGCGCGAGCAGCGCATCCAGGGAGGCGCGGTCGCGGACGTCGGCGGTCTCGACCCGGGCGCCGGCCAGCTCCAGACCGTGGAGCTGCTCGCGGGCCGTCGCGCGCCAGTTGTCGGCGAGCACGACCTCCTCCCCGCGCGCCAGCGCGAGCTCCGCCGCGGCCGCGCCGATGTAGCCGGCGCCGAGGATGAGGAGCATCAGTGGTTCGGGGCCACTAGATCGAGAAGACGTGCGGGCCGCGCGGAATCACGTTGCGGGTGTCCACGACGAGCCGCGCGTGCTGCCAGTGCGGCGCGGCGAGGAACTCCCGGTGCGCGGTGAGCATCACGACGCAGTCGGCCGCGGCGACCTCGTCCTCCGTCCACGGCACCGCGGCGTGCCCGGCGTCGTCGAGCTCCAGCGACGGGATGTGCGGGTCGCAGTAGCGCACGTCGGCGCCGCGGACGGCGAGCTGGCGCAGGACCTCGAGGCTGGGGGACTCGCGCGTGTCCGCGACGTCGGCCTTGTAGGTGACGCCGAGCAGCAGGATCCGCGAGCCCTTGATCGGCTTCGCGTCGTCGTTGAGCGCGTCGGCGACCTTCTGCAGCACGAAGTTGGGCATCATCGCGTTGACCTCCGCCGCGGCGTCGATCAGCTGCGCGGAGTAGCCGTACTCGCGCAGGCGCCAGGCGAGGAAGTGCGGCACGACCGGGATGCAGTCGCCGCCCAGCCCCGGGCCCGGGTAGTGCGGCAGGAAGCCGAACGGCTTGCTCGAGGCCGCCTCGATGACCTCCCACGGGCTGATGCCGAGCTTGTCGCACATCAGCGCGAGCTCGTTGGCCAGCGCGATGTTGACCGCGCGGAAGGTGTTCTCGTGCAGCTTCGCGGTCTCGGCCACCATCGGGCTCGACACGGGCACGACCGTCTGCACGATCGTCTCGTAGAGCAGCTTCGTGCGGCGCAGGCACTCGTCCGTGACGCCGCCGACCAGCTTCGGCGTCGTGTGCACGTCCCAGTCGCCGTTGCCGGGGTCCACGCGCTCGGGCGCGTAGCCGAGGAAGAAGTCCTGCCCCACGACCGCGCCGGCGCGCTCGAGGATCGGCCGGATGACCTCCTCCGTGGTGCCCGGGTAGGTCGTCGACTGCAGGATCACGAGCTGGCCGGGCGAGAGCTGCTCCGCGACCGACTCGGCGGCGGACACGACGTAGGAGAGGTCCGGCGTGCGGGTCTTCGACAGCGGCGTCGGCACGCAGATCGTCAGCGCGTCCAGCGTCGTGACCGCGGAGTAGTCCGTCGTCGCGACGAGCTTGCCGTCGACCTTCGCGTAGCGCTCGGCCGGGACGTCGACCAGGTAGGAGCGGTGCTGCGCGATCGCCTCCACGCGCTCGCGCGAGAGGTCGATGCCGGTGACGTCGAAGCCGGCATCGGCGAACGCCATCGCCAGCGGCAGGCCCGCGTAGCCGAGCCCGACGATGCCCACACGGGCCGACCGTGCTGCGACGCGCTCGTCGAACGCGCTCGCCGAAAGGATCTCGGTCATCGACGGTGAAGCTAGCAACGCCACCTGTCGGTCCCTCCTGCGCTATACCACGAATCCCATGTCCTTCGGCGACTCACTGCGGACACTGGCCGCAGACAGCAGCGCCCTCGTGGGCTTCGCGATCGCCGTCGGGCTCGTGCTGGTGCTCACGCCGGTCGTCGGCCGGCTCGCGCCGCTGATCGGCGGGCTCGACGACAAGGCCGACCGCCCGCGCGTGCACAAGGGCGCGATCCCACGCATCGGCGGCCTGGCGATCGTGGCCGGCATCCTGATCCCGACCGCGATCCTGATCGACCTCGACGGGCCCTACCTCGGGATCTTCATCGGGACGCTGCTCGTCGCCGCGCTCGGGCTCTTCGACGACCTCCGCGGCGTCACGCCGAGCCGCAAGCTGCTCGGCGTGACGGTGATCGCGCTGATCCCCGTCGTCGGCTTCGGCGTGAACTTCGACCGCCTGACGATCCCCGGCCTCGGCGACTTCGACACCGGCTGGGTCGCGTACCCGCTGTCGGTGCTGTGGATCGCGCTGCTGGCGAACCTCGTGAACCTGATCGACGGGATGGACTCGCTCGCCGCCGGGATCGTGGCGATCGCGGCCGCCGCGTTCGCGATCCTGTCCGCCTCGTTCGGGCGCGCGGACGCCGCGGTGCTGTCGGCGATCGTGTGCGGCTCCACGCTCGCCTTCCTGTACCACAACTACCACCCGGCGAAGATCTTCATGGGCGACTCCGGGGCGCTCGCGCTGGGCTTCCTGCTCGCCACCCTGTCGCTCGACGGCGTGCTCAAGACCGCCGCGGCGATCACGCTCGTCGCGCCGCTGCTCGTGCTCGCCGTGCCGATCCTCGACACCTCGTTCGTGGTGCTCAAGCGGCTCAAGTACCGCCGGCCGCCGTGGCGCGCCGACCACAACCACTTCTACCACCGCTTCATGCGCATCGGCTTCTCGCAGCGCCGCACGGCCGCCTACCTGCACCTGTGGGCGCTGATGATGGCCGGCTACGCGCTGCTCGCGCGCTTCGTGCCGCCGCGCCCGCGCGGCGACTGGGACCTGCAGAACTCGCTGCTGCTGACCGCCGCGGGGCTGTTCGTGATCGGCGCCTCCGTCTGGATGGTCTACTCGCTGGAGATCCTCAAGAGCCGCCACCTGCACGCGGTCGGCCTGCGCCGCTTCGGCCAGGACGTCGCCGCCGACCAGCTCGAGGGCGAGCCCGAGGAGGCCGTCGAGCGCGCGCTCGAGGCCAAGGCCGGCGCGCGGTAGCTACGGCAGCGGCGGGATCTGCGGCTCGGTCTGCGGCAGCACCTCGACCGCGCCGCGGGTGGCGGCGCAGTTGTTGCGCTCGCGGCGCTCGCGGACGGCGCCGAGCGCGTCAGCGCAGGCGATCACGTGCCAGTCGCCGGCCTTCAGGCCGGGCGGCACGAGCAGCGCGGCCTTGCCCGTGCGGGAGCGGCCCGCGCGGATCGCGGCGACGTGCGCGGTGGCGAGCCGGACGTCGCCGCCCTTGGTGCGGTCCCGCGAGAGGAGGTAGCGGGTGCGCGAGGCGCCCGCGCGGCGGTTGCCGGCGTTCTGGACGGTGGTCGGGACGCGCAGCTCGCCCGGTGAGCCGGCGCGCGCCTGCGCCGCGACGTCCGTGACCCGCAGGTCGGGCCCAGGAGCGAGCGCGGCGGTCGCGACGGTCAGCAGCGCGGCGGCGAGCACGCGGTCACTGTAGCCCCGGCAGTGCGAGCTCGAGCAGGTCGGCCGGGTCGCGCCGCACGCGGTCGGCGAGCGCGCCCGGCGGCTTGGGCCCGAACGCGATCGCGCCCTCGTCCTCGAGCAGCTTCAGCCGGCCCTCGCGCACGAGCTGCTCGTCGACGCCGCCCAGCGGGCCCTCGAACATCGACCACACCGGCGTCCCGAGCACGGCGGCCTCGCGGTTCATCGTGCCGCCCGCGGACACCAGCACGTCGGCGAGCGCGACCAGGCTGCGGCCGTCGACCGTGCGCTCGGGCACGACCACGCGCTCGAGGCCGAGCGCGCGCACGTCGGCGCGCTGGGCGTCCGTGCGGGCCAGCACGACGGTGTGCACGCGCGGGTCCTCCGCCGCGCGCCGCAGCACGCGTGCCAGCAGGGGCGTCTCCGAGCCGCCGAGGTAGAGCGCGTAGGACGGCGCGGTGCGCACCACGCACAGCACCTCCGCCCCCTCGACGCCGAGGGGTGAGAGCACGCCGCGGTCGGGCTCGAAGTCCGACAGGTAGTACTCCTCCTTCAGCCCCGGGTAGCGGATCAGCTTGCCGCCGCGGGCGCCGTAGCGGGCGAGCCGCCGCGGGGGGATCGCGTCGGGCACGAGCACGCGGTTGGCCAGCCGGCAGTTGACGTGGTGCTGCGTGGCCGCCCACTCGTAGTCGAACATCGTGCTGTTGGGGATGCGCAGCAGCCGCGAGACGACGGGGACGTCGGTCGAGCCGTGCGCGAGCGCGCGGTCGAAGCGCTGCGCGTGCGCCCAGCGCAGCAGGCGCCGCACCCGGTCACCGGCGGCCAGCGCCTTGTCGCGCCGCTTCACGCCGCCGTGGCGCCCGACGACGAGGTGCGGGCGGCCCCAGTCCTCCAAGAGCTCGACCGTGTGCGACAGCGGCCGCGCCGTCAGCGCGACCTCGTGGCCGGCCGCCTCGAGCCGCTCGACGAGCGGCCGCAGCACGATCACGTGGGCCGTGTTGGTGAAGTCCACCCAGATCCGCATCGGCGGCCACGTCTAGCATGCCGCCCGCATGAAGGCCTTCGTGACCGGCGGCGCCGGCTTCATCGGATCCAACCTCGTGGACGCGCTCGTCGAGCGCGGCGACGAGGTCGTGGTCGTCGACGACCTCTCCACCGGGCGCACCTCCAACCTCGAGCAGGCGACCGCCCGCGGGGCGGTGCTCCACGAGGCCGACATCCGCGACGGCGAGCGGCTGGCGGGGCTCGTCGAGGCCGCCGCGCCCGACGTCGTCTTCCACCTCGCGGCCCAGATCGACGTCCGCCGCGCCGTCGCCGACCCGGCGTTCGACGCGCAGGTCAACGTGGGCGGGACGATCAACGTGCTCGAGGCCGCGCGGCGCGCGGGCGTGCGGCGGGTCGTCAACTCGTCGACCGGCGGCGCGATCTACGGCGACGCCGCCACGATCCCGACCCCGGAGGACCACCCTGCGGCCCCGCTGGCGCCGTACGGGCAGAGCAAGCTCGCGGCCGAGGGCTACCTCGGGCTCTACGAGCGCCTCTACGGGCTCTCGTCGGCCTCCCTGCGCTACGCGAACGTCTACGGGCCGCGCCAGGACCCGCACGGCGAGGGCGGCGTGGTCGCGATCTTCTGCGGCAAGCTGACCGAGGGCGGCGCGCCGGTGGCGTTCGGCGACGGGCGCCAGACGCGCGACTACGTCTACGTCGGCGACGTCGTGGCCGCCAACCTCGCGGCGGCGGACTCGGACTGGGCGGGCGCCTGCAACGTCGGCACGGGGACCGAGACCTCCGTGATCGAGCTCGCCGCCGCGCTGGAGGCGCTCGGCGACGGCGCGCCGTTCGAGCTCACCTACGCGCCGGCGCGCACGGGCGAGATCGTCCGCAGCGCCGTCGACCCCTCGCTGGCCCGCGAGGCGCTGGGCTGGGAGGCCCGCGTGGGGCTCGCCGAGGGGCTCGAGCGCACGTTGGCCGTCGTGCGCGCCTGAACGCAAAACGGGGCAGGGGCCTCGGTCCGGCCGGCGAAAACCGGGATTGGGAAGCCCGCATCGCGGGGAAACCACGCGCCGTAGGCACATGCGCGACACCGCAACCCTCACCCTCCCGGATCAGCACCGCATCGCCCGCGCGTTCCTCGCGCTCACCGACGATGCCGAGCTCGAGGTCGTCCAGCGCTCGCTCGCGAAGGCCGTGGCCGCCTTCGCCGCCGTGCTGGTGCTCGCGATCGCCGCGCCGCTCACGTGGATGTCGCCCGCTCCCTCCGTGACGCCGGGCAAGGCCGGCGACCAGCCCGCCGCCACGCTGGGCAACTCGAAGGCCGAGCTCGCCGCGGCCGACGACGAGGACGCCGACGGCGAAGTCTGATGCCGCCCGGGCCGGGTCGCGAGACCGTGGGCGGGCAGTCGACGGTGGCCGAGCCACCGCCGTGGGAGCGCGCGAACCGTCCGCGCCCGACGTGGGGGCTGGTCGAGGGCGACGCGATCGCCCCCGGCCGCACCGTGCTCCGCCGCATCGGCGGCGGCCGGCGCTTCGAGGTCTTCCTGGTCTGGGACGAGCACCACCTGGCCGTGCTCGTCGCCAAGGTCCTGCGGCCCGACCAGGCCGAGGACCCCGTCGCGCAGCGCGAGCTGGTGCGCGAGGGCGACCTGCTGGCCCGGATCGCCCACCCCGTGGTCGTGCGCGGCTTCGGGACCGCCGCCGGCGGGGCGGGCGGGGACGGTCTCCCGCATCTGCTGCTCGAGCACCTCGAGGGCCCGACGCTCCAGACCCTGCTCGACCGCCACGGGCCCGTCGGCCTCGAGCAGCTGCTGCCGCTCGGGATGCACGTGGCCTCCGCGCTGCACTACCTCTCGCGGGAGGGCATCGTCCACCTCGACGTCAAGCCGGACAACCTGGTGATGGGCGCGCCGCCGCGGCTGATCGACTTCAGCGTGTCACGGCCGCTGTCCGCCGCCGCGCGGCTGTCGAAGCCCGTCGGCACCGACGGCTACATGGCGCCGGAGCAGTGCGATCGCTCGCGCGGCGAGCTCGGCCCCGCGGCCGACGTCTTCGGCCTCGGGGCGACGATGCACCGCGCGATGACGGGCCAGCGGCCGTTCCCGCGCGCCGAGGGCGCCGGCCGCTCGACCGATCCGCAGGTGCGCTTCCCGCAGCTCGCGAGCGCGCCCGCTCCGCTGCCGCGCCGGACGCCCGCCCCGCTGGCCGAGCTGCTGCGAAGGATGCTCGCCCCCGCGCCCGGCGACCGCCCGGCCGCTGCTGAGGTCGTCGCCGCGCTCGAGCCGGTGGTCGCGGAGCTGCCACGCCGGCTCGTCCTGAGCCGCCGCGGCTGGCGGACGCGCCACTGAGCTGCGCGACTCCGGGCGCACCGTCGCCGCAGACCGCTACCGTCGAGCCCGTGCTGACGTTCCTCGGCCTCTCCGTGCTGCTGATCCTCACGCCCGGCCCGAACCAGGCGCTGTTGACCGCCCGCGTGCTCGGCGGCGGGCGCCGGGCGGGCTTCGCGGCGGTGCGCGGGCTCGCCGCGGGGATGGCGGTGCACGTGGCGGCGGCGACCGCGGGCCTGTCGGCGCTGCTCGCGTCCTCGGCGGAGGTCTTCGGCGTCGTGAAGCTGCTCGGCGGGCTCTACCTGCTGTGGCTCGGCATCGCGGCGATCCGCCGCGCCCGGCGGCCGGCCGCTCCGCCCCTGCCCGGCCGCGGCGACGAGCCGGCCCGCCACGGCTCGCCGTTCCGCGACGGGCTGCTGAGCATGACCCTGAACCCGAAGGTCGGGGTCTACTTCGTCGCGGTCGTCCCGCAATTCGTCGCTCCCGGCTCGGGCGCGTCGCTGCGCGTCGCGCTGCTGCTCGTGGTCTACGGGGCGCTGTGCCTCGTGTTCTGGACCGCGTTCGTCGTCGGGCTGCACCGCGCCCGCGAGCTCGTCCGCCGCCCGCGCGTGCGGGCCTGGACGGAGCGGGTGACGGGCGCCGCGCTGATCGGGCTCGGCGCCCGCCTCGCCGCCTAGCCGCCCTGAGAATGCGGCACGACGCACTCGGCGGTGCCCTCCGTGGCGTTGCCGGCTACGTCGGTCGCGCGGGCCGTGAGCGCGTACGTCCGCTTGGCGCCCCGCTCGCCCTTCTCGGCCCGGACCCGGATCACCCCGCCGTCCACCGTCGCGTCGCCACCCGTCGCGCCGGCCGTCAGCGCGGCCACGCCGGAGCCGTCGTCGGTCGCCGTCACGTCCGCGACCTGCACCATCCGATGATCCGGCGGCCACAGCGTGCACGCCCCGGGGAGACCGTGGAGCACCGGCGGCGTGCGGTCGATCCGCACGACGTGCGTGTGGACCGGCTCGAGGTTGCCGAAGCGGTCCTCGCCGAAGTAGGCGACCGTGGTCTCGCCCTCGGCGGTCACGTCGAGCACGGCCAGCCGGTGGGCGTCCTCCTCGCCCTCGAGGTCCCAGCTCCCGGTCTGCGCGCCCGACAGCTCGACGTGCAGCCGTCGTAGCCGCGAGTTGCCGACGTTGTGCCCGTCGCTGGCGGCGATGCGCAGCGTCACGTCGTCGCGGTGCCAGCCGGCCGCGTTCGGCGCCGGCAGGACGGTCAGCGCGGACACCGGCGGCCGTGCGTCGGCCGCGGGCGTGGCCTGGTCGGAGGCGACGCGGCCGCGGATCTTCTCCCAGTAGCCCGCGTACGCATCGTAGACGCCGTCGTCGACGATCCGCAGCAGCAGGTCGTCGCTGCGCTGCTGGTCGCCGCGCCAGTTGCTGCTGCCTGCGTAGACGACCTTCGTGCGGCGCCCGGTGAGCGTGCTGACCGCGTCGACGAGCCAGAACTTGCTGTGGATGATCACCTGGCGCTGCGCCGTGCTCAGGCCGCGCAGGAAGAACGGCCGGACCCGGATGCCCTCGCTCGCCAGGCCGGCCACGATGTCGCCGTCGAGGTTCGTAGCGATCACGTCGACCTCGCAGCCCTGGCGGTGCAGCGCGACGAGCTTCTCCATGATCACGGCGCGCTCGCTGCGGAACGCCATGTTCGCGACCTGGATCAAGCCGCGGCCGGAGGCCGAGCCGCCCTGGGAGCAGTCGATCTCATCCATCCGGTCGACGATCGTGTCGTCCGTCGAGCGGTCGGGCTGAAAGCGCGGCGACGTGAAGATCGTGTTCGGGCCGGCGGCCGGCGCGATGAGGTAGTGGTCAGCCGACCGCACCTGTGCCTGGAGGTCGGCGAAGTAGGCGACGTAAGCGTCGTAGAGCGGCACGTCGCCCGCGATCTCGACCATGTCGTTGTAGTAGGTGAGCTGGCTCGGGGCGAGGAAGTTCTTGGACGTCTGCAGCACGACCGGGCCGCGGCCGTCGTCTAGGCCCGAGAACGTCATGAACTTGTTGTGCATCAGGCTCGGCGGGTCCGTGCTCGCGATGCACGAGTTGAACACGAAGCGCTCGCCGCAGACCGTGACGCGGTCGGCGCCGATCTCGCGGACGAGGTCCTGCACGGGCATCTGGTCGCGCTCGCCGCCGTCGATCACGCCCCTGACGTCGACCCCGCGCCGGTGCGCCGCGATCAGCGCGGCGGCGATCGGCTGGGAGTTGAAGTCGCGGAAGGCGAAGCGGAGGTCCTCGCCCTCCGGCGTCGCGCCGGTGAGTGCGATCGCCCGGTTGTCGAGCGAGAGGTCCGGAGTCCGTGACGTCCCGGGGTCCTGGAACAGCGTCCGGTAGCTGATCGCCGCCTCGGCCGGCGCGGCGGCCGCGAGCGTGAAGAGCGCGGCGGCGAGGATGAACAGCGGGCGGATGCGTCGCATGACGGACCTCCGTGGAGCAGTGCAGATGACGCGAGCGTCGAGCGCGGCCGCGGGGTTCGCAACCCCCTGAGGGAGGAAAGACACCCCCCTTCGTGGGAGCAGGTCCCCCCTGTGCCCCATGGGGCCGTGGCGTCGCGCGCTGGACGCTCGGGCCGTGGATGTCACCACGCCGACCCAGCCGCTCGTCGCGCCCGCCCCGGCCGCTTCGTCAGGCGGCGGTCACCGGATCGCGAGCGCGTGTGATGGGCTGCTGGCGTTCTGCGTGCTCGCGTTCGCGGTCTGGACGCTGGCGTATCACGCGTGCCTGGTGTTGCGCCTCGGCTCGGGCTGGGCGCTGGCGGCGCTCGCGGCCGGCCTCGTGCCGTGCGGAGTGCTCGCCGCGCGGCACGAGGCGGGCCGGATGCCCGCCGCCGGCGTGGCCGTGTGCATCCCTGGCGCCCGGGCCGCGCCCGCCGTCGCCGCGGGCGCCCTCGCGCTCGCGGCGGCGGCCGTCCTCGCCTTCCCCTCCGGATGGCCGTGGCCGCTCGTGTGGGCGCCGTGGCCGGTCGCCGCCGTCGCGGTGCTCGCCGCCGGGGCGCGCGGGCCGCTCGTGACCGCCGGTGCGCGGCCGGGAGCCGGCGCCGGCGCCGCGCTCGCGTGGGCGGCGGGGGTGGCGGTGCTCGCGCTGTTGCTGGTCAAGCCGAACTCCGACGACGCCTACTACCTGCGCCAGGCAGCCTGGATCGGCGAGCACGGGCGCTTCCCGCTCGGCGACACGCTGCACTCCCACGACGTCCTGCCGGCGACGTTCTCGCCGCCCCTGCCGTCCTACGAGGCGTTGCTGGGGACGCTCGCCGGCGCGGCGGGCATCACCGCCCCGGCGCTTGCGCACCTCGTGGCGGCGCCTCTGGCGTGCGCGCTCGCGGTGCTCGCGCTGTGGCGGCTGCTGCGCGCCTGGCAGGTCCGCATGGTCGCGCCGGCGCTGAGCGTCGCGCTCGTGTTCCTGCTGTTCGCCGTCGAGCCCGCGCACCATCCCGGCGCGGACGTCGAGCACATGCCGGGCGCCTTCTTCGTGGCCCGCGCCTGGCAGGGCAAGGTCATCCTCGTCGCGGTGCTCGTGCCGTTGCTGTTCGCGCTGCTGCACGAGCACGCGGCACGGTCGCCACGTGGCGGCCTGGTCCTGCTCGCCGCCGCGGGCGTGGGCGCGGTCGGGCTGTCCCCGACGGCGACGTTCCTCGTGCCCGTCGTCGCGCTGGCCTGCCTCGCCCCGCAGGCGTGGCGGCGGCCGCGCCGGGCCCTGGCGGGCCTGGTCACGGCGTCGGCCTACCCGGTGGCGGCGATGACGGCGGCGCTGCTCGCGGACGGCCGCCAACCGGCGCGGTGGCGGCCGCAGCACCTCGCTCCGGAGGTGCTCGTGCTGCCCGCGGTCGGCAGCGGGCTGCTCGCGTTCGTGGCGGTGACGGCGGCGCTCGCGGGCCCGCTCCTGCTCGCGCCGCGAGCGTCGCGTCTCGGCACCGCCGCGGCCGCGCTGGCCGCGGCGCTGGCGTTCGCGCCGGGCGTGTCCCAGCTCCTCTACGAGCTGACCGGGCTCGGGCGCCCGCTGTGGCGGCTGATGTGGGCGATCCCGCTGGCCGCGCTGGTCGGCGTGCTGGCGACCCAGCCGGCGGCCGCGCACCGCAGCGCGGTCGTGCGGCTCCTCCCGGCCCTCGCCGTAGGCGCCCTCGTCGCCCTCGCCGGCACCCCCGTGTGGCACGGACGCAATACCGAGCTCGCGGGCCGCCCCGCGCTCAAGCGCGACCGGGCCCAGCTCGCGATCGCCTCGCGGGTCTCGGACGCCGCGCAGGCGGGCGACCTCGTGCTGGCGCCCGCCGGGCTCGCCTCGACGCTGCTGATGCTCGACGGTCGCCTGACGGCGGTGGCGCCGCGCGTCTTCTACACGCAGGCGCTGCCCGCCGGCCCGGAGGCGCAGCGCGAGCAGCGGCTGCTGTTGTGGTCGTTCGCGAACGCGGGTCTCAGGCCAGACCTCCGCGAGGACCGGATCGCGGGCGCGCTGAGCGCCCTCGGCGTGGACATCGCGTGCGTGCGCGAGCGTGCCCTGCACTCGCGGCGGCTGCTCGGCCGCGCTGGATACCGGGAGCTGCTCCGCGGCCGCGGGTTCTGGTGCGGCTCAGTGCGCGACGGCGCCGGACTCGATCGCGCGGCGGGCGAGCTCCGCGCGCTTGCGGTTCTGCGGCAGCTCGCCGATCCCGAAGCGGTCGAACAGCGTCTGGAGGTGGCTCTTGACGGTGTCGACGCTCACGTACAGCGCCTCGGCGATCTCGCGGTTCGAGGCCGGGCCGGCGAACGGGTCCGCCAGCAGCGGCCGGCACAGCGCGACGAGGACGCGCTGCTGGGCGCCGGAGAGCTGCGGCCGCTCGTGCTCCTTGGTGGTGTCCGTCGGCGCGAGAGCCGGCTCGCCCCCTGACACGAACAGCAGGCGCGTCTGCCCGACGGCGAGCTCGTCGCCGTCCTCGAGCCGCCTGCGCCCGCGCACGCGATGTCCGTTCACGAACGAGCCGTTGCGCGACAGCCCCTCGTCGACCAGCGTCCAGTGACCGCCCGCGCGCTCGAGGATCGCGTGCACGCGCGAGACCTCCGTGTCCCATGGCAGTGCGATCTCGCACGCCGGGCCGCGGCCGATGTGCACGAGCGGCGGCTCCTCCTGGAGCACCAGGATCCGCTGCTTGCGGTCGCCGTCGCGGAACAGCACGTAGGGCGCGCCCGTGCGCTGCGCCGCGAGCCGGTCGACCACCTCGCGGGCGGACTCGGACCTGAGCGCCGGGGAAGGGCCGTCCACGGCGCAACTCTAGTTGCCGGTGCGGGAACGCGATAGCGGCGCCCCGGAGGGGCGCCGCAACGGCAGCGCGGCGTTACGCGACGGCGGCGGGGGCGCCGAGCTGCGCGTACAGCGGGTAGCGGTCGGCGATCGCGCTCACGCGGTCGCCCAGCTCGCCCTTGGCGTCGTCGAAGCCGGGCTGCAGCGCGCGGGCGATGATGTCGCCGATCTCCGCGAAGTCCTCGGCCTGCACGCCGCGGGTGGCGAGCGCCGAGGTGCCGACGCGCAGGCCCGACGAGACCGCCGGCGGGCGCGGGTCGAACGGCACGGCGTTGCGGTTCACCGTGATCCCGATGTCGTGCAGCCGGTCCTCGGCCATCTGGCCGTCCAGCTCGGACTCGCGCAGGTCGACGAGCACGAGGTGCACGTCGGTGCCGCCCGTCAGCACGTTGACGCCGGCGCCCGCGCCGAGCAGCTTCTCGGCCACGGCCTTGGCGCCGTCCACGGTGCGCTGCTGGCGCTCCTTGAACAGCTCCGTGCCCGCGATCTTCAGCGCGACGGCCTTGCCGGCGATCACGTGCTCGAGCGGCCCGCCCTGCTGGCCGGGGAACACGGCCGAGTTGATCTTCTTCGCGAACTCCTCGCGGCACAGGATCATGCCGCCGCGGGCGCCGCCGAGCGTCTTGTGGATCGTCGTCGTCACGACGTCGGAGTACGGCACGGGGTTCGGGTGCAGGCCCGCCGCGACCAGCCCGGCGAAGTGCGCCATGTCGGTCATCAGCAGCGCCCCGACGTCGTCGGCGATCGCGCGGAAGCGCTCGAAGTCCAGGAAGCGCGGGTAGGCCGACCAGCCCGCGAGGATCAGCTTCGGCGTGCGCTCGTGGGCGATCCGCTCGACCTCGTCCATGTCGATCAGGCAGGTCTCGCGGTCCACCTCGTACGGCGCGATGTCGTACAGGCGCCCGGAGACGTTGATCTTCATGCCGTGCGAGAGGTGCCCGCCGTGCGGCAGCGCGAGGCCGAGGATCGTGTCGCCGGGCTGCAGCAGCGCGTGGTAGACGGACGTGTTGGCCTGCGCGCCGGCGTGCGGCTGGACGTTGGCGTGCTCGGCGCCGAACAGCGCCTTCGCGCGGTCGATCGCGAGCTGCTCGATCACGTCGACGTGCTCGCAGCCGCCGTAGTAGCGCTTGCCGGGGTAGCCCTCCGCGTACTTGTTGGTCAGCACGCTGCCCTGGCACTCGAGGATCGCCTGCGGCACGAAGTTCTCCGACGCGATCATCTCCAGCGTGCGCTGCTGGCGCACCAGCTCCCGGTCCAGGGCCTCGGCGACCTCGGGGTCGACGTCGGAGAGGGGGCGCTCGAAGTAGTCGGGCTGCAGGTCGGTCATCGGCGAGCTCCAGGGTTCGAGTGGGCTCTTGACCGTACCACCGGCTCAGGCGTCTGCCGCCGCCAGCTCGATGTCGCGCTCGGGCACCGCACCCTGGCGCAGGACGGCCCACATCCCGTCGAGCTCGAAGCGGCGCAGGTCCACGACCGTCGAGGGCGTGCCCTCCAGCTCGCCGCCGTCGAGCACGAGGTCGGCGCCGCGGCGGATCTCCTCCGGGACCTCCTCCAGGTGCTGCGCATCGACCCTGCCGGCGCGGTTGGCGGAGCTCTGCATCACGGGCCAGCGCATCTCCGCCAGCGCCTCGGTCTCGGGGCGCAGCGCGGGCACGCGCAGGCCGAGCGTGTGCGGGTCCGGCCCGCATGCGAGCGGGTAGCGGCGCAGCGGGTTCGGCAGCAGCGCGGTGATGCCGCCGGGCAGCAGCCGCTCGAGCAGCGAGCGGGTGCGCGGCTCGAGCTCGGGGAGCGCCGCGAAGGCCAGCTCGAGGTCGAAGAACATCACCGCCGCCGGCTTGTCCGGGCGCCGGCCCTTGAGCGCGTACAGGCGCTCGACCGCCTCGCGCGTGTCGGGCTCGCACGCGAGCCCGTAGACCGTGTCGGCGGGGAACACCGCGACGCCGCCGACCGAGATGCAGCGGCCGAACGTCTCCGCTTCGGAGGCCGTGATCATCGGCGCGTCCCCACCACGACGCGAGCGATCCCCGCGAGGTCCGCGAGCTCGCGCGCGTCTGCGAAGCCCGCCTCGCGGACGATCTCCGCCACCGCTCCGGCCTGGCCGAAGCCGACCTCCAGCGCGAGCAGCGCGGCGCCCGACGCGGCCGCCTGCGGGGCGAGCCGGCGGATCAGCGAGAGCCCGTCATCGCCTGCGTAGAGCGCGATCTCCGGCTCGTGGCGCGTGATCTCGGGAGCGAGGCGCCCGCGGTCGGCGTCGGCCACGTACGGCAGGTTGGAGAGCACCGCGGCGAGCGGGCCCTCGACGGGCGCCAGCAGGTCGCCCTCCAGCAGCTCCACCTCCAAGCCGAGCCGGTCCGCGTTGGCGCGGGCGACGGCCAGCGCGTCGGCGCTCGCGTCCGTGGCGAGCAGCTCGAGGTCGGGCCGCTCGGCCTTCAGCGCGAGCGCGACGGCGCCCGAGCCCGTGCCCACGTCGGCCACGCGCGCGCCCAGCGGCAGCTCGAGCGCCGCCTCCACGAGGTGCTCGGTCTCCGGGCGCGGGATCAGCACGCGCGGGTCGACCAGCAGGTCGATCGTGCGGAACCCCTTGGTGCCGAGGATGTAGGCGACGGGCTCGCGCTGCGTGCGCCGCATCGCGTAGGCCTGGAAGCGCCGCGCCTGCTCGGGCGTCAGCTCGCGGCCGGGATCGGAGACGATCACGGCGCGGTCGACGCCCATCGCGGCGGCCAGCAGCAGCTCGGCGTCGAGGCGGGGCGTGTCGCAGCCCGCGGCCGTGATGGCTCCCAGCGCGCTGTCGAGGGCGTCGCGAACCGAGGTCTGGGCGAGCGGTGTCCGAGCCACCCGCCCCAGTGTGACAACCGTCGCCTGTAAACACATGCATCGGGTATGCCTCGCCTCCGCGCCGCTCTTCGCGGGCGCCGCGCCCCGCGCGACGACGAGCGCAGCCGCGGAGCGCGTCAGGCCGTAGACGCCTGCTCGAGCCGCGCGCGCTTCTCGGCGTCCTGCAGCGCCGCGGTCATCTCGTCCAGCTCGCCCGCGAGCAGCGCGTCGAGGTTGTGGACGGTGAGCTTGACGCGGTGGTCGGTCACGCGCCGCTCGGGGAAGTTGTAGGTGCGGATCTTCTCCGCGCGCTCGCCCGTGCCGACCTGGGAGCGGCGGTCGGCGGCCAGCTCGGCCTGCTGCTCGGCGACCTTGGCCTCGTAGAGCCGCGCGCGCAGCACCTTGAACGCGCGCTCGCGGTTCTGCAGCTGGGATTTCTCGTCCTGCATCGAGACGACGATGCCGGTCGGCTTGTGCGTGATGCGCACGGCTGAGTCGGTCGTGTTGACGGACTGCCCGCCCGGCCCGGAGGAGCGGTAGACGTCGATCTGCAGGTCGTTCTGGTCGATCTCGATGTCGACGTCCTCGGCCTCCGGCAGGACCGCGACGGTCGCCGTGGAGGTGTGGATGCGCCCCTGGGACTCCGTCTCGGGCACGCGCTGGACGCGGTGGGTGCCGCCCTCGAACTTGAACACGGAGTACGCGCCGTCGCCCTTGACCTCGAACGTATAGGAGCCGTCGGAGGCGTCCATCGTGTCGGTGGCGAACCCGCGCCGCTCCGCGTAGCGCGTGAACATGCGGTAGAGGTCGCCCGCCCACAGGCCGGCCTCCTCCCCGCCCGCGCCGCCGCGGATCTCGACGATCACGTTCTTGTCGTCGTTGGGGTCGCGCTCGACCATCGCGAGCCGGATCTCCTCCTCGAGGCGCTCGATCCGCTCGCGCGCGCCGTTGAGCTCCGCGCGCATCTCCGCGTCCTCGCCGCCCTCGTCGAGCATCTCCTGCGCGCCCTCGGCGTCCGAGCGGGCCAGCCGCCACTCCTCGGCCAGCTTGGCGGCGGGCGCGAGCTGGTTGAACAGCCGCCCGGCGTCGGCGTAGCGCTTGCGGTCCGAGATCACCTCGGGATCGCTCATCTGCGCCTGCGCGTCGGCGAACCGCGCCTCGATCTGCTCTACGAGCCCTTCGATCACGGCGCCAAGGTTACGACGCACCGGGCGGCGCGAGGCCGCCCGGTGCACCGTGGATGGCTCGGCCTAGTGCTTCTTCTTGCCGCAGGTCTTGCCGAGGTCGTAGCGCTCGCCGCGCCCGACGAACACCTGGCGCGTGTCGGTCACGGCGCCGCCCGGCGAGGTGCACGTGAGGTCGTAGGCCTCCGTGGTCCCGGCCACGGCCGGGGTCGGCGACTGGAAGCTCACGCTGCCGCTCCAGTCCGGGGTGCCCGAGGAGGGCGAGTCCCAGTTGATCACGCGCAGGACGTACTCGCCCGGCTCGGGATCGATGTAGACGGCGTTCTCCTGCGTCGTCCCGCCGGCCGCGGAGCCGGCGACCTGGCGGCCGTTGCGCAACAGGACGATGTCCCAGTCCTGGGCGGCGTTGGCCCACTCGATGTGGGCGGTCAGGCGGCCGTTGTCGTAGCGCTCGCCGTTCGGGCCCGTCTCCGGGACCGTGAACGGGACGTCCTCGAAGGACTTCGAGGACGGGTCCGGCGGCGGGGTGCCGGCCGGGTTGGTGAGCGCGAACGTCGGCGTCGGCGGCCCGGCGGGCTCGCGGCCCGGCTTGCCGGCGACGATCGGGCGCGTCGACGGGTTCACGTGCCAGTCGACCTTGCCGTTGGTGGGCACGGTGTAGCTCGACGTGAGCGTGTCGGTGAACTCCAGCGGCGGCGAGGTGGTGCCGCCCGGGCCGATCACCGGCGAGGTCTTCGTCTGGAACTGCTTGCGCAGCGTGATCGTCGACCCCTTCGGCGCCTTGCCGGTCAGCAGCGAGTGCATGCCGGCGTCCGCGGTGCTCTCGAGCATCTCGTAGTACGCCTCGCGGTTGCCGCCCTTGCCCGCGCCCACGACGTCGCCGCGGCCGAGGTACTCGTTCACGACGCCCTGCTCGAACGGCGGGTGGAACTCGTCGGGCCCGATCTCGAACGTGAAGCCCCAGCCGCCCGTCGCGTAGTAGCTCCAGTCCTCCGTCGTCCCCGACGTGTCATACAGCCCGTAGCTCGGCATGTTGGCGTACAGGTTGTGGTCGGTCATCCGCTCGCCGAGCGCGCGGTAGGCCGGCTCGTCGATCGGCGGGCCCTGTGCCACGAGCCCTGGCGGGCGCAGGACGAGGTTGGAGTAGGTGTGGTTGGTGATCAGGTTCGTCACCTGGCGGCTCGAGACGAGCTTCTGGATGTTGCGCGTCTCGGGCTCGGAGAACGGGCCGGCGCCGCGGTAGGTGTCGCTGTTGGGGTTGAAGCTCGCGCCCGGACCGCCCCACAGGCCGCCGTAGTTGCGGTTGGGGTCGACGCCCTTGTTGCGATTGACCTGCAGGCCGCAGGCGCCCGGCGCCGGCGTCTGCCCGTCGACCACGCGGCAGTTGCGGCGCTTGTACGCGAAGCCGGAGCCCGAGTCGTCGGGCGCCTCGCGAGACAGGTTGAAGCCGTCCACGTTCACGATCGGAACGACGATCGTGCGGGTCGCGTTCACGAGCCGCGTGGTGCGGGCCGACTTGCCGTAGTTGGTCAGCAGGTCGTAACCGAACTCCATCGCGTGCTCCGAGGAGGGCCACTCGCGGGCGTGGTGGACGCCCAGCTGCAGGAACACCGGCTTGCCGTCCCGCGTGTCGTCGGCGTTGCGCGTGATCTCGATGCCGTTGACGGGCCGGCCCTCGAGCGTGGTCTCCGCGAGCGTGACCGGCTTGACCAGGCTCGGGTAGCGGGCGGCGAGCTGCTTCATCTCGAGCTCGTAATCCGCCAGCCGGCGGTAGGTCGTGCGCCCGGAGGGCAGCGCGGTCTGCTCGACCTGGGCCGCGAAGCGGCGGTCGGCGGCGCGGTTGGCCTTCGTGCGCGCGACCAGGTCCGCGATCCGGACGTCGAAGCTGAAGCCGGCGTCGCGCAGCTTCTGCTCGTCGGCGGCGTCGTGCAGCACGACCTCGACGGAGTCGGCGTCGCCGTGCTCGGTCAGGTCGAGGCCGAGGCCCTGCAGGCGCTCCTTACCGGCCCGGTCGCGCGTGGCGACGTCGACGACCTGGATCTTGCCGCCGGCCGCGGCGGCCTTGGCGTCGCCCTCGATCCCGAGGAAGCTGACGCTCAGCTTCGCGCCCTTGGCGCCGCCGCGGTAGCGGCAGGCCTGCACGAGCAGGCGCTGCCCCTTGCGGACGAAGCCCTCGGCGAGCTCGGACGAGCCGAACCCGGCCGAGCCGGCGACGTTGCGGCGCGTCTTCGCGTCGAAGACGGCGACGTCCCAGTCGCCCCGGCCGGCCAGGCGCGCGCGCACCAGTCCGGTGCTCGAGGCGATGGTTCGCGAGACGTCGGTGCTCCTGGTGGCGCCGACGTAGCGGTCGTGGCACGAGCGCGCGACGGCCTTGGAGGCCGTGACCCGCTCGGCGGCCTGGGCGGAAGCGCCGCCCAGCAACGTGATGCCCGCGGCGAGCGCGCATGCGCGCAGCGCCGGAGCGCGGAAACTACTCAAGATTCACCCTCCCGTGGTGATCTCCACCGGGCCGGGACCCTCCCCAGGGCCGGCCCCCGATGGCGCGGAGACTAGCGCGCGAGCCGCGGGAGGCCGCGCCCGAGCCACGGCCCCAGGGTGGCGGCGAAGCTCGCCGTGAGGTGGCCGCTGTTGCGGTAGACCAGCACGTCGCCGATGACGCTCGGGCACAGCTCCGCGGTGCAGAGCTGGTCCGTCGGGTCGAGCACGCGGACGCCGTCGACCGCGCGCACGACGTCGTCGACCGCCTGCGCGCGGGCGGCCGCCCGGCCGCGGGCGAACGCGCAGCGGCGCAGCGCGTCGAGGTGCTCGGACACGCACGACGGGACGTCGAGCGGCACGCGCGGCGGGTCGGTGGTCACCACGACGTGGCCGGCCGTCGCGCGCAGCCGGCGCAGCACCGGTCGCCAGCCCTCGGCGAGCGCGCGCATCCCGGCCTCGTCGCCGAGCCGCTCGCCGCCGTCGAGCACCTGATGGTGCGCGGAGCCCGCCGCCAGCACGAGCGCCGGCCGCTCCTCGCGCTCGATCCGGCGCAGCGCGTGCTCGCGCCACGCGTCGCACTCGGGGTAGCGCCGGCGCGACAGCGGCGAGACGACGGAGACGGCCGAGGGCGGGCAGCCCGCCTTGGTCAGGTTCACCAGCCGCCAGCGGCGGCGCAGCGCGACGTGCTCGAGCGCCGGGAACAGCTGCATCGCGTGCGAGTCGCCGAACAGCACGACGGTGGCCAGCGGGCGGCGCGCGCCGTAGACGCAGCGCGGCGAGCTGGTCGCCCGCTCGTCGACGAGGCAGCCGTCGCGGTACGGCTTGCCGCGGTCCCTGCTCGCGTCCACGGGGCGCGGGCGCAGCGCGGTGGCCGACTCCTGGATGCGCCCGGTGCGCTGGAGCTGCGCGGCCCCCTCCGCCTCGGTCGCTCCCAGCGCCGCCGGGGAGGTCAGGCTCGCCGATAGCGCCACGCCCGACGCGACCGCGACCGCGGGCCCGGCGATCGCGCCGATCAGGATCGCCCGCGGCCGGCGCAGGTGCGCCTTCGAGCGCCGCAGCGGCTCCTCGATCCAGCGGTGCGTGAACAGCGCGGGCACGAGCGAGGCCAGTGTGACGGCGACGCCCTCGGCGGTGCTCAGGGGCCCCCCGGCGGCGGCGAACACCAGCACGGGCCAGTGCCAGACGTACCAGGCGTATGAGATCCGCCCGACGAAGCGCGCGGGCCGGATGGCCAGCGCGCGCGTCGGGAGCGCCGGCGCCGCGCTCGTCCCGGCCGCCAGCAGCGCGACGGCGCCGAGCACCGGCAGCAGCGCCGGGACCCCCGGCATCGGCGTGCGCGCGTCGAAGAGCAGCGTGGCGAGCAGGATCGCCGCGCCCCCGGCCCAGCCCGCGGTGCGCGCCGCCGCGCGCCCGAGCCGCCGCCGCAGCAGCACGACGGCCAGCAGCCCGCCGGCCGCCAGCTCCCACGCCCGCGCGGCGGGCGAGAAGTACGCCTGCTCCGGCGCGGCGGCGCTGTGATGGACGGCGAACGCGAACGACGTGGCCGCCACGACGGCCAGGAGCGCCAATAGCGGCCCGTGCGCTTCGCGCCGGCGGCGCGTCGCCCAGGCGAGCACGAGCAGCATCAGCGGCCAGGCGACGTAGAACTGCTCCTCGACCGCGAGCGACCAGAAGTGGTCGAGCGGCCCGTCGGCGTCGCCCGCCGCGAAGTAGTCGACTGCGCCCTCCGACAGCCGCCAGTTCATCGCGTAGACGCCGGCCGCCATCACGTCGGACGCGACGGCGTCGGCGCGCACGGGAGGCAGCAGCAGCGAGGACGCCGCGACCACGGCGGCGATCGCGACCAGCACCTGCGGCATCAGGCGCTTGACGCGGCCGGCGAAGAAGCGCGTGAGCGAGATCGCTCCCGTCGCCTCGAGCTCGCGCACGAGCACCTGGGTGATCAGGAAGCCGGAGATGACGAAGAACACGTCGACGCCGACGAAGCCGCCCTGCACGAGCCCGACGCCGGCGTGGGCGAGCAGCACGGCGAGGATGGCGACGGCGCGGAGCCCCTCGACGTCGGGGCGGAAGGCTGGCTTGGACATGGCGCCACCCTCGGGCCGCGCCGGCCCCCGGTCATCACACGAAGGTGGGAATCAGCTCCCCGCCGTGCGCGCGAGGCGGATCCGCCCGCCGGGCGGGGCGTCCACCAGCGAGGCGACGCCCTCGAGCGTCCTCGTGCGCGTCTCCGTCGGGTCGAACACCCCCCGCGAGCCCCTGACGACCATCACCCGGGCGTCCTCGGAGGACTCCCCGCGCGCGGCGAGCGCGACGTCCGGCAGGTCGTCCCCCGACAGCTGCAGCACCGCGATCGTCGAGCCGAACTCGCGGTCGGGCCCGGCGCGGCCCGGCACGTTCGCGGAGTCCTGGTCGAAGTCCTGGTTGGCGACGCGCGCGTAGCCGTCCCGGTGCCCGCGGATCACCGTCACCTGGCCGGCGCCGCCGTCCTCGCGCACGGCCCCGACGATGATGTCCGCGAAGCCGTCGGAGTCCACGTCACCCGCCTCCACCACCGCGCCGAACTCGTCGCCCGGCTCGCTGACGTCTGGGATCCGCGGGCTGTCCTGCGTGATCTCGAACGGCGCCGCGCTCGGCCCCTCGCGGGACCCGAGCCACACGCGCACCAGCCCGGGCTCCACCGTGGGCCCGACGTCCGGGTCCACGTGCTGGGAGTCGCCCTGGATGATGTCGGCGCGGTCGTCGCCGTTGACGTCGCCGATCGCGAGCGACGAGGTGCTCCCGGCGGACGGCAGCAGCCGGCAGCGCAGAGGCC
Source organism: uncultured Solirubrobacteraceae bacterium (assembly GCA_963816955.1). Taxonomy (GTDB): domain Bacteria; phylum Actinomycetota; class Thermoleophilia; order Solirubrobacterales; family Solirubrobacteraceae; genus DATFQI01. The sequence continues at coordinate 1,266,778 of CAWFME010000005.1, read as the reverse complement.
CGCGCGGAGCGCTGCGGCAGTAGCTGGCGTGCCCGGGGTCCGCGCCGCGGGCGGCCCCGCCCTCGACCAGGTCCGGCCGCCCGTCGCCGTCGACGTCGCCCGACCGCAGGCGGTGGCCGAAGCCGGAGACGCCGGCCGGCCGCCGGATGATGCGCGCTCCCTCCGAGCCCAGGCCTTTCGCACCGCCGAAGACCATCTGGAGCGCCCCGCTGGACGCCTGCCCGCCGAACTGGCCGGGCGCGCCGACCACGAGATCGTCGTAGCCGTCCGCGTCGAAGTCGCGGGCCAGCAGCGTGTAGCCGTAGCGACCGCTGCCGGCGGGGAGCCGCGCGCGCCCTCCCGTGAGCTGGTCGGTCCGGCCGCCGAGGCCGCGGCGCCCGCCGTAGAGCACCGACACCCGCTCGCGGCCGGGCGTCCCGATCGCCAGGTCGGCGTGCCCGTCGCGATCGAAGTCCGCGCTGGCGAGTCCCGAGCCGAAGTCGTCGTCGATCTTCGGCCGCCCCGGAATGCCGGCGCGCGCCTCGGTGATGGTGCTCCAGTCCCGCTCCCCGCCGCGGGTCTGGACGAGCACCACGCCGCTGTGCGCCCGCCGTCCGCGAGGGGCGCCGCGGAGCATGGCGATCACCAGCTCCTGGCGGCCGTCGGAGTCGAAGTCGTACGGTGTCGCGGCCTGCGTCGGCGGCGAAGCCTTGCGCACGGGGGACTTCGGCTCGGGATCGTCGGGGACGGCGAACGCGGCGGCGGCCGCGGCCCCGGCCACGACCGTCGCAGCCGCGATCCACACCCGCCGGCGCGTGCGCGCGGGCTCGATGCGGACCGCCGGCGCGATCGGCGTCGGCGTCGGCAGCTTGCGCGTCGGATCCTCGCTCGACTCCTCGGTCGTCGGCGGCTCGGGCCCCGCCTCTGGCGCCGCGGCCGGCACCGGGTCGGCCGCGCTGATGGCCGCGTCCCGGCGCCAGTACGGCCCCATCTCCGCGACGGCGAGCTCCTCGAGCGCGTCCCACGCCTCGGCGGCCGACTGCGGCCGCGCGGCGGGGTCCTTGGCGAGCAGCCACTCGACCCAGTCGCAGACCGCCTGCTGTTCGGGCGCGACGAGCGCCGTCAGCGGGGGCGGCGGCGTGTGGACGTGGGCGTAGAGCAGCCCGACGGGGGTGTCGGAGTCGAACGGCGTCCGGCCCGCGAGCAGCTCGTAGGCGATCACGCCGAGCGAGTAGAGGTCCGTCGGCGGACCGAGCGGCTCGTTCGTGGCCTGCTCCGGCGCCATGTAGGCGGGGGTGCCGATCGCCATCCCGGTGGCGGTGAGCCGCGGGGTCAGCGCGTTGTAAGCGCGGGCGATGCCGAAGTCGGCGATCTTGACGGTCCCGCGCCGGGTGAGCAGGAGGTTCTCCGGCTTGAGGTCGCGGTGGGCGATGCCCTGGCGCTCCGCGTGGCCGAGCCCGGCGAGCACGCCCTCGACCACACCGCAGACCTGCGGCAGCTCGAGCCGGCCGACCAGCTCCCGCAGCGAGCCGCCCGCGACGTACTCCATCGCGATGTACGGGACCCCGTCGTGCTCGAAGAAGTCGAACAGGGTGACGACGTTCGGGTGGTCCAGCGTGGCGGCGAGCCGGGCCTCGCGCACGAAGCGCTGGGCCAGCGCGGGGTCGCCGCCCTCGAGGTCCAGGCGCTTGAGGACGACGTCGCGGTCCAGCGCCGGCTGGCGCACGAGGTACACGACCGCCATCCCGCCGCGGGCGAGCATCCGGACGATCTCGTAGTTGCCGATGCGAGCCGCGCTCAACCGATCTCAGCGCGACACTACGTTCAGCGCCGCCCGGCCGCAAGGGCTCGGGGCGCCGGGGGCGTCCGCTAAGCGACGACCTCCATGCCCACCTTGTCCTCGGCGGAGGCGGCGCGCGGGTCCTCGACGGCGAGCACGGCCTCCATGGCCGCGCAGGCCACGGCGAGCTGCTCGAGGTCGGGCTCGCGCGTGGTCATGCGCTGGAGCTGCATGCCGGGCCACATCAGCGTCTGCACCCAGCCCCGGGCGCGGTTGCGGCCGGCCCACTTGATGACCTCGAAGGAGAGGCCGGCGATCAGCGGCACGCCGAGCACGCGGCTGGCCAGCAGCCAGTACCAGGCCGGCAGCCCGATCGGGGCGAAGGCGAAGATGGCCACGATCATCACGATCAGCAGGAAGCTCGTGCCGCAGCGGGGGTGCAGGCGGGAGAAGCGCTGGGCGCGCTCGGGCTCGAGCGGCTCGCCCGCCTCGAAGCACGAGATCACCTTGTGCTCGGCGCCGTGGTACTCGAACACGCGGCGCAGGTCGCGCATCCGCGACAGCAGCGAGAGGTAGGCGAGGAAGATCGCGGTGCGCAGCACGCCCTCGACGAGCCAGAACAGGAAGGCGGAGCCGAGCTGGTCCTTGAACAGGCTGGTCAGCGCGACGGGGACGACGAAGAACAGGCCGATCGCCAGCGCCAGGCCGGCGACGACGGCGCCCGCCCACATCGCCCCGGAGATCTCCTCCTCGTCCTCGGGCAGCTGGGCGTTGGCGGAGATGTTGAGCGCCTTGAAGCCGATGTTGAGCGACTCCGCGAGCGCGACGACGCCGCGGATCACCGGCCAGCGCAGCACGCGGTGGCGCTTCGCCCACGAGACGAGCGGGAACGACTGGACCTCGATCTCGCCCGCGGCGGCCTCGCCCACCTGCAGCTCGCGGCCGCCGGCGATCTGCTCGGGCAGCGGCTTGCGCACGGCGACGGCCCAGGTCGAGACGCCGCGCATCATCACGCCCTCGAGGACCGCCTGGCCGCCCACAGGGGCGTCACGCTGGGCCTCGAGGGGATGGCAGGCATCGCTCCGGCATGCCCAGTGGATCGGCAGAACCGGAGCGGAACTTCACTAGCCGCGCTGGCGCTTGGCGGCGCGGCGCTGGAAGCGCTCGACGCGACCGCCCGTGTCGACGAGCTTCTGCTTGCCCGTGTAGAACGGGTGGCAGTTGGAGCAGATCTCCACGTGCAGGTCGCCCTTGGTCGAGCGCGTGGTGAAAGTGTTCCCGCACGTGCAGGTCACAGTCGCCTCGACGTAGGAGGGATGGATGTCGGTCTTCATGGTCCTTCCAGTGTAGATGGGCCTTCCAGTCTTCAGGAGCGCCGGCGACCCCGCGGATCCCGCCGTGCTGCTCGTCCACGGCTATCCGGCCTCCTCGCACATGTGGCGGCCGGCCCTCGCGGCGCTCGCCGCCCGCGGCCTGTACGCCGTCGCGCCCGACCTGCCGGGCTACGGCGACTCGGACCCCGACCCGCCGGGGACGTGGACGCGGCACGTCGAGGCGCTGGAGGCGCTGCGGCAGGCGGAGGGACTCGAGCGCGTGGCGCTCGTCGGCCACGACTGGGGCGGGCTGATCGGGCTGCGCTGGGCGTGCGACCACCCGGACGCCGTCTGGGCGGTGGTCGCCAGCGACACGGGCTTCTTCCCCGACGGGCGCTGGCACGGGATGGCCGACGCGCTGCGCACCCCGGGGCAGGGCGAGGCGCTCGTGGACGACATGACGCTCGAGAGCTTCACGGCGCTGCTCGGCTCGATCTCGAGCGGGATCGGCCCCGAGGACGCGCGCGAGTACTTCAAGGCGTACGCCGACGAGCCGCGCCGGCGCGGGCAGCTCGAGCTCTACCGCAGCGGGGAGTTCTCCGAGCTGGAGGCCTACGAGGGCAAGCTCGCCGCGCTCGACGTGCCCTTCCTGGCGCTGTGGGGCGAGGAGGACCCGTTCGCGCCGGTCGCGGGCGCGCAGCGCTTCGCGCGCGAGGTGCCGGGCGCGCGGGTCCAGGTCATCCCGGGCACGGGGCACTTCGTCTACGAGGACGCCCCCGGGACGGCCGCCGAGGCGCTCGCCGCCTTCCTCGCCGAGTCGGTGCCGCGCTGATGCACGTGCGCGAGCTGGGCGAGGGCCCGGTCGTGCTGATGCTCCACCCGGGGCCCGGGCTCGACGGGACCGTCTTCTTGCCGGGCGTCGAGCGGCTGGCGGAGACCCACCGCGTCCTGCTGGCCGACCTGCCGGGCAACGGCCACTCCCCGGAGGGCGACCGCAATGAGTGGACGCTGGCGGGCTACGCGCGCGCCGTCGAGCGGCTCGCGCAGCAGCTCGAGCTGCGCGACTGGACGCTGCTGGGGCACTCGTTCGGCGGCTTCGTGGCGTTGCAGCACCTCGTCGACTTCCCCGGCAGCGCGGCCCGGATCATCGCCTCCTGCACCGACGCGAGCGAGACGCCGCCGCCCGGGGCCCCGGAGGACCCGCTCTCCGGCCTGAGCGACGAGCAGCGCGAGCGGGTGGCCGAGGGCGAGGCGCGCGAGCAAGTGGCGAGCTCGCCGCAGCAGCTCAAGGACGCCTGGCTCGAGCAGGCGCCGCGGCTGACGGTCTCGGAGGCGGCGCTGATGCGGATGCTGCGCGACGTCCTGTTCCGGCCCGAGATGGGCCGCCCGCGCGACTGGGGCGAGCTCGAGGCGCTCACCGCGCTCGCCTTCACGGAGGTCCCGGTGCTGGCGATCGGCGCCGAGCTGGACCGCGCGATCCCGCCCGAGGCGGCGCGCCGGATCGCGATCACGGCGCCGAACGGCGAGCTGCTGATGTTCGAGGGCTGCGGCCACTTCCCGTTCGCCGAGGCCCCCGACCGCTACTGGGAGGCCGTCGAGACGTGGCTGCTCAGGACGGCGGCGGGCACAGGCGCGTGAAGCGGTTGTCCGCCTCGTCGCGCTCGTCGATCGCGTCGTCGGCGTCGGCGTCGGCGTCGACCGGCTCGCCGGCCTCGCACGCGGGCCCCTCGACGGTCACCTCGACGCCCTCGCCCGGCTCGAGCGCCAGGACGGGCGCGAGCGGCAGCTCGGCGTCGCCGAACGCGAGCCGCAGCGCGTTCTCGTCCGCGGCCGAGCGGCCCGTGTTGCGCACGAACGCGACGTAGCGGTAGCGCCCGGACTTGGCGGCGGGGCGCACGGCGAGCGCGCTGACGACGAGGTTCGGCCGCGGGTCGGGCTGGCGGCAGGCGCGCGAGCTGCGGCGCGCCGTGCCGAGCGTGCGCCCCTCCGCGGACAGCCAGCGGTAGCGCAGCTGGACCCGGTAGGAGGCGGGCGCGAGCAGCCCCTCGACGCGCTTGGTGTAGACGTAGCGCGCGGTGCCGGCGGCCGATCTGAGCCAGGTGCCGAAGCCCGGCGCGTTGACCGCGCTCCAGCGGCTCGAGTCCGGCGTGCGGACCTGCAGCGTGAAGCGCATCTGCATCCGCGCGGCCCCGCGCACGGTGCGCATCTGCCCCTCGAAGACCGCCGCGCCGTCGCTGCCGGAGGCGGCGCGCTCGCAGTCGGAGAGGACGGCCTTGGCGGCCCAGCGCGGCACGGCGGCGCTCGCCGCCGGGGCGGCGAGGGCGAGCGCGAGCAGCGCGAGGATGACGGCGCGGAGCGGCATCGCGCATGAGAACGCATGAAGGGGCGCCGAGTTGCGGCGCGCCCCTCACCTTGGCCAGTGAGGGGCGCGGAGCAACTCAGGTGATCTGGTACAGCGGCCCGTCGCCGCCCTCGGGCGGGGTCAGGCGCCCGCCCTTGGCGGTGATCGCGCCGCACTGGACGCAGTTGGAGGGGTTGACGATCAGGTCGACGTGACCCTCCTCCGGAGCGTCCTCGGGAACCTCGTAGACGCCCGCGGGGCACATCCACTGCCACGCCTCGGCGACCTCGCGCGGCACGCGCTTCTCGATCCGGATGTGGCTCGGCGCGTCGTCGCGCGTGGCGTTGCCGGTCAGGAAGACGCCCGAGAGCTTGTCGAACGTGTACTTGCCGTCGGGCTTGGGATAGCGCTTGTGGCGGTCGGTCATCAGCAGCGGGCCTCCGCGTCGCGATGCGTCGGCCAGTGGCCCGCCGGGAAGCGGCCCTTGGTCACCGTCATCGCGTTGACGATCGCGCCGCCGACGATCAGCCCCTTGGCGAAGGGCTGCTTCATGTTGCGCGACTCGTAGAGGTCCTTGCCGATGTCGCCCTCGTGCACGGCCTTCTCGTACTCCGAGAAGTCCGAGGAGCCGGCCTTGAGCTGCTTGTAGATCGTCTCCGCGGCGAGCCGCCCGGACTCGATCGCGTAGTGGATCCCCTTCAGCTTGGGCACGTTGACCATGCCGCCCGCGTCGCCGCAGATGACCATGCCGGGGTGGTGCAGGCGCGGGAGCGCCCAGTAGCCGCCCTCCGGGATCGCCTTCGCGCCCCAGGCGACGCGCTTGCCGCCCTCGAGGATCTTCTTGACGAGCGGGTGGAGCTTGAACTCCTGCAGCAGGTCGTGGACCGAGATCCGCGCGTCGGCGTTGTCGAGCCCGCAGACGAAGCCGATCGACACCTTGGGCTTCTCGCCCTCGCGGTTCATGCCGTAGATCCACGAGCCGCCGAACTCCTGGTACTTGGCCTGCGGGCGCAGCGGCCAGCCGAGCGTGTGGATGACCTTCTCCAGCGGCTGCTCGACCTCCCAGACCTCCTTGACGCCGAGCGCCCAGACCTGCGGGTCGTTGCCCGCCAGGCCGAGGCCCTTCTGCGCCGCGCCGGTCAGGTGGCCCCAGCAGCCCTCGGCGAGCACGGTCGCCTTGGCGATGACGTCGGAGCCGGGCTCGAAGTTGCCCTTCTGCCCGCCCTCCTTGTCGCGCCCCTTGTCCCCCGTGCGGACGCCGACGACCTTGTCGTCCTCGACCAGGAGCTTGTTGCCCGTCGTCTCGGTCAGGATGTAGGCGCCGGCCTCCTCGGCCTTCTCGGCCAGCCAGCGGTTGAGCTCGGCGACGGAGACGACGTAGTTGCCGTGGTTGCGGAACGGCGGCGGCACGGGCCAGAGCCGGATCGCGCGCTTCTTGTTGAGCATGAAGTGCACGGACTCGCCCTTGACCTCGCCATAGTGCGGCCAGGAGTCGTCGTCCGGTAGCAGCTCCCGGATCGACTTCGGGTTCATGACGCCGCCCGAGAGCTGGTGGGCGCCGGCGACCTTGCCCTTCTCGATCACCGCGACCGGGACCTCCCCGAGCTTCTCTTGGAGATCCGGGTCCTCTTCCAGCAGCTGCAGCAGCCGGATCGCGCACGCCAGGCCAGCCTGGCCGCCGCCGACGATGGCGACGCCGACCTCGATCCGCTCGTCCTCGGCATCGGTCGGGGCGCCGATGAACTCCTCGACGGGGTCCACCGGCGGCGGGAACTGGCTGGGAGCGACGCGGCCGTTGCTCGGCGCCATGGCTTGCTCAGCCGCCCTTCTTGGCCTTCACGGCCTCGGTGAGCTTGGGCACGATCTTGTTGAGGTCGCCGACGATGCCGAGGTCGGAGAACTCGAAGATCGGGGCGTTGGCGTCCTTGTTGATCGCCACGATGTTCTCCGAGGACTGCATGCCGACCTTGTGCTGGATGGCGCCCGAGATGCCGGCCGCCAGGTACAGCTTCGGGGCGACGGTCTTGCCCGTCTGGCCGATCTGGGCGGAGTAGGAGTACCAGCCCGCGTCGACCACCGCGCGGGTGGCCGCCACGGCGCCGCCCATCGCGCCGGCCAGCTCCTCGAGGGCCTCGAAGCCCTCGGCCTTGCCGAGCCCGCGGCCACCGGCCACGAGGATGTCGGCGTCCTCGATGTTGACGTCGGCGCCGCGCTGCTCGCCGCGCTGGACCATCGAGGCCTTCAGGCTGTGCGGCGCGAAGTCGACCTGCACGTCCTCGACGGCCGCCGCGCCGGAGCCGGACTCCGAGGCCTCGAACGCGTTCAGGCGGCCGATGATCACGCCGACGCCGGCGTTGTAGTGCACGTCGGAGACCTGCGAGTCGCCCAGGATCGGACGCTCGGCGACGAGCTTGCCGTCCTCGACGCGGACGTTGGTGACCTCCATGCAGACGCCGGCGTCCAGGCGCGCGGTCAGGCCGGCGCCGATCTCGAAGCCGAGCAGGCCGCCGCCGAACAGCGCGTAGCCGAGATCGTTGTCGGCGATGATCTTGGCCATCGCGTCGACGACGGGCTGCGCCAGGCCCTCGGGGCCCTCGACGCGGTGGACCTTGCTCGCGCCGTAGCTGCCGAGCGACGCGCACAGGTCGTCGGACAGGCCGGCCTTGTCGCCGACCACGACCACGTGGCACTCGGTGCCCAGCTCGGAGGCGAGGCGGGCGCCCTCGGAGACGGCGCCGAGCGAGTTCTTGTTGAAGGCGCCCTCGTAGTGGAGCGCGTAGACCAGGATCCCGCTCATGCCAGCAGCTTCCTCTCGTCCAGCCACGCGACGATCTTCTCGACCGTCTCGTTGGTGTCCTCGTCCTCGATGATCTGACCCGCGGACTTGGCCGGCGGGGCCTTGAAGTCGCTGCAGCGCGCCCTGGCGTTGTCGAAGCCGACGCGGTCGGCCTCGATGCCGACGTCGCCCGTGGCCTTGGTCTCGAGCGGCTTCTTCTTCGCGCCCATGATCGCCTTCAGCGACGGGTAGCGCGGCTCGTTGATCGCGTCGCCGACGGAGATCACGGCCGGCAGCTCGACGAGCACCGTGTCGTAGCCGTACTCCGCCTGGCGCTCGCAGCGCAGCTTGCCGTCCTCGACGTCGATCTTGATGACCTGCGTGAGCGAGGGCATCTGGAGGTGGTCGGCCACCACGGCGCCGATCGTGTAGCACTCGCCGTCGTCGGACTGCTGCCCGAGCAGGACCAGGTCCGGCTGCTCGGACTCGAGCACCTTGGCGAGCGCGTAACCCGTGCCGTTGACGTCGGAGCCCGCCAGGCCCTCGTCGGTCAGGTGCGTCGAGCGGTCGGCGCCCAGCGAGACGGCCTTGTGCAAGGCGCGCACGGCGGTCTCGGGGCCCATCGTGACGGCCACGACCTCGTCCACCTCGACGGCGCCGCCCTCCTTGAGTTGCATCGCCGCCTCGATGGCGTGCGTGTCGAACGGATTGAGGTTCTTCTCCCCGCTCCGGTCCAGCCGCCCCGTCGACGGGTTGATCCGCTTCTCGACGGCGGCGTCCGGCACCTCTTTGACCAGGACGCAGATCTTCACTTGGTTCACGCTCCTCGCTGAATGGCGCCGAGCATCCTACTGCGATTCGTTCCCGATTGACTTGTCAGTCAATCGGCCGTCGCGAGCGCGAGCATCCGCGCCATCACGCGCTCGCGCAGCTCGCCCGCGGGCGGCGCCAGGCCGAGCAGGTCGTTCAGCCACAGGCCGTCGGCCGCGAGCCGGGCGACCGTGGCGTCCACGGGGTCGCGCGGCCTCCCTGACCAGCTGCTCCTGCCAGGCCGCGTAGCGGGCGCGGACGCGCTCGAGCGTGCCGGGCTCCTCGACCATCGCCGCCAGCAGGCCGAACTCCGTGGCGCGCTCGGCGGCGGCCCACGCGCTCATGTCCGAGGCCTTGACGTAGCCGTGCGCGAACGGGCGCCCCTCGCGGGCGGCCTCGATCTCGGCGTCGAACTCCTCCAGCCAGCCGTCGAGCATGCCTTCCAGGAGCTCGCGCTTGGTCTTGAAGTGGTAGAGCAGCCCGCCCTTGGAGACGCCGGCCTCGGCGGCGGCGGCGTCGAGCGTGAGAGCGCGCGCGCCGTCGCGGCGCACGACCGCGGTGGCCGCGTCGAGCAGCCTGCGCCGGGTGTCAGTGGCTGCCGGCAAGGTTCAGTCCGACGACGCCGGCGATGATCAGCCCGAGGCTGAGCAGCTTCATGGTGGTGGCGGGCTCGCCGAAGGCGACGATCCCGATCGCGGCGATCAGCGCGGTGCCGGCGGCCGCCCAGACGGCGTAGGTCAGGCCGATCGGCATGTCGCGCAGCACGAGCGCGAGCATCCAGAACGACAGGCCGTAACCGGCGACCACGAGCACGCTCGGGCCGGGGCTCGTGAATCCGTCGGTGTACTTGAGCGCGACCGTGCCGGCGACCTCCGCGACGATCGCGATGCTGAGGAACAGGACGGGCATGCCACCTACTATACCGTCTGGACGGTTTAGTTACGCGGCGGCCGCTCCGAACGCGAGCGTGCACTTCTTCACGCATAGACAGAACAACTGCACGCTCGCGGCAGAACGGGCGGCTCGGGCACTCCCCCACCTTCCCCACCCAGAGCCGTTGACGTTCGCCGGCGGTAGCGTGCGCTTCATGGCAGCGCGCCTGCAGAGAGCCCTTCTCCTCGCCGCGATGGCCGTCACGGCGGTGAACATCTGGACGGGGAGCCCGCTGCTGGCGCTGTGGGTCGGCAGCCGGCTGCAGGGCACGTCCGGGCTGAGCATGGGCGCGGTGTTCGCCGTCGTCGCGGTGATGGGCGTGACGTGCTTCGGGCTGATCAAGCTGCTCGGCACGCTCGGGGCGCGCCACGACCGGCTGCTCGGTCGCAAGCCGCCGGCCGCGCCGGCAGCAGCCGTGGCTGCGCAGCCTGTCCGGCGAGCGGCGCGCGATCAGCGCCGGCGCGAGCGGATCACCGCGCTCGACGTGGTGCTCGTCGGGATGGTGCTGATCGCCTCGCTCGCGTTCGAGGTCTGGTTCTTCTTCTTCTCGGGCTCGTCGATCTGAAGGCGGACGTCCTGGTCGTGGGCGGCGGGCTCGGCGGCGTGGCGGCCGCGCTCGCCGCGGCGGATCGCGGCGCCCGCGTGGTGCTCAGCGAGGCGACGGACTGGCCGGGCGGCCAGCTCGACGAGCCAGGCCGTGCCGTTCGACGAGCACCCCTGGATCGAGGACTTCGGCTGCACCGCCCGCTACCGCGCCCTGCGCGAGGCGATCCGCGCGCACTACCGCGCGCACACGCCGCTCACCGCCGCAGCCCGCGCGCGGCCCGACCTCAACCCCGGCGCGGCGACGGTGAGCCGGCTCTCGTGTGAGCCAGGTCCGGCGGTCGCGGTGATCTCCGACCTCATCCTCCGGCCGGGGATCGAGGTGCTGCTGGAGCACATGCCGGTCGCCGCGCAGACCGACGGCGACCGGATCGCGGCCGTCACGCTGCTCGGGCCCGAGGGCGAGCGGACCGTCGATGCGGACTGGTTCGTGGACGCCACCGAGACCGGCGATCTGCTCCCGCTCGCCGGGGTCGAGCACGTGACCGGCGCGGAGTCGCAAGCGGAGACCGGCGAGCCGCACGCGGCGGCCGTGGCGGACCCGCTGAACATGCAGCCCGTGTCCGCCTGCTTCGCCGTCGACCACCTCGCCGGCGAGGACCACACGATCCCGCGCCCGCCGGGCTACGACGCGAGCCGCTACTCGCTGCTCGCGCCGGACCCGCGCACGAACGAGCTCGTGCCGCGGACGCTGACCCCGAACCCGCCTGGCGACCCGGCGCTCGTCGGCCCGGACCTGGCCGACCCCTCGCTCGACAAGGAGCTGTGGGTGTTCCGGCGGATCGCGGCGCGCGGCAACTTCGAGCCGGGCCACCTGCGCAGCGACCTCACGCTCGTCAACTGGCCGCAGATCGACTACACGGGCGGGCCGGTGTTCGGCGTGCCCGACGCGACGGCGCACGCCGCCGCCGCGCGCGAGCACAGCCTCGGCTTCCTGCACTGGCTGCAGACCGAGGGCGGCTTCCCCGGGCTGCGGCTGCGCTGGACGGCGAAGGCGCTCTACATCCGCGAGTCGCGCCGGATCGTCGGCGAGCACCGCATCGTCGAGCAGGAGCTCGGCACGCCTTACGCGGACAGCGTCGGCGTGGGCCAGTACCGGATCGACCTGCACCCATCGACCGGCGGCGACCCGTACATCGACGTCGCGTGCCCGCCGTTCGAGATCCCGCTCGGCGCGCTGATCCCCGTGCGCGTCGACAACCTGCTGGCCGGCGCCAAGGACATCGCCACGACGCACGTCACCAACGGCGCCTACCGCCTGCACCCGGTCGAATGGAGCGTCGGCGAGGCGGCCGGGCACCTCGCGGCGTTCTGCGGCGCGCGGCGCTCGCTGCCGCGCGCGGTACGCGCCGATCCCGCGCTGCTGCGGGAGTTCCGGGACGAGCTGGCGGCCGCCGGCGTGGAGCTCGCGTGGCCGCCGGGCGTCGCGGCCTACTGAGCCCGGCTAAGGCGTGACCGCGCCCTGGATGAAGTCGATGATCGCCTGAGTCGGCGCGCCCGGCGTGAAGACCTCGGCGACGCCGAGCTCCTTGAGCTCCTCGATGTCCTGCGCCGGGATCGTCCCGCCGACCGTCACGACGACGTCCTCGGCGTCCTGCTCCTTGAGCAGCTCGATCACCTTCGGCACGAGCGTCATGTGGGCGCCCGAGAGGATGCTCAGCCCGACGGCGTCGGCGTCCTCCTGAAGGACCGTCTCCACGATCTGCTCGGGCGTCTGGTGCAAGCCGGTGTAGATGACCTCCATGCCCGCGTCGCGCAGCGCGCGGGCGATGATCTTCGCGCCCCGGTCGTGCCCGTCGAGGCCGGGCTTGGCGACGACGACGCGGATCTTCTTGGTGCTGGAGGGAGCGGCCATGCAGCCGATTCTATTGGCGCTAGCGCGTCACCCGGAGCTTCATCTTCATGTCCGGCTGGTGGATCGTGCAGACGATCGTGTACGTGCCGGTGGTCCGGACGGTCTTGCTGTAGGTGCCCGAGCTCTTGAACGAGGAGCGGAACTTCACCGGCCCCTTGGTGACGGCGACGTTGTGCATGTCCTTGCCTGCCCAGCGCCACGTGACCTTGGTGCCCTTCTTGACCGTCACGGTCGGGACGGAGCCCTTGCGGACGTAGTAGTCGTCGCCGACCTTGACCGTGCGCGTCGCGGCGAGCGCGGGGACGGCCAGCACGGCCGAGAGGGCGGCGATCGACATCGACACGAGCAGCTTGCGCATGGAACTGGGACCTTTCGGGACGGCTAGAAGACGGGTGTCTCGGTGTAGGTGCCGAACACGGTTTGGAGGGCCTCGACGATCTCGCCCTCGGAGGCGTGTACGCGTGCGCAGTCGAGGAGGTTCGGCATGAGGTTGTGGTCGTCCTGCGCGGCGGCCGACTTGAGCTCGGCGAGCGCGGCCTCGACCTTGCTGCCGTCGCGGCGGGCGCGCACGCCCTGGACGCGGTCGATCTGCTTCTGCTCGAGCGCCGGGTCGATCCTGAGGATCTCGATCGCGCCCTCGCCGCCCTCCGTGAAGGAGTTGACGCCGACGAGCTTGCGCTCCCCGGCGTCGTACTCACGCTGCAGCTCGAACGCCGCGTCGGCGATCTCGCGCTGCGGGTAGCCGCGCTTGACCGCCTCGACCATCCCGCCGAGCTCGTCGATCTTGGCGAAGTACTCGTAGGCCAGCTCCTCCATGCGGTCGGTCAGCGACTCGACGAAGTAGGAGCCGCCGAGCGGGTCGATCGTGTTCGTCACGCCGGTCTCGTGGGCGATGATCTGCTGCGTGCGCAGCGCGACGCGCACCGCGTCCTCAGACGGGAGCGCGAGCGCCTCGTCGTGCGAGTTGGTGTGCAGCGACTGCGTGCCGCCGAGCACGCCGGCCAGCGCCTCGATCGCGGTGCGGGCCACGTTATTCAAGGGCTGCTGCGCCGTCAGCGAGACCCCGGCTGTCTGCGTGTGCATCCGCATCAGCCACGACTTGGGGTTCTTGGCGCCGAACGTCTCCCGCAGCTCGCGCGCCCAGATGCGGCGCGCCGCGCGGTACTTGGCGATCTCCTCGAAGAAGTCGATGTGCGCGTTGAAGAAGAACGAAAGCCGCGGCGCGAAGTCGTCGACGTCCATCCCCCGGCCGACCTGCTCCTCGACGTAGGTCAGGCCGTCCTTGAGCGTGAACGCCAGCTCCTGCGCGGCGGTCGAGCCCGCCTCGCGGATGTGATAGCCCGAGATCGAGACCGGATGCCAGCGCGGCATGTGCCCGGTGCACCACTGCATCATGTCCCCCAGCAGCCGCATCGCCGGATCGACCGGGAAACACCACTCCTTCTGCGCGATGTACTCCTTGAGGATGTCCGCCTGGATCGTGCCGCTCAGGCGGTCGGCCGGGATGCCCTTCTCCTCCGCCGCGACGACGTAGAAGGCCATCATGATCGCCGCCGGCGCGTTGATCGTCATCGACACGCTGACCTCGCCGAGGTCGATCCCCTCGAAGAGCGTCTCCATGTCGTCGAGCGTGTCGACGGCAACGCCCTCGCGGCCGACCTCGCCGAGGCTGCGCGGGTGGTCGGAGTCGTGGCCCATCAGCGACGGCATGTCGAACGCCGTGCTCAGGCCGGTCTGGCCGTGGTCGAGCAGGTAGCGGAAGCGCTCGTTGGTCTCCTCCGCGGTGCCGAAGCCCGCGAACTGGCGCATCGTCCACAGGCGGCCGCGGTACATGCTCGGGTACACGCCGCGCGTGAACGGGAACTCGCCCGGGAGCCCGATCGCCGCGTCCGCGTCCGCCGGCAGATCCGCCTCCGTATACAGCGCCCGGACCGGCTCCCCCGACAGCGTGGTGAACGGAACGTCGCGCTCGGTGCGCTGCCTCTCCTCAGTGGCCATCCCCCGATTCTAGGGTCAGCGCACGGGCAGCAAGCGGCAGAGGCCGTACACGACGGCCCCCGCCGTACGCGAGCCGGCGGCGAGCGTCCGCGGCGAGCGGACCGCCGGCATGCGCAGCACGGCGCGCGCGAGCGCGCTGCCGGAGGCGCGGGGCGCCCGGACGCGGTTGCGGTCGCGCGCGGTGTCGTTGCGCGGGTTCGCGTCGCCGGCCGCGGCGAGCCGCGCGACGACCGTCAGGCGGCGGGCCGGCGCGGACCGCCGCGCGCGCAGCCTGAGCCGCAGGTCGCGGCGCGCGCCCGGCGCCAGCGAGCGGACCCGGAACGTCGCAGTGCGGCGCCCGCCGATCCGCTTCGCCGCGCGCGTCCAGCGCACGCGCACGGTGATGTCGCGGGCGCTGAGCGGGGAGCGGTTGCGCACCCGCAGCCGGTAGCCGACGCGGGTGCCGGGGCGCACGCGGGCGCGGCCGTCGCGGATCGTGAGCGCGAGGTCGAGCGCGCCTGGGCCCGCGGAGCCCGCGCCGCCGCCGGCGCCCGAGCCGCCGCCGCCCGCGGCGCTGCCGCCGCGGCGTGCCGCCGCCCGCGCCGGGCCGGTCGACCCGCAGCACGTCGATCCCGCGCGAGTGGTCGAGCGCGTACACGATCTCCCCGCTCGCATCGTTGGGCGGGAACAACGCGCCCCAGGTGACGTTGCCGGCCGGGATCCAGTAGCCCACCTGCCGCACGTCCGCGGGGTCGGCGACCGACAGCAGCCGCGTTCCCTGCTCGTACCAGCCCTGCGCCACCAGGCCGGCGCGCTCGTCGAAGTAGTGCGCGGAGCACAGCGCGGGCGCACCGGCCGCGTCCTCCTCGACGTCGAAGCGCCCGAGCGGGTGCAGCAGCGGCGTGCCGTCCGCGTCCTCGTCGGCGGAGATCCGCCACGTCTCGAACGAGCCCGCGCCCGCGCAGCCCGGCCGGTTGTAGTCCTCCTCGGTGATCAGCACCACGTCGGAGTCGGCGCCGGGGTCGGCCCCGGCGGGCGGGCTCGCGAGCGAGCCGTTGGGGATCCGCAGCGAGTTGTGGTGGATGAAGTCGTTGAGGCTCGAGCCGTCGTTGGCCGGGTCCTCGGCGTAGCGGCTGCGGCCCTGCTCGTCCGTGCGGTAGACGAGCTCGGGCGCGAGCGGGTCGCTGACGTCGTAGGCGGCGGTGCCGCCGTAGCCCGCGATCCACGCGAGCCCGCCGCGGTCGAACTGGACGTCGTGCGAGGCGAGCGCCGCGGTCGCGGCCTCCGCCGGGAAGTTGCGCGGCGTCGCGTACTCCGGCGCCGCCGGATCCCCGAGGTCGACGATGTCGATCCCCGCCGCGGTGCCCGCCAGGTACACGTAGCGGCACTCCACCCCGCCCGCGTCCACGCAGCTGGCGGTGTGGCCGGTGCCGGTCTTGACCGACTCGGGCAGCGGCACCACGCCCGGGAACGCGTCGAAGAGGAACCCGAAGCCGGAGCCCGAGCCCGCGTTGCCCGTCGACATCTGCCCGACGATCGCGGGCGCGGCCGGGTCGGCGACGGAGACCACGTACAGCACGCCGGCGCCCTCGCTCGGGTCGTTGGAGATCAGCACGAGGTCGCGGCTCGCGGCGATGTCGACGTCCTCGTTCTCGAAGTGCGGCAGCGGCAGGAAGCCCATCTGGACGGGCTTCGCCGGATCCGTGACGTCGTAGGTGGCGAGGCCGCGCAGGGTCGAGACGTACATCTCCTCGCGCGCCCCGCGCGTGCGGAAGTGCGCGGAGACCACCTGCGGCTCGGCGAGCGTCCCCATCCAGGTGACGTTGTCGGACTTCTCGGCCGGCGGCGCCTGCGCCCCGGCGGCGGGCGCAGCGAGCAGCGCCCACCCGAGGGCCAGCGCCACGGCCATGCGCCCGATGCTCACGATCCCGGAGCGTGCCAGGCGCGCGGCGGGCGTGCGCCGCTACCGGCGCGCGCCGGCCGCGCGCAGGATCCGGGCGATCGGCGCGAAGCCGCGCTCCTCGGCGTGCGCGAGCGCAGGGACGCCGTCGCCGTCGGGCACGTTCACGTCGACGCCGCCGCGGACGAGCGCGCGCACCGTCGCGACGTGGTCGGGGCCGCCGTCGCCGAGCACGATCGCCTCGTGCAGCGCCGTCCAGCCGAGCCGGTTGACGTGGTCGCGGTCGATGCCGGCACCGAGCAGGCGGCGGACGATCCGCGGGTACCCGCGCTCCGCCGCGCGGATCAGGCCGGTGCCGTTGTAGGAGTCCTTGTCGTTCACGCGCGCGCCGCTGGCGAGCGTGAGCTCCAGCAGCCGCGGGTCGTCGCCCACCTCGCTCGTGGCGATCAGGTAGGCGCTCTGCTGCGTGACGTCCTTGGCGTTGACGTCGGCGCCCTGCGCGATCAGGCGCCGCGCCCCGGCGACGTCGTTCGAGAACGCGGCCTCGATCAGGCGCCGGTCGAGGTCGCCGCGTTCGGGCGCGGGCTCGCCACCCCCGCCGCAGCCCGCCACGGCCAGGCAGGCGACGAGCACGAGCCGCCGCACCTCAGCCTCGCGCGGCCTCGCCGAGCAGCGCGCGGGCGATCACGAGCCGCTGGATCTCGCTCGTGCCCTCGTAGATCTCCGTGACCTTCGCGTCGCGGTAGTAGCGCTCGGCGGGGAACTCCTTCGTGTAGCCGTAGCCGCCGAGGATCTGGATCGCCTCGCCGGTCTGGCGGCGCGCGACCGCGCTCGCGAACAGCTTGGCCTGGGCGCCCTCGACCGTGTGCGGGTGGCCGGCCTCCTTCAGCCGCGCGGCGCGCCAGGTCAGCGCACGCGCCGCCTCGATCTCCGTCTGCATGTCGGCGAGCTTCTGCTGGATCGCGCCGAGCCGCCCGATCGGCCCGCCGAACGCGTTGCGCTCCTTGGCGTAGCCCGTCGCCAGCTCGAGCGCGGCCTGCGCGATCCCGACCGCCTGGGCGGCGATCCCGATCCGGCCGCCGTCGAGCGTGCGCAGCGCGATCGCCATGCCCTTGCCGGACTCCCCCAGCCGCTCGGCGGGCGTGTCCTCGAACGCGAGGTCGGCCGTGGAGGAGGAGTTCAGCCCCATCTTCTCCTCCTCGCGCGTGACCGCGAAGCCGTCGGCCCCCGCGCGCACGACGAACGCGCTGATGCGCTCGCCGTCGCGGGCGAAGACGAGGAAGGTCGAGGCGTGCGAGCCGTTGGTGATCCACTGCTTGGCGCCCGTGAGCCGGCCGTCGGCGTAGCGCGTGCGCATGGCGCTCGCGTCCGAGCCCGAGCCGGCCTCCGTCAGCGCGAAGGCGCCGATCTCCTCGCCCGAGGCCAGCGCGGGCACGAGCTCGGAGCCGTGCGCGAGCAGCGGCAGCGTGCAGGCGCTCGTGTGGACCGCGACGGTGACGCCGACGCCGGCGTCGGCGCGCGCGAGCTCCTCGAGCACGAGCACGTAGGACAGGAAGTCCGCGCCCGCGCCGCCCTGGTCCTCGGGCACGCAGACGCCCATCAGCCCGAGCTCGCCGAGCTCGGCGAACAGCTCGCGCGGGAACGTGTGGTCGCGATCCCACTCCGCGGCGTGCGGGACGATCTTCTCGTCGGCGAAGCGGCGCGCGAGCGCGCGGATCTCCTGCTGCTCGGCGGTCAGCTCGTGGTGGCTCATGCGCGCGCCCGCTGGATCGCCCGCGAGCCGATGCCGCCGACCGCCGCGGCGCCGACCGCCGCGGCGGCGACGCGCAGCCGCCGCCCGAGCCGGTCGAAGCGCAGGACCTCCCAGCCCTCCTCGCGGGCCACGCGCGCGAGCTCGGCGTCGGGGTTGACCGCCACCGGGCGGCCGACCGCGCGCAGCATCGGCAGATCGGACTCGGAGTCGGAGTAGCCCCACGAGCGCGCCAGGTCGATCCCCTCGCGCGCGGCCAGGTCGCGGATCGCCTCCGCCTTGCCCTCGCGGTAGGTGAACGGCCCGCCCGCGCGGCCGGTGTAGTGGCCGTCGACGACCTCGCTGACCGAGCCGACCGCCCCGTCGAACGTGAGCACGATCGCCATCAGCTCGGCCATCTCCTGCGAGGCGGCCGTGCAGATGAAGATCGGGCGGCCGGCGTCCTGGTGCTCGTAGGCGATCGCGAGCATCTTCGGGTACAGCCGCGGCAGCACGCCGGCGAGCACGTCGGGGGCAAGCCGCTGCAGGTCGCGCACGCGCACGCCCTTCAGCAGCTGCGCGATCCGCTCGCGCAGCGCGTCCGTGCCCGCGTCGGTGGAGCCGCGCAGCCGGAAGAGCAGGTTCTCCCAGGCGTCGCGGGCGAGCGCGCGGCGGTTGACGAGCCCCGCCCGGTAGGCGGCGCGGCCGAACTGGAACGCGCTCGAGCCCGCCATCAGCGTGCGGTCGAGGTCGAAGAACGCCGCGCCGGGCTCGTCCGGCCGCCGCAGCGCCCCGCCCCCGGGCGGGGGCGGGAGGATGTGCGGCCGCTCGGTCACACCTGCACGATCACGGCGTCGCCCTGGCCGCCGCCCGAGCAGATCGCCGCGCAGCCGTAGCCGCCGCCGCGCCGGCGCAGCTCGTGCACGAGCGCGGCGAGGATGCGGGCGCCCGAGGCGCCGATCGGGTGGCCGATGGCGACCGCGCCGCCGTTGACGTTGACGCGCTCCTCATCGATGCCGAGCATCCGGATCGAGTTCAGCGTCACCGACGCGAACGCCTCGTTGATCTCCCACAGGTCGATGTCGCCGGGCTGCAGGCCCGCCTTCTCGAGCGCGGCCTTGGCCGCGTTGGCGGGCGTGCGGGCGAGGTAGGCGAACTCGTCGGCGACCGCCGCCTGGGCGACGATCGTGGCCAGGATCTCCTTGCCCTCGCGCTCGGCCCACTCGTCCGAGGAGACGACGATCGCGCCAGCGCCGTCGTTGACGCCGGGCGAGTTGCCGGCGGTGTGCGAGCCCTCCTTGCCGTGCAGGCCGGGCAGCTTCGCGAGCGACTCCAGCGAGGAGTCGCGGCGCGGCGCCTCGTCGACCTCCACCACGGTGTCGCTCTTGCGGCCCTTGACGGTCACGGGGACGATCTCCTCCGGGATCCGGCCCTCGTCGGTGGCCGCGATCGTGCGCTCGTGCGAGCGCAGCGCCCAGCGGTCCATGTCCGCACGCGTGATCTCGAGCTCGTCGCCGACCTCCGTGGCCTCCTGGAACATCTGCTTGCCGGTGAAGGCGTTGGTGAGCCCGTCGTGGACCATCGCGTCGAGCGCCTTGACGTCGCCCATGCGGAAGCCGAAGCGGGCGTTCGGGAGCAGGTACGGCGCCTGCGACATCGACTCCATGCCGCCGCCGATGCCGATCTCCATGTCGCCGGCGCGGATCGACTGGTCGAGCAGGCCGACCGCGCGGATGCCGGACGCGCAGACCTTGTTGATCGTCTCCGAGGAGACCTCGATCGGGATGCCGGCCTTGATCTGCGCCTGGCGCGAGGGGATCTGGCCCGCGCCGGCCTGCAGCACCTGGCCCATCACCACGTGCTGCACCTGCTCGGGCGCGACGCCGGCGCGCTCGAGCGCGGCGCCGATGGCGATGCCGCCGAGGTCGGTCGAGTGAAGCGAGGACAGGCCTCCGCCCATCTTGCCGACGGGTGTGCGGGCGGAGCTCAGGATCACGGTCTTGGGCATGGCGGCGAGTCTACGATGCGCCGATGCGCGCCGAAGCCACGACCGAAGCCCCCGCCGAGACCGGCGCCGACACCATCGCCATCGGCCTCTTCGAGGGCGAGCCGATCGCCCACGACGTCGACGGGGGCGCGCTGCAGGCGCTCGTGGACTCCGGCGAGGCAAGGCCCAAGCTGCGCAAGCTCGCGGTCGCGCACGCCGGCGGCAACCGCTACGTGCTGGCGGGGCTCGGCAAGCGCGACGAGTTCGACGCCGAGCGCGCCCGCGTGGCCGCCGCGCGCGTCGCCGGCCGCGCGCGTGAGCTCGGCACGCGCTTCTTGTGCTGGGAGCTCCCGCACCACGTCGGCGACGCCGAGGCCGGCGGGTTCGTGGAGGGCACGCTGCTGGCGGCCTACTCGTATCGCGCGCACAAGAGCAAGCCCGACGACGACGCCCGGATCGAGCGGCTCGCGGTCGCCGCCCACCACGACGTCTCGGCGCCGGTGGCGCGCGCCGCCGTCGCGGCGGAGGCCACCAACGCCGCGCGCGACCTCCAGCACGCGCCGGCCAACGACATGACGCCGACGCGGCTCGCCGAGCGCGCGCGCGAGCTCGCCGCGGAGCTGGGCACGCTGACCGTCGAGACGATGGGCCGGGCGGAGATCGAGGCGGCCGGGATGGGCGCGTTCGCCGGCGTCGCGCGCGGCAGCGACGAGGAGCCGCAGCTGATCACGATCCGCTACGCCCCCGCCGACGCCACCGGCCCGGTGCTGGGGCTGGTCGGCAAGGCCGTGACGTTCGACTCGGGCGGCATCTCGCTCAAGCCCGGCATGAAGATGAGCGAGATGAAGTTCGACATGTCCGGCGGCGCGGCCGTGCTCGAGGCGACGGGCGCGATCGCCCGGCTCGGGCTGCCGGTCCCGGTCGTGGCCGTGATCGGAGCGACCGAGAACCTCCCGTCGGGCCACGCCCTCAAGCCCGGCGACATCGTGCGCGCCAAGACCGGCACGACGATCGAGATCGTCAACACGGACGCCGAGGGGCGGCTCGTGCTCGCCGACTGCCTGGCCCACGCGGTCGAGCTGGGCGCGGAGCGCCTGATCGACTTCGCCACCCTCACCGGCGCGATCGTCACGACGTTCGGCGACACGCACGCCGGCCTGTTCGGCACGGACGACGCCTGGTGCGAGGCCGTCACGGAGGCCGGCGCCCGCGCGGGCGAGCTCGTGTGGCGGCTGCCGCTGCACCCCGACTACGCGAAGGCGATCGAGGGCCGCTACGCCGACATCGCCAACTCGGTCGAGACGCGCAAGGCGGGCTCGATCGTCGCGGCGGAGTTCCTCAAGCGCTTCACGGGCAACGTGCCGTGGGCGCACGTGGACATCGCGGGCACCGCCTGGGACACCGGAAAGGCGTATGCGAACAAGGGCGGGACGGGCTTCGGCGTGCGGATGATCCTCGAGCTCGCCGACGGGCTCGCGCGCGGCGACTAAGCTGCTCGAAAATCGACCCTGAGGAGGGTTTGATGACGACGCTCACCGATCGGCGCGAGTTCCTGAAGAGGGCCGGGATCTCCGTCGCCGGGCTCACCGCCTTGAGCGGGCCACTGCAAGGCATCTTCGCGCGCGGCGCGCTGGCCGTCGGCTCGACGGGGGTGGCGCCGAACAACGGCGGCTACGGCCCGCTCGTGCCCGTGCCCGACGAGACCGACGGCGTGGTGCGGCTGCACCTGCCCGAGGGCTTCGAGTACCGCAGCTTCACGCCGACCGGCACACCGATGGACGACGGCGTGCTCACGCCGGGCCGCCACGACGGCATGGCGGCGTTCAACGCTGGGCCGAGCCGCTACCGGCTCGTGCGCAACCACGAGGTCAACGGCCCCGTCGGCGCGTTCGGCGATCGGTCGAAGGCTTATGACCCGGTGGCGGGCGGCGGCACCACGACGCTCGAGGTCAACCGCCACGCCTCCAAGGTCGACTCCTGGGTGAGCGGCAACGGCACGCAGATGAACTGCGCCGGCGGCGCGACGCCGTGGGGCACTTGGCTCACCTGCGAGGAGACCGTCAACGGGCCCGACGTCGGCAACGACTTCACTGGCGGCAACAACAGCCTGCTCCAGCGCAAGCACGGCTACGTCTTCGAGGTCCCTGTCTCGTGGGACGCGGGCGAGTATCAGAAGCTCGAGCCGATCCGCTCGGCCGGCCGCTTCGCGCACGAGGCGGTCGACGTCGACCCGACGACGGGGTTCCTGTACCTGACCGAGGACAACTTCGAGTTCCCGTCGGGCTTCTACCGCTACCGGGCGCCGCAGAACCCCATGACGGCCAAGCGCCTGACGGACGGCGGGACGCTCGAGATGCTCAAGATCGCGGGCCGGAGCAACGCCGTGCTCGACAAGGGGCAGACCCCCGGCGTGACCTACGGCGTCGAGTGGGTCAAGATCGACAACCCCGACCCGACGTTCGCGCCTGGCACCACGAACAACCAGGCGATCGTGGCCGTCGGCGACCAGGGGCGCGCGAAGGGCGCGGCGATCTTCAGCCGGCTCGAGGGCATCTTCTACGACTCGGGCAAGGTCTACCTCGTGTCCACGCAGGGCGGCGACACGCCCCCCGGCGAGCCGCCCCCGGCCGGCTACGGCGACGGCTTCGGCCAGTTGTGGGTCTACGACACGGCCGCGAGCACGCTGACCCTGCTGTTCGAGTCGCCGAGCCGCACCGTGCTCGAGCTCCCGGACAACCTGTGCATCAGCCCGCGCAAGTGCTCGCTGCTGTGCGAGGACGGACCGGTCGAGAACTACCTGCGCGGGGTCACGCCCGACGGCAAGATCTTCGACTTCGCGCGCAACGCGATCGCGGGCCGCCAGCAGGAGGAGTTCGCCGGCTCGACGTTCACGCCCGACGGCAAGGTGCTGTTCGTGAACATCCAGGCCTCCAGCGGCCTGACGTTCGCGATCTGGGGGCCGTGGAAGCGGGGCGTGCTCTAACGCATGGCATGAGCGCCCCGTGAGGCTCGCCGCCCTCGGGGCGCTCCTGCTCGCGGTCTACGCCGCGACGCTCTCGATCCCCGCGACCGCCGGGGAGGACTACGCGGGCGACGAGCTGCACCACCTGCTCGCGGCCCGCTCCTGGGTCGAGGACGGCGATGTCGACCTCGTCAACCAGTACGCGGGAGACCAGTGGCGGGAGTTCACGGCACGTGAGGTCCGCCCGAGCGGCACGCTCGTGCTCGGGCGGCTGCGCGAGCCGCAGGGCGTCGGGCTGCCGCTGGCGATCTCGCCGGCCTACGCGCTCGGCGGGGCGGGTCTCGTGGAGCTCGCGATCGCCGCGCTCACCGCGCTCGCGTTCGTGCTGGCGGCGGCGCTCGCGCGGCGGGTGGTGCCCGAGCCGTGGGCGAGCGCGGCCGTGCTCGTCGCTGGGCTCTCGCCGCCGGCCCTGGCGGCCGCGACGACCGTCTCGCCGGAACCGATCGCCGCGGCGCTGCTCGCGGGCGCCGCACTGTGCGCCGTGCGCGTCCGCGAGCGGGCGCGGCTGCGGCACGCCTATGCCGGCGCGCTGCTGCTCGCGCTGCTGCCATGGCTCGACGCCGCGCTGGCCGTGGCCGGGCTGCCGGTCGCGGTGTGCCTCGTGCGCTGGACCTCGCAGGAGGGCCGGCGGCTGGTGGCGCTGATCACCGCGGAGCTGATGCTCGGCTCCGTCGTGTTCTACGCGCGGCTCAACGAGACGCTGTTCGGCGGACCCTTGCCGTCGGCGGCCGCGGCGGCGCCGGGCGACGATGCGGCCGGGATCGCCGAGCGCGCGCCCAACCTGCTCGGCCTGTGGCTGGACCCCTCCGCGGGGCTGCTGCGCTGGGCGCCGGTGCTCGCGCTCGCCTTCGCCGGCGCGTGGCTGCTCGCGCGCTCGCGCCTCGAGCGGGTGGCGGCCGCGATCCCGGCGCGCCGCGAGGCCGAGCGCGTGGCCGAGCTGCTCGTTGCGACGAGCGCGGCGCAGTGGCTGATCGCCGCGTTCACGGTCGACGACGTCGACGGGCCGTGGTTCCCGGGGCTGCCGCTGATCGCGGTGGTGCCGCTGCTCGCTGCGTTGTCGGCGTGGGGGGTGCGGCGGTTTCGCGTGGTCGGTGTCCTGCTCGCGGTGGTGACGCTGGGGCTCAGCGTCTGGGTGGTCGCTGATGCGGTCGGTGGTGGGTGGCTCGGCGCCGGGCGCTGAGCGTGGCGAACGAGCCTCAGCGCCGCGTGCGGAAGACCAGAGCGTGGATCTGCGACTGCCCGTACGACCCCGTCTGCACCGGCCCCATGGCGGCGGCCTGCTCGCCGATGCGGGGATCACGCCGTGGGCGCAGCTGCTTCGACACGTCGATCGCGGTGAGCCCGCGCAGCGTCACGCCGCGCCGGTCGGCCACGACGACGTGCAGGTCGCCGTCGCCGTCGGGGTCGACGCGCTCGACGAACACGATCCGGCCGCTCGTGCTGCGGCACTGGGGCACGTCCGCGCGGCAGCGCGGGCGCTCCAGAGCGGGCTCGGAGCGCGGAGCCGCGGTCGGGGTCGGGGTCGCGTCCGGCGTCGGCGTGGCGCTCGAGCGGGGCTTCTCCGGCGCCCCGCCGCACCCCGCGACCGCCACCGCCGCGACCGCTGCGGCCAGTGCCCGGCGGGTCACTCCGCGTCTCGGGTCGCCCGTCATCCCACCGCTCCTACCCCGCCGCCTCCGCCTGCTGGTCGGGCCGCGCGGCCTCGCCGGCCTCGACCGCACCGCGGGCGAGGATCGCGCTGGCGGCGCTGGCCGGGTCCAGGCGGCGGGCGACGACCTCGTCGAGCAGCTCGCGCACCTCGGGGTCCTCGTGCAGGGTCGCCTCCAGCGCGCGGCGCAGGCGCACCGTGGCGAGCCCGAGCACCTCGTTCATGAGGTTGCGCCGGCGGCGCTCGGACAGCGTGCCCTCGGCCTCCACGTGCTCGCGGTGCTCGCGCAGCTTGGCGTCGAGCTCCTCGATGCCCTCGCCGCGGTGGGCCTCCGTCTTGACGATCGGCACGGGCCAGCTCCCCTGCGGGGCGAGCGTGAGCACGCCCTTGATCTCGCGCACCATCGTGTCGGTCAGCGGGTGGTCGGCCTTGTTGACGACGATCACGTCCGGGATCTCCATCACGCCCGCCTTGAGCGCCTGGATCGAGTCCCCCGAGCCCGGGATCAGCACGAGCACGACCGAGTCGGCATGGTCGATCACGTCGACCTCCGCCTGGCCGACGCCGACGGTCTCCAGGAACACGTCGTCGCGGCCGGCGGCGTCCATCAGCAGCGCGGTCTGCAGCGCCGCCTCCGCGAGCCCGCCGAGCGCCCCGCGCGTGGCCATCGAGCGGATGAACACGCCGGGGTCCAGGAAGTGCTCGGTGAGCCGGATCCGGTCGCCGAGCAGCGCGCCGCCGCGGAACGGCGAGCTCGGGTCGATCGAGAGCACGGCGATCTGGCGGTCGGCCTTGCGGCGGTGGGCGACGAGCGCGCCGATCAGCGTCGACTTGCCGGCGCCCGGCGGGCCCGTGAAGCCGACCACCTGCGCCGAGCCCGTATGCGGGTACACCTCGCGCACGAGCGCCCAGCCCCGCGGGTCGTCGTCCTCCACGAGCGAGATGCCGCGCGCCAGCGCGCGCTTGTCCCCCTTGAGCAGCCGTTCCGCGAGGTTTGCGTCCCTGTCGCCCATGAGCCGCCGCATGATGGCAGCACTAGGATCAGCCGGTATGTCGGCGGTGACGAAGCCCCCGTCGCGGCCGCTGCAGGTGCGCGGCGAGCCGGCCCCGCTCCACGGCGGGCCGCTGGAGCTCCTGCGGTTCATGCGCCGCAACGGCATGCTCAACCTCAAGTACGGCCGGCTGATCGCCCGCTGGGCGTGGCTGAAGCTGCGCTGGCGCGGGCGCCTGCAGACCGACGGGCTGTGCTTCGTCGGCCCGGGCGTGCAGTTCGAGATCGGCCCCGACGCGGTGGTGCGGCTGGGCCGCTGGTCGTGGATCGGCCACGGCTCGAAGATCCGCGCGCACGAGGGCGAGGTCTCGATCGGCGCGAAGACCGTGATGGGGCAGGAGTGCACGATCTCCGCCTTCCAGCACGTCTCGATCGGCCGCGAGTGCATCGTCGCCGACCGCGTGATGCTGATCGACTTCGACCACGGGGTCGTCGAGGAGGACCGGCCGATCCGCCTGCAGGGCATCTACAAGCGCGACGTCAACGTCGGCAACAACTGCTGGATCGGCTACGGCGCCTGCATCCTGCGCGGCTCGACGGTCGGCGACAACGCCATCGTCGGCACCAGCACCGTCGTCACCAAGGACGTGGCCGCCAACGCCGTCGTCGGCGGGGTCCCCGCGCGCGTGCTGCGCATGCGCGACGAGCCCGAGACGCTGCGCTGGGTCTAACGCAGCGCCTCGAACCAGGTCGCGTCAGCCGCCGCAGTTCGGCCAGGGCTGGGTGCCCCGGGCGGCGTACAGCGCTGCGGCGATGCGGTCCTGCACGGCCTCGGGGGCGGCGGCGGGGTCGCCCGTGCCGCCGTACTCGCGCCAGGTCGCACGCGAGAACTGGTACTTCCCGCGGTACTGGCCCGAGGCGGAGACCGCGGTCGGATTGCCCGAGGACTCGCACTGGGCGATCTTGGCCAGCGTGGCGTTGGGCGCGCTGCCGCTGCCGCCGGAGGAGCCCGCGGGCTTCGGGGCGGCGGCGGACCCGGCGAGCCCGAGGTGCGCCAGCGTGACGGGGCCGGCGATGCCGTCGACGGCGAGGCCCTGGTTGCGCTGGTAGTTGCGCACGGCGCGGCGGGTGTTGGGGCCGTAGATGCCGTCCGCCGTGATGCCGAGCGCGCTCTGGAGCGCGGCGACGGTCGAGCCGGCGCTGCGGACGGCGCTCGAGCCCGTCCCCGAGCTCTGCGCGAGCGCTCCCCCGGCGGCGAACGTCAGCGTCGCGGCGGCGACCAGCGCGCCGGTGCGGCGGCGGCGGTCACGGCTGCGGACCTTGCGGGCCTCGGCGCGGCGGGCGCGCGAGCGGCGCTTGGATGCGAGCCACGGAACGTGGTTCGACAGGTCTTCGTTGGGCACAGCGGTGTAAACCCCCTGGTTCCTGGGCCTACGGGGTTAGCTGTCGGGCTCGCGCTAGGAACTGCGCTACGCCGCGCGATGGCGGCGATTCGCCCCGTAGGGCCGCAAGCGGCCCCGAGTGGGTCCCCCGCTCCCCTCCGTCGGTGCGGAGGAGACTCGGCAAGGTTCGTTCTTATGGAGCGCGGCACCATAGCGGCCGGACCGGCGGTCGCTTCGGCTCCCTACGGGCGGCGCAGGACGGCGAGGAAATCGAGTGCGCGGTCCAGGTTGCTCCTGCGCAGCGCGAAGTCGTGCACCGAGATCGCCGGGGTGAAGCGGTCGTAGAACGGCTTCGTGATCCCGAGCTTGGCGTGGATCGCGTCCCAGCCCGCGTGCTCGATCGCCCACTGGTGGGCGCGCAGCCTGCGGGCGTGGAAGAGGCCGAGCAGGTCGACCTGGGAGAAGTGGCGCTCGCAGAGCGCGCGGAACTCCTCCGCGCGGTACTCGTGCACGTGCCACGGGTTTCCCGAGCGCTCCGCGCCCTTCGGCGCCAGCGTGAGCACGTTCGGGGTCGAGACGTAGGCGACGCCGCCGGGGCCGATCAGCGTGCGGATGCGGTCCAGGACCGCGCCGGCGTCCTGGACGTGCTCGATCGTCTGCAGGAACACGACGCAGTCCACGTCGCCGTCCCACAGCTCGATCATGTTGCGCTCGAAGGAGACGCCGCCGCCGGTGTACTTCAGGCGCGCGTGCTCGAAGGCCTCGGGGTTGGCGTCGACGCCGACGACCGAGGCGGCGGTGCGCCCGAGCACGGCCGCGCCGTAGCCTTCGCCGCAGGCCAGGTCGACCACGCGGCGCCCGTGTGCGCGCGCGGCGATCCACTCGTAGACGACGAGGTGGCGGCGGAACCAGTAGTTCTCCTCCGGGACGTCGGGCAGCGTCCGCTCGCCCGTGAGCTGCAACGGCGGGACGCCCTCGGGCTGGTTCTCCTGGAGGTAGACCTCGGTCACGGGGCGGCGAGCTTAGCCGCCGCCCCGCCCCGTCACGCGCAGGGCCCGAGCTTCGCGCCGCGCGTGGCCGCGCAGCGGTATGTCGTCGACGGGGGGCGGCCCCTCCGCACCTTCCACGTCGCGACCTTCTGCTCGCCCGCGGCGCCGGTGATCCTCAGCCGCAGCACGGCGCCCGCGCGCACGGTGAGGCGCTTGAGGGCCTTGAGCACGTTGAGCTTGGCGCCCTTGTTGGCGATCGACTTGCGCTTGAAGGGGCAGCCCTTCCCCGTGCACAGGACCTGAACCTTCGCGCCCTTGGGCAGCCGGGTGACGGCGAGTTGCACGACCCGGGTCTTGGCGCCCTTGTAGGCGAAGTTGCCCGTGATCCGCGGGTCGAACGCGGTCGTCGTGACGATCGTCGTGATCGTCGTCGTGGTGGTGGTGCCCGGAGTCGTGCCGCCGCCGCTGGTCGTCCCGCCGGTGCCGCCCGTCGTGGTCCCTCCGGTGCCGGGGTCCGTCGTCCCTCCGGTGCCGGGGTCCGTGCCGCCGCTCGGGGCGGTCACCGTGAACGTGCGCTTGGCGGGCGAGGCATCGGTGTTGCCGTACGGGTCGGTCGCCCGGACCTCGAACGAGTACGTCCCCGGCGCGAAGCCGGTCGCGGTGTGCCCGGCCCCAGCCGAGCAGCCGCCGAACGCGGGCGGCGTGAGCGCTGCGGGGTAGACGCGACACTGGAACGTGGACGCTGCCTGGTTGGCCGAGAACCCGAAGACGGCCGTCGTGTCCGTCGACGAGGAGCCGTCGGCCGGGCCGCTCGTCACCGTCGTCTCCGGCGGGGTCGCGTCGATCGCGAACGTGCGCGCCGCGCTCGTGGTGGCGAGCCCGCCGTTGTCGGTCGCGCGAACGGTGAACACGTAGCTCCCGTCCGGCCGGTTGCTGACGGAGTGCGTGCCGGAACCGCTGCAGGCGCCGAAGCTCGCCGCCGCGCCCGCGGCCACCACGCTGCACTGCACCGAGTTGACGCCGCTGGTGGGGTCGGCGGCGGAGAACGTCCAGGTCTGGGTCGCACTCGGACCGAACGTCTGGCCGTCCGGGCCGCCGGTGACGCTGAGCGTCGGCGCGGTGTTGTCCACAATGAATCCCGAGGCACCTGAGGTCGTGACGCTGCCGGCCGCGTCGTACGCCTTCGCAGTGATCGACTTGGCCCCGTCGGACACCGTCGTGGTGTTCCACGAGAGCTCGTACGGCGCCGCGCTGTCCTCGCCGAGCTTCGTGAGGCCGTTGTAGAACTCGACCTTCGTCACGCCCGCGTTGTCGCCCGCGGTCGTGGCGAGCGTGATGGTGCCCTTCCTCACGCCCGAATTCGGCGTCGGGTTGGACACCGTCGGCGCTTGGCCGTCGCGGAAGCGCGCGGTGATACCGGTGCTCTCCGTGACCGTGAGCGTGCAGGTCCGGCCTGACACGCCGCCGTCGCAGCCCGTCCAGCCGTCGTAGACGAAGCCGTTCGTGTCCCCGCCGGCGGTGAAGTCGACGACCGGCGCAACCTCGATGAAGATGCACGGCGGCTTGCGCTCGGGATCGCAGTCCTGTTCGCTGACGTCGGCGTAGGACTCCGCGCAGTCGGGACCGCCCGACTGCGTGCAGTCGATCCCCTCGGCGGTGACCGTGCCCTGGCCGGTGACCGTGACGCTCACGGTGCCCTCGGCGTGCGCGGCCGGGGCGAGCATGAGCGCGGCGGTCACGGCGCCCAGAACTGCGATGGTCCAGCGCGAGCGCGCGGGCGTTCCTTTGGTGATCACTGCGGGCCTCCCTGCGGACGATCCTTACGCTGAGCCACGGCCTCCCGGGCCGCCGCGATGGTAAGACGGGCAGCGCCGCCGTGGGCGTCGTCCGCCGCGGTCGCGCGCAAATGCGCGTCCCTGCGCCGAATCGGGCCGTCAGATTTCTGCTTACCGCTGTTTCTGCGCTGACAAAGTCAGCCGCGCACCGCGCGGTAGCGCGCCAGCGCGCGCTCGCGCTCGAGCTTGTGGTCGACGATCGGCTCGGGGTAGTCGCGGCCGATCACGCAGCCCGCCGCCTCCTGCTCGTCCTCGCTCATGGTCCACGGCTCGGCGAGGCGCTCGAGCGGCACGTCGCGCAGCTCGGGCACCCAGCGGCGCACGTAGGCGCCCTCGGGGTCGTGGCGCATCTGCTGGGCGGCGGGGTTGTACATCCGCCGGTAGTACGGCGCGGGGTCGACGCCGACGGAGCCGATCCACTGCCAGTTGCCGTTGTTGGAGGCCTCGTCGCCGTCGGTCAGCAGGCGCATGAAGTGCGCCTCGCCGCGGCGCCAGTCGATGTGCAGGTCCTTGGTCAGGAACGAGCCGACGATCAACCGCGCGCGATTGTGGAGCCAGCCGCGCTCGCGCAGCTGGCGCATCGCCGCGTCGACGACGGGGTAGCCGGTGCGGCCCTCGCACCACGCCTCGAACGCCTCGTCGTCGTCCTCCCACTCGAGCTCGTCCATCTCGCGCCGGTACGCGTGGCGCGCGTTGGACGGGTTGGAGAGCAGGACGTGCGCGTAGAAGTCGCGCCAGCACAGCTGGCGCACGAACGCGGCCGGGCCCTCGCCGGAGCCGGCCTCGCGGGCGCGCTGCTCGAGCTCGCGCGGCGAGATGCAGCCGAGGTGCAGGTAGGGCGAGAGCTCGGAGGTCCCGCCCTCGAGCCGGTCGTGCAGCTCCGCGTAGTCGCGGATGCCGTCGCGCAACCACGCGTGCATGCGCTCGCGCCCGGCGCGCTCGCCCGGCGGGAACGGGGCGGGCACGTCGGCGGGCAGGCCGAGCGCGTCGGCCGATGGGATCTCGCCCGCGCGCAGGCCCGCGGGCAGGGCGAGCTTGCGCGGCGCCCCGTGGACCTCGCGCCGCTCGAGCCGCTCCCATGTGCGCGAGAACGGCGAGAAGACCGCGTACGGCCTGCCGTCCTTCGTCCGCGCCTTGCCCACGTCGGCGACGAACAGGCCCGGATGCCTCACGACCTCCACGCCGGCCTCGCCCATCGCCTCGCAGACCCGCCGGTCGCGGGCCATCGCGAACCCGGACACGTCCGAGGCGAAGTGCAGCTGCGTCGCGCCCGTCTCCCCCGCCAGCGCGGCGAGCTCGCGCGCCGGGTCGCCCGAGCGCAGCACGAGCTCGCCGCCGCGCTCGCGCAGCGCGGCGCGCAGCTCGCGCAGGCAGCCGAGCAGGAAGCGCCCGCGCGGGCCGGACTCGAAGCGCCCGTGCAGCAGCGCCTCGTCGAGCACGAAGACGCCGACGACGTGCTCGGCGCCGCGGGCGGCCGCGGTCAGGGCCGGGTGGTCGTGCACGCGCAGGTCGCGCCGGAACCAGACGATCGCCGTGTCGGGCATCGTGGTTGATACGGCCCAGGCGGCCGGGCGTACCATTCCGAGCCCATGTCGATCGTCCGGGACTTCCCGCTGTTCCCGCTCGGACTGGTGGCCCTGCCCAGCGAGCTGATCCCGCTCCACATCTTCGAGGAGCGCTACAAGACGATGATCGGGCGCTGCCGCTCGGACGGGTCGGAGTTCGGGATCGTCTGGATGGCCGACGACGGCCTGCGGGAGATCGGCTGCGCGTGCGAGATCGCCGAGGTGCTCGAGGAGCTCGAGGACGGGCGCATCAACCTCGTCGTGCGGGGCACCCGCCCGTTCCGGATCGAGGCGCGCCAGGACGAGCTGCCCTACCCGGCCGGCGTCGTCGAGTTCCTCGCCGACCGCGACGAGGAGCCCGACCCCGACGCCGCCGGCGCGGCGCACGAAGCCTACGCCGAGCTGGTCCAACAGGCGACCGACCGCTCACCCGACGGCGACGAGCTCGAGGGGATGAGCGCCTACCAGATGGCGGCGACCGTCGAGTTCGGGCTCGACGCCAAGCAGGGCCTGCTCGACCTGCGCTCGGAGACCGCCCGGCTGAAGCTGGTGGCGCGGCTGTTCCGCGCCGCCATCAAGCGGCTGGACTTCGTCGAGCGCGCGCAGGCCCGCGCGCGCTCGAACGGCAAGGTCCACTTCAACGGGTGAGCAACTCGGCGACGCGCGGGCCGGCCATCGCAGCCGGATCGCGGCCGTCCTCGGCCGCGAGCGTGCGGCTGGCCCCGTGGCGGAGCAGCAGCTCGGCCATCTCGGCGTCGTCGTGGTGCGCGGCGGCCAGCAGCGGCGTGAAGCCGCCCTGCTGGACGCAGTCGGGGTCGGCGCCGGCCTCGAGCAGCGCGCGCGCCGCGTCGTGGTCGCGCGCCGCGACTGCGGAGTGCAGCGGGCGCACGCGCGCAGGGTTGTCCTGGTCGGCGTCGGCGTCCGTCCCGGCGCCGAGCAGCAGCCGCACGGCGGCCCCGCCGCCGAAGAAGGCGGCCAGGTGCAGCGGCGTGAAGCCCTCGGGCGAGCGGGCGGCGAGCGCTTCCGGATCGGCCTCCACGTGCGAGCGGAGCACGTCCAGTCGCCCGGTCGCGGCGGCGTCGAGCACGTCGAGCTCCGGCCCGGCGGCGAGCAGCGCGTCGAGCGCCTCGCCCTGGCGGCGGTAGAGCGCGGTCAGGACGGCCGACAGGCCGCTCGCGTCGCGCGCCGACGCCAGCGCCGGATCCCCGGAGACGAGCGCGCGCACGCGCTCGGTGTCGCCCGCCTCGATGGCCGCGAAGAGCTCCTCCACGCCGCGGACGCTAGCGCTCCAGCCCGCAGATGTCCTCGGTCACATCCTTCGTGAACGCGGCGAGGGCGAGGAACGACTTCGGGTTGCCGCGCGAGGTGTCCGCGAACGAGACCGTGCCGGCCTCCATGCGCGCCGTGTAGCGCAGCTGCGAGCGGGGGCCGGGCGGGAGCTCGAGGTGCAGCTCGGCCTGCGGCTGGAGGTCGCGCAGCACCTGGCGGGCGCGCAGGAGCATGTCGGCGTCGAGCCGGTGCTCCTTGCCGTTGCAGGTGACGCTGCCGCCGTCGTTGACGACGACGTCGACGTTGGCGTTGCGGTCCTCGCCGGAGCGCTTGACCTCGAACAGGTCGGGCGGCGGCGTGCCGCAGGCGGCCGCCGCCAGCGCGAGCGCGAGCACGGCCCCGGCGAGGCGCCTCACAGGACGACGAGCTCCGCCTCGGCCGCCTCGCGCAGGAAGGCCGGCGTCGACAGCACGCCGTCCAGGCGCGCGTTGACCATGGTCCAGTCCGCGCCGGTCGCCTGAACGGCGGCGGCGCACGCCCAGATGCGCACGTCCTCGAGCTCGCGCGCGGCGGCCCGCAGCTCCACGAGCGTGCGCGCGAACACCTCACGGCCCTCGGGCGCCACGTGCGGCGCCGCGCCCTCGGCGAGCGCACGGGCCTCGAGGTCGTCGTCGAGCAGGGCGCCGAGCGCGCCGTAGGTGACCAGCGCCCGCGCGGGGCGGCCCTCGGCGGCCGCCGACACGAGCAGCGACAGCCCGGTGGTGATCCGCTCGAGCTCGCCCGACTCGAGGATGACGGCGATCATGCTCCCCAACTGTATGGAGCACACCGTCGACGCCCGCGGGCTGCTCTGCCCGCTGCCGCTCATCAAGGCCCGAGCAGCGCTCCCGAGCCTGCGGCCCGGCGACACGCTCGCCGTGCTCGCCACCGACCCGGAGGCGCCGATCGACCTCGCGGCGCTGGCCGCCGACCACGGCCTTCGTCTCACCACGGTCCGCGAGGCCGATCATTGGCGTCTGA
This sequence comes from uncultured Solirubrobacteraceae bacterium, assembly GCA_963816955.1. Classification (GTDB taxonomy): domain Bacteria; phylum Actinomycetota; class Thermoleophilia; order Solirubrobacterales; family Solirubrobacteraceae; genus DATFQI01. The sequence goes on along the minus strand of CAWFME010000005.1, from coordinate 1,233,074 downwards.
CGCTGGCGTGGAGCCGCGCCTAAGCCCGGCCTCGCCGCACGCACGCGGCGAGGCCGGACGGGGGAGCGCTACTTGACGCTGGAGAACGCGAGGTCCCAGGTCGTCGTGTAGCCGTTCATCACGCCCTGGATGTCCTTCGAGGCGAGCTGGAACGAGTCGTCCCAGGAGTACGGGATCCCGGGGGCCTGACCGACCACCATGCGGTTGATCTCGGCGAAGGCCTCGTTGCGCTCGGCACCCGCGGGGATCGTCGCCGCCTTGTCCATCGCGTCGTCGATCTCCGGGACGTCGAGCATCGAGTAGTTGACGTTGCCCTGCGGCTTGATCGCCGCGCCCTTGAACGTCGGCTCCAGCAGCGACTGCGGGTCCGTGAAGTCCCGGAACCAGCCGACGTTCGGGCAGACGTCCCAGCCCGACGCCGGCACGTTGCAGAAGCGCGTGTAGAGCGTGTCCTGCGGCACCTTGCGGAAGGTCAGCTCGAAGCCGAGCTGCTGCAGCTGCCCCTGCGCGACCGTGGCCGTCTGCAGCCCCGGATCGGCGTTGGTGGCGATCATCATCAACTTCTCGGAGCCGGTGTAGCGGCCCTCGGCGTCGACGGGGACACCCTCGTCCCTGGCCTTGAGCATGTACTGCTTGGCCAGCTCCGGGTCGCCCTTCGGGTTCTGCATGAAGTCGAACTCCGAGAAGCCCTCCTCGCCGCCCGACTCGTCGAAGCCCGGCACGCCCGGCGGGATGTAGCCCTGGGCGATCGGCCCGACCTCGCGCCCGCCGCGGGTCTTGAGCAGCGACTCGCGGTTGAACGCCGCGATCACGGCCTTGCGGACGTTGAGGTTGTCGAACGGCTTCCTGTCCGTGCGCAGCGCGATCCAGCGCGTGCCGCCGCTGCCGACCCGCCCGAGCTGGTCCTTCGCCGACGTGAGCGCGCGGCGCAGGATCGCGATCGGCGGCTGGCCGGAGTCGCAGCACATCAGGCCGTCGCCCTGCAGCGTCCGCCGGCTGGCGACCGTCAGGTCGTCGTTGCCCTCCTCGATGCGGATCTCGTCGAGGTAGGCCGGCCGGTAGTCGGTCTTCTCGTCCCAGTTGGGGTTGCGGACGAGCTCGATCAGCTTGCCGGGGTCGCGGCCCACGACCTTGCCCGAGTCGTCGTTGCGGACCATGTAGGGGCCCGTGAACACGGTGTACTGGTCATAGGTGGACGGGCTCTTGCGGTCGTGCTTCTCCGCGTACTCCTGCGGCACCGGGATCGTGATCGGCATCACCAGCGCCGAGGCGACCGTGACGGCCGTGGGCTTGGTCAGCTCGAGCACGAGCGTGCGGTCGTCGGGTGTCTTGATGCCCTCGATCGACTTGAACTTGCCGGGCGCCGTCGGCGCGCCCTTGATGTCGGCGAAGTAGGAGGTCGCGTAGCCCGACGGCACGTTTTGGGTGAACGCGCGCTCGAACGCGTATTTGACGTCCTTGGAGGTGACCTCGCGGTTGACCGGCGGCGAGTACTTCACGCCGGAGCGCAGCTTCACCGTGATCGTCTTGTTGTCATCCGAGATCTGCGGCTCGCCCTCGGCGAGGTCCGGGACGGGCGTTTCGCCGTCGTCGGGCTCGAACGAGTACAGCGGCCGCTGTGTCGCGTATGCGACCGTGTAGCCGAACGTGTAGTAGGTCTGCCCCGGATCGAGGTAGTCCACGTCCGCCGCGGCCAGGAACGTGACCTTGCCGCCCTTCTTGCCCTTGCCGGGAGCGCCGTTTCCGGTCTCCCCGGGCCCACCTTCCGATGACGATCCGCCGCAGCCTGCAGCCGCGAGCGCGAGCGCTGCGAGCAGCGCGAGCGAGCTTCTTGCACCCATGCGACCGATTGTCGGCACGAAGGTGTCACTGTTCAAGATATTGTTGGTGTTACCCGTGCGTTGGTTAAGTCCGTGTTACCGGGTAGTGTGGGTGTTACCGGTTACGGATGTGTGACCACCACCGCGCCGCCGCGGCGCGGGTCACCGCCGCCCGACAGCGTGCCGTGCGCGTCGCGCTCGACGGCCTGGCAGCCGCCGAAGAACAGGTTGCGCTCGCGGAAGCGCGCGAGCGTGTAGCCGGCCGCCTCCAGCGCCGACTCGTCGATGCCGGGCTCGGCGAAGACGGTGCCGTCCTCCCAGTGCATGCGCGGCGCGTCGACGGCGGCCTGCGCGTCCATGCCGTGGTCGATCACGTCGACGATCACCTGCAGCAGCGCGGAGCGGATGCGGTTGGAGCCGGCGGAGCCGAGCACGAGCTCGGGGACGCCGTCCGCCAGCACGACGGTCGGGGCCATCATCGACGGCAGCCGCCGCCCCGGCGGGTGGGTGAAGAAGCCGAGCGGCGAGAGGTCCTGCTCGCCCATCATGTTGTTGACGTGGACCCCGGTGCCGGGCACGACCATGCCCGAGCCCTCCCCGTTGGTGCACGTGACCGCGCACGCCCAGCCGGCCTCGTCCATGACGGAGATGTGCGTGGTCGAGCCGAGCCGGCTGGCCATGAAGGACTCGAGGAAGCCGGGCTCGGCGAGGCCGTCGAGGAACGATGGCGTGCGCTCGGACTGCGCGCGCTCCATCGCCCGGGCCAGCCGTACGTCGTCGGGCGCGTCGTGCTCGCGCTCGAGCAGCGCGAGCGCGTAGGCCAGCAGCGTGCCGCCGGCGCTCGGCGGCGGGTTGGTGAGCACCTCGCGGCCGCGGTACGCCACGCGCACGGGCTGGCGAGGGATCGCCTCGTAGGCCGCCAGGTCGGCGCGGGTGAGCGTGCCGCCGTGCGCCTGCACCCACTCGACGACCGCCGCGGCGACCTCGCCCGCGTAGAACGGCGCGGGCCCCTCTGCGCCGAGCCGCTCGAGCGCATCGGCCAGCGCGGGGTCGCGGTGGGCGTCCCCGACCGCGCGCGGGCGCCCGTCCGGCATGTAGAGCGCCCGCGACTCCGCCGTGAGCTCCGTGATCGGGGCGAGGATCTCGAACAGGTACGCCTGCTGGACGTTGACCTCGACGCCCGCGCGAGCGAGCGCCGCCGCCGGGGCGCACAGCTCGGCCAGCGGGATCGTGCCGTAGCGCTCGCTCGCCGCGTGCACGCCGGCCGGGACGCCGTAGGCGCCGCACGACGCCGCGCCGATGTTGAACACCTGCACCGCGTCGCCGAACGACACGTCGACCGGAACCAGCGGCGCGCGCTCGCCGCCGCTCGGCGCCGCGACGAAGAAGTCCAGCAGCACGTCCTCCTGGCCGGGCGCGGCCACGAGCATGTACCCGCCCGCCCCCAGGCCGGTCAGCAGCGGCTCGGCGACGAACGACGTGAGCATCGCGGCCAGCGCCGCGTCCACGGCGTTGCCGCCGGCGCGGAGGGTGTCCGCGCCGGCCTGCGCCGTGAGGGGATGTCCGGCCGCGACTACGCCCCGCACTATGGGGCCGCCGTCAGAAGGGCCCCCCTGGGGCCCGGTCACGGTCGCCACGGACGGCGACCGTTCCCATCAAGGTGCCGGCGGATGAAGGCACGGGCAACTCAATAGCGCGGGATGAACTCGGGCACGTCGACGTCGGCCGCCGAGCGCCGCTGGCGCTGCGGCTCGAAGGTCCGCGACACGCGCGGCTCCCCGGCCGGCTCGCTCCAGGTGTCGGGACGCTCGGCCCGCCGCGGCGTCCTGCCGCGGTCGTAGCCCGTCGCGACGACCGTGATCCAGACCTCGTCCTCGAGGTTCTCGTCGAGCATGGCGCCGAAGATGATGTTCGCCTCCGGGTGGGCGGCCTCCTGGACGGCGCGGGCCGCCTCGTTGACCTCCCACAGCGACAGGTCCCGGCCGCCGGTGATCGACAGCAGGATGCCCTGCGCGCCCTCGAGCGTGGTCTCCAGCAGCGGCGACGACGTGGCCTTCTCGGCCGCCTCGACCGCGCGCTTGTCGCCCGTGCCCATGCCGATGCCCAGCAGCGCGCTGCCGGCGTCGGACATGATCGTGCGCACGTCGGCGAAGTCCAGGTTGATCAGGCCCGGGAGCGTGATCAGGTCCGAGATGCCCTGGACGCCCTGGCGCAGCACGTCGTCGGCGACCGTGAAGGCCTCCATCATCGACGTCTGCTTGTCGAGCACGCTGAGCAGGCGGTTGTTCGGCACCACGATGAGGGTGTCGACCTCCTCCGCGAGCGCCTCGATGCCGCTCTCGGCGGCCTGCAGCCGGCGCGAGCCCTCGAAGCCGAACGGCTTCGTGACGATGCCGACGGTCAGCGCGCCCAGCTCGCGGGCGATCCGCGCCACCACGGGCGCCGCGCCCGTGCCGGTGCCGCCGCCCTCGCCGGCGGTGATGAACACCATGTCCGAGCCGCGCAGCAGCGTCTTGATCCGGTCGGAGTCCTCCATCGCCGCGGCGCGCCCCTGGTCGGGGTTGGAGCCGGACCCCAGGCCGCGCGTGATCTGCGCGCCGAGCTGGAGCTTCACGTGCGCGTCGGAGGACTGCAGGGACTGCGCGTCGGTGTTGAACGCCAGGAACTCGACGCCGGGGATCTCGGCCTCGATCATGCGGTTGACGGCGTTCACGCCGCCGCCGCCGACGCCGACCACGCGCAGCAGCGGCTGCCCGGGCGTGGACTCCTGGGGGGCGTTGCTCCACTGGTAGTCCGACGCCGAAGGCGGGGGCACCGCGGGCGGGGCCATCATGTTCTCGGGCAGGTCGGAGGAGAACGCGTGGCGCAGCCGCTCCTGCGGCGTCGGCACGCGCGGCTCTTCGCGCTCGGCGCGCGCCGGCTCCGGCGCGGGCTCCGGCACCGCGGCGGGCGCGGGCCTCGGCGGCGGCGCCGAAGCGGCGGCGGGCTCGCCGGCCTCCAGCCCCTCGGTCTCCGTCTTCCGGAAGAGGGCGGCCAGCGGACCTTCCCGCATGCTCGCGCGCTTACCGCTTGCCATTCGAGAGCACCTCCTTCGCCAGCTGGCGGTACGAGTCAGCCGCCGTCCCGTTCGGGTCGTACTTGAGCACGGACATCCCCTTCACCGGCGCCTCGGCGAACCGGATCGTCTTGCGGATGCGCGCGCCGAAGACCCGGTCCCCGAAGTTCTCCTCCAGGATCTCGATCGCCTCCTTGGCGTGGAGCGTCCTGGAGTCGACCATGGTCGGCAGGATGCCCGCGATGTCCACGTCGGGATTCAGGTTCTCTCGGATCATGGACAGGGTGTTCTGGAGCTGGATCAGCCCGCGCATCGACAGATACTCGCACTGCACGGGGACGATCACCTTGTCGGCCGCGGTCAGCGCGTTGATCGTCAATAGTCCCAGGGACGGCGGCGTATCGATGCAGATGAAGTCGTAGTCCTCCGAGATCTCGCGCAGCGCCTTGTCCAGCGAGCGCTCGCGGCCGATCTTCATCGACATCGCGATCTCGGCCCCGGCGAGGTCGATCGAGGAGCAGGCGACGTCCACCTCGCGGCGCCGGATCACCTCGCGGATCGACAGATCGTGCACGAGCACGTCGAACATCGACACCTCGAGCGTGTCGGGGTCGATGCCCTGCGACATCGTCAGGTTGCCCTGCGGGTCCATGTCGATGCACAGCACCCGATGGCCCTCTTCGGCGAACGCCGCCGCGAGGTTCAAGGTGGTCGTCGTCTTGGCCACGCCACCCTTCTGGTTGGCGAAGGCGATGACCTTGGCCTGGCCGGTCACGTCGTGCTCCGATCACGGTTAGGGGAACCCATCGAGGAGGGCCTTTCGCCCCCCTGTCCGGTTCTCCTGCTCGCGCTCGCTTAGCCCGCTCGGGAGGCGCGGCAGGCTCTGGGCAGCTCGAGCACGGTCCGCGGGTCGGGCACGACGCGCTCGCCGGGGACCGGGTTGGTCTTGCACCAGGTGATCGAGAAGCGCTCGAAGTCCAGCACGGCGCGGAACGGATAGCCGACCTGCCCGCCGATGTTCGTCTCCGTGGCGGGAACGGCCCGCACGAACACGAGGCAGTCATAGACGCCGCGGGCGGCGGCGAGGTCGGCCTCGGGGCCGGGATCGCGCTTCGGGTAGGGCTCGCACTCGGTGCCCTGCGGGTTGCCCTCGAGCTCGCCGGCGTCGGCGCGGGCCCGCGCGTCGGCGCTGATCGCCGTCTCGGCGCGCTGCAGCAGCGCCCGGCGGGCGGCGATCCGCTCCGGATCGGCGGCCCCGGACGCGGGGCGCAGCGCGGCCGCGTCGAGCGTGCGCGGGCGCTGCTCGGCGATCGTCTTGCGCTTGGAGGCTTCGCGGCGCTCGGCGGCCTCGCGCGCGTCGGCGGCCGCGGCGCGGTCCTTGGAGTCGTCGATCGCGGGCACGATCAGCGCGGCCGCCCCGGCGAGCAGCACGAGCAGCGCCGCGCCGCCGATCGCCAGCGCGCGCCGCGACGGCGGCGGCGGGACCTCGACGTCGCGCGGCGGCGTCCAGACCCGCAGCCAGGCCCCGATGGTCTCCGGGAGGCTGGCCTTGCGGGTTTTCTCACCACCGGTGCGCATCTGCCGGTAAGACTACGCCGCGGGCTGCGCCGCCGGCCAACTGCGGCTGGGTAGGGAAGCGAGGGGGCCACCCGCTCCGCCTGATCCCGGCCGCCGCGCGGCCCGATTCGACGCGAGCGTGCAGTTTGTCTGTCTATGCGTGAACAACTGCACGCTCGATGCAAGCCGGGCGCCGGGGCGCTCCTCCACCCTCCCTACCCAGCCGCGGTTGACGTTCGTCCCGTCCGGCTGCACGTCCGGCCCTTGCGGGCGACGACCAACCACGCGTAAGCTCGCAAGCGTGAGCTGGAGCGCCCAGCACGAGAAGGACCACGAGCTCGAGCAGGGCCACCGGATCGAGCCGCCCGACCCCGTCGAGCGCGAGCGCGAGCAGCCGCTGCACCAGCTCGCCTCCGACGTGGGCAACCACGCGTTCGGCAACACGCTCGCCCGCGAGGGCGCGGGCATCATGCCGTCGGGCCAGGTGCACCCCGAGGTGCAGGGCACGATCGACTCCTCGCGCGGGAGCGGCTCGAGCCTCGACGCCGGGCTGCGCGACCGCTTCGAGGGCGAGCTCGGCCCGCTCGGCGACGTCACGGTGCACACCGACGACAAGGCCGACCAGCTCAACCGCTCCGTGTCCGCGAAGGCGTTCGCGACCGGCACGGACGTGTACTTCGCCAAGGGTGAGTACAACCCCGGCTCGGCCGACGGCGACCGGCTGATCGCCCACGAGCTCGCCCACGTGGTGCAGCAGCGCGGGGCGACCAACAGCGGCCCGCTGACGGTCTCCAACCCCGGTGACGCCCTCGAGAACGAGGCCGATTCCGTCGCCGACTCCCTGGCCTGAGTGTTCGTGAGATGACCCAGACGGTCGGCTTCGACTTCGTCGACCGCCGCGTGATGGCCGCGGTCCAGCGGGTCGCGTCCAACGACCCCAACCCGGCCGACCCCTTCCGCGGCCTCTACATCTCCGACGAGACCGCGCTGCAGCTCACGCGCGGGGAGTCCGCGTCGGGCGCCGACGACCGGCTGGCGGCCGTGGTCGCCGCGCTCGGTCTGGACCTGCTCGACGCCGCCGTGCTCGCCACGTGCGCCGCGCCCGAGCTCAACCCGCGCTTCGGGCGGCTGTTCGCGTACCTGCAGGACGACGTCACGCGCAAGCTGCCGAGCGCTCGCCTGGTCGGGCACCTGCTCGAGAGCGAGGGCGTGACCGCCGCGGACGTGATGAGCTGCTTCGACGTCGACCGCCCGCTGCGGCGGCTGGGCGCGGTCAAGCTGCTCGGCGACGCGCAGACCCCGCTGGCGGAGCGGCCTCTGAAGGTGGCCGACCGGCTCGCCGCCCACCTGCTCGGCGCGCGCCTGGACGAGCTGCCGACGCCGACCCGGCTGCGGCTCGTCGCCGTCCCCGCCCACGACCCGGGCCGCCACGACCACGTCGCCTCCGTCGCCAAGATCCTGTCGCGCCCGAGCGACCTGGCCGTGGTGCTGTGCGGGCCCGACGCCATGGCGCTGTTCGCCAAGGCCTACGGGCGGCCGCTGGTCGTCGCGCACGTGCGCGACATGGAGCAGCGCGACGTGATGGCCGACGCGGCGCTGATCTCCGCGCTCGAAGGCCGGCCGATCGTCTTCGAGGGACTCGAGGAGCTCGACCCGGGCGAGCGCGCGCGGCTGCTGCGGGCGCTCGACGAGCGCACGGAGCGGGTGGTGGTCGCCGCGCCGTCGCGCGGCGCCGCGCTCGCGCTCGGGGACCGCACCGTGCTGCTCGTGGAGGCCCCGCCGCCGACCTACGCCGAGCGCCAGCAGGCGTGGACGGACCTCACCGGCGTCGAGGACACGCGCGACGTGGCGGCCAAGTTCCGCCTCTCGATGGGCCAGATCGTCGAGGCGGCCGAGGTGGCGCGGCTCTCTGCGAGCGCGCGCGGCGACGAGCGCGCCACCCACGCCGACCTCGACCTCGGCTCGCGCCAGGCGTCCTCCTCCCGGCTCGGCGAGCTCGCCTCGCGGCTCCCGCCCGGCTACCTCTGGGAGGACCTCGTGGTGCCCGAGCGCCAGCTCGACCTGCTGCAGTCGATCTCGGCGTACCTGCGCCACCGCGACCGGGTGCTTTCCGACTGGGGCTACGAGCGCTCCGTCGCCCGCACCCAGGGCCTGAAGGTCCTGTTCGCCGGCGAGTCCGGCACCGGCAAGACGATGGCCGCGCAGGTGCTCGCCGCCGAGCTCGGGCTGGAGATCTTCCGCGTCGACCTCGCGACGATCGTGAGCAAGTACATCGGGGAGACCGAGAAGAACCTCGACCGCATCTTCGGCGCCGCGGACGGCTCCAACGCGATCCTGTTCTTCGACGAGGCCGACGCGCTGTTCGGCAAGCGCTCGGAGATCTCGGACTCCCACGACCGCTACGCGAACATCGAGGTCGCGTACCTGCTGCAGAAGATGGAGGGCTACGCGGGCGCCGTCATCCTCGCGACGAACTACCGGCGCAACATCGACGACGCGTTCGTGCGCCGGCTGGACTTCGTGATCGACTTCCCGTTCCCGGAGGTCGAGGACCGCAAGCGGATCTGGAAGCTGCTGCTGCCCGAGGAGGCGCCGCTCGCCGACGACCTCGACATCGACTTCCTGGCGACGCAGTTCAAGCTCTCCGGCGGCTCGATCCGCAACTGCTCGCTGTCGGCGGCCTTCCAGGCGGCCGACGACGACGGCGTGATCGGGATGCGCCACCTCGTCCGGGCCGTCGCGCTCGAGTACGGCAAGCAGGGCCGCCTGACGCTCGAGGCCGACTTCGAGCAGTTCCACGAGCTGATCCGCACGCCCGGCGGCACGCCGCGCAACGGCGCGGGCTGACATCGCGCTGATCGCCGGCGGATGTACGAGCGACAGGCGCGCGAGTTCAACCGACCCTAAAGGGGCGTCCGGGCCCTGACGTCGCCTCGGTGTCGCCGCTGCATCCGGGTAGTGCCCAGTACTGGACCTACCTGGAGGAGCGGTCACCGAATGAGCAGCAATCTGGCAGGGATCCTGACCGAGACGAGCGCCGAGCACGGCGATCGGCCGGCCATCAAGCTCGACGACACGGTCGTCACCTACGCACAGCTCGACGAGGGCTCCGCGCGTGTCGCGGCGATGCTGCGGGAGAAGGGCATCGAGCCCGGCGACCGGGTCGGCATCATGCTGCCCAACGTCCCGTACTTCGCCGTCGTCTACTACGGCATCCTGCGCGCGGGCGGCGTCGTGGTGCCGATGAACCCGCTGCTCAAGGGCCGCGAGGTGAAGTTCTACGTCGAGGATCCCGGCACGAAGCTGCTGTTCGCCTGGGGCGACTTCGAGGAGGCCGCCGGCCAGGGCGCCGAGGAGGGCGGCGCGGAGCTCATCCTCGTCAAGCCCGGCGAGTTCGAGGAGCTCGTCGCCGGCTTCGACCCGGACACCGACGTCGCCGAGCGCGACGACGACGACACCGCCGTCCTGCTCTACACCTCCGGCACGACCGGCACGCCGAAGGGCGCCGAGCTCACGCACGCCAACCTGCGCAAGAACTGCGAGCTCGCCGCGCGCACGCTCGCCCAGGCCACCGAGGAGGACGTCCTGCTCGGCGCGCTGCCGCTGTTCCACTCCTTCGGGCAGACCTGCGGCCTCAACGGCGCGGTCTCCGTCGGCGCGTGCCTGTCGATGATCCCGCGCTTCGACCCCGCGAAGGCGCTCGAGATCATCGAGCGCGACAAGGTCACGGTGTTCCAGGGCGTTCCGACGATGTACCACGCGATGCTCAACTGCGACGCGCGCGAGGACGCCGACGTGTCCTCCCTGCGCGCGTGCATGTCCGGCGGCGCGGCGATGCCCGTCGAGGTCATGAAGGAGTTCGAGGAGGCGTTCGGCTGCGAGGTGCTCGAGGGCTACGGCCTCAGCGAGACGTCGCCCGTCGCGTCCTTCAACCAGCCCGGCCAGGAGCGCAAGCCCGGCTCGATCGGCACGCCGATCGAGGGCGTCGAGATGAAGCTGGTCGACGACGAGGGCAAGGACGTCGAGGGCACCGGCGAGGAGGCCGTCGGCGAGATCGCCATCAAGGGCCACAACATCATGAAGGGCTACTGGGGCAACGAGGACGCCACCAAGGAGGTCCTCGACGACGACGGCTGGTTCCGCTCGGGCGACATGGCCTACATGGACGACGACGGCTACTTCTTCATCGTCGACCGCAAGAAGGACATGATCATCCGCGGCGGCTACAACGTCTACCCGCGCGAGATCGAGGAGGTGCTCTACGAGCACCCGGCCGTCTCCGAGGCGGCCGTCGTCGGCGTCCCCGACGACTCCAAGGGCGAGGAGGTCGGCGCCGCGGTCGTGCTCAAGGAGGGCGAGGACGTCGACGCCGACGAGCTGCGCGACTACGTCAAGGAGCGCGTCGCCAACTACAAGTACCCGCGCAAGATCTGGTTCCCCGACGAGCTGCCCAAGGGCCCGACGGGCAAGATCCTCAAGCGCGAGATCGAGGTCCCCTCGGAGGTCGCGGGCTAAGCCATGGCGGCGACGACCGAGGCTCCGAGCAAGGCCGCGCCGAAGGGCGCGGCCTCCTCCGGCCTGGACACGATGCTCACCGACGCGACGCGCGGGCCGCTGCGCCGGCTGCTGCCCGGCCGTGCGGCGGTCAAGCTCGCCGCCAGGCTGGGCACGCGGCCCGACACCGTCATCACCCGCGGCGCGCAGCTCGCCGCGGAGCTGGCGAAGGTCGGGATCGGGCGCTCGGAGCTCGCGCCGGCGAAGGGCGACCGCCGCTTCAAGGACGACGCCTGGAGCGGCAACCCGGCCTTCAAGCGGCTGCTCCAGAGCTATCTCGCCGCGGGGCAGGCGGTCGACGGCCTGATCGAGGACGCCGGGCTGGACTGGCGCAGCGAGCGCCAGGTCCGCTTCGCGGCCGAGAACGTGCTCGACGCGCTCGCGCCCTCCAACGCGCCGCTGACCAATCCCGCGGTGCTCAAGGCGGCGCTCGACACGGGCGGGCGCAGCTTCGCCCGCGGCGCGGCCAACTTCGCGCGCGACATGTCCAAGCCGCCGCGAATCCCGTCGATGGTCGACACGTCGGCGTTCACGGTCGGGGAGGACATCGCGGTCACGCCCGGCGCGGTCGTGCTGCGCTCGCCGGTGTTCGAGCTCATCCAGTACAAGCCGCAGACCTCGAAGGTGCGCGAGCGGCCGCTGCTGCTGACGCCTCCGATGATCAACAAGTACTACATCGCCGACCTCGCGCCGGGCCGCAGCATGATGGAGCACGCGGTCAAGGCCGGCCAGCAGGTGTTCGCGATCTCCTGGCGCAACCCGACCGAGCGCCACGCCGACTGGGACCTCGACACCTACGCGGGCGCCGTGCTCGAGGCGCTCGACGCCGTCGAGGAGATCACGGGCGCCGGCTCGACGCACGTGATGGGCCTGTGCGCGGGCGGCATCGTGCTCTCCACGGTCGTCGCACACCTCGCCGCCAACGGCGAGCAGGACCGGATCGCCGGGCTCACGCTCGGCGTCACCGTGCTCGACCAGCACAACGCCGGCACCACGGGCGCCTTCATGGGCGCCAACACGGCGATGGCGGCGACGGCGGAGTCCGCGCGCAAGGGGTACCTGAGCGGCCGCTCGCTCGCGGGCGTGTTCGCGTGGCTGCGCCCCAACGACCTGATCTGGAACTACTGGGTCTCCAACTACCTGATGGGCAAGAAGCCGCCGGCCTTCGACATCCTGTTCTGGAACGCCGACGCCACGAACCTGCCCGCGGGCCTGCACCGGGACTTCCTGGAGCTGGCGCTCGACAACTCGCTCACGAAGCCGGGCGCCGCGACGGTGCTCGGGACGAAGGTCGACCTCTCGAAGATCACCGTCGACACCTACGTCGTCGCGGGCATCGCAGACCACATCACGCCCTGGCAGAACGCCTACCGGACCGTGAACCTGCTCGGCGCGCCGCCGCGCTTCGTGCTCTCCACGAGCGGGCACATCGCCGCGCTGGTCAACCCGCCGGGCAACGAGAAGGCGAGCTTCCGCGTCAACGACGAGCTGCCGGAGGAGCCGGAGGCGTGGCTGAAGAGCGCCACGCAGACGCCGGGCTCCTGGTGGGACGACTGGACGGCCTGGCTGGGCGAGCGCTCCGGCGAGAAGCGCACGGCGCGCAAGCAGCTCGGCGGCAAGGGCCATCGCCCGCTGGGCGAAGCGCCGGGCAGCTACGTCAAGGAGTAGCCGCGTGCCGCGCGCCCGGGTCAACGGCGTCCAGCTGCACTATGAGCGCAGCGGGGCCGGCGAGCCGCTGCTGCTGATCACCGGCTTCACGATCAGCTCGGCGGTGTTCGAGCCCGTGCTCGATCTCTATGGCGGGCGCTTCGACACGATCACCTACGACAACCGGGGCTCGGGCCGCTCGGGCGCGCCGCTGCGGCCGACCTCGATGGCGGAGCTGGCGGCGGACGCGGCGGGGCTGCTGCGCGAGCTGGGCGTGGAGAGTGCGCACGTCTACGGGCTCTCGATGGGCGGGATGATCGCCCAGGAGCTGGCGCTGCGCTTCCCGGAACGGGTGCGCGGGCTGGTGCTCGGCGGCACCACCCCGGGCGGCCCGCGCGCGGCGCGGCCGACGCTGCGCGAGCTGGGGGCGCTCGGCGGCGCCGCGGCCGGCGGTTGGCGCGACGGGGAGCGCTCGTGGCTGGGCGAGTGGGTCTTCTCGGACGAGTTCCGCCGCACCGAGCCCGAGCGCGCGCGCGAGCTGCTGCGCCGCTTCGGGCGCCACCGCGCGACGCCGCAGGGCGTGTGGGCGCACTGGTGGGCGTCCGTCTACCACGACACGACCGCGCGGCTGCACTGCATCCAGGCGCCGACGCTGGTCATGCACGGCGAGCGCGACGCGATGGCGCCGATCGCCAACGCCCGGCTGCTCGCCGAGCGGATCCCGGACGCCGAGCTGTGCCTCGTCCCGCGGGCCGGGCACGCCTACATGCTCGAGCGCCCGCAGGCGTCCTTCGATCTGCTGACGGGCTGGCTCGACCGGCGCGCGCCGATCGCGGCCGGGGCGCCGCGCTCCGGCCCGGCCGCGCGGGCCGAGCCGCTCACGCGGGCGCTCGGCCTGCCGATCGGCGCGGCCCGCGCCGGCGCGAGCCTGGCCGGGATGTCGCTCGACAAGCTTCGACGAAAGGATCGCCATGTGGCGGCTGACGGATGACCAGCGGGCGCTGCGGGAGGAGATCCGCGCCGTCGTGCGCGAGGAGATCCAGCCGCGCGTGCGGGAGATCGACGAGGGCTGCGAGTACCCGCGCGACCTCTACGGCGTGATGGCCGAGCACAACCTGCTCGGGCTGTCGGTGCCCAAGTCCGACGGCGGGCGCTGCGAGAGCGACGTGTCGTGGTGCGCCTACGTCGAGGAGCTCGCGAAGGTCTCCGGCACGGTCTCTCTGATGGCCGCCTACGTGAAGCTCGTCTCGCTGCCGCTGCTGCTCGCGGGCAGCGAGGAGCAGAAGTCGCGCGTGCTCCCGGGGCTGCTGACCGGCGAGCTGCTCGGCTCGTTCGCGCTCTCGGAGCCGAACGTCGGCTCGGACCCGGGCGCGCTCGAGACGCGCGCGGAGCGCCGCGGCGACACGTGGGTGCTCAACGGGTCCAAGCGCTTCATCGGCAACGCGGGGCTCAGCGACGTCTACGTCGTGTTCGCCCGCACGGGCGACGACGGCGCCAGGGGCGTCAGCGCGTTCCTCGTGGACGGGCACGCCGACGGCGTCTCCTCCGAGAAGCTGCGCACGATGGGCATGCCGGGCTGGCAGCTCGGCGCGCCGCGCTTCGAGGACGTCGAGGTGCCCGCCGAGAACCTGATCGGGCGCGAGGGCGACGGCTTCCGGATCGCGATGGCGACGTTCGACCGCTCCCGCCCGACGGTCGCGGCGCAGGCGGTCGGGCTCGCGCAGGGCTCGATCGACCTCGCGCTCGACTACGCCACGCGCCGGTACGCGTTCGGCAAGCCGCTGCTGGCCCACCAGGGCGTGCAGTTCAAGCTCGCCGACATGGAGGCCGAGGTGGCCGCCGCGCGGGCGCTGACCTTCCAGGCGGCGACGGCGGTCGACGAGGACGACCCGCGGCTGACCAAGCTGGCGGCGATGGCGAAGATGAAGGCGTCCGACGCGGCGATGCGCGTCACGACCGAGGCGGTCCAGGTGCTGGGCGGCAACGGCTACCTGAAGGACTTCCCGGCCGAGCGGATGATGCGCGACGCGAAGGTGCTGCAGATCTACGAGGGCGCCAACGAGATCCAGCGGATGGTGATCGCCCGCGCGATGGCCAAGCAGGCCGCGGAGCGCGAGCCGATGTGGCCGGAGTGCATGCCGGGCGCCGAGGGCCTCGCCGAGGGCCAGGGAGCCGAGGGGCAGGCGAAGGAGGTCGGCGCGCCGGCTTAGCCTGGATCCAGGCTTAGCGGGGCATCGCCGCGAGCGCCGCGGCGACCGCCCGGTAGGCCTTGCGGTTGAACGCCAGGCCGACGTGGCTGCCGGTGACCTCGACGTTGCGCGCGTACGGGACCACGCACGCCTCCCACCAGACGACGCCGTCGCCGCGCGAGTAGATCGAGGTCAGCGGCAGCGACGCGGGGAACTCGCCGGCGTAGTCGCGCGCGAAGCCGCAGCCGCAGGCGTCGGTGAAGCAGCCGGGCTTCCGGCGCGGGGCCTGCAGCGCGCGGGCGGCGGCGACGGCCGCCTTCGTCGGCAGGCTGATGTCGAACGGGGTGTCCAGCCCCGCGCCGAGCGAGACGACGCCGGCGACGCGCTCGCGCCGGCGGTGCGCGAGCGCCTTGGCGAAGTGCGCGCCGCGGCTGTGGCCGATCAGCGCGACGCGGCGGCCGGTGCACTCGTGGATGTCCGCGAGGCGGGCGTCGAGCCGGTCGAGCGCGCGGTCGGAGCAGTCGACGTTGAAGACCATCCCGGACCCGTGCGGGTCGTAGCCCATCCGCTCCAGCCAGCCGCTCATGACGCCGAGCGAGTTGTCGCCCGCCAGGAAGCCGGGCATCAGCAGGACGGGCATCCCGTCGCCCCGCTCGACGCCCTCGCCGCGGAACACGGGGTCCACGAGCAGGCGCGCGAGCTCGGCCTGCCAGCGCACCTCGGCGAGCGGGCGGCCCCACCAGCGCCGCGGCTCCGCGGGGGTCTCTGCGGGAACGGCGGGGTCGAGCCCCGTGTCGTCGAGGATCTCGGTCACGCCGGGCAGGCTACCCGCGGAGCCGGACCGCGACCCCCGGCGGGGCGCCCCTGTGTGGCGGGGCGGCATAGGGTGCGGGCATGCCCATGGACCTCGCCCCCTCCGAGCGCGCGGCCGCGCTGCGCGACGACCTGCTCGCCTTCATGGACTCCCACGTGTATCCGGCCGAACCGGTCTACGAGCGGCAGATCGCCGAGGGCGGCGACCCGCACAAGCTCCCGCCCGTGGTCGAGGAGCTCAAGACCGAGGCGCGCAAGCGCGGGCTGTGGAACCTGTTCCTGCCCGACGAGCGCTGGGGCGCCGGGCTGAGCAACCTCGACTACGCCCACATGGCCGAGATCACCGGGCGCAGCCCGCACATCGCGCCCGAGTCGCTCAACTGCGGCGCACCCGACACGGGCAACATGGAGGTGCTGGCGATGTTCGGCACCCCCGAGCAGCAGGAGCAGTGGCTGGTGCCGCTGCTCGAGGGCGAGATCCGCTCGTGCTTCGCGATGACCGAGCCGGAGGTGGCCTCGTCGGACGCGACGAACATCTCGGGCTCGATCCGCCGCGAGGGCGACGAGTACGTCATCGACACGCGCAAGTGGTTCATCACCGGAGCCGCCGACGAGCGCTGCAAGGTCGCGCTCGTGCTCGGGCGCTCGAACCCCGACGGCCCGCGCCATGCCCAGCACTCGATCGTGCTCGTGCCGATGGACGCGCCCGGCGTGACCGTCGTGCGCAACATGCAGGTCTTCGGCTACACCGACCAGCACGGCCACGTCGAGCTGCAGCTCGAGGGCGTGCGGGTGCCCGCCTCCAACCTCGTCGGCGAGGAGGGCGGCGGCTTCGCGATCGCGCAGGCGCGCCTCGGCCCGGGCCGGATCCACCACTGCATGCGCGCGATCGGGATGGCCGAGCGGGCGCTCGACCTGATGGTGGAACGCGCGCGCACGCGCGAGGCGTTCGGCCGGCCCCTCGCCGACCAGGGCCTCGTGCGCTCGGCGATCGCCGAGTCGCGCATGCAGATCGACCAGGCGCGCCTGCTCGTGCTCGCCACGGCGCACGCGATCGACACCGTCGGCGCGCGTGCGGCCCGCGCGCAGGTCGCCGCCATCAAGATCGTCGCGGCGCGCGCGGCCTGCGACGTGATCGACCGCGCGATCCAGCTGCACGGCGGCGGCGGGGTCTCGCAGGACTTCCCGCTGGCCCGCTTCTATGCGGGGGCGCGGACCTTGCGGCTCGTCGACGGGCCGGACGAGGTGCACCTGCGGACGGTCGCCAAGCAGGAGCTCGCCCGCGGCGACCGGCCGGGGGCGTAGCCCGGAGCGGACGTCAACGGCTCTGGGTGGGGAAGTGGGGGAACGCCCCGGCCGCATCGAGGGGTCACTTGTTCAGGCTCAGGCTGAACAAGTGACCCCTCGCGTCGGGAGCAGGCGCTGCGGGCGGCTCCCTCGCTCCCCTACCCAGACGCCGTTGACGGACCGAAACGCCCATAGTGCGGCGACTTCCGAGGATCGCGTCCGGCCCGCACCGTAGCCTTGGGCGGACATGGTCCCTGCGCTGCTCGCCGAGTCCGGAGTCGTCTCCCAGCATCATCCGCTGGGCGCGTCGACGGGCTACATGTCCGGCAGCCGCGACGACTGGCCGGCGCTCGTCGCCGAGGCGCTGCAGACCTCGCCGTTCGCGGCCGAGCTGGCGGCGCTGTCGGAGCGGGAGCTGCCCGGCCTGGAGGCCTACCTGGCCACGCGGCCCGAGCTGCCGTTCGCGTACCTGAGCGTGCACGCGCCCGTGAAGCACCTGCGGATGCCGGAGTCGGAGCTGGTGCGGCGGCTGTCGCGGATCGCTCCGCTGGTGGACGCGATCGTCGTGCACCCGGACGCGATGGACGACCCGCGCGCGTACCGGGCCCTCGGCCCGGCGCTGGTGCTGGAGAACATGGACGCCCGCAAGGCCACGGGCCGCACGGTCGCCGAGCTGGCGCCGTACTTCGCCGCGCTGCCCGAGGCCGGCTTCTGCCTCGACGTCGCGCACGTGCTGTCGGTCGACCCGACGATGGAGCTCGGCGAGCGGCTGCTGGACGCCTACGCGGACCGGCTGCGGCACCTGCACGTGTCCTCGGTCGACGACGGCTGCCGCCACGTGTCGCTGACGGTCGACCACGAGACGCGCTACGCCGAGCTGCTGCGCCGCTGCCCGGACGTCCCCTGGATCCTCGAGGCCCCGCTGCCCTGACGAGGTGGCCGTGCGTGCCCGCGTAGGGTTCACGCGCGATGAGCGCCGCGTCCAGCGTGACGATCGACCCTGCGGGCGCGCTCGAGCGCCTCGGGGCCGATCTGCCCAACCTGCTGGCCGCGCGTGCTGGCACGCGTGCCGCGGTCGCGGCCCGGCGGGCGGCGCTGACCGGGCTGCCGCTCGACCCGGGAGCGTCCGTGGTGCTGTTCGGCTCCTGGGGGCGCGGTGAGCTGACCCGGGGCTCCGACGACGACTGGGCGCTGCTCGTCGACGGCCCCGAGCGGGAGGGCGTGGAGCCCGAGCCGGCGGCGCTCGCGGACGCGCTCGGCGACGGTACGCGCGGGCCCGGCCGCAGCGGCGTGTTCGGCGGGCTGATCTTCTGCGACGACCTGCTGTCTCGGATCGGGCTCGACGCCGACTCCAACGCCAACCTGACGCGGCGGATGCTGCTGATGCTCGAATCCCAGCCGGTCGCGGGCGACGAGGTGCACCGGCGCTGCTGGGAGCGGGTGCTGGACGGCTATCTCGAGGACGCCGACCGCGCGTACCGGCCGCCGCGCTTCTTCCTCAACGACCTGATCCGCTACTGGCGGACGATCTGCGTCGACTTCGTCGGCAAGGAGCGTGAGGGCGGCGAGAAGTGGGGCATCCGCAACGCCAAGCTGCGGACCTCGCGCAAGGTGCTGTTCGCCGCCGGGCTGGTGCCGCTGCTGCAGACCCACCGCTTCGGCCGCGAGGAGCGGCGCGAGTACCTGGCCGCCCAGCTCGCCGCCCCCGCGACCGACCGGCTGGCCGCCGCGTTCCTGGACTGCGACGCGCGCGACGCCGGCGTGCGCGCGCTCGGCGCCTACGACCGCTGGCTCGGCGTGCTCGACGACCCCGAGCGCCGCGGCGAGCTCGAGGCGCTCACGAAGGAGACCGCCCACGAGTCGGCCGTCTTCCGCGACGTCCGGCGCCACGCGACCGAGCTGCACCGCGGCCTGCTCGTGCTCCTGTTCGACACCCCGCTGCTGCCGCACGTGCGCGAGCACGGCATCTTCTAGGGCCGGCCGCGCCGCCCGCGCGCGCAGCCGGCGCCGCCGCGGGCGTCAGAAGACTTACGCCGTCAACAGGAAGAGCTTGGCGAGCGCCTCGAGGTTCGTGTCGAGGTCCTGGGGCGTGATCGGGATGCCGGTGCGGGCCTGGAACTCCGCGCGGATCGCCTCGCGGTCGCGCGTCCCGTCGAGCAGCTCGAGCAGCACGCGCGCGGCGGGCTCCTCCATGTGCACGTTCGTGTAGGCCATGCTCGTGACCTCCGACTGCCGGCCCGCCTGCCAGCGGGCGAGCGGGCTGGCGACCGGGCGCTCCACCTCCCCGATGCGGATCGCCCGCAGCGGCGTGCGGTGCGGCATCACGAGCTCGGCCAAGAAGCCCTCGCGCAGCGCCTCGCAGAGGTCGTCGTGACCGGCGCCGGTCGCCGCGCGCAGGTCGGCGAAGGCGACCGTGTCAGGCTCGCACGAGCGCAGCAGCGCGACCACCGAGGCCAGCAGGCCGGCGGGGGCCTCTCCCTCCGGCGCCCCGGGGCGCGCCCCGTAGTGCAGCGACGCGAGCGCGTCCACGACCGCCTCGTCGCTGGCCGTGCGGCTGTCGCGGCAGACGACGGACTGGCGGAAGAAGACGCAGCGCAGGATGTCGATCACCTGCTCGCGCGCGATCCGGTCGCCGCCCGAGAACGCGTCGACGTCGCCGACCACGGAGGGCGGCAGCCGGCCCGGCAGCAGGTTGGTGAGATCCGCGTCGCCGACGTAGGTGAGGCCGCAGTCCGCGGCCCGGCGCGCGAAGTCCGCGAACCACACGGGCGCCCAGAACTCGCCGAGCTCGTCGTGCACGAGCCGGTGCAGCGGGCCGTGCGCGAACGCGTCGAGCTGGCTCTGCAGCATGCCGCCCCACCAGTCCTCGGTGCCCGCGCGGTTGTCCCAGACGAACTTGTAGAGCTCGCGCGCGCGCTCGGCGCGCTCGGCCGGGTTCTCGATGTCCCCGGCGAACCACAGGCCCGCGTCGCGCAGCGCCCGCCGCACATAGCCACCGGGGTGCGCGTTGTAGGAGACGAAGGCGATGCCGTCCGCCGCGAGGTGGCTGTGGATCGCGGCCAGCAGGTCGTGCCGCACCGGCTCGGGGATCCACGCGTACACGCCGTGGGCGATCACGAAGTCGAACTCGCCGAGCTGCCCGTCGCGCAGCTGGGCGATGTCGCCCTGGCGCAGCTCGATGTTCTCGAGGCCGACGGCCTCGATCGTCTCGCGCCCCTCGGCGATCGGCCCGGCGGCGAGGTCGACCCCGAGCGCGGAGATCCCCGGCGTCGCGACCGCCATCGCGATCAGGTTGCCGCCCGCGCCGCAGCCGAGCTCCAGCACCCGCGCCGTGGCCGGGTCCGGCGTCGAGAGCCCGTGCAGCGCCGCGACCGTCGCGAGCCGGTCGGGATGGGTCTGCGCGTACGGGAAGTTGGAGTAGCGGACCTCGTCATACGTGGTGCGGGCAGTCATCTGCGCGGCGAACCTACACCGTGATCTGCACGGAAGTACGCACGAATTTTCGCCGCGAGACCCACGAATCTGTTTAGGGTCGGCCCATGCTGACCGTCGAGGTGCCGCTCAACACGATGCTCGCCGACCTCGACGAGACGTTGCGCGGGATGCTCAAGGACGAGCTCGGGCGCCACGGCTTCGAGGGCATCGAGATCGCGTTCGACGCGCCGACCCGGGAATGGTCAGGCCAGCTGTCGGCGCCGGCGGTGAACCTCTTCCTCTACGACATGCGCGAGTCCGAGGAGGACCGCCCGTCGGGCTGGACCCGCCAGCGCGTCGGCGACGAGTGGGTGGAGGGTCCGCCGCCGCTGGTGATGGAGATCTCCTACTCGATCACGGCGTGGGCGCAGGCCGTCGAGGACGAGCACCGCCTCCTCTCCCAGGTGCTGGCGGTCCTCTACGCCTATCCCCACCTCCCCGAGGACGCCCTCAACGGCCGCCTGCGCAACGGCTCGCAGTCGATGTCGATCAAGACGAAGGTCGGCCAGGCCAAGGGCGACAAGGCGGACTTCTGGACGGCGATCGGCGGCCAGTACAAGGCGTCGCTGGACTACGTCGTCCGGCTCACCGTGGAGGCCGGCGTGCGCCGCACGGCGCCCCAGGTCCGCACGCAGACCCTGCGCGCCCGGCTGCTCGACGCGCCGCCCCGCGCGGTGGTCGAGATGCACCGCACCGGCGGCACCGTGGCCGACGGCGACGGCGAGCCGCTGAAGGACGTCTGGGTCGCCCTCCCCGACGCCGGGATCATGACCTCCTCGGACGCCGAGGGGCGCTTCCGCTTCGACCGCCTGACGCCGGGCCGCCACAAGCTCGTCGCCCGCACGCTCGACGGTCGTGAGGCCACTGCGGACCTCGACGTGCCGGGCGCCATGGTGGACATCGTCCTCGACGGCGGCAAAGCCGCGGCGGGCGGCCGGAAGAGCGGCAAGCGCGGATGACCGAACGGGCAGTGGACGATGCCCGATCGGCTCTTGCCGGAAACCCGGTGATCCAGGGAGGCTTGCGGCGATGGACCACGCCCGCCGGCCGCGCATCCTGCTCGGGAACCTCGGACCCATCATGCGAATGGGGATGCGCCGGGTGCTGACGGAGCAGGGCTGCGAGGTGATCGGCCAGGAGGATCGGCCGAGCGCCATCGTCGGGGAGGTCCATCGCCTCCGCCCCGACATCGTCTTCCTCGACCTCGACGGCGGATCGGCGCACCAGCTCGGCCGCCTCGTCGCGGGGGCGTCCCCGGACACGACGGTCGTGCTCTGGGCGCGCGAGGAGGACGAGATGGAAGTGATCGACCCGGTCTCAAACGACTCGCGCCGGGTCTCCGCTCCTGTTCTGGAGCGGCTTCGGAGCGAGTTGAACACCAGACACATCCAGCGAGTGGAGGAGTGACATGCCGACGTACCTGACTCCCGGCGTCTACGTCGAGGAAGTCCCATCAGCAAGCAAGCCGATCGAGGGGGTCAGCACGTCGATCGCCGCCTTTGTGGGCCTCGCGCCCGGCGGTCCGGTCAACACCCCGATGCGGATCTCGAACTGGACCCAGTTCGCGAAGATCTTCGGCGATCCCAACGAGCCCGACAACGGGCCGTTCATGGACGGCGCCTACCTCGCCCACTCCGTCTACGGGTTCTTCCAGAACGGCGGCAACCTGTGCTGGGTCGTCCGCGTGGGCGACGACGGCGGCGGCAATGCGGCGGCCCCGCGCGCGGCGCTGCCGGCAGCGGCCGACGCCAGCGTCGAGACGTTCCGCGTGGTCGCGCTCGAGGCCGGCAACGGCGACGTCAAGGTCGAGCTCACCGAGGAGCCCTCGGCGGGCGAGAAGGACGGCGACAAGACCTACAAGCTCGTCGTCTCCTCCGGCTCCGAGAAGGAGGAGCACGAGGGCCTGACGCTCAAGAAGGGCCGCACGAACATCGCGACGAAGGTCAACTCGGCCTCCAAGCTGGTCAAGATCGAGGAGACCGGCGCGTCGCTGCCCGAGGCGCAGCGCGTCCCGGCCACCGGCAGCTACACGCTGTCGAAGCCGTCGATCCAGCCCGACAAGGTCAAGCCGACCCACTTCGAGGGCGACGTGGCCCGCCGCCAGGGCATGGGCGGCCTCGCGGCCGTCGACGAGATCACGATGGTCGTGATGCCGGACATCATGAGCCTCGGCGACGACGCGCAGATCCGCGATCTGCAGGGCAAGATGATCGCCCACTGCGAGAACGCCGGCGACCGCATGGCGATCCTCGACTGCCCGCCCGACATGCTCCCGCAGGACATCCTCGAGTGGCGCATGAACACCGCTGGCTACGACTCGAAGTTCGCGGCGCTCTACTACCCGTGGCTCGAGGTCATGAACCCGCTGACCAACCAGCCGATGCTGGTGCCGCCGTCCGGCCACGTGGCCGGCGTCTGGTGCCGCACCGACTCGACGCGCGGAGTCCACAAGGCCCCGGCGAACGAGGTCACGATGGGCGTCAACGGCCTCGGCTTCCAGATCACGCAGGCCGAGCAGGGCGGGCTCAACAAGGTCGGGATCAACTGCATCCGGTCCTTCCCGGGCCGGGGCATCCGGATCTGGGGCGCGCGCACCCTCTCGAGCGACCCCGAGTGGCGCTACATCAACGTCCGGCGGCTCTTCAACTACGTCGCCGAGTCGATCATGGAGGGCACGCAGTGGAGCGTGTTCGAGCCCAACGACGAGAAGCTGTGGATCCAGCTCCGGATCGCGGTCTCGAACTTCCTCACCCGCACCTGGAACGAGGGCGCGCTGTTCGGCGCCACGCCGGCCCAGGCGTTCTTCGTCAAGTGCGACGCGGAGACCAACCCGCCCGAGGTCATCGAGGCCGGCCAGGTCATCTGCGAGATCGGCATCGCGCCCGTCAAGCCGGCCGAGTTCGTCGTCTTCCGCCTGAGCCAGTTCTCGGGTGGCGACGGCGCCGAGGTCGGTTAGGCCACCCGGACCAGATCAACCACTAACTACTAGGGAAAGGACGGCGGAATGCCCGCCAACGACAAGGAAGCACACGTCCCGATCTGGTTCACCTTGAAGATCGGCGGCGCCGAGGCGGCCGGCCTCTTCAAGGAGGCCACCGGGTTCGACTCCGAGAGCGAGACGAGCGAGTACAAGCGCTCGATGCCCAACGGCAAGACCGACGTGATCAAGGTCATGGGCAACCTCAAGTGGGGTGACATCGAGCTCAAGCGCGGCATCGACCAGGACAAGACGCTCTGGAACTGGCGCAAGATGGTCATCGACGGCCAGCTCAAGGAAGCCCGCAAGGACTGCCAGGTCACGATGCTCGACTACATGGGCCAGCCGGTCGTGACGTACTCGATCGTCAACGCCTGGCCCAAGAAGTACACGGGCGTCGGGCTCAAGGCGGACTCCAACGAGGTCGCCGTCGAGGGCCTGACGCTCTGCCACGAGGGCTTCGAGATCGAGTAAGCCGAGTGAAGTCCGAGTACGCATTCACACTGCCGCGCGGCTTCGTCGACGCCGAGGGCCAGGTGCATCGGGAAGGCACGATGCGCCTCGCCACGGCGCGCGACGAGATCGAGCCGCTGCGGCAGGTGGAGGTCCGCCAGAACGAGGCCTACCTGTCGGTGCTCCTGCTGGCCCGCACGATCACGAGGATCGGCGACCTGGAGGAGATCACCCCCGACATCGTCGAGGACCTGTTCGCGGCGGACTTCGACCACCTCCAGCGTCTCTACGAGCGGATCAACACCGACGGAGAAGCGGTGGGGGTGGTCGCGTGCCCGGCCTGCGCGAGCGAGTTCGAGGTCGACCTGACCGAGATCGAGGACGGCCGCTTGGGGAAATGACTCGGCCGTCCCCCGAGGAGGTCCTCGGGGAGACGGCCCGGCTCGCGTACCACCTCCACTGGCCGCTCGACTCGATCCTCGACCTGGAGCATCACGACCGGCGCCGCTTCCTCCGCGAGGCGGACGCGATGGCCGGCATCACCGAGAGCTACGACTTCTGAGATATGACCGACGAGACGCCGCAGATCCCACGCTCCGGGCTCCCGCCCGTTCGCATGGCGCTGCGCGTCATCGGCCGGCACGGCCACCGCGGCGGCCCGCACCTCGCGCGTGCGGTCGCCGACGCACGGGCGCCGAAGCACCTGGACGCCTCCACGCGGCTCGCGCGCCACGCCGAGGCTGAGGCCGCTCCCGCCGCCCCGGCGGCCCCGTACGCGGCCGCGCCCGCCGCCCCTGCATACGAGGCGCCCGCCGACACCGGCATCTACGTGCCGGAGGAGTTCGGCATGAGCGACTTCGCCAAGGAGTTCCTGTTCGGGGACGCCTCGACCGCCACGGCCGGCCTGACCCCGATGTCGCAGGCCGCCAGGATGCCCGACAGCGAGGGCGCCAAGCAGGCGCGGCTGGCCCGCCGCAAGGCGCGCGGCGCGCTCGACGTCTCGCGCGCGGCCAAGATCCTCGAGGGCCCGTCGTCCGGCGCGCCCGCCAGCGCCGACGAGATCGAGCTGCCCGAGCACCCCGCTCCGCCGTCGACCACGACGGCGCCCGTGAAGGTCTCGCGCGCGCCCGCCGACGCGCCCAAGCCGCCGAGCGCTCCCGTGCCGCTGCCGAAGCCGCCCGAGCCCGACGACCTGCCGCCGGCCGCCGCGAGCGGCGGCGCGCCGCCCGCCGCCGCCGCGCCGCCGGCCAAGGCTGCGCCTCCGTCCGTCGCGCGCACGCCGCGCGCCGAGGCCCCCGCTTCGGGGCCGAGCGCGCCCGCCTCACCGCCGGCGCGCGGCACGGCCCGCCGCATCGCCCGCGCGGCCAAGCCCGCCCCGTCGGCGCCCTCCCCGCCCGCCGCCCCGCCGGAGGCGCCGGCCGGGAACACAGCCCCGTCCGCGCCCACCGCCGAGCCGCAGAAGATCGCCCGCTCGCCGCGCGCGGCCGAAGCGCCCGCGCCCGAAGCGTCCGGCCCGGCCCCGCAGAAGATCGCTCCGAGGCCGAGCGTGGAAGCGCCGGCCGCGCCCGCCGCCCCTGAGGGCGCCGGCACGGCGGAGCCGCCCGCCGCGACGCCGCCCGCATCCGCCGCGAGCGCCGCGGCCCCCGCGAGCTCCGGCTCCGAGCCCGCCGACGCGCCGAGCGCTGCCGCGGCCTCGAGCTCAGCGCCCGCCGCGGGCCCGAGCCCCGCGCCCGCGCAGACGCCGGCCGCGCCGCCCGCCGGCCCGCCGTCAGTGGCACGCACGCCTGCCCCCGCCGCGCCCGCGGGCCCGCCGTCCGTCGCGCGCACCCCGGCCCCGCCCCCGGCCGCGCCACCTGCAGGCGAAACCCCGCGCACCGTCGCGCGCACGCCGGCGCCGAGCGCGCCCGCCGCCCCGCCGCCACCCTCCCCCGCTCCGCCGAGCCAGGCGCCCGCGGCGAGCGCCGCCGCGCCCCGGCCGGCCGCAGCGCCGGAGGCGAGCACGGACGACTCGCCCGCCGCCCCCGCGGCCCGCCCGGCTCCCGTGCCGGTCAAGCTGCAGCGCAAGGCCGCCGAGCCGGCCCAGCGCCCGGCCCTGCGCCGGGTCGAGCGCCCCGCGCCGGAGCCCGAGCTCGTCGATGCGACCGCGCCGGCCGCCGAGGACGACGCACCGCCCGCCGCGGCCGCGAGCGCCGCCGCGCCCGCCGCCTCGCCTGCTCCGCGCAGCCTGCTCGGGCGTATGGTCGACGCGGTCCGCGGCCGCCCTGCCCAGGCGCCGAGCGCGCCGGCGCCGCCCGCCCGGACCGGCGGCCCCTCCGCCTCCGCTCCTGCCGCCTCCCCGCCGGCCGCGCCGCGCGCGGCGGGGCGCCTGCAGCGCCGCGCCACCGCCACTCGGCCCGCCGCCGCCCCCGCCGCCCCCGCCGCTCCCGCCGCTCCGGCCGCCGTCGCCGCATCCGCGCCACCGGCGGCCCGCCGAGGAGCCCCGGCGGCCCGCCAGCTCGCCCGCACGCCCGCCGCCGCGCCCCGCGGCGCGGGGCGGGCCGCAACTCGATCCCCGGCCGCCGCTCCCACCCGGGCAGCGCGCGGGCTCGCGCGCACCGCCACCGCCGCCGCTACGGCACCCGCCGCCGCCCCAACCCCGCAGGCCGCCCCGGCGCGCCCCGCGCTCTCGCTCGTCCCCGCCCCGGGGCCCGAGCTGTCCGAGGGCACTGCGCGCGCCGTCTCGCGCGCAGCCGTCGACGCGTTCGCCGAGCAGACCGGCGGCCACGTCACGGAGTCCGAGGGCGGGATGTCGACGATCGACTTCACCGGGCAGGGCGTCCCGGAGCTCCCGCCGTTCAGCACCGCGCCGAGGTCGGTGTCGCGGCTGAACATCGGCGGCCACCGCAACCGCCTGGCGAGTGCGGCCCAGGGCCTCGTCGACCAGGGCGCCGGCTCGGCGTCGAGCGCCGTCGGCTCGGCCTCCAGCGCGGCGTCGAGCGCGATCGGCCAGGGCAGCGGTGCAGTGCAGAACCTCGTCGGCCAGGGCGCCCAGGCCGCGTCGAGCGCGATCGACTCGGCCTCGAGCACGGCGTCGAGCGCGATCGACCAGGTCAGCCAGGCGGTCGGGGCGCCCGGGCAGCCAGAGCAAGACCCCGAAGCGATCTACGAGCTGGTGGTCGACCGCCTCAAGCGGGACCTGATCGCCGAGCTCGAGCAGAACGGCCACCTCCTCCGCGAAACCCTCTAGACCACTCGAGCCGACATGCGCAAAGAAGAACAGACAGTCCCGGCGATCTTCTACGAGCTCAAGCTCTCGCCGATCTCGACCCCCGTCGGCTACTACAGCGAGGTCACCGGCCTCACGGCCGAGATCGAGGTGATGACCTACAACGAGGGCGGCCGCAACGACGCGGTGCACAAGCTGCCCACGCGCATGAAGCACCCGAACCTCGTGCTCAAGCGCGGCGTCACCGCCGTCAAGGACCTCCAGCAGTGGACGCTGGACTCCTACATGGGGCCGGCACGCAAGGAGGTCACGCTGACCATGTACAACGAGGCGCTGGAGAAGGTCCGCGCCTGGAGCTTCAAGAACGCCTACCCGGTCAAGTGGACCGGGCCGAACTTCAACAACGCGCAGAACACGATCGCGACAGAGTCGATCGAGATCGTCCACGACGGCATCCAGATCGTCTGATGCCCGCGCCAGCGCAGTACACCAAGGCGAAGATCGAGATCGACGGCGAGGCGCCGTTCGACGTGCTCTTCAACCCGACCGAGTACTCCATCTCGAAGTCGAACGAATGGAAGTACGAGAAGGTCACGGGCACGGCCTTCACCCCGCCCCAGTTCGGCGGCGGCAACCCGCGCGAGCTCACGCTCAACCTGCTGCTGGACGCGTCGCTGCTGGGCAAGACGCAGCACGTCCGCGGCGTCACCGACAAGCTGTTCAAGATGATGGAGGTGCCCGGTGGCTCCTCCGGCGGCAGCAGCCGCGCCGCGCCGCCGTTCATCACCTTCACCTGGGGCAGCGAGACGACGTTCAAGGCCGCCTGCACGTCGCTCACCGTCGCCTACAAGCTGTTCCGGCCCAACGGCGACCCGATCCGCGCCGACGTGAAGATGACGCTCAAGCAGGCGGCGCCCGCCAGCACCGCGTCCGCGACCGGCGCCAACCGGGGGACCAACCCCACCACGCGCGCGAACGCCGGGCACGGCGTGCACATGGTCAAGGACGGCGACACGCTGCCCTCGATCGCCTACGAGGCCTACGGCGACGCCACCGACTGGCGCGTGATCGCCGACGCCAACGGGATCGAGAACCCGCTCCATCTGCGCCGCGGGCGGCCGCTGAGCCTGCCGAGGCTGGACGACTGATGGCGATCGGTGGGGCACCCAAGGCCGAGCAGCACGTCGCGGGCGTCAACGTCCTCGTCGCCGGGTCCCCGCTCGACCAGGCGCTCAAGGACCTGCTCGCCGAGGTCCGGGTGCGCGACACCCTCGTGCTGCCCGACGCCGCCAGCGTGCGCCTCACGGACCCGGACGGCAGCAAGATCGACTCCCTGCTCGGCAAGTTCGCGATCGGCGCCGCCCTCGAGATCAAGACAGCGCCGCCCTCGGGCACCCAGTCGGAGACGATCTTCAAGGGCGAGGTCGTCGCGCAGGAGCCCGAGTTCGGCAAGGAGGGCGCGTCGCTCGTCGTCCGCGCGCTCGACAAGGGCCACAAGCTCCAGCGCGTGCGCAAGGTGCGGACCTTCCAGCAGATGTCGGCCTCCGACATGGTGAGCAAGATCGCCGGGGAGGCCGGCCTGTCGGCGCAGGTCACCTCGACGAGCGTGATCTTCGAGTTCTTCCAGCAGAGCGCGGAGACCGACTGGGACTTCATCGCGCGGCTGGCGCGCATGCACGACTACCGCTTCGGGGTCGACGCCAGCAAGCTCGTCTTCGAGCCGGCCGGGAACGCCGAGGGGGCGGCGGTCACGCTGAAGTGGCAGGAGGAGCTGTTGAGCTTCCGACCGCGGGTCTCCGGCGTGCAGCAGGTGCAGACCCTCAACATCCGCAGCTGGGACCCCAAGAACAAGCAGGCGGTCACGGCGAGCGCCTCGTCGCCACCGACGTCGAGCACGCCCGGCGTGCAGCGCTCGTCGGTCTCCAACGGCGCCGGCGGCGGCACGCAGATCGTCGGCTCGCGCGTCGCGGCCACCAGCGGGGAGGCCAACGCGATCGTCAAGAGCGCGCTCCAGGCGCGCGCCGACGCGTTCATGGAGGCCGAGGGCGTCGCCAAGGGCAACCCGAAGGTCAAGGCCGGGACCAAGGTCAACATCCAGGGCGTCGGCAGCAAGATGAGCGGGGCCTACCTCTGCTCCTCGACGACCCACCTGTACCGCGGCGGCAAGGGCTACACGACGAGCTTCACGATCTCCGGGCGCTCCGAGCGCGGCATGCTCGACCTCTTCCATCCGCCCGAGAAGGACGACTGGAGCAAGAACCTCGTTGTCGGCATCGTGACCAACAACAACGACCCCGAGCAGGCAGGGCGCGTGCGGGTCAAGTACCCCTCGCTGAGCGACTCCGAGGAGAGCGCGTGGGCCCGGGTGGCGAGCTTCTCCGCCGGCAACGCCCGCGGCGGCCTGATGCTCCCGCAGCCCGACGAGGAGGTGATCGTCGGCTTCGAGCACGGAGACGCGCGGCGCCCGGTCGTGCTCGGGTCGCTGTTCAACGGCAAGGACAAGCCGGGGGCGGACCTGATGCAGAACCGCGACGGCAGCTTCGCGGTCCTGTCCAACGAGAAGGTCCACATGCACGCCAAGAAGGACATCGAGATCAAGAGCGACCAGGCGCTGATGATCGAGATCACCAAGGACGCGACGACGAAGGCGCAGGGAAAGATCCAGCAGGAGGCCTCGCAGGGCACGAAGCTCAAGGCCGGCACGACCTACGAGATCGAGGCGGGCAGCTCGATGACGCTCAAGGGCGTGTCGGTCACGGTCGAGGCGTCCGCCCAGCTGAAGCTCAAGGGCTCGATGGTGGACGTCGAATCGAGCGGCCCGCTGAATCTCAAGGGCGCGATCATCAACATCGGATAGGTTCGGAACGTGACGGAGATCATCGGCTCAGGACTGGCGTTCCCGCTCCAGGTGGACCGGCGCGGCGGCATCGCGCTGGCTCGCGACGAGACGGACATCGAGCAGGCGATCGAGCTGATCCTCGCCACCGCCCCGGGCGAGCGGCCGATGCGCCCGGAGTTCGGCTGCGGCGTGCACGACTTCGTCTTCGACTCGATCGACGCCTCGACGGTCGGCCGGATGGAGCTCGCCATCCGCGACGCGCTGGACCGCTGGGAGCCCCGGGTGGTCGTCGACAGCGTCGAGTTCAACCTCGACGAGGTCGGGGAGGGCCGGCTGATCATCGACATCGGCTACCACGTGCGCGCCACCAACAACATGCGCAACCTCGTCTATCCGTTCTACGTGATTCCCGCGGAGGAGTTGGAGTGAGACTGCCGGAGATCCAGCTCGACGACCGCCGCTTCCAGGACCTCGTCTCGGAGGCGCGCCTGAAGATCACGCGCTCGTGCCCCGAGTGGACCGAGCACAACGTCTCCGACCCCGGCATCACGCTGATCGAGCTGTTCGCGTGGATGACGGAGATGACCATCTACCGGCTCAACCGCGTGCCGGACAAGCTCCACGTCTCCCTGCTCGAGCTGCTCGGCATCCGCCTCGACGGCCCGAGCGCCGCGCAGACCACCCTGCGCTTCCGGCTCCCTGAGGTCGCCAGGGAGGCGCTGACGATCGAGGGCGGGACCGAGGTCGGCACGCCGCGCACGGCGACGGAGGAGTCGATCGTCTTCCAGGTCGACGAGAGCTTCGAGGTGCCGGCCGCCGTGCCCGCCGCGTACGTGCTCCAGCGCGGCGGCCAGGTCAAGAGCATCGGCCTCGCCGACGGCGTCGCCAAGCCCGCGGGCGCCGACCAGCTCGCCTTCGCCAGCCCGCCCGCTGTCGGCGACGCGGTCTGCATCGGCTTCGAGGAGCCGATCGGCCGCCTGCTGATCGAGGTCGACGTGGACGCCTCGCAGGCGCGCGGCGCCGGCGTGAACCCCGACGACCCGCCGCTGCGCTGGGAGGTCTCCCAGGGCGACAACGAGTGGCTCGAGGCCGAGGTGCTCGAGGACCTCACGGGCGGCTTCAACTACGGCTCGGGCACCGTGACGCTCGAGCTGCCGCCGCGCTCCGCGGTCCAGCCGCTGGCCGGCCACCGGATGCAATGGCTGCGCTGCCGCATCGACGACAAGACGCGCCACGGCGGCGCCGCCACGACCTACACGCAGCCGCCGGAGATCTACTCGATCACCGCCGGCGTCATCGGCGCGCGGCTGCCGGCCACGCACGCCTCGCAGATCACCTCGGAGATCCTCGGCGTCTCCGACGGCACGCCGGGGCAGATCTTCCCGCTCAAGAACGCGCCGGTGCTCAAGCCCGACACGGGCGAGACGCTCGAGGTCCAGGACCCGGAGTCGGGCGACTGGGCGCGCTGGGAGCTGCGCGACGACTTCGTCGGCTCGACGGAGTACGACCGCCACTTCAACCTCGACCTCGTCTCGGGCGAGGTGGAGTTCGGCCCGGCGATCCGCGAGACCGACGGCGGCTGGACCCAGTACGGCTCGGTGCCGCCGAAGGGCGCGGTGCTGCGCTTCAGCCGCTACCGGCACGGCGGCGGCCGGATGGGCAACGTGACGGCGGGGACGCTGTCGGTGCTCAAGACCACGCTCGCCGGCGTGGACACCGTCACCAACCCGACGCCCGCCGTGGGCGGCGTCGACGCCGAGCAGCTCGAGCACGCGCGCGAGCGCGCGTCGATGGAGATCCGCAGCCGCTACCGGGCCGTGACCGCCGAGGACTTCGAGTTCATGGCGGGCGAGGCGAGCCCGCGGGTGGCGCGCGCGGTCTGCATCCCGCCGCGCGAGGGCGGCGCGGTGCCACTGCACATCGTCCCGCGCGTGTACCCCGCCGACCGGCAGCTGACCTACAAGGAGCTGCTCCCGGACGAGGCGCTGATGACCGAGGTCGCCGAGTACCTCGACGAGCGCCGGCTGATCGGCACGACCGTGCAGCTGCTGCCGTGCCGCTTCCGCGGCCTGTCGGTCGTGGTCAACCTCCAGGCCTCCCCGCTCGCGGACACCGCGCGCGTCGAGGAGGACGTCGCGCACGCGCTGTACACGTACCTGAACCCGCTCGTCGGCGGCAATCCGGGCGGGCCGGGGCCGGGCTGGACCTTCGGTCGCGCGCTCAACCAGGGCGAGCTGTACGGGATCGTGCATGCGGTCGACGGCGTCGAGTTCGTGAAGATCCTGCGGATCTACGAGACGAACCTGGAGACCGGGGAGCAGTCCTCCAAACCCGCGGGCACCCACATCGTGCTCGAGAGCGACGAGCTGATGGCCTCCGGCCAGCACATCGTCAAGGCCTCCCACCGCGAGGACTAGCCCGTGGCGGACGCGGCCAACGGCTCGGGCGCCTCCAACGGGGACAGCGGCGAGTTCAAGACCTTCATGGGGGCCGGCTTCGGCACCATGATGGTCCGGCTGTCGGCCGGCACCAAGGCGACGCCGACGGTCGCCTCCAGCCGCGCGTACCTGCGCGCCGGGCTCCCGGCCGTCTACCAGGAGAGCGACTTCGGGATGCGCTTCATCGGCGGCCTGGAGGAGCTGCTGGACCCGATCGTCGCCGTGCTCGACGCGCTGCCCGCGCACTTCGACCCCGATCACGCGCCGCGCGACATCCTCAACCTGCTCGCGGCCTGGCTCGGCGTCGACCTCGACGAGTCGCAGGAGATCCGCCACCAGCGCGAGATGGTCCGCCGGGCCGCCGACATCGGCCGCAAGCGCGGCACCGTGGCGGGGATCGAGCTCGCGCTGAGCCTCGCCTTCCCCAACGTGCCGCTGCGGGTCGAGGACCAGGGCGGCGTGCGCTGGTCGCTCGACCAGCACCCCGTCGACGCACCGCCCCCGTCGTTCGTCGTCTACTGCGACAAGCCGGTGGGGGAGGACGTCCAGGCCGGGATCGCCCGTTGCATAGAGCAGCACAAGCCGGTAGGAACTTCATACCGCCTGCGGGTGAAGGCACCGAAGAAGAAAGACACGTCATGAGGACCTGCCAGAGCTGCGGACTCCAGAATCCGCCTGACCGCGACTTCTGCGAGTGCGGCGAATACCTTCGCTGGGAGCCCACGGGTTACGTCCAGGCGATCACGCCGGAGATGGCCGCACAGGCTGCCGCGGAGGCCGGGGGCGGGGTGGGATCGGATCCCGATCCCGCCGCCCAGGCGCCGGCGCCCGCCGCTCCGGCCACGCCGCCGCCGGCCGCACCGGGGCCTCCGCAGCCCGAGCCCGTCGTCAGCCAGGCACCGGTCGCTCCGGTCGCGCCCGCGCATGGGCCCGGAAACGGGAATGGCAGCGGTCTGACATCCGGCGACCCCATCGGCGGGAGTTCGACCGCCGCCCCGCCGCCGCCCGCGCCCGCGGGTGGGGGGGTTCCAAGCCAGCCGCCCGCGCCCCCGGCGCCCAAGACCGCGGTCCAGCAGGCCGTGCCGGTCCCGCCCGCGCCCCCGGCGCAGCCGTTCCCGGCGCAGCCCGAGGAGCCCGAGACGGCCCGGATCACGCTGCGCCATCCCGATCGCGACGCCGACAACGAGCACACGCTGGGGGTCAGCGTCGAGCCGGGCCAGCGCGACCGCGTGCTGGCGCTCGTGCGCAACCAGGGCTCGATCGTCGACAACTACCAGCTGCGCGTCGAGGGGATGCCCGACGACTGGTGGTCGATCTACCCGGACACCGTCTACCTGGTCCCGTTCGGCACCGGCGGCACCTACGAGCAGGAGGTGGAGGTCCACATCCACCCCCCGCGCTCGCCCGAGGCCAAGGCGCAACTGTGGGACCTGAAGGTGGTCGCCCATTCGAAGGCGCAGGAGCGCACGGCGGCCAGCGCGCCGATGGGTCTCGTGATCGAGCCCTACACGGAGACGAGCACGAGCATCCGCCCGCAGCGGGGCAAGGGCCGCCGCAAGGCGCACTACGACGTGGCGGTGGAGAACAAGGCCAACGCGCCGGTGCTGGTCGCGCTCGAGGGCGAGGACCAGGACGACGAGCTGGACTTCGGCTTCAACCGGCCGCCGCACGAGATCCCGCCCGGCCAGACGGTCGCGTCGGGCATGCAGGTGCGCCCGCCCAAGCAGATCTGGATCGGCCGTCCCACCGAGCACCGCTTCACGATCAAGACGCTGACCGGCGCCGAGGCGGAAGAGCGGCTCGCCGACGAGCCGACGTCGGCCGCCGAGCTCGAGGGGGCCGCGCCGCCCGCGCCGAAGAAGAAGGGCTTCTTCCGCCGGCGGGCGTCCGCCGACGGCGTCCCGGGCGTCTACGGCCCGCGCGTGTACAAGCCGCAGGTCTACAAGCCGGGCATGCAGATCGGCCCGAGCGGCATCACCTTCCAGAAGCCGCAACTCCGCGGGCCGCAGATGAGCGGCCCGCAGATGAAGGGCATGAACGTCAACGCCGCCAACCTCAAGATGCCGGGCAAGGGCGGCGCTGCCGCCGCGCCGAGCAGCCCGCTGCTGCCCTCCCAGGGCGTCTACAAGCAGAAGCCGTGGCTGCCCTGGTGGATGGTGCCCGTCGCGATCGCGCTCGCCGCCCTCGCGGTCCTGCTCTACCTGCTGCTGCCCAAGAACGTCGTGGTGCCGGACCTCGTCGGCGCCAAGTCGACGTTCGACGCCGAGAAGAAGCTCACCGCCGCGGAGCTCAAGCTCGCCGGCGCCCCCAAGGAGAAGGTCGACCCCGAGGCGCCGCCCGGCTCCGTCATCGGTCAGACGCCCGCCGCGGGCGAGAAGGCCGAGAAGGGCGAAGTGGTCACGGTGCAGATCGCCGTGGGCGACGGCAAGATCAGCGTGCCCAAGGTCGTCGGCATGAACCTCGCCGACGCCGAGGCCGCGCTGCGCGACAAGGGCCTGACGGTCGGCAAGACCGCGCCCACCCCGCCGGAGCCCGAGGGCAAGATCGAGAGCCAGATCCCGGCCGAGAACGAGGTCGTCAAGGAGGGCGCGCCGATCGACATCTTCTTCGCCGACCCGAACGGCAAGGGCAAGGGCAAGGACCCGAAGGCCGCGGCCGGCGGCGGCGGTGGCGGCGGTGGCGCAGGCGGCGGCGGCGGCGGTGAGAAGGACATCGTCATCCCCGCGATCGAGGGCGCCGAGGTCGACGCCTTCGCCGCCAAGCTGGCCGAGGACGAGCTCGTCCCGCAGACCAAGCGGGTCTTCGACGACTCGCCCGCCGGCACGCTGTTCGCGACCGAGCCGCCCGGCGGCACCAAGGCGGCTGCGGGCGACAAGGTCACGCTGCTGGTCTCCGCGGGCTTCCCGCAGCTCGCGTTCGACGACGACAAGAACATCCAGCTCGTCAACGGCGCGACCGGCAAGAAGCTCGATCCGATCGCCAAGGGCCCCGGGCTCGAGAAGGACCCGACCTACAACGTCGACGGCTCGCGGGTCGCCTACATCAGCGCGGGCCGGGTGTTCCTGAAGAACATGGAGAAGCCGGATGCCCCCGCGCTCCCGCTGACGGGCGACGGCGAGGAGTTCTCCGATCCCGCCTGGGCGCCGACGGCCGACCTCAACGTGATCGCGCTCGCCCGCAAGGACGGGGACGACACGAACCTCTGCCTCGGCCAGCTGACCGGGGACGGCCTGACGCCGCGCTGCATCAACGAGCCGAAGTTCGCGATCGGCCGTGTGATCCACTGGGCGCCCGACGGCAAGTCGATCGTCGCCTTCGGCGTCCGCACGGACCGTCTCGACGAGTTCGGCATGTTCCGCTGGCAGTCCAAGAAGCCCTTCTCGACCGAACCGAAGGACTGGGGCAAGGGCAAGCTGGAGACGGACACGTCGAAGGGCAACGAGGGCGTGCTCGACGCGGCCTGGTCGCCCGACGGGACACGCCTCGCGCTGGTCTCGAACCAGGGCGGCGGCCCGTTCCAGCTCTACCTCGGCGATAAGAACGACTTCCTGCTGGCGAGCGCCAAGCCCACGACGGTGCGCGCCTGCAAGGTCGCGTGGCGCAGTGACGGCGAGGCCCTCGTGGTCGTGCAGGCCGACGCGGACTGCCAGGAGTCCGTCGGCTCGCTCGTCCGCTTCTCGGTCAAGAACCCGAAGGACGACCAGACCGAGGTCGGCTTCAACGGCGACAACCCGGTCTTCCAGCCGCTGACGCTCGGGCAGTAGCGATGCTCTGCCCGGGCTGCCGGCGCCAACTCGATCGAGGGGGCGGCTTCTGCCTCAACTGCGGCATGCCGCGGCCGGGGCACGTCGCCCCGCTCGAGCTGGTGCTGCGCGACCGGACGCGGGTGCCCGTCGTGGAGGAGATGACGATCGGGCGGGCCCCCGGCTCGACCGTGGTGCTCGAGGACCCGACGGTCTCGCGCCTGCACGCCCGCATCTCAGGCAACGGCGGCGGGGCGACGATCGAGGACGCCGGCTCCAGCCACGGCACGTGGGTCGACGGCGCGCGGATCGACCGCCCGATCCAGCTGCGCGACGGGATCAAGCTCAGGCTCGGCGACCAGGAGATGCGCGTCGAGCGCCGCAGGGACGACACGGAGGCGGGTCGCACGATCGTGGTGCGCCCGGGCGCGAGCCTGGTCGTCCCGGCCATGGGGCAGCCGGACGTGATGAGTCAGGCCACCCAGTTCGGCATGCGCCCGCGGATCCGCTCGGGCTACGCGCTCAAGCGGCTCGAGGCCGACGAGGGCCGCAAGCGCTGGGTGCTGAAGGACCTCAACACGAACACCTACCTGCGCCTGTCGGACAACGACGCGAAGATCTTCGAGCAGCTCGACGGCTCGCGCTCGCTGGTCGACCTGATCGGGTTCGCCGAGCAGCGCTTCGGGCCGGCGGGGCCGGCGCGCCTCGCGCGCCTGCTCGCCGACCTCGGCGAGCGCGGCTTCCTCGCGGGCGTCGCGCGCACGACGGACGGCACGCCGGCGGTGGCGCCCGAGGGCTTCTGGCGCAAGCTCTTCCGCCCGCGCGTGAAGACGTTCGACGGGATCGGGCCCTTCTACGAGAAGCTCTACCGGCGCGTCGGATGGCTGGCCTTCACCAAGCCCGCGCTGATCGCGCTCGGCGTGCTGGCGGTGGCCGGGCTCGGCGTGTTCGCCTACCTGATCGCCGGGCGCTACGGGACGCCGTTCGTCGTCGCGTCGAAGATCGGGCTCGGCGGGCTGGTGTTCCTGGGCGGCCGCTTCGTCGTCGTGGCGATCCACGAGACCGCGCACGCGCTGGCGATGGCCTCGTTCGGCCGCAAGGTGGAGAAGGCCGGCGTGAAGCTGCTGTTCATCTTCCCGTACGCGTTCGTCGATACGTCTGAGGCGTGGTTCGAGCCGCGCCGCCGCCGGATCGGCATCTCCGCCGCGGGCCCGGTGTCGGACTTCTCGATCGGCGCGATGTTCTCGATCTGCTGCCTACTGCTCCCCGATGGCACCGTCCGCGACATCTTCTTCAACCTCGCCTTCGCGGCCTACGTCGGCGGGTTCTTCAACCTCAACCCGTTCATCGACCGCGACGGCTACCAGATCCTCGTCGACGTGCTCAAGGAGCCGGGCCTGCGGCGGCGCGCGAAGGCGCAGTTCTCCCGCAAGCTGTCCGGCAAGGGAGCCGACGAGGCCGACTCCCCCGTGCTCGCGCGCTACTCGGTCTTCGGGCTCGGGTGGTCCTTCCTGGCCGCGTTCTTTGTAATCGGCATGACTCTGCGCTACAAGCCGATCATGGACAACTTCGCACCCGACTACGTCGTCTGGAGCGTGCTGATCACGCTCTGGGTCGCCTGCTTCATCCCGGTGCTGATCGTCCTGGTCAAGCCGCTGTGGGACCGGGTCCACGGGGAATGAGATGGCCACGTCGGAAGCCGACATCGCCGCCCAGCTGATCGAGCGCCTGCTCAGCGACCCGGAGTTCCGGGCGGAGTTCCGGCGCGACCCGGCGAGCGCGTGCCGCATGGCCGGCCTCGACGAGCTGGCGGACGAGATGTCGATCGGCGCCGGCAAGGCGATGATGACGCTCGACCAGCGCGAGTCGAAGTCCAGCCTGGCCGGCGTGATGATGGCCGCCGCGATGGAGGGCGTCGGGATCTACCAGTTCGGCGAGCACGTCCTGCCCCACATCGACGACGTTCCGAGCGCGGTCGGCGACGTGCTCAGCCGGGTCTCGCTGCCCGCCATCGACCTCAAGGGCGCGCTCGCCGGCGGGCCGGACGCGCCCGAGGCGCCGCCGGCCGACGCCGGGGCGGAGGACGGCGCGGGCGAGGCCGGCGCCGCGGCGGCGGCGGGCGGCAACGGCGGCGCGGCCGCGGCAGCGGCCGAGGTCGCTCCGCCCGAAGAGGCCGCGGCGGCCGGCGAGAAGGCGGGCAAGGCCGCGGAGGCCAAGGAGGCCGTGGTGCCGCCCGAGCAGGCGGCCGCGAGCAAGGCGGCGGACAAGATCGCCGCGGCCGAGTCGCCCGAGGCCAAGCGCGCCGAGGAGGCCCAGGAGGCGGTCGCGAAGATCAAGGAGGAGGCGGAGGACCTTCCCGACGCCAGCGACGTGCCCGACGGCCCCGTGCTGCCCCAGCCCGTCGAGGAGGTCGGCAAGGGCGCGGGCGAGCCCGACGGTCACGAACACGAGCACGAGCACGAGCACGACCACGGCGCGGAGGCGCCCGCGGCCACCGCGCCCGTCGCGCCGCCCGAGGCCGCGGCGGCGCAGCCCGCTGCCCCGGCCGCCGTCGAGGCCGCGGCCGGATCCGGCGGTGGCGGGGGCGCCGCGGAGGCGCTGCTGCAGAACAAGAACCTCGTGCTCGACGCCGACGCGCAGAAGGACATCCGCGACGGCGCGGTCGACCCGCGCATGATCGGGCTGCTGGGCAAGCTCGCCGAGAAGCACAAGATCGAGCTGTCGGTGATCAAGACCGGCCACGCGCAGTTCACCACGGGCGGCTCGGTCTCCAACCACTTCGAGGGCCGCGGCATCGACATCGCGCGCGTCGACGGCGAGATCGTCAACTCCGGCAGCCCGGCCGCGCGCGAGCTCGCATCCGAGATCGCGGAGATGACCGGCGACCTGCGCCCGACCGAGGTCGGCACGCCGTTTCCGATCGCGGCGTCCGGCTTCTTCACCGACGGAGCCCACCAGGACCATCTGCACGTCGCCTACGACGGCGAGCCGCCCCCGGGCTTCCAGGCGCCCGCCGCGGCCGCGACGCCGGCCGCGCCGGTGGCCTCCGCCGCCGCGGTGTCCGCGCCCGCCCAGCCCGCCGGCGCCGCGGCCGCCGTGGCGGAGCCGAAGGCCAAGCCCGGTGACTCGCTCTCCTTCAGGGCCGTCACGGCCGAGGATGCCGCCAAGGCCGCGGGCAAGAACGACGAGCTGTCCTTCATGCAGCCGCCGGCCGGTCCGGCCAGCGCGGTCGCGGCGGGCCCCGTGCCCGCCGTCGTGGCCGACGCCGCCACGGCGACGGCGGGCGGCTCGAGCGGCCTCGGCGCCGCCGCCCTCGAGACCGCGAAGGCCGAGCTCGCGAAGGGCGTCAAGGAGGAGGGCGTCAACACCGGCGCCGAGGTCGACCAGTACCTCAAGGAGGCGGGCGTCGCGCCCGGCAACCCCTGGTGCGCGAGCTTCGTGACCTGGGCGCTGGCCCAGAACGGCCACAAGATGGAGGGCGGCGGCTGGGCCGCCGTCCAGACCTGGGTGCAGAACGCCGAGGCCGGCAACAACAACCTCGAGATCGTCAGCGCCGAGGACGCCCGGCCCGGCGACATCGTCACCTACGACTGGGGTCACGGGGAGGACTTCGGCGCGGACGGCCACATCGGCTTCGTCGCCAGCGACGTCAAGGGGGGCAAGTTCACCGCGCTGGAGGGCAACAACCAGGACAAGGTCATGACCGTGCCGCGGGACACGAGCCAGGCCAACGTCAAGTTCATCCGCATCAAGGGCGACGCGCCGGCGGGGGCCGCAGCCCCGTCCGCGCCGCTCGCGCCCCCGGCCGCCGGCGCGGTCGCCCCGCCGGCCGCCGTCGAGACGCCCGGCGGCGGCTCGGTCCAGCCCGCCCCGCCCGCGGCCGTCGAGACGCCGGCGGCGGCGGCGCGGCCGACGTCGCGGCCGCGGCCGTCGACGCAGGCGGCCCGAACCCCTACCCCGGCGACGACGCCCCGAAGGAGCAGATCGCCGCCTGGATGGCCAAGGAAGCCGAGAAGCGCGGACTCCCGCCCCAACTGCCGATCATGGCCTCCCTGGTCGAGTCGGACCTGACCAACGTCCAAGGCGGCCACGCCGACTCGGTCGGCTACTTCCAGATGCGCGTCGGCATCTGGAACCAGGGCGAATACGCCGGCTACCCCGACAAGCCCGAGCTGCAGGTCAAATGGTTCCTCGACGAGGCCGAGAAGATCAAGGACGCCCGCGTCGCCGCCGGCGAGCCGATCGAC
Organism: uncultured Solirubrobacteraceae bacterium; assembly: GCA_963816955.1. Classification (GTDB taxonomy): domain Bacteria; phylum Actinomycetota; class Thermoleophilia; order Solirubrobacterales; family Solirubrobacteraceae; genus DATFQI01. The sequence continues at coordinate 1,192,776 of CAWFME010000005.1, read as the reverse complement.
GACCCCAACTCCTTCGGCGAGTGGATCGCCGACGTCGAACGCCCCGCCGAGCAATACCGCGGCCGCTACCAACTCGAGCTCGGAGCAGCCAACGACCTGCTCGGCAACGCCGCCACCGCCCCGCCCGCGGCCGCGGCCGCCGTGCCGCCCGTCCAGCCCGCGGCGACGGCCGCCGCCGTCGCAGAGCCGAAGCGCAAGCCCGGTGACTCGCTCGCCTTCAGGGCCGTCACGGCCGAGGATGCCGCCAAGGCCGCGGGCAAGAACGACGAGCTGTCCTTCATGCCAGCCGCCGGCCGGGCCGGCGAGCGCGGTCGCGCCGGCTGACGCCGTGCCCGGGGTCGTGGCCGACGCCGCCACGGCGACGGCGGGCGGCTCGACCGACCTCGGTGTCGCGGCGCTCGAGGTCGCGAAGCAGGAGCTGGCCGCGGGCGTGAAGGAGGAGGGCGTCAACACCGGCGAGAAGGTCGACGAGTACCTGGCCTCCGCCGGCGTCGGCCCTGGCAACCCGTGGTGCGCGAGCTTCGTGACGTGGGCGCTCGAGAAGTCTGGCCACAAGATGGAGGGCGGTGGCTGGGCCGGGGTGCAGACGTGGGTCCGCGCCGCCGAGGCGAAGACCAACGACCTCCAGCTCGTCGACGCGGCGGATGCGCGCCCGGGCGACATCGTCGTCTATGACTGGGGCGGCCAGGAGGACTTCGGCGCGGACGGCCATATCGGCTTCCTGGCCAGCGACGTCAAGGGCGGCAACTTCACCGCGCTGGAGGGCAACAACCAGGACCGGGTCATGACCGTCCCGCGGTCGACGAGCCAGGCCAACGTCAAGTTCCTCCGCATCGGGGGCACCGGGACGGCACCGCCGGCCCCGGCCGGCGCCGCAGCGCCCGCCATACCGGCGCCGTCCGGCGCGCCCGCCGCGCCAGCGGCCGTCGAGACGCCCGGCGGCGGCTCGGTCCAGCCCGCCCCGCCCGCGGCCGTCGAGACGCCCGGCGGCGGCGCGGCCGACGTCGCGGCCGCGGCCGTCGACGCAGGCGGCCCGAACCCCTACCCCGGCGACGACGCCCCGAAGGAGCAGATCGCCGCCTGGATGGCCAAGGAAGCCGAGAAGCGCGGACTCCCGCCCCAACTGCCGATCATGGCCTCCCTGGTCGAGTCGGACCTGACCAACGTCCAAGGCGGCCACGCCGACTCGGTCGGCTACTTCCAGATGCGCGTCGGCATCTGGAACCAGGGCGAATACGCCGGCTACCCCGACAAGCCCGAGCTGCAGGTCAAATGGTTCCTCGACGAGGCCGAGAAGATCAAGGACGCCCGCGTCGCCGCCGGCGAGCCGATCGACGACCCCAACTCCTTCGGCGAGTGGATCGCCGACGTCGAACGCCCCGCCGAGCAATACCGCGGCCGCTACCAACTCGAGCTCGGAGCAGCCAACGACCTGCTCGGCAACGCCGCCACCGCCCCGCCCGCGGCCGCGCAGCCCGTCGCCGCGGCGGCGAGCGCCGCAGCCGACCAGGCGAGCGCCGCCGACGGGCCCAAGCGGCCCCGAGGCGACGAGATGGAGTTCATGTCCAAGAAGGGCGTGGCGGCGGAGGCGGCGGAGCGCAAGCACCACGCCACCGTGCAGTTCATGAAGGCGGTCGAGCCGAACAAGGCGAGCGCCGCCGCCGCGGCGGCGGCGCAGCCGGGGGTCGCAGCCGCGCCGGCGGGGTCGGCCACGGGGCCGACGGCGGCCGAGGACGCCGCCGCGAACCAGGCGGTCGGCGCCCCCGTGCCCGAGGGCGAGCTCGCGCTGCAGAACGTCGGCGCGATCGGCACCTACCCCGGCGACAGCGCCTCCCAGGCCGAGCTCGCGCAGTGGCTCGCGTCGGAGGCCAAGAAGGCCGGACTGCCGCCCGAGCTGCCCGTGATGGCCTCGCTCGTCGAGTCCGGCGTGAAGAACCTCAAGGGCGGCGACGCCGACTCGGCCGGCTTCTTCCAGATGCGCGTCGGCATCTGGGACAACGGTCCCTACAGCGGGTTCCGCATGAACCCGCAGCTTCAGGCCAAGTGGTTCATCGACAACGCGCTCCAGGTCAAGAAGGCGCGCCTCGCGGCGGGCAAGTCGGTCACCGACCCGGGCTCATACGGCGAGTGGATCGCGGACATCGAGCGCCCCGCGGCCCAGTACCGCTACAAGTACCAGCTGCGCCTCACCGAGGCGCGCAAGCTGCTCGGGGGCTAGCGACGGCGGGCGGGCGCCCGCCGCCGCGCGGTGACGCGGGCTAGCCCTCCGTGACGCCGGAGCCGCCGCCACCGCCACCGCCACCGCCACCGCCGCCACCGCCACCGCCGTTATCGGGAGGCGGGGGCGGGGGTGTGCTCGGAGTGCTGGGCGTGCTCGGAGTGCTGGGGGTGCTCGGCGTGCTGGGAGTGCTCGGCGTGCTGGGCGTGGGCGTGCTCCCGCCCGAGCCCGACGACGGCGTCGAGGAGGACGGCTTCCTGGCCGGCTTCTTCTTGGGCTCGGACTTCAGCGCGGGCAGCGCGCCCGAGCCGGCGATGGCGGCGGAGATGGCCGCGGTGCCGAGCTCGACGGGCTTCGTGCCCTCCGCGCTGGCCTTGGCGGTCTTCCCGCTGCTGCCCGAGCCGCTCGTGGCCTTGCCTATGCCGAACGCGACGGCGAAGGCGACGACCACCGCGGCGACGGTGATCCCGATCTGACGTGGCTGCATGGTGGGGTGTCTCTCTGTTCTCGAGGTCCTGTGGCTAGGACGCCACGTCGTATCCGGCGTTCTTCATCTTGCCGAGCGCCGTCGCGATGGCCTTGCGGCCCTTCGCGACGTCGCCTCCGGCCTTGCTGAACGCCGGCTTGCTGTTCTTGGACGCCGCCGCGGCGGCCTTGTCATAGCCCCCGCCGGTCTGGCGCAGGGCCGAGACCAGCTGGGCGTTGGCGGTGCGGTCGGCCGGGCTCAGGCTCTGGCGGGCGAGCGTCCTGCCGGCTCCGTGGAACGCCTTGGCCAGCGACTTCGCCGCCGCCGCCTGCTGCTGCGGCGTCTTCGCCGCCTTGAGCTTCGCCTGGCCCGACTTGTCGGCCTTGCCGAGCGCGCCGAGCGTCTTGTTCAGGGCGCCGGCGTACTTCTCGCTCGGGCCGAGGGGGAACGGCTTGCCCGCGCTGAGCGTGAGCGTGTTGGCGATCTGGTCGCAGGTCGACGCGAACGAGTCGGCGTCGGCCTTGGGCGCCAGACAGGCGACCGTCGCCACGCCCGCGGTCGTCGGCGCCGCGTACACCGTCACCGCGCGGTCGAAGCCGTTGAGCTCGAGCGCGTTGTAGCGGTAGGCCTGCACGTCGCCGCCGCCGATCTGGACCGCGCCGTTGGGCTTCGGCACCTCGCCGACCGCCTGCATGAACGGCTGCGCGAGCAGCGTCGAGTTGTCGGCCGCCTTCTCGACGGACCCGACGACGACGGCCAGGCCGCCGTCCTTGCCGCCGGGCGCGGCGGCCTTCGGGTCCGACAGCGACAGGCCGGGCACGTCGGGCGCGGCGCCGAGCTCCTTCCAGTCCGACGGCACCTTGACCGCGGCGCCGGAGGAGGCGGCCGAGCCGGTGAGCTCGGCGCTCGGGGCGGGCTCCTCGGTGCCGCCGCCACCGGAGCCGCCGACGAGGAAGCCGAGCAGGATCGCGATCACGGCCCCGGCGGCGAGGGCGATCGGGAAGGCCTTGCTCGCGGGCTTCTCGCCCGGGCGGGACGGCTTCGGCTCGGGCTTGGGCTTGGGCGGCGCGACCGGCTTCGCGGCCTTGGGCTCGCGCGGCTTGCGCTCCTTGGGCTTGCGCTCCTTCTTCGGCTTGGCCGCGGGCTCCGGCTTGCGCCGCAGCGCCTCGGGCATGACCGTCGCGTTCGGGTCGGCCTCGTAGGCGGCGACCGCCGCGGGATCGGGCGCGGCCGGCTCCTTCGGAGGCTCGGGCGCGAGCGGCTCCGTCGGAGGCTCGGGCGGCGCGGGCGGGGCGACCGACTCGGCCACGGGCTCCGGGACCGGCGGCGGTGGCGCGGGCGCCTGGGCGACGGGCTCGGGCTCGGGCGGCGCGACGGGCTCCGGCGCGGGCGGCGCGGGGGCGGGCGCCTCGGGCTCCAGGCCCTTCAGCGCCTCGGTGCCCGGGTCCTCCGTGGGCGGGCGGGACGGCGGCGGGGCGATGTAGGTCTCGAACCCGCCGTCCTGCGTGGTCTCCTCGGCGACCTCGGCCTGGGGCTCGGGCACCGGCTCGGGCTCGGGCTCGGGCGCGACCACCTCGGGCTCGGGGGCGACGGGCTCCGGGGCGGCGGGCTCGGCCGGCGGCGCCTGGGCGGGCGGCGGCACGAGCGCGTCGGTGGGCGGCGGCGGCGCGGGCGCCCCGAACGTCACGAAGCCGCTGTCGGCGATCGGCTCGTCGCTCGGCGCCGGCGGGGCCTCGGGCGCGGCCGACGCGGCGGGGGCCTCGGCGGGCGCGGGCGGAGCCTCGGGCGCCGGGGTCTCCTCCATCGGCCCCGCCGGCAGGTCCTGCGGCGGCGGCGTGTACGGCGTCGAGGCGGCGGAGCCGTCGGTGTCGGCGGCGGGCTGGCCCCAGGCGAAGCTCTGGAACTCGTCCGACGCGGCGGCGCCCGCCGTCGTGCCCTGGAACGGGGCCGGGGTCAGCGGGTTCGGCGTGTCGGTGGAGCCGGCGACCTGCGACAGGCGCGCCGCGCGGCGCCAGCGCGGGCCCTGCAGGCCGATGATGATCTCCTCGAAGTCGTCCCAGGCCTCCGCGGCGGACTGCGTGCGCTTGGTCGGGTCCTTGACGAGCATCGACTCGACCCAGTCGGAGATGCCCTGGTCGATCTGCGGGTCGATCGACTTCACGGGCGCGATCGGCTCGTTGACGTGGCGCAGCAGGATCGCCATCGGCGCGTCGGAGTCGTGGAACGGCACCTTGCCGGTGAACATCTCGAAGGCCATGCACCCGACCGAGTACAGGTCCGTCCACGGGCCGATGTCCTGCGCCATCGCCTGCTCGGGCGCCATGTAGGTCGGCGTGCCGACCGTCGTGCCCGTCGCCGTCAGGAAGGCGCCGGTCTGCATCTTCGTCGTCGCCTTCGCGATGCCGAAGTCGGCGATCTTCACGCGCCCGTCCGAGGTGACCATCAGGTTCTCGGGCTTCAGGTCGCGGTGGACGATGCCGTTCTGCTCCGCGTTGGTGAGCCCGGCGAGCAGCCCTTCGAGCACGCCGCCGATCTGCGCCAAGGTCATCTTGCCGACGTACGGGCGCAGCGAGCCGCGCTCGACGTACTCCATCGCGATGTACGGCGTGCCCTCGTGCTCGAAGTAGTCGTGCACGGTGACGATGTTCGGATGGCTCAGCGAGCCGGCCACCCGCGACTCGCGCAGGAAGCGCTGGGCGAAGGACGCGTCGGAGGCGTGGAAGGCGCCCAGCTCCTTGAGCGCGACGAAGCGGTCGAGATCGGTCTGGCGCGCCAGGTAGACGAGCGCCATGCCGCCGCGCCCCAGCTCGCGCAGGATCTCGTAACGGCCGACGGTCTTCATGACGTCCGGCATCAGGGTCCGTCCCTCCTCGTCTCTCCCGACTCGTCCCCTGCCGGGTAGCCGCTCGCGTCCTGTAGATGGTCAAGGTCGTTCCATGCCCCGTGGTCTGTTGGCCGCGCTCTTTCCTTGCGTCGGGGGTGGGCGTAGTATCGCCACAGCCCGCAGGCACGGCAACCCTCTCAGGCACGGATGCGGAAGTCGGACAAGGCAGAGCGCAGTTGAAGCTGTTCGTCCTGGACACACATACGATCTACCGGCGTGGCCTCGCGGCCTGCCTGGAGTTGCTCGACGGCGTGGACGGGGTGACCGACGCGGAGTCCGTGCGCGAGGCCTGGGAGTCGCCCGCGCTGTTCGAGGCGGACCTCGTGGTGCTCGACCACGCCGTGTCGGGCGGCCGCGACTTCATCAGCGCCGTCTCCGAGGCGACCGGCGCGCGCGTGCTCGTGTGCACCTCCGACTGCTCCGAGGACAGCGTTCTCTCGCGCCATGCAGGCGGGCGCGATCGGGATCCTGCGCAAGGACACGCTCTCGATGGAGGGCCTCGCCGCCGCCGTCCAGGCCGCCGCCAGCGGCGCCGGCGTCGTCACCCCCGAGCTGCTCGGCGGGCTCGTGCGCTCCGCGGCGCACGGCGCCAACGGCCATGCCCGCACGCACGCGGCGACGCTCACCGACCGCGAGCAGCAGGTGCTGTCGCTGATCGCGGCGGGCCATCCGACGCGGGAGGTGGCGCAGCAGCTCTGTTACTCCGAACGCACCGTCAAGAACGTCCTGCACGACGTCGTCACCAAGCTCAACGCCCGCAGCCGCTCGCAGGCCGTGGCGTTCGCCGTCCGCGAGGGCCTGATCTGATCGCGGCCCGGCGCGGCGTCGCGCCAGGGGACGAGCTGGAAATGTCACCTCGCGTACGCTGGTCGCGGTGGCCCCTGTCCTGATGTCAGTGCGATGACCTCCGTCGAGTCGCTGCTCGACGGGAAGCGGATCGTCATCTGCGCGGGCTCCGGCGGAGTCGGCAAGACGACGACCGCCGCGGCGCTCGGCCTCGGGATGGCCGAGCGCGGGCTGCGCGTGGCCGTGGTCACGATCGACCCGGCGCGGCGGCTCGCGACCTCGCTCGGCCTCGAGGAGCTCGGCAACGAGCCGCGCCGCGTCGACGCCGAGCGGCTCGCGGCCCACGGCATCGAGGCCGACGGCGAGCTGTGGGCGATGATGCTCGACGCGAAGCGGACCTTCGACTCCCTGATCGAGCGGCTCGCGCCGGACGCGCGCACGCGCGACGAGGTGTTCGCGAACCGGATCTACCAGCAGCTCTCCAACGCGGTCGCCGGGTCGCAGGAGTTCACGGCGATCGCGAAGCTCTACGAGCTCGACCAGGAGGGCGGCTTCGACCTGCTCGTGCTCGACACGCCGCCGTCGCGCAACGCGCTCGACTTCCTGGACGCGCCGCAGCGCCTGAAGGGCTTCTTCGGTGGGCGGGCGATCCGCATGTTCCTGCGCCCGGCCGGGCTGAGCGGCAAGGTGCTCGGGCGTGGCACGGGGATGGTCTTCTCGCTGCTCAAGCGGGTCACGGGCGTCGACCTGCTGCAGGACCTGTCGGTCTTCTTCCGCACGCTCGGCGGGATGATCGACGGCTTCATGGAGCGCGCCGACCGGGTCGGCGCGCTGCTCGAGGACCCCGCGACGACGTTCTTGATCGTCACCTCACCGCGCCACGACCCGTCCGAGGAGGCGATCCACTTCCACCGCAAGCTCGCCGACGCCTCGATGCCGTTCGGCGGGCTCGTCGTCAACCGCGTGCACACGTCGCCGTCGGTGGACGGCGCCTCGGCGCCCGGGCTGGCGGAGGCCCTCGGCGACGACCTCGCGCGGCGCGTCGACGAGTCCGCACACGAGCTCGCCGCGCTCGCGGCCGCCGACGAGGCCGGCGTGGAGCGGCTCGTCGCGGAGCTGGGCTCGCCGCCCTCGATCGTCGTGCCCGAGCTCGAGGACGACGTCCACGACGTGGACGGCCTCGCCCGCGTCCGCGAGCACCTCTTCGGGGGCTGACGCGCGCGCCGCGGGGCGGCGCGACGGCGGCTAGTGAAGCGTGTCGGCGGGCTCGGGCTGCTCGGCCAGGAGCTCGTCCGCGACGCGCCGCAGCGCCGGGTCGAGGTGCCCGCAGAGCACGTCGCGCAGGATCGCGCGGAGGTTCGCGCCCAGCTCGGTGATCAGCTCCTCGACGTCGGGCTCGGGGCGGACGAGCCCGGCGATCGCGGCGCGTTCGAGCGACACGGCCTCGCGCAGGCGCGACTCCGCGCGCGGGCGGTCCTCGGGCGTCGCGCAGATCGCGGCCATGCGGGCGGCCAGGCCCTCGTAGCCGGGCTGGTCGGGGTCCGCGAGCAGCGCGCGGCCGGCCAGCAGCCAGTCGGTCAGCGCCTCGACCGCGCTCGCGCGCTCGCAGCCCAGCTCGAAGCGGCGCAGCGCCCAGGCGAGCTCGCCCGCGCGCGGGGTGCGGCGGGACACGAGCGAGCAGAACGCGCGCAGGGCGTCCTCCTCCTCGGCGGGCAGCAGGCAGTCGTCCTGCGGGCGGCGGAAGCCCGTCGCGAGCGGGACGGCCCACCAGGCGCTGCCGTCCGTGCGCGCCCAGGCGGTCGGGCCGAGCGCGGGCTCCGCGTCGTCCCATAGCCGCAGCGCGGTCTGCAGCCGGCGCAGGCGGCGACCGGCGTCCTCGAGCGCGCGGTGGTCGCCCGGCGCGCCCTCGAGCGCGAGCAGCGCGACGGTCGCCATCTCGTCGTGGCCGAGGTCGCCGGGGGCGTCCTTGAGCGTGCCGGCGCGGACGAGCGCGAGCCCGTCGCCGAGCGGCAGCTCCTCCGACTCGATCACCAGGCCGTCGACCGGGGCGAGCACGACGGAGAGCGTGCAGCCGTCGTAGGCGACGGTCTCGAGCTCCGCGAAGGCCTGGGCGAAGCGCGTCGGGTCGAAGGTGAACTCGGTCGCCTCCGTCCAGACCGCGGTCAGGAAGGCCTGTAGCGCCGCGTCGGCCTGCGAGCGGCTGTCCGGCCCCGGGGTGCGGCGCCCGCGCGCCTGCAGGTAGGCGGGCAGGTCGGGCAGCGTGGCCAGCCCCTGCGCGGCCGCGGGGTAGGAGGGCAACCGCGAGAGCACGCCGATCCGCTCGCCGATGAAGTGGCCGGTCAGCGGCCGGTAGCAGTACAGCGGCGACGTCGCCCGCGCGTGCGGGCTCATCTCCATCAGCTCGAACGGGACCTCGGCGCCGCCGGAGACTTCGTCGGCGAGCTGCCGGGCGGCTTCCTCGACGAAGGCGGCGAGCGAGTCGTGCAGCGCGCGGTTGTGCATGAGCCGCGGGTTCGCCGCGGCAGACGGCGATCCTCCCGCACGCACGGGCGCCGGACGGAATGCAAGCGGCGTTGCGGCTACGCGGCGGCGATCGCGGGCACCGAGATCTCGGGCGCCTCGGTGCAGGCGGCGTCGGCGCCGAGCCACTCGGTGCCGTAGGAGCGCATCGACTCGATGATCGGGACGAGCGCGCGGCCCTTCTCGGTCAGCGCGTACTCGACGCGCGGCGGGACCTCGGGGAACGTCTGGCGGGCCACGATGCCCTCCTCCTCGAGCGCGCGCAGCCGCAGCGACAGGGTGCGCGGCGAGATGCCCTCGAGCGAGCGCTCCAGCTCGCCGAAGCGCGACCGCCCCTCGGCGAGGTCACGGATGACGAGCAGCGTCCACTTGCCGCAGACGATGTCGGCGGTCCGGCAGACAGGACAATCGGAGTTCGGCACGATCGTGCAGTCTACCGCAAGACTTCACCAACTGAAGTAGCTATTCCAGCGTGACGGCGACGTCGCGCTCCTCGGTGCCGCGCACGATGGCGAGCGAGACCGTGCCGTCGGCCGCGTCGAGGGCGTCGAAGAGGTCGTCGACGGATCTCAGCGCGCGCCCGGCCGCGCCGACGATCAGGTCGCCGCGCTCGAGCCCCGCTCGCTGGGCCGGGCTGCCGGGCACGACGGCGTGCACGAGCAGGCCGTCGCGCTCGGGCAGCCCGACCGCGCGGCGCAGCCGGCGCGCGTGACGAGCCGGCGCGAGCGCCACGCCCAACCGTGGGCGCCCGCCCGCCTCGCCACGCGCGAGCCCGGCGACCCGCGCGTGCACCGCCTCGTCGGCGGGCACGGCGAGGATCAGCCCGCCTTCGCGGCGGACGGCGTTGAGCCCCAGCAGGTGGCCGTCGGCGCCGACCAGCGGCCCGCCGGAGGATCCCCGTGGAAGCGGCGCCGTGTGCTCGATCGAGCCGCCGATGCGGCGCCCGACCGGCCCGCGGAAGCTGCGGCCGGTCGCCGAGACGAGCCCGAAGGTGACGCGCAGGCCGCGCCCGCTGGGGTCCGCGAGCGCGAACACCGCGGAGCCGTGGCCGAGCGCCGCGATCCGCGCCGGCTCCCACGCCACCGCGGGCGCGTCGCCGGTCTCCACCGCCACCACGGCGAGGTCGAGGTCCGCGTCGACGCCGGCGACCCGGCCGTCCGCCGTGCGCCCGTCGCCGAACGTGACCGCCACCTCGTCGCCGCGCAGCACGTGCGCGCACGTGAGCACCTGCCCGTCGCCGATCACGACGCCGGACCCGCGCCCCCACCCGCGCCCGAGGCCGACGACCGACGGGCCGACCGTCCCGGCGACCCGCGCGACGGTCTCCTGAAGCTCCTCGAGGAGTGACTTGCTCATTGCAAGTCACTATACACACGACGATGTCGGGCCAGGCCCTCTAGGTTTGGTGGGTGGCCAGGGCGAAGCGCGTCCCGACGTCTCCGCTCGCCGACGCCCTCGAGCGCGTCGGCGACCGCTGGACGCTGCTCGTCGTGGCCGCGCTGCTGGAGGGGCCGAAGCGCTTCAACGAGCTCCAGGAGGAGCTCGAGGGGATCGCGCCCAACGTGCTCAGCGCACGGCTCAAGGCGCTCGCCGAGCAGGCGCTCGTCGTCCCCCAGCCCTACTCCGAGCGCCCGCCGCGGTTCGCGTACGAGCTCTCGGAGTCAGGCCGCGAGCTGGCCGGCGCGCTGCGGCTGCTGGCCGACTGGGGCGCGCGGGCCGGAGGCGGCGAGCCCTACCGGCACGAGGTCTGCGGCGGCGTGCTCGAGGCCCGCTGGTACTGCCCGGCGTGCGGGGTCGTCACCGACGACCCCGACGCCGAGGACCTCGTGCACGTCTAAGCCTGAATCCAGGCTAAGCGAGCGCGTCGACGGCGATCCGCGCGGCCGTCCCGATCGCCGCGTCGGCCTGCGGCAGGTTCAGCCGGCTCGAGGGGCTGCGCGTGAACACCGCGACCGCCGTTCGGCGTCCGTCGCCGGTCTCGACGACGCCGACCTCGATCCGCAGGCCGGGCAGCGTCCCGGTCTTGCCGGACACGACGACGTCGTCGTCAGGGAAGCCCGCCGACAGGCGATGCGGCCACACCTGGAGGCCCATGAGCCGGCGCAGCTCGGCGCAGGACCCGGGCGACGCGGCCTCGTCGCGCCAGACGGCGCCCAACAGCCGGGTCATCTCGCGCGGCGTGCTGCGGCTCGTGCGCTCGGGGTCGAGCACGGCGAGGCGGTCGAGCGCGCCCGGCTCGCGCAGGCGCGCGAACAGCTCGCCGGCGTCGATCGCCCGCAGCACGGCGGCCGCCACGTGCAGCTTGGCCGGCGTGCCCGGCGACGTCGGCGGCAAGAGCGGCACCGCCGAGTACGGCGGCGGAGACCCGCCGCCCACCCACGCGTGGTTCATCGCCTACCGCGATGACGTCGCGGTCGCGGTGCTCGTGGAGGGCGGCCGGGCCGGTGGCGAGGTCGCGGCGCCGATCGCGGCGCGCTTCCTCGCCCGCCTGCCTACTGGTTGAGCAGGCCGCCGAGCCCCCCGCCGGAGCCCTGCTGCGTCGCGGCGCCGGTGACCTGGCCCTCGGACGGCTGCACGAGCACCCAGCCCTGGCCCGCGAAGGACATCTGCACGGACTCGCCGGAGCCGCGCCCGATCAGGGTCTTGAGGTTCACGTCGGTCTTGATGCCGGTCGTGACGCCCGAGCTCCAGGTGATCGCGGCCTGGGCGTCGGCGAACGTCGGCGCGCTGGCGACGTTGAGCAGCACGGGCGGACCGTCGGAGAGGATCGCCACCCAGCCCGTCCCCTGCAGCGACATGTTGAACAGCCCGCCGCCCATCATCGAGCTGGCGCCCTGGACGCGCTTGATGTCCCAGTCGATGCCCGAGTCGAACGCCAGCAGGTTGGGCCCGTTGACCGTGATGGAGTCGTTCTCGAGGTAGATCAGGTGGATGTCCTGGGCCTGGTCGGCCAGGAACACCTCCCCGGCCCCGCTGATCTTCATCAGCTGGGTCCCCTCCCCCGACACGGCCTTCTTGAGCATCCGGCCGATCCCGCCCGAGCCGGCGTGCTCGAAGCGCACCTCGCCCTGGTAGGCGACCATCGATCCGAGCTTGGCCTGGATCGTGACCTGGTTGAGCTCGACCTTGAGCAGCTTGGAGTTCTGGAGCGAGAACGCGTTCTGCGACTCGACTTCCTTGAAATTGGCGAGGGTCGTCTGCATTGGCGGAACCTTCACCGCCTGGACGACAAACGTCAAGGCCGGCGCTCGCGCGCCGGCCTTGAGAGGAGGAGGCCTAGTAGCTCGGGGGGCCCGGCGGCGGCGCCGACGGGGGCGGCGGCGCGGACGGGGCCGCGGCCGCCGGGACGGGCGGCGCGGGCTGAGCCGGGGCCGCGGGCGCGGCCGACGGCACCGGCTGCTGCGCGACGGGCTGCGCCGGCGTTGCGGCCGGCGGCGCCGAGGGCGCGGCCGGGGGCGCCGACGGGGGCGGGGTCTGGTCGCCCTGCGGCATCGGGGCCGTGCTCGTCTCGGAGGTGGGGTTCTCCTGCGCGGCGACCATCAGCTTGAAGTCGTGCGGCGAGGTGGCGACGCGCAGCGCGTCATCGAACGTGATCCGCCCGGCGTGCAGGTGGTGCAGCAGGTGCTGGTCGAACGTCTGCATGCCGTAGTAGGCGCCCTCGGCGATGACCTCGGGCAGCTGCCCGGTCAGCTTCGGGTCGAGGATCATGTCGTGCACGCGGCCCGTCATGACGAGGATCTCGCAGCACGCGACGCGGCCCTTGCCGTCCGCCGTGCGCACGAGGCGCTGGGAGACGATGCCCTTCAGCGTGCCCGCGATCATCGCCCGCGCCTGCTGCTGCTGGTGCGGCGGGAAGAAGTCGATGATGCGGTTGATCGTCTCCGACGCGTCCACGGTGTGGAGCGTGGAGAGGACGAGGTGGCCGGTCTCGGCCGCGCTCAGCGCGGTGTGGACCGTCTCCTCGTCGCGCATCTCGCCGACGAGGATCGTGTCCGGGTCCTGGCGCAGCACGCGGCGCAGCGCGCGCTTGAAGGAGGCGGTGTCCTGGCCGACCTCGCGCTGGTTGACGATCGAGTTGCGGTCGCGGTGCAGGAACTCGATCGGGTCCTCGATCGTGACGATGTGCTTGGACATCGTCCGGTTCATGTGGTCGATCATCGCCGCGAGCGTGGTCGACTTGCCGGAGCCCGTCGTGCCCGTCAGCAGGATGATCCCGCGCTCCTCCTCGGCGAGCTTGGTGACCGCCTCGGGCAGGCCGAGCTCGTCGACGCCCTTGATGATCACCGGGATGGCGCGCATGACGACCGAGATCGAGCCGCGCTGCATGAAGGCGTTGACGCGGAAGCGGCCGAGGCCCTCGACGGAGTAGGAGAAGTCGACCTCGTTCTCGGAGTCGAACTCCTCGAGCTTGTCGGGGTCGTCGAGCATCATCTCGAGCGCCTTCTGCGTGTCCTCGGGGTACAGGCGCTCGGTGCCGGGGATCGGCTCGAGCGACCCGTGCAGGCGCACGAGGGGATAGGACGGGATCTTGAGGTGGAGGTCCGAGCCCTCCGCTGCAATGAGGTAGCGCAGCGCGTGATCGAGATCAAAAGCCATGACGGGGTTTACATCGGCCCCGTCATGGAGGGCCTTGAATCCGGTGGGGACCCTATGCCACGTCGCGGAGCTTCTGGGCCTCCGCGAGCGACTGCAGCTTCTTCAGCGACTGGTTCTCGATCTGGCGGATCCGCTCGCGCGTCACGTTGAACGTGCGGCCGACCTCGTCCAGCGTGCGCGGGTGCTCGCCGCCGAGGCCGTAGCGCAGCTCGAGCACGCGCCGCTCGCGGTAGGAGAGGTTCTCCAGCGCCTCGCGCAGCGCCTCCTTGGTGAGGATCTCGGCGGCGCGCTCGTACGGCGACTCGGCCCGCTCGTCGGCGATGAACTGGCCGAACTCGGACTCCTCCTCGTCGCCGACCGGCTTCTCGAGCGAGACCGGGGCCTGCGCCGAGCGCTTGATCGAGTCGACCTCCTCCGGGTCGATCCCCGTGACGTCGGCGATCTCCTCCGCGGTGGGCTCGCGGCCCAGCTCCGTGACGAGCTTGCGCTCGGCACGGCCGATCTTGTTGAGCTTCTCGACGACGTGGACCGGGATCCGGATCGTGCGCGCCTTGTCGGCGAGCGCGCGGGCGATCGCCTGGCGGATCCACCAGGTCGCGTAGGTCGAGAACTTGAAGCCCTTGCGGTAGTCGAACTTCTCCGCGGCGCGGACCAGGCCGAGCGTGCCCTCCTGGATGAGGTCCAGGAACGGCAGGCCCTGGTTGCGGTAGTTCTTGGCGATCGAGACGACCAGGCGCAGGTTGGACTCGACCATCTTCTGCTTGGCGTCGAGGTCGCCGCGCTCGATCTTGCGCGCGAGGTCGACCTCCTCCTGGGCCGTGAGCAGCCGGACCTTGCCGATGTCCTTCAGGAACAGCTGAAGGGAGTCGGTCGTCATGTCCGGCTTGAGGTCGATCGCCGTCTTGGCCTTGCGGCGCCCGCGCTTGTCGGGGGCGCGCTCGACCTGCGACGCGGCGACGGCCGGGTCGATCTCCTCGACGATCTCGATCTCGGACTTCTCGAGGAAGCCGTGGAGCTCCTCGATGTCGGTCTCGTCGAGGTCGATCTCGGCCACGGCCGTCTGGATCTCGGCGAACGTCAGAACGCCCACCTGCTGCCCCTTGAGCAGCAGTCCCTTGACCTCTTCGAGCTCTTGCAGATCTACGACTGACATCGACGTCCCGTTGTAGCGAACCCCAGGGCAGCTGAGTCTAGAGGGACTCAGCGAGGACGCATAGAGTAGGAGGCCGATGAGCGAAAAGGACAAGGCCAAGCCCTCAAAGAGCGTGATGGGCAACCTGCCCGCCACGCGCCCGACCCGGATGGCGCGCCGCCGCGATGGCGATCCCGTCTCCGCGAAGGCGGACGACGCGCCGGCCCGGACGAGCGCCAGGGCCCGGCCCAAGGCCGCGCCGAAGTCGGCGTCCAAGCCCACGCGGGCGACGCCGAAGGCGACGGGCAAGCCCGCCACGCCCGCGACGTCCAAGGCCGCCACCGCGAAGTCCACGGGCGCGGCGCAGAAGCCCCGCGCCGTGCGCTCGGGGTCGCCGTCGCTGGCCGCCGCCAAGAAGAAGTCCGAGAAGGCCGGCGCGCCCCGCCGCAAGCCGGCGCCGGAGCCGCCGAAGGGCGCCGAGCTGGTGACGACGGCGGTCCAGGCGACCGGCGAGCTGGCGAAGATCGGCCTCACGCTCGGCGGCCAGGCGATCAAGCGCGCCGCCCGCCGCCTGCCGAAGCCGTAGGGGTGGCGCCGCCTTGCGCGGCGCGTGCTAGGTTTCCGCGCGCCGAATCGCCGCGGCCTCACCGCGGCGAGCGGGGGACCCAATGTGGCCTGCGGGCCACGGGGGCGAATCGGACGCAGACCAGTCGTCCGTAGCGCTGCTTTCTCTGCGCGAGCCCGTCAGCTCACCTCGTAGGCACCGGAGAAAGCATCGATGAGGCTCGTTTCCCCTACCCGGCTGCTGCCGGCCTTCTTGGCCGTCGGCCTTGCGCTGCCCGCGACCGCGGCCGCGCAGTCCACCGGCGGCGCGGCCGCACCGGAGCCGCAGCCCGCCTCCGACGTCGCCCTCGAGGCCTCGCCGCAGGCGCTGCTCGGCCGCGTGGCCACGCTCAGGGGCACCGTCGCGCGCAGCGCCCGCGGCCGCGTCCTGCGCGTCCAGCGCTTCGACGAGGCGGCCAAGACCTGGCGCTCAGAGGCGCGCACGGTGGTCGGCCGCAAGGGCCGCTTCTCCGTCCGCTGGAGCCCGCGCGTCCTGGGCCAGCAGCGGATCCGGGCGACGCTCCAGCGCCGCCGCTCCGCGACGGTCACGAGCGCCTCGCCCGAGGTCTCCGTGCGGGTCTTCAAGCCGGCCATGGCCACGTGGTACGGCCCCGGGCTGTACGGCAACACCACCGCCTGCGGCCAGAAGCTGACGAAGGACCTCGTCGGGATCGCGCACAAGTCGCTGCCCTGCGGCACGCTGGTCGAGGTCGCCTACCGCGGCACGAGCGTCGTCGTCCCGGTCGTCGACCGCGGCCCGTACGCCAAGGGCATGACGTGGGACCTCACCTCCGCCGCCGCCGAGCAGCTCGGCTTCGCCGAGACCGCCCGCATCGGCGCGCTGGTGCAGCCCGCGCGCTAGGCGGCGCGGGCGTCAGTCCAAGTAGCCGACGATCCGGTTCGTCAGCGAGGTGAGCGCCACCGCCGGGGCCTCGAAGGCCAGCGGCCGGTCGCGCAGCGCGTCCTCGAGACCGTCGCCCGCCCCCGCGCGGTCGGCCAGCGCCGCGCCCGCCAGCGCCGCCCGGCGCACGATCTGCGGGTCCAGCGTCCACAGCGCCTCGAAGCGCCGCTCGCGGTCGGGCAGGTGGTCGTCGCGCTGGGACTCGGGCGTCTCCCAGGCCAGCAGGCAGGCCGCGAAGCCCGGCGCGTCGATCACGACCGCCCACTCGTTGCCGAGCACGTCCTCCGAGCGGATCGGGACCTCGGTCGGGCGGCCCGGGCGCTCGCTCACCGCCTCGAAGTCCGCGAACACGACACAGGCGTCGGCCGCGCGCGCGAGACGCTCGTAGCGGTGCTCGACGGCCTGGAAGTTGCGCACGGACTGGAACGCGCCGATCACGACCGGGCCGGCCGCGCGGGCCAGCGTCTCGTCCTCGATCGCGCGCGAGATCCCCAGCAGCGTGCTCTTGCGCAGCCGCCGGGCGGGTACGGGCTCGTCGCCGCCGGCGATCGCGCCGAAGATCGAGGGCCGGTCCGTCGTCCCGGAGGCGGCGCGCGCCCGCTCGAGCGCCGCGGGCACCGACAGGCCGGCGTCGCGCAGAGTGCTCACGCGCCGCAGGGCGTCGACGTCCTCGTCGGTGTACATGCGGTAGCCGGAGGCCGTGCGCGCGGGCTCGGGGAACCCGTAGCGCTGCTCCCACATGCGAATGGTCGCGGCGGCGATGCCCGTGAGCTCCGCCACCTGCCTGATCTGCAATCCCACGCTGTCCATACGGCCTTCTCGTTCGGCGGGATCGAATCCCGCACCTGCTTGGGTACGTTTCCGCGAGATGACCAAAGCCCGCGAACCTGACCCTACGCTCGTCACCGGCGCCTCCGGCTATGTCGGCGGCTTCCTGATCGAAGAGCTGCTCGAGCGCGGCAGGCGCGTGCGCGCGCTCGCCCGCGACCCCTCGAAGGCCTCCCAGCCGCCGCAGGTCGATGTCCGCGGCGGCGACGCCGTCAGCGGCCGCGGCCTGCGCGAGGCGCTGGAGGGCTGCCGGACCGCCTATTACCTGATCCACTCGATGGGCCCCGACGGGGACTTCGCCAAGCGCGACCGCGAGGCGGCCGTGAACTTCGGCGAGGCCGCGCGCGAGGCCGGCGTCGAGCGCGTCGTCTACCTCGGCGGGCTCGGCCCGACCGGCCCCGAGGCCTCCGAGCACCTGCGCTCCCGCCACGAGGTCGCTGAGCTGCTGCGGGAGCGGGTACCGGAGTTGATCTACGTGCGCGCAGCGATGATCATCGGGCCGGGCAGCGCCTCGTTCGAGATGCTCCGTCACCTCGTGTCCCGATTGCCGGTGATGATCACCCCGCGCTGGGTCGACACGCGCTCGCAACCCGTGGCGATCGCCGACGTGGTCAAGGCGCTGGCGGACGTGACCGAGCTCGAGCAGGCCCCGGAGGAGGTCCAGCTCGGCGGCGCCGACGTGCTCACCTACCGTGAGATGATGCGACGCGCCGCCGGCGTGCTCGGCAGGCGCTCGCCCGCGATCGTCAAGGTGCCGGTGCTCACGCCGCGCCTGTCGTCGTACTGGGTCTCCCTCGTGACGCCGGTCGAGACGGGGCTGGTCCGCCCGCTCGTGGACGGCCTGAAGTCCGAGATGGTGGTCGAGCGGCGGCCGCCGGCGCCGATCAACGAGAGCCCGATGGGCTTCGAGGACGCCGTGAGGGCCGCGCTCTGAAGCTGCTCAACCGCTCCAAGGAGCAGCGCGTCGCGAACTCGGTGATCCGCGATCCCGAGCAGCACACGACGATGGACTCAGCCGGCGCCGTGCGCTCGATCCAGGCCGCCGACATCACGATGCCGATCGCCGAGGTCGTCGAGATCTGGAGCCCGATGTACCTCGAGCGGCTCGCGCGCACGTACTGGAAGTACCTCTCGCGCGTGACCCTCGGCCTGATCCGGGTCGAGTACACCGCCACCGAGCGCGCCGTCGTGCTGCTGCACCGCCCGCTCGTGCTCCTGCGCTTCAAGGCACCGGAGTACGACCTGGGCGACGGCCGCGGGATCGTGCGCTGGACGATCCGCGACGGCATCCTCGTCGCGCGACCCGGCCGCTCGGGCGACGGCTTCCTGGAGATCGACGTGCGCCGCTGCCACGCCGACGAGCCCGGCTACGAGAAGGTCCACGTCGAGGTCGAGGTCGCCAACTTCTACCCCGCGCTGGCCACGTGGGTGGCGCGCTGGTTCTACGCGAACACGCAGTCGCGCATCCACGTGCTCGTGACCCACGGCTTCCTGCGCTCGCTCGCGCGGCTGGAGCTCGAGGAGTCCGCCGTCGGCCGCTTCGCGCCCGACAAGGACGATTCGCCGGCGCCATACGCCGGGGAGCCGCCCGTCAACGTCGGCGACACGCCGTGGCTGGCGTGGGCCGGCATCGCCGCCGCCATGACGGCGGCCGGCACCTTCCTGTACCTGCGCTTCGGGGCGCGCCGCCGCTAGGAGTCCGTCAAGAAGATCCGGCCCGACCGGGGCGGTCGTGGACCAAGCCGGGCGCAGCACGAATCCGAAGTAGGTACCGGTAGTACCTACGAGTGATTCGGGTGGCGATCCGGCGAAGCGTCCACGGCCGCATCCGGGCGTGCCGGGGTTCTTGACGAGCTCCTTAGCCGTAGCGCTGCCCGGCGAGCGCGCGCAGCTTGCTGCGGTCGTGCCGGGACTGGATCCGCCGCACCGTGCCCGAGCGGCTGCGCATGACCAGCGACTCCGTCGAGGCGCCCTGGCGCCCCTGGTAGCGGACGCCCTCGAGCACGTCGCCGTCGGTGACGCCGGTGGCCGAGAAGAAGCAGTTGTCGCCCTTGACGAGGTCGTCCTGGGTGAGCACGCGGTCGAGGTCGTAGCCCGCGTCGACCGCGGCCTTGCGCTCCTCGTCGTCGCGCGGCCAGAGGCGGCCGATCAGCCCGCCGCCGTAGCACTTGAGCGCCGCGGCGGAGATCACGCCCTCCGGCGTGCCGCCGATCCCCCACAGCAGGTCGACGGGCCGGTCCGGCGCGACCGCCAGCAGCGCGGCCGAGACGTCGCCGTCGGTGATCAGCCGCACGCGGCCACCGGCCTCCCGGATCGCCTCGATGCCCTCCTCGTGGCGCGGGCGGTCGAGCACGACGACCATCACGTCGCCGACGTCGGTGCCCTTGCGCTCGGCGACGAGGCCCAGCGTCTCCCCGAGCGGCCGGTCGAGGTCGAGCAGGTCGGCGATCTCGGGGCCGCCGGCCATCTTCTCCATGTAGACGCACGGGCCCGGGTCGAACATCGAGCCCTTCTCCGAGAGCGCGATCACCGCGAGCGCGTTCGGGCGGCCCTGCGCGCACAGCCGTGTGCCCTCGAGCGGGTCGACGGCGATGTCGACCGACGGCGCGGAGCCGTCGCCGACCTGCTCGCCGTTGTGGAGCATCGGCGCCTCGTCCTTCTCCCCCTCGCCGATCACCACGACGCCGTCCATGTGGACGGTGTGCAGCACCGCGTGCATGCCGTCGACGGCGGCCTGGTCGGCGGCCTCCTTGTCGCCGCGGCCGACCCAGCGGGCGGCCCGCAGCGCGGCCGCCTCGGTGACGCGCACGAGCTCCAGCGCGAGGTTGCGGTCGGGCGGCGCCTCGTCGGAGGAGCGCCGGTGCGGATGTTCGCTCATCGCTAGTGGTTCCTCCGGGCGTCCGAGGGCCACTACAGCACTCCCGGTGGCTTGCGCGGCCGCTCCGTGCCGCCCGCGCGCATCGCGCCGCCGATCGCCATCAGGATCACGCCCGCCATCGCGAGGAACCAGCCGAGGCCGAGGCCGATCTCGCCCTGCGGCTCGCCGGGCCGGTCGATGACTCCGACATACCCGATGATGCCGAAGGCGGCGATCGCCACGACGGCGGTCAGCTCCCCGCGCGGCCACGACAGCTCGTGATCGCGCACGATGATGTAGGCGAGGATCAGCGGCGCGATCGCGGCGGCGAGGAAGAAGAAGCGCAGCAGCGTGTGGGCCTCCCACGCGCTGACCGCCTCACGGCTGCCGGCGACGATCGCGTTGCGGTTGTCGGTGTTGGGCACGTACCACGACAGGAACACCCCCACGAGGAGCAGGAGGCCGCCCACGACGGCGATCCACTCGCTGCGGGAGAGCTTGGACGGGTGCATGCGGAGCCGCACCCTACAGGGGCTCACAAAGAGAAGCGGCGGTGCGCGAGCGCCTTGCGCAGCGCAGCGGCTGAGCGCGGATAGCGCTTGAGCCGGAAGGGCCCGTCGGTGAGCTGGCCCTGGTTGTAGAGCACCATCCGCACCCGCGGATGGCTGCCGATCCAGCCGAACAGCCGGCTCACGAAGCCGGGGTCGTCGGCGCCCCACATGGCCCACTCGCCGAACACGAACGGCTTGCCGGGGAAGTCGCGGTAGAAGTCGTCGAGCCAGTGGAAGTTCGGGAAGCGGCTGTAGAAGTCCGTGCCGACCCAGTCCACGTAGCTCCCGCCGGGCCAGTAGGCGCGCGGCATGTTGGCGGGGATGTCCGGCGTCCCGCGCGTCTGGGGTACCCACAGCATCGCGATCCGCGGCCGCGGGAGCTCCTCGGCGCCCGTCTCGACCCCCGGCAGCCCGAGCCGGCGCAGCTTCGCGTCGATCCCGGCCACGGGCCCGCCGCGCAGGATCAGCGTGGAGCGCCGCCAGGCCTGCTTGAAGGCCGCGGTGGAGTGCGCCGGGCCGCGCGCGCGCCCGCTCTTGTCGAACGCGGAGTAGCCGTTGTTGGCCTGGTTCATCTCGGCCATCAGCCGGATGTACGTCGGCTGGCCGTACTCGGCGATGCGGCGGTTGAGGCCGACGAGGTAGCGGTCGCCGTCGCCCCGGGCGATCCCGCGCGGGGTGACGATCTCGCGCGTCCCGTAGCCGTCCTGCGTGGAGATGTGCAGCATCAGCCGCGCGTCCGCCTGCTGGGCGCTGCGGAAGATGAACTCGTTCGCGCCGCCGAACTTGGTGAAGAACCCGAACACGGCCGGGTGGTTGCCGGTCTGGCGCGCGAACAGGTCGGCCGACAACCCGCCGGTCACGCCCGAGAAGACCTTGCCGCGCGGCGGCAGCAGCGGCTCGGCCGACGCGGCCGGCGCGAGCGCCAGCGCGCAGGCGGCGGCGAGCAGGAGAGCGAGGCGACGCATGTCGTGAGTGATCGGCCGCCGAGCGCGGGGCCTGTAGCGTCCCGGCGCATGACCGAGCTCGTGGACGGGCGCTGCCCCTGGGGCACGAGCGCACCCGAGTACATCGCCTATCACGACGAGGAGTGGGGCAAGCCGGTCCGCGACGACCAGGGGCTCTACGAGCGGCTGTGCCTGGAGGCGTTCCAGTCCGGGCTCTCGTGGCTCACGATCCTGCGCAAGCGCGAGGCGTTCCGGGCCGCCTTCGCGGGCTTCGACCCGGTGCGCGTGGCCGCGTTCGGCGAGGACGACGTCGCGCGCCTGATGGCCGACGCCGGGATCGTGCGCAACCGGATGAAGATCGATGCGGCGATCGCCAACGCCCGGGCCGCGCTCGAGCTCGACTCGCTGACGGAGCTGCTGTGGTCGTTCGCGCCCGAGCCCCGGCCCGCGCCGCGCGCGCTCGCCGACGTGCCCGCCGTCACGCCCGAGTCGACCGCGATGGCCAAGGAGCTCAAGCGGCGCGGCTTCCGCTTCGTCGGCCCGACCACCGCGTATGCCCTGATGCAGGCGTGCGGGCTCGTCAACGACCACCTGGACGGATGCCTGGCGAGGTGACCTACTCGCGCCTGCTCTCCGCCGGCCCGGAGGCGACCGCGCCCGAGCTGCTGGCTGATGTGCGCCCGCGCGAGCGCGCGCCCGCGGACCGCCCGTTCGTGTTCGTGAACATGGTCTCCACGATCGACGGGCGCGCGCAGGTGAACGGCCGCACGGGCGAGCTGGGCGAGGAGGCCGACCTCGAGATGCTGCTCGAGCTGCGCGCGCTCGCGGACGCCGTGCTGATCGGGACGGGCACCCTGCGCGTCGAGGGCTACGCGCGGCTCGTGGGCGCCGAGGAGCGGCGCGCGCGCCGCGAGGCGGCCGGGCTGTCGGCCGATCCGACGGCGGTGCTGCTCTCGCGCGGGCTCGACCTGCCGTGGGACGCCGGGCTGTTCGCCGCGCCCGAGCAGCCCGTGCTCGTCTACACCTCCGCGAGCGCCGAGGGCGAGGTCCCGGAGACCGTGGCGCCGGTCGAGATCGTCCGCCTGCCCGATGCGACCCCGACGGCTGCGCTCGCAGACCTGCGCGCCCGCGGCGTCGCGGCCCTGCTCTCGGAGGGCGGCCCGACGCTGAACTCGGCGCTGCTCGGCGCCGGGCTCGTCGACGAGCTGTTCCTGACGATCGCGCCCGTGCTCACGGGCGAGCCCGAGGCGATCCGGATCGTCGAGGGAGACCCGCTCCCGGCCCCGCTGCGCGGCCGGCCGGTGTGGGTGCTGCGCGCCCGCGGCGAGCTGTTCCTGCGCTACGCGCTGTAGGTTCCCGGCCCATGCGGATCGAGGGAGCGACCGCGCTCGTCGCGGGCGGGGCGAGCGGCCTGGGCGCGGCGACCGCGCGGCGGCTCGCCGCCGGCGGCGCGCAGGTGACGATCGCGGACATCGACGCGGAGACGGGCGCGGCGCTCGCGACCGAGCTCGGCGCGCGCTTCGCGGCCTGCGACGTCACCGACCCCGCGCAGGTGGCGGCCGCCGTGCCCGAGGGCGTCCGGATCTCCGTCTGCTGCGCCGGCATCGGCCACGCCGAGAAGGCGGCGGGCAAGCGCGGCGCCCACGCGCTGGAGCCGTTCCAGCGCGTGATCGGCGTGAACCTGATCGGCACCTTCAACGTCCTGCGGCTGGCGGCGACGGCGATGCTCGCCAACGAGCCCGACGAGGCCGGCGAGTGCGGCGTGATCGTCAACACGGCCTCGATCGCCGCCTACGACGGCCAGATCGGGCAGATCGCCTACTCCGCCTCCAAGGGCGGCATCGTCGGGCTGACGCTGCCGGCCGCGCGCGACCTCGCGTCCGCGCGGATCCGCGTGTGCACGATCGCCCCCGGCCTGTTCGACACGCCGCTGCTGGCGGGCCTGCCGGAGGAGGCGCGCTCGGCGCTCGGCGCGCAGGTGCCCCATCCCGCGCGCCTCGGCGCGCCGGACGAGTACGCGTCGCTGGCCGCGCACATCGTCGAGAACCCGATGCTCAACGGCGAGGTCGTGCGCCTCGACGGCGCGCTGCGGATGCCGCCGCGCTGACCCCAGCGCGGCGGCATGAGGCGTACCCCTACGGTGCGGCGGTCGCGGCGTCCGCGTCGACGATGCCCTTGCCGTACGCGGGCGTGTAAGTGCCCCGCGTGCCGGTGCCCGGCGTGCGGGCGGTGCTCTGGAGCACGCTGACCGTCCGGTCGTCGGTGCGCCCCTGCGCGGTCAGCAGCGCGGCGACGCCCGCGACGTGCGGCGTGGCCATCGAGGTGCCCGCATAGAAGTCGTAGCCCTCGTTCTCCTCGCAGAAGCCGGCCTCGGCGCTGACCGGGACGGTCGAGATGATGTCGTCCTCGCAGGAGATCAGGCCCGCGCCGCCGGGCGCCGCGACGACCTGCATGTCCGGCTTGACGCCGAAGTTCGAGAAGCTCGAGCGCTGCTCGTTGCGGTCGGTCGAGGTCACGCACAGCGCGCCGTTGTTGAACGACGGGCTGCCGCAGATCGACGCGTAGTCGTTGCCGGCCGCGGCGACCACGACGACGCCCTTGGAGCGCGCGTACTCGATCGCCTCGGTGGCCTCGGTGATCGCGCCCGTGATCTCCAGCGCCTGCACGCCGGGCAGGGCGCCGAGGCTGAGGTTGATCACGTCGGCGCCGTTGTCGGCCGACCAGCGGATGCCGGCGGCGATCTCCTCGAAGGACCCGCCGTCCTCCGTGAGCACCTTGACGGCGAGCAGCCTGGCGTCGGGCGCGGTGCCCGCGACGCCGGTGCCGTTGTTGGTCGTCGCGGCGGCGATGCCGGCCACGTGGGTGCCGTGCGTGCTCGGCGGCCCGGCGCCCGGTGCCGACTGCCAGTCGCCGTTGCCGCAGCCGTTCGCGTTCGCGGCGCAGCCGGTGAAGGTGGCGCCGCCTGCGATCTTGCCGGCGAGGTCGGGATGGCTGAGCTCGACGCCCGAGTCCACGATCGCGATCGTCTGCCCGGCGCCGGTGGACCTGGTCCACGCGGGCTCGGTGTGGAGCTGCTGCTGGCCCCACTGCAGGCCGTAGAAGGGGTCGTTGGGAGCGGCCTGTGCTGCCGCCGGGGTGCCGAGCGCGATCGCGGCGGCGATCGCCGCGCCGGTCATCTTGAGGCTTCGTCTCATGGGGGCTCCAACGCAGCCGCCGGCCGAAACTGGCGCGGCGTGCCAACATCTCAGTCACGTGGACTGAGATCGCGCTTGCCGAACGCCGCCCGGGCCGCTACCCTTCTGCATACGAAAGGTAAGTGCCTACAGAAGGCGAAGCTTCTCTCATGACTTCATTGCTCCTCGTACCCCTCGACGACACCGTCGTCTTCCCGACGATGGACGTGACGCTGCCCGTGGACGTGGGCGACGAGACGCACGTGCTGCTCGTCCCCCGTCACGAGGGCGAGTTCGC
Organism: uncultured Solirubrobacteraceae bacterium; assembly: GCA_963816955.1. Classification (GTDB taxonomy): domain Bacteria; phylum Actinomycetota; class Thermoleophilia; order Solirubrobacterales; family Solirubrobacteraceae; genus DATFQI01. Next base: position 1,168,019 of record CAWFME010000005.1, on the reverse strand, counting down.
GAAGGTGGGCACCGTCGCCGAGGTCACCGACCACGTGCGCCTGCCCGGCGGCGGCCGCGCCGTCTCCCTCTCCGGCGTCGCCCGTGGCGTCGCCGGCGCCGCACACACCGACTCCCGCGGCCGCTTGCGCGTCGAGGTGGCCGAGCATCCCGACGACATCCCCGTCGACGGCCGCACGCGCGTGGCCGAGCGCGAGTACCGCGCCGTGGTCGAGGAGATCCTCGAGCTGCGCGGCGCGGACGAGCGCATCGCCGCGTTCCTGCGCGCGATCGTCGAGCCCGGCGCGCTCGCCGACACGATCGGCTACGCGCCCGACGTCTCGTTCGAGCAGAAGGTCGAGGTCCTCGAGACGCTCGACGTGACCGACCGCATCGAGCTCGCCGTCAAGATCCAGCGCGAGCGCCTGACCGAGCTGCAGCTGCGCAAGAAGATCCGCGAGGACGTGCAGTCCGGCGCGGACGCGCAGCAGCGCGAGTACTTCCTGCGCAAGCAGATGGAGTCGATCCAGCGCGAGCTGGGCGAGGACTCCGGCTCGGTCGCGGAGGAGTACCGCAAGAAGATCGCCGAGTCGGGCATGCCCGACGAGGTGCGCGAGCAGGCCACGAAGGAGCTCGGCCGGCTCGAGCGCATGGGCGAGCAGTCCGGCGAGGCCTCGATGATCCGGTCCTACCTGGACTGGCTGATCGCCGTGCCGTGGGGCGAGCGCTCCGACGAGAAGCTCGATCCCGTGGCCGCCCGCGAGGTGCTCGACACCGACCACGCCGGCCTCGAGGACGTCAAGGACCGCATCACGGAGTACCTGGCCGTGCGCAAGCTGCGCACCGACCGCGGGATCGCCGAGGACAAGCGCTCCGGCGCGATCCTGACGCTGATCGGCCCGCCCGGCACCGGCAAGACCTCGATCGGCGAGTCGATCGCCCGCGCGACCGGGCGCGAGTTCGTCCGCATGTCGCTGGGCGGCGTGCGCGACGAGGCCGAGATCCGCGGCCACCGGCGCACGTACATCGGCGCGCTCCCCGGCCGGCTCGTGCGCGCGCTGCGCGACGCGGGGACGATGAACCCGGTGATCATGCTCGACGAGGTCGACAAGGTCGGCGCCGACTGGCGCGGCGACCCGAGCGCGGCCCTGCTCGAGGTGCTGGACCCGGCGCAGAACCACGCGTTCCGCGACCACTACCTCGACGTCGAGCTCGACCTCTCGCAGGTGCTCTTCATCGCGACCGCCAACGTCGCGGAGACGATCCCCGGCCCGCTGCTGGACCGCATGGAGGTCATCCGCTTCGACGGCTACACGGTCGCGGAGAAGGTCGCGATCGCGCGCGGCTACCTGTGGCCGCGCCAGCGCGAGCGCAACGGCCTGCGCGAGGACGAGGTGACGGTCTCCGACGAGACGCTGCGGCTGGTCGTCGACGAGTACACCCGCGAGGCGGGCGTGCGCAACCTCGAGCGCGAGCTCGGGACCGTGCTGCGCAAGACCGCGACGCGGATCGCGTCGGCCCCCATCGGGCGGCCGGACGCCGACCGCCAGGGTCAGGACGCGGGGCCGGATGCCCCGCGGAGCAACTCCATTGCGCCGGTCACGGTCGACGTCGAGACCGTGCGCGACGCGCTCGGCCGCCAGAAGTTCTTCCAGGAGGCCGCGGTGCGGACCGCCGTGCCCGGCGTGGCCACGGGCCTCGCGGTCACCGGCGTCGGCGGCGACGTGCTGTTCGTCGAGGCAACGCGGATGAAGGGCAAGGAGGGCCTCGTGCTCACCGGCCAGCTGGGCGACGTCATGAAGGAGTCCACGCGGATCGCGCTCTCCTACGTGCGCGGGCACGCGGACGAGCTCGGCATCGCCGAGGACGCCTTCGACGACCGCGAGTTCCACGTCCACGTCCCCGCGGGCGCGATCCCCAAGGACGGCCCGAGCGCCGGCGTGACGATGACGACCGCGCTCGCGTCCTTGCTCACCGGCCGCCCGGTCAAGCACACTGTGGGCATGACCGGAGAGGTCACCCTGCAGGGCCGCGTGCTGCCGATCGGCGGCCTGAAGCAGAAGGTGCTCGCCGCCCACGCGGCCGGCATCACGGAGGTGATCCTGCCCGAGCGCAACCGCGGCGACCTGGACGACGTCCCGGCCGACGTGCGCGAGGCGATGACCTTCCACCCGGTGATGAGCATCGGCGAGGTGCTCGACGCCGCGCTCGAGCCGGCGCCCGCAGGGGTCTCCGCTTGACGCGGCGGATCGTCGCGCTCTTCCGCCCGCACCGCGCCCGCCTGGGCGCGGTGCTGGCGCTCATCATCGTGAGCGCGGGGCTGGGGATGGTCTCGCCGTTCCTGCTGCGCGAGGTGCTCGACGTCGCGATCCCCGAGAAGGACCGTGAGCTGCTGGCGTGGCTCGTCGGCGGGATGATCTTCATCTCCGTCGCCACCGGCGTGCTCGGCGTCGGCCAGACGTGGCTCTCCAACCTCGTCGGCCAGCGCGTGATGCACGACCTGCGCACGCAGGTCTACCGGCACCTGCAGCGGCTCTCGCTCGCGTTCTTCACCAAGACGCGCACGGGCGAGATCCAGTCGCGGATCGCCAACGACATCGGCGGCGTGCAGACCGTCGTGACCACGACCGCGACCTCGATCGTCTCCAACGTGACGACCGTGGTGGCGAGCGTCGTCGCGATGTTCCTGCTGGACTGGCGCCTGGCGCTGTTCTCGCTCGGGCTGACGCCGTTCTTCGTACTGCTGGCGCGCCGCGTCGGCAACCAGCGCAAGAAGATCACGACGGTCAAGCAGGGCGCGATGGCCGACATCTCCTCGCTCGTGCAGGAGTCGCTGAGCGTGTCCGGGATCCTGCTCGGCAAGACGATGGGCCGCGGCGGCGAGCTGGCCGACCGCTTCGAGGGCGAGTCGGCGCGGCTGGCCGACCTCGAGGTGAGGTCGCGGATGGCCGGGCGCTGGATGATGGCCTCGATCCAGACCTCGTTCGCGGTCATGCCGGCGCTCGTGTACCTGTTCGCGGGCCTGTCGCCGAGCGCCGTCACGATCGGCACCGTCGTCGCCTTCACCACGCTGCAGACGCGGCTGTTCTGGCCGCTGCAGAGCCTCTTGAACGTCGGTGTCGACATCCAGACCTCGACGGCGCTGTTCGAGCGCGTCTACGAGTACCTCGACCTGCCCGTGGACATTCACCCCGGCACGCGCGAGCTGCACGACGTGCGCGGCGAGGTGGAGTTCGAGGACGTCTGGTTCTCGTACGAGGACGAGCCTACGCTGCGCGGGATCGACCTCGTCGTGCCGGCGGGGACGCGCACCGCGCTGGTGGGCGAGACCGGCTCGGGCAAGACGACGCTCGGCTACCTCGCGGCGCGGCTCTACGACCCCGACCGCGGGTCCGTGCTCCTCGACGGAGCGCGATTGCAAGATCTGACCTTGGACTCGGTGGCGGAGGCTGTCGGCGTCGTCTCGCAGGAGACCTACCTGTTCCACGCGAGCGTGCGCGAGAACCTGCGCTTCGCGCGGCCGGACGCGACCGACGAGGAGATCGAGGAGGCCGCGCGGGCCGCCCAGATCCACGACACGATCGCCGCCCTGCCCGAGGGCTACGACACGGTCGTCGGCGAGCGCGGCTTCCGCTTCTCCGGCGGCGAGAAGCAGCGGATCGCGATCGCCCGCACGGTCCTGCGCAACCCGCCCGTGCTCGTGCTCGACGAGGCCACGAGCGCGCTCGACGTGGCGACGGAGCGCGCGGTCGGCGCGGCGCTCGAACAGCTCGCGGAGGGCCGCACGACGATCGTGATCGCGCACCGGCTCTCGACCGTCCGCGACGCGGACCAGATCGTCGTGCTCGACCGCGGCGAGATCGTCGAGCGCGGCACGCACGAGGAGCTGCTGGCGCGCGGCGGCCGCTACGCGGAGCTCGTCGCCCGCGACGAAGGCTCCGCGCTGCTGGCGTAGCAGCGGGCTCGCCACCGTTTAGCGGAATTTACCTTGCGGGCTTCGGTTTCGCCGATCATGTGCGTGTGCCCCTGATGCGGCGCATCCCGCTCACCCTGCGCGCGCTCGTGCTGGTGCCGCTGCTGGCGGTGCTGGTCGACTCGGCGCGGGCGACCCTCGCCTGCGGCCCGCAGGCCCAGACGTGCCTGGAGGCGGCCGGCCGCGGCTGGCTCGGCGCGGCCGGGCTCGCGCTGCTCGGCGCGTACTCGGTGCTGCTGGCGCTCGCGGTCGCGCGAGTCGCGGGCGGCGCGGCCGTGCGTGAGCGCAACGTGCCGCTCGTGCGGCTGTGGCTGACCGGCTCGCTCGGCGTGGCCGCAGCGGTCGGCGGGCAGGCCCTGCTGGCCGGCGCGACCGGCGACGGCGCCGCGCTCGGCGGCGGCTGGCTCGAGCTCGCCGCCTTCTGCATCGCCGCCGGCGGCGTGGTCGCGCTGACGCTGCGGATCGCCCCGGCCGCCGCCGCGCTCGTGCGCGACCTGCGGCCCGCCGCCCCGCGGATCCTCCTCGCGCCGGCCCCAGAGCCGGCGCTCCCGCTGCTGACGGTGCGAGCCGCTGCGGCCCCCCGCACGCCGGCCACGGCCGAGCGCGCCCCGCCCCGCTCCTGACGAACCCGCGCGCCGCACGCCGGCGCGCCACCACCGCCGCGCGCCCTCCGCGCGCCCCGTTCGTCAACTCGTTCCAAGGAGCCATCCCGCATGTCCAAGCAAGCCGTCCTCGAGCGCCGCCGCGCCGAGCGCATCGCCCGCGAGCGCGCCGAGCAGGCGCGCGAGACCCGCGGCCGCCGGCTGTGGCGCCTCGGTGCCGTCACCGCGGCCGCCGCCGTGCTCGTCGCCGTCGCCGTCGCCGTCTCCAGCGGCGGGGGCGAGAAGCCCGCTCCGCCCGCGACCACCTCCACCCTGCTGGCGGGGATCCCCGAGCGCGACGGCGTGCTCGGCGACCCGAAGGCGCCCGTGACCGTCACGGAGTACGTCGACCTCCAGTGCCCGGTCTGCGCGCGCGCCGCGGAGAGCACGCTGCCCGCGCTGATCCGCGACGAGGTGCGCGCCGGCAAGGTCAAGCTCGCCGTCCGCACGCTGCACTTCCTCGGCCCGGACTCCGAGCGCGCCGCGCGCGTCGCCGCCGGCGCCGAGCGCCAGGGTCGCCTGTGGGCGTTCCTCGAGGCCTTCTACGCCCGCCAGGGCACGGAGAACTCGGGCTACGTGACCGACGGGTTCCTGCGCGAGGTCTCCAAGGCGGCGGGGGTCGACGCCGGCAAGGCGCTCGCCCAGGCGGACTCGTCGTCGGCCACGCAGCGGCTCGAGCGCGCGAACGCCGACGCGGCGCGGATGGGCGTGCAGGGCACGCCGACGCTGACCGTGGCGCGCGCGGGCGGGCCCGAGCAGGTGCTGAGGGCCAGCCCGCTCGACGCCGCCGCGGTCCAGGCCGAGCTCGCGGCGGCCCGATGAGGGCCGCCGCGGTCGCGGTCGCGCTGGCCGGCCTGGGCATTGCGACCTACCTGACGGTCGTGCACTACTCCGGCGGCGAGCCCGTGTGCGCGATCGCCCACGGCTGCGCCACGGTGCAGCAATCCGACTACGCGGCGCTCGCGGGCGTGCCGGTCGCCGTGCTCGGCCTCGTCGGGTACCTCGGCGTGCTCGCAGCGCTGGCACGCGACGGGGAGGCCGGCCGCACTGCGGCCGCCTTCCTCTCGCTCGCCGGCCTCGGCTTCTCCGCCTGGCTGACCTACGTCGAGGTCGGGGTGCTCGACGCGGTCTGCATCTGGTGCGTCGGCTCCGCGGTCTGCATGGCGCTGCTGAGCGCGATCACCGTGAGGAGGCTGGTGTCGGTCCCCTGACTCGTCCATCCGGCCAGTGCAGCGCCCGCGCCGGCGCCGCCCCACCTAGGGTGGAACGTGCCCCATGGCGCGCCTCCGTCCCCGCCGCCCGTCCGCCGCGCTCGTCGTCGCGCTGCTCGCGCTGTTCGTCGCCGTCGGCGGGCCGGCCGAGGCGGCCCGGCTGATCGGCTCCGCGGACGTCGCCAACCGCTCGCTCAAGACGGAGGACCTGTCGGGCAAGGCGGTCAAGGCGCTCCGGGAGACGCCGCGGCGCTCGGTCGGCGCGCGCCAGCTGCGCAACGGCGGCGTGACGACGGCCAAGCTGCGCGACGGCGCGGTCACCCCCGTCAAGCTGACGCCGGCCGGGATCGGCTCCGAGCAGCTCGCGCCCGGTGCGGTCGGCTCGCGCGAGCTGCGGCCCGGTGGGGTCGGCTCGCCCCAGATCGCCGACGGCGTCGTGACCGGCGCCAAGGTGGCGGACGGCTCGCTGGACGCGCGCGACACCGCGCGCTTCTCTGGCCGCTTCCGCGTGAGCGTGCCGGCCGTGGAGCCGCGCGAGTGCTGGTCGGGCGAGCCGGTCGGCCTCGCGCCCGAGCAGGCCGGAGCGGACATCGGGGGCGACCTCGTGCTCGCGACCCCCGACAGCGCGTGGCCGGAGCGCGCGCTCGCGTTCACGGTGCGCGGCTCGGCCAGCCGCTCGCGCTTCGTGCTCGCGGGCTGCAACGTCACCGCCGCCAAGACCGATCCGGTCGAGGTCGGCTTCCGCTATGCCGTGATCGACCTGCCCTAACGGCGCCTCCGCCCCACCCACTGCACCACCGCGCCGACGAGCGTCACGATGGCGAGCACCCACGCGGCGAGCGACACGTACCCGATCACGCGGCCCCAGACCGGCTGCTCCACAGTGGCGATCCACCCCACGTACGTCACGGCGGCCACCGCCAGCGCGATCGTGAAGGTCCGCAGCGGCCGCCGGGAGAGCATCACGCCCCGCGGCACCCCGCGTCCTTGTCCTGGAACGAGATCCGCGACGGATAGCCGGTGCGGTACCGGCTCTTGCTCTTGCCCGGAGGGTTCGATCCGGCGAGCGGGTAGTAGTCCGACTTCACGCAGTACTCCCAGTCATTGTCGGAGTGGCGCGCCATCTGCCGTACGGCCTCGTTCTCCACGTCCTCCCAGTTCATGTCGATCTTGTGGCCGCAGAACCCCGGCACGAAGCATCGCCGCTCGTGATGGATCGCACCCACGACCCATGAGTGCGTCGAGTGCCCGTGGGCGGTATCGCCCCATAGTCGTACGTGATACTGGTCGTCGCACGTCCCCGAGGTGGTCATGCTCCGGTCGGACTCCACGTAGACCCGCCGGGACCCGTCGTGCGTCCTGAACCCGAGCTCGGCGCCGCTGTCGCAGAAGCGCTCTCGCATGCGGTCGGCGACCCACGCGCGCCGGATCATGTTCACCACGCACAGCGGACTGCGCGCGTTCGCGTCGAAGCAGTCCTCGTTGGGCGTCGTCACGCGCCCGCCGTGGAACACCAGGTTCGTCGGGTCGCCCTTGTCGATGTGGCCGAGGAAGACGAACGGCCGGCGGCACGGCCGGTCAGGGTCACGCTCGTCGCGGATGCAGCCCGGCTGCGTGATGTTCGCGGGTGCGCTCGCTGCGCCCGCGGCGAGGCAGCCGAGGATCACGATCAGGGACCCCGCCAGCTTGATGGAGGTCATCGTGGCACCACCTGGTTGAGGACGGTCTGGACCGTCGACTTGTCGAATCTGCCCGTGACGATCACGGTCGTGTCCCCCTGGGCGACCAGCGCCGAGGCGCGCTCGTCGTCGTAGACGACGACGTACGCCTGCGACGGGCTCCCGAAGTTGACCGGCACGATCCCGGCGCGGGCGAAGTCCGGGTTCAGGGGATCGAGCTGCACCGTCTCGCCCGCGTCCTGATAGGCCTCCGTCCACTGGCGGCCCGACGTGCTCGCCGTCGCCAGGGACACCACCTCGAGCTCCGGCGATTCCGCCTCCCCGGCCCCGGCTACGCAGCCGGCCGCGTTCGCGACCGGGTAGTACGTCGCGTCGGTGAACGTCGACCGCGGTGGCTCTTGGGTGCCGGGCGTCTCGAGGTCGACCGCGGCGTCCGGCTCGGTGATCTCCGTCGAGTCGCCGGCGCGCGAGAAGTCCAGGCGGTCGATCGACGCGAGGCACAGCGATCCGGCGACCGTCGGCGTGAACCCCGCCCAGTACGGCGTGAACGGCAGGTCGCCCTCCGACTCGCGCTGGGGCCCGGGCGCCGTACCCCCGTAGTGGCGCTCGTGCGTCTCGCCGTCGACGGACGCCGGCCGCGGCGCCGAGAAGAAGTCGCTCGGGACCTCGGAGGTGATCAGGCGCCCGACCTCGTAGTCGAAGTACCTCCATTCCTGACCCGTCGCGGGCGTGGCCGAGCTCTTGATCGGCATCTTCGTCGTCGCGTCGAGCCAGACCTGGAGCGGGTAGGCGCCACCGTCGTCGGTGCTGACGTTGACGTCGTAGCGCTCGAACTGGGTGCCGTGGGCGGGCGGCAGGTGCTGCCATGGCGCCGCAGCGGACTCGATGGCTCCCGTGGCAGCCGGAGCCTGCCCGGGGGCGGGCGAGCCGCTGAGGATGCTGGCCACCCGCTGCAGGGCTGGATCCGCGGTGCTCGAGCCGCGAGTCACCTCGTAGTCCTGTGGGGAGTCCGGGCTGCTGTCCGACCTGGTGGCCAGCCGCGTCTCGTCGCACTTCGCCCCCGAGGGGTTCGCGTCGTCGCACGGCACCGTGGAGCGCGTGGCGATGAAGCGCGCCGTCTCGAGCCGGCCCACTTGCGTGCCGGCCCGGCCCCACTCGCGCTCGACGCGCAGGCCGCCCTGCGCCGGTTCGCCGTCATAGAGGCCGGCGGCGGCGATGTCTCCCCGGCGATCGACCGTCACAGTGAACGTCGGCGCCGTCGCCTGCTTGCCGGAGCGGTCACGGGCCACCACGCTCACGGCGTGGTTGCCGTCGCTGAAGTCGTCGGGCCTGAGGGTGTAGGTCGCCGACATGGGACAACCGCCTTGGACGCACGACTGCGTCTTCACGTACCGGCTCTGCCCGTCGACGAAGACCTCGAGCCGCTCGACGCCCGAGTCCGGATCGAGGGCCGTGCCGTCCGAGGCGCTCATCTGCAGGTCGTAGCTCGCGGCGTAGAGACCTTCCTTGCGATGATCGCTCGACTGGTTGCGACGGTCGTAGAGGGGTCCGCTGATGCTCAGCGCCGGCGGCGCGCCGTCATGGGAGTAGTGGGCGGCGACCCGGCTCGCCGAGAGGGAGCGGGTGAAGAAGGCGGCGCCGTCGATCGTGCCGTCGACGCCGCTGGACCCGCCCTGGTAGTTGCCGAACGCCAGGATGGTGCCGCCGTGCGCCCCGGTGCTCGCCGCGCTCGTCCCGACCAGGGACCCGTCGATGTAGACCGCGACCTGCGAGCCCTGCGTGCGCGTGTAGGCGAACTGATGCCAGTTGCCGTCGTCTACCCGCGGCCCGAAGGCACGCCATCCCGCCCAGTCGGTGCCGGAGATGACGTGCATCTGGCCTTGGTAGACCCGTGCGGCGACGTCCATGCGGTACGTCGTGCCGGCGTAGAGGACCTGGAAGTACGAGCTGCCGGACTGGCCGGGGCCGAGCCGGAACCACACCTCTGCCGAGTAGGTGCCGGTGATCGGCGGCTGGAGCTGCGGCGGGGAGACCCCACTGCCCGGGTTCGTGATCGATCCGTAACCGGTGAAGTGCAGCCCCTTGTTCCAGAGACCGGCCGACCCGATCTGCATCTTCGACATGTCGTAGGCGCTGTAGACGAAGTTGCGGCCGTTGCCCGACGCGTCCGACGCGGGGTTGCCGCTCTCGTTCAGCTTCCAATAGCCCCACGGGGCGTCCGCCCGGACAGCCGCGTCATACGTCGCCTCGTTCGCGTCCGCCTGCCCGGCCACCGCGCAGGCCAGCACCACGCTCGCGAGCGCGATGCGCCGAACCCTCTTCCTCACCGAAGCCTCCGTCCACACTCGCGCGAGATCGCCCGCCATCCGGCTCCCGTCCGGACGGACCGGAAGGTAGTCGCGAGCGGTGAGATGCACCAACCGTGACGTCAGCGCAGCGACAAGTCAAACGATCGTGGCGACCGTGCCGCCGTCGACCGACCAGGCCGCGCCGGTGACCATCGACGCACGCTCGGAGCACAGGAAGGCCACGACGCTCGCGATCTCCTCGACGGTCGCGTAGCGCCCGAGCGGGATCTTGTCCTCCTGGGCCGCGATCGCCTGCTCGCGGCTGAGGCCGCGCGCGGCGGCGGTCTGGTCGGCGAGCCCGCCCTCGTCCATCCACAGGCTGCTCGCGACCGCTCCGGGCGCCACCGCGTTGACGAGCACGCCCTGCGCCGCGTACGTGTCCGCGAACACGCGGGAGAGCGAGAGCTGCGCCGCCTTGGTGACGGAGTAGGCCGCGTTGGTCAGCGAGGGGCGCTTGCCGGCCGAGGAGGCGACGTTGACGATCCGGCCCCAGCCGCGCTCGGCCATCCCCGGGGCGAACGCGCGCATCAACCGCATCGAGGCGAGCACGTGCAGCTCCCACTGGCCGTTCCAGTCGGCGTCCGTGAGCTCGCCGAGCGGCTTGGCGAAGCTCGTGCCCGCGTTGTTGACGAGGATGTCGACCGGCGCGCCGGCCAGCTCGGCGATCCGCTCCGCAGCGTCCGGCGCGGTGACGTCGACGCCCGTGGCGCGCGAGACGCCCACCACGCGCGCGCCCTCGGCCTCCAGCAGCGCCACCGTCGCCGCGCCGATCCCGCGGCTCGCACCGGTCACGACCGCCGTCCGTCCCTCGATCCCCAGGTCCATGCGGGAGTCCTACCCCACGTAGCGGCGGGCGACCGCCTCGGCCGAGCCTCCGTAGCCGCCGCCGAACAGCACGGCGTGGACCATCAGCGGGAACAGCTGCCACAGCTCGACGCGCTCCTCGTGGCCCTCGGCGAGCGGCGCCGCCTCGCGGTAGGCGTCGAAGACGCGCCGCGACGGGCCGCCGAACAGCCGCAGCATCGCGAGGTCCACCTCGCGATGGCCGCCGTAGGCGATCGGGTCGATCAGCCAGGCGCAGCCGTCGGCGCCGGCCATCACGTTGCCGCTCCAGAGGTCGCCGTGCAGGCGTGCGGGTGGCTCGGCCGGGCCGGCCAGCTCGTCGATCCGGTCGCACGCGCGGCCGACCGCCTCGGCGCCGCCGCGGGAGAGCGAGCCGCGCTCGACCGCCTGCGCGATCAGCGGCCGCACGAGCCGCTCGGCGTAGAACGCGGGCCACTCCCCGGCGGGCGTCGCGTCGAAGCCGAGCGGGCCGATGTGCAGCTCGGGCGCCGCGTCGTGGAAGGCGCCGAAGGCGGCCGCGCCCGCCGCGTGCATCGCCGCCAGGCCGCGCCCGAGCGCCTCCTCGCCGGCCGCGTCGAGGGCGCCCGATTCGACCCACTCCAGCGCGAGGAAGGCCTCGCCCGAGGCGATCACCGCGGGCACGCGCACGGCACCCGGCTCGGCCAGCCAGGCCAGGGAGGCTGCCTCGGCGGCGTACTCGCCGGGCCGCGGGTCGGGCCGGGTCTTCACGAACGCCGTGCGGCCGTCGGCGAGCACCACCTGCAGCGCCTCGTTGATCGAGCCGCCGGACACGCGCCGGCTGCCGGTGACGGGCGCGCCCGCCGCGGCCCCGATCGCGTCCTCCAGGCTCACCGCACCGCGGCGAGCAGGCCGCGACAGGCGGCCTCGACCAGGTCGAGCACCTCCTCGAAGCCGCCAGGGCCGCCGTAGTAGGGGTCGGGAACGTCGAGGTCCCCGTGGGAGCCGGGATCGAACTCGCGCAGCAGCCGGACCTTGGCGCGCGCCTCGTCGTCGGGCGCGATCGCACGCAGGTCCGCGAGGTTCTCCCGGTCGGCGGCCAGCAGCAGGTCGTAGTCCTCGAAGTCGCTCGGGCGGACCTGCCGCGCGGCGCCCTCGAGCGTGATCCCGCGCCGGCGCGCCGCCTCGGTCGCGCGCTCGTCGGGCGGGTTGCCCACGTGCCACCCGCCCGTCCCGGCGCTGTCGATCTGGATCTCGTCCTCGAGGCCCTCGTCGCGCAGCAGCCGCCGCATCACGCCCTCCGCGGTGGGCGAGCGGCAGATGTTGCCCATGCAGACGAACAAGATCTTCATGGTTTCGCCCGCCAGGCGACGTTCACAGCCTCTCGATCACCATGGCCTGCCCCATCCCGCCGGCGACGCACATCGTCTCGAGGCCGATCGTGCCGTCGAGCGCGTCGAGGTTGTTGAGCAGCGTGGTCATGATCCGCGCGCCGGTCATGCCGAACGGGTGGCCGAGCGCGATCGCGCCGCCGAACGGGTTGAGCTTCTCGGGGTCGATGCCCCACTCGTCGCGGCACGGGACGACCTGGGCGGCGAACGCCTCGTTGAGCTCGAGCACGTCGATGTCGTCGATCGTCATGCCGGCCTGCTCGAGCACGGCCTTGACCGCCGGGATCGGGCCGAGGCCCATGATCTCGGGCCGGATCGCGGCCACGGAGGAGGCGATGATGCGGGCGCGCGGCTTGAGGCCGAGCTCCTCGGCGCGCTCCTCCGACATCACGAGCACGGCGGCGGCGCCGTCGTTGAGCGGGCACGCGTTGCCGGCCGTCACGGTGCCGTCGGGCTTGAAGGCCGGCTTGAGCTCGGCGAGCTTCTCGGTCGTGGTGCCGGGCCGCGGGCCGTCGTCGCGCGTGACCTCGGTGCCGTCGGGCGTCGTCACGGCGACGATCTCGGCGTCGAAGTGGCCGCCGTCGCGCGCGGCGACCGCGCGCTGCTGGGAGGTCGCGGCCCACTCGTCCTGCGCCTCGCGGCTGACCTTGCAGCGATCGGCGACGTTCTCGGCCGTCATGCCCATCGGGATGTATACGTCGAACAGCGAGCCCTCGGAGCCGTTGAGCTTGGGGTGGAACTCCCACGACTCGGCGGCGGGGAAGCGGGACACGGCCTCGGTGCCGGCGGCGATGTACTGGTCGCCCTCCCCCGCCTTGATCGCGTGGAAGGCCATCCGGATCGTCTGCAGCGAGGAGGCGCAGAAGCGGTTGACCGTCGTGGCGGGCACGTGATGGTCGATGCCCGCGAGCAGCGCGGCGTTGCGGCCGACGTTGGCGCCCTGCTCGCCGGCCTGGAAGCCGCAGCCCATCATGATGTCGTCCGTCTGCGCGAAATCGACCTCGGGGTTGCGGTCGACGAGCGCCTTGAGCGGCGCCGCGGCGAGGTCGTCCGCCCGGACGTCCTTCAGGGATCCCTTGACCGCGCGCCCGATCGGCGTGCGGATGGCGTCGACGATGACGGCTTCAGGCATCTTGGCTCCTCGATTGACTGACGGGTCAATCGTACCCCGTGCCCGCCGTCAGGGGTCGATGTCGAAGCTGAGGTCGAAGGAGGCCGTGCAGGAGACGGGCTGGTCCGACGAGCACGAGGCGCCCGAGCCCACCTCGTACGTGCCGGGGGGCAGCGTGCCGCTGACATCGAAGGCCTGGTTCTGGAACCGCTCGATCTGCAGGAAGCCGCCGCTCGTCCGGTACAGGATGAAGCTTCCGTTGCCGGCACCCGCCGTTCCCGAGACGAGCGTGCCGGAAGCGGCGTAGGGCACCGCCGCGCCGACGACCGTGAACCGCATGAACACGCTGGAGTGCCCGTTGACCGCGGACCACGCGGCCTGCTCCGCGCCGAAGGTGCGCACCGTCGTGCCGGCGGCCGATCCGCTCGCGACGATCTCCGGCGGGGCGGCAACGGCGCGCAGCTCCGAGGTCTGCGTGGCGCTCGAGTCGGCGCTGGCGGCGTTGCCCTCGTAGAACCCGGCGGTGCCCTGCTCGTCCTCCGCCGCTGCGGCGCTCTCCGAGAACGCGCCGAAGGTGGTCCGGTCGCGCCGCTGCTCCTTGTGCTCGATCGTGCAGCCCTCGCCGTCCCGGCCGGCGCACGCCTCGGCGTAGGCGCGGACCTCCGCGCTCACCGCCACGCCTGTGACCTGACCCGCGGCCTGGCCCGAGGCGCTGACGGTCAGCCGGTCGAGCTCCGGGCCCGTCTCGCCCGCGCGCGCGATCACCGTCGCCTCGAAGGCACCCGTCGCGCCGGGCGCCGCCGTCGCCGTGAAGGCGCCGTCCTGGCCCGTCAGCCCGCTCGCGGGCGTGACCGTGCCGCTGGCGGCCTGGAAGGTGAGGTGCACGCCGGGCTGCTGGGAGACCGTGTCGTCGGTCAGGTCGGAGCGGCGGGCCACGATCCGCAGCGGGGCGCTCTGGCCGGGCTGCAGCGTCGACGGGAACGCCGGGTCGACCTCGATCTCGACCTGCGGGACGCAGTACTGCTCCGCCATCGTGTCGCGCGTGGTGACGTCGCCGGTGTAGAGCGGCCCGTGCGCCTCGTGGCAGAGGATGTCGAGGTCGCGCACGCGCTCCTCGTCGTGGAGCACTTCGAGCCCGAGCACCTCGCGCCGGCGGCTGAAGGTCCAGGCCGGCGGCGAGGACGCGTCGAGGTCGAACCGGTCGCGCCCGCCGCCCGTGTAGCCGTCGCCGTTGAGGTCGAAGCGCCCGTAGTCGAGGTCGACGACGCCGTCGCCCGCCGAGGCGATGAAGCCATCGCGGAAGTCCTCGAGGTCCTGCTCGTCGAAGTCGCCGTCCCCATCGGCGTCGAGGACGGCGTCCCTGGCGGGCGAGTTCGCCGCGCCGTCGGCGGCGAGCGTCGCTGCGTAGGCGTCCAGCGCGGGCGCCGCCGGCGCGTCGCCGCAGCGCGGATCGTCCGCGTCCGAGTCGTCGACCGGCCGGGCGGTGGAGCGCAGGATCGCGGCCACCTGGGCGGGGGTGCGCCCCGGCGCGAGCGCCCACACCGTCGCCGCCGTGCCCGACACCTGCGGCGCGGCGTTGGACGTGCCGCCCTCCGGCAGGTTGCGGAACACGCCCGGGGCGCCGAACGACTTGATGTCGTTGCCGACCGCGGAGATGTGGCCCCCGCGCTTGGAGGTGGCGGTCAGGCAGACCGGCGCGATCGGGCCGTCCGCAGGGTCCGACGCCGTCGTGTTCTCCACGACGATCGTGTTCGTGAGGTTCTGCACGCCGCCGGGCAGCGGGATCAGCGCGGCCGCGTTGACCGCGGCGCCGCGCCAGGCGGAGATGTCGTTCGGCAGGTTCGAGTAGATGTTGCCGGCGGCGGAGACGTGCAGGAAGCGGTCCTCGAGCCCGCTCTCGCGGACGCGCCGGATCCACTGCAGCGCGTCGCGGTGGATCTCCTCCACGGTGCAGCCCGCGGGGGCGCAGCCGTCGGCCACGCTGGTGCTGACCACGACGTCGCCGGCGATCGCCCCGACGCGCTGCAGTATCCGGTCGTGCAACGTCGAGCCGGCGACGCTGAAGCGCAGGTCGATCACGCGCAGCGGCAGGTCCGGGCCCGCCCACATGCCGGCCACGCGGTCGGCGGAGAGATTGGCCACGGCGCCGGAGTCGAAGGTCCCCGCGGCCATACCGAGCACCGTGTAGCCGTGCATGTGCGGGTTGCCCGTCGCGAAGTCGCTCGCCACCTCGGCGACCGCGACCTCGGGGCCGGGAGGGCCGGCGCCGAAGTAGTCGGCCAGCAGCAGCGTGGGCGCCGCGCCGTCGAGCCCGCCGCGCGCGTTCCACATCGCGGCGGCGCGCGAGGCCAGCTGGGGCCTGAGCAGCCCGGCGTCGGCGGGCTGGATGTCGGGCAGCTCGGTGGTGACCGGCACGGTCGCGAGGTCGGCGTGGGCGAGCCCGGGCGCGCCGGCCAGACCGGCCACGAGCGTCCGCAGCGCGGCCAGCGAACCGGGGTCCGGGATGCGGACCGTGAGGATCCCGACCCCGTCCAGCGAGGACACGACCTCGGCGTCGAGCCGGTCCAGCAACGCGTCCATCTCGGCAGCGGTTGCGCCGGGGGCCAGCTCGAGCTCGAGCTGCGTGCGCACGTACTCGACCCCGTCCTCCGTCGAGACCTCACCCGGGGCGAACTCTGCGGCCGAGCTGACGACGTCCTCGATGACATCGCGCGCCAGCGGCTCCGGCGCGGGCGTCGGCCCGGGAGTCGGACCAGGCGAGGGGCCGGGTGCGGGCGGCGCGGGGACCGGTGCCGGCGCCGGTGCGGGCGGCGCCACGACGGCCGCACGGCAGCGCCGCAACGCCCGCTTGCGGGCCGCCAGCGTCCGCTTCTGGCGGGCGACGAAGCGTTTGCGCGCCTTCGCCGAGCGGTGGGTGCGGAAGAAGCGCTTCTTGGCCGCCTTCATCCCGCGCTGGAACGCCTTCAGGCGCTTCGTCTCCTTCGCGCAGGTCGCTGCCGCGACGGCATCGGGCACGTGCGCCGACGAGGCGGTCGGCAGGGCGACGAGCACGGCCAGCGCCAAGACCGCGAGGCACGGTATCGCCCGGAGCGCCATGGTCAACTCTCTCGCATCTGCATCGTGGTCCCTAGGGCCCGAGGGTGAGCTCGACGTCCGCAGCCGCGGCGCCTGCGGCCCCGGAGGTGTTCGTGATCGCGTCCGCGTAGAACTCGTAGCTCCCGGCGGCCAGCTGCCCGCTCGACGCGATGTCCGAGGGGTCGCTCGGCGCGCAGTTCCGGTAGACGAACCCCGGCGGCTGCGTCTGCCGGAAGAGATAGGAGTGTCCTCGCGAGACCATGCACGACAGTGCGTCGTTGCCGTTCGCCGAGACGGACCCGGTGACGTCGTAGGCGATCCCCCCGGCGCCCACGGTGAAGCGCAGCGTGTAGCCGCCTCCCCCCTCTCCGTTGGCCCTCTCCCCGGATGCGCTGGCGCTGCCCGAGATGTCGACCGCCGCGCCGAGCAGCTGATCGCCCGAGTAGCTCTCCGCGAACGTGATCGTTCCGTTGCCCGTCGCGGTCTCGCCCGCCTCGGAGCGGGTGATCGAGGAGGTGCCGGTGAACGACGTCACTCCCGGCGGGGACACATCGGGATCGCCCTGGCCCGAGCCGTTCGCCGTCGCGAAGGCGGTCGACGAGCCGCGGCTGAAGGTACGCACCACCGTGGCGGACGGAGCTCGTGTCGCGATCACCGTCTCCTCATCGAGGATCCGGTCGCCGACCCGTGCCGTGACGTCGATCTCGAGCTGCGACGCCCCGTTGGTGATCGTCGTCTGGGCGGTGAAGTCGCCGTTCTGGTCGGTCACGCCGTCGAGCGGCGTGGCGGTCCCGCCGGTGACGTCGAGGTCGATCGTCACGCCGGGCTGGGCGCTCCCGCGATCCGTGCGCGTGGCGCGGACGGCGAGGGTGAGCGTCTCGCCGCCCTTGATCTGCGCGGGGTGGACGGCCTGGATCGAGACCGGCGGCGCGCAGTGCTCCTCGGCAAGGGCGTCGCGGCTCGCCACGTCGCCGTTATAGAGCGGGCCATGGGCGGCGTGGCAGAGGACGTCCATGTCGGTGACCGCGCGCTCGTCGAACGTGAGCGGCAGTCCGGCCACCGCCCGTACGACCAGGCCCCACGGCGGAGCCCCCGCCCCGTCGAGGTCGACGCGATCGGTGGAGCTCCCGCCGGTCCGCCCGTCCCCGTTGAGGTCGAAGCGGCCGTAGTCGACGGCGCCGGCGCCCGCCGTGAGGGCGTCGGTGAACGCGGTCAGGTCGTCTTCGTCGAAGCGAGTCGTGCCGGCG
This sequence comes from uncultured Solirubrobacteraceae bacterium, assembly GCA_963816955.1. Classification (GTDB taxonomy): domain Bacteria; phylum Actinomycetota; class Thermoleophilia; order Solirubrobacterales; family Solirubrobacteraceae; genus DATFQI01. The sequence goes on along the minus strand of CAWFME010000005.1, from coordinate 1,150,564 downwards.
GCCTGGCCGGTGTCGTCGGCGTCGAGGACCGCTGCCCGCGCGCCGCCGTCGGCCGCGAGAACGGCCGCGTAGGCGTCGAGCCCCGGCGCGGGCTGCGTGGCGGCGTCGCAGCGCACGTCGGCAGCCGTGTTCAAGGCGACGGGCCGTGCGGTCTCTCCCAACTTCGCGCGGACCTGAGCGGGCGTGAGGGCGGGCGCGAACGCCCACAGCGACGCTGCCGCCCCGGCCACCTGCGGCGCCGCGTTCGAGGTGCCGCCGTCGGACAGCGAGCGCGCGACGCCGGGGGCCCCGAGCGACTTGATGTCGGTGCCGACGGCCGAGACGTCTCCACCGCGCTTGGACGACTTGGTGAGGCACACGGGCAGGATCGGGCCGTTCGCCGGATCCGATGCGGTCGTGTTCTCGACCACGATCGTGTTCGTCAGGTTCGCCACGCCCGACAACGGCGTCTTGGCCGCGGCGATGAACGCGCTGCCGAATCGGGCGTCCGTGTCGCTCAACAGGTTGGAGTAGATGTTGCCCGCCGCGACGACGTGCAGGAACCGGCCTTCGAGCCCGGCGCCGCGCACCCGCTGGATCCACTGCAGCGCGTCCGTGCGGATCTCGTCGGCCGTGCAGCCGGCAGGGGCGCAGCCCGCCGCCAGGCTGGTCGACACGACGACGTCGCCGGCCAGCCCGCCCACCAGCTGCAGCAGCCGGTCCTCCAGCGTTGAGCCGGCGATCGAGGTGCGCAGGTCGACGACCCGCAGCGGCAGGTCCGGCCCGCCCCACAGGCCCGTGGCCTGGTCGACCGCGAGGTTCCCGCCGAGCGGCTCGAAGGTGGCGGCCGCCATGCCGAGCACGGTGTAGCCGTGGGCCATGAGGTTCCCGGTGGCGAAGTCGCTCGCAACCTCGCTGACCGCCACCTCCGCCCCGGGCGGGCCGCCGCCGAAGTAGTCCGTCATCACGAGCGTCGGCGGCGTGCGCCCGGTGAGGCCGGAGCGGGCGTTCCAGGCCGGCGCGGCGCGCGAGGCGAGCTGCGGGCGGATGAGTCCGGCGTCGGCGGGCGTGATCGTGTCGGGCAGCTCCGTGGTGACGGGCACCGTGGCGAGCTGGGCGGCGGTCAGCACCGGATCTGACGCCAGCCCGGCGACGAGCGCGCGGGCGGCGGCGAGGCTCCCCGGGTCCGGGATGCGGACCGTGAGCAGACCGACGCCGTTCAGGGAGGAGATTACCTCGGCGTCGAGGCGGTCCAGCAGCGACTCCATCTCCGCGACCGTGGCGCCCGGCTCGAGCTCGAGCTCGAGCTGCGTGCGCACGTACTCGACCCCGTCCTCCGTCGTGACCTCGCCGGGTTCGAACCGGGCCTTCTCGCTGAGCACGTCGGCGATCACGTCCTCGGCGAGCGTGGCCGCGGGCGTCGCAGTCGGGGCGGGCGTCGCGGCGGGCTGGGCCGGCGGCGACACGCTCGGCGCCGGCGCCGCAGGCGGCGTCACGACGGGCGGGCGTGCGAGGCAGCGCTTACGTGCGCGGCGCAACTGGGCGAGCTTGCGCTTCTGCTGCTTGACGAAGCGCTTGCGCGCCTTTGCGCCGCGGTGCGTGCGGAAGAAGCGGCGCTTCGCCGCCTTCATCCCGCGCTGGAACGTCTTGAGCCGCTTGGTCTCCTTGGCGCACGACGCCGCCGTCACCGCGTCCGCGGTCCGCGCCGGCGCCGGCGCCGAACCGGCGAGAAGGGCGCTCAGCGCAAGCACCGCCGCCAACACACCGATTCCCGGGCCGACCCGCACAGCGCGACGCTACGCGCCGGCGCTCACAGACGCTCACAGGGCTCGCCGGCCAGGACCCGGCGCTGCAGTGCGGCCGTCTCCTCGGCGGGCTCGACCCCGAGGCTCGTCGACGAGCGCGCGGCGGCAGGCGAGGTACTGGCGCAGCGCGTGGCCGCGCCGGCCCGCGCGTGCGTACGCGGTCATGAGCCGCCGCTGGGCCGCCTTCGTCGAGCGGGTCCAGCTCGACGAGCCGTCGTGCCGCGTCCGCGGCGCCGGCCGGATCGCCCGCCGCGGCGCAGGCCTCGGCGAGCTCGCCGAGCACGCGAGCCGCAGAGGTCGAGCAGCCGCTCGCGCCAGACGGCGCCGCCCAGTCCTCGTAGCGATCCTCGGGCAGCGGCTCCCCTCCCCACAGCGCGGCGGCGGCCTCGAGCAGCGCGGCGCGCTCCTCGCCGGCGACGCCGAGCGCGGCGGACGCCGCCGCCTCGAACCGTCGGCGTCCAGATGTCGCTCGCCGGAGCTCGAGGCGGTAGCGTGCGGTCCGACCGCCACGAGCACGCTGCGCTCGGCGCCAGGCGGGTCGAGCACGGCCCGCGCGCTCGAGAGCGTCGACCTGCAGGCTGCGGCGCGCCGCGTCGGCCGGCACGTCCGGCCAGAACGCGTCGAACAACTGCTCCTCCGGGACCACGGCGCCGGTGGACGAGCAGGAAGCGGACGAGCCGCTAGCGCGCGCCGCCGCCGGCCCCACGCATCGTCGTCGACGGCGAACGCGCCGCGGCGCAGCGAGAACCCGCCCGAGCAGCGTGAAGACCAGCGGCGGCGGCTCGGCCACGACGCGCGCTCGCGCGCCGCGCGCGCGGCCGTCGCCACCGCCGGATCGGGGTCGCGCTCGAGCTCGCCGATGCGGCCGGGCGCCTCCGGGTGGCCCGAGGCGCCCGCGGCCGCGAGCACGGCGGCCCGGCGCACCTCCGCCACGGGGTGGCGCATGAACGGCAGCAGCGCGCCGCCGCCCGGCACTGCCGCCTCGAGCGCAGCGACGCGCGCCTCGGGCGCGAGCTCCCGTGCTCGACGGCGGTCCACAGCAGCGGCTCGAGCCGCGGCCGCTCGCGGCGCACGAGGTGCGCCGGCGCCTCGGCCGCCTCCTCCCAGGCAAGCGCACGTCCTCGAGCGCGCCCGCGTCGTCGCCCTCCAGCGGCGCAGCCAGCCGCGCAGCGCGAGCAGGCGCGCGCAGCAGGCCAGCGGCGGGCGCAGTGAGAGCGCCTCCTCGACCAGCTCGCGCGCCCACGCGGGCCGCCCCGCCTCGACGAGCACGGGGGCGAGCAGCGCGGTCGTCCGCCAGCGCGACCGCCAGCGTGCCCAGCGCACCCGGCCTCGATCGCCTCGCCGACGGCTTCGCACGCCGCGGCCTGCTCGCCCCGGCGAGCCGCGATCGTCGCGCGCGTGAGCTCCGCGTCGCCGGGGAACCAGCCGTGCGGCAGCTCACCGCGGCCGGCGAGCTCCCGCTCGGCCTCGGCGAGACGGCCCGGGCGCGCGTACGTCCCGGCCCGGAAGCGGCGGGCGACCGCGCGGACTAGCCGCCGCGCCGTACTGCTCGGCGACCGCTCCGCGCGCGCCAGCGTGGTCAGAGGGCGGCGTCCTGCCGCCGCGCTGGTCCTGGATCATGGCGAGGAACCCGATCACGTAGGGCAGCCGGCCGCGCCGGGTCGGCGCGCTCGAGCATCGCGATCGCCTCGCGCGTGCCCGCGAGGCGGCGTCCAGGCGCCCGCACAGGAGATCCACCCAGAATCCGCGGAAGCCCGCGAAGATCGGCCCGAGCGGCGCGGCACCGGGCAGCGCGGCCGCACGCGCCAGCAGGGCCTCGGCCTCGCCGAAGCGCCCGGCGCCCGCCAGCGCCGCGCCGGAGGCCATCGCGACGATGGCGCCGCGCGGGCCTCCGTGGCCGCGAAGCCCTCGGCGAGCGAGATCGCGGGCTCGAAGTCCTCCTGGATGACGTACGCGTCCGCCAGCGCCGAGCGGGCGAGCCAGGTCGCCTCCACGTCGCCGCGGGCCGCGAAGCCCGCGACCGCCTCACGGAGCGGCCCGACGGCCTCCCGCAGCCGGCCGGCGCCGGTGGCGAGGCGACCCTCGAGCAGGCGCAGCTCCGGGGACCCTCGGGCGGCGGCGGGAAGCCGCTCGAGCCAGCCGGCGACGGTCGCCGGCGCGGTCGCCACGAGCGCCGGGCCGTGCGCCGCCACGGCGGCCGCAGCCCGCTCGTCGCGGCCGGCCGCCAGCCAGTGCTCCACCGCCTGGGCGCCCCTGCCCGCCTCCTCCAGCACGCCGGCCACCGCGGCGTGCACGGCCACCCGGCGCTCCGGCGGCCGCTCGGCCTCGAAGCGGGCGAGCAGCAGCTCCCGCACCAGCGGGTGGTGCGCCGTGCCGCTGATCGGGACGCCGCGGTCGCGCAGCTCTGCGGGGAAGCGCTCCGGCAGCCCGAGCGCGGCGAGGAAGGCCGGCTCGAGCGCCGGAGCGACGCTCGAGTCGACGAGACCGGCGCGGAGCTCCGGATCCAGCGGGTCGAGCAGGATGCCGGCCAGGCCCTCCGCCCCGGTGGGCGCGGCGGCCGGCTGAAGCCCCGGCGAGGCGGCGAGCGCCACGCCGAGCGGCCAGCCCTCGGTCCGGCTCCAGAGCGCCTCGACCTCCTCCGCCGCCGGCTCCCGCCGCGCCCGGCGGCGCAAGAGCTCGGCGCAGTCGCCGGCGCTGAACGCGAGGTCGGGCGGGCCCAGCCGGGTGATCCCCGCGGGCAGCGACGCGAGCGGCCGCCGGGTCGCCACCGCGACGCGGAGCGGCCCCGCGTCCAGCAGCCCGGCGATCACCTGGGACTCCGCCGGCGTCCCCTCCAACTGCTCCGCATCGTCGACCGCGAGCGTGAGCGGGTCCACCAGCAGCCGGCGCAGCTCACCGGCAAGCTCTCGCGTGGCGGCGGGGACGTCCACGCGCTCGGCGGCGGCGAGGCGGTCGCGCAGCACCGCGCCGAGTCCGGGCACGGCGCCGCGCAGCACGTCGAGCAGGTGGACGAGCAGCCGCCCCGGATCGCGGTCGGCGGGCGTGCAGCGCAGCCACGCGGCGTCGCCGCCGCGCCGCTCGAGCGCCTGCTGGAGGGCCACCGTCTTGCCGTAGCCCGCCGGCGCGACCAGCTCCACCGCGCCGTCGTCGAGCGCGGCGGCGAGGCGCGCCGCGAGCGCCGGACGGGGCACGAGGTCCGCGGGGGTCACCCAGCGACATTATCCGGCCGCGCGCCGCGCGTCGCGACGGCGCGGGCCGCGAGCGCGCAGCCGGCCGCGAGCTGCTCCGGCGGCTCGGCCCCGTCAGCGCGGGCGGCGAGCAGGCCGGCGGCGAACGCGTCGCCGGCGCCCGTGGTGTCCACGACCTCGGCGGCGACCGCCGGCGCCCGCAGCACGCGCTCGCCGTCGCTCCACAGCGCGCCGTCCGCGCCCAGCGTGACCACGACCTCACGCGAGCGGTGGATAACTCGGGCTGAGCCCGAGTTATCCACCGCTCGCGATGGTTGGGCGAGCGCGCGGGCGGCCCGCTCGGGGTCGGCCTCGCCCGTGAGCACGCGCGCCTCGTCGGCGTTGGGCAGCAGCAGATCTGCGCCTGCGACCCACTCCAGGAACGCGGGCGCGCCCGCGAGCGGCGCGGCCGAGGACGGATCGACCGACACCGTCATGCCGCGCTCGCGCGCGAGCGCCAGCGCGCGCATGGCGGCCGGCCGGGAGCCCTCGCGCAGCAGGCGGTAGCCCGTCAGGTGCAGGTGGTCTCCCGCCGGCAGCTCCGCGAGCTCGAGCGCGTCGTTGGCGCCGGCGTCCGGGATCATCGTGCGCTCGCCGCCGGGGTGCACGAGCACGATGCAGGTGCCGGTCGGGCGCTCCGGGTCGCGCTCGACGGCGAGCGTGGCGCCGGCGAGCGCGGCGACCGCCGCGTCGCCGAGCGGGTCGGCGCCCACGCGGCCGGCGAACGCCACGTCGGCCCCCGCGGCCACCAGCCACGCCGCCACGTTGGCCCCCGAGCCGCCCTGCGAGTGGGAGATCCGCGCGGGCGTGTCGCTGCCGTGCGCGAGCGGCCCCGGCAGCGCCGCGACGACGTCGACCATCAGGTCGCCGACGACGACGATGGTCATGCCGCGGCGGCGGCGATCCGCGCCGCGAGCTCGGCGTTGCGCAGCACGATCCGCACGTTGACCTCGAGGCTCGCGCCGCCTGTCTCGCGGTGGAAGAAGTCGAGCAGGAACGGGGTCGCGTCCTTCCCCACGGCGCCCGCGCGCTCCGCGGCGGCGAGCCCGTCGGCGAGCACGCGCGCGTGCAGCTCCGGGTCCAGCTGCTCGGCCTCGGGCAGCGGGTTGGCGACGACGATCGCGGCGTCGCCGCCGAGCTCCGCGCGGGCGTGCACCACCGCCGCGGCCTCCTCCGGGGAGTCGACCCGCCACGGCACCGGGAAGCCGGAGTCGGCGAGGTAGAAGCCCGGGAAGGCGTCGGAGCCGTAGCCGAGCACGGTGACGTTGAGCGTCTCGAGCCGCTCGAGCGTCGCGCCGACGTCGAGGATCGACTTCACGCCCGCGCAGACGACGGTGATCGGCGTGCGCGCGAGCGTGCCGAGGTCGGCCGACTCGTCCCAGGTCTCGCGCGCCTCGCGGTGCACGCCGCCGAGCCCGCCGGTCGCGAACGTGCCGATCCCCGCGCGCACGGCGAGCACCGACGTGGCGGCCACGGTCGTGGCCCCGTGCGCGCCGCGGGCGGCGGCCGGCGCGAGGTCGCGCACGCCGCACTTGACGACGTCCTCTCCGGCGGCGATCGCCTCCAGCGCGGCGTCGTCGAGCCCGATCCGGACCTCGCCGCCGACGAGCGCGATCGTGGCCGGGACGGCGCCCGCCGCCCGCACCGCCGCCTCGAACTCGCGGGCCACCTCCAGGTTGCGGGGCCGCGGCAGCCCGTGGGAGATGATCGTGCTCTCGAGCGCCACCACCGGGCGGCCGGAGGCGAGCGCGTCGGAGACCTCGTCGTGGATGCGCATGTGGCGCGAGATCCTAGGTGTAACGCTTGAACGCGTACCTAGACTCAGAGGTACATGTTCTTCACCCGCCACAAGACCACTCTGCTCGAGCCGGAGCAGGTCCTGCCCGGCCGCGACACCTCCCTTCCCGTCCCGGCGCACCACGACGTCCTGGGCGTCCCGATGCAGCCGCCGTTCCCCGACGGTTTCGAGACCGCCGTGTTCGGCCTCGGCTGCTTCTGGGGCGCCGAGCGCGTGTTCTGGACCGCGCCCGGCGTGTACACGACCGCCGTCGGCTACGCGGGCGGCCAGACGCCGAACCCGACCTACGAGGAGGTGTGCTCCGCGCGCACCAACCACACGGAGGCCGTGCTCGTCGTCTTCGACCCCGACAAGACGTCCTACGAGGCGATGCTCAAGCTGTTCTGGGAGAACCACGACCCGACGCAGGGCATGCGCCAGGGCAACGACGTCGGCACCCAGTACCGCTCGGCGATCTACACGACCACGCCGGAGCAGCTGAAGGCCGCCGAGGCCTCGCGAGCGACCTTCCAGGCGCAGCTCTCCGAGTCGGGCTACGGCGAGATCTCCACGGAGATCGCCGAGGCCGGGCCGTTCTACTACGCCGAGGCCTACCACCAGCAGTACCTGGCCAAGAACCCGAACGGCTACTGCGGGCTGGGCGGCACCGGCGTCTCGTGCCCGATCGGCACGGGGGTCAACTCCGCCTGAGCGGAGGGACCTCCTCGCCCGCGGCCGAGGACTCCACGAGCTGGGCGAGGCGGCGCTCGCGCGTCGCCTCGCGTTTCGCGCTGGTCACCCAGTGCACCGCCGCGCGCCGGTACCAGCGCGGGCGCGCCGCGAAGCCGGCGCTCGCCCGCTCGTCGGCGGCGAGCACCGCCGCGTAGGGCTCGGGCAGCTCGTCCACCCGGTCGCCCTCGAACGAGTAGATCCCCGAGTTGGCCTCGGTGCGGCGCGCGAAGGCGGCGCGGCCGGCATCGGTCATCTTCCCGGCCGCCTCGAGCGCCTCGACCTTGGCGATGTTGACCTTGCTCCACGTGCTCGCGGGCTTGCGCGGCGTGAAGCGATTGCGGTAGCTCGTCTCGTCGATCGAGTGGCGCACGCCGTCGATCCAGCCGAAGCACAGCGCCTCGTCCACCGCCTCCGACCAGGTCATGCTGGGCAGGCCGGTGGCCTTGCGCCGGAAGCCGACCTCGACCTCGGTCGCCGTCGCGTGGTTGGCCTCCAGCCACGCCCGCCACTGCGCCGGAGCCTCGAAGAAGAGCACCTCCATGCCCCGATTATGGCCGCGAGTGGCACTTCCATTCCCTCAGCGGGAATGCAGGTGCCACTCGACCGCCGATCCGGGACCACTCCCCCTTCCCCCTGCAAGCCAATGCCGTTGCCCACGCCCCACCCCAGCGCTCCCGGCGCCTGCCAAAGCAACGCCGGAGCCGAATAGTCTCCGCGCCCATGCGCCGCCCGCTTTTGCTGAGCCTCGTGCTGCTCGCCGTCACCGCGCCCGCCGCGGGCGCGCGCACGATCGACGTGCCGAAGCGCTTCGCGACGCAGCTCGAGCGCGCGCACGCGCAGACGAGCGTGCCGATCCTGCTGCCGCAGAGGATGGAGGCGGGCTTCCGCCGCTTCTACGCGGAGGGCCGCGCCACCGCGGGCGCCTGGCGGTTCGACCTCGGCGCCGTGCGGGACTGCAACCAGGCGACCGCGTGCTTCATCGCCGAGTTCAAGGGCGTCCGCGACGGCAAGCCGAGCGGGCGCCGCGCGATCCGGCTTGCGCGCGGCCGCACCGGCTACTACCGGCCGCTCTCCTGCGGCGCCTCCTGCTCGCCGCCGAGCATCGAGTGGCGCGAGCGCCACACGCTCTACTCGATCCAGGCGAAGGTGGCCAAGCGGGAGCTGCTGCGGATGGCGAACTCCGCCATCCGCAGCGGCCCGCGCTGACCCGCGGGTCGACGGCGCGCTCCGGCGCGGGTAGGCTCGCGCCGCCCGTTCGTACGGAGGAGAGCCGATGCCGTCCCATCGCCGTGGCCGTGCCGTCCTGATCGCAGCCGCGCTCGCGCTCTTCGCAGCGGCGCCGGCCGCCGCCGCCGACCGCGCGCGGCTCTATGAGATCGACGGGGTGCGCGACGTGCTCGACCGGACGTCCATCGCCACACGCGGCGCCGCGATCGTCGAGGTCGACCACGGTCACGTGGTGGCGGGCATGACCCGGCGCGAGGTACGCGCCGTGCGACGGCTCGGCTACGGCGTTCGGCGGCTGCGCGCGCCACGGCGGGCGCCCGCCCGCGGACCGCGCGCGCGCACGAGCGACTTCCCGGCTGCGGACGCCTCGTTCCACAACTACGCCGAGACCGTGAGTCAGATCACGAACGTCGCCAACGCCTACCCGGGCCTGGTGCAGCGCATCTCCCTCGGCACCTCCTACGAGGGCCGTCCGATCTACGCGCTCAAGGTCTCCGACAACGTTGCGACCGACGAGGCCGAGCCCGAGGTGCTCTTCACCGCCAACCAGCACGCGCGCGAGCACCTGACAGTCGAGATGGCGCTCTACCTGCTCGACGAGCTCACGTCGAAGTACGCCGGCGACGCGCGCATCCGCTCGATCGTCGACTCGCGAGAGATCTGGATCGTCCCGATGGTCAACCCGGACGGCGTGGAGTACGACATCGCCACGGGGAGCTACCGCTCCTGGCGCAAGAACCGCCAGCCGAACTCGGGCTCGACCTCCGTCGGTACCGACCTCAACCGCAACTGGGGGTACCGGTGGGGCTGCTGTGGCGGCTCGAGCGGCACCTTCTCTTCCGAGACCTACCGCGGCGCGGCCGCGTTCTCGGCGCCCGAGTCACAGAGGGTGCGCGACCTCGTGAACTCGCGCGTCGTCGGCGGCGTGCAGCAGATCAAGGCCAGCATCGACTTCCACACCTACTCCGAGCTGGTCCTCTGGCCCTACGGCTACACGTATACGGACATCCCGGCCGACATGCGCGCGGACGACCACGCCGTCTTCTCCTCCTTCGGGCGCGAGATGGCCGCGACGAACGGCTTCACGCCGCAGCAGGGGTCCGACCTCTACATCACCGACGGCACGATCGACGACTGGCTCTACGGCCAGCACCGGATCTTCTCCTACACGTTTGAGCTCTACCCGCGAAGCTCGAGCCCGGGCTTCTACCCGCCCGACGAGGTGATCAGCCGCGAGACCTCGCGCAACCGCGAGGCCGCGCTGCGGCTGCTCGAGACCGCCGACTGCATGTACCGCGAGATCGGCAAGCAGGCGGAGTACTGCGGCCTCCCGGGCCCCGTGACCCTGTTCGCCGACGACTTCGAGACGAGCAGGGGCTGGACGGTCAACGCCGGCGCCACGGACACCGCCACGCTCGGTAGGTGGGAGCGTGGCGACCCGGCGGCGACCAGCTCGAGCGGCCCGAAGCAGCTCGGCACCACGGTCAGCGGCGTCAACGACCTCGTCACGGGACCCTTGGCCGGGAGTTCGGCGGGCGCCTATGACGTCGACGGCGGCACCACGACGGTCCGCTCGCCGGCGATCGCGCTGACGGGTGGGTCGACATACCGCCTGAGCCTCTCCTACTACCTCGCCCACGGCAACAACGCGTCCAGCGCCGACTATCTGCGCGTGCGCGTGATCGGCGCGACAACGGCCACGGTGCTCAACGTGCCGGCGTCCGCCACCGACCGTGACGCCGCCTGGAGCACGGCGACCGCGGACCTGAGCGGCTTCGCCGGCCAGACCGTGCGAATCCAGGTCGAGGCCGCCGACGCCTCGGGCGCCTCGCTGGTGGAGGCGGCCGTCGACGACGTGAGGGTGACGCGGGAGTAGCGCTCAGATGCGGCGGTAGAGCCGCACCGTCAGCGGCGCGAACACGGCCGTGAGGCCCGCGGCCGTCAGCAGCGAGATCGCGATCGAGTCCGCCTCGGCGTCGCCGCCCATGAGCCCGCGGGCGGACGTCGTCAGGTGGCTGATCGGGTTGACGTCCACGAACGCCTCCAGCCAGCCCGGCAGCGTCTCCGGCGCGACGAAGATGTTCGAGAGGAACACGAGCGGGAACAGCAGCATGAAGCCGGTGTTCATGACGGCGTTGGGCGCGCGCATCAGCAGACCGATCGTCGTGAACGCCCACGACAGGCCGAACGCGAACAGCGCGATCAGCCCGATCGCGGCGAGCACGCCGATGACGCCGCCCTCGGCCTCGAAGCCCATGATCAAGCCGAGCACCACCACGATCACCGACGCCACGACGTAGCGGACGCTGTCCCCGACGACCGCGCCGACCAGCGGGGCCGGGCGCCAGATCGGCAGCGAGCGGAAGCGGTCGACGACGCCCTTGGTCTTGTCCGTGTTCAAGGCAACGCCCGAGTACACGGAGACGAACAGCACCGACTGCACGAGCATGCCGGGCAGCAGGAACTGCAGGTAGCCGTCGGTGGAGCCGGCCACGGCGCCGCCGAACAGGTACGTGAACATGAGCAGGAACAGCACCGGCGTGAGGGTCACGTCGATCAGCTGCTCCGGCACGTGCTTGATCTTGAGCATCCCGCGCCAGCCGAAGGTCAGGCACTGCGCGACCAGGCCCGGCCGCGGCGGCCGCTCGCCCGAGACGAGCGCGGCGTGGACCTGCGCGAGCTCCGGGGAGCGCTCGGTCTCCGTGGCGCTCATGCGGCGACCTCCTCGGCCTCGTGGTCCTCGGCGGGATGGCCGGTGAGGGCCAGGAAGACCTCGTCCAGGCTCGGCTGGCCGAGCGAGAACCCGGCCACCTCGACCCCGGCGGCGACGAGCGCGGCGATCGCACCCGAGGCCTCCTCGGCGCCCGCGCCCGGCAGCGACAGCGCGGCCGGATCGGGCAGCAGGTGGACCTCGCCGCCGAGCAGCTCGGCGGCGCGCGGGCGCTGGTCGGGGTCGAGCAGGCGCACGTGCAGCGCGCCGCGCCCGACGGACGCCTTCAGCTGCGCCGGCGTGCCCTCGGCGATCACGCGCCCGTGGTCGATGACGGCGATCCGGTCGGCGAGCTGGTCGGCCTCCTCGAGGTACTGCGTGCACAGCAGCACGGTCGTGCCCTCGCCGATCAGCGCGCGCACGATGTCCCAGACCTGGTTGCGCGAGCGCGGGTCGAGGCCCGTGGTCGGCTCGTCGAGGAACATCAGCCGCGGCGTCACGACGATGCTCGCGGCGATGTCGATCCGGCGGCGCATGCCGCCCGAGTAGTGCTTGACCTGCTTGCCGGCGGCATCGGCGAGGCCGAACGCCTCCAGCAGCTCCGCCGCCCGCGCGCTCGCCCCGGCGCGGCCGTGCCCGAGCAGGCGCGCCATCAGCACGAGGTTCTCGCGCCCCGTCAGGTCCTCGTCGACCGACGCGAGCTGGCCCGTGAGGCTCACGAGCGAGCGCACGGCGTCGGCGTCGGACACCACGTCGTGGCCGAGCACGGAAGCCCGGCCGGCGTCGGGCGCCAGCAGCGTGGCGAGCATGCGGATGGTGGTGGTCTTGCCGGCGCCGTTCGGGCCGAGCACGCCGTAGACGGCGCCCTGGGCGACGGACAGGTCGACGCCGTCGACCGCGCGCGTGTCACCGAAGTGCTTGACGAGGCCTTCGGCCTCGATCGCAGGAGAAGTGCTCATCGAACCCTCAGACTGGCAGCCCGCACGGAACTCATCGGTGCGGGCAGCACCCCCTTACCCGCCGGGTTCGAACCGCCTTAGGCGAACTCGCGGCCCACGAGCGACGCATGCGCCGCCACGTGCTGGGCGAACTCCGCGAAGTCGCGCGCATAGAGCGCCTGGGGGCCGTCGCAGAGCGCCTCGTCGGGGTCCTCGTGGACCTCGACGATGATCCCGTCGGCGCCGACGGCCGCCGCCGCGCGCGCGAGCGGCTCCACCAGCCGGCGGTCGCCGGAGGCGTGGCTGGGATCGACGATCACCGGCAGGTGCGAGTGCAGCTTCAGCCACGGCACGGCGCTGAGGTCCAGCGTGAAGCGCGTCGCCGTCTCGAACGTGCGGATGCCGCGCTCGCACAGCATCACGCGCTCGTTGCCCTCCTTGAGGATGTAGTCGGCGGCCATCAGCAGCTCGTCGAGCGAGGACGACAGCCCGCGCTTGAGCAGGACGGGCTTGCCGAGCTTGCCCGCCACCTCCAGCAGCGCGTAGTTCTGCATGTTGCGGGCGCCGATCTGGACGACGTCGGCGAACTGCGCGATCGCCTCGGCGTGCTGGGTGTCGAGGAACTCGGTGACGACCGGCAGGCCGGTCTCCGCGCGCGCCTCGGCGAGGATCTCGAGCCCCTCGCGGCCGAGGCCCTTGAAGGCGAACGGCGACGTGCGCGGCTTGAACGCCCCGCCGCGCAGCATCGAGGCGCCGGCGTCGCGGACCGTCCGAGCGACGGCGAGCGTCTGCTCGCGCGTCTCCACCGTGCACGGGCCCGCGATCAGGCAGAACGTCTGGTTGCCGCCGACGCGGCGGCCGTCGACGGAGAAGGCCGTCGGCTCGTGGTGGGCCAGCTCGGAGGAGGCGAGCTTGTAGGGGCGCGAGATCGGCACCACGCGGTCGACGCCGGCCATGCCCTCGAGCCCGAGCTCGCGCACGCCCTCGGGGTCCCCGATCGCCCCGATCGCGGTGGTCAGCTCGCCCGGCAGCACGAGCACGTGCACGCCCGTCGTCTTCAGCTTGGCCTTGACCGCCTCGATCTCGGCCTCGCCGGCCTCGGGTGTCATCACGATCATCAAAGTCCCAGCCCCCGTACTCCGAGCTCGTCGGCGCCGAGGTGGTGCGCGAGCTCGTGGCGCACCGTGCGCGTGACCTGCGCGCGCAGCTCGTCGGGGTCGTGGCCGAAGTCGCGCAGCAGCGTGTCGCGGAAGATGATGATGCGGTCGGGGTAGTTGTCGCGCGCGGCCGTGTCGCCTTGATAGAGCCCGTATGCGCGGTTGCGGCGGCCCTTGTCGGAGATCACCACGGCCACGTGGTCGAGCGCGCGCAGCAGCAGGTCCGGCAGGTCGTCGAGCGCCTGGCGCACAAGCTCCTCGAAGTCGGCCGGGGTGCGCGGGTCCAGCGCCATGAACTCGCCCTCGTCGGGCTCCGCTGCGACGTTGTCGCGCGCGAGCCGCTCCGACTGCTGCACGAGCCGCTCGAACTCCTCGTCGTCGGCGGGGTCCGTGTAGTCGGCCAGCCGGCTGGTGACGAAGCTCATCACGATGCCGATGACGACGATCGCGGCGAGCACCGTCGCGATCAACTGCATCACCTTGACCGGGTAGCTCGGCGACAGCCCGCCGGCGACCGTCGCGAGGAGCACGCCGACCGATAGCGCGACGACCGCCGAGACCGCGATCCTGCGGGCGATCGACCAACCGGAGAGCATGCTCAGACGCTAGCGGAGCGAGCGGGCGATCACGAGCCGCTGGATCTCGTTCGTGCCCTCGTAGATCTGCGTGATCTTCGCGTCGCGCATGTAGCGCTCGACGGGGTACTCGGTCACGTAGCCGTAGCCGCCGAGCACCTGGACGGCCTCCACGGTGACCGCCATCGCCGTGTCGGAGGCGAACAGCTTGGCCATCGCGGAGTACTTGCCGCGGTCGGGCTCGTGGCGGTCGATCTTCGCGCACGCTCGGTAGAGCAGCTCGCGCGCGGCCGCCGTGCGCGTCTCCATGTCGGCGAGCTTGAACTGGATGCCCTGGAACTCGGCGATCGCTCGGCCGAACTGGCGGCGCTCGCGCGCGTAGGCGGCGGCATGGTCGGTCGCGCCCTGCGCGATCCCGACCGCCTGCGCGGCCACGCCGAGGCGCGAGTGGTCGAGCGTGCCGAGCGCGACGTGCATGCCCTTGCCCTCCTCGCCGATCAGGTTCCCGGCGGGGATCCGCACGTCGTCGAAGATCGGCTGGCCGGTCGGCGAGCCCTTGATGCCCAGCTTGTGCTCGAGCTTGCCGACGCTGAACCCGGGCCGGTCGGCCTCCACGACGAACGCGCTGATGCCGTGCGAGCGCTCGGCCTTCGGGTCGGTCTTGGCGAACACGACGTAGAAGTCGGCCACGCCGAGGTTGGTGATCCAGTTCTTGGTGCCGGTGACCACCCACTCCTCGCCGTCGCGCACCGCGCGGGTGATCATCCCGCCGGGGTCAGAGCCGGCCTCGGGCTCCGAGAGCGCGAACGCGGGCGTCCATTCGCCCGAGGCGCAGCGGGGCAGGAAGCGCTGCTTGAGCTCGTCCGAGCCGAACAGGCTGATCGGCAGCGTGCCGAGCTCCTGCACCATCAGCATCAGCGCGCTGGAGGCACAGGCGCGCGCGACCTCCTCGATCGCCACGTTGAGCATCAGCGTCCCGGTCCCGGTGCCGCCGTGCTCCTCGCCGAAAGGGAGCCCGAACAGGTCGTGCTCGGCGAACAGCTTGCGCAGGTCCCACGGGTACTCCGCTTTCGCGTCGATCTCGGCGGCCCGCGGGGCGACGCGCTCGACGACCATCTTGCGGATCGCGTCGCGGAACTCGACCTGGTCGTCGGTGAGGGCGTAGGTATCGGAGGGCGGAGTGGTCGTGGCCATGCACGCAGCCTAGAGGGGGTTTGTTTCGTGACCCGGCGGGGACGATGCGTCCTATGGGCATCGGCACATCCCTCTTCCTGATCGCCGTCGGCGCGATCCTCTACTTCGCGATCGAAGGCGACATCTCCGGGATCAAGATCGACACCGTCGGGATCATCCTCATGGTCGTCGGCGTGATCGGCCTGCTGATCTCGCTCTTCTTCCTCTCGTCGGCGCGCCGTGCGACCACGGATCGCACGGTCGTGCGCGACCGCGAGCCTCCGGCGTACTAGCCGCCTTCTCACGAGACGGCGCCTGCCCCTTCGGGCAGGGCGCTTTGACCTGGGCCCCCGCGGCGGAGGAGGGTAGGAGCGAGCCACCCCCCAGGAGGTCCCGCAGATGTCCAGCATTGCCCCAGCTGCGCTCGAGACCGCCATGCGCGGCACGCTGACCGCGCCAGGCGACCCGGAGTACGACGAGCGCCGCAAGCTCTACAACGCGATGATCGACCGCCACCCGGCGCTGATCGCGCGCTGCACCGACGCGGCCGACGTGATCGCCGCCGTCGGGCACGCACGAAGCGAGGGGATGCCGCTCGCGGTCCGCGGCGGCGGCCACAACGGGGCGGGCCTGGGCAGCGTCGACGACGGGCTCGTGATCGACCTCTCCGCGATGCGCGGGGTGATCGTCGACCCGGCGTCGAAGGTCGCACGGGTGCTGGGCGGGTCGCTGCTGGGCGACGTCGACCACGCGTGCGCGCCGTTCGGCCTCGCGCTGCCGAGCGGGATCATCTCCACCACCGGCGTCGGCGGCATCACGCTCGGCGGCGGGCTCGGCCACCTGACCCGCGGCGGCGGGCTCACGATCGACAACCTGATCGCGGCCGACGTCGTGCTCGCCGACGGCCAGCTCGTGCGCACCAGCGAGTCGGAGCTGCCCGACCTCTTCTGGGCGCTGCGCGGCGGCGGCGGCAACTTCGGCGCCGTCGTGTCCTTCTCGTTCGCGCTGCAGGAGGTGGGCGAGGTGCTCGCCGGGCCGACGCTGTGGCCGCTGGAGGCCGCCCCGCAGGTCATGCGCGCATTCGACACCTACATAGAGACGGCGCCCGACATCGTCGGCGGCTTCTTCCTGTTCCTCGAGGTGCCGCCGGACCCGTCGTTCCCGGCCGAGCTGCACGGGCGCAAGATGTGCGGCATCGCCTGGTGCGTCACCGACCCCGACGCGACCGACGTCTTCGACGACCTGCTGGCCGCCGCCAAGCCGGAGCTGCACGGCGTGCAGCGGATGCCGTTCCCGGCCTGGAACTCGGCGTTCGACGGCCTCTACCCGCCCGGGCACCAGTGGTACTGGCGCGCGGACTTCGTGAAGGAGCTCACCGACGAGGCGATCGCCCTGCACTGCGAGCACGCCGCGAGGCTGCCCACGATGCAGTCGAGCATGCACATGTACCCGATCAACGGCGCGGCCGCGCGGGTCGGCAAGGACGACACGGCGTGGGCCTACCGCGACGCGAAGTACGGCTCCGTGTTCGTCGGCGTCGACCCGGACCCGGCGAACGCCGGGCTGATCCGCGACTGGACCGTCGCCTACCACGAGGCCCTGCACCCGTACTCGATGGGCGGCGCCTACGTGAACATGATGATGGACGAGGGCCAGGAGCGGGTGCGCGCGAGCTACCGCGACCACTACGACCGGCTCACCGAGGTCAAGGCGACCTACGACCCCGGGAACCTCTTCCGGGTCAACCAGAACATCCAACCCGCCGCGTAGGCTCCTCCACGCGCCCGCCGCCTCTCGCGGCGGGCGCGTGGCGCTCCCCCTAGAGGCCCGCCGGGTGGCGGGCGGTGTACCCGCGAGCCGGGCGCATCTTCGTCGACCAGTCCGGGCCGTCGGAGTCGCTGTCGTTGTAGCCCGTGTCGAAGCGCAGGCCGGCCACGACCATGTAGGAGTGGCCGCCGCTGCCGTAGGTGGTGATCCACCGGCCCTTGCCGGGCTGTGCCCAGCGCGAGAAGTCCGACGAGGTCAGCGCCCGCTTGAGCAGGCCGCCGCCGTGCAGCGCGTAGGACATCGAGCCCGAGCAGTCGTAGCCCGAGTCCTCCCAGCGCCCGTGGCCGCCGCCGTACTTGTACGGCTTGTCGATGATCCGGTTGCCGGCCTCGATCACGTCCTTACGACCTGCGGCGCCGAGTCGGGCGCGGTCGCGGTGCCGTCGGAGTTGAGCACCGCCGTCTCGCCGGTGGCGGGCTGGGCCGGCTCGGGCTGCGGCTTGGTGTAGACGGTCACCCCGGCGTTGACCTGCCGGCGCAGCTTGCGGCCGTCGGCGCGCGACATGCGGCCGTTGACCCTGCGCTCGGAGCGGCGCTCCCACGACTTCACGCGGCGCGCGGTGAGCGGCCCGTAATTGCCGTCGACGTCGGTCTCTATGCCGACGCGCGTCAGGAAGTCCTGCAGGACGCGGACGTCGCGTCCGGCCATTCCCTGGCGGAGATTGCGGTCGCCGAGGGTGAGCTTGGCGGCCTCCGCCTCAGGGGCGGAGAATATTGGTACGACGGCCCCGGCCACGGCCAGAGCGATCGCGAGCGTACGACAGCGCGACAAGACGATCCTTTCTTCAACCGCCTGCGGGGTTAGCTGTCGGGCTCGCGCGGAAAGACTCGCGCTACGCCGCTCGCTACGGCGATTCGCCCCCGGTCAGGATTCCCCTGGCCTCACTGCTCTTGGTTCCCCCGCTCCCGTGCAGTCCCCCGACCGCACCGGACTCGGCGTTATGTCCCGTTTCGAAGCGCGGCACTCTAGCGGACGCCCCGGCAGCTAGCGTGAGCAGGCGTGACGGTTCTCGCAGATGCCGACCGGGCGCGGCTCGACGCCGCCACCGCGGGCCTGGACCCGCCGTTCGCGGTCGTCGACCTCGATGCGTTCGACGCCAACGCGGCCGACCTCCTGCGCCGCGCGGGCGGCAAGCCGGTCCGGCTGGCGTCCAAGTCCGTCCGCGTGCGAGCGCTGATCGAGCGCGCCCTGGACGCCGGCCTGCAGGGGATCCTCGCCTTCACGCTGCCCGAGGCGCTGTGGCTGGCCGGCCACGGCCACGAGGACCTCGTCGTCGCCTACCCGGCCGCCGACCGGCGGGCGCTGCGCGAGCTCGCGGAGGGGGCGGCGCGCGAGCGGGTGACCGTCATGGTCGACTCGATCGAGCACCTTGACCTGATCCAGGCGGCGGGCGCGACGGCCGCGGCGCCCGTGAAGGTCTGCCTCGACGTCGACGCGGGCTGGCGGCCGCTCGGCGGGCGGCTGCGGATCGGGGCCAAGCGCTCGCCGCTGCACAGCCCGGCGGCCGCGGCGGCGCTGGCGCGCGAGATCGCCGCGCGGCCCGAGCTCGTGCTCGACGGGCTGATGAGCTACGAGGCGCACATCGCGGGCGTCGGCGACCGGCCGCCGGGGCGGCTCGGGGCGCTCGCCGGCGCCGCGATCGCGGGCATGCAGGCGGCCTCCGCGCGCGAGCTGGCTGCCCGCCGCGCCGAGGTCGTCGCCGCCGTGCGCGCGGTCGCGCCGCTGCGCTTCGTCAACGGTGGCGGCACCGGCTCGGTCGAGCGCACGGCCGCCGAGCCCGCGGTGACGGAGGTGGCAGCCGGCTCGGGCCTGTTCGCGCCGACGCTGTTCGACGCCTACCGGGCGTTCTCGGCGCGTCCGGCCGCGCTGTTCGCGCTGCCCGTCGTGCGGCGGCCGTCGGCCACGGTGGCGACCGTGCTCGGCGGCGGCTACCTCGCCTCGGGCGCGGCGGGCGCGGACCGGCTGCCGCGCCCCGTGCTCCCGGTGGGGCTGCGGCTGGACCGCCAGGAGGGCGCCGGCGAGGTGCAGACGCCGGTCACCGGCGAGGCCGCCGCCTCGCTGCGCGTCGGCGACCGGGTCTGGTTCCGCCACGCGAAGGCCGGCGAGCTGTGCGAGCGCTTCGACGCGGTCCACCTCGTGCGGGGCGGCGAGGTCGCCGAGACCGTCCCGACCTACCGCGGGGAGGGCCGCGCGTTCCTGTAGCCAGCGCGCCTAAGCCGCCGCGCGGCGGCGCGCGGCGCCGAGCGTCCGGCGCGCCCAGGTGCTCTCGAAGCGGCCTTCGGGGTCGAGCTCCGCGCGGGCGGCGGCGAAGGCGTCCCAGGCCGGGTAGCGGGTCTTGAGCTCGCGGGCGCCGAGGTAGGAGCGCTTTCCCCAGTGCGGGCGGCCGCCCCAGCCGGCCATCAGCCGCTCGACCTCGCGGAACGGCCGCTCGCCGTCGATCCCCTTGAAGACGTGGACCGCCACGTAGGCGGTGTCGCGGCCGTGCGCGGGTGAGAGCAGGGCATCGTCTCCGGCCACGAAGCGCAGCTCGACCGGGAAGTTCACCGGGTGGCGCTCGAGGATCGCGCGGGCGCCGCGGACCGCGTCGGCGGCGTGCTCGCGCGGGATCGCGTACTCCATCTCGTCGAAGCGCACGAGCCGCGGGCTGGCGAAGATGCGGTGCGAGGCGTCCACCCGCTCGCGCCCGGAGGCGGCCGCCGCGGCGAGCCGGTTGATGCGCGGGATCGCCCGCGGGTAGCGGCGGCCGGCGCGGCTCAGCAGCTCGAGCGCGTGGTTGTCGAGCAGCACGTCGTGCAGCCACGCCTTGGCCGGGCCCGGCGCGCTGACCGGCGCGTCGGTGCGGTCGTTCGTGCGCGTCAGGGCCAGCGGCGAGTGCGGGAACGTCCAGAACTCGAAGTGGTCGTGGGCGTCAACGCGCTCGTCGAGGCCGTCGAGCACCTCCTCCAGCGGCAGCGTCGTGTCCACGCCGCGCAGGCGGAACGCGGGCACGCAGCGCAGCGTCACCGCGGTCACGATCCCCAGCGAGCCGAGCCCGATGCGGGCGGCCCGCAGCAGGTCGCCGTCGTCGCCGGTGAGCGTGCGCCGCTCGCCCGTGCCGTCGACGAGCTCGAGCGCCTCCACCTGCGCGCTGAGGTTCGGCAGCCGGGCGCCGGTGCCGTGCGTCCCGGTCGCGATCGCGCCCGCCAGCGTCTGGGCGTCGATGTCACCGAGGTTGGGCAGCGCCAGGCCGTGCTCCTCCAGGGCGCCGTTGAGCGCCGCGAGCGTGATCCCGGCCTCCGTTTTCACCAGCCCGGAGGCCGGGTCGGCATCGAGGACCCGGTCCAGGCGGTCGAGCACCACCAGCGTCCCGTCGGTCGGCACGCAGGCCGAGAACGAGTGGCCGGCCCCCGCCGCGCGCACCGTCCGGCCCGCCGCGGCGGCCCGGCGCACCGCGCCGGCCACCTCGCGCGCGGATTTCGGGTGCTCGATCGCCACGGGCACGCAGGAGTGCGTGCCGGCCCAGTTGCTCCACATGGGCCCGAGGCTAGTCTCCCCGGCCATGTCCTGGGAGCCCGAGCTCGACGAGCTGCGCAGGCGCGAGGCGCTCGCGCGCGATCCCGGGTCGCACCCCGACCGCGCGTCGCGCGTCGAGCGCCAGCACGCCGCCGGCAAGCTGACCGTGCGCGAGCGGATCGAGCGGCTGCTCGACCCGGGGACCTTCCACGAGACCGGCGCGCTGGCCGGTGTAGCGGGCTACGGCGAGGACGGCGCGCTCGAGACCTTCATGCCCGCGAACATGGTCATCGGCCAGGGCGAGGCGGACGGGCGCGGGCTCGTGGTCCAGGCGGACGACTTCACGATCCGCGGCGGCGCCGCCGACGCCGCGATCTGGCAGAAGATGGTCCACGCGGAGCGGATGGCGCACGACCTCCGGCTCCCGCTCGCGCGGCTCGTCGACGGCACGGGCGGCGGCGGCTCGGTCAAGTCGCTCGAGCAGATGGGCTTCACCTACGTCCCGTTCCTGCCCGGGATGGAGGTCGCCGTCGAGAACATGGCGATCGTGCCCGTCGTCGCCGCCGCGCTCGGGCCCGTGGCCGGGCTGGGCGCGGCGCGCGTGGTCGCCTCGCACTTCTCGGTGATCGTGCGCGGCACGGGCCAGCTGTTCGTCGCCGGGCCGCCGGTCGTCGCGGCCGCGATGGGCGAGTCGCCCGACAAGGAGGCGCTCGGCGGCGCCAGAGCGCAGACGCGCGCCGGCGCGGTCGACAACGAGGCGGCCGACGAGGACGACGCGCTGGCCCAGCTGCGGCGCTTCCTCTCCTACCTGCCGGCCAACGTCTGGGAGCTGCCGCCGATCGCGGCCTCCACCGACGCGCCGGACCGGCGCGAGGAGGCGCTGCTGGAGGTCGTCCCGCGCGACCCGCGCAAGCCGTACGCGATGCGCGCGATCCTCGAGGCGGTGCTCGACCGCGGCTCGCTGTTCGAGCTCGGCGCCCGCCACGGGCGCCCGGCGATCTGCGCGCTTGGCCGGCTCGACGGCCGCCCGGTCGGCGTGATCGCCTCCGATCCGAAGCACTACGGCGGCGGGCTCACCGGCGACGCCTCGGACAAGCTCGTGCGCTTCGTCGACCTCTGCGACCAGTTCCGGCTGCCCGTCGTGAACTTCGTCGACCAGCCGGGCTTCGTGATCGGGACGGAGGCCGAGCGGGCGGGCACGATGCGCCGCGGCGCCCGCGCGCTGTTCGCGGTCCACCAGGCGTCGGTGCCGTGGGCGTCGGTGCTCGTGCGCAAGGTCTACGGCGTCGCGGGCGCGGCGCACGCCGACGCCTCCCGGCTGCTCGTCCGCTACGCCTGGCCCTCAGGCGACTGGGGCTCGCTGCCGATCGCAGGCGGGCTGGAGGCGGCCTACCGCCGCGAGCTCGAGGCCGCCGAGGACCCGGTCGCCCTGCGCGCGGAGATCGAGGCGCGGCTGAACGCCGTGCGCTCGCCGTTCCGCACCGCCGAGCGCTTCGGCGTCGAGGAGATCATCGACCCGCGGGAGACCCGCCCGCTGCTGTGCGCCTGGGCGCGCCGCGCCCACGAGCTCGTCGCCCACGAGGCCGGCGGCGGCCCGAAGGCCCGCGGGCCCCGGCCGTGAGCGGCTACCGTTTGGGGGGATGGCAGGGGACCGGGACGTCACGCCGGAGCAGGCCGAGGCGCTGCGCCGCGACCAGGATGCGCAGCTGATCGACGTGCGCGAGGACCACGAGTGGGACGCCGGCCGGATCGGCGGCGCGCGCCACATCGTGCTCGGCGAGGTCGCCTCGCAGGCGGCCACGATCGAGCAGGACCGCCCCGTCGTCTTCTACTGCCGCGTCGGGAGCCGCTCGGCGATGGCGGCCGACGCGTTCCGCCGCGCGGGCTACGAGGCCTACTCGCTCGACGGCGGCCTCGAGGCCTGGAGCGGCGAGGGCCGCCCGCTCGAGCCCGAGGACGGGTCCGTCGCGGCCCACTAGCCCGTTGCGCCGGCTCGCCGTCCTCCTGCTCGCGGCCGCCGGCCTCCTCGCGCCCGCCGCCGCGCACGCCGCGCCCACGCTCTCCAAGGTCGGCGACTTCACCGCGCCGACCCACGTGACATCCCCGCCCGGAGACGGGCGGCTGTTCGTCGTCGAGCAGGCGGGCCTGGTGAAGGTGCTCTCCGGCGGCGCCGTCAAGACGTTCCTCGACGTACGCGGGATCACGAGGAGCTCCGGCAGCGAGCAGGGGCTGCTCTCGATCGCCTTCCCTCCCGACTACGCGGTCAGCGGGCTCTCGTACGTCTTCCTCACGGCAGCCGACCGCTCGTTGCAGGTCTACGAGCACAGGCGCTCTTCGCTCGACCCCGACGCGGCGGACGCCGCGACCCGCCGGGTGGTGATCTCGATCCCGCACACCGAGGCGAGCAACCACAACGGCGGCCAGCTCCAGTTCGGCCCCGACGGGCTGCTCTACATCGCCACGGGCGACGGCGGCATGTCCAACGACAACCCCATCCACGACGCCGAGGACACGAGCTCGCTGCTCGGCAAGATCCTCCGGATCGACCCGAGCGGCGCCACCGACGGAGCCCACACCGTGCCGGCCGACAACCCCTTCGGCAACGCCGTCTGGGCCTACGGCCTGCGCAACCCGTGGCGGTTCTCGTTCGACCGCGCCACGGGCGACCTCGCGATCGCCGACGTCGGGCAGGGCCACCGCGAGGAGATCGACTTCGCGCCCGCGAGCGCCGGCGGCGGCCGCGGCGTCAACTACGGCTGGCGCTGCTACGAGGGCAAGATCGCCACGCCGGCGCGCGGGGGCGCCACCGACCCGGAGACCCCGACGCTGTGCAGCGGCGGCGAGTTCCCGGGCACCCACACGGCGCCGGTGATCGACTTCACCCACGCCGGCGACGGCTTCTGCTCGATCACGGGCGGCTACGTGGTCAGGGATCCGGGCCTCCCGTCGCTGCTCGGCCGCTACGTCTACGCCGACTTCTGCGACGGTCGGCTGCGCTCGCTGGTGCTCTCCGACCCGTCGACGGACGCCTCCGCCTGCGTGCCGATCGACAGCCCGACGTCGTTCGGGGAGGACGCTTCGGGCCGCGTCCACGTGGTTTCGCAGGCGGGCCCGGTGTACCGGCTCGTGGAGGGCCCCGCCAATGCGTGCTTCCCCGGCGGGGGCACGGGCGGCGCCACGCCGGGCGGCGGCCTGCAACAAGGGCCCGGCACGACCGCGGATTCGAAGGCGCCCAGCGTGCGCGCGCGTGTCAGCGGGCGGCGCACGCTCGTGCCGCGGCGCCGGCTGCGGGTCGCGGTCACGACGGACGAGCCCGCCACGGTGCGGGTCGGCGGGCGGCTGCGCGGCGTCGGGCCGTTCCGGACCGCGCGGCGGCAGCTCGCGGCCGGGCGGCGCACCCTGCTGACCGCGCGGATCAGCCGCAAGACGGCGCGGAAGCTGCGGCGCACCCTGCGCCGCAAGCGGGTGATCGCGGCGCTGACCGTGGTCGCGCGCGACGCGGCCGGCAACCGGCGCGACGTGAGCCGCCGGATCGCGATCCGGCGGCGCTAGCTCAGCGGTCCTCGGAGTCCGCGTCGTCGGCGTCGCGGTCGGCGTCGTCGTCGTCGCCGGAGTCGTCGTCCGCGTCCGCGTCCGCGTCGGAGTCGTCGTCGGCGTCCGAGTCGGCGCCGGAGTCGTCGTCCGAGTCGGCGCCGGAGTCGTCGTCCGAGTCGGATTCCTCGGCCTCGTTGTCCTGGCCGATCATGGCCGGGTCGGGCGGCGCGTCGGGGTCGCTGGGCCCGCCGGGGATCGGCTCGCCCTTGTACTCGTCGGGGTCGTCGACCTCTTCGCCGTCGATCGTCACCGAGCCGTCCTCGTGATGACGCAGATTTGACGGACCGAGCTTGGCCGTGGCGCCGTCCTCGTAGCCGCCCTCGCCGGAGTCCGGGCCGCCGTAGGTCTGGTACTTGGCCTTGCCGCCGGGCCAGTCCTCGAGGTTCTCGGGCGGGTCGCCCTCCTCGAGCTCCTCCATGACCTTCTTGGCCTCCTCGACCTCTTCCTCTTCCTGCTGGGCCTTCGCCTGGGCGTCGTCGGAAGGCTCGGCCTTGTCCTCGGCCTTGGTCGTGGAGTCGTCGTCGCTCATGCGGGTCTCCTACCCCCGGCCGCGTTAAAGAGAAACGGCCGCGCGGTGCAGGCCGCGCGGCCGATTTCTAAGCGAATCCCTCCGCTGCTCCTCCATGAGCGGGGCCCATGGGCCCAATCCGTACGCCCTCCAGGACAATGCCTAGAGTGTCACTGCTCCGGACGCCGGACCATCGGACATCTGTCCAAGGTCGGTTTACGGCCTACCGAAATCAGGTGCGGGAACTGACCAGCGGCTCGCGCATCGCCTTGGTCTCGGGCGCGCGCCGGTACGGGTGCTCGTCCGCGACGTCCTCCTCGTGGTAGACGGACTCCGCGTTGACCGCCCAGATGTCGTGGTTCGCGCCGTTGACGATGTTGTCCACCGCACGGATCGCCGTGAGCATCGAGTGGTCGGAGTTGTTGTACCGGTGCAGCCCGTTGCGGCCGACCTGCTGGAGGTTGGAGATCGTCTCCAGCCACTCGCGGATCGCGTCGACGCGCTGGGCGTAGTCGGCGTCGTACATCGGATAGGCGAGCGGCACGCGCGTGACGTAGCCCTTCTCGACCTTCGAGGGATCGCCGAGCCCGAGCTGGCCGAGCTCCTTCTTGGCGAGCTCGACGAGGTCGTCGTCGTCCATCTCCCACAGCTCGTCGCCCTGGAAGCAGAAGAACTCGAGGCCGACACTGGCCTTGGTCGGGTCCGGGACCATCCACGGGCTCCACGAGCGGAAGTTCTGGATCCGGCCCACGTTGACCGAGTCGTCGTGGATGTAGATCCAGTTGTCCGGGAAGAGGTCCTCGCCGTCGACGATCAGCGCGACCGTCAGGAAGTCGCGGTAGCGCAGGCCCATCGCGGCGTCCTTGACCTCCTTGGAGGCGCCGGAGGACTCGCCCGCCAGGCCGACCGTGGCGCGCAGCGGGAGCGAGGAGATGACGTCGCTGCACTCGATCCGCTCGCCGCCGGCCGTGACGGCCACGATGCGGCCGTCCTCGACCTCGATGTCGTCGACGCGGGCGTTGAGCCGGACCTCGCCGCCGAGGGCGATGATCTCGTCGCACATCGTCTCCCACATCTGGCCGGGGCCGAAGCGGGGGTAGTGGAACTCGGAGATCAGCGACTTGATCTTGTTGTCGCCGTTGCCCATGAAGGCGGCCTTGGCGGCAGACCAGAAGGAAAGGCCCTTGATCCGCTGGGCGGCCCACTCGGCACGCAGCTCGGTGGTCGGGACGCCCCAGACCTTCTCGGTGTAGCCCTTGAAGAAGTGGTTGTAGAGGCGCCAGCCGAAGCGGTTGGAGACCCACTGCTCGAGGTTCTCCTCCTTGCCCTTGGGCTTGATCAGCGCCCACAGGTAGGAGAGGCCGGAGCGCACGAGCTCGACGGGGCCGAGCTTCTTGATCACGTCCGTGCCGTTGAGCGGGTAGTCGAGGAACTTGCCGTTCCAGTAGATCCGCGACATGCGGGGGCGCTTGAGGAACTCCTCCTTCATCACCTCGTGCCAGAGGTCGTCGACCTCCTTGGACTTGGTGAAGAAGCGGTGGCCGCCGAGGTCGAACCGGTAGCCGTCCCGGACCTCGGTCTTGGCGATGCCACCGACCTGGTCCTCGGCCTCGAGCACGATGACGGGGCGCCCCTTCTGGGCGAGCAGGTAGCCGGCGGTCAGGCCCGCGGGGCCGCCGCCGAGCACCGCGACGGGCTTCTGCGAGCCGTCGCCGTTGCGAGCGAAGCGTTCAGTGGGGAAGTCGAGAGCCATATGTGGCCATCCTGCCCCTCGACCCCCGCGGATCGATCCATCGGCTAACGGCCGCTAACAGCCCTTAATCGCGCTGCAGAGCGGCTCCGGCCCGACCGCTACGCTCAGGCGAGTGGCGCCCTCCACGGCCCTCGACATCCTGCTCGTCGACGACGACGAGCCGCTGCGGGACATGCTCACCCGTTCGTTCGAGCGAGAGGGCCATCGCGTGACGGCCGTGCCCGACGGCCACGCGGCGCTGCGGGCCGCCGCCGACCGCGCCTTCGACGTCGTGCTGCTCGACGTCGCGCTCGGCGAGGGACCCACGGGTCACGACGTCGCGCGGCTGCTGCGCGACCGCCGCGACGTGGTGCCGATCATCATGCTGACCGCGCTGGACTCCGAGGCCGACGCCGTCCAGGGCCTCGAGGCCGGCGCCGACGACTACGTGACCAAGCCGTTCGGCCTCGCCGAGCTGCGCAGCCGTATCCGCGCCGTGCTGCGGCGCGCGCACGGGCGCGTGGTCGAGGGCAGCCTGACCGTCGGCCACGTCTCGCTGGACCGCGAGCTGCGCCGCGTGACGGCCAACGGCGAGCCGGTCAAGGTCACCTTCAGCGAGTTCGAGCTGCTGGCCCAGCTGATGGCGCGGCCCGGTCACGCCTTCAACCGCCAGGAGCTGCTGCGCGCGATCTGGGGCGACTCCGCCTACCGCGACCCGCGCGCGATCGACGTCCACATCCGCCACCTGCGCGAGAAGCTCGAGGAGGCGCCGGAGAACCCGACGCTGATCCTCACCGTGCCGGGGCGCGGCTACCGGGTCAGGGAGCGCTGAGGATGCGGCGGCGGCTGCCGAGAGGCCTGCGGCCCCGCCTGCTGCTCGCCCTGCTGCTCACGAGCGCGGTCACGCTGGGGATCGCGGCCACCGTGCTGCTGAGCCCGCTGCCCGACCGGCTGCGCGAGCAGAGCGCCACGAACCTGCGCGCCGCCGTGCTCGCGACCCGGCCGGCCGTGGAGGACGCGATCCAGGAGACGCCCGAGAACGAGTTCGCGCTCCAAGGGGTCGCGGAGGAGCTGCGCCAGCGCACCGACGGCCGGGTGCTGATCCTCGACCCGGTGCTGGCGGGCGAGGTGCTCTACGACACGAGCACGGGCGCCTCCGTCCGCGGCGCCACGCTGACCTCGCTGCACACGCAGCGCACCGGCGCGACGACCACCGACCTCCAGGGCGACGTGGTCCGGATCGGGGTACGGCTGTTCAGCGACAAGGGCGGCGTCGTCGGCGTGCTCGTGGTCGAGCGGCGCCTGACGGAGGTCACGACCGCGGTCGACCAGGTGCGCAACGCGCTGCTGGCGGCGGGGGCGGTCGGCCTGCTGGTGGCGGTCGCGCTCGCCGTCGCGCTGTCGAGCACGCTGCTGCGGCGGCTCGGGCGGCTGCGCAACGCGGCCGTGCGGATCTCCCAGGAGGGCATCGCCGACGCGCCGCTGCAGCACGACGAGGGCCGCGACGAGGTCGGCGACCTCGCGCGCGCGTTCGGGCGCATGCAGGAGGAGCTGCGCAAGCAGGAACGGGCTCGCCGCTCGTTCGTCGCCACCGCTTCGCACGAGCTGCGCACGCCGCTGACGATGCTCCAGGGGACGATGGAGCTGCTCGAGGAGGACCTCGCGGACGACCGGCTGGACATCGCCGACGCGCAGGCGCAGGTCGCGCGCGCCCGCCGCGAGCTGCTGCGGCTGTCCAGCCTCGCGGGCGAGCTGCTGGACCTCAGCCGGCTCGATGCGTCGGTGCCGCTGCGCTCGGAGCCGGTCGAGCTCGGCGAGCTGGCGCGTGCGGTCGCCGCTGAGTTCGCGCTGCGCGCCGACGACCGCGGCGTCGAGCTCGAGGTGGTCCCCCCGCCGCGCCCGTGCTGGGGCCGTGGCGACCCGGACGCCGTCGCCCGCGTCGTGCGGATCCTGCTCGACAACGCCCTGCGCTACGCGCCGCACGGCGAGCCGGTCTGCGTGACGGTCGGCTGCGACGCCGACCACGCGCACGTCGAGGTGGCCGACCGCGGCCCGGGCGTGCACCCGGCCGAGCGCGAGCAGATCTTCGAGCGCTTCCAGCGCGGCCGCAGCGCGAGCACCGAAGCGGGCTTCGGCCTCGGGCTGGCGATCGGACGCGAGCTCGCCGAGCGGATGGGCGGCGCGCTCTCTCTCGCGGGCGAGGAGGGCCAGACGGGCACGCGCTTCCGGCTGGCTCTGCCGGCCGTCGCGCCGGGGCCCGACGTCGCGCCTAGCCCTTCAGCAGCACCGTCGCGCGCAGCTGGTTGACGCCCGGCTCGAGCTCGGGCGGGCGCACGGCGACCGCCGTGAGCTGCGGGTCGTCGGCGGCGTACCGCCGCCACTCCGCGGAGCGCAGGCGCACGAGCTTCGTCCACGGCGCCCGCCAGCGCGAGAGGTCGGTCACCATCGGCTCGATCAGCACGACGCGCCGGCCGGCCGGCAGCCGGTCGATCAGCGGGGCGAGGTCGCGCTCGGCGCTCGTCGCGCGCAGCCGCTCCACGCCGTCGCGCCAGTCGGTCACGCCGACGTCCTCGACCGGCCCCCACAGCGTCGCGTAGCGCAGCCCCTCGGGCAGGTAGTAGCTGAGCACCGGGATCTGCTCGGGCTGGGTCGAGACCACCAGGTCGCCCCGGGCGACGCTCGGCGCGATCTCCTCCGCGATCGCGCGGACGTTGCTCTTCTCCGCCGGGGCGCCGTCGGCCGCCCAGACGACCGCCACCAGCAGCGCGGCCACGAGGCCGAGCCGCCCGGCGTGCGCGAGCCCGCCCGCGATCAGCAGCAGCAGCGGCGGCAACGACACGGCGAGGTAGCGCGTGGCCCACGCCGGCGACACCTGCGAGGCGGTGTAGGCGATCAGGACCGTGAGCAGCCACAGGCCGGCCAGCGCGAGCAGCGCGCGCCCGCGCGGGGAGAGGCGGCCGGCCTTGCGATCGAGCAGCACCGCCGCGCCGGCGCCCGCGGCCAGCAGCAGCGCGAGCTGGGTGATGGTGCCCAGCAGCAGCCCGGGCATGCGCAGCAGGTCGTCGAACCCGGGCGCATTGGACCACGGCGCGCCCGTGTGCTGGGCCTGGAAGGCGAGCGTCGGCAGCCATGGGGCGAACAGCAGCAGCGCCCCGCCGAAGGCGATCAGCCCGTCCTGGAAGAGCGCCTTGCGGTGCTCCCCGCGCGTGGCGGCGAGCAGCGCCAGCCAGGTCAGCCCGCAGGCCAGCGCGAAGAACAGCGCCCAGTTGTGCGTGTACATCAGCGCGGCGAGCGCGACGGCGAAGGCCGCCGCCCAGCGCCGGCTCGTCCCGCGCGGCTGCGCCGGCTCGGCGCCGGCGAGCAAGAACGCGCGCCCGAACGCCCCGCAGGCGAGCACGCCGAGCAGCGCCACCAGCGCGTACATGCGCGTCTCCTGCGCGTACTGCGTGAGGAACGGGTTGGTGGCGGCCAGCAGCGCCGCGGCGAGGCCCGCCGTCGGCCCGAACAGCCCGCGCGCCGCCCACCAGGCGGCGGGCACGACCAGCACCGCGAACAGCAGCGACAGCGCGTGCGTCGCCGTCTCCGTGGTCCCGAAGACCGCCATCCAGACGTGCAGCAGCGAGTAGTACAGCGGCGGCGACCCGTCGAGCCGCAGCGCGGCCGGGATGTCCGACAGCGGCCGGTCGGCGATCCCGACCGAGAGCCCCTCGTCGATCCAGAAGCCGACGTCGAAGGCGCGCGTGCGCAGGACGACCGTCAGCACCACCAGGCCCCCGACCACGAGCGGCGCGAGCAGGCGGGCGCTCCCGGCGACGGTGGCGGGCATGCTCCAGGCCGGCCGGCGCGAGGCGATCGTCGCCATCGTCAGCAGGTTAGAGGGATGCTCACGGCGCGTTGCACGTGCTCCCGACCATCCAGCGCGTGGTCTCGGTCACCTTGGGGAAGCGCGGGTCGCGCGCGTTGGCGGTGAAGTGCGGCGCGATCACCGTGCCCGGCGGGAACGGGTAGATGATCACCTCCGTCTCGTGCAGGTGCAGGTACCAGGCGACCGCCTGGGTCTGGAAGGCGCCGGTGTACACGGGCCCGCACGCCTTCAGCCGCTCCTCCCCTCCCGCCTTGGCGATCATCGCCTCGAGGTTCGGCCCGTAGAGGTCGGCTTCCTGCGCGACGCGGTCCATGTCGTCGCCGAAGTTCCGCCCGGAGTCCGCGAAGTACGGCGCCGAGGCCGCCAGCGCCAGCGCGGCGAGCACCCCCGCCGCCGCGGGGCCCCGGCGCCGGCGGAGCTGCCGGTGCAGGCCGACCCAGCCCGCGCCGGCGAGCACGCACAGCATCGCGGCGGGCAGCGCGACGTAGCGCAGGTTGCCGGCGAAGCCCGCCTCCGTCATCAGCGCGACGGCCACCATCAGCGTGCTCGAGAGCACGGCGAGCGTGGCGACCACCACCGCGAACGGCTCACGCCGCCGGTGGAGGGCGATCAGCACGGCGACCACCGCCCCGGCGTAGATCGGGACGGTGAGCACGGACTCCGAACGGCGGAAGACCTCGAGGAACGGCGAGTCGGCGAAGGCGGCCGAGTCCGGGTTGGGCTGGCGCGCGCGCTCGGCGGCGCGCAGCAGCGAGCCCGAGCCGAGGTACTCCGGGAGCATCCAGACGACGAGCGTGAGCAGCCCGGCGCCGGCCACCAGCGCGATCGTCCGCCACGGCGGGCGGCCGCGCCACTCGACCGCCACGTACCAGAGGCCGTAGAGGCCCCACAGCGGCCATACCTCGGGCCGCAGCAGCCCGGCGAGGAAGCCGAGCGCGAACGCGTCGCGGCGGCGGCCGTCGAGGTGGCGCTCGAGCGCCAGCAGGCAGACGGCGACGAGCATCCCCTCGGAGTTGCCGCGCGCGAAGTTGAACACGAACTCGTCGGCGAACAGGAGCGCCAGCGCGGCGATCACGCCGGCCACCGGCCCGGCCAGCCGCGCCGCCAGCCGGTAGGCCATCGCGACCGCCAGCAGGCCGCCCGCGCGCGCGACGGCGACCCACAGCTCGGGCGCCGCCCCGTCGCCGGCGAGCGAGAACGGTGCGGTGAACAGGATCGGCAGCGGCTTCCAGGAGGGCCCCTCGGTGGTCACGAGGTCGAGGTGCATCACCTCCCGCCCCCAGATGATCCAGGCCCACGGGTCGTAGGTCGGGGTGGCGGGCAGCAGCAGCGAGAGCGCCGCGAGCGCGACGCACCCGAGCACGAGCAGCGCGACGGGCCGGGCCGGCGTGTCGGGCTCGGGCGGCGCCACGGCGAGCGCGCGCAGCCGCGCCAGCGGCGGCCGTGGGTCGCGGGTCGCGGACACCGCCGGAACCTAGCGGGCGCCCTGGCGGTCCAGGCGCACCCAGCGGACGCCGCCGGGAACGATCCGCTCCTCGGTGGGCGTGAAGCCGCGGCGCTCGTAGAGCGCGCGGGCGGGGCCGTTGGCGGCGCCGGTGCCGACCGTCCAGTGCGTGGCGTCGGCCTGGCGCGCCTCGAGCGCGTCCAGCAGCGCCGTCGCGACGCCGCGCCGGAACGCGCCCGGGTCGACGACGAGCCGGTGGATGTCGACCGTCCCGCCCGCGCGCCGGAACGAGATCGCGCCGACGAGCTCGCCGCCGTCGCGCGCGCCGAGGAAGCGCTCGCCGCAGCAGCGCAGCTCGCCGGCCGTCTCGCGCATCGGCGGCAGCTCGGCGGCGCCGATCAGCTCCGCCTCGACGGCGTAGCTCGCGCGCTGCAGCTCCATCAGGCGCTCGAGCGTGGCGTCGTCGCCGAGGTCGAGCTCGGCGACCTCGGCGCTCACCGCAGCGCCAGCGCCGCGCGGACGGAGGCCGGCGTCTCGCCGGCGAGGTCGACCGGCGCGCCCGGCGTGTTCCACACGGCCAGGCCGCGGTCGAGGGCGGCCAGCGGCAGCTTGCAGGCCTCGGCGAGCTCACGCGCGCGGCGGTCCAGCAGCAGCCGGTCGCCGGACACCAGCAGGCGCTTGGCGGCCAGCGTCGTCGCGTCGTCCTCGAGGGCGAGGAAGAGCTCGCCGGCGACGAGCTCGTAGCGGCCGGCCGCCCCGAGGGCGCTCAGCAGGTCGAACCGGCGCGCGCGGCCGAAGCCAGGGAACGAGAGGCGCTCGAACACGCGCGCGAAGCGCCGCTCGGGCGACCAGCCGGCGTCGCCCGTGAAGGCGCCTTCCTGCGTGCCGGCGCGGCCGATCCAGGCGCGGTAGGCCTCGGCCGTGCGGCGGCGCTCGGCGGGCAGGTCCTCGGGCGTGCCGTCCTCCCACGCGGGCCTTGCGACGCGCAGCGCCTGCTGGAGCTCGGGCGCCTCGGGGCCGGCGAGCGCGAGCAGGAACGCGAGCCAGCTCGCCTGCTCGAGGTCGGCCTCCTCGGCGAGCTCGGGGTACGGGCCGGGCGGGACGAGCCGCTCGGCGGCGGCCGCGAGCGCGGCGGCGAGGCGCTCGGCGTCGGCGGTCGCGCGCAGGCCGGGCGCGAGCGGGCTGCGGTAGCCGTCGTCGGCGGCGCGCGCCACGCGCCGGGTGACGACGCCCGAGCCGCGCCCGGGGCCGCGGCGCTTCGGCGTGCCCGACGCGGAGCGGGTGCGCGACGGGCTCGCCGGCGCCTGTGAGCGCTGCTGCTCGCGCTGCTCGCGGCTGCAGATCGGGCAGTTGGAGGTCAGGCGGTTGTGGCGGCAGAAGAGCGACACGGCCTCGATGGTTGTAGCGGCTCCGTCAAGACCGTTCCGCCGCGCGAGGGGCGCAGCGTCACCGAGCCGCGGATCATGCGCTCGGTCCCGCGGATGTCAGCCCGCCCACCCGGCGCCAGCGCGAAGCGGGCGAGCGCCGCGCGCAGCACCTCGCGCAGCTCGAGCATGGCGAACGCCGCGCCCGCGCAGCGGCGCACGCCGCCGCCGAACGGCAGGTAGGCGCCGGGGGCCGGCGCGCCGTCGAGGAAGCGCTCGGGCCGGAAGGCGGTCGGCTCCGGCCAGGCCTCGGGGCGGCGGTGGGCGAGGTAGATGCACGGGGCGACGTGGACGCCGGGCGGCAGCACGTGGCCGCCGACCTCGAACGGGGCGGCGACGCGCCGCGCGGCGATCGAGAGCACCGGCCGCACGCGCAGCACCTCCTTGACCACGGCGTCGAGGTACGCCTCGTCGCCGTCGCGCACGCGCTGTTGCGCGACCGGATGGTGCGCGAGCCGCTCGAGCGCCCAGGCGAGCGAGCCCGCGGTCGTCTCGTGGCCCGCCGCGAGCACGGTCACGATCTGGTCGCGCAGCTCCTCGCGGGCGATCCCGGCCTCGCTGAGCACCGCGAGCAGCGAGCCGTCGGGTTGGTCGCGGCGGTCGCCGCCGCCGTGGCCGCCGCGGTCGAGCTCGCGCGCGAGCAGCTCGTCGACCTCGCCGACGGCGCGCAGGAAGGCGCTCCAGGTCGCCCCGCGGTGCAGCGACATCGCGACCAGGCGCGGGAGCGAGGCGGTCATGTCGAGCGCGCGGCGGATCGCGGCGCGCAGCTCGGGGCGCTCGACCGGGCCGAGCACGACGCGCAGGATCACGTCGAGCGTCAGCGCCTGCATGCGCGGCAGCGTGCGCAGCTCGCCGCCGGGCCAGCTCGCGACCTCGGCGGCCGCCATGCCGGCGACGGTGGCGCGCCAGCCGGCGAGCGCGTCGCCGTGGAACGCGGGCAGCAGCTCGCGTCGCCGGCGTAGGTGCTCCGGGCCGTGGGTGAGCAGGATCGAGGTCGGGCCGGCGAACGGCTCGAGCACGGTCGAGCTGGCGCCGCCGTGGAGCTGGGAGTCGTCCGCGGCGAAGATCCGCCGGATCTCGTCCGGGTCGGCCACGAGCACCATCGGCGCGTCCGCCCACGCGACGCGGACGGTGAACGGATCGCCGTGGCGCGCGCGGCAGCGGCGCAGGAACGCCGTCGGCCGGGCGATCCACTCGACCGTCTGCAGCGCGGCCGGCTCTCTGGGTCCGGGCGGCAGCACGCGCCCATCATCGCGCGCGGTGCGCGGGCTACAGGGGGTGGCGGCCGCCGAAGCCGGACTCGGGGGCGTGCCAGTGGCCCACCTCCGGCTCGTCGAGCAGCCAGCAGAGGTAGACCTCCTCGCCGCCGAGCAGCGACGGGAAGTCGATCAGGCCGCGCTCGAGGTCGCGGACGACCACGTCGAGCTCCTCGAGCTGGTCGAAGCCGAGCGCCACCTGGAGCGCCGCCGACGCGTGCTCGGGACCCGGGTAGGCGCCGCCGCTGAGCTCGGCGAGCGACACGAACTGCGGGTTGAAGCCCTCGGCGGCGAGCTGCCGCCGGGCATCGCGGATCCGGCGCACGATGCGCCCCACGAGGTCGAGCTTCGCGTTCGCCTCGTCGACGGTGTAGTGGCGGTGGTGCATCATCTCTGGCGGCTCCATACCCACTCTTCGCGCTCCTCAGCCGTGCCCGAACGGGCACGGATCAGGGGCGGTAGCGGCCGCCCGCCTTGGCCCATTCGAGCAGGTGCGCGACGCCGCAGAAGCCGTCCGGAATCCGGTGCTCGCCGCGGTAGCGGACGAGCGCGACGTGGTCCTCGGGCGGCAGCTCCGCCTCGCACCACGCGCAGCGGGTCAGGCCGTCCTGGACCCCCTCGGCCTCGGCCGGCAGCGTCTCCCAGTGGGCGCCCCGGATCGCCCACGGGATGACGTGCTCGAGCCGGCAGAAGACGGCGCGCCGGCCGCCGGCCGGCTCATAGGCGCGAAACCCGTCCCAGGGCTCCACGTCCGCGCCGCACCACGTACACGGGGTGGACATCTACAGCGGGAGCTCGAAGCGCCCCTCGCCGACGGCGAGCAGCAGCGGCTCGCCCTCGCGGGCGACGATCGTCATCGGCAGGTCGGGGTCGTGCGTGGCGAACTCGGCGGTGGCGACGCTGCGGCCGCCGAACGCGCGGGCGAGCCCGTGCACGGCGTGGCCGAGGTTGGCGACCGCGCCGATCGGCGCGGCCAGCTCGCCCGTGATCGGGTCGGCCCTGAGCGCGGAGGAAGGCGCGGGGCGGATGTCGGGCAGCGCGCGCGGCGGCGCGGGCACCGGCATCGCCGCCGGGACGTCGTAGGCCTCGCCCTCGTCGGTGAGCTCGATCGCGCCGCCGGGCGCCCCGTCGAGCATCGCGGGCGGGTCCCGGTCCACGAGCAGCACGACCCGCAGGGCCTCCGAGCGGGCGAGGAAGGCGCGCACCGTCGCGATCGCCTCCGCGTTGCGGGCGACGGCCTCCAGCGCGGCGGGGTTCTCGGCTCCGGGCTGCACCGCGCCCATGGTGGCACCGATCGCGCCGCTCCGGCGCGCGCGGACGGCCCGCCGGCCTCAGCGAGTGAGCTCGACCGCGCGCCGGGCTTCGAGCTCGTTCGGGTTCTCGCGGTAGCCGGCGCGCACGTAGGACAGCCACATCCGCAGCCGTCCGTGCTGCTCCTGCCAGACGTGGCAGAGCTCGTGGCAGATCAGGTCGTCGGAGACCTCGGCGAGCGGCTGCTCGATGAAGATCTGCTCGCACGACTCGTAACCGTGGAAGCGCCGGAACCACGGCGCGCGGAACAGCCACGGGACGTGCCAGATCCGCGTGCGCGCCGTGCTCACGGGCCGCGGGTGGAAGTCGAGCCGGTCCAGCCGCGCCTTGGCGCGGGCGAGCGCCGCCCGCTCCTCCCGGCTGCCCTTGGCGGCCACGGCTAGAGCGCCCCGAGCAGCTCCTTCAGCCGGTCCTGGCCGCGGTCGTCGAGGCCGCCCAGCAGCGGCTCCAGGTAGGCGGTGTAGGCCTCGCGCGCGAGCGTGCGCTCGTCGGCCGGCTCGATCGCGTTGCGCTCCGCCGCGTGCGCGGCGGCGGCGGTGAACACGCCGGCGCCGAGCGGCCGCAGCTCGCGCAGGGCGAGCAGGCGCTCGGCGGCGCCGGCCGCGGCGGGGTCGCCGCCCGCGGCGCGCTCGATCAGCGCCGTGGCGTCGTCCTCGCCCGGGAACGGCACCTCGATGTGCGCGAAGCGCCGCAGCAGGGCCGGCGAGGCGTCGAGCGGGTCGATCGCGGTCGCGATGACGCGCCAGTCCTCGGCCGGCTTGACCTCCTCGCCGCCGGGGAGCGTGACCGGAAGGCCGCCGAGGAACGTCGACAGCCCGCCGAGCGCCTTGTCCGCGCGGGCGCGGTCGAGCTCGTCGAGCACGAGCCACTTGCCGCGCGTCGCGGAGTCGGGCACCTTGCCGGCGGTCGCGGGCGCGCCGTCGGGACGCGCGCGGCGGCCGAGCGCGTCGCCGGAGGACCAGCGCTCGGTCGGCGTGACGAGCACGGCGCCGGTCGCACGGCCCGAGGTGACGGCGGCGCGCGCGATGGCGAGCGCCAGCGTCGTCTTGCCCGCGCCGGCCGGCCCGGTCAGGACCACGTGGCGTCCGGCGGCCAACGCCGCGGCGACCGCGGCGTAGGCGGACGACGGCAGCCGCATGCCCTGGCCCTCGGCGGCGGCGCGGATGTCGCCGGCGTCCAGGAAGCCGCTCGCCCGGCGCGGCGGCGGCGGCGGGACCTCGGCGAGCCGCGGGGGCGGCGGAGCCGTCTCGGACGGCTGGGAGATGACGGTCGCGGCGTCCTGGGGCCGGTCGTCCGCGGGCTCGGGCGCCGCGGGCTCGGCCGGCTGCGGCGGCGCGGCGGCCTGAGGCGCCGGCTCCGCGGCGAGCGGGTCGCCGGAGGTCATCTCGGGCGCGGCGGCAGGCTCAGGCTCCGGCTCGGCGGGCGCCGGTGGCGCGCCCGGCTTGGGCACCCCGACGGCGGTGTAGCTGCTGGTCTCGTCGTCGGGGTCCGCGGTATCCCAGATGTCCGCGGGCGGCGTCGGCGGGGCGGCCGCCGCAGGCGGTGCCGGCGGGGCGGCCGCCGCAGGCGGTGCCGGCGGGGCGGCCGCCGCAGGCGCGGGGGCGGGCTCCGCGGCGGGCGCGCCGGGGCCCACGTCCTGCCACTCGTCCTCTTCCTCCTCGACGGCGGCCGGCTCGGCCGCCGCGGGCGCGGCGGCGGCGGCGGGCGCGGGCTCCGTCTCCGCCGGGGCCGCCTCCTGCTCGAGCCGCGTCCACTCCGCCTCGCCCTCGGTTCGGACGGCGTCGGCGCCACCGGGGTTGAGCTGAGCGGCGATGTCGGTCAGCGACATGTGGATCGGCAGCGTCAGCTCGTTCTTGGTGTCCTGCCCCGTCATCGTCAGCGCGCGCTGGTCGTCGATCATGGCCATGTCGCGCATCAGCACGAGGTAGCGCTCGCCCTGGGTCTGGAGGGTGTTGTCGTTGTCCCAGCCGGCGCGGCCCAGATAGCTGAGCGCGCGACCGAAGTCGAGCGTCGAGATGCGCGTCCCGGGCGCGACCGAGGAGAGCAGGCTGAGGCCGATCGCGAGCCCGTGGAAGATCGAGTCCGTCATGTGCTTCTCGAGCAGCTGGCGGCGCAGCCAGTCGGCCTGGGCCTCCGAGACATCGAACGGCGCGTCGTCCTCGCCGGCGCGGGTGTAGCGCTTGCCGATCTCTGTCAGCTCGACGACCCCGCGGTCCTCCTTGAGCAACCCGGCCGAGCGCGCGTAGGAGACGAACTGGCGGGTCTTGCCCTGCGCGTTCTCGAGTCCGGGCGGGAACAGGTCCTCGCCCTGGAACTCCGTGACGAACTCGTCGAGGCGTACGCGGTCGCGCTGGGAGATGGCCCGCAGCAGCCCGTGGGAGTCGCCGATGCGGGGGGCCGGGATGGGACGCATCGCCCGACCTTAACGGGACGCGCGCGGCCCTGCGGGGCCGCGCGCGTGTCCCGAAGTCAGGAACCGGTCTTGGCGGGCGGCTTCTTCGCCGCCGCGGGCTTCTTCGCCGGCGTCTTGGAGGCCTGGGCCGACTCGCCGGCCTTCGTGGTCTCCGTGGTCGCGTCCGCGGCGCCCTTGCCGGCCGTCGTGGTCGCGGCCGGAGCGCTCGCGGTGGTGGCCTTGGCCGGCGCCTTGGGCTTCGCCGCGGCGGCCTTCGGCTTGGCCGGCGTGGGCTTCGGCTTCGCGGCCGCGGGCTTCGGCTTCGCCGCGCTCGCGGGCTTCGGCTTCGCCGCGCTCGCGGGCTTCGGCTTCGCGGGCGGCGCGCTCGTCGCCGGCGGCGTCGGGCTCGCGGCCGTCGTGCTCGCGGACTTCGGCTTCGCCGCGCTCGCGGGCTTGGGCCTGGTCGCCTGCTTCGGCGCCGTCGCCGACTTCGGGCCGCCGGCCTCGCCGGGCTTGGGCGCGCCCGAGGTCGCCGCGCGGCCGCGCGGCTTGGCGGCCGGCCGCGACTTGGTCGCGGTGCCCGCCGCGGAGGCCTTCGCCCGCGCGGTCTTGGTCGATCCCGCCGTGGCGCGCCCGGACTTCGCCCCGCCCGCGCGGCCCGTGCGCGGCTTCGCCGGCGGCGCGGCCGTGGCCGGCGCGGCGTCCGCCGGGGGCGGCGGCACGGTGGCGTCCTCCTCGCCGCCGCGCAGGCGCCGCGTGATCCCGGAGACGACGGAGGTTCCGACACCTGTGACGGTGTCGATGATGTCCTTGGGTTTAAGAGCCATGTGGGAGACCTTCCCACACGACCGGAGTGCTACACGGGGAGCGCGACCGGGTCGCCGCACGCGAGCGCGAGCGCCTCGGCGGCGGTCAGCCTCCGCACGGGAGTGCCGTCGGGCCAGCGCAGCTCGCCCCAGGCGCGGTGCAGAGCCGGATCGTGCACGAAGTGCAGCTCGTAGGCGCCCTCGAGCGGCGCCTGAGCCCGCTCCCACGCGAGGTCGATCTCGGCCAGGACCTCAGGCGGCGGTCCGGACGAAAGCTGGTGGGAGCGGGTCATCAGAAGCCGATTCTTCAGGAAGGAACTCGCACTCCTTCCATCGGCGGCACGCGGGCGGACGTGATGGGGTCGTCACCCCAACGCCTACAAGCCCGGCGGGTGGCGGGCCACGAAGCCCGAGTTGGAGCGCATCGTGTTCGTCCAGCGCGAGCCGGTCTCGCGCGGGGCGGAGGTGTCGAAGCGCACGCCCGCGACCACGAGGTAGACGTGCCCGGGGTTGGAGTAGATCGTGACCCACTTGCCCTTGCCGGCCTCGCCCCAGGACATCAGCGGGCCCGAGGCGAGCGGCGCGCTCAGCAGGCCGGCGGCGGCGAGCGCGAACGAGACGGAGCCCGAGCAGTCGTAGCCCGTGTCCGTCCACTTGCCGTGGCCGCCGCCCCACTTGTACGGCGTGCGGGCGATCGAGTTGCCGGCCTCGATGATCTGGCGCACGGCCTCGGGCGCCTCGAGCGGCGGCAGCGCGACCCCGTTGGAGAGCGCGGTCGCCTTCGTGGTGCTGCTGCCGTCGACGCCGGCGAGCACGCCGGAGGCGCGCCTGCCGCCCGTGCTGGCCGCGCGCGTCGGCTTGGGGCCCGGATCGGACAGGCCCGGGTCCTGCTCGGGCTCGGCCTCCGCGACGCCGGCCGCGCCGGCCTCGGGCTGGACGACCCGCGCGCGCAGCTTCTTGGGCAGCGGCGGCAGCTTGGCCTGGCTGTGCACTTGCACCTTCTCGCCCGTCAGGTCCGGCGAGCCCTGCTTGTCGCCGGCCGCGCCGATCGCCATCCAGCCGCCGCCGATGACGGCGAGGCCGAGCAGGCAGGCGAGCAGGGCGGAGCGGCGCATCAGGCGAGTATGGCGGCGGATCACCGGCCCCTGCTCCAGAAGGAGGTCTGCGCGGCCGCGCCGCGCTTGGTCATGCCGATGTGCACGTGGTCGCGATGGGCGATCGTCTTGTTGAGCTTGCGCTTGAGCTTCCCGCGCTTGCCGTAGCAGGGCGAGTACTCGCCGAACTGCGTCATTCCCGCGCCCCAGTAGCCGCAGTCCCAGATCAGCTCCTCGACGCCCATGCGGCGCGCGAGCGCCTGCGCGTTGCCGGCCGCGTCGGGCGCCAGCAGCAGCCGGATCAGCTTCTCGGCGGCGCGCTTGTCGGCGCTGTTGGACACGTCCAGGTGCCAGTCGATCGCGCGATTCTCCGCGTGCAGCGACGCCTGGCCCTTGCCCCACTTCTCGCACCGGTAGGAGCCCCAGAAGACACCGCGCGAGTTGGCCTCGAGCCAGCGCTGGAGGGCGAGCATCCCGGGCCGCGACGCCTTCGGCGTGCACCTGCGCGCGCCGTCGTAGTAGCCGTCCTCGATCGGGATCGACAGCAGCCGGTCGGCGGGGTTGCCCTCGACGGGGACGGGGATCTCGGGCAGGCGGACCATCGCCGAGGCGGGCCCGGCGGAAAGGGCGAGCACGGGCATGAGCAGCGCGAGAAGCAGGGAGAGACGGATCATCCCCCAGAGGCATCGGCCTCGCGGGGAGTCGCTTTAGCCCATCATGTGCCCCGGTATGGGAGCGGACCCCGAGGCACGGCGGCGGTTCCTCGAGCTGATCCGCTCGAACATCGCCTCGCACGGCAACCACGTGACGCTCGTGCAGCAGGGGAGCACGCCGCGCTTCGTGTACACCGTCGGGCTGACCGAGCACGACGTGCCCGAGCTGCTGCTGGCGGGCGCGATCGCGCTCTCCGCCGACCAGGCGATCCGCGCGCTCAACCACGGCGCCGAGGTCGCGCGGCGCGGCCCGCTCGGCGCCGTGCTCGACGTGCCGGACGTCGGCACGTTCGAGCTCCGCCCGGCGCACCGCTCGTGGGCGGACCACATGATCCTCGGCGCGCTCGACCTCTACGGGCGCGAGACGGTCCCCGCGCTGCAGCTCGTCCCCGCCGGCGAGCTGCGCACGTTCTAGGCCGGCACGGGGAGGCCCATCGCCTGCGCCAGGTCGGCGACCAGGTCGGCGGGGTCCTCGATGCCGCACGAGAGGCGCACGAGGTCGGCCGGGACGGCCGCGTCGGAGTCCTCCACGGACTGGTGGGTCATCGCCTGCGGGACCTCGAGCAGCGACTCGACGCCGCCGAGCGACTCCGCGAGCGAGAAGACCTCCGTGCGGGAGGCGATCTGGGTCGCGTCCTCGTGGCGGAAGCAGACCATGCCGGCGAAGCCGGGCCAGCGGACGTCGTTCACGCCCGGCGCCTCGCGCAGCCACTCGACGACGGCGCGCGCGCTCTCGGTGTGCGCGGCCATCCGCAGGTGCAGCGTGCGCATCCCGCGGTGGACGAGGAAGCAGTCGAACGGGCCGGGCACCGCGCCGACGGAGTTCTGCACGAACTTCATGCCCTCGTGTGCGCGCGCGTCGCGCACGATCACGGCGCCGCCGACGGCGTCGGAGTGCCCGCCGAGGTACTTCGTCGTGGAGTGCACGACGGCGTCGGCGCCGAGCTCGAGCGGGCGCTGGTAGATCGGCGTGGCGAACGTGTTGTCGACCGCGACGAAGGCGCCGCCCTTGCGCGCGACGATCCCCTCGAGGTCGACGACGTTCAGCGACGGGTTCGTCGGCGTCTCGACCCAGATCAGCTTGGTCTCGTCGCGCACGGCTGCGGAGACGGCGTCGAGGTCGGACTGGTCGACCATCGTGTACTGCAGGCCCCAGCGCGAGAGCACCTTGTCGACCAGGCGATAGGTGCCGCCGTAGAGGTCGGACGGGATGATCGCGTGCGCGCCCGCCGTGCACACCGCCGTGATCAGCGCATGCGTGCCCGCCATCCCCGAGGAGAACGCCGTCCCGTGCCCGCCCTCGAGCTCGCCGAGCGCCTTCTCGAGCTGCGTGCGCGTCGGGTTGGCCGAGCGCGAGTAGTCGTAGTCGCCGACGAACTCGCCGGGCGCCTTCTGCACGTAGGTCGAGGCCTGGTGGATCGGCGGGACGACGCCGCCGAACGCGGGATCCGGGTCCAGCCCCGCGTGGACGACGCGGGTGTTGAAGCGCGTCACGACGCCAGCGACTCCAGCAGGTCGGCGCGCGTGAGGATCCCGACCGAGCGCCCGTTGTCGGCGACGGTGATCGCCTGGCCCTCGCCCGAGAGCAGCTCGACCGCGTCGCGCACCGGGTCGCCCGCGGCGACGCTCGGGAACGGCGCCTCCATCACGTCGGCGATCTCGGCGCTCATCACCTGCGGGTTGTCGACCGCGTGCTTGAGCAGGCCGCGCTCGCCGACCGAGCCGACGATCGCGTCCGGGTCGTTGGCGGAGACGACGGGCAGCTGGGAGACGCCGTGCTGGTGCAGCAGCACGATCGCGTCGCGGACGGTCTGGTGGGTCTGGACGACCACGAACGGCGGGATCTCGCCGGCGGTCGTCTTCGCGCGCAGCACGTCGCCGACGCGCGACTCGCCGCGCTCGAGGAACCCGTACTGGTCCATCCAGGTGTCGTTGAAGATCTTGCTCAGGTAGCCGCGGCCGCCGTCGGGCAGCACGACCGCGACCATCGCCGCGGGGTCGTCGACGCCGGCCGCGACCTCGAGCGCCGCGTGCATGGCCAGGCCGCAGGAGCCGCCGACGAGCAGGCCCTCGGTCTCGGCCAGCCGGCGTGTGGTGAGGAACGAGTCCTTGTCGGAGACCGTCACGTAGCGGTCGACGACCGACGGGTCGTAGGTGGCCGGCCAGAAGTCCTCCCCCACGCCCTCGACGAGGTACGGATGGACCTCCTCGTTGGAGTAGATCGAGCCGACCGGGTCGGCCCCGATCACCTGGATCGCCGGGTTCTGCTCCTTCAGGTAGCGGCCCGTGCCGGTGATCGTCCCGCCCGTGCCGACGCCGACCACGAGGTGGGTGATCGCCCCGCCGCTCTGGCGCCACAGCTCCGGGCCGGTCGTCTCGTAGTGCGTCTGCGGGTTCGCCGCGTTCGCGTACTGGTTGGGCTGGAAGGCGCCGTCGATCTCCTCCGTGAGCCGGTCGGCGACGCGGTAGTAGGCCTGCGGCGAGTCGGGGTCGACGTCGGTCGGGGTGACGACGACCTCGGCGCCGTAGGCGCGCAGGAGGTCGATCTTCTCCTTGGACATCTTGTCCGGCATCACCGCGATCACGCGGTAGCCCTTGATGCGCGCGGCGATCGCGAGGCCGGTGCCGGTGTTGCCGGAGGTCGGCTCGATGATCGTGCCGCCGGGCTGCAGGCGCCCGTCGGCCTCCGCGGCCTCGACCATCCGCATCGCGACGCGGTCCTT
This sequence comes from uncultured Solirubrobacteraceae bacterium, assembly GCA_963816955.1. Classification (GTDB taxonomy): domain Bacteria; phylum Actinomycetota; class Thermoleophilia; order Solirubrobacterales; family Solirubrobacteraceae; genus DATFQI01. The sequence continues at coordinate 1,107,083 of CAWFME010000005.1, read as the reverse complement.
GATCGAGCCGCCCGGGTTGAAGTACTCGACCTTCGCCACGACCTGCGGCGTCAGGCCGGCGGCGATGCGCGAGAGGCGCACGAGCGGCGTGTCGCCGACGGTGTCGAGGATGGAGTCCTTGATGTCCGCTTCGGCGGCCATGCGCCCAACCTATCAACGACGGCAGGCCGTCCAGATCTCCCAGTCGGGCAGCGCGACGCGGCGCGTCAGGCCCTCCGGGATGCCGGCCGGCTGGTACGGGCCGCCGTCCTCCGCGGGGCCGCGGACGAGCACGCGGACCTCCGCCCGCGGGCGCGCGACGACGGCGACGCCGACGTCCAACCGCGAGGCGACGAGCGCGCGCCAGTAGCCGCCGGACTGCACCTCGCCGCAGCGGTCGAGCGCGCGCACCCCGCCCGCGCGCGCGAGCGCGACATCGAGCTGCTCGCGCTGCTGCGCGCGCCAGTCGATCGACTCGAGGTCGCGGCGGATGTGGCCCGCCTGCGTGATCGCCAGCGCGACGGCGAGCGCGACCGCCAGGGGCGACCCCGAACCGCGCCGCCCCCACCCCGGCGAGCACGCAGAACAGCGCCTCGGCCGGCACCAGGTAGCGCGGGTTGCCGGCGAAGCCGGCCTGCGAGGAGACGGCCACGATCAGCACATAGGCGCCGCCGGCGAGCGCGAGCGCGCGCAGCACCGGCGACGCGCGCCGCCACGGCACCAGCGCCGCCACGGCGAACGGCGCGGGCACGATGCCGAGCTGCTCGACGGCGTCCCACAGCACGGCCAGGAACGGCACGTCGGCGAGCTGCGCCGAGCCCTTCGAGGCGGGCGCGCGCGCCGTGTCTCCCGCGGCGAACAGGCCGTTGGTGCCGAGCGCGTCGGGCAGCAGCCAGCCGACGGCGATCGCGACGAGCCCGGCGGCCGGCGCCAGGCGGTCCCCCTCCCGCCACAGCCACAGCCCGTAGAGGCCCAAGAACGGCCACACCTCGGGCCGCAGCAGGCCGGCGGCGACGCCGAGCGCGAGCGCCGCGCGCCGGCGCCCCGCGAGATGCGCGAGCACGGCCCAGAGCACCGCGGCGGCGAGCCAGCCCTCGGAGTTGCCGAGCGCGCCGTTGAGCAGCCACCACGGGCTGAGCGCCATCACCAGCGCGGCGACCGCGCCGGCGAGCCGGCCCGCGAGCCGCTCTCCGAGCGCGTAGGCGCCCGCGAGAGCGAGCAGCGCGCCCATCCGCCCGATCGCCGCCCAGACGGGCTCCGCGTCGCGGTCCAGCGGCGCGAGCAGCGTCGTGACGAGCACGCTCAGCGGCTTCCAGGTCGGCCCGCCCTCGGTGTGCAGGCCGCCGTCGAACGCGTCGTGGCCCCACATCACCCACACCTGCGGGTCGAACGCGAGCGCCCACGGCGCGAGCAGCGACAGCGCGGCCACGGCCGCGCACGCCGGGACGAGCGCCCGGCTCACGCCGCGGGCCGCCGGGCGACGAGCCGCAGGTGCGTGTCGGGCCACGGCAGCGCGGCCGCCCGCTCCCCCGCGGGCCGCAGCGTGGCGACGGGCGCGAAGCGGTGCTCGACCAGCCACGGGTTGGTGAAGCCGTGCGAGCCGGGCGCGAGCTCGAAGCCCGCCTCGCGCGCGGCGGCCGCGCGGTCGGCGTAGCTCCAGAAGCAGAACGCCTCGTGCATCTCGGACTCCCAGTTGTCCGTGTAGTCCTTCTTGGACAGCCACTCCATCGCCCAGCGCAGCTTCGTCTCGACGTAGCGCTCCTCGCGCAGCTCGTACTCGACGCGCTCGGGGATCCAGTCGGCCACGAAGCGCTCCCAGCTCTCGCGGCCGTCGTGCAGCTCCATCCAGATCACGCGCTCGCCGTCGGCCGGCCCGCACACGTCGAGGTCGATCCAGACGCCGCCGGGCACGGTGTGCTCGCGCGTGGCGGCCATGAAGCCGCGCAGCGTGTCCTCGCCGAGGTAGGAGTACAGCTCGTGGCAGAGCGCGACGGTCAGCGTCGTGTCGACGCTGGCGGGCGGGAACAGCGCGCCCTGGCCGATCGTGCGCTGGAAGAAGAACGTGTTCGGGTTGGCGAACGCGCCCTGGCCGCGGCGGTGCACGCACTCGTCGAACAGCGGGCGGGCGGCCTCGATGCCGTAGAGGTCGGACTCCGCGAAGGCCGGGTCGGCGGCGATCTCTCCCAGCAGCGAGCCGACGCCGCAGCCGACGTCGACGATCCGCCCCGGGCGCACGACCTCGCGCAGCTGCTCCCACTTGCGCGCGGCGCCGGTGTCGAAGGCGCGCGCGTAGGTGTTGTAGTCGCGCGTCTCGGTCAGCTCGCCCTCGTCGGTCAGGAGCGGGTCGGCGTGCGCGCGGCGCACCTGCCCGAGCAGCCCGTAGCGCTCCCACAGCTGCGCGCTCGCCGGGTGCATGGCGCGCGTCCGCTGCCCGGCGACGAGCGTCTCCAGCACGTCCCACGGGCGCTGCACGTCCTGGTCGAGCTCGACGGGCAGGATGCGGAAGCCGCGCGCCTCGAACAGCGCGATCACCGCCGGCGTCGAGCACGCGACGACCGCGTTCTCCGGCGTCAGCTGCGGCCCCTCCTGGACGGCGATCGCCGCCAGCAGGTAGTCCGCGAAGCGCTCCGTCGGCGGCACGTCGGCGACGGGGAAGACCAGGCAGTCCATCGCCGCCAGCGCGGCGTAGCGCTCGATCTGCGCCTCGCGCCGGTGGGCCGGGAGCGGGTTGCGCCGGGTCGTGCCGTGGTCGGCGCTGGTGACGGCGAAGACGACCTGCGCGCCGCGGCAGTCGGCGTGCTCGCCCTTGGTGTCCGGCACGCCGACCGCGACCGCCCGCTCGAGGTAGGCGGCCTGGAAGCGCGTCAGCAGGTGGTGGCGCCCCGGGAAGAGGACGTAGTCGTAGGCCATCCGGCCGGGGATCGTGTCATCCGACCAGGCGCAGCGTGCGGCTCGCCGCGCCGATCTCGATCCGCTGGCCCCAGTCGACGGACACGCGGTCGGCCTCGATGCCGTCGCCGAAGACGGTCCCGCCCTCCCCCAGCTCGCACACGATCGCGAGCCGCCGGCTCGCCGTGATCCGGCCGGCGGTGAGGGTCGTGGCGGTGACGCTGCTCGGCCACGCCTCGCGGACGAAGAACGCCAGCTCGCGGTCGGCCGGGGCGGGGAGCGCGAGCGGGCTCGCGAGCTGGCGGTTGATGCTCGCCGCCCATCCGGTCGCGCCCGTGCCCGTCGCGGCGATCACGCCGGAGGAGCTCTGGCGCTCGCGGCGGTCGCCGAGCGCGATCGTGTAGCGGGCGGACTGGTGCGTGGCGTGCCCGACGAAGATCTCGTTGAGCGCGAGCACCTCCTGGCCGTCGTCGAGCGCCGCGCGCGCCATCGTGCGCTCCTCGACGCGCGCGGTGCCGCGCGTGAGGTCGGCGATCAGGTCGGCCGCCGCCTCGGGCGGGTGGCGGACGAGCACGCCCTGGCCGATGCCGGGGTTGAGCCCGATCACCGGCTGGCCGTCCAGGTACTTGGCGACGTTGGCGACGAGCCCGTCCTGCCCGAGCGCGAGCACGACGTCGTCGGGCTCGAACAGGAAGCGGTCGAGGTCGGCGCGCAGGACGGTGGCGGCGCGCCAGTCCGCCGGCACCGCGCCGAGCACGGCGCGGTGCGTGGCGGCCAGCGCGGCGTGGCGCTCGAGCACCTCCTCCACGGCGCGCCCGCGCTGCGCCAGGAAGAAGCGGACCTGCTCGTGCGTCGCGTGGCGGGCGAGCAGCTCGTCGTACTCGCTCGGGCGCTCGACGAGGACCGCGCGGGGGACCATCGCTCACGCCGCCTTGGCGAGCAGCGGCGCCAGCAGGTCGGGCGTGACCGTGAGGTGCTCGACGGTCCCGAGCGCGCCGGCCAGCTCCTGCAGCGCGAGCGCCCGCAGCACCTCGGGCGGCAGCGCGGCCTGGATCTCCGCCCGCTCGCGCTCGACCTGCAGCTTCGCGCCCTCCACCAGCGCGATCTCCTCCGCGCGGCTCTCGGCCTTGCGGCGGTCGTTGACGGCCGCCTGGGCGACGAGGTCCTCCTCGCGGCGGGCGAGCTCGACCCGGTTGGCGAGCTCGTTCTCGGCGATCGCGCGCTCCTTCTCGACCGCCATCGCGCGGCGCTGGAAGGTCGCCTCGTCGGCGCGCTGCTGGATCGCCTCGCGGGTCGGCTGGCGCAGGGCCTTCTCGACCTCGGCGGACGGGGCGAGGTCGGCCACGCGGACGGCGACGAGCTCGATGCCGAGCTCCGGCAGGGCGGGCTCGGCGCGCAGGCCGCGCGTGATGCGGTCGCGGATCGGCGCGACGCCGGCGTGCAGGATCGTGCGCACGTCGAGCTTGGCCAGCTCGTCGACCACGAACTGCTGGGCGAGCTGGGAGAGCAGGCCGGCGACCTGCTCGAGCGGGGCCTGCGCCCAGCGGCCGGTCTCGAGGTGCAGCGTGAAGTCCACGCGCCGGGCCAGCGCGACCGGGTCGGCGACCCGGAAGGTGATCACGCCCTGGACGGCGAGCTCCTGGAAGTCCGCGCTGCGCACGCGGAACAGGAACGGCAGCTCGCGGTCGTCGATCGGGATCTCGGCGACGGCGGTGGCGATCGGGCGGAACCAGAACGCGAGGCCGGCGCCGTGGTCGCGCAGGTCACCGTTGCGATAGCGGAGGACGTGGTAGGTCGGTTGTGAGCGGAGGTGGCGGAGGAGCGGGAAGCGCTGGATGGTGGCCATGCTGAGGTCCCTCTCTAGTTTTGGTCAGCATGACCATAATAGCTCAGAGCTTCCTCGCGGTCAACGTCTCGCGCACGTTGCCGACCGTGATCCGGACCCGGTACGCCCCCCGCGCGGACGGGCGCAGCGCGACCCGGTACGTGCGGTTGCCGGCGCTGTTCGCCGTGCGCCGCGCGACCACGCGCTTGCCCCGGATGACGGTGATGGTCACCTGCGCTTCGCGCGTGAGCCGGTAGGCGATCCGCAGCGGCGTCCGCTGGCGACCGCCGAACACGGGCCGCTCGAGCTTGTAGGAGCGCAGCAGCTCGCAGTCGCCGCGGCGGTAGTGGCGGGCGACCTTCTTGAAGCGGCCGTCCTGCTTGCGCAGCACGATCCGGCGCACGTCGCGACCGGCCATCGTGAAGCGGACGAAGTAGTAGCCCTCCGAGCCGCGGCCGCGCCAGGTCGCCGGCTTGGTGAAGCGCGCGACGCGGCGCTCGGAGACGATCCGCCGGCCGTGGGAGACCTGGAAGACCTCGATCTTCACCGCCCCGCTGCGCCTCCGCTTGAAGCCGAGCTTGACGCGGCGGCCCTTCGGCGTCGCCGACACCGAGCGGAAGCCGGCGTCGCCGGTGCAGTCGCCCGACGCGGCCCCGCTCGGGCTCGCCGGGAACGGCCAGCCGGCGAGCTTGACGTTGTAGAAGCCGGAGTTGCCGTCCGTGTACCAGACCTCGCTGCGCTCGGGCACGAACGTCGGGCTGGACATCGCGTAGTTGCTCGGCGCCCCCGCGGTCCGGCTGGTCTTGTTCGGCGCGACGTAGTAGGCCATCTCGCGCGGGTTGGCCGGGTCGCGGATGTCGAAGATCCGCAGGCCGGAGGCGATCATCGAGCAGGCGAGGATCTCCGGGTCGGCGCGGCGCGGGACGTTGCAGTAGTGGCCCGCGTAGCCCTGCACGATGCTCTGCGCGCCCGGGTCGTTGGCGAGCATCGCGCGGTTCTCGCGCTGGTGGACCGCGAGGCGGATGTTGGAGATGACCTTCGGGTTGCGCTCGTCGGCGATGTCGATGATCCGCGCGGCGCCCACCTTCGGCCCGTTGGCGGCGGTGCTGTCGTCGTCCTCCGCGCTGGAGAACTCGTCGATCTCGGCCAGGTAGGGACGGCCCCCGATCGTGATCGGCTGCGCGACCTGCGGGATCGTCCGCTCGGGCCAGTCGAGCCTGGAGATCTCCTTGAACTGCGCCCCCGGCTTGCGCGCCTGGATCTCGCTCGTGTCGAGGATGAACAGGCCCTGGCTGGCGGCGACGTAGGCGCGGTTGCCGTCATCGGAGATCGTCAGGCCGTGCGAGTTGTAGTCCGTGCCGGCGACGATCATCGGCAGCTTGGGGTTGGTGACGTCGACCGCCGTGATGTGGCCCGTGCCGATCGAGGTCGCGTAGAAGGTGTTGCCGTCGGGCGCGAAGCCGGACTCGTGGCCGAAGATCCCGACGGGCAGCGAGCTCTGCAGCGCGGGGTTGCGGCAGTCCTCGTTGAGGTCGTAGAGGTCGACGATGCCGGGATAGAAGGCCGGGTTGCCCGTCACGGCGGCGAGCAGGCCGCGGCGCTCGTTGAGCAGCACCGACTCGTGCGGGGTCTGCATCGCGGGCGTGAGCAGGCTCGCCGTCTGTACCGGGTTGGCCGGATCGCTCATGTCGAGCACGGCCACGCCGGTCGGCTGCTCGGAGAGGTTCTGCGCGTTGGTCGGGAACAGCAGCGTCGTGTCGTAGTACGCGCACTCGTGGCCGGCCTTGTCGACGAAGCGCAGCGCCTTGTAGCCGCCCGAGTTGCCGAACTGGCTCACGAGCGACGTGTTGCAGGTGAACCCCTCGGGGTTGCCGGCCGGTACGCGTCCCTGGATGTCGGTCTCGGGCCGGCTGCCGGGCCCGCAGTCCGGCCGCGGCACCGGCGCGGGCTGCGCCGCCTGGGCGGCGTTCGCGGCGACCTTCTCGGAGGTCCCGCCGAAGTTCAGCGGCAGGCCGTTCGGGTTCGGGTGCGCGGCGGCGGGGGCGGCGGTCGCGAGCAGGGCGGCGAGCACGAGCAGGGTCAGGCGCATGGCCGGAACGTTGCCGAGGTCGCGCGGCGGGCGCGCCGGTTCGACCGAGGTGCGCTCCACGGAACGCGCGATGCTCCCACGGCGGGTCCGATCTGATTGCCGCTAAAGTCCTTGATAAGGGACTTTAGCGCCGAATACCGTTGATAAGTCCTTTGCAAGGGATCTAACGTGGTGATACTGTTGAGTCTGTTATATGGGACCTTGAGTCGTAAATGGCGCCTCAAAGTCCGTCATAAAGGACCTTATGAAGATTCGCTCCGAGTTGTCCGACGACGCGACGCTGCGAGAACTAGGGCGACGCATTGCCCGCCTGCGCCTCGAGCGAGATCTCACGCAGCGCCAGCTTGCAGAAGATGCCGGCGTCGACCGGAAGGGGGTGCTGCGCCTGGAGGCGGGCGACCCGGTGCAGCTCGTGACGCTGGTGAGAGTCCTGCGCGCACTAAGGCGATTGGATGCGTTGGACTCCTTGCTGCCAGAACCAGGCCCGAGCCCAATGGAACTGCTGCAGTTGCATGGACGCGAGCGCCGACGTGCGTCGGGCCGCGCAGCATCGGAGTCCAGCGAGAGAAGGCCGTGGCGCTGGGGCGATGAGACGTGACAGTTGCCGAGGCTCGCCTCTGGGGAAGCCGAATCGCCGCCGTTTCGATCCCAGACGAGGGCGGAACGGCGAGCTTCCAGTTCGATCCCGCGTTCACGGGAAGCGGCATCGAGGTGTCGCCTCTGACGATGCCGCTGGGCCCCGATCCATACTCCTTCCAGTCGCTGCCCAGGGAAACCTTCCGAGGCCTGCCGGGCATGCTCGCCGATTGCCTGCCGGACCGTTACGGCAATGCCCTCATCAATACGTGGCTCGCCGGCCAGGGCCGGACCCCGGAGAGCTTCAACGCGGTCGAACGCCTGTGTTACATCGGCCGCCGAGGGATGGGCGCGTTGGAGTTCGCTCCAGCACGAGGGCCGCAACCAAGAGGCGGCCACGACCTCAGCGTCGCTGCTCTCGTCGACCTCGCGTCCGAAGTGCTCGCGAACCGCGAGGAGCTCGTCGCATCGCTCGCCGAGGGGCATCGCCAACAAGCGATGCGGGACATCCTTGCCGTCGGCACGTCCGCGGGAGGAGCTCGTGCGAAGGCCGTCATCGCCTACAACCCGGAAACCCGGGTGGTCCGCTCGGGCCAGCTCGACCTCGACCAAGGGTTCGAGCACTGGCTGCTCAAGTTCGACGGCGTCGTCAACAACAAGGACAAGGACACGCTTGCCGACCCCCAGGGGTTCGGAGCCGTCGAGTACGCCTACTCGCTGATGGCCGGTGACGTCGGCATCGACATGACGGCGTGCCATCTGCTGCAGGAAGGCGAGCGCAGACACTTCATGACTCGCCGCTTCGACCGCATACAGGACGGCGAGAAGGTTCATATGCAGTCGCTCGGTGCTCTCGCGCACCTCGACTTCAACCAAGCCGGCGCTCACTCCTACGAGCAGGCGTTCGATGCGATGCGCCGCCTCGGTCTCTCTCGCAGCGAGATCGAGCAGCTCTTCGTGCGCATGGTGTTCAACATCGTCGCCCGTAACCAGGACGACCACGTCAAGAACATCGCGTTCCTCATGGATCGGTCAGGCCGCTGGTCGCTCTCTCCCGCGTTCGACATGACCTGGGCGCATCGACCCGACAGTCCGTGGGTCAGCCGGCACCAGATGTCGATGAACGGCAAGCGCGACGGCTTCACGATGGAAGACTTCGCCGCATGCGGGCGAAAGGCAGCCCTCCCGCAAGGCCGCGCCCACCGCATCGTGGCCGACGTCACCGCAGTCGTTTCCGAATGGACGAGCTACGCCGAGCGAGTTGATGTGAGCGCGGAGCTCACTCGAGCGATCTCGGCGACGCTGCGGCTTCGGTTCGACGCGTGATGCAGAAATTCACCGCAATTTGCGGACGTTTAGACCGCTAAGGCAGGGCGAAGTGCTGAACGAAATGCACTAATCCGGCAGGAAGCCACGCCAGGGAGGCCGGCCTCCGTCCGAGTCGGTGCGTCGTGGAGGAACGCGTGGGAGCAGGAGGGGTGCAAGGACGTGCGGCGCTCCGGGTGGTCAGCCCGGAGGAGCGCGTCGCGGCCGTCATGGCCGAGCACGGCCGGGCGCTGCTACGCACCGCCAACCACTGGTCCATGTGCCACGACGACGCGCTCGACGCCTACCAGCGCGCGCTCGAGATCTTCCTCCGCCGCGCCGACCGCGTGCTGCCGGAGACCGAGGTCGCCTGGCTGAAGGTCGTCATCAAGCACGAGGCGCTCGCCATCCGCCGCGCCCGCTCGGAGTCCGTCTCCGGCGAGGAGGTCGACCTCGACACGCGTCCCGAGCCTTCACAACGGGACGTCGACGAGCAGGTCGCCGGCGGCGAGCGCGTCTCCCGCTCCGCCGAGGCGCTGCGCGCGCTCAAGCCGGACGAGCGCCGCGCGCTGATGCTCAAGGCCCAGGGCTACTCCTACGAAGAGATCGGCGCGCACCTCGGCTGGACGTACACGAAGGTCAACCGCTCGATCACCGAGGGGCGGCGGCGGTTCATGAAGGTCTTCCGGGCGATCGAGTCCGGCGAGGCCTGCGAGCGGTACGCGGCGACGATCGCGGCACTCGCCGGCGGGACGGCGACGAGCGCAGACGTCGTCGAGATCCGCCCCCACCTGCGCCACTGCAGCGCGTGCCGGGCGACCGTGCGGCGGCTGCACGTTCCCGCGGGGACGCGGCTCAAGCTCCTGCTGCCGGCGTTCCTGCTCGCGCCCGTCGTCGGGCTGCCGGACGGCGTGAAGGCGCCCGAGGAGCTCGCCACCCGCGATCAGGACGCGCAGTTCGTCCCGCCGCTCGACGTGCCCGAGCGCGTGCGCGGCATCCGCCTCGGCCGCGTCAAGGAAGAGGCCTACGGGCTCCTGCACCGCACCCAGTCGACCGACGCGGCCGCCGGCGCCTACATCGCGACCTCCGGCGGAGGCGGCCGCATCGCCGCGATCGCGACGCTCATCGGGTTCTGCGTCAGCGGTGCTGGCGCTGGAGCGCTCTGCGTCGCGACCGGCGTGGTCAAGGCGCCCGGCTGGATCCTCGGCCGCCCCGACCGGCCACCGGCGCCGCGGCCGACCGCTGCCAAAGCCAAGCCGAAGCCCTCCAAGCGCGCGCCCGCGCGGCTCTCGGCCTCGTCGCGGGCGAGCGAGATCGTCCCGACGCCCACCCCGGCCCCGCGGGCACGACCGCGCAGATCGCCTACGCCCCACGCCGCGAAGGACCCGAGTCAGGGCACCGCGCCGCGCTCGCACGAATCCCCACCGATCTCACAGGCGCCGCAGGGCACGACCGCCGAGTTCGGACCCGAGTCCACCGGAGGCGCCTCCTCCCCACCAGCTTCGCCCCCCGTAACCGGAGGTGGCGAGTTCCTGCCATGAGCCACAGGAGCCGTTCCATGAAACACCTGCTCGTCCTGACCACCGCCGTCCTGATGTGCTGGCCGGCCGCTTCGGCGTCCGCGGGCCAATACACGGTCAAAGCCTGCTTCAGGGATGGACAGCTCGGTCCCACGGGCAACGGCTCGTGGCACGCCGACTCGCCGTTCACGCCCATACGTGGCGGCCTACACCGCCTGCCCTCCCGGCGAGGGCATCGTCACGCGCATGACCGGCGGCACGGAAAGGGCGCCTTACGGAGCCAGCGCCCGGCACACCTTCACCGCCCCACCGACGACGTGGGTCAAGAACATCAGGGCCAGGATCAAGATCAATGCGGAGGGAGGCTGGTACGCCGGCTTCGTGGACTCCAACCCGCGCTGGATCTGGTGCGGGAACAACTGCACCACCTGGGGCCAGTACGTCGAGGGAGTCTCCGTCGACGCCCGCAGCCACCAGGTGTTCGCACAGGTCACCTGCGGAAACGGCAGTGGCTGCCCACGGACCGGCCAGTACGGGATCATCGCCATGCAGGACGTCGAGGTCACCGTCGGCGACGACACACCACCAGGAGTCTCGATCACCGGCGGCTCGGTGACCCAGCCTGGCTGGCACCGAGGAGACCAGACGGTGCAGTTCTCCGCCGGGGACGGGTCAGGCATCTCGACGATCCAGGCTCACGCGAACGGGGGTCGCGCGTGACACCGATCCAACGCACTGCGATTGGGCTCGGGCGCGACCGTGTCAGGACGAAGCGGGCACACTGAACATCCCGAGTGCGGCGTTCTCAAGCGACGGCGCGCATCGAGTTGCGGTCCGGGTCGCCGATGCGGCAGGCAACTGGTCCGAGAGCTCAGCCACCGTCAGGGTGGACCAAACCCCACCCGGTCAAGTCATCGAGCCGAGCATCAACGGCGGCGAGGGTTGGCGTGCAACGAATGGGTTCTCGCTGCGCTGGCGCAACCCACCTCAGTCTGCGGCGCCGATTCAAGGCGGTGCATTACGCCATGTGTCCCGTCGGGCTGGGAGCAGGCCGCGGCTGTCTTCAAGGAGCGGTACGAGGACGCGACATCTCCTCGCTCGGCGACCTCAAGGTGCCGGCGTCGGGGGAGTGGCAGACCTCGCTGTGGTTGCAGGACGAGGCGGGCAACGCCGACAGGGAGCGCGCTGTCTCCGCGGGCGTGCTGCGCTTCGACGACACACCGCCCGAGGCAAGCTTCGAGCCACAGTCAGATCAGGACCCCACTCGAGTGCGGGTGCTGGCGACCGATGCGACCTCGGGTGTCGCGGACGTGACGATCGAAGCGAGGCGTGAGGGCGAAGCCGCATGGCGGACGCTCACCAGCTCGCCCGACGACCGCGGCTTCTCGGCGACGCTCGATGACAGCGCTCTTCCCCGAGGCCGGTACGAGCTGCGGGCCCGAGTCGCTGACAGGGCCGGGAACGAACGGACCACCAACCGGGTCTCGAACGGCGACGCGTCCGTGCGGACCCTGCCTCTCCGGATCGCCACGCGGCTCACCGTCGGGCGGCCGCGGCGGGTGGCCGCTAGAGGCGCGAACGGCAAGCGGCGCTATCGCACGATCCTCCAGGTGCGGCCGCGGACCCGGTTCGGCCGGATCATTCCCATCCGCGGGCGGATCACCATGCCCGGAGGGAACCCGCTCGCCGGCGCTGACATCGAGGTCTGGGAGCGTGTAAGGCTCGCAGCCGCCCCCTGGCGCCGCGTGAGCGTGCTTCGGACGTCCCGTACCGGCCGGTTCAAGTTCAGGGCGTTGCGCGGGCCGAGCCGGACGCTCCGCTTCCGGTATCCCGGCACGGCGACCATCCGTGCACGCGCGACGGAGGTCGTCCTCGGCGTCCGCGCGATGACGTCGTTCCGAGCGAATCGCTCGCGTGTTGTGAACGGCGAGGAGATCCGCTTCCACGGACGCCTGAAGGGCAGGCAGACCGGCGAGATCGGCAAGCTGCTCCATCTCCAGGTGTACACGCGCGGCCGCTGGTCGACGTTCGCTACCCCACGTGCCAGCAGCGAGACGGGCCTGTGGAGCTACCCCTATCGCTTCAGCGCGACCCGTGGTCTGGTGCGCTATCGCTTCCGCGTTCTGATTCCGCGGGAGGCGACCTTCCCGTATGAGACAGGCAGCTCCCGATCCGTGCGGGTGACGGTCCGGGGCTTGTGATGAACCGCAACTCTCGGCTCGATGAACGTATCTTGCGGTGCATGACTCGCCTTCGTGGGCACCTCTCGTACGCGAACGTGATCGCGACGATCGCGCTATTCATCGCGCTCGGCGGAACGTCCTACGCGGTCACGCAGTTGCCGCGTAACAGTGTCGGTCCGTCGCAGATCCGGGCGGGCGCAGTCCGATCGGGGGAGATCAAGAACGGCGTGATCCGCTCGCGGGACATCGCGAACCGCTCGATCACGCTGCGTGATGTGTCCGCGGGGACGCGGCGCGCTCTTCGCGGACAAATCGGACCGACTGGGCCACAGGGTGCTCCGGGACCACCTGGGGCGACATTCGGCGCAGCCGTCAACTCTGGTGGCGGCGTCGCGCGCGGCAACGGCGTCGCGACCAGCAACCGCAGCGGGACAGGGCATGTACGAGATCAGCTTCACCCGGGACGTCGGCTCGTGCTTCGCCGTCGCATCGCTGTCAGATGTCTCGGGCGGCGGAGCTACTGCGCCGAACAACGGTGAAATAGTGACCTCAGTCTCCGGCAGCACCGTGGCAGTGCGTACGAGGAACTCCGGTGGTGCGCCGGCCGACTTGCCGTTCCATCTGATCGTGAGCTGCTGATGGTTCGGGGGCCGAAGACGGCGCTTTCTCCGGACTCGCTGGAGTACCTCGCGAATCTGGCCGGCCAGGATGAGGTGCTGGCTCGGGTGGAGCGGGAGACGAGCGAGATGCCTCGGTCGATGATGCAGGTGTCTCCCGATCAGGGGGCTCTGCTTCAGGTGCTGGTGGCGGCGGTCGGGGCCAAGAACGCCCTGGAGGTCGGGACGTTCACGGGCTACAGCGCGATCTGCATCGCCCGTGGCCTGGCCGAGGGCGGGACGCTGACGTGCTTGGAGCTCGAGGACGAGTACGCGGACATCGCGCAGCGGAACCTGGAGGCGGCGGGTGTCGAGGATCGGGTCGACATCGTGCGCGGGCCGGCGGGCGCGTCGCTGGACGCGATGCCGCAGGAGCCGATGTTCGACTTCGTCTTCATGGATGCCGACAAGACCGGCTATCCCGACTACTACGAGCAGATCCTGCCCCGGATGCGGCCGAACGCGCTGCTGCTGATCGACAACATCCTCATGGGCGGGGATGTCGTCGATCCCGAGCCGGGCATCGAGCAACGCCGTGGTGGCGGAGCTCAACGCGAAGATCGCCCAGGACGACCGCGTCGACGCCGCGTTCGCGATGGTCGCGGACGGCGTGGCGTTCATCCGCAAGCGCTGACTGTCGTGAGCGGTGGATTGATGTGCGTGAGGCACATCAATCCACCGGTCGATTCAAAGGCCCGGCTCGTCGGTGAAGTAGTCGACCTTGTCGCGGCGGCGGAACATGCCTCCGTCGTCGCGGTTGGGTTCGGCGATGTGGATGCCGACCTTGTCGCTGTCGGGATAGACAGTGGCCGCCGGCCAGCGTGAGTCCGAGAACATCATCACTCGCGCCGTGGTGTCCGTCTCGTTGCGGACGCCGTGGGCGCCGTCGGGGCCCGTCGGGAAGAAGGCGACGTCCCACGGCTGCAACACCGACGAACCCGAAGGCGTGCGCAGCGTCGGCGTGCCCTCGAGCACGACGAGCCACTCCTCCTCGGCGTACTCGTAGTGGTACGGGCAGATCGCCTGCCCGGGCGGGAGCTCGTAGATCGACATCCCGGTCGCGCCGGCGCCCAGCGTGCGCCCGAAGCGCTTCATGCCCGCGCGGAAGCCCTCGGGGTCCTCGGCGTCGTACTCGAACTCGCCGTCGTTCGCGTTCAGCTTCGTCATGCAGACAAGGCTGCCGCACGCGGCGCCCGCGGTGCGGGCACGTCGCCCGCGTTGAGCTCCACGGGCCGCCCGAGCAGGTAGCCCTGCCCCATACCGCAGCCGAGCTCGCGCAGCGCGGCGAGCTGGTCCTCGCGCTCGATCCCCTCCGCCACGACCTCGATCCCGAACAGCGCCGCGAGGTCGACCATCATCCGCATCAGCGCCTTGTCGTGCGGGGTGCGCGCCGCGCCGTCCACGAACGGCTTGGCGACCTTGATGATGTCGACGGGCAGCTCGCGCAGCGACTGCAGCGAGGAGTGGCCGGTGCCGAAGTCGTCGAGCGCGATCCGCACCCCGAGGTCGCGCAGCGCGTTCAGCGTCGTGACGGCCATCGGCACGTCGCCGATCAGCACGCTCTCGGTGATCTCCAGCACCAGGCGAGAGGGCGCCAGGCCGGACGCGGCCAGCACCGCCTCGACCTCGTCCACGATCTCGAACGAGCGCAGTCCGACCCCTGAGAGGTTGGCGTGCACCGCGGCGCCCGCCGGCGGACGCCCATCCACACCATCCCAGGCCGCCGCGGCCACGCACGCGCGCTCCAGCACGACGCGGTCGATCGCGACGACCTGGCCGGTCGCCTCCGCGGCGGGCACGAACGTGGCCGGCCCGAGCAGGCCGTGGCGCGGGTGCTCCCAGCGCGCCAGCGCCTCGGCCGCGACCACCTCGCCCGACCCCAGGGAGACGATCGGCTGGAAGTGCGCCACCAGCTCGCCGGCCTCCAGGGCCTCGGCGATCTCCTCGCGCCGCGGCGCGCGCGCCATCTGCGCAGGGTGCATCTCCGGCGACCACACGCGCACCTGGCCCTTGCCGGACTCCTTGGCGCGGTACATCGCGACGTCGGCGCGGCGGATCAGCTCGTCGGGCCCGACCGTGCCGGCGGCCGCCGAGGCGATGCCGACCGAGCCGTGCACCCACACGCGCTCGGCCTCCAGGACCGGGGAGGCGAGGCCTGCCAGCAGCCGCTGAGCGACCTCCTCGCCGTGCGCGTCGTCGACGTCCTCCAGCAGCACCGCGAACTCGTCGCCGCCGAGCCGTGCCGCCAGGTCGCCCGGCCGCACGCAGGCGGCGATGCGGTCCGCGACCGCGACCAGCACCCGGTCGCCGCCGGCGTGCCCGTGCTCGTCGTTGATCGCCTTGAAGTCGTCGAGGTCGAGGAAGAGCACGGTCGTGGCGCCCGCGTCGCGGCGCAGCGACTCCCGGAGCCGGCGCAGGAACTGCGCCCGGTTGCCGAGCCCGGTCAGCGAGTCCGCGAACGCCTGCACCTCCAGGCGCTCCTGCAGCTCGCGCATGCGCGTGATCGCCTGCTCGAGCCGGTCGTACTCGAGCGAGAGCCCGGCGTGGTTGGCGAGCGTCTCGAACAGCCGCACGTCCTCGCCCGTGAACGACGAGGTCGCG
Organism: uncultured Solirubrobacteraceae bacterium; assembly: GCA_963816955.1. Lineage (GTDB taxonomy): Bacteria > Actinomycetota > Thermoleophilia > Solirubrobacterales > Solirubrobacteraceae > DATFQI01. The sequence goes on along the minus strand of CAWFME010000005.1, from coordinate 1,091,460 downwards.
CCGATCCGGTCGCCGAGCACCATCACGCCCGTCAGCCGCGTCTCCCCCGGCACCGGGGCGATCAGCACCTGGCGGATCCCTCGGGCGTCCATGCGGTGGGCGAGCAGGCCAGTGGCGTGCTCGCGCTCCACCAGCACCGCGTTCTGCTGGTCGCCCACGACCTCCACCAGCGCCGCCGCGATCTCCGGGTCCAGCGCCTCCATGCGGGCCTCCCCGCCACGGCGGTCGAGCGCCGTGCGCAGCGGCCGGTCGCCCGAGAAGAGCACGATCTCGGCCACCTCGACGCGGAACGTCTCGCTCGTGCGGCGCAGCAGGTCCACGAGCGCCGACTCGATGTCCGGCGCGCGCGACAGCGAGCGGGCGACGCCGTAGAGGAACTCCAGCGACTCGTGCTTGGTGCGCTCGGACAGGTAGGCGCGGTAGGCGAGCATCAGCACGCAGGCCGGGGCGAGCAGCAGCCAGCCCGCGCGGCGGTCCTCGGCGAGCAGCGTCGCGCCGGCGAGGCCGACGCTGGTGTTCGTGAGCGCCACGAGCAGGTCGGCGCCCATCATCAGCGCCATCTTGCGCGAGGGCAGCACCCCCTCGGCGAGCGTGATCGCCGCCACGACCAGCGCGGCGCCCGTCGCCGAGCTGGAGAGCACGGCGGCGAACACGGCCAGCCACAGACCCGGGCCGAGCGCCTGGGGATCCGGGACCAGCACGTGCAGCGTGATCACGGCCAGACAGGCGGTGAGGCCGAACTGGCCGAGATTGAAGATCAGCTTCAGCGGCGAGTGCCCGCGCGTGAACGCCAGCACCACGGCTGGGCCGAGCACCTGCGCGGCCACGAGCTCGTGCGGGGAGGCCAGCAGCAGGCCGAGGATCAGCGGCAGCTCGGAGATCGACAGCGAGTGCGCGCTCCCGCGCACGTGCGCGTGCACGACGAACAGCTCCGTCAGCGCGAACGCCACCGCGAGCGCCCACCAGGGGATGTGCGGGCCGACCTCGTAGCCGGGGATCTCCCGGACCACGAACGCGAAGAGCGCGACCGCCGTGACGGCGATCGCGCCCGTGAGCGCGGGGAGTGCGAGGCGGCTCAGCGAGCGTCGTCCCACGCCGCCCCCCTCCACTTCATGCCGTTCCACTTCATGCCGGACCACTTCATCCCGGACCAGCGGCGCCCGCTCCACTTCATGCCCGACCAGCGGCGGCCGTTCCACTCCGTGGCGCCGGTCTCGAGCTCCTCGTCGCCGCCCTTGCCCTTGGGCCCCTTGCCGAACAGGCGGCGCAGGTCCGGCAGCGAGGCCGGCCACTTCTGCCTGGCCTGCCTGGCGTCCGGCGTCGCCATCGCCTCCGAGCGGGCGACGTCCGCACGGCCCGCGCCGTCGGCCGAGGGCGGGTCGGCGAGGTCGACGGCGCCGGCCTTCAGCAGCGCCTTCAGCTGGTCGTTGGTGAGCTCCGGCCGCTGGGCGAGCAGCCGCGCGGCGAGGCCGGAGACCACCGCGGCGGCCTGCGAGGTGCCGCTGCCGCGGAAGAACCCGTCGCCGACGCGAGCGCCCGGGAACTCCTCGTCGAGCGTCGAGCCGGGCACGCGCACCGACACGATGCCGGTGCCGGGGGCGACCACGTCGGGCCCGCGGGTCTCGCCGCGGCTCGAGAAGTCTGCGACGCGGTCGTCGGCGGGGTCCGGGGTGGCCTTCGTGTCGGTCGCGCCGACGGCGATCACGTACGGGTCGGCAGCCGGCATGTCGAGCACGCGCGCACCCGCGCCGTCGTTGCCGGCCGCGGCGACGACGGCGATGCCGTCCTTCCACAGCTGCTCGGCCGCCCAGGCCAGCAGGTCGCGGCGGTAGTCGCCCGTGTCGGGCGTGCCGAGCGAGAGGTTGAGCACGCGGATGTTCAGCGCCCGGCGGTTCTCGCGCACCCAGTTCATCCCGAGCAGGACCTGCCCGAGGCTCGTGACGCCGTCCGCGCCCGCGACCTTGACGCTGATGACGCGCGCGCCCGGGGCGACGCCCTCGAAGCCGCCGAGCGGGTCGTGGCCCGCGATCACGCCCGCGAGGTGCGTGCCGTGGCCGAAGGTGTCCAGCCCGGCGAGGTCCGGGTCCGAGCCCTCGGCGGAGAAGTCGGGGCCGTGCAGGAGCGCGCCCGGACGGCCGAGGCCGCCGAGCTCGACGGCGCCCGAGTCCAGCAGCGCGACGCCGACGCCCGCGCCGTCGAAGGCGGAGCTCCCAGCGCCGGTCGCCGTGCGCAGCACCTCGCTGGAGGCGGCGGCCGCGTCGGCGCCGGGGTCGGACTTGAGGTGCAGGGCGCCTTCGCGGCTGACGGAGCGCACGGCACTGGAGCGCTCGAGCCGGCGGATCGCGCCGCGCGGCACGGAGGCCGTGAAGCCGCGCACGATCTCCAGCGGCTGCCCGACGGTGCCGCCGAGGCGCTCGGCGAGGCGCTGCGCGGCGTCCACGCGAGCAGGCGCGGCGACCACGACGACGTCCACGCGGACGGCAGATGGCGGCATCGGGCGCGCCTGGGCCGCCGGGGCGACCAGGGCGCAGAGGACGACGACGAGGGGCAGCAGGAGACGCTTGGTCCGTCGTCCGTCGTCCCAGCGGATGCCGAAGCGGATCCCACGCCGCTTCACTTCTGCGCCCCTCGTCGCGATGCTCATATGTTCTCGATTCCTTCCATGAACCTCGCCACCGGCTTCCTTTTCCGGCAGCCGCCTCGAAAGCCACATCGGCCCTCGGGCTGGACGGTCGAGATGGACATCCGTCCAGAATCCACCGACATGGCTCAGCAACGAGAAAGGGCCGCCTGGACATCCGTCCAGACGGCCCCTGAAGTGGGATCGCGCGGGCTCGGCTAGAGCACTTCGCGCTCGCGCGCGACCGGCCGGTCGACCACCCGCTCACGCGTGGCGACGGCCCGGCGCGGGCGGTTGATCGCGAGCTCGATCACGAGCCACGCGACGCCGATGATGGTCAGGATCAGCCCGATCGTCTGGATCGAGATCCCGCCGATGGTCGCGGTGATGGCCAGCCAGAGGATGAGTCCGACGGCGATGAGTGCGATGGGAGGGCCAACGTCGGCCATGGGGCGCTTCCTTTCGTCGTTTCCCCTGCGTATCCCGCGGTTAGCGGGCGGTCAAACGGGTCTTGGACGAACGTCCGTCAATACTCGATGCCGGCGCCCTCGAGCCAGTTCGCGACGTTGGCCGGCGGCTTCCCGTTGAACTCCGCGCGCGCGGCCATCCGCAGGACGTGGTCGGGCGCCTCCTCGATCTCGTCGCGCCGGTGGCCGAGGTAGACGGCCACGGCGGCCGCCATCTGCAGGCCGGGCGAGTCCTCCTGGGGGTCGAGCGCGCCGGCGGCCTCCGCCATCCGCTGCTCGAGCGACTCGAGGATGCCGCTGACGGGCCAGTCGGCGTCCTCGAAGCGCTGCATCAGCGCCGTGATGTCGTCGTCGGCGCCGTCGGGGTCGGTGATCTCGGCCGCCCGGTGGACGAGCTGCGCGAGCGTGACTGGATCTGGCTCGGTAGGCATGTCGGCGGGGCTACCCGCCGAGCACCTGCGTCATCCGCCGCTCGATCGCGTTGCCGAGGGCGTCCCGGATCGGGCCCTCCTCGAAGCGCTGGATGAGCTCGGCCATGAAGCCCTCGATCACGAGCCGCTGCGCCTGCCCAAGTTCCAGCCCGCGCGAGCGCAGGTAGAAGAGCTGCTCGGGGTCCACCTGGGCGATCGCGGCCGCGTGCGTGCAGCGCACGTCGTTGGCGAGGATCTCCAGGCCCGGGATCGCGTCCGCGTGCGCCTTCTTGGAGAGCAGCAGGTTGCGGCACTCCTGGAACGCGTCGGTCTGCTGGGCGCCCGGGTCGACCTTGATCATCCCCCGCCAGACCGCCGTCGAGCGGTCGGAGAGGATGCCGCGGAAGGCAAGGTCGGACGTGGTGTTCGCCGCCCCGTGCTCCTGCGTGGTGTCGAAGTCCAGGTGCTGGCGGGCGTGCGGCGCGTAGGCGCCGGTCACCTTCGCGTGCGAGCCCTCGCCGGCGAGCAGCGTGTTCATGCGCACCTTGCCGCGCGCGGAGCCGAAGGCGACCGCGGCCCAGTCGAGGTGGCCGTCGCGGGCGACCTCGGCGCGCTGGGTGCCGAAGATCCACGACTTCTCGTTCATGTCCTGGCCGCAGACGTAGCGCAGCCGCGCGTTCTGGCCGACGACGAGCTCGACGACGGTGTTGAGCATCGACTCGGTGTCCTCGGAGCCGGACAGGAACTGCTCCCAGACCTCCGCCTCGGCGCCGTCCTCGAGGACGATCAGCGTGCGGCGGTGCAGCGCGGTGCCGGCGGCGTCCGCGATCGCGGTGAGGAGAATTGGCGTGTCCACCCGCACGCCGCGCGGGACGTAGACGAACGCGCCGCCCGTCCAGTCGGCGTCGTTGGCGGCGGTGAACACGTCGAGGTCTCCCTCGACGAGCGTGCCGAGGTGGGGCTCGACGAGCTCCGGGTGGCGCTCGACGGCGAGCGTCAACGGCAGCACCACTGGGCCGTCTTCGACGGCGTCGGGCGTCTCGAGCACGCGGCCGTCGACCTGGCCGAGCGTGACGGCGCCCTCGGGCGCCTCCAGCAGGGTCTGGACGCGGTCGACCGCGCTCGGGTCGCCGTCGCCGGGCGCGGCCGCGGCGAACGAGTCGAGCGAGAGCTTCGCCAGCGAGGTGAACTCCCAGCCGGGCGTGCCCTTGAAGGTCGGCAGGTCGAGCGTCGCGGCCAGCTCGGCGGCACGCGAACGACGGTCCGCGAGCCACTGCGGCTCGCGGACGGAGGTCTGCATGTCAGCCAATGGAGCCCTCCATCTGGAGCTCGATGAGGCGGTTCATCTCGACCGCGTACTCCATCGGCAGCTCCTTGACGATCGGCTCGATGAAGCCGTTGACGATCAGCTTGCCGGCCTCGTCCTCGGGGATGCCGCGGCTCATCAGGTAGAAGAGCTGCTCCTCGCCGATCTTGGAGACCGACGCCTCGTGGCCGACGTCCACGTCGTCCTCGCCGATGCGGATCGTCGGGTAGGTGTCAGAGCGCGAGTGCTCGTCGAGCAGCAGCGCGTCGCAGACGACCTTCGAGCGCGAGCCGTGGGCGCCCTTGGCGACCTCGAGCAGCCCGCGGTAGGAGGAGCGCCCGCCGTCCTTGGAGATCGACTTGGCGAAGATGTTCGACGTCGTGTTCGGCGCCGCGTGGACGATCTTCGCGCCCGCGTCCTGGTGCTGGCCGGCGCCCGCGAAGGCGATCGAGAGCACCTCGCCGTGGGCGCGCTCGCCCATCAGGTAGACCGACGGGTACTTCATGGTCAGCTTGGAGCCGAGGTTGCAGTCGACCCACTCGACGGTCGCGTCGGTCTCGGCGATCGCGCGCTTGGTGACGAGGTTGTAGACGTTCTGCGACCAGTTCTGCACGGTCGTGTAGCGGATCCGCGCGCCCGGCTTGGCGATCAGCTCGACGACGGCCGAGTGCAGCGAGTCCGTCGACCACACGGGCGCGGTGCAGCCCTCGACGTAGTGCACGTAGGAGCCCTCGTCGGCGATGATCAGCGTCCGCTCGAACTGGCCCATGTTCTCGGTGTTGATCCGGAAGTAGGCCTGCAGCGGCATCTCGACGTGCACGCCCGGCGGCACGTAGACGAACGAGCCGCCCGACCAGACGGCGCTGTTGAGCGCGGCGAGCTTGTTGTCGTTGGACGGGATGATCGAGGCGAAGTACTCGCGCACGAGGTCCTCGTGCTCGCGCAGGCCGGAGTCCATGTCCATGAACACGACGCCCTGCTTCTCGAGGTCCTCGCGCACCTGGTGGTAGACGACCTCGGACTCGTACTGGGCGCCCACTCCGGAGAGGAACTTGCGCTCCGCCTCGGGGATGCCGAGCTTGTCGAAGGTGTTCTTGATGTCCTCGGGGACGTCGTCCCAGGTCTTCGAGGACTTCTCGGAGGCGCGGACGAAGTAGTGGATGTCGTCGTAGTCGACGTCGGCCAGCATCGGCGAGCCCCAGGTGGGCTGCGGCTTGGCGAGGAAGTGCTCGAGCGCCTTCAGGCGGAACTGGAGCATCCACTCGGGCTCGTTCTTGAACTCGGAGATCTGCTCGACAAGGGCCTTCGTGAGGCCCTTCGGGGCCTTGAAGGCGTACTTGTCCTGCGGGTCGTTGAACCCGAACTTCTCCTTGTAGTCGGCGTTGATGCCGACCAGCGCCTGCTGCTCGGCGATCACCTCGGGAGTGGCCATGAGTCAGTCGACCTCCAGCTTGATGACGCCGTCCTGGACCGACACGGGGAACGTGTCGACGGGGACGTACGCAGGCAGTGTCAGGGGCTTTCCGGTGTGCAGGTCGAAGCGCGAGCCGTGGCGCGGGCACTCGACCGTGCAGGTGGCCTGGTCGAACTCCCCCTGCACGAGGTCGCCGTCGTCGTGCGAGCAGCGGTCCTCGATGGCGAGGATCTCGCCACCGCAGTTGAAGACGCCGATCTCGAGGTCGTCCCACTCCACGAGCTTGCGCTCGCCCGGGGGCAGCTCCTCGACGCGGCAGATTTCGATCACAGGGCTCAAATCAGACCTTCGCAGTAGGTATTGCAGTCTAGCGGTCCGGGTACGGTGCCCGGGGTGCTCGTGGTCCATACCCTCCAGGACGGCGCGCAGCCGCCAGAAGCGACGGCCGAGCGGCTCGTGGACTGGCTCGGCGCGGCCTCGCGGACGCTCGACCTCGCACTCTACGACGTGCGCCTGCCCGGCCCGGTGGGCGACGCCGTCGCCGACGCGCTGCGCGCTGCGATGCGCCGCGGCGTGCGGGTGCGGCTGGCCTTCAACGACGACACGCCAGGCCCCGACCCACGGCCGTTCGAGCCGCCGCCGCCGAGCACGCAGCGCCACGTGCTCGAGGAGCTGGGGGCCGAGCTGAAGGGGATCCCGGGCTGGCGCGACCTGATGCACCACAAGTACGTCGTGCGCGACGAGGCCGCGGTCTGGACGGGCTCGATGAACTGGACGCTGGACTCCTGGACGCGCCAGGAGAACGTGATCGCCACCGTCGATGAGCCAGGGGTCGCCGCCGCCTACGCGCGCGACTTCGGGCAGCTCTGGGAGCGGGGGAAGGTCGGCGTCAGCGGCAACTTCGACGCCGCCGAGGTCGACGGCGTGCGGCCGTGGTTCACGCCCGGGCGCGGGCGCGCGCTCTCGCACCGGATCGCCGAGCGGATCGGCGCCGCCCAGCGGCGCGTGCGGGTCGCGACGCCGCTGGTGACCGCCGGCCCGATCCTCGCGGCGCTCAACGAGGTGATCGCGGAGGAGCGGGTCGACATCGCGGGCGTCTGCGACGCCACGCAGACGCGCCAGGTCTTCCGCCAGTGGTCCCGGAACCCGCGCTCCACCTGGAAGTCGCCGCTGCTCGTGGGCGCGCTGAAGGCCTTCAGCGGCAAGCACTCGACGCCGTACGAGGCCGGCTCGGTCCACGACTTCATGCACGCGAAGGTCACCGTCGCCGACGACGTCGTCTTCCTCGGCTCGTTCAACCTCTCGCGCTCGGGCGAGATGAACGCCGAGAACGTGCTCGAGATCGCCGACCCGGCGCTGGCGGAGCGGCTCGCCGGCTGGATCGACGAGCTTCGGGCACGCTATCCCGATGGGATCTGACCGCCGGCTGGGCGTGCTGCTGCTCGCGGCGGGCTGCGCGCCGTTCGCGTTCGGGGCGGCCGCCGGCGAGGACGGCGGGCTGCTCCCGCCGTGCCCGTTCCGCGCGGCGACCGGCCTCCCCTGCCCGTTCTGCGGCGCCACGCGCGCGTTCGCGCTGGCCGTGCGCGGGGACGGCGGCTGGGTCTCCTACAACGCGCCGTGGATTGTGATCGCCGCGGTCGCCGCACTCGCGGGCGTCGCGGCGCTCGCCGGCGCGAGGCTGCCGCGGCCCCGTGCGCCCGCCGCACTCGCGGCAGCGCTGGTCGTCGTGGCCGTCGCCTGGGCCTACGCGCTCGCCCAGCGCGGCACGATCGTCACTTAGGCCGGGACGCCGCGCGGCGTAGTCGTGCTCGTCGAGTCGCCCGCGAGCAGGCCGATCACGATCAGGATCGCGAACAGCACGCAGATCGCGACGCCGATCCAGCCGAGCACGATCCCGGCGACCGCGTTGCCGCGACCCGACATCTGCCCGCCGGAGGCGTCGATCTCCCTGCGGCTCTGATAGCCGAAGACCAGCGCGAGCACGGAGCAGATCAGCGGGCACAAGATGAGCCCGAGGATCCCGAGCACGAGCGCGGCCGTCGCCTTGCCGCTGGAGCCCGCGGCCGGACTGCACCCACTGGCCGTCGGGCGTCTGGTGCCAGCCGCCCGGTCCCGTGGGCCGCTGCGGCTGCTCGGGTTGGGGCGGCTCCCCGCCGGGCTGCCAGCTGCTCTGCCAGCCGCCGGACTGCCACTCGGACTGCCAGCCGCCCTGGCGCTCCGGCCCGTCACCGCGGTCGCCCGGTATCCCCATGGCGCCGGAAGCTACCAGCGATCTTGTACTCCGGGCCAGTGTGATCTGCGGACGCGTCGGGAAGGGTGAGGTGGTGACGGCGATGAGCCCCTACCCGCCGCCGCGGGACTTCTACGACGAAGCGGTCGGTCCCGACGGCGAGCTCCGCGACGCCGGCGGCGCGGGCGTCGCGCTGCTCGGTCCCGACGTGGCGCAGCTGGCCGCGAGCGTGCGCGCGTCGCTCGACGGGCGCGGCGTGGGCTTCACGTCCGCCGGCGGCGACGTCGCGTTCCACGTCTGCCCGGTGCCACGCGTGTTCGGCGCGGAGGAGTGGGCCGCGCTCGAGGCGGGCCTGGCCCAGCGCGTGCGCGCGCTGGACGCGTTCGTCGCCGACGTCTACGGGCCACGGCGCGCGGTCGCCGAGGGCGTCGTCCCCGCACGGCTGATCGAGACCTCCGAGGGCTACGAGCCCACGATGCAGGGCGTGTGCCCGCCGGGCGGGACCTGGGTCGGGATCGCCGGCCTGGACCTCGTGCGCGACGCCTCGGGCGAGCTGCTCGTGCTCGAGGACAACCTGCGCACGCCGAGCGGGTTCGCTTACGCCGTCGAGGCGCGCCGCGCCGTGCTCGAGGGCCTCGACGTGCGCCGGTGAGCGCGCGCCGCGGAGCCTGGCGGGGCTGCCGGATCTGCTGCGCGACACGCTGCTCGGCGCGGCGCCCGAGGACGCCGAGGACCCGTACGTCGTCGTGCTCACGGACGGCAAGGACAACAGCGCCGCGTACGAGCACGCGTGGGCCGCCGACCAGCTCGGGATCCCGCTCGTCGAGCCGCACGACCTGGAGCTGCGCGGCGACGTGCTGCGCCACGGCGGCCGCGCCGTCGACGTCGTCTACCGGCGCACGGACGCCGACACCGTCGACACCGAGGTCGGCCGGCTGCTCGTGCCGCCCCTGCGCGCCGGCACGCTCGGGCTGGTCAACGCGTTCGGCACCGGCGTCGCCGACGACAAGCTCGCGCACGCCTACGTCGAGGACCTGGTGCGCTTCCACCTCGGCGAGGAGCCGCTGCTGCGCTCCGTGCCGACGTTCGACCTGTGCGTGCCCGAGCAGCTCGAGCGCGCGCTCGACGAGCTCGAGACGCTCGTGGTCAAGCCGCGGCTCGGCCACGGCGGGCACGGCGTGGTGGTGTGCCCGCACGCCGAACGCGAGGACGTCGAGCGCGTGCGCGCGCAGATCGTCACGCAGCCCGGCGACTACATCGCCCAGCCGACGATCGAGATCTCCCTGCACCCGACCGTGATCGGCGAGCGAGCTTGCTCCGAGGCACGTCGACCTGCGACCCTTCGTGTTCCTGCGCGGCGAGGGAAAGGCCGCGGTCATGCCCGGCGGACTGACCCGCGTGGCCTTCGGCGAAGGGGCGATGGTGGTCAACTCGACTCAGAACGGCGGCGCAAAGGACACGTGGGTGCTGCCGTGAGCGACTGGGCGGCGGTGGAACCCGCGCCGGCGCCGAGGCGCCCTGGACCGTCGGCATCGAGGAGGAGGTCATGCTCCTCGACCCGCTGTCGTGGGATGCCCGCGTCGCGCTCCGAGGAGGTGCTCGCGGCGCTCGACCCGGCGATCGCCGCCCACACGGCGGCCGAGACGCACGGCTCCGCCGTCGAGCTCGCCACCTCGCCGCACGCCACCGTCGCCGAGGCCGCGGCCGAGCTGGCGACGCTGCGCCGCGGGCTGGCGGAGCGGCTGTGCTCGATGGGGCTGGCCGCGGCGGTGGCCGGCACCCATCCGCTGGCGACCTGGGAGGACACCGAGGTCTCGCCCGGAGCGCGCTATCAGTTCCTATACACCTCGTTGCGCGAGCTCGCGCGCCGCGAGCCGACGTTCGCGCTGCACGTGCACGTCGCGGTGCCCGACGAGCTCGCCGCGGTGCGCGGCTTACAACGGCATTCGCGAGCAGCTGCCGTTGCTGCTGGCGCTGTCGGCCAACTCCCCGTACTGGCAAGGTCGCGACAGCGGCCTGGCCTCCGCGCGCATCCCCGTCTTCCAGGCCTTTCCGCGCACGGGCACGCCGCGCACCTTCGGCTCTTACGAGGCCTACGTCGAGGCCGTCGACGTGCTGATCCGCTGCGACGCGATCCCCGAGCCGACGTTCCTGTGGTGGGACGTGCGGCTGCAGCCGCGGCTGGGCACGGTCGAGGTGCGGATCATGGACGCGCAGACGCGCGTGCGCGACACGGCGGCGCTCGCCGCGCTCGTGCAGTGCATCGTGCGCTGGCAGGCGCTCGAGCGCACGGACGAGCGCTGGCCCGTCGCGCCCGAGGTGCTCGAGGAGAACCGCTTCCTCGCCTCGCGCGACGGCATGGGCGCGGAGTTCGTCGACCCCGCGGCCGGTTGCCGCGTGCCAGTCGCCGACGTGCTCGGGGCGACGCTGCGCTTCTGCGCCCCGCACGCCGAGGCCCTGCGCTGCGAGCCCGAGCTGGCGTCGGCGCGGGCGCTCGCCGCGCGCCCGGGCGCGCGGCGCCAGCGGGCCGTCGCGGAGCGGGCCGAGGGCCTGCCTGGCGTCCTGCGGGCGATGAGCGGCGACTTCGTGCTCGCCGAGCCCGCCGCGGTCGTCGCTTAGCTAGTGTCGACTCACGGCACTAGAGCTCGGTGGCGCGCGGGGCCGAGCCGTTGGCCTCGGCGGCGCTGGCTGGGGTCTCGGTCTCCCAGCCGGCGGCGTGGCCGAGCCCGGCGCTCTTGAGCACCTTCAGCGTCAGCAGCGCGCACTTCATGCGCGTGGCGGAGATGTCGATCCCGAGCAGGTCGAGCACGAAGTCGCGGTCGAGCTCGAGCAGCTTCTGCACGGGCATCCCGATCACCTCGTCGGAGGCCATCGAGGCCGAGGCCTGCGAGATCGCGCAGCCGTGGCCGGAGAAGCGCACCTCGGCGATCTTGTCGTCCTCGAGGCGCAGCTGCACCTTCAGCTCGTCGCCGCAGAGCGGGTTGAAGTCCTCGAACTCGAGGTCCGGGTTCTCCAACTCGCCCCAATTATGGGGCTGCTTGTAGTGCTCGAGGATCTGCTCACGGTAGAGGTCGTCCATGGCTAGGCGAACACCTCCTGCACGCGCGCCAGGCCATCGATCAGGCGGTCGACGTCCTCGTGCGTGTTGTGCACGGCGAACGAGGCGCGCGAGCTCGCGGGCACGCCGAGGCGGCGCATCAGCGGCTGCGCGCAGTGGTGGCCGGCGCGCACGCAGACGCCGTCGCGGCCGAGGATCTCGGCGACGTCGTGCGGGTGGACGTCCGCGAAGGAGAACGAGGCGAGGCTGCCGCGGTGCTCGAGCTCGGCCGGGCCGTGAAGCGTCAGGCCGGGCACCGCCCGCAGCCGCTCGAGCGCGTAGCCCGTGACGTCGCGGGAGTGCTCCCGGACGGCGTCCATCCCGAGGCCCGACAGGTAGTCGACGGCCGCGCCGAGCCCGATCGCCTCGGCGATCGGCATCGTGCCCGCCTCGAACCGCGCGGGCGGCTCGGCGAACTGGGACTCGAGCTCGCCGACGCGCGAGATCATGTGCCCGCCCCCGAGGAACGGCGGCATCGTCTCCAGCAGCTCGCGGCGGCCGTGCAGCACGCCGATGCCGGTCGGGCCGTAGGCCTTGTGGCCGGTCCAGGCGTAGAAGTCGGCGCCCAGCGCGGCGACGTCGACGGGCAGGTGCGGGACGGCCTGCGCGCCGTCGACGAGCACGAGCGCGCCGGCGGCGTGCGCGCGCTCGGCGATCTCCTCGATCGGGTTGATCGTGCCGAGCACGTTGGAGACGTGGGCGACCGCGACGAGCTTGGGGCGTCGCGCGAGCAGGTCGCCGAGCGCCTCCATGTCCAGCAGCCCGTCGTCGGTGACCGGCACGTAGGCGAGCTCGGCGCCCTTCTCGGAGCACAGCAGCTGCCACGGCACCAGGTTGGAGTGGTGCTCCATCTGCGTGACCACCACGAGGTCGCCCGCGCCGACGTTCGCCCGGCCCCAGCTGTAGGCGACGAGGTTGATCGCCTCGGTCGCGTTGCGGGTGAAGACGGTCTCGCCGGGCGTGGAGCCGGCGAAGGCGGCCACGCGCTCGCGGGCGCCCTCGTAGGCGTCCGTGGCGCGCGCGGCCAGCGGGTAGACGCCGCGGTGGATCGAGGCGCGGTAGTGCTCGTAGTAGTCGTCCATCGCCTCGATCACCGGCCGCGCGGTCTGCGCCGTCGCGGCCGAGTCGAGGTAGGTCAGGCCCTCCTGCGACAGGACCGGGAAGTCGGCTGCTGCAGGAGTCGTCAGGGTCATGCGGCTGCGGCGACCTCGTCGCGGATCCAGCCGTAGCCGCGCTGCTCGAGCTGCTCGACGAGCTCCGGGCCGCCCTCCTTGACGATCCGGCCCTCGAACATGATGTGCACGAACTCGGGCTTCACGAGGTGCAGGATGCGCTGGTAGTGCGTGATGATCAGCGCGCCCATGCCGGTCTCGGCCGCGACGGTGTTGACGCCGTGGGAGACGGTGTTGAGCGCGTCGATGTCCAGGCCCGAGTCGGTCTCGTCCAGGACGGCCAGCGCGGGCTTCTGGAGCGCGAGCTGGAGGATCTCCATGCGCTTCTTCTCGCCGCCCGAGAAGCCGTCGTTGATGTAGCGGCTGGAGAACTCCTTCGGGACGTGCGTGAGCTCCATCGCGGCCTCGACGGTCTTGCGGAAGTCCTTCAGCGAGACCGGCTGCTCGCCGCGCGCCTCGCGGTGCGCGTTCATGACCATGCGCAGGTACTTGGCGGTGGTCACGCCGGGGATGGCGACGGGGTATTGGAAGGCCATGAACAGGCCGGCACGGGCGCGCTCGTCCGGGTCGGCCTCGGTGATCTCCTCGCCGTTGAAGAGGATCTGCCCGTCCGTGACCTCCAGGCCCGGGTGGCCCATGATCGCGTTCGCGAGCGTCGACTTGCCGGACCCGTTCGGGCCCATCATCGCGTGGATCTCGCCGGAGCGGACGTGGAGGTCCACCCCCTTGAGGATCTGCTTGTCGCCGGCGGCGACGTGCAGGTTCTTGATCTCCAGGTCAGCCATGAATCTCCAAGGTCGGTTCCTTCGGTGCGGCGAACTCGACGAGCTCGGCCAAGGTCGTGCGCTGCAGGGACTTGATGACGCCCATCTGCACGCGCGTCCACAGAAGCTTGGTGGCGCAGTGCTCGCCGTCGGTGTGGTGCGAGCACGAGACGCGGCCGTCGCGGTCGTCGAAGAAGCAGTCCATCGGGGCGATCGCGCCCTCGAGCGCGAGCACGACGGCGTCCATCGTGATCTCCTCGGCGGGCCGGGTCAGCAGGTAGCCGCCGTGGGCGCCGCGCGTGGCCTTGATCAGCTCGTGCTTCTTGAGCAGCGCGGCGATCCGCTCGAGGTAGGCGAGCGGGAGGTTCTCCGCCTCGGCCACCGCCTTCAGGCTCACCGGATGGGCGCCACCGTGGAGCCCGAGCTGGATCAGCAGCCGGACGCCGTACTCGGCCTTCGTCGTGAAGATCATCGCGGGTAAAGCCTACCAACGCGGTAGGAGTTACCCGGGAGGCGCGTCAGCGCACGGAGGCGTTGTCGTCGACGATGTTGTAGAAGAACTGGCCGTTGGGGCGCTGGGAGATCACGAGCCCACGGCTGAGTTGCACGCAGACGCGGCCGTTGCCGTTCTTGTCGACCGAGTTCACGCCCGCGACGATCCGCTCCTCGGTGACCACGCCGGCCTCGATGCCGGCCAGGCTGCGGGGCAGCTTGAGCGCCTGGGCGGCCGTGACCGGGCCGAGGTTGAAGCCCGCCGGGCACGCGTTGGCGGGCTTGCCGGCCGCCTGGCTCGCGGCAGGCACCGCCACCGCCATCAGCACGCCGGCGACCACAGCCGTGAGAAACCGCATCATCCGTGACATCGTCGCTCCTATTCCCGCGGCGCGCGCCTCACGCGCCGACCGGATCCCCAAGGTGCCACGCGCCTGGAGCAACTTCAAGACCTCTGGACAGGCGTCCTACCGTCCCCGCATGGAGATCCGCGCGTTGAAGCCAGGCGACGACGAGGCGGTCGTCGCGGCGCAGCACCTGTTCGACGGGCCGGCGCGGCCGGAGGCGACGGCGCGCTTCCTGGCCGAGCCGGGCTCCCATCTGCTCGTCGGCTCCGTCGACGGCGAGCCCGTCGGCTTCGTGTCGGGCGTCGAGGTCACCCATCCCGACAAGGGCACGGAGATGTTCCTCTACGAGCTCGCGGTCGACGAGGCGCACCGCCGCCGCGGCTACGCCCGCGCGCTGATCGATGCGCTGGAGGCCCTCGCGCGGGAACGAGGGTGCACGGGCATGTTCGTGTTCGTCGACGACGACAACGAGGCCGGCCGCGCCGCCTACCGCAGCGCCGGAGGCAGCGACGCCTCCCGGCCGTGGATGGTGGACTGGACCTTCTAGCGCCGGCGCGGCGGGGGCAGCGAGGGTTCCGCGGCGGCGCAGGTGACGCACAGGACGCTGTCGGGCATGGCCTCCAGCCGGCGTGGCGGGATCTCGCCGCCGCAGGAGTCGCACCGGCCGTAGGTGCCGTCGTCGAGCTTCTCGAGCGCGCGCTCCGTGCGCGCGAGGGCCGCTTCGAGGGAGCGGCCGACGCCGATGTCGGTGAGCCGGCTGATCGCTTCCGTGGTGCCGTCGCCGATGCGCTTGCCGAAACCCTGCGCGGCGCCGAGCTCGGGCCGCTTCGCGAGCTCGGCCACGCGTGCGCGCATCTCGTCCCGGCGTTGCTCGAGCGTCCTGCGGATCGCGTCCACGCCACCCTTCTACCCTCCTGCGGCCATGCACGCCCGCCGGGAGGACCTCCGCAACGTCGCGATCATCGCCCACGTCGACCACGGCAAGACGACGCTGGTCGACGCGATGCTGTGGCAGTCCGGCGCGTTCCGCGCCAATCAGGACGTCGACGAGCGAGTGATGGACTCGATGGACCTCGAGCGCGAGAAGGGCATCACGATCCTCGCCAAGAACACCGCGGTCCGGCACGCCGGCGTGAAGCTCAACATCGTCGACACGCCCGGGCACGCGGACTTCGGCGGCGAGGTCGAGCGCGGGCTGACGATGGTCGACGGCGTCCTGCTGCTCGTCGACGCCTCCGAGGGGCCGCTGCCGCAGACCCGCTTCGTGCTGCGCAAGGCGCTGGAGGCGAGGCTGCCGGTGATCCTGGTCGTCAACAAGGTCGACCGCCCGGACGCGCGGATCGCCGAGGTCGTCGACGAGGTCTACGAGCTGTTCATCGACCTCGACGCGCGCGAGGACCAGATCGAGTTCCCGATCGTCTACACGAACGCCAGGGCCGGCTGGGCGGCGATGACCGAAGGCGAGGAGGGCACCGACCTCAAGCCGCTGATGGACCTGCTCGTGGAGCACATCCCCGCTCCTGACTACGAGGAGGGCCACCCGCTCCAGGCGCACGTGACGAACCTCGACGCCTCGCCGTACATGGGGCGGCTCGCGATCTGCCGCGTGCGCAACGGCACGATCCGCAAGGGCGAGCCGATCGCGTGGTGCCGCGCCGACGGCACGATCTCCAATGCGAAGGTCGCGGAGCTCTACGTCACGGAGTCGCTCGACCGCGTCGAGGCCGCGGAGGCCGGGCCCGGCGAGATCATCGCCGTCGCCGGACTCGCCGACGTCACGATCGGCGAGACGCTCGCCGACCCCGACGACCCGCGCCCGCTGCCGGTGATCACGGTCGACGAGCCGTCGCTGTCGGTCACGATCGGGCAGAACACCTCGCCGCTGGCCGGCCAGGACGGCGGCAAGCTGACCTCGCGCCAGATCAAGGACCGCCTCGACGCCGAGACGATCGGCAACGTCTCGATCCGCGTCGTCGACACCGAGCGCCCGGAGACCTGGGAGGTCCAGGGCCGCGGCGAGCTGCAGCTGGCGATCCTCGTCGAGCTGATGCGCCGCGAGGGCTTCGAGCTGACCGTGGGCAAGCCGCAGGTCGTGATCCGCGAGATCGACGGCAAGGCGCACGAGCCCGTGGAGCGGATGACGATCGACGTGCCCGAGGACTACGTCGGCGTCGTCACCCAGCTGCTCGCGCTGCGCCGCGGCCGGATGGAGCAGATGGTCAACCACGGCACGGGCTGGGTGCGGATGGACTACCTCGTCCCCGCGCGCGGGCTGATCGGCTTCCGGACCGAGTTCCTCACCGAGACCCGCGGCACCGGCCTGCTGCACCACGTCTTCGACCGCTGGGAGCCGTGGGCGGGCGACATGCGCCTGCGCCCGACGGGCTCGCTCGTCGCCGACCGCAAGGGCAAGACCGCGTCGTTCGCGCTGTTCAACCTGCAGGAGCGGGGCACGCTGTTCGTCGGCCCCGGCGAGGACGTCTACGAGGGCATGATCATCGGCGAGAACGCACGCGCCGAGGACCTCGACGTCAACGCGATCAAGGAGAAGCAGCTCACGAACATGCGCTCCTCGACGTCGGACGTGCTCGTGCGGCTCGTGCCGCCGCGCAACCTGTCGCTCGACCAGGCGCTCGAGTTCGTCCGCGAGGACGAGTGCGTCGAGGTCACGCCGCACTCGGTGCGGCTGCGCAAGGTCGCCCTCGACGCGGTCGGCCGCGTCAAGGCCGCCCGCGCCCGGGCACGCGCGTCTGCCTGAGCCGCCCCTCGTCTGAGACCATCGGGCGATGATCTCCAAGCTCGATTTCCTCGCCGTCCCGTCGCGGGACGCCGAGCGCGCACGCGCGTTCTACGTCGACACGCTCGGGCTGCGGCCCGACGACAAGGCCCGCTTCGAGTTCTGGGCCGGCGACACCTGCTTCGCCGTCTACGAGCCCGAGAGCTTCGGCATGGAGTTCGCGGCGGGCAAGGCCTCGCACCCGGCGCTGCACGTCGACGACGTCCATGCCGCCCGCGCCGAGCTCGAGTCGAAGGGGGTCGAGTTCTTCGGCGACGTGATGGACACCGGCGTGTGCCACATGGCGTTCTTCGCCGACCCCGACGGCAACAACCTCATGCTCCACGGCCGCTACGCGCCGCGGGAGGGCTGACGTGGACTACCGGCTCGAGCTCGTCGCCGTGCCCGTCTCCGACGTCGACCGCGCGAAGGCGTTCTACGTCGACCAGGCCGGCTTCAACGCCGACCACGACCACCGCATCTCGGACGAGCTGCGCTTCGTGCAGCTCACCCCGCCGGGGTCGGCGTGCTCGATCGCGCTCGGCACCGGAGTGACCGACGCGGAGCCGGGCTCGGTCAAGGGCCTGCAGCTCGTCGTCGACGACGCGGACGCCGCGCACGCGGACCTGTCCGGGCGCGGCGTGGAGGTCGGCGACGTCCAGGAGTTCCCGTGGGGCCGGTTCGTGTTCTTCGCCGACCCCGACGGGAACCAGTGGGCGGTTCAGCAGATCGTCACGCCGTCCTGACGGAGTAGACCGGCGGGAGGTGCTCGGCCACGGCCGACCAGCTCCCGCCCGCGTCGCCGGAGCCGTAGAGAGCGCCCGAGGTGCTGCCGAAGTACAGCTCGAGCCCTTCTCCCTCGCCCGCGCGGTCGAAGGCCTGGCGCAGGACCGTCAGGTACGCGTGCTCGCTCGGCAGCCCGTCGCCGCGCGCGGTCCAGCGTCGCGCCGGCGTCGCGCGTCTCGTAGACGCGCACGCGGCCGCCGGGCGTCACGCGGTCCATGTCGGCCGCGAGCGGGATCACGTAGGCCGAGTCGGGGTCGGCGGGGTCGAGCACCATCGGGAAGCCGAAGTCCGACGGCAGCCCCTCGCCGATGTCGGTCCACGACGCCCCGGCGTCGTCTGAGCGGTAGACGCCGCCGTGGAACTGCATGAACATCCGCTCGGGTCGCCGGGCCGCGCGGTGGAGGTCGTGCACGCACAACGCCATCCCGGGCTCGGAGTCCTCGGGCACGTAGCGCGGGCGCAGGCCCTCGTTGCCGTGGCTCCAGCTGCGCATGCCGTCCTCGGTCAGCCACACGCCGACGGCCGACATCGCGAGCGCGAGCCGCTCCGGCTCGCCCGGCCACGGCACGATCGAGTGCAGGCACAGCCCGCCGCCGCCCGGCTGCCAGTCCGGCCGCGTCGCGTGGTCCCACAGCGAGCGCACGAGCGCCCAGCTCGCGCCGCCGTCCTCGGAGGTGAACAGCACCCCGGGGTCCCCGCCCAGGTAGAGCCGGCCGTCACCTGTGTTCGCCGACGAAGTCGGCTGGGTATCGCCGGCCACGAGCACCCATATCCGCTCGAGCGCCTGCCCGTCGCCCTCGGGGAGCGCCACGCCCGTCGCCTGCTGCCACTCGCCGTCGGCGGTCTCGGCGTAGTGCAGCTTGGGCCCGTAGAACGCCGACGTGACCGCGGCCAGGAGGCGGCCCGAGGCGGGGTCGCGCATCGCGTACTCGACCGGCTCGCCGGCGAACGCGCGGGCGGTCACCTCGAAGCCGCCACGGGGGTCGCCGTCCAGCACGAACAGGCCCTTCTTGGTTCCCACCAGCAGCTCGGTCATCGGGCACCTCCGGAGATCGCGGGCAGCACGTCGACGCGGTCGCCGTCGCCGACGGGCGTCCCCGGCCCGCCGCGCTCGCCGCGGACGTAGACGTTGATGTGGCGGCGCAGCTCGCCGCGCTCGTCGAGGATCCAGCCGGCGAGCGCCGGCTGCTCGCGCTCGAGCGCGGCCAGCAGGTCGACGACCGTCGCGCCCTCGAGCGAGTGGTCGGCCTTCCCGCCCGCCAAGCGCTTGAGCGGTTCGCGCAGCCGTACGGTGGTCATGGTGTGTGGCTCCATGGTCCTCCGACCGCCGGACGGCGCGCAACTCATCGCGCGCTAGGCGCGCTCGATGGTCCGCACGTCCTGCCCGGGCGTCCAGACCCGGATCACGAGCTTCGTCCGCTCCGCGTTCAGCCCGACCGTCGAGACCTCGCGCAGGTCGAGGCGGAACAGGTGCGACGCGCCGTGCACGGAGCCGTTGATCTCGCGGACGCGGTCGGGGTCGGTGATCTCCTCGACCACGCCGGCGAGCTTCGCGTCGCCCTCCCACTCCGGCGGGTCGGCCGAGCCGCTGTGGAGGGCGAAGCGCGGGTCGCGCTGCAGGTCGTGCGCCTTGCGCGCGGCCGGCATCGAGCCGATCCACAGCTCGCCGTCGGCGAACTTCGACTCGATGCCGGAGATGCGCGGGGAGCCGTCCGCGCGGACGGTGGCGAGGGTCTTGTGGGTGTGGGCGTCGAGGTGTCGCCTGACGCTCGCGGCGAGCTCTGGCTCCGCCGCCTCGAAGTCGGACCAGCTGGGCATGCGCCGAAGGCTGCCTTGCGCTCGCCGCGCGGTCGAGCAAGATGTCGAAAGCGATCAAATGCCGGACCGCCTGCGCGACCTCATCGACCTCGTGCTCGGCTCGCTCGACGAGCCGGGGGCGGACGGCCGCGCGCTGGCCGAGCAAGCGCACTTCTCCCGCGACCACCTCGACCGCCTGCTCGCGGCCGCCACGGGCGAGTCGCCGGTGGCGCTGCGCCGCCGGCTGCTGCTCGAGCGCGCGGCGTGGCAGCTGCGCGCGGGGGTCGCAACGCCCTCGGAGGCGGCGGTCGCCGCCGGCTACGGCTCGCCGGCCGCGTTCTCGCGAGCGTTCGCGCGCGCGTACGGGGAGCCGCCGAGCGCGTTCGCCGGCTCGGACCGGGCGGTCGCGCTCGAGGCCCCGAACGGGATCCACTTCCACGGCCCGGCCGGGCTGCTGATCCCGGCCGCGCCCGCGAGGCCGGCGCCCCTCGTCGGGCGGCTGGTCCGTGGGCACCTGGCGCGCGTGCGTGAGCTGCTCGCGGCGGCGGCCTCGTTGCCCGCCGACGCCCTGGAGCGGCCGCTGCGGCCCGGGTTCGTGTGCGTCTGGTTCGAGGGCGAGGAGGCGAGCGCGGCGGTGATGGCCGAGCGGCTCGTGTTCACGCTCGAGGTGTGGGTGGCGGCGATGGCCGGCCAGCCGTTCCCGGAGCGCGGTCACGGGCGGCTGGCGGAGCGCTTCGAGCGCGTCGCGCCCGCGTTCGAGCGGATCGCCCGCTCGATCCACGACCGCGGCGCCTGGGACGACGCGTTCGTCGACGCGCTGTGCGAGCCGCCGCAGTCGTTCACCTACGGCGGCGTGCTCGCGCACATCACGCACTTCGGGGCGATCCGGACGCACGCGCTGGCCGGCGTGCTCGCCGAGCTCGGCGCCGAGGTCTCCGTCGGCGACCCGGCCGAGTGGGAGTCCTCCTAGGGCTCAAGGAATCGCCCGGGCGGCCGAGCAACGGGGGGCCATGCGCCTGATCCCGTGCCGGAAGATCCGCGAAGGGATGGAGCTCGCCCGCGACGTCGTCACGGGCCCACCGGGCACGGCACCGCTGCTGCGCACGGGCGTGCGGCTGTCCGAGCGCTACGCGAGGGCGCTGCCGGCCGCCGGCATCGGCTCGGTCTGGATCGAGGACGACCTCGGCCGCGACATCGACGTCGTCGAGCCGCTGACGCCGGAGACGCGCGAGCGCGTGCACCGCGCGACCGGCGAGGCGCTCGACGCCGCCCGCAGCGCGCTGCGCAGCGGCGCCGGCCTGCCGGACACGATCGTCGCCTCGCTCGCCGAGGTCGCCGACGCGCTCGTCTCCGACCTGCTGGAGATCCCCGAGGCCGCGCTCACGCTCGACGACCTCGGGACCTTCGACGCCTACACGCACCGCCACAGCGTCCAGGTCTCCGTGCTGGGGCTGCTGATCGCGCGCCGCGCATGGACGCGCGAGGGCTGGACCGACTACCGCGGCCGGCGCCGCTACGACCGCTTCGGCGACCGCATGCGCAAGCTCGGGATCGGCCTGCTCGTCCACGACGTCGGCAAGCTCGCCGTGCCGCCAGAGGTGCTCAACAAGCCCGCGCGCCTCAGCGACGAGGAGATGGGCATCATGCGCACGCACCCCGAGGCCGGCGTGGAGCTGCTGCGCGCCGCCGACCTGTCGCCGCTGACGATCTCCGTGATCCGCGACCACCACGAGCGCCCGGACGGCACGGGCTACCCCAACAACCTCGAGGGCAACGCGATCCACGAGTTCGCGCGCTTCGCCGCCGTCGCGGACGTCTACGACGCGGTCACGAGCAAGCGCGTCTACAGCGGCGCCGTGCAGCCGCACGTCGGCGTGGGCATCATCCGCCAGGGCGCCGGCACGCAGTTCTGCACGGACGTCGTGCGGCACTTCCGCGCGGTCGTCATGCCCTACCCCGTCGGCCACGAGGTCGTGCTGCCCGACGGGCGCCGCGGCGTCGTCTCGGCCGTCGACCCGCTCGATCCAGACCGGCCGACCGTGCGCGTCCCGCAGGGCCGCGCGATCGAGGAGGCCAAGGTCGACATGGCCGCGCCGCCGGCCGCGCTGGCCGAGGGCGCGCGCCGCGCCCCGCTGCGCCGGTAGGGCCGAACGTCAGGATGGGGGTTCGTGCTCGCCGCGGCCCTCGCCCTCATCACCTCGCTCTGCTACGGCGTGTCGAACTTCGTCGGGCCCACGCTCAGCCGCGGGCTGCCGGTCTACCCCGTCCTGATCGCCGGCCAGGTCGTGGCGTTCGCCGTCTCGGGCGCCGCGCTCGCGATCACACAGCCGGCCGGCCCTGACGGCACGGTCCTGCTCGCGGCCGCCGCCGCCGGGATCGGCAACGGCTTCGGGCTGATCTGCTTCTACCGCGCCGCCACGCTGGGCCCGCTGTCGATCGTCACGCCGATCGGGTCGCTGGGCGTGATCGTGCCGGTCTCGGCCGGGGTCGCCTCGGGCGAGCCGCTCGGGGCGTTCAAGCTGGCCGGGATCGCGCTGGCGATCGGCGGCGTCGCGCTCGCCTCGCGCCGGCAGGCCGGAGGCGCGGCGGGTGCCGGGTCCGAGCGCGCGGCGGCGCTGTGGGCGCTGCTGGCCGCGCTCGCCTTCGGCGTCTTCCTGGCCTGCGTCGCGCCGGCCTCCGAGGACGGGGTGTTCTGGGCGGTGATGCTCAGCCGCGCCTCGCTGCTCGTGGTGCTGGTGGCGGTCGCGCTCGCGCTCGCCGCGCCGCTGCGGGCGCCGCTGTCGCGACTGCCGCTGCTCGCGGTGCCGGGCGTGCTGCTGTTCGCCGGCACGCTGGCCTACTCGGCGGCCACCCGCGAGGGCGACCTCAGCGTCGTCTCCGTGCTCGGGTCGCTGTTCCCGCTCGTGACCGTGGGCCTGGCGTTCGCCGGCGGCGAGCGCGTGAGCCGCCAGCAGGCGGCCGGCGTGGCCGCCGCGCTGGCGGGGATCGTGCTCGTCTCGGTGCACGCCTGAAGCGGCACCGCGCCTTTTCGGGATCCGCCGTGTTCCGGGCGGCGGAGAACCGATTGATCGATCGGAAGGGGAACATGAAGCGCCGCAGGATCCATGGAGGAACCGGCATCGCGACCGTGCTGATCGCCGCAGGCCTGCTCGTCCCGGCAGGGGCCACGGCAGCGCCGGCGCGGCCGGACGTCACCACCGGCCCGGCCGCCAACGTCGGCCAGAACAGCGCCACGCTCACCGGCGGGGTCACGCCGAACGAGCGCGAGACCACGTACTTCTTCGAGTACGGCACCACCCGCTCGTACGGCGCGCGGGTGCCCGACCCGCCCGCCAGCGCGGGGAGCGGCAACAGCCGCCGCGCGGTCACCGCCGACATCGGCAACCTGGCGCCGGCGACGACGTACCACTACCGGCTCGTCGCGCAGAACGCGCTCGGCGTGCGCCGGGGCGCGGACCGGACGTTCCGGACGCAGCGCCAGCCGCTCGGGCTCACGCTGGGGGCGACGCCGAACCCGGTCGCGCCGGGCGGGCGGACGCTGATCGCGGGCACGCTGTCGGGCACGGGCAACGCCGAGCGGCAGGTCGTGCTGCAGAGCAACCCGTTCCCGTACACGCAGGGCTTCCAGAACGCGTCCGACGTGCACCTGACCAACGGCGACGGGACGTTCTCGTTCCCGATCCTGTCGTTGACGCTGAACACGCAGTACCGCGTGGTGCTGCCGAACCAGCCGCAGGTGCAGAGCCCGATCGTGAGCGTCGGCGTGGCGCCGAAGGTGAGCGTGAAGACCAAGCGCGTGCGGCGCACCGCGCGCGGGGCGATCGTCCGCTTCAGCGGCCGCATCAAGCCCGCGCACGACGGCCGGCAGGTCGCGATCCAGCGCCTGAAGGGCGACACCTGGGTGACGATCTCGGGCACGATCGCCAAGCACCGCACCTCGTCGTACTCGCGCTACCGCAAGAGCGTGCGGCTGCGCCGCGGCGGCACCTTCCGCGTGCTCGCCGCCACCGACGACGGCGACCACGTGGCGAGCGCGAGCCGCTCCGTGAAGCTGCGCGTCCGCTGAGCAGAACGCGAAAGGGCCGCCCCGTCCGGGGCGGCCCTCTGCGCTGTGTGGGTGGGTGGGCCTGATCGCTACTCGTAGGCCAGCGCCGCCAGCGGGTCGAGCCGCGAGGCCCGCCGCGCCGGCAGGATCGCCGCGAGCACGCCCGCGACGGTGGCGACGATCACGAGCGTGATCAGCGCGCCGGCCGGGACGGCGAAGCTCAGGCCCTCGTCCGCGAACGCCGAGGTCACGGCGGCCGCGAGCGCGAGCCCGGCGCCGATGCCGAGCCCCGCGCCGATCAGCGCGGTGATGATGCTCTCGTGGCGGACCATGCGGCGGACCTGCCGCCTGCTCATCCCGACGGCCCGCAGCATGCCCAGCTCGCGGGTGCGCTCGAAGGTCGAGAGCACCAGCGTGTTGACGATGCCGAACAGGCTGACGATGACCGCCAGGGCGAGCAGGACGTAGAAGATCGCCAGCAGCGAGTCGATGTCGGCGGTCGTCTGCTCCTTGTACTGCGCCTTGGTCTGGGCCTTGGCGTCCGGGTGGGCCGCGAACACCGGGTCCAGGTCGGCGCCCGGCTGCGCCTTGACGAACGTCAGCAGGTTGCTGCGGTTCTCGAACGCCGCGTCGTAGGCCGCCTGCGAGATCGTGATCGGGCCGAGCGCGATCGCGTCGATGACGGGCGACTCCTCGATCGCGCGGACCGTGAGCCCGAGCTTCTCGCCGCCCGGCGAGGTGACCGTGAACGCGTCGCCGACGCCGAGCTTCTGCTCCTTGGCCCAGCCCTCGTCGACGATCGCGCCGTCCGCGCCGAGGCCGGTGAGCGCCTTGTCGGTGCCCTTGGCCCAGTCGAACGTGAACAGCCCGCCGACCGTCTTCGGGTCGATCGAGTTGACGACCTCCTTGTCGCCGGCGGCGAGCGCGACGTCCTGGCGGATCGCCGTCACGCCGTCCACGCCGGGCGTGGTGGCGAGCGCCTTCGCGACCGCCGGGTCGGTCGGCGACCAGCCGTCCGCGCCCGTGACCACGTGCGTGGCGTTCACGCGGCGGTCGAGCGAGCCCGTGGTGCTGTCGCGCAGGCCCTGGGCCACGACCGTGACCAGGGTGACCAGGGCGACGCCGATCATCATCGCCGAGGCGGTGATGGCGGTGCGCCCGGGATTGCGCATCGCGTTGCGGCGCGCGAGCCGGCCGGCGGAGCCGCCGACGAGCTCGGCCACGCGGCCGATCACCGAGGCGAGCAGCCGCACGCCGCGGGCGGGCAGGCGGACCTTGCCCGAGCCCGGCGCGGCGTCGCGCAGGGCGGCCACGGGCGGCACGCGGGTCGCCCGCCACGCCGGCACGATGCCCGCGAGCAGCGTGACGAGGGTGCCGACGAGCAGCGAGACCACGACCGTGCGGGCGGCGAACACCATGCCCGCGTCCGGCAGGTCCATGTCCATCGAGGCGAACACGGAGTCCAGGCCCTTGGCGATGCCGAAGCCGGCGCCGAGGCCGATCAGCGAGGCGAGCAGGCCGATGGCCAGCGCCTCCACCAGCACGGAGCCGAGCACCTGCCGGCGCGCCGCGCCGACCATCCGCAGCAGCCCGAACTCGCGCGAGCGCTGGGCGACCGTGATCGAGAGCGTGTTGAAGATCGTGAACGCGCCCACGAGGACGGCCACGAAGCCGAACACGATCAGCACCACGGTGATGATCCCGATGAACATCTTCAGCCCGTCGAGCGTGAAGCGGTCCTGCTCCTTGGCGGTCATGACCTGCCCGTCGGAGCCGACGGCGCCGGCGACGGCCTCGCGGACGTCCGCGGGCCGGGCGCCGTCCTCGCCGACGGCGAGGATCGAGTCGTAGCGGCCGGACTTGCCGAACAGCTCCTGCGCGGCGCGCAGGTCGAACACGGCGGCGGTCGCCGTGCCGAGCGACTTGACGGTGCCGAAGCGGGCGACGCCGACGACCTCGTAGGGCTTCGTCGTACCGTGCGCGGCGATCTTCACGGTCGAGCCGACCGCGTACTTCTCGTTCTCCGCCGTCGTGGCGTCGATCACGACCTCGCCGGGCGCGGTCGCCCAGCGGCCGTCGTCGAGCCGGAACGGGGTGGTCTCCTTGGCGGCCTCCGTGCGCGAGTCGAACCCGACGCCGAAGTACGGGCCGTCGCCGGCCGGCTTGCCGTCGCGGGCGATGATCTTCGCCTCGTCGTTGATGTCGCCGACGGCGGCGCCGACCTGCGGCACCGAGCGGACCTGCTCGAGCAGCGCGGCGTCGACGGTCGGCCGCTTGGCCGTGTAGTCCGAGGACTCCACCGTGAAGGCGGTCTTGGCGGTCACGACGGCGTCGGTGCCGTCGTACGCGGCCTTGGTGAGGCCGTCGGCCCCGCCGCGCATGGTGTCGGTCAGCGTGAGCGCGCCGCTGATCATCGCGACGCCCAGCACGATGGCCAGGGTGGTCAGGATCGTGCGCACGGGGCGCGCGATCAGGCCTTTCAGGGCGACGGACCTCATCGGACGTAGGCCTCCTTGACGGCGGCCAGCACGTCGGCCTCCGTCGGCTCGTCGAGGTCGGCCACGATGCGGCCGTCGCCGATGAAGACGACGCGGTCGGCGGCCGCCGCGGCGCGCGGGTCGTGGGTGACCATCAGCGTGGTCTGGCCGTCGAGCTCGACCGCCTCGCGCAGCAGCGCGAGGATCTCGGCGCCCGAGGCGGAGTCCAGGTTGCCGGTCGGCTCGTCCGCGAACAGCACGGTCGGCCGGGAGATCAGCGCGCGGGCGATCGCGACGCGCTGCTGCTGGCCGCCCGAGAGCTGCGAGGGGCGGTGGCTGCGGCGCTCGTCGAGGCCGACGCGGGCGATCAGCGCCTCGAAGTCGGCCTTGTCGGCCTTGCGGCCGGCGATCGACAGCGGCAGGAGGATGTTCTCCTCGGCCGTCAGCGTCGGCAGGAGGTTGAACTGCTGGAAGACGAAGCCGATGTGCTTGCGGCGCAGCTTGGTGAGCTGCTTGTCGCTCATCTTCGTGATGTCCTCGCCGCCGATCTGCACGGTGCCCGCGGACGGGGTGTCGAGGCCGGCGAGCAGGTGCATCAGGGTGGACTTGCCGGAGCCCGAGGGGCCCATGACGGCCGTGAACTGGCCGGCGGGGACCTCGAGCGTGACGCCGCGGAGGGCGTCGACGGCGGACTCGCCGTCGCCGTAGCGGCGCGTGACGGCGGTGGCGGCGACGGCCGGGGCGCTTCACCTGGGTGGGGGCGATGTCGAGCATGTGTGGGGTCCTTTGATCTGGGGTCGCCGGTCGCGGGAAACACCACGCGTCGGGCGACGAGCGAGGGACGCTTCGCTGGCGATCCGCCCGAGGGCGGCTTGGAGGGCGCCCGCGGTGAGCAGGGCGCCGGTGGCCTCGGCGAGCAGCCGGCCGGTCAGGCCGCCGCCGGAGCGGACGGAGACCGAGGCGCGGACCTCGCTGCCACCGCAGTCCGCCTCGCTGAGGCGGTAGTCGACGTCGAAGGAGAGGGTCCCGCCCGCCCCGCTCGCGCTGAGCGCGATGCCGGACTCGTCGGCCTCGTGGACCTCGACCTCGAAGCCGACGCGGCGGCCGGCGAGCTTGCCGGAGACGCGCGCGCGGCTGCCGGCGAGCAGGCGCTCGCCGTCGAGGTCGTCGACGTCGAAGGGAACGGGCGCCCAGCGCGCTGCGGCGCCGGGGTCCGTGAGCACGTCGAGCACGGCCCCGGGGTGGGCCGCTGCGGTGGTGGTGGCCGTCCATGTCCTCATGACGGCAACCGTCCCATCCCGGGCGTCGTGCGTCGTCGGCCTCTCTGACGATCTTGCGGCGGCGCCGGGATGACCCCGCGTCATCCTCGAGGATGACCCGGGATGGTCAGCCAGGACGACGAAGGCGCGCCCGCACGGGCGTACGCTGACGGCATGCAGCCGCTGACAGCGATCCGCGCCCGCGCCCGGCGCCTCGGACCGGCGCGGGTCGACGCGCTGATCGCCGTGGTGTTCGTCCTCGAGAGCGTGCTCGAGTTGGCGCTGCTCTACCCGGGTGCCGAGTACGGCTGGATCGCCGTGCTCGCCTCGCTGTCGATCGGCGCCGCCCTGGCGGTGCGCCGGCGGGCGCCGGTCGCCTCGATCGTGCTCACCGTCGCCGGCTTCGTCGCATTCCAGCCGCTCGGCCGCGAGGTCAACGACAACGCGTACGCGCCGTTTCTCGCCGTCCTGTTCGTGCTCTTCTCGTTCGGGATGCACGAGCGGCGGGGGCGAGTGCTGGTCGCGGGCGCCGCGCTGGTCCTCGCGGCCGACGTGGTCGCGATCAGCATCGACGCCTATCCCGACGCGCTGCTGGACATAGTGATCGGCGGCCTGGTGATCGCATGCGGCCCGATGCTGCTGGGGCGCGTGATCGCCAACCGCTCGCGGCTCAACGCCGCGCTGGCCGAGAAGGCCGACACGCTGCGCCGCGAGCGCACCGGCCAGGCCGAGGAGGCGGCTGCGGAGGAGCGCTCGCGGATAGCGGGCGAGCTGCACGACGTCGTCGCGCACGCGATGAGCGCGATGGTGGTGCAGGCGGGCGGCGCCCGTCGTCTGGCCGGGAAGGACCCCGCACGCTCGCGCGAGGCGTTCGCCGCCGTCGAGGAGACCGGACGCGAGGCGCTGACCGAGATCCGCCGCCTGCTCGGCGTGCTGCGCCACCAGGACGATGAGATCGCGCTCGCGCCACAGCCGAGCCTGCGTCACCTCGCCGCGCTCGTGCGCCGGGTCGAGGCGACCGGCCTGCCGGTCGCGCTGCAGGTCGACGGCATCGAACGGCCGCTGCCGGCGGGCGTGGACCTCACGGCGTACCGGCTCGTCCAGGCCGCGCTCGGCGACGCGCTCGCGGAGGGCGGGGCTGGCCGGGCGGAGGTGCACTTGCGCTACCGGCCCGACGGCGTCGACATCGCCGTCCTCGACGACGGCGACGGAACCCACCCGCTGGCCGGTGTCCGCGAGCGCGTCGGCCTTTATGGCGGCCAGCTGCACGCGGGCCGCCGGCGCAACGGCGGCCACTCCGTGCGGGCGCGGCTGCCGGTGGGGAACGTGTCGTGAACCGGCTCCGGCGCCGGCTGCTGATGGCGAGCCCGGCCGCGCGCGACCGGGTCGGCGCGGCCCTGTTCTTCTTCGCGGCCGAGCTCGAAGTGCTGACCGCCGGCACTGACGGCGCGCCACTCGCGCTGGTGATGCTGGCGGCTGCGGGTTACACGCTCCCGTTCGCGCTCCGCCGCGCGTTCCCGCTGGCCGCGGTGTCGATCGTCGCCGCGACGGTCGTCATCGAGAGCGCCGCGCTGACCGACATCACGCGCTACTTCATGCCCTTCCTGGCCGCGATGACGGCGGCTTACAGCGCGGGCTCCTACCTCGAGGGCAGGCGCTCGCTCGTCGGCCTCGCGGTCGTCGCGGGCGCGATCCTCACCGTGTCGCTGCTCGCGTCGGAAAAGGTCGTGGGCGACTACATCTTCCCGACGACGTTCGGGGCGGTCGGCTGGCTCGCGGGGCGCGCGGTACGCACGCGGACGCGGCTGACCGAGGAGCTGCACGAGGCGGCCGTGCGCGAGCAGGAGGCGCACGAGCTGGAGAGTCTGCGTGCCGCCGCCGAGGAGCGCCGCCGGATCGCGCGCGAGATGCACGACGTCGTCGCACACAGCGTCAGCGTCATGGTCGTGCAGGCGGGCGGCGCGCGGCGGATCCTCGACCGCGACCCGGAGCGCGCCGTCGCCGCCGCCGCGCAGATCGAGCGCACCGGGCGCGAGGCGCTGGCCGAGATGCGCCGGCTGCTCGGCGTGCTGCACCGCGACGACGACGAGCACGACGCGCGCGCCCCGCAGCCGACGATGGCCGGTGTCGGGGCGCTCGTCGAGCGCGCACGCGAGGCGGGCCTGCCCGTCGAGCTGCAGGTCGAGGGCGAGCGGCGCTCGCTGCCCGCCGGCCTGGACCTCGCGGCGTTCCGCGTCGTGCAGGAGGGGCTCACCAACGCGCTCAAGTACGCCGAGCACGCCCCGACCGAGGTGCGCGTGCGCTGGGGCGAGCACACGCTGGAGCTCGAGATCGCCGACCGCGGCCCGGGCCCCGCGCGCGACCGGCTCGAGGGCGACGGCGGCCACGGCCTGGTCGGTATGCGCGAGCGCGTGAAGCTCTACGGCGGCGAGCTCGAGGCCGGCCGCCGGCGCGGCGGCGGCTTCCGGATCCGCGCGAAGCTGCCGCTCGTGGGAGACGCGACGACGGTGGAGGCGGCGGCGTGAGCGCCGTGCGGGTGCTGATCGCGGACGACCAGGCGCTGGTGCGCGCGGGCTTCCGGATGATCCTCGACGCCGAGGACGACCTCGACGTGATCGGCGAGGCCTCCGACGGCCTCGAGGCGGTCGAGCAGGCCAAGCGCCTGCAGCCCGACGTCGTGCTGATGGACATCCGCATGCCCGAGCTCGACGGCATCGAGGCGACCCGCCGCGTGCTCGCCTCCGGCAACGGCGCGAAGGTCCTGATGCTCACGACCTTCGACCTCAACGAGTACGTCTACGACGCGCTGCGGGCCGGTGCCTCCGGGTTCCTGCTGAAGGACGTCCCGCCCGAGCAGCTCGCCGACGGCATCCGCGTGGTCGCCGGCGGCGACGCGTTGCTCGCCCCGTCGATCACCCGCCGCCTGATCCAGGAGTTCGCCCAGGCCGGCCCGCCTTCCGGCCCGCCGCCCCCGGGCCTCGACGAGCTCACCGCCCGCGAGCTCGAGGTCTTCAGGCTCGTCGCCCGAGGGCTCTCCAACGCCGAGATCGCCGCCGAGCTGATCGTCTCCGAGACCACCGTCAAGACCCACGTCGCCCGCATGCTGATGAAGCTCGGGCTGCGCGACCGCGTCCAGGCGGTCGTCCTGGCCTACGAGGCCGGCATCGCGGTCCCCGGCCGCACAGGTTCGTAGCCCTTTCGTCACGAAGCGGCGTTGATCCGTTCACCCGGCCGCGCCACGCTCCCCGCATGGTCGTCGAGCGGTGGATTGATGTGCCTGAGAGGGATAAACCCACCGCTCGCGACATCGCGGTCGCACGGTTCGCGGCACGGCAGCACGGCGTGCTCAGCGTCGACGAGCTCCGAGCATGCGGGCTGTCGCTCAAGGCGATCTCCGTACGTGCCAACAACGGCCGGCTGCACCCCCTTCACCGAGCTGTCTACGCGGTCGGCCACGGGAACCCCACCCGCGACGGGTGGATGCTGGCCGCGGTCAAGGCCTGCGGCGATGGAGCCGTGCTGTGCCTGTGGTCGGCGGCGGCGGCCCAGAACATCATCGAGTGGGAGGACAGGTACCCGGACGTGGTCGTGCTCGGCCAGGCCGCGCCGCAGCACCCGCGGATCAACGGTCACCGCACCTCGTACCTGCCCGCCGCGCACGTGACCACGGTGCGCGGGATCCCCGTGACGACGGCGGAGCGCACGCTGCTCGACTTGGCCGCGGTCCTGCCCGAGCGCCGGCTGCGCCGTGCGGTGCGCAAGGCGCAGTTTCTCAAGCTCACCACGGTGGCGTCACTAATCGCGGTGTTGCACGGTCCGGGGCCCCGGCGCGGTCGCAAGAAGCTCGCCCGCATCCTCGGCACCGAAGCCGCCCCGACCCAGAGCGAGCTCGAGGACGTCGTGCTGGACCTGATCCTGCGCGGCGGGTTCGCTCATCCCCTCGTAAATGAGCCGTTGTTCATCGCAGGCCGCCGGATCGTCCCGGACTTCCACTGGCCGGAGCGACGGCTGGTCATCGAGGCGGACGGCCCCCACCACGACGACCCGCTCGAACGCGCGGCCGACAAGGAGCGCCAGGCGCTCCTCGAGGCGCAGGGCTACCGCGTCGTCAGGGTCACCTGGGAGCAGGCGATCGCGCACCCCGCCGCCACGCTCCGCCGCTTCGCCGACGCCGGCGCGCCGCGAGCGGTGGATTGATGTGCCTCAGGCACATCAATCCACCGCTCGGATGTGGGAGGTGTCGTTCCAGAGCTTGATCGTGTGGTGCTCGCGTTCGGTGCCGAGCTCGCAGACCGCGGCGGTGCCGAGCGAGAGGTGGCCTCCGCAGGCGGCGGGGAGGCCGATCCAGCGGGCGCCGAGCGCTCGCAGGATGTGGCCGTGGCCGAACAGCGCGACGTCGCCCTCGGTCTCGAGGGCTCGGGCGATGACGTGGTCGGCTCGCTCGCCGACCTGGTCGAGGGTCTCGCCCTCGAGCACTCCGTCGCGCCACAGGTACCAGCCGGGGCGCTGCTCGCGGATCTCCTTGGTGCGCCGGCCCTCGTAGGCGCCGTAGTCCCACTCGTGCAGGCCCGGCTCGATCTGCGCGCCGTCGGCGAGGCCGGCCAGCTCGGCGGTCTCCCGGGCGCGGCGCAGCGGGCTGACCAGCACCGCCGCGAAGTCGTAGCGCGCCAGGCGCTCGCGCAGCAGCGCGGCGGTCTCGCGGCCCTCGTCGGTGAGCGGCAGGTCGGTCTTGCCGGTGTGGCGGCCGACGACGCTCCACTCCGTCGGCCCGTGGCGGACGAGGACGATCACAGCATCCGCCGGTAGCGGCGCATCGTGGCGGGCGCGAAGTCCCCGTGCGTGCGCTTGCGCATCGCCGCCACGCGCTCGCGGTGGTAGGGGCTGGACAGGCTCTCGGCGTGGCCGATCACGTCGCGGTCGCGGATGCCGGAGCGCGCCTGCAGCCAGCGGGTCAGCTTCAGCGAGGCGGCGAGCTGGCGCGGGCGGCCCATGACGTCGCCGTCGGAGATCCCGACGTGCTCGATCCCGAACGCGACGTGGTTGAGCCCGACCGTGTGCCGGCACATCCACTTCAGCCGCACGAGCTGGTGGATCGTGCCGTCGCGGTCGACGACGAAGTGCGCGCAGACTCCGGGCCGCTCCCCGAATTCCACGTCGGGCGAGTTGGCGGCGAACGTGTCGTAGGCCGAGCTGTGGGTGCTGGAGGCCGTGAAGTGCTCGACGATCGCCTTCGGCTCGAGCAGCCGCGCGCGGTCGAGCCCGTAGTGGCGGCGGGCGTAGGCGCGCATCTGGCGCACCCGGTCGTCGCCGAACGGGATCGGCGACCACACGATCCGCGGCCTCGGGGCCGCGGCGGCGCGCGCGACCCCGGGGCGCGCCGCCGGCGGGAGCAGCGACGCGGCGGTGCCGAGGGCGGCGTAGGCGTGGCGCTGGACCCGCTGCGGGGTCAGCGCGCCCGCGGACAGCTCGACCACGAACGCCGAGCCCTCGTCGAGCCCGCGGTTCTGCCAGCTGGTCGCGGTGCCGCGGTAGTACGGCAGCCGCCGCGCGGGCAGGCCGGTGCGGCGGGAGTAGTTGCGCACGAGCTCGGGTGCCGCGCCGCTGGTCAGGTCGACGAGCTCAAGCGCCTGGTGGTAGTGGATCGCGAGCTGGGGCCGGAGCCGGCGGATCAGCCGCATCTCGGCGCGCGTCTCGGGCTCGGAGGCGGCCTTCGACCCCGGGAAGTAGGTGTCCCACGCGCGGCCGGTCGCGCGCCAGCGGTAGGGGAAGTTGCGGTTGAGGTCGACGCCGCGGGCGTTCTGGCGCGTCCCGCGGGCGGCGCCGTCGGGGTTGATCGTGCGCACGGTCCAGACCTGGACGCCGTCGGGCGGGGTCATCCTGCGCAGCCGCGCGACGATCGCGTGGCCGGCCGGTTCGGTTCCGTGCGTGGAGCCGGTCACGAGCAGGCGGACGGGGGCGTCCGCGCGGCCCCGCCGCACGGCGACGATGCGGCGCCCCTCGACGGAGCGGCCGGCGACGATCCGCGGCGGCAGCGCAGGCGGCGCGGCGAGCGTTGCGGAGGCGACGGCCAGCGCGGCGAGCACCCGTGTAGCGTGCCACAGGTGCGGATCGTGATCGTGGGAGCCGGCACCTTCGGCGCCTCGCTGGCGTGGACGCTGGCGCGCGCGGGCGAGGAGGTCGTGCTCGTGGACCAGTTCGAGCCGGGCGACGCGCGCGCGACATCCGGCGGCGAGTCGCGCCTGATCCGGTGCGCGCACGGCAGCGACGAGCTCTACACCGCGTCGGCGCGCCGGGCGCGGGCGCTGTGGCGCGAGCTCGAGGCCGAGAGCGGCGACGAGCTGATGGTCGACATCGGCATGGCCTGGTTCGCCCAGCGCGAGGACGGCTGGGAGGGCGAGTCCGAGCGCGCGATGACCGCGCAGGGCATCCCGTGCGAGCGGCTCGACGCGGCGGAGGCGGTGAAGCTCTTCCCGAGCCTCGGCACGGACGATCTCGCGTTCGTGCTCTACGAGCCGGAGGCCGGCGTGCTGCGAGCCCAGCGGGCGGTGCGGGCGCTCGCCCGGCAGGCCGTGGCGCACGGGGCGCAGCTGGTCCGCGGGCGCGCGGTGCCGGACGGCGACGCGGCCGTGCTCGCCGCGGGCGCCGCACCGGTGTTCCGGCGCGAGGAGCGGCTCGAGGGCGACGCGGTCGTGTGGGCCTGCGGGCCGTGGCTGGGGCGGCTGTTCGGCGAGCTGGTCCCGCTGACGGTGAGCCAGCAGGAGCTGCTGTTCTTCGACGGCGGGCCCGCGTGGCGCTCGCCCGGGGTGCCCGGGTTCGTCGACTACGACCTCGCGATGTACGGCACAGGCGACCTCGACGAGCTC
The DNA here is from genome assembly GCA_963816955.1 of uncultured Solirubrobacteraceae bacterium. Classification (GTDB taxonomy): domain Bacteria; phylum Actinomycetota; class Thermoleophilia; order Solirubrobacterales; family Solirubrobacteraceae; genus DATFQI01. Next base: position 1,057,138 of record CAWFME010000005.1, on the reverse strand, counting down.
GGGGTCAAGGTCGCGCTCGACGAGGAGGGTCCGCCGCTCGACCCCGACGCGGAGCTCCCGCCCGCCGGCGCCACGGAGCGCGACGTGCGCGGCTACCTCGCCCGCCGCTTCCCGGCGCTCGCGGATGCGCCGCTCAAGGAGGGCCGCTGCTGCCGCTACGAGCTCTCCGCGGACTCCAACTTCATCGCCGCCCGGCACCCGGAGCACCCCGGCACCTGGATCGTCGGCGGCGGCTCAGGCCACGGCTTCAAGCACGGCCCGGCGCTCGCCGAGAAGGTCGCGGACGCGCTACGCGGCGGGGAGCCGCTGCCCACCCGCTTCGGCCTCGGCCGGCGCGCCGCCGGCCGCTCGTTCAGGACCGCAGGCTCAGGCGCACGCTGACGAACCACGGACCGTCGTGGACGGTCTCGCCGCCGCCGAGCTCCTCGGCGAGGCCCGCGGCCGTGAACCAGCGCTTGTAGACCCGGTGGCGCGAGCCGTCGTTGAGCACGCGCTCGTCCCACGCCTCGGGGCCGCGATCGGGGCGCAGCGCCGAGTCGGTGATCACCAGCTCGCCCGCGAGCTCGCGAGCGACGTCGAGGAACGCCGAGCGCTCCTCCTCCCTCAGGTGGCCGTAGAAGTGCCCGGCGTGGACGCGCTCGAACGAGCCGGGCTCGAACGGCGGGTGCAGCCCGTCGCCGCGCACGAAGCTCGCCCCGGGCACCCGCGCGCCCGCGATGCCGAGCATCGCGGCGCTCTGGTCCAGGCCCGTGAGCTCGCCCGGCAGGTGCCGGGTGAGGAAGCCCGTGCCGCACGCCACGTCGAGCGTGCGCGCCGGCGGCAGGCCCGCGAGAGCCGCCTGCAGGGCGGCGACGTCCTCGTGCCAGTGTGGGCGCTTCCGTTCGCGCGCCTCGAACACGCCCGTCCCGAGCCACCAGTCGTCGTACTCGGGCGCCCGCTGCTCGTAGTAGTCCCGCATCCCGGCGTCCATGCCGGGCAGGCTACGGCGTGGCGATGAGACCGGAGCCCTCCTCGCGCCGGCGGGTGCGCATGTAGTCGAGCACCGCCGAGACCACGGCGGCCACCGGGATCGCCAGGAACGCGCCCGCCACGCCCGCCAGCACGCCGCCCGCGGTGAGCGCGAGCAGGATCGCGACGGGGTGCAGCTGCAGCCGCTTGCCGACGACCATCGGGTAGAAGACGTTGCCCTCGAGCTGCTGGATCGCGATGATCGCGGCGAGCACGATCGCGGCGTCGACGGCGCCTCCGCTGACGAGCGCCACCAGCACGGCCGCCGCGCCGGCCATCACCGACCCGATGATCGGGAAGAACGCGGCGATGAACGTCAGCACGATCAGCGGGAACGCGATCGGCACGCCGACGAGTAGCAGCACGATGCCGATCAGCACCGCGTCGATCGTCGCGACCAGGAACACCCCCTGCACGTAGGTCGCGAGCGCGCCCCAGGCGCGCTCGGAGATGTCGCGCAGGACCGGGCGGCGGGGCTCGGCGAACAGGCCGACGGTCCAGTCGCGCAGCTGCGTGCCGTCCTTGATGAAGAAGAAGGTCAGGACCACGATCAGGATCACCGCGGCGGCCCACTGCACGAGCAGCAGCGCGCCCGTGAGGAGCTTGCCCGCCGCCTTCCCTCCCTGGAGTTCCTCCCGCGCCTTCTGGATCGCGTCCTGCACCTCGCGGTCGCTGAGGCCCAGCGGCGCGGCGGCGTCGCCGAGCTGCCCGGCGCCCTGCTGGACGTTGTCGACCACATCGGGCACCTGGCTGACGAACGGCGGGATCACGAGCCCCCAGAGACCGACGAAGATCAGCAGGGCGAAGCCGACGGCCAGGGCGGCCGCGAGCGCCGGCGGCACCTTGCGCTCGCGCAGCCATTGGGCGAGCGGGGCGAGCAGCGTCGCCAGCAGCAGCGCCACGATCACCGGGATGACCACGACCATCATGCGCTTGGCGAACAGCGCCAGCAGCACGATCCCGCCGATGACGATGACGGCGCGCAGCGTGACCGCGGAGGCGACCGCGAGCCCGCGCGGGACGGCGTCGTCGCCTGCGATGTGCACGACCGGGCGCTGCGCCGCCGGATCGGCGCGGCCGTTCGCCTGCGGCTCGGCAGCCGCGGGTGGGACCTCGAGCTGCGCCATGGCCTCCGGTTAGCCGCCGCGGCCCCGCGCCAAACGCGGGCGCGCCAACACGCGCGCGAGGGTTCAGCCGGCGAGCAGGGCGCCCAACCCGCGGGCGTCGGCGAACAGCGTCTCGCGCAGCTTCGTCGAGCGCAGCGCCGCGGCGGGGTGGTAGAGCGGATACAGCGCGCGGCCGCGGCGGCTGATCTCGCGCCCGTGCAGCTCGCCGATCCGCTCGCCCGGCGCGAAGTGCGCCAGCGCGTGGCGCCCGAGCGGCACGACCAGCCGCGGCGCGACGAGCGCTAGCTGCTGCTCGAGCACCGGCATCCAGTGCTCCACCTCGGCCTTCGTGGGGTCGCGGTTGCCGGGCGGCCGGGCCTTTACGACGTTGGTGATGAAGACGTCCGGGCGCGCCAGGCCGGCCTCCGCCAGCACCTCGTCGAGCAGCTGCCCGGCGCGGCCCACGAAAGGGCGCCCCTGCTCGTCCTCGAAGCGCCCCGGCGCCTCGCCGAGGACCATCACCTCGGCGTCCTCCGGCCCCTCCCCCGGCACGAGATTGTTCGCTTCCGCACAGATGGCAAAACCGCACCCCCGGTGGGTGCGTATGTGTTCATGGAGTTCACACAGTCGACCCAGAGGGGGTTCCGGCATTTCCATGAGACGAATTCTGATCGCACTGTCGCTCGTGCTCTGCGCCGCGGTGGCCGTACCGGCCGTCGCGCACCAGGGCAAGGGCAAGAGCAAGACCAAGCGGCCCGACGTGATCGCGCTGCCGAACGGCTTCCAGCCCGAGGGCATCGCCACGGGCCGCGGCTCGTCGTTCTACGTCGGGTCGATCCCGACGGGCGACATCTACAAGGGCAGCCTGCGCACCGGCAAGGGCGACATCCTCGTCGACGCGCCGGAGGGCCGCAGCGCCACCGGCATCAAGGTCGACCGCCGCAACCGGCTGTTCGTGTCCGGCGCGCGCACCGGCCAGGCCTACGTCTACGACGCCCGCACGGGCGACGAGCTCAAGACGTACCAGCTGTTCGACGTGCCCTCGCCGCCCCCGCCCGCGCCCGCGACGACGTTCATCAACGATGTCGTGGTCACCCGCAGCGCCGCGTACTTCACCGACTCGGTCAACAAGCAGCTCTACGTGCTCGACTTCGGCAAGCGCGGTTCCCTGCCCGCTGCCGAGCGCACGCTTCCGCTGACGGGCGACCTCGCGTACGACGCCGACCCGGGCACGTTCGAGCTCAACGGCATCGCCGCCACCCGCAACGGCAAGCGGCTGATCGCCATCCAGAGCCGCACGGGCCAGCTGTTCTCGATCGACCCGGCCACCGGCGCCACGAAGCAGATCGCGCTCGTCGGCACGGACAAGCTCGAGTTCGGCGACGGCCTCCTGCTGCACGGCAAGCGGCTCCACGTCGTCCGCAACCAGGCGAACCGCGTCGCGACGCTGCGCTTGTCGCGCGACCTGTCCACGGCCACGCTCAAGCGCGAGGTCACGCGGCCGGAGTTCGCCGTCCCGACGACGATCGCCCGCCACGGCTCGCGCCTGTACGTGGTCAACGCCAAGTTCGGCACCACGCCGACCCCGCAGACGCCGTACGAGGTGGTGAAGGTCCCGAAGCGGTAACTACTCGATCAGACGCCGCTCCACCGCCCAGCGCGACAGCTCGTGGCGGTTGGAGAGCTGGAGCTTGCGCAGCACCGCGCTGACGTGCGCCTCGACGGTCTTGGACGAGATCCCGAGGCGCAGGGCGATCTCCTTGTAGAGGTAGCCCCGCGCGATGTGGCGCAGGACCTCCCGCTCGCGCGGCGAGAGCTGGTCGAGCTCCGGATCGACCTCCGCGGGCGGCAGGGACGCCGCCCCCGCGAAGGCGTCCAGCACGAAGCCGGCGAGCCGGGGGGAGAACACCGCGTCCCCCTCGGCGACCCGGCGCACCGCGTCGGCGAGCTCGGCGCCCGAGATCGTCTTGGTCACGTAGCCGCGCGCACCGGAGCGGATGATCGCGATCACGTCCTCCGCGGCGTCGGAGACCGACAGGGCGAGGAAGCGCTGCGCGGGCGCGGTGGCCGCCACCTGGCGGATCACCTCTACCCCGCCGCCGCCCGGCATCTGCACGTCGAGCAGCACGACGTCGGGCTTGAACTCGAGGATGCAGCGGACGGCCTCCTCGACGGTCGCGGCGTCGCCGAGCACCTCGACGAGCCCGTCGAGCTCCGCCCGCACGCCGGCGCGGAACAGGTGGTGGTCGTCGACGATGACGACGCTGGTCATCGCTCGATCACCAGCTCGACCTCGGTGCCCGCGGGCGTTGAGTGCACGACGGCGCGCCCGCCGTGGCGGTCCATGCGCCCCACGATCGACTCCCGCAGCCCGCGCCGGTCCTCGGGGACCGCGGCCGGGTCGAAGCCCGGGCCGCGGTCGCGCACGAACACCTCCGTGCGCTCCTCGCCGACCTCGGCGTAGAGCTGCACGACCGCGCCGCCGGCGAATTTCGCGGCGTTCACGAGCGCCTCGCGGGTCGCGGCCACCAGGGCCGCCCCGCGCTCGTCGACCGGCGCGTCGCCGACCGCGACGACGTCGATCGGCACGCCGTGGGTCTCCTCCACCTCGGCCGCGGCCGCCTCGAGCGACGCCGCTAGCGAGTCGCCGGGCTCGGGCCGCCCGCCGTCGAGCCAGGCGCGCAGCTCGCGCTCCTGCCGGCGGGCGAGGTTGGCGACCGCCCGCGGGTCATCGGCGCGCTTCTGCACGAGCGCGAGCGTCTGGAGCACGGAGTCGTGCAGGTGCGCGGCCAGCTCGGAGCGCTCCTGCGAGCGGATCCGCTCCGCGCGCTCGGCGGTCAGCCCGCGCACGAGCCGCAGCCACCACGGGGCCAATATCAGCGTCAGCGCCACGACCACGACGAGCACGGCCAGGATCACGTCGCGCGCGGGAGCGAGCGCGTCGTTGAGCCAGAGGAAGACGAGGGCGGCGGCGATGACGAGCGTCGCGCCGATCGCCGCCGGGCCGAGCGTCGGGGTCGGGAGCCGCAGCGCGCGCAGCGGATCCGTCGGGCGGTCGGGGCGCGACCGCTCCGGGACGACCGGCGCGGGCTCGGCGGGCGGCGCCGAGGCCGCGCTCTGGCGCCAGATCAGCGCCGCGCCGCCGCCCGCCAGCAGTACCGGCCACACGATCGCATCGGAGAACCACAGCCCCCACTCGCGCAGCAGCAGCAGGACGCTGAGAAGCAGCAGCGTGGAGCCCGAGAGGACCAGCCACGTCTCGCGGCGGCCGGCCAGCCGCGCCCAGGAGGGCGAGCGCCCGTCCCGCTCGGGCACCAACACCCACGCGAGCACGTACACGACGAGGCCCGTGCCCCCCGCGAGCGTCGCGGCGGCGACCACCACGCGCAGCAGGATGGGGTCGATCCCAAGCCGGCTCGCGATGCCCGAGCAGACGCCGGCGACGATGCCGTGCTCGACGTCGCGGCGCAGCGGCTGCGGCTCAGCGGGCACGGCGCTCATCTTCGCGGACCCCCGAGGCCCGCCGCCAGCAGGATCGCGCCCACGCAGGCCAGGATCGCGGGCAGGGCGTAGCCGAACTTCAGGTCGGCCACGCCCGTGCGGTCCAGCAGCAGCACGACGCCGAGCCCGCACACGGCGAGCCCGGCGACGATCGAGACGCGATCGGCGCGACGCTTCACGGGCAGGCGGTCCCGAGGTCGGAGTTGTCCTCCCACCAGCTCTCGCGGTCGGACGGGATCGGGTCGTCGCCGCGCACGACCTCGAGCGCGCCGATGCCGACCTCGCCGTCGATCAGCAGCCGCGGCGCGTCGCCGGTCTGCGCGGCCGTCTGCACGAAGTCGACGTCGAGTCCGTCGCTCGAGCGCGCGAGCACCTGCGCGTGGCCCGCGCCCATCTGCACGTCGGAGGACACGCAGGCATCCTCGGGCACGCGCACGACGGCGTGGCCGATGCCCAGGTCCAGCTCGAGCTCCGTCGTGCCCGCGGGCAGCTCGACGTCGCGCAGGTCGAGCACCAGCTCGCCCATGCCGAGCTCGTATGAGGGGCGCAGCTCCTGCACGCTCGCCGGCCGGTGCTCGCGCTCGCCGACCCCGCCGTCGACGCTGATGTCGGCAGCGGCGACGATCGCGAGCGGCAGCACGAGCACGAGCGCGGGGACGATCAGCCAGCGCGCGCCGCCGGCGAGGCCGGCCACCACGAGCGCAACGCCCGCCACGATGGCCAGCACCGCCAGCGCGGTTCCGCCGCCGAGCGCCGCCAGCGCGAACACGCCGGCGAACCCGCCGACCGCCGCGATGCCGATCAGCAGCGCGATCGTGGCGCGCGCCACGATCCGCGCCGGGTCGCCGCCGCCGGGCGCCGAGCCTCCTGCCGCCCGCCAGAGGAGGATGCCGATGCCGATCAGCAGCGCGATCGGGATCAAGGCCGGTCCGATGAAGAAGAACGGGGGAGCGAGGATCAGGCACGCGACGATCCCGAGCACGACGGCGCCGGCCAGGTTCGCGCCGCGGCGGTCGCCGAACACGCGGCTGTCGTCGTCGGCGGGGACGAACGCGAGCAGGCCGATGTAGGCGAGGACGCCGACTCCCCCGGCGAACGTGAGGACGACGAAGGCGATCCGGAACAGGATCGGGTCGACGCCGAAGTAGCGTCCGAGGCCGCCGGCGACGCCGCCGATCAGCTTGTCGGACGAGGAGCGGGTGAGGCGCCGGACGCCGGGCGACGAGGGCGGCGGAGCGTCCGTTTTTGGGTCCCACCCGCCCTGGTCCTCGGTCGGGCCGGTGACGTCGTCGGGCTCGGGGGTGCGGGGTTCTTCGGTCATGGATGCAGCATCGGGGAGATGGGCCCGCGTGGAAATCGGGAATGACCCTCACCCGACCCTCGTTCGACCCTGCGTCCAGCCGGGGTCAAGTCCCCTCCTAGACTGACGATGACCCCCTTAGAAGGACTCTGATGCACATGAACAGCGAACGCACACAGGCCTACGGCCGGGTCGTCAAGACGCTCGAGGACATCGGCCCCACCAAGCTCCAGCCCCTGGAGCTCGAGCGCGTCCGCGAGGCCGCCGACATCCTGATCTTCGCCGCCGGCGTCGAGGAGACGCGCGCGGCGATGGAGGACATCGACGCCCTCGCCGACCACCTCGTCGCATCCGACCGCTGGTCGGAGGAGCGCGCGCGGCAGCTCGTCGATGACCTGCTGGCCTGCGGGCCGGTCACGGCCGTCGGCTAGACCTCGTCCGGTCGCCCGCCTTGCGGGCGAGCCACAGCGGCAGCAGCGACAGCAGCGGCCGCTTCCCCACGTCGTCCGCGTCGCGGCGGTCGAGGGCGCGCGCGTAGCGCTCCGCGTCCGCCGCGGTCGCGTAGGACTTGCTGCCGCCCTCCTCGCCGCAGCGCTCACAGGTCCAGCGCATCGTCGTGCCTTCGGCGCTGAAGCGGTAGGCGTGTCCGAGCACGCTGCACGTTCTCATGCACCGAGGCTACGCGGTGGCGTCGGTTGGGTATGGCTGCGCGCATGAGCGCAGCCCAACTCGGAACCGTCGAGACTCAGGTCCCCGCCCGCCTGGACCGTCTGCCATGGTCGAAGTGGCACTGGCGCGTGGTCATCGGCCTCGGGACCGTCTGGATCCTCGACGGCCTCGAGGTGACCATCGTCGGCTCGATCGGCGCCCGGCTCACCGACCCGGAGAGCGGCCTCGGCCTCAGCGACGGGCAGGTCCTCAACGCCGGCGCGATCTACGTCCTCGGCGCCTGTCTCGGCGCCCTCGTCTTCGGGCAGCTGACCGACCGCTTCGGGCGCAAGAAGCTGTTCATGGCGACCCTGCTGCTGTACCTGCTCGCCACCGTGGCCACGGCGTTCTCCTCGAGCGTCGCCTTCTTCTTCATCTGCCGCTTCTTCACCGGGGCCGGCATCGGCGGCGAGTACGCCGCGATCAACTCGGCGATCGACGAGCTGATCCCCGCCCGCGTGCGCGGACGGGTCGACCTGATCATCAACGGCTCCTACTGGCTCGGCGCGGCCTTCGGCGCGCTCGGCGCCTACGTGCTGCTGATGGACATCTTCCCCGTCGACGTCGGCTGGCGGATCGCCTTCGGCCTCGGCGCCGTCCTCGGCATCGGCATCCTGCTCGTGCGCCGCCACGTGCCCGAGAGCCCGCGCTGGCTGTTCATCCACGGCCGCGAGCAGGAGGCCGAGCGGATCGTCGACGGCATCGAGCGTGAGATCACCGACGAGACCCACGAGCCGCTGGACGAGCCCGGCTCCTCGATCACGGTCCGGCAGCGGAAGACGATCTCCCTGCGCGAGGTCGCCGCGACGGCGTTCAAGACCTACCCGAAGCGCTCCTTCCTCGGCCTGGCGCTGTTCGTCGGCCAAGCCTTCATCTACAACGCGGTGACCTTCGGCCTCGGCACGTTCCTGGTCTCCTTCTACGAGGTCAAGGACGGCGTCGTCCCGCTCTACCTGGCGCTGTTCGCGGTCTCGAACTTCGCCGGCCCGCTGCTGCTCGGCCGGCTGTTCGACACCGTCGGCCGCAAGCCGATGATCGCGGGCACCTACATCGGCTCCGCGCTCGTGCTGGCGGTGCTGACGTTCCTCTTCGTCGGCGACTCGCTCGGCAAGTGGGGCTTCATGGCGTTCCTGCTGGCCACGTTCTTCCTGGCCTCCGCGGGCGCCAGCGCCGCCTACCTCACGGTGTCGGAGATCTTCCCGATGGAGACGCGCGCGCTGGCGATCGCGTTCTTCTACGCCATCGGCACGGCGATCGGCGGCATCACCGGCCCGTACCTGTTCGGGCGGATGATCGAGAGCGGCGAGGAGTCGCAGGTCGCGATCGCGTTCTTCCTCGGCGCGGCGGTGATGGCGCTCGGCGGCGTCGCGGAGATCTTCTTCGGCGTCAAGGCCGAGAAGGCCGAGCTCGAGGACATCGCGAAGCCGCTGACCGCGCAGGACGTCGACCACGACAAGCGGCCCGACGAGGAGGTGGCCGCGAGCCCCGACCCGTCGCGGCGCAGCCGCGACCTCGGCGCGGAGGACTCCGCCGCCCGCCGCGCGCAGGCCCGCCGCTACCGGCTCGGCCCGGGCCGCGGCGGCTCCTCGCCCGGCATGCCCGTGTCCGCGCCGATCACCGAGCTGGAGTTCACCCGCGAGGTACAGCGGATCGAGCAGGCGCTGGCCGAGAACGGCGCGACCGAGCGGCGCGAGCTCGCCCGGCTCGTGGGCGCCCGCTTCTGGGGCCCGGGGCGATTCCCGGCCGCCCTGCGCGAGGCGGTGCTCAGCGGGCGCGCGCGGCGGATCGACCGCACGCACTTCGGCCCGGCCGAGCGACAGGCCTAGCCGGTCACGGCCGCGTAGGCGACATAGCCGGCGAACATCCCGCCCCACAGCGCGACGGGCACGAACCCGACGCGCTTGCGGCGCGGGATCGCCCACAGCGCGAGGGCGCCGCCGACGAGGCCGAGCACAGCGGCCACGACGGCCTGCGGCTCGAGCTTCCAGTCGGTGAACACGAGGCCCAGCACGACCGGGATCGTCGCCTGGAAGGTCATCGCGCCGGTGATGTTGCCGAGCGCCAGCGCGTCCTTGCCGCGCCGGACCCAGAGGACGCTGTTGGCCTTCTCGGGCATCTCCGTGGCCAGCGGCGCGAGCACGAGCGCGAGCACGAGCGCCGAGATGCCGGCCGACTCGGCGATGTGCTCCACGCCGCTGACGAACAGCTCGGCGCCGGCGATGATCGCGGCGAGCGACACCACGAACTGCACGGTCATCTGCCGCGTGCTCGGCGGGTCGTCCTTGCTCGTGTCGAAGTAGAGCGGGTCGAGCTCCTCACCCTCGGCGTCGCCGCCCTTCTTGACGGTGGAGCGCACGTAGGCGGCGTAGCCCGCGACCAGCAGCGCCGCGCCCGCGTAGCGCAGCCAGTCGGAGGACGAGATGACGCCGAGCACGATGCCGACGGGCATCAGCGCGAGGTACCAATGGAGGTCGCGGCGCGTGGAGTCGGGGTGACCACGAGGAGTCGTGCTCCCCATCGTGGGGGTGTGGCACTCTCCGACGATGGAGATCCTCGTCGCCGGCGGGCACGGCCAGGTCGCGCTCCGCCTCCTCAAGCTGCTCGCCGACCGCGGCCACCGCGGCCGCGGCCTGATCCGCAACCCCGACCACGCCGCCGACCTGCAGGCCGCCGGGGCCGACCCGGTGCTGTGCGACCTCGAGGCCGACGACCCGCGCCCGCACCTCGGGTCAGCGCAGGCGATCGTGTTCGCGGCGGGCGCCGGGCCGGGGAGCGGCCCCGAGCGCAAGCAGACGGTCGACCTCGGCGCCGCCGTGAAGCTGATCGAGGCCGCGCAGGAGCTCGGGGTCGCGCGCTACGTGATGGTCTCCGCGATGGGGACCTCGGACCCTGCCGCCGGCGGCGACGCGATGCGCCCGTATCTGCAGGCCAAGAAGGACGCCGACGACGCGCTGATGGCCAGCGGCCTGGACTGGACGATCGTGCGCCCGGGCCGGCTGACCGACGGCCCGGGGGTCGGGACCGTCGACGTCGCGCGGGCGCTCGGGCGGCGCGGGGAGATCACCCGGGACGACACGGCGCTGGTGTTGCTCGAGACGTTGGAGCGGCCGGGGCTGGCGCGCGTGGCGTTCGACGTGCTCGAGGGGCCGACGCCCGTGGGCGTGGCCCTGGATGCGCTGTAGCGCCGGCCGTGGTGTGGCCGGCGCCGAGGGCGTCGCCGGTTGCGCCGGCGTGGGCAACGGCATTGCTCGTGCGGGAGGGTCGGCTGCCGTCGAGTGGCATCTGCGTTCCCTGTGCGGGAACGGAGATGCCACTCGGCGCGTACGCTCCTCCGCCTCCCTACCCAGCCGCTGTTGACGTTGGCCGGCGCTTCAGGACGGTGGGGCGGCCTGGAGCGCCTTGGCCGTGGCGGCGATGTTCTGGGCGGCGGTCTTGCCCTTGGTCGTCGTCCACTCGCGCTCTTCGGTGGTCAGCCACTCGTCGGCTTCCGTGACGGCCTCGGAGACGACGCCAGGCTCGATCACGTGGTCGGCGAGCCGGATCTGGCCGGTCTCGACGCCGTGCTCGCGCAGGGCCTCCTCGACCGACGGCCGCGAGCGAGCCCGTGTTGGACTCCTCCGGTGAGCGCTTGAGCGTGCAGTTCAGGGTCAGTGCCTTCATCCCCTCGCGCTACGCGAGCGCATCCGGTCGGGAATACGGGACGGCGCATCGGCGTTCTCCTGGGAGACCCCCACTCAGGAGATTCCGAATGTTCCCCGCCGACAACCACGTGATCCGCCTCGCCGGCGACGGCGACTACGCCGCGCTGGAGCGGCTGGCCCAGCTCGACTCGGCGTCGCCGCTCGAGCACCCGATCCTCGTCGGCGAGATCGACGGCAGCGTCGTCGCCGCGATCGACCTCGACGAGCGCCGCACGATCGCCAACCCGTTCGAGCGGACCGGCCAGCTGCGCGCGCAGCTGCAGGCCCGCGCCGGCGGCTTCGACGCGAACGCTCGCACGCCGGACGTCGCGGACCGGATCCGTGCGGCGCTGGGCCGCAATCGCATCCTCTACGGGTAGCCCGCCATCATGAGAGGCCGATGCGCTTCTCCGTAGAGCCGTCCCCCTCCGGGGGCTACTTCGTCCGCCTGGCGGGCGTCGAGGCCCCCGTGTCGCGCCACGACACGGAGGAGGAGGCCGAGGAGGCGGCGGCCTCCTACGACCGCGGCGTGCGCGAGAACCGCGTCGGCGACCTGCAACGGCTCCCGGACGGCCGCGAGGTGCTCGTGCGCGCCGTGCGCCCGGAGGACAAGCCGCTGTTCGCGAGCGGCTGGGAGCGCTTCGGCGCCGAGTCGCGCTACCGGCGCTTCATGGGCGTCAAGCGCAAGCTGAGCACGAGCGAGCTGTCGTTCTTCACCGAGATCGACCACGTCGACCACGAGGCGATCGGCGCGCTCGACCCCGACACCGGCGAGGGCCTCGGCGTGGCGCGCTACGTCCGCGCGGCCGACCGGCCGCACACCGCCGAGGCGGCGGTCTCCGTGATCGATGCGATGCAGGGCCGCGGGCTCGGCGGCGTGCTGCTGCGCCGGCTCTGCCACCGCGCGGCGCAGAACGGCATCCGGGTCTTCACGGCCGAGCTGCTGGCCAGCAACCACACGATGCTGCACCTGTTCGAGAAGCTCGGCACGGTGCGCGTCACCGGCCGCAAGGGCGCGGAGCTGGAGATCGACGTCGAGCTCCAGGTCGCCGACGCGCCGACGCTCGAGCTCGCGCTGCGCAGCGCCGCGACCGGGCACATCCGCCGCCGCGACGGCGCCGCATAGACTCGGCGCCCATGGGGAGCTGGGTCGAAGGCGCTGACGGGTCGGGCTTCGGCCTGGAGAACCTGCCGTTCGGGGCGGTCGCCCGCGGCGCCGCCCCCGCGCGGCCCGCGGTGCGGATCGGCGACCACGCGCTGATCCTGCAGCCGCTCGCCGAGGCCGGCCTGCTCGGAGACCTGCCGCCGGGCGTGCTCGACGGCCCGGTGCTGAACCCGTTCCTCGCGCTCGGCCGCGCCGCATGGAGCGCCACCCGCGCGCGCCTCACGGAGCTGCTGCGCGAGGACGCCCCGGACCGCGACGCGGCCGCCGCCGCGCTCGTCCCGCTCGCCGAGGTCGAGGCGCGGCTGCCGATCGCGATCGGCGACTACGTCGACTTCTACTCCTCGATCGAGCACGCCTCCAACGTCGGGCGCATCTTCCGCCCCGACGCGGAGCCGCTGCTGCCCAACTGGCGCCACCTGCCGGTCGGCTACCACGGCCGCGCCAGCTCCGTCGTCGTCTCCCCCACCGCGTTCCCGCGCCCGCAGGGCCAGCTCCCGCCGCCCGAGCCGGGCGGAGCCCCTCGCTTCGGGCCCACCGAGCGGCTCGACATCGAGCTCGAGCTCGGGTTCGTCACCGGCCCCGGCAACCCGCTCGGCACGACCATCCCGGCGTCCGCGATCCGCGAGCACGTCTTCGGCTTCGTGCTCGTCAACGACTGGAGCGCGCGCGACATCCAGCGCTGGGAGTACGTCCCGCTCGGCCCGTTCCTCGGGAAGTCGTTCGCCACCTCCGTGTCGCCGTGGATCGTGCCGCTGGAGGCGCTCGAGTCCCGGCGCGTCGCGGCGCGCCCCCAGGACCCCGAGCCGCTCCCCTACCTGCGCACGGACGAGGACTGGGCGCTCGACATCGAGCTCGAGGTCGCGATCGTCCCCGACGGCGGCGAGGAGACGGTCGTGTCGCGGACGAACGCCCGCGGGCTCTACTGGACCGCGCCGCAGCAGCTCGCCCACGCGACGGTCAACGGCACCAACGTGCGCCCCGGCGACCTGTACGCGAGCGGCACGATCTCGGGCGAGGAGCCCGGCACCGCCGGCAGCCTGCTGGAGCTCACGTGGGGCGGGCGCGACGCGCTCGAGCTGGCCGGCGGCGAGACCCGCAGCTTCCTCGAGGACGGCGACACCGTGATCCTGCGCGGCACCGCCGGCGCGGTCTCGCTGGGCGAGGTGCGCGGCAGCGTCCTGCCCGCCGCGTGACGGCGGGACAGCGGCGGGACATTTGTTGACCTGGCCCCGCGAAAGGAGCAGTCTCTCCCTCACGGCCGAGATGAACTACGCGGGCTGCATCCGCTGCGGGAACATCGTCCCGCTGATGTGCGCGGGGAGTTTCCCGATGCACATGCCGATGCCGATGCAGATGTCTCCGATGGGGGCGTACTGCGGCTACTGCGGCGCGCGCTGGCAGGTGTTCACGTGCACGCTCTGCGGCACGCCGCAGACGCCGTGGATGCCGGGGATGCCGCCGCCGAGCCCGGGCTGGGGGACGCCCCAGTACGTGGCGCCGGTGGTCCAGGCCGCGCCGGGCGCCTCGCAGTACACGCTCCGCGGGGACCTCCACGACACGGCGGTCGCGTTCGGCAAGAGCGGCGGTGGGGCGATCGGCGCTGGGGTGGTCGAGCTGATGATCCAGACCTTCTCGAGCTGAGCGATGCTGTCCGGCCTCCTCGCACGCGAGCTGTCCGAGCAGGCCGTCACCGAGCGGCTCGGCGAGGCGCTCGGCGTGGCGGCGGAGAACGGCGGCGACGTCCGTCCGCTCGCCGAGCTGGTGCACGACTACCTCGCGAGCATGCCGGCCGCGCTCGACGCGCTCGTCGCGATGACGAAGGAGCGCGGCCACGGCCGGGGCGTCGCGTTCGCGGCCGGGCAGGTGCTGCTCTACCTCTTCGACGAGGAGGACCTGCTCGACGACCGCGAGCTCGGCCCGCTCGGCCTGCTCGACGACGCCTACCTCGTCCACACCTGCCTCGCCGCGCTGCGCGCGAGGATCCCGGCCGCCGCCGGCGGCGGCCACACGCCCCCCGCGCACGACGCGACCAGCGCCGTGCGCGCGCTGCTCCCCGCCGGCGTGCCCGAGGCGCTGGAGCGCACCTGCGACGACCTCGTGCGGGTCGCCATGACGCTCTATGCCGGCAGCGGCGACGGCGGCGCCGAGACCGCGCCACGGCCCGCGCTGCGCGTCGACGAGGCGCTCGCAGGCCTGCAGCGCTGACGGTTACCGAAAGGTTCCGGTTACCGGTGCGTTTCAGCTCTCATGAGAAATCGTGGAGTCCTGCTGTTGGTGGCCATCGGGCTGCTCCTTCTGCCCTCGACCGTGGGGGCGCACCTGCTCGACCACGCGCCGCCCGCCTTCAACGAGCAGCCGCCCGCCGGCAGCGAGTTCATGTCCGGCGGAGAGGACGCCGACTGGGAGTTCGTCGCGACGCTGCCGACGGGCAACCCGCACACGGACCTCGACTTCTTCACCCACAAGGGCAACACCTACGCCACGGTCGGCACGCTCGGCAACGGTCCCAACGCCGGCGGCCAGACGATCGCGCAGCTGACCGAGAACGGCGAGGTCAAGCCGCGCGTCGTCGCCTCGCAGCCGTCCGCCTCGTGCGTCTCCAACCCGGAGGCCGCACTCGGCCTCCAGCACGACGTCGAGGCGACCCCGAAGGGCGGCGCGATCCTCAACACCTTCAATCCGCAGGCCAACGGCGGCGAGGCGCAGCTGCTCGTCGACGCCACCGACGCGGAGGGCCGGTGCCACGACCAGGGCGTCGGCGGGCTCGCACAGGCGCCGCGCGGCGGGCTCGAGCTGCTCGACGTCAACGAGCTGCTGAACCCGACCGACGACGGGCTCACGAGCGAGCTCGGCCTCACGAGCCACATCGGCGAGTCGCACACCGTCAACGTCGACCCGCGCCGCCCGCACATCGCGTACTCGGTGACGTCGGACTCGGTCAGCGTCCGCGACACCAACGACGACGGCGTGCCCGACCGCCGCGCCAACGAGTTCGAGACGCTCCCGAACGCGGTCGGCGTCGAGCAGCCCAACGCGCAGCGCTTCAACCTCGACGGCTTCGAGGTCGTCGACATGTCCTCATGCATGTACTTCCCGGCCGGCACCTCGGTGCAGGCCAAGCGTGACGCGTGCCGGCCGAAGGTCTACCGCTATCGCTTCCCGACGCTGGAGATGTCGCAGGGCCACACGAACAAGGGCACGATCTATGGCTGCCACGAGCTCGAGGTCTACCCCGACGACCGCCTGACCTGCGGTTCCGGCGGCGCGCTGATCGTGCTCGACATGAAGGGCGCGTTCAACGACAACGGCACGCCGGACGACTTCACCGACGACCGCCCGAACGGCGCCCCGCTGAACTGTGGCCTGCGCGACAGCTCGACCGCGGCGCCCGGGTTCAAGACCGGCGCCAAGGTCACCGACTGCGTCGACGGCACCGGCACGGGCACCGACGACCTGTCGGTCGCCCGGTGGCTGAAGGACGGGGCGCCGTCGCTGGCCGGCGTGCAGCACGTGGGCACCGTGTTCCACCAGGGCCGCAACTCGACCAACCAGTCGGCCACGCCCGCCTTCCCCTCGGGCGAGGACATCGACTTCAACCACGAGGCCGAGTTCTCGACCTCGCGCCGCTTCCTGCTCGCCACCGACGAGCGCGGCGGCGGCGTCGCGCCGCCCGGCGCCTCGTGCTCGCCGGGCGCCGACAACCCGATCGGCAACGGCGGCATCCACGCGTACCGGCCGGGGGCGCTGCGCGCTGCCACGCCGGGCAGCGCGGACGAGGCGTTCGACGCCTACGCCCGCAGCTCGCAGGGCGGCAAGGCGATCTACCGCGCGCCGATCCGCACCCAGCCGCAGGCGAGCCTCTGCACGGCGCACGTCTTCCAGCAGATCCCGGGCCAGAACCGGATCTTCATGGGCTGGTACTCGCAGGGGACGCAGGTCGTCGACTTCACCGAGAACCCGGACGGGACGATCGACTTCAAGGAGGCCGGCTACTTCATCCCGGTCAACGCGAACACGTGGGTCTCGCACGTCTTCAAGGCCCAGCGCAATCAGGACGGCACGTTCACGTACTGGGGCGCGACCGGCGACTTCAACCTCGGCGCCCAGGGCCGAGCGGCGATCGACGTCTACAAGGTGACGCTGCCCGCGCCGCCCGACCCTCAGGGCGGCACCGGCACCCAGGGCGCGCCGGGGCTCGCCTCCACCGCGGGCCAGGGCGAGCGCTGCGCGACCGTGGCCGGCTTCCGCCGCGTCGGCGCCAAGCCGCGCCGCCGCGGGCTGCGCTTGAGCTTCACTCGCCGCAGCGGGCGGTCGGTGCGCGTGGACGTGTTCCGCCAGACCAAGGGCCGGCGCTCGATCACGCGCCTGAAGCGCGTCAAGTCGTTCCGCTCGAAGCGGCGCAGCTTCACCTGGAACGGCCGCGGACGCGGCGTGCGCAACGGCTACTACGTCGTGCGCTTCCGCATACAGCTCGCGGACGGCAGCGCCGACCTGCGGCGGATCGCCGTGCGGCGGCGCAACGGCAAGTTCCGCGTGCGGCCGGCTTTCCAGCGCACCGACAGCTGCACGAGCCTCGTCGGCGCGTTCCGGCTCAACCGGCCGGTGTTCGGCGGCAAGCAGAAGCGCGCGCTGTTCGCGTCCTTCCGCCTCAACCAGGCGGCCGACGTGAAGCTCACGGTCACCCGCAACGGCAAGGTCGTGCGCACCACGCAGCGCCGCAACTACGCCGCCGGCAAGGGCAGAACGATCCGCGTCACGCCGAAGGGCCGCGGCCGCGGCGACTACGTCGTGACGATCAGCGCCGAGCGCCGGGGCCGCACCGCGACCGCCGCGCTCACCTCGCGCCGCCTCTAGCGGGTGACTACCCTCCCCTCCTCGAGCACTCGGGGAGGGGAGAGTTTCCATGTCGCGAACACGCGCGCTGATCGCGCTGCTCACTCTGGCGGCCGTCGCGCTGCCGGCGGGCACCGCGGTCGCCAAGGGACCGGACCACAAGGCGCAGCACAGCCTGCGCGCGCCGCTGACCGGCGAGAACTTCTACTTCGTGATGGCCGACCGCTTCGCGAACGGCCGCACGGCCAACGATCTCGGCGGCCTGCCCGCCGAACCCGAGCAGTCGGGCTTCGACCCGACCCACAAGGGCTTCTACCACGGCGGCGACCTCAAGGGCCTGCTCGACAAGATCGACTACATCCAGGGCCTCGGCACGACCGCGATCTGGCTCACGCCGAGCTTCAAGAACCGCGCCTACCAGCCCGAGGACAGGTCGGCCGGCTACCACGGCTACTGGATCACGGACTTCACGCAGATCGACCCGCACCTCGGTACCAACGCCGAGCTGCGCGACCTCGTGGATGAGGCGCACGCGCGCGGGATGAAGGTCTTCTTCGACATCATCACCAACCACACCGCGGACGTCATCGACTACGAGGAGGGCTCCCGCCCGGCGTACGTCTCCAAGGACCGCGAGCCGTACCGGACCGCGTCCGGCACTCCGTTCGACGACGCCGACTACGCCGGCACGGGGCGCTTCCCCGCGCTGAGCGCCGACGTCTCGTTCCCGTTCACCCCGTTCGTCCCGGAGGGGCTCCCGGGCAAGGTGCCCGACTGGCTCAACGACCCCACGCTCTACCACAACCGGGGCAACACGACCTTCACCGGCGAGGACTCGCTCTACGGCGACTTCTTCGGGCTCGACGACCTGTTCACGGAGCACCCGCGCGTCGTGAGCGGCATGACCGACGTCTATGAGAAGTGGATCAAGGACTTCTCGATCGACGGCTTCCGCATCGACACGATGAAGCACGTCGACGACGAGTTCTGGCAGCAGTTCCTGCCGGACGTCCTCGACTACGCGCACCGCCAGGGCAAGCGCGAGTTCTTCATGTTCGGCGAGGTATTCGACACCTCGCGCCCGTTCACATCGCACTTCACGACGACCGACCGCGCGCAGGCCGTGCTCGACTTCCCGTTCCAGGCGGCCGCGAAGAGCTTCGCCGCCGACTCGGGCCCGACCGACGCGCTGCGCGACTTCTTCGCCGGCGACGACTGGTACACGGACGCGGACTCGAACGCCTACCAGCTGCCGACCTTCCTCGGGAACCACGACATGGGCCGCATCGGCAACTTCGTCCAGCAGGCCAACGGCGGCGCGGCGGACTCGGAGCTGCTCGCCCGCGACCGGCTCGCGCACCAGCTGATGTACCTCTCGCGCGGCAACCCGGTCGTCTACTACGGCGACGAGCAGGGCTTCACCGGCGACAACGGCGGCGACCAGAACGCGCGCCAGGACATGTTCAAGAGCCAGGTCGCCTCCTACAACGACGACGACCTGATCGGCACGACCGCAACGACGGCGGACGAGAACTTCGACGCCACGCACCCGCTCTACACGTCGGTGGCCGAGCTCGCGAAGCTGGCGAAGGACCATCCGGCGCTGCGCGACGGCGCGCAACAGCACCGGCTCACGAGCGGCGGCGCGGGCGTCTACGCGTTCTCGCGCATCGACCGCTCCGAGCAGCGCGAGTACGTCGTCGCGCTCAACAACTCGGAGTCGCCGCAGTCCGCGAGCGTCCCGACCTACAGCGCCGGGATGCGCTTCAGCCGCATCTACGGCGGCGCGGGGTCCGCGACCACGGGCGCCGACAAGCGCCTGACGGTCACGGTGCCGGCGCTGTCCGCGGTCGTCTACCGCGCGTCCGGGCGGACGGCGCGCAGCCGGTCGGCGCCCTCGATCGCGCTCGGCGCGCCCGCGCCCGCGGCCGACCGCCTGCAGGTCGCCGCAGACGTGGGCGGCGACGGCTTCAACGAGGTCACGTTCCTGGCCAAGGCCGGCCGCGGCGGCTTCAAGCCGATCGGCACCGACGACAACCGGCCCTACCGGGTGTTCCACGACGTCGCCGGCTACGAGCCCGGCACGAAGGTCTCCTACAAGGCCGTCGTGCTCGACGACGCGGGCAACGCACGCTCGACCGGCGCGCGCTCGACGCGCGTGGCCGAGCCGGCGATCGCGCTCGAGTCGCCCGGCGCGGGCTCGAAGGTCCGCGACGAAGCGGAGGTGCGCGCGGTCGTCACGCCCGACGACGCCGACAACGTCGTGACGCTCCAGCGCCGCGTCGGGACGGGCGACTGGGAGACGATCGGCAGGGACTCCTCCTCGCCGGTCTACACCGCGTTCGACGACGTCACCGATCTCGACGCGGGCACGCCGATCGCCTACCGCGCGATCGTCGACTACGGCGCCGGCACGGCGACGAGCGCGGCGCGCAGCGTCACCGTCGCGCCGCCGCCGCTGCGGACGGCGCTCGTGCACTACCAGCGCGCGGGCGGCGACTACGCGGGCTGGGGCCTGCACCTGTGGGGCGACGCGATCGGCATCCCGGCGACGGACTGGAAGTTCCCGCTGATGCCGACCAGGACGGAGGCCAACGGGACCAAGACGTTCGAGATCCCGCTCGAGGACGACACGAAGGCGGTGAACTTCATCGTCCACCAGCCCGAGGGAGACAGCGTCCCGCAGACGCGCGACCCGGGCGGCGACCGCTCCTTCAAGCCGATCGACCACCCGGAGATCTGGCTCAAGGGCGGCGACGCCACGGTCTACACGACACCGCAGTTCTAGCCCGTTCATGAGAGGCCGCCGCCCGTTTCGCGCGGGCGGCGGCTCCTTGCACCGGATACCGGGTAAAGGGCGTGCATGACCCGCGCCCTCCTCGCGGCGGCGGTGCTGATGCTCGCCAGCGCCGCGCCCGCCGCCGCCCAGTCCGCCCCGTTCGACGACTGCCCCGCCTACGGCGACCAGCGGATCTGCACCGCGCAGGTGCCGAGCTTCGACGGCACGCAACTGGACGTGGACCTCACGCTGCCCCAGGGTGGCGGCGACCGCCACCCGCTGATGATCCTCCTGCACGGCTTCGGCAACGACAAGCGCGAATGGCAGTCGCTCGACGACCGCGGCGACGGCGCCGACAAGCTGCGCTGGAACTCGCACTGGTTCGCCCGCCACGGCTTCTACGTGCTCACCTACACGGCGCGCGGATTCCGCACCGACGGGCCCGAGGAGTACCAGCCGCCGACGCCCGGCGGCTCGTCGGCGTCGCTGCCCAGCGGCACGCTCCAGATCAAGAGCCGCGAGGTCGAGATCCGCGACACGCAGTACCTCGCCTCCCTGGTCGCCGACGCCTTCCCCGACCTGGACCGCGACCGCGTCGCCGTCTCGGGCAACTCCTACGGCGGCGGCGAGAGCTGGCTGCAGGCGGCCGACCCCGTCTGGGACGACTTCACCGCGCCGGCGCTGCACCTGACCGTCGCGGTGCCCAAGTACCCGTGGACCGACCTCGGCTTCGCGCTGGCCCCCAACGGCCGGCGCTCGCTCGGCGACCCGGCGTCGCCGACGGGCGACGGGTTCCCGGTCGGCACCGCCAAGGCGAGCTACATCACGGGCCTGTTCGCCCGCGGCAACCAGCAGGGCATCTTCGAGGAGGGCACGCGGACGACGCCGAACACGGAGGGGCCGATCAACGTCCCGCTGTGGAACTCCGACATCGTGATCACGGGCGATCCGTACTCGCCCGAGGCCGCGCGCCCTGTCGTGCGGCAGGCGCGCCGCGGCCTGACCGAGTACCGGTCCGCCTACTACCAGGACTGGGAGCGCCAGAAGGACGATCCGCAGACCGCGATCTTCTCGATCTCGGGCTGGACGGACGACCTCTTCGAGGCGATCGAGTCCTTCCGGATGTTCGACCACCTCAAGGCGCTCAACCCGCGCTGGCCCGTCGAGGTCGCGGTCGCCGACGTCGGCCACAGCCGCGCGCAGAACCGCCCCGCGCAGTGGCAGCGGCTCAACCAGCAGGCGTGGCAGTTCCTGCGCGCGAACCTCTCGGGCGCCCACGAGCAGCAGACGACGGTCTCCTCGCAGCCGACGCTGTGCGGCACCGCGAACGACGGCAGCGCCCAGCGGCTGACGGCCACCAGCCCGGCGAAGCTGGCCTCCGGCGAGCTGCGCGTCGCGTACGCGCGCGGCCGCCGCGCTCAACCAGACCTCGGGGGTCGACGACCCCGACGGCCCGGCCACCGACGCGATCGCCGGCGGCCTCGTGGCGCCGGGCCGCCCGAGCGACGGCTGCACGCAGTCCGCGCGCTCGCCCGGGCAGCAGACCACGGGCTACACCGCGCTGTCGGCGCCGCTGACCCGGCCGGTCACGTACGTCGGCACGGGCGCGGTCAGCGCCCCGTACACGCTCGCCGGCCCCGGCGCGACGCTGCACGCGCGCGTCTGGGACGTCGCGCCCGACGGCACCGCGCTGCTGATGACCCGCGGGACCTACCGGCTCGACACGCTCGCGGCCGGCGACGCGGACGCGCCGGCGGGCACGGTGCGCGTGCCGCTGTACGGCAACCACTGGCCGCTCGACGCCGGGCACCGGATCCGGATCGATCTGCAGGAGGTCGACGCGCCGACGTTCCGGCCGACGAACCTCGTCAACCAGCTGACGCTGGCCCCGCCCACGCTGACGCTGCCGACCCGCCAGAGCGGGACGGTGACGCTGACCGGCGGCTAGGCGGCGAGTCCGGCTTCACCGGCGACGAGCGGGCATCCGCGTAGGCTGCGCGGGTGCCTCGTCCGAGCGTCGTCGTCGTCGGCTCGATCAACGCCGATCTGGTCGTGGTGGCCGAGCGGCTGCCCGCGCCGGGCGAGACCGTCTCGGGCGGGCGCTTCTCCCGCCACGGCGGCGGGAAGGGCGCGAACTCCGCGGTCGCCGCGGCACGGCTGGGCGCTCCGGTGACGATGGTCGGCGCCGTCGGGCCCGACCCGTTCGGCGACGAGGCGCTCGAGCTGCTCGAGCGCGAGGGGATCGACACGGCCGCGGTCGCGCGCGTGGACGCGCCGACGGGCGTCGCGCTCATCAACGTCGACGCCGGGGGCGAGAACCAGATCGCGGTCGCATCGGGCGCCAACGCCGAGGTCGAGGCCGGCGCGGTCGAGCGGGCGGTGCGCGCCGCGGGACCGTGCGTCGTGCTGACCAACCACGAGGTCCCGCTCGCCGCGCGGCTGGCCGCCGCGCGCGCCGCGCCGGGGCCCGTGGTGCTCAACCCGGCGCCGGCAGCGGAGCTCCCGGCCGAGCTGCTCGCGCTCGGCCCGATCCTCACGCCCAACGCCGGCGAGGCGACGGAGCTGACCGGCGAGCGCGACCCGGAGGCCGCCGCGCGGGCGCTCGCCGCGCGCACCGGCGCGCCGGTTGTCGTCACGCTCGGCGCGCAGGGCGTGCTCGTGGTCGACGGCGACGCGGCCGAGCGGCTGCCCGCGCCGGAGGTGACCCCTGTCGACACCACGGGCGCGGGCGACGCGTTCAACGGCGCGCTCGCCGTGGCACTGACGGAGGGCCGCGCGCTGCGCGACGCGGCGGCGTTCGCGGTCGCGGCGGCGGCGCTCTCCACGCGGGCGGAGGGCGCCCGCGAGGGCATGCCGCGCCGCGAAGAGGTCCGCGCGTGAGCCGAGCGCGAGGCGTGGCCGCGCTCGCCCGGCGGGTGCCCGGCCCCGCCCGCGCGGCGCTCGCGCTCGGGGCCGGCGCGCTCGCGGTCTACGCGGGCTGGGTCGAGCCCCGGCGGCTCGTCGTGCGCGAGCGGACGCTCGCGCTGCCGCGCTGGCCGGCGTCCCTGTCGGGGCTGCGGGTCGGCGTGCTCACCGACATGCACGCGGGCGTCCTGCACGCGAGCGAGGACGCGATCGGACGCTGGGTGGAGCGGATGAACGACGAGGCGCCAGACCTCGTGCTGCTCGGCGGCGACTTCACCGACGCGCACTGGCTGTTCGGCCGCCGGCTCGCCCCGGAGCGGATCGTCGAGCGGCTCGCCGCGCTGCAGGCCCCGCTGGGGGTCGTCGCGGTGCTCGGCAACCACGACTGGAAGGCGTACGGCACGCACATGTGGACCGCGCTCGCCGGCGCGGGCATCCCCGTGCTCGAGAACGACTCGCACGCGATCGACGCGCCGGGCGGGCGCCTGCACGTCGCCGGGGTGGCGGACGTCCGCTTCCGGCGCCCGGACGTCGCCCGCGCGCTGGCCCGCGTGCCGGAGGACGAGCCCGTGATCGTGCTCGCCCACGACCCCGACGTGTTCCCCTTCGTGCCCGGCCGGGTCGCGCTGACGATCTCGGGCCACCTGCACGGCGGCCAGATCGCCATCCCCTACCTGCGCCGGGCGGTCGTGCCGTCGCGCCACGGCGAGCGCTTCGCTCGCGCACACGTCGTCGAGCACGGCCGGCACCTCGTCGTCTCCTCCGGGCTGGGCACGAGCGGCCTGCCCGTGCGCCTGCTCGCCCCGCCCGAGCTGCTCGTGCTCGAGCTGAGGCCGGAGGCGGCATGAGCGAGCGGCGGCTGCTGACGATCCCGATCAGCCACTTCTGCGAGAAGGCGCGCTGGGCGCTCGAGCGCGCCGGCCTGTCCTACCGCGAGGAGCGCCATGTGCAGGGCGTCAACCGGATCGTGTCGCGGCGCGCCGGCGGCCACGGCACGCTGCCCGTGCTGATCTGCGACGCGGGCGCGCTGGCGGAGTCCGAGGCGATCCTGCGCTACGCCGACGCGCACCTGCCCGAGGCGCGGCGGCTGTTCCCGGACGGCGCCGCGGAGGTCACGGCGCTGTGCCGCGAGCTCGATGCCGGGCTCGGGTTCGACGGGCGGCGCCTGATGTACGCCCACATGCTCCCGCGCAAGGCGCTGATGCTGCCCTACAACAACACGGGCGTGCCGGCGTGGGAGGACCGGATGATGCGCTGGCTGTGGCCGGTCGTCGCGCGCTGGGGCGCCCGCGAGCTCGACGTGCGCGCGGGCACGCTCGAGCAGGACCGCCCGCGCGTCCGTGCCGTCTTCGACGGGATCGCTGAGCGGCTGGACGACGGCCGCCCGTACCTGTTCGGCGAGCGCTTCACCGCCGCGGACCTCACGTTCGCTGCGCTCGCCGCGGCGGTCGTCGTGCCGCCCGAGTACGGCACGCCGCTCCCGCAGCCCGGCGAGCTGCCCGAGCCGATCGCGCGCGACGTCCGCGCGTTCCGCGAGCACCCCGCGGGCGCCTTCGCGCTGCGGCTGTTCCGGGAGCAGCGGCGGGCGGCGGCTGCCTGATCTCCTATCGTCGGGGCGATGCCAGACGTCCTCCGCCCGCTCTTCGACCAGGTCGTGATCAAGGAGCTCGAGCCCGACCGGATGCGCAAGTCCGGGCTGCTGGTGCCGCAGGGCTCCAACGACCTGCCGCCCAACGAGGGCATCGTGCTGGCGGCGGGCGACGGGCCGCCGGACCTGCCGGACTTCAAGATGCCGGTCAAGCCCGGCGACCACGTCGTGTTCCCCCGCAGCGCGGGAGTCTGGGTCGAGGTCGAGGACGAGCGGCTGCTCGTCTGCCGGGTCCGCGAGATCCTCGGTGTGATCGAGGAAGGGGAGAAGCAGTGAGGGAGATCCCGATCCGCGGCGAGATGATCCGCCTCGGCGAGCTGCTCAAGCTCGCTGGCGTGGTCGGGACGGGGGGCGAGGCCAAGCACCTGCTCGCCTCGCAGGAGGTCCGGGTCAACGGCGAGCCCGAGACCCGGCGGGGGCGGCAGCTGCACGCCGGCGACGAGGTGCTCGTCGGCGACGAGGCGCTGCGCGTGGCCTAGGCGAAGGCGACGCGAAATCGCGGCGGAGTGAAGCGGATGCGGCGGCGGCGCGGGGTCGCGACCTGCCGGCTCGCACGCCACTCGACCAGCGAGAGCTCGGCCGGCGCCGACGTCTCGACGTAGTTCATGATGGTGTGCTGGAACATGGGAGAAGCATCGCGCGACGGGGCTCCGCGCTCGCCCGTGCCACCCGGTGGATCGCCCGCGGGGATCACCCCGCGCGGGGTGGGGCAGGCCCGCGCGCCCGTGGGGCAGGCCGCACCCCGAGCCCGCGCCACCACGCGGCCCGGCGCGCGCGGCTACATGCGCAGGTACGAGGCGCCGTTGACGTCGAGCACGGAGCCGCTGGCGAGCTCCGCCTCGGGCGAGGCGAGGTAGACGATCGCGGCGGCGACCTCCTCGGGCGTGGCGATCCGGCCGAGCGGGCTCTCCGCCTCGCGGCGCGAGCGCTCGTCCCCGGCCAGCGCCTCCGCCGCCATGTCGGTGTCGGTGAAGCCGGGCGCGACGCTCGTCACCGCGATCCCGCGCGGGCCGAGCGCCCGCGCCAGCGACTGGCCGAGCGAGACGAGCCCCGCCTTGCTCGCCCCGTAGGCCGGCATCGATGGCTCGCCGCGGAACGCGCCGCGCGAGGCGACGTTGACGATCCGCCCGCCGCGGCCCATGTGGCGCGCCGCGCACCAGCACACGTTCGCGGGACCGCTGAGGTTCACCGCGAGCACGTCGCGCCACGCCCGCTGCCAGTCCTCGTAAGAGGTCTCGTCGATCGCGTGCGGCACAGCGATCCCCGCGTTGCTGACGACCACGTCGATCGAGCCGAGCGCCTCCGCCGCGCCGTCGACCATCACGCGCACGGCGTCCGGGTCGGCGAGGTCGGCGCCGGCGAGCACGTGGCCAGCGCCGGGCAGCTCCGCCAGGACCGCCTCGGCGCGCGCGCGCGAAGCGCCGTAGTGGACGGCGACCCGGTCGCCCAGCGCCGCGAACGCCCGCGCCGCCGCGGCCCCGATCCCGCGCGAGGCGCCCGTGACCAGGACGGCCCGGCCACTCATCTCAACCGGCGAGCACTCCCTCGAGCTTCAGGATCCGGCGCAGGATCGCCACCGACGACGCGTAGGTCGAGTCCATGCCGAAGTAGGACAGGCCGCTGGCGCCGAGCGTGCGCGCCTGCGTGTACGGCGTGTCAGAGGCGTAGTGGATGATCCCGAAGTCGATCGGCAGCTTGGCGAAGGAGACCGCCTCGCCGACGGGGTAGCGGTCGGCGTCGGCGACCTCGTAGACCGCGTTGCAGAACGGTCCGGCCTCCATCTCGACGACCGTGTAGGCCTCGCGGTAGTAGAAGTCGAGGTAGTTGCGGTTCTGCAGGAACGTGCTCTTGACCGTGACCGCGCGCTGGTTGTCCAGGCCGGAGCCGAAGACGAGGTACGGCGCGATGTCGTCGAACGAGAACGCGTTGTCCAGCCAGTACGTCGAGCCCGAGTGCTCGTCGTGGATGACCCCCGAGATCAGGACGTCGCCGACGTCGGCGTTGAGCGTCGCGGCCTTGCCGAGCACGTAGGCGCCCTTGAGCGAGTCGCTGCCCTCGGTCAGCTCGCGCAGGATGTTGTAGGCGGCGAGCCCGAGCGGGTACTCGATGTTGACGATCACGGCCTCGGAGGCCCGCAGCTTGTCGGCGTCGAGCGGGCCCAGCCGCGGGTCCAGGCCGGCCGGGTCGAGCCGGTCGAGCGCCATCACCTGGGCGGAGACGCGCAGCGCCGTGCGGCTGGAGAGGTGCGTGACGCCGACCGAACGCTCGGCCTCCATGCGCTTCTTCCAGTCCGGCCCGTCCTCGGGCTTTGCGTCATAGAAGCCGCGCGCGCCGAAGTAGAGGAAGTTCTCCCACGAGCCCTCCGCGCGGCCGTCGCGAAAGCGCTGCAGCTCGTCGCGCAGGTAGTCCGGCCCGTGGGCCTCGATGTAGGCGACGATGTCGTCCTCCTGCGAGCGCGCGGTGTCCGTGACGAGGTTCACGAGCGAGTGCGTGTTGGAGGAGACGAAGTAGATCGGCCGATCCGCGATGCCCTGCGCGTCCATCTCGGCGCGGATCGGGGCCATCCAGCGGCGCGTCATGCGCGCGTAGCCGACCTGGCTGCCGCTCAGCATCCGGATGCGCAGGTCCAGCTTGCGCGCGGAGACCTCGTCGAGGAAGTCGCTGAGCGAGCCGTCCCACGCGTCGCGCACGCGGGTCCAGTCGTCGATGGCGCCTCCGAACGCGTCCGCGCACGCCTGCGGATCGGGCTCGGCGCCCTCCGGACGCTGCGTCGAGCGCGCGGCCGCGTGCAGCTTGTTCCACTCGATCTGGTAGGCGACGAGCGTCGGGATCAGGTCGTCGAGGTCCGACGTGGAGGCGAGCAGCACGGCGAGCACGCCGGTCCCGTTGTCGAACCACCAGCGGCGGCGGGCGGGCGCCTCGCGGGCGTCCCAGGTCTCGAGGTCCCCGATCCCGTGGCGGCGGAACTCGACCGCTTCCTGGCCCATCACGATCGGGTTGGCCCGGTAGATGCCGGCGGGCAGGCGCCGCACGGCGTACATGAACGCGCCGAGGTCGGGCTCGTTGGTGGCGGCCAGCGGGTGCAGGCTCGAGTTCATCGCCGCGTGCGAGGGCTCGAGCACCCGCAGGTGCGTCTCGCCCGAGGAGCGCAGCAGCGTCGTGTACGTCCGGTGGTAGAGCTCGACCTCGTCGGAGGTGAGCCCCGCGGCTTGACGCAGCGATCCGCCGGGTTGGGCGGAGGGTACGCGCAAGCGGGGGACGGCCATGAGGCCGCCACGCTAGCGCAACGGGCGCCCCGCTCGCGGGCTAAGCCGGGGCCTGCGGCGGCGCGTGGCGCGGGCCGGGGGGAAGGCGTGCCGGGCGGGCGTAACCTGCCCGGCATGCCCTCCGCTGACGGACCCCTGACCGGGCGGTGCGCCTGCGGCACCGTGCGCTTCGAGGTCACCAAGCCGTTCGACACCGCCGGCTACTGCCACTGCAAGCGCTGCCAGCGCCGCAGCGGCGCGCTGTGGACGGAGAACGCGATCGTCGCGAGCGACGGCTTCCGCTTCACCGCCGGCGAGGACGCCGTCCGCACATGGGCGCCGCAGAACGGGCTGCCGAAGTCGTTCTGCGGCGAGTGCGGCGGCCACGTCGCCGGCGGCAGGGAGGACGGGCCGTTCGTCGTCGTCCGGCTCGGCGCGGTCGACGGCGATCCGGGCATCCGCCCCGAGTGGCACGCGTGGGTCTCCTCCGCGCCCGACTGGGAGGCGATCCCCGACGACGACCTGCCCCGCCACCAAGAGGGCCGGCCCCGCTAGCGCAAGAAAGGGGTCAGACCCCGTTCTTGCGCAGCAGCGGGCGGGCCAGCGCGAGCAGCAGCGCGTCGTTGGCGCCCTCGCCGATCTGGGTCTGCGGGGCGTCGCGGCGCAGCCGGGCGAGCTCGTCGCCGGCGGCGTAGGAGCGCGAGGCGGCCAGCCGGGCGGCGACGTCGACCGCCCACACGGCGGCGTCGGAGGCGAGCACCTTCGCAGCCGTAGAGAGGTCGCGCGCGTCGTCGGCGCCCGCGTCGACGGCGGCCGCCGCGCGCTCCACCAGCGCCTCGACGGCTGCGCGCCGCACTATCAGCTCGCCGATCCGCAGCTGCGCGTGCGTGTGCTCGCCGAGCAGCCCGTCGCCGACCTCGCGCGTCGTGGACTCCTCGACCGCGCAGGCCAGGCAGCGGTCGAGGATGCCGAGCGCGCGGCACGCCACGTTGACGCGGCCGACGTCGAGCGCGTCGAGCATCTGCCGCGCGCCCTCCCCGGGCGCGTCGCCGAGCACCTCGGCGCCGGGGGCCTCGTGCGCGTGGAAGCGGTAGGCCGCCGACTCGACGCCGCGGTAGCCCACCTTGTCGAGCTCCTCGACCTCCCAGCTGCCGCTGCCGCGGCCCTCCGCCGGCAGCACGATGCACGACGGCGCGCCGTCGACCTCGGCGAGAAGGAAGATCACCTCCGAGGAGACGCCGCCCGCGACCCAGCGCTTCTCCCCGTCGAGCACGAGCCCTCCGCGAGGAAGCGGCGCCGCCGCGGTCTCGATCCGGCCGAGGTCGGAGCCCGCCTGCGGCTCGGTGATCGAGAACGACGCCAGCACGGCCCCGCGCGCGATCGGCGGCAACCAGCGGTCGCGCTGGGCGTCCGTCCCGTGGCGCACGAGCAACGTGGTGGCGAGGCCGGTCGGGTTGATCGCGCCCGTGAGCGAGATCCAGCCGTGCGAGAGCGTCCGCCAGACGGGCGCGAGCTCGGCCATCCCGAGCCCGCCGCCGCCGTGGGAGCGCGGCACGAGCGCGCCCGTGACCCCGAGCGCGACGAGCTCGCGGAGCACCTCGCCGGGGAGGTCGTCGGCGCGGTCCCAGGCCTCGACCCGGGGCAGCACGACGTCGTCGACGAAGGCCCGCACGGCGGTGTGGAGATCCGGCACGGCCCGCGAGGCTAACGTGCTGGTGGGATACGTCACCTTGTCTGATGGCGAGGTCGCCGCTATGACATCCGGGGTGGAACGGGGGAACCGAAGCATCCGTCACCACGAGACGGACGAGCTATGCGAGGCCCTGCTGCGCGCGGGCGCGTGGCAGACGGCCATGCGCGTGCAGATCGCCGGGGCCGAGGCCGTCTCCGCCGACCCGGTCGCCGAGGCCTTCGAGTACCGCCCCGCGCCGGAGGACGAGCACGTGCTCGACGAGGAGCTCGCGACGCTCCGGATGCGCTCGCCGGAGTCCGGCAGCAGCGCTGCTTGACCCCCTTCGGTCAAGAAGGTATTCCATTGCCGTGAGCACGCGCACCGCCCCGCTGCGGGCCTCTCACGATCCGGCCCGTGATTCAGCGTCGCTGAGAGGACAAGGAACGTCGTCGAACGGCCTCCAGCTGTCCCAGGGCCTCAGCTTCGACGCGTGGGTCGGGCTCGGCCGGCAGCTCTCGCGGATGACCCGCGCCTCGGCCTGGTGGCTCGGCGACTGGATCGTCTACGGCGAGCGCGCCTACGGTCGCCGCTACAAGACCGCGCTCGAGCTCACGTCGCTCGATTACCAGACGCTGCGCAACTACGCGTGGATCGCTCGGTCCTTCCCGCTGTCCCGCCGGCGGGACAAACTGTCCTTCCAGCATCACGCGGAGGTGGCCTCGCTCACGGAGGCCGAGCAGGACCTGTGGCTGCAGCGCGCGGAGCGGCTCGAGTGGAGCCGTGCCGAGCTGCGGCGGCAGCTCGCCGCCCGCCGCCGGCGCCAGCTGATGCCGAAGGCGCCCGCCCCGGTCGTGCTGCGCTTCGAGGTCGACCTGGACCGCGAGAACCTCTGGCGGCAGGCCGCCAGCGAAGCGCACCTGGAACTGGTTGATTGGCTCGGCGCCGTCGCCGACGAGGCGGCGCGCTCGTCGGTCGCCGTCCGCTGAACGCGGTGGTCAGCCGAGGCGCTCGGCGAGGTGCGGCGAGGCCGCCGGCGCGATCGCCGGGACGATCGCGCGCTGCAGTTCCGGGCCCTCCAGCAAGCGCAGCTCGCTGACGGACTCGCCCGGCAGCGTAAGCACGGTGCGCAGCACCTCGCTGGCGGCGACGGGCAGCTCGGGCGAGCTGACGTGCGCGACGCCGCGCACGACCGCCGCCGCCTCGGCCGGCTGGACCGCCAGCACGTCGGCGAGCACGGCGAGATCGTGCTCGGCCGGCGTGAGCGAGCGCACCACCCCCGGCGCCCGCGGCGCCGGCAGGGGCGCCTCGAGCAGCGCCTCGACGTCGAGGATCCCGGCGCCGTGGCGGTCGGTCTGCCAGCCTTCCGGCCGGCGCGCCGAGCGCGTCAGCACCTCGCGGAACACCGACTGCAGCGGCTGCGCTCCGGCGTAGCGCGCGAGCAGCCGGTCGCGGCCCCGGTACTGCAGCCACAGCGCCGCCGCGCCCGCGACGTACGGGGCCGCGTACGACGTGCCGGAGCCCGCGCGCACCACGGGCGCGCGCTGCGGGCCGAAGTCGGCGACGACGACCTCGTGCCCGGGCGCGCAGACGGCGATCTGGCGCCCGTCCGTCGTCGACTTCCAGGCGCGGTCGTCGGGCCCGCTCGCCCCGACCGCGATGCACGCCTCGTAGCGTGCCGGATACGGCACGATCGGGAAGCGCTGGCCGCCCGCGGCGACGACCACGACCTGGCGCGCGACCGCGCGCAGCAGCGCGTCGCGCAGCAGCGCCGAGGGCAGGCCGCCGAGGCTGATCGTGATCACGCCCACGCCGAGCGCGGAGAGGTGGTCGATCGCGCGCGTGAGCGCTAGGTCGGAGAAGAGGACGACGCTGTTGGCACAGCGGACGGGCGTGACCGTCGCGCCCGGGCACACGCCCTCCAGCGCGTCCGGGGTGTCGCCGCCCGGGGCGATCAGCACCGACAGCGTGCCAGTGCCGTGACCGTCGAACAGGTCGACGCGCCCGAGCGGGTCCTCGGCGACGGGCGCGCCCGTGAAGGCGTCGAGCGCATGCTCGAGGTCGAGCCGCTCCAGCGGCACCTGCGGGTGGCGGCCCCAGCCCGTGTCTGCGTGCCCGATCCACGGCGGCGCGGCGTCCGGCGAGACGAGCGAGCGCGCCTGCGGCGCCCGCACGCGCTCGGCGGCCCAGACGCGGTCCGCGCGCGGCGGCGCCGGCTCGTAGAGCGGTGAGAGCGGGTCGCCCACGCGCACCACCGCCTCGGGCGCGGCCCAGGCGACCGTCGGCCGCCGCGCCTGCGCGTAGGCCTGCGCCCACGCCTCGCCGGGCTCGGCCGGCGCCGGCGCGACCCCGATCTCCCCGCCGGCCGCCGCCTGGACGATCAGCTCGGCCATCCGCTCAGGGGAGCGGCTCGCCCAGGTCGATCCGCACACCGTGCTCGCCGTCCGCCCGCGTGCGCACCTCGAACCGGCGGCCCTGCGCCCGCAGCCCCTCCAGCCACGTGGCCAGGCGATCCTTGAGCGAGCTCCCGTCAGGCCCGGTGCCGTCGCCGTTGGTGAGGTGCAGCACCCAGTCGTCGTCGGTGCGCACGCGCGGGAGCAAGTCGAGCGTCGCCTGGTCGGGGTTGCCGAAGCGCCCGTTGGCCGAGATCACGTAGTGGCGCGCGCGGACTCGCTCGAAGAACTCCTCGTCGATGTTCCGCACGCTGCCGTGGTGCGGGAGCTTGAGCAGGTCGACCTCGGTGACGCCGTCGCGCGCGGCGCCGATCCGGTCGAGCCCAGCGGTGACGTGGTCGCCGCGCGCGTCGCCGGTGAGCAGCATCGTGTGCTCGCCCCCCTTGAGCAGCAGCACGATGCTCGAGCGGTTGAACACGGAGCTGTCGGTGACCGTGGCCGGCTGCACGGGGTCGAGCTTGGCGTCCTCCAGCCAGCGCTCCCACGTCTTGTAGAGGGCGTCGAGCTGCGGCTGGGCGGGCGCGACGACGGTCATCTCGACCTGGTCGGCGACCGGGACCGGACCGGCCGCGCGCTCGACGGTGACGAGGCCGCCGACCGGGCGGTTGATCTTCCAGCGCAACGTGCTCGCGAGGTCGCGCAGCACGCGCCCCTCGGGCACCGAGGCGATCACCGCCTCGACGTCGTGCTCGGCGCCCTCGAGCTGCCCGCGGCCGTTCGCCTCCTCGAGCTCCTGCGCCCGGTTGCCGAGCACGTCGTCGAAGGCGTTGTGCCACAGCGTGCGCACGTTCACCGCCGGCTCCTTCCCGTCGATCTGCGCGGCGGCGAGCCGGATGAGCCCCTGGATGTGGTCGCCGTCGATGTGCGAGACGAGCACCATGTCGAGCGTCAGCGGCCCGCCGCCGCGCGCGTCGCACAGCTCCTTCAGCCGCGGTGCGAGGCTGGTGGCGTAGGTCGCGGTCGGGCCGCCGTCGATCAGCAGCAGCCGCGGGTCCTCGGCAGGGCCGGCGTGCACGATCAGGCAGTCGCCCCAGAACGCCTGGAGCGCCTCGAGCGTGAAGACCATGGGGGTCAGATTGCCTGGAGGGCGCGCAGCGCGTCAACGATGCCGGCGCCCTGGAACGACCGATCGCGCCCCAGGTCGGTCGCCGTTGAGCACAGCAGGTGCTTCACCCGAGCAGGGTCGCCGACCAGCTCGGGGTGGCGCGCGAGCAGCAGCGCCGCGATCCCGCTCACGTGCGGGGCCGCCTGGCTCGTGCCGTCGAGCGTCTTGAGGCCGGTGCCGGGGACCGGCGCGGTGATCTTCTCCCCGGGCGCGACGAGGTCTGGCTTGGAGCGCCCGTCGCCGGTCGGCCCGCGGCTGGAGAAGTACGAGACGCCGTAGGTGTGGGGCTGCTCGCGGTGGGTCGCGCCCACCGTGATCACCGCGTCCGCGTTGCCCGGGTCGGTGATCGAGACGGAGCGGTAGCCCTCGCTGCGCCCGAGCCCGCCCGCGGCCGTGAACTCGGCGCGGCCCTGGTTGCCCGCCGCGGCGACGACGACCGTCCCGTTGGAGACGAGCCGCCGGCACTCGTCGCAGACCGGCGTGCGCCCGCACGCGTAGGCGCCGACGTCGTGGTCGAGCGAGACGCTGAGGTTCACGCCGTGGATGACGGGCACCGTGCTGTTGGCGTTGAGCCAGCGCACGTACTGGAGCGCGCCGAGGATCGCGAACTCGTCGCCCGTGCCGTCGGGGCGCAGCACGCGCAGGTCGTAGAGCTCGAGGTCGGGGCAGATGCCGGTGACGTCCTGCTCGAGCCGCATGCCGCCGGCCTGCGCCTCGGCCTGGGTCCAGCGCGCGGCGAGCACGCCGGCGACGTGCGTGCCGTGCTCGTGGCCGGGCGGGACGTAGCCCGCGTCGTGCGGGACGGCCAGCTTCGGGGCGAGCTGCGACCAGTCGACGCTGCGGCCCGCGTCGAGCCAGCGCTGCAGCTCGTCGAGCTCCTCTTCCTCGGGCGTGGTCAGCCGGCGGTCGCCCTCGGCGCGCGCGAACAGGCCGCGCAGCCGCGTGAAGTCGAGCGTGGCCACCACGCGCGAGCGGGCCGCTCCGGCCGCGCCGGTCGGCGCGGGGCCGCCCGTCGCCCCCGGCGCGGCTTCGCCGGCGCGCGCGAACGCGGGATGCGTGGCGTCGATGCCGGAGTCCACGACGGCCCAGCGCAGGCCGCGACAGCTCAGCCCGAACAGGCCCGTCGCGGCGTCGGCCTTCACGGTCACGCGGGAGCGCCAGACCGCCGGCCGCAGCGCGCGGTTGAGGTGCACGCGATGCAGCAGCGGGCCCTCCCCGGGCGCCGCGGACGGCGCGGGCGCGCCCAGCGCCCCGCGCGGCGGGCCCCCGCCCGGCGGCGGCTCGGGAACGGCCTGCCGGATCAGGTCCCAGCCGGCCTCTTTGGCGCGGTCGCGGTCGGGCGGCCCCTGCGCCTGCTGGACCCCCTCCGGCGGGCGGCGGCGCTCGAGGTCCAGGCGCCCGACGAGCTGCGCGAGCCAGTCCGCGTCGCCGGCCTGGGGCTGCTCGCGCCGCGGCATCGCGAGCCCGTGCGCGGGCGCCGCCCGGCCGGCGGCGCGCGGCGCGACCTGCGCCTGCCACCACGCCGACAGCGGCAGCACGTGCGTGACCAGCTCGTCGAGCGTGACGCGGGCGACCGCGTACGTGCGGTTGTAGGCGAGCTCGGCCTCCGGCCCCAGCACGCGCCGCAGCGCACCCGCGAGCTCGCCGGCCGTGCGGTCCCGCTGCGGGGAGAGCAGCACGTCCACAGCGGCGCCCGGGTCCGCGCCGAAGGCGAGCCACACGTCGGGCATCACGGGCGAGTCCTGCGTGAAGCGGCGGTCATCGCCGTCGCCGAGCAGCCAGGCCCTGAGCTCTGCGGGGTCGAGGGCCACGGCTACTCCATCGGGGTGATCCGGAGCTTGCTGCGCAGCAGCCGCACGGGCCAGCGGCGCAGCCCGTCGACGCCGTCACCGACCGTCTCGTAGTGGTCCACGGTGCGCTGGGCGGCGGCGCACGCCTGCTCGAACGGGACCGTGTTCGTGAGCGTCGTCTCCAGGTAGCGCCACTCGCCCGAGTCCTCGCCGGTCTCCCAGCCGAGGAACGCGTGGCCGGGCACGATGACGAGCGCCGCGCTCAGCGACGCCGCCTCGAGCAGGCTGGCGTAGAGCACCGTGCCGTCGAGGCAGTTCGCGACCCTGGTCTCGACGCTCTCGCGCGGCAGGCGCACGCGCTGGTCGGGGAACCCCTCGTCGGGCGAGGAGGTCAGCACGGAATCCACGTAGGTCAGCTTCACGTCCGCCTTGAGCGTCTCGAAGACGGCCTGGACCTGCGAGGGGACGTCGCCCTGGTAGCCGACGAGCTGCCCGTCGGGGTGGCGCGCGGCCGCGTCGCGCAGCAGGCCCAGGACCGCCGGCGCGTTGGGCGTCACGAAGGCGCCGAAGAACGGCGACGTGTCGCGCAGCTTGCCCGTCGCGGGGTCCTCGATCGCCAGCGGCGCGCTCGTGCGCGCCAGCAGCCACACGGGCACGGTGCGGTGCAGCTCGACGGGCGACCCGCCCCGGTCGAGGTCCTCCACGAGCACGTTGAGCGTCGCCCTTGTGAGCTCGGTGACGGTGGCCATGGCCGCGGGGCGCATGACGGGCAGCTGGAGGAACTCGTGCTCCTTCTGGGCCTCGAGCTCGACGGTGTCGACGGCGAGCGCCGAGTAGCCGTCCAGGTGCGTGGAGATCCGCAGCCGGCGCGTCTTGTCGGACTCGGCGTTGCGCACCTTGCACTTCACCAGCGGCAGCATCTCCGCGGTCAGCAGATGCCAGATCGACGTCGGCAGGTACTCCATGCCGAGCGCGAGCTGCACCTCGAGCTTCGTGGTCTCGGGCCCGAGCAGCCCGCGGTCGACGCGGTTGTCGACGATCACGCCCTGCGCGGAGCCCGCCTGCGCCTGCGCCCGCGCGTCCGCCGCCTCGGCGAGCTCCAGCTCGGCCGCGCGGAGCTGCGCCATCAGCTCCTCGCCGGCGCCCGCCTGGTCGGCGTAGACGCGCCGGCGCAGCCGCGTCGCCTCGAGCCGCAGGCGGTACTCGCGGTCGCGCAGCTCCGGCAGCTCGACGGTGCCGGGGCTCATCCGTCGACGCCGTAGCGCGTCTCGGGCGGGCCGTAGAGGCAGTAGAAGAGGTACGTCGGGTCCGTGCGGGCCTCCTCGGAGGCCTGGCAGCGGCGCTTGGCGTCGAGCAGCGCCTGGCCGATCGTGTGGCGCTCGCGCAGCAGCTCCTCGTAGAACAGCCGCGCGAACGTGATCGCCAGCTCGCGCCGCAGCGGCGCGAGGCTGCCGACGAAGTTCAGGGCGCCCGTGCGGAACAGGTCCGTCGCCAGCGGCGGCCCGGCGTCGGGATCGACCGTCGGGTCGGCGTCGTTGGCGCACGCGTTGCCGAACACGAGCGGCCGCGTGGTGCGGAACGGCTCGGTGAGCGAGGACACGACGCCGCGGCTGAGCTCGTAGGCGAAGGTCCCCTTCGGCTTGCGCGGGTCCAGCGTCCAGTACGGCCCGGTGCTCGGGTCGCGCAGGCCGTGGCAGGTCACGTGCAGGATGTCCGCCGCCTCCAGCAGCACGTTGAGCTGCGGCCAGCCCTCGTCCTCGTCCTCGGGCGGGGTCAGCTGCGTCTCGACGCCCTCCGGGAGCAGCGAGTCGAACGTGGCCCGCCAGCGCGCGAAGTCGCCGTTGGCGGGGTCGGTGACGTGGCGGCCGAGCACGCTGCGCACGTGCCGCACCGGGTGGATGAAGTCGGCCGGCTGCTCGGGCGGGTGCACGACGATCGGCAGCCGGGCGATCCGGAAGCGCAGGCCGAGGAAGTCCGTCCCGTCGTGCAGCACC
This sequence comes from uncultured Solirubrobacteraceae bacterium, assembly GCA_963816955.1. Taxonomy (GTDB): domain Bacteria; phylum Actinomycetota; class Thermoleophilia; order Solirubrobacterales; family Solirubrobacteraceae; genus DATFQI01. The sequence goes on along the minus strand of CAWFME010000005.1, from coordinate 1,020,250 downwards.
TCCCACGGGATCCACTCGTAGCGCGGCTCGAGGTGGATGCGCAGCAGCGGCGCCTCCTCGCCGCCCTCGTCGCGCGCCCGGGCCAGCACCTCGGCGAGATCGACGGGGATGATCGCGCGGTACAGCGCCATCGCGGGGAACTGGAGCGCCTCGATCGGATGCTCGACGTCGCTGTCGGTGGCGACGGCGCTGCGCAGCGCCTCGTTGAGCGCGAGGCGCGCCTGCTGCGGGTCGTCCCCCGTGCCGACCAGCTCGGTGCGCCGCCACAGCCCGCGCTCCTCCAGCAGCAGGGCCGGCACCGGCGTCGTCGCGCTCTCGGACGCGATCGTCATGACCGACAGCTCGGTCACGACGCGACCGCCTGCGGGCTCGGCGAGTGGGCGTCGAGCCGGTGCACGAGCTCCGGGGAGACGCCGATCCGCGTCCCCAGCACCGACAGCGCCGCCAGCGCGGCCGAGACGACGTCCTCGTCGGGCTCGTCGCGCTCGTACTCCGCCCGGATGCGGGCGGCGCACTCGAGCAGGTAGTGGGCGGCCGGGCGGCTCGAGGCCGCCTCGGGCGACTCCTCGACCAGCGCGAGCGCGTCGAGCAGGTCGCTGCGGTTCGCCGTCAGCGAGCGCAGCTGCTGCTCGAGCCGGGAGAGCTCCTGGCGCTGGTAGGTGACCTGCTGCTCGAGCGAGGAGCCGAGCGCGCTGCCGGCGCCCTGCTGCTGGAGCCGGCCGAGCACCTCCTCGCAGCGGCGGTGGCGGCCCTCCAGCAGCTGGCGCTCGAACTCCTGCTCGTCCTCGGGGGGCGCGGTCCCGCCCACCACCGCCAGCGCGGCGGAGATCGAGGCGACCTTCTCGTCGACGTGCAGCGCCGCGGCCTTGCGGTAGGCGCCCTGGGGGTCGGCGAGCACGTTGACGGCCGGCATCTGCACGGCGAGCACGGCCATCTCCCCGAAGAATCGGTCCGGGTGGCCGCCGGGGCCGTCGATCAGCACGACCTCGCGCGGCCCCGAGACCGCGACGAGCCCCTCGGGCGGCGGGCTCTCGGACACCCACCAGACCGGGCCGCCACGCACGCTCAGCGCAGCGAAGATCTCGGGGTCGTCCGCCTCGTGCCCGACGACGATCACGGGCATCTCGAGCGTGCCCGGCACACGCGAGCCGAGCACCTTGAGCAGCACCACGTCGCCGGGGTGGGTGAGCGGCGACGCCGGGTCCTCGCCGAGGTCGACGATCCCGAGCGACTGCCCGGGCCGCACGCTGAGGAAGTTGAGCGCGCGCTCGAGCAGCGCGTCGAACGCGGACGTCATGACGGTCGCGAACAGCCGGTCGCGCACCAGCAGGGCGATGTCCTGGACGAACTGCGGCACGGGCACGCCGTTCGCCGCGTGCAGCTCGAGCGCCCGCCGCTGGATCGGCGGCAGCTCGAGCACGAGCTCGCGGAACGCCGGCACGATCACCGCGTCGGAGGCGTCGGCGGGCGGCAGGTCGGGCGGCGCGATGTCGGGGTCTTCGCGCAGCTGTGCGATGACCTCGCGGCCGATGTCGGCGATCCGCGGCGTCCGCGCCGCGCGCGAGCACGCCGCGCCGAGGAACAGCAGCGGCAGCAAGTCGCCTGAGGCGCGCCGGTCGGCGATGTCCTGGGCCAGCCTGGCGGTCGCCGAGCCCGGCTTGACCATCACGCCTCCGGCTCCCGGTCGATGCCGCGCACCTGGCCCGGGTCGACGGTCACGCCCTCCTCGGGCTCGTCCGCGGTGCCGGCCAGGCCCGCGAAGCGCTCGCCGGCCGCGACGTCCTCACGGTCGGCGTCGTAGAGCTCGAACCACGGGAACCCGTGCTGCGTGTAGAGCTCCGGCGTCACGGGCGTCGGCGGCACGGGGAGCCCCGTCAGCTGGTGCCACTGCTCGCTGTTGAGCAGGCGGATCCGCACCGTGGCGGTGCGCTCCGGGTCCCAGGTGTCGATCCCGTGGCGGTCGGGATAGAGCTTCTGGGTGATCCGGCCGCCCGCGCCGAGGCCCATCCCCTGCGCGCTCATGCGCGCGACGCTCGGGCCCTCCGGCGGCGGCTCGTCCGGGAAGATCCCGGGCCGCGGATCGAACACGCGCACCACCAGCGCGTCCTCTGACTCCTCGCCCGTCAGCTGCCCCTCGACCGTGCGGCCCGAGCCGAGCGGCACGGCGACGAACTGGCGCACCGTGCCCGCCCCGGAGTTGATCCCGTCCAGCCACGGCTGGTCCGGCGCGACGACGTAGTCCTGGGGCTCGCCGGAGAGGCCCTCACCCCACGGCTCGCCCGAGATCGCGTTGATCCGCCCGACGCCGACCTGCACGGCGCTGGGCTTCCAGGACGCTCCCCGGAAGGCGATCCAGACGGCCTCCCGCTGGTAGAGCGGCGCGAGCACGACACCCCCCTCGCCCCGCACCAGCGGGAGCCGTCCGAGCCCCGGAGGCAGCGGGTAGGTCCCGCCGTCCTCCGGGACGCGCAGCGTTCGCTGGAGCGCGAGCTCGAAGCGATCGCCGACGCGGACGGAGTCCGGGCCGGCCGTGACCTCCAAAGCGGATGGCGTCATGGCCGGCCGGTGCCCCTCAGGCGTGCGCGGGGACGCCGCGGAACGCCGCCCAGGTGTTGGGCCCCACGACGCCGTCGGCCGTCAGGCCGTTGGCCGCCTGGAACCGGCGCACGGCCGCAGCGGTCCCCGGGCCGTAGACGCCGTCGACGGCGACGGGCCCGTGGCCGGCGTCGTTGAGCTTGTGCTGGACCTCCTCGACGTCGGCGCCGCGCATGTACGGCGTCATCACCCGCAGGGTCCGCTGCCCGCCGGTCCCTCCCGGCGCGCCGTACGTCCGGCCGATGAACGTCTTGTCGAGGTCGGACAGCGTCGTGTTCTCGGGCGTGCCGACGCCGTTCTTGAACAGCGAGCCCGGGAACGCGTAGAGCATGATCGACGCGCGGTCGAACTGCGTGAACTGCATCTGGTCCGCCGAGTAGCGCTGCAGGATGTTGAAGTCGATCTGCTCCTTGGTCCAGTTGTTCGGCGGGCCCGAGAACACGCGGTAGACCTCGTCCTCGTTCCACTCGAGCTTCTGGGTCGGGTCGGGGTTCTGGTGCTCGTGGATGAGCCCGAGCGCGTGCCCGAACTCGTGTACGACGACGCGCTCGTACTCCGCCTCGTCCGTGGTGTCCGTGAGCCACCCGTAGTTCATGGTCGGTTCGTCGAGGGGGAAGTAGGTCTGGTTCAGCGCGTCGTTGCCGAGCGCCGACCAGGAGCCGTCCTGAAGGAACGAGATCCGGATCTGGGCGTCCCCGGACGTGACGAACTGGAACTTGATGTTCGCGTACTGCTCCCACTTGTGGGCCCAGCCCTCGACCCGTGTCTTCTGGGTCGACGAGCCGTCGAGGAAGCGGCACTTGACCGTGGTGCCGTTCGGCCACTTCTTGGGCACGGAGATCGCTGCGCGCAGGATCCCCCCTGCCTCGTGCGCGTGGAGCTCGGGGAGCTGTTCGAAGAGATCGCCGACGTCCCGGAGGTTGGACTCCACCGATGCGCCGACGCGCTGCATGTCCTCGGGGACGATGCGATCCACGCAGAGGCGAAGCTCGGACAGGCCTGACATGGCATGTCTCCTTATTGGAGGTGGGGGGTCGCCCGACTCTAGGCAGGCCCCGGAGAAGGGGTCAAACCCGCTCTCCGCCGCGCACCCGCAAGGCCCCGTGTCAGGCGAAGATCGGCCCGACGCGCGGATAATGGGCGACGAGGTCCGAGCGCAGGCGGGCGAGCGTCGGCGGCGCCTCGTCGGTCGGCCGCGCGCGGTAGCTGGTGTCGAGCAGCATCGGCTTGCCCCACGCCAGCAGCGGCTCGAGGTGGTCGCGCGCGCGGTCGCCCAGCAGGCGCCGCACGAGGTGGTCGCGGCCGTAGGCGACGTCGCCGCCGATCATCACGAGGTCGATGGACGACGGGTCGGCCATGAGCACGCTCTCCCACGGGTCCTCGTGGAGCCGCTCGAGCAGGATCAGGTCGGCGGGCCGGCGCGGCGCGAGCGTGCCGAGCCGGTCGCCCAGCCCGGCGATCTCCGCGGCGTCGCGGGTGACCATGTCGACGAGCTTGCGCGGGTCGGGCGCGCGGTCGGCCTGCTGGGCCAGGCAGCGGCGGGCGACCTTGAGCTCGGCGAGCAGGCTCGTCGACCCCGACGGCATCCAGTCGGCGCCGAGCCCGACCGGCACGCCGAGCTCGAGCGCGAGCGCCGCGTCGGTCGTCTCCCCGTACAGCCGCAGGTTCGACTGCGGCGACCAGACGAGCTTGGCGCCCGCGTCGCGCAGCGTGCCCAGGCCCTTGGGCGACAGCGCGGTGCCGTGGATGACCACCGTCGCCTCCGTCAGCCCGCCGAGGTCCTCCAGCCGGTCCAGCTCGGCCGCGGACTCGGCGTCGGAGCGGCTGCCCTCCGCGAGGTGGACGTAGAACGCGCGCACGCTGCCGTCGCGGATGCCGGCGAGGATCCGGTCGAACTTCACGAGCTCCGCGCTGCGCCACGGGAGGTCGATGATCGAGCGGGCGATCTGGCCGCCGAAGATCCACTTGTCGACGTTGCGCACCAGCGCCTCGTCCTGGTAGCGGGAGGCCTGCTGGCCGCTGCCCTGGATCGCCGTGACGCCGCCCACGAGCGCGCGGATCTCGGCGTAGCGCAGCTGCGTCCAGGCCGGCAGCGCGGCGAGCAGCCGGTCCTGCGGGTTGCGGATGAGCTCGTGGTAGAGGTCGCTCTTGCGCCACTCGTAGCGATTGGCGAAGCGCCGCGGCGGCTCCCACGCGCCGAACACGTTGAACTCGGGGTGGCCGTGGAGGTCGATCAGCCCGGGCGCCACGACACCCTCCGCCTCGATCAGGTCCACGCCCTCCGGCACGGCCTCCTGGACGGCGACGATCTCGCCGGCCTCGACCACCACCACGCCGGGGTCGAGCGCGCGCTCGGGGGTGAGGATGCAGCCCCGCAGCGCGACCGCGCGCCGCGGGGCCAGCCGCGCGACCAGCTCGCGCGGTGGGTGGCCGGGCGCGAGCGGCGGCTCGACCGCCTCGGCCACCCCCTCCGCGTAGGTCTCCTCGAATCCGCGCACGATCATCGACTAGATGCGATGCGTGCGGATCAGCAGGACGAGCGCCCGGGCCAGCAGGGCCGGGACGATCAGCAGCACCACGGGCGACACGACGATGAGCAGCGTGACGCCGAGCTTCAGCAGCCCGGCCAGCACGACGCACAGGATCGTCCAGGGCACCATGAGGACGGCGAAGAACGTCGCCGTGAGCTTGCCGCCGCGGTAGCGGCGTAGGCGCAGCGCGACCCCGATGCCCAGCGCCGACACCAGGACCATCGCGGCGAACGCCAGGACCACGAGGATGACGAGGCCGATCGCGAAGGCAACCCCCTGGAGGAACGCCAGGATGGCCGCCGAGATGAGGCACTGCAGGAAGCCTTCCGTGCAGTCCGGCGCGTTCGTGCTCGGGGCGGCCTCGATGGTCGTGATCCAGATGGCCAGGCCGAGGAACACCACGCCGCCGGCGGCGGCGCCCGCCAGCGTCATCAGGTAGCCGCGTGGCGCGGTGATGCTGGTCGTGCTCGCGGGGACGTCGACCGCGCACGTGGGGCCCTCGGCGAAGTCCATCGCGGGGTTCTCGACGGCCGCGACGTCGAGCCGGAATGTGTAGCGGCCCTCGGGGGCTCCCAGCGCCGGGTCGACGAGGACGCGCACCTGCTTGATCGCGCCGTCCTCGTAGAGCTGCTCCTCGTCCCCCTTGATGCTGAACCACTCGGGCAGGGCCGGGCCGATCCCGCGCGGGATCGCCTTCGCCTGCACCGCCCGGCCGGCCAGGTTGGTCACCGTGAAGGGCACCTCGGCCGAGCGGTTGGGCGGGAGCTCGATCTCCGCCGAGGGCGTCGTGATCGAGAACGCGGTCCCGGTACCGGGCACGGCCACGGCCATGGCGTCAGGAGACCTTGTCGAGCCCGTCGGTGCAGCTCGACGAGATCATGTTGAGCTTGAAGCCGCCGTCGCCGGAGACCGAGAAGCGCAGCACGGTGCCCTGGTCCTCCTCGGTCAGGTAGCACTCCTTCCAGTCGTCGTTCTCCCAGACGCCCTTGGCGCGGCCGTCGACGACCTCGACGCGGACCTTCCAGTAGTCGAACCCGGTCAGGAAGCCGGTCTGGTAGTGGACCTCGAGCGGCTCGCCGGTCTGGCCGACGGGCAGGTTCGGCCAGGTCTTCTCCTCGGGCGGGTCGTCGCTGTGGCGGTGGGTCAGCGTGATGTTGGCCGTGCCGTCCATGTCGTTCGCGACGGCGACCGCGGTCGTGCGGTTGTCAGCCATGGTGGCCTCCTTGGGGCGGGGGTGGGTGCGCGCGGCCATCACGAGGACTTGATCGCGCGCAGGACGGCCGGGATGGAACCGATGAGCAGGACGATCGCCCAGACGATCGCGATGATCCCGACGACGATCGCCGCCAGCGCGTCGGTGATGCTGACGAGCTCGCCGGGGACGAGCCCGTGCAGGAACGACACGATGATCGTCGCGACGAGCGACGTGATCACGAGCAGCACGAGCCCCTTGTTCTGCAGGAAGCGCTGCTGCGCGATGACGAGGAAGACGCAGAACGCGAGCTTCAGCACCATCAGCAGCGACAGCAGCACGGCGGCCCTGCCCGTGCCGAAGTCCCCGAAAGCCGCAAGGTAGGCGATCGTGCCGAACGGCACGGCCAGGAACAGCGACACCATCAGGAGCAGCGCCGCCAGCGCCAGCAGCGTGAGCAGGAACGCCACGATCAACAGGACGATCGAGCCGACCAGCGTGACGATCCCCTGGACCTTCCCCTGGATGCGATCCGGGACGACGATCGGCAGCGCGACCAACAGGATCGTGTAGGCCAGGATGATGTCGAGGAGCGCCAGGTAGGGGATCCCGCGGCCCGGCGGGCCGTCGCCCGCCCCGATGATCAGCGGCGAGCCGAGCTCGACGAGCACGACCAGCACCGTCAGCGCGAGCGCGATGAGCAGCGGAATCTTGCGCAGCTCGCCGCCGACCATGCTCAGCAGGTCTCCTCGGCCAGCACCACCGGGCACTGGCCGCCGCCCGAGCAGGAGATGGCGAAGCGGCCCCCGTGGCGGTCGACGGCCGTCTGGAAGCACAGGGAGTCCGAGTTGGGCGCCGGCCCATCCTGCTGCTCGCCCTCGTTCGGCTCGAAGACGACGTCGATCGTCCCCCCCTGCGGTCGCAGCGCCGCCTTGAGCGGCCGCGAGAACGCGCCGCGCTCCGGCACGGTGATCTCGCACTGGCCGTTGACGGTGAAGGTGATGCCCTGCGCGTTCTCGCAGCTGGTCGTGACGTCGTCCTCGATCCGCAGCGGCTCTGCGCCGCCCACCTCCTCGAGCGCGGAGACGATGCCAGGCGGGTTGTCCGGGTCGGCCTGGTTGGAGTCGCGGTGATTGCGGCCGCCCATGGCGAGCACCACGACGAACACCATGGCGATGACCACCAACAGCACGATGAGGCCCTTGGGCACGGCGCTCACAGCCAGTAGTCCATGACGGTGGTCCTGAGCAGGCGGGTGAGGACGTCGACCCGCTTCCGGACCCGCCCGCCCTCGTCCCGGATGCGGTCGACCTCGTCGTCGATCTCCTGCGCCTGGCCGATGAAGCAGCGCGTCTTGAAGCTCGCCGCCACCGCCTCCAGGTCGTCCGCCTCGGCCTGGCTGTTGACGGTGCCGAGCGGCCGCGTGACCTGCGGGTCGCGCACGACGAACCGGTTCCCGACCGCCGCGACGTCGACGCTATCCGGGTCATAGCCGACGCAGTCGAGCGCCTCGGGCAGCGGCTCGCCCGAGGGGTCGAGCCAGTACTCCACGTCGCCGATCAGGCACCGGCGGCCGAAGGCCCTGGCCAGCGCTTGCACGCGCTCGCCCTCCTCACGGGTGGCGTACTTCCCGAGCCCGACCTCGCCCGCGTTCACGGTGAAGCGCGGGATGCCGAAGACGGGGGTGTCGCTGACGGCGACCTGGTTCGGGTCGACGGCGACGCAGTTGCGCTCCGGGATACCGGCCTCCGCCTCGTCGTCGCCCGACAGCAGCACGATCGCCACGACGATCCCGATCAGGACCACCGCGACGATCGCGGCGATCCACCAGTAGCGCTTCCACCAGGGCACGGGCTTGGGCGCGTCGAGCACGACGAACTGCGCGTCCGGGCCCTCCGTGTAGTCCTCATCCGGGTTGTCCTCGGCCTTGATGTCGAGCCGGAACGTGTAGGTGCCCGCGGGGGTCTGCGGCGGGACCGTGACCGTGGCGGCGACCGACTGCACGCCGCCCGGCGGGTAGCTGCGCGTGGCGCCCTCGGGGAACGAGAACCAGCTCTCCTCGGCGGGCGCGGTCGGCTTGGCCATCACCGTGCCGTCGACGGTCCGCGTCGCCGTGTTCGTCACGGTGAACGTGACCTTGCCCGTGTTGTCCTCGAGCGTCGGAGCCGCGCCGGGCGGGGGGCTGATCGTGAAGCTCTTCACGACACCACCACCACGATCACCGCGGTCACGACGATCGCCAGCGCGATCGCGAAGACCCACCAGTACCGGCGCCACCACGGCACGGACGGCTTCGGCTCGGGGACCACGAACGGGACGACCGGCCCGTCCGTGTAGTCCTCGTCCGGGACGGTCTCCGACCTCGCGTCGACCTGGACGGCGTAGGTGGCGGGCGTCGTACCCGTGGGGACCTCGATCCCGATCGTGACCGTCTCGGGCCCGCCGGCCGGATAGACCCGTGTCGCCTCGCCGGCGATCGCGAACCACTCGAGCGTCGCGGGCGCCTGGGGCACGACGACGACGGTGCCCACGCGCTCCTGGTCGGACGTGTTGGTGACCTTCACGGTGAAGGTCCCCCGGCCGCCCTCGAGCGCGACGGGCTTCGCCGGGGCGTCGGTGACGGTGAAGCTCCTCATGGCCGTCATGCGAACGCGATCTCGGGGTCGAGGACGACGTGCGCCGGCTTCTCGTGCTCGGCGATGCGCAGGATCAGGTCCGTCAGCTCCCGCGCGGCCTCCGGGGCGTGGACCTTGATCCGGAACGGGAGCGGCCGTCCGCCGGCGTCGCGCAGGTCCTCGTCGACGGTGAACCCCGGCACGCCGGTGGCGGCCTCCAGCAGGCCGACGAGGCCCATCTTCGTCCCGCGCCACTTGGCCATCGCGGCGGCCGTCGCGGTCACCTCGCGCAGCCGCCCGAGCCCGCCCGGGTAGGGCCGTAGCGGCGCGTCGACGGCGTCGGGGTCCTCGAACAGCAGCCAGCCGAGGTCGACCCACCACGCCAGGAACGGCACGAACGGCTCGGGCGCCCGGCGGGCGTCGAAGTAGCGGTCGAGCTGCTCGAGCGCCGCCTCGCTCGGCGCCTGCATCGCCTCCATCACGTCCAGCAGCGCCGAGAGCGGCTTGCCCGGGTTGTCCGCGGTGCGCTCGAACACCTCGGGCAGCCGGGAGGCGATCTCCTCGCGTCTCATCCGTCCTCCCCCTCGTAGACGACCTCGACCTCGTGCCGGCCGGAGACGAACAGCCAGGTCGACGGCAGCCGCACGGCCTCGCTGAACTCCTTCTCGGACACCGGTGCGTAGTGCTCGCCCTTGTCGACGCTGCGGTACACGCCGCTCGGCCCGGCCGCCATCACGAAGCCCGTCTCGGGGCCGGCGGCGACGCCGTCCACCGGCAGGAACAGGAACGTGCCCGGCCCGCGCAGCTTCAGGCCCGCGTTGACGTCCATGGCCTGCCACGCGGCGTCGGAGCGGCTGGAGTCGAGCCGGAGCACGCCGCCGCGATAGGACGCCGCGAACGCCGTGTTCTCGCTGAAGGCGAGGTCGCGGCAGCCGCCGGCCGTCCAGTTCTTCTTGAAGTCCACCCAGCCGCCGGGCGGGTCCTGCGCGCCGCGCAGCTCCCAGCGCGAGGCGCCCGAGCCCGGGTCGTTCTCGCCCGCTCCGGCCGCGGCGGCCCACAGCCAGGCGCGCGTGCCCTGGACCTCGCGCTGGATCCGCAGCCGCCGCACGTCGCGGCCCTTGAGCCCCGCGGCCTCGCGGAACGTGTTGGGGGCGCCGCCGCGGTCGGACAGGAAGACGCCCTTGGAGCCGCGCGTGGCGACGGCGACCTGGGAGACCCCGAGCGCGTCGGTGATCGAGGCGACCGCGTAGTAGCCCGTGGCGTCGTTCGGGCTGACGGAGATCTGCACGACCGTGTTGTCCGGGACGGCCTTGAGCTCGTAGAGCCCGACGCCGGTCGCCAGCAGCAGCGTCGGCGCGTCGCGGCCGTCGACCCAGGCGATGTCGGAGACGTCGAACTCCGGCTTGCGCAGGGCGAACGGGTCCCAGGTCGCCCCGGCGTCGAAGGACAGGTGCAGGCGCGAGCCGCCGTCGACGGACGCCGCCGCGGCCACCAGCCCCGGCACCGCGTGGTGGGGCTGGACGACCTCGATCGTCTCGCCCTCGAAGCTGACCATCGCCTCCCAGCCCTCCCCGTCGTTGAGCGAGCGGTAGACCGTCGAGCCGGCGCCGGCGTACCACGTGTGCGGCTGGAAGCTGTCGGCCGCGATCGTCGTCGCCGCCTCGGCGGGCGCGTCCTCGACGATCAGCCGGACCTGGTCGGCGAAACGCACGCCGGGCTCCTTGAGCACGATGTCGTAGACGTCGGAGGCGCGCAGCGCCTGGCCGAAGCGCCAGCCCGTCGGGCTGACCGGCGTCGGCAGCGGGTTGATCGTGCCGTTGAGCCGGGAGACGACGCGCTGCTGGACCGCCTCGCGGCTCTCCTCGCGGCGGACGACGACGCGCAGCCGCGCCCACACGCGCTTGTAGCGCGTCCACTTGACCGCGCGCCGCGTGCCCAGCGGGCGGCGCCGGTCGATCGCCGCGATCACCTGCGAGCGCGCCGTCTCGGTCTGGTGGCGCTCCAACTCCTCGAGCGTGAGCGCCCCGGCGCCCTCCTCCTGGCCCGGCACGTACGGCACGAGCTGGACCTCGACGGTGCCGGGCACGGCGTGCGCCCACATCGACGCCTGGCTGAAGGCCCTGGCGCGGGAGATGCCGCGCGAGGCGCGGCGGGCGACCGCCTCGTAGTCCTCGGCGGTCATCGCGCGCTCGATCGCGTGCAGCTGCTGCGGCCCGCGGATCAGCGCGTTGGCGACCGACTCCGCGTCGCGGCCGCCCGTCGCCGGCTCGGGGTTGGTGACGCCGCCGATGCCGCCTGCCTGGTCGCGCAGCACGGTCAGCGAGCCGGCGGCGACGTTGCCGTCGCGCCCGCCGCCGACGAAGTACCAGGCGCGGATATCGGCGCCCGCCTCGGGGACGGCGGCCATCGCCTCCGGGCTCTCGCCGCCGGGCAGCCGCACCGCGGGGGCGAACGTGATCGTCCCCGACATCCGGTCCGCCACGTAGACGGTGTCCTCCGGCCGGCGGCCGATGAACGAGTCGACCTCCTGCCAGATCTTGTAGGTGACGTTGTCGTGGGCGACGGCGGCGACGCGCGCCTCGAGCGGCTCGGTCGTGGCGACGCCGATCACGAGGTCCGCCTCCGTGCCGGCCGGCGCGACGATCGGCGTGCGCGCCGTCGTCAGGACGAGCCCAGGGTGCCCCGTGCCGACCCCGAGCCGCTCGGCCTCGACGCGCTCGGCGTGCCGGGCGAGGACGTCGACCGTGTCCTCGCCGGCCGGGAGCTCGGCGTCCTCGACGGTCGAGAACACGGGCGGCTCGCCGCCGTTGGTCCCGCGGGCCGTGGTCACGCGGGTGCCGGCGGGGATCGCGACCGGGCCCTCGCCGGGCGGCCGCCGCTCGAAGCGCACCACCACGCTCGCGGCGGCCGGCGGCTCGAGCATCAGCCCCATCAGCCGCAGGAACTCGACGTAGGCCTTCTCCGGGACCCGGTTGAGCCGGTAGATCATCAGGTCGGTCAGGTGCGCGAAGAGCTCGACGAGCACCATCCCGGGGTCGCTGGGCGAGAGGTCGGTCCACTGCGGCGCGCTGCGGCGGATCACGCTCCTGGCCTCGGCGACGAGCTGCCTGAAGTCGCGATCGTCGAGCTGTGGCGTCGGGATCGTCACGCCGCCACCGCCGCCCCGTCGAGCGAGTAGGTGACGACGACCTCGTTCGTGTGCTGCGTCGCCCGCACGCGGTACTCGAGCACGACCTGCAGCGAGGTCTCGTCCTCCGGGTGGCGCGTCGCGTCGAGGGCGAGGATGTCGATCCGCGGCTCCCAGCGCTCGATCGCGCTGCGCACGTAGTGGATGGCCAGGCCCGCCGTCGTGTCGTCGTTGGGCTGGAAGAGCAGCCGGCGCAGGTGGCAGCCGTAGGTGGGGCGCATGACGCGCTCGCCCGGCGTCGTGAGGATCAGCAGCAGCAGCGCCTGGCGGACCGCCGCGTCGTCGCGCGTCATGTCCGCCGCCCCCGTGGGCGAGTACTGCAGGCCGGCGGCCGTCTCCGGCGCGTCCACGTCGGGGACCAGGTAGCGCCAGCCTTGGATGCGCGCCGTCACGCCGCCCCCGACACGAACTGCTGGCCCGGCGAGGCGACCTGGTACTTGACGATCCCCGGCGGCGTGCCGTCCGTGAGCCCCCAGACCGTGTCCAGGCACACGGGGCTGCCCGAGATGCGGATGAACGTCGAGTAGCCGCCGCGCACGGGCAGCGTGGTGGTGCACGGCTTGATCGTCGGGCCGTAGTTGGGGCAGCCCCCGATGGTGCGGCCCTCGGGGTCGGGCTGGATCTGGATCTTGCGGCCCGCCGCGGTCACGTACGTCTGGGCGTTCGTGTTCTTCACGACGCCCGCGTGCTCGCACTTGACGACGGCGTCCTCGGTGATCAGCAGCACGTCAGCCCTGCCGGAAGTCGATCGTGTTGCCGGTGACCGTGACCGCCCGCCCCGGGGCCTCGAGCGCAAGGTCGACGGCGGAGTGCAGCAGCACCTTCTCCGGGGTCAGCTCGAGGTAGGAGCCCGTCTCGTCCTCGAGCCGCACGGCCTTGTTCGCGTCGTCGAGCGTGACGAGCTGGCCGGCCGGCGTGCGCAGCGTGTAGCGCTTGGTCGCGCCGCCCTCGACGCCGGTGTCCGGCGGCGACTTGGTGCCGTAGAGGCCGCCCATCACGACGCCCACCCCGCCCGCTCCCCCGGAGGGCAGCACGACGAGCACCGTGTCGCCGACGTCGGGCAGCGCGATCAGGCCCTTGCCCTCGCCCGCGCCGGGGACGAGCACGCCGAGCCAGTCCGACTCGACGTCGCCGTAGGCGAGCAGCTTGACCTGCACGCGCCCGCGCTCGTCGGGGTCGCTGACGCTCGTCACCTCGCCGAGCGTCGCGACCGCGGACGGCGGCCCGGTGCGCGCGGCGGGCGGGGCCGTCGAGAGCTCGGACACGAAGCCGCGCCGCTCGTCGATCGTGTGGCGCACCTCCGTGAGCACGTGGGCGCCGTCGCCGTGCTCGCCCAGCCCGGTCACCGAGACGAGGCCGCCCGGCGCGAGCCGGGCGTCGCCGTCGGCGACGCCCCACAGCGTGAGCTCGCGCGCGGCTCGCAGGTCGAGCGCGCCCTGCGCCAGCGCCTGCGCGTGGTCGTCGGCGATCAGCAGCGCTCCGAGCAGGGAGGACTCGCCGGACTGGCCGAACGGCTGCGCCGGCGCGGCGCCGCCCACGGCGCGCCCGAGCCGCGGCGTCGAGGCCGTGCCGGTGTGCGCCTCGGCGTCCGTGGCGTTCCAGCCGATCGCGGTGACGGCGCCGGCGCCGCGGTCCGCCGCGTGCTCGACGCGCGCCTCCAGCAGGGTGGTGCCGAGCGCCAGCTCGACCGGCTCCCCGGCGCCCTCGAGCGTGAGGAAGCGCAGCGTGCCCTCCCCCACCGTCGCGAACACGCCGGCGCGATCCGCGAGCAGCGCGATCTGCTCGAGGTCGGACTCGCCGAGCTGCAGGTGGCGCGGCCACGCGAGGTCCCCGGAGGGGGCCTCGGCGGAGAGGCCGATGTCGCCGGCCAGCTCCTGCGCGATCGAGCCCAGCGAGGCGTCGGAGCGCGAGACGACGTGCTGCGTGCGGCGCAGCCGGTGCATCGGGTCGTAGCCGCGGACGCGGATCGCGTGGTCGCGGTCGGGCCCGTGCACGTGCTCGACGGCCGTCACGTCGCCCGCGAACAGCTCGGTGCCGTCGGCGGCGAGCGCGAGCCGCAGCCCGGCGCCGAGCGCCGGCAGCGTGGCGAGGTCGAGGTCCGGACCGTCGTGGAAGGTCAGCTCGCACAGCGCCGGCGTGGCCAGCTTGCGGTGCACCCGAACGTGTGAGAGCGCCGCGAGCGCGGGCGCCGGGAGGGCGGCGCCGTCGGCCTCGACGGCAAGGGCGGGAAGGGTCGCGACACTCATCTCGGGCCACCTCCGGTCGGTGCCGGCGGGATCTGCAGGACGGTCCCGGCCGGCACCCGCCCGGGGTCGTCGATTCCGTTGATCGCGGCGAGCAGCCGCCACAGCGCGGGGTTGCCGTAGTAGAGGAAGGCGATGTCCTCGAGGCGCTCGCCGGGGCTGTCGGGGCCCTCGCCGAGCACGCGGTGGGTGACGATCTCCTCCACCTGCGCCGGCATGCCCTCGACGGGCTCGCCCGTCGCGAGCTGGGTCGGCGCGAGCATCCCGCCCTCCTCGGTGGCGGCGGCCTCCTCGGGCACGCGAGCGAGCCGCATCCGCAGCCACGAGCGGGCGGGAAGGCCGCCCGCGTCGAAGTCCTCGAGCCGCTCCGCCACCGCCGTCACGACCCCTGGCACGTTCCAGGCCTTGCCCCAGAGGAAGCGCACGACGGGGGCGGCGCTGGTCGGCGGCGCGCTCGCCGCGGTCTCCGAGAGCTCCCACAGCGGCTTGGTGAGGTCGCGCACGTCCTCGCCCTGCACGCTCGAGCCCGTGATCCGCACGTCGAACAGCAGGTCGAGCGTGAACGTGGTGCGCCCGCCGCCCGTGTAGAGCAGCGGGTCGTCGGAGCGCGCGGCGCCGCTGAGCAGCCCGGTCGCGGCCTGGCGGTTGCGCACGCCGGCCGAGCGCGCGACCTCGAGCGTGTTCGGGTTCAGCAGCGCGCCGAGGCGCTCGCCGGTGGACTCCACGAGGAGGGCGACCCGTTCCATCAGAGCCGGCTCTGCTCCTCGTCGAGGCGGCGCAGCCGCGCCCACTCGCGGACGTCGTCGTCGCGGAACGCGGGCGGCCCCGGCGCGTCGGGCAGCTCGGGCCACGCCGGCTCGGGCTCGGCCGCGAGAGCCGGGGCCGGCGCAGCGAACGGCGACGGCGCCGGGGCAGCGGCAGGCGGCGTCGCGGCGCGCGGCTCCGCCGGCGACCGGGCGGGCCACGGCGCGGGCTCGCGCGCGGCCTCGGCGGCGCGGGCACGCGGCGGCGGTCGCAGTGAGCGGAGCGCACGCCGGGGCCCGCGCCGCGGCGGCGCGGGCGGCCGCTCCGTCCCGGGCGGCTCCGCGAGGCCGCGCGGCTCGGGCGCGAGCCGGCGCGGCGCGGGCGCGGCCTCCGGCGGCGGCACCGGGAGCGCGACGGGCTCCGGCTCGGGCCGCGGCGGCGGCGCGGCCGGCGACGAGGGCGCCGCCCACGGCTCTCCGAACGCGGCCGGCGCGAGCCGCGGCACCCACGGCTCGGCGCCCTGCGCCTCCGCGCCCGCCGCCGCGCGCGGCCGGCCCTGCGGCGTCCCCGACCGCCGCACCCCGCGCCGTGGCAGCCACGGCCGGCCCCGCCGCGTCCGGCTCCGGAACCCTCGGCGACGCCACGAGCGGCGGCAGTGAGGCGGCCACCGGCTCCGCGTGCGTGACCGGCTGCGGGGGCCCGGCCGCGAGCGGCGGTCCCGCCACGAACGCCTCGGCCGCCGGCGGCCCTGTCGCGAGCGGCGGCGCCACGGGCGGCCCGGCCGCCGTCGGGCCGCCGGGCGCGGGAGGCGGCGGCGCGGGCGGCTCGAGCAGCTGCGGCGCCGCCTCGCGCACCTTCGCCACCCAGTGCGCGGGCGGGGCGGCCGGCGCGGTCCAGTCGATCACCGCGGCCGGCTCGGGCCGGCGCCGCGCGCGCAGGCGCAGCCGCCGGCGCAACCGCCGCAGCCGCTCGCGGACGCGCACCGGCATCTCCGCTCAGCCCCGGTCGAGCGTCTCGAAGACCAGCGTGAGGCTCTCGATCGCCACCTCGCGGTTGAGCGCGTCGAGCATCGCCCCGCGCCAGCGCGACGGCCACGCGTTGATGAGGTCCCAGCGCAGCACCTCGTTGGCGCCGGCGCTGTCGAGCATCAGGATCGAGACGTTGCGGCGCTCGACCGAGCCCCGCACGGCCGTCATCAGCCACGTCCACAGCTCGACCGAGGCGGTCAGGCCGTAGTGCAGCGTCACGTCGCCGTAGGTCACGGGCCCCGGGATGACGTGGACGACGGGGCCGCCGCCTCCCTCCCGGTAGCGGATCGCGGGCACGTCCACCTCGAGGCCGCTCAACGCCGTGAAGTGGCCCTCCGTGATGCCCATGATCTCGAGCTTGAAGTTGTATGCGCGGTACGGGTCGATGAAGCTTCCCGGCGCCGCACCGGTCGTGGTCGGAGCCGCAGTCTGTGCCGGTTCTGGCATGTCGGCCTCCTCCTGGCTGCCGTGGGTGGATCGGCTAGCCGGTGACCTCGGCACCGGCCGTCGACTGGCTGATCTCGAAGACGATGAACTCGGCCGGCTTGACCGGCGCGAGGCCGATCTGCGCCGTCAGCACACCCGCGTCGATCTGCTCGGGCGGGTTCGTCTCGTCGTCGCACTTGACGTAGAACGCCTCCTCGGGCGTGGCGCCCATCAGCGCGCCGTCGCGCCACACGCGGGTGAGGAACGCGCCGATGTCACGCCGGACGTGCTTCCACAGCGTGCGGTCGTTGGGCTCGAAGACGACCCAGTTGGTGCCCTCCTCGATCGACTCCTCGATCATGTTGAAGAGCCGCCTGACGTTGACGTAGCGCCACTCGCTCGCCGGATCGGCGCTCATGCGGGCGCCCCAGACGCGGATGCCCTCGCGCGCGAACAGGCGGATGCCGTTGATGCCGTTGTCGTTGAGCACGCCCTGCTCGTCGCGCGTGAGCGGGTAGGTCACGTTGAGCGCGTTGATGGGCTCGTTGGCCGGCGCCTTGTGCACGCCGCGGGTGGCGTCCACGCGGGCCCACATGCCGGCCACGTGGCCGGACGGCGGGGCGTCGACGAGCGTCTGGCTCAGCGGCTCGAAGACGGTGATCCACGGCCAGTAGGTCGCGACGTAGGCCGACGGCTGCAGCTTGAGCCCGCGCTCGCCCGAGGCCGTCTCGCTCGCCTTCCCGCGCGAGGACTTCGCCTGGCCGCTGCCGCCACCGTCGTCGTCGGGCGACGGGACGGTCTCCACCTCCTCGAAGCGGCTGAGGTCGTCCACGTCCCGGATCAGGTCGACGATGCCGACCCGGTCCTTGGCGCGCTCGCAGTGGCTCGTGACGAGCGAGTGCGACAGCGCGTCGGTCATGCCCGGCGCGGCGACGATCGCGATCTCGTCGAGCGTGCGCAGCTTGTCCAGGCCCTTGGCGATCGTCGGCTCGCCGGCCGTGTTGACGACGTAGCAGCGGGTGCCGCCGTTCTCGAAGAAGCCGAACACGGCGGTCGACAGGTCGGTGCCCGTCACGTTCTCTCCCTCGGGCACGAACTTGGTCACGAACTGCGACCAGTTGTTGATCGCCTGGGGCACGAGCGGGAACGCGTCGGCCTTCGGCGCCTCCCCGACGAACCCCGGCGTGCTGGTGCCGACGGCGGTGATCGGCTTCGGGCCGCGCGAGACCTCCTCGATGTAGATGCCCGGTGTGTGGCGCGTGGCGAGAGGCATGGCTCAACCTTCAGTGAGTGCGAGTCGCAGCACGACGGGTTCGGACTCCGGCGGGCTCGCGACGGTGAACGGGAACTCCCCCGCCTTCGCGCGGACGACGAGGACGGTGGGCACGTCTGACGGGACGGCCGCGAAGCGGAAGCGGCCGCGGTGGTCGCTGCGGGTCGTCTTCGACAGCTTGGGCAGGGTGATGAACGCGTCGGAGATCGGCACGTCGCCGGGGCCGAGGACGAGGCCCTCCAGCGGCGCCGGCTGCGCGGCGCGCACGACGATCGGGCCGCGCACCCGCGGCGTCGGCTCCTGCTCGATCTCGCGGCGGACGCGCACGAACAGGCTGAACGCCGCGCGCGGCAGCGCGCCGGCCGCCGTCCACAGCGCTTCCGGGACGTCGGCGAAGCCGACCTCGAACTCGTGCTGCTCGAGCGCCGCGAACAGCAGCAAGCCGAGCACGCGGTGCGCCTCCGCGGGATCGGCCGCGGCGCTCGTGACGAGATAGCGCGCGCCGAACTGCGGCGACACCCTCCCCGCGCCGCGCGCGGCGGGGATGTCCGTGAGCGCGAGCAGGTGCAACGACACGGCGGGCGCGTCGGACTCCGCCAGCGGCGGGCCGAGCGCGACCTCCACGCCGGGGAGCACGCTCCGCGCCCAGCTGGTGACCTCCTCGTCGGCTTCTTCGAGCACGGGCAAGCCTGCCTTGTCGGGGCACGGGTTCGCGCACCGCGGAGGGAGAGCCTCTGGGGCTCCGCGCCTGCTCCGCAGTGGACGCCCTTTCGCTTATATCCCTGCTTCCGCGGCGATGTCAACCACGACCCCGCGACGTTGCCGGGCTCGGGTGGCGGCGCTAGCGTCGCGCCGTGACGCCCGCGATCCGTCCGCAGCCCCAAGAGGCCTCGGACTCGCCGCCGGCCCCATCGGCGGCGCACCCGGGCGCGCAGATCGCGGCGGGCGTGATCGGTTCCGTGGCCGTCACGGTGGCCGCGAAGGAGCTCGGAGGCTCGCCGTGGGGGACGCTGGTGGTCGCCCTGGTCGGCGCCACGGTCCCGGTGCTGATCAGCTACACGCCGCGGCACCGCCACCTCCGGCTCGGAATCGCCGCGATGATCGTGGCCGTCGCGTTCGCCTTGACATACGGGGGCTTCGCCCTGTACGACGCCGCGGCCGACAAGAAGACGTTCCCGGGCCCGGTCGAGGACCCGGCGCCGACCGCGACCCCGACGCCCGACGGCGGCGGCAGCAGCAGTGGGAACGGCGGCGGTGAGGGCCGCGCGACGGTGTCGCCCCCGTTGCTCAGATGCACACCGGACGAGTGCGGTCAAGTCACCGTCACCAGCGTCGGCGACGAAGCGATCCGCGTCGATGACATCCGCTTCACGAACGACGAGCCCAACGGCTTCGAACCTGACGAGAGCTGCGTCGGCGAGACGATCCCCCCGAACGAGGCGTGCCCGTTCGACGTGGACTTCCAGTCGCCCGAGCCGGGCACGCCGACGGCCACGCTGGTCGTCGAGACCTCGGACGGCAGCACCGCTCCCGTGCGGCTCGAGGGCACGACGATCAACTTCGGCTTCTCCGACTTCCCGACGTGCGAGCTCGATCTTGGGGTGTCGGAGGCGTTGCTCGGCTACACGCTCGTCGGCCCGGACGGCGGGACGGCCGCCGTCGCAACAAGTCTGTCCAGCCCGGAGGCACGCGACGTCGGGGACCCGATCTCGCTCACGACGACGTTCGACAGCCCGCCTGCCGAAGTCACCTTCACCATCGACCCGGGCGACGAGGTCTTCGAGACGGACGAGGAAGACAACGAGATCGCGGTGGACTGCGTGTGAACGCGCGCCGGCCACCCTCCGATCTCCTCCGGCGGCTCGTCACCGTCGCGCTGCTCGTCGCGGGCTGGGTGCTGCTCGCGAGCGTCCTGCTCGGCGGCTTCGTGCTGCGCGGCGCCGCCGCGAGCGCCGGCGTCGCGCTGACGACCGGCGCCGCGTGCGCGCTCGCGTGGCCAGCGCTCGCGCGCAGCCGGCTGCCGCTCTCGGCCGGCACGCTGGCGCTCGGGACGCTCGCCGCCGCCGCGGCGGTGCTCGCGCTCGCCGCGGCCGTGCTCGACCCGGTGGAGCTGGACCTCCTGGCCGGGGCGCTGACGGTGCTCGGGGCGACCGCGGTCGCGACCGTGGCGGGCGGCCTGCTCGCGCTCGACCGCGGGGACCTCTGGGACGCGCACGTGATCGAGCGCCAGCTGCGCCACACGTTGCCCGTCGGCGAGCCGGACGCGCACGGGCTGCTGCTGCTCGAGGTCGACGGGCTCGCGCACGACGTGCTGCGCCGGGCGCTGCGCAACGGCGACGCGCCGGCGCTCGCGTGCTGGCTCCACGGCGGCACCCACCGGCTCGTCCGCTACGAGACGGGCTGGTCCTCGCAGACCGGCGCCTGCCAGGCCGGCCTGCTGCACGGCGACGACCACGACTGGCCGGCGTTCCGCTGGTGGGAGAAGGACCGCGGGCGCGCGATCGTCACCAACAACCCGCGCGACGCCGCCGAGCTCGAGCGCCGCCGCTCGAACGGCCGCGGCCTGCTCTTCGCCGACGGCGCGAGCCGCGCGAACATCCTCTCTGGCGACGCGCCGCACAGCATGCTCACGATGAGCACGGTGCTCGACCTCGACCGGCCGGGCGCGCTCGGCGAGGACTACCTGTCCTACTTCCGCAGCCCGCTCGGCGTGCTGCGCACGATCCTGCGCGGGGTCGGCGAGCTCGCGGTCGAGCGCCACGGCGCGCGCCAGCAGCGCCGCCGCGACGTGCGCCCCCGGATCGACCGCCACTGGAGCTACGCGTTCCTGCGCGCGTACGCGACCGTCCTGCAGCTCGACCTCCAGGTCGCGGCGGTCACGGCCGACGTGCTCGCGGGCCGGCCCGTGATCTACACGACGTTCCTCGCCTACGACGAGGTCGCCCACCACTCCGGGGTCGAGCGCGCCGACGCGCTCGCGATCCTGCGCCGGGTCGACCGTGCGATCGCCCGCATCGCCGAGGCCGTCGAGCGCGCGGAGCGCCCGTACCACGTCGTCGTGCTCTCCGACCACGGGCAGAGCCAGGGGGCCACGTTCCGCCAGCGCTACGGCGAGGGCCTCGAGGACATCGTGGCCCGCCACTCCGGGCCGGGGAGGATGGAGGTCGCCGTCGACGAGGACGACGAGGCGCGCACGTCGCTGCGCGCGGCGGTGAGCGAGCTCGCCGCCCAGCCGACGGCGACGGGCCGGACCGTGCGCCGCGTCGCGCCGTCGCAGCGCGCGGAGCGACGCGCGCAACGGGCGGGGCGGGTGGGGCCTGCATCCGCGGCGCCAGAGCCGCCGCCGGAGGTCTCCGTGATGGCGTCCGGCAACCTCGGGGTGATCTCGTTCCCGCGCGATCCCGGCCGGGTCACGCTCGAGCAGATCGAGCAGCACCGCCCCGGGCTGATCGCCGAGCTGCGCACCCATCCCGGCGTCGGGTTCGTGCTCGTGCGCTCCGCCGCCGACGGCGCGGTCGTGCTGGGCCCACGCGGCCGGCGACTGCTCGGCACCGGCGCCGTCGAGGGCGAGGACCCGCTCGCGGGCTACGGCCCCCACGCCGCGGACGTCGTCCGCCGCACGGACGCCTTCCCGCACTGCCCCGACATCCTCGTCAACGGCACCTACTGGGAGGACAGCGACGAGGTCGCCGCGTTCGAGGAGCTCGTCGGCTCCCACGGCGGGCTGGGCGGCGCGCAGTCGCAGCCGTTCGTGCTGTTCCCGGCCGGGCTGCCGTGGCCCAAGGAGCCCGTCGTCGGCGCGCCGGCCGTGCACCGGATCCTGCGCGACTGGCTGGTGCGCAGCGGCCAGCGCGCCTACGAGCTCGAGCCCGCGCGCGAGGAGGAGGTGATGAGCGCGTGAGCGAGATGCTGGAGGTCCCGCTCGCGCTCGACCCGGCGCTGCTCGCGCGGCTGCGCGCGGTCTTCCGGGTCGACGGCGACGAGCTGCAGGCGGTGCTCGGCGAGCTCGCGTCCGCCGCGCTGACGGAGTACGCGCTCGCGTTCAGCGGCATCCGCTCCCCGGCCACCATGCGCGAGCTGCGGGAGCTGCGCCTGCGGCTGCTCTACGAGTCGCTGTCGGGCGACCGGCCCACGGACCGCCAGGTCGCGGAGGCCTTCCAGCTCACGCCGACGCAGGCGACGACGCTGATCGCCGGCACCCGCGCGCGCTTCGCCCCGGAGCTCGAGGGCGCCGTGCGCCGCGCGGCCGTCGCGGTGCTCGAGGAGGCGCGCCCGGTCGACGAGGACACCGTCCGCATCCGCGTGCCGGACTCACTGGCGCGCTACCTCAAGGACCTCGTCAGCCGCACGGCCGCGCCGCCGCTGGACAAGCGCCGCGACGCGTCGCAGACCTATGACCTCACCCGCTCGACGGTGTCGGCGCTGTGCCGCGAGCTGGGCGTCGAGCAGACCGTCGTGCGGGCGCTGAGGTGGGAGTGACCCTGGGTGGACGACGTCGCCTCGATGGTCTCCGCGCTGAGCGTGATGCTGGGCGCCTACGCGTTCTTCTACAACGCGTTCTCGGACCGCATCAACGCGGGCGAGGACGTCGGTGGTTCGGCAGCGAACCAAACCGCGTGGGAACGGCAGGTCCGCACGGTCGAGCGGGCGCGTGCCGCTGCGCGAGGGCTGGCGGTCATCCCGCTGATCGTGTTCCTCGTGTTCCTGCCCGAGGCGGTCGACCGGGCGGGGTCGCTGGCCGACACGGCCGGCGACGGCGGCTACGAGACGCTCGACGTCGTGTTCCTGCTGCTCGCGGTCGGCTGGCTGGGGATCGCGTATCTCGTCTTCATGCAGGCGCGCCGGCTCTCCGGCGTCCTTGCGCGACTCCACCAGGGCCGGCCCCAGGAGTGAGCCGATGAGCTCCGGCAGCTACCGGCAGCAGTGGCGCGAGCTGGGCATCGAGAAGAAGCTCAGCATCGTCGTCGTGCCGATCCTGATCGCGGCGCTCAGCGTCGGCATCCCGCTGCTCGCGCAGGGCGGTGACTCGTCCTCGCCGGCGCCGAGCCCGACCGCGGCGGCGGCCGCCCTGCAGGTGGTCGACCTCGCGGTGGCCGGCGGCGACCTGCGCGCGAACGACCTCGAGAACACGCAGGCGATCGACCTCACCGTCCGCAACACGGGGGACGTGGTGTCGGTCGTGACGCGCGCGCGGCTCGTCGTGCGCGACACGGGCTTCGTGGAGATCTGCCAGGCGGGCGGCGGGCTCGAGGCGTCCGAGAGCTACGACGTGCTGCTGCCGGGCGGGCCCGCCAAGGGCGAGACGTTCGAGGCGAAGGTCAGCCAGCAGATCCTCCCCGGCTCGGCCGACCGCTTCGAGCTGCGCCTCGACGTCAAGGAGCCCGACCGCCAGCTCGGGCGGTACCTCTACCAGCTCGACGTGCTCCTGCTCCACGACGCCGCGCGCGAGCCGCTACCGGCCGGCACGGTCGTCGTGTCCGCCCCCTACATGCCCGACCACTCCGACTTCTGGAGCGGCACGGAGTTCAAGGACTCCTTCGAGGGCCCGGCGAGCGCCGGGGTGAAGCAGTGCCTGCAGGACAACGAGGCCGCCTTGAAGCGCATGCTGGCACTGGACGGCGAGCGCGCACCGGAGCTCACGCTCGACCTGCTCGAAGCGCCGCCTCAGTGATCTACCGAATTCCGGAGCGAGCCCACCGTCACCGGTACGCGCTGGACCGACGTGTTGGCGTAGCCGCCCACGTTCCACCCGGCATCCACAGGCTGCGCGTTCCCCGCGGCATCAACGGCCCGGCAGCACAGCTCGTGCTCTCCCGGCGCCGCGTCCCACCCGTACCGCCACGAACGCCAAGCGCCCGGTTCAGGTTCCGGACCGAGCTCCGCCGAAGCCCACGACGAGCCGCCGTCGACCGACACCTCGACGGTCTCGATCGCGCCCCAGCCCGACCACGCGCGGCCGGTCAGCTCGCACGGCCCGGGCTGCACGAACCGCCGCCGCGTCATGAAGTCCGGGACCCCCGGCGGGACCATCAGCGCGCGCGGCATGATCCGCGTGACCGGCGTGCCCTCGTCGTCCTCGTGCGCCCGCATCCGGTAGCCGACCGTTTGCTGATAGCCGTCGAACGGCTCCGCGATCGCGTCGATGCGGGCGAGCCACTTGACGCTCGTCATCCCGTACCAGCCCGGCACGATCAGCCGCAGCGGGAAGCCGTGCTGCGGCGGCAGCGGCATGCCGTTGACCGCGTACGCGAGCAGCGGCCCGTCGTTGACCTCGGCGAGCGTGAGGCTGCGCTGGTAGGCCTGCTCCTCGCCGCCCTCGACGCCGCGGTCCAGGCCCGTGAAGAGCACCTCGACGGCGTCGCCCGCGACCCCGGCCTCGTAGAGCAGGTCGGTGACCGGCACGCCCGTCCACTCGGCCGTGCCGACCGCCTCGAGCAGCCACGGCTGCGACACGATGTGCGGCTCGAAGCGCGCGCGCCCGTTGCCCGCGCACTCCATCGTCACCGCGCGCGTGACGGGCGGGCGCTCGCGCAGATCGTCGAGCGAGAGCGAGAGCGCGCGGTCGACGCGGCCGCCCACCTCGAGCCGCCAGGAGCCGGGGTCCACCGCCGGGATGTCGTAGTGGATGAGGAGGTAGTGCAGCCCGACCGGCGTCACGTCCCAGCGCAGCGCCTCCAGCGGCATGCCGTGGTTGCGCGCCGCGAGCTGCAGCTCCTCCGTGGAGATGGTCACCGGAGGGAGACTACGTGGCCACCTCCGAGAACTGCTCCCGCAGCGTCTTCTTGGAGAACTTGCCGACCGAGGTCTTGGGCACCTCGTCGATGAACTCGACCGACTCGGGGATCCACCACTTCGCGACGCGACCCTCGAGGAAGCCGCGGATGTCGCCGGCGTCGAGCTCCGCGCCCTCCTCGGGCACCACGCACGCGAGCGGCCGCTCTCCCCACTTGTCGTCGCGGATGCCGATCACGGCCGCCTCCTTGACCTGCGGGTGGGCCATGATCTCGTTCTCGAGCTCGACCGAGGAGATCCACTCGCCGCCGGACTTCACGAGGTCCTTCGTGCGGTCGACGAGCTTCACGTAGCCCTCGGGCGTCATGACGCCCACGTCGCCCGTGCGCAGCCAGCCGTCGGCGGTGAACTGCTGCTCGCCGGCGCCGCCGTAGTAGCCCGCCGCGATCCACGGGCCCGCGCACTGGACCTCGCCGCGCGACTCGCCGTCCCACGGCTGGGGCTCGTCGGTGTCCTGGTCGGCGATGCGGATCTCCACCAGCGGCGACGGCATCCCCTGCAGCGCGCGGACGTCGGCCAGCTCCTCCTCGGAGCGGTCGCGCAGCGTGCTCTTGATGTAGCTGACCGAGCCGAGCGGGCTGGTCTCGGTCATCCCCCAGCCCTGCGTCATCGGCACCCCGATCTTCTCGCGGTAGGCCTCCGACAGCGACTTCGGGACGGCCGAGCCGCCGCACAGGATCCGCGTCAGCGAGGACAGGTCGCGCCCGTCGAGCTCGTCGAGCACGCCCATCCAGATCGTCGGCACGCCCGCCGCGAACGTGACCTTCTCGGATTCCAGCAGGTCCGCGATCGCCTTCGGCGAGAGGTCGGGCCCGGGCATCACGAACGTCGAGCCGGCCAGCACGCCGGCCTGCGCGAGCCCCCACGCGTTGGCGTGGAACATCGGCACGACCGGCAGGATCACGTCGGCCTCGGAGACCGCGAGCGTGTCGGCGAACATCGAGCTCATGCAGTGCAGGACGCTCGAGCGGTGCGAGTAGACGACGCCCTTCGGGTTGCCGGTGGTGCCGCTCGTGTAGCACATGGCCGCGGCGCTGTTCTCGTCCTCGACCCCGAACTCGACGGGGTCCGCGTCAGCGAGCAGCGTCTCGTAGTCGCGGATGCGCTCGTCGTCGGGGATCTCGTCGTCGACGCCGTCGTCCATCACGACCACGTACCGCACGGAGGGCAGCTCGTCGATCAGCGGCCACAGCAGCTTCAGCAGCGAGCGGTCGGCGAAGATCACCTCGTCCTGCGCGTGGTCGGCGACGAAGCGCAGCTGCTCGGGGAAGAGCCGGATGTTGAGCGTGTGCAGCACGCGGCCGGTGCAGGGCGCCGCGAAGTACAGCTCGAGGTGGCGGGCGGAGTTCCACGCGAAGGTGCCGACCCGGCCGTCGGCCGAGACCTCCAGCGCGTCGAGCACGCCGCCCAGCCGACGTGTACGCTCGGCCCACTCCCCATAGGTCGTCCGCTGGATGCCGGTCGGGGTGGCCGAGACGATCGGCTTGTCGCCGAACAACCTCTCCGCGCGCTCGAAGGGATGGACGAGCGTAAGCGGGTAGGACTGCATCTGGCCCTGCATGACTCTCCTTCCCTCGGGCCTGCGAGCTTATATTCCCGACCCGTGACTGCGACTCAGATACCCAGACCCGGCCCCGAGGACGTCCAGCCCGTCTCCAACGAGACCCTGGACCGCTTCCTCACCGGGCTGATCACCGCGCTGCCGATCATCGGACTGTTCGTCGTCGCCTGGCAGGTCTGGGCCGACTGGCTGTTCTGGAGCGACCTGATCGTGTTCGCGATCATGTACGTCGCGACGGGCCTCGGCGTGACGGTCGGCTTCCACCGCCTGCTGACGCATCGCGCGTTCAAGACCAAGCGCTGGGTGCGGGCGACGTTCGCCATCCTCGGCTCGGCCGCGATCGAGGGCCCGGTCATCTCCTGGGTCGCCGACCATCGCAAGCACCACGCGTTCTCCGACGCGCCGGGCGACCCGCACAGCCCGCACGTCGACCACGGCCACGGTCTCAAGGGCGCGCTGCGCG
Source organism: uncultured Solirubrobacteraceae bacterium (assembly GCA_963816955.1). Classification (GTDB taxonomy): domain Bacteria; phylum Actinomycetota; class Thermoleophilia; order Solirubrobacterales; family Solirubrobacteraceae; genus DATFQI01. The sequence continues at coordinate 993,600 of CAWFME010000005.1, read as the reverse complement.
GCCTGCTGCACGCGCACGTCGGGTGGCTGTTCATCCACACGGAGCGCGGCAGCCACGAGCGCTACGCGCCAGACCTGCTCGCCGACCCGACGGTCCGCTGGGTCAGCAAGTGGTTCTTCGCGTGGGCGATCGGCGGGCTGCTCGCCGCGTTCGCGCTCGGGTGGCTGATCGGCGGCTCCCTTCACACTGCTCTCACCGGACTGTTGTGGGGTGGGGCCGTACGCATGCTGGTCCTGCACCACGTCACGTACTCGATCAACTCGCTGTGCCACTTCTTCGGGCGCCGCCAGTTCGAGACCAAGGACGAGTCGCGGAACCTGCTGTGGCTGGCGATACCGTCCTTCGGAGAGTCTTGGCACAACAACCACCACGCGTTCCCGACGTCAGCCGAGCACGGCATGCGCCGCTGGCAGATCGACACCTCGGCGATGGTGATCCGCGGCCTGGAGAGGATGGGACTGGCGTGGGACGTCGTTCGCGTCAGCCCCGAACGTCAGGCGAAGCGCGCGGTGTCTTGAGCACCGCCCCGCTGCGCGAGGCGCTCGAGGGCGCCCTCCCAGAGCGCCCGTTCCGGATCGAGCTGTGGGACGGGACCGAGCTGCCGTCCAGCGACGGCGGCCCGACGTTCGCGCTGCGTACGCCCGAGGCGCTCGGCCACGTGCTGCGCTCGCCCGGCCAGCTCGGCGTCGGCCGCGCGTATGTGAGCGGGGCGCTGGACGTCGACGACGTCGAGGCCGCGCTGGCGCTGCTGGACTCCTGGAGCCCCCCGCCGATCGAGCTGCGCGACCGCGCGAAGATCGCCGCCGCCGCGCTGCGCGCCGGCGCGCTGCGCTCTGTGCCGCACGTGCCCGACGCCGAGCTGCGCCCGCGCGGCCGGCGCCACAGCGTCGCGCGCGATCGCCGCTCCGTCCGCCACCACTACGACGTCTCCAACGCGTTCTTCGAGCTGTTCCTCGGCGAGTCGATGACGTACTCGTGCGCGATCTTCTCGCGCGGGGCGACGACGCTCGAGGAGGCGCAGGAGGCCAAGCTCGAGATGGTCTGCGCCAAGCTCGGGCTCGAGCCGGGCATGCGCGTGCTCGACGTCGGCTGCGGCTGGGGCAGCTTCGCCGTGCACGCCGCGACGCGCCACGGCGTGCACGTCACCGGCATCACGCTGTCCGAGCCGCAGGCGCAGCGCGCGCGCGAGCGGGCACGCGAGGCCGGCGTCGCCGACAAGGTCGACATCCGCGTGCAGGACTACCGCGAGCTCGGCGGCGAGCGCTTCGACCGCGTCGCCTCGATCGGCATGGTCGAGCACGTCGGCGCGGTCAACATCGACGCCTACGCGCAACACATCATCGACGCGCTGGAGCCCGGCGGCGTGCTGCTCAACCACGGCATCGCGCGGCTGCGCCACGGCGACCCCGAGGCGGGCGCGTTCTCGGAGCGCTTCGTGTTCCCGGACGCCGCGCCCCTGCACCTGTCGCGGATCGTGTCCGCGTTCGAGAAGACCGGCTCCACGATCGACCACGTCGAGGGGTTCGCGCCCGACTACGCCGAGACGCTGCGCCACTGGGCGCGCCGGCTCGACGAGCGCATCGGCGAGGCGACGCGGCTCGCGGGCCCGGAGCGGGTGCGCGTGTGGCGGCTCTACCTGCGGGCCGCGCGGCGCGGCTTCGAGTCCGGCTTCACGTCGGTCTACCAGGTCAGAGCGCGCGTCTGATCGCGGCGGCGACCCGCTTGGCGCCGTCCGCGCCGAGCAGGATCGAGTAGTGGTTGGCGTCGGGCACGAGCTCGTGCTCGATGCCGTCCAGGCGCTCCTCCGCGTACAGGCCGCCCGGCTCGTCGAGCATCCCGCGCGGCGCCCACAGCAGGACCATCGGGCAGGTCACGTCGCGCACCGCGGTCCGGACCGCCTCGTCGGCGAGCAGCTCGCGGCCGTTGACGCGCACGGCCTCCTTGACGCACGCCGAGCGCAGCTCGGGCTCGCTGCCCTCGAGGTCGTGCTGGATCTGCGCGTCGACCTCGTCCGACCAGATGCCGGCGAACGACGGGTGCTGCTGCCAGAAGGCCCGGTAGGCGCCGCGGTCGGCGAAGGTCATGTCCAGCCGCTGCATCGCGGGCCCGAGCGTGGCGGCGAGCGCGTCGTCGACGTCGACGCCCGGCGGCACGTGCAGCGGCGGGCCGCCGTCCACGAGCACGACGGCGCGCACGCGCTCCGGCCGGCCGGTGGCGAGCGCCGTCGCGACGAAGCCGCCCATCGAGTGCCCGGCCACGACCGCGTCGCGCGCGCCGACGTGGTCGAGCACGGCGGCGCAGTCCTCGGCGTGCTGGGCGATCGTGTACGGGCCCGGCAGGCCGTTGCTGCGCCCGCGGCCGCGCAGGTCGGGCGCGACGAGCGTCGCGGCCCCGTCGAGCGCAGCCGCGACGACGCCCCAGGTGCGGTGGTTGGAGCTGATCCCGTGCGCCGCCAGCACGACAGGTCCGTCGCCTGACCAGCGGTAGGCGGCGAGCGTGCCGCCGGCGACGGTGACGTCGATGCGCTCTGGCTCTCGGTTCACGGGCGCACCGTACCGTTCGCCGCCCGGTCCGGGCCCGGACCAAGCGGTCAAGGCCGTCCCGCGGCAGGACGATCATCAGGACATGAGGGCGCGCCTCGTCCTGGTGCTGCTGGTTCTCGCGCTCGCCGGCTGCGGGCGCGAGTCCGCGCCCACGGCCGCCGGGGGCGACCCCGCGCCCGCGCCGTCGCCGCCCGCCGCCGCGCCGCCGGCCGCGACCGGCCCGCGCGAGCGGCCCATCTCGCTGGCGATCGGCTACCTGCGCCGCGACACGCTGCGCAAGCAGGCCTTCGAGCACTGGCGGCGCACCGAGCTCGCCAAGGCGCGGCGCTCGCGCACCGTCGCGGGCGCCCTGCGGCGCGCGCTGCTCGCGCGCCACATCGGCCGGGCCGAGCACGACCGGCTGCGGGACCTCTACGCGCGGGCCCGCGCCGACGCCGGCCGGCTGCCCGGGCTGCGCGGCTCGGAGCTGCGGTACGTGGTGGGCACCGTCGACGCGCTCGCCGCGAGCCGCCGGCTGACCGCGGGCCGCTTCGCCCCCGTCTTCCTCACGCTGCGCCGCAACGACGAGTTCTGGCGCAGCGCGCCGCTGCCGTCTCCCGGGGCGCGCGAGACGTTCGGCACCGACCCGGCCGTCTTCCAGTACTACCCCGGCCGCGGCATGCAGCTCCAGCAGCTCGCGAGCTGGGGCCGCGTCAACGCGCGGCTCGGCGTCTGCATCCAGCCCCGCAAGCGCGCGCAGCGCGACCTCGTGGCGGCGCTGGGCGGCGGCCGCAAGGGCCGCTGCGCCCGCGCGGCGCTGCGGCGGGCGCTGGACCGGATGGTCGCGCTCGGCGCCCGGCGCGACCGCTTCGTCGCGTGGGAGTACTACTTCTCCTTCGGCGGCGGCACGCCGCCGTGGATCAGCGGCATGACGCAGGGCACCGCCGTCCAGGCGCTCGCCCGCGCCTCGCGCGTCTTCCCGGAAGCCCGCCGCTACCGCCGGACCGCCGTGCGCGCGCTCGGCGCGTTCCGCGCGCCGCCGCCGCTCGGCGTGCGCGTCGCCGCCCCCGGCGGCAGCCACTACCTCATGTACTCCTTCTCGCCGGGCCTGCGGATCCTCAACGGCGACCTGCAGGCGATCACCGGCCTGCGCGACCTCGGCCGGCTCGGCCGCAGCCGCGCCGCGCTCGCGCTCTTCCGCAGCGGCGAGCGGGCCGCGCGGACCGCCGTCGCCGGCTTCGACACCGGCGCCTGGTCGCTGTACTCGCAGGGCGGGCGCGAGTCGACGCTCGGCTACCACCAGCTGGTCAAGACGTTCCTCGGCAACCTCTGCCGGCGCACGGGCGGCCGGACCTACTGCTCGGCGCAGCGGCGCTTCGCGCGCTACGAGCGCGAGCCGCCGCGCATCCACCTCGCGCGCCTGGAGCGCCTGCGCGCCGAGCGCGGCACAGCGCTGCGCTTCTCGCTGTCCAAGCTCGCCTCGGTGCGCGTGCGCGTCACGAGCCGCGCCGGTGTCGCGGTCGCGCGCACGATGGACGTCTCGCGCGGCACCTACACCGTCCCGTGGACGCCGAAGCGGCGCGGGCGCTACCGGGTCGTGATCGCGGCCCAGGGGCCGAGCGGCCCGCTCGGCGTGCGCTCGGAGACCGTCGAGGTCCGCATCAGCGAGCGCGCGGAGCGGCTGCGGGCGCAGCGGCGCGCGGCCGAGCGGCGTGCGGAGCGGCGGCGCGCGGAGCGCCGCCGCCGTCAGGCGTCCAAGCCGGGGATCGCCCCGTTGCGGAAGGAATCCACGAAGCGGCGGTGATCGTCGCGGGCGAGCTCGCCGTAGGCCGCGCCGAAGCCGGCGAGGTCGGCGGCGAAGGCCCCGTCCTCGTCGCCGACGGCCGCGACGATCGCGTCCTCGGTCTGGAAGTCCACCAGCGCCTGGTCGGATCCCGCGTCCGAGACGCAGTGCACCTTCGCCGTCGCCTGCCCGAGCCAGCCCAGCAGGGGCACGATCTCGTCGGGCTCGGAGACGGCGTCCCAGTCGAGGTCGGCCTCGTAGGGCGAGAGCTCCTTGACGAGCTGGCCCTTGCCGCGCAGCTCGCACCAGCCCAGCCACGGGTCGGCGTGCGCCTGCAGAGCGCGCTGGGAGACCGCGGTGCGGTGCCCCGGGTGCTCGAACGCGCCGCTGATCTTCTCGTCGGTGACGACGCGGCTGGGCGCGGCGACGTTGCCCTGCTTCATCGAGAGCACGACGTCGTTCTCCAGCGCCTGCGTGCGGCCCTCGATCAGCAGGTTGTAGGCGGGCAGCCCGGCGCTGCCGATGCCGAAGCCGGCGCGCCCGACGAGGTCCTTGATCTCGTAGGAGACGCTGTGCTGGCGCTTGACCTCGGGGATCGTGTCCAGGTAGGCGGCGTACGCCTCGCGTACCTCCGCCTCCTCGTCCTCGTCGAGCCGGCGCACGCCGGGGCCCTCGACGAAGTGGCGCTCGTGGCCCTCGATCGCCGTCATCGTGTTCAGCAGCTCGAGCCGCGAGGCGAGCCGCGCCTCCAGCAGCACGGAGTGCAGCGCGCCGTCGGTGTTCTCGAGCGTCAGCCGGAACTCCTCGTCCTTGTCGCCCTCGCTGAACGCGCGGACCTGGTCGAGGTAGGCCCGGCCGTAGGTCTCGATCATCTCGCGGATCGTCTCGTCCGAGAGCGCCTTGGAGAAGCCGAGCAGCGCCAGGCTCGCCGCCATCCGGCGCAGGTCCCAGGTGAAGTGGCCGAGGTAGGCCTCGTCGAAGTCGTTGACGTCGAAGACGAGGATCCCCTCGGCGTCCATGTAGGTGCCGTAGTTCTCCGCGTGCAGGTCGCCCTGGATCCAGACCCGGCTCGTGCGCTCGTCGGCCCAGCGGTCGTCGAGGTCCACGACGTCGGCGTAGAACAGGCACGCGCTGCCGCGGTAGAACGCGAACGGGTCGGCCGCCATCTTGCGGAACTTTCTCCTGAACGCCTTCGGGTCGGCGTCGATCAGCTCCTCGAAGGCGTCGACGAGCACCTTGACGATCTGCTCCTGCCGCGCGTCGCCGTCGCGGCCCAGCTCTCCGGGTTCCGTCACGGCCACGATGGTGCCGCACGGGCGCGGCCGGTGCGCCGCGCCCGTGCGGATCGCTCAGCTGCCGGGCTCGCCGGCCGTGTTGTAGAACGTGCCCTTGACCGGCACCTGGTTGCCCGCCGGCCCGGCCCAGTTGTGGACCTCGATCCGGTATGTGCCGGGCGCGAGCCGGTTCGTGGCCATCCGCTCGCCGGTCAGGTCCGCGGAGGCGCCCGACGCGATGTCGGGGCTCCACGAGCCGTCGGCCTCCTTGCGCTGGAGGTACATGTCGAGGTCGGCCGGCAGCGTCGCCGTGGCCTCGAAGACCGCCTTGGCATTGTCGACGCCCTCCGGCACCACGAGCTCGAGGTAGCTGCTCGTCGCGTCGCTGCGCTCGCCCGCGCCGGGCGCGCCCGTGGTGACGGTCCCCTCGAACGGCGCCTGCGCGGTGCCGACGGGGATGCCGCTCTCGTCGAGCGGGACCGTGTCGGGGTGCAGCGTCGGCTGCTCGGCGACCGGCACCACGACGGACGTCGCGCCCTCGCCGGTGAACACGCTCACGCCCGCGTCGCCGGCGAACATCGGGATCTTGTCCGGGTCGCTGGTGGTCACCCGCAGCACGAGCCGGTGGCCGGGCTTCAGGTGATGCGCCATCGCGAAGCACGACGGCGTCATGTCGTAGCGCTGGCCGGGCACGACGAGCTGCTCCTGCGCGAGCCCGTCGCGCAGCTCGGGGTTGATCGCGCACTGCGAGATGCGGCGCCACTCGCCCTCGGGGCTCTCGTCGAACAGGTTCGCGATCAGGTGCACGCGCGGCGTCGTGACCGACGCGGCGAGCTCCAGCGCCGGCTGGCCGGCGAGCACGAGGTCCTCCGTCAGCGGGTCGGTGCGGAACGTCGCGCCGTCGGTCTCCTCGGGGGCCACGAAGCCGCGGTGGTCGCCCATGAAGGAGACCGAGCCGGGGCCCGACGGCGCGTCGGTGCCCAGCCCGCCGTTGGCGGTGGGATGGAACGTGACGCGCTTCGACGCGCCGGGCCACTTCGTCGTGGTCAGCACCTCAGTGCGGTCGCCCGAGCGGGCGCCCGCGAAGCTGCCGTCGGACATGAACAGCTCGACGGGCGGGCCGGTCTTCACCGCGCGCTGGGCGAGCTGCTTGTCGAACCAGGCGTGCAGGGCGTAGGTCCACTGGATGCCGCGGCGGGTCGGGCAGCAGCCCGAGCCGTGGTCCCACTGGCCGAGCCACAGCTTGTCGCCGGAGCGGCCGCCGCGGCGGGTGAACCAGTCGAGCGCCTGCACGCGCGCGGCGTTGTCGTTGACGCCGTGCACGGCGAAGATCGGGATCTCCGCCTTGGTCGCGCCGTCCTCCCAGTCGCGCGCGAGGTGCCAGTCGCTGTAGCGGCCCGAGGTCTGGTCCTCGCCGGCGACCGCTGCGGAGTTCGGCAGGCCGCAGCCCGTGTCCTCCATCGAGTTGCCGAAGTCGTCGCCGTCCGGCAGCTTGCGCTCGATCGCGATCTGCTCGTAGGCCTCGATCGGCCCGGCCCACTGGGCGAAGTACGGCACGCCGTCCTGGAACTGATGGTGGTACATGGAGGCCAGACCGGCGCTCGGCACGATCGTCTTCAGGCCGGCGGGCCGCTGGGCGGCGGCGACTGACGGCGTCGAGCCGACGTAGGAGTGGCCCGTCATGCCGACGCGGCCGTTGGACCACGAGCGCGACGCGGCCCACTCGACGACCTGCTCGAGGTCGCGCGCGTCCTTGCCGGCGAGGTGGTCCAGGCAGCCCTGCGAGCGGCCCGTGCCGCGCAGGTCCATCATCACGACCGCGTAGCCGCGCGGCGCGAAGTAGCCCGTGAGGCCGATGCTCTTGCCCTCGGCGTTGCGCGGCTCGGGCAGGATCCGGGTCCCCTCGCGATCGGCGAGCGTGCCGTGGTAGGGGCTGGCCTCGAGGATGACCGGCACCGGCCCGGACGTCTTCGGGCGCGTGATCTCGATGTAGAGCTGCTCGCCGTCGAAGGCGGGCAGGCGGACGACCTCGCGCGTGGTCTCGAAGCGCGGCTGCGACAGGTTCTCGGTCTGCGTGTAGTCCGCCGGCGGGCCGGCGTCGGGCAGGCCGCGGGGCTGTTTGGCCGCCTGCGCCGCGGCGGGCAGCGCGAGCGCCAGTGAGGCGGCGAGCAGCGCGACGTGGAGGCGTGGAAAGGATCTCATGAGGTCTCAAACGTGAAGTTCCTCTGAGACTTGCGCCCAGCCGTAGGGTTCCGCTCCATGCGCATACGAGCTGCGGTCCTCGAGGAGTTCGGGGCGCCCCTGGCGGTGCAGGACGTCGAGCTCGCCGGGCCCGGGCCCGGCGAGGTGCTCGTGCGCCTGCTCGCCTGCGGCGTCTGCCATACCGACCTCTACACGGCGTCCGGCGCCGACCCGTCCGGCTATGCGCCGTGCGTGCTCGGGCACGAGGGCTGCGGCACCGTCGAGGCGGTCGGCGAGGGCGTGAGCTCGGTGGCGGAGGGCGACCGCGTCGTGACGCTGTTCTCGCCCCAGTGCGGGGAGTGCGTGCACTGCCGCTCGCCGAAGACGAACCTCTGCCTGGCGATCCGCGAGCAGCAGAACCAGGGCTACCTGCCCGACGGCACGACGCGGCTGTCCCGCGACGGCGAGCCCGTGCGGCACTTCATGGGCACCTCGACGTTCGCCGAGGCGACGGTCATGCCGGAGATCGCGCTCGCCAAGGTCTCCCCTGACGCCACGCCGGAGATGGCGTGCCTGTTCGCGTGCGGGCTCTCGACCGGGCTCGGCGCCGCGATGTACACCGCCAAGGTCGAGCCGGGCTCGACGTGCGTCGTGTTCGGCGCCGGGCTCGTCGGCCTCGGCGCGGTCGCCGGCGCGCGGCTGCAGGGCGCGGAGCGGATCATCTGCGTCGACCTCTCCGAGGACCGGCTGGAGCTCGCGCGCGGACAGGGCGCGACCGACGTGCTGGTCGGCGGCGAGGGCACCGTGGAGCGGATCCTCGAGATGACGGGCGGGTTCGGCGCCGACTACACGTTCGAGGCGACCGGCAACGTGAAGGTGATGCGCCAGGCGGTCGAGTCCGCGCGCATGGGCTGGGGCCTGTGCACCGTCGCCGGCGTGGCCGGCAAGGGCGAGACGCTCGACATCGTGCCGCGCTTCCTCATCACCGGCCGGCGCGTGGCGGGCTCCTCGTTCGGCGGCGTCAAGGGCCGCGAGCAGGTGCCCCAGCTCGTCGACCGCTGGCTCGCGGGCGACATCGACGTTGGACCGCTCGTCTCGCGCACCGTAGGGTTGGACGACGTCAACGAGGCGTTCGCGCTGATGGAGGCCCAGGACGGCATCCGGAGCGTCATCACGTACTAGGAGCGAGACATGCCGGACGACGCGCTGGCGGTCCACGAATCCGACGTCGAGGGGGTGCGCCTGCTCGAGGTGTTCGGCGAGCTCGACCTCGCGACCGCCCCGCGGCTGTGCGCGCGTCTGGACACGGCCCGCTCCGAGCGGGTGCGGCGGCTCGTCGTCGACCTGACCGGCGTCGACTTCTGCGACTCGACCGGCCTGCGCGCGCTGATGGGCGCGAGCACGGAGCTGCGCCACGCGGGCGGGCGGCTCGCGGTCGCGCTGCTGGCGGACGGAGCCGTCGCGCGGCTGTTCGACGTGGCCGGGATCCGCGAGAGCATCCCGACGTTCGACACGCAGGCGGAGGCGCTCGCCTCGCTCGCCCCCGCCCCCCGCGGCTAGGAGACGCGGCGGGTGATGCGTCCCCGGGCGTCGGCGAGGAAGATCGCGCCGCCCTTGAAGTACGCGCCCCAGGTGACCTTGCCGTCGTCGCTGCTCGGCACGAGGTAGTCGATCGCGGACACCGGGCGGCGGAGGCGCTCCGCGGCCGCGCGCGTGAGCCGTTGCGGCGCGCGCGGATCGAGGCCGCCGAAGCGGATCGTGTTCGTGGCCGGAAAGCCCGGGCTGGACTCCGACAGCTGCCGGTAGCCCTCGGTCGCCGTGATCTGGGCGTTGACGAGCGTCCCGCGCGGCGTGATCAGCGTCGCGTTGATGCGCCCGGGCGCGACGCGCAGGTGCTGGAGCCGCCCGATGTCGCGGCGGCGGAGGTCCGCCATCGCCCGCTCGAACACCGCGGCGCGCAGCAACGAGCGCGGGCCGAGACCCGTCGGCTCCTCGGCCGGCGTGGGCGGCTCGAGGTTCGGCACCGTGATCGTGTCGGCCACGTCTCTGACCCTGTCCGCGAGGCCGCCGATCAGCTGGAAGCCGAGGTAGCCCACGATCAGCAGGAGGACGAGCTTGCCTCCGTGCCGGCGCCCGCGGCGGCGCACCCGGGGCGGGGCGCGCGGGCGGAGCGCGCGGCGCCGGCGTGGCCGTGCCGCCGAGCGGGTCGCCGCCGGTGACGGCCGCGGGCGCGGCCGCGGCCGGGCCCGCGGCTCCGGGGCCGGGCGTTCCGGCTCGCGCTCGGGTGGCGCCGCGCCCGATCCCTGGCGCCACTGGCCCAGCGTGTCCTCGCCGACCTCGCGGCCGAAGGCGTCGTATTCGGGCACGAAGCCATCCCACCGGCGGCGCGCCCGCGCGTCAAGGGGGCGGCGGAGCCGCGCGGTGGCGGGCTGCGGAGCCGCGCGAGCGCGCGGGGACGGTCCGCGGGGCGGGCGCTAGAGCCTGCGGGCGCTCAGCGTGACGGCCTGGCGGCGGGCGCCGGCGCGGCGGATCGTCAGCCGGACGCGGTAGCGGCCGCGCGCAAGCGTTCCCGGCCGGACGCGCAGCGACTGCAGGCGGCCGGCGCGGACCCGCTTGGTCCCGGCCAGGCGGCGCACGACGCGGCGGCCGCGCAGGAGCTCGACGCGCGTGCGCGCGGTGCGGGCGAGCGCGTAGTGGACCGTCAGCTTGCGCCGCGTCGGGCCGCCGAAGACCGGCGCGTGGAGGAAGAAGCGCGTGAACGTGCGGCATGACGAGCGCCGCACCGACGGGGCACGCTTGACGAACCGCCCGCCGCGCGTGCGCTCGAGCACCGCGCGGCGCTCGTCGATCCCGCCGCCCGGGAGCCGCATCCGCAGCCGCACGGTGAAGTAGCCGCGCCCGGCCGCCGCGGCGCCGCGCGCGCGCCACGTGAAGGACCGCCGGCGGCCCGCGAATCGCGCCACCCGCCGGATCCCGAGGACCCGCGAGCCGCGCGAGTGGCGCAGCACGTCGACGGTCACCTTGCGCGCCAGCCGCCGCGAGAAGGCGACCCGCACGCCGCGCCCGCGCCCGCGCGCCGAGAAGCGGCGCAGCCCCGCGGTGCTCGCGCACGCCGTGCCCGCGCGGGTGAACGTGCCCGCCGCCCGAGAACGACTCCGCCCGTCCGCAGCCGGCGAACACGACCCGCACCGGCCCGTCCGTGTCGACGGTCAGCGCCGCGCCGCAGGTGATCCGCGCGCGCTCGGGGTGCACGGTCACCGTGCCGACGTTGCGCGCCTTCACGGTCAGCGAGTCCGTCCGCGGCTTCGAGGCCGCCGCACGCCAGGCTCGCGACTGCGACGTGTACGCGATCGAGCCGAGGTTGCCGCCGTCCAGCGAGCCAGCGCCGCGCTGCGTCTCGCCGGCCGGCGCATCGCCGCGGGGGATCCCGCCCGAGACCGCGTCGACGCTGCCGAGCGGCGCGTCGCCGTCGCGCGCGCGCAGCCCGATCGCCGACAGCCAGTAGGCGTGGTCGGCGGTCGTGCCCGCCTCCGGGAAGTCCATCGTCGGGTTGCGCACGTAGGTCACGTGCGCCGGGTCGCGGTCGACCTGCGCGTCGCCGAGGAACGTCGCGGCCGGCGCGTACTGGTCGTGGATCGCGAGCGCGAAGTGGTCGGCCGGCGAGAAGACGTCGAACTCGTAGCGGTAGCCGAGGTCGTCGAACCCCTGCGCCTGGCGCTGCGGTCCGGGCAGCGGCACGAGCTGGTCGGCGCTCGCGTTCCAGATCAGGAACGGGATGTGGCGCAGCGACGCGAGCTGGCGGAACGTGTTCGAGCGCTCGCCGCCGGGCTGCGGCGGGTTCGGCGGCACCCAGACGCCGAGGCCGGGCGGCCCGACCGTCGGCTGGCCCTTCGCGAACAGGTCGGGGAACTGCGTCGCGAGCTTGTACGTTCCGTAGCCGCCCATCGAGTAGCCGGCGATCGAGGTCAGATCGGGGTCGAGCGCGTACCGGCGGGCGACGTCGGCCCAGACCTCGAACGTGTCGGCTCCGGCGCGGTCGTAGTACCAGCCGTCCGGGCCGCGACCCGCGGGCGTCATCACGATGTGCCCCCGCCCGCGGTCGCCGAACTGCGACTGGTTGCGGCTGCCGGAGAACTGGTTGTAGTTGGCGCCGAGCGAGTGCAGCAGCAGCTGCAGCCCGTAGCGGCCGCCCGGCGGCGCCTTGGCGGGCACGTAGAGCGCGTACGGCTGCAGGCGGCCGAGCAGCTCGCCCTCGCAGCCCTCCGAGCTCCCGCACTCGCGGTTGAAGTCGACGCCCTGCTCGGGCTCGAAGCGGCTGGCGAGGATGCGGTTGATCGCGCCCGTGCGCGGGACGCCTTCGTCGTCGCGCGTCCCGTCGGCGAGCTTGCCGAAGTCGACGTCGGCGTGGAAGGGCGACATGTCGCCGGTCCGCAGCGCGTTGCCCTGGGCCTTGTCGCGCCACCAGGCGGGGTCGGAGAGGACGTCTGCGCTCGCGACGGAGGGCAGCGGCTCGGCGGAGCGGAAGGCGGCGTTGAAGAACGCGGTCGCGCCCGGCGCCCCGCCGCCCGGGGTGCTCGCGCTGCGCGCCGGCGCCCGGGGCGCGAGGTAGGTCTCCGCAGCCGCGTCCCAGAGCCCGACGCCGGCGGCCAGGCGCACGACCGAGCGGCCCGGGTTCCACGCGCCGTGCGGGACGCGCACCTCGATCTGGCGGCGCTCGAGGTCCACGGAGGCCGACGGCGCACCGCCGGCGACGGGCTGCTGCGTGACCGCGTCGAGCAGGTCCGCGCTGCGGCCGTGCACGGTCAGGAACATCGCGGCGGGCGCGGTCGCGTTCGCGCCGTGCGGGAACGGCAGCGGTGCGGCGGAGCCGCCGATGGCGATCGTCGCCGCGACCTTCTCGGGGTCCTTGAGCGCGTTGAGCGTCAGCCGGAACGCGGTCGCGGCGGCGAGCGGCCTGACGCGCAGCTCGACGAGGTCGGCGGCGTTGTCGGCGTAGACGCGGTCGCTCGGGTAGGTGTAGGTGCCGTTGGCGCCCGAGAACGCGTCGTCGCCCGAGCGCGGGTCCGACGGGTCGCGCGCGAGCCGCGCGCCGTGGTCGTCGTAGAGGAAGTCCTGGTAGACGAACTCGCCGTCGCGGTAGCTGCTCGCGCCCGAGACGAGGATCGGGTCCGCGCGCCACACGCCCGCGTTCGTCAGCTGGGGCGCGACGACGGGGCCGGAGTAGAGGACGTCCGGGCCGGGCCGCGGAGCCGCCCCGCGGTAGAGCGACGCATCGTCGGCCCGAGCGGCGGTCGCGCCCGCCAGGGTCGCCGCCAGCACCGCCAGGCCCGCCGTCCACCGCATCGCCGGCCACCTTATGAGAACGCGCGCGTTCGTGCGGCGCATGGCTGACGGCGATGCGCCATTCTCCGGCGCGTGCCGTCCCGACGCCGCTTGGCGACCGCCGGCGTGGCTGCAGCCATCCTTGCGGCCGCGACAGCTCCGGCCGCCGCCGCCCAAGAGCCCTTCCGCAACGTCCTGCCCGCCGGGCAGGGCGAGACCGTCAACGCGGGTGAGCTCGCGGCCAGCCAGGCGAGCGGCGAGCCGCCGCCCACCTTCACGAGCCAGAACGGCATGTACAGCGGGCTCGTCGGGGCCGCGCCGACGCTGCGGGCGGGGGACCTCGACCGCTTCTTCAAGCCCGAGACGTTCGGTGCGCCGGCCCAGGTCAGCTCCGAGGTGAGCCCGCGGCCGGGCGTGCGGATCGCCCGCGACGCGTTCAACGTCCCGCACGTGATCGGCGACACGCGCGCGGACACGATGTACGGCGCGGGCTACGCGACCGCCCAGGACCGGCTGTTCCTGATGGACGTCCTGCGCCACACCGGGCGCGCCCGGCTGACCGAGCTGATCGGCCCCGGCGAGGACGACGCGAACGTCAAGGCCGACGCCGAGCAGCTCAAGGTCGCCGACTACGACGAGGCTGAGCTGCAGGCGATGATCGACGCCGCCCGCGATGCGGCGGGGCCCGAGGGCCCGGTGATCCAGGCCGACGTCGACGCCTACGTCGCCGGCGTCAACCAGTACATCCGCGAGGCCCGCACCGATCCCTCCAAGCTGCCGGCCGAGTACCCGGCGCTCGGGAAGATGCCCGGGGACTGGAAGGTCACCGACACGGTCGCGATCGCGTCGCTGATCGGCGGCATCTTCGGCAAGGGCGGCGGCGGCGAGGCCAAGGCGGCGCAGGCCCTGCTCGCCGCGCGCCAGCGCTTCGGCGCACGGCGCGGGCGCAAGGTGTTCGGCGACTTCCGGTCGCTGAACGAGCGCGAGGCGCCGGTCACGACGACCAAGCGCTTCCCGTTCGACCGCCCCGGCCGCGTCAAGCCCGGCGCGGTCGCGCTCCCCGACCTCGGCTCGATCCAGGACCGCGACCCCGTGGTCTCGAGCGGCAGCGGGGGCGGCGGGCCGCTACCCGGCGTCCCGCCGGTCCCCGGGCTTCCCGGACTGCCCGGCCTGCCGATCGGCGGCCTGCCGTTCCAGCGCGTGCAGTCCAACGCGCTGCTGGTCTCCGCGAAGCAGTCGAAGTCGGGCCACCCGCTCGCGGTGATGGGCCCGCAGGTCGGCTACTACTCGCCCGAGATCCTGATGGAGATCGACCTCCACGGCGGCGGGATCGACGCGCGCGGCGCGACGTTCCCCGGCATCAGCCTCTACGTGCTGATCGGGCGCGGCAAGGACTTCGCCTGGAGCACGACCACGGCCTACTCCGACAACGTCGACGAGTTCGTGGAGAAGCTCTGCCAGGACGACCGGCACTACGTCTACAAGGGCCGGTGCATCCCGTTCACGTCGCGCGAGCACACGCTCACCGTCACGCCCGCGCCGACCGATCCCGCCGGCACCCAACCGCGCACGATCCGCATGGAGGTGCTGCGCAGCGTGCACGGCCCGATCCAGGCGTTCGCGACCGTCGGCGGGCAGAAGGTCGCGATCGCCGAGGCGCGCTCGACCTACGGGCGCGAGATCGACTCCGTGGTCGCCTACAAGCGGCTGAACTCCGGCGAGGTCACGAGCCCGCGCACGTTCCAGCAGGCGTTCGGGCGCGAGAACTTCGCCTTCAACCACTTCTACGTCGACAGCAGGCACATCGCCTACATCACCGACGGCTGGTACCCGCGGCGCGCGAAGGGGACGGACCCGAGCCTGCCGACGTGGGGCACCGGCGAGTGGGACTGGCGCGGCCGGCTCCCCTACCGTCAGCTGCCCAAGCAGGTCGACCCCAAGCGCGGCTACTTCACCAACTGGAACAACAAGCAGGCGCCGGGCTGGCGCGCCGCCGACGACAACTGGGCGTTCGGCTCGCTCCAGCGCGTGCAGCGGCTGCAGAAGCGCGTGCGCAAGGGCATCAAGGGCAAGCGCAAGATGACGCTGACCGGGCTGACGAAGGCGATGCAGGACGCCGCGACCGTCGACCTGCGCGGGCAGGTCTCCTACCCGCTGCTGCGCAAGGTGCTCGGCAAGCGGCCGGCCGCGTCGGTGCGGCAGCCCGTGCGGCTGCTCGACGCATGGGCGAAGGCCGGCGGCCACCGCCGCGACCTCGACGGCGACGGCGCCTACGAGCATTCGGCTGCGGTCGCGCTGATGGACCGCTGGTGGGAGCGGCTGATGCCCGGCATCTTCCAGCCCGCGCTCGGCGCGCCGCTGGTGGACGCCATCAAGGCGATCAACCCCTACGCGCAGACGCCCGACGGCCAGGGCAGCTCGTTCTTCGACGGCTGGCACGGCTACGTCGACAAGGACCTGCGGCGGGTGCTCGGCAAGCGCGTCCGGCACCCGCTGTCGCGGCCCTACTGCGGCGGCGGGAGGCTGCGCGCCTGCCGGCGCGTGCTGGCCGGCACGCTGGCCGAGGCCGTCAACGACGTGCGCACGCAGTACGGCACCGAGCTCGCGAACGTCCGGATCAAGGCGACCGGCTGCGAGCAGGACCCGATCTGCGACCAGATCGAGTTCATCACCGCCGGCGCCGTGGAGACGCCGCCGATCCCCTGGCAGGACCGCCCGACGTTCCAGCAGATCGTCGAGATCCGCTGATCCAGGCTCAGCTCCGGAAGCGGCCGACGGCCACCGCGACGATGTAGGCGACGCCGGCGATCGCGCCGAGCTGCGAGTAGGGCTCGCCGTCCTCGCCCCTGGCGATCTCGTACAGGAACGCGCCGATCACCACCGCGATGAGCACGAAGCCGGCGAGCGCGCTCGCGCGCAGGTCGATCATCGCCCAGCGCTCGTCGCGGCCGGGGCCGCCGAGGCCGCCTAGGGTCTCGCTGCGCGAGGCGCCGAAGGCGAACAGCGCGGCGACGGCGGCCATCACGCCGAAGGACTGCGCGCCGCCGGCGACGTCGCCGCCGATCGCGAAGGCGGCGAACATGATCGCGCCGAGCGTGAGGGAGACGCTTGGCAGCCACCAGCGGCTGCGGGTCAGGCGGTCAGTCGTCGACATGGAAGATCTCCTCGACAGGACGCCCGAAGTACCTGGCCAGCGCGATCGCGAGCGGGAGCGACGGGGTGTAGCGCTCCTTCTCGATCGAGTTGATCGTCTGCCGCGAGACGCCCATCGCCTCTCCCAGCTGCTGCTGGGAGAGCTCATGGCCGGCGCGGAGGTCGCGGACGTCGTTTCTCATGGGGTGATGGAAAGCTAGCTTGACATGACTCCGGTGTCAAGTGTGCTTTCCATCACGTGGCGATCCGCGAAGATGAGGGGCCTGCCCCTCAACGCGCGAGGGGCCCGGTCGCCCGGGCCCCTCGATGAAGCAGCGGATCGTCCTGGAGAGACTGGCTAGCCGACGCCGTTGGGCGCCTGCTGGCGGATCCACTCGCGCAGCGTGTCGTCGCCGACCCGCGCGTAGACGCCGGGCTTGTTGGGCCGCGCGCAGCCCTCGCCGTAGCTCGTCGCACCGACGACGCGCAGCGCGCCGGCCGCGTTGCGGCCGAACATCGGGCCGCCCGAGTCGCCCTGGCAGGTGTCCACGCCGCCCTGCGGGTAGCCCGCGCAGATCTGCGTCTGGGCCTCGAAGGACGAGTAGGCGTTCGAGCAGTAGGCGTCGGTCGTGATCGGGACCTGCGCCTTCTGCAGCGTGTCGGGCGTGTCCCCGCCCTCCTCCGTGGCGCCGAAGCCCACGATCGTCTCGAGCGTCGACGGCGCCCAGATCGACTCCTCGGCCGCGCCGGCGATCGGCGTCGGGGCCTTGGTCGAGTTGCGCGACAGCTTCAGGATCGAGATGTCGTAACCGTCGGAGAGCATGTAGTTCGGGTGCGCGATCACGCGCGAGACCGGGACCTTCTCGCCCTGGCCCGGCTTGTTGGAGCCGATGTAGACATCGATCAGCTGCGGCGGATAGGCCGCGGGCGACGCGACGCCGGCGCCGCCGGTGATCGAGGAGCAGTGGCCGGCCGTGAGGACGGTGTCGGGCGCGATCAGCGTGCCTGTGCACAGGAAGCCCTTGGCGATGATCACCTCGGAGACCGAGGGGAACTCGTTCGGGGCTGCGTCCGACCCGCCGACGACGGCCATCGACGGGGACGCGGAGAGCGCGAGGGCGGCGCAGGTGCCGGCCAGCGCGAGTGTGAGCTTGCTCTTCAAGCGGGGCATGGGGGCTGCAACGCGGCCCCCGGGCGAAACTTGCGGTCAGCCCTCGAACGCCGCGAACCGCCCGGGCCCGGGCGCGTTCAGGAACGTCGAGAGCAGCCCGGCCCGCGAGACGAGCAGCAGGCGCGAGCCGACGACGACCGCGCGGTCGTAACCGGTCACGCCGAACGCCTCGAGCGTCGGGTGTGCGATCCGCCCGGCCTCCGCGATCTTGCCGCCGTCGACGCGCAGCGCCAGCGAGCCGCCGAACGGCTCGTTCTCGTAGCGGACGAAGGGCACGACCGCGAGCTTCTGCGGCGCCCACCAGAGGAACGCCTTGTGGTCGCCCTCGACAGGCGTGTAGGAGCTCGCGCCGACGGCGAACTGATCCAGCCGGACGGGCTTCGCGAGGTTCGAGACGTCGAACAGCGACAGCTGCACGCCGGTGCGGCGGCCCTCATCCGTCGCATCCTGGCCCACGCCGAGCAGCAGCCCGTCGCCGACGGGGTGCAGATAGGCGGAGTAGCCCGGCACCTTCAGCTCGCCGACCACGCGCGGGCGCTCGGGGTCTGAGAGGTCGAGCGTGTAGAGCGGGTCGACCTGGCGGAAGGTCACCACGAAGCCCGTGGCCCCGATGTAGCGCACGGCGTAGATCCGCTCGCCCTTGCCGAGCCCGCCGGCCATCCCGACCTGGACGAGCCGCCCGTCGCGCTCCTTCAGCGTGCGCACGGCGCTCTCGCTGCGCGCGCCGCTGTTCCACGGAGGCATCGAGGTCGTCGCCGCGCGCAGCGTCCCCTCGTGCTCGGACAGCGACCACTGGTTGAGCAGGTAGCCGGGCACCTCGCCGCTGCCGAGATAGCCCGTCTCGCCGGCCTTCGTGGTGGAGAACGCGTGCAGTCCGGTGGCCGACTGGTCGAGGATCTCGGCGCGCGACGCGTCCGGCTCCAGCCACCGCTGCGAGGCGACGTAGAGCCGGTCCTGGGACGCGTAGACGGTGTCGCCGTCGATCATCATCGCGTCCGCGTCGGCGACGGGGAAGGCGGGGCGCGAGCCGCTCATGTCGATCGTCAGGACGGTCACCGTGCCGAGGCCGGAGAACGACTGCGTGCGGCGCACCTGCCGGCAGCGCACCAGCGCGCGGCGGCGCTTGGTGCCCTTGCGCCGGTCGCGCACGACGGCCGACGGCAGCCACGCCCGCGTGCGCGTGCGGCGCACGGACCGGCTCCAGTCGCGCCGGACGCCGTCGGGCGTGCTGCTCTGCTCGATGTCGGGCCGCTCGAGCCCGCGCGGCTCGGTCCGCACGATGACGCGGGCCGTCGCGCCGCTGAGCCGCGCGCTGAGGTAGGAGCCCTCGACGTCGAGCTCGCGCAGCACGCGCAGGCGCGCCGGGTCGGAGATGTCGACCTCCAGCAGGCGGGAGCGGCCGTGCCACTCGGAGTACGGCACCCCCGGCACCTGCGCCGCGGTCACGATCGGGCCGCCGTAGTCGATGTTGGTGATCACGAGCGCGCGGTCGCCGCGCACGAGCAGCTCATGGGTGTAGCCCGGGACGGCGACCTTGTCCAGCTCGCGCGGCGCGTCGCCGCTGATGTCGAAGCTGCGCAGCGTGCCGTCCTCCGCCACGTAGAGCGTCGTGCCGACGGCCTTGACCCAGTCCGGCTCGTCGATGCCCGCCTCCTGCACGTTGGTCTGCGACGTCTCCTCACCGGGGGCGGCCGGGACGGGCGCGGCGACGGGCGCCGGCGCCAGGCCGCCCGAGCGGTCCTCCCCGCCTCCGACGCCGCCGCCGCCACCGCCGCCGCCACCGCCGGCATCGGGCGGCGCGAGCAGCGCGGAGCTCTGGCGCACGACCCGGACCCCGTTGCGCTGCGCGTAGCCGAGCAGGTTCGTGCAGGACCGGAAGGCGTGCAGCCGGGGGCTCTTCTGGCCCGGCTTCGCATCGGCCGCGGCGGTTCCCATCCCCAGCATCGCGATCGCCAGCATGGAGATGAGAAGACGGCGCATGGGCCGACCCTAACCGTTTCACCCGGCCGGGTCATGGAGACGCCGGAGGTATGCGCACACGCACACTTGGCAGCCAGGGTCTCGAGGTCTCCGCCCAGGGGCTCGGCTGCATGGGGATGTCCGAGTTCTACGGCTCCGCCGACGAGAACGAGGCCATCGCCACCATCCACCGCGCGCTCGAGCTCGGCGTCTTCTTCCTCGACACGGCCGACATGTACGGCCCGTTCACGAACGAGAAGCTCGTCGGCCGCGCGATCGCCGACCGCCGCGACGAGGTCGTGCTCGCGACGAAGTTCGGCAACGAACGAACCGAGGACGGCGGCTTCCTCGGCGTCAACGGCAAGCCGGAGTACGTCCACAAGGCGTGCGACGCCTCGCTACGGCGGCTCGGCGTCGACCACATCGACCTCTATTACCAGCACCGCGTCGACAAGACCGTCCCGATCGAGGAGACCGTCGGCGCGATGAAGGAGCTCGTCGAGCAGGGCAAGGTGCGCCACCTCGGGCTCTCCGAGGCGTCGCCCGACACGATCCGCCGCGCCCATGCCGTGCACCCGATCAGCGCCCTGCAGACGGAGTACTCGCTGTGGACACGCGACCCGGAGGACGCGGTGCTGCCGACCGTGCGCGAGCTCGAGATCGGCTTCGTCGCCTACTCCCCGCTCGGCCGCGGCTTCCTGTCGGGCGCGATCACGAAGCCCGAGGACCTCGCGGAGGACGACTTCCGCCGCCACAACCCGCGCTTCCAGCGCGAGAACTTCGGCAAGAACCTCGAGCTCGTCGACCGCGTGCGCGAGATCGCCGAGGAGAAGGACGCCACCCCGGGCCAGCTCGCGCTCGCCTGGCTGCTGAATCAAAACCCAGCCCACCCAGACATCGTCCCGATCCCCGGCACCAAGCGCGTGAGCTACCTCGAGGAGAACGCGGCGGCCGACGCGATCGAGCTGACCGGCGAGGACCTCGAGCGCATCGACGACGCGGCGCCCGCCGGCGTCACCGCCGGGGAGCGCTACCCGGACATGTCAAGCATCGACCGCTAGCGCCTCGGCCGCGGCGAGGTCGTACTCGCCCGCATCGGTAACCCAGGCCCTGCGCCGCCGGCCGAGCCGCCTCGACGGGCCGCACGAGCACGTCGAGCACGTGCACGCCGATGCAGAGCGCCTTCATCTACCCCTCCTGGATCCGTCCGTAGCCGCGCTCGACCAGGGCGGCGCCGAAGTCGCGCAGCTCCGTCTCGGAGAGCGCGCGCGGGCTGCCGATCGCGGCCGCGCGCCAGTAGACCGTGCAGGCCCACTCGAGCAGGTGCGTGGCCTCGACGGCGCCCGCGAGGTCGGCGCCGTAGGTGAGCGCGCCGTGGTTGCCCATCAACGCGGCCGTGCGGCCCTCGAGCGCCTCCAGCACCGCGTCGTGCAGCTCCGGCGTGCCGAACGTGCGGTAGGGCGCCACGCGCACGCTGCCGCCGAGGCCGAGCATCTCGTAGTGCACGCACGGCAGCTCGTCGAGCACGGTCGAGAGGGCGGTGGCGACGGGCGCGTGCGTGTGCACGACCGCGCCGGCGCCGTAGCGCTCGTAGACGCCGAGGTGCAGGCCGATCTCCGACGTCGGCGCGAGCGCGCCCTCGACCTGCGCGCCGTCGAGATCGACGACCGCGATCTGCTCCGCGGTGAGCTCGGCGAGCACGCCGCCGGTCGGCGTGACGGCGATCAGATCGCCGTCCCGCGCGCTGACGTTGCCGGACGTCGCGCGCACGAGCCCGGCCGCGGCGAGCGCCCGAGATGCGGCGGCAACCTGCTCGCGAAGGGAGCCTGCGCCTGGCATCGGCGGCCGATGGTACAGCCCGAAAGTGCCTTCACATTGGGATGCGGATCGAGCGCGACCAGCTCACGCAGAGCCTGCGCCAGGGCAACCTCACCAAGGTCACGGCCGTCTACGACCGGCCGTTCTGGCGCGACGAAGCACTCAACGGCACCGCCGTCTCGCTCAACGGACCCGTCAACGTCACCTACGACGACTCGCCGGAGGACAGCTCCCCCGGCGTGCCCAGCGCTACCGCGAGCGGCCGGGCTACCGGGCGCTGTGGTTCGGGCGCGAGATGGCGCCGGCGCTGCGCGCCGCCGACCGCGACAACAAGGCGGCGCTGGCCGCCGGCCTGCTGGGCGTGCGCGCGGGCTCGGGCTGCCCGGCGGCCCCGCGCTCGCGACCGCCGCGCGCGCCGGCGTGCTCGTCGCGGACGCGCTGCTGCAGGAGGCGTTCCGCTCGGACGGGCAAGGCGAGCCCGAGCTGATCGAGGAGGCCAAGCGCATCCTGCGGCTGTGCCTCCAGGACGTAGCTCGCGGGCGTCAGCAATCGTTCACATCCCCTTGAGCATCGCGCCCTAGGCTTGCGGTGTGCACCGCGAGCGCCTCACGATCCTGCTGAGCATCGTGGCCGCGCTCGCCATCACCGGCATGCTGTTCGCGATCGAGCCGATCCGCGACGCCGTCTCCGCCGCGTTCAGCGGTGACCTGGGCGAGATGCGCTCCGAGCTGGACTCGCTCGGCGGTGCCGCCGCGCTCGTGCTGATCGGGATCGCACTCGTGCATGCGATCGTCCCTTTCCCGGCCGAGTTCCCGACCGCGGCCGCCGGCTTCGTGTTCGGCTTCGCGCTCGGGTTCCCGCTGATGGTGTTCGCGTGGACGCTCTCCTGCCTGGTCGCCTACGGGCTCGCGCGCGGCATCGGGCCGCCGCTGCTGGACCGGATCGCCGGGCGCGAGCGGATGGAGGCGACGGACCGGCTGATCGCCCGCGGCGGCTGGCCGATCCTGCTCGCCGGCCGCCTGATCCCGGTGATCCCGTACAACCTCGTCTCCTACGCGGCGGGCGCGACGCGCGTGCCGCTCGGGCGCTTCGCGTGGACCACGGCCGTCGGCGTGATGCCGCTGACGGCGCTGACCGCGCTGCTCGGTCAGCGGCTGCAGGAGCCGCGCTTCGACGACCCGGTGCTGTGGGCGATCCTGCTCGGCGTCATCGTGCTGCTGGCGCTGGCGCGGCCGCTAGGGCGCCGGCTGCGCGCGAGCCAGTGAGCCAGCGCCGCAGCTGCGCGTAGACGCGCGGGTGGTTGAGCAGCTGCAGGTGGTTGGCGCCGCCGACGTGCAGCCCGTGGTCGATCTCGAACGCGAGCTTGCGCAGCGGCCCGTCGCCCGAGGCGCTGGGGAACTGCACGAGCACGTCGCCGATCAGCCGCCCGAGCCGTGAGTCCTTGTCGCGCGCGACCGTCGCGCCGACGTAGTAGTAGGTCGCGCTCGGCTCCAGCGGGAAGTCCGCGCAGCGGTCGGGGCCCCACTCGTCGGGGTCCACGCCCTGCCAGTCCTCCTCCAGGCAGGCGCCGTAGCGGAGGTCCTTCACGCCGGCGCTGCGCACCGTGAGCACGCGCGCGAGCGGCGCGGTCTCCGGCAGGCGCGAGAGCCAGTGGCCGCCGCGCGCGGCGGCGCGCTCCAGCGGCGCGCCCATGTGCGGGGAGCCGAGGCAGACGACGTGGCGCAGCGCCTGCGTCCACGCGTGCCCGTCCTTCTCGCCGTAGTGGCAGGCGCTGCGGACCACGAGCCCGCCCATCGAGTGCCCGACCAGCACGAGCTGCTCGACCGGCACGGGCCAGCCGTCGACGAGCGCCTCGAGCGCCGCGGCGAGCGCGCGCCCGTTGTCCGAGATGTGGCGGCCGGTGTTGTAGCGGGCGTAGACGGGCGTGTGGCCGAGGTCCTCGCGCAGGCGCTCGCCGTAGGTCGGGCCGCCGCCGAGGCGCCAGGCGGCGTCCGTCTCACACAGCCCGTGCACGAACACGACGATCTTGTCGCCGGCCTCGCCGTCGACGCGCAGGCCGAGGCCGAGGGCGAGTGGCGATCCGATCCGGTCGCCCCACATGCCGTTGAGCGCGGCGAGCGCGAAGGCCCCGCACGGGTCCTCGGCCAGCGGGGCCCCGTCCTCGGGCGCGGTGAGCGCCAGCGCGCGGCCGCCGCCCTTGGGCACCGCGCTCAGGCCCGCGCGCACCGACGCGTGCACCGCGGTGGTGATGCCGTCGTGCATGAGCCGCACAGGCATGCCGACCGGGCCGAGCAGCCCGAACACGCGGCCCGTGACGCCGCGCTGCACGTCGCGGACGATCCCGCCGAAGCCTCCCAGCGCCTCTCCCGCCAGCTCGCCCGCCGCCTGGATCTCGTCTCTGCGCAACATGCTGCGGAAGTGTTGCACATGGCTAGGATGCCGCGCGATGGACGGCTACCCGCACGTGCGCGAGATCACGACGCGCTGGAAGGACAACGACGTCTACGGTCACGTCAACAACGTCGAGTACTACTCGTACTTCGACACGGTGATCAACGAGTACCTGATCTCCGAGGGCGGCCTGGACATCGTCGCGGGCGGGACGATCGGCCTGTGCGCGGAGTCGCACTGCGCCTTCCACGGTCCGCTCGCCTTTCCCGGCGTGATCGAGGCGGGGCTGCGCGTCGCCGAGCTCGGGCGCTCGAGCGTGCGCTACGAGATCGCCCTGCGCTCGCTCGGCGCCGACGCGCTCGCCGCCGAGGGCTGGTTCGTGCACGTCTTCGTGGACCGGGAGAGCCGCCGGCCGGCCGAGATCCCGGCGCGGCTGCGCAGCGCGCTCGAAGCGCTCGCCGCGTGAGCGCGCCGCACGCGGTCGAGGAGCTGCTGCGGCGGCGAGCCGCGGGCGCGCGCGACGACGGCGCGCGGCTGGCGCTGGCGATCGAGGGCGGCGGGATGCGCGGCGCGGTCTCGGCGGGGATGGCGATCGCCCTCGACGAGCTCGGGCTGACCGGCGCCTTCGACGCGCTCTACGGCGCCTCGGCGGGCGCTCTGAACGGCGTCTGGCTGCTCAGCGGCAACCCGTCCGACGGCCTTCGCCCCTACGCCGACCCGGGGCTGATCCGGCAGTACATCCGGCGCTCGAACGCGCTGCGCGGGCGGCCCGTGGTGGACACGCGCCACCTCGTCGAGCACCTCTACGAGCAGGTGCTGCCGATGCGGTGGGAGGCCGTGCTCTCGCACCGCGTGCGCTTCCACCCGCTCGCCACCGACGTGGAGACAGGGCGCGCGGTCGACCTGGCGCCGGCGATCCGCGACCGCGCCTCCTTGAAGCTCGCGCTGCGCGCGACGACGGCGCTGCCGCTGCTGGCCGGCCCGCCCGTGGTGATCGGCGGCCGCCGCTACCTGGACGCCGGCCTGGCGGAGTCGATCCCGTTCCACGCCGCGCTGGCGGCGGGCGCGACGCACGTGCTCGTCCTGCGCTCGCGCCGCCCGCAGGACGCCGAGCGCCCCTCTCGCGCGTCGCGCGCGCTGACCGGCACGCTGCTGCGGCGGCTCGGCGAGCCCGTGCGGCGCGGCTACCTCGAGCGCCCGGCACGGCTGGCCGCCGACGACGCGCTGCTGGAGTCCCACGAGGCCGTGCTCGGCATCCGCCCGCCGGCCGGCTCGCCGCGCGTGTCGCGGCTGGAGTCCGACCCGGGCGTCGTGAGCGCCGGCCTGGAGGCGGGCCGCGAGGCCGCGCTCGCGGTGCTGCGCCCGCTCGTGGCGTAGGCGCCGCACCCGGCCGGGCGCGGCGCCGCCGCGCGCGTCAGCTCGCGGGCTCGACGTTGTGGTTGCCGCGGAAGACGTTGCGGGGGTCGAAGCGCGCCTTCGCCCGCGCGAGCCGGGCGTGGCGCTCCGCGCCGAACGCCGCCTTCACGCGGTCGCCGCCCTCGTCGCCGAGGAAGTTCAGGTACGCGCCACCGGTCCGGTAGGGGGCCATCAGCTCGCGGAACCGGCGCACCCACGCGATTGCCTTCTCGTCGTCGGCGGGGTCCTCCCACAGCGACAGCGGGTGCACGACGAAGCGCGCGCCGCGGTCGGCCAGCGGGGCGTGCTCGTCACCGATCCGCGCCATCGCCCCGCCCCAGCCGACGAGGAACAGCTGCGACGGCCCCTCGGGCTTCTCCAAGCAGTGCTCGACGATCGCGTCGACCAGCGGGTCGGGAAGGTCGTCGGCCTGCTCGGCGGTCCAGTAGTTCCGGTAGCCGGGCGGGTCGTCGAGCATGCACTGGAAGTCCGCGTAGGGCATCGGGCCGAAGAAGTCCGCGATCGGCTCGCCGAGCCCGCGCAGGCCGGCCACCGCGCGCTCCCCGTCGGCCACGTCGCCGGCCCACATCCCTGCGACCGCGACGGCCGGCGCGCCGTGCCAGGCCGCGTCGAAGTCGGGGTCCTCGGGGACGGTCAGGCTGATGTAGGCCAGGCTCAGCTCGTCGGGCGCGGCGCGCATGACGACGCGGAAGGCGCGCAGCAGCTCGGCGGCGCGCGCTTGCGGGTAGAGCACGATGCCCGCGAGCACCTCCGGGCCGACCGGATGCAGCGTCATCTCGAGCGCGGTGACGACGCCGAAGTTCCCGCCGCCGCCGCGCAGCGCCCACAGCAGCTCGGGGTTCTCGGTCGCCGAGGCGCGCACGCGCTCGCCGTCGGCGGTGATCAGCTCGGCGGCGAGCAGGTTGTCGCACGCGAGGCCGTGCTTGCGCTCGAGCCAGCCGGAGCCGCCGCCCATCGTCAGCCCGGCGACGCCGGTGGTCGACACGCGGCCGCCGGTCGTGGCCAGGCCGTGCTCCTGCGTCGCGCGGTCGACCTGCGCCCAGGCCGCGCCGCCGCCGATGCGCGCGACGCGCCGCTGCGGGTCGACCTCGACGAAGTCGATCCCGCGCACGTCGAGCACCACGCCCTCGCACAGCGCGCGGCCCGTGACGGCGTGGCCGCCGGCGCGCACGGAGACCTCGAGCCCCTCCGCCGCCGCGAACGCGAGCGCCTCCGCGACGTCGTCGGGGGTGGAGCAGCGCGCGACGTACCGCGGGCGCGTCGTGATCATCGCGTTGAAGAGGACGCACGCATCCTCGTAGGCGGGTGAGCCGGGCTCGTGGAGGATGGAGGGCGCGATCGTGGACATGCGCCGAAGCTACGGTGTCGGCAGCCGCCCGACTTCGCCCTTTGCGGCCATCCGCATGCCATGGCCGGAACCGGCCACGGCGAGCCGCGCGGGCCGCGCGGGCCGCCGCGGGCCGCGCGCGTCACTCCGTTGACGTTCGCTTGCGCTAGAGCAACCCGGCACGCACCGCATACGCCACGGCCGCGCTGCGCGACGGCAACCGCAGCTTCGTGCGCACATTCGCCACATGGCGATGCACGGTGTGCGGGCTCAGCACCAGCCGCTCGGCGATCTCGGCGTCGCCGAGCCCCTGGGCGACGAGCCGGAGGATCTCGAGCTCGCGACCGCTGAGCTCCCCGAGCCCCACGGCGGCGGCCGCCTCGCCGGCGATAAGCGCCTCGGCCGCGCGCAGCTCGCGCACCGCGCCGAGCGCGGCGAACGCGTCACGGGCAGCCCTCGCGACGGAAGCAGCGCTCTCCGTCCGGCCGAGCGCGAGCAACGCACGGGCGAGCGACAGCCGGGCGACCGCGGCGTCGTAAGGGGCGGAGGTCAGGCGGTCGATGGCGTCCTCGCTCGCGCGGCGGGCCTCGTCGTGGTCGCCCTCGGCGAGCGCGAGCCGCCCGGCCGCGAGCCGGACCCGCCCGAGCAGGTAGGTCGTCCCGAGCAGCGAGGAAGCGCGCTCGAGGTCCTCGTACGCCGCGCGCGCCTCGCCCAACACACCGAGCTCGGCCCGCGCGCGCACCAGCAGCTCGAGCGCGGGAATGCGGCCGAGCACGTCGGCGGCGGGCAGCCGGCGGAGCACGCGCTCGGCGGCGTCGGCCGCGTCGGCCGGGCGCCCGTCGTGCAGCGCGAGCTCACCGAGGCCCAGGACGCCGGACGGCCCGGCGCGCTCGTACAGCGCCCGCGCCTCGTCGGTGCGGCCCTGGCGCGCGCGCAGCTCGGCGAGCCGCGCGAGCCCGCCCGAGGCCTGCCCGGGCCGCGAGGCCTCCAGATCCTCGACCGCGGCGACGAGCTCGCCCTCGGCGCGCGCCCAGTCCCCGCTCGTGGCGAGCACGCGGCCGTAGGTGCTGCGGCAGACGCCGATCAGCTGGCGCGCGCCCCAGCGTTCGGCCACCTCGCGCAGGACCATGCACCACTGCGTCGCGCGCGGGAGGTCGCCCACGCCGTCGCAGGCGGCGATCAGGTAGCAGAGCGCCCACCCCTGGGAGAGCGGGAAGCGCAGCTCCTCGACCGCGGCGATCGTCGACGCCTCGTCGAGCAGCCTCATGCCCTCGGCGACCCGCCCGCCGATCACCTCGGCGATGCCGTCCAGCGCCAGCCCGACCGCCTCGAGGTCGGCCACGCCCAGCTCGCGCCCCAGCCGCGCGGCGAACCGCGCGTGCTCGGCGGCACGCTCAGGGTCGAGCTCGACGTTGAGCGCGAACGAGCCTTCGTTGAGCGCGAGCCAGCCGTGGTCGGCCGACTCGGGCAGCGGGTCGAGCAGCCGGTGCGCGCGCACGAGCCAGCCGCGCGCGACCGCGTCCTCGCCGCGGAACTCGCGGAAGTCGCTCGACAGCCAGGCCGCTACCCGGCCGGCGGCGGCGGCGTCGCCCTCGGACCGGAAGGCGCGGTAGGCGGCCTCGCGGGCGCGCAGCGTCAGCGCCTCGTCGGACAGCCACCAGGCCGCCCAGCCGAGCCCCTCCCAGGCCGCGCCCGACTCCTCGGCCTCGAGCGCGGCGGAGAACGTCTCGCGGGCGGCCTCCCAGTCGCCGCGCGCCAACGCGGCGACACCGTGCGCGAGCGCGGCGGCCCCGCCGCGCGGTCCGCGGTGTGGTGGTCGATGGCACGCTCCGACGCTACGCCCCCGCCCGCCCCTCGGCAATGGGGCTGGCCGTAGCGCGCTCAGCGGGCTCTCACGAGAGTCCGGCGAGCACGCGATCGAGCCGGATCGGCAGGTCGCGCACGCGGTGCCCGGTCGCGTTGAAGACCGCGTTGGCGACGGCCGCCGCCGTGCCGACGATGCCGATCTCGCCGATGCCCTTGGAGCCGATCGGATTCAGGGCGTCGTCGGTCTCGTCGACCCAGTGCGCCTCGATCTCCTCGATGTCCGCGCAGGCGGCGACGTGGTACTGCGCGAGATCCTTGTTGAGGTAGTCGCCGAACTCCCGGTCCATGACGCTCTCCTCGTGCAGCGCCATCGAGATGCCCATCGTCATGCCGCCGATGAACTGGGACCGGGCCAGCCGCGGGTTGACGATCCGGCCCGCCGCGAACACGCCGAGCATGCGCGAGACCCGCACCTCGCCGGTGGACGCGTCGACGCGGACGTCGGCGAACTGCGCGCCGAACGCGTAGCGGGCGAGCTGCTCGCGCGACTTGAGGAACTCTGCCGTGTCGGCGGTCGCCTCGAGGCCCTCCTCGGGCGGCTCGCCGCCGTGCTCGGCCAGCTGCTCGCGCAGCGCGCGGCAGGCCAGAACGATCGCCGTGCCCCAGGACGCGGTGCCCGACGAGCCGCCGGCCACGCTCGCGCGCGGGAACCCGCTGTCGCCGACCTTGATCGCCACCCGCTCGAGCTCGACCTCGAGCGCGTCGGCGGCGATCTGCGCGAGCACGGTGCGCGCGCCGGTGCCGATGTCGGCCGCCGCGATCCGGACGACGTAGTCGCCGTCGCGGCGCACGCGCACGGCCGCCATCGAGGGCATCTGGTAGGCGGGATACGTCGAGGCGGCGACGCCCATCCCGTGCAGCCAGCGGCTGTCGCGGCGCGCGCCCGGCGCGCTGCGGCGCTCCCAGCCGAAGCGTTCGGCGCCCTCGCGCAGGCACGCGACGAGGTTGCGCGAGGAGAAGCGCGTGCCCTCCTCCGGGTGCACGTCGGGCTCGTTGCGGATCCGAAGCTCGACGGGGTCGAGCCCGGCGGCGTGCGCGAGCTCGTCGATCGCCGACTCGAGCGCGTACATACCCGGGCACTCACCCGGCGCGCGCAGCCACGACGGCGTCGGCACGTCCAGCGCCACGAGCCGGTGCGCGGTGCGCCGGTTGGGCGCCGCGTACATCCAGCGCGAGCAGATCGCGGTCTGCTCCGCGTACTCCTTCAGCCGCGAGGTCTGCTCGGACGCCTCGTGGGAGATCGCCTCCAGGCGCCCGTCCGCGTCGCACGCAAGGCGCAGCCGCTGGATCGTCGGAGTGCGGTAGCCCACGTAGGCGAACATCTGCTGGCGGGTGGTGGCGACCTTCACCGCGCGCTCGACCACCTTGGCCGCGATCGCCGCCAGCGCGACGTTCGGGCGCGGCAGGCCCTTGGAGCCGAAGCCGCCGCCGACGTGCGGCGAGATCACGCGCACCTGGGCGGGCTCGAGCTCGAACAGCTTCGCGATCGAGCGTGCCACGCCGGAGGCGCCCTGCGTCGAGTCGTAGAGCGTCAGGCCCCCGTGCTCCCAGACCGCGATCGTGGCGTGCGGCTCCATCGGGTTGTTGTGGAAGGCGGGCGTCGTGTAGGTGGCGTCGACGGACACCGCCGCGGACGCGTGCGCGGCGTCCGGATCGCCCTGCGACGTCTCGTTCGGGAACGACGGATTGACCTTCTCTGGCGCGTAGAGCTCGGGGTGGTCGGCCCGCAGCGTCACGTCGTGCGCACGCTCGTCGTAGCTGAGCTTCACGAGGCCGGCCGCCTCGCGCGCGCCCTCGAGCGAGTCCGCGACCACAGCGGCGACGATCTGCCCGCGGTAGGCGATCGCGCGCGACTGGAACAGCGCCAGCTCCGCGTCGCGGGCGTCGCCGAGCGCGGGGGCGTTCTCCGCCCAGACGACGGCGAGCACGCCCGTGCGGGCGAGCGCCTCGGCGGCGTCGACCGCGCGCACCTCGCCCGAGGCGATCGTCGCCTGCACGGGGTGGCAGTAGGCCATGCCCTCGGCGTGGTGCTCGTAGGCGTAGCGGGCGCGGCCCGTCACCTTCTCGCGCCCCTCGAGCCGCGCGAGCGGCGTGCCGACCGAGCGCGGGAGCACGGGAGCGCTCACGAGCACACGTCCGCCAGCGTCGCGACGAGCACGTTGCGGGCGAGCGGGACCTTGTACGCGTTGTCGCGCAGCGGGTCGGCGGCCGCCAGCTCGGCGTCGGCGGCCGCGCGGAAGGCGTCCTCGCCCGACGGTGGCGCCGCGCAGCGCGGCCTCCGCCCGCTCGGCCCGCCACGGCACGTGCGCGAGGCCGCCGAACGCGATCCGGCAGTCGGTGACCGTGTCGCCGTCGAGCTCGACGGCGGCTGCGACGGAAACGACCGCGAACGCGTACGAGGCGCGGTCGCGGACCTTGCGATAGCGCGAGCGCGCGGCCATCGCCGGCGGCGCGAGCTCGAGCGCGACGATCAGCTCGCCGGGCTCGAGCACTGTGTCGCGCTCCGGCTCCTCGCCGGGCAGTCGGTGCAGGCCCGGGACCGGGATCGCGCGCTCGCCGCCCGGCCCGGTCACGTGCACCGTCGCGCCGAGCGCGGCCAGCGCGACCGCCATGTCGGACGGGTGCGTGGCGACGCACGCCGGCGAGTGACCGAGCACGGCCAGGTTGCGGTGGTCGCCCTCGCGGGCGGGACAGCCATCCGGATCCCACCCACCCCGGCGCTTGTTGCACGGCTTCGTGACGTCCTGGAAGTACGCGCAGCGGGTGCGCTGGAGCAGGTTGCCGCCGACGGTCGCGACGTTGCGCAGCTGGCCCGAGGCGCCGGCCAGCACGGCCTGGGCGAGCAGCGGGTAGCGCTCGCGCACGCGGCGGTCGGCGGCGAGGTCGCTGTTGGTCACGCCGGCACCGATGCGCAGGCCGCCGCCGGCGGCCTCCTCGATCGCCGTGCCGAGCTCGCGCACGTCGACGAGCAGCTGCGGCGTCTCGACCTCGAGCTTCATCAGGTCGACGAGGTTCGTGCCGCCGGCCAGGTAGCGCGCGCCCTCCGCGTCGCCCAGCAATGCGACGGCGCCCGCGGCGTCCGCCGCGCGCTCGTAGGCGAACGGCCTCATCGCGCCGCCTCCGCGATCGCCGGGACGATGTTCGCGTAGGCGCCGCAGCGGCACAGGTTGCCGCTCATGCGCTCGCGGATCTCCGCCTCGTCGAGCGCGGGCTCGCCGCTCAGCTCCGCACTGACCGCGCTCGCCCAGCCCTCGCGCGCCTCCTCGATCATGCCGACCGCCGAGCAGATCTGGCCGGGCGTGCAGTAGCCGCACTGGAACGCGTCGTGCTCGACGAACGCCGCCTGGACGGGGTGGAGCGCGTCCTCACCGTCCGACAAACCTTCGATCGTCGTCACCTCGCCGCGCACCGCCACAGCCAGCAGCAGGCACGCGTTGGCGCGACGCCCGTCGACGAGCACGGTGCAGGCGCCGCACTGCCCGTGGTCGCAGCCCTTCTTGGCGCCGGTGAGCTCGAGCTGCTCGCGCAGCACGTCGAGCAGCGTCGCCCGCGTGTCGACGGCGATCGCCCGCTCCTCCCCGTTGATCGTGAGCGACAGGTCTGCCCGCTGGGTGTCCATGCGCAGGGACCTACCCTCCCATGTCGAAGGGCAAGTGAATATGGCGTGGATCGTCACGGCATGGAAGCCCGAGGTGCTCGCAGCCGCTGAGCGGGCCGGTGTCGTCCTGCCCCAGCCCCGGCAGAAGCCGGCGGCGGAACCGCTCGCGGGGCCGGGCGAGCGCTTCGCTCGCCGCGACCGCGCGAAGCTCCGCGACAGCCCGCTCTCCGAGCTGTTCAGGCCGACGAGCTGAGCAGCAGCGCGGCGACCTGCTGTGGGTCGTCCCACATCGGCAGGTGCCCCGCGTCGCGCAGGATCACCGTGCGCACGTTCGGTGGCGGGTGGCGCAGCCGCGCCACCATCCGGTCGTGCTCCGGCCAGGCGAGCGTGACGGGCACGCGGACGCCGGCGAGCTGGGAGAACCGGCTCGAGCGCATCGCCGCGTTGACCGCGTCGAACCCGGGCGCGAGCGCGTAGGCCCGGATCAGGTCGCGTGCCGCGTGCGCGGGCATCCGCTCGGGATGCTCGACGAACATCGCCATCGCGGCGCGGCGCAGCGCCGGCACGCGCGCCATTGCCCCGGCGAACGGCAGCGCAAGCCGCGCGGCCGCCCGGGCGCTCGCGCGTCGCGGCGGCAGCGGCTCGGGCCACAGCCCGGCGGGCCCGATCGCGACCACGCTGCGCGCGCGGCGGCTGAGGCCGAGCTCGAGCGCGACCCAGCCGCCGAGCGAGTTGCCGGCCACGGCGAAGTCCTCGACCCCGAGGGCGGCGAGGCCGTCCGCGACCGCCTCGGCGAGCCGCGCCGGCGTCGGCTCCACGCCGCGCAGCGGTGGCGAGCCGCCGAAGCCGGGCAGGTCGACGGCGATCACCTCGAAGCGATCCGCCAGCAGCGGCGTCACCGGCGCCCACACGCGGCGGTCGGCGCCGAGCGGGTGCAGCAGCACCAGGGGCGGGCCCGACCCCGTGCGGTCCAGCGCCAGCTCCGGTGCTGTGGCTGCGGTCGCGGTCACGCGCTCGCCACGCTGCGCAGCGGCAGCCGCGCGGGCGTCGCGGGCCGCCACTGCGGCTTGGCGAACAGCGCCTGCGCGAGCCCGATCCGGTGCTCGGCGAAGCCCGCCTCGCAGTAGCAGAGGTACATCCGCCACAGCCGCCGGAAGCGCTCGTCGTAGCCGTGCGCGTCGAGCTCGTCCGCGTGCGCGTCGAGGTTCTCGCGCCAGCCGCGCAGGGTCTCGGCGTAGTGCAGCGTGAGGTCCTCCATGTGCACGGTGCGCATGTCGGTGTCGCGCGCGATGCAGCGGGCGATCACCTCCTGCGAGGGCAGGCAGCCGTTGGGGAAGATCATCGTGCGGATGAACGACCGCGACACGCGCTCGATCCGGTAGGCGCGGTCGTCCATCGTGATCGCCTGCAACAGCATCGCCCCGTCGGGCTCCAGCAGCTCCGAGCAGCTCGCGAAGAACGTGTCGAAGTCCTTCCACCCGACGGCCTCGACCATCTCCACGGAGACGAGCTTGTCGTAACGGCCGCGCAGATCGCGGTAGTCCTCCAGCAGCACCGTCACGCGGTCCTCGAGGCCGGCCTCGCGCACCCGCCGCACGGCGGTCGCGTGCTGGTCCTTGGAGATCGTGGTCGTGGTGACGCGGCAGCCGCGCGAGCGCGCCGCGGCGACGGCCAGCGAGCCCCACCCCGTGCCGATCTCCAGCAGGTGGTCGGTCGGCTGCAGGTCGAGCTTGTCGAAGATCAGCTCGAGCTTGGCCCGCGAGGCCTGCTCGAGCGTCATGCCCGGCCGGTCGAACAGCGCGCAGGAGTACATCATCGTCGGGTCGAGCATCCGCTCGAACAGGTCGTCGCCGAGGTCGTAGTGGGCCTCGATGTCCTTGCGCGAGCGCTGCGGCGTGTTGCGCACGAACGCCTGCCGCGCGCGCAGGTAGGGCTCGCGGACGGGCGCCAGGCGGCGGCGCGCCGCGTCGAGCCGGTTGACGTTGCGGGCGGCGACGCGCAGCACGGCCGTGACGTCGGGCGAGTCCCAGAGCCGCTGCGCGTAGGCCTCCGCGAGCCCGCGTCCGCCCTGCAGCAGGTGCGGCCACAGCTCGGGCGAGCGGACGTCGACGATCGCCGACGGGGCGCCGGCGCCGAACTCGTGGCGCACGCCGTCCTCGACGACGGTGAGCCGGCCCTCGCGGATCCGGCCGAGCAGGCCGAACGCGATGCGGCGGGCGACGGTGAGCCTCATGCGGCGACCTCCGGGCGGCGGTGCCACGGCACGCCCTTGAGCTTGAGCGCGACGGCGTGCGCGTAGATCAGGGCGACCACGCGCAGCGTCGCGCCGTAGTGGCGCACGAGTCCGCGGCGCGTGAACGGCCGGCGTTCGAGCCGCAGCGTCGCGTCGAACACCGTGTCGCCGTGCTCGCGGTTCTCGATGTGCACCGACAGCGTCCGGCCCGGCTCGGTCGCCCGCAGCACGTAGCGCTGGTCCATGCCCATGAACGGCGACACGTGCATCCGCTTGTCCATGTCGCCGGCCAGCACGCGCCGGCCGTCCTCGCGCGGGAGCACGTACGCGTGGCGGTCTCCCCACGGAGTGTTGGTGACCTCGGCGACGACGGCGCCGACCGTCTCGCCGTCGTCCTCGAAGAGGTAGTAGAAGCAGACGGGGTTGAAGCAGTGCCCGAGCGTGCGCAGGTTGGTGAGCAGCCGCACGGGTCCGCGCGGGGCGTCCGGGCCCGCGATCTCGCGCACGATCTCCTGCAGAGGCCGCGCGGGGTCGCCGATGTGATCGGTGCGGCGGAAGCGGCGGCCGAGCAGCGCCGGGACGTCGTCGAGGTCGACGTAGGCCATCGAGATCCGGTGGCGGAACGCGTGCTCGCGCACCGCGCGCCGGCGATGGCGCACCGTGCCCTCGTAGAAGGCGTTCATGCCGGCACCGCCTCGCGGCGGAGCGCGGCGACGGCGCGGTGCGCGCTGGCGACGCCGTCCTCGTGGAATCCCCAGCCCCAGTACGCGCCGCAGTAGTGCGTGCGGTCGCCGCCGCCGACCTCGTCGTAGCGGCGCTGCGCGGCCTGCCCCTCGACGGTGTAGACGGGGTGCGCGTAGGCGGTCCGTCGGATCACGCGCGCGGGGTCGATCGCCTCCGTGCGGTTGAGCGTGACGAGGTACTGCTCGTCCGCGTCCAGCGACTGCAGGCGGTTCATGTGGTACGTGACGGTGGCCGGTCCCCTGCTCGCCCCGAGGTGGTAGTTCCAGCTCGCCCAGGCGCGCCGGCGCCGCGGCAGCAGGCTCCGGTCGGTGTGCAGGACCGCCTCGTTGGCCTGGTAGGGGAAGGCGCCGAGGATCTCGCGCTCGGCCGGCGTCGGATCGGCGAGCATCGCCAGCGCCTGGTCGGCGTGGGCGGCGATCACGACCTCGTCGAAGCTCTCCGGCTCGCCGCCCGCGGGCGTGACCTCGACGCGGTCCTCGAAGCGCTCGATCGAGCGCACCGGCGTGGCGAGCCTGATGCGGTCCGCGAACGGCGCGGTGAGCGCCTCGACGTAGCGCTTCGAGCCGCCCGTGACCGTCCGCCAGCGGGGCCGCCCGCGCAGGCCGAGCATGCCGTGGTTGTCGAAGAACTCGACGAGGAAGCGCGCCGGGAACGTCCACCCCTGCTCCGGATCGGCCGACCACACGGCGGCCGCCTGCGGAACGATCACGCGCTCGACGAACGCGTCGGAGACGCCGAGCGTGGCCAGCCACTCGCGCAGGGTCGGCTCCTCAGGAGAGGCGAGCAGCGCGCGGGCGCGGCGCTGGAAGCGCGGCACGTCGGCGACCATCCGCTGGAACTCGCGCGAGAGCAGGTGCGCGCGCTTGGCGTAGAGGCCGTTGGGCGACGTGCTCGCGTACTCGAAGTCGCCGCCGTCGGAGACGCCGAAGGACATGTCCGAGGGCTGCGAGGCGACCCCGAGCTCGGCCAGCAGCGCCTCGAAGCGCGGGTAGTTGCGCTCGTTGAAGACGATGAAGCCAGTATCGACGGCGAGCGGGCCGCGCGCGGTCTCCACCTCGACGGTGTTCGCGTGCCCGCCCGCATAGGCGCCGGCCTCGAACACCGTCACGTCGTGCTCAGGGTGCAGCAGGTGGGCGGCCACGAGGCCGCTGACGCCGCCGCCGACGACGGCGATGCGGGTCCGGGGTGCGCTCTGGAGCTCGACGACCATCGAACTCACATTCGGATGGCCTTCCGATTCGGATCACATGGCACGCAGGCCCGCCGTGACGGCGGCGGCCACGACCACGCAGCCGATGATCGAGCCCGTGCGCCACGCGACCAGGCCGCCGGCGGCGACGCCGGCCGTGTGCTCGCCGACCGCGAGCTCCTTGCCGTCGGCCAGCGTCGCGGTCACCACGAGCGCGGCCAGCAGCGCGGGGGCGAGCAGGCTGATCACCCCCAGGAAGCGCGGTGGCAGCTCGCGGCCGCCGAGCACGATCGGGCCGGCGGCCTTGATCGCGGCGGTGATGACCGCGAGGCCGGCGATCAGCGACACGCTGGTGCTCATGCGGCCTTCTCCTCGGCCTCGGCCCGCGCGCGCTGGGTGAGCCCGAGCAGCGCGCCAACGCTCGCGGCCAGCACCGGGATCCCGGCGGGCGCGAACGGGACGAGCGCGAGCGCGACCAGCGCGCCGATCGCCGCCGCCCCGCGGGCGCGGCCGCTGCGCGCCTCGCTCACCAGCAGGCCGACGAAGAAGGCGGGGTAGATCGCGTCGAGCCCGAGCTTGTCCGTGTCGCCGAGCGCGCCGCCGCCGATCGCCCCGACGATCGTGCCGGCCGTCCACGTGAGGTACTGCACCGAGGTCGAGCCGAACAGCAGCCAGCGGTCGAACGTGCCGTCGCCGCGCGCCGCGAGCGCCCACGACGCGTCCACGACGGTCTGGCCCTGCGCCCCGCGCCACGGCCAGCGGCCGGGCAGCGACGGCGCCAGCGCGACGCCCATCATCAAGAAGCGGGAGTTCATCAGCGCGCCGGCGCCGATCGCGGCGGCGACGCCGCCGCCCGCGGCGATGATCGCGATCGCCGCGAACTGCGCCGAGCCGGCGAAGACGATCATCGACATCACGATCGCGGCGACGGCGGAGAGACCGGCCTCGCGCGCGACGATCCCGAACGAGACCGCGACGAGGAAGCCGGCGATCGCGAACGGCACGCCGAGCCG
The DNA here is from genome assembly GCA_963816955.1 of uncultured Solirubrobacteraceae bacterium. Taxonomy (GTDB): domain Bacteria; phylum Actinomycetota; class Thermoleophilia; order Solirubrobacterales; family Solirubrobacteraceae; genus DATFQI01. Next base: position 956,661 of record CAWFME010000005.1, on the reverse strand, counting down.
CAGGCCGTGCAGGAAGCGCGCGCGTGGCGAGGCGGTCTCGGGCACGGTCGTCGTCACCCCACGAGCCTGACATGTCCGAGCCTTCGCTCCGGTAGGGCCAGCCCCACACGTGGAGGTCGGTATCGCTTGCGCCACCGCCGCTGGGCCGACCGTCTCGCAGCCGTGCCTCCCGCTCAGCCGAAGAGCGGGAAGGCGCGGCGGCGGGCCAGCGCGTCCATGCCGGACTGGAGGCTGCGCCGGACCTCGCGGTACTTGCGGTCCACGTACTCGTCGTCGCTCGCCCGGTCCGGGCCGACCTCGAAGCGGACGGGGTCCTGGAAGGCGGTGCGGATCTTCGTCGGCAGCGGGATCTCGGGCAGCATCGCCGGGCTCAGCCCCCACGGCGCCTGCAGCGCGATCGGGAACATCTTCAGCCGCGCGAGCTTGTCGAGCTGCAGCGCGCTGGCCAGCCGCCGGCCCTTCAGCAGCACGGGCATCGAGTCCGGGCCGCCGACGGTCGCGATCGGCACGATCGGCACGCCGGCCTGGATCGCCATCCGGATGAAGCCTGTGCGGCCCGCCAGGACCGCCTTGTCGCGATCGACCCACGGGCGCAGCGAGTCGACCTCGCCGCCGGGCCACAGCGCGACGTCGCGGCCGGCCGCGAGCGCGCCGGCGATCGAGTCCGGCGCGGCCGGGAGCACGCCCATCTTGCGGAAGTAGCCGCTCAGCAGCGGCGCGGCCATCAGCGCGTCGTGCGCGGTGCCGTGCAGAGGTCGTTCGGGGCCGAAGTGCCGCCACCACTGGAAGCCGACGGTCCACGCGTCCCACACGAACGGGGCGCCGGAGTGGATCCCGATCAGCAGCGCGGGCGGGTCCGGGAGCTTCTCGAAGCCCTCGATCTCCATCCGGAACCAATAGTCCATGAGCGGGTTCCAGAGGTACTTCTGCACCTCCATCCAGGCGAGGTCCTGGTCCTCGAGGGACCAGTCGCCCGCCCGGTCCGCGACCCAGCCCGCGGCGCCGGTCGCCTTCGCGCGGCGCGCATCTGCCTTCTCCTTCGCGCGCCGGGCGTGGCGCTCGGCCTGCGCGGTCGTCCGTCCGTTCGTGCCTGCCATGGACCTCGCCTACCCGGCGAGCAGGAAGTCGAACGCCCGGTCGACGTCGGGGCGACGTTCGACGATGCCGATCTCCGCGTCGAAGTCGGCCCAGCGCTCGAGGATCGCGGGGTCGGCCGTCAGGCCGCGCGCGAACACCGGCGCGACGGCGTCGACCTGCGCGCGCGTGAGCTCGAGGTCGTTGGACTCCGCCGCCGCGGCGATCTCGCGCGCGGCCGTCTCGGGGTCCTCGAGGGTCGCGTCCATGCCGGCGGCGATCGCCTTCAGCGTGCGCCGCAGCGTGTCGCGCTCGGCGTCGAGCGTGCGCCGCGACGTGACGAGCACGACCTCGGGGTACGGCGGGGCGCCGTAGTCGTCGACGCGGAACTCGGAGACCTCGCGGCCGCGGCGCTCGAGCGCGACGCCCTCGGCGTTCCAGAACGCGGGCGCCGCGTCGACGCGGCGGCTGAGGATCCGCGCGACCGCGGAGAAGCCGATCGTGACCTGCTTGACGCTGCCGTAATCGGCGCCGTCGTGCTCCAGGATCGCGCGCAGGAACGCGGGGTCCGACGGCAGGCCGGAGACGCCGACGGTCTTGCCCTCGAGGTCGCGCGGGCGCTTCAGGCCCGGCTGGCCGATCAGCGCCGCCAGCGGCTTGCCGACCAGTGCGCCGATCGCGACGAGGTCGGCTCCCTGCTCGCGCGCGATCGCGAGGTCGTGGATGTCGAGCACGCCCAGGTCGACCTTGCCGGCGGTGATCAGCTTCAGCGCGTCGGGGCCGGGGCCGGGCGTGCGGACCCGCAGGTCGACGCCCTCGCGCGCGTCGCGGCCGTCGCGCGTCGCGGCGTAGATCGGCGCGTGCACGGCGTTCGGCGTGAAGTCGAGCGAGAGCGTGACGGGTTCCGCTCTTCGCTGTGCGCCGGAGCCGTCGTCGCCGCCGCACCCGGCCAGGGCGGCGGCGAGCGCGAGCAGCGCGATCAGGAGCGGGAGGCGCACCCGTTGACCGTAGCCTCCCGGCCCATGGACCTCTGTGACGAGGTGCGCGCGCAGTGCGGGCAGATCGCCGCCGGCGCGCGCTGGGTGCGGATCGACCCCCGCGCCGCGATCGAGCCGGGCGGCGTCGCGGGCCTGGACCCGGCGCTGCACCTGCTCGACGCCGAGCCCGAGGCGGTGGCGCGCTACGTGCTGATCCTCGACGCGATCAACTTCGGCTCCGGCTGGTTCGGCACGCTGCGCACGGCGCCCGGCGAGGACGATCTGGCGGCGATCACGCGGCGGCTGACCGAGCACGCGCGCGCGCACGGCGAGCCGTGGACGGCGGCGCAGCTGCGTGCGCTCGACGCCGCCGCGGTCGCCGAGGTGCTCGACCAGGATCCCGCGCACGAGCTGATGGAGCTCTACGCGCGGGCGCTCGTCGCGCTCGGGGGCTGGCTCGGCGACCGCGGCGCGCTCTCGGCGATCGCGGAGGAGGGTGGCGGGTCGGCCGCCCGGCTGGCGGCGGCGCTCGCGGCCGGCATGCCGTTCTTCGCGGACCGCGGCTTCTACAAGCGCGCGCAGATCACCGCGAACGACCTCGCGCTCGCGGGCGTGGCGCGGTTCGCCGACATCGACCGGCTCACGATCTTCGCCGACAACCTGGTCCCGCACGTGTTGCGCGTGGACGGGATGCTCTCCTACGACGCGGAGCTGGCCGCGTTGATCGACGCCGGCGAGGAGCTGCCGGCGGGCGGCGAGATGGAGCGCGAGCTGCGCGCCTGCGCGGTGCACGCCGGCGAGCTGCTCGCCGCGCGCTGGGGCGTCGCGCCGCGTGTGCTGGACAACTGGCTCTGGAACCGCGGCCAGGCTCGGCCCTACACCCGCACGCCTCCGCACCGCACTCGCACCGTCTACTACTGACGAACGTCAAGGGCGCTGGGTAGGGCGTCGGGGAGCGCTCAGCGGAGGCCGGCCCGTCGCCCGGCGCGCAGGATCGCGCCGCGCTTGCGCGCCGTCGTCACGCCGACCCAGCGGACCTTGCCGCCGCGCATCCGCAGCACCGCTCGGCGGCCTCCGCCGAGCTTGCGCACGCGCAGCCCTCGGCCGAGCGGCTTGGTGCGCGTCCGCGCGCGCTGGGTGAGCTTGTCGCCGCGGCCCGCGCCCGCGAGCGTGTGGCGCGGCGCGGTCGAGACGACCGTGGTCACGCGGCCGGACCGGGTGAGCAGCGCGCTGATGCGCCCGCCCGGCGCGCACCAGGTCCAGGTGCGCCCGCGCGTGCGCGGCTGGCCCGCGCGGCGCAGCAGCGCGCCCGCGCTCGCCCCGATCCGCACGCGCGTGAGCCCGCGGCTCCTCGCGCGGCCCTTGGCCGGCTGGCAGCGGGTCGGCGGCACGTCGTTGGCCCGCTCCCACATCTGCAGGTAGGCCTCGGCACCGCGGCCGAGGTCGCCGACGACCTCCTGGCCGCCGATGTGGCGCAGGTCCTCGACCCAGTCGGGGAACAGCCCGTAGTGGGCGACGCCGTCGACGTTGATGTCGTAGGAGCGCTGGCCCGAGACCTGCTTGTCGATCGTCTGCCGGCCGTCGAAGGACTTGAACGGGTAGGTGACGTCGCCGCCCTCGCGCGGGTCGCCCTGGTGAGCGAAGCCGTTCATGTCCGCGCCCCACCCCACGCCCCAGTAGAAGCGCGGGTCGCGCGCCGCCTTGGTCTCCTGCCACTGCTGCAGGAACTCGGTCGTCGACCCGGCCATCGGGGCGACGAAGCCGCCGAGGCGCAGGATCCGCGGGATCGCGTCCGGCGTGCTCCAGCTGTGGCTCGACACGATGCCGGAGTAGGCGCGCTTCTCGACCACGTCGAGCAGCTGCTGGCGGGCCAGCACGCCCAGGTGGTCGGGGTCGATGACCATCTTGCGGTCCATCATCCGCTCGACCAGGTGGCGGCCGACGTCGGACAGCCCCATCTGGTTGCAGTGCGGCGCCGGGCCGTAGATCGGCGTCGCGCCCGGGAGCAGCGCCGCGATGTTGCCGGCCAGCTGGTCGCGGTCGGGCCCGCTCGGCGCCGCCAGCTGCTCCTTGTCGTGGTTGTGCGCATCCGCGCAGGCGCCCATCTGCCAGTAGCGGCCCGTCTCGACCTTGTTGCCGTTGTTGACGGCGAGCCCCGTCTCACCGCCGTCGCCCGCCACGCCCGCGAACCCGTTGTCGAACTTGTTCACGAGCTCCATGTCGCGCACGCCGAGGTCGTAGACCTCCTTCAAGCGGGCGTCGACCTGCTCGGGCGTGCACTCGGGCCGGCCGTCCTGCACGCCGCAGTCGAAGAGCTTGGAGACCTCGATCCCCATCACGACGGCGAGCTTGCCCTCGTTGATGACGCGCCGCGCCTGGAACGGCGTCGTCACGAGCCGGAACCAGCCCTTGCCCGGGCCGCCGCTCTGGGCGTCGACGTAGTCCTGCAGCTCGCGAAGCCGCTTCGCCTGCAGCCGCACGCCGTCCATCTCGTTGCACGAGTTCTTCTTGAGCGGATACGCGGTGCAGAGGACCTCGTTGTCCACGAGCAGGTTCACGAACAGCCGCAGCCCCGACCGCCACGAGCGCTCGACCCACTTGTAATACGTCTGTTCGTGCGTCAGCGAAGCGTGGTGCGGCCAGTCCTTGAGCGTCGGCCACCCGCGGGTGTCGTGGGTGCCGACCGGGTTCTTGTAGGAGAGCGTGTTCTCACCGATCGCGCCGAGCCCGTTGGGCTCGTGGTCGGGACAGTCCACGAGGGCGCTGGCCACGCCGTACGGGTGCCACGGGCGGCCGCAGTGCACGCGGCCGCCGAGGAACTCGAAGGCCATCATGTGCATGTGGGCGTCGACGAAGCCGCTCACCTCGCCGAAGGCGGTCGCGCCGCGGGTCGGCTCGCCGGTGACGTTCGTGTCGGCCTCGGGGTAGGCCGCGCAGCCGTCGGCGGGCTCGAAGCCGAAGCGGGCACGGTCGCCGGCCGCACCGCGGTCGGCGAGCACGAGCGTGCCGCCGTCGCCGGCCGCGAGCACCTTGTCGGCCGCGGGCAGCGTGAGCACGAACGCACCGTCGACGACGTCGACGCGCCAGTCGCCTGACTCGCTCGGAGCGCTCTCGGCCTGGATCCGCGCCACCGGCGCGGTGGGCGCCGGCGCGCCGCCCGGGAGCGGCAGGTCGACGACGTCGCCGACCGGGTCGTGCAGGCCGTGGGCGAGGAAGTCGCGGTCCTTGCCGTAGAGCAGGTAGCGGCCGAGGTCGGTCGCCTGCAGGCGGAAGCGCTCCGCGCCCGGCTGCTGCGCGTTCGCCGCGTAGCCGCCGTCGGCGGTCTTGGCGGCGAACCCGCCGGTGGCGAGCGACTTCAGGCCGTAGCAGCCGCCGGCCAGGGCGTAGCGGTCCTGCGCGTCTGCGGCGGGGGCGGCGACCAGCACCGCCGCGAGGACGCCGAGCGCCGACGAGATCCTGAGCACGTACGCGAAGGTACCCCGTTCGCGCGCGCCTCGCGCCGGTTTCCGGTTCAGCCGCGCACGGGAAGCAGCGGCTCGCCCCGTTGGCGCTCGTTCGCACCTGGGCCGGGCCGCACGCGCAGCTCGCCGGGGCGGATCTCCTGCGCGCAATGCCCGCAGTGCAGTGCAGGCCGCGCGTCGTGTTCGCAGCGGGCGTGCACGAGCACGCGTGGCGGACCGTCGGGCGCGGCGTGCGCGTCGCCCCACTGCAGCAGCGCGACGAGCACCGGGTTGGCGTCGATCGCCTTCCGCGTCGGCATGTAGTCCTCGCCTCGGCGCTCGAGGATCTCGTGGGCGACGAGCGTCGCCAGGCGGTCCGTGAGGATGTTCGTCGCCACTCCGGTGTTCCGGCGCAGCTCCTCGAAGCGACGTCGGCCGAGCAGCACCTCGCGCAGGATCAGCAGCGTCCAGCGCTCCCCGAGCACCTCCAGCGCGCGGGCGATCGAGCAGTTCTGGCCCTCGAAGCTGCGGTATGGCACGGGCGCCATCGTATCGCGGTTGCTTGCATTTCGCCAGTGCCCGTGTAGGGTCCTTGCGAAATGCAACGACGCTGGCGAGTCCTCACCCTGGTCTCCGTCGCCACGTTCGTGGCGAGTCTCGACCTCTTCATCGTCAACATCGCCTTCCCGGAGATCCAGGCGGACTTCGGCGGGGCGACCGTCGGCGAGCTCTCCTGGGTGCTCAACGCCTACGCGATCGTGTTCGCGGCCCTGCTCGTCCCGGCGGGGCGGCTGGCCGACCGCGCTGGGCGCCGCCGCGGCTTCCTCGGCGGGCTCGGGCTCTTCGTGCTCGGCTCGGCGCTGTGCGGCCTCGCGCCATCGGTGGCGGCGCTCGTGGCCGCGCGCGTGCTGCAGGCGGCCGGCGCGGCGCTGCTCGTCCCGACCTCGCTGGCGCTTCTCCTCCCAGAGTTCGAGCCGCGCGATCGCCCGGCCGCGATCGGCATCTGGGCCGGCGTCGGCGCGGCGGCGGCCGCCGCCGGCCCGCCGCTGGGCGGGCTGCTCGTGCAGGTCGACTGGCGGCTCGTGTTCCTCGTCAACCTGCCCGTCGGCGCTTGGGCGCTGTTGCGCGGCGCGCGCCTGCTCACCGAGACGCGCGAGCCGGACCCGCACGGCCGCCCCGACTGGCTCGGCGCCGCGCTGTTCGCCGCGGCCATCGGCGCGCTCACGCTCGGCTTCGTGCAGGCGCCCGAATGGGGGTGGGACGACACGCGCACGATCGGCGCGCTCGCGGGCGCCGCCGCCGGCATCGCGCTGTTCGCCGCGCGCTGCGCGAGCCACCCCTCGCCGATCGTGGACCCGGCCATGCTGCGCGTCCGCTCCTTCTCGATGGCCAACGTCGCCGCGATCCTGTTCTCGGCCGCGTTCGGCGCGATGCTGCTCTCCAACGTGCTCTTCCAGACCACGGTATGGGGCGAGTCGATCCTGCGCGCGGGTCTGCAGCTCGCCCCCGGCCCCGCCTTCGCCGCCATCACCGCCGTGATCTCGAGCCGGTTCACGAACCGCGTCGGCCAGCGCACCCTGATCGCGGCCGGCTGCACGCTGTTCGCCACGGGCATGGGCCTCGTCCTGCTGCTCGCCGACACCACCCCGGACTGGGCGAGCGAGCTGCTGCCCGGCCTCGTCCTGACCGGCATCGGCGTCGGTCTGGTGCTCCCGAGCCTCAACAGCGCGGCGGCCGCCTCGCTCCCGCCCGCGCGCTTCGCCACCGGCGCGGCGGTCGTCACCATGTCGCGCCAGCTGGGGATCGCGCTCGGCGTGGCCATCCTCGTCGCCGTACTCGGCACGCCGGCGCGGGCGGAGGTGCTCGGCGCCTTCCAGGCCGGGTGGGAGTTCCAGATCGCCGCAGCACTGCTCGGTGCGCTCGCGGGGCTGGCCATCGGCCAGGTCGGACCGGCGGTCAGCCCGGCGCCGGCCGTGCCGCGCGGAACCGCTGCCGGTACGCAGCCGGGCTGATCCCCAGCCGGGCGCGGACGTGGCGCCGGCAGGCTCGCCTGCACGCGCTGGGCGATCAGCCAGCGGCCGGGGCTCGTGCCCGTGGCGGCGTGGAAGCGGCGCTCGAGCTGGCGCGGCGAGAGGTGCGCGCTGCACGCCAGCTCGGTCACGGAGAGCGGCTCGCCGAGCTTCGCGAGCGCATGCTCCATCGCCTTCCCGACCGGGTCGTCGCGGTCGGCGCGAGCGACGGGCCGCTCGACGAACTGCGCCTGGCCGCCGTCGCGGTGCGCGGCGACCACCGCCACGCCGTCGAGCGTAGCCCTAGCCCCGCGGCGCTCGCAGCGTGACCATGCGCCGCGATGCGGCGGCGCCGCGGCTCCCGACCGCGATCTGCACGCGCTGCGCGCCGCGGCGCACCAGCGCCCGGTAGGCCGCGCGGCGCAGCGGGACCCGCACGGTGGCCGTGCGGCCCGCCCGGAGCGCGAACGACCGCGAGCCGATCGCCGTCCCGGCCCGGCGCAGCTGCACTCGGCCGAGGCAGCGCGAGCCGGACGTGCCGGCGCAGCGCACGCGCACGCCGACCGTGCGCTTGCGCGACGCACGCAGCGAGCGACTCGCCAGCGTCGAGCGGGACGCGCGCGCCTGCGCGGGCTTGGCGCCGCCGCCGGGTGCGGTGCCCGCAGCGGCCTCGGCGCCACCCGTCGTCGCGGCCCCGCCGCCGGTCGTGCCGCTGTCGCTGGCCCCGGTCGCGCCGGTGACGGGGGCCTCCGCGGCGCTCGGGTCGAGCACGAAGAGCCCCTGCTCGATGCCGCTCACGACGACCTTCCCTGACGCGAAGTACGGGTAGTTGCTCCACGAGCCGTTGAACTCCGCCTCGTCGTCGGCCGGGAAGACGTCGAAGTAGCCCAGCTCGGCGAGCTTCCCCTGGCCGACGCCGCGGGCGTCGAGCAAGCGCAGGCCGGAGCGGTAGTTGGCCTCGTAGACCACGTCGCCCTTCGTGTAGAGGTTGTGGTCGATCGAGCTGACGCCCGCCCTGTAGGTGCCGACGAGCACCGGCTGGTCGAGCTTGGACACGTCGAAGATGCGCGTCGTGGTCGGCTCGCCGGTCTCCTGCTCGTCGAGCTCGTCGTTGACCAGGAAGTGGCGGCCGTCCTTCGTGAGCCAACCCTGGTGCGTGTACTGCGCGCCGTCGTACTCCGTGCGCGAGAGCTGCTTCGGCAGCAGCTTGTCCGTGACGTCGACGATCGTGACCGAGTCCTCGTTGGAGTCGAAGCAGATCTCGCGGCCGGCGAAGCGCTCGTCCGGCCCGTCGTAGTTCACGCACTGCGTGTCGTGCGTGTAGCCGTCCTGCGCGACGCAGCCGGCGGGCTTCGGCGACTGCGGGTCCCGGATGTCCACGATGTGCGAGCCGCCCGCGCAGGTGCGCGTGCCGATCGAGTACGCGTAGCCGGAGTCCTCGTTGATGGCGATGTTGTGCGCGCTGCCGAAGCCGTCGTAGTGGGCGTCCTCGTCCCACTCCTGCGGCGCGGTGACTCCGCGCAGGCGCGTCAGGTCGAACACCTGCATGCCGTGGGTGGGCTCCTCGCTGACGATGAAGGCGTGATCGTCGTGGACCTTGATGTCGCGCCAGGTCTTGAACAGGGTCAGCACGGGCGCGGCGGTCGGCAGGCTGCCGAGGTACCTCGGCGCGTCGGCCTGGGTGATGTCGACGAACGCCGTGCCGGTCGTCTTGCCGACGAGCGCGTACTCGCGGCCGGTCTGCGGGTCGGTCCAGCCCCAGATGTCGTTGAGCTCGACGGGGTCGCCCTCGGCGTCGGTGCCCTCGCCGTCGTTGAGGACGGCGTTGGGCAGGAAGCCGTCGAGGTCCACGCCGCTGCACGGGAACGGGCCGGCCTTGCCGTCCACGCAGTCGAGGTTCGAGACGGGCTCGGTCGGCACGTCCGATGCGCCCGGCTCCACGTCCTCGCGGCTCTCGAGCAGGACGCCGCCGTTGTAGCCGGAGTCCGTGACCTGGTACGGGTTGACGACGACCTCGTAGGTGCCGCTGGCGGCCGGGATCATCACCCGCTCGCTGTCCGTGCCGCCGACGGCGGAGCTCGCGACGACCTCGTCGTTGGAGTCCAGGACGTAGAGGTCGAAGTCGTCTTCGGAGTCCTCCCAGGCGATGACGACCTCCGCGCCGCCCGTGCTCGTGTCCCAGTGCGTGGCGGGAACGTCCACGTGGAGCGTGTACGAGTCGCACAGCTCGCTGGACAGGCCGCAGACGGAACGGCTCATCGACGCACCGGCCGTGAACGACTTGCCCGTCCACTGCGCCTGGCGCTCCTCGAGCGTGATCGTCCCCTCGCCGGGGTCGGAGCCGACCGCGAGGCCGACGAAGGCTCCTGAGCAGACGAGGAACGCGAGCAGGAGGAGGGCGAAGCGGGGCAGCGGCTGGCGTCGAGGCATGACGGCAGGAACGCCGACGGGGATGAGAACTTGCGGAGAAGGCTCCGGGATGGTTAGCGTCCTCCGATGCGCCACTTTCCGTTCGTTGCCGTCGCCGTCCTGGCGCTGCTCCTGCCGTCCGCCGCCCATGCCGCCTTCCCGGGCGCCAACGGCGAGATCGCCTTCACCCGCGATTCCGGAGGGCAGAAGGTGTGGGCCAAGGCACCCGGAGGCGCGGAACGTCAGATCACGACCGGTGGGTGGCGCGAGCGGGAGCCCGCGTACTCGCCGGACGGGCTGCGGATCGCGTACGTGAGCCACGAGAACGGGGCGTTCAACACCAACGGCGACGTCTACGTCCGCAACACGGACGGCAGCGGGACCCCGGTCAACCTCACGGACGACAACACGGGCGACGACCTGGACCCGTCCTGGTCGCCCGACGGCAAGAAGGTCGTCTTCTCGAGCACCCGGAACTCGGTGATCGATCTCTACATCGCGGCGGCCGACGGGACCGGGACGGCCGACCGGCTCACGACGGACGCCGGCAACGAGACGGATCCCGCATGGTCGCCCGACGGCGCGACGATCGTGTTCGAGACCCCCCGCGACGGCAACGCCGACCTCTGGGCGATCGACGCGGACGGCACGGACCAGCGCAATCTCACCGACACGACCGGCATCACGAACATCGACCCGTCGTGGTCTCCGGACGGCTCGCAGATCGTGTTCAGCCGCACGGAGGGGCCGACGAACATCTGGAAGATGAACGCCGACGGCACCGGCGCCGTGGCGCTCACCGAGAGCACCAACAACCGGCGCCCGGCGTGGTCGCCCGACGGCGAGCGGATCGCCTTCGCCCGTGGTGGCGAGCTGTGGACGATGCGGGCCGACGGCGCGCAGGAGGCCCTGCTGACGAGCAACATCGTCAATGCCGGGGGCGTCGACTGGCAGCCCGTCCCGAAGGCCGCAGAGCCCGACCCCACCGACTCCCCCACGCCGGAGCCCGACAAGGGCGGGACCGGCGGGAACCCGCCCGGCGGCGCGATCGGGGGAGCGCTCGGCGCACCCTGGGAGGGCGGCGGCCCTCCGGGCGCGACGTGCGCGAAGTCCAGCGTGCGCTTCGGCGACGTCGAGGCGATCGCGGCGTGCTTCTCCCCGAAGGGCAAGGCGAACGTCGCCACGGGACGGGTCCGCGTGAACGGCCTCGACATCCTGCCCTCCAGGGGCACCGAGATCGGGATCGACCCACAGGAGCGGAGGATCGCAGAGCTCGGGTCCGGTGCGCGTGGTCGCCGGGACGGTCCCGCTCTACGCGGGCCGGCTCGACTGGGACCTCTCGCGCGGGCGGATCGAGATCCCGATCGATGCGGGCCTGCTGAAGCTGATCCGCCTTCAGGGCACCGCGACGGTCACCACGGACGGTCTCGGCCGGTTCCGGATCGCGGTGCTGCCGCGGATCGACTCCATCTTCGAGCGCTTCGCCGCGCGTCTCGGCGCGGCGTCGGGCGCGAACCTGCGGCTTCCGGCCATCACCGGCGACGCCGTGCTGCGCACGGAGAACGCCCGCGGGCTCTCGCTCGAAGCGCTCCGGCTGACGGCCACGTCGATCCCGATCGGCATGCTCGAAGTCCGCGCACTGACACTCGACTTCGAGCCTGCCGCCGGCAACTGGACCGGCACGGCGAAGCTCAAGCTGCCCGGGCCCCCGCCGCAGGTGATCGCCGGCGCGACCGTGACCGTGCGCGACGGCGCGCTCCAGCAGGCGAGCCTGGTGGCGGGCAACTCGCTCGGCACCTACGGCTTCGGCGTGCGCCTGGAGCGCCTCGCGCTCGACATGCGGACCGACCCGTTCCGCTTCGGCGGCGAGCTCGCGCTCGGCGCCGGCCCGTCGCTGCCCGGCCTCGGCCAGCTCGTGCGCGTGAGCGGCACGGTCGGATTCACGGCCGGCACGCCGTCCCTGCTGCGCCTCACCGGGCGCTCGCAGATCGGCCCCGCCACCGGCAACGCCACCTTCACGACATCGTCGACCGGGCGCCAGGACTTCGCGGGCGACGCGGCGCTCGCGATCCGGCCCGACATCGGCCTGTTCGCGACCGTGAAGGGCACCGTGCAGCAGACGTACTTCCTGGTCCTGGGACAGGCCCGGGCGCGGCTCATGGGCCTCGACCTGCCGGGCGAGGGGCTGGTGTCCAGCGTCGGCGTCGCCGCCTGCGTGCCGGTGAACGTCTCGGGCACACCGAAGAACGCGCAGGTCTTCCGCGTCGGCTTCGGGCTCCGGCTCCGGCCCGAGCGGCTCGACCTGATGAGCGGCAGCTGCGACGTCGCGCCGTGGAGCCCGGTCCCGCTCGGCGGCAAGGCCGGCAGCTCGGCACGCGCGGCGCAGGGCGCGCCGGTCGCCGCGTTCGACCTGCGCGACGCCCTGCCGGGCATGGTGCTCGCGGTCGAGGGCGCGAGCGCGCCGCCGAGCGTGACCGTCACCGGCCCAGGCGGCGTGCGCGCGACCTCCCCCGCCGCCGGCGGGGAGGCGGGCGGAGTGCTCTTCCTGCGCGACGTCCCCGGGCGCACCACGTACCTCGCCGTGCCCGCGCCGCGGGCCGGGCGCTGGACGCTGACGCTCGAGCCGGGCTCGTCGCCGGTGACGGAGGTGCGCCGCGGCGACGGCCTCCCGGCCCCGCGGGTGAAGGCGCACGTCACCGGCAAGGGCCACCGCCGGACGCTGCGCTGGAAGCTGACGGCGGCCCGCGGCCAGGTCGTGCGCTTCTCCGAAGAGGGCCGCAATGCCGCGGGCGCGATCGTCACGACGAGCAAGGCGCGCGGCAGCAAGCGCTTCCGCCCGGCCGACGGCCCCGCCGGCCGGCGCTCGGTCGTGGCCGTCGTCGAGCAGGCCGGGATGGCGCGCGAGCGGATCGTCGCCGCCCGCTACAGGGCGCCCGCGCCACAGCGGCCGGCTCAGCCGAAGCGGCTGACGCTCAAGCGGCGCGGAAGCGCGCTGCTCCTCAGCTGGCGACGTGCCGCAGGCGCGAGCGCCTACCGCGTGAGAGCTGAGCTCTCCGACGGGCGGCGCCTGCTGCTGACCGTGCGCGGGCGCTCGCTGCGCGTCCCGGCGTTCGGGCCGCGCGAGACCGCGAAGGTGTCCGTCGCGGGCGTACGCGACCCCTATGTGGGCCGCGCCGCGAGCAAGCGGATCCGGCGCGCCCGCCGCTAGCCGGCGGCAGGTCGGTTCAGCCCCGGTCGAGCGCCTCGAGCAGGCGCTCGACCGAGCGCTCGACCGGCTCGTCGCCGCCGTGCAGGCGGACGTCGGGCCGGTCGGGCTCCTCGTAGGGGGCGTCGACGCCCGTGAAGCCGGTCAGCTCGCCGGCCCACGCCCGCCGGTACAGGCCGGCGGGGTCGCGGCGCTCGCAGACCTCGAGCGGGGTGTCGACCCACGCCTCGATGAACGGCAGGTCCGCCTGCTCGTGCAGCTCGCGCGCGTACGCCCGGTCGGCGGCCATCGGCGAGACGAGCGCGACGATCGCGATGTTGCCCGTGTCGGCCAGGAGGCTGGCCACGTTGGCGGCGCGGCGCGCGTGCTCGTGGCGGTCGGCGTCGGAGAAGCCGAGGTCGGCGCTGAGCCCGTGGCGGAGGTTCTCGCCGTCGAGCAGGTAGGCCGGGCGGCCGGCGGCGACCAGGCGCCGCTCGAGCTCCTCGCCGATCGTCGACTTGCCCGCGCCCGGCAGGCCGGTGAGCCAGACCGTCGCGCCGCGCACGCCGAGGATGTCCCAGCGCTCGCGCCGCGGCATCGGCGGGTCGTGCCAGACGACGTCGGGGCTGTGCGGGCCGGGCGGCCGGCCCGCCTCCTCCGAGGCGGTGACGATCATGCCCGCGCCGACGGTCTCGAACGTCGCCTCGTCGACGAGGATGAACGCGCCCGAGACGCGGTTGCGGCTGTAGGGGTCGGCGAGCAGCGGCGCGGTCGTGCGCAGGCGCACGCGGCCGATGTCGTTGAGCTCGAGCTGGGCGGGTGGGCCAGACATCTCGACGGAGTCCAGCGTCGCCATGTCGACGCGGGAGTGGACCTCCTCGATCGTCGCGCGCACGCGGCGCGTGGTGTGCTTGAGCTCGTAGCGCGCGCCGGGGCGCAGCGGCGTCTCGTGCATCCAGCACACGGTCGCCTCGATGTGGCGCGCCACGGCGGGCGGGCTCGCCGGCCCGCAGATCATGTCGCCGCGGCCCACGTCGAGCTCGTCGGCGAGCACGACCGTCGCCGACAGCGGGGGCTCGACCGACTCGACCGGCCCGCGCGGCGTGTCGATCCGCGCGATCGTCGTGCGCTCGCCCGCCGGCAGCACGAGGACCTCCTCGCCGACCCGCAGGACGCCGCCGGCCACCCGCCCGGCGTAGCCGCGGTAGTCCGTGTCGCGGACCGTCAGCTGGACGGGGAAGCGCACGTCCTCGAGGTTGCGGTCCTCGGCGACCTCGAGCTGCTCGAGCTGCGTCAGGAGCGGCGGCGCGCCGTACCACGGCGTGCGCTCCGAGGCGTCGACGACGTTGTCGCCCTCGAGAGCGGACATCGGGATCGCGCTGGCGTCCTCGATCCCGAGCCGCTCGGCCATCGCGGCGAACCCCGACTCGATCTCGCGGAAGCGCTCCTCGTCGAAGTCGAGGAGATCCATCTTGTTCACGCACGCGATCAGGTGGCGGATGCCGAGCAGCGCCGCGATCGAGGCGTGCCGGCGCGACTGCTCGACGATCCCGCTGCGCGCGTCGATGAGCACCAGCGCGGCGTCGGCGGTCGAGGCGCCCGTGACCATGTTGCGCGTGTAGCGGACGTGGCCGGGGGTGTCGGCGATGATGAACGAGCGGTTCGGCGTCGCGAAGAAGCGGTACGCGACGTCGATCGTGATGCCCTGCTCGCGCTCGGCCCGCAGCCCGTCGATCAGGTGCGCGAGGTCGACCTCGGCGCGCGCGACCTCGTCGGCCATCAGCGCCTTGGCGTCGTAGAGCAGCCGCCCGATCAGGGTCGACTTGCCGTCGTCGACCGAGCCGGCCGTGGCGAGGCGCAGGAGCTCTCCGGAGCGTGACACGCGCGGGCACGATACTGGCGCGCGTGCCACACACACGGGAGCTCGCGGCGGTGTTCGCCGGCGGCGTCGCCGGCGCGCTCGCCCGCGCGGGCGTGGTCGAGGCGCTCCCGCACGACCCGGGCCAGTGGCCGTGGGCGACGCTGCTGGTCAACGTGGCCGGCGCGTTCGTGCTCGGCGCGGTCGCCGCGCGCGGCCGGCACCGGGCGCTGCTCGGCCAGGGCTTCTGCGGCGCGCTGACGACGTTCTCGACGTTCCAGCTCGAGCTGCTGCAGATGCTCGACGACGGCCACCAGGCGCTCGCGCTCGCCTACGCCGCCGCGAGCCTCGCCGCAGGGCTGGCCGCCGCCGAGCTGGGACGGCGCGCGGCAGGCGTGGCCGCCGCCGAGCCGGGACGGAGCGCGGCATGACCGCGGCCGCCTGGATCGGGGTCGGGCTGCTCGGCGGGCTCGGGGCCGTCGCCCGCGTCATGCTCGGCGCCGCCGTCGACGCGCGCGCCCGCGGCGCCTTCCCGTGGGGCACGCTCGCCGTCAACGTCTCGGGCGCCTTCGCGCTCGGCGCGCTGGCCGGCGCCGGGCTCGGCGGCGACGCCTACGCGCTCGCCGCCACCGGCTTCCTCGGCGCCTTCACCACCTTCAGCACCTGGGTCGTCGACGCCCGCCTGCTCGGAGGGCGGCTCGGCGCCGCGAACCTCGCCGCGCCGCTCGCGCTCGGCCTGCTCGCGGCCTGGCTCGGCCGCGCGCTCTTCTAGGCCCTGAGACCCCCGGGCAGCGCGGAGCGAAGCGGGAGCGGAATGGGTTCGAGGGTCCGCGAGCGCCGAGTGGCATCTCAGCGCCCTTGGAGGGAACGCAGATGCCACTCGAGGAGAGCCGACCCCGACTCCCCTCCCCACGCCTCGCGCGGGCACCAAGGCCCTCGGCGCCTGCCACCACGCGGGTGGCGCCGCGCAGCCGCGCTGCTCTACGCCGGGACCTTGACCGGCTCGTCCTCGCGCTCGTCGGCGCCCTTGACCAGGTGCCCCTCGAGCGAGATGTTCGGCAGCAGCCGGTCCAGCCAGCGCGGGAGCGTCCAGGCCCGGTCGCCGAGCAGCGTCACGACCGCCGGGGCGATCACGAGGCGCACGAGCAGCACGTCGATCAGGATCGCCAGGCCGAGGCCGAGGCCCATCATCTTCCCGATCACGTCGGGCTGCGACACGAACGCCAGGAACACGGCGGCCATGATCAGGCCGGCGAACAGGACGACCTTGCCGATCCGCGCCATGCCGTGGACGACGCTCTCGCGCGGCCCGTCGCCCTCGTTGTAGGCCTCGTGTATCCGCGAGAGCAGGAAGACGTTGTAGTCCATGCTCAGCCCGAACAGGATCGCGAACAGCATCACGGGGATGAACGAGACGATCGGCACGCCGGAGTCGACGCCGAGCAGCGAGGCGCCGACGCCCTCCTGGAAGACCGCGACGACCACGCCGTAGGCGGCGCCGACCGACAGCAGGTTGAAGACCGCCGACACGAGCGGGACCCAGAGGGAGCGGAAGGCGGCGATCAGCAGCAGCACCGATAGGCCGATCACGACCGAGATGAACAGCGGCAGCCGCCCGGCGACCTTGTCGGAGAGGTCCTCGAAGCCGGCGGTCTGCCCGCCGACGTAGACCTTCAGCGGCGTGCCGGCGGTCGCGGCGGGGATCACGTCGTCGCGCAGGCGCTCCAGCAGGGCGCTGGTCTTGGCGTCCTGCGGCGCGGTCGCCGGGATCGCGAACACGGTCGCCATCTCGCCGTCCCGGCTGACCTGCGGTGGCGCGACGTCGACGACGCCGGGCGTGTCCGCGACCGCCTGCTGGAGCTTGCCCAGCTGGGACTCGTTGGCGCCCGCGCCCTTCGGGATGTCGACCGCGAGCAGGAACGGCCCGTTGGAGCCTGGGCCGAACGCCTCGCTGAGCCGGTCGTAGGCGACGCGCTGGGTCCGCTCGACAGGCTGGTTGCCGTCGTCGGGCTGGCCGAGGCGCAGCTGCGTGACGGGCGCGGCGAACACGAGCAGGACGAGCACGCCGGCGGCGATCGACAGCCATGGCCGCGCCGTGACCCGCTCGCCCCAGCGCTCGAAGGCGCGCGAAGGGAGCACGTGCTCGGGCTTGCGCGGGCGCAGCCAGCGCTGGAACGCGCCCATCATGATCGGCAGCACCGTCAGCGCGGCCACCACGACGGCACCTACGGCGATCGCCGCTCCGATGCCGAGCTTGCCGATGAACGGGATGCCGATCACCATCAGGCCCGCGATCGCGACCATCACGATCACGCCCGCGGCGACCACGGACGCGCCGGAGGTGGCGGCCGCCTTCGCGGCCGCGTCGCGCGGCGTGTCGCCCGCCGCCACCTGCTCCCGGTATCTCCCGATGATCAGCAGCGCGTAGTCGATGCCCGCGCCGAGACCGAGCATGACCGCGATCACGGCCGCGAAGGTCGGCAGGCCGAGCGGCTTGGCGAGCGCGGCGAGCAGGATCTGGCCGGCCATGACGCCGAGCAGCGCCCCGATCAGCGTGGCACCCATCGCGGCGAGCGAGCGGAACAGCAACGTCAGCAGGATGATCGCCACGCCGACGCCGATCAGCTCGCCGACCGGCGCCTCCTGCTCGGAGGCGAGGTCGATCAGGATGCCGCGGGCCGACACCTCGACGCCGTCCTTCTCGGCCGTGTCCGCCGCGTCCAGCAGCGCCTCGCCGTCGGCCTTGTCGAGGTCCTGCGGCTCGGTCGAGTAGCGGACGGTGACCGCGGCCAGGCTGCCGTCGCGCGAGAGCGTGCCGCCCTGGGCGAACGGGTCCGCGACCTCCTCCACGCCGTCGAGCCCGCGCACCTCCTCCAGGGCGCCGGAGATCGCCGCCCTCGGGGCCGCGTCCGAGACCTTGCCGTCGGCGACGGTGAACACGAGCGTGGAGTCGGCGCCCGCGAAGGCCGGGCTGTGCGCGCGGAAGAGATCCAGCGCCTCCTGGGACTCGGTCCCCGGCACGTTGAAGTCGTCGGCGGCCTCGCCGCCGGCGCCGGCGGCCGCGCCGAGCAGGACGAGAACGATCACGGCCCCGAGGAGGCCGCGCTTCCAGTGCTCGGTCAGATACCGGGCCATGCGCGCGAGCAGGTTCGACATGCGCCGCAGGCTAGTGCGATCACGCCATAATTGCAAGGCTTGCAGGTTTGCAACATATGCAATAAACTCGGGATCGAGGAGCATGGACGAGGCCACCGGGCTGCGCGAGCGCAAGCGTGAGCGGACACGAAGGGCGATCGCGGAGGCCGCCCTCGAGCTGTTCGCGCGCCAGGGCTTCCACGCCACGACGATCCCCCAGATCGCCGAGGCCGCCGACGTCTCGCCGCGGACCGTGTCGGGCTACTTCCCGGCCAAGGAGGACCTCGCGTTCCCCTACGCGGACGCCCAGATGGCGGAGTTCGAGCGCCGGCTCGAGGAGCGCGCGGCGGGCGAGACCGCCGCCGACACGCTGCGCGAGTGGATCCCGGCCGTGGTCGAGCAGGGCATGGAGCCGCCGCGCGACATCCGCCGCCGCCGCGCGGTGATCGACGCCGACGAGAGCCTGCGCGCCCGCGAGCGCCACTACATGCTGCGGACCCAGGACGTGCTCGCCCGCGCGTTCGCGACCGACCTGGGCATGGACGTGGAGGCGCTCGAGCCGCGCATGGCCGCCGCCGCCACGATCACCGTGTTCGAGCTGCTCGGCCGCGACGTCGAGCCCGGCGACCAGCAGCGGGCGCTCGAGGCGCTCGACCGCGCGCTCGTGTTCATCGGGGGCGGGATCGGCGCGCTGCGGGCCTAGGTACTCGCCGTCAGGGCGCGGTGAAGCCCAGGATCAGCTCCGAGGCCAGCAGCGGCACGTCCAGCTGCGGCCCGTGGCCTACCCCGTCGAGTTCGACCCAGTCGGCCTGGGGGAACGCGGCGCGGTAGTGCTCCGCGGCGCGCGGCCACGGCAGCAGGCGGTCGGCGGTGCCCCAGACGATGCGCACGGGGCAGATGACGCGCTCCGGTACCAGCGGCCAGCCGTTGCGGCGCGCGTGCTCGTTGAGCGCGCCCATGCCGCGGCACGCGACGACGCCGTGCCACAGGTGCGCGAGCAGCTCCGGCGGGATGTGCTCCCAGCGCTCGGCCATCAGGGCCGCGGCGCGGCGGCGGCCGTCCGGCGTGGCGAGGATCGAATCCGCGTACGGGGCGGCGCGCGTGAGCTGCTCCTGCATCGTGTCGAAGCGGGCGAGCGTCTCCAGGTAGGAGTCGTCACCGGCCGCCCAGCCCCCGCCCGGCGCCAGCGCCACCACGCTGCGGGCGCGCCCGCGCTCGGCGAGCTTGAGCGCCAGATAGCCGCCGAGCGAGTTGCCCGCGACGTGGGCGGTCGCGAAGCCGGCCTCGTCCATCGCGCGCTCGACGGCGTGCAGCACCGCGTCGCCGGGCGGTCCGCCGGGGAGCGCGGGCCCGCCGGCGTGGCCCGCCAGCGTCGGGGCCAGTACGTCGTGACGGCGCTCCAGCGCTCCCAGCACGAGCTGCCACGTCCGCCACGTGTCGGTGAAGCCGTGCAGCAGCACCAGCGGCTCGCCGGAGCCGCCGCGATGCGCCGCCGTGAACCGGGTGTCCACGGCGGCGGACGCTAGCGCTACGCCTTCTTGACGGTGACCGTGCCCTTGGCGACGCCGTCGTCGTACGCGCAGGCGACGCTGTGCTTCTTGGGCTCCGAGCGCGTCTCCTTGACGGCGAAGCCCTCGCCCGCGACGTCCCAGGCGATCGGCTTGTACTTGCGGCCCGTCTCGAGGTCGACGAACGTCGACCACAGATCGCTGCCCGAGCCGACCTCCATCACGCCCGAGCCGCAGTCGAGCTGGGCGTGGTACTCGAACGCGCCCTTGGGGGGCTGCTTGGCCGACGCGGGAGCGGCGGACAGGGTGAGCGCGACGACGGCGGCCGTGCCGAACGTGGCGATCTTGCGAAGCATGGACATTGCGGGCACCTCCTTGTGCAAAGCGAACCGATGAGCTGGAGATCGGCGGCCGAGCCGTCTCGCGACGGCGAGACCTCCGGCTTTGCGTCCTCGCCTCACGACGAGTTTGCCCTTGACGATCTGATCGTCTGATCCGCCTATCGGCCGGGGCCTTGAAGGGGATGACCCCTTCTGGACGCGTGTTCGGTGCGGCGCACCGGCGGACCGGATTCGCTACCTTGCTCACCGTGAGGGCCGAGCGCCGTGCGCTGATGCTGCTTGCCGCCGCCGCGGTGCTGCTCGCTGCCGTGATGGGCGTCACGGGCTCCTTCGAGCTCGTGCTCTACGGCGGCCCGCTGCTGTTCATCACGGGCATGCTGCTCTCCGGCCGGTTCATCGGCGAGGAGCGGATCCTCGCCCGCCGCGCCGTTCCCGTGCCGCGGCTGCGCGCCGAGCGCCGGAGCTGGGCGCGGCTGCGCGAGCGCCCGCTCGCGTCGCTGCTCGAGCGCAGCCCGAGCCTGCAGCGCGGCCCGCCCGCGCCCGCGGCCGCCTGATCCTCGACTGAAGCCCGTGCCGGTGCGCTGACGCGCGCCGCCGCACGGCCATTCCGACGACGACGAAGGAGGTCCGATGCGGACCCTCATCGGCGCCGCGGTCGCCGCCCTGCTGCTGGCCGGCGCACCGCTCGCGCTCGCCCATTCGGGCAATCCGAACATGCGCTCCGAGGTCACGGCCGTCACGCCGGCGACCGACGGCGTGACCGTCACCGTCCTCAACAACGACGACCGCCTCGAGCTGCACAACACCAGCGGCGAGGACGTCGTGATCGAGGGCTACGAGAACGAGCCTTACGCCCGCGTGTCCGGCGACGGGGCGGTCGAGGTGAACACGAACTCGAAGGCCTACTACCTCAACGACGACCGCTACGGGGACGTGAAGGTGCCGGCGGGCCTCGGCAGCGAGCCGCAGTGGAAGCGGCTGAGCGGTACCGGCCGCTTCGAGTGGCACGACCACCGCATGCACTGGATGAGCAAGTCGAAGCCGCCGCAGGTGAAGGACGAGGACGCCGAGACGCACATCTTCGACTGGAAGGTCCCGATCACCGTCGGCGGCGCGCAGGGCCAGATCGCCGGCACGCTGGACTGGGTGCCGCTGCCCGGCGGCGGCCTGCCGACCGTCCTGATCTGGATCACGGCCGCCGTGCTGATCGTGCTCTGCACCGGCGTGTTCCTGCTGCGCCGCCGGCGCGAGGACTCCGACCGGGAGCCCGCGGAGGCCTGGTGAGCCGCGCCGCCCGCACCTCGGCCGCGCGCGCCGCGCGTTTGATGCTCGCCACCCTCGCGGCCGTGCTCGCGGCGGCGGCGCCCGCGCACGCCCACGCGCTGCTCGAGGGCACCTCGCCCGAGCGGGGCGCGGTCTCCGAGCGCGCGCCCGGTCAGGTCGTGCTGCGCTTCAGCGAGCCCGTCGAGATCGCCTTCGGCGCCGTGAAGGTGTTCGGGGCCGACGGCGAGCAGGTGCAGCAGGGCGAGCCGTTCCACCCGCCGGGCCGCGACGACGAGGTCGCGATCCGCCTGCGCGACGGCGTGGCCGACGGCGGCTACACCGTCACCTTCCGCGTCGTCTCCGCCGACTCGCACCCGGTCAGCGGCGGCTTCGTGTTCAGCGTCGGCGACGAGGCGGCGGCCCCGTCGGCCAGCGTCGCGGACCTGCTCGGCGACCAGAAGGCCGGCCCGGTCACGTCGGTGGCGTTCGGCGCGGCACGGGCGGTCGAGTACGCCGCGATCGCGCTCGCGCTCGGCGTGCTCACCGTGCTGCTGCTCGTCTGGTCGCCCGCTCTGCGCTCCGCGGCCGGCGCCGGGGAGGGCTGGAGCGCCGCGGCGACCGCGTTCGCGGCGCGCTGCCGCACGCTGCTGCTGGTGTCCGCGGGCGCGGGCGCGCTGGCCGCGCTCGCCGCGCTCGGCCTGCAGGCCGCGACGGCCGAGGGCACCTCGCTGTGGTCGGCGCTCGGCGGTATGCGCGACGTGCTCGACACCCGCTTCGGCCTCGTCTGGGGGCTGGGGATCGTGGCCTGGGCGCTCGCCGGGCTGCTCGCCGCCGTCCGTCCCCAGGCCCTGCCCGCGCTCGCCGTTCCCGTGCTCGCCCTCGCGCTGCTGCCTGGCCTCGGCGGCCACGCGGGCGTGCAGCACCCTGTCGCGGTCCTGCTGCCCGCCAACGCGCTGCACGTGCTTGCCGCGGGCGCCTGGATCGGCGGCCTCGCCGTGCTCGTGGCAGCGCTGCCCGCCGCCGCGCGCCGGCTCGAGCCGCCGGAGCGCACGCAGGCGCTGTCGGCGACGCTCGGGCGCTTCTCCGGGCTCGCGCTGGTCGCGGTCGCGCTGCTGCTGGCCGGCGGGATCGCCCAGTCGCTGCTCGAGCTCGGCGCCGTGAACGACCTCTGGGAGGAGCCGTTCGGCCGCGCGATCGCGATCAAGGCCGCGCTGGTGATCGTCCTGCTGGGACTCGGCGCGCTCAACCGCCGGCGCACGCTCCCGCGGCTCGCAGCCGCGGCGCGCGACGGGCGCTCCCCCGGCGGCGCGGGCGTGCTGCTGCGGCGGACGCTGCGGGCGGAGGTGGCGCTCGGCGTCGCCGCGCTGGCGGTGACGGGCGCGCTCGCCGGCTATCCCCCGGCCACCGCCGTCTCCGCCGGCCCGTTCTCGGAGTCCGCCGACCTCGGCCCCGCCCGCGCCGAGCTCACGGTCGAGCCGGCCAGCGCCGGCGCGAACGAGATCCACGTCTACCTCTTCGACCGCTCCGACGGGCGCCAGTACGACGCGCCGAAGGAGCTCCGCTTCGAGGCCGCGCTGCCGGAGAAGGACATCGCGCCGATCCGCCTCGAGGCCACCAAGGCCGGTCCCGGCCACTACGTCGTCGGCGCCGCAGCGCTCGCACCCGCGGGCGACTGGCGCCTCGAGCTCGTCGCGCGCATCAGCGACTTCGACGAGCTCCGCACCACCTACTCGGTCCCGATCGAATGAAGGAGGCATCCATGCTCAGACCCATCCTCGCGGCCGCGGCCGCACTGTCGCTGGCCGCGCCCGCGGCCGCGCAGGCCCACGTCACGCTGCAGCCGGACACCGCCCCCGCGGGCGGCTTCACGCGGCTCGACGTCCGCGTTCCCAACGAGCGCGACGACGCCGGCACGACCAAGGTCGACGTCCAGCTGCCTCCGGGCTTCATCGCAGCGTCTTACGAGCCCGTCCCGGGCTGGAAGGTCAAGGTCACCCGTTCCAAGGCCGACGAGCCGATCGACACCGGCGAGGGCCTCGGGTCCGACGACCCAGGTCTCGCGGATCACGTGGACCGGCGACGGCAAGCAGGGCGTGATCGCGCCCGGCCAGTTCCAGGACTTCGGGCTCTCGCTGAAGATGCCCGAGGGCAAGGGCGGCGAGAAGCTGACCTTCAAGGCGCTGCAGACCTACGACGACGGCGACGTCGTCCGCTGGATCGGCCCGGAGGACGCCGACGAGCCCGCGCCGGTCGTCACGCTCGAGGCCGGCAGCGCCGGCGGCGGGCACGGCGCGCCGGCCGCCAGCTCCGGCGAGAGCGCGGCGCCGGCGCCCGCGTCCGCGTCCGCTCCCGCAGCGTCGTCGTCCGACGACGGCGGCACCGACACCCTGTCGATCGTCGCCGTCGTGCTCGGCGCGCTCGCCCTGATCGCGGCGCTCGGCGCGCTCGCCGCGGCGCGCCGCAACGCCTCCTCGAAGCCGCGGCGAGAGGAGGTGGCGGCATGAAAGGCCGTCTCGTCACCATCGCGGGCACGTGCGCGCTGCTCGCGTTCCCCGCGGGCGCCGCCGCGCACACCGGCATCGACCGCGTCACCCCGCGCTCCGGCAGCACGGCTTCGAGCTCGCTGAGCGTCGTGAAGGTCTTCTTCGAGGGGCGCATCAGCGACGCGACGCTCGTCGTCAAGCGCAACGGCTCCAAGGTCAGCCGCGGCGACGGCACGCTCGCCGATCGCAACCGGCAGGTCCGGGCGCGCCTGCGCTCGAGTCGCTCCGGCCGCCACTCGGCCACGGTCCGCTGGCTCAGCCGCGACGGCCACGTGCTCTCGAAGACCTGGTCGTTCCGCATCAGATGAACACCCACACAACGAGGAGAACCCACATGAGGAAGTCCGCCCTGGCCACCGCCGTGGCCGCCGCCGTGCTCGCCGCACCCGCCGCCGCGCAGGCGCACGTCACGCTCAACCCGCGCGAGGCGACCGCCGGCGCGTTCCAGGTCATGACCGTGCGCGTGCCGAACGAGCGCGACGACAAGGGCACGGTGAAGGTCGACGTCCGCTTCCCGGACGGCTTCTACACGCTGTCCTACAAGAAGGTCCAGGGCTGGAAGGTCAGGATCTTCCGCGAGAAGCTGGATCAGCCCGTCGAGCGCGAGGGCCTGCGGATCACCGAGCAGATCAGCCGCGTGACCTGGACGGGCAACCGCAAGAAGGGCGGGATCATCAAGCCGGACCAGTTCGAGGAGTTCCCGATCTCCGTCCAGGTCCCCGAGGCCGAAGCCGGCTCGTTCCTCACCTTCCGCGCGTTCCAGTCATACCGCGGCGGTGAGCGCGTCGCCTGGACCGGCGCGCCCGAGTCCGAGCACCCCGCCCCGCGGGTGAAGGTGCTGGCGCCCACGACGCCGTAGCCGCATATCCGACCGCTGGACTCCGGTTTGTTAGGCTGCCCTAACGTGAGCCTCGCCGGAGTCAGCGGTCGCGATTCACTCCGCTCGCGCGCCGGGCTTGTCGCGCGCGAGGTACTCCTCGAGCAGCATCGGCACGGAGACCGTGCGCTCGGCGACCGCGAGCAGGTCGCCCATCGCGGCCTCCTCCTCGACCTGCTCCTCGACGAACCACTGCATGAACTGCTCGCTCGCGTAGTCGCGCGTTTCGCGGGCGATCTCGAACAGCTCGCTGATCTTGATCGTGACCTGGCGCTCCTGCTCGAGCGCGTGGCGGATCGGCTCGACCTGGTCGCCGAAGGTGCCCCTGGGGGGCTCGACGCCGCCGATGTCCGGCTGCACCCCGCGGTCGATCAGGTAGTTGACCATCTTCATCGCGTGCTCGCGCTCCTCCGCGGCCTGGGCGTAGAAGAACGCCGAGAGCTGGGGGTACGTCTCCACGGAGTAGTAGTTGCCGATCGCGACGTACTGGTGGGCTGCCGCGAACTCGCGGGCGATCTGCGCGGTCAGCGCGGCGACGAATCGTTCGGAGGCCATGGCCTCAGCCTAACGGCCCTGGGAGCGGCGGCGTGAAGCGCGCGTGCTGCCGCTCGACGCCCCGCTGCGCCGGCTGCCCGGTGCTCTTGCTGGCGCGGCGGCGCATGCTCGGCGCGCCGCCCGACGTGTTCGCGGAGATCCTCGGCGGCCGCCCGGTGCGGCCGCTCCCGGAGAGCGTGGAGCGCGCGCTGGAGGAGCTCCAGCGGCGGCCCGAGCGCGCCAAGCCGCTCGGCCGCGTCTAGGCATACCTCGCCCATGGCCGAGGTGCGGCAGATCATGGGCATGCCGATCGGGATCGACGTCGGCGATGAGGCCGTCGACGTCGAGCCCGCCTTCGCCTGGCTGCGCGAGGTCGACGCGGTGTTCAGCACCTACCGCGAGGACAGCGAGATCAGCCGGCTCGAGCGCGGCGAGCTGGCGCCGGGCGACTGCCGGCCCGAGGTCGACGAGGTCCTGACCGCGTGCCTCGCGCTCGAGCGCGAGACCGGCGGCTGCTTCTCCGCCCGCCCGGCCGGCCGGCTCGACCCCTCGGGCTACGTCAAGGGCTGGGCGCTCGGCGGAGCCGCGGAGCGGCTCGCCGCAGCGGACTTCTGCATCAACGCCGGCGGGGACGTCCTCGCGTGCGGCCGGCCCGCCGAGGGCCGCGGCTGGCGCGTGGGCATCCGCCACCCGGAGGAGCCCGCGCGGCTGGCCGCCGTGCTCGCCGTCGAGGACCTGGCCGTCGCCACCTCGGGCGAGTACGAGCGCGGCGCCCACATCGTCGACCCGCGCACGGGCGAGCGGCCCACGGGGCTGTTGTCGGTCACGGTCGTCGGCCCGGACCCGGCGCTGGCCGACGCCTACGCGACCGCGGCGTTCGCGATGGGCGCCGACGGGCCCGCGTGGACCGCGCGGCTCGACGGCTACGACGCGATGTGCATCACCGCCGACCGGCGCGTGCTCTCCACCGAGGGCTTCGACCGCCACCGCGCGTGACCGGCGCCGCGACGCCGCTGCCGGCGATCCACGCGAACGCGGCGAGCGCGACCGCGACCAGCGCGATCGCGGCCACCGTCATCAGTCGCGGCGTCGCGTCGGTCGACCGCGCGCTGCAGGCCCAGGCCGCGCCGGTGAGCTGCGCGCACGCCGACGCGTCATGATCCGCCGATGAGCGACCACGTCTACAAGTCCGTCGAGATCACCGGCTCCTCACCGGAGGGCGTCACCCAGGCGATCGATCGCGCGATCGCGAAGGCGTCGCAGACCCTGCGCCACGTCGACTGGTTCGAGGTCATCTCGACCCGCGGCCACGTCGAGGACGGCCGCGTCGCGCACTACCAGGTGACGTTGAAGGTCGGGTTCCGGCTCGAGGACTGAGCCCGCGCAGGCGCGCCCACATCCAGGCGCGGGCGAGCACCAGCGCAGTGCCGGCCCCGCCCGCGGCCGGGAGCAGCTCCTCGACCGGGACGGGGCCGACGTGCGCGAACATCACGCCGCGACCGTGTCGTACTCGTCGCGGCGCCGGTGCCAGTAACCCTCTTCGTTGCGGCCCTTGGGCGCGCGGTCGAGCCAGGCGTACAGGCCCCAGATCGCGTCGACGCCGCGTTCGTAGGCCGAGTAGGTGTGGAACACCTTGCCGTCCTCGAGCGCGAACGCGCTGATCCCGGGCTGCTCGCCGGCGAAGCGCTCCGCCTCCGGGATCGCGCGGAAGTTGTACTCCGCCAGCGGCCGCTCGTCGGTCGAGGAGACCCCGAAGTCGAAGTTGAAGTCGCTGCCGTGTGACGACGCCCA
The DNA here is from genome assembly GCA_963816955.1 of uncultured Solirubrobacteraceae bacterium. Lineage (GTDB taxonomy): Bacteria > Actinomycetota > Thermoleophilia > Solirubrobacterales > Solirubrobacteraceae > DATFQI01. Next base: position 929,718 of record CAWFME010000005.1, on the reverse strand, counting down.
GCGGAACGACCAGCCCATGCGCGCGCGGTAGGCCTCGATCTCGTCGAGCGGCGCGCGCGAGACGGCGGTGAACATGACGTCGTGGTGCTCGAGGTGCACGTGCGGCCCGTTGACGCCGTCGGCGATCGACGAGCAGCTCGGGCAGACCTCCTCCGCCCCCGGCGGGAGCATGAAGTGGTACATGACGAGCTGGGAGCGGCCGTCGAAGAGCTCGGCGAGCGTCCTGCGCCCGCCGGGCGTCTCGAAGACGTACTCCTTGTCGATCTCGACCCACGGCAGCGCCTGCCGCTCGCGGGCGAGCTCGTCGGACAGCCGGGTCAGCTCCTTCTCGCGCGCGAGCAGCGCGACGCGCTCCTCGCGCCACTGCTCGCGGGTTCCGGTGCGGTGCACGGACATCAGCTCCTCTGGTAGAGCGCCTCGAGCTTGTCGAAGACGCTGGTCCACCCGGCGTTGACGCCGGGCCGGTCGAAGTCGGGCGGGGCGAGCGTGATCCGCTCGTGGTCGAAGCGGACCTCCGTCCCGCCGCCCGGGGCGTCGGCGAGCGTGACGGTCAGGAGGGTGTCCTCCCGCTCGCGCGGCTCGGGGCCGACGAAGGCGAAGTCCAGGACGATCCGCTCGCCCGGCACGAGGTCCCGGATCACGCTCTCGAACGCGAGCCGCATCCCGCCGGGCGAGAGCATCTCGACGACGTGACGGCCGCCGACGTGCTCGTCGACCGACGCGGTGACGACGGCGAAGTCGTCGGGACAGAACCAGCGCTGGAGCAGCTCGGGGTCCAGGAACGCGCGATAGACCTCCTCGCGCGGGGCGGGGATCGTGCGGGTCAGGGCGACCGCGAACTCGGTCACTTGGGCTCCTCCTTCTCGGCGAACAAGGCTTCGAGGGCGTCGAGGCGCTCGCTCCAGAACCGCTCGTAGAAGGCGACCCACTCGTGCGCCCCGGCCAGCGGCCCGGGCGTGAGCCGGCAGATCGTCGACCGGCCGGACGGCGTGCGCTCCACGAGCCCGGCGCCCTCGAGCACCTTGAGGTGCTTGGAGACGGCGGCGAGCGACATCTCGAACGGCCCGGCGAGGTCGCCGACCGTCCGCTCGCCCTCGGCGAGGGCGTTGAGCATCCGCCGGCGCGGCTCGCTCGCGAGCGCGTGGAAGACCTCGTCCAGCGCGGCAGGACTCTCAACCATACGGTTGAGAGTAGACCGCCCCGGCGCGTTTGTCAACCTATCGGTTGAGAATCACTCCCGCGGAAGCCGGCGAGCAGCGGCCAGGCGATCGCCGCTCCCCCGGCGGCGATCAGAGCGGCGACGGCGAAGACGGCGTCGAGGCCGTCGACGAGGCCTTGCAGGCGGCCGTCCGCGTGGTGCGTGAACACGGCGCCGAGGACCGCGATGCCGACGGCGATCCCGAGCTGGCGGAACGTGTTGTTGATCCCGGAGGCGAGCCCGACCTGGTCGGCCGAGAGCACCCCGACCATCGCCGCCGCGAGGGCCGGGCTGATGATCCCGATCGCGAGCCCGCCGACGACGAACCCGGGCAGCAGGTGCGTCCACGAGGACGTCGTCTCCAGCCCGCGCATCAGCCACAGCGCGATCGCGATCAGCGCGAGCCCGGTCACGAGCGGGGCGCGCAGCCCGATCCGCCCGGTCGCCCGCCCGGAGACCGGCGCGACCACGAGCAGCACGAGCGTCAGCGGCAGCAGCCGCAGGCCGGTCTCCGTCGCGGAGTAGCCGAGCCCCTCCTGGAGGTAGACGGCGAGGAAGAGGAAGAGCGGATAGAGCGCGACGGACTGGGCGAACGCCACGACGGCGGTGCCCGTGAAGGCCGGGTCGCGGAACAGCGCCGGGGCGAGCATCGGGGCGTCGGCGCGGCGCTCGATCGCCGCGAACGCGGCGAGCAGCACGGCGGCGCCCGCGAGCGAGCCGAGCACGGGCGCGCTGGACCAGCCGTCCCCGTTGCCGCGGATGAGGCCGTAGGTGAGGAGGAAGCTCGCGCCGCCGAAGCTCGCCAGGCCCGGGAGGTCGAGCCCGCGCGGAGCCGGGTCGCGCGACTCCGGGAGGTGGCGCAGCGTCAGCCACGTCAGGAGCGCGCCGAGCGGGAGGTTGACCAGGAAGACCCAGCGCCACCCCGGGCCGTCCACGAGCACGCCGCCCACGAGCGGCCCGATCGCCAGCGCGGCGCCGGTGATCGCGCCCCACACGCCGAGCGCGAAGGCGCGCTGCGCGCCCTGGAACTCGTGCGCGAGCAGCGCCAGCGACGCGGCGAACATCGCCGCCGCCCCGATCCCCTGCGCGGCGCGCGCGAGGTCGAGCACGGCGCCGCTGCCCGCCGCCGCGCACAGGCCCGAGCAGACGGTGAACGCGACCAGCCCGGCGGCGAAGACGGCGCGGCGGCCGCGGCGGTCCGCGATCGCGCCCGCCGTCAGCAGCGTCGCCGCGAGCGTGAGCGCGTACGCGTCGACGACCCACTGCAGCTCCGCGAAGCTCGCGTCCAGGTCGGCCCGGATCGCCGGCAGCGCGACGTTGACGACGGTCACGTCGAGCAGCAGCATCGCCGTGGCCGCCGACACGACGGCGAGCGTGATCCAGCGCATGCGCTCTAGCGAACCTCGTCGGCGACGCCCTCGCGCGGCACCACGGCCTGCTCGGCCACTGCCGGCGTGACGCCGGGGTACAGCGTCCTGACGAGCCCGAACGCGAGCGCCCCGCCCGCGAGCTGTGCCAGCACGAACCCGGGCACCGCGGCGGGCGCGATGCCGGCGAAGGTGTCCGAGAACATGCGTCCCACGGTGATGGCCGGGTTGGCGAAGCTCGTCGAGCTCGTGAACCAGTAGGCCGCGCCGATGTACGCGCCGACGGCGGCCGGGGCGGTGGCGCTGCGGCCGCTGCGGACCAGCGCGAAGATCACGAGCAGCAGGCCGAGCGTGGCGACGACCTCGGCGAAGAGGTGCGCCGGGCTCGCGCGGTGGGTGTCCGAGATGCTGACCGCCGCCAGGGAGAACATCGCGTTGGCGGCGACCGCGCCCGACACGCAGCCGGCGACCTGCGCGGGGACGTAGGCGAGGGCGTCGCGGCGCGAGAGCCCTCCGAAGGCGGCGTCGACGAGCGACACGACCGGGTTGAAGTGGCCGCCCGAGACCGGGCCGAACATGAGGATGATCGCGTACAGCCCCGTCGCGGTGGCGGCGGAGTTGTAGAGCAGCTGCAGGCCGGTGTCGCCGGGCGAGAGCCGCTGGGCGGCGATGCCGGAGCCGACGACCACGGCGGCGAGGAAGGCGCTGCCGAGGTACTCGGCCAGCAGCCGCCGGCTCAGGGGTGCGGGCACGCGGGCTCCCTACCCGGCGGCGTGGTCGAGCACGGCCACCAGCTCCCGCACGCGCCGCTCGATCTCGTCGCGGGTGGCGCGCACCTCGTCGAGCGGGCGGTCCTTGGGGTCGGCCAGGTCCCAGTCCTCGCGCAGCTGCTTGGAGCCCGGGATCACCGGGCACGCGTCGCCGCAGCCCATCGTGATCACCGCGTCGGCCTCCGCCGCGAGCTCGGTGGTCAGCCGCCGCGGCCGCTGGGCGCTCACGTCGACGCCGAGCTCGCGCATCGCCTCGACGACCTCGGCGTGCGGGCCGTCCTCCGGCGTCGCCTCGCTGCCGGCCGAGAGCGCGCGGTGCCGCCCCACGGCCGCCCGCTCGAAGAGCGCCTGGCTCATCACGCTGCGGCCGCGGTTGGCCTTGCAGACGAACAGCACCGTGGCCATGGCCTAGGGCTTGCGGGCGCGCACGATCGCCGAGCCGGCGTGCTCGTGCACGCGGTGCGTGTGGCGGATCTCGACGTCCACGAGCCCGGCGGCCGTGAGCGCCGCGCGGAACTCGTCCTCGGTCAGCGCGCCCGCGATGCAGCCGGTCCACGCCGCCACGTCGGCGCGCGTCGCCGCGTCCATGCCGGGGTCCGCGATCACGTCCGAGACGGCGAAGCGCCCGCCGGGCCGCAGCACGCGCGCGGCCTCGCGCAGGACCTGCGGCTTGTCGCCGGAGAGGTTGATCACGCAGTTGGAGATCACGACGTCGACGGACGCGTCAGGGAGCGGGATCTCCTCGATGTGGCCCTTGACGAACTCGGCGTTGGCCACGCCCGCCTCGGCGGCGTTCGCGCGCGCCAGCTCGAGCATCTCGTCGGTCATGTCGAGCCCGATCGCGCGGCCCGTCGCGCCGACCCTGCGCGCGCTGATCAGCACGTCGGCTCCCGCGCCCGACCCGAGGTCGAGCACCGTCTCGCCCTCGTGCAGGTCGGCGACGGCGGTCGGGACGCCGCACCCGAGCGAGGCGCCGACGGCGGCCGCGGTCGCGCCGTCAGCCTCGGACTCGTCGTAGAGGCCCGGGCCGAACACCGCCTCGTCGGCCGGCCCGCAGCCACACGAGCTCGGCTCCTCGGCCGCCCGGCGGGCCGCGTCGGCGTACTTCTCGCGCACCGTCTCGCGGATGGTCAGCTCAGCCATGCGGTCAGCTCCTTCAGAGCGTCGGGGGAGATCGAGTAGTAGGCCCACTTGTGGCGCCGCTCGACCGACACCAGGCCGGCGTCGACGAGCTTGCGCACGTGGTGGGAGAGCAGCGACTGCCGGATGCCGTAGAGCGCGATCAGCTCGCACTGGCAGACCGGCTCCTCGGAGCGCAGCAGCAGGTCCACGATGCGCACCCGCAGCGGCTCGCCGAGCGCCTTGGCCACCGTGGCGAGGCGCTCGGCGGGCAGCGCCGGGTCGTCACCTGCCGACGGGGCGCAGCACGCGGCGGCGGTCGGGCCTGGAATGACGGGGAGCGCGCTCACAACAAGATCTGTTGTTGCGACGATACCTCATCGCGCGAACGAGTCCGGATAGGCGTCTCGGCGTCAGGACATGCTGGGCGTGGGCGTCGTGCCCACCGCGTCGGCGCCGGCGGCGCCCGGCGTCGGCTCGCGGCCGCCCATGTCGAGCCGGAACGGCGGGTACTCGTCGGTCATCAGCGCGGCGTACGCGACGACCCGGTAGCACCAGCGGTTCATGCCCATCACGAAGTCGAAGATCGCCGTCGGGTAACGGCCCGTGAACAGCAGCATCACTCCGGCGAAGAAGACCAGCAGGCCGATCAGGCCGCCGCCGTAGCTCCATGCGCCGCTCTCGCTGGCCTCGTTCCAGCCGGCCCAGGCTCCGCCCGCGAAGACGCCGACGATCAGGTAGTGCGGGAGCGCCAGCAACCACCACTTCACCAGCGCGAGCCCGCGCGAGAGCTGCGGCGGATAGGCGACGTCGAGCCGGGTCGGGTACTCGGGCACCGCCGCCAGCGTGAAGGGCGGATAGCGATCGGTGGCGAGCGCGCTGTAGGAGTAGAACCAGACCCGCCACGTCCAGCGCATCACCCCGACGTTGAAGTTGAAGATCGCGCGCGGGTAGCGGCCGGTGGCGATGATCGCGAAGAACGCCGCCACCGTGAGCAGCAGGAACGCGATCCATAGGAACACGAGCAGCACCACGTGCGGGATCACGAGGAGCCACTTGACGAGCCACCGCCAGCGGCTGAGCTGCGGATCGAGCTCGCCCTCGAGGGTCAGTGGATAGGGGTTCTCTGGGATGGATGACATCTTCGGGGCGCTCCTCAGGACGGATGACCCTGTCTCGCGACCCTACTCGGGTCGCGACACAGGGAGGAAGAAACCTTCAGGCCGCGGCCGGCTGCGGCTCGTGCTCGAGCTTGGGCAGCCAGCCCAGGCGGGCGGGCAGGTACCAGTTGCGCTCGCCGAGCAGCTTCATCGTCGCCGGCAGCAGGACCGCGCGGATGATCGTCGCGTCGATCAGGATCGCGGCGGCGAGGCCGACGCCGATCTGCTTGGCGAGCTGGTCGCTGCCGAGGGCGAAGGAGCCGAACACCGCGACCATCACGAGCGCCGCGCTGGTCACGACGCCGGCGGTGCTCTTGAGCCCGTGCGCGACCGCGTCGTCGTTGCTCATGCCGCGGTTGACGGCCTCGCGGACGCGGCTGAGGACGAACACGTGGTAGTCCATCGAGAGCCCGAACAGGATCACGAACAGGAACAGCGGGATCCACGGGGCGATGCCGCCGACCGACTGGAAGTCGAGCAGCTTCTCGCCGTGGCCGTCCTGGAAGACCAGCACGAGGATGCCGTACGCGGCGCCGACCGACAGCAGGTTGAGGACGACCGCCTTGATCGGCACGACGATCGAGCGGAACGTCACCAGCAGCAGGACGAACGCGAGCGTGAGCACGAACAGGAACACGAGCGGCGCGCGCGAGGTCATCGCGTCGATGAAGTCCTTCGAGCCGGCGGTCGGGCCCGTCACGGCGACCTCGGCCCCCGGCAGCGCGCCCACCGTGGCCGGGACGACCTCGGAGCGAAGAACCTCGAGCGAGCGTTGCGACGCCGCGTCGGTGCCGCTGCCCTTCACCGACAGCGACACGGTCGCGACGGTCTTGTCGGGGCTGATCTCGACGTGCGAGGGCTCGGAGAGCTGACCCGTGGCCAGCGCCTGATCGTGCAGCTGCTCGATCGCGGCTCGCACCGGCGCGGCCGTGACGTCGTCGGCCTTGATCACGGTGGTGGCCGGCACCGCGCCGCCGGGGAAGGCGGCCTGCAGGCGGTCGTGGGTCTGGATCACGGGCTGGCTGCGCGAGTAGCCGTCGAAGCCCGGGTCCTTGAACTGGATGCCCAGCGCCGGGATGCAGAGCGCGACGAGCAGGCCGCCGGCGAGCACGGCCGAGGCCAGCGGGCGTCGCAGGACCCGGCTGATGATGGCGGCCCAGACGCGCGACTCGCCCTTGGCCGCGTGGCGGCGCTTGGCGACGAAGGGCACGCGGCCCTTCTCGAGCCAGTTGCGGCGGCTGAGCGCCGAGAGCAGCGCGGGCAGGACGGTCAGCGAGCCGAGCATCGCGATGGCGACGACGAGCATCGTGCCGATGCCGAAGCCGACGAAGATCGGGTTGCCGGCGAACAGCAGCCCGGCCATCGCGGTCAGCACGGTCATGCCCGAGATGAGCACGGCGCGGCCCGAGGTGGCGGCGGCGATCGCGACGGCCTCGTCGGCCGAGTGGCCGCGGTCGCGCTCCTCCATCACGCGGCGCGAGTAGACCATCGCGTAGTCCACGCCGACGGCCAGGCCGATGATCACCACGAGGTCGGCGACGTCGGCGGGCAGCGCGTAGAGCCGGCTGACCGGGCCGAGCAGGCCGACCGTGCCGGCCACGGCGCTGGCGCCGAGCACGAGCGGCAGGCCCGCGGCCACGACCGCGCCGAACGCGATGAGCAGGATGATCAGCAGGAGCACGGTGGAGATCAGCTCCGCGCGCTTGCCGTCCTCGGCGTCCTGCTCGGCGATCGCGTTCGTCGCCGAGACCTCGCCGAACTGCTCGACGCGCACGCCTGGATGCGCGGCCTGTGCAGCGGCGACAACGGCGAGCGGCTGCTCGACGAGCTTCTCCGCCTGCTCGCCGGTGCCCTCGATCGCGAAGCTCACGAGCACGGAGCGGCCGTCGGCCGAGTGCAGCGGGCGCTCGACGTCCGTCACGCCGTCGATCCGCTTCAGCCTGGCCACGACGTCCGCGACCGCGGCCGACTGCCGAGGATCGCCGGCCGTCCCGCTCTGCACCAGCACCTGCTCACCGGACTGCTCGGGGAACCCGGCGGCCGCGACGATCATGTCGCCGCGCTTGGACTCGCCGCTGCCGGCGGCGGAGTCGTCGAGGTCGCTCTGGCCGATCTTGCCGCCGGCGACGACCGCGAGCACGACGAACGCGACCCACGCGAGGACGGCCGCCCTGCGGTGCTCTGCACTCCACTTGCCGATGCGCGATGCGAGGTTCGTGCGCTGCATGACCGACTCCTCCGTAAGGGTTCGTACGCTGTACGAAGAAGATTGTCGTACACTGTACGACGATGCAAGTGGGGCAAACCGAACCAACGCGATTGAGTCGCGAGCGCGTGCTCGAGACCGCGCTCGCCTACGCCGACCGCCACGGCCTCGAGGCGCTGTCCATGCGCAAGCTGGGCGACGAGCTCGGCGCGGGCGCGATGTCGCTCTACCACTACGTCCCCAACAAGCTCGACCTCGTCGACGGGATGGTCGACCTCGTCTTCGCCGAGATCGAGCCGCCGTCGCCCGAGCTCGAGTGGAGGACCGCGATGCGCCGGCGCGCCGTCTCGACGCGCGAGGCGCTCAACCGCCACCGCTGGGCGGTCGGGCACATGGAGGGGCGCACGACGCACGGGCCGGCGAACCTGCGGCTGCACGACGCGGTGCTCGGGTGCCTGCGCGCGGCCGGCTTCTCGCTCGAGATGACCGTTCACGCCTACTCGGTCCAGGACGCCTACATCTACGGCTTCGCGCTGCAGGAGACCGACATGGCCTCGGAGACGCCGGAGGACTTCGCCGCCGAGGCCCAGCGCCAGATGCGCTCCTACGAGGCGATGCTGGCCGACTTCCCCAACCTCGTCGAGGTCGTCGGCGGCCACGTCGCGAAGGCGGGCTACGACTACGAGGCGGAGTTCCTGTTCGGCCTCGACCTCATCCTCGACGGCCTCGAGCTGCTCCGCGGCGCCTGACGATGCAGGAGATCGTCACCGAGCGGCTCGTGCTGCGTCTGCTCGGCGCCGAGGACGTCCCCGCCTTCGCCGCCTACCGCAGCGACCCCGACGTCGCCCGCTACCAGTCGTGGGACCCGTCGTACTCGGCGGCCGACGGCGAGCGGCTCGTCGCCGCGCAGGAGGGGGTCGACTTCGCCGACCCGGGGCCGTGGGTGCAGGTCGCGGCCGTCGACCGCCTGACCGGCGAGCTGCGCGGCGACTGCGCCGTGCGCGTCGCCGCCGAGCAGCCGCAGACGGCCGAGGTCGGCGTCACCCTCGCGCCCGCCAGCCAGGGCGGCGGCCTCGCGACGGAGGCGCTCGGCGCCGTCATGGCCCGCCTGTTCGAGCGCCACGACATGCACCGCGTCTACGCAGAGACCGACGACCGCAACGCCGCCGTCCATCGCCTGCTCGAGCGGCTCGGCTTCCGCTGCGAGGCCCGCCTGGTCGAGGCCGACTGGTTCAAGGGCGAGTGGACGACCATGCGCACCTACGCCGTCCTGCGCCGCGAGTGGAGCCGCTAGCCGTACGTGCGGCCCGGCGCCGGGCGCGTCGGCCGCATCAAGACCGACGGCAAGGTCGAGACCTACGCGACCGGGCTCAGTGCCGGCGCCCAGCCCGCCGCGATCGCCGAGGGCGGCGACGGCGCCGTGTGGTTCACCGACGCCGACGAGCCCGGCCGCATCGGCCGCCTGTGGCCGGCGAGCTGCACGATCCAGGAGCTCACGGGCGGCCTCGCCGCCGGGCTCTCGCTCGGCGACGCGCCGGGCGGCATCGCAACCGCCACACGGGCCGCCGCGTGCTCGTGACCGCCGGCCACCGGCACCTCGCCCGCCGCCCGCGCTAGCCGACAGCGCGGCGGCGCCCGCCGGGTGGCGGGCGCCGCGGGTCCAGCAGGGGTGTCGCTCCGCTCTAGGCGGGAGCGACCTCGGGCTCGTGCTCGAACTTCGGCAGCCAGCCCAGCCGCTTGGGCAGGTACCAGTTGCGCGAGCCGAGCAGCTTCATCGTGGCCGGCAGCAGCACCGCCCGCACGATCGTGGCGTCGATCAGGATCGCGACGGCGAGGCCCACGCCGAGCTGCTTCATCTGCTGGTCGGAGCCGGTTGCGAACGCCCCGAACGTGACCACCATGACCGCGGCGGCGCTGGTGATGACGCCCGCGGTGGACTTGATGCCCTCGGCGACCGCCTCGTCCGTGGACCGCCCGCGGTCCACGAGCTCGCGGACCCGGCTGAGGACGAACACGTGGTAGTCCATCGAGAGGCCGAACAGGACCACGAACAGGAACAGCGGCAGCCAGGGCGTGATGCCGCCGACCGACGTGAAGTCCAGCGCCTTCTCACCGTGCCCGTCCTGGAAGACCAGCGTCAGGATGCCGTAGGCCGAGCCGACCGACAGCAGGTTGAGGACGATCGCCTTGATCGGGATCACGATCGAGCGGAACGTGACCAGCAGCAGGATGAACGCCAGGCTGAGGACGAACAGGAACACGATCGGCAGGTGCGACTTCATCGTGTCGAGGAAGTCCTTCGACTGGGCCGTCATGCCGCGTCACCGCGACGTCCGCGTCGAGCTTGCCGACCGTCGCCGGCACGACCTCCTCGCGCAGCACGCGCACCGACTCGTTCGACGCCGCGTCGGTGCCCTTGCCCTGGACGGCCAGGGACACCACGGCGACCGTCTTGTCCGGGTTCACGTCGACGCCCGAGGGCTCCGACAGCTTGCCGCGTGGCGATCGCCTGGTCGTGCAGCTGCTGGATGGCCGACTGCACCTCGGGGGCGGTGACGTCCTTCGCCTTGATCACGACGTTGGCCGGGGCGCTGCCGCCGGGGAAGGCGGCGTCGACGCGGTCGAGCGTCTGGATGATCGGCTGGCTGCGGGACATGCCCTCCGTGCCGGGCTCCTTGAACTGCATGCCGAGCGCGGGGATCGTCAGGGCGACGAGCAGGCCGCCGGCGAGCACCGCCGAGATCAGCGGGCGCGCCAGGACGCGATTGAGGATGGCGTTCCACATGCGCGACTCGCCCTTGGCCTTGTGGCGGCGCTTGGCGATGTAGGGCACGCGGCCCTTCTCGAGCCAGCCCTTCTGCCCGAGGTAGGACAGCACGGCGGGCAGGAACGTGAGCGAGCCGATCATGGCGACGCCGACGACGAGGATCGTGCCGATGCCGAACGAGGAGAAGATCGGGTTGCCCGAGAAGAACATGCCGGCCATGGCCGCCATGACGGTGAACCCGGAGACCAGCACCGCGCGACCCGAGGTCGCGGCGGCGATGTCGAGCGCGGTCTCGGGCGAGCGGCCCTTGTCCTGCTCCTCCATCATCCGGCGCACGTAGAACATCGCGTAGTCGACGCCGACGGCGAGGCCGATCAGCATCGTGACCTGACCGACGGCCTCGTGCAGCGGGCTGAGCTGGCTGACCGGGCCGAGCAGGCCCGGTGGTCGCGACGAACGCCGAGACGCCGAGCAGCAGCGGGACGCCGGCGGCGACGGCGGCGCCGAACGCGATCAGCAGGATCAGCAGCGTGCCGCCCATCGAGAACTGCATGGGACTTCGCCTCGTCGGCGCGCTCGGTGGCGCCGAGCGCCTTCTGCCGCCGACGCATCGCCGTACTCCTCGACGCGCAGCTGCGGGTGCGCCTTCTGGACCGCGGCGACGGCGGCGAGCGGCGCCTCGGCCGACGTCTCGATCTTCTCGTCCGTCGGCGGCCGTCTCGTACTTGCCCGGCAGCGTGAAGTTCACGACGACGGAGCGGCCGTCCTTCGAGACGGTCTCGGCGCGGTGGCTCGCGTCGAGCGGGCTCTCGATGTCGCGTGACGCCGTCGATCTGCCCGAGGCGACTGACGACGTCCTTCACGGCGGCGGTCACTTCAGGATCGCCGGACTTGATCGAGCCCTTGCCCTGGATGAGGACGCGCTCGCCGACGGTCTCGGGGAAGCCGGCGTCGGCGACGATCATGTCGCCGCGCTTGGACTCGCCGTTGCCCATCGCCGACGGCTCGAGGTTCTTCTGGCCGACCTTGCCGCCGATCACGGTGGCGAGGACGACGAAGAGGATCCAGCCGATGACGGCGGTCTTGCGGTGGGTGGCACTCCATCTGCCGGCGCGTGCCGCGAGGTTGCGAGGTTGCATGGGGCTCCTTGGAGAGGCCTTCGTGTGGGGACGGGCCAGACTCCCAGCGGGCCGGCGCGGCTCCCAGGAGGGCTGCAGGCGTCCGGATTCCGGAAAAGACGCGTACGGCGGTGGTGCCACCTCTCGTGAGGGGTGCGGGCGCCCCCTGAGCAGCGCTTGACGAAGGCGGAGCGCAAGCGAGAAAAGACCGACGACCTCCGGCCGCGGGAGCGGGCTCCGATCGTGCGTCGTCCGTTGCCGGGCGCCCCGACCGTCAGCGCCGCGCGACGCGGACGATGGCTGCGCTGACGGCGATGATCAGCACGAGGCCGGTCCACTGGAGCGCGTCTCCCATGCCCTCGCCCCAGTACGGCTTGGAGGGCCCGATCTCCACCGGGATCGCGTGGAAGAAGGTGAAGGCGGCGATCTCGATCCAGGCGACGGCCAGCGCGACCCGGGCCGCGGAGCGATGCCTGAAGGCAGCGAGGCCGGCGGCGATCAGGACGGCGAGCAGGCTCGAGAGGTGCTGCGGCTTGGCGAACGTCTCGAGCGCCCCGGCCGACGCGTCCGTGCGCAGATCGTCGAAGACCGCGAGGTTGAGGATCAAGAGCGCCAGCAGGGCGCCCAGCAGGCCGAGCAGCAGGCCGGCGGAATACCCGGAGGGCTTGGCGAGGTGGGGGCTCAGGGAAGTTGGCATGGGTCGAACATAACTTAGTTATGCCGTCGTGTCAACTCGTACGATGCGACCGTGCCCAGCCCATCGACCACGCGGGAGACCCTGCTCGACGCTGCGCTCCGCCTGCTGGAGGAGCGCGGACCGGGAGCGCTGCGCATCCGCGATGTCGCAGCGGCCGCCGAGCAGTCGACGATGGGCGTCTATACGCATTTCGGGTCCAAGCAGGGGCTGCTGGAGCAGCTCTACCTGCACGGCTTCCGGCGCCTCGAGGACCGGCTCGACGGCGTCCCTTCCGACGCTCAGGACCAGCAGGAGCTGGTGGCCTTCGCCCTGGCCTACCGCGGGTTCGCGCTCGACAACGAGGCGCTCTACGGCCTGATGTTCGAGCGCGCGACGCCTGACTTCGTGCCATCCGACGCCAGCCGCTTCGCCGGACTCGCCACCTTCGAGATGCTCGCCACCCGCGTCGCCGGGTGGCGGCCCGGCTTCACCGACCCCGCGACCGACGCGCACCTGATCTGGGCGACGATGCACGGCTTGGTCTCGATCGAGCTGATGCACAGGCGCTGGGGCGGCCCGCTCGTCGCGCACCTCCAGGGCGACCCGCAGCAGAACTACGCGACGGCGATCGGGTCGCTCCTCGGGGCGCTACACGGTCGCTAGTCCTCGTGCTCGCGCAGGTACGCGAGCACGGCCAGCACCCGGCGGTGCCCCTCGCTGTCGCGCGGGAGGTCGAGCGTGGCGAAGATGCTCGAGATGTGCCGCTGCAGCGAGGCCTCGCTGATGTCGAGGTCGCGGGCGATCGCGGCGTTGGAGCGGCCCTCCGCCATGCCCGCGAGCGTGGCGCGCTGCTGCTCCGAGAGCCGGTCGAGCGGCCCGCCGGGCGCGCGCCGCTCGAGCATCTCCGCGACGACCTCGGGGTCGAGCGCCGAGCCGCCGCGCGCCACCTGACGCACCGCGTCGGCGAAGCTCGCGGGCTCGGTGACGCGCCGCTTGAGCAGGTAGCCGACGCCTTCGGCGCTCTCGCCCAGCAGCTGCAGCGCGTAGCTCTCGCGCACGTACTCGGAGAGCACGAGCACGCTGGTGTCCGGCAGCTCGGCGCGGATCCGGATCGCCGCGCGCACGCCCTCGTCGGTGTGGGTCGGAGGCATGCGGATGTCCGTCACGGCGACGTCGGGCCGGTGCTCGGCGACCTGCTCGAGGAGCTCCTCCGCGTCGCCGGCCTCGCCGACCACGGCGAACCCCTGCTGCTCCAGGACCCGCACAACGCCGGCCCGGAGCAGGAACGAGTCCTCGGCCACGACCACGCGCAGCGGTCTGTCGGCGGCCGCGCTCACGAGCAGGGCAGCTCGGCGTGCAGGCGCGTGCCGCGGCCGGGCGGGCTGGAGACCTCGAGCGTGCCGCTGAGCGCCGCGACGCGGTCCGAGAGCCCGCGCAGCCCGGACCCGAGCTCGGCGCTGGCGCCGCCCACGCCGTCGTCGGAGACGTCCACGAGCAGCCGCCCGTCGACGCGCTCCACGCGCACGGTGGCGTGGCCGGCGCGCGCGTACTTGCTCACGTTGGCGAGTGCCTCGGAGACGACGAAGTAGGCGGCCGTCTCGACCGCCGCGGGCAGCCGCCCGGTCGGGCCTCCGACGATGTCCACCGGGAGCGGCGCGCGGGCGGCGAGCGCCCGCACGGCCGGCTCGAGCCCGCGGTCGGAGAGGACCGCCGGGTGGATGCCGCGCGCGAGGTCGCGCAGCTCGTCGAGGCTCAGCCTGAGCTCGTCGATGCACGTGTCCAGCAGCGTCGCCGTGTCGTTCTGCTCGGTCATGCGCATGCGCGTGAGCCGCAATGTCAGCGCGAGCGCGACGAGCCGCGACTGCGCGCCGTCATGGAGGTCCCGCTCGAGGCGGCGGCGCGCGGCGTCGCCCGCCTGCACGATGCGGGCGCGCGAGGCGTCGAGCTCGACCAGCCGCGCGCGCAGCTCGGCCTCGAGACGCTGGTTGTCCAGCAGCAGCGCCGTGGCGGCGCCCGCGGCGCGCACCGTCTCCCGGTCCTGCGCGCGGTCGTGGACGATCACGGCCACCCTCTCGCCCTGGTGGCTGATCTCCGTGGCCGTCCGGTGCGGATCGTCCTCGGCCGGCAGCTCGACCGGCGCCCCGGCCGCGTCGACGTAGCGGGCCGGCGCGGGCATCCAGAACGCGAGCTCCAGCGCCGGGTCGCCGAGCGCCCGCGCCAGGTTCTCGCGCAGGTCCGCCCGCTCGGGCATGTCGGCGAGACCGGCCATCAGGACCCGGACGCCGCGCGAGCCGGAGACGTCGGCGCGAGCGAGGCCCGCGAGGAACGCGAACGGGGTCGCCGCGAAGGCCGCGAACGCCATCCACAGCAGCGCGTCCAACTGGGTCACCGAGTATGCGGCGATGAGCGCGAGCATCAGTCCGCCCGCGCCGAACAGAGGGACGAGGCTGCGGCGCTCGGGCGCGCCCGCTCTGCGCCACTGGCGCACCAGCATCACGACCGCGGCGAGGCAGATCCCGAGCGTCACCGCCGAGCCGTAGGCAAGCGCGACGTCGCTCAGGCCCGGGTCGTCCGAGATGAGCAGCACGTTGCGCGGGCAGCCGCCGCGGCAGTCGGTGATCACCGTCTCGGCCGGGCTGACGAGCAGTGCCGGCACCGGGGCGAGCGGTATCAGCACGTAGCTCGCCCCCACGAGCCGGCGGCGCGCCCGCGTCGGCAGCCGTCCGCGTCGGGAAGCTCAGCAGGAGGTGGCCGAAGACCGGGCCCCAGAGCCCGCTGAGCGCGATGCCGAACGAGAACACGACGGGATCGTCGGAGGCGTAGAGCGGCCCGAGGAACCAGGCGAACCCCGCCAGGACCATCAGGCGGCCGAAGCGCGACTCCGGCCGTCGCCGCCACGCGTACAGGCCCGTGCCCACGAAGCTCCACCCGACCACCGGCCCGAACACCGCCCAGACATCGGGATCGGGCTGGTGCTCGCTCGCGAGCACCAGCAGGACGTCGCCGATTCCGCAGAGCAGGGCCGCCGCCGCGATGGCGAGCGTCCGACGCGTCATGCGGCCATCCTGACGGCTCGCGCCGCGCCTGGCTAGGTACGGCTGCCCTCACCGCGAGCGCGACCGCACCTGCACCGTGACGCCAGCGGACCCCCATGTCGGGCCGGCGGCTCCAGCAGCAGAGTTGCGGCTATGACCGCAACCCTCACCAGCGCCCTCGAACTCGAGGGGACGCCATGACCGCTCCTGTCCGCGCCGTGTTCCTCATCGGCGCCCCGATCGCCTTCTCGGGGCTGCTCTGGCTGCACCCGATGGTCGGCGACTGGGAGGGCCTGCGGGAGGCGACGACGCGCTTCCAGGTCGTCCACGTCGGCATGGTCCTCACCTTCTGCCTGCTCGCGGTCGGCATGTACGTGCTGCTCGAGGGCCTGCGCGGGCGGGCCGCGTCCGTCGCCCGCGTCGCCCTGATCCCGTTCGCCGCGTTCTACATCCCCTACCTGGCGTTCGAGGGCTTCGCCATCGGCGCCCTCGGGCAGCAGCTCAACGGACTCCCCGCCCCCGAGCGCGACGCGGTCGCCGCGCGGCTGATCGAGAACCTCGCGACGAACCCGATCATGGGCGAGCCCGGGATCTTCTGGATCGTCGGTACCACGGCGTGGATCGTCGCCGTCGTCGCCACCGTGCTGGCCTTCCGCCGTGCGGGCGCGCCGACGCGGCTGCAGGTGCTGCTCGGGGCCTCCGCGCTGATCGCCGGGCACACCCCGCCGCTCGGGCCGCTCGGCCTGCTCTGCTTCGCCGCAGCGAGCTGGATGGTGCTCCGGCCTTCGGGTCACCCCGTGCGGGCGGCGCTCGGGCGCTCTGCCGCGTAGGCGAGCGCGGCCGCGGCGAGCGCCACCGCCGCGAGCGTGACCAGCAGGCTTCTGTAGCCGACGATCGCCGCGTACGCCGCCGCCGCCACCGGGGCGGCCGCGCGGGCCCCGATGGTCGCCGAGGCGGCGACGCTCGCGATCGTGCCGTAGGCAGCAGGTCCGTAGCGGTCGGCGATCACGGTCGCCCGGGCCAGCGTGGCCATCCCGTTCCCCATGCCGAGCAGGACCATCCCCGCGATCACCGCCGCCGTGGCGTCGACGCCGACGATCAGGCCGATCCCGGCGGCGATCAGCGCGAACAGCGCAACGGTCCCCCACGGGCGCGGCAGCCGCTCCGCGAGCGGGGCGAACAGCAGCCGCCCGGGGATCTGCGAGACGCCGATCACGCCGATCGAGAAGGCGGCGAAGCCGGCGCCGTAGCCGCGCTCGAGCAGGAACGGGATGCCCTGGACGGTCACGGCGATCGCGGCGCCCGTGGCGAGGAAGAACGCCCCGGAAAGCAGCCAGAACGAACGGGAGCGCAGCGCCTCGGCGGCCGACGTGGACGGGTCAGGCTGATCGGCGACGTCCGCCGCGGGCGCCCGGCGCAGGACGGCCGCGTGCAACGGCACCGTGCCGAGCGCGAGGACGGCCGCCAGCACGAGCAGCGCGTCGCGCCAGCCGTAGGCGTCGATCAGGACCTGGGTGAGCGGCAGGAAGAGGAAGCTGGCGAGCGCCCCGGCCAACGTCATCGCCGTCATCGCCCGGCGGCGCTCGGCGGAGCGCGGGAACCACTTCGCCAGCACCGTGAACGCGGGCTCGTAGAGGACGGCGGCCATGACGACGCCGATCCCGATCCAGAGGGCGTAGAACGCGAGCAGCCCGTGCACCTGCGACCAGGCGAGGACGAGCAGCGCGCCGGCCACCGAGCCGGCGGTCATCACCGTCCTCGGGCTGCGCCGGTCGAGATGCCGACCGACGGCGATCCCCGCCACGCCGGAGACGAGCAGGGCGAGCGAGAACGCGCCGGTCAGCTGCGCCGCCGAGTAGCCGAGCTCCCGCTGCATCGGCAGCAGGAACACGGCGAAGGCGTAGTAGAGGATCCCCCACGAGATCGTCTCGGTGACCGAGAGCGCGCCGACGATGCCCCAGGCCCGCGTCCGCCAGACCGGCGGAGCGAGCCCGGGCTGAGGCGAGTCCGCGATCACGCCGCCGCGGTCGCGCCGGCGTGCGGGGACCCGCTGCCGCAGCACGCGGAGGGCGCGGACGCGGTCGCGTCGTCGGGCGCCGGCCGGGCGCTGCAGACGCCGGTCTCGGGCAGCACGAGCTCGACGCGGCGGGCGCCGTCCCAGTCGCCGGCGAGGGCGGCGACGACCGAGCGGACCTGCTCGTACCCGGTGCGCAGCAGGAAGGTCGGCGCGCGGCCGTAGCTCTTCATGCCGACCATGAACACGCCCTCGTCGGGGTGCGAGAGCTCGTCGACGCCATGCGGCGGCACCGAGCCACAGGAGTGCAGGTTCGGGTCGATCAGCGGAGCGAGCGCACGCGCCGCCTCGACGCGGTCGTCGAGGTCGAGTCGCAGCTCCCCGAGCAGCGAGAGGTCCGGGCGGAAGCCGGTCGCGGCGATGATCTCGTCGGCGGCGATCGTGGTGCCGCCGCTGGAGACCGACACCCGGCCGTCCTCGAGGAAGACCCCGCGGACCTGGAAGCCGCCGACGAGCTGGACCGATCCGTCGTCGACGAGGCCGCGGACGGTGGCGCCCAACGCGCCGCGCGCCGGCAGCTGGTCGTCACCGCCGCCGCCGTACTTGCGGCCGGGTCCGGCGCCCCGGATCGCCCAGACGATCTCCGTGCCGCGCTCGGAATCGCGCAGCGTGACGAGGTCGAGGATCGCGTTGAAGGCCGAGTGACCGCTGCCGACGACGAGCACGCGCCGGCCGGCGTAGCGGGCCCGGTCGGCGCCGAGCACGTCCGGGATCCCGTAGGCGATCCGGTCGGCCGCGGCACGCTCGCCCTGGGCGGGCAGGCCGCCGGCGCCGAGCGGGTTCGGGCGAGTCCAGGTCCCGGACGCGTCGATCACCGCCGAGGCGAGGTAGCGGCGCTCCTCCCCGCCCTCCTCGACCACGAGCTCATACGGCGCGTCCTCGCGACCGGCGTCCTTGAGCTTGTCGATCCCGTGACGGGTCACGGCGCTCACGCGGGCGCCGAGGTGCAGCGCGGGCGCCACCTCCGGCAGGCTCGCCAGCGGCTCGAGGTAGCGCTCGACGATCTCCGCGCCGGTCGGGTACGCGTCAGCATCGGGCGCCGTCCAGCCGGCCTCGGCGAGCAGCTCCGCCGCGACCGGGTCGATGTTGAACTCCCAGGGCGAGAACACGCGCACGTGGCCCCACTCGCGGATGCTCGCGCCGACGGCGTCGCCGGCCTCGAACACGAGCGGCTCGATCCCACGCGAGGCGAGGTGCGCCGCGGCAGCCAGGCCGACCGGGCCCGCGCCGATCACGGCGACCGTGTGGGGATTCTGGGTCATGACAGCTCCTGTCCGTGAAGGCATCGAAGAAGTTCGATGCGTGAAGCTAACACCATCTCCGCAAGACATCAAGTTTTTTCGATATGCTTGTCGACCCCATGACCACGCTCCCCGTCGTGCAGTGCTGTGCGCCACTCAACGGCCCGTCCCTCAGCGACGCCGAGGCGACCGAGCTCGAGCGCGTCTTCAAGGCCCTTGCCGACCGCCACCGCGTGAAGATCATCAACCGGCTGCTCGCCGCCGGCGGCGAAGCCGTGTGCGTCTGCGACTTCCAGGATCTGCTCGCGCTCAAGCAGTCCTCGGTCAGCTACCACCTCAAGCAACTGCTCGACGCCGGCATCCTGGAGCGCGAGAAGCGCGGCTCCTTCGCGTACTTCAGCCTCGCCGACGGCGCGCTCGAGAAGGTCGGCGGACTCCTCGGCGCGGCGGCGTGAGCGACCCCAAGCACATCGTCGCCCGCCTCATCGACGAGGTGATCAACGGCGGCCGGCTCGAGCTGATCGACGAGCTCTACACGCCCGAGATGGCCGCGGGCGCGCGGCGCTGGATCACGCCGTTCCGCGAGAGCTTCCCGGACGTGGAGATGACGATCCTCGACCTGATCGCCGAGGGCGAGAAGGTCGCGGGCCGCTTCCACTGCTCCGCCACCAACCTCGGTCCGTGGCGCGGGAACCCGCCGACCGGCCGGCGCTTCGAGCGCGTCGACGAGGTCTACATCTTCCGCGTGGTCGGGGGCCGCATCGCCGAGGCGTGGGGCATCGAGGACACGCTCTCCCGTGAGCGCCAGCTGGGGCTCAGGGACGAGCGGGCCGGGTTCGGCTAACCCCCGAATCGCGGCGCCGGGGCCGCTCGCGTGCAGCGCCAGGGGCCGGTCGCGCACCTCCCAGCCGTCGCAGAACGCGCAGTGGAACACCGACCGTCCCCACAGCGCCTCGATCCCGGGCAGCGGCGGCGGGTCGTAGCGCAGCCCGTGCGCCAGCACGATCGCCCGCGCGTGCACCGGCGCCGCGACTGCCGGCGTCACGACGAATCCGTCCGCCACCGGCTCGACGTCCGCGACCGCGCCGTGGCGGAGCTCGACGTTCGCGTGCTCCTCGAGCTGCCGCCGCCCGCTGCGGCGCAGCTCCGCCGGCTCCACCCGATCGTGGGCGAGCAGCCCGCCGACTCCCTCGGACTCGGTGGCCAACGCGATCGGCACGGGCTCGCGCGCGGCGTACGCCGTCGCGCTCGACGGCATCGCGCTCGTAGTGGCCGCCGCCGCCGCTTGACGATACCCCCATAGGGTATATAATGCCGTTGCATGAACGCTGCGGCACACCATCATCACGAGCTCCCGACCTCCGGCCGGGCGCTGAACGCCGTGACGCTCAGCGCAACGCTGCACTGCCTGACCGGGTGCGCGATCGGCGAGGTTCTGGGCATGGTCATCGGCACCGCGCTCGGCTTCTCCCAGTGGGGCACCGTCGCGCTCGCCGTCGCCCTCGCGTTCCTGTTCGGCTACTCGCTGACCAGCCTGCCGCTGCTGCGCGCCGGCCTCGCGCTCTCGGCCGTCGTGCCGATCGCGCTCGCCACCGACACCTTCAGCATCGCCGTCATGGAGATCGTCGACAACGCGCTCATGGTCTCGATCCCCGGGGCGATGGAGTCCGGCGTCGGCGACGTCCTCTTCTGGGGCGCGCTCTCCTTCGCGCTCGTCGTCGCGGGCGTGATCGCCTTCCCCGTCAACCGCTGGCTCATCACCCGCGGCAAGGGCCACGCCGTCCTCCACAACAGCGGCCACCACCCGAACTTCCCCACCCGCGTCGTCGCGACCGTGGCGGTCGCGATGTTCATCTTCGGCAGCGCCGTCCTGATCGCCGAGGCCTTCGACGAAGACCCGCCCGCGCACGAGGAGCAGAAGCATGCCCGCGTCGCGCCCACCCCGCGGGCCGTCTGAGCGTTCGCTGCGCCGAGACACACCCGGCAGCCTAGGCCTCTGCCCGAGCGGTGGCATGCGGGCTGGGCGACCCGCCGTGAACCATCAACCGAGCATCCCGAGCTCAAGCGGCGGTGCGGCTCACTTCGGCCCAAACGGCCGTGTGGCCGTCGCGGCGGACGCCCCATTCGGTGCTCAGCAGGCTGACGAGGTCGAGCCCGAATCCGCGGCCGCCCACGGGGTCGCCGCCGGTCGACGCGATCGTGCCGGTGACACCGGGATTGCGCACCTCGAGCTGGAGCGCATCGCTGTCGAGCTGGATGCGGACGACGATGCCTTCGTCCACGCCGAGCCCGCCGTGGACGAGGCTGTTGGTCACGAGCTCGCTGATGAGCAGTTGCGCGTCGCTGAGCACCCGGCTGTCGAGCAGCGGCCCGACGCAGAGGCCGAGCAGGGTGCGCGCGGCGGACGGCGCCCTCGGATCGGCAGGCAGGACCATCTGGGTCAGATCGCCCGCGAGGACGGTCCCGTTCCCGGCCAGCTTGCCATTCTGGCCGTGCGCGGCGGACTGGAGCCGCTCGAGCTCGAGCCGCAGCTGCTGGTTCTCCGCCCGCAGCGCGGCGACGCCGCGCGTGATCCTGTCGAGGACGACCCGGTCGTCGGCGGACGGTCGCTCCCGCGGCGGATCGCCGTCCGATGACGTGTCTGCTCGGGCCATGGTGCCTCTCCTGCGGATCCCTCCGCCGGCGTTCTCTCTGCGAGTACCGGAGGAAGTGCCCAGCCGTTTCGGAGGATCAAGAGCGGCACCTCCCGGCCAAGCTCAGACGTCCGACCGGGCGGTACCGGGCTGAGGCTCCCGTGCGGGGAGATGCTACCAGTCGCGGAGCTCTCTCTTGCCATCCCGGATGACGCATGAGAGTAGGATGGGACAGGCCGTCGTCGGGTCTCATCCGCCCCCCTCTGCCTTGCGCGCGGCCCTACCCTCGAGCGGGGGCGAGAAACCGGGCGTCATGCCCACCCACCCCGACGAAGACCCGACCGAGCGCGGCCGGCTCGCAGCATCGATCTCCACTGCCGTCGTGCACGCGTTCACGGAGCACACCGGTCGCGGGCCCACCCGGGCCCGCACCACGATCGACGGCGACCTCGTCGTCGTGGTCCTACATGACGGCCAGACGAAGGCCGAGCGCGCGCTCGTGCGCGCAGGCGAAGGTGACACCGTGCTCCACCTGCGACGGGTGTTTCAGGCCACGATGCGCGACGACCTGGTCGCCATCGTCGAGGGGCTCACGCAGTGCACCGTCCAGGCCTTCATGAGCGCGAACCACAACGAGCCGGACACGGCCGCGGAGATCTTCATCCTCGACCGCGCGCCCGACGGCGCCGGCGCACCTCGGTCCGTCGTGGCATAACGCGCCGGTTCAGGCTCGCGGGTGCCGACGCCACCGGCCGGCCGAGAGCTCAGACGGATCGAGGAACGGGAGCTGCTCGCGCAGGCCGAGCACCTCGAGCGGGCGCTGGACGCCAGCGGGGCCTCCGATCAACGCTCGCGAGCTCGTTTGCACATCGGGCAGGTGGAAGGTATACAGGCGAGCCAGCCATGTCGGACGAGCAGCAGAGATCGCTGGGCGAGATGAGGGCGACGATCTCGAGGGAGATCGTCCGACTGCAGGCCGAGTACTACGGCAAGGGCCCGACCAGGGCGAAGACCTACATCGTCGAGGACCTCGTGGTCGTGGTGCTCGAGGAGAGCTTCACGCGCGCCGAGAAGACGCTCGCCGATCGGGGCGAGCGCGATGCGATCCAGCACATCCGCCGCCGCTTTCAGCAGCAGATGGCCGACAGCTTCACGAGCATCGTCGAGCAGGCGACCGGCCGCAAGGTCAGGGCGTTCCTCTCGGAGACCCACATCGAGGAGGACGTGTCGGTCGAGACGTTCCTGCTCGCCGAGGAGCGGACGGACATGACCGGCTTCGAAGCCTCCTGACGGCTCCTCCGCGCCGCCATCGAGGCGACCGCTGAGGCGGCTTGCTATTCGTTTGTGCCGTGGCGAGGGGGAAGCGCAACCGGCACTCCGGCGCGACGCGCGCGCCGGCGCCCGAGACGGAGCCGGCCACGACGAAGCCGGCATCGGAGCCACCGCCTGAGGGCGGGCTCCCGCGTGGGGCGCTGCTGGGGCTGGCGGCGCTGGTCGCCGTCAGCGCGGTGGTCGCGTTCGTGCTGCTGGGCGACGGTGACGGCGGCGGCGATGAGGCGGGCGGCGATACCGCCGAGCCGGCGGTGCCGTGGATCGATCCCGACGGGCAGGACCCGATCGTGGGCGCGGTCGATGTCAACCCGGCCGACGGCTCCGTCTGGATGTCGACCAACACAGGCCTGTTCCGGATTCCGGAGGGCAGCGACGTACCCGAGAAGGTGGAGGGCACGCTCGAGACCGGCGACGGCACGGGGATGATCTCCGAGCAGCTCGTGGTGCGCTTCACCGGCGATGACGAGCTGATCGCGTCCGGGCACCCGCCCGCCGGCTCACAGCTGCCGCCGTCGCTCGGGCTGGTGCGCTCGACCGACGCGGGCAAGAGCTGGGAGTCGGTGTCCGAGCTCGGCAAGGCGGACTTCCACGCGATCCAGGCGTCCGGGGAGACGATCGTCGCCGGCCGCTATGGCGAACCGGCGATCGACGTCAGCTCCGACGGCGGCAAGACGTTCTCGGGCAAGCGCCCGCCGGATCCGCTCGTGGACCTCGAGGTCGACCCGGGCGATCCGAAGCGCTGGGTCGCGACGACGCAGTCGGGCGTCTTCACCTCCACCGATCAGGGCGGCGCCTGGCGGCAGCGCGAGCCGGTCCCGAACGCGCGGCTGGCGTGGCCGGAGTCGTCTGCGCTGTACCGGGTCGATCCGGGCGGGCCGATCAAGCGCAGCAGCGATGGCGGGGAGACCTGGGAGGACGTCGGGTCGACCGGTGGCGAACCGCGAGGGCTGTTCGCGGCGAGCGCGGACGACCTCTACGCGGTGCTGCTCGACGGGACCGTCAAGCAGTCGGCCGACGGCGGGGCGACGTGGACGGACCGGGTGACACCGCCGGCCTAGTGGTGGTGGGGGTCGCCGTCGCCGTCGGCGACGAGCGCGGGACTGTCGAGACGCCGCGTCGTGGTCGATGCGTTGGGTTCGTCCGACGCGGTGCTCGGTACGACTATGGCCGTCGCGGTGCGCCGGGTTCGGCCGGCATCGGGTTGACAGCCCACCGAACGCTCCTCGCACTCAGCGCGCCAGCGGGTGCGCGATCATTGGTGCTTCGTCATCCGACGCGCCGCTGCATCTCGTCGCGGACTTCACCCACCAGTTCTTCGAGCACGTCCTCGAGTGCCACGACGCCCAGCGTGTTCCCGTCCGCGGTGACGCGCGCGAGGTGTGACTTGGAGCGCTGCATCGCCGCGAGGACGGTTCGCAGCGGATCTGAGGCGTCCACGATGGAGAGGTCGCGGATCCAGGACGACGCGATCGAGCGACGGCGGTGGACATCCTCGATCTCGAGCGCGTCCTTGAGGTGCAGATAGCCGACCAGCTCGCCGTCGCGCACGACCGGGAACCGCGAGTAGCCCGTGCGGGCGGCGACTTCCTCGACCTCGTGCGGCGTGACGTCCGGGGGCACGGTCACCAGTTGCTCGCGCGGGAGCAGCACCGTGCGCGCGTCGCGCTCTTCGAAGGTCAGCGCGCCCACCAGCAGGCGCTCCTCTTCGCGGTCGAGCATCCCCTCCCGACGCGACTCCTCGACCAGGCCTGCGACCTCGTCGCGGGTGAAAGCGCTGGTGACCTCGTCCTTCGGCGCCACCCCGGCGAGTCGCAGCACTCGATTGGCGATCCAGTTGAGCAGCGCGATGAAGGGATGCAGTACGCGCACGATGATCGCCAGCGGCGGCGCGAGCGCGAGTGCCGCGCGATCGGGACCTGCGAGGGCCAGGTTCTTGGGCACCATCTCGCCGAGGACGACGTGCAGGTAGCCGATCAGTCCGAGCGCGATCGCGAACGCGAACGGATGGACGAGCGACTCCGGGATGCCGATCGAGTCGAACGGTCCCTCGAGCGTGTGGGCGATGGCCGGCTCGCCGAGGTAGCCCAGCCCGAGCGAGCAGATGGTGATACCCAGCTGCGCGCCCGCCATCATCAGCGACACGCGCTCCATCGCGTGCAGCGTTATGCCCGCCAACCGGTTGCCCGCCTGCGCTCGGGGCTCGATCGACGATCGTCGCGCCGAGATCAGCGCGAACTCCGCGCCGACGAAGAACGCATTGGCAACGAGCAGGAAGGCGCTGATCGCAAGGGCGGTGCCGGTACTCACCGATCGCCACCCTCGAGCAGCTCGAGCCGGATGCGGTCAACGCGCAGCCCGTCCATCGCGAGCACGGTGAGACGGACGTCGCACTCGGCCTCGTCGCGGTCGCGGGCGGGCAGCTCCACGGCGTCGCCGGGCTCGGGCATCCGCGCCAAGCAATCGGCGACGAGCCCGGCGACGGTCTCGTAGTCCTCGTCCTCGGGTAGCCGGATCTCGGTCGCGCGCTGCACCTCGTCTGGGCGCAACAGCCCGGACAGCACCCAGCGCCCCTCGGCCTCGCGCCGCCAGCGCTGCTCACCCGGGTCATGCTCGTCCTGGACCTCGCCGACGATCTCCTCGACCAGGTCCTCCAGCGTCACCAGCCCGTCGACGTTGCCGAACTCGTCGACCACCAGCCCCATCTGCAGCCCGCCGCGCCGCAGCTCCTCGAGCAGCTGATCGAGCTCGAGCGACTCCGGCACCATCAGCGGCGGCTTCATCACCTCGGCGACCGTCAGCGCGCCACGCTGCTCGAATGGCACCGTCACCGCGTCCTTGATGTGAGCCACGCCGACGAAGCCATCTGCTCGTGTCACCGGGAACCGAGAATGTCCGCTGGCCCGTGCCTGCTCGATCACCGCGAGGACCGGCGCATCGGCCTCGAGTGCGCAGACGCTGCCGCGCGGGGTCATGATCTCGTGCGCCCGGCGCTCGGTGAAGTCCAACGAGCGCTGCAACAGCGTCGCCGTACTCACATCGAGCGTTCCCTCCGACGCCGAATGGCGGACCAGCGAAGCCAGCTCCTCGGGCGACCGGGCCGAGGCGAGTTCCTCCTGCGGCTCGACCCCGAGCCGCCGCAGCACGGCGTTCGCCGTCCCGTTGAAGAATCGAACGATCGGTCCCGTTGCCACGGTGAAGGCACGTTGGAAGCCCTGAACGGCTCGCGCGGTCGCCAGCGGTCTGGTGATCGCCAGGTTCTTCGGCACCAGCTCGCCGAACACCATCGTGATCCCGGTCGCCAGCGTGAGCGCAATCACGAGGGCAACCCCGGTCACGGCATTGCCCGACACGCCGGCCGACTCGAGCGGACCGTCGATGAGCCGCGCGATCGAGGGTTCGGCCAGGAACCCGATCAACAGATTCGTCAGCGTGATCCCGACCTGCGCGGCAGACAACTGCGTCGACAAGCTCTGCAACGCCAAGAGCACGCCCGCCGCCTTCGTGTCACCCTCCTCGACAGCGCGCTCGACCGACGGCCGGTCGACGGTCACGAGCGCGAACTCCGCCGCCACGAACGCGCCGCACGCGACGACGAGCGCGAGCGCGACGAGGATCAGCAGGACCTCGATCACCGCGCCTCCCGCTTTGGCGAGGCGATGCCGCCGGGACTTCGCCCGACCTCGTCAGCCGGCTCAGGAACGACTTGGGAGTCCTCAGGCGATATGTCCAGAGGCTGCCGCGCCGGGATGTCCGGCAGATAAAGCCCCGGCATGACGTCGCCGGCTTCGCGGCGGAGGTTGTCGCAGCGCGACGATCGCCTCTCAGAGCAGGGCCACCAGCACCACCACGATGACGAGCGCGAGGACGAACGCGACCGTCTCCGCACCCGACACGCCAGTCGGGCGCGGAATCCGGCGTCGTCTGCTGGCGTTCGTCGCCGGCGCGCGCGTCTTGGGTGGGGCTCGGGTCTTCGTTGTTGCGGCGGGGCGGCACAAGATGGTGCTCGGCTGCCAGCCGAGACTGGATCGAGGTTCGGGGATCGCGCGAGCGGGCCATCACGTTCCTTCCGTTCGAGGGGTCAGGACGCCACGCTCGAGATCTGGCCGGCCGTTCGCCGACGCGTTCGGGTGAGCCGCTGCGGACGCGGGCAGACGAGGACCGGGCGGGCGCTGTAGCGCATGAGGTGCAGCGTCGGGGCGCCGGCGAGCGCACCCGTGAGCGGGCTCTGGCCGCACGCGCCGACGGCCACCATCGCCGCATCAGTTGCCGCCGCCAGGCGGTCGAGCTGCGGGCCGGGCGGTCCGTCGAGCACCTCGAGCTCGATGTCGACGGGGATGTCGGTTGCGATTGACCGGCCGATCGCGCCCAGCGTCGCAATCGCCGTCTCGAACTCGTGCGCGGTCGGACGGAGCCTCGAGGCGGGTGGTGCTCCAACGAAGGTGGAGATCGGGAGGGTCGGTGGTGCGAGCACGTGCGCCAGCGTGAGGCTGAGGCCTAGGTCCGAGGCCAGTCTCGCTGCCACGTGGGCGGGAGCCGAATCGCGTCCGTCCCGGACGCCGCAGACGATGGTGCGACCCGCAAGTTGCGGGTCGGGGTCCGAGCCCCCCGGCGGGACGACGACGACCGCGCTGGGCGGGTCGTGCGTCAGCTTGGAGGAGACGCTCCCCAGCAGGGCCGGACGCATCGCGCCCTCTCCACGGGAGCCGACGACCAGAAGGGCCGCGCGGCGGCTTGCCGCGGCGAGAACGTCCGACGTCACACCGGTCTCGACGACCACGCCCACGCCGCGGAGGTCGAGGTGCTCCTCCGTCACGGCCCGAACCGCCGCCGTCCCTCCCGATCCCCGCGAGGGACCAGGATCGACGACGTGGATCAGCTCGAGGCCGAGCCCGAGCCGCTCGGCCAGGCCGCGGGCCAAGCGGGCAGCCGCGCGGGCGTGGTGGGAGCGGTCGACGCCGCACACGATGGTCGAATGCATCTGAAGTCTCCTTCGGTCAGCGAGCGGGTCCGGCCGCCGCGGTGGCGACGGCCGGGACGGATCCGGCCGGGTCTAGACCACTACGGCCACGGCGACCGCGATCACGAGAACGAGCAGGAGCGCGGTGATCGCGGTGGCGACGCGCCGGGCGCCGTCGCGCATCGAGGTCCTGCGGGGGACGCCGGTGCTCATGTCGCCGTGTGCTGAGAGCGGCTCCCGCCGGCGGTCAGCGTGCTGTAGATGACCAGCAGCAGCAGCGCACCGCCGACAGCGACGAGCCAGGTCCCGAGGCTGAAGAAGCTGCCGATGCCGCCGATGCCGACCGAGGAGGCGATCAGGCCGCCGACGACGGCGCCGAGAACGCCGACGACGAGCGTTCCGAGGATGCCTCCCGGCTCGTTGCCGCGATGCACGGCCTTGGCGATCGCGCCGGCGATGAGGCCGAGGATGATCCAGCCGAGGATGCCCATGACGTCTCCTTCGCTGTTGGGGGGGTGCTTCACACCTTGCCGCCGCAGGGGGCGCGATCCAATGGGGAGCAGATCCCAAATCCTCGTGCCGACATGGGCGCTCGTCCCCATGGAGGCCCTGCCGGCCGCTGCCTGGGCACTCCGGGTGAAGCGGACCCCCACCGGCGTCACCGACACGGCGAAGACGAAGGCTCGGCAGGTGCTGGACCCGCTCGCGGAGTTCCTGCGCGAGGAGGCCGCAGGCGGCGTCGCCCTGGCGGTCGCGGCAGTCGCCGCCGTGATCTGGGCCAACAGCCCGGCGGGCGACGGCTACGTCAGCTTCTGGGGGCAGAAGGCGACCATCGGTATCGGGGGCGCCGCGCTGACCGAGGACCATCGGCACTGGGTCGACGATGGGTTGATGGCGCTGTTCTTCTTCGTGGTCGGGCTCGAGCGCGCCGACGAGCACGAACAGCCCGATGAGGAAGAACAGCGTCGGCACTCCAGCCCGGCCAGCACATCCTCGACCTTCTGCAAGGTCACCAGCAGCATCACCGCAGCCCCGGCCAGTCAGGCGCCCGTGATGACCGGTCGTCGTCCCGCTGCGGGACCCGCGAGGATCGGATCCTCGGCGACGACGATGCGAGCGCCGCCCGCCGCTTTGGCCTCGTACATCGCGCGATCGGCGCGAGCGATGAGCACATCCCCTGCTCCGCCCTCCCAGGCGGCGATACCGATTGAGACCGATGGATACCCGTCGACTGCACCGGCCAGCCGGCACGCGACTTCCTCGGCCTCGCGTGCGCGACAGTCGGGGAGAATGACGAAGAACTCGTCTCCTCCAAGACGAGCGATGAAGTCCACATCGCGCAAAGCGAGCTTCCAGGCGGCAGCGGCGCGCTGGATGAGTCGGTCGCCCTCCGCATGGCCGTACGTGTCGTTGATTCGCTTGAGGCCGTCGATGTCCATCACGGCGACGCTGAGCGGCATGTCTGAGCGACTCGCTCGTTCCAACTCGTCAGCGAATCGCTCGTCCCACGCCCGCCGGTTTGCCAGCCCCGTCAGCTGGTCGCGAAGCGCACCTCCTCGGAGCTCATCCACCAGGCGATCGCGCTGCGTGAGCAGGCTCCTCCGCTGGTCGGACTGCAGTCCGACCAGCACAGCGAGGCCCATGAACATCGTGCCCCTCACGACATATCCGACCACGCCGAGCGGAACATCCTGCGTTAGAGCCCAGAAGATGGTGCACGCCATTGCGCTGTGCGCGGCTGCGACACCGCCACGCCATCCGAACTCGACTGCGGCGAGACTGATCGGAAGCACATAGAGGAAGCCGACAGCTTCGATGGGGTTGTCGACGGCAAAGCGCAGCCCGGTCACCAGGGCGAGCAGCCCGGCGCAGACCGCGACGACGCTTCGCCCGGCGAAACGTGGCGCGATCGAGCGATTCTCGGGACTCACAGGGATGGTGTCGGCTCGCGACACCACAGACTTGACGTGCGCTCAGCGCGTGCACGTCACGGCGCGACGGAGGGCACTGGGACCTTGAGCCGCCGCAGCATCTGATCGACACGGTCGCGAAGTTCCGCCGCCTCCAGGCGCAGCGTGCCCGCGATCTCAGCAGCTGGAGTGCGATCGAGCAGCATTCCCAGGATCGGCAGGTCTTCAGGATTCAGCGCCTGACCGGCGGCCTCGAACAGCGGCGGCGAGACCGGCGGCATCGCGTCGCCACCGCGCGCCACACGACGGATCCCTTCGAATAGCTCGCGTGCGGGGCCGCCCTTGTGGAGGATGCCGTCGGCGCCCGCCACGAACGCGGGCACGGTCAGCGTGGCGTCGGCGAAGGCCGAGTAGAGGATGACCGCGGGCGCCGGTGGCTCGGACTTGATCCGCCGGCACAACGTCAGACCGTCGATGTCGGGGAGGTGATAGTCGAGCAGGATGACGTCCGGCTGCGTGCGGTAGAGCATCGGCGCGACTCCTGCTCCATTCGTCGCCACCCCCGCCGGGACCAATCCCGGCTCGGAGCGGATCGCGGCGTGCAGCCCGAGCCGCACAGCGTGGTGGTCATCGACGACTGCGACGCGGATCATGGGCTGAGACTGGAGTGGGTCGACGTCTGGCAAGGGGACGACCCGCCCGCCGCAGGGGACGGCGGGCGGGCGCGTGGTCTCGTCAGAGCAGCACGACCAGGACGATGATCGCGAGGGCCGCGAGCATCACGATGACCGCCATGCGGCCTCTCCTGTCCGCTTGCGGCAACGGCTGCGGGATGCGCGACTCGCCATCCGGTTCCGGCCCAGCGGACGGACCCTCGTGCTGTGAGTCGACGCGATGTGGTGCGGCACCCATGGCAATCAGCTCCCTCTCGTGTGAACCGCCTGTCAGGACCACCATCAGCCTGGCTCGCCGTCTCTCGAGCCACCATGGGGAGTGCTCCCCAAAGTCGTGAGCTACGCGTCGACGAGACCGCGGCGGATCGCCCAGCGCGTGAGCTCGACACGATCGCGCATGCCCAGCTTGCCGAGGATGTTCTCGCGATGGCGCTCCACCGTCTTGGGGCTGATCGTGAGCAGTCCGGCAATCTCTTCGGTGCTGTACGCCTCCGCGACGAGCTTGGCGACCTCCTCCTCGCGCGCGCTCAGCGGGCTGCTGCGCGCTCGCTCGGGGTCATCGACGTAGGAGCGCATCAGCATCCGCACCGTCGGCGGGTACAGGAAGGGCTCCCCGCGCATCACGGCGCGGCACGCCTCGACGAGGTCACGATCGGCGACGGTCTTGAGCACGTAGCCGGACGCCCCGGCCTTGAGTGCCTGGAAGCAGTACTCGTCGAGGTCGTGCATCGAGAGCATCAGGACCCGCAGCTCCGGGCGCCTGCGGACCAGCTCGCGCGCCGCTTGCAGGCCGGTCCGTCGCGGCATGGCGACGTCGAGCACGGCGAGATGGATGTCGTCCCGCAGCGCGCGCTCGACCGCCTCGATCCCATCGGCCGCCTCCGCCACGACGTGGAGGTCCGGAGCCGCGTCGAGCACCATGCGCAGACCCCGCCGGACCACCGTGTGATCGTCGGCGAGCAGGATCCGCGTGCGCAGCGGGACGGTCATGCAGGCACCTCGAGACGGACCTCGGTCCCACCCTGCGGGCAGCGGCGGACGGTGAGCCGGCCGCCCACCAGCAGCGCGCGCTCCCGCATGCCGCCCAGTCCGACGCCCTGCCCGGAGACCTGCGCGACGGTGATGCCCCGCCCGTCGTCACGTACCACGAGCACCACGTTGCCGTTCATCGGTCGCAGCGACAGCTCGACGGTCGTCGCCCCGGCGTGGCGCGCGGCGTTGGTCAGGCTTTCCTGCGCCACGCGGTAGATGGCTAGATCCTGCTCGGGCTCGAGCTGCGGGAGCTCCGTGGACACCGCATGCAGGACCTGCAGCCGGCTCCGCTCGGAGAAGCCCGCC
This sequence comes from uncultured Solirubrobacteraceae bacterium, assembly GCA_963816955.1. GTDB lineage: Bacteria > Actinomycetota > Thermoleophilia > Solirubrobacterales > Solirubrobacteraceae > DATFQI01. The sequence continues at coordinate 898,143 of CAWFME010000005.1, read as the reverse complement.
GCCAGCGTGGCGAGCGCGCTGCGCAACCCGAACTCGTCGAGCGCCTGCGGTCTGAGCCCGCGGGCGATCTCGCGCACCTGCTCGACACCTTCGCGCGCAGTCTCCTGGACCAGCTCGATCTGCTCGGCGAGCTCCCCCGGCACCGCCCGGTGGACGCCGTCCAGCTGCAGGACCACGCCGGTCAGCGTCTGCCCGACCTCGTCGTGCAGCTCACGAGCGATCCGCCGCCGCTCGCCCTCCTGCGCCATCAGCGCGCGCCGCCCGCTGTTGCGCCGCTCCTCCTCGAGCCGGTCGAGCATCGAGTTGAACGCGCGGTAGACGTCCGCCACCTCCGCCACGGACCGCTCGGGCTCGACCCTGCGCCCCGGTTCGAGTGGATCGATCCGCCGCATCACTGCGGCGAGCCGTTCCAGGGGCTCGAACACCCGTCGCAGAAGCACGACGTTGACGGCGATCAGGGCCAGCGTGCCGACCGTGAGCACCGCGCCCTCGGCGACCGTCAGCGTCGGGCTGACGGTGGCCGGCGACAGTGCGAGGACCAGCGCAGCGACAACCAGGCCGCCCGCGTTGATCGCCACCACGCGCCAGAACAGCGACACGACGACAGGATGACGCACCGGAGCGCGCCCCCGCCATGGGCGCTGCTCCCCATACGTCGTCACCCGGTCGGGATGCGGGTGGCAGAAGACGAGATCGGCGAGATCGCCAAGGCCCACGGTCGAGACAGCCCTGGCGTCGAGCACAAGCGCGCGGAGATCGCTCGCCTCAGGGCCGCACCCTGCGGCCGCTGATTGGCCGCCGTCATTGGCATCCAACTGGTATCCAGATCTCCTCACACCGTATCCTCGGGTCGAGTCCGGGGCTGAGGAGGGGCGGTTGTCCGCGCCGCTCCTCGGAGTGCGGGTCGCCTGTTTCTGGCTCTTGCCAGGCGTCTCCGAGGTATGGGAGGCTGGCCCGAACATGCGCAGGCTCTGCCCGTTGCTCGTCGTGACCGTCATGCTCGCGCCGGCCGACGCGGCAGCGGCCTCGAGCTGCACGAGCCAGGCCTCGGGCGTCTGGCACTCGGCCGGCACGTGGGACTGCGGCGAGGTGCCCGACGGGCAGGACGGCGTCCAGGTGATCGGCAGTCACGTCGTCACGGTGAGCCAGGCTCAGGAGGCGCTCACGCTCAGCCTCACCGGCGGCGGCGAGATCGAGTTCGCGGCCGACCCGACGCTGCGCGTGCACGGCCTCACGACCGTGAACAACGGAACACTGGACGGGACCGGCCTGCTCGACATGGACGGCGGGCTCCTGGCGACCGCGGCCAACTTCGAGCTGCGTGCCGACGCCAGAGCCCTGCTGAACGGCGCCGGCACGATCCAGAACAGCGCGCAGATCGTGGTCGGCGGGCAGGCCGCCGACGCCGACACGAGCTTCGTCGTCAACGACAAGCTGACGATCTCCCCGACGGCCGGCAGCCCGTTCGGAGGGGTGTTCGGGAGCGTGCTGGTCACGGACCTGGGCGAGATCGAGTCCAGCAAGACCGGTGCGTTCATCTCCCCACGCCTCGAGAACGACGGCCTCGTAGAGACGGTCGGCGGCACGCTGGACCTCGCTCGCGGAGAGGGCACGAGCGACGGGCGGTACCTCGCGGGGGCGGGCACGCGCCTGATTTTCACCTCCGGGACCCACAACATCGGCGACGACGCCGTGCTCGACGGGGACGGCGAGATCGGCGTCTCCTTCCCGACCGTCAACATCGCCGCGGGCGCCGACGTCGCTCCGGCGACGCTCAACGTCTTCGGCGGCGGGACCCTCAACATCCTGGGGACCGGCACGCTGACGCCGGAGAGGTTCAGGCTGGCGAACAGCGTCTTCAACTCCACGCGCGACCTCACGCCCTCGATCCTCGACCTGCCCGGGCCCGCTGAGTTCCGCGGCGACCACACCGTCACGCTGGCCGCGGGTGCGACGCTGAGGACGTTCCCCAGCGGGACGCCGGCGCCGGACGGCACCACCGGGGTGGTGACGTTCAAGAACGGCGCGGACATCACGCTGAGGGAGGACGCCACGCTGGCCGGCGGCGGCTTCTGCGTCGACACCGGATCGACCTTCGCGCTGCGTGACGGCGCGAAGCTGACCGTGTCCTCCGGCGCCGGATCCTCCCCCTTCCAATGCTCCGGCGGCCTGATCGACGTCCCGTCAGGTTCCGAGATCGAGTGGCAGAAGGCCGGCGGCGCGTTCACCGGCGTGCTGAGCAACGCCGGCATCGTCAGGACGACGAACGGCGCGATGCAGCTCCTCGGCGGCAGCGCGGCCCCGGTGCACACCGGCCAGTTCATCGCCGACGGGCCCGGGACGAGCATCGAGTTCATCTCGGGCGCCTTCAACATCTCCGGGCGGGCGGGTGGCACCGGGACCGTACGGGCCTCCTTCCCCACGGTCAGCTTCACGTCGACGGCCACGATCGATCCGGCCGTGCTGACCGTGGACGGCGGCGGGACGATCAACGTCGCCGGAACGTCTCCCCTGAGCCTGGGCGTGCTCAATATCCACAACGGCACGCTGAACTCCACCCGCCCGATCGCCCCGGCGGCCCTCGACCTCCGCATCGGCGAGCTCCAGGGCGATCACACCATGACCGTCGAGCCCGGCGCGACGTTCACCAAGACGACCGGCGGCCTCTTCACCATCTCGGGCGCCGACCTCGTGCTCGACGCCCCGGCCTCGATCCACGGCGGCTTCTTCTGCGTCGAGGACGGCGGAGCCATGCAGCTCAACGCCGCCTTCACGATCGAGAGCACAGCGGCCGCTCACGCTTTCGCATGCGCCAGCGGCGCGCTCGGCGTGAACGCGCCGAACGGCCGGCTGTTCTCCGAGCACGCCGCAACGACGATCGGTCCTCCGACGACCACGTCGTCCGACTTCACGGTCCCGGGCCAGCGAAGCTGGGTCTTCGAGAACGGCCTCAGGGTCCTCGACGGGACGACGACCGTGGAGGCGCTCGGCACGTTCTTCGGCACCGTGACGCTGGACGGCGGCGTCCTCACGGGCGGCGGCAGCATCGGCACCACCGGCGGACTGAGCGGCAACGTTGTCAACAACGGCGGCGTGGTGGCGCCAGGCAGCTCGCCCGGCACGCTGACGGTCGCGAACAGCTTCACCCAGGGCGACGGCGGCGTGCTCGACATCGACGTCGAGGGACCGGGGCAGGGCTCGGGCTTCGACTTCCTCGACGTCGGCTCGACGGCAACGCTCGACGGCGACGTTCGCGTGATCCAAGGACCGGGCCTCGACCCCGCCGGCGGAAGCGCGTTCCAGTTCTTGGAGGCGGGTTCCGTGCAGGGGACCTTCGACGCGGTGGTCGACGGGGAGCTCCCGGGCGGCAAGTTCTTCGCGCTCGACTATCCCGCCTCGCCGCCCGGCGCGCGGCTGCTCGTGTCCTCCCCCGAGTCTCCGTCGAATCTGACGCCTCCCGCGGTCACCGGGACGCCCGCGGTGGGGCAGACGCTCACCTGCGACAAGGGCACGTGGACGCCGGCCGGGGTGGCGCTGACCGTGCAGTGGCTGCGCGACGGCACACCGATCGCCGGGCAGACGGGCGACCAGTACCTGGTCACGGCGGCCGACCAGGGCACGCAGCTCGCCTGCCGGGTCACGGCCACCAACGCGACCGGGTCGGCGAGCGCGACCTCCGACGCCGTCCGCGTGCCTGCCGCCGTGAATCCGACGCCCACGGCCACGCCCACGCCCACGCCGGCACCGAGCGCACCGGCGACGACGCCCGCTCCGACGCCACGGCCTACCGCCGAGCAGCGGCTGGCTGCGCTGCCGCCGGACCAGGTCGCCGGCGTGCTCGGGTTGCCCTCGGCCCGGCGATGCATCAGCCGGCGGACGCTGAGGCTGCGAATCAAGCGGCCGCAGGGGATCACGATTCGCAAGGCCGCCGTGTCACTCGGCCGCAAGGCGCTCAGGGTGCGCAAGATCAGGGGCCGGTTCACGGTGCTGGTCGACCTGCGCGGGCTGCCCAAGGGACGCTTCACGGTGAGGATCACGGTCACCACCGCCACCGGCGCGAGGATCACCGGCGCCCGCCGCTACAAGACCTGCGCCCGCCGCGAGCGGGGCTCCAACCGCAGCCCGGTCTGAGTCCGCGGTGGCGCGCACTTGTCCGCCGTGCGGGTTGGTCCTGCACTCGGGTCTCCTCATGACATCCGCGCCCGCCGCACCACCCCCCAGACCGACGAAAGGCCCGCTGTGCGGGCCTTGCGTGAGATAGCGAGGGCGGGATTCGAGCCCGCGACCCTCGGGTCATGAGGCCGCTCGTATTCCCCTCACGGGACGTAGCGCGCCCAGCCGAGGACAACGCCATTCGGCGAGATCCGAATCGCGTGGTCCGTTGCTCGGCGGCGGTCGAAGTCCGATCTCCAGTTGGTCTCGGGCGGTCGATAGTCGCCGGGCGGCAACCGGCCGGCACCCTGGGCCTTGCAGAAGAAGAACTCGCGCGTCCGGCCGTCCTCCTCCTCGACGCGCACCGTGGCACACGTCATCTCGACGCTCCCCCAGTAGGACGGAACCTTGGCGAAGGTGACCCGGCTCGAATCATCGCCGACGATCACGCTGAGCAAGACCCCAAACACGACGAGGGCCACAATCGCAAGCGCTGGGTTTGCCTGGAACGACGGGGGCTTCGGGTTCGCGGCGGCCTCCGGCTTCGGCGAGGCCTCCCTTCTCAGGCTCTCCGCCCATAGCGGCTTGTACGCCTCGCGGTCATCCTCCATCCTTTCCACCACAGGCTAGGCCAGCCGCGCCGCGAGCGCACCCCTTCTGGCGGTGGCCGTGACGTATCGCGAAAGCCCCGCAGCGGGGTCCGCGCCTTAACGCCAAAGCCCCGCGTGTGCGGGGCTTTTGGTGCCGTCGGCGACGGCGCTGTCACCGTCATCGTCGGCGGATAGCGGGGGCGGGATTCGAACCCGCGACCTTCGGGTTATGAGCCCGACGAGCTACCTGACTGCTCCACCCCGCGTCGCGTGGGCAAATAACGTTAGCACCGGCTCGGCGGTGGTCAAGACCTAGGACCAGCTGTCCCAGAGGCGCAGCTTGCCGAGCGGGTCGTAGGCCGTGCCGCCGCGGTACCAGCCCGGCGCGGTCCAGAGCTCGAAGTGCAGGTGGCAGCCGTCGGCGCGGCCCGTGCGGCCGACGCTGGCGATCCGCTGGCCCATCTCGACGCGGTCGCCGGCCGCGAGCCGCGGCGTGTTGAGCAGGTGCATGTAGGCCTGGTCCTCGCCGGACGCCTCGCTGCGGATGACGATGTAGTTGCCGGCCGCGCCCTGGTAGCCCGCGAAGACGACGCGGCCCGCCTGCGCGGCGCGGACCGGGGTGCCGCAGTCGGCGAACATGTCCTGGCCGTCATGTCCGCGGCCGCCGCCGAAGCGGTTGGCCGGGTTGCGGCCGAGGTCGTGCGGGCCGCCGATCGGGAACAGCGCCGTGTGTTGGGGCTGGATCTCCTCGATGCCGTTCGTCGGGTCGACGAACGCCGCCGGCGCCGCGGCGGGGAACGAGAGCAACAGCAGCGGCAACGCGCACAGCGCGCCGCGGATCGGGCGGGACAGCGGGACGGGCCTACCTCCTCGAAGGCGCGCTTAAGCAGCCGACAGTCTAGGCAGCTCGATCGCGGGACACCGGTCCATCACCACGCGCAGGCCCGCTTCGCGCGCCCGCGCGGCCGCCGCGTCGTCGATCACGCCGAGCTGCAGCCACACCGCCTTGGCCCCGATCTCGATCGCCTCGTCGACGTGCGCGCCGGCCTCGGAGGCGCGGCGGAAGACGTCCACGACGTCGACCGGCTCGCCCACCTCGGCGAGGCTGGGGAAGCAGCGCTCGCCGAGGATCACGCTCGCCGCCGGGTTGACCGGGATCACCCGGAAGCCGCGGCGCTGCAGCAGCGCGGCGATGCGGTGGGAGTCGCGGCCGGGATCGGGCGAGCAGCCCACGACCGCCCAGGTCCTCGTCTGCTGCAGAGCGAAGCGGATGTCCTCTTCCATGGCCATCAGCCTTCCACGAGCGAGCGGAGCCGAAGCGCGTTCTGCACTGCGAAGCCCTCCCAGTCGTTGTTGAAGTACGCGAACACCTCGGCCTTCCCGGCCAGCTCGCGCACCCGCGGCGCCCACTCGCGCAGCTCGGTGTCGGAGTAGTTGCCTCGCCGCCCGCGCGCCCCGTAGTGGAAGCGCAGGAACGTCCAGTCCGCGGTCAGCTCGAGGGGCTGCCATGGCCGCTCGGGGTGGTGGGCGATCACGAGCGCGACGTGATGGAAGCGCAGCAGCTCCAGCACCTCGTCGGAGAACCAGCTCGGGTGCCGGAACTCGAACGCGTGGCGACCGGGCGGCAGCACGTCGAGGGCCGCCTCGAGCAGCGGCACGTCGACCTTCTCGCGCTCGGGGAGCTGCCACAGCACGGGCCCGAGCTTGGGCGAGCCCGCGAGCGGGCGGATGCCGTCGTAGAAGCGCTGCAGCGACGGCCCGAGGTCGCGCAGGCGCTTCATGTGCGTCATGTACTGGCTCGCCTTGACCGCGAAGACGAAGTCGTCCGGCGTCTGGCGCAGCCAGTTCGCCACCGCGCCGGGCTTGGCGAGCCGGTAGAAGGTCGAGTTGACCTCGACCGTGTCGAACCGGGTCGCGTAGTGCTCGAGCCAGCGGCGGGCGGGCAGGCCCTCCGGGTAGACCCGCCCGCGCCAGTCCTGGTAGTTCCAGCCCGAGCAGCCGATGCGGACCGGCCGCAGGGCTACTTCACCTTGAAGCGGACGACCGGGCCCTCCTGCTTGCAGTCGCTGCTGCCGCTGGTGCACTCGATCCGGTACGCCTGCCAGTAGTACGTCCCGGGGTTGTTGAGCCAGAACGCGGGGAAGTCGAAGAACGTCTGCTTGGCCACGAAGACGCCCTTGCGCTTCTTCGCCTGCAGGATCGTCGCCTTCTTGCAGATCATCCCCTGCTTGTCCTTCTTGTTGGACTTGCAGACGTGGAGGAAGACGCCGGCGCCGGGGTCGGAGACCCGCATCCGGAACGTGGCGGCCTTGCCGGAGGGGACGGAGGTGCCGGCCTTCGGGGCGAGCGGCGTGATCCCGTTCTTGGTGGCCGCGGAGGCGGGGACGGAGAGGGCGAAAGCCGTGAGGGCGGTGAGCGCGAGCGTCCGTGCGACGCGTGAGGAACTGGGCATGTGCGCAATCTACCCGCGATGATGCGCGCGATGGGAAGGATCTTCGTGACGCGGGCGCTGCCGTTCGCCGCGCTCGAGCGCCTGGCCGCGGAGCACGAGCTCGACGTCTGGGAGGGCGAGCTCCCACCCGGACCGGAGGCATTGCGCGAGCGCACGGCGGCCGCCGACGGCCTGCTCTCGCTCGTCACGGACCCCGTCGACGCGGAGCTGCTGGCCGCCTGCCCGGACCTGAAGGCGATCGCGAACATGGCGGTGGGGACCGACAACATCGACCTCGAGGCGGCCGCCGAGCGCGGCATCCCCGTCGGCAACACGCCCGACGTGCTGACCGACGCGACCGCCGACCTCGCGTTTGCCCTGCTGCTCGCGCTCGCGCGCCGGATCCCCGACGGCGCCGCGCAGGTGCGCGAGGGTCGCTGGCGCACCTGGGAGCCCGCCGGCGACCTCGGCGCCGACCTGTCGGGCGCGACGCTCGGCATCGTCGGTCGCGGCCGGATCGGCGATGCCGTCGCGCGCCGCGCCGAGGGCTTCGGAATGGACGTCGTCGCCAGCTCGCGCCGGTCGGGCGTGCCGCTGCCGGAGATGCTCGAGCGCGCGGACTTCGTCTCGCTGCACTGCCCGCTGACCCCCGCGACGCGCCACCTGATCGGGACGGAGGCGCTCGCGCTCATGAAGCCGACCGCGTACCTGATCAACACCGCCCGCGGCGGGGTCGTGGACCAGACCGCGCTGCGGCTGGCGCTGATCGCCGGCGAGATCGCCGGCGCCGCGCTCGACGTCACCGACCCCGAGCCGCTGCCCGCCGACGACCCGCTGCTGGAGGCGCCGCATCTGCTCGTGGTGCCGCACGTCGGCTCGGCCACCGTACGCACGCGCGAGCGGATGGCGGAGATGGCCGTCGAGAACCTGCTCGCGGCGCTCGCCGGCCGCCAGATGCCGTACGCCGTCTGACCCGTGCGCGTCGCGGTCGTCGACATCGGCACCAACTCCACGCGCCTGCTCGTCGCCGACGTCGCCGCCGGCGGCGTGGAGGAGCTCGACCGGCGCTCGATCGTGACCCGGCTCGGCGAGGGCGTCGACGCGACGAACCGGCTCGCCGACGCGGCGCAGGAGCGCGTGCTCGAGACCCTGGAGGAGTACGCCGCCTCGATCGAGCGCCACGGCTGTGACCGGCGGGTCGCCGTGCTGACCTCGGCGGTGCGCGACGCCGGCAACGGCGCCGCGTTCGCCGACACGGTCCGCGAGCGCTTCGGCCTCGACGCGCGCACGCTCTCGGGCGATGAGGAGGCGCGGCTGACCTACCTCGGCGCGACCGCCGCGCGCGACGGCGACGGGGAGCCGCTGCTCGTCGTCGACATCGGCGGCGGCTCGACCGAGCTCGTCACGGGCGAGGGCTCCGAGATGGGCTTCCACGTCTCCACCCAGGCCGGCGTCGTGCGCCACACGGAGCGCTTCCTACACGGCGACCCGCCCGCCTGCGAGGACATGGACGCGCTCGCGCGCGACGTGCGCGCGCTGTTCGAGGACGCCGTGCCCCGTGAGGTGCGCGAGCGCGTGCGGGCGGCGGTGGCAGTCGCCGGCACGGCCACGTCGGTCGCCGCGATCGACGCCGGGGTCGAGCCCTACGACCCCTCGCGCGTCGAGGGCCGGATCGTGCAGGGCTTTCGCCTCGGCGAGATCTCCGCTAGTCTGGCCGCGCTCCCGCTCGAGGAGCGACGGAAGGTGCCAGGTCTGCACCCGGACCGGGCCCCGACCATCGTCGCCGGGACCATCCTCCTGGCGCAGGCGCTCGAGGCCTTCGGGCTCGATCGCTTCGAAGCCTCAGAGCGCGACATCCTCTGGGGTGCGGCTGTCGACGTCGCACCTGAAATCTGATCGGCTTTTCTGGACGTCTGTTCGATTGCCGGGCCCCTCCAGCCACCAGATACTCACGGTGTCGAATGGGCGGTCGTGCCTCCCGCCGCCGCCTGCCCGACGCATAGGTCCGGGCGATGCCGCATCATCGGCGCCTCCCGCCGTCCGGACCACCCAATAGGCCCCTCAAGGCACGTACCCCTGCCCGTCCTGACGGGGCCAACTTGAAGCCGCCCGCCCCCGCCGCGGGCGGCTTCACTTCTTGTGGGGTCGCAGCGCGGCGGGCGGGGCGCCCCCGCCCGCGTGCGGCTTCACTTCTTGTGGGGTCGCAGCGCGGCGGGCGGGGCGCCCCCGCCCGCGTGCGGCTTCACCTCTCAAGCCAGATTCGCGGCGCGCGGGTACACGACCGACGGGTCGGTGAGCACGTTCACCAGCGCGGGGCGCCCGGCCGAGAACGCCCGCTCGAGCGCGGGCCGCAGCTCGCCCGGCGCGCGCACGAGCTCGCCCTGGCAGCCGAGCGCTTCGGCCACGAGGTCGTAGCGCGTCTCCGGCGTCAGCTCCGCCACGACCGAGTAGCCGTAGAGGTACTCCATCGGGTGCTTCTCGAGCGCCCAGATCCCGTTGTTGCCGACCACCGCGACGACCTGCACGCCGTGGCGGGCGAGCGTGTCGAGCTCCATCCCCGCAAAGCCGAACGCCCCGTCGCCCAGCAGCAGCACGACCTGCCGGTCCGGGTGCGCGAGCTTGGCCGCCAGGGCGTAGCCGGGCCCGCAGCCGAGGCAGCCGAACGGCCCCGGGTCCAGCCAGCAGCCCGGCTCGTAGGTCTCCACGACCCGCCCCGCGTAGGAGACGAAGTCGCCGCCGTCGCCGATCAGGATCGCGTCGCGGTCCAGCACCCCGGCCAGCTCGCGGTAGAGGCGCATCGGGTGCAGCGGCGAGCGGTCGTCGGCGAACTGCTCCTCCTCGGCCGCGCGCTTCTCGGACTCGACGCCGCGCAGGTGCTCGACCCAGCCGCGACGCTCCGAAGGGTGGGCGGGCCCAGTTCCGGCGGCGAGCTCACGCAGCGCCTCGGCCACGTCGCCGAACAGCTCGGCGGCCACCGGCCGCGGATGCTCGCGCTCGGGCTCGGCGCCGTCGAGCACGATCAGCTCGGTCTCCTCGCCGAAGGAGCCGCCGAAGCCGAGCCGGAAGTCCATCGGCACGCCGATCACGAGCGCGACGTCGGCGCCCTTCAGGCCCGCGCTGCGCGCGCGCGAGAAGAAGAGCTCGTGATCGGCGGGCAGGCACCCGCGCGCGAGGCCGTTGAGGAAGACGGGGATACCCGCGGCCTCGGCCAGCTCGCGCAGGGGCCCCTCGCCGTGCGCCCAGTAGAGCCCGTTGCCGGCCATGATCGCCGGCCGTTCGGCGTCGCGCAGGAGCGCGACCGCGCGCTCGAGCGCGCGCGCGTCGACCGGCGTGCGGCGGATCTCGGGCGGCGCACCGAGCACGGGCGCCTCGGCCTCGGAGAACACGTGGTCGAGCGGGAAGTCCACGAACGCCGGGCCGGTGTGGGGGCGCCGCGCGGCGTCCCACGCCTCGTCGAGCAGGCCCGGGATCTCGGCCGTCGAGCCCGCCGTCGCCGCCATCTTGACCACCGGCCGCACGAACGGCAGGTGGTCGATCTCCTGCAGCGAGCCCTGGCCCCAGCGCCAAGCCGGCGCGCGCCCGCCGAGCACGAGCATCGGCGAGCGGTTCTGCGTCGCAGAGGCCATCGCGCTGATCCCGTTGGTGATCCCCGGGCCGGCCGTCAGCGCGGCCACGCCCGGCTCCCGCGTGACCTTCGCCCAGCCCTCGGCGGCGAACGCGGCGGAGGACTCGTGGCGCACGTCGACGAGGTCGATCCCCTCCTCGCGGCAGCCGTCGTAGATCGAGAACAGGTGCCCGCCCGTCAGCGTGAACAGCTTGGTCACGCCGTACGCCTTCAGGCGGCGGGCGACCAGCCGGCCGCCGTGGAGGGTCTGGGTCGCTTCGGCCTCGGTCGTCATGGCGGCGGAATCTACCCCCGCCGTTCGGGGGGTGTGCCGCCTCGCGGGGCTGGGAGCGGCGCGACCGCCGCTCTAGCGTCCGGTGCCATGGAGAGGAACAAGGACACCGGCGCCTTCACGGGCGACCTCGAACTGCTGCTGCGCGAGTCGGACCGCGAGGATCCGATCCTGCCCGAGATCCGGGACGCCGATCAGGCCCCGGAGGAGGAGCTCAACGAGCGCATCCTGGCGGGGCTGGTCAGCCCGTAGCGCCGGCCGCGCGCGCGGCCTCGTGGCGGGCCGCCGCCGCGGCCTCGTCGATCCGATGCTCGCCCCAGAACAGCATGTCGCCGACGCGCAGCGCCGGCAGGCGGTCCGCACCCGCGGCCAGCAGGCTGCGGCCCGCGGCCTCGATCTCGCCGTCACGGCGCACCTCGCCGAGCGCGTGCAACCAGCCCTGCATGTCGATGCCGGCCGCCGCGGCCGCCTCGGCCAGCAGCTCGGGGTCGTCGAGGTCGAAGCCACCGCAGAACGCCAGCCGGCCCGCCGCGAGCACGAACGGAGCGCCGCGCCCCTGCTCGGCCGCGTAGTGCGCCGCCCGCATCGCGGCCGGGACCTCCTCGGGGAAGCGCTCCGGCCAGATCAGCGGCAGCCGCAGGTCGAGCGCGCGCTGCTCGGCGCTCAGGCGGTACTCGGCGAGACCCTCGGAGTCCGTGATCAGCGAACCGCAGCAGAGTGCCGAGGTCGAGGCGGGCGTCCACACCACCTCGTCGAAGATGCGATCGACCCGCTCGGCGGCGAGGTACGAGAACGGACAACACAGGTCGAACAGGAACTCGACGCGCGCAGGAGCCATCCGGCTCGCCGCCCGTGCCTCTCGCGCCGCCCTGCGCTCCGCAAGCCTGATCACGTCGCCCATCGAATCCGTCCCTTGATTACAGAACCCACGGACGCCCACGTCCGATTCGTTCCCTCCAAACGCTCCCGCCTGAGGAAACTTGCGAAAGATTCTTCGGCCGTTCCCGCCGGTACCTCCATCCGTCGAATGTCCAGGAAATCAAACTGAGCGCCGCGGGAGCGGCTATTCTCACGCCACCGCGGCCCCTCCAGGCTCGCGTGACCCGGAGGAGTTCCCTTGCCCCCAGTTCCGCCCCCCAAGCGCCACCCGTACGACCAGTGGGCACCCGACGCCCGGGCCCTCGATCTCGTCGGCGACAAGTGGACGCTGCTGATCATCCGCGACCTCGCCGCCGGGCCGCGCCGTTTCGTCGAGCTGCAACGGGTCTTGCCGGGGATCTCCACCGAGCAGCTGCGCTCGCGGCTGAACCGCATGGTCGCCGACGGCCTGCTCACGCGTCAGCGCTACCGCGAGGTGCCGCCGCGTGTCGACTACGAGCTGACCGAGCGCTCGCGCGATCTGATGCCGGTGCTCGGCGCGCTCGCCCGCTGGGGCTACGACTGGACCTGGGGCACGCCGCGCCCGGGCGAGGACGTCAACGTCGGCGCGATCTTCCGGCTCGCGCCCGGCATGCTCACGCCGGCCGAGAACCTCGAGGGCACCGTCGAGCTCGTTGTCGACGCCCGCGGTGACCTGCCCGAGCGCCGCTACCAGCTCGCGCTCGGCGGCGGCCACGTGGAGATCACCGAGCTCGCCCAGGCGGAGGCCGAGCCGGACGCGCGCGTGACCGGTCCCGTGTCCGCGTGGGTCAGCGCGCTCGGGCCCGAGGGCAACTCGGGCGACCTGCAGTTCAGCGGCCGCCGGCCGCTCGCCGACGCCGTGCTCGACGGCTTCTCGCAGGCGGGCGCGCGCCGCGCGGCCGCCGCGGCGTAGCCGTCAGCGGTTCGACGCCCCGCCGCTCGCGCCCGATCCGGGCTGCGAGTAGTCGTCGGCCTCGACGTGCGGGAACGCCTTGTCGAGCCTCTTGCCGTTGTACGAGAACTTGTAGTCGGGGTCGAGCGGGTTCTGATTCTGGATCCAGCAGCCCGGCGAGCCGTCCGTCGGCGCGGGCTTGACCCCCGAGTTGTCGCAGTCGAACTTCCCCGTGATCTTGAACCGGTCGTAGGTCTTGCCGCCTCCGTCCTTGGTCGAGGCGATGGTGAGCGGCTGGATGTACGAGTTGCCGCGGTTGTTGGGCGCGCGCTCGCGCCAGATCCCGACGCTCTCGGACCCGGCCGGGCCGAACTGGCGCAGGTAGTGGCCAGTGCCGCCGCCGGGCGACTCCGTGGTGGCCGCCAGCGCCGCCGCGCCGAAGTTCAGGAAGTCGGCGACCTGCCACTGGGAAGCCTCGAAGTACTTGAAGATCGGGTTGATCTGCGCGAGGAACGGGCCGAGCTCGCCGAGCAGCGGCTCGGCGCCCTCGAGCACCTCGCGCGTGGCCGGCATGCCGGTCTTGGACGCCGTGATCACCGGGTCGAGGTTGCGGAAGAAGCGCTCGAGGTCCGGCGCCAGCGCGCGCACGTCGCGCAGCGTCGGCTGCAGGTCGCGGGCGACCGGGCGCAGATCGGTGATCAGCGGGTCCGTGTCGGTCGAGAAGCGCTGCACGCGGGCCAGCGTCAGCTTGGACTCCTGCAGGAACGTCGGGAAGATCCGGATCGTCTCGGCCAGCTCGTCGTTCTTCTGCGCCGTCGCGTCGAACGTCGCGCTTCGAGCCCGTGATCAGGTTGCGCAGCTGCGCCTCGTTCTCGGTCAGCGCACCGAACACGACCCCGGTGTTCTTGCACGAGCCGCGTGACCGCGCCCTCCTGCGAGTCGAGCACCTCGAGAACGTCGGCGCCGTCGGAGGCGAAGCCCGGCAGCGTGCCGAGCGCGTCGTTGAAGTCGCGCCCGCGGCCCTTGATGCCCTTGGCCAGCTCCGTCTGCCAGCCCTTGAAGGCGGCGCGCGTCTGCGGGTCCAGCGAGTCGAAGATCTCGTCGAGCTGCACGGTCGGCTTGACCTGGCCGTCGGGCAGCTTCCCGTTCTCGGGGACCGTCGTCTCCGAACGGCCCGGCGTCAGCTCGACGTAGGTCTCGCCGAGCAGCGTCTTCTGCCGCAGCACGGCCCGCGCGTCGCTGCGCAGCGGCGCGTAGCGGCGCTCGAGCTCGACCGTGGCGACGGTGCGGTTGGTGCCGTCGCCGACCTCCACCTTGCGGACCTTGCCGACCGGCACGCCGGCGACGCGCACGTCGGCCTCCGACGCGAGCGTGGTCGCCTCGGGGAAGTTGATCTGGACGCGGTAGCCCTTCGGCTTCAGCGGCACCGGACCGCCGAAGGACAGCCAGAGGAACAGCAGCAGCCCGAAGCAGGACAGCGCGAAGACGACCATGACGATGATGCGCGGGAGTGAGGGGGCGGCCTTGTTCATCTACTTGGTCGCACAGGCCTTGGATTCGGTGAGTAGCGGCGTGAGCATCGACAGGAACTCGAGGTGGGCGTCGTCCTTGATCGTCTGCTCGATCGTGGCGCAGGGGGCCGCGAGCGTGACCGGGCGGAACACGCCGTTGGCGTCCGAGGTCGAGAAGAGCTGGATCGCCATGTGCTGCGCCCAGGCCAGCCAGAACAGGTAGCCCTCCTGGCTGCGATCGGCTTCCTCCGGGCCCTGGCGCCCGCCCGGGTTGTACGCGAGCAGGTTGAAGAAGTTGTTGAGCTGCTTGAACGTGCGCGTCAGGCCGGGGGCGGCGTCCGCGAGCTGCACCGAGGCGGGCCGCAGGTCGCGCACGAGCGGGCGCGCCTCCTTGACGAACGGCCGGATGTCGTTGGCGAGCAGCGGCGTGGCCTCCTTCGCGAACGGCGCGACGGCCCGGTTGGCCGGGTCGAGCGCGCGGGCGGCGGGCCGCAGGCGCTCCGTCGTCGGGCCGAGGATGTCGGCGAAGCGCTGGACCTGGCCGAGCGATGCGGTCGTCTGCCGCAGCGTGCTCGGCAGCTCGGCCGACGGCGGAGGAGATGTTCTGCTCCTCGGAGGCGAACGAGCGCAGCACGGCCGAGGAGGCGGTGACGAGGCCGGCGATGTCGTCGTCGTGGCTGGCCAGCTCGCCGTTGAGCTGGTTCAGCGAGGTGATCAGCCGGCGCAGGTTCGTGCGCCGCTCGGCGATCGCGCCGTTGACGCGCGCGAGGTCGCGGTGCGTCGGCTCGAAGCGGCGGAACAGGTCGCGCAGGTCGCCGTTGCGGCCCTCAAGGCCGCGCCCGAGGTCGGAGATCAGCAGCCGCAGGTAGTCGCGTGTGTCGGCGTCGAGCGAGGAGAGGATCTCGTCCGGGTTGACGTCGGGCGTGCGTCGAGTCGACCGGGATCGTCCAGTTCTCCTTGGCGACCGGTGCGTCGTCGGTGCCCGGGTCGATCTGGATGAACATGTCCTTCAGGCCGGTCTTGGGACGCAGCAGCGCGGTCGCGTCCGTGTGGATCATGTCCTTGTACTTCGGGACGATGTCCATGCGGACGATCGCGCGGCCGTCCTTGAGCTCGACGTCGCCGATGTCGCCGATCCGCACCCCGGCCACGCGCACGGTCTGGCCCTGGCCGGCGATCACGGCCTGGGCGGTCTGGAACTCCGCCTGCAGCACGTACGGCTTGTCCTGGATGATCGGGAACCGCATCCGCTGGTTGGAGAGGATGTAGGCGGACACGGCCGGCGGCGATGACGATCAGGCCGATCACCGCGATGAAGTCCTTGAGGTGCTTGCGGATCGCGGTCACGGCGTGATGCCTCCGGCGAGCTCGTCGATCAGGCTCTTGGTCGCGTCCTTCTCGGTGACCTTGAACTTGTCGGAGAGCTCCTCGCGCTTGAGCTGGTCCTCGAGCCAGTCGACGGCGCGGCCCCTGGCGAGCGCGTAGCGGTCCTTGAACGCCTTCGTGCTCGTGTCGGCCTTCCACTGCTGCGGCGGGTCGCCTGGCTGGCTGCGCAGGTCCGGGTTCTCCTGGTTCTCGCAGGGCTGCGAGTTGTCCAGCGGCGGGCGCGTCTGCTGCTTGGGCGGGTTGGAGCCGAGGATCGGGTTCAGCGTGCGAGCCGAACACGCCCGGCGAGAGCTGCACGAGGTTGGTGCCGCCGGCGGCGAGGACGCGGAACCACTGGCCGTTGGCGTCACCCGCACGGCTCTCGCCGGCGAGGCCGGGGAACGCCTTCGGCGCCTCGGTGTACACCGGGCCCTGGGCCGGGAACTGCTTGTCCTCGACCTTGTCGTGCGCCCACTTGAGGACGGTCTCGTTCTGGCAGCTCGCCAGCAGCGCGGTTCTGCTCGGCCAGCGGGATGCTCTCGCGCGAGAGGCGCGCGAGCGCGGGGATCGTCGGGCGCAGGTCGGCGGCGAGGCCGCGCAGCTCGTCCTCGGAGACGAGGCCGCGCAGCTGGCGCACGAACGGGATCGACGCGTCGAGCGCCGCCTCCGAGGAGCGCACGCCCGGCCGCAGGTCCGCGGTGAACGCCCGCAGCGACGGGAACGACGTCGTTGAGCGAGGCGAGCGCGGGCTGGGCGGCGCGCAGCGTGCGCGGGAGCTCGGCGATCGCGGTGCGCAGGTTGCCCTGCTCGCGGGCGAAGGCGTTGGCCGTCGTGTTGAAATCGGTGATCAGGCTCTTGAGCTGCTCCGGGTTGCGGTCGAGCGCCGCGGCCGTCGCGCCCGCGTTGTCGACGTAGCCGGAGAGGTCGTGCTCCGTCTCGCCCAGCGAGGCCTCGTTGACGATCGCGGTGTCGCGGTAGGCGCTCTTCCAGTACGGGATCGAGCGGTTGAACCCCTCGGCGCCGCCCTTGTCGAGCGCGTTGCCGTACTCGTCGAGCAGCGTCTTGAGGTCCTCGCGCGTGTCGGACTGCAGCGAGGTCAGCAGCTGGTCGAACTGCACGGGGACCGCGGTCTGGTTGATCGGGATCGTCCCCTCGTCCTCGATCTCGCGCGCGCCCGGCGTGCCCGGCTCGAGGTCGACGAAGAAGTTGCCCTCGAGGAAGATGCGCGGGCGGATCTTCGCGCGCGCGTCGTCGTGGATCGGGCGGCCGGCCTTGCCGACGGTCATCGTGACCATCGCGGCGTCGTTCCCCTTGGAGACGCGCTCGACCTTGGTGACCTTGCCGACCTCGACGCCCGCGATGCGCACCGGCGAGCCCTTCTTGAGGTTGTTGGAGGACTCGAAGGCGGCCTTGATCTCGTACTGCGGCTTGAACGGGATCGACTTGGTGAAGCCGAGGTAGATCGAGCGGGAGCAGGATCGCGAGGGCCAGCAGCGCGACGCCGGCGTTGTTCTTGGGCTGGAAGCGCTTTGCGGCTCGGCCGGTCATCGGATCCCCGGTTCGGCTTCGGAGGGCGCCATCAGCAGGTAGTCGCTCGTCTCGGGAGCGTGGGTGAACGTCTGGCCCTCGGGCACGCGCGGGTTGCCCTTGAAGGTCGGGCCCTGCACGCCGGGCGTGCGCGGGTTGACGTTCACGCTGGTACTTCGGGTCGAGGCCGGTGGCGTTGCGCTGCAGCCAGCCGCGCTGGCCCGTCTCGCAGTCGGCGCGCCCGTCGGGCGTGATCGCCGCCGCGTACGGCTGGTCCTGCGCGAACTGCTGGCGGGCCCTCCAGCACCTCCTCGCCGTTGGCGGGCTCGTCCGCGCCCATCGAGCCGACGCTGTCGTCCTGGCGGCCGGTGGTGTTGGCGAGCGCGCGCTGCGCGGAGCCCGTCGTGTCCGGCTCGGAGAAGTGCTCGGCCAGGAAGGTGAAGAAGTAGTTCGGCGAGTTGCAGACCGTCACGAACGGGCCGTAGAACTTCAGCTGCGGGTTGAGCGTCGTCACCGTGGCGCCGAGGCCGCGGACGCCGGGCATGGTCCCCGGCGCCTCGCGCGAGCTCGCGGAGCTGGTCGAGCGTCTTGCCGAGCTCCTCGTTGAGCTCGGGCGCGCGCCTGTTGACCGGGATCGCGACCTCGATCGCGCGGTTGAGCGTCGGCAGCGCGCCGCGCAGCTCGGCGGTGGCGGGCGCGAAGTCCTCGCCGAAGCCCTCCAGGTTGGCCAGGAACGGCCGCTGCACGCGGAAGGACTCGATCGCGACGTCCATCGTCGGCGGCGAGTCGGAGATCGTCTGCTTGAGCGCGCCCTCGTCGCGGCCGAGCGCCTCGAACGTGTCGGCCATCGAGGTGAACAGGTCGGCCTGCTGCTGGGAGACCGGCGCCACGATCCGGGCGGCGTCGGCGAGCTCGTCGAAGAAGCGGGTGAGCTGCGTGTCCGGGTCGGCGAGGTTGCTCATCACGGGCTGCAGGTGCTCGAGCAGCGCTGGGCAGCTCCTCGATCGTGCGCCCGAGCGACTGGCCGCGGCCCGCGAACGCGTCGCCGAAGCCGCGCAGGTTCTCCTGGCTGGCCTTGCGGGTCTCGGCGTCGAACATCTTCAGGAACTCGTCGATGTCCGTCGAGGCGCTGCCCTGGTCGGCGGGCACCGTGTCCCCGTTCACGAACGCCTTGTCGCTGCGGCCCTCGTTGAGCTCGAGGTACTTCAGGCCGAGCGCGGAGCGCGCGCGGATGCGGAAGGTCGAGTCCCGCGGCACGTCGCCGATGCGCTTGTCGAGCTTGAGCGAGAGCTCGGCCACGACCTTGCCGTCGCGATCGCGCACGGGCTTCATGTCGTCGATCACGCCGACGCGGCTGCCGCCCGAGCGGATCTCGTTGCCCGGCACGAGGTTGGCGCCGTTGGGCACGCGCACGCTTCAGCTGCGTCGTCGGCACGAACGGCAGGCCCTGGTTGGCGTTGTAGGACAGGAAGACCGCGACGATCACGACGAGGATCGTCACGCCGCCGACGAGGACGGGGTTGGATGCGATGCCGGCTCCGGTCTTCCTCATGGCGCGAGCAGGTAGTCGAGGAGTTGGCCGGTGGCGCCCGGGCTCGGCACGCTGGGCGCGCTCGGGGCGGAGCCGCCCGGGCGTCGGGAAGGTCGGGGTCGGGATGCTCGGAGCGGGGCTGCTCGGCGGCGCCTCGGGCAGCTTGTCGGGCGCCGGCAGCTCGATGCCGAGGCGGTCCTCGAGGCGCTTGCGCAGCTTGCCGACGTCCTGGTTGCCCTTCTCGAGCGCGTCCCGCAGCCGCTCGATCGCGCGCTTGCGCAGCTCGTCCTTGTCGAGCTTCTTCTTGACCTCGTCGACCGGGCCCTTGACCTGCTCCGGGGCGTCAGGCTGCTTCGCGTCGGGCTTCGACGACTTGGACTCGGACTTCGAGTTCGCCGGCGCCGGCCCGTGGCCCTCGGAGAACTGGTTGCCCTTCGCGGTCGGGTCGGGCGTGGTGATGCTCGGCTGGTTGGGGCCGAGGATCGCGGCGCAGTCCTTGTAGAAGCTCGGGTCCTCCGCCATGTGCTCCTTGAGCGTCTTCGGGTTCTGATACTCCGAGCACTTGGAGTGGAAGAGGTTGACCTTGAGGATGTAGCCGTTCTTGTCGTAGATGTTGATCGCCTGCGACTGGTCGAAGAGCCACTGCAGGACGGCCTCGAAGCCCGTGTAGCCCTCGCCGCCCGGTGAGCGCGGGTCCTTCTCGACGGCGTTCTTGCGGTCGTTGAGGTGCTCGAAGACGATCGCGGAGTTGTTGGCCAGCTCGGGCGCGTTCTTGGTGCCCTGGTTGAGCTCGGCGACGACGGGCTGCGCGGCCTTCACCGCAGGGCGGCCCTTGCGGGAGGCCTCGGCGAGCGAGCGCAGGTTGACCTGGGTCGACTCCGACAACGGCTTGAGGTTCTCCAGGAAGGTGGCGAGCTGGTCCGCCGAGGCGTTGAGGTTCGCCAGCGCGGGCGTCTGCGCCTCGGAGGCGTCGCCGAGCGCGGCCATCGTCGGGCGCAGCTCGCGCAGGAAGGTCGGCAGGCGCCGCAGGCCGGCGGCGATGTCGGCGCGGCGCTCGGCGGAGGCGGCGGCGGTCTCCTTGGTCTCGACCACCCAGCGGCCGACGTTGCGCTTGTTGGCGGCGAGGTCGCCGATCGTCGTGTCCGCGTCGGTGATCAGCTGCTTGAGCGTCTGGTTCTGCTGCGCCAGCTTCGACCAGCACGCGGTCGGTCTCGCGCAGGGCGGGGCTGGCGCGGCGGACGACGTCGTTGATGTCCTCCGCCCGGCCGGCGACGCCGGCGCCGAGCTCGTCGAGGATGATCGCCAGGCGCTCGCGGTACGGGCGCCGCAGCACGTTGTTGACGAGGTCGATGGGGATCGTCGACGTCGTCTGCTCGACCGGGATCGTCGCGCCGTTGGCGAGCTTCTCGGACGAGCTGCCGGGCTTGCAGTCGATGTAGTACTCGCCGATCAGCGACTGCGGGCGCGTCTCGCAGGTCACGTCCTTGCGCAGCGAGCCGAAGCCCGCCTTGGCGATCTCGAACTCGACGATCGCCTTGTGGCTCTTCTTGTCGACGTCGAGGGACTTGATCGTGCCGGCGCGCACGCCCGCGACCTTCAGGTCGGCGCCCTTCACGAGGCCGAAGGCGTTGTCGAGCACGACCTTGTAGCGCGGCTTGTCGGGCCCCTGGCCGCCGGCCCCGACGGCGAGCGCCGCGCCGCCGGCGACGGCCAACAGCAGGAATGTCGAGAGGATCCGCCGCATCTACTTCCCCGGCAGCACCTGGCTGGGATCGCAGTCGACCTCGGCCGGCTTCCACGGGTTGGAGCCGTCCTCGTTCTTGTGCTCGGCCGAACCCGGGCAGCGGTTGCGCTGGTCGGTCGCGGCGGCCTGCTCGAAGGCCGCGCTGCGCAGCTCCGGCGGCACCGCCGACAGCTGTCCGTTGGCGGCCACGAACGCGCTGGCGTGGATGCCGACGCGCGAGGCAGCGCCGAGCGCGTCGTAGATGCCCGAGTGGCTGAAGTCGTCGAACCAGCCGAGCGCGTCGGGCGCGTACGGCCGCAGGGAGGCGATGATCGGCGCCGAGTCCTTGACCGCGCGGGCGACCGCCGGGAACGCCGCCTGGCGCTTCTTGCCGTTCGCCTCGACCTCGCGCACCGTGCCGTCGCGCAGCGCCGGCTGCAGGCGCGTCAGCTCGAGCGCGTCGTTGTCGGCGCCGGGCCGGCGCATGATCTCGGCGAGGTCGGCGAAGGTCGGCCGCGCGTCACGCGCGAGCGGGCGCAGCTCGTCCATGAACGGGCGCAGCTTCTTGGCCACCGGCTTGGACTCGTCCACGAGCGGCTCGAGGTCGTCGAGCGTCGCGCGCAGGTTCAGGAAGGTCGTGTTGGCGCGCCGCATGAACGGCGGCAGCTGGCCGATCGCATCGGCCAGCGCGGCCTGCTCGGAGCCGATCGCCGTCGTCGTGGTGGCGAGGTGGTCGACGAGGCCGGCGAGGTCGTCGCGGCGCTCGGCGACGTCGGTGACGAGCTTGGAGGAGGCCACGACGAAGCGCTCGAGCAGCGGCGTGTCGCGGTTGAGCTCGTTGAAGAGCTTGCTCGAGGCCGACAGCGACGGGTTGAGGTACAGCAGGCCCTCGTTCATCGCCTGGCCCTGGCCCTTGTACTGCTTCTCCGAGCCCTTGAAGACGGCCTGCAGGTCCTTGCGGGTGTCCGGGTCGAGCGTGTCGAAGATCTGGTCGAGGTCGACCGCGGAGGTCGTGGCCTCCTGGCCGATCGCGCCGCCGTCGGGGATCTTGGGCGCGCTCTGGGCGGGCAGCGTGAGGTCCACGTAGCGGTTGGCGATGCCCGACAGGGAGGCCTGGCGGACGATCGCCCGCGTGCCGCGGCGCAGCGGCGCGTGGTCCGGATCGATCGACATCGTGATCTCGGCCTGGCCGTCCGGCGTGAGGTCGATCTTCTCGACCTTGCCGACCGACTGGCCGCTCACCTGCACGAGATTGCCCTTCACCAGCTGCGAGGCGTTCTGGAAGGAGGCCTTGACCGTGTAGCCACCGCCGCCGCCGAGGAGGAGCAGGCCGGCCAGGACCGCGGCCGCCACGATGGCGAGCAGAGCGATCAGTCGTGCGATGGGTGCGCTAGCCCTCAATCTCCCCCTCTAGGTCTCTGGACCGATCCCCCGGATTCGGGCCGTGAAAACGTCTCCGTTTCGTCGAGGCTCCAAACGCTGGTGCTCCGCGAAACTTGCGGTGTCGCGTGATTGCGCTCACACACCGGCCGGTTACCCCGACTGGTGCGGCCGCCCCGGCCTGCTTAGAGTGCGCTCCCAGATGGCCCGGTATGCCGCTCTCCTCCTCGTCCTGGCGGCGCTCGCGGGCTGTGGCGAGACGACCGTCCAACAGGAGCCGTCGATCACCGTCACCGGCGGCGACGGGCCGGCCGAGGGCGCGCCCGGCGCCCCGGCGAGCGAGGACGCGCCGCGGATCGCGGTCGTCACGCACGGCCAGGCCTCGAGCCCGTTCTGGGCGATCGTGCGCACCGGCGTCGAGTCCGCCGAGCGCCAGATGAACGCGCAGGTCGACTACGAGGCGCCCGACGTCTACTCGCTGCCGCGCATGATCGAGCTCATCGACGACGCCGTCGCCTCGGCTCCCGACGGGCTCGTGGTGTCGTTTCCGGAGCCCGGGCTGACGCCCGCGATCCGGCGCGCCGTCAAGGCCGGCGTCCCCGTGATCACGATCAACTCGGGCAGCGACTCGTTCCGCTCGCTCGGCGTGCTGGCGCACGTCGGCCAGCCCGAGGACCGCGCGGGCCTCGCCGCGGGCCGCCGCCTCGCGCGCGCGGGCGTGCGCCGCGCGCTCTGTGTCAACCAGCAGGTCGGCAACGTCGGCCTCGACGCCCGCTGCGCCGGGCTCTCGCAGGCCATGCGCGCGGCCGGCGGCAGCGCGCGCGTGCTCGGCATCGACGACCAGAGCGCCGAAACGCCCGCGAAGATCGCCTCGGCCGTGACCAGCGGCGGCGTGGACGGCGTCCTCGCCACCAACTCCACGGGCGGCCTGCTCTCGGTCGAGGCCGTGGCCAAGACCCGCCGCCGCGCGCGGGTGGCCGCCTTCGACCTCGGCCCGGACGTCCTCCGCGCGGTCGAACAGGGCAAGCTCTTGTTCGCCGTCGACCAGCAGCCCTACCTCCAGGGCTACCTCCCGGTGGTCATGCTCGCCAACCGCGCCCGCTACGGGATCCTGCCCGCCCAGGGCGACGTGGTCGCCACGGGTGCCAACTTCGTCACGCGCCAGAACGCCGCCCAAGCACTCGAGCTCAGCGAGCGCTCGATCCGCTGATCATTGCGCGTGGCGTGTGGCATGCCACATGCCCGGGGTGGGACTCGAACCCACACGCCCTCTCGGGCAGCACGTTTTAAGCGCGCGGCGTCTGCCAGTTCCGCCACCCGGGCTAGGTGCTGCAGGCACGGTAACGGCAACGCCGCTGGGTGGAGAGGCGAGGGTGCCACCCGCGGAGGCCACTCCGCACGCGCCAGCCGGCGATAACCGGCGCTACCCTGCATTACTCGCAACTTTCCCGCCCCTGAGGAGTTGATCCCGGCGGGACTGGTCTTCGCATGGAATCGTCTGCTCTACACCAGAACGGAGCCGTTGCCGGGCTCCATGGGCGCTCGCCGCTGCTGCGGCTGCAGTCCGACGAACGCCTGATCGCGCTCGTCAGGCGCGGCAACCAGCATGCCTTCGAGGCGCTCGTCGGCCGCTACCAGTCGCGGCTGCTGGCGTTCTGCCGCCACATGCTGTCCTCTAAGGAGGACGCCGAGGACGTGCTGCAGGAGGTCTTCGCGGCCGCGTTCAACGCGATCCTCGCGGACGAGCGCGAGATCAACGTGCGCCCGTGGCTGTACCGGATCGCGCGCAACCGCTCGCTCAACCACCTGCGCCGGGCGACCGCCGTCGGCGTGGACTCGATGGACGTGCACCTCTCCGAGGGCGGCCTGACGACCGCCGACAAGGTGCACAAGCGCGAGGAGTTCCGGCTGCTGATCGCCGACGTGCAGGATCTCCCCGAGACGCAGCGCACGGCGCTGCTGCTGCGGGAGATCGACGCGCTGTCCTACGAGCAGATCGCCGAGGCGATGGAGACGACGGTCCCCTCGGTCAAGTCGCTGCTCGTCCGCGCGCGGGTCTCGCTGGCCGAGGCCGCCCAGGCGCGGCTGCTGTCCTGCGACGAGGTGCGCGTGGAGCTCGGCGCCGTGGCCGAGGGCATCGCGCGCACGACGGCGCCGGTCCGGCGCCACCTGCGCACGTGCGACCGCTGCGCGCACTTCCGCAAGCAGCTGCGCGCCAACAACCGCGCGATGGCCGTCCTCTATCCCGTCGGCCCCCTGTTCCTGCTCAAGAAGACGATCCTCGCCCAGCTCGGGACGACCGCGGCCGCCTCGGGCGGCACCGCGGCCGCCGGCGCCGGCGGCGCCGCCGCCGCGGGCGGCGCGCTGCAGGCCGGCATGACCACGCTGGCCACCAAGGCCGTCGCGGGGCTCGCGGCCGCCGCGATCGTCACCGCGGGCGCCGCCGAGGTCAAGCACGTCGCGGGCAAGGACCGCAGCAAGGGCGGCGCGACCACCGTCGCCGCCGTCGCGCCGGTGGCCCCGCCGGCCGCGGGCGCCCAGAGCACGCCCATCCCCGTTCCGGTCCGCTCCGCCCCGCAGCCCGCCGCCGAGACCGGCAGCGAGGCGCAGCGCAAGGCTGCCGCGAAGCCCGGCGAGGACGGCGCCGCCGACGCTCGCAAGCTCGCCGCGAAGCCGCTCCCGGCCGCCGAGGGCGAGGCCGGCGCCGACGGCAAGTCACCCAACACCGAGCAGCACGACGGCGACACGAGCACGCTGCCGACGCAGACCACGGGCTCCGCCGAGTCCGGCGAAGGCTCGCTCGGCCCCGGCGCCTCGCAGCCGCCCTCGTCGTCCTCGCAGCCCGCCGACGACCAGCCGCCGCCTGAGCAGACCGCGAAGCCGTCGCCCGAGCCGACCCCGGAGCCGGCCGCCGACCCGTCGCCGGAGCCGACGCCGGAGCCGACCGTCACCCCGACGCCCGAGCCCACGCCGGACCCGGCGGCGACGCCGGACGCCACGCCGGCGCCCGAGCTCCAGCCCGCTTCCTGAACCGCTCGCCCGCCGCCGCCTGGCGCGGTCCGGCGCGCGGCTAGTGGATGCGCGCCCCCAGCGGCACGTCGGTGTCGGGGGCGAGCAGGATGACCCGGCCCTCCTCGTCGGAGGCGCCGAGCACGAGCACCTCGGAGCGCACCGGCCCGATCTGCCGCGGCGGGAAGTTGACGACCGCCACGACGCGCCGGCCCTCGAGCGCCTCCCGCTCGTAGTTCGTGATCTGCGCGGACGACCGCTTGGTGCCGATCTCCGGGCCGAAGTCGATCGTGAGCTTCCAGGCCGGCTTGCGCGCCTCCGGGAAGTCCTCCACCGCCACGATCCGCCCGACCCGCATGTCGACCTTCGCGAAGTCGTCGTAGGCGATCTCCACGGCGCGACCCTACTCCTCGGCCCGCACCGTGGCCTCGAACGGCGCGCCCTCGAGCGTGACGCGGTGGTCGCCCGCCTCCAGCGAGTCGATCTGGCGGGTGCCCTTCTCCCCCGGCGGCACGCGCAGCGGCGGGCGCCCCTCGACGGTGACCGTCTGGACCGCGCGGGTCTCGTTGACGATCTCGAGGTCGAACGACTTCCCCGCCTCGACGGTCACGACCGGCGGCTCGAAGCCCTCGGCCCCCACCGTGACGCTCGCCGTGGGCCCTCCGCCGATGCAGCCGCTCAGCGAGAGGGTGAGAAAAAACCCAACGAATATCTTGTGGCGATGGGTACGAGATGCCGATAAGACGGGTATCACCTCAGTCTCACGAGGTTGCCGATGTCACCAGAGCTCATCCGCAAGCCCCTTCACTACGATCGCCATCTCCGCAGGTTGTGGATCCGCGGCCAGCGCTGCCACCACGGGGCCACCGGCGCCCTGCTGGCCGGCATCGGGGCTGTCGCACTGGCCACGGGGAGCGCGCTGATGGCGCACGACTGGAAGGACCGCCCGCTCTGGTTCGCCAGGGGCTGGCAGGACCAGCCCTGAGCGCGGACGCACGCTAGCTCCCGATCGAGAACAGCGCCTCGAGGTCGTGCTGCGAGAAGACCTCGAAGGCGACCAGCGTCTGCGTCTTCTCGATCCCGGGCAGGTCCGCGAAGCGCTGCGTGACGACCTCGGCCACCTCGGCCGGGTCGCGCACCCGCAGCATCGCGACGTAGTCCCACTCGCCGGTGACCGAGTAGGCCTCGGCCACGCCCTCGACGTCGGCCAGCGCGCCGCCGAGGGTCTTGATGGCCGACCGGTCGGCCTGGATGAGGACGATGGCGTGGGTCACTTGACCGTGTGGGTCCCGCCCGGCTCGAGCACGACGACCTGCGAGAAGCCGGCGTTCTGCACGTCGGACTTGAACGCCTCGGCGTCGGCCTCGATCGGCGGGAACGTGTTGTAGTGGCAGGGGATGACCTCGGACGGGTTGATGAGCTCGCACGCGGTCACGGCGTCGAAGCGGTCCATCGTGTAGTGGCCGCCGATCGGCACCAGCGCGAGGTCGACCTTGTCGCCGCGGCGGGCGATCAGCTGCATGTCCGAGAACAGGCAGGTGTCGCCGAGGTGGTAGACGAGCCGGTCGCCGATGTGGATCAGCAGGCCGGCCGGCATGTGCGCCGTGCCCGACGGAGAGACGGCGGTGTGCCAGGCCGGGACGAGCTTGACCCAGCCCCAGTCGAAGGCGACGGTGCCGCCGAAGTTCGGGTCCTTGACGTTCTCCACTCCCGCCTCGGAGAGCTCGTCGGCCAGCTCGACGATCGCGACGACCGTCGCGCCCGTGCGCTTGGCGATGTCGACCGTGTCGCCGAGGTGGTCGGCGTGGCCGTGGGTGAGCAGGATCACGTCCGGGTTCACCTCGTCGGCGGAGGCGGCCGCCATGGGGTTGCCGGTCAGGAACGGGTCGGTGAGCACGGTCGTCCCGCCGGCGGTGAGCTCGAAGCAGGACTGGCCCAGGAAGCGGACGTCGACGGCCATCGGTTCAGTCTTCTCCTCGGTTCTCGTTGAGCACGTACGAAAGCTCGTACCCGACGGCCACGCCGATCAGCATGGCCATGCGCGTCTCCTCGGCGATCAGCCCCTGGACGGCGTCCGCGCGCTCGATCGGGTCCTCGTGCGCCGTGGCCTCCATGACCTGCGCGCGGTGGGCGGAGTCGAACCAGTCGGCCGACTCCAGCGCCTGCGCCAGGATGCCCTGCAGCGCGGGCGCGCCGGCGGCGACCACGCGCTGGGCCTGCTCGAGCCGCTCGGGCTCGCTGAGCTGCTCCACGGCGGCCTGGATCTCGGCCTCCGTGTGTTCGCGGCGCTGCGGCACCAGGGCATCATAGGTTCCCGATGCCACCGGCCCTGACCTCCCTCTCACACGGCGCGGGCTGCGGATGCAAGCTCTCCGCCGCCGACCTGCGGCCGATCCTCGCCGGCCTGCCGCGCCCGACGGACCCGCGCGTGCTGGTCGCGACCGACACCTCCGACGACGCGGGGGTCGTCCAGCTCACCGACGAGCTGGCGATCGTGCAGACCGCCGACTTCTTCACCCCGATCGTCGACGACCCGTACGCGTTCGGGCGCATCGCCGCCACCAACGCGCTGTCGGACGTCTACGCGATGGGCGGGCGCCCGGTCAGCGCGCTCAACCTCGTCGCCTATCCGCTGGCGACGCTCGGGCCCGACGTGCTGCGCGAGATCCTGCGCGGAGGCGCGGACGCCGTCGCGGCGGCCGGCGCCTCGATCGTCGGCGGCCACTCGATCGACGACCCCGAGCCGAAGTACGGGCTCGCGGTCACGGGCGTGGTCGACCCGCGCGCGGTGCTCACCAACGCCGGCGGCCGCGACGGCGACGCGCTCGTGCTCTCCAAGCCGCTCGGGGCCGGTGCGGTCGCGACCGCGCTCAAGCGCGGGGTCGCGGACGGCGCGCTCGTGGAGCGCGCGATCGCGGTGATGTGCGAACTCAATGCGGAGGCCGCCGAGCGCGCCCGGGCCGCGGGGGCGAGCGCGTTGACCGACGTCACCGGCTTCGGGCTGCTCGGCCACGTCCACGAGCTCGCTGCGGCGAGCGGCCTGGCCGCGGAGATCGACGCCGCCGCCGTGCCCGCCATCGAGGGCGTGCGAGAGCTGCTCGCCGACGACCGCGCGGTCGCCGGGGGGTCGCGCCGCAACCGCGCCGACGCGGAGACGTTCGCGCGCTTCGGCGCCGGCGTCGCGGAGCCGCTGCGGCGGCTCGTGTGCGACGCGATGACCTCCGGCGGGCTGCTCGCGGCCGTCGCCCCCGAGCGGGTCGAGGCAGCCGGCGGCTGGGTCGTCGGGCGCCTGCGCGCCGGGGCGCCGGGGACGATCGAGGTGAGCTAGCGCTCGCGGATCCGCGCGAGCGCCGGGCCGAGCAAGAGGCCGATCGCGCCGCCGCCGAGGCCGGCGACCGCGCTCGCCTCCTCCGCCGCCAGCGGCAGCAGGATCAGCACCACGGCGATCGCCAGCACGCCGAGCATGTCCGAGTCGTCCTCCTCACCGCGCCGGCGGGCGAGCAGGTCGCGCACGGCCCAGGCGCACAGCAGCGCCAGGGCGGCGCCGTTGGCGCCCTGCGCGCGGGTCGCGTCGCCGGCGAGGATCGCCAGCGCCATGCCGCCCGCGCCGCCGGCGAAGAACACGAGCAGCGGCGCCCACGAGCCGTGCCGGCGCTCGAGCAGCCAGCCGAACAGGAAGACCGCGGCCAGGACCGCGATCTCGTAGCCGTTCTGGCTGTAGACGAACAGCGTCGTGGCCGTCCGCCACCACTCGTCGGTGACCCCGGTGCCGAGCGCGAGGTCGTCGAGGAAGAACAGGCCCGCGTTGAAGAGGATCGTCACGACGATCGCCGCGAGGACCAGGAGGATCGTGACGTAGGGCCGCTGCTCGCCGCGGATGCCGGGTATCTCCCCCGGCTTCAGCCGCCCCAGCGAGGGGCGCTTGCGCGGGGGCTTGGGCGGCTTCGGAGTCCCGCCGCGCTCGAGCTTCGGCGCGCGCTTGCGCAGGCGGTTGCCGCAGTACGGGCACTCGGTGATGTACGGCGACACCTCCCGCCCGCAGCTGCGGCACACCACGAAGAGGTCCGGGCCGCTGGCCATGCTCGACAGGATACGTCGCCGAAGGCCCCGGACCCGCGATTCTTTCGGGTGCTGCGCCCCGACCCGTTGGGGTCCGGGCCTGGCAGGCGAAACCGTTCTCAATCGGCCGTTGTGGCCGCGACGATCTCTTTGAGCAGCTCCGCCCAGTCGTGGTTCGCCTCGTACACGACGCGCTGGCGGGTCGCGCCCGTGCCCTTCTCGAGCAGGTCGAGGATGCCCTCCAGCTCGTCGCCGCCGCCGAGGTCCTGCGCGTGCTCGCGCAGCCGGTCGTAGAGGCGCCGGCCGAGCTCCTTGGCGGGCACCATCTTGCGCTCGGGGAGGTCGACGAGCTCGCCCTCGAGCCCGTGGCGGGCGGCGAGCCACTTGTTCTCGTCGAGCATCTCGTACGGGTAGGAGCCGAGCTGCTTGCCGGCCTCGTAGTGCTCCGCGAGCTCCTTGACCATCGCCTGGATCAGCGCGGTCAGCGCGAGCGTGTGCTCGACGTGCGTCTGCGCGTCCATCGCCCGGATCTCGACCGTGCCGAAGCGCGGGTGAGGGCGGACGTCGTACCAGAGGTAGGTCTCGTCGGACATCACGCCCGCGTCGACCATGAAGCCGATCCGGTTCTCGTAGTCGGACCAGTTCTCGTAGTGGGGCGGGATGCCGACGCGCGGGAAGGCGCGGAAGATCGGCATCCGGGTGGACGCCAGGCCGGTCTCGTCCGAGCGCCAGTAGGGCGAGTTGGCGCTGAGCGCGAGCAGGATCGGCACGTGCACGCGCATCCCGTTGGCGACGTGGATCGCCTTCTCGGGGTCGTCGATGCCGACGTGGACGTGCAGCCCGAAGATGATCTCCTGGCGCGCGATGAACTTCAGCGCGGCGATCAGCTCGCGGTAGCGCGGGTCGGCGGAGACCCGCTGCTCCTCCCACAGCGCGGTCGGGTGGGTGCCGGCCGAGCCGATCGACAGCCCCTTGGTCGCGGCGGCCTCGGCGACGTCGCGGCGCAGTCGGCGGATGTGGTCGCCGGCCTCGGCGAGGTCCTTCGAGGGCGGGGTGGCGATCTCGAGCACCGACTGCAGCAGCTCGGGCTTGACCTCGCCCTCGCCCTTGCCCTCGTAGGCGGCGACGACGGCGTCGATCTCGTTGGCGAGCGCGCACGTCTCGCCGTCGAGGATCATCAGCTCCTCCTCGATGCCCAGCGTGTAGCTCGGCCCGGTGAACTTGGCGTCCATTCGGCGGCGTACAGTACGAACCGCGGCCGCCGAACGCCGCAAGCGCCATGCGCAGCGCCCTCCGACACCCGCTCGCGGCGCTCGCCCTGGCGCTCTGCACCGCCGTTTGCGGCTGCTCGGTGACGACCGGGGAGCCCCCGGCGCGCAGCGACACCGCGCGCGTCGTCCGCGTCGTCGACGGCGACACGATCCGCGTCGACGGGCCCGCCGGCGAGGAGGCCGTGCGCTACATCGGCGTCGACACGCCCGAGTCCGTCAAGCCCGGCACGCCCGTCGAGTGCTTCGCCAAGCGGGCGAGCGCTTACAACGAGCGGCTGGTCGGCGGCGAGCGAGTGCGGCTGGTCCGCGACGTCGAGGCGCGCGACCGCTACGGCCGCCTGCTCGCCTACGTCTACCGCGCCCGCGACGGGCTGTTCGTCAACGCGGAGCTCGTCCGGCGCGGGTACGCGACCGTCGCGACCTTCCCGCCCAACGTCGCGCACGAGCGGGAGTTCCGGCGCCTCGCAAGGCGGGCCCGTTTGTCCGGACGCGGACTATGGGCGGAGTGCGGGGGTGCGGGCTGAGTGACCGCTCAGCGCGGGTTCCCGATGGTACCCTTGGGCCCGCCCATGCGAATGCGTCAGAGCCTGGCCGAGATCGAAGAGGCCTTCGTCGACGAGATCGAGGAGGACCGCCACCGGCGCGAGCGCCTCCGGGCCGAGGCCGAGCAGCGCAGTCGGCGCCGGCACTCCTACCGCACGAAGAAGCAGGGGACCAACCGGTTCTGGCTGCTCGTGTTCGTGCTCATCGCGACGGCGGTCATCGTGACCATCGCGATGTTCCAGACGCTCTACTACGTAATGGGTTAAAGCTCAGCCCTTGGAGCTGAGCCGCTTCAAGGCGTCGTCGACCTCTGCCCGCGCAGACGCGCCAGCGGCGACGTTCTCCTGCTGGATCTCGAGGTAGACCTCCTTGCGGAACACGGGGATGTCCCGCGGCGCCTGGATGCCGATACGGACCTTCTCGCCCATGATCGACAAGACGGATACCTCGATGTCATCGCCGATCATGATCGACTGGTTGGACTTTCTTGTCAGTACCAGCATTTCCTCTTGACCCCGCCTCCCTGGCAGCAGGATTCACTTGGGCGCGACGCCCGCTCATCGCCCCCCTCTGAGGCACTGGCGAGCTTAGACCCTCTTCGCCGCCTGCGCCATAGGGCCTGCACCCGAGTCGCGCGCCACGTGTTGCTAGTCTGCGGCGCGCGATGAGCCGAAGGTCCCTGCGTCCTCAGCTTAACCAGATCCGCGGGTGGGTGCGCCAAGAGCGTACGGACGCGTGGATCGCCCACCAGCTGGAGGTCACCGTGCAGCAGATCCAGGCGTTCAAGCGCGAGCAGGGGCTCGAGCCCGGCGGCGAGGACGCCTCGGGCGCCGATACCGAGATCGACCTGCGCGCGGAGGACGACGCCGCGATCGCGGCCGAGCTCGAGGCCGAGGCCGCGCGCCGGGCCGAGGAGGAGGCCAAGGCGGCCGAGGAGGCCGCCAAGAAGGCCGCCGAGGCCGAGGAGGCGGGCGAGCCCGCCGAGGGGGACGAGGAGAAGCCCACGCCGAAGCGCGCGCGCTCCCGCGGGGGCCGCTCGCGCCGCCGCACCGCCGGCAAGCCGCTCGAGGGCACGTTCGACCACGGCGAGGAGGGCTACGGCCTCTGGCTGGACCCCGACGTGACCGACGACCCCGTCTACGCCGAGCACTGGGCCGGCCACCGTCCCGTCGAGGTCACGATCGAGGAGGACCAGATCGTGATCCGTCGCGCGGGCGGGGGCGACGACGAGGACTGACGGGCCCGGCGGGCTCGCCGAGCGCGCCCGCGCGTTCGACCTCGCGCTGTTCGAGCGCGCGGCCGACGAGGTCGTGCGGAGCGACCGCGCGACGCTGATCAGCACCCCCTCGCTGCCGCACGTGCCGCACCTGCACGGGGTGGTGCTGCACGGGCCCACGGGCGCCGATGAGGCCGAGGCGCTCGTGGACGAGCTGCTGGCCGCGGTGTCGTTCCGGCGCGTGCTGGCCGCGGACGAGGCGCTCGTGCCGGCGCTCGAGGCGCGCGGCTGGCGTGAGGAGCCGGTGCTGCTGCTCGGCCGCGACGGCGCGCAGGAGCCGCCCGCGGCCGTGGCGCTCGCCGAGGAGGTCCCCTACGGCCATGTGCGGGCCCTGCGCGACGAGTGGATCCGCTCCGAGCCGTGGGCCAAGGGCGAGGACGAGGTCCGCGACGCCCACGAGGCCGACCGCCGCATGTTCTCGGCCACGCCCACGCGGGCCTTCGCGACGTTCGAGCAGGGTCGCCCGCTCGCCTACTCGCTGCTGGTCGACGGCGGCCGCGACGGGATGCTCGAGGACGTCTTCACGACACCCTCGGCGCGCGGCCGCGGGCTGGCCACGGCCACGATCGCCGCGGTGCTGCACGCCGCCCGCGCCGAGCGGCACGAGATCGTGTTCGTGCCCACGGACGCGATCGGGGGCGCGGGGCCGCTGTACGAGCGGCTCGGCTTCGAGCGCCTCACCGTCCTGCACTGGCTGATCAATTCCCATCCGTCCCAGCCATGAGCCCCGCGGAGCGCGCGATCGCCTGGCGCCGCGGCTATCACGCCGCCGTGGCGAGCCGCGTGCTGCCGTGGGCGCACGGGGCGGCACGTCTTCACCCGCGTGCTCACATGACGCGGCGGCGGCCGCCCGCGAAGTCCACGGCGCCGCGCACGTAGCGCGCGAACGCCGCGTCGGCCACCACGCGGGCGTCCCAGGCGTAGGGGTGCTCGGGGGCCGCGCTGACGGCGATGTCCATCGCCCAGCCGGTGCCGAGCTCCTCGTAGAGGTCCGAGAGCTCCTCCGTCGTGAACGCCCCTCCCAGCCGGCGCCGCAGCTCGGCGGCGATCCGGCGCGTCACGCGCTCCAGCGCGTCCTGCTGGTACGCGGGCGCCTCGGCGAGCCGGCGCTCACCCTCGCGCCACTGCGCCAACGAGGTCTCGAACGACATGCATCCGAGACTAGAACGTCACGGCAGGCGGACGACGAAGGCCTTCTCGCCGGCCTTGACCATGCCCAGCCGGCGGGCCTCACGCTCCAGCGCGCGCCGGTCGCGCAGCTCCTTGCGGCGCTCCTTGAGCTCGGCGTTGCGCGCCTTCAGCGCCGCGACCTCCTGGCGCTTCTCGCCCGCCTGGTGGTAGGTCGAGACCCAGGAGACCGCCGGGCCGACGTAGAGGTAGAGGACGAAGGCGAAGACGGCGATCAGCGCCCAGCGCCCCAAGCGGTCCCAGCGAATGCGCGTGGCAGCCATGCCTTCGACCTTCGTTCGACGCGCCCGCGGCCCTTCCTCTGCAAGCGAACGCCCGCGAGCCCGGCGCCGCGCCGCCGTGCGAGGCGGCGCGGCGCGCTGCCGCGCGGGGCTACAGCGCGGCGAAGCCCTGCCGGTAGCTCGGGAACACGGGGGTCCAGCCGAGCTCGCGCTTGGCCTTCGCGTTGGAGGCCCCGCGGAGGTCGGTCATCATCGTGTAGAACGCCGGTCCCATCAGCAGACGGCCGAGGAAGCCGGGCATGTGCCGCGGCTTGCGGCCGCCGACGGCCTCGGCGAGGGCGGGCAGCCACTCGCGCACCGGCGCGGGCTCGTCGTCGGCGATGTTGTAGATGCCCGGCCGCCCGCGCTCGATCGCGGCGACCGTCGCCGCCGCGGCGTCCTCGATGTGGACCAGCGACCACACGCCGCCGCCGTCGCCGACGACCGGGAAGCGGCCCTTCGCGACCGCCTCGAGCATGTCGCCGCCGCGGGCGAGCCCGGTTCCGGGCCCGTAGAAGCCCCCGTAGCGGAGCACGATCCCCTCGAGGTCCCGCGCGCCGGTCACGGCGGCCTCGAGGTAGCGGATCGCGCGCACCGTCTCGCGCACGTGCTTGGGCGGGTCGGTCTCGAGCGGGGCGTCCTCGGCCTTCGCCGGCCCGCCCTCGCGCTTGTAGCTCCAGGGCGCGAAGCTCTGGCCGACGAAGCGCCGGGCGCCCGCGGCGCGGGCCGCGGCGATCAGGTTGTCGGTGCCCTCGGTGCGCAACCGGTTGGTCAGCACGAAGGACGCGTCGAGATTGCGCTTCATGGGGGCGATCGCGGTCAGCTGGTGGACGACCACCTCAGGCCGCGCCTCGGCCACCGCGGCCATCACGGCCTCGCGGTCGAGCGCGTCGGCGACGACGGGCACCGCGCCGAGCTCGCGCAGCCGCGCCGCCTTGGCGGGCGTGCGCGTCATCCCGGTCACCTCGTGCCCGGCCTCGGCGAGCTGCCGTACCAGCGGCTGCCCGACCGCGCCGCTCGCACCTGCGATGAAGATCCGCATCATGTCTCCTTCGGGTTCGACTGCAACCCTTGAGACGAGATGGCCGAGCCGTCCGTGACATCCGAGACCTACGAGTCGCTGCGCCCGCTGGCGTTCTCGATCGCGTATCGCATGCTCGGGAGCGTGGCCGAGTCCGAGGACATCGTCCAGGAGGCCCTGCTGCGCCTCCATCGCACGCACGCCGTCGAGCACCCGAAGGCGTTCGTGGCGAAGGTGGTCACGCGCCTGTCGATCGACCAGCTGCGCTCGGCCCGCGCGCGCCGCGAGACCTACGTCGGCCCCTGGCTGCCCGAGCCGATCGTGACCGAGTCGCGGCCCGACGACGAGTCGGTCTCGATGGCGCTGCTGGTGACGCTCGAGAGCCTCACACCCGTCGAGCGCGCCGTGTTCCTGCTCCACGACGTCTTCGACTACGGCTACGACGAGATCGCGGAGATCGTCGGCAAGTCGCGCGAGAACTGCCGCCAGCTCGCGCTGCGCGCGCGCCGCCACGTCGAGGCGCGCCGGGCGCGCTTCGAGCCCTCACGCGAGCAGCGCGAGAAGCTCGCCGCGCGCTTCTTCGAGGCGATCCGGGACGGCGACGTCGCCGGGCTCGTGACCCTGCTGGCCGAGGACGCCGTCGCCACCGGCGACGGCGGCGGCAAGGCGTCCGCGCGCACCACGCCGCTGCGCGGCGGCGAGAAGGTCGCGCGCTTCATGGTCGGCCTGGGGCGGATGGGCGAGCGCCGCGCCTACACGGCCGAGTTCGTCGAGCTCAACGGCGAGCCGGGCGTGATCTTCCGCGAGGACGGCGCGGTCGTCGGCACGATGATCGTCGAGGTCCACGGCGAGCAGATCACCGCGATCCACTCCGTCGTGAACCCCGGCAAGCTGCGGCATCTGCGCTAGCTGCGGAAGACGCTCCGGCCGGGGTAGGTGGCGTCGGAGCCCAGGGCCTCCTCGATGCGCAGGAGCTGGTTGTACTTGGCCACGCGGTCCGAGCGCGACGGCGCGCCCGTCTTGATCTGGCCGCAGCCCGTCGCGACCGCGAGGTCGGCGATCGTCGTGTCCTCCGTCTCGCCCGAGCGGTGCGACATGACCGCCGTGTAGCCCGCGTCGCGGGCCATGTCGATCGCGGCCAGCGTCTCCGTCAGCGTGCCGATCTGGTTGACCTTGATCAGGATCGAGTTGCCCACCCCGGAGTCGATGCCGCGCTTGAGCCGCTCCGTGTTGGTCACGAACAGGTCGTCGCCGACGAGCTGGACGCGGTCGCCGAGCCTGTCCGTGAGCGCCTTCCAGCCGTCCCAGTCCTCCTCGTCCATGCCGTCCTCGATCGAGAGGATCGGGTAGCGGTCGCTGAGGTCGGCCCAGTAGGCGGCCATCTCCTCGGGCGAGAGCGAGCGGCCCTCGTGCTCGAGTACGTACGACCCGCCGGAGAAGATCTCGCTCGTCGCGGGGTCCAGGGCGATCGCGACGTCCTCGCCCGGGGTGTAGCCGGCCGCCTCGATGCCGTCGACCAGCGCCTGCAGCGCCGCCTCGTTGGACTCGAGGTTCGGGGCGAAGCCGCCCTCGTCGCCGACGGCCGTGCTGAACCCGCGGCCCGCCAGGGACTTCTTGAGCGCATGGAAGACCTCGGCGCCGGTGCGCAGGGCCTCCGCGAACGTCGGCGCCCCCACCGGGACGACCATGAACTCCTGAAAGTCGATCGAGTTGTCGGCGTGCGCGCCGCCGTTGACGACGTTCATCATCGGCACGGGCAGCAAGTGCGCCGTCTCGCCGCCCAGGTAGCGCCACAGCGGGGCCCGCACCTCGGCCGCGGCCGCGCGCGCGGCGGCCAATGACACGCCGAGGATCGCGTTGGCGCCCAGGCGGCCCTTGTTGTCGGTGCCGTCGAGCTCGATCAGCGCGCCGTCGAGGTCCTTCTGGTCGAGCACGTCGCGGCCCCGCACCGCCTCGGCGATCTCGCCGTTGACGTTGCCGACTGCGCGCGTGACGCCCTTGCCGCCCCACGCCTCGCCGCCGTCGCGCAGCTCCGTGGCCTCGAACTCGCCCGTCGAGGCGCCGGACGGGACGGCGGCGCGGCCCTGCGCGCCGGAGTCGAGGACGACCTCCACCTCCACGGTCGGGTTGCCCCGCGAGTCGAGGATCTGGCGGGCGTGCAGCGTCTCGATCTTGCTCACTAGGACTCCTCGTTCAGGCGGGCGCGGGCGTAATAGGCGATCTGGTCATCGGGGCCAAGATCGTTCCAGTCAGCGCCCTCCGATGCGGCGAGGCCCTCCGCGCTCTCGACACGGCCGCGGAAGCGGTCGGCGGCGGCCCGCAGCGCCAGCTCCGGGTCGACCTTGAGCTTGCGCGCGACGTTGACGGCCGCGAACAGCACGTCGCCGACCTCGTGGAAGGCCTCCTCCTGGCTGCCGGCCTCGCGCAGCTCCTCCAGCTCCCCCTCGACGGCCTCGTAGGGGATGTGCTCGAAGTCGAACCCGGTGGAGGCGGCGCGGCGCTGGACCTTGCGCGCGTACAGCGGCCCGGGCAGGTTCTCGGGCACCTCGCCGAAGATGCCGGGCTCGCGGCCCGTCTCGGTCTGCTTGATCGCGTCCCAGTTGCGCAGCACGGTGCCCGCGTTGTCGGCCTCGACATCCCCGAAGATGTGCGGGTGCCGGCGCACGAGCTTGGCGTGCACGTGCGCGGCGACCTCGCCGAGCGTGCCCGCGCCGCGCTCCTCGAGCAGCAGCGATAGGAAGTGCACCTGGAAGAGGACGTCACCGAGCTCGTCGAGCAGCTTGGCGTCGTCGCCCGAGTGCGCCGCGGAGGCCAGCTCGTAGGCCTCCTCGACGGTGTGCGGGACGATCGAGCGCTCGTCCTGCTCGCGGTCCCACGGGCACTCGACCCGCAGTCGCCGCGTGAGGGCGTCGAGGCGCCGCAGCGCCTCGACGATCTCCTCCTGCGGCTCGCTCACCGCCGAGCTAGTTGCCCTGCGGCTCGGGCGTGACCTGCCCGCCGCCGGGGGGCGCGGCCGACGGCGTCGGCGTGGCCTTCGGACCCTGCTTGCACTGCTGGATCACGTAGCCCTCGCGGCAGTCGGTCTTCTCCTTCCAGCGCTTGGAGTAGTCCTTGGAGAACTTCTCCAGCGCCTTCTGCTGGTTCTGCGACTGCAGCGTCTGGCGGATCGTCTCCTTGGCCTGCTCGAGCGTCTGCTGCGACGCCTTCTGGATCTTGGTGACCTTGAACAGGTAGAAGCCGAACTGCGTCTTCACGGGCCCGCTGAGCTGGCCCTTCTTGGCCTTGAAGACCGCGGCGTCGAGCTGCTTCTCGAGCGTGCCCTTGGCCTGCGCGGGCAGCTTGCCGCCCTGCGCCTTGGAGGCCTCGTCGATCGAGAACTTCTTCGCGACGGCCTTCCAGCTCTGGTTGCCCCTGAGCGCCTTCTGGGCGGCCTTGGCCTTGGCCTCGCCCTTGGTCAGCACGACCAGCAGGTCACGCTGCTCCGGCTGCGCGAAGCGCGCCTTGTTCTCGTTGTAGAACTTCTCGATCTCGGCGTCGGAGACCTTGTCCTTGCCCTTGACGACCTTGTCGCGGATCTTGCTCGCGAGCAGGTCGGCCTTGACCTGGAGCATGATGTCCTTCTCGGACTGGCCGGAGTCCTTGAGGAACTTCTGGTAGTCGGCGTCCTTCGGGAAGCTCTGCTTCTTCTGCTGGTCGAAGGACTTCTTGACCTCGTCGTCGGAGATCTTGATCCCCTGCGCCTCGGCCTCGCCCTCGAGCCACTCGAAGGAGATCAGCAGCTGCAGCACCTGGTCGCGGAGCTGCTCGTACTCCTGCTTGCACTGGCTCTTGAGCTGCGCGTCGGTGACCTTCGGCTGGCCCTTGGCCGGCTTCGGCGTCGTCTTGCGCTTGGTCTCCACGCACTGCGTGTACTCGGGCGGCTTGGGCACCGAGGCGTTCGCCCCCTGCCCGCTGGAACGGGCGGCGACGGTGACCCAGTGGTCGTAATCGGACTTCTCGATGGCCTGGCCGTCAACCTCCGCGACGGCGTTGCCGGGCACGCCGCCGCAGCCCGCGGCGATCGCAGCCGGCGCCGCGAGGGCGACCAGGGCCAGTGTGAGACGGACTGCCTTGAACATGAGGAAGCCTAAAAGTCGTTGGACGGTTCAGGGGAGCGAAGGGCCGGCGCAGTGGCGCGCGCGGCACGCGAGAAAGTCGCGCAGTCCCCGAGTCCAGGGCATGGTAGCGGCACTCCTGCGCGGTCCATCGAGGCTTAACGAAGGCCTTAGCCTTGGCCGGACCCAGGCCTAGGCGGCGTCGCGCTGCACGGCCAGCAGCGCGTCGGCCGCGCGGACGACCGCGGGGAAGCGCTTGGCGGGGTCGTCGGGGACCCGCATGGAGAACTGGGACTTGCCCGATTCGTAGAGCGCGTTGGGGATCTCCTCCCGCAGCCGGCGAGCACGCACGGAGTCGAGCTCGATCGGAGTGACGGCCAGCCGCCCCTGCCGGAAGGTGACCGCGCGGGCGCCCGCCTCGCCGAGCTTGATGCGCGCCTGCTGGAGCGTGATCAGGTTCTCCAGCGGCTCGGGCAGCTCGCCGAAGCGGTCGTCGAGCTCGCGCCGCAGCTCGTGCAGCTCCGCGACCTCGCGCGCGCCCGCGATCCGGCGGTGCACGTCGACCTTGGCCTGCTCGTAGGGGATGTAGTCGGCGGGCACGTAGGCGTCGACGTTGACGTCCATGCGGACCGGCTCGGGGTACTCGGCGGCGTCGTCGGAGGCCATCGACTGCACCGCCTCGTCGAGCATCTGCATGTAGAGCTCGAAGCCGAGCGCCGCGACGTGGCCCGACTGCTCGTCGCCGAGCAGGTTGCCCGCGCCGCGCAGCTCCAGGTCGCGCATCGCGACCTTGAAGCCCGCGCCGAGCTCCGTGTAGTCGCTGAGCGCGCTCAGCCGGTCCGCCGCCTCGGGCGTCAGCGCGCCCGCGCTGGGATAGAGCAGGTACGCGTAGGCGCGCTCGCGAGAACGGCCCACGCGGCCGCGGATCTGGTAGAGCTGCGACAGGCCGAAGGTGTCGGCGCGCTCGACGATCAGCGTGTTGGCCTGCGGGATGTCGATGCCCGACTCGATGATCGAGGTCGAGACGAGCACGTCCGCCTCGCCGCGCAGGAAGCCCATCATCCGGTCCTCGAGCTGCTTCTCGTCCATCTGGCCGTGCGCGACGGTGAAGCTCATCTCGGGACACAGCGCGCGCAACCGCTCAGCTGTTTCGTCGATGTCCTCGACGCGGTTGTGCAAGTAGAACGCCTGGCCGGATCTTGCGTGTTCTCGTCTCAGCGCCTGGCTTACCAGGGGCTCGTCGTACTCGCCGACGTAGGTCTTCACGGGCCGCCGGCCCTCGGGCGGGGTCTCGATCACGCTGATGTCGCGCAGGCCCGCGAGCGACATCTGCAGCGTGCGCGGGATCGGCGTCGCGCTCATCGAGATGACGTCGACCTTGAGCTTCATCTGGCGCAGCAGCTCCTTCTGCTTGACGCCGAAGCGCTGCTCCTCGTCGACGATCAGCAGCCCGAGGTCCTTCGCGCGCACGTCGCGCGAGAGCACGCGGTGCGTGCCGATCAGGATGTCGACCTTGCCCTCGGAGAAGCGCTTCACGGCCGCGCGCTGCTCGGCGGCGGGGCGGAAGCGCGAGACCAGCTCGAGCGTGAACGGGTAGTCGCGCAGGCGCTCGCTGAAGGTGCCGAAGTGCTGCTGGGCGAGGATCGTCGTCGGGACGAGCATCAGCACCTGCTTGCCGGAGTTGGCGGCCTTGAACGCGGCGCGCAGCGCCACCTCCGTCTTGCCGTAGCCGACGTCGCCGCAGATCAGCCGGTCCATCGGGCGCTCGGACTCCATGTCGTCCTTGACCGCCTCGATCGCGTCGCGCTGGTCGGGCGTCTCGCGGTAGGGGAAGTGCTCCTCGAACTCGCGCAGCCAGTCCGAGTCGGGCTCGAACGAGTGGCCGCGGCGGCGCTTGCGCTCCGCGTAGAGGTTGAGCAGCTCGCCCGCCAGCTCCTGCGCGGCCTTGCGGGCGCGCGCCTTGAGCTTGTCCCAGCGGGTCCCGCCAAGCTTGCTCAGCGGCGGATGGGCGCCGTCGGCGCCGACGTAGCGCGAGATCTTGGCGAGCTGGTCGACGGGCAGGAAGACCTTGTCGGTGCCCGCGTACTCGAGGTTCAGGTAGTCGCGCGTGACGCCCGCGACGGTCTTGGTGTCGAAGCCCGCGAAGCGCGCGATGCCGTGATCCTCGTGGACGACGATGTCGCCCGTGCGCAGGTCGGTGAAGGAGCGCAGCAGGCCGCGGCCCCGCCGCGTCCCGGCCTCCTGGCCGCCGGTGCGGCGCCGGCGGTGGATCAGCCGGTGCTCCGGGATCACCGCGAGCTTGAGCTGCGGGGCGAGGAAGCCGTCGCGCAGCGTCGACTCGACGAACACGAGGTCCGTCCCCTCCTCGAACGACGCCTTCGCGCGCCCGAGGTTGTAGGCGGCGCGCTCGGCGGCGCCGCGCTGCGGCCAGGCCACGACGGTCGTGTAGCCCGAGCGCACGAGCTTCTCCAGCTCCGGCTCGGCCTCGCGCAGCGAGCGCGAGGCGAACTCGGCGGCCTGCGCGCGGATCTCGACGGGCTGGGAGCCGCTGATCGAGCTCAGCCGCACGCTCGCGTCGCGCCCGAGCGCGCCGAGGATGCCGTCCGGCTTCACGTAGAGGTGGTGGGCGTCGGTGTCGTGGAAGGCGGCGCAGACGTCCTCCCAGTGGTCGCGCAGGGCGGGCTCCACGTCCTCGTCGGCGGCCACGATCACCTGCGCGCGCTCCGGCACCAGGTCGAGCAGCTCGCGGAAGTCGCCGACGGGCAGCAGCTCGGCCACGTCCGGCCGCTCGTCGGGGTTCTCGAGCGCCGCGATCTCCGCGAGCTCGCGGTGCTCGGGCGCGAGCTCGGCGGCGGGCGCGATCTCGACGACGTCGGCGTCGCCGAGCGAGCGCTGGGTGAAGGTCGAGAACCAGCGCAGCGACTCGATCTCGTCGTCGAAGAGGTCGACGCGGACGGCGCGCTCCTCCGTAGCGGGATAGACGTCGAGCAGGCCGCCGCGGACCGCGAACTGGCCGCGCTCCTCGACCTGGTCGACGCGCTCGTAGCCCGCGGCCACGAGGTCGGCGGCGGCTTCGTCGAGGTCGAGCAGCTCACCGACGCGCAATGCGAACCCGTGCGGGCGCAGCTTCGGGTCGGGGACCTTCTCGCTGAGTGCGACCGCGCTCACCACGACCACGGGCTGCTCGGAGCCCTCAGGCGTGTCCAGGAGCGCATCGAGCGCAGCCACCCGCAAGCCGACGAGGTGCGGCGGCGGGGTCAGGTGCGACTCGTAGGCGACGCCGCGGCTCGGGTAGAAGCGCACAGGCCGCGGGCGCAGCCACGCGCGCAGGTCGGCGGCGAGGTCGCGCGCGGAGCGGTCGTCGCCGGCCACGACGACCGTCGGGCGGCGCACGTCGCGGTCGGCCAGGGCGGCGAGCAGGAACGGCCGCAACGACTGCGAGACGAACGCCGAGCCGCCCTCGTCGGCGAGCCGCGAGGCCGTCGGATCGTGCTCGAGATGTCCGAGGAAGGAGCGGAGGGGCATGGCTGTCCTGGCACGCCGAACGGCCGCGCATCCTGCGCGGCCGTCGGTTCCCTTCCGATATTAGGCCTCGCCCGAGATGAGCCGGCGAGGCCGCTATGTGGCGCCTTCCATGGCGCGTTGTCCTCCCGCTTTGTCCGGATCGTCAGATCCGGGCAAATCACTTGGTCCAGCTGGTGGACCAGCTCGACCGGCTCCAGCTCGACCGCGAGGGGTCGACGGAGTCGCTCGACGTGGTGGAGCTCCAGCTCGAGCGGCTCCAGCTCGAGCGGGCCCAGTCGGCGGCGCGCTGGCCGTCGGCGGTGCTCCAGCTCGACCGGCTCCAGCTCGACCGGGTGTAGTCGATCTCGCCGGTCGCGGCGTCGATCAGGTTGTTCGGGGTCAGGCCCTGGTTGGCGACCGGCACCGAGCCGGCGTTGACACGCCGGATGGCCGAGTAGGCGTCCACGGCGGGCAGGCCGCCCGGCAGGCTGCGCGCCGACGCCATCAGCACGCCCTTGACCTGGTTCGGGGTCAGCCGCGGGTGCCGCTCGAGCAGCAGCGCCACCGCGCCGGAGACCATCGGGGCCGACATCGAAGTGCCACCGGCGCGGATCATGCCGCCGTTGAGGATGCAGGTGACGCACAGCCGCGAGAACGCGCTGCTCGGTGCCAGGTTGGAGACGATGCGCGCGCCCGGGGCGTTGATCTCTGGCTTGGCGAAGCCGTCCTGCGTGCGGCCGCGGGCCGACCAGTTG
The DNA here is from genome assembly GCA_963816955.1 of uncultured Solirubrobacteraceae bacterium. Lineage (GTDB taxonomy): Bacteria > Actinomycetota > Thermoleophilia > Solirubrobacterales > Solirubrobacteraceae > DATFQI01. The sequence continues at coordinate 855,265 of CAWFME010000005.1, read as the reverse complement.
GCGAGCGTGTCGTCGGACAGGCTGCGCGTGCCGTTGTCGTCCACGCCGCCGACGCTGATCACGTACGGATCGTTGCCGGGCGCGTAGGAGACGGCGTCGTCCGCGGCGCCGCGGTTGCCCGCGGAGGCCACCACGACGAGGCCCTTGAACCAGGCCGCCTCGACCGCCGCGTCGAGCGGGTCGGTCTTGTAGGACTGTGCCGTCGCGGACTCCAGCGACAGGTTGACGACGCGGATCCCGAGCTGGTCCTTGTGGTCGACCACGAACTGCAGGCCGTAGAGGACGTCGAGGACCGTGGCGTTGCCCTCCTCATCGGACACCTTGACGTCGATCAGGTTCGCCTCCGGCGCGACGCCGATGTAGCGGCCCTGGGCGAAGTCGAGGCCCGAGCGGTTCCAGCTGTTGCCGGCGATGATGCCGGCGACGTGCGTGCCGTGGCCGTAGGAGTCACCCGCGCGGGTGGCGCCCGGGTGGATCAGCACGGAAGCGGTGACGCGGGAGCGCGAGTCCGACGACGAGGCGCGGAAGTCCCGCAGGCCGCCCTCGATGCCCGTGTCGATGACCGCGACGCCGACGCCCTTGCCGGTCACTCCGGCGTCGTCCTTGTTCCACGCGTCCGGCGCGCCGGTCGAGAACGGGAAGGCGGTGTCCAGGTCGCTGGCGCGGACGCCCTGCGGCTCGACGCCGTGGTTGCGGGTGACGGCCATCACGCCGCGGCGGCGCTCGAGGCGCTTGGCGGCGGAGGGGCTCAGCTCGGCGCTGAAGCCGCGGATGATCGGCAGGTTGCCGGTCACGCGGCCGCCGGAGCGGCGGACGAGCTTCTTCGCCGCCGTGGCCGAGCCACCCGCCTCGAGCTGCACGATGGCCTGGCTGCGAGCCGAGCTCGCACCCGCGGTCGCCGGCAGCGCGGCGCAGCAGGCGACCGCGAGGGCCGTCACGGCCCACCGGATCCTGCCCTTGGGGGTCTGGTTCATCGGGGAGCGGCCTCCGTGCCGCGTGTACGTCTGAAGTTCCATCTGGATTTCGGTATCGGGTCCGTGCCGAGCGTGTGTGAGATGACCTGGACCGATGACCGAGCCGGCTACTTGTTCCAGCTCGTGGACCAGCTCGAGCGGCTCCAGCTCGAGCGCGAGGTCTCGATGCCGGCGCTGTCGGTGGAGCTCCAGCTCGACCGGCTCCAGCTCGAGCGGGCGAAGTCGGCGGTCAGGCCGCCGTCGGCCGTGCTCCACGAGGAGCGGCTCCAGCTCGAGCGCGTGTAGTCGATCTCGCCGGTCGTCGGGTTGACGATGTCGTTGGGCACCAGGCCGACCGTGCTGACCGGCGCGGTGCGGCCGTAGTACGCGGCCTCGAGCGTCTTGTAGGCCTCGACCCCGGGGAAGCGGTTGTTGAGCAGGCGGGCGTTGCGCATCAGCAGGCCCTTGACCTGGTCGGGCTTGAGCTGCGGGAAGTGCTGCAGCAGCAGCGCGACCGTGCCCGAGATCATCGGGGCCGCCATCGAGGTGCCGCCGGCTCGGATCATCTGGCCGTCGACGATGCAGGTCGGGCACATCGACGCGAACTTGCTGCCCGGCGCGAGCGTCGAGACGATGCCCGAGCCCGGTGCGTGGATCTCCGGCTTGGCGAAGCCGTCGGCGGTGATCCCGCGGCTCGACCACGCCGGGCGGCTGTCGTCGCCGTCGGCCTTGGAGGCCTGATCGTCGTAGGCGCCGACCGTGATCACGTACGGGTCGTTGCCGGGCGCGCGGGAGACCGCGTCCTCGCCGCTGCCGCGGTTGCCGGCGGCGGTGACGACGACGATCCCCTTGAACCAGGCGGACTCGACGGCCGCGTTGAGCGGGTCGGTCTTGTAGGAGCCCGGGGTCGTGGACTCGAGCGACAGGTTGACGACACGGATGTTGTAGGCGGCCTTGTTGTCGACCACGAACTGCAGGCCGTAGATGACGTCGAGCACCGACGCCTCGCCCTCGTCGTCGGAGACCTTGACCGAGATCAGGTTCGCCTCGGGGGCGATGCCGACGTAGCGGCCGCGCAGCAGGTCCGTGTAGGAGCGGTTCCAGCCGTTGCCGGCGATGATGCCCGCGACGTGGGTGCCGTGGCCGAAGGCGTCGCCGGGCGTGCGAGCATCCGGGTTGGTGACCGCGTTGGCGATGACGCGCGAGGACGAGGAGCCCGAGGCGCGGAAGTCCGGCATCTGGCCGGCGATGCCCGTGTCGATCACAGCCACGCCCACGCCGCGGCCGCTGACGTCGGCGATCGGGTTGTTCCACACCTGGGGCGCGTCCACGGACGCGGGGTAGGCGGTCTGGATGCGCGAGAGGCTGATGCCCTGGGGCTCGACCGCGTTGTCGACGGTGACGACCTTGACGCCATCGGCGGCCTCGAGCTCGTCGACGGCGTCCGCGGGCAGCTTGGCCGCGAATCCGTTGATGATCGGCAGCTCGCCGGTGACCTTGCCGCCCTCGGCGCGGACGGCGGACTTGCCGGTGGCGGCGGAGCGGCCGGCGTCCATCTGGACGATGACCTCGACGCGCTGCGAGCTCGCGGCGGCGGCGGCAGGTACGGCGCCGGCGGCGGCGAGCGCCAGGCAGAGAATCGCCCAGCGGATCCTGCCGGGAGCAACGGTCTTGTTCATGTCGGGGTGGCCTCCGTACCGCACTTGACTCGGGGTGAGCTTTGGCGGCTGGGCCGTCTCGCTTCCGTACGAGACCCCTGGCTTTGCGTCCCCGTCTCACAACGGGTTTGCCTTGAACTGCTCCTTCGTTAGGTGCCGTATCGACCGGAATCAGGAGCTGCTGAGGGCTCCTGGACCGACGTACGAGCGGCCTCGGGGCGAGCCAGGAAGAAGCCCTGGCCGAAGGAGGACTGCAGGATGCGCAGCGCCTCGACCTGCTCGGCCGTCTCGATGCCTTCGGCGATCACCTCGAGCTCGAGCGCCTTGGCGAGGTCGATCATCATCCGCACGAACGAGTCGTGCGAGGCCTCGGCGACGCGGTCCACGAACGGCTTGGCGATCTTGAGGATGTCCAGCGGCAGCGAGTGCAGGTAGCTCAGCGACGAGTAGCCCGTGCCGAAGTCGTCCAGCGCCAGGCGCACGCCGAGCTCGCGCAGGGCGTGCAGGGCGGCGACGCTCGTCTCGGCGTCCTCGAGCAGCTGGCTCTCCGTGATCTCGAGGACGAGATCGGACGGTTGGATGCCGGCGTCCTCGATCGCGGTGCGGACCGTGTCGATCAGGTCGCTCTGGCGCAGCTCGAGCGCGCTCAGGTTGACGTGCACCGCCCGCAGGACGCCGTTCTCCTCCTGCCAGCGCTTGGCCTGAGTGCAGGCCTCGCGCAACACGAAGCGCCCGATCGCCACGATCATCCCCGTCTCCTCCGCGAGCGGGATGAACTCCGCGGGCATGATCTGGCCGCGCTCGGGGTGCTCCCAGCGCACGAGCGCCTCGGCCGCCGCGGCGTGGCCCGTGGCGAGCGCGACGATCGGCTGATAGTGGACCCGCAGCTCGCCCGTCTCGACCGCGCGCCGCAGGTCGTCCTTCATCTGGCGGCGGTGCAGCATCATCGCCTGCGCCTCGGGGTCGAAGCGCTCGAAGCAACCCTTGCCGGCCATCTTGGCCTGGTACATCGCCATGTCGGCATGGCGGATCAGCTCGTCCTCGTCGGCGGCGCCCTGGTGCGCGGAGGCGATGCCGACGCTGAGCCGGATCGAGAGCAGCTGGCCGCCGGCCTCGATCGGCAGCTGGAAGGCCTCCATGATGCGCTTCGCGACGGACTCCGCGGCGCCCTCGGCGTCGTGGGCGTCGTGCAGGCAGACGGCGAACTCGTCGCCGCCGAGGCGGGCGATCTCGTCCTGCGGGCGCACGCAGGTGCGCAGCCGATCGGCTACCCCGACGAGCAGCTCGTCGCCGACGGCGTGGCCGAGCGTGTCGTTGACGGTCTTGAAGTCGTCGACGTCGATGAACAGGACGGCGAGCTCCTCAGGGGCCTCGTCGAGCGCCTCGCGCACGCTGTTGATGAACAGCGCGCGGTTGGGCAGGTCGGTCAGCGAGTCGTGGAAGGCCTGGTGGCGGAGCTGCTGCTGGAGGTCCTTCAGACGCGCGATCGCCTGCTCGAGGCGGTCGTACTGCAGCGCCACCGACGCGTTGTTGGCGAGCGTCTCGAACAGCTTGAGGTCATCGGTGGAGAAGTCGCGCACGACGCCGTAGCGGTTGGACAGCATCAGCGTGCCGATCACGCGGTCCTCGCCGGGGAGCATCGCGAGCATCGCCTTGTGGACGCCGCGCTCCTGCAGGTAGGCGGCGATCGCCGAGCCGCGGGCCGCGTCGGGCAGCGTGACGACCGGGCAGTCGTTGGAGACGAGCGACTGGAGGTCGACGGCGACGGCCGGGTCGACCTCGGCCATCACCTCCTTGTGCTCGCCGGGCCCGAGCGTCGTCCGCAGCGGGGGCTTGTCGGGCGACCACAGGATGATCTCGGCGCGCTCGGCGCGGAAGGCGTCGAGGGAGCGGGCCAGCAGCCCCTCGAGCGCCTCGGCGATCTCGGGCGAGCGCGAGAGCGTGCGGTTGGCCTCGTAGAGGAACTCCAGCCGCTCGCCGCGCTTGCGCTCGGTGACGTAGGCGCGGTAGGCGAGGAACACGGTCAGCAGCGGCACGACGAGCAGCGGCAGCGCCCAGGGCTCGGTCGAGACGATCAGCGCGGCCACGAGGCCGAGGCTCGAGTTCGTGACGGTCACGGTGAGGTCGGTCGCGAACATGCGCGTGAGCTGGCGGAAGCCGAGCCAGCCCTCGCTGAGCGAGATCGCGGCGCCGATCAGCGCGACGCAGGTGGTCGCGGAGACCTGCGCGCCGACGATCACGGCGATCGCGAGCTGCGGGCCCCAGTCGGTGCCGACGGGCGCGACCCAGTAGCAGATCAGCGTGGCAAGGCAGACGGAGAGTGCGAACTGGCCGAGGTTGAAGAACAGCTTGATCGGCGGCAGCCGGCGGTCCAGCAGCAGCGTCAGCGCGGGGCCGATGACGGCGGCGACGACGAGGTCGGACCCGCTGGCCAGCACGAGGCCGAACACCAGCGGCACGTCGCCGAGCGAGAACGAGTGCGCGTTGCGGCTGAACTCGAGGTGCACGACGCAGCGCTCGCCGATCAGGAAGCCCAGCGCGAGCCACCACCAGTCGATGTGCGGCTCGTGCAGCGGCGTCGTATCGCCCACGGGTCCCACGAACAGCGCGACGGCAGCGACCCAGATGACGAGGTTCAGCCACCAGACGGGGTGCACGCGCGCGAACGCGGCACGAATGCCGCGCGGGGTGCTGCGTGCGCCCTCGGCGATCGAATTGGAGTCCGTTCCCATGGGTCGGCCTAATGCACAGCATCGGCACCCCATCGCTGCGCTTGAGTGACGCTCAGGAAACTGGCGCCCGCGCCAGGATGTTCAGCCGCACGTAGTCGATCGTCAGCGGAGCGCCGAGCAGATCCACCGCGGAGTCGACGAACGGCTCGTGCAGCTCCTCGGGCAGGCGCTCCAGGAACGAGCCCAGGCAGATCGCCCCGAGGTAGCCCGCGACGTCCTCGACGTCGACGGCGACCCGGGTCTCCCAAGCCCACACGTCCGTGTAGCCGAGGCGCAGCAGGCGCTCCTCCGTGGCCTCCGGCGACTGGAAGTTCCAGTCGCCCGCCCAGCCCGCTAGGTGCTCCGCGAACGGCTCGCGGCGCGCGAGCGTGAAGCCGGCCTCCTTGACGGCGGTCACGTTGCCTGCGCCGCCGCACTGCGCCACGAGCCGCCCGCCGGGCTTCAGAGCCGCCTGCAGGCGCTCGAACAGCCGGTCGTGATCGCCGATCCAGTGGAACGTCGCCGTCGAGACGATCGCGTCCACGGGCTCCTCGACGGCCAGCTCGAGCAGGTCGGCCACGCGCACCTCGACGGCCTCGGGCAGCCGCCGGCGCGCCTCGGCGACCATCGCGGGCGATCCGTCGACCGCGATCACCCGCCCGCGCGGCAGCCGCTGGGCCAGCAGCGCGGTCACGCGGCCGGTGCCGCAGCCCGCGTCGAGCACGGTCTCGTCGCCGTCGAGCCGCAGCCGCCACAGCACGTCGCGCCCCATCGCCTCGATCGGCTCGCTCAGCCGCTGGTAGGTCGCGGCGTCCCAATCACGCAGTGACATACGTCCGTACGTTATCGCATACGGCTGTGGCGACGCTCCCGACGCCCCCGGCTCAGCCAGCCACCAACCGCTCGACCTCGTGGGCGGCGCGCGCGACGAGGTCGGCGACGTCGGAGGGCGGCTGGCGCCAGCGGCCCAGCACGTAGGCGGCGACGATGTCCGGGTCCGTGGAGTCCGGGCGCCCGACGCCGACGCGGATGCGGTGGAAGTCCGGACCGCCGAGCTCGCGCTTGAGCGACTTCAGCCCGTTGTGGCCGGCCAGCCCGCCCCCGAGCCGGGCGCGGATGTCGCCGAACGGGAGGTCGATCTCGTCGTGGACGACGACCAGCCGGTCGAGGTCCAGCTTGAAGGACCCGCGCGCGGGGCCGACGGAGCGCCCCGCCTCGTTCATGTAGGTCTGCGGGAGCAGGACCGCGACGCGCGGGCCGCCCGGGCCGGTGCGGCCCTCGGCCAGCTCACCCGCGAACTTCTTCTTGGCCTTCGGGAGCCCCCAGCGGCGGGCGAGCTCCTCGGCCACCTTGAAACCGACGTTGTGCGGGCTCTCGGCGTAGCCGGGCCCGGGGTTGCCCAGCCCGACGACCAGCCAGTCGACCGGTGTGGAGGAGCCGAAGAACCTGGGGCTCAGGACGGTTCCGAGCCGGCCTTCTGCTCGGCCTCTTCGCCCGTGTCGCCCTCGGCCTGGGCCTCCGCCTCGGCCTGCGCGGCCTCGAGCTCCTCGCCCTCGAGCGGCTCGCCGTCCTCGCCGACCAGCGCGGTCTCGGTCTCGATCTCCTCCTCGACCGGCTCGAGCGTCGGCGGGGTGATCGTGGCGAGCACGGTCTCCTCGGGATCGTCGAGCAGCGTGACGCCCTCCGGCGCGGTGAGCTCCGAGAGCGTGACCGTCGCGTTCATCTCCATGCGCGAGACGTCGAAGACGATCGAGTCCGGGATGTCGCCGGGCAGCGCCTCGATGTTGAGCTCGCGCGTCTCCTGGTTGAGCACGCCGCCCTCGACGTGGCCGGGCGCCTCCTCGGCGCCGGTCAGCTCGAGCGTGACCGTCGTGTGGATCGTCTCCGACATGTTCACGCGCAGCAGGTCCACGTGGACGGCCTCGCCGCGCACGGGGTGGCGCTGCAGGTCCTTGACGAGCACGGGGACGCCCGTGTCGCCGTCGATCGAGACCTCGAGGATCGCGCCGGAGTGCGCGAGCGTGTTGCGGAGGATGCGGGCGTCGACCGCGAAGTGCTCGGGCCCGCCGTCGCCGCCGTAGATCACGCCGGGGACGAGGCCGTCGCGGCGCAACCGGCGCGCGGAGCGCGAGCCCTCGGGAGCGCGCTTGGACAGGGAGAGCGAAGTCGTATCAGAAGGCATGGTGAGGCGCGCCCGATGCTAGCGAAGGGCTGGCTGCTAGACCGCGTTTGTCGAGGGGTAGATTTCGACTATGTCCCCCGACGAGGAGCTGATGCTCATCTTCGGCGCGCTGCACCTCGTGGCCCTCGCCCTCGGCGTGCTGCTGTTCGTGATGTTCCTGCGCTCGGACACGCAGGACGGCGGCGAGGGGCCCGAGGAGGACGAGGGCGGCGGCGGGGGCGGCAGCGACCGCATCTCCGGCGCCCCCAAGACCTCGCCCTCCGGCGGCATCCCGCTCCCGGACGCGGAGCCCGCCCCCGTGCGCCTGCGCGGCCACGAGCGGCTCGCCGACCTGCTCCCCCGCCCGGAGCGCCGGCGGGTCAGCGAGCCGGCCCGGGCACCCCGCCGGGTGCCCGAGCGCTTGCCGTGACGCCTACGGGTACTGGTTGGTGCCGCTGAAGGACCGCTGGACGTTCGCCCAGGCGGGCTTGCGCGACATCGTGTCGTAGGTCAGCAGCCCCTTCTGGTGCACCGGCGGCGCCGGGCGCGGGTTGCCGCCCTCCCAGTCGGGCTTCACGCGGAACTCGTTGAGCGCCCAGTAGATCGCCGCCGCTCAGCCACGGCTTTCCCGCGAAGACGTCGAGGTGGAAGTTCACGAAGTCCTGCTGGAAGGCCCAGGTGCCCTTCTCCTCCACCGGGCCCTCGCGGTTGGCCTCGGCGCCGAACTCCGTCACCACGATCGCCTGGCGCGGGTAGCACCGGCGCACGCTGTCGAGGTAGCTGCTGAGGCCGTCGCGGTCGAACAGCTTGCCGCCCGGGCCCGGGTACCAGCCGTAGTACTCGTTGACGCCGACGATGTCCAGCGGCGCGTACTCCGCCTGGCAGCCCGCCGCCGGGTAGCCGGCGAAGGCGATCGAGGTCGGCCGCGTGGGGTCGATGTCCTTGGCGATCTCGGCGCGCGCGGCGGATGTAGTCGCCCTGCACGGGCCCGGCCTCGAGGACAGCTCGTTGCCGACCGACCACGTGAACACCGACGGGTGGTTGAGGTTGGTCTCGACGTTGCGGCGCATCTCCTTGGCCGCCAGCGTGCGCACCGATTCCCGCTTGAGGTAGGTCGTCTTGACCGCATAGACGGGGATCTCCGACCAGATCATCAGGCCGAGGCGATCGGCCAGCTCGTGCACGTAGGGGTGCATCGGGTAGTGCGTGCGCAGCACGGTCGCGCCGACCGCGCGCGCCTCGTTGACGAGCCGTTCGCGGAACGCGTTGTCGACCGCGAAGCCCTGCGCGCGCGTGTCCTCGTGCACGCCCATGCCACGGATGTTCACCGGCCGCCCGTTGAGGTAGAGCCGGCCGCGCGAGACCTTGATCGAGCGCACGCCGCTCTTGAGGTTGTACGTCCCCACGGTGCGCCCGCCCGAGGAGACCGTGATCTCGACGGGGTACAGGTACGGGCTCTTCGGCGACCACAGCCGGGCCCGTCCGAGCTTGAGCCGGCCGTCGAACACCTCGGCCTTGCCGCCGCGCACCCTTCTCGTGCCGAGGCCGATCCGCTTGGACCCGAACTTCGCCACGGCGGAGATGCTCCGGCCCGCGTCGGTGACGTTCTCCAGCGCGAGCGTGAAGTCGACCGTCGCGGGGCAGCTCGCGCACGAGAGCCTGGGCAGGACCCGCACGGTGTTGAACTGCACGGTGTCGAGCTTCTGGAGGTAGACCTCGCGCTGGATGCCGCCGTAGTTGAACCAGCCGCCGGTCGCGTTGCCGGTCGAGCTCAGGCCCGACGGCGGGAAGTCGGTCGGCAGCCGGCGCGAGTCCACGCGCACGACGAGCCGGTTGACGCCGCGCTTGCGCAGGCCCTTCAGGCGCATCGTGAAGGGGATGTAGGCGCCGGCGTTGCGGCCGAGCTCGCGGCCGTTGAGGTAGACGCGGGAGCGGTAGTTGACCGACTCGAAGCGCACGGCCCACTCCAGCGCGGCGCGCTTGTCGGGCAGCTCGAAGTCCTTGCGGTACCAGCCCACGGAGCCGCGCATCGACGCCTCGGAGTCGTCCCCGACGTTCCACACGCTGGGCACGGAGACCGGCGACCAGCCCGCCGTGGAGCTCTGGCGGTAGAAGCGCTGGCGGACGCCCTGGTCGGCCGCGTCGAGCCGGAACAGCCACTGGCCGTCCATCAGGAAACGCCCGGATGGACCGTCGGCGTAGAGCGTCTTGGCCGACGGGACGTCGGCGGCCTGTGCGGTGGCGGGCACGCGAGCACCGCGAGCAGGGCGAGGGGGAGAAGTCTGAGCAGCCGCATCACGGCGAATCCCAACACCCGGTGCGGCGGCAAGTCGCGGCGTCGCGAGCGTTCGAAGCCTGACTCACGGCGCGCAGCCGCCGTCGGAGGCGATCGGCCCGGAGATCGAGAGCAGCTGGATATCGCCCCCGGTGAGCGGTCCGTCGCGGCGCACGCGCACGCACTGGACGACCGGCAGGCCCTCGCCGGCGCGCCACGCGACCCGCCCGGTCCCCGCCTTGCGCGTGAGCGCCAGCCGGGTCGACGGCGCGTAGGTGAGGATCTGCACCCGGCCTTCGCGGCGCAGCTCGGCCACGCGATCGCGGGTGGCCTGCGCGCAAGCCGGCTCGCGGCGGCAGGCGTCGATGCGCTCCAGGACGGCGTCGGCATCGCCGCGCGCCTGGGCGCGGACCAGCTCGAGCACCTCGGCGCGCTCCGCGCCGCTGCCCGTCAGCCCGCGGGCGAGCAGGAAGGACAGCCCGAGGAACACGAACAGGCCGAACAGCAGCGGGATGAGCACACGGGCGCGGCGCAAGCCGCACAGTGTGACGAGGGCACTAGCCCGTCTCGGGGAAGTCGTCGCCCGAGAGCTCGAGGAAGCGCTCGACGGACGTCTCCTGGCGCGCCAGGCGATCGGCCATGTCGCGCGCATGGTCGGCGGCGACCGTCAGGAAGTCCTCCAGGCAGCGCTCGGGGTCGTCGGGCAGCGGGTACACGCGCGCGACGTCCTGCTGGGCGCAGACGATCCCCATCGGCGGGCGGCCCTCCGCCAGCGGGCGGGCGCCGCAGACCGCGGCGACGACCATCCGCCGCTCGGGCGCGACGAGCGCGGCCGGCAGCAGCCGGTGCGCCGGCAGCCGGACGTCCAGCCGGACCCGGCGGTCGACCTCGACGTGGGAGCCCGCGACCTCCTCCAGCGGCTCGCGCCAGATGTCCAGCACGGTGTCGGCGCCCATGAGCGCGTCGCGCAGCGCGGAGGCCTGCTCGGCGTACATCGCCTCCGCCTCGTCGCGGTCGCCCGCGGCGCCGAGGTCCAGGTCGCAGGGAACGCGCAGCAGCTCGCCGGCCGACACCGCGGAGCCGGCGCCGCGGCCGCCGTGGGCGACGTAGGTCTGGATCGTCCCGAGGTCGCGCCGGCCGTGGAAGACGACCGTCAGCGTGTCGCACAGGGGGAGTCCCTGGACCCGCAGGGCGACCGCAGCCGAGGCCTCGGCGTCGATGAGCGCCCGTTTGAGCAGATCGTCGGCGTGATCGTCCATTGCGTCCTCCTAGGACGGATTGTCGACCTCAGCGCCCACATTCTCCACCATCCGGCGGCGATTCGACGCACCACCGATGGGGGTAGGCTCGCGGTATGGGCGTGATCTACAAGCCGTTCGGGGTCATCCTCGGCATCGCAGCCGGGCTGCTGGGCAAGCGGATCTTCAACTTCGTGTGGACGAAGATCGACGAGGAGGACCCGCCGAAGGCGACCACCCAGGAGACCTCCTGGGGCAAGCTGCTCAGCGCGGCGGCCGTCCAGGGCGTGATCTTCAAGATGACCCGCGTGGTCGTCGACCGCTACGGGGCCGTCGGCTTCAGCTACCTCACCGGCGTGTGGCCGGGCGAGAAGCGCCCGGACCCCGACGAGTAGCTCAGGCTCCTAGCCGCCCGAGCGCAGCACGAACCCGCGCTCGGCGAGCGTCGCCAGCGCGTCCTCGAACGCGCCGAAGTCGCGCGCCAGCAGCGCGTCGAGCGGGCGGCCGCCCGGCCCCTGCGCCCTCACCCAGCGGCGCAGCACGGGCGCCCCGGCCCGCTCCTCGGCCTCCGCGAGCAGGTCGAGCAGGATCGGCAGCTCGGGCTTGTGCTCGAGCTCGCCGGCGAGCACGGTCAGCGGGTCCTCGTCGAGCACGGCCAGCAGCTCCTCGTCCGACAGCCCGAGCAGCGCCTGCAGGTGCTGGGCCTGCGACACGCTCAGCCGCCGCGCACGGCGACCGCGGCGCTGCCGTCCAGCCTCGTCCACGCGGCGAACGGCCGGCCGGCGGCGTCGATCGCCACGGAGCCCGGGTCCAGCGCCTCCGCGTCGCTCACGCGCTCCGGCGCGCCGAACTCCGTCTCCCCGGGCCCGCGGAACGCGGCCGCGACGTGGCGCGGGCCGCTGGGGTCGTTGCCGCGCGTGCCGGTGAACCAGTTGACGACCGCGCCCTGCGGGGACACTGCGAGATCGGCGAGCACGGCGTCGTCGCCGGGAGTCGAGACGGTCTGCGCCGCGCCGATGACGCCGGCCCCCACGTCGGCGGTGAGCACGCGGAAGTGCTCGCCGTCGTAGTCGGTCCAGGCGAGCACGGACGACTTGCCGCCCGCGGGCATCAGCCGCACGCCGGGCCGCATGACGTAGTTGCCGGTGCCGAGGAGCGAGGAGCCGCCGACGGTCCGCGGGCGCCCGAAGCGGCCGCCGCGCGGGGCGCTGACGTAGGCGATCCGCGCAGGCGTGTGGGCGTCGCCCTCGCCGACGCGCTGCGACATCCAGGCCACCTCCATCCGCCCCGACGCGAGGTTCGCCTGCAGCGCCGACTGGACGCCGCGGCCGAGCGTCCGCAGGGGACCGCGGCGCCCGCTCGGGCTGAAGTGGCGGGCGCGGATCGCCCTGCGCTCCTGCCACACGAGCAGCACGTCGCCGCGCGGCCCGATCGCCACCGCCGTCTCGCGCGCGAACTCGCCGGGCCGGAACGTGATGACGCGCCGGAACGCGCGGCCTCCTCGCCGCGTCCAGAGCGTGCGGGTCGGCGCGCCGCGGTCGTACATCGTGGCCGTGACCACCGCCACGGCGCCGCCACGGGCGGCGAGGCTGGAGACCGACTGGCCGCGCGTGCCGGGCAGCGCCCGGGGCGCGCCGACGGCGCCGGCCGGCCCGATCGCGACCAGCACGGGCGCACGCTCCGCGCGGCGGGTGGTCCCCGCGGGCCGCGAGCCGGCCACCACGATCCGGTCGCCGGCGACCGTGGTCCGTGCGTGCTCGATGCGGACCCGCTGCCGGCCCGTCTCGGCGCCGTCGGGGCCGAGCGTGGCGAGCACGGTCTGCGTCGCGGGCGAGCGCTCGGGCACGACCCCGACGAGGATCCGGCCACCGCCGGCGGTGGTGAGCAGGCGGTCGCCCCCGCCGACGCCCTCCGCGGGCCGCGGCGGCGACCACGGCGGGGCGGCCGAGGCAGTGGCCGGCGCCGCCAGCGCGGCGACGACGAGGACGACGGCGGCGCGCACGCTCAGAACAGCTGGTTCTCGCCGCCGAAGACCTCGGAGACCGAGTCGTCGGTGAAGATCCGGCGGATCGTGTCCGTCAGCAGGTCGGCGACGGACAGCACCTTGATGTTGTCCGGCGCGCCTTCGCGCAGCGGGATCGTGTCCGTGACGACGATCTGCTCGAACGGCGAGGCGGCGAGGTTCTCGAACGCGTTGCCCGAGAGGACGGGGTGGGTCGCGGCGGCGATCACGCTCCTGGCGCCCTCGTCCATCACGGTCTCCGCGGCGGCGCGCAGCGTGCCCGCGGTGTCGATCATGTCGTCGACGATCACGGCGTTGCGGCCCTTGACGTCGCCGATCACGTAGGCGATCTCGGCGACCTGGTGGGCGGGGCGCTCCTTGTTGAGGATCGCCAGCTCGGCGCCGACCTTCTCCGCGAACTTCTTCGCGAGCTTCACGCGGCCGACGTCCGGCGAGACGACCACGAGGTCCTCCCGGTTGAGGTCGCGCACGTACTGCGTGAGCATCGACATGGCGGTCATGTGGTCCACGGGCTTCTGGAAGAAGCCCTGGATCTGGCCCGCGTGGAGGTCCATCGTGAGCACGCGGTCGGCGCCGGCGACCTCGAGCGCGCGGGCGACGAGGCGCGAGGAGATCGGCTCCCGGCCCATCGACTTCTTGTCCTGGCGCGAGTAGCCGTACCACGGCGTCACGGCGATCACGCGGTGGGCGGAGGCGCCGACCGCCGCGTCGATCATCAGCAGCAGCTCCATCAGCGCGTCGTTGGCGCTGACGCCCGTGTGCGGGTTGCCGCAGGTCGGCTGGACGATGAAGACGTCGGCGCCGCGCATCGACTCGTCGTAGCGGCAGTAGACCTCGCCGTTGGAGAAGGTCTTGAGCGTGACGGCGCCGAGGTCGACGCCGAGCTTGGAGGCGATCCGGTGCGCGAGCTCGGGGTTCGCACGGCCCGCGACGACCATGAGCCGCTTGTTGTACTCGAGCTCGAGCGAGGTGCTCGGGGCGGGGCGGGTCAGCTCGCTCACCTTGTTGCGGAGTGTACGACGCGCGGGGGACAGCGTCGCCGCGCTCATCGCTCCCTCCGCGAAACGCGCTCCGCGTAGCCCTCGATGTTCGTCTGGCGCGGGCGCGCGATGGCCAGCGCGCCGGGCGGGACGTCGTCGGTGATGACGCTCCCGGCGCCCGTGTAGGCGTCGTCGCCGACGGTGACCGGGGCGACGAACGTGGTGTCCACGCTGGTGCGCACGCGGTCGCCGATCGTGGTGCGGTGCTTCTTGCGCCCGTCGTAGTTGGAGGTGATCGTGCTGGCGCCGAGGTTGGTGCCCTCGCCGACGTCGGCGTCGCCGATGTAGGACAGGTGCGGCACCTTGCTGCCCGCGCCGATCGTCGAGTTCTTGATCTCCACGAAGGTGCCGGCCTTGGCGCCCTCCTCGAGCACGGCGTCCGGGCGCAGGTAGGCGAACGGGCCGACCGTCGCCTTGGCGTGCACGCGCGCGCCCTGCACGTGGGCGCGCAGGACGGTGGCGCCGTCGCCGATCTCCGCGTCGATCAGCTGGCTGAACGCGCCGATCGTCACGCCCTCGCCGATGGTGGTCGCGCCGCGGATCACGCAGTCGGGCTCGACCACGGTGTCGGCGCCGATCGTCACGCCGGCGTCGATGTGGGCGCTCGGCGGGTCGACGAGCGTCACGCCCGCGCGCATGTGTTCCTCGTTGATGCGGCGCTGCGCGATCGCCCGCACGCGGGCGAGATCGACGCGGTCGTTGATGCCGAGCGTGACGTCGGCGTTCTTTGCCACGTGCGCGCCGACGTCGTGGCCCGCCTCCTTCATCCGCGGCAGCACGTCGGGGAGGTAGAGCTCGCCCTGGGCGTTGCCGGACTCCAGCCGCGCGAGCGCCTGCTTCAGCGCGTCGCCGTCGAAGGCGAAGATGCCCGTGTTGACCTCGCGGATCGCCAACTCGGCCTCCGACGCGTCGCCGGCCGCCTTGGTCTCCACCACCCGCTCGACCTGGCCCTCCGCGTCACGCACCACACGCCCGTAGCCCGCGGGATCCTCGAGCTCGGCGGTCAGCATCGTGGCGGCGGCGCCGGAGCTCTCGTGCGCCTCCACGAGCCCCTCGAGCGTCTCCACGTCCACGAGCGGCACGTCGCCCATCGTGACCACGACGGTGGCGCCGTCGTCGATCTCGCCGGCGGCCGCGGCGACCGCATCCCCCGTCCCGCGCGGCTGGCGCTGGACGGCGACGGTCACGTCCTCGGGCAGATGGTCGGCGAGCCGCCGCTGCGGCCCGTCGACGACGACGACCTTGCCCGCCCCGGCCTCCCGGGCGGCCTGGATCGGCCACGCGATCAGCGGGCGCCCGCAAAGCGGATGGAGGACCTTCGGCAGGGAGGAACGCATCCGCGTCCCCTCTCCTGCAGCGAGGATGACGACGGTGGGAGCAGGCACCCGCGCATCGTAGTATCGGCGAACGCAAGCTCCTTGGGGAGTGGTGTAATTCGGTAGCCCGCCGCCCTTTGGAGGCGTGAGGTCCCGGTTCAAGTCCGGGCTCCCCAGCTCTTCCGGGCCGTCCGACGTCGATGCGAACATCTGTTCGTGTCGAACCGGCCGAGATTCACCGAGGCAGATCTCCGTGAGGCGGTAGCCGCATCCACGACGTTCGCGGAGACGCTCCGGCGGCTCGCGCTACGTGCTGCTGGCGGCAACCACGGGACGCTGCGGAAGTACGTTGCGCTCTGGGACATCTCCACGGATCACTTCGATCCCCATGCGGTTCGCGTCGCACAGCTACGACGGTCGCCGATTCCTCTCAGCCAGGTTCTCGTTGCGTCTTCGTCATACTCGCGCGGGCTCCTGAAGCAACGGCTGTACGCGACCGGGCCTAAGGCACGCCGCTGCGAGCTGTGCGATCAAGGCGAGGAGTGGCGGGGGCGGCGGATGGCGCTGATCCTCGACCACATCAACGGCGTCGCGACCGACAACCGACTCGAGAACCTGCAGATCGTGTGTCCCAACTGCGCGGCGACGCTCGACACTCACTGCGGCAGGAACGTGAATATGAATCGCTTGTGCGCAGGCTGTGGCGCGAACTTCCGGCCAGGGGGTCGCGAACAGCGGTATTGCTCGCACTCGTGCGGCGGCCGGTCGGAAGCGAGCCGGCGGGCCCAGCTCGCCGCTCGGACGGTCGAGCGACCGCCCTACGAGGTGCTGCTCCGCGAGATCGCGGCTTCGAGCTATCGGGCGGTCGGGCGCAGGTACGGCGTGTCGGACAACGCGATCCGGAAGTGGCTGCGGGCCTACGAGCGGGAGCTGGTCGCGACGCCGTTGCCTCGCGCCGGTTGAATCGGGAGACTGCGGCGATGGCCGAGGCCGGAATGCACCGGACGATCCCGGCGCTTCCCGTGCGCGAGATGGGTGTGGCGGTGGCGTTCTACCGGGAGCGGTTGGGGTTCGGGGTGCTCCATCGGGACGGCGGGTTCGCGGTCCTGGGGCGCGACGCGGCGGTGCTTCACCTATGGGAGGCGGGCGACGAGGAATGGCGGTCCCGGGCGGATCTCGCCGAGCGGCCGGTCTGCTCGGGCGCGGAGTCGTTCATCGCGGGGACGGCGAGCGCGCGGATCGAGGTCGAGGACGTCGACGGGCTCTACGCAGAGCTCTCGGCGGCGGAGGTGCTGCACCCGGTGTCGCGCGACGGCGTCGACGACACGGACTTCGGGACGCGCGAGTTCGCGACGCTCGACTGCGACGGGAACCTGCTCTCGTTCTTCCGCTGGGTGGACGGCTAGCGGCGGCGGACGACGCGCACGGTCGCCGTGGCGCGGCCCGAGATCCGCAGGCGCGGGTCGCGGAACGCGCGCTTGCGGCCGGCGCCGGTGCGCACGCGCACACCGTCATAGCGGCGGATCGCGCGGATGCGCTTGGCGAGCGCGCGCAGGTTGCGCGGACCGGGGTCGCCGGCGCCGTCGTCGGCGCCGTCGAAGATGATCGCGCCGAGCAGGCCGTCGTCGGCGATGTCCACGTCGGTGCCCGTGAAGCGCAGCGTGCGCACGCCGCGCCGCATGCCGCCCGGGATCTGCATCCTGTACGAGCGCCGGAACGTCCCGCCGCGCACGCGGCGAAGGGTCACGCGTGCGCGGACCTTCTGGCCGGGACGCACGCGCCGCGGCAGCTTGACGGAGCGCAGGAACGCGCGCTGCTCGCCGCGCCGCAGGTCCATGCGAACCGCGAGCTCGCCGATCTCAGGCGGCGTGCCCTGGTAGTCGTCGATCCGCGCGAGCGCGTCGAAGACGTCCTGGGACGCGCGCGCGGCGACCGTGTTCGCCGTCCCGACGAAGTCCTCGTCGGCGGGGAAGGCGGAGACGTAGCGGTTGCAGAAGCGGGCAGGGCGGGAGAGGCCGCCGATCGAGAGCTGCACGCAGACGTCGGCGGTCAGGCGGCCGGGAGCGCTGCGCAGCAGCGAGGAGGCGGCCTCCGTCACGGCGAGCGGCCCGACGAAGGCCAGCGGGGAGGCGCCCTCGGGCAGTCCGATCCGGCTCTCGTCGGCGGCGCGGATGCCGCTCACGAGGCTGCGGCCCGTGTCGAGGTCGTTGGCGAACACTCGGATCGGGACCGTCGGCGGCAGCGCGCCGGTGCGGCCGGCGACGGCGTCGCGCTCGTCGTTGGTGATCGTCCCGAGCGTGTGCCCGAGCGAGGCGTACTTGTACGTCGTGGCCGCGCCGGGGATCGCGACCGGGTTGTCGATCACGCGGTAGACGTAGGCGTCCTGGAGGAGCAGCCGCCGGGCGCCGGCGTTCTCGAACGGATGACCGAAGGCCCACACGCGGTCCTCGTCGGTGTAGGCGACGGTCCCGATCGCGCCGACCTGGATGTCGCCCATCGAGTAGGAGACGCCGACGGAGGCGCCCGGGCGCATCGGCTGGGGCGGGAAGGAGCCGAGCGGGCCGGCGGGCGCTGCGATCACCTGGCGGCCCGCGCGGCGGCCGGCGCGCTCGAGCGCGCGGCCCATGGCGGTGCTCACGCCGGAGACGGTCAGCGGGGTGGCGAGCGGCCGGGCGCGGGCGAGCAGCGCCTTCTGCCGGCGCTTGCGGCTCGCCGACGCGGGCTCGCCCCGGCTCGCGGGCGCGTCGGTCGGCGCGCCGAGGATCGCCTCGATCGGCGTGGCCAGCACGACGTCGCCCCCGTACTCCCCGAGCGACTCGGAGATCGCGCCGGCGTTGCGCGATGTGCCCTGCTCGTCGCGGCAGTAGATCGGCGAGCCGGAGAAGCCGGGCCCGACGCCGGTGCGGTCGACCGCGGGGCCGGAGACGCGCACGAGCAGGCGCGGGCCCTGGCCGCTCGCGTCGCCGTCGACGACCTCGAGGATCTCGACGTCGAACGAGGAGATCTCCGTCCCGTGCACGACCGTGTAGCCCTCGCACTGCATGCCGGAGCGGACCTGCGAGAGGGGCATGATCGGGTCGCCGGCCGCGGCCGGCGCCGCCGGCAGCAGCACGGCCGCGATCGTGAAGGCGATCAGGCGCGCGCGCATGGAGCGGGCAATGTAACGACGGCCCTGGGGGGAGCGGTGACTATTTCCCGGAGGACTGACCATTGAGGTAGGAAGATCCCCCGGGTCGTTCCGCGTGCTCCGCGAAAAGCGGTGCCTCCGGGCTCGCCCATAGGATCGGCAGGTGGACGTCCCGGCGTTAAACGTGACGAACGGCGATGCGGCCGTGTTCGACGTCGCGCTCGCCGCCGGCGTGGCTCCGGAGGCCGTCCTGCCGTGGCGCGACGCGCTGCACGACGGGCCGCTCCCGGACGGACTCGGCGCCGAGGCGCTCGCTCGGGTGCGTGCCGCGCACGTAGCCGCGCGCGGCTGGGCCGGCGAGGCGGAGGCGCTGCTGGCGCTGCTCGACCGCGACGCACGGCTCGCCGCCCACCCCGCCGAAGGCGAGGTGGTCCTGTGGTTCGAGGAGGACCTCTACGACGCGCTCCAGCTCGCCCAGATCGGCGACCGGCTCCAGGGCCGCGCCGGCCCGGTGACCCGGGTCGTCATGCCGCACGACCGCGCGGGCGGGCTCGAGACCGCTTACGCGGAGCGGGCGGCCACGGCGCCGGACGGGCGCGCCTTCGCCGCACTGCGGTCGCCGGACCCGCGCGGCTGGGCCGAGCATCCGTTCATGGACCGGCTGCTCGAGGAGCTGCCCGAGACCGGCAGCGGCCTGAGCCGCCTCGAGCGCGAGGTGCTGGAGGCGCTCGCCGCCGGCCCGCTGACCGGCGCCGAGCTGTTCCTCCGCGTCGGCGAGCGCGAGCAGCCGCCGTGGCTCGGCGACGCCACGTTGTGGTCCGTCGCGGGCGCGCTCGCCCCGCTCGTCGTGGGCGACGACGACGGCGCCTGGCGCATCAGCTCCGAGGGCGAGGCCGTGCTCGCCGGCCGCGCGGAGCGCCCCGCGCACGACCACTGGATCGGCGGCGTCCACCTCGTCCCGGGGCAGCCCGGCTGGGCCTGGGACCCGCGGGCCCGCGCCGCGGTCCCCGCGTAGCGTCCGACGCTAGCCCTCGAAGCGGTACACGACGCCCGCGGGGGAGGGCGTGGCAGCTGCCGCGCGCGGCACCGCGGCGCGCAGCACGGCCGCGAAGGTCTCCGTGCTCGCGGCCATCATGTCGAGCAGCGTCTGCACCGGCGTCGGCTCGTCCTGGACGCCGTTGGCGTAGTCCGTCGCGTAGCCGAGCAGCGCGTAGGGCAGCTCCGCCTCCCCGCACAGGACCGTCTCCGGCCCGCCCGTCTGGGAGACGGCCGTGACGCCGCAGGCCGCGAGCCCGCGGATCTCGGCCCTGGTGTTGAAGCGCGGGCCGTCGACGTGGCCGTAGCAGCCGCCGTCGCGGACGTCGACGCCGGCCTCGGCCGCGCCCTCCAGCAGCGCCCGCCGCAGGTCGGCGGAGAACGGGTCCTCGAAGATCCAGTGGCCGCGACGCGGGTCGCCCGGCTCGGGGTGGAAGGTGCACAGCTCGCCGTCGCCGAGCCGGTTGGCGAGGAAGTGCAGGTCGTCGAAGCAGACGATCGAGCCGAGCTCCACGGTGGGGTCGACGGCGCCGCAGACGGTGACCGCGAGCACGCCGGTCGCGCCCTCCTGGGCGAGCGCCGCGATGTTGGCGCGGTGCGCGACCGCGCTCGAGAGCCGCGCGTGGCCGGCCTCGTGGCGCGAGACGTGCAGGACCTCGGTGTCCGCGAACGTGCCGCGCGAGACCAGCGCGTCACCCCACGGCGTGGCGACCGGCTCCGGCCCGCCGCCATCGAAGCCCGGCAGCGCGTACGTCCCCGATCCGGTGATGATCCCGATGGCCATGGCGCGGCAGATTAGGCTTGCGGCGTGAGCGAGGTCGAGCGCCTGACCCCCGACGACATGGCGGCCTTCGAGGCGGCCTGCCATCTCGCGTTCCACGAGGTCGCCCACCCCGAGGACATCGCGATGTGGCAGCGCGTCACCGACCCGGCGCGCACCGTCGGCGTGCGCGAGGACGGCGAGCTCGTGGCGACGGGCGCGATCCTGGCCCGCGAGCTCACCGTGCCGGGCGCGACGCTGCCCGTGGCCGGGATCTCGGGGATCGGCGTCGTGGCCGGCCACACGCGCCGCGGCCACATGGGCAAGATCATGCGCCGGCTGCTCGACGACGCGCACGAGGCGGGCGAGACCGTCGCCTCGCTGTGGGCGTCGGAGGGCGCGATCTACGGCCGCTTCGGCTTCGGACTCGCGACCCGGTCCGTGCGCTACGACCTGCACGTCGACCGCGTGAGGCTGCGCGCCGACGCCCCGCCGCCGCAGGCGCCCGTGCAGACG
Organism: uncultured Solirubrobacteraceae bacterium; assembly: GCA_963816955.1. GTDB lineage: Bacteria > Actinomycetota > Thermoleophilia > Solirubrobacterales > Solirubrobacteraceae > DATFQI01. The sequence goes on along the minus strand of CAWFME010000005.1, from coordinate 834,452 downwards.
CTCGAGCCCGTGGCGGCCCTCGCAGGCCTCCGGGCGGTGCACGACCGCGTCCGCACCGGCGTTCCCGGCATGCTCGACCGCCGCGGCGCCTGGTGGGACAAGCGCATCCACGACCCTGAGCACAACCGCGACGGAGCCGGGCCGCTGCGCGCCGCCGTCCAGCCCGGCCCCGACGGCGAGCCGGCCGGCTACGCCCTGTTCGCCGCCAAGGCGAGCTGGGACGACCACGGGCCGGCCGGGAGCGTGAACGTGCGCGAGCTCGTCGCGGAGACGCCCGAGGCGCAGGCCGGCCTGTGGCGGTTCCTGCTCGGGCTCGACCTCGTGCGCACGCTGCAGTGGCGGCTCGCGCCCGACCACGCGCCGCTCCTGCACCTGGCGGCGGGCAACGACGCGATCAACCGGCGCGCCGGCGACGGCCTGTTCGTCCGGCTGCTCGACCTCGACGCGGCGCTGTCCGCGCGCACCTACGCGACCGCGGTCGACCTCGTGCTCGAGGTCGAGGACGCGTACTGCCCTTGGAACACGGGCCGCCACCGCCTGCGCGACGGCCGCTGCGAGCCCACGGACGACCCCGCCGACCTCGCGCTCGGCGCGGAGGCCCTCGGCGCGATCTACCTCGGCGGCACCCCGGTCACGGCGCTCGCCGGCGCCGGCCGCGTGCGCGAGCTGCGCGAGGGCGCGCTGGCCGAGGCCGCGGCCGCGTTCCGCAGCCCGGTCGAGCCGTGGTGCCCGGAGATCTTCTAGATGGTCGAGGGGGTGACCCGCGCGACCATCCTTCTAGCGGTCCTTCTGCTCGCGCCGCACGCGGCCGCCGCCCGCGCCGGCCTCCGTGGCCGGGCCCTGTGGTGACGCGATGCCCAGCACGCGCATCGCCTTCAGCCCGAGGCCGAGGCGCTCGCGGCCGTCGGTGGAGGAGACGTCCAGCCCCGTGAGGTCGCGCACGCGCTCGAGCCGGTAGCGGACCGTGTGGCGGTGCGTGAACAGCCGCTGCGCGGTGCCGGCGACGTTGCCGTCCGCGTCCAGGAACGTCTCCAGCGTCCGCACGAGGTCGGTCTCGTACTGGTCGTCGTAGGCGACGAGCGGCGCGACGGTCTCCTCGTAGAAGCGCTCCAGCTCGGCGGGGTCCTCGCTCATGGCCGGCAGCAGCAGCCGGTAGGCGCCCGTGTTCTCGAACGCGAGCGCGGCGAGCGGGGCGTTGTCCTCGGCCGGGCGCGCCTCGGCGACGTTGGCGGCCAGCAGCGCCTCGTGGCCGGCGCGGTAGAGGTCGACGGGATCGCTCGCCAGGCGCGAGTGGCCGACCGCGAACGTGAAGCCGTGCAGGCTCGCGGACAGCTCGCGCGAGACCGCGTCCGCCACGCGCCCGACCGTCGCCTCGTCCTCGGCTCCCAGCAGCACCGCGACGGCGGGGCTGTCGGACCCGTGGGCGTCCAGAAGGGCGGCCAGCGAGCCGGGCGCGCTCGAGCGGGCCGCGCGCTCGGCGGCGGAGAGCACGCGCCCGCGCCAGTCGTCGTCGGCTGGGGCGTAGTGGTGGGCGCGCACGACGACGACCCCGCCGCCCTTGGCAAGGTCCAGCCCGAGCTCGCTGCCGCGGGCGACGATGTCGCCGCGGTCGGTGACCTTGCGGCGCATGAGCGCCGCGACGAAGGCGGCCTGGGCGGCCTCCGAAGCGCGGTCGGGCGCGCGCAGGCGCTCCACCTCGGAGGCGATCAGCGTCGTGACCACGCGCAGGAATGCGGCCGGGGGGTCGCCCGTGCGCCCGCGCAGGCGCAGCCGGCCGACGACCGCGTCGCCGACCCGCAGCTCGTGCACGCTCACGCCGGGGGCGTTGGCCATCAGCGCCCGCTCGTCGGCGGTCGAGCGCGCGGCGACGGCGAGCACGGAGCTCGAGCGGTCGATCAGCACGAGCGACGCGTCGAGCGCGCGCGCGGCGGCGCGGACGACCTCCGGCAGCCCGAGGCCGGACTCGACCGCATCGGAGATGGACGCGAGGGCGCCGAGGTCGACCGCCGCTGCAGCCGCGTCCTGGGCCGGCGGGGTCACGGTCTAGAGGCGGTCGTAGTAGTAGAGGAACACCGCGCCCGCGCAGGCGCCCATCCCGACGAACGCGGCGAGGATGTAGACGCTCATCACCACGGCCAGGATCCGCTCGCGCAGGCGCCAGTAGGAGCTCCACGCGGGGATCACGATCAGGAGGATCCAGGCGGCGAGCGAGATCAGCGCGGTGGCGCCGGCGACGGCGTAGGTGATCTGGTCGTCGTTGCTCACGATCGGGTGCCATTGTGACGAACGGCCCCGGCGAACAGGGCGGCGATCCCGACGATCGCCCACACGGCCAGGCCCAGCGCGACCCCGCCGAGGACGTCCGTGAGGTAGTGCACGCGCAGGTAGACGCGGCTGAGGGCGACGAGCGCGACCAGCACGAGCGCGACCGTGAGCGCCGCCGAGCGCACGGCCCAGCCGACGCCCGCGCGCACGAGGATCGTGGCGCACGCGATCATCGCCACCGCGTACGCCGAGTGGCCGGAGGGATAGGCGGCGCCGATCGTGTCGACGAGCCCGCCGCCGGGCCGCGGCCGGTCGTACGCGGCCTTGGTGATGTGCACGAGCGCGTAGGAGAGGCCGGCCCCGGCCAACAGCGTGGCCGCGTCGATCCAGCGCCGCCGGCGCAGCGCGAACAGCAGCGTGACGAGCACGAGCAGGCCCATCGCGGGCGAGGAGCCGAGGTCCGTGAAGATCTCGACGACCGAGGTGAAGGGCTCGAAGCGGATCCCGTCGGCGACGTCGGCCGCCATCCGGTCGATCCGCGGATCGCCCTGCTCGCCGATCACGCGCCCGAGCAGGAAGAAGCTGAAGCCGCCGACGAAGGCGATCGCGACCAGCGTGGTCAGCTCGAGCCCGAGGTGGCCGGGCGTGAGGCGGTGCAGCCCGAAGCGGGCGGTCGCGTCGATCCCGCCGGCGGCCGGGCTCCCGAGCCGCCGCCACGTCGGTCCCGCGACCTTGAGCAGGGGCCGGGCCCAGAAGCGGTCCTCACGCTGCTCCAACCAGGCGCGTGCCTTCGCTCGCAGCTCGGGGTCGCGCCGCAGCCGCACGAGGAGGTAGATCGCGAGGCCGATCGCGACGACGGTGCCGAACGCGAACAGCCCGCGCGAGACGTACTGCGTCAGGCGGTCGAACGACTGCCAGAAGACGTAGCCGAGCACGCAGAACGTCGCCGCCCACGCGCCCGCGCCGATGATGTCGTAGGGCAGGAACTGCCGCATCGGCATCCGCGAGGTGCCGGCGATGAACGGGGCGAGCGCGCGCACGAGCCCGATGAAGCGGCCGATCAGGATCGTCAGCCCGCCGCGCTTCTCGAAGAAGCGCTCGACCGTGTGCAGGCGCTCCTCGGTGATCTTCAGCCGGTCGCCGTGGCGCAGCAGCCACGCGCGCCCGAGCCTGCGCCCGATGGTGTAGGAGGTCACGTCGCCCGCGACGGCCGCCGTCCAGACGATCGCGATCAGCACGAGCAGGTCGATCTGGCCCTGGCCGGCCACCAGGCCGCCGACCAGCACGGCGGTCTCGCCGGGCGCGACCAGGCCGATGAAGGCGCCCGTCTCCAGGAAGGCGAGCACGCCGACGAGCAGGTACGTCCAGCGGCCGAGCTTCGTGCCGACGTCCTCGATCAGGCTCTCGATGTTCGGCAGGTCGATCACGCCGAGGCCGACGAGCACGGCGCCCGCGACCGCGATCACGCCGAGGCCGAGCTCGACCTTCCCCAGCTTCCGGCGCCGCGCGAGCAGGAAGGCGGCGAGCGCCACGGCCGTCAGCAGCCAGCCCCACTTCATGCCTCGTGCACCGCCCCGAAGACCGCGTCGACCGGCTCGGCCGCGATCCCGCCGACCGCCTCGGCGGCCCAGCGGGCTCGCTCCGGGTCGTCGTAGAGGCCGAACACCGTCGGGCCGGAGCCGGAGACGAGCACGTGCTCGGCGCCAGTGGCTCTGACCGCCGCGAGCGGCGCGCCGATCGCCGGCGACAGCGAGCAGGCGGCCGCCTGCAGGTCGTTGTGGACCGGCAGCTCGCCGCCGCGCGCCTCCAGCGCGGCCAGCTCGTCCGGCGAGCGCTGCACGCCGAGCCGGTCGAACTCGCGGTAGACGGCGGGGGTGGAGAGCCCGTAGTCGGACGGGAGGATCACGAGCGCGAGCGTGTCAGGCGGGCCGAGCGGGCGCACGTGCTCGCCCGCGCCGGTCATCAGCGTGCGGCCGGGCGCGAGGAGCGACGGGACGTCACCGCCGAGGCGCGCCGCGAGCTCGAGCAGCAGCGCGTGGTCGTCGACGCCGGCGGCGTGCGCGGCGAGCCGCAGCGCGGCGGCCGCGTCGCCCGAGCCGCCGCCCATGCCGGCCGCGACGGGCACGCGCTTGGCGATCGTCAGCCGCTGCGGCGGCGCGTCCCAGCCCGTGGCGGCCCGGAAGGCGGTGAGCGCGGCGGCGGCGAGGTTCTCACCCTCTACGCCCGGGCAGCGGACCTCGTCGGCCGTCGCGCCGTGCGGAGCCGGCTCGAGCGTCAGCTCGTCGGCGAGCGAGACCGGCTGGACGACGGAGACGAGCGGGTGCAGCCCGTCCTCGCGCGGAGCGCCGACGTAGAGGCTCAGGTTGACCTTGCCCGGTGCCAGGGCGCGCAGGGTCATGGGAGCCTCGCGTGCAGCTCGCGCCACTCGGCCGGCGACAGCGACTCGGCGCGCGCGTCGGCAGGCTTGCCGATCGCCTCCAGCGCGGCGCGCAGCGCGTCGCGGTCGCCGCCCTTGAGCGCGACGGAGCGGGCGAGCGCCTTGCGGCGGTGCGCGAAGCCCTGCTGGACCAGCGCGCGCAGCGCCGGATCGATTGGGTTCCCGCCGACCCCGGTGCGGAGCAGGCGCAGGAGGACCGAGTCGACGTTGGGCACGGGGAAGAACACGTTCCGCGAGACCGGGCGGATCACCTTCACGTCGGCCGCGAGCTGGGCGAGCACGCTCGGGATCCCGTAGGCCGGCGAGCCCGGCCCGGCGGCGAAGCGCTCCCCGACCTCCTTCTGCACCATCGCCACCCAGGTGGTCACCCCGGGCAGCAGTTCGAGCGTGCGCAGGATCACCGTCGCGGCGACCCCGTAGGGCAGATTGGCGACGACCTTCGTCGGCGCGGGGTCGAGCGCGGCGAGGTCGAGCTTGACCGCGTCGGCCATGTGCAGCGTGACGTTCGGGTGCGGGTCGGTCGCGTCGCGCAGCGCCGGCTCGAGCCGGCGGTCGAGCTCGACCACGTGGACGTGGCGGGCGCGCTCGGCGAGGTGCTCCGAGAGCACGCCGAGGCCGCCGCCGACCTCGAGCACGACGTCCTCGTCGCCGAGCTCGGCGGCCCGCGAGATCACCTCGAGCAGGTTCGAGTCGATCAGGAAGTTCTGGCCGAGCTCGCGGTTCGGGCGGACCCCGAACGCCTTCATGCGGCGCAGGCTCGGCTGCGCCGGGAGCTCGCTCACCAGCCGAAGAGCCGCGCGGCGTTGGCGTTCACGGCCGCCGCGAGCTCCTCGTAGGCGATCCCGCGCCGCTCGGCCACGAAGCGGGCGGTGTGGACGACGAAGGCCGGCTGGTTGCGCTGCTTGCGCTGCGCCTGCGGCGTCAGGTACGGGGCGTCGGTCTCCACCAGCAGCCGGTCGAGCGGGACGCGCTCGGCCGCCTCGGCCAGGTCCTCGGCCTTCGGGTAGGTGACGTTGCCGGCGAAGGAGATCCACCAGCCACGCTCGAGGCACTCGTCGAGCCGGCCGGGCATCGAGAAGCAGTGCAGGATCACCTCGAGGCCCTGCGCCTCGCGGTCGAGCATCGCGATCGTGTCCTCCTCGGCCGCGCGCGTGTGGATCACGAGCGGCTTGCCCGTCTCGCGCGCGAGCTGCATGTGGGCGGAGAAGGCGCGCTCCTGGTCGGCGCGCGGGGCGTAGTCGCGGTAGTCGTCGAGGCCGGTCTCGCCGATCGCCAGCACGCGCGGGTGACGGGCCAGCTCGCGCAGCTCGTCCGTGACGGCGTCGTCGTAGCCCGTGCTGTCGTTGGGGTGGCGCCCGACGGCGGCGAAGACCTCCTCGTGCGCCTCGGCGGCGGCGATCGCGGCACGGCAGGACGCGGAGTCCGTGCCGACCGTGAGGATTCGGGTCAATCCGGCCTCGCGCGCCGCCGCGACGAGCTCCGCCTCGGTGCCGGGCGCGCGGTCGAGGTGGGTGTGCGAGTCGATCACGCAGCGCGCCCGCGCGTCAGGCCTGCTTCGGGAACAGCGGCGGGTCCAGCGTCGTGACGGTCCCCGCGCCGCCTTCGCCGAAGCCGGCCGCCTCGATCGCGAACCCGCCGTCCTGCCCGAGCGCGCCCATCAGCCGCTCGGTCGTCTCGGGCATGTAGGCGTGAAGGAGCACGGTCACCACGCGCAGGCCCTCGGCGAGCGAGCGCAGGACGGTGTCCAGCTTCCCGGCCTGCTCCGGGTCCTTCGCGAGCTTCCACGGCGCCTGCTCCTCGACGTAGCGGTTCAGCCGCCGGACGCGCTGCCAGATCCGCTCGAGCGCCTGCGTGATCTCCGCCCGGTCGAGCAGGTCGACGACCTCTGCGGCGAGCCCCTCGAACTCGGCGGCCAGCGCCGGGTCGGGCTCCGCCTGCGGCGTCGCGCCGTCGCGGTAGCGCGCGATCATCGCGATCGTGCGGCTCGCGAGGTTGCCGTAGTCGTTGGCCAGCTCGGTCTCGTAGCGCGACTCGAAGCCCACGGTCGAGACCGCCCCGTCCTGGCCGAAGGAGACCTCGCGGAAGCAGTAGTACCTCAGCGCGTCGGTGCCGTAGGTGTCCATCACCTCGAACGGGTCCAGCACGTTGCCGAGCGACTTGGACATCTTGACGTCCTCGCCCGAGGCGTCCTTCATCGTCAGGTAGCCGTGGATGAACAGCCGCTGCGGGAGCTCCTCCCCCGCGGCGAGCAGCATCGCGGGCCAGATCACGGCGTGGAACTTGAGGATGTCCTTGCCGAGGATCTGCAGCGTGGCGGGCCACAGCTCCTGCGTGCGGTCGCGCTCCCCGGCGCCGAAGGACAGCGCCGTGTAGTAGTTGAGCAGCGCGTCGAACCAGACGTAGAACACGTGCGCGGGGTCCCACGGGACCTCGACCCCCCAGGAGATCTTCGCCCGGCTCAGCGAGACGTCCTGGAGGCCGCCCGTGATGAACGAGCGGGCCTCGTTGAAGCGCTGGGGCGGCCCGACGAAGTCCGGGTTGCCGGCATAGAGCTGCTCGAGCTGCTCCTGGAAGGCGGAGAGGCGGAAGAACCAGTTCTCCTCCTCCTCGCGGTCCAGCGGGATGCGGTGGATCGGGCAGGTGTTGCCCTCCGCGATCTCGTTCTCGGCCTTGAAGTCCGCGCAGCGGGGGCAGTACCAGCCCTCGTAGAGGCCCTTGTAGACGTGCCCGTTGTCGTGGATGCGCTGCATGAACGCCTGGACGCGCTCCTTGTGGCGCGGGTCGCTCGTGCGGATGAAGAAGTCGTTGGACGCGTTGATGCGCGGCATCAGCGCCTCGAACCGGGCCGCGTTGCGGTCGGCCAGCTCCTTCGGCGTCACGCCCTCGCGCTCGGCGGCGAGCGCGACGGGCTCGCCGTGCTCGTCCGTGCCCGTGAGGAAGAACACGTCCTCCCCGCGCTGGCGGTGGTGCCGCGCGAGGATGTCCGCCCCGATCGTGGAGTACGCGTGGCCGAGGTGCGGCGCGGCGTTGACGTAGTAGATCGGGGTCGTGACGTAGAAGCTCATGCAGCTCGCAAGGCTAGCCGTCAGTCGTCGAGCGTCCGGTACGCGAGCAGCCTCAGCGGCCCGAGCTGGGCGGCCACGACGAACCCGAGGCCGAAGCCGACGCGGAGCGCGCTCATGGGCTCACCGTACCGGCGCCGCCGCCGCGCGGGTGGGCGCCGCCCTGCGCGCACGGCGCATCCGCACCGTGCCCGCCCCGGCGGCCCCGGCGAGCAGCAGCGCCACCCCGGCCCAAGCGGGCCACGGCGCGAGTGGACCCGAACCCGGCCGGGCCGCCGGCGCGGCGCGCCACGACGGCGCGGGCCGCCACTCCGGGCCGGATGGCAACGGCGCCGGATGGGGTGGTGGCGGGCTGAGGCGCCTCGCGATCGTGCCGGGCCCGGTGGGTGGTGCGGGCCGTCGTAGGGCTCGGAGCAGCGGGGCGGGGTCGATGTAGCCATGGGCGTCGCTCGTGCGGCGGACTCCGAGGTGCAGGCCGGCGTGCCCTCGCCCCCGGGCCGCCGTGCCGAGCTCCGCGCCGGCGGCCAGCCGGTCGCCCGCGTGCACGGCCAGTTCGCGCAGCGGCAGGTGCGTGACGCTCCAGGCGCCGCAGCGGACCGTCACCGCGCGGCCGTTGGCTCCGGCTCGCCCCGCGAACGCGACGCGGCCGCCGCAGGCCGCGCGGACCGGCTCGCCCGTGCGCGCCGCGAGGTCGACGCCCCGGTGGTGCCCGCGCGTGAACGGGTCGCCCGCGTACTCGAACGGCCGCGCGACCGCTCCCGGCACCGGCGGGAGCAGCGTCATGGCGATGGCGAGCGCGAGCACATCCTCGACGGTAGGGCCGCCGCCGCCCGCCGTGGGCGGGTGCGCGTGATTTGTCGCGAAGTTGATGCGAGTCCGCAACCATCCACGCGTGATCCGCGGCGAGAAGGTGACCCTCCGGCCGATCGAGGCGCGCGACCGGGCGGTGCTGAAGGCGATCCGGGACGAGCCTGAGGTGATCCGGTTCTGGGGCGGGCAGACCGCGGAGTGGCCGGGCGACGACGACACCGTCGAGGAGTGGGTGATCGAGCTCGACGGCGACCTCGTCGGGTTCATCCAGTTCAGCGAGGAGCCGGCCGAGGACTACCGGCACGCCGACGTCGACATCCTGCTCGCCACCAGGGTCCACGACCGCGGTCTCGGCACCGACGCGATGCGGGCGATCACCCGCCACCTGATCGAGGACCGCGGGCACCACCGGATCACGCTGACCACGTGGCCGCACAACGAGCGCGCGATCCGCGTCTACGAGAAGGTCGGGTTCCGGCAGGTCGGCATCACGCGCAAGAGCGAGCGCGGCGACGACGGCACCTGGCACGACGAGCTGCTGATGGAGCTCGTGGTCGAGCCGCGCGCGGAGGGCTAGCGCTCGGCGACCGCGCGGTAGAGCTCGTTGGCGCTCGCGCCGGTGAGCTCGGCGACGACGCTCGCGGCGCTGCGGGCCTTCGCGCCCGCGTCGATCAGCCGGCGGACCGCGTCGATCGCGGCCGGGTCGGCGCCCTCGCGTGGCGGGGCGCCGCCGAAGACGAGCACGACCTCCCCGCGCGGGCCCTCCTCGGCGTAGCGCGCGGCGAGCTCGGCGGCGGTGCCGCGCGCGACCTCCTCGTGGAGCTTCGTGAGCTCGCGGCAGACCGCCACCGGGCGGTCGGGGTCGACCTCCGAGAGCGCGGCCAGCGTCGCCCCCACGCGGCGCGGGGACTCGAACGCGACCACCGTCTCGGGCGAGGCGAGCACCTCGAGCAGCGCCGCCCGCTTGCGCGGCAGGAAGCCGGCGAAGCGCCAGGCGTCCGACGGCAGCGCGCTCGCCACGAGCGCGGCGAGGGCGGCGCTCGGCCCGGGCAGGACCTCGACGGAGAGCCCGGCCGCCACGCAGCCCTGGACGAGCACGTAGCCCGGGTCGCTGACCAGCGGCATTCCCGCGTCGGAGACCAGCGCCACCACCTCGCCCGCCGCCATCCGGTCGACCAGCTCCGCGGCCCGCTCGCGCTCGTTGTGCTCGTGGTAGGAGACCAGCCTCGCCTGCACGCCGTAGCGCTCGAGCAGCACCCGCGTGCGCCGCGTGTCCTCGCACGCCACGACGTCGGCCTCGCGCAGCGCCGCGAGGACGCGGAGCGTGACGTCCTCGAGGTTCCCGATCGGCGTCGGGCACACGACGAGCCGGCCGCTCACGCCACGGCCGCCGAGGGAACGTCGGAGGGGCGCTCGCGGGCGAGCATGGCCGCGCCGACCATGCCGGCCTCGGCGCCGAAGGCGGCGGCCTCGACGCGCACCTCGTCGCGGCCCGGCCGCAGCGCGCGGCGGCGCATGACCTCGCGCGCAGGGTCGAGCAACAGGTCGCCGGCGTCGCTGACGCCGCCGCCGATGACGATCACCTGCGGGCAGAAGATGTTCGCGATGTTCGCGATCCCGACGCCGAGCGCGCGCCCGATCGCCTCGATCGCCCCGCGGGCCACCGGGTCGCCCGCGCGGGCCATCTCGGTGACCATCGGGCCGGTCAGCTCGCGTCCACCCTCCAGCGCACGGCCGAGCGCGGTGTCGGGATGCCGCGCGACGGCCAGCGACACCTCGCGGACCAGCGCTGTCCCGGAGGCCACCGACTCAAGGCAGCCCCAGTTGGGGCAGTTGCCCTGGCACGGGCGGCCGTCCATGTCGACGACCATGTGGCCGAGCTCGGCGCCGCCGCCCTCGAAGCCTCGGTAGACCTCTCCGCGCACGAAGATCCCGCCGCCGATCCCGGTGCCGAGCGTGAGCATCACGACCTCGCTGCAGCCCGCCCCGGCGCCCGCGCGCGCCTCCGCGAGCACCGCGCAGTTGGCGTCGTTGTCGACGACCACGGGCAGCTCGAGCCGCTCCGCCATCACGTCCGCGAAGCGGATGTCGCGCAGCGGCAGGTTGACCGCCTGCACCGCCATGCCGGTGCGGGCGTCGAACGTGCACGGGATCCCGAAGCCGACGCCGGACACCTCCCCGCCGACCGACCGGCGCACTCCCTCGACGGCGTGCGCGACCATCTCCACGAGCTCGAGCTGGTCGAGGCCGCGGGCAGGGCGGTTGGTACGGTGATGGACCGTCCCGTCCTGGTCCACGGCGCCGGCCAGCAGCTTGGTGCCGCCGAGATCGACGCCGATCACGCATCCCTCGGCCACGCCGGCCACATTACCGCCCGCCCCTCTCCATGGCCGACGAAGACGACCGCCCCTACACCACCTACAAGGCCCGCCCGCGGTTCCTGCAGGGCCGTGACGAGGACGGGCTGGGCCCGCGCGACGGAGACGGGGAGCGCGCCGATTACCAGGTCCACGGCCGCCGCCGGCGCCTCGACCCGCGCGGCTGGTTCTCCCGCCGCCGCCGCGACCCCGGAACGCGCCGCAGGCTCGGCGTCGGCCGCATCCTCCGCTTCCTCGCCTTCGCCGCGGTCGCCTGGGTGCTGGTCAGCGCGATCCTGTTCCTGATCTCCGCCCAGATCCAGGAGGCCAAGGTCTCCGACGCGGCCGAGCGGCAGCTCTCGAGCGCCGGCTTCACGCTCACCTCGGCGCAGACGGTCCTGATGCTCGGCTCCGACGCGCGCACGAAGGGGAGCAAGGAGGCCGGGGCGAACTTCATCGGCTCACCGTCGCGCTCGGACTCGATCCTGCTGATGCGCGTCGGCGGCGGCGCCAACGCCACGCTCTCGATCCCGCGCGACACCGTCGTCGACATCCCGGGCCACGGCCGCAACAAGATCAACGCGGCCTACGCGCTGGGCGGCCCGTCGCTGGCGATCAAGACCGTCGAGAGCTACCTCGGGATCGACGTCAACCACCTCGTCGAGGTCAACTTCGAGAACTTCCCACAGCTGATCGACGCGCTCGGCGGCGTCACTTACAAGGGCGGCTGCGTCGTCTCCAAGATCAACGGCGGCACGCGCAACGGCGGCTACACGCTGCGGCTGAAGAAGGGCGAGCACGAGATCGACGGCAAGCAGGCGCTCGCCCTCGCGCGCACGCGCAAGAACGAGTGCGCCCCGAACGAGGACGACCTCACGCGCGCCCGCCGCCAGCAGGAGGTCCTCGGCGCCCTGCGCGAGAAGGTCATCTCGTTCGAGACCTTCGTCCGCCTGCCGTGGGTCAGCTGGACCGCCCCGCGCGCCGTGCAGTCCGACATGGCGGGCCCGTCACTGCTCGGCCTCGTCGGCGCCGAGGTGATCGGCGGCAAGGCTCAGCCGCGCGTGCTCAAGCCCTCGGGCAACGTCACGCTGCCCGACGGAGGGGCCGGTCTCGAGGTGGACGACGCCGAGAAGCGGTCGGCAGTTCAGCGGTTCCTGAAGGGCTGACCCGGCGCGGCCGCGACGCGATCGCGACGCCCCCGAGGATCAGCACCAGGCCGGCGATCGCCGCTGCGGTGATCGCCTCGTCGAGCAGCAGCGCGCCGTAGAACAGCGCCACGCCGGGAGCCAGGTAGGAGACCAGCGAGGCGCGGCCCGCGCCGACCTCGTTGATGAGCTTGTAGAAGATCACGAAGGCCAGCGCCGTCCCGACGGCGCCGAGCACCAGCACCGACAGCAGGGCGCGCGTGCCCGGGACTGCGGACGGCAGCGTCGCCAGCGCCAGCGGCGCGGTCAGCACGGCGGTGACCGCGATCGAGACGAGCGACGTCTGCATCGCGGCCATGTGCCCGTAGCGGCGCTTGACCACGAAGCTCGACAGCGCGTAGCAGGCCGCCGCGCCCACCATCGCCAGCGCGCCCAGCAGCTCGCCGAGCGATTGCACCGACTCCACGCCGACCACCAGCGCCACGCCGCCCAGGCCGAGCAGCATGCCGAACGCCTGCCGGCGGTCGATCCGCTCCGACGGGTCGATCCACGGCGCGAACAGCGCCACGAACAGCGACGCCGGCGAGATCAGCACGGCCGTCAGCCCGGACGGGACCTCGAGCTCGCCGAGCGTGATCAGCGTGAACGGGAGCGCCACCGCGAGCGTGCCCAGCAGCAGCGCCGAGCGCGGCCGGCCGCGCAGCTCGCTGCCCACGGTCCGCACCGCGCCCGGGCCCATGCTGACCCGGATCAGGCCGTAGAGCACGACGGCGGCGATCACGACGCGCGTCCACACGACCATCGGCGCCGAGAGGTCCTCGAGCGCGTACTTGATCAGCAGGTAGGAGCCGCCCCAGATGGCGGAGAGCGCGCTCAGCAGGCCGATGTGACGCGGTGACACGCGGCCAGTCTGGCAGCGGCCGGCCCCAAGCGCCAATGAAGGTTTCCGGCACCGGGCATCAGCCCGGCTTATGGCGTCAGTCCGAGGACTTCGCGGGCGCGGAGGACGTCGAGGAGGAGTCCGAGGACTTGGTCTCCTTCTTGTCCTTCTGCTTGGCGTCGTGCTTGGCGGCGCCGTCGCTGGCGGACTTCTCGGACTCGCGCTTGCGCTTGGCGGTGCCGTAGTCCGTGTTGTAGAAGCCGGATCCCTTGAAGTGCACCGCGATGGGATGGAACACGCGCGCGACGGGCGCGCCGCACTCCTCGCACGAGGTCACGGGCGGATCGGACATCTTCTGCATCACCTCGAAGAGGTGCCCGTTCTCGCAACGGTACTCGTAGATCGGCATGCGGCGGCCGAGTATAGGCGTCTCCGACTACCCTCCCGCCGCAATGACCGACGTCGCGACCATGGAAAAGATCGTCTCCCTCTGCAAGCGCCGGGGGCTGATCTTCCCGGCCTCGGAGATCTACGGCGGCATCGCCAACACCTACGACTACGGGCACTACGGCGTGCTCTTGAAGAACAACGTCGTGGCCCAGTGGTGGAAGGCGATGATCCAGGAGCGCGACGACATCGTCGCGCTGGACTCGGCGATCATCCAGCACCCGCGCACGTGGGAGGCGTCAGGCCACCTCGCGGGCTTCACCGACCCGCTGGTGGACTGCCGCACCTGCAAGCTGCGCTTCCGCGCCGACCACCTCGAGGAGGCGCGCGCCGGCTCGGAGGCGCACGACCTGCACTGCGGCCGCGCGCCCTCGAAGCTCCCGGGCGAGCACAACGACTGCGACCTCACGCCCGCGCGCGAGTTCAACCTGATGTTCGAGACGACCGTCGGGCCGGTCGCGGAGTCGGGCTCGACCGTCTTCCTGCGCCCTGAGACCGCCCAGGGCATCTTCCTGAACTTCAAGAACACGCTGCAGTACGCGCGCAAGCGCCCGCCGTTCGGCATCGCGCAGATCGGCAAGTCGTTCCGCAACGAGATCACGCCGGGCAACTTCATCTTCCGCACGCTCGAGTTCGAGCAGATGGAGATGGAGTTCTTCGTGCCGCCCGCCGAGGCCCAGCGGTGGCACGAGCACTGGCTCGAGCAGCGGATGGAGTGGTACGTCGGCCTCGGCATCGAGCGCGAGAAGCTGCGCCTGCGCGCCCACGACGCCGACGAGCTCTCGCACTACTCGAGCGCGACCAGCGACATCGAGTACCTCTACCCGATCGGCTGGTCGGAGCTGGAGGGCATCGCCAACCGCGGCGACTTCGACCTGCGCCAGCACCAGGAGGTCAGCGGCGAGAAGCTCGAGTACGTCGACCCGCAGACCAAGGAGCGCTACCTGCCGCACGTGATCGAGCCGGCCGCCGGCCTCGGCCGCACGATCCTCGCGCTGCTGTGCGACGCCTACGACGAGGACGAGCAGGAGGGCGAGCCGCGCACGGTGCTGCGGCTGCATCCGAAGGTCGCGCCGATCAAGGTCGCCGTGCTGCCGCTGCTGCGCAAGGACGGCCACCCCGAGCTCGCGCGCGAGGTCTACGAGGACCTGCGCACCCGCATGACGGCCGAGTACGACGCCGGCGGGCACATCGGCAAGCGCTACCGCCGCCAGGACGAGATCGGCACCCCGTTCGCGGTCACGATCGACCACCAGAGCGTCGAAGATCACACAGTGACGCTGCGTCAACGAGATAGCCTCCAGCAGGATCGCATCGCGATCGCCGACCTTGCGGGCGAGCTGGAGGAGCGGATCCGATGAGCGCGATGGACAAGATCTCCTACGCGGACCTCTACAAGCGCTGGGAGCGCGGCAACTGGCGCGCGACCGACATCGACTTCAGCGCGGACCGCGAGCAGTGGCAGAACGGCTTCAGCGAGCTCGAGCGCAAGGCCGCCCTGTGGAACTACTCGATGTTCTTCCACGGCGAGGACGCCGTCGCCGACGACCTGGCGCCGTTCATCGACGCCGCCCCGCTCGAGGAGCAGAAGTACTTCCTCGCCACCCAGCAGGTCGACGAGGCCCGCCACTCCGTCTTCTTCCACCGCTTCATGGATGAGGTCGTCGAGCGCGGCGACGGCACCATCGGCGGCGCGCTGGCCGCGACCGAGCCCGAGCTGACCTGGGGGTTCCGCAAGACCTTCGAGATGCTCGACGAGGTCACGGGCGTCCTGCGCAAGGACCGCTCGCGCACCGCGCTCGCGCGCGCGGTCACGATGTACCACTTCATCGTCGAGGCGACGCTGGCCCAGCCCGGCCAGCACTTCATCGGCGACTACCTCGGCCGCCGCGACCTGCTGCCCGGCTTCAGCGAGGGCATGCACCACGTCGCGCAGGACGAGCAGCGCCACATCGGCTTCGGCGTCAAGCTCCTGCACGACCTCGCCAAGGAGGACCCGGTCGAGGTCCCCGAGGCGGTGGCCGACCTGCTGCGCGAGGTGTTCCCGATCTCCGTCGCGGTGTTCGTCCCGCCGGGCTTCAACCGGGAGTACACGGAGTGCTTCGGCTTCACGCTCGAGGAGATCTACACCGAGGGCGCGCGCTCGTTCGAGTCCAAGCTGCGCATGGCCGGCCTGCCGCTGGAGTCGCTGCCGGGCCCGCAGATCTATCCGTACGACCTGCCGCTCGAGGAGCGTGCCGTGCGCGGCCTGGCGATGCTGCGCGCGGGCTACCTGGGCGAGAAGAACGGGGGCGCGGCGCGCGATCCGGAGTCGATGGCGCTGCTGTTCGACTCCGTCCGCCGCGCGGTCGACCCGCGCACCGCGCCCGAGGTGCCGATGACGCTGCAGTGGGAGTTCCCCGACGCCGAGCCGTGGCACCTGCGGCTGGACAACGGCTCGACCGCGGCGGCGCCGGGCCGCGCGCCCGACCCCGACGTGGAGCTGCGCATGGCGTTCGACGACTGGGTCGACGTGATCGCGGGTCGCCTCGACCCGAAGAAGGCGGTCGCGACGCGCCGCCTGAAGCTGAAGGGCTCGCCGCGGGCTCTCTGGCGAGCCCGCGGCGTGTTCAACGCCTGACTTTGAGCGTCATGCCCATGTCGCTGTGCTGCGTGCAGTACAGGACGTACTTGCCGGGCTTGGTGAACTTCCGTGTCCACGTACCCGACGCCTGGAGTGGTGACTTGAAGCGCTGCGGCCCCGACTTCACGTTGACGTCGTGGAGGTCGAAGCTCGCGTGCCAGGTGAACCGGACCTTGTCCCCGCGCTTGACGGTCAGCTTCGCCGGGGCGTAGTAGCTCGTCCCGATGTCGACCTTGGCGATCTTCCCGGCCTGGGCCGGGGCCGCCGCCGCGACGAGGGAGGCGACGGCGGCGATGAGGAGCAGGAGCCGGCGCATGCCTACTTGACGACGATCTCGCCGGCCATGTCGTTGCCGTGGACCGCGCAGTAGTACGCGTACGTGCCGGCCTTGGTGAACGTGACCTGCTCGGACTTCGGGAACGCGGTGACGGGGTTGGCGTCGAGCACGCCCGTGTTGACGTAGCCGTTGCCGTGGTTGGCGCCGTCGAACGAGATCGGCGTGCCGGGCGCCTCGCTGCGGAAGGTCACGAACGGCTCGAACACCGGGCCGAAGAACCGCTTGGCGTGCTCGTCGAGGTAGGCCTTCGGGCCGAACGCGACGTTGTGCGTCTCGATCGAGTGCGTGGACATCGTGAACTTCACGGTGTCGCCGACCTTCACCGCCTTCCTCGCCGGGAAGAACGCGATCGTGGCCACGCCCTTGGCGTCGTTGCCGGCGCGGACGACGCTGCCCTTCGGGCCCTTGTACTTCAGGAGCCGGTTGGCGAGCTTGGCGTTCGCGCGCAGCTGGCGCTTCGTGCGGGCGGCGTCGTCCTTCTTCGCCGAGCGCGAGCTCTTCTTGACGTTCACGGTCAGCGTGACGCCGGGCTGCAGCGCGGAGCGCAGGACGTACTTGCCGGCCTTGGGGAACGTCACGACCCACGGCTTCGGCGGGCCGTCGAGCGCGAGGCCGCTGCCGACGACCTTGGAGCCGTCGATGACCGTGCCGCCCTGCGGCATGATCGCGGCCGGGTTGGGCGCGAACGCCGGCTGGCCGTTGAACCACATGTCGGCGCCGGCGGCGTCCTTGGCGCCAGAGACCGGGGCGTCAGGATTCGGCACGGCGAACGCGGGGGCCTTCTGGCCCTTGGGCACGAAGATCGTGTCGCCGAAGCCGAGCGTCGTCAGCTCGATCTTGTCGCCGGCGGCGAGCGTGACCCGGTTGGGGTAGAAGCTCGAGTCGAAGGCCGGGCCGTTGACCCCCTTCAGCTCGCCCTTCGGGGGCGGGCCGCGGAAGACGGGCTTGGTCGCGGCACCCGCCGCGGCGGGGAGCAGCAGCGCGCCGAGCAAGCCGGCCGCCGTCAGGTTGCGAAACGTCATGGCGGCGAATCTACGGCCGCCCGCTGGGGCTGTTGGCCGGGCTATCCGGCAACCAGAGGTGCGGCTAACCGTCTTGTTCCAAGCTTGGGATGAGAGCTAGCTCGGCGGCGTTCCCAGGCACGCCTTGAGGCCCACCTTGCCCTCGACCTTGGCCTTGGGCGCCCCGGCCAAGGCCTCGAGCCAGTCGTCGGACGACGGGTCGATGCCGCCTCCAAGGCCCGTTCCGCCGCCGTCGCCGCCGTCGCCGCCGAACTGCAGCGGCCCGAGGTTGGCCCCGAGCTTGCCCTTGCCCGTGCCGCAGATCAGATCGAACTCCCCGCCCACCTTGCCTCCGACGAACGGGACCTTCGCGCTGAGCTCGGCGAACGCAGAGAACCCTCCGTCCGCGGGCGCCTGCTCGAGGATGTCGGCCTCGACGCCGCCGCCGACACCGAGGCCGATCTCCCCGCACAGCCCGGTGACGAACGGCTTGCTGCTGTCGAACAGCGCGGAGGGGTCGAAGTAGAGGGTGCCGCCGCCGCCGGGCCCGGCGTATCCGCCGAACGAGATGGACGCCGTCCCGCCCGGATCGTGGTAGGTGACGGGCGAGTTGCCGGCGTAGCCGTAGAGCGAGCGCGGCGAGCCGGCGAACCGCGCGGGGTCCCGCGCGGTGAAGCGGCCGGACTGCGGCTCGTAGTCGCGCAGCCCGAATCGCACGAGCCCGGTCAGCGTGTCGCGCAGGCCTCCGGCGTAGCCGAACGGCAGGAAGAACCCCGGGTCGTGATCCGTGGTGACTCCATAGGCGTCGTACTCGAGGCGCTTGACCACGTTCCCGTCCGCATCGACGACCACGCGCGGGGACCCGACCTGGTCCGTGGCGACGTGGAAGCGGTCGCCACCCGCGCGCAGGATCGCGTAGAGGTTCCCGCGCGGTCCGTACAGATAGCGATCCAGCGTGCCGCCGGGCGCCCGCGCGGCCGACACCCGGTAGGGCGAGTCGGGGTCGCCATAGACGTAGCGCGTGGTCGCGGCGCCCTGCATCCGCGCGACCATGCGACCGAACGCGTCGTACGCGTACGTGACGGTCGTGCCGCCGACCGTGGCCGAGCGCAGCTCGCCGCTGCGGGCGTAAGTGAAGCTCTCCGCCCCACGCTGTGTGAGGAAGCCGTCGGCGTCGAACGTGTAGTTCGTGCCTCCCCGGCCGGTCAACCGGCCGGCGGCGTCGTAGGTCGCCGCCTGCGAGGTCCGGTCGCCGTCGAGGTCGTACGCGTAGGTCTCGACCACCGCCCCGTTGCGACGCACCTGGGTCAGCTCGCCCATCGCGTCATGGGCGTAGAGGTACGTGTCGTCGCTCGCTCCGGTCACCTCCCGCCGGCCGGTGATCCGCCCCGTCGCGTCGGTCGTGAGCTCGAGCCGGTACTGCTCGGTCCCGCCGACCACGAGCCGCCGTGTCTGCAGATCGGCTACCGCATCCGTGGTCTCCTCGGTCCGGCCGGTGCCGTCGGTGATCGCGCTGAGGCTCTTGTCCGGTCCCTCGTGCTCGTACGCGAACGGTCCGGCTCCGGTCAGCACGCCGTCCGCGTCGCGCGCGTAGGCGAGCGTCGCATCGTCCGCGCCCGAGACGATCCTGGTGCTCGTCTGGCGGAGGGAGGGACCGTAGGCCCACGTCGTCTCCGCCGGCGAGAGCCCCTCGGCGGTCAGCTTCGTCACGCGCATCCCGTCGAAGGCGGGGTCGAGGCCCTGGACCGCCGCGCCCGGCGCCGCCGTCGAGTCGTAGCGATCGATCCTGTCGACGCCGGGAACGTACGTCGCCGTACGGCTGACCGCGGGGAAGGAGACGCCGGTCACGCGCCCGGCGGCATCGGCCGTCACGGTACGCACCGCCCCGCTCGGCGTCGTGACCGAGGTCGTCAGCTCGTCCTCGTCCCGGACTGCCGTGTAAGACCCGGCGCCGCCCGGCGGCGTCCAGTTCGACTCCTGTCCCGCCAGGCCGGTGGGGGCGAACGCATGCGTGCGCGCCGACGGGAGCCTGCGCGAGGTGAGCTCGCCGTCGGCGTCGCGCCCGTAGCGGTATGTCCGTCCGCCCGGGTAGCGGCGCTCGATCAGGCGGTCTGCGCCGTCGTAGGCGTACTCCAGACGCTCGCCGTCGGCGGCGACGATCGCCGTCAGGCGTCCGGCGTCGTCCCGCTCGTAGCGCGTGACCTGCGCGCCCTGGGCCATCCTCGAGACCCCGCCGCCGGCGTCGTACTCGATCGTCGCCGGCGCGAGCGCGCCGGCGGCGGACGGGTCGCCGACCTGCAGCTGGACGGGGCGTCCGCGGGCGTCGAACGTCGTCGTCTGCTCGCGCCCGGCCGGGGTGGTCGTCTTCAGGGTCCGTGCAACGCCGTCATAGGTGCTGCGGGTGACGCCGTGGGGGCTCGTGACGTTGACCGCGAGCTGCGTGGGGTTGAACGGATCCCCGGTGGCGAGCGTCCCGGAGTAGGCGTAGTTCACCGTCGTGCTCTTGCCGGACGGCGCCGTCGTGGTCCGGCTGCGCACGCGCGACACCGCACCGCCGAAGCGCAGGTCCGAGATGCCCGTGGACCGCCGCGTCTCGCCGCTGGGAAGTGAGATCGTTCGGGAACCGTCCGATGCGACGAGGAGCTCGGTGACCGCGCCGCTCGGCGACCGCACGCTGCGGCGCAGGCCGCCGCCCTCCGTCCGCTCAACGGTGTACCGCGTGACGCGCCCCTCGCCGGTGGTCACGTCGACGCGGACGGCGCCGGTGGGGAGCTCGGTGCGCTCCAGCGTGCGGGTCTGTCCCGCGGCACCGGTCGCGCCGACGAGCCTGCCGTCGGCGTCATACGAGTACGACGATGCGCGGTCGCTCGGGAGGTCCTGATGGTTCAGCCGGCCGCCCGCGTCGTAGCCGAAGCCGCGAGTTTCACCCGTCGGGTCGGTGAGCTCGGTCAGCCTCCCGCCGCTCACCGAGAGCAGGGTCCGCCGGCCGTCGGGTGCGACGATCGCCGTGGGGGCGCCGGAGCCGTCGCGCTCGACCAGCGTCTCCCTGCCCTCGCCGTCCTCGGCGCGCACGAGGCGCCCCGCCGCGTCGTAGCCGAACTCGAACAGCGTCGCCCCGGTCAGGCCGTGGACGGTCCGCAGGTGACGACCGGAGCCGTCGAAGAACCACACCTCGCGGCCGTCCGCGGACGCGATCGTCGTCCCGTCCGGGTCCGGCGTCGGCAGCGTCGGCTCGAGGCGGCGCACGCGCGTCGGCGTACCGTCGAGCAGGAGCGGCATGCCGGCGCCGTCGATCGCGAGGTGCGGCGCGGAGCTCAGCCCGCAGCGGTCGGCCGCGCTCTCGAGCTCGGTCGGCTTGGTGGGGCATGGCACCTGGGGGCCCCAGCCCATCGCCTTCACGACCACGCCGTCGGGGCGGATGCGGATGACGCGCTGGCGGATGTTCTGCACGTCGGAGCTGTCCGAGTCGACGATGGCGTAGACGCTGCCGTCGCGGCCGAGCGCGATCTCCATGGGCCGGCCGATTCGGGCCACGCGGCGATCGACGTCGACCGCGTAGCCGAACGTGCCCCCGAACGTGCCGGCGTACCGGTGCAGGACGCCGTCGGTCCCGATCTCGACGATGATCCCGCCGTCGAAGCTCGTGCCGCGCGCTGAGTCGGCCATCAGCACGCTGCCGTCGTCCATCGCCAGCATGGAGCGCACCTCGCCGATCGTGTAGCCGATCGCCGCCTTGCCCTCCGGATCGGACGGGATGCCGTTCCCGCCGCCGGCGACCGTCGAGATGATCCCCGACGGATCGATCCGGCGCACCCACTTGCGATGGCCGTTCGTCGGGCCCGGGTCCTCGACGAAGTAGATCGACCCGTCAGGCGCCACGGTCAGCGCCTGCATCTCCTGGATCGGCGCGTCCTTCGCGAGGCCACCGTCACCGCGGCAATCCGTGTCATCGCCCTCGCACTGCACGATGTCGGCCCCTCCGATCAGCACGAGCCTGCCGTCGGGGGTCACCTCGCAGATGCGTGCGGGCCCCGGATCGACCGCGTTGTCCCGCAGGCCGACGACGACCCCGCCGTCCGGGCGGACGGCCATCGTCGACATGAAGTAGAGGCTGCGCTGCAGCGCCGGGCCGCCGTCGCAGACCCGGCTCGACACGTTCGAGTCGTCGCCGGCGAACCGCGTCAGGGCGCCACCGCCCGGCGGCACGCGGTATATCCCCGTGGCGGCTCCGGACAGGATCGAGCCGTCGGGCAGCACGCCGAGCGGGTTGTCGCCGATCTGCACGTTGCCCGCCTCGCCGGCCGCTCCCGGGCCGACGACGGTGCGCAGGCGCCCGAGCTCGATGTCGCCGCCACGGCGGATCGTGCCGTCGCCGAGGCGGACCTCGCCGTCCAGCGCGTCGTAGACGTGATGCGCGTCGAGGTCCCATGCCCCGAGCCCGACCTGGGTCCGGCCCACCGAGCTCAGCGAGCGGGTCTCATTCGTCGAGAGCTTGAATGAGCAGAGGCCGCCGTTGCCGTTACCGGTGAACGCCGCGAGGGCGCTGCAGCCGCGTGCGGGGAAGGAGGGGGCGACCGCGCCGGTGCCGCCGCCACCGCCACCGCCACCGCCCCCACCCCCACTGCTCGAGACTCCGGCGAACTGGCCGAACGAGGCTTGGAAGTCGTCCTCGGACTCGTAGTAGACGGCCGCGTAGTAGTAGTGCAGGGTGAGCTTCGCGACCACGGTCCCGATCACGGGGTCGCCGAGGCCGTCCAGGCCGTCCCATTGGATGTGCGCGACGAGGTCCGGCGCGATCGGCGGGATGCCGGCCGCGACCGGGAGAGCGGAGGGGTCGGCGTAGCGCCGGACGAACTGCTGGCCCGCGACGTCGACCTCGAGCTCGACGGCGACCAGCCCGTTCGGCAGCGTGGACTCGGTAACCGGGACGTCGAGCGAGCGGGTCCCCGCGCCGGGCTCCCAGTCCGACGAGTAGGACAGCCGGTAAGGCGTGCCCGGGAGGTTGACCGACTCCCTGAGCCTCTGGTCCTCGCAGTCGATCGTCGAGCTCCCCGGCTGGGGGCACCCGTCCGGGATCGGCTCGCCGTCCGGGCCGAGCCGCGGTCGCCGGTAGCCGGGCGGGAAACCCCAGGGCCAGTTGTGGTCCCACGGGGAGAAGTGCGGGATCGGCACCCGGAAGAGCTCGTCCCCGGGCGCGTAGAGCGGCACGAGCGCGGCGCGCTCACCGGGCGTCAGCTTCAGTGACGGCGAGAGGTCGTCGGCGTCGCTGTCGTCGTCGCCGTCCGTGTCGAGGTTCGCCATGCCGCCCGACTCCGAGATCACCTTGACCACCCGGCCGTCGGGCGATGGCTTCCATGCCGCGTCCGTGCGGTCGTATGCGCCGGTCGGGACATCGGTGCCGATCGACGCGCCGATGAAGTTCTCGACGTAATTGACCGCGGCATGCGTGCTGGGGCTCGCGGCCGTCAGGTCGACCGAGTCCGCACCCTCGGCCTCGGCCTCGTCGATCGCGAGCTCGGCGGCGTACGTGTAGCCGGAGGTGGGCGGCAGATCGCCCGGCATCGCGGAGGGGCCGACCGAGGTGTACTCCGTCTGCCGCACGGTCCAGGGGGCCGCGAGCGGCCTCGTGCTGCCGTCGGCGAAGCGCATCGTCGCCGTGGTGCCAGGGGCGAACAGCAGCGTGCTGGTCCGCGTGCCGTCGAGGTCGGTCTGCGACGTCGCGCGTGCGGTCGTCCACGCGGCGGCGCCCGGCGGGTCGAGGACCACGCCGGCGGGGTCGGAGGCCACCATGACCACATCGGGTGGATTCGTCCAGTCGAGCTGCGCCGGGTCGATGTCGCGCTGGACCTCGAGATGGCCGGCGTGCGTGTACTCGAGCGTGATCTGGGCGCCGCCGTTGACCGCCAGCTCGAACGCCCCGTCGTTGCTCGTGGTCGTCGAGCCCAGCTCCGGGTGGTCGTGGACCCGCACGCGCACGCCCGCGAGCGGGTCGCCGTTGACCTCGACGACGCGGCCGCGCAGGATGCCCGCACGCTCCTCCGCGATCGCCCCGGCCGCGACGCCTTGGCCGGCGTACAGCGTCTCGGCGGTGTCGGCGACCGACGTGATCAGCGGCGGCAGGTCCTCCGGCGGCACCTCGCCGTCGGGCGTCGCGGTCGCCGTCGCCGTCGCCGTGGCAGTGGCCGTGGCGGTGGCGGTGGCGGTGGCGGTGGCGGTCGCCGTCGCCGTCGCGGTGGCCGTCGGGCTCGGGACCCCGGCCGGGACGGCCGTCGGCACGGGCACGGGCACCGGGCTCGGAGCCGGCGAGCCGCCCGGCCCGGCGGTGACCTGGAGCACCCGCGCCAGCGTGCGGCAGTTGTTGGCCTCGCTGCGCTCCTTGACCTTCTTCGCCGCGTCGGCGCAGGCCACGATCCGGTAGCTCCCGGGCGCGATCACCTTCGGGAACGTGACCGGGACGGAGACCGTCTTCTTCTTCCCGCGCTTGAGCTTCGCGACCTTCGCGCGAGCCAGCGGCGCGCGCATCCCTTGCAGCGCCACGGACACCGTCGACGCGCGGGCGGTGGCCTTGCCGGCGTTGCGCACGGTGGCGCGCAGGCTCACCCGGGCGCCGGGCGCGAGCGTGCCCGTGACCGAGGCCGCGGTGACCTTCAGGTCCGCGCGGCGCGGCTTGCCCGACGCGCCCTCAGCCGAGAACCCGAGTACGCCACACACGATCAGGAGGATCGGTGCGCCCCCAAGCCTCAGGCGGGCGGGGAGGGTCACGGCGCGACGCTACCAACATGAGCGCCAACGTGCCGGAAAATGAGAAGGGCGCCCGTCGCTGGGCGCCCTTCGGATAACGGTTTCGCCTGCCAGGCGACGTTACGTCAGGTCGTGCTTCCCGCGGTCGTCTGCGGCGACGGCGTGGAGGTCGTCGTGGAGGTGTACTCGAACTCCTCCTCGGCGCCGAACAGGGCGTCCAGGACCTTCTTGCGCAGGCCCTCGGAGAGCGCGAGCGCGAGCCCGCCGCCGACGAGCCCGAGCACGCAGGACGCGCCCGAAGCCGCCCTTGCGCTGCTTCTTGGGCGCCTCGCGCAGCGCCACGGTCGCGTCGCGGAGCGACTCGGCCGCCTGCCTGAGGTCCTT
Source organism: uncultured Solirubrobacteraceae bacterium (assembly GCA_963816955.1). GTDB lineage: Bacteria > Actinomycetota > Thermoleophilia > Solirubrobacterales > Solirubrobacteraceae > DATFQI01. The sequence continues at coordinate 809,963 of CAWFME010000005.1, read as the reverse complement.
CTGGAGCTTCTTGTCGTCGAACAGGGCCTTCGACGGCGACTTGCCGTTGCTCATCCGGCCGAACGCGGACCGGCCGGACTCGTAGGCCTGCACGATGTCGGAGCGCAGGTCCTCGTCGTCCACGACCCGCTGGACGTACGGGTTGTACCGCGCTCTCACGGCCGCCTTCTGGGCCTTGGCGGCCTTCTTCTTGGCTGAAGCCATACCACCCTCTCTCGCTGTCAAGTTCCGGGCCTTAGTGGCGAGCATACCCAGGATCAGCGCCCATCGAGCGCGGCCTCGAACACCTCGGAGATCTCGCCGACCCAGATGAACTCCATGCCGTCGCGCAGGTGCTCGGGGAAGTCCTCGGCGTCCGGCTCGTTGCGGCGCGGCGCGAGCACGCGCTTGACCCCGGCGCGCTGGGCGGCGAGCGCCTTCTCCTTCAGGCCGCCGATCGGGAGCACGAGCCCGGTCAGCGTCAGCTCGCCCGTCATCGCCGTGTCGTCGCGCACCCGCCGCTCGGAGACGAGCGACATCAGCGCGGTGGCCATCGTGATCCCGGCGCTCGGGCCGTCCTTGGGGATGGCGCCGGCCGGCACGTGCAGGTGGATGTCGTGGGTCTTGAAGAAGTCCTCGGGCAGCGCGTCGGCGTGCGAGCGCACGTAGGAGAGCGCGGCCTGCGCGGACTCCTTCATCACGTCGCCGAGCTGGCCGGTGATCGTGAGCTTCCCGGTCCCCGGCATCGCGGTCGCCTCGACGAACAGCACGTCGCCGCCGACCGGCGTCCAGGCGAGGCCGGTCGCCACGCCGGGCTCGGAGGTGCGCCGCTTGACGTCGGCCGGGAAGCGCGGACGGCCGAGCAGCTCGCGCACCTTCGGGCCCGTGGCGGTCAGCTTGCGCTCGAACGTGCCCTCGGCCACCCGGCGGGCGACCTTGCGGCAGACGGAGCCGATCTCGCGCTCGAGCCCGCGCACGCCCGCCTCGCGCGTGTACTCCTCGATGATCGCCTTCAGGCCGGCCTCCGAGAAGGCGATCTGCGAGCGCTTGAGCCCGTTGCGCTCGATCTGGCGCGGGACGAGGTAGCGCTGGGCGATCTGGAGCTTCTCCTCCTCGGTGTAGCCCGCGAGCTGGATGATCTCCATGCGGTCGCGCAGCGGCCCGGGGACGGTGTCGAGCGTGTTCGCGGTCGTGATGAACATCACGCGCGAGAGGTCGTAGGGGACATCGAGGTAGTGGTCGCGGAACGTCGCGTTCTGCTCCGGGTCGAGCACCTCGAGCATCGCGCTGGCCGGGTCGCCGCGGTAGTCCGAGCCCATCTTGTCGATCTCGTCGATCATGAACACGGGGTTCTCGGAGCCCGCGTCGCGCAGCGCGCGGATGATCACGCCGGGCATCGCGCCGATGTAGGTGCGCCGGTGGCCGCGGATCTCGGCCTCGTCGCGCACGCCGCCGGCGCTGATGCGCTCGAACTCGCGGCCCATCGCCCGCGCGATCGAGCGCCCGAGCGACGTCTTGCCGACTCCGGGCGGCCCGACGAAGCAGAGGATGGAAGACGTCCCCCCGCCCGGAGCGCCTGCGCCCTGCACCAACGATCGCACCGCTAAGAACTCGAGGATGCGGTCCTTGATCTTCTCGATGTCGTAGTGGTCGGCGTCGAGCACCTCACGCGCGTGCGCGAGGTCGAGGTTGTCGGCGGTCGCGACGCTCCACGGCAACGCGGCGATCCACTCCAGCCAGGTGCGGATCACGCCGTGCTCCGCCGACGCGGGCGGGAGCTTCTCCAGCCGCGAGAGCTCGCGGTCGGCCTGCTTGCGCACGATCTCGGGCAGCTCGAGCTCGGAGAGCTGCTCGCGCAGCTCCTCGACCTCGGCCTCGGCGGGGTCGCGCTCCCCGAGCTCCTCCTGGATCGCCTTGAGCTGCTGGCGCAGGTAGTACTCGCGCTGGGTCTTGTCCATCTCGGACTGGACCTGCGAGTGGATGCGCGTCCCGATCTCGACCACCTCGAGCTCGCGCGCGAGGACCTCCGCCAAGCGGCGCAGGCGGCGGCCGACGTCGTTCTCCTCCAGCAGCGCCTGGCGCTCCTCGGCCGGGATCCGCAGCGCGCCGGCGATCAGGTGCGAGAGCGAGGAGGGGTCCTCGAGGTTGGCCACCGCCATCTGCAGCTCCTCGGGCAGGTACGGCGCCTGCTCGATGATCTCGGTGAACATCTGGCGCACGTTGCGCGCCAGCGCCTCGAGCTCGGGCCCGTCGTCGACGACGTCGGGCAGCTCGGTCACGCGCGCGACGAGGTAGGGGTCGGTCGCGTCCCACTCCTCGATCTTCACGCGCTGGCCGCCCTGCACTAACACGCGCAGCGTCCCGTCGGGGACCTTGAGCATGCGCGCCACGACGCCGGCCACGCCGACGTCGTAGAGCTGCTCCGGCCCGGGCTCCTCGGCCTCGGGGTCCTTGCTGGCGACCATCACGAGCCGGCGGTCGGCGGCCAGGACGTCGTTGATCAGCGTGATCGAGCGCGGCTGGCCGACGGCCAACGGCGTCAGCGTGTCCGGGAAGGTGACGGTGTCGCGCAGCGGCAGCACCGGCAGCGTGGCGGGGAGCGCGGGCTGCTCGGGGGTAGCGGCCGATCGCTCCTCCTGGCCTATGAGGATCACGCGTCGTCCCTGCGCTCGGGCTCGATCCGCACGCTGTGCGGGCGCGACGGCGGGGCCAGCGGCAGCTCGACGATCAGCATCCCGTCCTCGTAGGCGGCGCTGGCGGCGTCCGCGTCGACGTCGGCGCCGAGCGCCACGATGCGGCGGAACGGCCCGTGCTCGATCTCGAGCTGCTGGTAGACGCGCTCGTCGCCGGACTCCGGCGGGCGGTTGCCGGAGAGAATCGAGCTCGCGCCCGCGGATCTCGAGCGCGATGCCAGCCGGGTCCACGCCCGCGAGGTCGGCGCGCACGATCGCCCGCGGCGGGTCGCCGGTGTAGTAGACGTCGACGGCCGGCGAGAACCCTCCGCGGCGGACCGGCGCCATCCCGCGGTCGAAGACGTCGCCGAACAGCTCGTCCATCTCGCGCCGCATGCGCTCGAAGTTGGCGAACAGGTCACGGTCGCGGGCCACGGACCGCAGGCTACCCGCCGCCGGGCGGCGAAAGCGCGCTCAGACGAGCTCGGCGCGGGGGCGCACGAGGCGGATGTCGACCGCCATCGGCTTCTCGGTGGGCTGGCCGAAGTAGAAGCCCTGCCCGAGGTCGACGCCGAGGTCGGCCATCGCCTGGAACTCGTCGACGCGCTCGACGCCCTCGGCGACGACCTTGCAGCCGTGCTCGTGGGCGCAGTCGACCAGCGCGGCGACCAGCCGGCGGCGGGCCGGGGAGTGCTGGATGCCGGCGGTCAGCGCGTTGTCGATCTTGACCACGTCGGGGCGCAGCTGCTCGAGGAACTGCAGCGACTCGGCGCCGCCGGACATGTCGTCGAGCGCGACGAGCGCGCCGCGCTTGCGGTGGGCCTTGACCAGCTCGCCGAGCATGTCGCGGTCGGCGCTGCGCTCGGGCTTGACGAGCTCGAGGCAGATCCGCGACGGATCGGCGCCCAGCCGGCCGACGGCGGGCCAGGTCGTGCGCAGCGAGCCCTCGACGTCGAGCACGGCCCGCGGGTCGAGGTTGACGAACAGCACCTCGCCCTCGGGCAGCAGCGGCAGGCCGACCTCGAGCGCGGCGGTGCGGGCCCGGTAGTCGAACGAGAACAGCGCGTCGTGGGCCTCGGCGGCGGCGAGCAGCTCGCCGCCGCGGACCTCGACGGCGCCGAGCTTGCCGCGCATCAGCGCCTCGCGGCCGAACACCTGCCCGGTGGTGAGGTCCACGATCGGCTGGAAGTGGGGCTTCATCTGCCCGTGCGAGAGGAAGTCGGGGAACCAGTCGGTGCGGCTGCGGTCCAGCAGCGTGTCGGCGGGCAGCGGCAGCGCCTGCTCGTCGGCCAGGCGCATGGCGAACAGGCAGGCGCGCTCGGACTGGCTCAGCGCGCTCAGCAGGTCCTTCAGGCGATCGGCCCAGTTGGGGCCGGCGAGGACGAGGCCCTCGACGGCGATGTCGCCGTCGACCGGCTCGGTCGCCATGTGCTCGACCTTGTAGAGCACGGAGGGACGGTGCGACAACAGTCGCACGCCATCCGGGGAGCTCTGTGTGTCGAGCAGGGTCATGGGTTCAGCATCGGCCTAGGGTCCTGGGCTCTTTATCGGCAGCTCGGGCCGATTGCTGTTGGGCGGGCGCGATCCGCCGCCTACAGCTCGTAGACCGCGTCCTCGCGGGCCACGTCGACCGGGCCCCCGAACGTCCGCTCGGCCTCGCCGCGCGCCCACTCGGCATCGAGCTCGTCGGAGAAGTGCGTCAGCACCAGCCGGCGCGCGCCGGCCCGGCGGCCGTGCTCGCCGGCCTCCGCGGGCGTGAGGTGGCCGCGCACGCCGCTGCGCTCCGGCCGCGGCAGCGTCGCCTCGATCAGCAGCAGCGACGTGTCGCGCGCGAACTCCGCCAGCTCGTCGTTGGGCGCGCAGTCGGCGCTGAACGTGAGCCGCGCGGCGCCCTCGCGCAGCTCGACCGCGTTGGTGGGCAGGAAGTGCGGCACGGGCTGGAAGGCGACCTCGATCGGCCCGAGCGCGAACGTGTCCTGCGGCGCGTACTCCGTCAGCGCGAACGCCCGCTCGATGTGCTCGGCCTTCATCCCGGCGCCCGTGCAGATGCGCGCGAACGACTCGGCGGCGCCCGCGGGCGCGATCAGCCGCGGCCGGGCCGGCGTGTCGGTGCCGGGGTGCCCGGCGACCGGCACGGGCTGCTGGCGCGGCGCGTAGGTGAGCGCCGACGCATAGGGCACGAGGTCCAGGATGTGGTCGGCGTGCAGGTGCGAGACGACGACCGCGTCGATCTCCCAGTACTCGCGGTGGCGGCGCAGCTTGCCGAACACGCCGCAGCCGCAGTCGAGCAGCACGCACGTGCCGGCGGCCTCGACGAGGTAGCCGCTGCACGCCCCTCCGGCGTCCTGCCACGCCGGCGACGTCCCCAGCACCGTGATGCGCACGGCGGCGACTCTATAGCGCTGCCGGGAGCCGAGCGGCCGCTACGCGTGCAGCGCGGCCTGCTCCTGCGCCGTCGGGAACGCCCACGCGGCCTGGCGGCGGCGCTCCTGGCGGAAGACGAAGCGCAGCTGGCTCGGCGGCCGCAGCCCCTCGGGATGGTCCGGGCGGAACGTCGCGCACGGCTCGTCGAGTGCGAGCGCGCACAGTCCGTTGCGACCGAAGAAGCAGTCGTCGCAACTCACCTTCGCCTTGCCGTTCCGTGCTGCCAACGTCCCCGGCTCCCCCGTACGTCTTCACTGACTGGACAAGGGCAAGCAAACACCGCCGGGGGGTCCGGCGCAACGCGTGAAGCCGCAAAGACAATGCTTTTCGGGCGTTCTCCGCAAATACCCCCGAACGGGCGCGAAATAGCCCTGCCTGCGGGATGGCGACCCCGCATCCTGGGCGGTTTTCGCGCCTCGCCCGTAGGGCAAGGTGTGCGGATGCGCATCCTCGTCACCGGCGTCTCGGGCTACGTCGGCGCCTCGCTCGCCCCGGCGCTCGCCAGCGCCGGCCATGACGTGCGCGGCTTCGCCCGCTCGCCCGAGCGCGTCGCGGCCGCCGGCGTGGAGCTGGACGACCTGGTGACCGGCGACGCGCTGACGGGCGCCGGCCTGGACCGGGCGCTCGACGGCATCGAGGTCGCCTACTACCTGATCCACTCGATGGAGGGCGCGGCCGGCGGCGCCTTCCCCGAGCAGGAGCGCCGGGGCGCCGAGCGCTTCGCCGCCGCGGCCGGCGCCGCAGGGGTGCGGCGGATCGTCTACCTCGGCGGGCTCGTGCCGCGCGAGGGGGCTGCATCGCGCCACCTCGCCTCCCGGCTCGCGGTCGAGGAGGCGCTGCTCGCCGCCGCGCCCGAGTCGATCGCCCTGCGCGCCTCGATCGTGATCGGCGCGCGCTCGCGCTCGTTCCGCTTCCTCGTACGGCTGGTCGAGCGCCTGCCCGTGCTCGCGCTGCCCGCGTGGCGGCGCAACCGCACGCGGCCGATCGACGGCCGCGACGTGCTCGCCTACCTGACCGCCTCCGCCGCCGCGCCCGCCGCGCTCTCCGGCCGCTCGTGGGACATCGCCGGCCCGGACACCGTCACCTACGAGGAGCTGATCGACCGGATCGCCGAGTCGATGCTCGTCGGGCGCCCGAAGCTCGGGCTGGGCTTCACGCTGACGCCGCTCGCCTCGCAGGTGGCCGCGGCGGTCGCCGGCGAGGACCCGGCGCTGATCGGGCCGCTGATGGAGGGCCTCGAGCACGACCTGCTGCCGCGCGACGACGCCGCCGCGGGCGCGTTCGGAATACGGTTGCACTCGTTCGACGCCGCGGTGGAGCGCGCGCTGCGTGATTGGGAGCTGACCGAGGAGGTTGCCGCCAGATGACGCTGGTCACCGCATCGATCGACATCGACGCGCCGCGCGAGAAGGTGTTCGACACCGTCCTGGACCCCACGCGGCTGGACGAGTGGGTGACGATCCACCGCAAGGTCAACGACGTCGACGGCGGCCGGCCCCACGAGGGCTACGAGATGGAGCAGACGCTGTGCCTGCGCGGCGTGAACTTCAAGGTGAAATGGAAGCTCACCGAGTTCGAGCCCGGGCGCAGCGCCACCTGGGAGGGCCGCGGCCCCGCCCACTCCTACGCCCGCACCGCCTACCAGCTCTCCGACCGCGAGGGCGGCACGCACTTCGAGTACGAGAACGAGTTCAAGCCGCCGGGCGGCTTCCTCGGCAAGGCGGCGTCGCGCGTGCTCGTCGGCGGCCAGCCCCAGAAGGAGGCCACCGAGTCGCTCAAGCAGCTCAAGCGGCTGCTGGAGGCCTGACCGCCCGGCCGGCGAGGAACGCCGGCCGGCGGGTCCACTGCTCGACGGAGGGCCACGCGGCCACGTGCTCGGCGTCGGGCACCGGCTCGCGCAGGGCCTCCACGCGCAGGCCGGCGTCCTCGAACGCGCGCGAGAGCGCGCTCAGCGGCCGGTGGCGGTCGGTGAAGGTCATCGTCAGCCCGTCGCGGGAGCGAGTCTCCTGATAGGTGCGCTCGGCGAAGTAGTCCTCGCCGGACTTCAGCGAGTTCCACGGGTGCACGGTGGTGAAGCACAAGCGCCCGCCCGGCTCGAGCACGCGCGCGGCCTCTCCCATCGCGGCGTCCAGCTCGTCGAAGTTCAGCAGCGCCATCGAGCACACCACCAGGTCGACGGCGCCGTCGGGCAGCGGCAGCGCCGCGGCGTCGCCCTCGAGCACCTCGATCTCCGGCGCCGCCTCGCGGGCGGCCGCCGCCAGCGCCGGCGAGGCCTCAACGCCGATCACGGCGTGCCCGCGCTCGGCGAGCACGCGCGAGACGCGCCCCTCGCCGCACGCCAGGTCCAGCGTGCGGCGGCCGGGCGCGGGGAGCAGGCTCAGCAGCGCCGGCAGCCCGAGCCGCCAGAAGAAGTGGTCGTGCCCCGGGGAGCGGGCCCACTCGACCCAGTCGGCGGCGTGGGCGTCCCACGCCGCGCGCATGTGGATAGGTTCACCGGTCATGCCACACGCACGCTACGAGACCGACGGCGACGTCGGGGAGATCGTCCTCTCCAACCCGCCGTTGAACCTGTTCGACGACACCCTGATGCGCGAGCTGCGCGAGTCGGTGGACGCGGCGGCCGCGGCGCGCCCGCGCGCGCTGCTGGTCCGTGCGGAGGGCGACGTGTTCACCGCGGGCGTCGACGTGCACGTCTTCGAGGGCCTCGACATCCCCGCCGCGAACGCGCTGACCGCCTCGCTGCTCGAGCTCACGCACACGATCGAGGACATGCCGTTCCCCACCCTGGCCGCCGTGCACGGGCTCTGCCTCACCGCCGGGCTGGAGCTGGCGCTCGCGTGCGATCTGCTGTGGGCGACCGAGAGCGCGCGCTTCGGGCTCGTGGAGAAGGTGGTGGGGATCACGCCGCTGATGGGCGGCACCCAGCGCATGGCCGAGCGGGCCGGCACGGCCCGGGCGCGCGAGTTCGTCTTCTCGGGCGACCTCTACGACGCACCCACGCTGCACGGGTGGGGCGTGGTCAACCGCGTGCTCGCCGACGACGCGATGCTCGAGGATGCGCGCGCGTTCGCCCGCACGCTGGCGGCCGGCCCGACCGTCGCGCACGCCGCCACCAAGGCCGTGGTGCGGGCGCAGGCCGACCACGGCACGCGCGGCGCCGACCAGCGCACGGCGGGCCTCACCTCACACTTGTTCGAGACTCAGGATTCACGCGACGCCGTGCAGACTTTCCTGCGGGAGGGTCCCGGAAAGGCCACATTCACCGGTAAGTGAGTACAGTCATCTCACTCAACCGATCGGAAAGGCCCCGCAGATGGCAGACTTCCTCGACGAGAAGCGCAAGGAGATCCAGGCACGGCTGAAGGAGCTGAAGCCCCTGGTCGAGGAGTACACGCGACTCGAGGCGGCCGAGCGCGCGCTGTCAGGCGTCGACTCCAACGGCAGCTCCGCCCGCTCCGGCTCCGGTACCGCCGCCGCCCCGCGGCGCCGCCGCAGCAGCGGTTCGTCCGGCACGGGCCGCCGCGGCCGGCCGCGCGGCAGCGGCACCCGCGCGGTGCAGGCGCTCGAGCTGGTCAAGGCCCGCCCGGGCATCACCATCCCCGAGCTCGCCGAGGCGATGGGGATCAAGCAGAACTACCTGTATCGCGTGATGCCCACGCTCGCCGAAGAAGGGAAGGTCACCAAGAGCGGCCGCGGGTGGCATGCCCGTGGTGAATGAGGTTTACTACTAAATAAGAATTTCGCCCTCCCGTCATCACCCTCTAGGTCAGACCCATTAAATGGGTCTGACCAGGGTGATGACGTCCGTGCGACGTTACGAGACCAGGTCGAGCTTCTCCACCGCGGCGCGCTCCTCCTTGAGCTCGTTGACGGTGTTGTCGATGCGCTGCTGCGCGAACTCGTTCACCTCGAGGCCCTCGACGATCGTGTACTCGCCGCCCGAGCAGGTGCACGCGAACGAGGAGATGATCCCCTCCTCGACACCGTAGGAGCCGTCGGCCGGGACCGCCATCGAGACCCAGTCGCCCTCAGGCGTGCCGAGCACCCAGTCGTGCACGTGGTCGATCGCCGCGTTGGCGGCCGACGCGGCCGAGGAGGCGCCGCGCGCCTCGATGATCGCCGCGCCGCGCTTGCCCACCGTGGGGATGTAGGTGTCCGCGTACCAGGACTCGTCGTTCACCACCTCGGCGGCGTTGCGGCCGCCGACCTTCGCGTTGAACAGGTCGGGGAACATCGACGGCGAGTGATTCCCCCACACGGTCATGTTGGTGATGTCCGACACGGCCGCGCCCGTCTTGCCGGCCAGCTGCGCGATCGCCCGGTTGTGGTCCAGGCGGGTCATCGCGGTGAAGCGCTCGCGCGGGACGTCCGGCGCCGCGCTCATCGCGATCAGCGCGTTGGTGTTGGCCGGGTTGCCGACCACGAGCACCTTCACGTCGTCGGCGGCGCCGGCGTTGATCGCCTCGCCCTGCGGCTTGAAGATGCCGCCGTTGGCCTCCAGCAGGTCGGCGCGCTCCATGCCCTTCGTGCGCGGGCGCGCGCCGACGAGCAGCGCGACGTTGACGCCGTCGAAGGCCTGCTTGGCGTCGTCGGTGATGTCGATCCCCTCCAGGAGGGGGAAGGCGCAGTCGTCGAGCTCCATCGCGGTGCCCTCGGCCGCCTTGACGGCGTCGGGGATCTCGAGCAGCCGCAGCCGCACGGGCTGGTCGGGGCCCAGCATCTGGCCCGAGGCGATCCGGAACAGCAGCGCGTAGCCGATCTGGCCCGCCGCTCCCGTCACGGTCACAGTCTTGGGTTCTGCCATCAGGCGATCATCTCCCTGGTCATGAGCAGCCGTTTATCCGCTCCGCTCAAAGTCTGGCGGGCGATGCTATGCGACCATTCCCGCTGAGTGCTCGGCGGAAGCTCATTCCAGCTCGGCCGGATCCTCGGGATCAGGATCGGCGTCAACGCCTCCTGGTTCCTGATCCTGTTCCTGTTCATCTTCTGGCTGTCGACCTCGTTCGGCGACATCCTGGGTGACACGACGACGGGCTACCTGGCCGCGGTCGGCGCCGCGGTGCTGTTCTTCGGCTCGATCGTGCTGCACGAGCTCGGGCATGCGCTCGCCGCCCGCCGCGTCGGCATCGAGGTCGCCGGCATCGACCTGTTCTTCTTCGGCGGGGTGATGAAGATGAGCCGGGACACCGACACGCCCGGCCGGGAGTTCTTCGTCGCCGTCGCCGGGCCGCTCGTGACGCTCGCGATCGTGCTCGTCGGCACGGGGCTCGGCGTCGCGCTCGCGGGCCAGGACGAGTTCCTCGACGCGGCGCGGCTGGACGGGGCGGCGCCGTCCGACGTCGCGATCCTTCTGATCTCGTTCCTGGTGACGATGAACGCGGTCCTGCTCGTGTTCAACCTCGTGCCCGCGTTCCCGCTCGACGGCGGCCGGATCGCGCGCGCGGCCGTGTGGAAGGTCACCGGCGACCGCGGGAAGGCCACGCGCACCGCCGGCGTGGTCGGCCAGGGCTTCGCCGCGTTGCTGATGGGCGTCGGCCTGCTGGCGACCGTCGCCGGCCCGGTGCGGATCCTCGGCCTCGAGTTCGGCCTCGCCGACGGCCTGTGGCTGGCGGTGCTCGGCTACCTGCTGTGGTCCTCGGCGCGCAACGCCGTCCTCCAGTCGGCCGTGACCTCACGCCTGGAGGGCGTCACCGTCGCCGACATCATGGACGCCGACCCGGTCACCCTCCCCGCCGACCTGCCGGTCCAGCAGGCCTACGAGGACTTCTTCCTGCGCTACCAGGGCTGGCCCTGGTTCGCGGTCGTGGAGCCCGACGGGCGCTTCGCGGGCATCGCCCACCGGGCGGCCGTCGAGTCGGCCGCCCACGAGCAGGGCGCCATGCCGGTGCGCGAGCTGGCCGCGGACTCCGCCGAGGTGCGCGAGGACGCGCCGCTGGAGGCGCTGCTGGGCTCCGAGCCCCTGCGGCGCCTGGGAGCGCTGATGGCCGTCGACGCCGACGGGCGCCTGCGCGGCGTGGTCACGCTCGAGCAGGTCTCGCGGGCGCTGCAGTCCCGGCTGGCGCCCCGCGCGGGCTAGCCGCGGCCGTCGCCCCGCGCCAGCTCGGCGACGACCTTCGGGATCGCCTCGAAGTGGTCCTTGGACAGGCACGCGGCGATCCCCGCCGCCTGCGCCCGCGTGCGGATCTCGTCGTCCACGATCGCCGAGCAGAGCAGGATCGGCAGGCCCGGCCGGCGCGCCAGCAGCATCCCGGCGGCCTCGAAGCCGTCGACGCGCGGCATCCGGGCATCGAGCACGACGACGTCGGGCTCGAGCTCCTCGAGGGCGGCGAGGGCCTCCTCGGCGCCGGGGGCCTCCCCCGCGAAGACGACGTCGGGCCCCGCGTCCTCGAGGATCACGCGCACGAGGAAGCGCACGTCGGCGTGGTCGTCGACGACGAGCACCCGGACAGGGCGCTGGGAGGGACCGGGGGTCATGTTCGTCCCCCAATATGACGACAGCGGCGGCGCGCCGCACCTCCGAGCGCCCCTGAGCCACGATACGCCGCTCCCCGTACCGCCAATAGACTCCTGCGCCATGCCCTCGCACGACGTGTTGATCATCGGAGCCGGCCTTGCCGGCCAGCGCGCAGCGCTCGCGGCCGCCCGCTCCGGGGCGACCGTCGCGATCATGAGCAAGGTCCACCCGGTGCGCTCGCACTCCAACGCCGCCGCCGGCGGCATCAACGCGGCCCTCAACCCCGACGACTCCTGGGAATCGCACGCCTTCGACACCGTCAAGGGCTCGGACTACCTCGGCGACCAGGACGCGATCGAGATCATGTGCCGGGAGGCCCCGGACGAGGTGCTGTGGCTCGAGCACCAGGGCGTCACCTTCCACCGCAACGAGCAGGGCCTGCTGGGCACCCGCGCCTTCGGCGGCGCCTCCGCCGCCCGCACCTACTACGTGGCCGACATCACCGGCCAGGCGCTGCTTCACGTGCTCTACGAGCAGCTGATGAAGAGCCACGCCAAGGTCGACCGCTACGAGGAGTGGTTCGTCACCGCGCTCGTGCAGGACGACGAGGGCAACTGCTGCGGCGCGATCGCCCGCAACATCCGCGACGGCGCGATGGAGCTGTTCGCCGCCAAGTCGACGATCCTCGCCTCCGGCGGCGCGGGCCAGTGCTTCAAGCCCACCACCAACGCCCTCATCTGCACGGGCGACGGGATCGCGCAGGCCTACCGGATCGGCGCCCCGCTGATGGACATGGAGATGATCCAGTACCACCCGACCACGCTGGCCGGGAACGGGATCCTGATCACCGAGGGCGCCCGCGGCGAGGGCGCGCACCTCTACAACGCCAACGGCGAGCGCTTCATGGAGAAGTACGCGCCGAACAAGCTGGAGCTCGCCTCGCGCGACGTCGTCTCGCGCTCGGAGCAGACCGAGATCAACGAGGGCCGCGGGTTCCCGGACGGCACGGTGGCGCTGGACATCACCAAGGTGCCGCGCAAGCGCACGCTGGAGGCGCTGCGCGAGATCGTCAACATCGGGCGCGACTTCGCGGGCGTGGACATCACGCGCGAGCCGATCCACATCAAGCCCGGCTGCCACTACATCATGGGCGGCGTCAAGACCGACGTGAACGGCGAGACGTCGATCCCCGGCCTCTACGCGGCCGGCGAGGTCGCCTGCGTCTCGGTGCACGGCGGCAACCGGCTCGGGGCCAACTCGCTGCTGGACACGCTGATCTTCGGCCGCCGCGCCGGCGCCCACGCCGCGCTGCGCGCAGGCTCCATGACCATGCCGTCGCCCTCGACGACGCAGCTCGCCGCCGAGGAGAAGATGATCCAGGGCCTGCTCCGGCGCGAGCACGGCGGCGGCCGCCGGATCTCCGAGATCAAGGACGAGCTCGGAGAGATGATGAACGAGAAGTGCGCCGTGTTCCGCGACCAGGCGGGCCTGACCGAGGCGCTCGAGATCATCCAGCGCCTCAAGGGCGAGGCCGAGAGCGCCTACATCGACGACCGCGGCACCGTCTTCAATCAGGATGTGCTGGGCGCGATCGAGCTGGGGTACATGCTCGACTGCGCCGAGTGCATCGTGACCGGCGCGCTGGAGCGCAAGGAGTCGCGCGGGGCCCAGTTCCGCCTGGACTTCCCGGAACGCAACGACGACGAATGGCTCAAGCACATCAACCTGTCCGTCAACGGCGGTGACGCGCCGAAGGTCACCTACTCCCCGGTGACGATGACCCAGTGGGAGCCTCAGGAGCGCAAGTACTAGTGACCCCGATCGCAGATCCCAATCACTGAATGCCCGAGTACACCCTCAAGCTTCGCCGCTACTCGCCCGAGACGGGCACGGCGGCCTACTGGGAGGAGTTCACGATCGACCTGGACGGCAAGCGCTCCGTCCTCGACGGGATCCTCCAGGCCAAGGACCGCCAGGACGGCTCGATCGGCATCCGCTGCTCCTGCCGCGCCGCGATCTGCGGCTCCTGCGGCGTGCGCATCAACGGCAAGCCGGCGCTGGCCTGCCACACGCACCTCGACGAGGCCGCCCGGACGGGCTTCGGCCTCGGCTGGAACGACGCCGACGAGGGCGAGCGGACCCCGGTCATCCAGGTCGAGCCGATGGGCAACATGCCCGTGATCAAGGACCTGATCGTCGACATGGACGCGGTCCACTGGACGAAGATCCAGCGCGTCACGCCGTGGCTGCTGCCCGAGGGCGACCCGCCCGAGCGCGAGTACGTCGTGCCGATGGAGTCGATGATCGACGTGACCCAGACGATGGCCTGCATCCAGTGCGGCGCCTGCGTCTCGGACTGCCTGTCGATGGAGGTCGACCCGCTGTTCATCGGCCCCGCCGCGCTCGCGAAGGCCTACCGCTTCGTCGGCGACCCGCGCGACGGCCAGCACGAGCAGCGCCTGAGGGACCTCTCCGAGGACCCGCACGGCATCTACGACTGCACCCACTGCTTCAACTGCATCGAGGCGTGCCCGAAGGGCGTGGCCCCGATGAGCCAGATCATGCGGCTGCGCCGGATCGCCGGCTCGGACTTCGGGATCGAGGATCGCAACAACGGCCACCGCCACGAGACGGCGTTCGTCAAGAACATCGAGAAGAACGGGCTGCTGCACGAGGCCGACCTGCTGCCCGACTCCTACGGCGGCAAGTTCCACCCGCGCGCGGTGCCGGAGCTCGTCGGCTCGCTGCCCGTGATCCTGAAGGCGCTCCAGCGCGGCAAGGTCACCCCGAAGAAGGCGCTCCTGCACGGCCACAAGGCCCCCAAGGAGGTCAAGCGCATCTTCGAGCACGTCCACGACAAGGACGAGCGCTACGAGCTCAACCTCTACGTCGTGGGCTACGAGGACGACGAGACCGACGAGGACGCCGGCGGCCAGCAGCACGCGAGCGCGGGCGGGAGCCACCTGTCCGAAGAGAGGAGCCCGAACAAGTGAAGGTCGCCTACTGGCCCGGCTGCGTGAGCCGCGGCTTCACGCCCGAGCTGCACGGCTCGATGGCGAAGGTCGCGCCGCTGCTGGACATCGAGCTCGTCGAGCTGGACCGCGCGTGCTGCACGGGCGCCGGCGTGATCGCCGAGCACAACCAGGAGCTGGCCGACACGCTCAACGCGCGCACGTTCGCGCTCGCGCAGCAGGAGATCGCCAACGGCGCCGACCTGATGATGAACATCTGCTCGACCTGCCAGGGCGCGCAGAGCGAGTGCCAGGAGCGCCTCGACGCGAACTCGGAGTACCGGGCGCACGTCAACGAGACGCTGGGGGCGGAGGGCCTGACCTACGAGAAGGGCATCGCCAACAAGCACTTCCTCTGGCTGATGGTCGAGGAGATCGGCCTCGACGCGATCAAGGCCAAGGTGCAGCGGCCGCTGACCGACCTGCGCGTCGGCCCGTTCTACGGCTGCTACATCGTGCGCCCCACCGACCGCATCGGCATCGACGAGGAGCACCCGCGCGACCGCTACCTGCAGATGCTGATCGAGGCGCTCGGCGGCACCGTCGTGGACTACGCGGGCGCCTACAAGTGCTGCGGCTTCCCGATCATCACGATGCACAAGGAGAACTCGCTGCGCCAGGCCGGCACGCACCTCGGCGACGCGGCCGACGCGGACGCGGACTGCCTCGTGACGCCGTGCCCGCTGTGCCATCTCAACCTGGACCTCCAGCAGCCGCTGGCCGAGCAGGTCGTCGGCCGCCCGCTGAACATGCCGGTGCTGCACCTGCCGCAGCTCGTCGGCCTCGCCCTCGGGCTGGAGCCGAAGGAGCTCGGCCTCAACAAGCACGTCGTCAGGCCCACTTCGGTGATCGATTGGTCGACCTCGGTGGTCGCGGGCGTCGGCGGCTCGGGCGAACGGCCCGGCAGCCGCGCGGCGTCCGGCGGCTGGTAGGGCGGGCGGGCACCCAGTCCCGCGTCGCGCGCTACGCCTGGCCGGCCGGCGTCGGCGCCGCCGGCCTGGCGTGGTACGCCGCCGACTCCCTGCGCCACCGGCGCGAGGGCGGGCGCGGCTACCGGCTGCACGGGGCCGAGGAGCTCGACCCCGCCGGCGACGGCTTCATGCGCGCCGCCGAGGCGCTCACCTCCGCCCCGATCTCCTGGGGCAGCGAGGTCGAGCTGCTGATCAACGGCGACCGGATCTTCCCGTGCATGCTGGAGACGATCCGCGGCGCGGAGCAGACGATCTGCCTGACGACCTACGCCTGGTGGCGCGGCGAGATCGCCCACGAGGTCGCCGACGCGCTGATCGAGCGCGCCCGCGCGGGCGTCGAGTGCAACGTGATCATCGACGCGATGGGCGGGATCCTGCTCGAGCGCGACGTGTTCCGGCGCATGCTCGACGCGGGCGTGCGCGTCGTGCGCTTCCGGCCGCTGAAGCCCTACGCCGTCAAGCGGCTGGAGAACCGCACCCATCGCAAGCTGCTGATCGCCGACGGCCGCATCGGGATGACGGGCGGCGTCGGGATCGCCGAGGAGTGGACGGGCGACGCGCAGGACCCCGACCACTGGCGCGACACCCACGTCCGGGTCACCGGCCCCGTGGTGCGCGGGCTGTTCGGGGCCTTCGCGGACAACTGGCTCGAGGCGACCGGCGAGGTGCTGATCGGCGAGGGCTACCTGCCCGAGCTGCCCGAGAAGCCCGAGGGCGGCCCGATGATGGTCGTGCGCTCGAGCGCCGGCGTCGGCGACACCAACGCCGAGGCCCTCTACTACCTCGCGATCGCGGCAGCGCGCCGCACGCTCGACCTCACCGCCGCCTACTTCGTCCCGCGGCCCGCGTTCACCGAGGCGCTGTGCGAGGCCGCCGGGCGCGGCGTCCGCGTGCGGGTGCTGGTGCCGGGCCCGCACATCGACAAGGGGCTCGTCCGCGTGGCCGGCCGCGCAGCGTACGACCAGCTCGTCTCGTGCGGCGTGGAGGTGCACGAGTACGGGCCGACGATGCTGCACGCCAAGTCGATGGTCGTCGACGGCGTGTGGTCCTCCGTCGGCTCGGTCAACTTCGACAACCGCTCGTTCCAGCTGCACGACGAGGCCACGCTGTGCGTGCGCTCGGAGGCGTTCGCGGGCGAGCTGACGGAGCAGTTCGAGCGCGACCTCGGCGACGCCGAGAAGATCGAGCCCGGCCGCTGGCGGCGCCGCGGACCCGGGCAGCGCGCGGCCGAATCCGTCACGCGCTTCGCCCGCCGCGAGCTCTAAAAGGAAAGAGGGCGCCTGCCACGCCCTCTCCTCGCTCGTACCCCAGATGCAGCTTGGCCGGGTGGATACCCGCTCCCGCGCAATGTATTCACGGAGCTGGTCAGATTCCTACCGCACCGCTGCGGCGGAGCGGATCAGCCCGCGCTCGTGCAGCACCTCGGCGATCTGGACCGCGTTGGTGGCGGCGCCCTTGAGCAGGTTGTCGGAGACCACCCAGAGGCAGAGGCCGCGCTCGTGGGAGGGGTCGCGCCGCAGGCGGCCGACGAACACGTCGTCGCGGCCGGCCGAGCTCAGCGCCGTCGGGTAGCCGTGGCTCGCGGGGTCGTCGACCATCGTCAGGCCGTCCATCCCCTCCAGCAGCGCCCGCGCGTCCTCGACCGAGAGCGGCTCGCGCGTCTGCAGCGTCACGGACTCCGAGTGGCAGTTGCGCACGGGCACGCGCGCGCAGGTGACGTTGATCGCGATCGACTCGTCGCCGAGGATCTTGCGCGTCTCGAACATCATCTTGCGCTCCTCGTCCGTGTGGTCGTCGCCGTCGGCGAAGTTGCCGGCGCCGCCGAGGACGTTGAACGCGATCGGGTGCGGATAGACCTGCGGCTCGCCGGGCTCCATGCCGTGCAGCACCGCGTGGGTCTGCTCCTCCAGCTCGGCGACGGCCTTCACGCCGGTGCCCGAGACGGACTGGTAGGTGGAGACGATCAGCCGCTCGATGCCCGCCGCATCGTGGATCGGCTTGAGCGCGACCATCAGCTGCATCGTCGAGCAGTTCGGGTTGGCGATCAGGCCCTTGTGGCCGTCCAGCGCCTCCGGGTTGACCTCGGAGACGACGAGCGGGACCTCGGGGTCGCGGCGCCACTTGGAGGAGTTGTCGACGACGACGGCGCCCGCCTCGACGAAGCGCGGCGCCCACTCGCCCGACGTCGAGCCGCCCGCGGAGAAGATCGCGAGGTCGAACCCCTGGATCGTCTCGTCGGTGAGCGGCTGGACGATCATGCCGTCGAGCTCCTTGCCGGCGGAGCGCTGCGAGGCGAACGGGACGATCTCGCTCGCCGGGAAGGCGCGCTCGCGCAGCTTCTGCAGCATGACGGTGCCGACGGCGCCCGTGGCGCCGACGACGGCGACCCTGTACCCGGCGGCGCCGTCGGCCGTGGCATCGTGACGGCTCATACGCGCGCTCCCTGGGGTCCGAACGGGTGCTCGGCCTCGACCTGGTCGGCGCCGAGCTCGAACGCCTGGTGGAGCGCCCGCACGGCGCGGTCGACCGCATCCGCGCTGACCACGCAGGAGATCTTGATCGGGGAGGTGGAGATCATCTCGATGTTGATGCCCTCCTCGCCGAGCGTGGTGAAGACGCGCGCGGCGACGCCGGGGTGGGACTTCATTCCCGCTCCGACGACGGAGACCTTGCCCATCGCCGGGTCCTCGGCCACGGAGGCGATCCCGACCTCGGCGACGACCGGGTCGAGCGCCGCGCGCGCGGTGCGCAGGTCCGAGCGGGGCACGGTGAAGGACATGTCGGCCGCCGAGCCCTCGGTCTCGGGCTCGTTCTGGATGATCATGTCGACGTTGACGTTCGCGTCGGCGAGCGCCGTGAAGATCCGCCCGGCGATGCCCGGATGGTCCGGTACGCCGAGCAGCGTCACGCGCGCCTCGTCGCGGGAGTGCGTCACCGCGGTGATCAGGGGGCGTTCCATCGTCTCCTCTTCTCCGACCACGAAGGTTCCAGGCTCCTCGGTGAACGAGGACCGGCAGTGGATGCGCACGCCGTGGTTGCGGGCGTACTCGACCGAGCGCAGCTGCAGGACGCCGGCGCCGGAGGCCGACATCTCCAGCATCTCCTCGAAGGAGACCACGGGCAGCTTGCGCGCGTCCGGGACGATCCGCGGGTCCGCGCTGAACACGCCCGCGACGTCCGTGTAGATCTCGCACACCTCGGCCTGCATCGCCGCGGCGAGGGCGACGGCCGTCGTGTCCGAGCCGCCGCGGCCGAGCGTCGTGACGTCCTTGGCCGTCGAGACGCCCTGGAAGCCGGCGACGAGCACGATCTGCCCCTCGTCCAGCGCGGCGCGGATGCGGTCGGCGCGGACGTCGAGGATGCGCGCCTTGGTGTGGCTGGTGTCCGTGACGATGCCGGCCTGCGAGCCCGTCAGCGAGATCGCCCGGTGGCCGAGGTCGTTGATGGCCATCGCGCACAGCGCGCACGACATCCGCTCGCCCGTGGACAGCAGCATGTCCATCTCGCGCGGGTCGGGGGTGGTGGAGACCTCCTCGGCCATCTGGATCAGCTCGTCGGTGGTCTTGCCGCGCGCAGAGAGGACCGCGACGACCCGCTGGCCGTTCTCGCGGGCGGCGACGATGCGGCGGGCGGCGCGCTTGAGGCGCTCGGCGTCGGCGACGGAGGTGCCACCGAACTTCATCACGACGGTGCCGGACACGACGGTGGAGTCTAGGGCGGCGCTGACTTGAGTCATGCACCGGACATTGGACGATCGATGGATTGATGCGGCGCCCTCCGCGATCCATCATGATCGGCGGGAGACGAACGTGACGAGATCAGACCATCGCAAGCCGGGGCGGCGGGGAGCGGGGCTCGTGTTGGGCGCGCTGCTCGCGCTCGCGCTGGCACCGGCGGCCGCCGACGCCAAGCCACCCCGCATAACGCAGGAGCCCGCGATCGCCGGGAACGCGCAGGTCGGCGCCACGCTCGAGGCGCAGGGCGCTCGCTGGACCGGCGGCGGCGAGCCGAGCTGGCAGTGGGTGCGCTGCGACGAGCTGGACGGCGACGAGGACTTCCGCTCCTGCCGGGGCATCCAGGGCGCGACCGCGACCACTTACACCGTGACCGCCGCCGACGAGGACAAGTACCTGCGGGTGCTGCTCGTCGTGCGCAACCGCGACGGCTCGGCCTGGTCGCTCTCGCGGGCGACCGACGCCGTCACCGCGGCGCCGGCGCCTCCCCCGTCGCCGTCGCCATCCCCCTCCCCGTCACCTTCGCCTGCTCCGGTCACGCCGGCGCCGGCGCGCGCCGCGCCGCCGGTGGTCGAGGTGCGCGACGAGCAGGCCGCCGCGCCGCGGATGATGGATCCCGCGCCGGTCGTGCGGATCCGCGGGCACCTGACGCGCTCGGGCGCCCGGATCACGCTGCTGACGGTGCGCGCCCCGCGCGGCGCGCGGATCACCGTGCGCTGCATCGGCCGCCGCTGCCCCGCGCGGCGCTGGGCCCGGACCTCGTCGCTGACGCGCGTCCGCCGCTTCCAGGCGGCCCTCCCCGCGGGCACGCGGCTCGTGATCAGCATCACCAAGGCCCGCCGGATCGGCAAGCACACGGTGGTCGTGATCCGCCGCGGCAAGGCGCCGACCCGCCGGGACCGCTGCCTGATGCCGGGCACGAGGAAGCCTGTCGCGTGCCCGGGCGTCTGACGCAGCTGACGCGCCCCGACGGGGTGCCCACGCTGCTCGCGCGCCTGGGCGTCGTGGTCCTGATGGCGTCCGCCGCCACGGTCGGCTGGGCCGCCGGGCCCGACCGTGACGAGCCGGACACCCCGTCCCGCGCCGTCGTCTCGATCGACCGGCTCAGCGGCGAGCTGCCGATCGCCCGCGGCGAGGCGCGACCCAAGCTCCGCTCGGCCGCCGCGCTGCCCCGGCTCCGCGGCGCCTTCGGCCGGGCCACCGCGACCGCGCCCGAGCCCGCCGCGACGCCGTCCGTGACGCCGGCACCGTCCGCGCCGGAGCCGACGGCGACCCCGGAGGTCACCGTGGTGCCCGTGGCCACGCCCGCGCCGGCCGCGCCGGCGCCGACGGCCGCGCCGCCGCGACCGGCCCCCACGCCCGGCCCGACCTTCGACTCGAGCGGCTGATGAGCGCGCCCGGTCACCTCCCCCGCCGTCGCGTCACGCCCGCGCCGCCGCTGCCGCGCCCCTTCGTCCTGCTCGCCGTCGTGCTCGTCGCCGCGGCCGCCGTGATCGGGTGGGCGGGCCGCAGCGCCACCGCGCCGGCGCCGGTCGCGCCGCCCGTGCCGCCGCGGGCCGTCGACCTCGGCGCCGTCGCGTTCTCCGTCCCCGGCGGGTGGGAGGCCGCGGGCACCCGCGTCGAGGGCGTGCCGGAGGCCGGGGCCCGCAGCGCGGTCTTCGCGCCGCAGCCGGGCCTGCGCGCCCGCGCGCTGGTCGTCCTGGCGCCGTTCGACGACGCGACGCTGGTGCCGGAGGCCCTGCGGGGACTCATCGACGGCGCGCCGCGCCGCGCCGCGCTCGCGGGCATGACGGCGTGGAGCTACCGCCCGCGGGCGATCGAGGGCGGTCGCCTCGCCCAGGTCACCGTCGTCCCGACGACGGCGGGCAGCCTGACGGTCGCCTGCATCGCGCCGACCGCCGCCTGGGCCACGGCCGAGGGCTGCGCCGACCAGATCGGTTCCGGCAGCACGCGCGGCGGCGCCACGCCGCTCGTCCCGAGCCGCACGCTCGCGTTCCGGCGCCGGCTGGCCCCCGTGCTCGAGCGGCTCAACGCCCGCCGCGGCGCCCTGCGGACGCGGCTGCGCGCGGCGAAGACGCGCCGCGGCCAGGCCCGCTTCTCCACGCGGCTCGGCCGGGCGCACGAGCGCGCGCTCGTCGCGCTCAAGCCGCGCACGCCGGCAGCGGGCGCGCCGCGCCGCGTCGTGACCGAGCTGCGCCGCACCGCCCGCGGCTACCGGCGGCTGTCGCTCGCCGCGCGGCGCGGATGGCCGGGCCGCTACCGGCAGGCCCGCGTCTCGATCCGGCGCTCCGACCGGGCGCTCGCCCGGGCCGTCGCGCGGGTCCGCTAGAGCGCCCTGCGACCGGCGAAGGCGCGCCCGAGGGTGACCTCGTCCGCGTACTCGAGGTCGCCGCCGACGGGCAGCCCCGAGGCCAGCCGCGTCACCGTCACCTCCGGGGCGTGCTCGTGCAGGCCGCCGGCGACGTGCAGCGCCGTGGCCTCGCCCGTGGTCGTCGGGTTGGTCGCCAGCACGACCTCCCGGACCGGCGACTCGGCGCCGGCGATGCGCGCGTAGAGCTGCGCGATCCTCAGGTCCTCGGGCTCGACGCCGTCGATCGGCGACAGGGCGCCGCCGAGCACGTGGTAGCGCCCGCGGTACTCGTGGGTGCGCTCGATCGGGATCACGTCGTTGGGCTCCTCGACGACGCAGATCAGCCCGCCGTCGCGGCGCTCGTCGAGGCAGATCGTGCAGCGCGGGCCCTCGGCGAGGTTGAAGCAGACCTCGCACAGCGAGATCTTCTCCTTCACGTCGCGGATCGCGTCCGCGAGCGCCCCGGCGTCCTCGGCGGACGCGCGCAGGACGTGGAACGCCAGCCGCTGCGCCGTGCGGTTGCCGATGCCGGGCAGCTTGCCCAGCTCGGTGACCAGGCGCTGGAGCGGGGGCGCGAGCAGGACTACCTCTTGCGGCGCCGCGCCGCGCGATTGCCGCCGCCGGGAGGCATGCCGCCGGGCAGCCCGCCGCCGCCGCCGAGGCCGCCGAGCATGTCGAGCGCGCTCATCGGGTCGAAGCCGCCGGGGTCGCCGGCGCCGCCCATCGCCTGCTGCTGGAGCTCCTCGGCCGACCGCAGCGCCTCGTTGAGCGCGGCGATGACCATGTCCTGGAGCATCTCGACGTCCTCGGGGTCGACCGCGTCGGGGTCGATCGCCAGCGACTGCACGCGCATGTCGCCCGTGAGCACGACCTTGACCATGCCGCCGCCGGCGGTCGCCTCGACGGTCTGGGACTTCAGCTTCTCCTGCGCCTCCTGCTGCTGGGCGAGCATCGCCTGCGCCTGCTCGAGCATCTTGTTGAGGTTGGGCGGCTGGGGCATCAGGGCGATTCCTCCTCGGACGGCAGGACCTCTGCGTCGAACTCCTCGACGAAGCGGTTGACGAGCTCCTCCTCGGTGAGCTGGGGCGCGGCCGGGCCGGCGGCGAGCGCCGCGTCGTCGCGCAGCTCGAAGGCCAGCCGCAGCGAGCTGCCGGTCACCGCACGGATCACGCGGGCGATGGTCTCCTTGCTCGCCGGGTCCTCGGCCTTGCGCTTGAGCAGGCCCGCGGACTCGGGCCAGGCGAGCGTCAGCTCGCCGCCTCCGACGCCCGCGGGCTGGGCGCCCTGGAGCGCGGCGGCCAGCATCGGCGTCTCCTCCGAGAGGCTCTCCAGCACGGCGGGCCACAGCTCGGCGAGCGCGTCGGGGGAGAGCTCGACGGCCGCGGAGAAGGTCGGCTCGGGCGCCGGAGCGTCGGGCTCGACGACGGCGACGGCGGCGACCGCCGGGGCCGGATCGGCCTCCGTGGCGAGCTCGGCGGAGACCGCCGCGGCGGCCTGCTCGGCGCGCGCGCTGGCCTCGGCCTGGCCGCCGGAGGCGCCCGGCAGCGTGGTGGCGGCGGCGACGGGCGGCTGGCCCGCGACCTGAGCCGTCACCGCGACGGCCGTCCGCCCGGCCGGCTCGCCCTGCGGCGCCACGGCGCGCCCGGCCGGGGTGGCCGGGGTGTCCGGCGACCGCGGGGTCGGCGCGGCGGGCTGGGGCGGGGCCGGCGCCCGGGAGCTCTCGAGCCGCTCGATCCGCGCCAGCAGCGCCTTGACGGTCGGGTCGTAGGCCGGCTGGGCCGCCTTCAGCAGCGCCAGCTCGAGCTGCGTGCGGGCGTCGGCGCCGTCCTTCATCGCCCGGAACGCGTCGGCGATCAGCTCCAGCAGCCGCACGACGGTCGCGGGCCCGACGCGGCGCGCCTGCTCGGCCAGCCTGTCGTCCTGCTCGGGCGTGACGCGCAGCTCCGCGGGCACGTCGCCGAGCGTCTGGACGACCATCAGGCCGCGCGCGTGCGCCTCCAGGTCGGAGAAGAAGCGGCCGAGGTCGCGCCCGGACTCGGCCAGCCGTGCGGCGGCGAGCAGCGCCTCGCGCTGCTGCCCGGCGGCGATCGCGTCGACCGCGCCGAACACGAGGTCGGCGTCGGCGGCCCCGAGCACGGCCAGCACGTCCTCGAGCGCGATCGTGGCGCCCGAGTAGGCGAGCAGCTGCTCGAGCGTGCCCAGCGCGTCGCGGAAGGAGCCCGTCGCCGAGCGCGCGATCAGCGCCGTCGCCTCGTCGGGGATCGAGATCCGCTCGTGCTCGGCCACCCGCCTGAGCACGGCCGAGATCTGCGGCACGCTCGGCCGCGAGAAGTCGAACCGGTGGCAGCGGTCGACGACCGTCGGCAGCACCTTGTTGGCCTCGGTCGTGGCCAGCACGAAGATCGTGTTCGGCGGCGGCTCCTCGAGCGTCTTGAGGAACGCGTTCCACGCCTGCGGCGTGAGCATGTGCGCCTCGTCGAGGATGTAGACCTTGTGGTGGCCGGAGACGGGGGCGTAGGCCACCTTCTCGCGCAGGTCGCGGACGTCGTCGACCGAGTTGTTGGACGCCGCGTCCATCTCGATCACGTCGAGCGAGCTCGCGCTCGCGATCGACACGCACGAGTCGCACGCGCCGCACGGCGTCACGGTCGGCCCGTTCACGCAGTTCAGCGACGCCGCGAGGATCTTGGCCATCGAGGTCTTGCCGGTCCCCCGCGAGCCGACGAACAGGTAGGCGTGGTGCACCTTGCCCTGATCGATGGCGTTGCGCAGCGTCCGCACCACGTGGTCCTGGCCGACGACGTCGGCGAAGGTACGCGGGCGGTGGCGGCGGTACAGCGAGGCGGAGGAGGCCGTCACGGGACGATCGATTCTAGTGGCGTCACGGACGGCCACGGCGGTGGCGAAAGCGGACCGTGCACCCTCCGTCGAAGGCGGTCCCCGGGCGCGTCCACCGGCTGCAAGCTCCGGCCGGGCGACCCCGCACCGCCTACCGGTGACCGCTTAAGGCTGCTTCCTTCCGGACCTGACCTGGTTCACGGGCCGACATCGGGCGGGACCCGGCCATCGACGCCGCAACCGGCGCGCTGGCCCCGGAGGCCGTCCCCCTCGAGAGGGAGTTCAGCCCCGCTAGAGCGGATTGCGGGTACAGGGCTCCGCTACATCCCCGCCTAGCACGGTCCACGCCCCATGCTACCGCCGCCGGCCGGGCGCCGGTCAGAGTCGCTCCTTGAGCTTGCGCAGCGCCCGGTAGACCCGGCCCTCGACGGTGCTCAGCGGCAGCCCGAGCAGGCTCGCCATCTCGGGCACCGTCAGCTCGGCGCCGAAGCGCAGCGCGATCGCCTCGCGCTCCTCGTCGGCGAGCGTGGCCATGGCGCGCTGGAGCTCGTCGCGGCGCTCGACGTCTTCGGCCGCCGACTCCGTCGCCGAGGGCACGCCCGAGCGCACCCGCTCGACCGCCCGGCCCTCCGTCGCGGCCCGCCGCGCATGGTCGCGCAGCAGGTTGAGCGCGATCGCGTAGAGCCAGTTGCGCTCCGTCCCGCGCCGGCGGTCGAAGCCGCGGCGCGCGCGCAGCGCGCGCTCGAACGTGTCGGCCAGCAGGTCCTCCGCCAGCGCGCGGTCGCCCGTGCGGTAGGCGAGGAAGCCGTAGAGCCCCTGGGCCTCCCGGCGGTACAGCCGGTCGAAGTCCGCGTCGCGCATCTGCCCACATCTTCGGTCAGGAATCGGCGTCGCCGTTCGTATAGCCAGCAGATGTCCCATCACGACGACCACCTCCACGACGCGGAGCTCGGCCCCGTGATCGCCCGTCTCGAGGCCGAGCGGCCCGCCGCTTCGGAGCTCGAGCTCGGGTTGATCGCCCAGCGGGTTCGCGGCCGCGTCGCGCCGCGTGCGCGGAGGTCAAGGAGGACCGAGTTCATGCGTTCACGACTGGCGATCATCGCCATGCTCGTCTTCGGCGGGCTGCTCAGCACGGGCGGCGGTGCCCTCGCGGTCAGCGGCTTCTCGAGCCAGCAGGACAACGCCGCAGCGGGCCAGTACGGGCCCAGCACTACCGGCGACCAGGGCGACCAGGGCGTCCTGGGCGAGGACGAGGCCGGCGGCCCCGCCGGCGAGTCCGAGGACAACCCCGCCGGCGGCGGCGACAACGCCGTGCAGCCCGAGCGCCAGGTCGAGGCCGGCGTCCAGGCCAGCGGCGAGGAGCAGCTGCCGTTCACCGGCTTCGCCGCGATCCCGATCCTGCTCGGCGGTGTCGCCCTGCTGACAACGGGCCTCGTGCTGCGCCGCCGCTCCGGCGGCGACACCGCGTAGCCCACAGCTCCGGATCCCTCGTGCGAGGCGGGCTCAGGCCCGCCTCGCGTCGTTCTGGGGCGCTTTCGCGGCGTCGTAGCATCCACTCGCGATCCTCCAGTCGGCGGCGCGATGCAAGTTTCCAACCCCTGCTGGGTAACAGCGGTCGTTAAGAGGCGGCGGGTGGCGCACGGGAGCGCCGGGCACGGACGAAGGCAGGGAAGTGGATTCGACGGAACTCAACGCTCGTTTGATGGAGACTCGGTCGCGCAACCCCGAGAATGATCGAGCAGGTTCGCGCGGGCGGCGTCGATCGTCCGGCCGCGGGATGGACTGCACCTGATCCCCAGGGACCAGGCCGAGACGACACGGACGATCATGAGCCAGCCCTCTTACACGGATGACCTCGACGGGCTAAGCGCCGCGGCGCTGCAGGCTGCGCCGCGGACCTTCGTCGACCAGTCGGACCTGGCGCGCCGGCGGGCGGCCGCGACCTTCCTCGTCGACTTCGCCGCGGTGAGCTGCGCGGTGCTCGCCCTCTGGAGCCCGGACCGCGCGCTCTCGCGCCCCGGCCTGCTCGCGATGGCCGTCGTCGTCATCGGCAGCTTCGCCGCCGTCGGCCGCTACGCCCCCGCCCGCCGCCGCACGCTCGACCGCCCGGGGCTCGGCTTGGTGCAGGTGCCGGCCGTCGGAGCGCTCGTCGGCAGCGCCGTGGCGCTGCTGATCGGCGACGACCCGGCCGTAGGGGACACCCTGCTCGTCTGGCTCGTGGTGACCGGGCTGGTCACCGTGTCGCGCGGCACGCTGCACGTCGCACGCTCCGTCAACGCGTTGCGCGAGCCGGCGGCGAGGACCCTGATCGTCGGCGCCGGCCAGGTCGGCCAGCTCGCGGCCGCCCGGCTGCTGGCGAACCCGGCTCTCGGCATGGAGCCCATCGGGTTCCTCGACAAGGAGCCGCTCGACCAGACGGATCGCAGCTTCGACGCGATCCTCCCGGTGCTCGGCGCGAGCTGGGACCTCGAGGACGTGATCGCCGACCAGAAGATCGACACGGTGCTGATCGCCTTCTCGACCGCCCCGCACAACGTGATGCTGGACCTCGTGCGCCGCTGCTGGGCGCGCGGCGTGGACGTCTCGATCGTGCCCCGCCTGTGGGAGGTCGAGGGCGCCCGCGCCCACGTCGAGCATGTCGGCGCGCTGCCGCTCGTCAACCTCCGCCCGTCCAACCCGCGCAGCCCACAGCTCGAGGTCAAGTACTGGATCGACCGCGTCGTGGCCGCCCTCGCGCTGGTCCTGCTGGCGCCGCTGCTGCTGACGATCGCGCTCGCCGTCCGGCTCACCGCGGGCGGTCCCGTCCTGTACCGGCAGCTGCGGATCGGCCGCGACGAGGTCCCGTTCGAGATGCTCAAGTTCCGCACCATGCGCGAGGCGATCGGGGAGAGCGACGCCGCCTGGGCCGCCGCGCTGCTCGGCATGGACGCGCCGACCGCCGACCAGGCCATCGCCGACCGGCGCACGCCGCTGGGCCGGCTGCTGCGGCGCAGCTCGCTCGACGAGCTCCCGCAGCTGTGGAACGTCGTCCGCGGCGACATGGCGATCGTGGGCCCGCGCCCCGAGCGCGTCGCCTACGCGGAGCTGTTCGGCCGCGCCATCGAGCGCTACCCGGAGCGCCACCGCGTCAAGTCGGGGCTGACGGGCTGGGCCCAGGTCCACGGCCTGCGCGGCGAGACCTCGCTCGGCGACCGCGTCGAGTGGGACAACTGGTACATCGAGAACTGGTCGCCGGCGCTCGACGCGCGGATCGTGATGCGCACGCTGCGAGCCGTCGTCAACGGCTCCGGGTCCTGACCCCGACCAGCCGGTCGCGGGTGACGATCACCACGCAGATCGCGACCAGGGCGGCCGCGGGCACGATCACGTCGCCGTAGAGCCCCGCGTCGAACATCCCGCGCACCGCCCACGCGGCGGCGCCGGCGCCCACGCCGCCGCAGATCGCGCGCCCGAGCGGGTCTGAGGCACGGCGGCCGGCGTACAGCAGCGGCACCACGGCCGCAGCGAGCACGAGCAGGCCGAGCAGGCCGAGCACGCCCTGCTCCGCGAGCGTGTTCAGGTAGACGTTGTGGCCGGAGCTCGGGAGCACGAAGCCCTCGCCCTGGTCGAGCAGCGGGCGCTCCTCGGCGTCGCCGCGGCGGTTGACCAGGCGCTCGTAGGCGACCGAGAAGTTGTTCGGCCCGACGCCGAGCAGCGGCTCCCGCTTGCCCATGTCGTAGGCGGCCTGCCAGAGCGCCTCGCGCAGCCCGGCGTCGTCGCGCGCCGTGCCCGGGTCGAAGCGGGCCTTCAGCGAGGCCGGCGCCGCGACGACCGTCAGCACGGCCAGCACCGTCGCGAGCAGCGTGACGCGGCCGGGCCGCAGCAGGAACACCCAGGCCAGCGCTCCGACGGCGAGCCCGATGATCGCGCCGCGCGAGTAGGAGAACACGAGACCCGTCAGCGCCAGCGCGGTCGC
Source organism: uncultured Solirubrobacteraceae bacterium (assembly GCA_963816955.1). GTDB lineage: Bacteria > Actinomycetota > Thermoleophilia > Solirubrobacterales > Solirubrobacteraceae > DATFQI01. The sequence continues at coordinate 781,575 of CAWFME010000005.1, read as the reverse complement.
CGCGCCCGCCAGGCGACGGAGGCGGGTCGGCACGCCGCGGGTCAGCGCCAGCGCGGCCGCCAGCGGGATCAGGGCGATCAGGTAGACCGAGTAGAAGTTGGGGTGGTCGAAGGAGCCCTGCACGCGCAGGACCTCCCGGCCGCCGCCGACGGCCACGCCGTAGGGCCCGCCGAGCCCGAGCAGGTGCTGGACCGTGCCCTGCAGGCCGGCGATGAGCAGCCCGGCGAGCGCGCCGAAGAGGATCGTCATGCGGTCACCGGGGTCGCCGCTCAGCTGCAGCGCGACGTAGAAGGTGAGGACCGCCGCGCACAGGATCACGATGCTGTTGATCGACTGCGCGGGCTCGAGCGCCTGCATGCTCGACGCGAGCGTGAGCCCCAGGAACAGCAGCGGGGCCAGCGCGAGCACCACCGGCACCGGCACCGGCGTCCGGCGCGAGCGCGACACCGCGACGATGAACGCGACGCTGGCGACGAGCCCGGGCAGCAGGACCTGCAGCGGCTGGGCGATCCGCCCGGTCGTGTCGCCGAGCGGGATCACCGCATCGATCAGCGGCGTCGCCGCGAGCGTGATCGCCACGCCGAGCGCGGGCCTGCCGACCGACACCAGCAGCACGGCGCCGCCGATCAGCAGCAGCGGGAACAGCGCCGGGCTGACCTGCATCGCCGTCAGCGGCCACAGGGCCGCGATCGCTGCCGCTCCGAGGACGAGCAGCGCGAGCGGCTGCCGGCTCCTGGTCGCGTTCACCGGGTCAGGGATTCGCCGCGGCGGCGGAGCCCGCGCCGCGGGCGTTCCTCGGCCTCCGGCTGGAAGTAGTACGTGGCGGCGCCGCGCGCGACGCGGTTGAGCACCACGCCGCTGATGCTGGCGCGCACCGTGTCGAGCTGGTTGAGGGCGGTACGGGCGGCGGCCGGCTTGGTCTTGGAGTCGTCGAGCACGAACAGGACCGCGTCGAGCGTCGTGCCGGTCAGCGAGGCGTCGGCGCCGACCGAGACCGGCGGCGTGTCGACCACGACGCGGTCGAAGCGCTCGCGCAGCGTCTCCAGCAGCGAGGCGAAGGCGCCCGAGGACAGCAGCCCGGACGGGTCCTGCAGCGTCTGGCCGGCGAGGATCAGCTGCAGCCGCGGGTTCTCGGGGTGCGGGACGAGCACGTCCTCGAGCGAGCACTCGCCGCGGACGAGGTGCACGAGGCCGAGCGGGCCGGTGCGGTGGCCCGCGTCCTCGAGGTCGCGCGTGAGGCCGGGGCGGCGCAGGTCGGCCTCGATCAGCACGACCTCCTCGTCGTCGGCCGCCAGCACGAGCGCCAGGTTCAGCGCGACGGTGGTCTTGCCCTCCAGCGCCGACGGGCTCGTGACCGCGAGCGAGTGCACGGGCCGCTTGGCGTTGAGGTCCAGGTTGGTCTTGAGCAATCGGAAGGCGTCGCTGAACTGGAGGTCGCGCTCGCCGTCGCGCCGGCGCAGCAGCGGGATGCGCGCGAGGATCGGGTGGCCGGCGAAGTCCGCGGCCTCCAGCGGCACCTCCAGCCCCTCGGCGGTCTGGTCGCGGATCAGCGCGGCGGCGAGGCCGAGCAGCGCGGCGAGCAGCACGCCGAAGCTGATGAACAGCGCTCGCTGCGGGCGCACGGGCGAGTTCGGGGCGGAGGCGCTCTCCTGGATGCGCACCGTCGCCGCCTGGTCGGAGTCGGGGAACTGCGAGCCGATCCGGTCGGCGAAGACCTGCGAGTAGGTGTTCGCGAGCCGCTGCGCGCGCGCGGGCGAGGTGCCCTCGCCGCTGATCTCGATCAGGCGCGTCCCCTCGAGCGGCACGAACTCCATGCTGTCGAGGATGCGGTCGCGAGACATCCGGAACGGCAGGCCCGCGGCCACCGCCTGGGCGACGTTGGGGTTGCTGGCCAGCGTCGCGTAGGTGCGCACCAGCGTGTCGGTCTGGTCCGCCTCGACCGACTTCACGTCTGCGTTGCCGACGAAGATCGTCGCCGTCGACTTGTAGACCGGCGACATGCTCAGCGTGACGACCACGACCACGACCACGCTGACGAGCGTCACGACCGCGAACAGCAGTCGTCGCCTCCACACGGCGCCGAGGATCTGGTCCAAGGTCACGACGCACCTCCTATAGCAGGCGCAGAGCGCGCGCGCAGCAGCCCGCCCAGCTCGCGCAGCCGGCGGGGGCCGACCTGGATGGCCGCGACCGCGGCGCAGGCCCCGAGGCCGAGCAGCGTGCCGAGCGCCAGCCGGAGCAGGCCCTCGGGCAGCGCCAGCGCGACGGCGACCATCAGCGCCACCCCGGCGAGGCTGGCGGCCGCCGGCGCCAGCAGCCCGTCGCGCACGAGCCCGCGCGCCGGCACGCCGGCGGCGCGCGCGGCGAGCGGCAGCTTCACCGGCGACAGGATCGCGGCGGAGATCAGCGTGCCGATGGCGGCGCCGATCGCTCCGTACGCGGTGACGAGCGCGATCGAGAGCGTGAGGTTCAAGAGGCCTTCCACGGTGGCGAGGAGTCCGACGAGCTTGGCCCGGCCGAGACCGACGAGGATCTTTTCGGCAGGGGTGGTGGAAAGGCTGAGCACTGCGGCGGCCATCAGCACCACCACGATCCCGGTCGTCTCGGACGGCGCGGTCGCTCCGAGCCAGGCGTCGACGATGTCGGTCGCGAAGATGGCGATCGCGGCGGCGACGGGCAGCGTCGCCTGCGCCGAGATGCGGGTGGCGAGCACGAACCGCTGCGCCGCCACCTCGCGGCGGCCGCTGGCGTCGAGCTCGGCGAACATCGGCAGCAGCAGGTTCACGAACGGCAGCGTGAAGCTCTGCACGCCGCTCTGGAGCTTGACCGCCGCCGCGAACGGCGCGGCGGCGGCGGCGCTGCGGACGGCCGCGATCACGATCGTGTCCATCCGCTGGCCGATGAAGACCATGCTGTCGGCGAGCAGCGTGAAGGTGCTGAAGCCGGCGAGCGGGCGCAGCGCGAGTCCGGCGCCGCGGCGCGGGACCAGCGCCAGCGTGCGGTCCTCGTGGCGCAGCAGCGGCACGTAGAGCGCGGCGCCGGCCACGAGCGTGGCGCCGTAGGCGACCGCGACGCCGGCCACCCCGGTCCCGAGCTCGACCGCCGCGACGGCCGCGATCGGGAAGCCGCCGATGCTGACCGCCGTCGCGTAGTTGAAGAGGTCCGAGCGCTGGTAGCCGATCAGCGCGGCGCCGTGGGCGATCAGCGGGAAGCGGACCAGCATCGCGAGGCCGATCGCCAGCATGCCGAGCTGGTAGTCGTCGCGATGCGCCTCGTCGGCGAGGCCCTGGAGGCCGAACGCGGCCGCCACCGAGGCGATCGCGGCCAGCACGCCGAGAGCGCCGAGCGCCAGCATGCCCGCGCCGAGCGTCGCGTCGACCCGGCCCGGGCGCCCGGCGCCGCGGTGCTCGGCCACCAGCTTGATGATCCCGCCCGCGAAGCCGAACTCGATCAGGTTGAAGACCGTCTGGAACGTGAAGATGACGCTCCAGGTGCCGAAGCCGCCCGCGCCCAGCTGCCGATACAGATACGGTGTCAGGGCGAGCGCGGAGACGATCATCAGGGCCCGCAGCCCGTATGACGTCGTGGCGTTCCGCGCGATCCCGCTCGCCTCGGTACGAGGCCCCCCGGCCCGTGCCTTACCTTCCACGCCGTCTCCGCACCCTGAGCATTCTGACCGACCCCATCGTCTCCATCATCGTCATCGGCCACTCGGTCCGGGAGGAGCTCGTCCGCTGCCTCGATTCGATCGCGGCGCACGGCGACCTGCCGGCGGAGGTCATCTACGTCGACAACGCCTCCACGGACGACACGCTCGCGTGGCTGGAGGCGACCTGGCCGCAGGTGCGCGTCGTCGCGCTCGCGCGCAACCGCTTCGGCGTGGCGCGCGAGCACGGGCTGCGGCTGGCGCGCGGCCGCTACACGATGTTCCTCGACAGCGACGCGCAGCTCACGGCGGGCGCGCTGCCGCGGATGGTCGAGGCGCTGGACGCGCACCCGGAGTGGGGCATGGTCGGTCCCAAGCTCGTCTACGACGACGGCTCCCTGCAGCTGTCGTGCCGGCGCTACCCGCCGGTCGCGCTGCCGTTCCTGCGCCGCCCTCCGCTGGACCGCTGGTTCGACGACGGAAAGGTCGTCCGCCACCACCTGATGGCCGACGACGACCACGGGCGCACGCGGCCCGTGCTGTACGTGATCAGCGCCTGCCAGCTGTTCCGGACCGACCTGGCGCGTGCCGCCGGGCCGTTCGACGAGGTCGCGCTCGCGTGGGGCTGGGAGGACACCGACTGGTGCCTGCGGATCCGCGACGCGGGCGGCGAGGTCGTCTACCTGCCGTCGGCGACCGTGATCCACACCTACCGGCGGCTGACGGCGGCGAAGCCGGTCTCGACCGGCGCGCTGCGCCAGCTGCGCGCGCACGCGCGCTTCCAGCTGAAGTACCTGCGCCGCCGCGGCGAGCTGATCGCGCTGTCCGAGCGCATGGACGCGGAGGCGGCCGCATGAGCGGGGCGCGCATCACGGTCGGCATCCCCTGTTACAACGACCATCGCTTCGTCGCGGACGCCGTGCGCTCGGTCCAGGAGGACGAGCCCGTCGAGATCCTGGTCGTCGACGACGGGTCGGACGACCCGCGCGCGATCGAGGCGCTCTCGCGGCTGCCGGAGCTCGGCGCGCGGCTCGTGCGGCGCGAGGTGAACGCGGGCACGGGCGCCACGCGCAATGTGCTGCTCGCCGAGACGCGCACGCCGTACCTGTTCAACCTCGACTCCGACGACCTCGTGATCCCCGGCCGTCTGGCTCAGATGGCGGACCGCCTCGACGCCGATCCGACCGCCGTGTGCTGCTACGGCGGCTACGAGGAGTTCGGCGCCCACGCGTCGCTGCGCGAGGCGCCCTCGTGGCTCGACCCATTTCGGCTCGCGTGGATCTGCGAGTACCCGCCGACGGCGCTGTGGCGGGTCGGGACGATCCGCGCGCTCGGCGGCTGGGCCGAGGCTCCCCAGTCGCAAGCGATCTACGACGACTGGCGCCTGTGGGCGACGCTCTCGCGCGAGGGCCTGCATACGATCCACATCGGTCGCGGCGTCCCCAGCTACCGCCGGCGACTGCACGGCGAGAGCCAGCTGTCGCTCGTGCGCCGGCGCCATCGCGCCGCCTGGTTGGACGTCCACCGGCACCATCCGGAGCTCCTGCGCAACCTGCGCCGCAACCGCCGCCTGACCGACCTCTCGCTCACGCGTCAGCTGCTGTATCCCATCCACTACGGCCCGCGACCGCGCTTCGCCTTCGAGCCGCGAGTGCGCTACTGGCTCGAGCGCCGGGGCGTGAGCACGTCGCCGTGATCGGCCCGCGCGAGTTCGTCGAGCGCGCCAAGCGCACGGAGAGCCCCGTCCTGCGGCCGGCGTTCCTGCGTGGGATGGGCGCGCTGCAGTGGGCGCGCCGCGGCCACGTCGTGCGCCGCGGGGCGATCGAGCGCTACCTCGCGGACGCGCGCGAGCCGAAGCTGCAGATCGGCGCCGGCCCGCTCGGGATCGAGGGCTGGCTGAACTCGGACCTGATCGCCGGTGACGTCTACCTGGACCTCGAGCGCCCGCTCCCCCTGCCGGACCGCAGCTTCGCCTACGCGTTCGGCGAGCACGTGATCGAGCACATCGCCGAGCACCACGTCGGCGGCCTGCTCACCGAGCTGCACCGGATCCTGCGGCCGGGCGGCGTGCTGCGGCTCGTCACGCCCGACCTCCAGAAGCTGATCGGGCTCTACGAGGACCGCAGCGACGAGATCTCGCGCGCGGACTACGGCGCGTGGCTCGGCGGGCTCACCGGCAAGCGCTACGAGCAGCCCGCGCAGCTGCTCAACGACAACCTGCGCCTGTGGGGCCATCGCTACATCTACGACGAGGCCGACCTCACCGCACGGCTGCGCGCCGCCGGCTTCGCCTCCGTCGAGCGGGTCGAGCCGCTCGTGAGCGCCCACGGCCCGCTCAACGACCTCGAGCGCCACGGCGGCGAGGCCTGGGTCAACCGCGCCGAGGCGCTCTGCGTCGAGGCGACGCGCGCGGCGTGAGCGCGGCCGGCCCGCTGGTCTCGTTCGTGATGCCGGCGCACGCGCCGCGGGCCGACTGGCTGCGCGTGGCGGTCGCCAGCGTGCTCGCGCAGGCCGGTTGCCGGCTCGAGCTCGTGCTCGTCGACGACGGCAGCCCGGAGCCGGTCGGGGCGCTGCTGGAGGACGTCGGCGACGCGCGCCTGCGCGTGCTGCGGGTGCCCCACGGGGGCGCCTCGGCGGCCCGCAACGCCGGGCTCGCGGCGATCCGCGGCGACCTCGTGCGGTTCGTCGACGCCGACGACGCGTTCGAGCCCGGCTCGACGGCACGGCTGGCGGCGCTCTGCGGCGGGACGGCGATCGCCTACGGCGCGACGGCGATGTGCGACGCGGAGCTGCGCACCCGCTGGGTGATGCGCTCGCGCGCCGCCGGCGACGTGCGCGCGGCGTGCCTGCAGGCGCGCTTCACCGTGCGCCAGACGTCGCTGCTGTACCCGCGCGCGGTCGTCGAGCGGGCGGGCGGCTGGGACCCCGGCATGACCGTCTGCGAGGACTGGGACTTCGTCCAGCGCGCCGTCGAGCTCGCCCCGGTGCGCGGCGAGCGCCGCGTGGCGACCTTCTACCGACGCTGGGGCGGCTCGGCCACCGCCGACACCGACGCCGGCGCGCGCGGGGCGGCGCTCGTCGTCGAGCGCTACTTCGAGCGCCACCCCGAGCAGCGCGGCACCTCCGTCGAGCGCCGGGCCAGGGCACGGCTGCACGCGGTGGCCGCGCGCGTGGCGGCCACGCACGGCCGGCCGCGCGCCGGGCTCGCGCTGGCGGCGGCGGCGGCGCGCTCCGACCCCCGTGCGCTCGGCGACGAGCTGCTGCAGGCGCTCCCCGCGCTCGCCTCGAGGGCGACGCACCGGCTTCGCGGCTGACCGCGCGTCGGACATCCGTCCACGGTCTCCGGACGCCGGCTGCGTCCGGCGGACGCCCCTGCCGATGACGTGCAGAGAACACAGGGGCTGTCGTTCTCGAAATGGCATAGCCGCCGTGAGGCGGTGACGCAAAGCCACGGATCTCGCCTGCCGAGACCGCCGGGTTATCGAAGGAGCGAGCGATGGCGCCCAACCACGCCATCGACCGCCGAGGACCCATGCCGTTTTCCGGAGTCCGCGCGGGCCTCGCCTTGCTGGCGGCCTGCGCAGCCATCCTGCTCAGCCTGCCCAGCGCGCCCGCCGCCGCCGCCGTTCCGGGCATCGTGCCCGACCTGACCTGGGGCCTGACCCCCGCGGAGCAGGACCGCGAGGGCGCCGCGATCAAGGAGCTCGGTGCGCGCTGGGTCCGGCTGCACGTGCAGTGGCGCGACGCCGAGCCCACCAAGGGCAACTACAGCGCCGCGCGCTTCGCCGAGTACGACCACGCCGTCGAGGTCGCCCGCGCCGCCGGCGCGAAGGTGCTGTTCATGGTCTACGAGGCCCCGGCCTGGGCCTCGGGCTCCTCGTCCAGCAACGTCCCGCGCGACCCGGCCGACTACGCCGCGTTCATGCGCTACATGGCCCAGCGCTACCGCGGCCAGGCCGCCGCCTATGAGATCTGGAACGAGCCGGGGCACTCGCGCTTCTGGAGCACCGGCCGCAACCCGGCCGCCTACACCCGCGTGCTGTCGGCCGCCTACGCGGCGATCAAGGGCGCCGACCCGGCCGCGACCGTGCTCGTCGGCGGCCTGTCGTCCTACGACTACTCCTTCCTCGACGAGATCTACGCCAACGGCGGCCGCGGCTCGTTCGACGCCGTCGCGCTGCATCCCTACACGGACTGCGGGATCAGCCCGCTCACGACCTGGTACGACAGCGCGGGCCGGCTGTTCGGCTACGCCTTCACCGGCTATCGCGAGGTGCGCCGGCGCATGCTCGCGCTGGGCGACGACAAGCCGCTCTGGTTCACGGAGATGGGCTGGACGACCACGAGCGAGACCTGCAAGGGCGGCGCGTGGACGTCCGGGGTCGGCGAGGCGACCCAGGCCGACTACCTGACCAAGGCCTGGAGCACCATGGCCGCCGATCCCTACGTGCAGGTGGCCTTCTGGTACAACCTCCGCAACGAGGCCGGGGAGCGCGATCACGTCGAGGGTCGCTGGGGCCTGTTGCACGACGACTTCAGCCCGAAGCCGAGCGCCGCGGCGTTCCAGCGCGCGGTCGCGGAGTACGGCGGTGCCGCTGCGCCCGCGCCGTCGCCGTCACCGTCGCCGACTCCTTCCCCCTCTCCGTCGCCGTCGCCGTCGCCGGCGCCCGCGCCGCTGCTGGTCTCCGTGACCGCCCCCGCGGACGGCGCGTCGGTCGCCGGCCTGCGCACGATCGACATCGCCGCGGCCGCCAAGTCGGGCGCCGGCATCGCGTCGGTCGAGCTGCGCGTCGACGGCGCGCGGGTGGCCACCGACAGCAGCGCCCCGTACGGCACCCGCTGGCGCATCCCGCGCCGCTGGGCGGCGGGCGCGCACACCATCAGCGCGACGGCCGTCGACCGCAGCGGCCTCAAGGCCACGAGCACGGTGACCGTGCACAACAGCGTCATGGCGAAGACGACGCTCAAGCTCGCCACGGGCGTGCGCACCGCCGTCGCCCGCGGCCGCGTGACCGGCCGCACCTCCGGGCGCGTCGTGGTGCGCCTGCTCGGCAAGCGCGGCCGCGTGCGCTCGCGCGCAGTGCGGGTCCACAACGGCCGCTACCGCGCGCGGATCTCGGTGCGGCGGGGCGCCTGGACGGCCCGCGCCGTCCACTACGCCGGGGGCGAGCGGGTCTCGAGATCGCGCCCGATCAGGTTCCGCCTGCGCGCCACCGCCTGAGGCGCCGCCGAAGGCGCAACGGCGATCGCCAGCTCCGGTCCGCGCCGGCCCACGTCCTCGAGCAGGCCGCGGACCGCCACGACCACGCCCAGCGCCTCGCACAGCTCCTCGAGCTGAGCCTCGAGCCGATAGGCGAGGGTGGTCTCGCCGCCCGACTCATACAGCGCGCCGCCGATCATCTCGCCGACCACCGCGCCGAGCAGGTACAGCCCGAGCGCCAGCGTCAGCCGCAGACGCAGGCGCGGATCGAGCCGCAGGTACCACGGCAGGTACAGGCCGGCCAGCGCGACCAGAATGACGAGGGCCGGGATCAGCCAGGCGAAGTGCAGCACGCCGCTGGCACCGGTCAGGTCGATCAGCGGCGAGATGAGCAGCTCGTGGATCGCCGTCGCCTCGTCGGCCGACACGAACGCGAACACCGCCGCGATCCCGATCCACTCCAGCCGCTCCCGCCCGCGCGGGGCGGCCGCCGCGGTCACCGCCGCGATGACCGCCAGCGCCAGCAGCGTCAACCCCTGCCAGGCCGCGGCAAGGTTGCCCTCGCGGTCGTAGTCGACCTGTCGCAGCACCGCCCCGACGGTGCCGTCCGGCCCGGCGAGCGCCCCAACCATCCCAGGAACCCACAGCAGCACGAGCACGCCCACCATGACGGCCGACACCAGGCTCGGGCGAACCGTTAGCCGCAGCGTCCGTGAACTCGCCCGGTCCATGCTCAAGCGCACCCTATGATGTCTCGCGCCAAGGGCGCGTAGCTCAGTGGGAGAGCGCTCGCTTCACACGCGAGAGGTCGCAGGTTCGAAACCCGCCGCGCCCATCGTCCGAAAGCCCTGCAGCCTCGGGGCTTTCGTCGTTCTCGGCCGGGTCAGGCGCTGTTCGGCGGTCCGCCGAGGAAGGCGACCGAGAGGAGCAGGTAGGCGGCCACGCCCACGACGAGCAGCGCGAACCCGCGCCCGAGCGCGCGTTGTGGGATGCGGCCGGCGAGGGCGGCGCCGGCGACCGCGCCGGCGACGCAGCCGACGGTGAGCGCCGCGGTCACGTCCACGTCAACGGTGCGGCCGGCGAGCAGGTGGGCGCCGAGGCCGAGCAGGGAGGTCGCGGTGATGATGGTCAGCGAGGTTCCGACGGCGGTGCGCATGGTGAAGGCGAGCGCGATGGCCAGCGTCGGGACGATGAGAAAGCCGCCGCCGACGCCGAAGAAGCCGGTGACGAACCCGACGGCGGCGCCCGCGACCAGGTCACGCGGGAGGCGCAGGGGCGGGCAGGCGCCGGTGCGCTCCCACGGTCCGTCGGGCTCGGCCTGGCTGTCTTCGGCCTTGCGCCAGGTGGCGTGAGCGGCGGCGAGCATGACGAGCGCGAAGCCGGCGAGCAGCAGCGGGCCGCTGATCGCTTCGGCGGCGAGCGTGCCGAGCGCGATGCCGGGAACAGCCGCGGCGGTGAACGAGCCGGCGTGGCGCCAGCAGACGCGGCCGGCGCGTGCGTGGCTGAGCCCGCCGGCGACCGCCCCGGCGGCGACGACCAGCAGCGACGCGGTGGTCGCCTCGGGGACGGTCTGGTCGAGGGCGTAGACGAGGATGGGGACGGCGAGCACCGACCCGCCGCCGCCGAGCGTGCCGACGGCCAGCCCGATGGCGAGCCCGAGCGGGATGGCCAGCAGCACGCGAGCTAGGCCTTCTCCGCCTGCTCGGTCGGCCAGCCCTCGCGCTTCCAGAGCGGCACGCCGCCTTCGACGACGTGGATGACTTGCTCGCCGCCGAAGCGCTGCAGCAGGCTCGCGGCGACGGCGGAGCGCTGGCCGGAGCCGCAGATGACGGCGACCGGCTTGGCGGGGTCGATGCCGTCGGGGACGTCGTCGATGTCGTGGTAGGGCTCGTGGACGGAGCCGGGGATGTAGCCGTTGTCCCACTCGCTCTGCTCGCGCACGTCGAGGACCTGGAGGCCGTCGCCGTCGCGTTCCCAGCGGTCGTGCAGCTCGGGGACGGTCATCCGCTCGATGCGGTCGACGTCGAGCTTCTCCTCGCGCCAGGAGGTCATGCCGCCGGCGAGGTAGCCGGCGATGTTGCGTAGGCCGACGGCACCGGCGAGCTGGGCTGCTTCGATGGCGTCGTCGTCGTCGCGGCCCACAAGGACGATCGGCTGCTCTGGCTTGGCCAGCCAGGCGAGCTTGGAGCCGAACCCGGCTCGGCGTGCGGTGATGCTCACGGCGCCGGGGATGTGCGCCTCGTCGAACTGCAGCTCGGTACGAACGTCGACCAGAAGGGCGCCGTCGTCGCGCGCCTGCTGGAGCTGGCGCGGGCTCAGCGGATGCGCTTCGACGCCTTCCTTGACGAGCGGGCCGCGGTTGAGCGCGACGATGTTCTCGAAGTTCGGCGGCTGCGGCCCGAGGGTCGAGGTGGTCTTCTCGACGAACTCGTCCTCGTCGGTGACCTGCAGCAGCGCCTGGTTGGCCCGCTCGAAGCCGATGGTCGAGGCGATCTTGAGATCCATGCCGGGCCCGCCACACAGCGACCCGCCGAGATGCCCGGGCCAGACCTCGACCGTGTCGGGCAACGACATGACCTTGTCGTTGAGCGAATGGAAGATGTCGCGCGCACCCTCCTCCTTGTCGACGGCGAGGTCGGGGCGGGCGATGTCGCCGACGAACAGCGTGTCGCCGGTCAGGACCGCCCACGGCTCCCGGCTGCGCGCTGTATCGATCAGCGCGAACGCGGTGTGCTCGGGTCGATGGCCGGGCGTGTGCAGCGCGCGAACTTTCAACGAGCCGAGCTCGAGCTCCCAGCCGTCGTCGAAGGGCTCATGGTCATAGTCGGGCGAGGCGTCGCGGTGGATGTGGATGCTCGCCCCGGTGGCGGCGGCCAGACGGCCGTGACCCGAGACGTGGTCGGCGTGGTTGTGGGTCTCCAGGATGTGCTCGATGCGCACGCCGAGGAAGCGCGCGAGGCGCAGGTACTCGTCGATGTCGAGCTTGGGGTCGACCACGGCCGCCACCCCGGCGCTGTCGTCGCCGATCAGGTAGCTGGCGCAGCCGAGGTCGTCGTGCGTGAGCTGGCGAAAGATCATGTGGTCCTCCTCGTGTCGTGTGCGTGTGCCCACGCGGCCACTCCGCCCATGACGTTGCGCGCGTCGATCCCGGCGGTGCGGGCGACGATCGTCGCGACGGCCGAGCGGCGGCCGGTCTGGCAGATGAAGGCGATCGGCCGGTCGTCCGGCAACTCCCCCAAGCGGTGGGCGAGCTCGCTCAGCGGCAGGGAGCGCGTCCCAGGAAGCGGATCGCGGTCGCGCTCGTGACGCTCGCGGACGTCGAAGAGCACCAGTCGTCCCGACCTCATTGCCCGCCGGGCCCCGGCGACGTCGAGCGCATGTGCTTCGGGGAGCATGGCTACGCGTGCCCGAAGCGGACGTCGGGCAGCAGGCGCGCGAGCGGCCCAGGCAGCCACCACGCCCACTTGCCCAGCAGCCGCAGGGCGACCGGGACGAGCAGCAGCCGGACGAGGGCGGCGTCGAGCAGGACCGCGATGCCGAGGATGACGCCCATCTCCTTGGGCGGCAGCGGGCCGCTCAAAGCGAAGGTGAAGAACACGGCGACCATCACCGCAGCCGCCGCGAACACCACACGACCGGAGTGCGCGACGCCGCCGACCATCGCTTCCTTCGGGTCGTGGGTGCGGTCCCAGTGCTCTTTCGCCGACGAGAGCAGGAAGACCGTGTAATCCATCGAGATGGCGAAGACCATCGCGAAGAAGAACACCGGCGCCCAGGCGTTCAGGAAGCCCTGAGGCTCGAGGCCCAGCAGGCCGGCGAGATGTCCCTCCTGGAAGATCAGCCGGGCCACGCCGAACGCGGCGCCGACGGCGAGGAGGTTCGTGATCACGCCGACGGCGGCGAGGATCGGCGCCTGCAGGGCGACGAGCAGCAGCAGGAATCCGAGCGCGAGCACGACGCCGATGACCAGCGGGGTCTTGTCGCTCAGGGCGCTCTCGAGATCGTGGTTCTCGGCCACCGAGCCGCCGATCAGTGCGCCTTGGGGCAGATCGGCGCGCAGCCGGTCGATCGTGGCGCCGACGGCGCTGTCCGACGGGTCGTGCTTCGGCACGACCTGCACGATCACGTTGGCTTCGCGGCCCGGCGCGGCCGGCATGACCTGCGCCACACCATCGTCCGCCTCGGCGACGGCGGCGACCTGCCTCGCGTCGGCCTTCGGGGCGACGACCTGTAGCGCGCCGGGCGCGCCCTGGCCGAAGGCGTCCTGCACCTGGGTGTAGGCGGTGCGGGACCCGTCGCCCTCCGGCACGACCTTGATCGACGGCATGCCGGTCTGCAGCCCGAACACGGGGATGCTCAGCGCGACGAGGACCGCGACGGCGACGGCGCCGTACGCGACCGGCCGGCGCCACAGGCGCTCGGCCCACGCGGCGAACTTCGGCGAGCGATGCTCCCCGGAGTGCACCCACGGCAAAGAGAGCTTGTCGACGCGCGGGCCGAGCTTGGCCAGCACGGCGGGCAGCAGCGTCAGCGTCGCCGCGAGGATGAAGACGACCGACAGCATGATGCCGAGTGCCATCGAGCGGAACGCGGGCGACGGGACGAGCATCACCGCGCTGAGAGAGATGAGCACGGTCACCCCGGAGAACAGGACGGCCTTGCCGGCGGTGTCCATGGTCTCGGCGACGGCGTCCTCGGCCGACAGCTTCGTCCCGAAGAAGGCGCCGCGGAAGCGCATGACGATGAACAGCGCGTAGTCGATGCCCAGCGCGAGCGCGAACATCAGCGCGAAGTTCATCGCCCAGATGGAGATGTCCAGCACCTGCGTGCCCAGGTACAGCGAGCCGGCGGACGCGACCAGGCCGAGGATGGTGAGCATCAGCGGCAGCCCGGCGGCGACCAGCGAGCCGAACGCGAGCAACAGGATCGCCAGCGTGACCGGCCACGAGATCAGCTCGGACTTCAACATCGCCGTCTTGTTGGCCTCGTTGAAGTCAGACCACATCCCGGACGCGCCCGTCAGCGAGACCTGAACGCCGTCGGCCGGGAGCGCGGCGAGCTCCGCCTTGAGGTCGTCGGCTGCGCGCACCATCTCGTTCGAGCTCGCGCCGGCGCCGGCCTGGACGATCGCCGTGTGACCGTCACGGGAGATCGACTGCCCGGGCCGCGGAGGGACGACCTCGGTCACGCGGGGGTCGGCGTCAAGCGCCCGCTGAGCGTTCGCGACGACGGCCTTGAACGCGGGGTCGGTCGCGGTCTTCTCGTCAGAGTGCACGACGACCATCAGCGCGGACGAGGAGAGGCCGCCGAACTCGCGGTCGACGGTCTCGCGGACCGTCAGCGACTCAGAACCGGTCGCCTCCCAGCCCGCGCCCGACAGGGCGTGCTCGACCCGCGGCGCGAAGACGCCGAGGCCGACGGCGACGACCGCCCAGGCGATGGCGACGAGCCTGAAGTGGGCGGCGGTCCAGCGGCCGAGGCGGCCGATCGGTCCGTATGTAGCGCTCACGCGGCACCGCCGGCGAGCAGCTGGTCGAGCTCGGCCACCTGCTGACGCAGGCCGCCGCAGACGAGCTCGCACAGCTCGAAGATGGTGTCGTCGGCGATCGAGACGCGGACGCGATTACGGTCGCGCTCCCGGGCGACGATGCCGGCCTGCGCGAGCACGCCGATGTGCTTGGAGACGTTCTGCTGGCCGGCGCCCAGCGCCTCGGTCAGCTCGTTGATGGTCAGAGGCCCGTCGCGCAGGGCGTCGAGCAGGCGGATGCGCATGGGCTCGCCGATCACGCGGAAACGCTGGGCGATCAGCGCGACGAGCGCCTCCGGAAGCGGGTGGGGAATAGGTGCTGGCCCGGTCATCTGTACAACTATACCACCGTAGAGTTGTGCCACTCGAGGCGAGTGCGGGCCAGGCGTAAGGGGCGGCCGCTGTGGCGGCCGCCCCTCGTTCGGCCCCGGAAGGAGAACGGCAAGTGTTGTTGCCGTTTCCGGGAATCTCAGGCCGGGCGGTGCTTGCCGCGCGGCGCCGCGCGGACGTGCATCCGCTCGCCGTGGCTGCCGTGGACGCTGAGGATCTCGACCGGCTCGTCACCGGTCGGGCCGAACCAGTGCGGCACGCGGGTGTCGAACTCGGCGACCTCGCCGGCCCGCATCGTCACGTCGTGCTCGCCGAGGATCAACCGCATCTCGCCTGACAGCACGTACAGCCACTCATAGCCCGCATGGGTCCGGAGCCTGCGCTCGGTCTCGGGCGGGATGACGACCTTCCACACCGCCAGTCCGCTCGACTGCTGCGTGAGCGGATAGACGAGCCGCCCGTTGCGGGTGCGAGGCCGCAGCCGGACGCGCGGGTCGCCGATCCGCGGGGCTCCGACGAGCTCGTCGAGCGGCAGATGATGAGCTTCGGCGAGCGGCAGCAGCAGCTCGAGGCTCGGCCTGCGCTGACCGCTCTCCAGTCGCGACAACGTGCTCTTCGAGATACCCGTCTTCGCCGCGAGCGCGGTGAGGGTCACGCCCCGTCGCTCACGGAGCCGTCGCAGTCGGGGCCCGACCTCGGCCAGCACGTCCGGGATCGCCGGCGAGTTCCCCATGGCGCGACGCTACCTGCCGTTCCCGGAATCAGCAACGAACCGTGCGATCCGGCCTCCCGGGGTGCACGCTGGAGGGCATGAACACCGACACCTGTGAGATCGCCATCATCGGCGGCGGGGCAGCCGGACTGAGCGCTGCGCTCGTGCTCGGCCGCGCGAGGCGCCGGGTCGTCGTCATCGACGCCGGAGCGCCGCGCAACGCCCCCGCCGCGCACATGCAAGGGTTCCTCTCCCGCGACGGAACGCCCCCGGCCGACCTGCTGCGGGCCGCACGCGACGAGGTCCGGCGCTACGGCGTCGAGATCGTCGAGGACCGCGTGGTCGACGCGAGCGCCGGATTCACGCTGCGGCTCGCCTCGGGCCCGACCGTCGAGGCGCGGCGGGTGCTCCTCGCGACCGGCGCCGTCGACGACCTGCCCGAGGTCCTCGGCGCCCGCGAGCGCTGGGGCCGCGACTTCCTGCACTGCCCGTACTGCCACGGCTGGGAGGTCCGCGACCGGCCGATCGGGGTGCTCGGCTCCGTCGAGCACGCACACCTCCTGCGCCAGTGGACCGACGACGTGGTCCTCTTCACCCACACGAGCGCGGTCACGGCCCAAGAGCGCGAGGCGCTCGACGCACGCGGCATCGGAGTCGTCGACGGGGAGGTCGAGCGCCTCGTCGTCACCGACGACCGGCTGCGAGCCATCCAGCTCACCGACGGACGCACCGTTCCGCGCGAGGCGCTCTTCATCCGGCCCGCGCTCAGCGCGCATCCAGACGGGCCCGCCGCCTTCCTTGGCTGCGATCTGCTCGACGGGGGACTCGTCCGCACCGACGCCGACGGCCGCACGAGCGTGCCCGGCGTCTGGGCGGCCGGCAACGCGACCAACCCGCGCGCGCAGGTCATCACCGCCGCGGGCGAAGGATCCGCGGTCGCCATCGCCATCAACGCCGAGCTCGTCCAGGAGGACGCCGACCGCGCGCTGCGCCACGTCGCCGCGGAACGAGCGGCCTGACCATCCATCGACACCCGAGGACACCCATGACCAGCACTCAGAACCCGCCCGCCCGCACGTCGCCGCCCAGCCGCCACCAGCTCGCCCTCATGATCTGGCTCAGCGTCTTCCCGACGCTCACGGCCATCAACCTGGCGTTCGGCGACTGGCTCGCGACGATGCCCGCGGTCCTGCGGACCTTCGTGCTCGCGACCATCGCCGTGCCGATCGTGATCTACGGACTGATGCCGCGTCTGCACGCCGTCCGCAGCCGTCTGATGTCGCGCCGGCGCTAGGCGCAGTCGCCGGAAGCACGCTCGGGGTCGAGCTCCGGCTCGCGATGTCGTCAAGACCGGCGCCGCGTGCTTTGCTGCATCCATGGACCGGCCTGCATCGCAGCTGCTCCGGGCCCGGCCTCGGTCCCGCGTCGCCGGGATCGTGGCCGCGACGCTCGCGATCGCGCTGACGACGCTGGTGATCCTGCCGCTGCGCGAGGTGGCGCCCGCCGTCTCCACGGGTGTCGTCTACCTGCTCGCGGTGCTGCTCGTCTCAACGGTCTGGGGCCCATGGCTCGGGCTCGCGACGGCGATCGCGAGCGCGCTGACCTGGGGCTTCTTCCACATCCCTCCGACCGGGCGCTTCACGATCGCCGACCCGGAGAACCTGGTCGCACTCGGCGTGTTCCTCGCAACGGCGATCGTGGCCTCGACCGTGGCCGACGCGGCGCGCGCGAGGGCCGCCGAAGCCGAGCGCCGGCGTGAGGAGGCGGACCTCGCCGCGGATCTCGCGCGCGTGCTGCTCGGCGAGGCCAGCGTGGAGCAGGCGCTGCCGGTCGCGTCGTCGCGGCTCGCATCCGCGCTCGGGCTTCCTTACGTCGTGATCGTGCTCGACTCGCCTGCGGCGGCGGAGCACCAGGCTGCCCTGAGGCTCGACGTCGGCCACGGGCGCAGCGCCGCGCTGCACGTTCCGGGCGGGCTCACCAACGCCACGATGGCCCGGCTGCGCGAACGGATCGCGCCCGCCCTGGAGGCGCTGCTGGCCGCCGCCCTCGATCGGGACCGGCTGCAGACCGAGGTCGTCGAGACGCACGCGCTGCGGCGCTCGGACGTGATCAAGACCGCCATCCTGAGATCGGTCTCGCACGACCTGCGAACGCCGTTGACCGCGATCCTGGCTGCCGGCGAGGCGGTGCGCTCGGAGGCGATCAGCGCGCACGAGCGCGACGAGCTCGGTGCGCTCGTCGTGGAGGAGGCGCGGCGGTTGTCCAGACTGATCGACAAGCTGCTGGACCTTTCGCGCCTGCAAGCGGGCGAGGCCGAGGCCAGACGCGACTGGTGCTCGATCGAGGAGGTCGTCGAGGGCGCGCTCGAGCACGCGGATGCCTCGGTGCCGGTCCAGGTGACGCTCGATCGGGACCTGCCGCTGGTGCAGGCCGACGCCGCGCAGCTCGAGCGCGTGTTCGCGAACCTGATCGAGAATGCGCAGCGCCACTGCGGCGGCCATCCGGTCAAGCTGCGCGCGCGTGTGACCGGCGGGCGACTGATGATCCGCGTGATCGACCGCGGACCCGGCATCCCGCGCGAGCTGCTGCCGCACGTCTTCGAGCCGTTCCGGCGCGGGGAGGCGGAGGCGGACCACCGCGGGTCGGGACTCGGCCTCGCGATCGTCAAGGGCTTCGTGGAGGCCAACAGCGGCCGCGTGTGGGCCGAGTCGCTGCCGGGCCAGGGCACCGTGTTCGTCGTCCAGCTGCCGTTGTCGGACCGGCCGGTGGCGCACGCATGAACGCGGGCGCCCCGCGTGTGCTGGTCTGCGACGACGAGCCGCAGATCGTGCGCGCGCTGAAGGTGGTGCTCCGCGAAGCGGGCTTCGCCGTGAACGCGACCGCCTCCGCGCGAGAGGCTCTGGACGCCGCCGCGGTCAGCCCCCACGACGCAGCCGTGATCGATTTGATGCTGCCCGACGGGAACGGCATCGCCGTCTGCCGGGAGCTCCGGTCGTGGAGCCGGATGCCGATCGTGGTGCTGTCCGCGGTGGGCGACGAGGACCAGAAGGTCGCGGCGCTGGAGGCCGGAGCGGACGACTACGTGACCAAGCCGTTCGGGCCTCGGGAGCTGGTCGCACGCTTGCACGCCGTCATGCGCCGCGCCGGCGCGGCCGTCGACGAGCCGGCGATCAGCGTCGACGGGCTCGAGATCGACCTGGCCGCCCGGATCGTGCGCCGCGAAGGTGCCGAGGTGCACCTCACGCCGATCGAGTACGACCTCCTGCGCACGCTGGCGCGCAACCGGGGGCGGCTGCTGACCCACCGGACACTGCTCACAGAGGTGTGGGGGCCCCAGTACGCGGACGACACGCAGATCCTGCGCACGCACGTGGCCAACCTGCGCCGCAAGATCGAGCCGCAGGGCGCTCGGCGCTACATCCGCACGGACCCGGGCGTCGGCTACCGCTTCGGCGCCTGAGCGTCTTCACAAGATCTTGATGCCCGGGGCCGGGATCCTCACGGACCCTTGACGCCGGGCCCACCAAGCTGGCCACGGAGATGGCAAGACGCCGGCTAGAGGGCCTCGAACGGGTGCTCGGGGCGAATGCCCTGTTCTCGACCGCATACGGGAACGTCGGCTCGTCGATCTACTACGCGCTCGGGCTGGTCGCCTCCTACGCGCTCGGCCTCACGCCGGTGGTGTTCGTGATCACCGGGTTCTTCTTCTTCTGCACGGCGGCGACCTACGCCGAGGCGACGACCATGTACCCCGAGGCGGGCGGCTCGGCCTCGTTCGCGCGTCGCGCGTTCAACGAGTTCTGGTCGTTCTTCGCCGCGTGGGCGCAGATGCTCACCTACATCTGCACGATCGCCATCTCGGCGTTCTTCGTGCCGCACTACATCGGCGGCCTGTTCTGGGAGCCGCTGCGCCACTCGCCCGGCGACATCGTCGTCGGCGCGATCGTGATCGCGGTGCTGGCCGGCATCAACGTCTTCGGCGTCAAGGAGTCGACCGGCGTCAACGTGCTGCTGGCCGTCATCGACTTCATGACGCAGCTCCTGCTCGTGATCGTGGGCGCGGCGCTCGTGCTCTCGCCGGAGACGCTCGTGAGCAACGTCGAGCTGGGTGTCGCACCGACGTGGAGGGACTTCGTCCTCGCGATCCCGATCGGCATGCTCGCCTACACGGGCATCGAGACGATCTCGAACATGTCCGAGGAGGCGCGCGACGAGGCGCGGACGATCCCGGCGGCGATCAACCGCGTGCGGATCGCCGTGTTCGCGATCTACTTCACGCTGCCCGCGGTCGCGCTGTCGGCGCTGCCGGTGCAGCAGCGCGCCGACGGCACCTACTACACGCTGCTGGGCCTGCCGGAGGAGGAGGGCGGCTTCGCGGGCGACCCGATCCTCGGCTTCGTCAAGCAGATCGACCTCGGGCCGCTCCAGGGTCCCGGGGAGCTCTACGTGGGCCTGCTGGCGGCGACGATCCTGTTCCTGGCCACCAACGCGGGCATCATCGGCGTCTCCCGGCTCACGTACTCGATGGGCATCCACCGCCAGTTGCCCGACGGTCTGCGACGGCTGCACCCGCGGTTCCGCACGCCGTGGATCGGCATCCTCGTCTTCTCGGGCCTGGCGATCCTGATCCTGCTGCCCGGCCAAGAGGCGTTCCTGGGCAGCATCTACTCATTCGGGGCGCTGCTGTCGTTCACGATCGCGCACGCCGCTGTCATCCGGTTGCGCCGCAAGCTGCCGGACTTCGAGCGCCCCTACCGCGGCCCCGGCAACCTGCGGCTCGGCAGCTACGACGCGCCGATGTTCGCGATCCTCGGCGGCACCTTCACGGCGGTCGCGTTCGGGGTGATCGCCGCGCTGAACCTCACGGTGGCGGCGTTCGGCGTCGGGTGGCTGGCGCTCGGGATCCTCGTCTACGCCGGGTATCGCCGCCGGCAGGGCCTCGACCTGACCTCCACCCACAAGGTCGCGATCCCGCAGCCGGTCGTCGACCACGAGGCGGAGTACGACTCCGTGCTGGTCCCGGTGATCGACGGGCGCTATGACGACCACGTGGTCGCGACGGCGATCAAGCTGGCCGCGCGCAAGCGGCGAGGGATCCATGTGGTGTCGCTGGTGACCGTGCCGAACGCGCTGCCGATCTCGGCGCCGATGGACGAGGAGGAGGCGCGCGCCCAGTCGGTCATCGAGCAGGCCCGGGTGCAGGGCGGTCGCCGCGTATCGGGACACCACGAGCGGATCCGCGCCGGCCAGGCGGGCCGGCGGATCATCGAGGAGGCGAACGACATGCGCGCGGCGGCGATCGTCATGCCCATGCCGCCCCGAGTGGCAGGGGGCTCCCTGTTCGGCCGCACGCTCGAGACGGTGCTCGCCGAGCGGCCATGCCGGGTGGTGATCGAAACCACCTCTGACGGCGCACGCGGCCAGCCTTCCCACCAGGCTATGCCTCGATGAACGTCCGCAGCGCCTCGGGCAGGTCGACGTCGACGGGCAGGTCGTCGTAGCCGCGGCCGGTGTCCCAGGCTTGCTCGATGCCGTCCGGCGTCGTCATCCGGAGCCGGAAGCAGTTCCAGAGCTCCCCGTCGCGCTCGCGGACGTAGAACGTCCCGCTATGCAGCCGAGCGGGCTCGGGCATCGGCTAGCCGAGGCGCTCGCGCAGGACGCCGAAGGCCTCGGCGTAGGTCACGCCGATCTCCGCTCCGCGGATCGTGGCGAGCGCGCGGACGCTGTCGAGGCTGCGGATGTGCGGTGACGGGCGCAGCATCGTCTCGTAGCGGCGGACCGCCTCGAGCTTGGTCTCGATCACGTCGGTGATGTCGCAGAAGGACGCGAAGCGCGGCAGCGGTGAGGCGGCCCACTGGAGCTTCGTCATCTCGTAGGTCAGCACCCGCGGGGCCAGCCACTTGCCGAAGCGCGGCGCGATCGGGCGGGCGGCGGCGACCCCGGCCGCGAACACCGCCGTGTGGTCCTGGTCGTAGTCCGGGACCGCCGGGAGCAGCAGCAGCTCGGGCTCGTGCGCGTTGAGCGCCGCCTCGAAGCGGTCGACGAGGTCGCGCTGGGGCAGCGCGTCGAGCCGCTCGATCATGTCCTGGTCGCCGTAGGCGATCTCGTAGCTGCAGCCGTCGCCGAACAGCTCCAGCACGCGCTCGATCTCGGCGACGCGCTGGGCGTAGGTCGTCTCGCCCTCGAGCCCGTAGTGGTGGAAGCCGTCGACGGCGAGGTAGAGCACGTGGATCCGCGCGCCCGCCTCGGCCATCCGCGCCATCAGCCCCGAGCACCCCATCGCCTCGTCGTCGGCGTGGGGCGCGAGGACGAGAGCGGACCGCGGCAGCTCAGGCAACGCCACTCGCGGCGCGGCTGCTGCGCTCCGCGCGCACGTCGCGGTGGCTGCGGTAGAACGCGGCGGTCTCCTCGATCAGCTCGTCGAGCGAGACCTGCGGGCGCCAGCCGATCTCGGCCGCGGCGCCCGCGACGGGCAGCTTCTCGAGCGACTCGGCCTCCTCGTAGAGCGGGCCGTGGATCGCGCGCGCGTCGCGGTGCTCGATCGGGGAGGCGCTGTCCAGCAGGCGGACGACGCGCTCGGCGAGCGCCCAGATGCTGGTCGCGTTGACGTCGTTGCCCAGGTTGAAGACGGGGGCGCCGTGCGCGAGCGCGTCGTCGAGGTGGTCGACGACGAAGCGCGTGAGGTCGCGTGCCGAGAGGAAGGCGCGGATCTGCGTGCCGCCCGCGAACACGGTGAGCGGCTCGTCCGCGAGCGCCTGCTGCACGAACGTCGGCAGCACGAAGCCGCCGGCGCGCGACTGCCGGGCGCCGGTGACGTTGAACGGGCGCACGACGGTCGCGACGAGCCCGCGATGGCGCGAGTTGATGGCGATCGTCTCCGTCAGCCGCTTGGCGATCGCGTACTCGAGCCGCGCGTTGTGGCGGGCCGGCACGACCACCTCGTCGGTCTCGCTCAGCAGGCCGCTGCGCCCGTAGACCTCGGCCGAGCTGAAGCTGCAGAGCGCCGCGCCGGCATCGAGACAGCCTTCGACGACGAGCTGGGTCGACGTGACGATGTCGTTGCCCAGACGTCCCTGCCGATGCAGGATCCCGGCCGGCCCGACCGGGGACGCCGCGTGGATGACGCGGTCGGCCCCCGCGAAGTCGCGGCCGCGATCGAAGTACTCGGAGATCGACTCGCGCCACACGACGCAGCCGGGGTGCCGCTCGTACTCGGCGCCGTCCGTGACGGCGGCCTCCATCGAGTCGATGACGACCACGCGCCGGCCGGCGGCCAGGAGCGCGTCGACGACGTGGGAGCCGATGAAGCCCAGGCCTCCGGTGACGATGACCTCATGCCCGCCCGCATAGTCCATACGGGGAATATGACGCAACCGGCGCGGGCGGGGAATGCGAGATTCGTCCGCTGACGGCCGATAGGCTCGAGCCATGCCCGAGCTCCACGGTGTTGCGCACGATCCGTTCGGCGCGTGGGAGATCGATCTGCACGGGCACCAGGTCGTCTACCGCACCGCGGGCGCCGGGCCGCCGGTCGTGCTGATCCACGGGATGGTCAACTCTTCCCGGCACTGGCGGCAGGTCGCGCTGGCGCTCGCCGAGCGCCACACGGTGATCGTGCCCGACCTGGTCGGCCACGGCGACTCGGCGACCCCGCGCGGCGACTACTCGCTCGGCGCGCACGCGTCGGTCATCCGCGACCTCCTGTCAGCGCTCGGGGTGGGACGGGCGACGATCGTTGGCCACTCCTTCGGCGGCGGCGTGGCGATGGTCTTCTTCTGGCAGTTCCCGCACCGGGTCGAGCGGCTCGGGCTGGTCTCGAGCGGCGGCCTCGGGCCTGAGGTCTCGCCGCTGCTGCGCTCGATCGCGGTCCCGGGCGCGTCCGCGCTGATCTCGCTCGCGGGCGCCGACCGCGTCACGGGCGCGCTCGACCGCGCGGGCTCCCGGCTGCGCGAGCGCGGCTCCGGGCTCGGCGTGCAGCTGCAGGCGATCGCCCGCGCGCTGCGCCCGCTCGGCGGGCCCGGCGCCCGCGAGGCGTTCGTGCACACCCTGCGCGCGGTCATCGACGCCCGCGGCCAGCGCGTGAGCGCCGCCGACCGGCTGTACCTGCTCGAGGCGGTGCCGACGCTGATCGCCTGGGGCGAGCGCGACCGCACGATCCCGATCGAGCACGGCCGCGCCGCGCACGCCGCGGTGCCGCACAGCCGCTTCGTCGAGCTGGCCGGGGCCGCGCACTTCCCGCACATCGAGGCGCCGGACGCGCTCGCCACTGCGCTGCTCGACTGGATCGCCGCCACCGAGCCCGCCTCGCTCGACGACGAGGCCTGGCGCTCGCTGCTGCGCCGCCGCGCCAGCGCCCGCCCGCGCGCGGCCTAGGCTCCTAGCCGCCCGCGACGCTCGAGACGTAGGCGGCGACCGCGTCGATCTCGGCGTTGGAGAGCTGGTCGCCGAACGCCGGCATGCCGCCCCCGCCGCCGCGGACGTAGGCCTTCACCGTCGCCGCGTCGGGCCCGGCCTCGTCGAGGTTCGGGCCGCTCGCGCCCGACGTCCCGGCGTCCCCGAGCGTGTGGCAGCCGCCGCAGGTCGAGGTGAAGACCTCCTGGCCGCTGGCCGCGGTCGTCTCGACCTGCTGGGGCGTGGGCGGTGGCTTCTCGGCCCCGATCAACTGCGGCCCGATCAGCAGCACGGCCACGGCGAACGCCGCCAGCAGCCACGTGACCCACGCGAACCCGCGGTCGATGGTGGCCAGCATCAGGGCGACGGGATCCCGCTCGTGCTGATGTACCAGAGGCCGCTCGTCACCCAGGTGGCGACGAGCAAGGCGAACACGGTCCCGCCGATCACCGGCAGCCAGACGCCCGCCCGCCCCGGCATGTGGATGATCGTCACCTTGGTCGCGAACGCCCCGTAGAACAGGCAGCCCAGCAGAGAATGGGCGAGCACGCGGGTCGTCGTGTCCTGGAACGCGAGCTGGTAGAGGCAGTGGTAGGCGACCGGCAGGCTGAACAGGAACGCGAGCCGCCCCGAGATCCGGTGGGCGTGCATGAGCCACGACGGCCGGTTCGCGATCGGCAGCCGCCCGTACAGCCACAGCGCGGAGAAGATCTGGAACAGCGCGAACAGGATCGCGACGGTCGACAGCCAGACCTTCATCGTGATCGTGTCCGCGAAGCCGAGCGTGATCGCGAGGTCGCTCTGAGGGTCGTGCGCGCGGCTGTAGAGGCCGAGCGCGAGCGCCACGACCGCGCCCATCGCGCCCGCGGCCAGCACCCCCGCGCCTCCGATCGGGCGGGGCGGCTCCGGCGCGGTCTCGGCCTCGGTGCTCATGGCGACCGACCGATCCTCTCCCAATCGACGCCTCCAGTGCAACCCTCGTGCCAGCCGTACTGGACGGGCGGCGCGGCGGCCCGTACCTTGGAGTCCGTGCTTTCCATCTCGCGACAGCACCGCACCTTCGCCGCGGCCTCCTGAGTCCGCCGCGCGGCCCTGAGCATCTCTCCGCCGCGCGGCCGCCCACGCCGCATTCATTCCCCTTTCGCGAAGGAGCTCGGAGTTGAACCTCTCCACCCTCGGGTGGGACGGCGGATGGGCCGAGGCCCTCGCCGACCATCACAGTGACCACGCGCTCGTCCCCGCGCGCGTGACCGCGGTGCACCGCGGCCTCTACGCCGTCCGCGGTGACGACGTGAACAAGCTCGTGCCTGTGGCGGGCGCGCTGGAGGCCGCCGCGCGCGGCCCGGCCGAGCTGCCCACGACGGGCGACTGGGTCGCGCTGCGCGGCGGCGAGGTGATCCGCCACGTCCTGCCGCGGCGCACGCTGCTCTCGCGCGCCGGCGGCGACGCGCGCGAGGAGGCGCTGGCCGCCAACGTCGACCTCTGCCTCGTGACGACCTCGCTCGACATGGACCTCAACCTGCGCCGGCTCGAGCGCTTCGTCGCGCTCGCGAACGCCGGCGGGGTGGAGGTGCTCGTCGTCTGCACGAAGGGCGACCTCGCCCGCGACCCGGTCGGTGAGACCGCGGCGGTGTCGGCGGCCACCGGGACGGAGGCGATCGTGCTGTCCGCCCGCGACGGCTGGGGCGTCAACGGGCTGCGCGCCCGGCTGACCCCCGGGCGCACGCACGCGCTCGTCGGGATGTCGGGCGTCGGCAAGAGCACGCTCGTGAACCTCCTGCTCGGGGAGGAGCGCCAGCGCACGCTCGAGGTGCGCGAGCGCGACGCGCGCGGGCGGCACGCGACCACCCACCGCGAGCTGTTCGTGCTCGAGGGCGCTGCACCCCCAGCACTGCTGATCGACACGCCCGGCCTGCGGCTGCCGCGGATGGCGTCCGCGGCCGGCGTGGAGGACGCGTTCGCCGACGTCGTGGAGGCCGCCGCACGCTGCCACTTCGCCGACTGCCGCCACGACGGGGAGCCCGGCTGCGGCGTGGCGGAGGCGGTCGCGGCCGGCGAGCTCGCGCCCGACCGCCTGGCGGCGATGCGCAAGCTCGAGCGCGAGGGGCTCAGCGCCGCCGAGCGCCGCGCGCGCTCGCGGGCGTTCCACAAGCGCCACCGGAAGGAGATCCGCGCGCGGACGCGCCACCGGTGAAGGCGTCACGGGCGGGTGAGAGGATGCGGGGAGTGAGCACGACCCGCATCCGCCGCCCGCACATCACGACCAAGCGGCGCGACGACGACCGCGTGAGCCCGCTCGAGCTGTTCTTCGATCTCGTGTTCGTGCTGGCGCTCACGCAGTGCACCGCGCTGATGGCGCACGAGCCGACGTGGACCGGGCTGGCCAAGGGCGTGGCGATCCTCGGCGTGATGTGGTGGGCGTGGGTGGGCTACACGTGGGCGTGCAGCGCGATCGACCCCGAGGAGGGCTCGGTCCGGCTGGTCATCTTCGCCGCCATGGCCGCGCTGCTCGTCGTCGCGCTCGCGATCCCGGAGGCGTTCGGCGAGGACGCGTGGATCTTCGTCGTCGCCTACGGCTTCGTGCGCGCGATGCAGGTCACCCTGCTGGTGATCGCCGGCCGCGACGACCCTGGCCTGCGCAGCTCGGCGATCGGGCTCGCGATCTCGACCGCGATCGGCGTCGGCCTGCTCGGAGCCGCCGCGTTCACGGACGGCGAACTGCAGGGCGCGCTGTGGGCGATCGCGCTCGTGCTCGACGTCGGCGGCCCGCTCGTGATCGACTCGAGCGGCTGGCGGCTGATGCCCGAGCACTTCGCCGAGCGCCACGGCCTGATCGTGATCATCGCGCTCGGCGAGTCGATCGTCGCCATCGGTGTCGGCGCCGAGGTGGTGGGCGTCACGGCCGGGGTCGGCGCCGCGGCCGTCCTCGGCACGGCGGTGGCCTGCGCCCTGTGGTGGCTGTACTTCGACGTCGTCGCGCTGGTCGCGGCCCGCCGGCTCGAGAACGCCGAGCCGGGCAAGGAGCAGAACGAGATCGCGCGCGACTCGTACTCCTACCTGCACTTCGCGATGGTGGCGGGGATCGTGCTGCTGGCGCTCGGGCTCAAGAAGACGCTCGAGCACACCGACGAGGCGCTGAAGCTGGTGCCGGCCGTCGCGCTGCTCGGCGGCACCTCCCTCTACCTGCTCGCCCACGTCGCCTTCCGCTGGCGCAACATCCACACCCTCAACCGCCAGCGGCTCGTGATGGCGGTCGTGCTGCCGCTGCTGATCCCGCTCGCCGTCGAGGTCCCGGCGCTGGCCGCGCTGGGCGGCCTCGCCGCGCTGCTGGTCGGACTGGTCGCCTACGAGGTGACGCGCTTCGGCGAGGCGCGCGAGCGCCTGCGCAGCAGGCTGCTGAGCGGCGACGCGGCTTAGCGCGTCCGGTACGCTCGATCGCGCATGGATGTGCAGGATCGACGGTGGGCCGCGGTCGTGACGACGGCCCTGATCGCGGCATCGACGTGCGCGACGGCCGCTGCGCACCCGACCGCGACCGCGACCCGGCTCGCGAGCTCCCACGCGCGGGAGCACGCGCTCGAAGACCGCGCGCTGAGCGATGCGGCGCGCCGTTGGCGGGCGCTCGCCCCGGCCCGCCGCCGGGCGATCCTCCGCAGCACGACCGCGAGGGCCCGCCGCGCGGCGCAGCTCAGCGTTGACGCTCCGGCGGAGGAGGTCGGCCGCTGGACGCCGGCGGGCGAGCGGATCGATCTGCCCGGCTACGCGATCCACTCCGTGGTCCTGCCGACGGGCAAGGTCCTGATGTGGGGCCGCCCGCCGATCGACTCCACCGACGGCACCCGCGCCAACACGACGCCCGCCATGCTGTGGGACCCGGCGCATCCGGAGCTGCCGCCCGAGGACGTCACGCCCAAGCTCGATCTGGACGGCGACGGCGACGTCGAGGACGCCCCGGTGTTCTGCTCCGGACAATCCCTGCTGCCCGATGGGCGGGTGTTCGCAGCCGGAGGGACGCTCGCCTACCCCGACTATCAGGCGGGCGGCGACTTCAAGGGGCTCGACATCGCGTTCCTGTTCGACCCGTGGACGGAGACGTGGAGCTTCGCCGGCCGCATGCGCCACGGCCGCTGGTATCCGAGCCAGGTCGAGCTCGCGGACGGGCGCATCGCGATCTACGCCGGCCTCGACGAGACCGGCAGCGCGGCGGACAACCGCGACCTCGAGATCTTCGACTGGCGCGACGGCTCGCTGCGCCACGTGCCGGCGGGCGACGCCGTGCCGGGCGTGTTCCAGTGGTTCCCGTTCTACCCGCACCTGTTCACGATGCCGGGCGGCGACGTGCTGCTCGGCGGGCCGGACTCGATCCAGTCCGCCCTGCTGGACACCGCAGCGCTGGACGGGGCCGGCGCGGATGGCTCCGCCTGGACGACGATCGGCGGCGGCAAGGACGGCTACGGCGGCCTGACCACGTACTACCGCGGCTACGGCGCCGGAGTCATCCTGCCGAATGCGCCGACGCGCGCCGCGCTGATCGGCGGCTACGTCGACCAGGACGGCGACAAGCGCTCCCAGCGCGACGCCGACGTGATCGACGTGGCCGCGGCGACACCGCGCTGGTCCGCCTCCCCTGACGTGCCGCCGATGCACGTGGGGCGCTCGAGCTCCAACGTCGTGATCCTGCCCGACGGCTCGCTCGTCGCGGTCGGGGGCGGCGCGGGCTTCGAGCCCGGCGGCGTGACCGCGGGCGGCGACCCGGCCGCCGATCCCGGGACGCAGAACGCATACACGGGCCGCGACCAGGAGCTCAAGCGCGTGGAGCTGCTGCGGCCCGGCACCGACACGGCGTGGCGGCTCGGGCCCGCCCAGGCGAAGTGGCGGACGTACCACTCGACGGCGGTCCTGCTGCCCGACGGCCGCGTGCTCTCGGCGGGCGACGACTACTGGGACGTCGGGGATGTGCCCGACCCGTGGGCGGCCACGGGCGCGACCGTCGACGAGGCGGAGATCTACTCGCCGCCCTACCTGTTCGACGGCGACGGCCCGGCGCCGCGACCCGCGATCGGCGCCGCTCCCGCGAACGCCCCCTACGGGGACGTGGCCGGGATCCCGATCACCGCTCGCGAGGCGGAGCGGGCCGTCCTCGTCGCGCCCGCGGCGACCACCCACGCCAACGACATGAACCAGCGGCTCGTCGAGCTCGAGATCGTCTCGCGCGTCGCCGGGAAGGGCGTCAACGTGCGCATGCCGGCCGACGGCACGCTGGCCCCGCCCGGCTACTACATGCTGTTCGCGATCGACGACGCCGGTACGCCGTCGATGGCGCACTGGATTCCGGCTCGGGGCCGACGCGCCCGGCGTGCCCGAGCTGACGGTGGATCCCGTGCCCAGCCCGGATCCCGAGCCGGCCACCGAGCCGGACCCGGAGCCCACGGGCGAACCGACGGCGGACCCGGCGCCGACGGTCACCGTGCCGCCGCCGCCCGCCGACGTGCGCGCGCCAGGGCTGCGGCAGTCGTGGACGACGGTCCGCCGCGACACGCGCGCGCTACGGATCTCGCTGCGCGCCGACGAAGCCGCGCGCGCACGGCTCACGGTCCGCGCGCGCGGACGCTGGTTGCGACGTAGCGCGACGCTCGTGGCTGGTCGCACGCGCCGGCTCTCGCTCGCCCTGCCGCGGAGCCTGGTGCGCAGGCTCCGCTCCGGCCGGCGCATCCGCTTCCACGTCGCAGCGCTGGCCTTCGACGGCGCCGGCAACCGCGTGCGCGTCACGCGCCGCTACCGCAGCCGCTAGGCCGATCAGACGCCGGCCACGTCCGCGCACTCGGCGGGTCGCCGGAGCGGTAGCCGGTCAGCCACGCCGCGCGCCGCTGGTCCGGCGTGCCGTGGTGCTGCGGGTTGACGTGTCGAAGTCGCCCGCCGCCAGCACGGTGGAGATCGCCTCCTCGACGTCGCCGGGCTCGAGCTTGCCCTCGCGGTAGACGCTGTTGCCCCACAGCCCGCGCTCGCGCAGATCGTCGGCCTCGCCGCATGCCGGTGCGCCGACCGCGAGCAGCGCGAGGAGGAGCAGGACCGCGGCCAGGCGAGGCATCGTCGCCCGGCTACCCACTCAGGCCATCGGCCGACCACCGGCGCGGATGCGCGGGTCCAGGCGCACGATCGCGAGGTCGGCCAGCAGGCTGACCGCCACGATCAGCACGGCGGCCCACATCGCCAGCGCCTGGAGCATCGGGATGTCGATGTAGTTCTCCGGCGCGCCGTAGTTCTGGCCCAGCGCGCGCCGCATGTGCCGGAAGAAGCCCGGGATCGAGAAGACCCACTCGACCAGCACGACGTTCATGACCATGATCGGCGCCGAGGCGCCGAACTGCGAGAGCACGGTCACGAACGACGCAGGGGCGGCGTGGCGGCCGACCACCCGCTTCTCCGGCACGCCCTTCGCGCGCGCCGTGCGCACCCAGTGCTCGCCCATCGAGTCGCGCGTCAGGGCGAGCGTCAGGCGCAGGATCGCGCCGGCGAGCGGTGCACCGACCACGAGCCACGGCACGAGCATCGAGCGCGCGAAGTCCCACGGCCTCTCCAGCGGCGGCTCGTAGGAGTTCGGGTCGAAGAAGTACGGCAGCTGGAAGAGCCCGAACGGCGGTGCGAACAGCAGCAGCGTGCCCAGCGCGAGTGCGTAGACCGGCGTGCAGAGGAAGAACACCGCGGCGCCCTCGACCGCGCGCGCGGACCGCGTCCGGTCCCGCGCCGCGCACCAGACCCCGCCCGCGATCCCGAGCCCGACCGCCACGACCAGGCCTCCGGCGAGCAGGTAGAGGTCGGCGGCGAACCCGCGCACGAACTCCTCGTGGACGTAGTCCTCCCCGAGCGTGAAGCCGAACAGCGCGTCCTCGACGTCGCGCCAGGTTCCGCCCAGCACGCTCGAGCCCGGGGGGTAGCGGTCGGGCCGCAGTGCACGGATGATCCCGTACGCGAAGAAGGCCGTCAGCACGACGGTCCCGGCCGCCAGCAGCAACCGCCGCACGAGATACCCCAGCACGGCACGCCATCTTGTCGTCCGGCCCGGCGACAGTCACGCCCATGGCGCACCCGCCGGTCCGCGGGTCACACAGGCGGAACCATCCGCCCGAGAAACCAGCGGGCGAGCGCCAGGACGCGCTCACGCGGGTAGCGCTCCGGGGCGGCGAGCAGCAGCCGGGCCGCCTCGTCGGCGAACGCCGAGAGCAGGTGCGCGGCCAGCTCGGGGTCCGGCGCCTGCACCCCGCTGTCGCCGAGCGCCGCGGCCAGCTGGCCGACGACCGCGGCGCGGCCGCGGGCGATCGCCTCGTGCAGGACCGCGGGCGCGCCCTCGCTGGGGACGAGCACGAGCCGCCAGGTGACGGGGTCGGCCTGGACGGCCTCCAGGTAGCCGCCGAGCGCGGCGACGAGCCGCTCCTCCGGGTCGCTGCGCGCCAGCGCGGCCGGCAGCACCTCGCCGAGCTGGCCGAGCGCACGGGCGCCCTCGCGCGCGACGAGCGCGTCCAGCAGCCCCGCCAGGTCCTCGAAGTGCCCGTAGACGATCGGGCGGCTGATGCCCGCCTCGCGCGCCACGCCTTCGATCGAGACGGCGTGGAAGCCGCGCCGGGCGACGATCGCCTTCGTGACGTCGAGCAGCTGCTCGCGCCGGGCTTCGGCCGTCATCCGCAGGGGTGCGCGTGTGGGCATCGTCACGCCGATGTTACAGAACTGTAAGTTACGGTAACGTAAGGACCATGGAAACCGCCTCCGAACTCCCCGCCGGGGTCGACGTCGCGATCGTCGGTTCCGGCTTCTCCGGCCTGTGCATGGCGATCAAGCTGCGCGAGGCCGGCATGGACGACTTCGTGGTGCTCGAGCGCGGCGAGGCCGTGGGCGGCACCTGGTGGTTCAACACCTATCCGGGCTGCGGCTGCGACGTGCCCTCGCACCTGTACTCCTTCTCGTTCGCGCCCAACCCCGACTGGACGCGCACCTACTCCCGGCAGGGCGAGATCGAGGCCTACCTGCGGCGCGTCGCCGAGGACTTCGACATCGCGCGCTCCATCCGCCTCGGCACCACCGTCACGGGCGCCGACTGGGACGAGGGCGAGCAGCGCTGGCGCGTTGCGACCGACAAGGGCGAGCTCAGCGCCCGCGTGCTCATCTCCGCCGCCGGCGCGCTGAGCGATCCCAAGACGCCGGACATCGAGGGCCTCGAGCGCTTCGAGGGCCGGATGTTCCACTCGGCGCAGTGGGACCACGATTACGACGTCGAGGGCAAGCGCGTCGCCGTGATCGGCACGGGCGCCTCGGCGATCCAGTTCGTCCCGGCGATCGCGCCCGACGTCGCGCAGATGCACGTCTTCCAGCGCACCGCGCCGTGGATCATGCCGCACACCGACCGGCCGATCTCCCCGCGCGAGCGGCGCCTGTACCGCCGCGTCCCGCTCCTGCAGCGGCTCGTCCGCGGCGGGATCTACTCCGCCCGCGAGCTGCTCGTGCTCGGCTTCGTCAAGCAGCCGCGGCTGATGAAGGTGGTGGAGAAGCTCGCCCGCAAGCACATGGATCGCCAGATCTCCGATCCCGAGCTGCGCCGCAAGGTCGAGCCGGGCTACACGATCGGCTGCAAGCGCATCCTGCCGTCCAATCTCTGGTATCCGGCGCTCGGCCGCGACAACGTCGAGCTCGTGACCGACGGCGTCGCCGAGGTGCGCCAGCACTCGATCGTCACCGGCGCCGGCGAGGAGATCGACGTCGACGCGATCATCTTCGGCACCGGCTTCAACGTGACCGACATGCCGGTCGCCCGCTACGTCCGCGGCCGCGCGGGCCGCACGCTGGACGAGCACTGGCAGGGCAGCCCGCGCGCCCACCTCGGCGCGGCGGTGCCCGGCTTCCCGAACCTGTTCATGCTGCTCGGCCCGAACACGGGCCTCGGGCACAGCTCGATGGTCTACATGATCGAGTCCCAGGTGGCCCACGTGATGGGCGCGCTGGGGGAGATGCGCCGCCGCGGCGCCGCCACGCTCGAGGTCAAGGCCGAGACCGTGCAGGCCTTCAACGCGGCCATCGACGAGCAGATGGCGGACACGGTCTGGAGCACGGGCTGCAAGAGCTGGTACCTCGACGACACGGGGCGCAACGCCACGCTGTGGCCGGACTGGACGTTCCTGTTCCGCCGCCGCGCCGCGCGCTTCGACGCGTCGGAGTACGAGCTCGGGACGGGCCGTCCCACACCGGCGCGCGTGCCGGCCTAGACGCGGCTCGTCCGGGTCTTCGGGTCCAGCCAGGCGAGCGCGAGGTCGACCAGCAGGCTGCCGAGGGCGACGAGCACCGCGGCGGAGATGACGATGCCCATGATCACGGGGTAGTCCTCGTTGTCCATGCTCGAGCGGAACGACTGGAAGACGCCAGGGATGCTGAAGGTGAGCTCCACGAGCACCATGTTCGTGACCATCACGGGCACGCTCACCCCGGCCAGCGTCAGCACGGGCGCCGCCGCCGCGGGGACGGCGTGCCGGCGCAGCATGCGCCGGTTCGAGATGCCCTTCGAGAGCGCGGTGCGGATGAACTCCTCGTGCAGCACCTCGCGCATCGAGCTGTTCATCATCCGCTCGCAGACGGCCGCCAGCGGCAGCCCGACGACGATCCACGGCACGAGCATCGAGCCCAGCCAGCGGATCGGGCTCTCCTCGAACGGGACGTACTTGAGCGGGATGAAGCCGATGCCCGTGACCGCGATCCCGATGCCGAACAGCAGCAACAGCGACAGCCCGACCACGTAGACGGGCGCGCACAGGAAGAACATCGAGATCGCCTCGATCGCCCGCGCCAGCGGCTCGCGCGGCCGCGAGCCGACGTAGGTGCCGGCCGCGAGGCCGGCCACCAGGCCGAAGGCCATCCCGCCCGCCAGCAGCCACAGGTCCGCGGGCAGGCCCTCGCGCAGCATCCCGGCGACCGGCGGCTGGTTGTTCTCCCACGAGTTGCCCAGCTCGAAGTGCAGGAAGGCCTGGATGAGGTAGTCGGCGAGCTGCTCCAGCGTCGGCCGCTGGTCGTAGGCGAACGCCTCGGGTCGCAGCCCGTGGATGCTGATCCACGTCACGACCGTGACCATCACGACCACCGCGGCGAGCGCGACCATCCGTCGCGCGAGGAACTTCACCATCGACTCGCCATCCCGGCGGGCCAACCTAACAGCGCTCACGGCAATGCCGGAGACCGTCAACCGACCCCGCGGTGCGCCGGTTCCCCGTGAGTGACCGCCCG
This sequence comes from uncultured Solirubrobacteraceae bacterium, assembly GCA_963816955.1. Taxonomy (GTDB): domain Bacteria; phylum Actinomycetota; class Thermoleophilia; order Solirubrobacterales; family Solirubrobacteraceae; genus DATFQI01. The sequence goes on along the minus strand of CAWFME010000005.1, from coordinate 747,509 downwards.
AGCATTTTCCCCACGGCAACACCTGCATCCCGTACGGTCGCCACCATGAAGCGCGCCCTCCCCCTCGCCGTTCTCGCCGTGCTCGGAGTCGGCGCGACCGCCCTCGCCGCCCAGGGCGACGACCCCTATGAGGCTCCCGAGCCCGCCGTCACCTCCGGTCAGGTGCTCAAGCTGCCCGACTCCGCCCCCGGCTGCGGCTCCGTCCGCAACGCGACGGTCCGCGTCACGCCGCCCAACGGCGCGATCCTCGGCTTCGTCAGGATCGCCGTCGACGGCGCCCAGGCCGCTCGGCTGACCGGCGTCCCCCGCGCCGCGAGCGCGACCGTCCGGATCCCGCAGTCGGGCGCCCGGCTGTCTGTCAGCACCGAGACGCTCGGCGGCCAGCGGCTGCACGCCAGCCGCGTCTACTCCGACTGCACGCGGCCGCCCGACACGGGCGGCGGCGGCACGGGTGGCGGCGGCGGCGGCGAGGGCTAGTCGCCGAAGCGCCCGGCCTCGTCGCGCGTCGGCGGCGGGGCGTCCGGCAGCTCGGGCAGCGGCACGTCGGGCGTGCGCGCGACCGCCAGCGCCGTGACCACCAGGCGCCCGGCGGACGGGAACGGGCGCCCGTCGGTGGGCGGCTCGTGCTTGTGCTCCTCGTAGAGGTCGAGCAGCTCGAGCACCGCGGCGCACACGGGCGCGCACTCCTGGTCCTCTCCGACGGCGGCCGCGAGCCGGGCCAGCGCGATCGGCTCCTCGGGGTCGGCGCGGGCGAACGCGCGCCCCATCGCGCTCACCAGGTGCGTCACCACGCGCTCGAGATGCGGGTCCAGCGGCAGGACCCGGTGCGGTGCGGGCCCGGCGTCGGCGCCCGGCTCGCCGTCCAGCAGGCGCGCCATCTGGCCGCCGGCGATCGAGCGGATCGCCTCCGGCCCGAGCCCGGCCTGGCGCGCGCAGCGCAGCGCCAGCACGGCGGACATCACGGGCAGGCCGTAGGGCGAGTCGCTCGCCCAGAGGATCTGCGCGGGCGGCGCGAGGCAGAACAGCGCCATCAGGTCGGCGGGGTTCCACCACGCGGTGTCCACGAACAGGTTCGGGTGCTCGGGCATCACCTTCCACAGCCACGCGAGGTCGGAGATCGCGCCGTGGGCGAGGATCAGCTTGGCGCCGGGGAACTCGCCGCTGAGCGCGACGGTGTGCTGCCCGAGCGCCGGGATCCCGCGGCCGGCGTGGATGAGCACGGGCACGCCGCGCTCATGGGCGAGCGCGACGACGTCGCGCACGCCCGGCTCGTCGAGGCCGAACTGCTCCGCGCGCGGGTGCAGCTTGATCCCGCGGGCGCCGGCGTCCAGCGCCCGCGTGGCCTCGGCCGGCGCGCCGTCGCGCGGGTCCACGCGGCAGTACGGGACCACGACGCCGCCGGAGGCCGCCGCGGCCTCGATCACGGCGTCGTTGGCCGCCCGGTAGCCGTCGGGCTCGTGCATCGGGAACACGACGCCGCGCGCCCGGGCGGGCGCGAGCGCCTTCAGGAGCTGGTCGGGCGTCTGCGAGAACCCGTCCGGGTCGTTGGCGCCGATGTGGGTGTGGGCGTCGTAGAGGTCCAGGCCCCCGACGTCGTCGGAGAGTCGGTCGAGGTAGGGCTTGAGGTGCGCGTCGACGTCGAGCATCGGCGGCCAGGCTATAGGGGCCGCGGCGCATGACCGATACTGCGCTCATGCACTTCCGCCGCGAGCGCGTCCGCATCGAGACGCAGCGCCACGAGATCGAGGGGACGCTGCAGCTCCCCAACGAGGGCTTCCGGTCCCGGACGACCGACTTCTTGAACGCCCACGAGCGCGATTTCCTCGCGGTCACCGACGCCGAGCTGACCTGGCTCGACGGCAGCCGCGAGCCCGAGCGCCACGAGTACCTGGCGATCTCCGTGCGCCAGGTCGTGCTCGTGCTCGAGCTCGAGACGCTGGGCGTCTACGACGAGACGGGCGCCGAGCCGACCCCGATCCCGATCGCCGCCTCCCAGCCGCCGCCGCACTAGCGCCGCAGCGGAGAGGGAGGGATTCGAACCCTCGGACGAGGTTGACCCCCGTCACACGATTTCCAATCGTGCCCGTTCAACCGCTCCGGCACCTCTCCAGGGTGGAGCGGCGGAAAGGGTAACGCCTGACGCGCCTAGGATCCCGGCCTAGATCTGCCAGGCGCCCCGGTGCAGGACGGGCACGCGCTCGCCGTCCGCGGTGATGCCGGTGATCTTCAGCTCGTCCGAGCCGATCATGAAGTCGATGTGGATGGCGCTCTCGTTGACGTCGGCCTCGCGGCCGCGGGCCACGAACGGGAAGCCCTGGCCGAGCGCGATGTGGCTGGCGGCGTTCTCGTCGAGCAGCGTGTCGTAGAAGACGGTGTCGAGCTTGCCGATGCGGCCCTCGCCGTCGACGAGCGCGACCTCGCCGAGCCGCGCCGCGCCCTCGTCGCGGGCGACGATCGTGCGCATCACGTCCTGAGCGGAGTCGGCGTCGACCTGGACGGCCCGGCCGCCCTCGAAGCGCACGCGCAGGTTGCGCACGACGGTGCCGTCGATCAGCACGAGCGGCTTGGTCGCCGTCACGTGGCCTTCCGCGCGTTGCGGGTCGGGCGAGGTGAAGACCTCCTCCGTCGGGAGGTTCGGCATGTGCTCGATCCCCTCGACGGTCTCGAAGCGCGCCGCCTCCCAGCCGGCGCCGGGCAGCAGCCCGACCGTCAGGTCGGTGCCCGGCCCCTCGTAGTGGAGCGAGTCGAAACCGCGCTCCGCGAGCTTGCGCGCGGCCGTGGTCAGCGTGTCGGCCCGCTCGCGCCAGACGGCGATCGGGTCGGCCTCGTCGAGCCGCAGGACGTGGACGATCTGCTCGTCGAGCTTCGCGAGCGCCTCGTCCTCCGGCAGGTCGGGGTGCACGAGCGTCGCCCACGGCACGGTCGGGCACGGCACGATCGTCCAGTTGGTCGTGCGGTCGTTGACGACCGTGCCCGCCTCCTTGACCGACGGCAGCCGGTCGCGGCCGGCGCGCACCGGGTCGAGGTCCTCGAGCAGGCCCGGCGCGACCGGACCGGAGAGCGCGACGCGCGCCGCGCGGTGCTCGCCGAGCGCCAGCACGCGCTCGCCGAGCCACGGCGGCACGTAGTCCAGCGTGTCCTCGGCGGCGTGCTGGATCCTGGCCCGCTTGACCCACGGGTCGAACCATCCGACGTCGACGAACTTCGCGCCGTGCTTGTAGGCGCTCTCGGCCAGCGCGCGGATCAGCCGCTCCTTGCCGGGCTCACCGCTGATGGCGAGGATCTGCCCGGGCTGCAGATTGCAGCCGAAGCCGATCGCGAGGTCGGCCAGCCGCGTGATCGTGGCGTCGTCCATGAAGCGCGGCAATCTACCGGTCAGGACGACCGAGGCGGAGGGGGAGGGATTCGAACCCTCGGTGCAGGGGTTACCCACACAACGGTTTTCGAGACCGCCCGATTCAACCACTCTCGCACCCCTCCGCGGGCGCCTCGGGCGCGATCGAACAGGCTAGCGACGCGCGGCGAAGAACGCGCGCAGGAGGGCGGCGCACTCGGTTGCGAGCACGCCGCCCTCCACGGCCGGGCGGTGGTTCAGACGCGGCTCCGCGAGCACGTCGAGCACGCTCCCCGCGGCGCCCGCCTTCGGGTCGGCCGTCCCGTAGACGACGCGCGGGACGCGGCCGAGCACGATCGCGCCCGCGCACATCGCGCACGGCTCGAGCGTGACGTAGAGGACGGTGTCCAGCAGGCGCCAGGAGCCGAGCGCCCGCGCGCCGGCCCGCAGGGCGATCATCTCGGCGTGGGCGCTGGGGTCCTGGCGCAGCTCGCGCTCGTTGTGGCCGGCCCCGACGACCTCGCCACCGTGCACGAGCACGGCGCCGACGGGCACGTCGCCGTGGGCGAGCGCGCGCTCGGCCTGCTCCAGCGCGAGCTGCATGAAGTGCTCGTCGGTCGGCACGATCGTGGTCAAAGTGTCAGTTCCGGCACGTATCTGGGGTTGTCGTGAAACTTCCGGGCACCGACAATGTTGTAGGACCGCGTATCCGCCTGCTCGGCGTCAACGCCCCCGCCCCCATGACGCCGTCACCTCGCCTCCGCCTGCTGCTGCTCCCGGTCCTCGTCGCGCTGGCGCTGCCCGCCGCCGCGCAGGCCGGCGCGCGCCCGACGGCGCGCGCGAGCTACGTGCCCGGCGAGGTGATCGTGCGCTACGAGCGCTCCGCCGGCCGGGCCGCCCGCGCCGCCGTGCAGCGCGCGACCGGGGTCGGCAAGCCGCGCGTGTTCGCCCCGCGCACCCGGGCGCTGACGATCCGCGACGGGGAGAGCGTCGCCGCGACGGTGCGCGAGCTGCGCGCCCGGCCCGAGGTGGCCACCGCGGCGCCGAACCCGATCGCCCGCGTCAGCGCCATCGTGCCGCCCGACCCGGGCAACGCCGGGGTGCCCGGCGGCTGGCAGCAGCTGCAGTGGAACTTCCTCGCCGAGAACGGCGTCAACGCGCCGGACGCCTGGCAGCGGATGATCGACGTCGGCCGGACCGGCGGGGCCGGCGCCACCGTCGCCGTGCTCGACACGGGCGTCGCCTACAGCAACCGGGGGCGCTGCCCCCGCTCGGCCGAGTCCTCCTCGCGCCGCACGATCACCTGCCGCCGCTCGCCCGACTTCCACGACGGCGACTTCGTGGCGGGCTACGACTTCGTCGACGGCGACACGCGGCCCAACGACGAGAACGGCCACGGCACGCACGTGTCGGGCACGATCGGCGAGGGCACGGGCGACAACGTCGGCGTGACGGGGCTGGCCTACGGAGCGCGGATCATGCCGGTGCGGGTGCTCGACCGCCTCGGCGAGGGCGACAGCGTCGCCATCTCCGCCGGCATCCGCTTCGCCGCCCGGCGCGGCGCCGACGTCATCAACCTCTCGTTCGAGTTCGGCACCCAGGTCACGCGCTCGGAGATCCCGGACATCCTGTCGGCTCTGCGCTACGCGCGCCGCAAGGGCACGCTGGTGGTCGGCGCCTCCGGCAACGCGGCCGCCCGCAGCATCGCGTACCCGGCGCGCGCCTCCCAGGTGCTCTCCGTCGGCGCGACCACCCAGCACGGCTGCGTGGCGGAGTACTCCAACAACGGCGCCAACCTCGACATCGTCGCCCCCGGCGGCGGCGAGGACTCGCGGATCGCCGGCGACCCCAACTGCCGGCCCGACGAGCGGCCCGGCGGCAACATCTTCCAGATGACCTTCGACGGCTCGCTGCGCCGCTTCGGGCTGCCCGGCGGCTACATGGGGACCTCGATGGCCGCCCCGCACGTCAGCGCCGTGGCGGCGCTCGTGATCGCCTCGGGCGTGATCGGGCCCGACCCGAGCCCCGCCGCGGTCGAGCAGCGGCTGAAGGCGACCGCGCGCGACCTCGGCCCCGGCGGCCCGGACTACCGCTACGGCGCCGGGCTGCTCGACGCCGCGCGCGCCGTCACGCCGTAGCGCGCTCGATCAGGGCGCGGTGCGGATGATCATCACGCTGCACGGGGCGTGGTGGGAGACCTTGTTGGGCACGGAGCCCAGCAGGAAGCGCTTGGCGCCGGTCATGCCCTTGTTGCCGACCACGATCAGGTCCGCTCCGCGCTCCTCGGCCACGTCGAGGATGGCGTCGGCCGGGTCGCCCTCGCGGGCGTAGGTCTGCACGGCCACGCCGGCCGCCTCCGCTTCCGCGGCCGCCTCGCGCAGCGTCGCCTCGACGTCCTCGCGGGCGTTGATCATCCACTGGAGGTCGCGCGGCGCCTCGCGGGCCTCGTCGCGCAGCCGCTGCCCGGCGACGGGCTCGTAAGCGCTCACGAGCTCGAGCGAGGCCCCGAGCGCGGCCGCCAGCTCGACGGCCTCACGCACCGCCTGACGGGCGGTGTCGGACCCGTCCGTGCCGACGACGATCGAGCGGAACATGCGACGCGCGATCATACGCGTGGTGATCGACCTCCACGCGCACATCCTCGCCGGCCTCGACGACGGTCCGCAGACGCTCGACGAAAGCGCCGAGATGGCGGCCGCGGCCGTCGCCTCCGGCACGCGCGTGATCGCGGCCACCTCCCACATCAGCCGCCGCTTCGGCCTGGTGCCGGAGGATCTCGCCCTGGCGCGCGATCGGGTCCTCGAGCGGCTGCGCGCGGACGGGATACCGCTCGAGGTCGTGCAGGGCGGCGAGGTGGCGATGTCGCGGATCGAGGGGCTCGACGACGCCGACCTGCGGGCGCTGACGCTCGGCGCCGGCCCGTGGCTGCTGCTCGAGTGCCCGCTGTCGCCACAGGCGTCCGCGATGGAGCCCGCCGTGGCCGACCTGCGCCGGCGCGGCTTCGAGGTCCTGCTCGCGCACCCCGAGCGCTCGCCGGCGTTCATGCGCTCCCCGCGCGCGATCGAGCGGCTGCTCGAGCTGGGCGCGCTGGCGCAGGTCACCTCGACCGCGCTGTCGGGGCGCTTCGGCGACATCGTCCGCAAGGTCGCCTTCGAGATGCTCGAGCGCGGCCACGTACACGTGATCGCCTCCGACGGCCACAGCGCGGACGGGCGCCCGCCGGACCTGCTGTGCGGGCTGGAGGCGCTGGAGCGCCGCTACGAGGACCCGCGCGAGCTGTTCGACTGGATGACCGTGGGCGTCCCGGGCGCGCTGATCGCGGGCGAGCACCCGCCGCCGCGGCCGCCGATGCCCCGCAAGCGCAGCCTGCTGCGCAGGCTGCGCGCCTAGGCTCCTAGAGCTTGGTGATCGCGATCGTGATGCTCGCGAGCACGAAGAGCACGATCAGTATCTGCATCCAGATCCAGAACGGGGACACCCCTCAGACGGTAGCCGCCTCCCTTCCCTGAGCGGTCACGGTGGTCACGGGCAGGCCGAGCCCGGCCGCCTTGCTCGGCAGGTCGAGCTTCAGCCAGCGCGAGAAGCGCCTGGGCAGCGTCGAGATGATCAGCTCGTCGAAGCCATGGACGTTCACGGCGTCCTGGATCGCGGCCAGCGGCTCGGGGTCGCCGACGATGCCCTCCACGGGCGCGCCGGCCGCCTTCTCCAGCAGCGGCAGCGCGAGCTCGAGCGTCTCCTCGGCCTCGCTCTGGCCCTGGTCCTCGGGGTCGACGAGCCGGTGCAGCCCGTGCGCGGTGTGCGGGATCAGCAGCGTGAACGTGCACGGCCCCTTGGCGGCCCGCTCCCGCACCGCGTCGAGCAGCGCCGGCGTGGCGGCGGTCCGGTTGGCGACGACGAGCACCCTGGTGGGCGTTGAGGCTTCCATCGCGGCTCCCTTCGGCGTGGTCCGTCGATGGTCCCACGCCGCGCAAGCGCGTGCAGCGGCGGCGGGCGGCGCTGCGCGGCTAGCCCGGCTGGCCGTCCGTGCTCCAGCCCTCCGGGCCGAGCTGGTCGAACGCCTCGACCACGGACGGGTCGAACTGCGTGCCCGCACCCTTGCGGATCTCCTCCGCAGCGGCCTCCACGCTCCAGGAGTCCTTGTACGGGCGCTCGTGCACGAGCACGTCGAAGACGTCGGCCACGGCGGCGATGCGCGCCACGACCGGGATGTCCTCGCCGGCGAGGGCGTCCGGGTAGCCCGTGCCGTCCCAGCGCTCGTGGTGGTGGCGGACGATCCGCTCGGCCACCTCGAGCAGCTCGGATTCCGCGCCGCTGACCACGCGCGCGCCCAGCAGCGCGTGCGTCTTGACGACCTCGAACTCCTCGTCGGAGAGGCGGCCGGGCTTGAGCAGGATCGTGTCCGGGATCGCGATCTTGCCGAGGTCGTGCAGCGGCGCCGCCTCGCGCACGAGGTGGACCATGCGGTCGCCGAGCCCGGCCGTGCGCGCCAGCAGCGCCGCCATGTGGCCGACGCGCTGCGTGTGCTCGTGCGTGTTGTCGTCGCGGTACTCGGCCGCCAGCGCGAGCCGCCGCAGGCCGTCGATCTGGGCCGCCTCGAGCTCGCGGCGCCGCGAGACCGCCTGCGCGGCGATCACGGCCTCGAGCTCGTTCGCGCGGTCGCGCAGGGCGTACAGCTGGACGACCGCGCGCAGGCGGCGGGCGGCGATCGCGTCGAACGGGTCGCGCGGGCCGACGACGTCGAGCACGGGGATGACCGGCGGCCCGAGCTCGAGCCCGAGCGGGTCGATGCCTGCGCGCAGGCGCTCCTCGGCGTCGTCGAGCGCCAGGATCGCGTCCGGCGGCGCGCTCGCCACGGCCGCCACGACGGCGCCGGGATCGGCCTCACAGACCGTCACGATCGCGCCCTCCGCCGCCAATCCGGAGCGGGCGGCCTCGATCCTCTTGGGGTCCTCGCCGGCGACGAGGACCCTCAGACCATGCAGGGCGTCCATAATCGGGGCATCATGGCGGACAGGACCGACGACCCGCGCGTCGGACAGACCATCGCGGGCTACCGGATCGAGGAGCGGGTCGGCCGCGGCGGCATGGGCGTCGTCTACCGGGCCGAGCACCTCAACCTGCGCCGCCGCGCGGCGATCAAGATCATCGCGCCCGACCTCGCGGAGTCCGAGGGCTTCCGCGAGCGCTTCACGCGCGAGGCGCGGATCGCCGCCGCGCTGCAGCACCCGAACATCGTCACCGTCTACGACGCCGGCGAGGTCGACGGGATCCTCTACCTGGCGATGCAGTACATCGAGGGCAACGACCTCGCCGCGATGCTGCGCAAGGACGGTCGCCTGCGGCCCTATCGCGCGATCGACGTCATCCGCCAGGTCGCCTCCGCGCTCGATGCCGCGCACGCGGAGGGGCTGATCCACCGCGACGTCAAGCCCGCCAACGTGCTGATCGAGGGCCGGACGGCGTTCCTGACCGACTTCGGCCTGACCAAGCGCACGGACGGCACCCACACCGAGCTGACCCGCGCGGGCGACGTGGTCGGCACGATCCACTACGTCGCGCCGGAGCAGATCGAGGGCGGCCGGGTCAGCGCCCGCAGCGACGTCTACTCGCTGGGGTGCCTGCTCTACCACTGCCTCACGGGCCAGGTGCCGTTCTCGCGCGACACCGACGTGGCGGTCATCTACGCGCACCTCTCCGAGCCGCCGCCCAAGCTCACGGCGCTGCGCCCCGAGCTGGCCGCCGGCCTCGACGGCGTGATCGCCAAGGCGCTCGACAAGTCGCCCGACCGCCGCTTCCCGACCTGCACCGACCTCGTCAACGCCGCCCGCGGCGTGATCGACGCGGCCGGCCCGCTGGACACCTCAGCCCCGCGGGCGGCGCGCGAGAGCAGCATCATCGGCGGCGACGACGACCAGCGCGAGGTCGGCGAGGCGATCGAGGGGATGCGCGACGCGGCAGCCGCCGCCCGGCGCCCGCGGGTGCTGCTCGGCGGCGTCGACGCCAACACGCGCGCGGTGACGCGGATGGCGCTCGGCGACCGGGTCGACGTGATCGAGGCCGGCCCGAGCGGCACGCTGGTCGAGCGCGCCCGCGAGGAGCGGCCGGACCTGGTGATCCTCGACTACGTGGGCGCCGGGCTGCCGGCGGGCAGCGCCGTCGGCTCGCTGCGCGGCGACGCGCTCACGCGCGACGCGAAGGTGCTGCTGCTGGTCGACTTCGCGCACTCGGCCGACCGCGAGGTGACGGCCGCGGGAGCCGACGAGCGGCTCGCGATGCCGTTCTCACCACTGCAGCTGCAGGTCAAGCTGCGCAAGCTGCTCGGGCCGGAAGCCGTCAGCGGGTGACGACGCCGGCGCTCGTGGCCGTGCTGGCCGGCGGGCGCGGCCGGCGGCTCGGGGGCGCCAAGCCGACCGCCCTGCTCGGGGGCCGGGCGCTCGTGGAGTGGCCGCTGGCGGCGGCGCGCGAGGCGGGGCTGGAGGCCGTCGTCGTCGCGAAGGCCGCGACGCCGTTGCCGGCGCTCGAGGTTCCCGTGTGGATCGAGCCCGACGAGCCGTCGCATCCGCTGGCGGGGCTCGTGTTCGCCCTGGAGCGCGCAGGAGCACCCGTCCTCGCTCTGGCCTGTGACATGCCACATGTGGACGGCGAACTGCTGAGGGCGCTGGCGGGCGCGGACGGCGTGGTCGCCGCCCGCGCCGATCACCCCTTCCCGGCCCGCTACGAACCGGCTGCGCTGCCCGTGCTGCGTGACGTCCTGGCCCGCGAGGCTCCGGCGCGCGAGGCGCTGGCCGCGCTCGCCCCGGCCGAGCTCGGCGCGCCGCCGGAGGCCCTGCTCGGCGTGAACACCGCCGAGGAGCTCGCGGCGGCCGCCGCTAGGGTGCTGCGGGTGCCGCCCTCCGCCGAGCACTGGATCGAGGCCTTCGCCGCTGCGCTCGGGCGCACGGCGCCGAGCGCGGAGGAGCGCGACGCCATCCTCAAGCTCGCCTCCGTCGCCGCCCACGCCTCCGAGCGCCGCGCCGCGCCGATCGCCTGCTGGCTCGCCGCCGGCTCGGGCGTGTCGCTCGACGAGGCGGTCGTGCTCGCCCAGGAGCTCTCCGGCGGGCCCGACGTCCCGGACCCGTGAGCGCGCCGGACGTCGCGATCGCCGGCGGCGGGATCGTCGGGACCGCGCTCGCCGCGCTGCTGGCCGAGGCCGGCGCGGGCGTCCGGCTCTACGAGCGCGAGGCGATCGCCGCGGCCGCCTCCGGACGCAACTCGGGCGTCCTGCAGCACCCGCTCGACGAGGCGCTGGTCGCCGTGCACGAGCGCTCGCTGGCGCTCTACGCCGGGCTCGGCCACGGCTTCGCCTACCCCGAGGAGCCGGTGGGCGTGCTCGTGCTCTTCGAGGACGGCGCCGCGCTCGAGCGCGAGCGCGGCGAGATCGCCCGGCGCTTCCCGGAGGTGCGGCCGGAGCGGCTCGAGGGCGCGGATCTGCGCGCCGCCGAGCCCGGTCTCGGCGACGGGGTGGTCGCCTACCGCCTCCAGACGGGCCGCCCCGTGCCACCCGCGGCGGCCGCCGCAGCGTGGGCGGAGCGGGCGCGGGAGGCCGGCGCGGAGCTGCGGATCGGCGTCGCCGTCGAGGCCGTCGAGGTCGCCGACGGCCGCGCGACCGGCGTCCGCACGGCCGCGGGCAGCGAGCCCGCGGGCGCGGTGGCGCTCGCCGCCGGGCCGTGGACCGCGGAGCTCGCCCCCGCCCCGGTCGCGGCCCTGTGGGGCGTCAACGTCGAGGTGCGCCTGCCCGAGCCGCCCCGGCACGTGCTCGAGCAGGCCGGGATCGACGCGCTGGTCGGCGCGGGCGGCGGTGCCGGCTCGCTGTTCTCGATCGTCACGGCGAACGGCGTCTCGGCCGTCGGCTCGACGTTCCTTCCGCGCGAGCCCGATCCCGACGAGCTCGCGCCCATGCTGCTCGAGCGCGGCAGCCGCTTCCTGCCCGCGCTGGCGCAGGTCGGGACGTTCAGCGCCCGCGCCTGCCCGCGGCCGCAGTCGAGCGACTCGCGCCCGCTGCTGGGCCCCCACGCGGACGTGGAGCGGCTGTTCCTGGCCACGGGCCACGGCCCGTGGGGCATCTCGCTCGGCCCCGGGTCGGCGGAGCTGGTGGCCGGAGCGATCCTCGGGGACGGGACCGAGATCCCGCTGGAGCTGGCGGCGAACCGCGCCTAGGCGGAGCCGGTGGTGCCGGACGGAGCGGTGCTCTTGGCGTCGGCCTTGGGCTTCGCCGAGGCGGTGTCGTCGGCGTCGGCCTTGGGCTTCAGACAGACCACGAGGCGGTCCTTGCCGCTCCCGTAGATGTGGTACTCCTTGCCGTCCCGCTTGACCAGCACGAACGCCTGGCCGTCGCGCTTGTTGCCGCTCGTGTTGATGTACATCCCGTTGCGCGGGCCGGTGGTGATGTCGGCGTAGCTGTGGCCCTTGACCGGGGTCGACTTCTCGCCCTTGGGCGCTTTCTTGGCGTCCAGCACGCTGTCGGGCGTGTTCGCGGCGGACTTCGTCGAAGCCTGCGCCAGCGCGCCGGCGAACTTATGGGCGTCGGCCGTATGCGCCGCCTGCTTACGGGCGACGGTCGCCGCGGTGGTGGCGGCGGCGGCTGCGTGGAGGGAGTTGACGGGCATCAGGGCTCGCTAGATCGAGAGGTAGTTCCAAGTCTTCTGGCCCGCGCTGAGGTCGGCGCCGGAGAAGTTGCAGATCCGCAGCGGCAGCTTGTCCGCGACGTCAGGGGTGAGCGGCATCGCGATCAGGCCGGCTTCGAGGTCCCGCGGCGCCGTCAGCACGATGTTGTCGCCGGCGGCGACGCCGGCGAGATCGACCACCTGCTCGACGCAGGTCGCGTTGGTCAGCGGGCCAGGGGCAAGCGAGAACGTGCCGGCGACGCCGAGGTCCTGCGGCTTCAGCGAGCCGTCGAGCACCGAGGAGGAGTCCACCGCGCCCGTGGCGAGCTTGGCCGCGGTGACGGCGCCGCCGCGCAGGTCGCCGGTGTCGACCGTGCCGTCGGCGAGCGCGGCGCTGTTGACGGCGCCCGCGGCGATCTTGCCCGCGATCACGGCGTTGTCGGCCAGCTTCGGGCCCGTCACGGCGAGGTCGTCGAGGTCGGCGGTGTGCACGCCGAGCGAGGCGATGTCGGCCGAGGCGATCGTGCCGTCGCGGATGTCGGCGCCGACGATCGAGTCGTCGAGGATCTTGGCGGAGTCCACGCTGCCGTCGGCCAGCACGGTGCCGTTGATCGCGCCGACGGCGATGTCGACGCTCCCGACCGAGCGGTTGAGGATGTCGAGCGAGCCGACGGCGCCGTCGGCGATCTTGCCGCTCGTCACGGCGTCGTCGTCGAGCTTGGCGGTGGTCACGCCGAGGTCGACGAGCTGGCCCGTGCCGACCGCGTTGGCGGTGAGCGCGGCGGCGTTGACGGCGCCCGCGGCGATCTTGCCGAGCGTGACCGCGCCGGCGGCGAGCTTGGCGGCCGTGATGGCGCTGTCGGCCACCTTCGCGGTGGTCACCGCGCCGTCGGCGAGCTTGGCGCCCGCGACCGCGTTGTCGGCCAGCTTCTGGTTGGTGACCGCTCCGTCGGCGAGCTTGGCCGTGGTCACGGCGCCGTCGGCGAGCTTGAGCGTCGTGACGGCCGTGTCGGCCAGCTTGGCGGTGGTGACCGCGGTGTCGGCGATCTTCGTTGCGGTGACCGCGCCGTCGGCGAGCGCGAGCGTCGTGACGGCGGAGGCGGCGAGCTTGACGGCGTTGACCGAGGCGTCGGCCAGCTTGACCGTCGTGACCGCGCCCGCGGCGATCTTGTCGGAGGTCGCGGCGCCGTCGGCGATCTTCGCCGTCGTGGCCGCGCCGTTGTCGAGCTTGGCGGTCGTGACCGCGCCGTCGGCGATCTTGCCGGTCGTGGCGGCGCCGTCGGCGAGCTTCGCCGTGGTGGCGGCGCCGTCGGCCAGCTTCTCGGTCGTCGCGGCGCCCGCGGCCAGCTTCTCGGTCGTGGCCGCGCCGTCGGCGAGCTTCGCGGTCGTCGCCGCGCCGTCGGCGAGCTTCTCCGTCGCCACGGCCCCGTCGCCCAGCTTGGCGAGGGTCACTGCGGCGTCGGCGAGCTTGGCGGTCTGGACCGCGCTGTCGGCGAGCTTGCCCGCGGTGACGCTGCCGTCGGCCAGCTTGCCGGTCGTGATCGCCAGCGCGGCGAGGTCGTCGGTCGAGACGCTGCCGTCGAGCAGTGCGGCGCCACCGACCGCGCCGACGGCGAGCGCCGCGGAGGTCACGGAGGCGGGGCCGAGCGTGCGGGCGTCGACGGAGCCGTCGGCGAGGTTGGCGTTGGCCACGCCACCGCGGGCGATGTTCTTGCTCTGGATCGGCTTCGGCTTGGCGCGCGCGGCCTTGTCGGCGCGCTCGGCGAGGTGCAGGGCGCGGCGGGCCATGCGCAGCACGTCGGTCTTGGCGGCCGCGGTGGGCGCGGAGACGACGAGCAGGGCGGCGCAGATGAGCAGGGAGAGACGGGCGCGGGACATGATCGCCCCAGGCAATCGGCCATCCCCCACAGGTCTTGAGGCACCCTGCCCGTATGAGAGGCTGCAGGCCATCGAGGCATCCGCCGACCTGACGATCGACCAGCTCGCCCAGCGCACGGGGATGACGGTGCGCAACGTCCGCGCGCACCAGTCCCGCGGGCTGCTGCCGCCGCCCGAGGTGCGCGGCCGCACGGGCTACTACGGGCCCGAGCACGTCACCCGGCTCGAACTGGTCCGCGAGCTGCAGGCCGACGGCTTCAACCTGGAGCTGATCCGCCGGCTTATCGAGAGCGCGGGCTCGAGCTCCGCCGCGCTGCGCTTCACACGGGCCCTGCGCGCTCCCTACGGCGACGAGCCGGAGCCCGAGATCATCACGGCCGCGGAGCTGGCGGAGCGCTGGGGCTCCAACGACCCCAAGCTGCTCAAGCGCGCCGAGGAGATCGGGATCATGCGCCCGCTCGGGGACGGCCGCTACGAGGAGGTCTCGCCGACCCTGGCCCGCGTGAGCGCCGAGCTGGCCGAGCTGGGCATCTCCGCGCGCCAGGCGCTCGAGGTCGCGGGCCGCCTGCGCAAGCACGCCGACAGCGTCGCCCGCGCCTACATGCGGCTGTTCGTCGAGGCCGTCTGGAAGCCGTTCGAGGCCGAGGGCCGCCCCGAGGAGCGCTGGCCGGAGATCGCCGAGCAGCTCGAGCGCCTGCGCCCCCTGGCCGCCGAGTCCCTACACGCCATGTTCGGCCTGGCCATGGATGACGCGACGGAGCGCACCTTCGGGCGCCAGTTGGAGCGCCTCCCGGACCCACCCCGGCGGTAACGGCTTACATCGATCGGTGTACCTTCGATCCATGGCGCATCTGTCCACCTGCGAGATGTCCCTGCATGGGAACCGCGTCTCGTACCGCTGCGGGGGCGAGGGCCCCGTGCTCGTGCTCATCCACGGGATCACCAGCTCATCGGCGAGCTGGGAGCCCGTGCTGCCCGAGCTGGCGGAGCACTTCACCATCCTCGCCCCCGACCTGCTCGGCCACGGCCAGTCCGACAAGCCTGCAGGCGACTACTCGCTCGGCTCGCACGCCTGCATCGTGCGCGACCTGATGCTGGCGCTCGGCCACGAGCGGGGGACGATCGTCGGCCACTCGCTGGGCGGCGGGATCGCGATGCAGGTCGCCTACCAGTTCCCCGAGCTCGTCAACCGGCTCGTGCTCGTCGCCAGCGGCGGCCTCGGGCGGGAGGTCAGCGTGTTCCTGCGCGCCGTCACGCTGCCCGGCTCGGAGCTCGTGCTGCCGCTGATCGCCTCGCGCCCGGTGCTGGACGCCGGCGCCGCGGTCTCGCGCGTGCTCGGCCGGGTCGGCCTGCAGGCGGGCTCGGACCTCGCGGAGATCGCCCGCGGCATCGCCTCCCTGAACGAGCTCGGCGCCCGCCGCGCGTTCGTACACACCGCGCGCGCCGTGATCGACACCGGCGGCCAGCGCATCGACGCGCGCGACCGGCTGTACCTCGCCGAAGCCGTCCCGTCGCTGATCGTCTGGGGCGGGATCGACCCGATCATCCCCGCCGACCACGGCCGCCGCGCGCACGAGCTGATGCCCGGGAACCGGCTCGAGCTGTTCGACCACGCGGGCCACTTCCCGCACCTCGACGAGCCGCTGCGCTTCGTGCGCGTCCTGCGGGACTTCGTCGCGACGACCGAGCCGGCGGACGTCCGGCCGGAAGACGCGCGCGAGCTGATGCTGGCCCGCGCCGCCTAGCATCCCGTCGATGGACATCTGGGAGGTGGTCGCGCTGCTCGCGGCCGGGGTCGTCGCGGGCGCGATCAACGCCGTGGTGGGCTCCGGCACGCTGGTGACCTTCCCCACGCTGCTGGCGCTCGGCTACCCGCCGGTGCTCGCGAACGTCTCCAACAACATCGGCCTCGTGCCCGGCTCCGCCTCCGGCGCCTGGGCCTACCGGCGCGAGCTGTCGGGCCAGCGCGCGCGGGTGCTGCGGCTGGCGGGCTGCTCGCTGGCGGGCGGCGTGATCGGCGCGATCCTGCTGCTCGAGCTGCCCGAGTCCGCCTTCGACGCGATCGTCCCGGTCCTGATCCTGCTGGCCGTGGTGCTCGTGATCGCCGGGCCGCGGCTGAACCGGCTCGTGGCCAAGCGCGCGAGCGCGCCGCCGCACGGCGGCGTCGCGGTGCTGGTCGCCACGTTCGCCTGCGGCATCTACGGCGGCTACTTCGGCGCCGCGCAGGGGATCCTGCTGATGGCGTTCCTGGGGATCCTGCTCGACGAGCAGATGCAACGGCTCAACGCCGTCAAGAACGTGCTCGCCGGCCTCGTCAACGCGGTCGCGGCGATCGTGTTCATCTTCGCGAGCGAGGTCGCCTGGGACGCCGTGGCCGTGATCGCGATCGGCTCGACGATCGGCGGCCAGCTCGGCGGCACCTACGGCCGGCGGCTGCCGCCGAACGTGCTGCGCGGGATCATCGTCGTGGTCGGCACGACGGCCGCCGTGCGCCTGCTCGTCACCTGACCGTCAGGCGCGTCGCCAGGAACGCGTCCGGCGTCGCCTCGAGCACCCGCAGCCGCGGCTCCGGGACCTCGAGCACCTGCTCGACCAGCAACGGCCGGAGCACGCGCAGCCGCGCGTCCTCCATCACCTCGCGCAGCGCCGCCCGGTCGCCGCCCAGGACGACGGCGTCGAGGTCCCTGCGGTGCGGGAGGATCACCCGGACCGCCGTCTCGGCGGCCTGCTCGAGCGCCTGCCGCGCCTGCTCCTCGCGCCGGCGCTCGAAGCGCCGCTGGCTCGAGCCGCCCTTCTTGTGGCGGCCCTTCACGAAGCGGCTGTCCACCTTGGAGTCCGCCAGCCGGCGCCCGCTGAACACCCCGGCGGCGCAGCCGCCGAGCCGCACGAGGATGCACCCCGACGACCCGGTCGCGCCGCACGTGCGCGAGCAGCCCCTCCACGCCCTTGCCGGTCAGCGGCGGGAACGGCGGGTCGCAATCGAGCACCGCGCCGTCGGCCGCCTTCAGCGTCAGCCGCTCCGGCGCCGTGCGCTGCTCGGCGATCTCGCCGTGGCCCTCGACCCAGCGCCCCAGCCAGCGCTCGAGCCGCTCGGGCGGGATGTCGTAGCGCTCGGGCATGGCCGCGACGCTAGCGACCGTCGCGGTTCCCGCGCGGGCCGCGTGGGCAGCCTGGCCCGATGTTCCTCTTCTTCTCGAACCGCTCGGGCTGCTTCGGCTCGCTGCTCGTCTCGGCCGTCGTGACCGTGATCCTGCTGCTGATCCTCGACGTGATCTAGTCCTCGTCGTCCTCGAGCTCGCGCTTGAGCACCTTGCCGGCCGGGTTGCGCGGCAGCTCGTCGATGAACTCGATCTGCTGGGGGACCTTGTAGCCCGCCAGGTTCTCCTTGACGTGCTTCTTGAGCGCGGACTCGGTGACGGAGCCCTTCTTGACGACGAAGGCCTTCAGGGCCTGGCCCCACTTCTCGTCCTCGACGCCGATCACGGCCGCCTCGGCGACCTTCGGGTGCTTGGCGAGCGTCTCCTCGACCTCCTGGGGGAAGACGTTCTCGCCGCCCGAGACGATCATGTCGTCGTCGCGGCCCTCCACGAACAGGCGGCCCTCCTCGTCGAGCCGGCCGACGTCGCCCGTGGCCATCATCCCGTCGACCATGTCCTTCGAGCCGCCGCCGGTGTAGCCCTCGAAGAGCTCGGAGTTGCGGACGAAGATGCGGCCCGTCTCCCCGGTCCGCAGCGGCCGGTCGTCGTCGCCGAGGATCTCGAGCTCCGTGCCGCGGGGCGGGCGGCCCGCCGTGCCGGGCGCGTCGCGCAGGTCTCTCGGGCCGGCGATCGCCACCCAGGCGACCTCGGTCGAGCCGTAGAGGTTGTAGACCACGTCGCCGAACTCGTCCATGAAGCGCTTGGCGAGCTCGCCCGACAGCGCGGAGCCGCGACACGGGCACCGTGCGCAGCGAGCTGGTGTCGTGCCCGCGGCGGTCCTCGTCCTCGAGGTCGAGGATGCGCTGGAGCATCACGGGCACCATCGGGACGGTCTGTCGATCCGCTCGCGCTCGATCGTCTCGAGCACGTTCTCGGGGTCGAACTTGCGCCGCAGCACCATCGTCGAGGCGGTCAGCATCGCCAGCCCGAAGTGCGCGAAGCCCCACTGGTGGAACAGCGGCGGTGCGACCAGCACCTTCTCGCGGCCCCGCAGCGGGATCGCGGAGAGGATCGCCACGGCGGCGCCGATGCCCGGCGAGCCGCGCGAGGCGCCCTTGGGCGTGCCGGTCGTGCCCGAGGTGAGGATCGTCTGGCGGCCCTCGCTGCCCGGGCGGCAGCAGGCGTCGCCGGGTCGCCGCCCTCGATCAGCTCCTCGAGCGTCGGGTCCGAGACCTCGTCCTCCTCCTCGTGCCACGCGACGAAGCCCTTGCGCCGGTACAGCGCCTTCTCAAGCAGCTCGGCGAACTCGGCGTCGTAGACGATCGCCCGCGGCTTCTCGCGCTTGACCACCTCGGTCAGCTGCGGCCCGGCGAACGACGTGTTGAGCAGCATCGCGTCCGCGCCGAGCTTGGAGAGCGCGACGATCGCCTCGACGAAGCCGCGGTGGTTGCGGGCACATCACGCCGACGCCGTCGCCCTCGAGCACGCCCGGCGTCCGACAGCGCGTTCGCGAGCCGGTTCGATCGGTCCTCGAGCTCGGCGAACGTCAGCGCGCCGCGCTCGTCGACGATCGCCTCGGCGTCCGGGTAGAGCGCGGCCGCGGCCGCGAACCCGCCGGCGGGCGTGAAGCCCCAGCGCTGGACCGCCGCGAGCGCGCGCGGCGGGCGGTCGGGGCGCAGCGGGCGGACGAGCCGGGCGCGCCCGAGCACCGCCGCCGCGTGCAGGCCGTCGCTCGACCATGTCCTGCGCCGGAGGCGAGCAGGTCGAGCGGCCGGAGTCCTCCGTCGTCGGTCATCTCGCCCGGGTCCGTACCCCCGAACGCGACCGCGCCACACCCGCTTTGCAAGGGTCTTGGCGGTGAGCACCCGCCCGACGGCGACCGACGCCTTCCGCCTCGCCCGCCGCCGCTGGCTCGCCGGCGAGCGCGTCGACATGAGCGCGATGGCCGGCGAGCTCGACGTCAACCGCGTCACGCTCTATCGCTGGATCGGCTCCCGCGAGGCGCTGCTGGTGGAGATCGTCTGGGGCCTGGCCGAGCGCACGCTGGCCGACGTGAGCGCGCGCGACCGGCGGCCGCGGGCCCGAGCGCGTCGTCGCGTCGTCACGCGCTTCGTCGAGGTCAGGTGATCGCCAACCCCGGCATGCAGCGCTGGCTGGCCGAGGAGGGCGAGCTGGCGATGCGCCTGCTGACGCGCTCCGACCGCGGCTTCCAGCCGCGGCTGATCGACTGGGTCGACGGCCTGCTGCAGCGCGGAGCAGGTCCAGCTCGAGGCCGACCGGCGCGAGGTCGCCTACGTGATCGTGCGGGTGATCGAGTCCTACATCTACCTCGACCTGATCCTCGGCGAGCGGCCCGACGCGCGCCGCGCCGAGCCGATCCTCCGGTTGCTTCTGCGCTGATCGTGGTACGCCAACGTTCATGAAAGCGGTGGTGACCGGCGCGACCGGCTTCCTGGGCGGACACGTGACCAAGCTCCTGCTCGCCGAGCGCGGCGACGACGTCCGGTGACGTATCGCAACCCCGAGCGGCTCAAGCACCTCAAGGGGTCAAGGTCCGGCGGGCGAAGGCCGACGTGCTCGACTTCAAGGCGATGCGGCGGGCGATGAAGGGCGCCGACGTGCTCTTCCACACGGTCGGCTTCGTCGGCTCCAACCCGGCCGAGCTCGTGTGGCGGATGAACGCCCACGCGCCGGTCGTGGCCGTCGAGGCGGCCGCCGCGGAAGGCCTCGAGCGGGTGGTGCTGACCTCGACGATCTCCGCGATCGGGCCGGCCACCGACGGCCAGCCGGCGAACGAGCTGACCGAGTACCCGCGCGACTGGCTCGGCCTCGCCTACCCCGACTCCAAGCACGAGGGCGAGCTCGCCGCGCTCGACGCCGGCGACCGCCACGGGATCGAGGTCGTCGTCGTCAACCCGGCCTACCTGCTCGGCGTGCCGGTCGACCGCGAGCAGCCCGGCGAGACCTCGACGCGCACCGTCGGCAACTACCTCCGCAGCCGGCTGCCGGGCGTGATCGACGCCCCGATGAACTTCGCCGACGTCGCGGACGCCGCGCAGGGCCACCTGCTCGCCGCCGACAAGGGCGTCGGCGGGCGAGCGCTACATCCTCGGCGGCGAGAACCTGAGCTGGCCCGAGCTGATCGAGCACGTCGCCGAGGTCTCCGGCCACCGCCACCCCGTGCTCGTGCTGCCGCCCGAGACCGCGCGCGTGGCGCAGATCCGCGAGGCCATGAAGCTGCCGTCGGCGCTGCCCGCCGAGGGCTTCGGGCTGATGTCCAAGGACTGGCGCTTCTCCTCCGAGAAGGCCAAGCGCGAGCTCGGCTACAGACGCGGCCGATCGACGAGACGATCCGCGCCACGGTCGAGTGGTACCGCGACCTGATCGACGCCGGCGCGTTCCACGACGAGGTCAGCTCGAGCATGTCGACGGTCGCCGGGGCGGTCGGCCAGGCCGCGCGCGTTCGGGCTCCTGCACCCGCTGCGGCTCGGCGGGCGCCTCGTCCGGCGGCGCGTGGTCGTGGGTGTCTGATGGCGCTCCCGCCGCCCGACCCCGGCACCACCTGCCTGATCACGGGCGCCTCCTCGGGCATCGGCGCGGAGATCGCGCGCGAGCTGGCCGCGCGCGGCCTCGGCGTGACGCTCGTCGCGCGCCGCGAGGAGCGCCTGCGCGAGCTGGCCGACGAGATCACCGAGGCCACGGCGTCGAGGCCGAGGTCGTCGCGGGCGACGTCTCCGACGAGCGCAGCCGCAAGAAGCCTGCTCGCCGAGGTCGAGCAGCGCGGGCTGACGGTCGAGGTGCTCGTCAACAACGCCGGCTTCGGCAGCGGCGGGCGCTTCACGAAGCTCGACGCCGCCAAGGAGACCTCGATGGTGCGCACGAACGCGAGGCGGTCGTCGCGCTCACGGGCCACTACCTGCCCGAGATGGCCGCGCGCGGCCGCGGCGCCGTGCTCAACGTCGCCTCGCTGATCGCCTTCCAGCCCGTCCCGTTCCAGGCCACCTACGGCGCGACCAAGGCGTTCGTGCTCTCGTTCACCGACGCGCTGCACGAGGAGATGCGCGGCACCGGCGTGACGGTCTCCGCCGTCTGCCCGGGGCCCGTGCGCACCGAGTTCGGCGAGCAGGGCGGCTTCGGCGGCGCCGACGAGCGCATCCCCGGCGCGCTCTGGCTCGAGGCCGACAAGGTCGCCGAGCGACGCCGTCGCGCGCGCTCGAGGCCGGCGACCGCGTCACCGTCCCGGCGCGGGCAACCAGATCGCCGCGCTCTGGGGCCAGCACCTGCCGCGCTCGGTGCTGCTGCCGCTCGTCAAGCGGTTCTGGCCCGTCTCCTAGCAAGGCCGGTTGCGGCCCAGGAGGTCGTGGGCGTTGACCCACTCCTCCGCCACGATCGCCGAGCCCAGCGACAGCTCGCCGCAGAGCACGGTCGCCGCGACGATCTCGGTCGAACTTGCGCACCTTGCCCTTGCCGTAGCAGCCCGAGCAGCTCCAGGCACTCGCGCTGGGTCGCCAGCCCCGTGCCGCCGCCGTAGGTGGCGACGATCAGCGACGGGATCGTGACGGAGTAGTAGTAGTCGCCGTTCTCGCGCAGCTCGGCGTACACGAACGCGGCGCTGGACTCCGCGACGTTGGCCGCGTCCTGGCCCGTGGCGATGAACATCGCGGTGATGCCGTTGGCGGAGTGGGCGCCGTTGTTGTTGACGCCCGACATGAAGCCGCCGAGGTTGGAGACCTGGCGGGCGCGGTACATGACCTCGCTGCTCGAGCGCATCACGCTCTCGAACAGCGCGTTCGGGATCGTCGCCTCCGCGACCACGCGCTTGCCGCGCGTGCGCAGCATGTTCACCTGCGAGCTCTTCTTGTCCGTCGCGAAGTTCGACTCGAGGAAGAAGCGCTCGATCCCCGGCTCGTAGTTGGCGACGATCCACGCGCACGCCGCCGCCGTCGCCTTGCCCGTGAGGTTCTGGCCCGCCGCGTCGCCCGTCGTGTAGTCGAAGCGCGTGTAGAGCATGCGGCTAGGCGGAGTACTGCTCGATCTCGATCAGCCGGCCCGACTTCGTCGTCGCCTGCGCGGCCTCGGCGATCTCGTCGAAGTGCTCGCCGAGCCAGCGTCCCGAAGTCGCGCGCCTCGCGGGCGCTCGCGAACACGAACGCGGGGGCGCGCTGCATGCGGTCGTCGAGGATCGTCGTCTTCACGCCGCCGGCCTCGCGCAGCAGCTTCATGCCGCGGTTGTAGGAGGCGACCAGCGTCCCCTCGGCGGTGGCCAGCGGGACGTAGAACTCGCCCTGGGCGTGCTCGCCGTCGACGAGCAGCGGGCCCGGCGACGCCGATCGGCACCTGCGCGACGCCCGTGAAGTGCTCCACGTTGCCCTGGACGCGCGCGGGGTCGAAGGAGTAGGAGGAGACGTGCTCCAGCTCGACGCCGGTCTGGTCGGCCAGGAACTCGCGGCGGCGCGCGGCCGCCTCGCGAGGTGTAGTCGTTCTCGCGGTCGCGGGGGATCGAGGGCATGGCGCGCTCCTACCCCGGTTGCGGGTATACCCATGGCCGCCCATGTCCGCCGCCGTCACCGACCTGCAGGCTTCCTCGACGGTCCGCACGCCGCCGTGCGCGACCGCGTCCGCGAGTGGCTCTCCCAGGACGGCAACGCTCCCGCCTACGACCTGCCGATCGAGGAGCACCGCGCGCAGGTGCTGGCCTGGGCGCGCGAGCTGGCCGGCCGCGGCGAGACGGTCGCGGGCTACCCGCGCGAGTACGGCGGCGACGACGACCTCGGCGGCTACATCTCGGGCTTCGAGACGCTCGGGTTCGGCGACCTCTCGCTGCTCGTGAAGGTCGGCGTGCAGTTCGGCCTGTTCGGCGGCGCGGTGCTGCACCTGGGCACGGAGCGCCACCACGAGCGCTACCTGGCCGACATCGCCTCGCTCGAGCTGCCGGGCTGCTTCGCCATGACCGAGGACGCCCACGGCTCCGACGTCCAGAGCCTGCGCACGACCGCGACCTACGACGCCGAGGCGGCCGAGTTCGTGATCGACACGCCCGACGACGACGCGCACAAGATGTGGATCGGCAACGCCGCCCGCGACGGCCGCATGGCCGCCGTCTTCGCCCAGCTGATCGTCGGCGGCGAGGAGCGCGGCGTGCACGCGCTGCTCGTGCCGATCCGCGACGACGACGGCAAGGTGCTCGACGGCGTGCGGATCGAGGACTGCGGCCCCAAGCTCGGGCTCGACGGCGTCGACAACGGCAAGCTGTGGTTCGACGGCGTGCGGGTGCCGCGCGAGGCGCTGCTGGACCGCTACGCGCACGTCTCCGAGAACGGCACCTACTTCTCGGAGATCGAGAGCCCGACGAAGCGCTTCTTCTCGATGCTCGGCACCCTCATCCAGGGCCGCGTGAGCGTCTGCGGCGCCGCCATCAACGCCTCCAAGGTCGCGCTCGCGATCGCCGTCCGCCACGCCTGCGCCCGGCGCCAGTTCGGCCCGCCCGAGGGCGAGGAGGTGACGCTGATGACCTACCGCACGCACCAGCGCCGCCTGCTGCCGCACCTCGCCGACGCCTACGCGCTGCACTTCGCCCAGGAGCGGCTCGTGGCCACGCTGGCCGAGCGCTTCGGCGAGGTGGGCGAGCGCGGCCGCGAGCTCGAGACGATGGCGGCGGCGCTGAAGGCCGTCGGCACCTGGCACGCCTCGACCACGATCCAGGCCTGCCGCGAGGCGTGCGGCGGCCAGGGCTACCTGCGCGCCAACCGCTTCGCGGCGCTGAAGGCCGACACGGACGTCTTCACGACCTTCGAGGGCGACAACACGGTGCTGCTGCAGCTCGTGGCCAAGAACCTCCTCACCGGCTTCAAGCACGAGACCGAGGAGCTGGACACGCTCGGCACCGCCGCCTTCTTCGCCGGCCAGGTGTTCGCGCTGATCGCCGAGCGCTCGGCGCTGCGCGAGCTCGTCGGGAGGATCGGCGACGACCTGCTCCCCGGCCGCGACGACGAGTACGACCTGCTGGAGCGGGGCGCGCAGCTCGACGCCGTCCGCTGGCGCGAGGACCACGTGCTGGCCAGCCTCGCCCGCCGGCTGCGCGGCGGCCTCGACGACGAGACGGACCCGTTCGAGCTCCTGATCGAGTGCCAGGACCACCTGGTGCTGGCCGCGCGCGCCTACGCCGACCGGCTCGTGCTGGAGGCGTTCTCGGACGCCGTCGAGCGCGCCCCCGAGGGCGAGCGCGAGCTGCTCTCGCGCCTGTGCGACCTGCACGCCCTGAGCCTGCTCGAGCGCGAGCGCGGCTGGTTCCAGGAGCACGGCCGCTTCTCCTCCACGCGCTCGAAGGCCGTCATCCGCGCCGTCAATGCGGCGTGCGCGGACCTCGCGCCGCATGCGCGGCATCTCGTCGACGCGTTCGGGATCCCGGAGCCGTGCCTGGCGAGCGCGGCGACGATCGCCGGCGGCGCCTAGGGGCGCGCCGGCGTCGCGCGAGCGTCAGCCCTGCGGGGGCTCGTAGAGCTGGAGGCTGTTCCCGTCGGGGTCCTTGAAGGGCGCGATGCGGCCCCAGGGGTGGTCGCTGATGCCGTCGACGAAGTCGACGCCCTCGCCGCGGAGCCGCTCGACCTCCTCGTCGATGCCCGCCTGCGGGCGGAACGCGATCACCGCGCCGCCCTCGGGCGACGGGCTCTCCTCGTCGCGCGCGTTCAGCCCGATCGTGAGGCCGTCCGCCTCGAGCTCGGCCCACTCGCCGTGGTTGTCCTTCAGCTGCAGCCCGAGCGTGTCCGCATAGAAGCCGGTCGCTCGGTCCATGTCGTTGACGGGCAGCCACACCGTCGCGATTCCTTGCACCATGCCGCGGGGCTACCCGGCCGGCGGGGCCGCGCGCGCCAACTCGGGCGGAGCTCAGCAGCCGGCGTGCTCGGCCGCGTCGAGCGCGGCCCGCAGGGCGTCCGCCCCGAGGTCGGCGAGCGGGGCGGCGAGGGCGAGCGCGACGCCGTACGCGTCGCGGTCCTCCTCGCGCGTGAAGCCCGCCTCGTCGCGCTGCTCGACGAAGACGTGCAGGGTGTCGCGCAGCGCGACCAGGCGCGCCGGGCTCAGCTCGACGGTGACGGCGCTGCCGTAGCCGGCCAGCGCGGTCAGCTGGTCCGCGAGCGCGGTCAGCTCGCGCATCGCCACCACGTCGTCGGTGGAGAGCTCCTCGTGCCGGAACTGCTCGGTGCGCGAGACGTCGACCGCGCGCGCGACGGCCGCGATCTCGTCCTCGATCAGGTCGAAGCACGCCACGACCTGCTTGCTGCCGTCGGGCGCGCTCCGGGTGTTCACGCTGGCATTGTGCATCGTCGGAGGGATACCCGCGCGGCCGCCGCGCCTCACCGCCCCTCGGCGGCGTCCGCTCCCGTCCTGGTCGTCATCGCCTGCGCGGCGCCGCCGCCGAGCGCCCGCCGCACCAGCCGTGGCGCGACGACCCGCAGCGCCGCCGCCAGGCCGTAGGGGCGCGGCACGTAGCGCTCCGCCCGGCGGCCGAGCCCGGCCTGCACGATCGCCTCGGCGCCCTGCTCGGGCGTCGAGACCAGGCGGCGCGTGAGCGCCTTGGCGCGCAGCTCCGCCTGCGGGAAGCCCTCCGTGGCGATGAAGCCCGGGAGCACGAGCCCGACATGGACCCCGTGCGGCGCCTCCTCCAGGTGCAGCGAGTCGCTCCAGCCGGCGAGCGCGAACTTGCTCGCGGAGTACGCGCCCGTGCCGCCGCGCGCGACGCGCCCGGCGGTGCTGGAGACGTTCACGATCGCGCTCGGCGCGGCGGCGCGCAGCAGCGGCAGCAGCGCCTCGGTGAGCCGCAGCACCGCGTCGAAGTTGATCTCCATCGTGCGGCGCACGTTCTCGTAGCCGCCGTCGGCGAACGTCGCGCGCCAGGCCGCGCCGGCGTTGTTGACGAGCAGGCCGAGCGGGTCGCCGAGGCCCTCGACGTGCTCGCGCACGCGCGCCGGCGCGTCCTCCGCGGTCAGGTCGGCGGCGACGTAGGTGGTGCCCTGGCCGATCCATTCCGCGAGTGCGCGCAGGCGGTCCTCGCGCCGCGCGACGAGCACGAGCCGCAGCCCCTCCTCCCGCGCGAGCCGCACCGCCGTCGCCTCGCCGATCCCGCTCGAGGCGCCGGTGATCACCGCCAGCCGGCTCACGAGGCCGCCATCGCATGCGCCGGGAACGGGGCGAGGTCGTCGACCCCGAGCTGGCGCCGCGCGATTCGGGCCTTCATGCAGTTTCCCGACGCGGGATGGTCGTACAGGCGCATCAGGCGGGACGCTACCCGCTGCCACCATGTGGCGGGTGATCCGCCACGCCGACCCCTCCGCCGACGCCGGTGCGTGCGCCGAGATCTACGCGCCCAACGTGACCGCGGGCGTCGCCTCCTTCGAGGACGAGCCGCCGGATCCAGCCGAGATGGAGCGCCGGATCGCGACGACCGCCGAGCGCTACCCGTGGCTCGTGGCCGAGCGCGACGGCGCCGTGGCCGGCTACGCGTACGGCACGGCACACCGCTCGCGGCCCGCGTACCGCTGGGTCGTGGAGGTCACCGTCTACGTGGACGCCGCGCGTCATCGCTCGGGCGTCGGCCGGGAGCTCTACCAGGCGCTGCTGCCGCTGCTCGCCCGCCAGCGGCTGCAGGTCGTGGTCGCCGGCATCACGCTCCCCAACGAGGCGAGCGTCGCGCTCCACGAATCAGTGGGCTTCCGGCCCGTCGGGATCTACCGCGACTTCGGCTACAAGCTCGGCGCCTGGCACGACGTGGGCTGGTGGCAGGCGCGGCTGGCCCCCGCGACCGCCGAGCCTCAGGAGCCGCTCGCGCCATCGGCCCTGGCCCGGTAGCGCGCCCCGTCGGCGCGGCTGCGCGGGGTCTCGGCGTCGCGGTTGCCCCCCTCAGGCGGCCAGCGCGGTCTCCCGCTCGCCGGAGTTGCGGACCTTCTCGCCGCGGTACGGGCCCGGCTTCGGCCGGACCTTGCCGCCGGGGAAGGCGAGCCGGAGGATCGTGCGCTGCACCATCCCGAGCTGCTGGCTCAGCGGCCCGGTGTTGTAGGGCAGGTCGTAGCGCTCGCAGATCTCGCGCACCTTGGGCGCGATCTCGCCGTAGCGCGTGCTCGGCATGTCCGGGTAGAGGTGGTGCTCGACCTGGTAGCCGAGGTTGCCGCTCATGACGTGGAAGAACGGCCCGCCCTCGATGTTCGCCGCGCCGACCAGCTGGCGCACGTAGCGCCCGCCCTTCGTCTCGTCCTCGACCTCCTTCTCGCTGAAGGTGTAGGTCTGGTCGGGGAAGTGCCCGCAGAAGATGATCGAGTACGACCACACGTTGCGGATGACGTTCGCTGCGGCGTCCGCCGCCACGGTGCGGTTGTAGGCCTTCTCGGCCGCCGCCAGCGCGTGCTGCGCGCGCGAGGGGCCGCGGCGGCGCAGCCGGTCCCAGCGGCTGACCTTCGCCGGCCCCACGGCGTACGCGACGGCCCCCGCCGCGCCGGCGCTCATCAGCGGCCACGCGATGTAGTCCTTGAGGATCTGGCGCCACGCCTTGCCCCAGATGCCCTTGAGCTCGTAGCGGACGTCCTTCATGGACTTCTCGCCCGAGCGGACCGCGTCGAGGTCCAGGTCGTGGAACGCGACCCCCCACTCGAACAGCGCCATCAGCAGCAGGTTGTAGACCGGCTGCAGCAGGTAGACGGGATGCCACGGCTGGTGCGGGTCGATCCGCATGATCTCGTAGCCGAGGTCCTTGTCCTTGCCGCGGATGTTCGTGTACGTGTGGTGCACGAAGTTGTGCGAGTGCTTCCACGCGGCGGCGGTCGAGGCCGTGTCCCAGTCCCATGCCTGGGAGTTGATGACCGGGTCGTTCATCCAGTCCCACTGGCCGTGCAGGACGTTGTGGCCGATCTCCATGTTCTCGAGGATCTTCGCCACCGAGAGCGTGGCGGTCCCGAGGATCCAGGTCGGCCAGAACGACGCGGCGAGCAGCTCGGCGCGGCCGATCAGGCCGAGCCGGCGGTGCAGCTCGATGATCGAGCGGATGTACTTGGCGTCGCGCTCGCCGAGGTCCTCCTTGACGAACTCGTGGAGCTCGTCGAACTCGCGCCCGAGCGCCTCGAGCTGCTCGGCGCTGAGCTTGTGGAGCGGGTTATCGGGTTCGTCGGCGAGCTTGACCATGGGTCTCCTCAGAGTTCGATCTCGATGGGCCCCTCGGGGGCGTGGATGCAGGTGCGGACGGTCTCGCCCTGGTTGCCGTGCACCTTGCCGGTGCGCAGGTCGCGGACCTTGCCCTCGCGCAGCGTGCCGACGCAGGTGTGGCAGATGCCCTCGCGGCAGCCGAAGGGCAGCTCCAGCCCGGCCTCCTCGCCGGCCACGAGGATCGGCGTGGAGCCGTCGCACTCCGTCTCGCAGTCGGAGACCTTGAAGGCGATCGTGCCGCCCTCGCCCTCCTCGCCGCCGCCGATCTTGGGCTGGAAGCGCTCCATGTGCAGCTTGTCGCAGTCGCCGTGCGCCTCCCAGTGCTCGTCGAGCGCGTCGAGCATCTCGCCCGGGCCGGAGACGTAGGCCTCGCGCTCCTTCCAGTCCGGGCACAGCCGGTCGAGGTCCTCGGGCTTCAGCCGGCCGTCGTCCTTCGTGTGCTGCTCGTGCAGCGTGAAGCCGTCGTGCTTGTCCGCGAGCTCTCGCAGCTCGTCGCCGAAGATGACCTCCTCGCGCGTGCGGGCGGAGTGCAGGAGGACGACGTCGTCGAGCTTGTCCCGGTGCTCGAGGGAGCGAATCATGCTCATGATCGGTGTAATTCCCGAGCCGGCGGAGACGAACAGGAGCTTCTCCGGCAGCTCGCCTTCCGGGAGCACGAACTCGCCCTCGACGCCGCCGAGCGAGACGATGCTGCCGGGCCGGCCGCGGCGGACCAGGGTGGGCGAGACGACGCCCTCGTCGACGTTCTTGACGGTGATCGAGATGCAGCCGTCGGGCCGCTCGGGGTCGCTCGTGAGCGAGTAGGCGCGCCAGTGCCGGCGGCCGCCGATGTCCACGCCGATGCGCGTGTACTGGCCGGGGTCGTGGCCCTCCCACTGGTAGCCGGGCCTGATCAGCACGGTCGCGGCGTCGGGGGTCTCGGGGTCGATCGACTCGATCTTCCCGCGCAGCTCGCGCGTCGACCACAGCGGGTTGATCAGCTCGAGGTAGTCGTCGGGCAGCAGCGGCGTCGTGAGCGCGCCGATGACGTTCAGCAGCTTGCGCTGAATCCGCGGGACCTTCGGGCGCGCACCCCTCTCTGCCACGTTCAGAACCTTAACACCGATCGATGTAATGGTTCTGAATGGCGCAACATCTCTCGGATCTCTCTACCGTCGTGCCCATGCGCCTCCTGCTCGCCGTCGTCGCCCTGCTCCTGCTCCTGGTCGTACCGTCCGCGGCCTCCGCGGCGGCGCCGCCGCCCCCGGGCGCCAACCTCCCGTGTACCCCGACGGCGGCGCGCCCGTACCCCGTGGTGCTCGTCCACGGGACGTTCGAGAACCGCTTCGACAACTGGCAGGCGATGTCGCCGGCGCTCAAGGCGGCCGGCTACTGCGTGTACGCGCTCAACTACGGCTCCTATAACGGCTCGGGGCTGCTCGGGATCTACGGCGTCGGGGAGATCGAGCGCTCCGCGCGCGAGCTGCGCGACTTCGTGGCCGGCGTGCGGGCGAGCACGGGCGCCGCGAAGGTCAGCCTCGTCGGGCACTCGCAGGGCGGGCTGATGCCGCGCTCCTTCATCAAGTACCTGGGCGGCGCCGGGATCGTCGAGGACCTCGTGGGGCTCGCGCCGTCCAACCACGGCACGACCAACCCGTTCGCGCCCGTCGCGGGCCTGTCCTGCCCCGCCTGCCGCCAGCAGGTCGCGGGCTCCGCGTTCCTGCGCGACCTCAACGCGGGCGACGAGACGCCCGGCGACGTCTCCTACACGCAGATCGTCACCCGCTACGACCAGGTCGTCGTCCCGTACACCTCCGGCTACCTGGCGCCGGACGCGAACGTGACCAACGTGACGCTCCAGGACGTCTGCCCGAACGACACGTCCGAGCACCTGCGGATCCCCTACGACCAGCCGGCGATCGGGCTGACGCTCAACGCGCTCGGCCGCCCCGGCCCGGCCGACCCCGCCTTCCGGCCCGCCTGCGCCACGCTCTGACTACGGCAGGATGAGGTGGCTGTCGCCGAACTCGTGCCAGAGGTAGCCGGCGCGCAGGGCCTCGTCGTAGCCGGCCTCGAGCAGCTCGCGGCCGGCGACGGCCTCGAGCATCTGCAGGTGCGAGGCCTCGGGCTCGTGCCAGCCCGTGATCAGCCCGTCGACGGCCCGCAGGCCGCGCTCGGGCGTGACGACGAGCCGGGTCCAGCCCTCCGCGGCGGCGACCGCGCCGCCCTCGTCGGCGACGGTCTCGAGCGCGCGCACGACCGTGGTGCCGACGGCGATCACCCGCCCGCCCCACCAGCGCACCGCGTTGACGAGCCGCGCGGTGTGCTCCGGCACGGCGTAGCGCTCGGGGTAGGGCGCCTCGCCGCGCTCGAGCGATGACACGCCCGTGTGCAGGGTCAGCGGGGCGATCAGCACGCCGCGGGCAGCGAGCCCGGTGATCAGCTCGGCCGTGAACGGCCGGCCGGCGCTCGGCATCTCGGCGCTGCCGGGCTCCGTGGCGAAGACGGTCTGGTAGGCGTCCAGCGGCCACTCGCGCGGGACGTAGCCGTAGCGGATCGGGTGGCCGTGGGCGGCGAGGAGCTCGCGTACGGGTCTCGGTCCGTGGATGCGCGCCAGCCACAGCCGGCTGCCGCCGGCGTAGGGCGCGACGAGCTCGGCCTCCGTGTCGCCCGGCAGCGCGACGCGCTCGCCGGCTCTCGCTCCGCCGAACGGCCGCGCGCCGTCGGGCGAGCGCAGCTCGACGATCCACCAGCTCCCGTGCAGCTCGAGGTCGGGCGCGGCGGTGGCGAAGCGCAGCTCGACGGGCTCGCGCCCGTCGAGCGTGCCGGGCACGGCGGCCGGGAGGGTCGCGGAGACGTTGACGACGAGCAGGTCGCCGGCGCGCAGGTGATCGCCGAGCCCGCGGAAGCGCGCGTGCGCGAGCGCCCCGCTGGAGCGCTCGGCGACGAGCAGCCGCACCTCGTCGCGGGCGAGGCCGCGCGCCTCGGGCGGCGTGGTGGCCTCGAGCGCGCGCGGGAGCTCGAACGCGCCTGCCCCTTCCGGCACGCTCACGCGACCACGCCCGCGAGATCCGCCGCGCGGTAGCGCCCGCTCGGGAGCCCGCCCTCGATCAGGGCAAGCAGGCCCGGGACGCTCTCGGCCGGCTCGGGCCGGTCGGAGATGTCCTCGCCCGGAAACGCGTCCTGGTGCATGCGCGTGCGCATGTCGCCGGGGTCGACGGCGTAGATGCGCAGCGCCGGGTGCTCCGCGGCGAGGATCGCCGTGAGCTGCTCCAGCGCGGCCTTCGAGGAGCCGTAGCCGCCCCAGCCGGGGTAGGGCTCGACGGCGGCGTCGGAGGTGAGGTTGAGGATCCGCCCGCCCTCCGGCAGGCGCGGAAGGGCGAGCTGCACGAGCGCGAGCGGCGCGACCACGTTGACGCGGTAGACGTGCTCGAGCACCTCGACGGGGTAATCGGCGAGCGCCGGCTGCGGGCTCGGCCCGAGCACGCTCGCGTTGTTGACGAGCAGGTCGAGCTCCGCGCCCGCGGTCTCGACGAGCGTGGAGCGGTGATCGGGGTCGACGACGCTGCCGCGGACGGCGACGACGTCGCCGAGCTCGGCCAGCTCGCGCTCCGCGGCCTCGAGCTCGCGAGCGCCGCGCGCGTCGATGACGACGCGCCGGCCCTCGCGCAGCAGGGCGCGGGTCAGCTCGAGTCCGAGTCCACGGGACGCTCCGGTGACGATGGCGGTTGGCATGCCGCCGAAGCTAGGCGCGCCCCGGTCGGAGTTCCCATCCCCAATTGGTCCTAGGACCGCCCGCGCTAACGCGACGGCCCATCGGGGACGAGCCCGGCGCGCACGGCGTGCAGCGCCGCGGACGTGCGGTCGGGGACGCCGAGCTTGGCGAGCACGTGACCGACGTGGGTCTTGACGGTCTTCTCGGCGATGCCGAGCTCGAGCGCGATCCGCTTGTTGGAGAAGCCGCGGCCGATCAGCCCGAGGACCTCGCGCTCGCGGCGGGTCAGGGACTCGCCGGGCTCGGTGCCGGCGGGCTGGGCGATCGAGTCGAGCAGCCGGGCGGCAACGCCGGGGTCGAGCAGGGCCTCGCCCGCCGCGGCGGCGCGCACGGCGCGGGCGATCTCGCCCGGCTGCGCGTTCTTGAGCAGGTAGCCCGCGGCGCCGGCCTGCACGGCGGGGAGCAGCTTCGCGTCGTCCGTGAAGCTCGTCAGCACGATCACGCGGACCGACGGCAGCCGGCGGCGCAGCTCGCGCATCGCGCCGACCCCGTCCAGCCGCGGCATCACGAGATCCATCAGGACCACGTCGGGCCGCAGCCGCTCGGCCGCGGCGACCCCCTCGGCGCCGTCGGCCGCCTCACCGGCGACCTCGATCCCGTCCTGGAGCTCCAGGTACGCGCGCAGCCCCTCGCGCACGACGGCGTGGTCGTCGACGAGCAGCACGCGGATCGGCCCGTCAGCCATCCGGCGCCTCCAGCCGCACCGTGGTCCCGGCGCCCGGCGCGGAGCGGATCTCGAGCGATCCGCCGAGCCGCTGGGCGCGCTCCTCCATCGAGGTCAGCCCGAGCCGGCGCGCGCGCAGCTCCGGCTCGGCCGGGTCGAAGCCGGCGCCGTCGTCGACGACCTCGAGCACGAGCTGCGCGTCGTGGCGGCCGAGGCGGACGCCGAGGCGCCCCGGCGCGGCGTGGCGGAGCGCGTTCTGCAGCGCCTCCTGGGCGACCCGGAAGACCTCCTGGTCGCGCGCGCCGTGGCCCGCGGCCGCGGGAGCGCTCACCGCGTCGTCGATCTCGACGTCGATCTCCACGCGGTGCAGCCGCCGCAGCATCTCGACGTGCTTGCGCAGCGCCCCGCACAGCCCGTCGCGCTCGAGCACGGGCGGGCGCAGCTCGAAGATCAGCGAGCGCAGCTCCTCGAGCGCCTCGGCGGCGAGCGCCTGCAGCCGCCCGACGTGCGCACGGGCGGCGGCCGGGTCGCGCTCGAGCTGCGTGCCCGCCGCCTCCGCGGTGAGCACGAGGCTGAACAGCTTCTGGCTGACCGCGTCGTGGAGCTCGAGCGCGAGCCGGTTGCGCGCCTCGAGCATCGACAGCTCGCGGCTGCGCTCGTAGAGCCCGGCGTTGGTGATCGCGATCGCCGCGTGCGCCGCCAGCAGCTCGATCACGGCCTGGTCGGCCGCGTCGAAGTGGTCGCCGGCCTCCTTCTCGGTCAGATAGAAGGCGCCGATCACGCCCTCGGGCGCGATGATCGGCACACCGAGGAAGGAGCGCATGTCCGGGTGCGCCGAGGGCCACCAGCCGCGGAAGCGCGGGTGCGCGTGGATGTCCTCGGTCTCATGCGGCGCGCTCGTCTCGAGCATCAGGCCGAGCATCCCGTGCCGGCGCGGCAGCGGGCCGAGCGAGGCGATCAGCTCGTCGCTCATCCCGGCGACGAGGAAGCGCGTGAAGCCGCCCTCGCCGTCGGGCGTGCCGAGCGCCGCGTAGCGCGCGCCCGCCAGCTCGCGCGCGGAGTCGACGAGCTGCTGCAGGACGTCCTCCACGGAGCGCTGCGCGGCGACCGCCAGGACGGCGTCGCTGACCGCGCGCAGTGCCGGGTTGAGCGGGTCGGCCATGGCGCCCGACGATAACCGGCTGCCACCGCGCGCCCGGCGGCCGGGTATAACCGTCCGCCATGGACGACCGCTTCGACCGGATCGGGCTCGCGGTCCATCCCCAGCGGGACCTCGACAACGCGCTCGCCACCGTGCGCGACTGGGCCGACCGCCAGGGCGCCGAGGTGGTGCAGATCGCCTCGACCCAGCGCGAGGTGGCCCCGCGCGGCGAGCCCGCGGACTGCGACCTGGTGATCGCGCTCGGCGGCGACGGCACGACGCTCGCCGCGCTGCACGCCGCGGCGCCCGTGGGGCGGCCGGTGCTCGGCGTCGCCTGCGGCAGCCTCGGCGCGCTCACCGGCACGACGGCGGACAAGCTCGACGACGCCCTCGACCGCGTCGCCGCGGGCGAGTGGAAGCCGCGCAAGCTGCCCGCGCTCACGGCCCGCCGCGACGGCGCCGAGCCGCTGCACGCGATCAACGACCTCGTGCTCGTGCGGGCCGGCGCCGGCCAGGTGACGATCGAGGTGCTCGTCGACGGCGAGCGGTTCATCCGCTTCGCCGGCGACGGCCTGGTCGCCGCCACCGCGCTCGGCTCGACCGCCTACACGCTGGCCTCGGGCGGCCCGATGATCGCCCCCGGCGGCAGCGCGCTCGTGCTCACGCCGCTGTCACCGCACGGCGGCGTCTGCCCGCCGCTCGTGGCCGGGGTCGACAACGAGGTCGCCGTCTCGCTCGACCCCGGCCACGGCGGCGCGCGCGTCGAGGTCGACGGGCAGGTCAAGGACACCCTCGAGCGGATGGAGCCCGTCACCTTCGCGCTGCAGCTCGAGCCCGGCTTCGCGACCCTCGTCTCGCTCGGCGAGGAGGAGCCGATGATCGCCGGCCTCAGGCGGCGGCGGATCCTGCTGGACTCGCCGCGCGTGCTCGCGCGCGAGGAACGGCACGCGAAGACGCCGTTCTAGGCGGCACGACGGCGAACGCCCCGCCGCCCTCCCAGCCGGCGGCCTCCGATATCCCTCCGCGGTCGCTGCCGTCGACCACCGCGCGCAGCCGCGGCTCGGCGTAGCGCGCGATCGTGGCCTCCGCGGCCTCGATCCCGATCCACGCGCGGCCGAGCTTGTGCGCCACCGCCGCGGTGGTGGCCGAGCCGAGGAACGGGTCGAGCACGAGGTCGCCGGGGTCGGTGGCGATCCCGACGATCCGCGCCATCAGCCGCTCGGGCTTGGGCGTCGAGAACGGGCGCTCGCCGGGGAACAGGCGCCGCTGCTCCGCGCTCGCCTCGGCGTTGTGGCCGGCGTCCTCGTGCGTCCACCACGTGGAGGGCACGAGCCCCTGGGCGTCGCGCAGGAACACCTTGCGCCGCGGGACGTTGTCGCCGCCCGCGCCGCACCACACGAGCCCGGCGGCGACCAGCGCGTCGTAGCGCTCGCGCGTCACGCGCCAGCACGACCCGCGCGGCGGCTCCACGACCCGGCCGGAGGGCAGGACGATCGCGTAGAACTGCGAGCGCGTCGCGTGCCCGCCCTGCGCCACGAGCGAGACCGTCGACCACGGCCCGCGCGGGTCGCCGTCGTCGCGCCACGTGCCCGGCGGGTCCCGGCGCGGCAGCCGGTTGCGGTGGTGCTTGAACGCCGCGCCCGCGGGCGCGTACACGTGCAGGTAGTCGTGCGCCGTGCTGAACGCGCGCCGGTTCTCGCGCGAGTAGCGCCGCTGCCAGACGACCGTGGCCACGAACGCCTCGCGCCCGAGCGCGTCGTCGAGCAGCACGCGCAGCGCGGCCTGCTCGGCGTCGTCGCAGTGGACCCACAAGCTCCCGTCGGCCCGCAGCAGCCGCCAGGCGGCGAGCAGCCGCGGCTCGATCGCGGCCAGCCACGCCCGACGGTCCATCGCGTCGTGGAAGTCGGCGAAGCGCTCGCCGGTGTTGAACGGCGGATCCAGGTAGGCGAGCCGGACGCCGCCCTCCAGGCCCGCCATCACCTCCAGGCAGTCCCCGTGGACGAGCCGGTTCACCGGTCGGACGCTACTGGGCCTCCCGGCGGGTGAGGGCGACGTTGACGGCGTAGAGCGCGAGCCCGACCACCAGCAGGATCCCCGCGCGCAGCCAGATGTCGGCCTCGCGCTGCGTCAGCAGCCCGATGCACACGAGCAAGCCGATCACCGGGATCGCGCTCGGCACGTGGAAGTGGTCGTGCTCGACCCTGTCACGCCGGCTTCCCAGCACCGCCGCGTTGACGCCGATGAAGGCGATCAGCAAGAGGGTCACGGTGGTGTCGGCCAGCGTCTCGAGGTCGCCCGTCGCGATCAGGATCATCGCCACGGCGGTGGAGAAGACGATCGCGACGACCGGCGTGCGGCGCCCGGGGTGCACGCGCCTGAAGGCGGCCGGGATCACCCGCTCCTCGGCCATCCCGTACAACAGGCGAGAGGCGGTGATCAGGTTGATCAGGATCGTGTTGGCCAGCGCGAACAGCGCGATCGCGGCGAACAGCTTCGTATCGACCGCCAGCGGTCCGAGCTGCACGACCTCGAGCAGCGGCCCGTCGGACTCCGCGAGCTTGCCGGTCGGGACGGCCATCGACGCGACGATCGCGACGGAGACGTAGACGATCCCGCCGATCAGCAGGCCGCCGAAGATCGCCCGCGGGTAGGCGCGCCGCGGCTCCTGGGTCTCCTCGGCGATGTTCACGGAGTCCTCGAAGCCGATCAGGGCGTAGAACGCCAGCGAGGCGCCCGCGAGGACCAGGAAGGGAACCGAGTCCGAGTTCTCCTTGAACTCGAACGCGCGGCCGGGGTCGCCGTCGCCGCCGCCCAGGAACGCCACGCCGATCGCGATCACGAGCAGCAGACCCAGCAGCTCGATGATCGTGCAGGCGACGTTGAACTTCACGGATTCGCCGATGCCGCGGAAGTTGATGAGGGCGATCAGCACGACGATCGCGAGGCCGACGAGGATCACGGGCAGGTCGACGAACTCGCTCAGGTAGTCGCCGCCGAACGCGCGCGAGAGCGTCGCCGCCGAGGTGATCGAGGACATCATCACCGCGAAGCCGAGCAGGAACGTGATGAACTGGCGGCCGAACGCGCGGTGCACGTAGAGCGCCGCGCCGCCCGCCTTCGGGTACTTCGTCACGAGCTCGGCGTAGGAGCCGGCCGTGAACAGCGCGAGGAACAGTGCGAGCGCGAAGCCGGTCCACAGCGCGCCGCCGACGCGGCCGCCGACCTCGCCGACGAGCGCGTAGATCCCGCCGCCGACCATGTCGCCGACCACGAACAGCAGCAGCATCGTGGGCGTCACCGCCCGCTTGAGATTGCCCCGCTCCTCCCGGTGAGCGACGTGTGTGTCGGCCATGAGGGGGCTACGTACCCCATGCGCGCGGGATCCACCACTATCGTCGGCCCCGTGCCCTCGCCCGTCGACGCCTACCTCGCCGCCGTGCACGACGCCCACCTGCCCGACCGCAGCGGGCAGGTCTACGACGGGATCCCGGAGCTGGCCGGCGTCGACCCCGACGCGTTTGGAATCTGCCTGGCCACCGTCGACGGGCACGTCTACGAGGTCGGCGACGCCCGCACCGACTTCACGATCCAGTCGATCTCGAAGACGTTCACCTACGGGCTCGCGCTCGCCGACCGCGGCTTCGACGTCGTCGACGCGAAGATCGACGTCGAGCCCTCGGGCGAGGCGTTCTACGAGATCTCGCTGAGCCCGGAGACCGGCCGCCCGAACAACGCGATGATCAACGCGGGCGCGATCGCCGCCTGCTCGCTGGTGGCGGGCGACACGCCCGAGGCGCGCTACGAGCGCGTCCGCGGGGCGTTCTCGCACGCCGCCGGCCGCGAGCTGGCGCTCGACGACGCGATCTTCCACGCCGACCTCGCGGTCGCCCACCGCCACCGTGCGATCGGGCACCTGCTGCGCGGCTCGGGCGTGATCGAAGGCGACCCGGACCCGGCGGTCGAGCTCTACTTCCGCCAGTGCGCGCTCAAGCTCGACGCGCGCGACATGGCGCTGATGGCGGCCACGCTGGCCAACGGCGGCGTGCAGCCGCGCACGGCCGAGCGGCTGTTCGAGCCCGCCGTCGTCGAGCGCGTGCTGAGCGTGATGGCGACCTGCGGCATGTACGACGCGGCGGGCGAGTGGGTCGTGGACGTCGGCCTGCCGGCCAAGAGCGGCGTCGGCGGCGGCGTGCTCGCGGTGCTGCCCGGGCAGGTCGGGATCGCGCTCTACTCGCCGCGGCTGGACCGCCACGGCAACAGCGTCCGAGGCGTCGCCGCCTGCCGGCAGCTCTCGCGCGACCTCGAGCTGCACTTCCTGCGCGTGGCCAGCGAGCGCCGCTCGGCCATCCGCGACGCGTGGGACGTGCGCACGTGGCCGTCGAGCCGGCGCCGCACCCCGGACGAGCAGGAGGTGCTCAACGAGCACGGCGGCAGCGCGCGCGTGTACGCGCTGCACGGGGATCTGCTGTTCGCGGGCGCCGAGTCCGTCGTGCGCGAGGTGACCGAGCGCGCACCCGAGCTCGAGGTGATCGTGCTCGACATCGCGCGCGTGTCGGAGATCGCGCGCGTGGCGCGCACGATGCTCGCCGCCACCCAGGCCGAGCTGCAGGCGCGCGGCTGCCGGCTCGCGCTCGTCGACCCCGACGGAGAGCTGGCCGGCACCGAGGAGATCGCGGTCTTCGAGGACGTCGACGAGGCGACCGCCTGGGCCGAGGACCGCCTGATCGAGCGCCACGGCGGCACGCTCGCCACGACCGCGCCGATCGCGCTCGCCGAGCACGGCCTCGCCGGGGATCTGCGCCCGGACGAGCTGGGGGCGCTGCGCCCGCTGCTCGCGCGCCGCCACGTGGACGCGGGCGAGCGCGTCGTCTCGGCGGGGGACGCGGCCTCCGGCATCTTCTTCATCGTCTCGGGCCAGGCGAGCGCCGAGCTCACCGACGAGCACGGCGCCTCCCATCGCGTGGCGGTGCTGCCGGCGGGCACGAGCTTCGGCAAGCGCGCCGTGATCTCCGGCGAGCCGCACGCGACCGACGTCTGCGCCGACACCGACCTCGACCTGTTCGTGCTCACGCCCGAGGCGATGCGCGAGCTCGAGCGCCGCTCCCCGCGCACCGCGATCGCGCTGCTGCGCACGATGTTCACGCAGCAGCGCGCGGCGCCGGAGCCGAGGCCCGTGGAGGACGTCCCCGCTAGCTGAGGTGGTGCACCTCCTGGAGGCCGTAGACGGGCGTGTCGATGCCCTCCATGCGCGCCTTCAGCTGCAGCGCGAGGAAGATCGAGTAGTGGCGCGACTGGTGCAGGTTGCCGCCGTGGAACCACAGCGCCTCCTGCTGGGTCGGCTTCCACATGTTGCGCTGCTCGCCCTCCCACGGACCGGGGTCCTTCTTGGTGTCCGAGCCGAGGCCCCAGACCTTGCCGACCTTGTCGGCGACCTCCTGGGAGATCAGGTCCGCGGCGTGGCCGTTCATCGACGCGTAGCCCGTCGCGTGGACCACGAGGTCCGCCGGCAGCTCGGTTCCGTCCTCCATCACGACAGAGTGCTCGGTGAGCTTGGCGACCTTGCCCGGCTGCAGCTTGATCTCGCCGCTCGCCACCAGCTCCGAGGCGCCGACGTCGATGTAGTAGCCCGACCCGCGGCGCAGGTACTTCATGAACAGCCCCGAGCCGTCCTCGCCCCAGTCGAGCTGGAAGCCCGCCGCCTCGAGCCGGTCGTAGAAGTCCTTGTCGCGCTCGCGCATCTCGTCGTAGAGCGGGATCTGGAACTCGTGCAGGATCCGGTACGGCAGCGAGGCGAAGATGATGTCCGCCTTCTCCGTGGTGATGCCGCTCGCGACCGCCTGCTCGGAGTACAGCGCGCTCAGCCCGACGTCCATCAGCGTCTCCGAGCGCACGATGTGCGTCGAGGAGCGCTGCACCATCGTCACGTCGGCGCCCTGCTCCCACAGCGCCGCGCAGATGTCGTGGGCGGAGTTGTTGGAGCCGATCACGACGCACTGCTTGCCGCGGTAGGCGTCGGGTCCTGGGTGCTGGGAGGAGTGGTGCTGGTCACCCTTGAAGACGTCCATGCCCTCGATCTCGGGCAGGTTGGGCCGGCTCGACATGCCGAGCGCGAGCACGAGGTGCTTCGGGCGCAGCGTCACGTCGGCGCCCTCGCGCTCGACGGTCAGCACCCACTCGCCCTGCTCCTCGTCGTAGGTCGCGCGCTTGGCCGTCGTGGAGCCCCAGTAGTTGAGCTCCATCACCCGTGTGTACATCTCCAGCCAGTCGCCGATCTTGTCCTTCGGCGAGAACACGGGCCAGTTCTCGGGGAACTTGATGTAGGGCAGGTGGTCGTACCAGACCGGGTCGTGCAGGCAGAGCGACTTGTAGCGCTTGCGCCAGGAGTCGCCGGGGCGCTCGTTGCGCTCGACGATGATCGTCGGCACGCCGAGCTGGCGCAGCCGGGCGCCGAGGCCGATGCCGCCCTGGCCGCCACCGACGATCACGACGTAGGGCTGGCGCGTATGGCCAAGCTCCTGCGCCTCGCGCCGGCGGGCCTCCAGCCACGTCTCGCGGCCGCGGTCGGCGCCGTGCTCGACACCGTGGGGCCGCGCCGGCCCGCGCGGCTCCTCGTGGCCCTTGAGCTCGCGCAGCGCGGTCAGCAGCGTCCACGCCCGCCCGTCCCTGAGCCGCAGCAGCCCGTGGCCGCGGCCCGTCTCGGTCTCGAACTCGAACCAGCCCTCGGTGACGCCCTCGGCCTCAGCGGGCGGCTCCGTCGTCGCGAAGCCCCGCGGCCTGGCGTGCGCAAGCGTCGCCTCGAGCATGTCCTGGACGCCGTCGCGGCCCTCGACGGTCTTGAGGTTCCAGGTGAACGCCACCAGGTCCCGCCAGTAGCTGTCCTCGAGGAACAGCTCCGCCGCAGCCGCGGCATCACCGCGCGCGAGCGCGTCCTCGAAGCTCGACAGCCATTGCTCAACCTGCGCGGCGGGGCCCGCGACGGTGCCGGTCATGGGTGTCCTCCTCACCTCGGACGGTCATTCCGGAAGTATCCACCTCCAACCGCGACGGGTGCGGCGCTGCCTGCGGAAACCGAGCAGGGCCGCCCGGATCGGGTTAGAGTCGCGGCAGTCCACGGCAGGTGAGGAGCCCGCTTGATCATGAGAGCGCCGCCGACAGTGCCGCTGGCGTTCCTGGCCGGCCTGCTCCGCTCGCGGCTCGCCCGCGGCGC
This sequence comes from uncultured Solirubrobacteraceae bacterium, assembly GCA_963816955.1. GTDB lineage: Bacteria > Actinomycetota > Thermoleophilia > Solirubrobacterales > Solirubrobacteraceae > DATFQI01. The sequence continues at coordinate 706,565 of CAWFME010000005.1, read as the reverse complement.
CCTGGCGACCTGTTCCGCAGCATCGGCGGCATCCGCCCCGTCGAGGCCGGGGGCGAGCGCTCCGTCACGCACGTCGAGCGCGACGGCCGGCTGCGCGTGAGCAGCCCCGCGGGCGCCGGCACGACGGTCAGCGCGGAGCTGCCGTGCGGGTCGTGATCGCGGACGACACCCTGCTCGTCCGCCGCGGCATCGTCGCGCTGCTGGAAGAGGCCGGGATCGAGGTGACCGGCCAGGCGGGCGACGTCGACGGCCTGCTGGAGGCGGTCGCGGCCAGGCCGCCGGACGTCGCGATCGTCGACATCCGGATGCCGCCGACGCATACCGACGAAGGGCTGCGCGGGGCGCAGGCGATCCGCGAGCGCCACCCCGAGGTCGGCATCGTGGTCCTCTCCCAGCACGTGGAGACCGGCATCGCGGCGCGCGTGCTCGCCGAGCACCCCGCGGGGCTCGGCTACCTGCTCAAGGACCGCGTGACCGACGTCGCCGAGTTCGTCATGACGCTGCGCAACGTCGCGCGCGGCGGCACGGCGCTCGACCCGCAGGTGATCTCCCGGCTGCTGGCGAGCGATCGCGGCGACGGGCCCCTGAGCGGGCTGACCGCGCGCGAGGCCGAGGTGCTCCAGCTGCTCGCCGAGGGCCACTCGAACCCGGCGATCGCCGAGCGCCTGGAGATCACGCGCCGCAGCACGGAGAAGTACGTCTCGAGCATCTTCGTCAAGCTCGGGCTGCCCGACACGGGCAACGAGAACCGGCGCGTGCTCGCGGTGCTCCAGGCCCTGCGGGGCTAGCCGCGCAGCTCGGCGAGCGAGCGGCGCTGGCGGCCCTCCGCGTCGAAGTTGCCGTCGTCGAGCCAGGCCTCGAAGGCCGCCCGCACGGCCGGCCACTCGCCGTCGAGCATCGAGTACCAGGCCGTGTCGCGGTTGCGCTCCTTGACGAGCATGTGCTGGCGGAAGACGCCCTCGAAGGTGAAGCCGAAGCGCTCCGCGGCGCGGCGGGAGCGCGCGTTGCCGGCGTCGCACTTCCACTCCAGCCGGCGGACGCCGAGGTCCGAGAACGCGTGCCGGGCGAGCAGGTAGATCGCCTCCGTCGCGGCCGGCGTGCGCTGCAGCGCGGCGCCGAACCAGATGTGGCCGATCTCGACCACGCGGTGGTCGGGCGCGAAGCGCAGGTAGGAGGCCATGCCCGCCGGGCGGTCGGTCGCCCGGTCGACGATCGCGAAGAACTGCGGATCCTCGGAGTCCGCGCACGCGGACAGCCACAGGCGCATCTCCTCCGCGTGGGTGAACGGCCCGTAGGGCAGGTAGGTCCACAGCGCGGGGTCGCCGCCGTCGTGCCCGGCGGCGAACAGCTCCTCGGCGTGCTCGGGCTTGACCGGCACCAGCCGCACACGCTCCCCGCGCAGGCTCATGACCCGGCAGGCTAACGCCGTCGCCGTGCGAGCATGGGCCCGCGATGGAGCTGCCCGTCATGCCGCCGGTCAAGCCGATGCTCGCCAAGCCGGCCGCGGCGATCCCGACCGGGCAGCTCTACGAGCCCAAATGGGACGGGTTCCGCTCCGTGATCTTCCGCGACGGCGACGAGGTGGAGATCGGCAGCCGCAAGGAGAAGCCGATGACGCGCTACTTCCCCGAGGTGGTCGCGGCGGTTCGCGAGCACTTCCCGCCGCGCGCGGTGGTCGACGGCGAGATCGTGATCGCCGGCGACGGCGGCCTGGACTTCTGGGCGCTCCAGCAGCGCATCCACCCGGCCGCGAGCCGGGTCGAGCGGCTCGCCGCCGAGACGCCCGCGAGCTTCGTCGCCTTCGACCTGCTCGCGCTCGGCGACGACGACCTGACGGGCGAGCCGTTCGAGGCCCGCCGCGCGCTGCTCGAGCGGGCGCTCGCCGGCGCGGCCCCGCCCGTCCACCTCACGCCGATCACGCGCGACGAGGTGCTCGCGCGCGACTGGTTCGAGCGCTTCGAGGGCGCCGGCCTCGACGGGCTGATCGCCAAGCGCCCCGACCTCACCTACCAGCCCGACAAGCGCGTGATGGCCAAGATCAAGCACGTGCGGACCGCCGACTGCGTGCTCGCCGGCTACCGCGTGCACAAGGCCGCGGCGGACGCGGTCGGCTCGCTGCTGCTCGGCCTCTACATCGACGAGGCCGCGCCGGCCTCGCAGTGGGGCGACCACACTTCCGGGCTGGCCCCCGTCGGCGTGATCGGCGCGTTCCCGATGGCCCGCCGCCGCGAGCTGTTCGCCGAGCTGCAGCCGCTCGTGGTCGACATCGCCGAGCACCCGTGGAGCTGGGCGGCGGACCACACGGGCGGGCCGGAGGGCGGCAGCCGCTGGAACCCCGGCAAGGACCTCTCGTTCGTGCCCCTGCGCCCCGAGCGGGTCGTCGAGGTGCGCTACGACTACCTCGAGGGCGCCCGCTTCCGCCACCCGCCGCAGTTCGTCCGCTGGCGCGAGGACCGCGACCCGGAGACCTGCGGCTACGCGCAGCTCGACCAGCCGGCGCCGTTCGACCTCGCCGAAGTGCTCGCCTGACGATCAGTCGCCGACCGTCACGTCGATCCGGCACGGGACGCCGAACCAGCGGACGTCCTCGAGCAGGACGCCGACCTCGAGCGCCCAGCGGCCGGGCGCGTCGGGCGCCGCGAACGCGACGGGGACGACCGCCTCCTCCCCCGGGCGCACGTCGTGCGGGAACGCCGCGCGCCCCTCCGGCTGGGCGGGCGCGGCCGGGTCGGCCGGATGCCAGCGGTAGCCGACGCGGAACAGCGGCGGGTGGTCGAGCCCCCACGGCCAGCGCTCGCCGCCCTCGTTGCGCACGCGCACGTAGACGATCCGCCGCTCCCCCGGGCGCGCGGTGAGCGGTTGCGGCGCGAGCGGGACGACGGTCGCCGCGAACGCGTCCTCGCCCGGCGCCCGCTGGGCCCACAGCGCCTCGATCTCCGCTCGGCCGCCGTGCGGGACCTCCGCCGGGACGGCGGCGGGCACGACGGGCGCCGGGTCGAGCACCCGGCGGATCGCGGCCAGGTCCTCCGGCGGGACCGCGCCCAGCGCGGGCGCCGGGGCATCCTCGGGCAGGTAGTAGGCGGCGTTGAGCTCGCCGCCGCCGGGCGCGACGAGGCCCGGCCGCTCGGCCAGGTTGCGCCGGACCTTGTCGCGGCGCGCCTGCGCGTCGGACAGCAGCAGGCTCAGGTGCCACAGCGGCAGCTCGCTGAAGCAGCGCGGGTGCGCGTCGCGCGCCAGCTCGTGCTTGATCCCGAGGAACCGCAGGCTCGCGTCGTTGCGCATCAGCCGGCAGTGGAAGTCCGGATGCCAGGGCGCGCCGTCGAGCGACGTGTCGGGGCCGGGCCACAGCCAGCGCAGCGGGAACAGGTACTGCGCCGCCCGCCGCGAGGCGATCAGCTCGGGCAGCGCGGCGACCAGCGCGGGCGAGGCGACCTCGTCGCCGGCCAGGATCAGGAGCCAGTCGCCGCGGCACTGCGTCGCGAGCCACGCGAGCGAGCTGTGGGTCGGTCCGCGCGCGTAGCGCAGCAGCCGGTCCGCGACCGCGGCGTAGTGGCCGAGCTCGGTGTCGCCCGCGCGGTCGTCGACGGCGACCACGATCTCGTCCGCGAGCGGGCGCAGCGGCTCCAGCAGCGCGCGCACCCGCGACCCCGGATCGCGTGTCGCGCACAGGACCGACAGCGTGGCCGTCATCGAGGCCGTGCGGGCACGCCGACCACGGTCGTCCCGGCCGGGACGTCCCGGGTCACCACCGCGCCCGCGGCGACGATCGCGTCCTCGCCGACCTCCACGCCGGGCAGGATCGTCGCGCTCGAGCCGATCCGGCATCCCCGCCGGAGGGCCGCGCCGGACAGCGGGGTCCGGCCGCCGGGCTCGTGGCCCATCGCGTTGTGGTCGGCGATCGCCACATTGGGGCCGATGAAGACCTCGTCCTCGACGATCGTGCTCGGCGCGATCACCGCGTTGTTGCGCACGCGCACGTGCGTGCCGAGGGCGACGCCCCAGCCGATCGCCACGCCGTGGCTCAGCACGCAGCGCTCCGCGACGACGACGCCCTCCCGCACCAGCGAGTGGTCCCCGACGATCGCGCCGGCGTGGACCACGGCCCCGGCGCACACGACGGCCCCGGCGCCGACGCTCCCGTCGACCATCGTCTCGGCGGCCGCGATCCGCGGCGCCCGCGAGGTCTCCCCGAGCAGCGGCGGCTTCCCGATCACGGCGTGGTGCTGGACGATGGCGGCCGGGCCGATGCGCACGAGCGCGTGGAGCACGACGTAGGCGCCGATCATCGCCCCGTCGTCGATCGTCACCGACGGCCCGACGAGCAGGCCGGGCGCGCGCGTCGACGGCTCGAGCGCGTCTAGGGATGTCCGGTCGGCGACCGATGGGTCCATCCCGGAAGCCTATGCGGTCAGCGCAGCTGGAGCTCCCCGATCTTGCCGGCCGCGAGCATCGTGTACCAGGGGTCGCCGTCGGGCTGCACGGTGATCCCGAACGGCTCGCTGCCCTTGACGACCTTGCCCTCGGTGATCGTGCCGTCGTTGGTGATCCGCGCGATGTTGCCCTTCGTCGTCTGCGTGAACCAGACCGACCCGTCGGGCGAGGCGGCGATGCCCTGCGGGCCGACGTTCGCCAGCGGGAACTCGGTCAGCTCGCCCGTCTCCGGATCCAGGCGCCCGACGCCCTGCGGCGTGAAGCGCGCGGTGAACCAGATCTGGCCGTCCGCCGCGATCGCGAGCTGGCGCGGGATCAGCCCGGTCGGCGTCAGCGTCACCGCGCCGGTCTGCGGGTCGAGCCGGCCGATCGCGCTGTCCAGCGGCGCCGCGAACCAGACGATCCCGGCGGCGTCCACGACGACGTCGCTGGGCTCCGGCACGTCGAAGCGCGTGAAGGCGCCGGTCGGGATGTCGTAGCGCCACAGCGCGTCGTTGTTGAAGTCCGTCATCCAGACCTGGCTCCCGTGTACGGCCAGATCGCCGGCGAGCGCGTTCGAGCTCGGCGGGGTGGATCCTCGCCGGGCGTTACGCGCGAATCGCGGCTCCGGTTCGGCCCGGCTATTGCGCACCAACCCGATCGACAATTAAGGTCGTCCATCATGCGCCTCTCCAGACACCTCCCCGTCGCCTCCCTGCTCGCCCTGTCGCTCGTCGCCGCCGGCTGCGGCGGCGACGACGAGGAGACCGCGGGCACCGCCACCCCGACCGCCGCGGCCGCGAGCTGCGAGAAGCCCTCGCTGCAGCTCAAGACCGCCGGCCAGCTGACCGTCGGCACCGACAAGCCGGCTTACCCGCCGTACTTCGAGGACGACGACCCGACCAACGGCAAGGGCTTCGAGAGCGCCGTGGCGTACGCGGTGGCCGAGCAGCTCGGCTTCGCCGAGGACGAGGTCAAGTGGACCACCGTCCCGTTCAACTCCTCCTACGCGCCCGGCCCGAAGCAGTTCGACTTCGACATCAACCAGATCTCGATCACGCCCCAGCGCGCGAAGCGGGTCGACTTCTCCGAGCCCTACTTCACCGCCCCGCAGGCCGTGATCGCGCCCGAGGGCTCGCCGGCGCTGGACGCCACCTCGCTCGCGGACCTGGCCGACAAGAAGATCGGGGTCCAGGTCGGCACGACGAGCCTCGAGGCCGTCTCGGCGTCGATCAAGCCGACGGAGCAGCCGCAGGTGTTCAACGACTCCAACGACGTCGTCCGCGCGCTCGACGGCAAGCGCGTCGACGCCGCCGTCGTCGACCTGCCGACGGCCTTCTACCTGACCGCGGCCGAGCTGGAGAACTCCAAGATCGTCGGCCAGTTCGCTGCGCCCGGCGGCGACGAGTGGGGCCTGCTGCTCGAGAAGGACTCCGAGCTGACCGACTGCGTCAGCAAGGCCGTCCAGGCGCTGGCCGAGGACGGCGAGCTCAAGCGCCTGCAGGACCAGTACATGGGTGGCGAGGCAGCGCCGGAACTCCGCTGAGCGCCGCCGCCGTCACCACCGGCCGCCGCGCCGCCCGGGAGGCGGCGCGGCGGCGCAAGGCCCGCCGCGACCGGACGGTCGCGACCGCGTCGACGATCGTCCTCGTCGGCGCGCTCATCGCGGTGATCGTCACCAGCAAGGGCTGGCCGGCGGTGCGCGAGACGTTCTTCAGCTGGGAGGCGTTCCGCATGTCGTTCCCCGACGTGCTCAGAGGCTTCTGGCTGGACGTCAAGCTGTTCCTGATCGTCGAGATCGGCGTGCTGATCTGCGGCCTGGCCGTCGCGCTCGCCCGCCTGTCGACGCTGCCCGCGCTCGCCCCGCTGCGCCTGCTCGGCGCGGTCTTCGTCGACGTCTTCCGCGGCATCCCGACGATCCTCGTCGTCTACCTCGTGGGCTTCGGCGTCCCCGCACTGGAGATCGGCGGCCTGCCCACCGACCCGGTCGTGCTCGGCGGCTTCGGCCTGCTGCTCTCCTACACCGCGTACGTCGCCGAGGTGTTCCGCTCGGGCATCGCGTCGATCCACCCGAGCCAGCGCCAGGGCGCGCTCGCGGTCGGGCTGACGCCGACCCAGGCGACGCGCTACGTGATCCTGCCGCAGGCGGTGCGGCGCGTGATCCCACCGCTGCTCAACGACTTCATCAGCCTCCAGAAGGACGTCGCGCTCGTCTCGATCCTCGGGCCGCTCGAGGCGTTCCGCGTCGCGCAGATCGAGGCGTCGTCGAACTTCAACTACACGCCGCTGCTCGCCGCCGCGGCGCTCTATCTGCTCGTCACGATCCCGCTCGCGCGGGTGCTCGACCGGCTCGAGCGCCGGAGGGCGGCGCGTTGAGCCCGCCCGTCCTGGCGGTCTACGGTGTGACGAAGGCCTACGGCGAGACGCCCGTCCTGCGGGGCATCGACCTCGAGGTGCGCGCGCACCAAGCGGTCGCGCTGATCGGCGCCAGCGGCTCCGGCAAGTCCACGCTGTTGCGCTGCATGGACCTGCTCGAGGAGATCGATGACGGCGACGTCTTCCTCGACGGCGACGTCATCACCGACCCGTCCGTGGACCCGGTCGCCGTCCGCCGCCGGCTCGGGATGGTGTTCCAGTCGTTCAACCTCTTCCCGCACCTCAGCGTGCTGGAGAACCTGTTGCTCGCGCCCGTGCGCGCGCACGGCACCCCGCGCGCCGAGGCCGAGGCCCGGGCCCGCGAGCTGCTTGAGCGGTTCGGGCTCGCGGGGCGCGAGGACGTCCGGCCCGATCGGTTGTCGGGCGGCCAGCAGCAGCGCGTGGCGATCATCCGCGCGCTGGCGGGGGAGCCGCGCGCGCTGCTGCTCGACGAGGTCACCAGCGCGCTCGATCCCGACCTCGTCGGCGAGGTGCTCGGCCTGCTGCGCGAGCTCAAGGAGAGCGGCATGACGATGGTCATCGCCACCCACGAGATGAGCTTCGCGCGCGAGGTCGCGGACCGCGTGGACTTCCTCCACGAGGGCCGGATCGTGGAGTCCGGCCCGCCGTCCCAGCTGCTGGAGGCGCCCTCGCACCCCGAGACGCAGCGCTTCCTGCGCCGGTTGCTGGAGGGCGGGCGCCTGTGATGATGCGCCGATGTCCCGCATCGCTTGGCTCCACGCCGAGCGGCGGTCGCCTCTGACCTTCGGTTCCGTGGTAGCAGCCGTCGTGCGGCAGGGCAGTGCCGGGATCGCGATCACCGCGCAGCTGCCCGAGATCGAGGCCGCGGCGCGGCCCGCGGTCGCCGTGCCGCTGCGGATGTAATCGCCGCGCGCTGCCGAACATAGACGGGCAGAGGACTCGCTAATGGAGCCGACGCGTCAGGACAGGTTCGAGCAGCTGTTTCGCGGCCACTACCCCGCGGTGCGGGCGTACGCGCTGCGCCGCGCGCCGCGAGACGTCGCGCAGGACGCCGTGGCGGAGACGTTCCTGGTCGCCTGGCGGCGGCTCGACGACGTGCCCGCGGACGCGTTGCCGTGGCTCTACGGCGTCGCCCGGCGGGTGCTCGCCAACGAGCGGCGCTCAGCGGACCGCCGCGCGGCGCTCGCCGCGCGCGTCGCCGCCACGTCCGCGCCCGCCGGCGAGCCGGAGGCCCGCGTGGGGGAGGCCGAGCTCATGCGTGCGGCGCTCGCCGGGCTCTCCGAGCAGCACCGGGAGGCGCTGACGCTGGTCGCGTGGCACGGCCTGACGGGCGCCCGCGCGGCGCGCGCCGCCGGCTGCAGCGCCGGGACCTTCGCGGTCCGGCTGCATCGAGCGCGCGCGAAGCTCGCGGCGGAGGTCGCCCGACTGGAGCAGGCGCCCGGCACGGCGCCGCGGACACTGGAGGTAGGCGATGCGCGCTGACACGGACCTGATGGACCAGCTCGCGGCGGCGGACCCGCTGCGCGACGGCGAGCGGCTCGACGCGACCGCGCAGCGGGAGGCGGACGCCCTACTCGTGCGGCTCCTGGCCGAGCCGCCGGCGGCGGAGCCCGCGCGCGCCCGGCGGCGGGGCCCGCTCGTCGCGGCCGCCGCAGCGACGTGCATCGCGGCGGTCGCGTTCGTCGCCTTCGGGCTCGCCGGCTCCGGCGCACCGGAGGCGGTCGCGGCCCGCTCGGCCGCGGCGCTCGCGCAGGACGACTCGGTGTTCCACGTCGTGCAGCGCAAGCGAGGCGTCGGGAACGTCGAGGGCGCGACCGTCGGGCCGTTCGTCCTGGAGTCCTGGTTCGCGTCCGACGGCCGCTTCCACGAGCGGGCCTACGAGGACGTCGAAGGCGGGCGCGGCCGGCTGCTCGAGGACACCGCCGGCGTCCGGCCGCCGAGCGGCGGGGTCGGGAGCGTCCTGCGCTACGTCGCCGCTGAGGACCGGTTGATCGCGGAGGGCATCGGCCGCGGCGCCGCCGCCGCCGGGCTGCCGCACCTTGACCCCGCCGCGGACCCGGGCGCGACGCTGCGGGCGCTCGAGGAGCGGGGCGCGCTCGAGGCGGCCGGCCGCGCGCCCGGCGGGTACCGGATCGTCTCGGAGGAGAACTCCGGCGAGGACGGCGTGCAGCGCTTCGAGTACGTCGTCGACGAGGACACGTACCTGCCGCGCTCGCAGCGCTGGACGGTGACGCGCGACGGGACGACGCTCGGCTTCGAGACCGAGTTCCTCGTCTACGAGCGGCTCCCGCTGGACGGGGGGACCCGGCCCCTGCTCGACCTCGACCCGCACGCCGGCGCATCGTGCGCCCGCGGGGCCGACCAGCCGAGCGGGCGCGACCTCGGCTACGCGAATCCCTGCCGCTGAACGCCGCCTTCGCCGAACACAGCGCTAACCGTTTCGGGACTCCGTAGCCAGAGCCCGGTGGTGATGCAGGCCTTCCGTAGCGCGCCCGAGAGGATTCGAACCTCTGACCTTCGGTTCCGTAGTGGTCCGCAAGGGCCTAGATTCGGCGCTGTAGAGCCAAAGTCGAGCAGTTGAGTGCGGCTCAGGCGGGGTCGCTTCTGCTGTGTCGGTGACCTCGTTCGGGACCCCGATCCTCGATGGCCGACCGTACCACTCCGACTCGTGTCGAGCCCGCCCGACTCTCTGAGGACGACTGTCAAGGCCGGTTGAAATGTGGGCCAGTTTCGCCGGGTGAAAAGTGGGCCACCTCGGCGGGCTCGAGGAAGCGGGTGGTGCGCCAGCGAGAGTGGTGTCGCCGGTGCTGTGGAGCCCGAGGCCGTAGGCCGAGGGCGGAGCAGCTCCGGCGCGCGATCGCTCGGTTGGACCCCGGCGGCGTAGCTTTGCCGTTGGCGGATGGCCGTGGCCTCCTCCTTGCGCAGGCGCTGGCTCCGGTCAGTAGCAGCGGGGAACGGCTGGGGGTCCGGCGTCGGGGGTCAGTTGCGGAGAAGCGCGACGCACTCGGCCACGACTACTTCCACGACGAGTGATGACCGACGGCGCCTGGAGCTACACCCGGAACCGCTCACTCGCCGAGCTGCTCGCCGCCCATCAGGTCCGTCAGATCGTCACGCCGCCCAACACGCCACGCTGGAACGGCAAGGTCGAGCGCTTCCACCAAACGATGGAACGCGAATGGGCCAAGGGCGTCCGCTACCGCAACCACGCCGCCCGCAACGCCGCGCTGCCACACTGGCTCGCGCACTACAACCAGCGCAGACCCCACTCCGGGATCGGCGGCCGGCCCCCGATCAGCCGCGCACACAACCTCTCAAGGCAGGACAACTAGCGCCGCCCAAGCCTGATTCGGACCGTCGCCGCGAGCGACCGGTGGCCGTCCGGGCCGACCAGGCGATAGCGGAGCACTAGGACGCGCGGCGCGCGTGGCCGCACCCGGATGCGCAGGGCGCCGGTCCTCGAATCGAGCCGGACCGATGTCCGGCGCGGGCGGCCGATCAGCTCGACGCGCGTTCCGGCCGGGGAGGAGTCGTTCGCGAGCAGGCCGCCGAAGCGCAGCACGCGGCGGGCTCGGCGTCGCACGACGTCGTTGCGCGCGATGAGCGGCGGGGCGATGCGCGGGGGCGGCAGCGCCGCGCTGGCGAAGAGTCCCTCGGCCGGCGCGTCCGGGGCCAGGCTCCGGCCGTGCGCGCTCGTCGCCGTCAGCGTCCCCTTCGTCGCGGTGTAGCTCGGCACGAGTGACATGCCGCCGTCGCGCGCCAGGCCCTCGTACGCCGCGAACTGGCCCTTCACGAGCATTCCCTCGACGATGTCGAACGCGTCACCGTCGACCGGCGTGTAGCCAGAGCTGAGCGTCACCGCGAGCGTCCCGCTCAGCCTCACGACGCCGACGAACGAATGCGCCGATACGAGACCGTGCTGGGTCCCGCCCGCCGTGCCGCCGAGCTCGAGCTCGACGCGGCTGTCGACCGTCGACAGCAGCGAGGCGCCGAACCGCAGCTCGCCCCGCGTGACGCTGATCGTCCCGTCGTTGTCGACCGCGTTGAAGTCGACCGTGTTCGTCCCGGTCTTCGCGATCAGGCCTGTGTTGACGACGGTACCCCCGACCCACTGGGACGACGGCGCGACGAGCGAGAGCGTCCCGCGGTTCTCGAACGTCGAGCTGTCGGCAAGCACCACTAGCCCGCTCTGCCATGTCATCGAGCCGCGATTCGACAGATGTCGCTGGTCGAGAAGCGCGACGCTGAACGCAAACCCAGCGGACCCGATCGCCGGCAGGCCGCCGTCGATGACCAGCGACGCACCTGGCGCGACCTGCGTCATGCCGGCGCCGCCCATCGTCCCACCGGTCCACGTCGTCGGCCCGGGCGTGGCGATGACGAGGTCGCCGTCGCCTTCGACCGCGCTGCCCTCACCGATCACGCCACCCACCATCGAAGCGGTCAAACCGGGCGGGACAGTGACGCTCGCCGCGCCGATCGTCGCGCCGACCAGGGACGAGCTGTCGGCGAGCGTGTAGGCGCCATCCGCGAGCGTGCCCGTGAACGTCTCGCGGATCTCGACCGGGTGCTCGGTCTCGACCGTGGACACCGTCACGTCCGTGTCCATCACGACCGGGTCGCCGGCCAGCGAGCCGATGCAGACCTCGGCCGACGTGCCCGGAACGGTGTCGCCGGCCCAGTTCGCGGCGCTGCTCCACAGCCGGTCGGCGGCGCCGTCGTCCCAGCTGACCGTGCACACGGCAGCCGCGACGCTAGGCGTGAGCACGAACGCGACTACGGTGGCGAGCAGCAACCGACGTATCACCAACCACCGCCTGTCGTGCACCACTTGACCCCGAACTTCACGCCGAAGTCCGCGCCGGCCTCCACCTCGACGCCGGGCTCCCAGCCCTCGAACTTCCCGCCGACGACGCCCGCTCCGCCGCTGCCCACGTACCGCCAGCGGCCGCATGAGTCGACCTCCCAGCCGATACCGGCGCCAAACGGCCCGACGTCGCCGTTGATCTCGTAGAACAGCCGCGTGTTGTTCTCGGGCTGGCCGAACAGGTCGAGGCCGAAGCCGGCGCCGGCGCCGGTGCCGGCCTCCGCGCACATGCCGACTCCCTTGTCGCCGAACGGGTCGTAACAGATCTCGAGGCCGCCGCCGATGCCCGCGTACCCGCTGGCGCCGACGCAGACGAGGCCGGTCGGGTCGCGCAGCGACACCGGATCGTTCGCGGCGTACATGTAGAGGTTGAATGGGCTCCCGGCGAAGAAGCTCGGGTCGCGCGCGGTCCAGCGCCCGACGGCGAGCTCGTAGTCGCGATAGCCGAACCGCACCAGCCCCGTCACGGGATCCTCGATCCCGCCCGCGAACCCGATCGGCAGCTCGAACGCGCCACCCGTCTGGGACAGCACTGCGCCCCACGAGTCGCGCTCGACGCTCTTGACGATCGCGCCAGCGGCGTCGGTGACGACGCGCGGCGTGCCGATCTGGTCGCTGCCGACGGCGTACCGGTCGCCCTCACGGTCGAGCCCGTGGAGCGCCCCGGCGTCGTCGTAGTAGTACGTCGTCAGATCGCCGGCCTCGTCGATCGACGCGGTCACGCGCAGCGGGTCGTCGGGGCTGCCGTAGAGGAACTGCGTGACGTCGGCGTCGTCCGCGCGGCGCACGAGCCGCCCGAGCCCGTCGTAGTCGAAAGCGATGTCGTGACCGGCGACCTGCGCCCGCAGAAGCTCGCCGCGGCGCCCGTAGTCGAAGTCGTCCGCGCCGCGCAGGTTGAGGAACCCGTCGGCGTCGAATGTGCGCCCGCCCGACGTCAGGCGGTCCTGTGAGTCGTACGCCGCGCCGCCGGTCGTGCGGTTGCCGTTGGCGTCGTACGACCAAGACTCGACCACGACGGCGTCGCGCTCGACGGTGAGCAGGGCGCCGGAGTCGTCATAGGCGTAGTCGAACGTGTGGAGCGTGCCGCCGACGGTCTCGCGGCGCTCCGAGATCCGCCCGGCATCGTCGCGGTCGATCTCAAGCCGGTAGGCCTCGGTCGCGCCGGAGGAGACGGTGCGCTCGTCGAACTCGCCGAAGCCGTTGTGAGCGCTCGAGACCGTCGACGTGCCATCGGTGATCTCCCGCGTCTCACCGCTGTCGGCGTCGCGCGAGATCGTCCACGGGCCCTCCTCGACAACGAGCCGGTCGTCGTCGCGCACGATCGGGTGATCGCGCGACTCGCCCGCCGCCTCGAGCGACCATCCCGACAGCTGGTGGTCGTCGTCCGACGTGTACGTGAACTCGCCGGCCGCGGCGCCGCTGAGAAGTGCCGTCTTCGGCAGCAGGCCGTCGTAGGTCATCGCGAGCGTCTGCTCGGCCGCGCCGCCGCCCGTGTTCCACGTCGTCGACCCGAGAAGCTGCGTCTCGTCCACGTACGCGAACGCCGCAGCGGTCTCCGGACTCGACACCCCGGCAAGCCGCCCCGGCGCGTCCACCGTCCACGTCTGCGCGGCGCCGCTCGGCTCGGTCCGGCCGGTGCGCAGGCGGTCGGTCGAGTATGCGGTGTCGTAGACGCCGCTTCCGGGGAGCGACATCGTGTCGGCGAACCCGTCAGGCGTCGACGTGAAGCCGTAGTCGTGCCCGAGCGGCGTCTCCGACGACGAGCGCTCGCCGTCGTCGTCGTACGCGGTCGTCCACGTGCGGCCGTCAACGGTGAAGCCCGTGCGCCGGTCGGCCTCGTCGTAGGCGTACGCGAACACGTTGCCCAGCGCGTCGGTCCGCGTCTGCAGGCGGTGGCGCGCGTCGTAGCCGTAGGTCGCGACCCGCGTGCCCTGCGTGACCGACCCGATCTCGCCGTTGCTCCCGTACGCGACCGCGACCGGGAGCTTGCCGTCCGCCGCCGTCGTCTCGGTGACGCGGCCTTGGTTGTCGAGCTTGCTCGTCCAGCCGCGCCCGGCCGGCGAGCTCATCGACAGCTCGCCTCCCGGCCCGGCGGCGTCCTCGTACCGGCGCGTCGTCACCCGCCCGTTGACGTCGATCGTGTCCTCGAGCTCGGTGAGCGTCTCGTCGTCCACCGTCACCTCGCGGGTACGGAAGACCGTGCGTGTCAGCCCGTCAGGGGTCGTGGACACCTCGCGACGGCCGACCGGCGCCTGCATGCCGAACCTGGGATCGGGGCCGGTCTCGATCTCGACGACCTCGCCGGTCGGGAGGGCCTCGATGCGCCCGCCGTCGGTGAGGAATGTGCTCCGCGTGATCGCGCCCGCCGGGTCGGTCACCGTCATGCGCCGGCTCCCGCTGTCGAACAGCTCGTCGAGGTACGTCCACGTCCGGCCGCCACCGGTCGTGACCGTGACCTGGTTGCCGAATTCGGTCTGCGTTCGCGCGAGCGTCTTGACCATGCCACCGGGCCCCTCGTCGCGCTTCAGGCGCCCGAGCTCGTCGTACTCGAACCCGTGCAGGTCGCCGCTCGGCTCCTCCAATCCGGTGAGCAGGCCGCCCGCGGCGTACGTCAACCCGATCGCGTCGCCCGCGGGGTTCTCGACCGAGCTCAGCAAGCCGTTGCCGTCGAGCGCGAGCGTCGTCTCGGCGCCGCCGCGCGCCACGATGCCGGTCGGATCACCATCGCCGTCGCGCTCGATCGTCAGGAGTGGGCCCTGCGGATCCGACACCCCGCCCAGTCGCCCGGCGCTGTCGTAGGCGAACTCGTGGATCACACCCCCCGTGAGGGCCTCGCGCGTGCGCACGTGACGCCCCTCGGGCGTGAACTGGTAGATGCGCGTCCCGTCCTCGGACGCGATGAGGATGTCGCCGTCGCTGAACCCCTCCAGTAGGAGGTGCCCGCGCATCACGTGGGGAGAGAGCTCGCTGGCGACGTAGAAGTCGCCGTTCGGAGCTGCGGCCAGGCCAGTGGGCGTCGGCACGCCGGTGTCGGTGGCCGCAGAGCCGTTGCCGCTCGCGTCGCCGCCCCCGGCGACGCTGCGAATCGAGCCGTCCGTCTCGATGCTGCGGATCCGCTCGTGCCCGGCGTCGGTGACGAGGATCCGGCCGTCCGGTGACTGCACGACCGCGTTCGGCGAGACCAGCCGGGCAGAGGTCGCGGGGCCGCCGTCGCCGACCCCGTCGGCCGGGTCGCCGCCGCCGGCGATCGTCGTGATCCGGCCGTCGGCAGCGATCCGCCGCACGCGACCGTTGCCGGAGTCGGCCACGAGGACGTTGCCGTTGGGATCGAACGACACCGCGCGCGGGAAGCGCAGCCGCGCTTGCGCGGCGGGACCGCCGTCGCCGCCCGAGCCAGCGTTGCCGTCGCCGGCGATCGTCGTGATCTGGCCGCTCGTGCTCACCATGCGCAGGCGGTGGTGGAAAGTGTCGGCGATGACGAGCCGCCCGTCGGGCGCGACCGCGACCGCTGCCGGCGCCGACAACCGGGCGTCAGTCGCCGGCCCGTCGTCGCCGAGGTCGTCGGCCGGGTCGCCGCCGCCCGCCACCGTATCGATGTCACCGCCCGCGTCGACGCGCCGGATACGGTTGTTGCCGGTGTCGGCGATATAGACCTCGCCATCCGGGCCGACCGCGACGCCGCGCGGGCTCGCCAGCTTTGCCGCGGTCGCCGCCCCGCCATCGCCGGCGAAGCCGAAGGCTCCGTTGCCGGCGTGCGTCTCGATCGTCCCGTCGGGCTCGACCCGGCGGATCCGCTCGTTGTTGGTGTCGGCCACGTAGGTCGTCCCGTCCGGAGCGAGCGCGAGGCCGTGCGGCGCGTCGAGCCGCGCCTCCAGAGCAGGCCCGCCGTCGCCCGCGAACCCCGCCTCGGACGGCACGCCCGCGATCGTCTCGAGGACCGTCACGTCGGTCGCGTCGACGAGGCGCTGGTCACCGCTGCCGAGGTACAGCCGGCGGCTTGTCGGGTCGTAGGCGTGGAGCACGTCGAGCACCCAGCCGCCGAGCCCGACGCCGCTCGTGTCGTACGTGCCGATCTCCACCTCGTACTCCTGCCACGACGCGTTCTCGAACGGCGACGACCCGAGGAACACCGTGCCGAGCAGCGCCCACGTCTCGGGGCT
This sequence comes from uncultured Solirubrobacteraceae bacterium, assembly GCA_963816955.1. Taxonomy (GTDB): domain Bacteria; phylum Actinomycetota; class Thermoleophilia; order Solirubrobacterales; family Solirubrobacteraceae; genus DATFQI01. Next base: position 690,731 of record CAWFME010000005.1, on the reverse strand, counting down.
CTCCCCGGCCGACTGATAGAAGAACCCGTAGACGTAGCCGATCCGCACCGTCGCGGTCTGGGCGCCTTGGACCGGCCGGTCGTAGGCGTCCTCGCCGTCCCACGTGAACTGGTGCACCATGTTCGGCTCGATCTCGCCCTCGGGGAACTCCTCGGTGAAGACGCGGCCGGCGACGTGCACCTCGAGCAGGATCCGTCTGAGGTCCGCGCTCGGTGGTGGGAGGTCATCGCCGGTCACGGGGATGTCGAGCGTCCGGCTCGCGGTGCGTCCGGCCACGCGATCGCTGCGGTAGTAGAGCGAGTGCCGCGAGCCGGTGATCCGCAGCTCCTCGGCGAGCACCTGCGTGATGCAGGAAATCATCGAGCCGCTGTCCGGCGGGCACGGATCGCCGAAGTCACCCGGCGGCTGCTCGTTGTCCGGGTCGACCGCGCCGTCGGTGCCCAGCAGCGGGTTGCAGTCCAGCGGCGAGAAGTGCGTCAGCTCGACGCGCCACAGCTCGACGCCCGGGTCGTAGAGGGTCGCGAGCGACTGCAGCTCGGCGTCGTCGAGGCCGAGGGCCGTAAGCGCCGCGCGGGTGTCGGCCACGCCATCGCCGTCGCCGTCGACGGTCGCCGCTCCCGCGGACTCGCCGACGATCTTGACGACACGTCCGTCGGGGGAGCCCTCCCAGCGCTCGGCCTCACGGTCGTAGGAACCGATCGGCATCGCTCGGCCGACGGGGAGGTCGAGGAAGTTGTCCGTGTAGAAGGCGACCGGTCGGTCGAAGGTCACACGCGTCGCTCCGGCGTCGACCGCTTCGTCGACCGACAGCTCGACGGCATAGGTGTACGCCGAGCTCGGTGGGAGCTGCGCGGGCATCGCCTCAGGCCCGGACGCTCCCTGCGTGTACTCCGTGATGCGCACGCGCAACTGGCTGATCGACTCCGTCGAGCCGTTCGGCAGCGTCATCGTCGCCTGCGTGCCCGCCGCGAAGACGAGCGCCGGGCTGCGCGTGCCGCGGTCATCAGTCACCGCGTCGCCGACCGCGACCGCGACCGCCGTGTCGGTGTCGATGAGCGTCGACTTCGCCGAGTACGGGATCAGCACGACGGGGTCGACCTCGGCGTAGTCCTCCCACGGTGCGTCGACGAGCCGCTGGGCGGAGATGTAGCCGGCCCGCTCGAAGACGAGTGTCAGCGGCCCGCCCCCGTTGACCGCGATGTCATAGCCGCCGTCGGCCTGGGTCGCGGTGCGCCCTAGCTCGGGATGGTCAGCGATGCGGACGCGGACGCCGCCGATCGACGCTCCCGCACGGTCGCGCACGGTGCCACGGAGGATCGCCACGCGACGCTCGTCGATCGTGCCGGCCGCGACGCCGGTCTGGATCGCGTCGGAGCCGGTGTAGAGGAAGCTCGTGGCCTCGCGCAGCGACGTCGGCTGGGCGCGCGGGAGCGCCGTCGCGAGCGTCGACGGCTCAGCGGCAGCAGCATCCTGCGGGCCCGGCGCGGGCGGCTGCGGGCCGGGGTCGTTGGTGGGACCGCCACCACCGGGGCCGGGATCTGAAGACCCCCCAATCCCGGGCCCACCGGCCGGCGCCGGCAGCGGCCCGAGCGGCGGCCCGACGTTCACGATGCCGGGGCGGCGCGACACGGTGATCCTGCGCTTCGAGCAGCGCTGCCGGATGCGGGGCCGCCGCGTGCGTGCGACGCACACGATCAGGTAGTGCCGCGCGGCACGCAGCGTTGCGGGCAGCCGCACGCGGAGCGACCGGCGCGACCGCTTACGCGGCTTGATCGCCGGCAGGTTCGCCCGCGCGAGGACCGCGTCGGATGGGCTGAGCCGCGCGTCCGTCGAGAGCCGCACCGTGAGCTTCGTCGCGCGAGCGGCGTTGCGGACCGACACCGCGACGTTCAGGCGATCGCCCGCGAAGGCCTTCGCCGGCGCGCTGACCGACACCACCGGTTTCGCGGCCGCGGCAACCGCATCGGAGCCGGCACACAGCCCTAGCGCGCACCACCAGATCACGACGATCGCTCCGCGGCGCGCCCTCATGGGCCAACACTACGGGCTGGCGCGACCGAGCGCAGGACGGACGGCTCGCAGCCACATCTCCAGCCGCGGGTAATCGGTATCCGGGCCCGCCGCGCGGACGTCAACGAACCACGTAGACCTCGTCCTGCTCCTTGTGCACGTGGCCTTACGGGAAGCGACAGCCGGGAGGGATGCGCTGGTAGCCAAGGCCGGACCGCTTCAGCTCGAGCGCCTTGCTGGCAAGGCGGAACTCCAGGTCCGGCGCGCCGGGCCCGCTGGGTTTCCGTGCTACGCGCCCGAGAGGATTCGAACCTCTGACCTTCGGTTCCGTAGTCTGCGCGACACGGGTGTATTCGGCCTCCTTGAGCAAGATCAGATGCCCTGAGTTGCCCTGAGTTCGGGTCAGTTGTGTTGGGTTGGAGGCACCGTTCGGGACACGGTTTGGCCGCTGCGCTCGCCTGGGAGGGCGTCTCGGGGTTCCCCCTTAGTCGTCGGGAAAGAGCTGCGGGCGGTCGGCGCGCGTTCTCCTACGGCTCGCTGGCCGCGAACTGCGGGCCGATTGAAAGTTCGGCCCAGGTCCGTACTCCACGCTTGGACCACGAGCTGCCGCTGATGTCTTGGTGAGTATCCCGCGCTGAACCATGTCCGCCAGGATGTCGCGCGCGCGGTTCACGTCGACGTCGAAAAGGTTCCGGACAGTGCGGTTGGAGATCCGGTCGTATTCCTTGACGTGCGCGATGACCTTGCGATCGAGCTCGTCTGTACCACGCCGGCGATACCGCACCGCGGTTCCGAGTGCGCGCATCACGTGCTCACGTAGCCTGTACTTGGGGTGTCGCCGACGGAATGTGCCGCGCGTGGGCTCAAGCATTGCCACGGAGTCCTGTGCGAGTCGGTCAAGAACGACTTGTGCAGAAGCGGTGGATTTCTGCAGAAGCGGGGCGATCGTAGGCGCGTCGACCGTCTCCCGCTGACAAAGCGTGAACAGCGCGAGCAACGTGTCGACGTCATTGCGCTCATCCTCGGAAAGCTCGCTGAGGTAAGCCGGGATGCGGGTATTCGGCGCGCCGCCGAGCAGCGCGATCCGCACGCTTTCGAGCGTCGACTCAATCGTCGGGATGTCCTTCCCGGAGGCGAGCATCTCCCGGTACATGCGGTCAACTCCGGCACCGACTTCCTCTGCGAGACCGAGCAGTCTGGCGGCCATTGCTAGCGCCGCATTCCTGGGCTTCGACGTGTGGGTCAGGATGTTGTCGGGCGTGACGCCGGCCACGAGCGGCCCGGGGGACGTGATCTCGAGGATCTGAGGCGAGTGGGAGAGCGTGACCGGTGCGCGCTGGTGGTAGTCACGGTGGACGACGGCATTGCTCAACGCCTCGCGGACGGCGATCCTTGGGAAGTCCTCAAGATGGACCTGCTGCCCTTGAGGAAACGTCAGCGGAGTGAGGCGCCGTCGCGCCTCGACTAGCTCCATGACACGCGTGAACGCGACGATCAATGGGTCCGCGAAGCGTCTGAGGTCGTCCGGCTCTCCTCCAGGCGTGGGTCGGTGGACGTAAACCAGCCGATCGCCCGCGAGACTCCCACAGAAGAGCACCTCCCCCGCGCGCGTCAGACGCCCGTCGGGCAGCACCGCTCCGAGCTCGCGAAGAAGATCGTCGTCCTCAATCCGCGCCAGGCGCTGGCGCGCGGGGTCGGGATGGTTGCCTACAAGCTCCCGAGCGACGATCAGGGCTTCGGCTGATACATCAGCTCGGGGTCGAACGCTCGCATGACCCGACCAGTCGATGCCACGCCGATCCTCGCGGTGGCGCTGCTGCTCGTCCGGGGTCATGTTGTGGCAATCCGTGTTGATGCGGCGAGGCGCTCGCCCCTGAGTGTCGGCGTGGATCTCAGGGCTCTCCGGCACGCGAACGACTACGAGTCGAGCGCCATCGATGTCCAGCTCCTCCGCGTCGACTGCCAGACCTGGCTGACTTAGCTCCCAGACACGCTGCTTGAGATACGCGACATCAAGTTTCGTCCCTAGCAATGCCTTCGCTCCGCTGCCCTTGTCGTTGACCCCGAGCACTACGAAGCCGCCTCGAGAATTGGCTAGACAGATCGCTTCGGCGGCAACAATGCCGGCGGTCGCCTTGTCGCCATCCTTGTGATCCTGCTTGAAGTCGAGCGTTTCCGATTCGAGCGAGCTAGCGACAGCGCCTTTGCGGATGCGGGCGATAGCGGCTTCTGGGGTGGAGGCAGGAGGCATTGTTTGCGAGGAGTTTGAGGCTTCTGAAACAGTAGCGTGCCCCGCAAACTACGCTCAAACCATCTCCTTCCCGCTACCAGCCGTGGTGTCGTCAGGAGGAGTTCTGGCACATGGTGCAGTGGTGTGTCTCTTGTGTCTGTCTGTGTCTGTCTGTCGGTTCGTAGTTGCAGTTGGCATTAGGAACTTGCGCTTGGGGCGGGACCTTGGGTCTTGGCGCTGGCGCCTTGGATGAGCTCCGCCTGGCCTGGAGTAGGCGCCTCGGGAGTCTGGCGCTGTACTGGCTCGGGGAGATTCGTTGCACAGAGTTGCGGGCGCTTCCGCTTTGCCTGAACCCGAGAGCCGTTAGCGCGCGTTGCGATGCTGGACGGATGCGACCGCGAGCGGCGAACGCACCGTGCTGGCGACTGGACAACGTTGAGATGATCTCAGTGATGCGGCTGACTCGTGTGGGCATGGTGCTCGCGGCCCTTGTGGTGGTCACGGCGGTGGTGAGCGTGATCGTGCCGACCGCCGGACTGGTCATGGCGATCGTGCTGGCCGCCGTCGCGCTGGTGGCGTTCGCGGAGGGCGTCGGCGGCAGCGGCAGCGGCAGCGCGCGGGCGGGGCATGATGCGTGGGCCAGTGTTGAGGCCGAGCGCAAGCAGGAGGCGCTGCGCCGCGGGCGCTGACCGCGGCCGCCGTCGCCGTCGTCTCGCTGCTGGCCGGCTGCGGAGACACGGCGCGGCCGGTCATCACGGTCTCACCACGCGACGGGCTCGCGGACTCGCCCCTGCGCATCAAGGTCAACGGCGCGCCGAAAGGCGCGGTGCTCCGCGCCACCGCGACCGATGCGCGAGGCGGTCGCTATCGGTCCACGACGCCGGTGTCGGTGGCGGTGCGCGAGCCGTGGCGGCCGATCGTCACGATGCGGGGCGGTTCAGGGACCTTCTCGGCGCTGCTGCCGGTGCTGCGCGTGCACTTCGACGTGATCGACGGCGCCAAGGCGGTGGCGTCGACCACCGTAACCCGGCGCTTCGTGGCCGACGGGATTGGGGCGAGCCCCGTCCGCAACGGCCTCTACGGGACGGTCTACGAGCCGCCCGGCAAGGCACGAGGGGCGGCGGTCCTGGTGATCGGCGGCTCCGACGGCGGCCTGCGCACCCAGCACGTCGCCGCGCTGCTCGCATCACACGGTCACCGGGCGATGGCGCTCGCCTACTTCGACGCGCCCGGCCTACCGGACGAGCTCGAGCACATCCCGCTCGAGTACTTCGAACGTGCCGCCCAGCGCCTGCAGGCACGTCGCGTCGCCCTGCTCGGCATCTCGCGCGGCGGAGAGGCCGCCCTCCTGATCGGCGCCACTTATCCGCGCCTGATCGACAGCGTCGTAGCGCTGGTGCCCAGCAACGTCGTCAACAGTGCCATCGATCGTCGCTCGCCGGCCTGGACCCTGGGCGGGCGGCCCGTGCCCTTCGCGGAGGTGTTCGGCGATCCCGAGGCGTTCGGGGATCCGGACGCGATCATCCGCGCCGAGCGGATCAACGGCCCCGTGCTGACCGTCTCGGCCGGCCGCGACGGCCTCTGGCCCTCCGCCGCCTACGCCAAGGCCCTGCACGACCGACTCGACCGGCGCCGCTTCGCGCACCCGCACCGCGACATCAGCATCGCGAACGCGGGACACGGCGTCGGGAGCGCCGTGCCCTTCGTTCCCATCCGGTCGTTCCCGGAGCTCGGCGGAAGCCAGCAAGCCGACGAGGCCGGCCGCCAGCGCGCGTGGCCCGAGATCCTTCGACTCCTCAACGAGCTTTAGACGCAAGGGGACCGCGTGGCGTGCGGGGAACTGAGAGGGAACATCCGCCACAGCTCGGACGGCTCCTTTGGGCCGAAGTACCCGCATGTTTCGCACCGGAGAGCCAACGCGACGCCCTCGCCAGCCATAGGCAGCCTCCGGGCCTGGATCGCGCCCAAGAGGCCGCGACGCATTAGGCAGGCGAGCCCATCGACTCTGCCGCGAACGCCTCAGCTACCAGCGCCGCCTCGTCGGGCCGCTCGACGTAGTGCAGGTACTTCATCGTCGTCGTGACGTCGGCATGGCCCATCCATTCCTGCACGCGACGGATGTCGGCCTTGGCGATCATCCGTGTTCCGAAGGTGTGCCGGAGATCGTGAAACCGGAGCTGGCGGAGCTCGGCGCGCTTCAGCGCCGCCTTGTACCGACGCGATAGTGCGGACGCGTCCAGGTAGCCGCCAGTAACGCCGGGAAACACAAAGTCGTCGTCGCCGGTCCACAACACGCGGGTCGCCAGACGTGCGAGCGCCGCCGCAACGTCCGGCGCCAAGGGCACGGAGCGGACCTTGCCGCTCTTGGGCGTCGTCAGCCGGCCGCCGGCGTAGGAGCCGCACACCCGAATCCGATGGGCCCCGAAGTCGACGTCGCGCCAGCGGAGCGCAACCAACTCGCCACGGCGCAGGCCGGTGAAGGCCGCGGTCAGGAAGATCGCGCCGTCCTGCTCGCCGTCAGCCGCCCGCACGAGGGCGAGGATCTCGTCGGGCGAGAACACCTCGATCGCCGTCGACCGTCGCTGCCGCGGCATGTCCACGTCGCGCATCGGGTTGTGCGGCAGCTTGAACGCTCGGCAGGCGCGGACGAAGACGCCGTTGAGCACGATCAGGGTCTTGGCCTTCGTGCGGTTGCTGACCGTCATCGTCGCCTTCCACGCCTCGATCCGCTCGGCGGTGACGTCCTCGAGCCGCAGCGAGCCGAATGCTGGGACAAGGTGCGCCCGAATCGTCGAGCGGTAGTCGGTCAGTGTCGACGGCTTGCGGTCGAGGTCGACCTCCATGTAGCGGAGGAACTCGGCGCAAGCGTCCGCGAACGTTGCGCCGGTCCGGACCATGCCGGGCAGCGTCCCAACCCTCGCCTGGTCGAGGACCTCGCGCAGCCAGGCCTCGGCCGTGCGCTTCGTGAAGTACCCGGCCCGCGGCCGGCCGCGCTCCGTCCAGGCCGGCCCGATGGTGCGATGCACCTGGCGACCGTCCGGTAGCCGGTACTTTGCTCGCCAGACGGAACGGCGGGCGCCGTCGTGGCGGTAGACGTGTCCCGAGATCGTGCTCATGTCGGGACATAGCGGGGACACGGCGAAGTTCGCCCCCTCCCACAACAACGAAGAAAGGCCCGCGTAAGCAGGCCTTTCGTAGCGCGCCCGAGAGGATTCGAACCTCTGACCTTCGGTTCCGTAGACCGACGCTCTATCCAGCTGAGCTACGGGCGCAGGGGACGGACAGTCTAGCCGCCGCGTTTGGGCGCGGTCGGCCAGCGGAGAGGGCGGGATTCGAACCCGCGATGGAGCTTTCCGCCCCATACTCGCTTAGCAGGCGAGTGCCTTCAGCCACTCGGCCACCTCTCCGTGGGACGGGCGCGTTCCCTGCCCGCCTGGCCGCTCAGTGTAAAGGCTTGCCGTCAGACGTCGAGAACAAGACGAGGAATCGCGTTGTCTTTCAAGGACTGCAGCCCCTCGGACGCCGTCTTGGCGGTGTCCCGCCTGCTGGCGCCCGCCGGAGGCTCCGGCGATCCCGTGGACGTGCGCTCCCGCGTCGCCGTGGAGGCCGCCCGGTTCTTCGGCGTGCCGACGGTCCTGCTGATCGAGCTCGCGGAGGCGGACAGGCGCGTGCGCGTCGTCGCGTCCGCCGGCGCGGGCGACCCCGGGCCCGAGCTGCACGACGTCGCCGCCGTGCCCGCGCTGGAGGACTTCGTGGCCTCGCGCGCGGCCCGCGCGGCGCTCGACGCGGACGGGGTCGCGGCGCTCACCGCGACGCTCGCCCCGGACGCCCGGGCCGGCGCCGGGCAGCTGATCGCGGTCGGCGCCGACGTCCTGCTGCTCGGGGGCGCCGAGCCGTGCGCGTGCTTCGACGGCAACGAGCAGCTCGGCGAGATGTTCGTCAACGCGGCCGGCGCCGCGCTCTCCAGCCGCCGCCAGGCGGAGGCGCACGAGGCCCGCATGACCCGCCAGCTCGCGCTCACGCGCGCGGCGAAGACGCTGAACGAGTCGCTCGAGCTCGAGCCGCTGCTCAACCGCATCTGCGAGGAGGCGATGGGCCTGCTCGACGCCGACAACGCCGCCGTCTACCACGGCACCCCGGGCGACGGGTTCGTCGTGGGCGGCATCGCCGGCCTGCCGCCGGAGTTCCTCGGCTGGCCGCTGCAGGAGGGCACCGGCCTCGCCGGGCAGGTGGTCGAGCGCGGCCGCCCGATGCTGAGCAACGACTACCAGTCGGTCGCCAAGCTGCCGCCGGACTCGCCGTTCAAGCGCGTCCGCTCCGCGCTCGCGGTCCCGTTCGGCTGGGACGGCGAGCTGCGCGGCGTGCTCAGCGTCGGCTGGGAGCGCCCGCACACGGTGGGCACGGAGGAGCTCGCGGTGCTGGAGACCTTCACGGAGCTGGCCGGCGTCGCCTGCCGCAACGCCAGCGCCCACGCGCATCTCGCGCGCGCGGCGCAGACCGACTCGCTGACGGGCTGCCTCAACCACGCCGCCCTGCACGAGCAGCTCGGCCGCGAGATCGAGCGCGCCGCGCGCGGCGCCGCCGAGGCGCCCTCGCTGGTGCTGATCGACCTCGACCACTTCAAGCAGGTCAACGAGCTGCACGGCCACCTCACGGGCGACGAGGTGCTGCGCCGGGTCGGCTCGGCGCTGCGCAGCGGCGTGCGCCCCTACGACGTCGCCGCCCGCTACGGCGGCGACGAGTTCGCGCTGATCGTGACGGCCGCCGAGGAGGACGCCGCGCAGGAGATCGCCTCGCGCGCCGTCGACCGGATCGCCGCCGCGATAGCGGAGTTCATCGAGGGCGACGCCGCGGGCGCCACCGCCGGCGTGGCGACCTGGGAGCCGGGCCTGAGCCCCTCCGACCTCGTCTCGCGCGCCGACCGCGCGCTGCTGCACGGAAAGCAGACCGGCGCCCGCGGCTCGGCGCACCCGTTCTCCGAGGTCCCGCACGACTGGCAGCGCGGCCGCTTCGCCCGCCCCGGCGATGTCTCCCCGCCGGCGGCTCCGGTCCCGGCCCCGCCGCTGACCTTCGACGCCGCCGAGCGCGAGGAGCGGCTGCGCATGCGCACGCGCCAGCTCGGGCTCGCCAACGAGCTCGGCGCCCGCCTGGCGGGCATGACGGACGTCGACGCGATCCTCGAGGCGACCGTCGAGGAGCTCCACCGGGCCTTCGGCTACTTCCTGTGCGCGGTCGTGCGCGACCAGGACGGCCGCGTCAGCGCCGCCTCGGTGCGCGGCGACGCCTTCGCGCGGCTCGGCGCGAGCCGCTGGAGTCAGCCGCGGGACGAAGGGCTGATCGGCCGCTGCCTGCGCACGCAGCGCCCCGTGCTCGTCGAGGACGTCACGGCGCGAGCCCGAGTACAGCCCCACGGAGGAGACCACCGAGGTTCGCTCGGAGCTCGTCGTGCCCCTCTGGGTCGGCGAGGAGCTGTGGGGCGTGATCAACCTGGAGGAGCTCGCGCCCGCCGCGTTCGGCGAGGACGACGTGCGCCTCGTCGAGACCGTCGCCGCCCAGGTCGGCGCGGCGCTGCGCTCCGCCTCGCTCTACGAGCAGCTCGAGCGCGCCTACCTCGGCACCGCGAAGGCGCTCGTCGCCGCCCTGGAGGCCAAGGACGCCTACACCGCCGAGCACGCGCGCTCGATCGTCGAGCGGGCCGAGCTGGTCGGCCGCCGGCTCGGGCTCGACGACGCCGCGCTGCGCGACCTGCGCTTCGCCGCCGTCTTCCACGACATCGGCAAGATCGCCGTGCCCGAGGCGATCCTCTCCAAGCCGGGCCCGCTCACGCCGGAGGAGCGCGAGGTGATGGAGCGCCACACGATCGCCGGCGAGCAGATCCTCGCGCCGGTGGAGTTCCTGGCCGGCGTGCGCGTGCTCGTCCGGCACGAGCACGAGCGCTGGGACGGTGCGGGCTACCCCGACGAGCTGGCCGGCGAGGCGATCCCGCTCGGGTCGCGGATCATCTTCGCCTGCGACGCGCTGCACGCGATGACGAGCGACCGCCCGTACCGCGCGGCGCTGTCGCTCGAGGCGGCCGTCGCCGAGCTGCGGCGCCACGCGGGCACGCAGTTCGACCCGGGCGTGGTGGAGGCGCTGCTGGCGGTCCTGGACGAATCGCCGATGCCCGCGCCCATGGATGCCTCACCCTCCCGCGGCTAGCCTGGCCGTCATGCCCCGCCGTATCCTCGCCGCGCTGGTCGCGGCCCTCTCCCTGCTCGCCCTTCCCGCCGCAGCCCAGGCGGCCAAGGCCAAGCCCTCGTACTACGTCTCGCTCGGCGACTCCTACGCCGCCGGCTACCAGCGCTTCTCGGCGACCGAGGCGCGCACGACGCGCGACGGCTTCGCCTACCAGCTCGTCGGCAAGGCGCGCGAGCGCGGCTACAAGCTCAAGCTCGTCAACTTCGGCTGCGGGGGCGAGACCACCGTCTCGATCCTCAAGCGCAAGGCCAAGTGCGCCGGACTCGGGCCGGGCGGCGCCGACTACGCCGGCCAGACCCAGGCGGCCGCAGCCGAGAAGTTCCTGCGCAAGCACCGCGGCCAGGTCAAGCTGATCACGGTCTCGATCGGCGGCAACGACGTCACGTCCTGCGTCCGCGAGGCCGACCCCGTCGCCTGCGTCGGCCCGGCGATGGACAAGGTCAAGGCCAACGGCAAGAAGCTGCTCAAGCGCCTGCGCAAGGCGGCCGGCCCGAAGACCCGGATCGTCGGCATCACCTACCCCGACGTGATCCTCGGCGCCTGGGTCGGGGAGAACCCGGACCAGGACCTCGCCAAGCTCTCCGTCATCGCCTTCAAGGATCTGCTCAACCCGGCGCTGAAGGAGATGTACGAGTCGGTCAAGGGCCGCTTCGTCGACGTCACGAAGTCGACGGGCGCCTACACGCCGCTCGAGCAGACGACCACGCTCGCGCCCTACGGCGAGATCCCCGTGGCCGTCGCCGAGGTGTGCTCGCTCACGGCCTACTGCGCCTACCGCGACATCCACCCGAACACCGAGGGCTACGCGGTGATCGCCGACCTGATCGCCAAGACACTCCCGCACAAGCACTAGCGCTTAAGCTCAGCCCCCCTGGAGGGGTGGCAGAGCGGCCGAATGCACCGGTCTTGAAAACCGGAGTCCGTTCACGCGGACCGCGGGTTCGAATCCCGCCCCCTCCGCTGACCATGGCGGAGCCCTACGTCCACACCCTGCGCGTCCGCTACCACGAGTGCGACGCGCAGGGGATCGTCTTCAACGCGAACTGGTTCACGTACTTCGACGTGACGCTGACGGAGTGGTTCCGGGCGGCGTTCGGGTCCTACTCGGCGCTCGCGGAGGAGCACGGCGTCGACGTGGTGCTGGCGGAGACGACCGCGCGCTTCAGGGGATCGGCGCGCTTCGACGACGAGCTGGCGATCGCGGTCGAGGTCGAGCAGCTCGGGAGCACGTCGATGGTCGTGACCTACACCGCGCGGCGCGACGGCGAGGTGCTCGTCGAGGGGCGGACCGTCTACGTCTTCGTCGACGCGCAGACGCTCGCCAAGACCCCGATCCCGGACGCCGTGCGCAGCAGGCTCACCTGACGCGCACCCGCAGCGTGCGCGCCGAGCCAGGGGCCACGACGCGGTTGCCCGAGAAGCGCGCGATGAACTTCAGGCGCACGCGCAGCTTGCGGCGGAACGTCACGCGCGACGCGAACCGGCAGGTCTTGCGCAGCTTCGCGCGCCGCGCGGAGATCGTCCGCCGGCCCGCCTTGACCTGGATCGACACGGTCCCGCGGCAGCCCGAGGCGGCGCTCACGCCGGCCGGGCGCACGAGCCGGCCGCGCGTGCGGAAGCGGAACGGGCGCCGGCGGTCGCGCCGCGGCGTGACGGTCACGCGCAGGCGCCCGCGCGGGCGGCGGGCCCGGCTGCCGGGCACGGTCGGGCCGCCGCCCCCGCTCGCCGCCGGGGCGAGCTCGCACGAGTTGACGACGTCGCCGCCGTTGGGCTTGCGCACGTACTGGCTGTCCGGCGGCGCCGCGCCCTGCTCGACCCAGCGCTCGAGCGCGACGAAGGCGGAGCGCTGGCACGGCAGGATCGGCCGCAGCCGGTCCGGGAACGCGTCGTAGCGCCCGTCGACGTGGTTGCCGGCCTCGATCACGTAGTAGCGGTGCAGCGCGCCGGCGCCCGCGGCGGCGACCTTGCGCGCGTAGACGTCGGAGTCCACGCGGATCGGCAGCAGGGTGTCGAGCGTCCCGTGGAGCGTCAGCAGCGGCTTCCCGATCTTGCCCGTGTTGGCGACCTTGTCGACCGCCCCGCGCAATATCGGATCCCCGCCCACCCGCGACGCGTAGTCGTAGTCGGCGTCGCAGTTCGGCGTCCCGGACTGGCAGAACGGCGTGCCCGCCTCCATCGCGCCGTCCCAGCCGGGGTCGAGCTCCTCGCGGTAGGTGCGCTGGGTGAGGTCCCAGTAGACGGCGTAGTGGTCGTCCCAGAGGAACTCGGAGCCGGGCATGAAGCCCGCGGCGATGATCGCGTCGTGCGCGGCCTGGTCGCCCGTGGCGCGGTAACGCGGGTAGTGCTTGAGCGCCGGCGGCAGGAACGAGAGCAGGTTCAGCCCCGGCGCGGAGTCGAACAGCGTGCCCTCCCAGTCGACGCCGCCGTCGTAGAGGTCGGGCCGGTTCTCGAGCTGCCAGCGCGTCAGGTAGCCGCCGTTGGAGATCCCGGTCACGTAGGTGCGGGCCGCGCCGCGCCCGTAGCGCCGGGCGACGGTCTCCCTGGCCGCGACCGCCAGCTCGGTCACGCGCCGGTTCCACTCGGCGATCGCGTCGCCCGGCTCCGCGCCGTCCTTGTAGAAGGAGGTGCCCGTGTTGCCCTTGTCGGTCGAGGCGTAGGCGTAGCCGCGGCCCAGCACGTAGTCGCCGATCACGTAGTCGCTGGCGTACTGCTTGCGCACGCCCGGCGCGCCCGTGATCACGAGCTTGCCGTTCCAGTCGTTCGGGAGCCGGATCACGAACTGGCTGTCGTGGTTCCAGCCGTGCGTCCCGTTGGTCTTGGACGTGTCGGGGAAGTAGCCGTCGATCTGCAGCCCGGGGACCCCGCTCGGGTTCTTGGTGCCCGCGGCGTTCAGGCCCTCCCAGTCGCTGCGGTCGGTGTGCCCGTTGGTCTGCGTGCCCGCCGTCGTGAGGTCGTCCAGGCACGCCTGCTCCTGGCGCTCGGCGCCCGGCACGGTGGCCGCCCCGGCGTTCGGGCACTCGGCCGCCGCTGCGGGCGCGGCGAGGGCCAGCAGGCCGGCAAGCGCAGCGCCGGGCAGGAGCGCTCCCATTCCCGGAGCGTTACCCGGAAGTCTCTGCGACGTACGCCTGGAGGCCCTTCGGCGCGCCCTTGGGCTTGAAGCGCCAGCGCCGCCGCGTGGAGATCTGCTCGGGGTCGAGCCGTTCGCGGACGGCGTCGGAGACGAGCACCTCGCCGCTGCCCGCCTCCGCGGCCACGCGCGCGGCGACGTTGACGTCGACGCCGAAGTAGTCGCCGCCGAGCTTGCGCGGGCGCCCGAGGTGCACGCCCGCCCGCAGGCCCGGCGGGTGCAGCTCGCCGGCCGCGCCCGCTGCCTCGCAGCCCGCCTGCACCGCCGCGGCCGGGTCGTCGAAGACCGCCATCACGCCGTCGCCGAGCCGCTTGACCACGCGGCCGCCGTGCGTCGCGCACGGCGCCCTCGACCGCCTTGCCGACCGCTCGGACCAGCTCCACGGCCTGGTCGTCGCCGGCCTCGAGCACCCAGTCGGAGAAGTCGACGAGGTCGGTGAACAGGATCGCCACGTCGCGGTCGCCGTGCCCGCGGCCCTGCGCCTCCGACAGCCCCTGCCAGACCTGCAGCGCGCCCATGCCGAGCTCGCGCAGCGCGCTCGGGCGCTCGTCGGCCAGCGCGCTCAGGCGGCGGCCGATCAGCTGCGGCGGCTCGTCGCCGGTCAGCGACAGCGGGTCGCCGTAGGAGTGGTCGCCCGGCAGCCGGCGCCGGCCCGCGCGGGCGAGCGCGATCAGCCGCTCGCCCGAGTCCATGCGCCGCAGCGCGTCGACCATCCGCCTCGTCCGGCCCGGCTCGCCCATGGGCGCTCTAACGGATCTGGCGCCCGGAAATGGCGCGCGCGACGACGAGCCGCTGGATCTCCGACGTGCCCTCGAAGATCGTGTAGATCTTCGCGTCGCGGTGCCAGCGCTCGACCGGGTACTCGCGGGTGTAGCCGTTGCCGCCGAGGATCTGGATCGCGCGCTCGGTGGCCCAGACCGCGACCTCGCCCGCCTTGAGCTTGGACATCGAGCCCTCGGCGTTCTCGAACTTCTTGCCCTGGCGGCCCATCCACGAGGCGCGCCAGACGAGCAGGCGGGCGGCGTCGATCTCGGTCTTCATGTCGGCGAGCGCGAACGCGATCGCCTGGTTCTCGATGATCGGCTTGCCGAACTGGACGCGGTTGCCGGCGTACTCGAGCGCGTACTCGTAGGCGGCGCGCGCGATGCCGATCGCCTGCGCGCCGACGGTCGGGCGCGAGGCCTCGAAGGTCTGCATCGCGGCCTGGCCGCGCGAGCGCGTGCCCTCGCGGGCGCGCGCCATCCGCTCGTCGAGCTTCTCCTTGCCGCCGAGCAGGCACGAGCCGGGCACGCGGCAGTCGTCGAGGAAGACGTCGGCGGTGTGCGAGGCGCGCAGGCCGTGCTTCTTCACCTTCGTGCCCATCGTCAGCCCGGCCGTGCCGGGCGGGACGACGAACGCCGCCTGCCCGCGCGAGCCGAGCTCCTTGTCGACCGAGGCCACGACGACGTGCACGCCGGCGATGCCGCCGTTGGTCGCCCACGCCTTCTGGCCGTTGAGGACCCACTCGTCCTTGGCCTCGTCGTAGACCGCGCGCGTGCGCAGCGACGAGACGTCGGAGCCCGCGTCGGGCTCGGAGACGCAGAACGCTGCGACCGCCGGGTCCTCGGGCGTGCCGAAGCACTGCGGGATCCACTCGCCGATCTGGTCGCCCGTGCCCTGGCCGAAGATCGCGGCGACCGCGAGCGAGGTGCCCATGATCGCCATGCCGATGCCGGCGTCGCCCCAGAACAGCTCCTCGTTGACGATCGGCAGCGTCAGGCCGCTCTCGTCGCTCCAGAACTGGGCCAGCGCCTCGAAGCCGTAGAGGCCGATCTTCTGCGCTTCGCCGATGATCGGCCAGGGCGTCTCCTCGCGCTCGTCCCACTCGGCGGCGGCGGGGCGGACGACGCCCTCGGCGAACCCGTGGACCCAGTCGCGGATGTCGCGCTGGTCCTGCGTGAGGTCGAGGGAGAAGGGGGTCTCGGTCATCGTTGCGGCTTCCATGTAAACAATGGTTACACAAACGGTTACGCTGTGTGTGCCGTGGCTTCCCCGTCCGCAGCCAGTACCCGCCGCAACCGCGAACGCGACCTCGTCGCGGCAACCCGCGCGCTGTTCGACGAGCGCGGGCTCCAGGACGCCCCGATGGAGGAGATCGCCCGTGCCGTCGGGATCAACAAGGCGCTCATCTACCGCGTGTTCTCGTCCAAGGAGGAGCTCTACGTCCTCACGGTCACGCACTATCTGGACGAATTGCGCGAGGCGGCGCTCGAGCCGCACGAGGGCCTGCGCGACGCGCTCGACCGCTTCACCCGCTTCTGCCTGCGCTACCCGGTCTTCCTGGACTGCGCGCTGTCGCTGATGCGCCGGCCCGCCGACGAGCTGCGCGAGCGCGTCGGCGAGGGGACGTGGCTGCGCCTCGGCGCCTCGATGTCAGCCTGCCTGGCCCCGCTGGCGCGGATCCTCGCCGACGAGGGCGTCGCGGACCCCGACTTCGTCGCCAACCGGCTCTACACGCAGGTGCTCGGCACGATGCACCTCGCCCGGATCGGCCTCGGGGTCCGCGAGGCGGCGCCGGGCGTGCCCGGCGCCTTCCCGTTGGACGCCGAGCGGGTGCGCGAAGCCTGTGTGCGCGATGCACTCACGGTCGCGCGCGCAGGCCTGTACAGTCGGTAGCAGAACACAACCTCCCCTCCCCAAGGTTGCCGCCATGCTCCGCTCCCGCAAGAACGCCGCGCACCCCGCCGACCCAGCGGACGCGCGCACCGTGCTGACCGACCTCGAATCCGCCCAGCGGCGCGATCTGTACGCCGCGGGCCGTGGCGACCGCCCGCGCCGCCGGCGGCCGCGGATCGCGCGGCGCCCCCGCTAGGGAGGCGCCGCGCAGTCAGCGCTACTCGGCCTTGGCCGACGCCTCGATGACGTCGCCCTGCAGCTTCCAGTTCTGCCCGTCGAACTCCATGATCTGCATCGCTTCGATCGGGTAGCCGTCGGTCTCGCCGTCCATCTTCACGTTGATCCCGGGCAGCAGCAGCGGGATCTCGGTGTCGATGCTGCGGATCGACTCCATCAGCGAGTCGCGCGTCGGCTCCTCCATGTTCTTGAGCGCCTCGACCATCGTCGCCGCGGCGGCCCAGCCGTAGGCGCAGAAGGACTCGTTCGGGTCCGCGCGCGGCGCGAACTTCTTCATGTTGTCCTTGTACTCCTTCATGGCCTCGTCGTCGGTCCAGTCGGGGGAGTCCGGGTCCTTGAAGTAGGTCGCCGAGACGATCCCCTTGGCGTTCTCGAGCCCGACCGGCGTCAGCACGAGCGTCTTGGAGGCGCCGACGTTGTTGAGGATGTGCAGCGGCTTCCAGTCGCTCTTGGCGATCGTGGCGATCGCCAGCGCGGAGAACTTCGGCGTGGTGATGTTCAGGAACGTGTCCGCACCGGAGCCGGCGAGCTTGCGCATCTGCGAGGTGATCGTCGGGTCGGTCACCTCGTAGGACTCCTTGGCGACGATCTTGACGCCCGAGCCCTCGATCGCCTTCTCGAAGCCGCCGAGCAGGTCCTTGCCGAAGCCGTCGTTCTGGTACAGCACGGCGACCTTCGCGTTCTCCTTGGTCTTCTTGAGGTAGTCCGCGTAGATCTTCGCCTCGGTCACGTAGTTGGGCTGCCAGCCGCTCGTGTAGGGGTGTGACGCGACGTCGGAGCCCCAGTTCGAAGCGCCCGTGGCGACGAAGGCCTGCGGCACCTTCTGCTCGTTGAGGTAGTCCCAGATCGCGAGGTTGTTCGGCGTGCCGAGCGTGTTGAAGAGCGCGAACACCTGCTCCTGCTCTACCAGCCGGCGCGCGTTCGCGACGGCCTTCGGCGGCTCGTAGGCGTCGTCGAGCGTCTGGAAGGAGATCTTGCGGCCGTCGACGCCGCCCTGCGAGTTGACGTACTCGAACTGCGCCTTGGCGCCGTCGGCGATCGCGCGATAGGCGGACGCCGGCCCGCTGAAGGGATAGGAGCCGCCGAGCTTGATCTCCTTGTCGGTGATGCCGGGGTCAGAGCCCCCGCCCCCGCCGCTTCCGCCTCCGCCCTCGTCGTCACTACGCCCGCAGGCGCTCGCGAGCAGCGCCACCGCCAGCAGCGCCAGCACCCACCCCGCGAACCTCCGATGCCTCATCATCGTCAGACCCCCTCGGTCTTGCCTTCGCTTACGACGAACTTCGACCTGCCCTCGCGCCGCCGTCCCGTGGCGCTCGTGGCCCTGCGTATGAGACCCATCACGCCGCCGGGCGCGACGTACATGAACAGGATCAGCACGCCGCCGTAGATCACGCCTGCGAGCGCTTCGTCGACGTCGGCGGCGTAGACCGGGACGAACTCGATGAACAGCGCGCCGAACAGGGCTCCCGCGATCGTCGCCAGCCCGCCGACCACGATCGCCGCCAGGAAGGCGAACGACAGCGCCAGCGGGAACGACTCTGGGGCGAGGAACCCGATCGGGAGCGTGAACAGCGCGCCGCCGACCCCGGCGTAGCCGGCGCTGACGGCGAACGCCCCGGTCTTGTAGCGGGCGAGGTCGACGCCCATGGTGCGCGCGGCGATCTCGTTCTCCCGGATCGCCACCAGCGCCCGTCCCACCCGGCCGCGGACGAGGAAGGCGGCGAGCACGAACATGATCGCGGCCACCGCGAGCGTGACGAAGTACAGCCACTGGTCGTCCGCCAGCCCCGACCACGCCGGTGCGGCCACCTTCTCCACGCTGAGGCCCTGGGTGCCGCCGGTCAGGCCCTCGGCGCGCTTGATGATCTGCGGCGTGGCGATCGCGAGGCCGAGCGTCAGCAGCGCCAGGTAGAGCCCGCGCAACCGCAGGGCCGGGATCCCGAGCAGGAAGCCGGCGACGCCGCAGACGATCCCCGCGAGCGGGAGCGTGAGCAGGTACGGGACGCCGAGGTCGAGGATCGCGATCGCGCTCACGTACGCGCCGAGCGCGAAGAAGGCGCCGTGGCCGAGCGAGATCTGCCCGCTGTAGCCCACGAGCAGGTTCAGGCCCAGGACCGCGATGGCGAGCGCCATGGCCTGCGTGAACTGGCCGACGCGGTACGTGCCGAAGAAGAACGGCAGCAGCACGGCCAGCACGATCACGAGCCCCCAGCCGGCCAGGCGGATCCGCTTCGCGCTCATGCCCTGGCCACCTCCGCGGAGCCGAACAGGCCGGTGGGCCGGAACAGCAGCACCACGAGGATCGCGACCAGCGGCACGAGGATCTTCAGGTCCGAGCCGATGAAGTCGACGTAGGTGCCGGCCAGGTTCTCGGCGATGCCGATGATCCAGCCGCCCAGCACCGCGCCGAACGGGCTGTCGAAGCCGCCCAGCGTGGCCGCGGCGAACGAGTAGATCAGCACGCCGCCCATGAAGTTGACGTCCAGGAAGAGCCGCGGCGCGATCAGCGCGCCGGCCAGGGCGCCGACGAGCGCGGCGATCCCCCAGCCGATCATCAGCGTGCGCCCGACGGAGATCCCGACGAGCCGGCTCGAGTCCGGGTTCAGCGAGACGGCGCGCATCGCGAGGCCGACCTTCGTGCGCTGGGTGACGGCGAACAGGATCCCTACGACCGCGAGCAGCACCGCGACGATGCCGATCGACTCGACGGCGATCCGCGCACCCGCGAGATCGAACGAGCCGTCGCCGAACAGCCCCGGGAAGCTGCGGTTGCCGAACCCCCAGATCCAGCCCGCGGCGCTGTTGACGAGGATGTAGAGGCCGAGCGTGACGATCACGAGCGTGAGCACCTCGCCGCCCTCGACCGGCCGGATGATCACCCGCTCGATCAGCATGCCGGCGACGAACGAGAACACCAGCGTGCCCAGCAGCGCGAGCCCCAGCGGCAGCCCGGCCTGCATCAGCCCCCAGGCGATGAAGGTGCTGAACATCGCCATCTCGCCCTGCGCGAAGTTCACGATCCCCGTCGAGCGGTAGATCAGCACCACGGCCAGCGCGAGCGCCCCGTAGAGGGACCCGGTCGCCAGCCCGTCGACGATCACCTGGATGAAGCGTTCCACGGCGGCCTCCTCAGAGCCCCAGGTACGAGCGGCGGATCCCCTCGTCCGCCGCGATCTCCTTCGCGGTGCCGGACATGACGATGCGTCCGGCCTCCAGCACGTACGCGTCGTCGGCGAACTTCAGGACGAGGTTCGCGTTCTGCTCGACGAGCAGCATCGTCACGCCCTCCTCGCGCGCGATCTTCTCGAGGATCTTGAACAGCTCGGCGGTGAGCTTGGGCGCCAGCCCGAGCGACGGCTCGTCGAGCAGGATCAGGCGCGGGCGCAGCATCAGCGCGCGGGCGATCGCGAGCATCTGCTGCTCGCCGCCGCTCATCGCTCCCGCGTGCTGGGAGCGGCGCTCCTCCAGCCGCGGGAAGTAGCCGAAGCAGCGCTTCATGTCCTCGGCGATCGCACCGCGGTCGCGGCGCGGGAAGGCGCCGACGCGCAGGTTCTCCTCGACGGTCAGCCCGGTGAACGTGCCGCGGCCCTCGGGCACGTGGGCGACGGACTTCCGCGCCAGCTTCTCCGGGCTGTGGCCCGAGACGTCCTTGCCGTCGAAGCGGATCGTGCCCGCGCGCCGCACCGTCCCGGAGAGCGCGCGCAGCGTCGTCGTCTTGCCGGCGCCGTTCGGGCCGAGCACCGTCACGATGCGGCCCTCGCCGACCTCGAAGGTGATGCCGCGCAACACGGTCACGGGCCCGTAGCCGGCCTCCAGGTCGGACACCTCGAGCAGGCTCACTCGCCCGCTCCCAGGTAGGCCTCGATCACGCGCTCGTCCTCCTGGACCTCGGCCGGCGGCCCGTCGGCGATCTTGCGGCCGAAGTCGAGCACCACGACCGTGTCGGAGACCTTCATGACCATGCCCATGTGGTGCTCGACGAGCAGGATGGTCAGGCCGAGGTCATCGCGCAGCGCCACGATCGTTCCGCCGAGCGCGTCGACCTCCTCGTGGCTCAGCCCGCTCGCCGGCTCGTCGAGCATCAGCAGCCGCGGCTGCTGGCACAGCGCGCGGGCGATCTCGATCCGCTTCAGCGTGCCGTAGGGCAGCCCGCCGGCCGGCCGGGCGGCGACGTCGGCGAGCCCGAGGCGCTCGAGCGCCTCGTCGGCCTGCGCGCGCACCTCGCGCTCCTCGCGGCGCTCGGCCGGAAGGGACAGCGCGGCCGTGAGGAACCCGGCGCGACTGCGGTGGTGAGCGCCGAGCATGACGTTCTCACGCACGGTCAGAGCGTGGATCAGCGCGAGGTTCTGGAACGTCCTGGCGATGCCCAGGCCGGCGATGTCGTGGGCGCGATGGTCGAGCAGGTCTTCGCCCGCGAAGGCGATCGAGCCCTCCGCCGGCGTGTACAGGCGGCTGACGCAGTTGAACAGCGTCGTCTTGCCGGCGCCGTTGGGGCCGATCAGGCCGCAGATCTGGCCCTCCTCGACGGAGAACGAGGGGCCGTCGAGGGCCACCACGCCCCCGAAACGAACGACCAGATCACGCACTTCGAGCAGGCTCAACCGCCTCGCCTCTCCCCTTGCGAGTACCCCTCCGGCCCCTCGGCCGCGGGCATCCTCTCATAGAGGAGATACCCGCCGTCGCGGTTGTCAGTCGGCCGCGGGCGGCTCGCGCTCGGGGAGGCCGGGCAGCGGCGCGTCCTCCTCGGGCAGCTCGGCCGGCGGGCCGAGCGGCTGGTCGTCCACCTCGGGTGAGCCGTCCTCGGACGGCGGCGGCTCGGAGGGGATCTCGGGGTCGTCGGGGGTGATCGGCGTCTCAGCCCTGATCCACCGATGATCCGTGATCGGCTCGCCGCCGTGGGCCGAGTCAGAGTCGATTGACCGCGGTTCCTCGTGGCGGGTCACTTGGGCCGCGGTCAATCGGCTCTGGCGAACGGCCACGGTGGCGAGACGACGCGGGGATCGGTGGATCAGGGCTGCACTCATCGCGAGGGCCCTACCCGCAGCGTGTCCGGCGCACCCCACTGCTGCAGCACCGCCGGCACGGCGACGGTGCCGTCCTCGCGCTGGCCGTTCTCGATGATCGCGATCAGGTGCCGCCAGGTGACCGCGGTGCCGTTGAGCGTGTGCGCGAACCGCGGCCTCCCTCCGTCGGTGGGCCGGTAGCGGACGCCGAGCCGGCGCGCCTGGAAGTCCGTCGTGTTCGAGGTCGAGGTGACCTCGCGGTAGCGCTGCTGCCCCGGCAGCCAGGCCTCGCAGTCGTACTTCTTCGCGGCGCTCGACCCGAGGTCGTCGACCGCGATGTTCACCACGCGGTACGGGACCTCGAGCGCCTGCAGCAGCTCCTCCTCGATCGAGAGCAGCCGCTCGTGCTCGGCCTCCGAGTCCTCCTCGCGCACGAACGAGAACATCTCGACCTTGTCGAACTGGTGCACGCGGAACATGCCGCGCGTGTCGCGGCCGGCGGCGCCCGCCTCGCGCCGGAAGCAGGGCGAGAAGCCCGCGTAGTTCAGCGGCAGCGCCGCCTCGTCGAGGATCTCGCCGGCGTGCAGCGACGCGAGCGCCACCTCGGACGTGCCCGCCAGGTACAGCGCGTCGTCGGCGAGGCGGTAGATCTGCTGCTCGGTGTCGGGCAGGAAGCCCGTCCCGAACAGCGCCTCCTCGCGCACGAGCACGGGCGGAACCACCGGCTCGAAGCCGTGGCCGCGCAGCACCTCCAGCCCCCAGCGCACGAGCGCGAGCTCGAGCAGCACGAGGTCGCCGCGCAGCACCGCGAAGCGCGAGCCCGCCACGCGCGCGCCCGCCTCCATGTCGATCAGCTCGCCCGCCAGCTCGAGGTGATCGGCGCCGGACTTCGTCGCGTCGCCGACCTCGCGCAGCGTCGTGTCCTCGTCGGCGGCGGTCGGGTCGGGCGGGTTCGGCAGCGAGGCGACCGCGGTCTCCAGCTCGGCCTCGACGCCCTTGAGCTCCTCGCCGAGCGCCTTCACGCGGCGCGAGACGTCCTGCATCTCGGCGATCGCGGCGCTCGCGTCCTCGCCGGCCTTCTTGGCCTGCGCGATGCCCTGCGAGGCCTGGTTCTGCTGCGCGCGCAGGCCCTCGACCTCCGGCAGCAGCTCGAGCTGCCGGGCGGCAAGATCAAGAACGGTGTCGAGCCGCTGCTCGGAGCCGTCGCGGCGGCGTGCGAGCGCGGCGCGCACCGGCTCCGGGTCGCGGCGGATCGCCTTCAGGTCGAGCACGGTCCGCTCGCGGGGACTACTCGCCCGGCTTGGGCGCGCCCGGCCCCGAGTACTTGGCGATGAACGCCGCGATCTTCTGGGCGTCCTCGCCGGTGACGATGTTCTGCGGCATCGGGCCCGAGGAGAAGCCGCCGTTCTCGATGGCGTAGACCACGTCCTCCTCGGACTCCTTGCGCTGGTTGAAGTTCGGGCCGTCCTTGTTCTCGCGCGTCGAGACCTTGGCGGCCGAGCCCTCCGTGCCGGCCGCCTCGAACGTGTGGCAGCCCGAGCAGTGCTCGACGAACAGCTCCGCGCCCTCGTAGTCCGGGTCGCTCTCGGAGAGCTGGATGTTCGCGGTGCCGCACCCGGCCAGGGCGACGGCGGCCGCGAGCGCGACGAGCGTTCCGATCGTGGGGAGGCGCATGAGCGGCGCACAGCATACGGAACAATCCCCCGGCCCCATGCCCCGACCACGCCACCTCAGCGCTCTCGTGCTCGCCGCCGCGCTCGCCTCGGGCGGGACCGGCTGCGCGGACGACGCCCCGCCCACGCGGGCCCGCGACGGGCGCGTGAGCCTGACCCTCGACGACTTCTCGATCGCGCCGCAGCGGGTGCGCGCCAAGCCCGGCCGGATCACGCTGGAGGCCGTCAACCGCGGCGCGGTCGGGCACACCCTCCGGGTGAGGCGCGGCGACCGGGAGCTGGTGGCGATCAAGACGCTGCTCCCGGGCGCGTCCGGCAGCGCGGCGGGCCGGCTCGGGCGCGGCACGTACGACCTCGTGTGCATCCTCGGCAACCACGAGGAGCTGGGCATGTACGGCACGCTGACGGTGCGATGAGGCCCGTCGACCCCGTCCACTTCCGGTCCGTGATGGGCAACTTCGCCACGGGCGTGACCGTGATCACGGCCACGGCCCCGTCCGGACCCGTGGGCATGACGGCCAACGCGGTCGCGTCGCTCTCGCTCGAGCCGCTGCTGCTGCTCGTCGCCTTCGACAACACCGCGCGCACGCTGCAGGTCGTGCGCGAGACCGAGCGCTTCGGCGTCAACGTGCTCGGCGCCGGCCAGGAGGAGCTCGCGCGCCTGTTCGCCTCCAAGGCGCCCGAAGACGCCAAGTTCGCGGGCGTCCCGCACTCGGTCCACGACGGCCTGCCGGTGATCGACGGCACGATCGCGTGGGTCGGCTGCCGGCTCGAGCGGCTCGTCGAGGGCGGCGACCACACGATCGGCATCGGCGCGGTGGAGTCCGCGGAGGCGGGCGACGGCCGCCCGCTGCTGTGGTTCCGCGGGGACTACCGCTCGTGAGGGATCGCAGGTGACCGGCGTCCACATCGCGATCGGCGTGGCGATGGTCGCGGTCAGCCTCGCCGCGGCGCTGCTCGGCGCGTGGCAGTGGTGGCGCTCGGCGGGCGGGCCTCACTTCTTGTTCTGGCGGCTGCTGCGCGCGAGCCAGGCGCTGACCGTGCTGGTGGCCGCCGACGGGCTGATCCTGGTGGTGCTCGGGAAGGACCTGCCCGAGCTGCACCTCGTCTACGGCCTGGTGCCGATCGGCGTCTCGTTCCTGGCCGAGCAGCTGCGGCTGGCCTCCGCCGACACCGTCCTCCAGGCGCGCGATCTCGAGAACGCCCAGGCCATGCGCGGGCTCCCCGAGGCCGAGCAGCACGCGATCGTCCACCAGATCATGCGGCGCGAGCTGGGGGTCATGGCCGCGTCGGCGTTCGTCGTCGCGGTTCTCGGAATGCGCGCCGGGGGATACCTGTGACACCCTGCTCGCCCGCGGCAGGACGTGCAATTCCGCACTAAGTGACACAACCGCACAAAGTGGTACAACTCACCCCGTGATCCGCTCGTATCTCCCCGCCCTCGTCTTCGTCGGCCTCGGGTCGATCCTGGGTCTCGTCTTCGCGTACGCCAACGCGCTGCTCGGCCCCCGGAACTTCCGCCGCCAGGAGGCCACCGCGGATCCCTACGAGTGCGGCCTGCCGTCGGAGGTCAAGAAGAACTTCCGCTTCGGGATCAGCTTCTACCTGATCGCGATGCTGTTCATCCTGTTCGACATCGAGGTGATCTTCCTCTACCCCGTCGCGATCCAGCTGGACGCGTTCGGGACCTTCGCGCTGATCGAGACGATCGTCTTCATCGTGCTGCTGATGATCGCCTTCGTCTACGTCTGGAGAAGGGGGGCGCTCGAATGGAGGTGAAGCGCCAGAAGCTCGGCAACGGGACCGACGGCGAGTTCCGCTCGCGCCAGCTCGCCGCTCGCGCGATGCTGCGCGGCGAGCTCGAGGGCCCCGACCTCGACAAGCACGTCGAGGACAGCCTGCTGCTCACGACGCTGGAGAAGGCGCAGAACTGGGCCCGCGGCAACGCGATGTTCCCGGCCACCTTCGGGCTCGCCTGCTGCGCGATCGAGATGATGGCCATCGTCGGCGCGCGCGTGGACGTCGCGCGCTTCGGCTCGGAGGCCTTCCGCGCCTCCCCGCGCCAGGCCGACCTGATGATCATCTCGGGCCGCGTGTCGATCAAGATGGCGCCGGTCGTGCGGCGCATCTACGACCAGATGCTCGAGCCGAAGTGGACGATCGCGATGGGCGCCTGCTCCTCGTCGATGGGCGTCTTCAACAACTACGCGATCGTGCCGGCCGACAAGTTCATGCCGGTCGACATCCACGTCCCCGGCTGCCCGCCCCGTCCCGAGGCGCTCATGCACGGGATCCTCAAGCTGCGCACCGCGATCCTGAGCAACCCCGACATGGACTGGCGCACCCGCTACGGCGGCCGCGGCACCGAGGAGGTCCTGGAGTCGGCGGCCACCGATCCGGTCGCCGGCCATTCCGTCGGCGTGTCGGGCGGCGGCAGGATGGGCACGAGTGCCTGACGCCACCGGCCTCGAGCTGATCGCCCAGGAGCTGCGCGAGCGCGACGCCGACGGCGTGCTCGACACGACGTACTTCCGCGACAAGGCCGCGATCACCGTCACGCGCGAGAGCGTGCAGGCCACGCTCGAGCACCTGCGCGGCAAGGGCTACCGCTTCCTGGCCTCCGTGCACGGCGTCGACTACTTCCCCGAGGAGCCGCGGCTGGGCGTGCACTACGAGCTGCTGGACATGAGCGCGATCGACCGCATCACGGTCAAGGTGCGCGTCACGATCGACGACCCGCACGTGCCGAGCGTGACGCCCGAGTGGCGGACCGCCGACCACCAGGAGCGGGAGATCTACGACATGTTCGGCGTGGTGTTCGACGGGCATCCGAACATGACCCGGATCCTGATGCCCGAGGACTACGAGGGCCACCCGCAGCGGCGCGACTTCCCGATCGGCGGCGAGCCGATCTTCTTCACCCACAACGAGCCGCGCCTGCCGAGGTACACCCAGTGAGCACGCCCGAGGTCCGCACGCCGGGCACCCGCCCGCTGTCCTACCGGGAGATGGAGGAGTCGGTCGAGCTCTCCCACCTCGAGCACGAGGGCGCCGGCGAGCGGGAGCTGCTCACGCTCAACCTCGGGCCCCACCACCCGGCCACGCACGGCGTGCTGCGGCTGCTGACCACGCTCGAGGGCGAGGTCGTGCGCGAGACGGTGCCGATCATCGGCTACCTCCACACCGGCATCGAGAAGACCGCCGAGGACAAGGCGTACTGGAAGGCCATCACCGTCATCGAGCGGATGGACTACCTCTCCTACTACTTCAACGCGATGGCCTTCTGCGGGGCCGTCGAGACGCTGATCGGCCTCGAGGTCCCGCCGCGCGCCCAGTACCTGCGCGTCATCCACCTCGAGCTCAACCGGATCGCCTCGCACCTGATCTGGCTCGCCACGGGCGCGCTGGACCTCGGCGCGATCTCGATCTTCTGGTACGGCTGGCGCGACCGCGACCGCGTGCTGGACCTGTTCGAGATGTCCTCGGGCCAGCGCATGCACACGCGCTACATCCAGGTCGGCGGCGTGATGGAGGACATCCCGGTCGGCTTCGAGCAGCGCGTGCGCGACTTCTGCAAGGACTTCCCGGAGCGCATCGACCAGTTCGAGGCGCTGATCGACCGCAACCAGATCGTGCTCGAGCGCCTCCGCGGCGTCGCCGCCGTCGATGAGCAGACGCTGCTGGACTTCGGCGTCACCGGGCCGCTGCTGCGCGCGACCGGCAACCCGTGGGACCTGCGCAAGGCCGCGCCCTACTCGAGCTACGACCACTTCGACTTCAAGATCCCGGTCGGCACGGTCGGCGACAACTACGACCGCTACCGCGTGCGGATGGCCGAGATGCGCGAGTCGCTGAAGATCATCGAGCAGGCGCTCGACGGCCTGCCCGAAGGGCCGTACATCACGCCCGACCGCAAGTACGCGCTGCCGCCGCGCCACGAGCTGGCGACCTCGATGGAGGCGCTGATCCACCACTTCAAGCTCGTCACGGAGGGCTTCCGCGTGCCGCCGGGCGAGGCGTACTACCCGATCGAGTCCCCGCGCGGCGAGCTGGCGTGCTTCGTGCGCTCCGACGGCTCCTCCAAGCCGGCGCGCGTGCACATGCGCGACCCCTCGTTCGTGAACCTGCAGGCGTTCCCCGAGATGGTCCGAGACACGTACATCGCCGACCTGATCGCGACGCTGGCGATGCTCGACCCGATCATCGGCGGGGTGGATCGGTGAGCGAGGTCAAGCGCTTCGCGCACGGCTCGCGCGTCCCGGGCTGGGACGAGGCGGCCGACCTCACGAAGGACCCGGCGGTCGTCCCCGACCCCGCGACGACGTTCGTGCCCGAGGAGACCCGGCGCGAGATCGAGGGCGAGATGGCGAAGTACCCGGACGTGCGCAGCGCCGCGATCCCGGCGCTGAAGGTCGTGCAGCGCGAGCACGGCTGGTGCTCGCCGACCGCGATCGAGCAGGCCGCCTGCGTCATGCGCCTCACGCCCGCGTACCTGACCGCGGTGGCGACGTTCTACGACATGTTCGACACGGTGCCCGTCGGCGAGCACCAGGTCTACGTGTGCACGAACATCTCGTGCTCGCTGCGCGGCGCCGACGAGCTCTACGAGGCGATGCTCTCCGCCGCGGGCGACGACCCGCGCTTCAACGTGCGCTCGTTCGAGTGCCTGGGCGCCTGCGACATCGCGCCGATGGCCTCCGTCGACGGCGAGTACGTCGGCCCGCTCGAGCCCGCGGACTGCCGGACGATCGTGGACGACGCGCTCGCGGGCCGCCCGGTGCTGGAGGCGAAGCAGCTGCGGAAGCGGAAGGTGGCCGGCTCGTGAAGCTCCTGTTCGAGAACCTCGACGAGCCGGGGCTCAACACGCTGAAGGTCTACGAGAAGCGCGGCGGCTACAAGATGCTGCGCAAGGCCCTGAAGATGGAGCCGCAGAAGGTGCTGGAGGAGATCCTCGCGTCCGAGGTCCGCGGCCGCGGCGGCGCCGGGTTCGCGATGGGCAAGAAGATGTCCTTCATCCCCAAGGGGCAGATGGACAAGTACCTCGTCTGCAACGCCGACGAGTCCGAGCCCGGGACGTTCAAGGACCGCGAGCTGATGCAGAAGAACCCGCATCTGCTCATCGAGGGCATCATCATCGCGGCCCGCGCGATCGGCGCGAACAAGTCCTTCATCTTCATCCGCGGCGAGTACGCGCTGCAGGCGGACATCCTCGACGCGGCGCTGGCCGAGGCGCGCCAGGCCGGGCACCTCGGCGACCTCGACCTGGTCGTGCACCGCGGCGCCGGCGCCTACATCTGCGGCGAGGAGACCGCGCTGCTGGACGCGCTGGAGGGCAAGCGCGGCAACCCGCGCCTGAAGCCGCCGTTCCCCGCGATCCAGGGCCTCTACAAGGGCCCGACGCTGATCAACAACGTCGAGACCCTGATGAACGTCCCGATCGTGCTCGAGATGGGCGGCGCCAAGTTCGCCGAGATCGGCACGCAGACCTCGACGGGCACCAAGGTCGTCTCCGTCTCGGGCAACGTGCAGCGGCCGGGCAACTACGAGGTCGAGCTCGGGATCTCCTCGCGCGAGCTCATCTTCGACCTCGCCGGCGGCCCGCCCGAGGGCCGCACGGTCAAGGCGTGGTTCCCGGGCGGCTCGAGCGCGCCGGTGCTGACGGGTTCGGACGAGCACCTCGACCTGCCCTACGACTTCGACTCGCTCGCCAAGGCCGGCTCGATGCTCGGCTCGGGCGCGATCATCGTCGTCGACGACTCCGTCTCGATCGTCGACGTCGCGCTCAAGACGGCGAAGTTCTACCGCCACGAGTCCTGCGGCAAGTGCACGCCGTGCCGCGAGGGGACCAACTGGACCGTGAAGATGCTCGAGCGCGTCCAGTCGGGCGAGGCGACCCCGATGGACCTCGACATCACCGCCTCGGTC
This sequence comes from uncultured Solirubrobacteraceae bacterium, assembly GCA_963816955.1. Lineage (GTDB taxonomy): Bacteria > Actinomycetota > Thermoleophilia > Solirubrobacterales > Solirubrobacteraceae > DATFQI01. The sequence continues at coordinate 661,634 of CAWFME010000005.1, read as the reverse complement.
TGCGAGCAGATCATCGGCAACTGCCTGTGCGTGCTCGGCGACGCGATGGCGATGCCCGTCGGCTCGATGATCAAGCATTTCCGGGCGGAGTTCGAGGCGCACATCGAGTCGGCGCGGGAGAGCGCAGGACTCGGGCTTGCGATCCCGCAGGTGAACCGCGGCCGCAACGCCGGCATCGGCCCGATGCGCGAGCCGGCCGGCGACGACCCGACGGCGGTGCCGGTCTAGTGCCCCGCCCGGCCACGCACATGATCACGTTCTCGATCGACGGGCTGGAGGTCTCCGCGCCCGAGAACGCGATGCTGGTCGACGCCGCCAAGTACGGCGACGTCGAGATCCCCGTCTTCTGTTACGAGCCCAAGCTCGGGCAGCCCGTCGGCGCCTGCCGCATGTGCCTGGTCGAGATCGAGGGCATCCCGAAGCTGCAGACCGCCTGCTCGACGCCGGTCAAGGACGGCATGGTCGTCCACACGCAGACCGAGCGCGTGCACGACGCCCAGCGCGCGGTGGTCGAGTTCCTGCTGATCAACCACCCGCTCGACTGCCCCGTCTGCGACAAGGGCGGCGAGTGCCCGCTGCAGGACATCACCTACGGCTGGGGCCCGGGCACCTCGCGCTTCATCGAGCCCAAGCGCCACTTCAAGAAGCCGCTCGAGCTCTCGCCGCTGATCGCGATCGACCGCGAGCGCTGCATCCTCTGCTACCGCTGCGTGCGCTTCTCGCAGGAGGTCGCCGAGGACTACCAGCTCGTCCTGCTCGAGCGCGGCGCGCACTCGTTCGTCGGCACCTTCGACGGCCACCCGTACGTGGCGCCGTTCAGCGGCAACATCATCGAGCTGTGCCCGGTCGGCGCGCTCACCTCGCGCGCGTACCGCTTCCGCGCGCGCCCGTGGGACATCGAGGGCGCCGGCACGGTCTGCACGCTCTGCCCCGCGCAGTGCAACGTCGAGCTGACCGTCCGCGACGAGCGCGTCATGCGCGTGCTCGCGCGCGACCACGACGAGGTCGACGACGGCTGGCTGTGCGACAAGGGCCGCTTCGCCTACCAGCACGTGCACACGGACGAGCGGCTGGTGCAGCCGCTCGTGCGCGAGGGCACGTCGCTGCAGCCCGCGAGCTGGGAGAAGGCGCTGACCGCGGCGAGCGGCGCGCTGAAGAAGGCCGGCGCCAGGGCCGCGGCGCTGGCCGGCGGCGAGACGACCAACGAGGAGGCGTTCCTCCTCGCCAAGCTGATGCGCGAGGGGCTCGGCTCGGGCCACCTGTCGGCGCGGCCGGAGGGCGAGCTGCCGCTCGACGTCGCGCGCGCGCTCGCCGACCCGGCGCTGCAGGCGACGGTCTCCGACCTCGAGTTCGCCCATGCGGTGCTGCTGCTGGACGCCGACCCGATCGACGACGCGCCGGTCTGGGACCTGCGCATCCGCAAGGGCGTGCGCCGCCACGGCGTGCGCGTCGGCGTCGCCTCCGCGCGGCCGACCGCGCTCGACACGCACGCCGAGATCGCGCTGCGCCACGCGCCGGGCACCGGCGAGGCGCTGCTCGTGGCGCTCGACGCCGCGCTGTCGGGTGACCGCGGCAACCTCGGCGGCGCGGCCAGCACGGCCGGCTCGAGCGCGGGCGCGGTGCAGGACCTGGCGGACTTCCTCAAGGGCGCCGAGGACCTCGTGATCGTCTACGGCGAGCGCCTGCTGTCCGGCCCGGGCGGCGCCCAGGCGGCGCGCGCGCTGCTCAACGTCGTCTCGCGCCTGGGCCTCTCCGGGCGCGACGGCGGCGGCCTGCTCGAGGCGCCCTCGACGACGAACGCGCGCGGGCTGCGCGAGGCCGGCTTCGCGCCCGGCCACGGCCCGGGCTACGCCACATTGGGGGAGCCCGGCAAGGACGCGGCGGGGATCGCGGAGGCGCTGGCCGGCGGCGAGCTCTCGACCGTCTGGCTGCACCACGCCGACCCGCTGCGCGCGTTCCCCGACCGCTCCGCCTGGGAGGCGGCGCTCGGCAACGCCCAGACGGTGATCGCGGTCGACTCCGTGCTCACCGACACGATCCGCGAGCACGCCGACGTCGTCTTCCCCGCCGAAGCCTACGCCGAGAAGGAGGGGACGATCACGCACCCGGACGGGCGCGTGCAGCGCCTGCGGCCCGCGATCGGCCGGCCGAAGGGACCGGACCAGCTCAGCGGCTCCGGCGTGCGCCCGCTGTGGCAGTTGATCGCCGACGTCGCCGAGCGCGCGGGGCTCGAGCTCGGCGTCCGCACGGGCCCGATGGCGTCGAACCTCCTGTTCGAGGGGGTGCCCTTCTACGCGGGCCTGTCGCTCGACGCGATCGGCGGCCGCGGCGTCCGCTGGCCCGTCTCCGAGGCGGCCGCCAAGTTCGAGGTCGCCGCGTGGGAGCCGGCCAAGCTCGAGGTCCCGGACGCCGTGCCCTCGAAGGGCGACGCGCTGCGCCTGGGCACCTTCCGCTCGTTGTGGAGCTCGAAGGAGGTCGACGTCTCGCCCTCGCTGCGCTTCCTGCGCCCGCGCCAGATCGTCGAGCTCTCCCCGGCCGACGCCGAGCGCCTCGGCATCCGCGAGGGCGATCAGGTCGAGGTCGGGAGCAACGGTACGCGCGTGAAGGGCGCGGTGAAGCTGCGCGCCGCCGTGCCGGGCGGCTCTGTGTTCCTCGCCGAGGGCACGCACGACCAGCCCGCCAACGTGCTCACCGCGCCGATGGTCGAGGTCCGCCGCGTCGGCGGACCCGCGGCGCATGAGCCGAGCGCCGCCGCGGCGATCGCGACGCCGGCCGCCGAGGGCCTCGCGGAGATGCCGCCGTCCGCGCCGCTGGACATCCCGCCCGCGGGCCCCGGCCAGTCCGAGGACGGCTCGACGTGACGGGCCTCGCGCTGGTCGGCTACTACGAGCCGTGGTGGATCCAGATCCTGAAGGCGGTCGTGATCTTCGCGCTCGTCTTCAACCTGGTGCCGATCGCGCTGCTGGCCGAGCGCAAGCTGCTCGGGCGCTTCCAGTACCGCTACGGGCCCAACCGCGTCGGGCCGTTCGGCGCCCTGCAGCCGATGGCCGACATCGGGAAGCTGCTGTTCAAGCAGCAGTTCCGCCCGCGCACGGCGATCGGCTGGCTGTTCGCGATCGCGCCGGCGATCTCGATGCTCACCGCGGTCGCGACGATCGCGATCATCCCGTTCTCGAACACGGTCGACATCTTCGGCACGGAGGTCGGCCTCTACGGCGTCGACCCGAGCATCGGCATCCTGTTCGCGTTCGCCTTCGGCGCGATCGCCTTCTACGGGCTGATGCTCGGCGGCTGGGCGTCGGGCTCGAAGTACTCGTTCCTGGGCGCGATGCGCTCCGCCGCGCAGCTGATCTCCTACGAGGTCTCGCAGGGCCTGGCGCTCGTCGGCGTGGTGATGATGACCGGCTCGCTGTCGCTGACGGAGATCGTCGAGGCCCAGGCCGACAAGACCTGGTTCGTGCTGCCGCAGTTCTTCGGCTTCATCATCTTCCTCGTCGCCGGCTACGCCGAGACCAACCGCCCGCCGTTCGACCTCCCGGAGGCCGACGCGGAGCTGGTCGGCGGCTACAACACGGAGTACGGCGGCGGCCGCTTCGCCGCGTACTTCGCCGCGGAGTACCTGAACATCGTCGTCGTCTCGCTGCTGACGGTGACGCTGTTCTTCGGCGGCTGGCTGCTGCCGTTCGGCATCGACCCCCCGACGTGGGTGGACCCCATCGTCGTGCTGGTCAAGATGCTGTTCTTCGTCTTCCTCTTCATCTGGGTGCGCGCCACGCTGCCGCGGCTGCGCTACGACCAGCTGATGTCGCTGGGCTGGAAGATCTTCCTGCCCCTGGCGACGCTCAACGCCCTTGTGACCGCAATCCTGGTGGTGGTGCTCTAAATGGCCGAACGCTGGTCCCCCGGCGACGACGTGATCGCCGTGCAACGCGCTCCCTCGCCGAGCCCCGCCGTCGGCGCCTACCGCGCCTTCGGGGCGACGCTGAAGGGCCTGCGCACGACGCTCGGGCGCTTCGTCGAGAAGCCGCAGGTGATCCAGTACCCCGAGGAGAAGACGCCGGTCTTCCCGCGCTTCCGCGGCCGCCACAAGCTGCACCGCTTCGAGGACACCGGACTCGAGAAGTGCGTCGGCTGCTCGCTGTGCGCGGCCGCCTGCCCGGCCGACTGCATCCGCGTCGTCGCGGCGGAGAACACGCCCGACAACCGCGTCAGCGCGGGCGAGCGCTACGCCGCCGTCTACGAGATCAACCTCTCGCGCTGCATCTTCTGCGGCTACTGCGAGATCGCGTGCCCGTTCGACGCGATCACGATGGGCCACGACTACGAGATGTCGGACTACAACCGCTCGGACCTGATCTTCACCAAGGAGATGCTCCTCGCCGAGCCGCTCGAGCGCACGCCGCTGCGGACGGTCGACGAGTAGGCACGCCGTGGCCGGGCGGCGAGCCGCCCGGCCACGATGCGTTCCCTCCTCAGAGCCTCGGCGGTCCGCCGGCGATCGCGTCGCGGCAGGTGAAGTACCGCCGCACGCCCGTCAGCTTCTTGCCGTTCTTGAGCGTGACCGTGATCCGCACGACGTACCGGCCCCGCCTGAGCTGTCGGAGATCGGCCCGGGCCCGCCAGCGACCGCCGCGCTTGAACGCCTTCGCGCGCTTGCCGTTGACCACGACCCGCACCGACTTGACCGCGCTCTTGCGGGCCTTGAGCTTGCGGAGCTCCTTCTCGATCCGCAGCGTCATCAGGATCCGCCGCTTGCTGCCACACTGGCGCGCCTGCTGACCTTGGACGCCGCCTGAAGCGGCCGGCTGGGCCGCGGGCGGCGCGCTGCACCCCGCGCCACCGCAGATCCGGATGTCCTCGAGCACCGGGCTCGCGTTGCCCTGGCCCGGGCGCAGCGTCACGCGGACCTGGATGAACCGCCCGGTCATCGAGAACGGTGTGTCGTTCGCGACCGCCGCGTACTCGACCGAGCCCAGCCCGGCCTCCGAGTCGGCGGCCCGCGCCTCGACGAGGACCGTCCCCCCGGCGGGGGTCTGGTGCGTCCAGACGGCCTCGCCCCACTTGAAGCCGGAGGAGCCGCCGTCCTGCGTGACGGTCCAGGTGCCCTGCGGCGCCGTCGATGACAGCAGCTGCGAGCCCGTCATGTCGCTGTAGTTGTACGGGGACGGGGATGGGAGGTTCCCCGGGCCCGCCGGGAATGGGACCGTCAGGTCGACGGCTCCGATCTTGGTCGAGCCGTCCGCTCCGACGTCGCCGCCGTTCGGGTCGATCCGCGTGGCGGTGTTGGACGAGCGGTTCGCCGTCCAGATCTTGCCCTTGGAGTCGATCGCGACGCCGGTGCTGCCGGCGCCCGTCGGGTTCTGCACGTTGCCGACGAACGTCCCGTCGTTCTTGAGATGGCCGACGGTGCAGTTGGAGCCGCAGAACAGCGAGGAGCTGACCCAGACGTCGCCGTTGCCGTCGACCGCCAGGCCCTGGGCGTTCGACGAGCCGTACGGGAACGGGCCGAGGATCGTGTTGCCGTCCGGGCTGATCTTGTGCAGGAAGCCGCCGCTCAGCTGGGTGGTCCAGACCCAGCCGTCGCCGTCCACCGCCATGCCGTAGTTCTGCACGCTGATGCAGCGCGGGTTCGTGGCGCTGTCGGGCGCGTCCGGGTCCCAGCGCAGCAGGGTCGAACCGCTCGACGCAGACCAGATCACGCCCTCGCCGTCGATCAGCCCGCCGTAGCCGCCGCAGTCGAAGGCGCGCTTGGTCGTGAGGATCGCACCGTTGGTGCCGTTGACCTTGACGAACTGGCTGCCGCCGCTGCGATCGCCGATCCAGAGGTTGTTGTTGCCGTCGATGCTCATGTGCCTCGTGTCCTCGAACGAGAGCGGGGGCGCGTCGGTGTCCACGTGGTGCAGGATGCACTCGTCGTCGGCGTTGGCCGCGACGGAGCCGGCGCCGTCCCAGGCCAGGATGTCGCCATAGCCCGTGGAGGTCTCGATCGTGCCGTTGCCGTTGCGGTCGAGGCACTGGTTGAGCTCCTTCAGCCCCACGTGGGTCGCGCCGCCCGGCCCGCGGTGGCCTACCCAGACGCTGCCGTCCAGGGCGACCGTCGTCCTCGACGACTCGTTGCACCCCTCGCTGTCGGAGATCGTGCTGAACTCGCCCAGGATCGCACCCGTGTTGGTGTCGACCTTCGCGATCGTGCAGCGCACCGACATGGAGATCCAGATGAACGGGAAGGTGCTCGTCTGCTCGTTGAGCTGCAGCTGGTTGTGGACGACGTCGTGATTGACGTTGAGCAGGGTGCCCTGGTCGAAATCTGCGTCGAGCGTGTACGTCTTGTCCGTGCCGGTCACCGCCGCGCGTGCGGCGCCGAACCCGAGCACGGACAGCACGACGACCAGCAGACCAGCGACTACGGACGTGCGACGACCTCGCATCAGTGGCGCTCCTTGCCTGGAAGGGCGACGCCTCCTTGCGACGGTCAATCCATACCACGGTGGATTGTCACTATCAATACATGCTGGCCACATGGGCACCCGCCGGGCCTCGTAGGGCGCGCAGGCTCTAGCATCACGGGCCGCAATGGCCGAGGCGTTCTTCTTCCTGGCGGCGATCGGCGCGATCGCCGGTGCCGTCGGCACCGTGTCGCTTCGCAACCCGTTCTACGCCGTGCTCGCGCTGGTCTGCCACCTGCTCTCGCTGGCGGCGCTGTTCCTGCTGCTGCGGGCCGAGTTCGTCGCCGCCGCCCAGGTCGTCGTCTACGCCGGCGCGGTGATGGTGCTCTACGTCTTCGTCGTCGCCTACGTCGGCGGGCAGGACCAGCCGCTGACCAGCGGCGGGGCCGGTGGGCTGCGGGTCATCTCCGGGCTGTTCGCCTTCGTGCTGTTCGCCGAGCTGTGCATCGCCGTGATCGGCTCGGGCCTGAGCGCGCTCGGCACCGAGGGCGCCGGCATCCAGGGCGTGACGGGCGCGGCCGCCGACACCGGGTTCGGCACCGCCGCGGAGATGGGCCGGCTGTTCCTGACGAAGTTCCTCGTCGCCTTCGAGGCGGCGTCGCTGCTGCTGCTGATCGCAGCCGTCGGCGCGGTCATCCTCGCCCGCCGCCGCAGCGGGCTCGACGACCCGCGCGAGATCTCCGTCGCCGACGCGATGCGCGGGGATGCGAACCCGCCCACCCCGCGGATCGACGCGCCCACAGGCACGATGATCGAGGCCGGGGGCGAGCCGAACCGATGAGCATGGAGTGGTACCTGGTCGTCTCGGCGCTGATCTTCTCGATCGGCGCCGGCGGCGTGCTCGTGCGGCGCAACCCGCTGGTGATCCTGCTCTGCCTGGAGCTGATGCTCAACGGCTCCAACCTCGCGCTCGTCACCTTCGCGCGCATGCACGGCAACGGCGACGGGCAGATCTTCGCGCTGATCGTGATGGTCGTGGCGGCCTGCGAGGTCGCCGTCGGCCTCGGCCTGATCGTGGCGATCTTCCGCCGCCGGCTGCCGATCGACGTCGACGAGCTGCGGGAGCTGCAGGGCTGATGAACACCGCAGCCTGGATCGTGCTGCTGGCCCCGCTGGCCGGCTTCCTCGTCATCGCGCTCACCTCGAAGCTGCTGCCGTGGCGCGCGCACGGCTGGATCGGCACGCTCGCGATCGCGGTCTCGTTCGGCGCGGCGGTCGCCACGCTGCTCGCGCTCGAGGGGCGCGGGGAGGAGGAGCGCCAGGTCGTCTCCGTCGCGTGGGACTACGCCGTGGCCGGCGGCGTCGACGCGCAGCTGTCGATCCTGATCGACCCGCTGTCGGTGCTGATGATCTGCGTCGTCAGCGGCGTCTCGATGCTGATCCACCTCTACTCGGTCGCCTACATGGCCTCCGACCGCGGCTACACGCGCTTCTTCGCGTACCTGAACTTCTTCGTCTTCAGCATGCTGCTGCTGGTCCTGGCCGGCAACTTCCTGCTGCTGATCGTCGGCTGGGCGTTCGTCGGCGCGGCCTCCTACTTCCTGATCTCGTTCTGGTACCGCCGCACGACCGCCACCGCGGCCGGCATCAAGGCGTTCGTGATCAACGTGCTCGGCGACGTCGGCCTCGTGCTCGGCACGTTCTTCATCCTGCGCGAGACCGGCACGGTCGACTTCCTGGCGACCTTCGAGGCGGTCCCGGAGGCGTTCGGGCGCAACGACGGCGACCTCGTGGCCGGCGGCATCCTGCTGCTCGTCGGCGCGTTCGCGAAGTCCGCCCAGGTCCCGCTGCACACCTGGCTCCCGGACGCCATGGAGGGCCCGACGCCGGTCTCCGCCCTGATCCACGCCGCCACGATGGTCACCGCGGGCGTCTACCTGATCGCGCGCATGCACCCGATCTTCGAGCAGGCCCCGACGGCCGCCGACGTCGGCGCGATCGTCGGCTGCGCGACGCTGCTGATCGCGGCCACGATCGGCCTCGTCGTCACCGACCTCAAGCGCGTCATCGCCTACTCGACGATGTCGCAGATCGGCTACATGGTCATGGCCGTCTCCTCGGCCGCCTACGCCGCGGGCATGTTCCACCTGATGACGCACGCCTTCTTCAAGGCGCTGCTCTTCATGGCCGCCGGCTCGGTGATCGCGGCGATGGCCGGCACCCAGGACCTCGACAAGATGGGCGGCTTCCGGCGCGCGATGCCGTTCACGTTCGGCTGCATGGTGGTCGGCGGCCTCGCGCTGGCGGGCATCCCGCCGTTCTCGGGCTTCTTCTCCAAGGACGAGATCCTCGCGCTGCTGATCGAGCGCGGCGACTGGCACGTCGTGCTCGCGGTGCTCGGCTACCTCGGCGCGCTGCTGACCGCGATCTACACGTTCCGGATGATCTTCCGCGCGTTCCTGGGCGAGCCCGTCGAGGCGGCGCGCGAGCTCGAGAACGGGCACCTCTATCACGCGCCCGAGCACACGAACCCGGCGACGGGCGAGATCGAGGACACCGACGTCGGCTTCCCCGGCGCCGACCACCACATCGCCGAGCGCGAGGGCCCGATGAAGGTCGCGATGGGCGTCCTGGCGATCCTGGCGACCGTCGGCGGCGTCGTGCAGATCCCGAAGGTCAACGAGGCGCTGCACCACTTCCTCGAGCCGTCGTTCCACGACTCGCGCTTCTACGAGGAGCTCGAGCCGACCGGCGGGATGGTGCTGCTCGGCATGGCGATCGGCGCCGGCGTCGGCCTGCTCGGCATCTTCATCGCCTACCTGCTGTGGGTGAAGCACCCCGAGCGCCCGGCCGCGATCCGCGCGCGCTTCGGCGCCCTGCACCGGGTGTTCGTCAACAAGTGGTACTTCGACGAGGCGTTCGACCGCGGCTTCGTGCGGCCGGGCGGCTGGATCGGCCGCTTCTCCAACTCCAGGATCGAGCGCGGGCTGGTCAACGGCGCGCTCGTCGGCGGGGCCTCGGGCGCGGTGCGCGCCGCCTCGGCCGCCGTGCGCGGGATCCAGACGGGCTACCTGCGCTACTACGCCGCGCTGCTGTTGGTCGGCCTCACCGGCCTGGGCGCCTACTTCCTGATCTCCGCATGACGATCCACCTGAGCATCCTGATCTTCTGGCCGCTCGTGTTCGGCATCGCCGGCGCGTGCGTGCCGCGCCGCGCCGCGCCGGTGTTCGCCCTGGTGGGCGCGCTCGTGCCGCTCGCCTACGCGATCCTGATGCTGCTCGACTTCGACGCCGGCGCGCGCGGGCTGCAGTACCTGACCGACGACGAGTGGATCCCGGACCTCGGCATCCACTACCGGCTCGGCGTCGACGGGCTGAACCTCTGGCTGGTCGCGCTGACGACGCTGCTGTTCGCGGCCTCGGCGCTGTGGGTCGTGCTGCGGCCGCCGCCGCGCGCGTCGCAGTTCGCGCTGCACTTCGGGATCGCCGAGACGGCCGTGCTGGGCGCGTTCCTGGCGCAGGACCTCGGCGTGTTCGTCCTGTTCTTCGACCTGATGCTCGTGCCGTTCTACTTCCTCGTCGGGATCTGGGGCGGGCCGGAACGGGTCGCGGCGGCGGTGAAGATGGTCGTCTACACGCTCGTCGGCTCGCTGCTGATGCTCGCCGCCGCGGCGGCGACCGCGGTGCTGTCCGCGCGCGGCCCCGCCGAGCTGAGCTTCGCGTTCTCGGACCTCGTGGCGAACCGGCTGCCGGAGAGCACGCAGAAGTGGATCTTCGCCGCGTTCGCGCTCGCGTTCCTGATCAAGATGCCGGCGTTCCCGTTCCACGGCTGGATGCCCGACGCCTACCGGGAGATGCCGCTGCCGGCGCTCGCCGTCTTCTCCGGCGTGGTCTCCAAGGTCGCGGCCTACGGCTTCCTGCGCATCGCGCTGCCGCTGTTCCCCGACGCGGTGCACGACTTCCAGACGATCCTGCTCGTGCTCGCCGTGCTCTCGATCCTCTACGGCTCGGTGATGGCGTTCACGCAGACCAACGCGCGGCTGATCCTCGGCTACTCCTCCGTGGCGCAGCTCGGGTTCATCGCGCTCGGCATCTTCGCCGCCGACGACGCCGCGGCCGGCCCGCAGGGCGCGCTGATGCAGGCGATCCAGCACGGGCTCGTGGTGGCGCCGATGCTGCTGGTGATCGTGCTGCTCGCGGAGCGCGCGGCCGGCTCGGAGGACATCCGCGACATGGGCGGGATCGCGTTCCGCGCGCCGGTGCTCGCGGGGCTGTTCCTGGTCGCGACGCTGGCCACGCTGGCGATGCCTGGCTCCGCGAACTTCGTCGGCGAGTTCCTGATCCTCGTCGGGATGTTCAACGACCGGATGGTGTTCGCGTTCATCGCCGCGATCGGCGTCGTGCTCGCCTCGGTCTACGCGCTGCGCTTCTACATCCGAGCGATGCACAACCGCACCGGGCCGGCGGTGACCTCGTTCGAGATGTCGCTGCGCGACGGCCTCGTGCTCGTGCCGCTGGTGCTGGCGATCGTGGCCTTCGCGCTCAAGCCGCAGGTCGCGCTGGATGACGCCGAGCCTTCGGTCAAGCGCGCGGTGGCGCCCGTGCTGCAGGCGGGCGGCGGCGGGCAGCAGGCGGCGGCGGAGGTGCAGCCGTGATCCTCTTCGCGCAGGCGGCGACCAAGGGCCCGGAGATCGACTGGAACGCGCTCTCGCCCGTGGTGGCGCTGACCACAGGCGCCTGCCTCGTGCTGCTGCTCGGGCTCGCCCGCGGGCGCTTCCTGCGCACCCGCGCGGTGCCGGCGCTCGCCCTGATCACGCTCGCGGTCACCGTCGGGCTGTCGATCTGGCAGTGGAACGAGAACGCCTCGATCATCGAGAACGCGCTCGCGATGGACGACTTCACGCACGCGCTGACGCTGCTCTTCTGCGCCGCCGGGGCCGGGACGGTGCTGCTGTCGTGGCGCAGCGCCGCCGCGGCCGAGGCCGGCGAAGGCGAGTACTACGCGCTGCTGCTGACCTCGATCCTCGGCATGGTGCTGCTGGTCGCGGCGGAGAACTTCGTCGCGCTGTTCATCGGCTTCGAGCTGCTGTCGATCCCGCTCTACGTCCTGTGCGCGACCCACATGCGGCGCGAGCACTCCCTCGAGTCGGGCCTGAAGTACCTGATCATCGGCTCGGCCGGCTCGGCCATCCTGCTCTACGGCTTGGCGCTGATCTACGGCGCAACGGGCTCGACCGACTTCGCCGGTGTCTCCGAGGCCGTGCGCGAGGTGGGCGATGACCCGCTGCTGCTCGCGGGCGTGGCGCTCGTCGTGGCGGGGCTCGCGTTCAAGGCCTCCGTCGCGCCGTTCCACCAGTGGACGCCGGACGTCTACGAGGGCGCGCCGACGCCGATCACGGCGTTCATGGCGGTCGCGACGAAGGCGGCGGCGTTCGGCGTGCTGCTGCGGCTGTTCGACGTGGCGCTGATCGGCGCCTCCGGCACCTGGGGCCCGGCGCTGGCCGCGCTCGCCGCGATCACGATCGTGGTCGGCAACGTCGGGGCGATCGGCCAGTCGTCGCTGAAGCGGCTGCTCGCCTACTCCTCGGTGGCGCAGGCCGGCTACATGCTCGCCGGCGTGGTCGTCTCGACGCGGCTCGGGATCCAGGCGACGATCTTCTACCTCGCGGGCTACCTGCTGATGAACATGGCGGCGTTCGCGGTGATCATCGCGCGCGAGCGCGAGACGGCGGTCGGCGACGACATCTCCTCGCTGTACGGCCTGGGCGCGGACCGGCCGGGGCTCGCCTGGCCGATGACGATCGCGATGCTCTCCCTCGCCGGGTTCCCGGCCACCGTCGGCTTCTTCGGCAAGCTCTACCTGATCGAGGCGGCGGTCGACAACGAGTACGCCTGGCTCGGCGTCGCGATCGTGATCGGCTCGGCGATCTCGCTCGTCTACTACCTGCGCGTGATCGCGGCGGTCTGGATGCGCCCGGCCTCCGAGGCCGCGGCGGTCGCGAGCGCGCGCGCGCCAGGGGGTCGTCCGGCGATCGCCGGAGGGTCGCCAGAGGCCGACGAGCCCGGCGCGGTGCCCGCCCGCCGCGAGACCGGCGACGCGGTCGCGGAGCCCGCGGCCGAGGGACCCGACACCGCGACTCGCCGCCTGCGCCAGCCCGAGGTGGCCTTCGTGGCCGTCCTGTGCGCGCTCGCCACGGTGGCCTTCGGGGTCTGGCCCGAGCCGCTCTTCGACCTCGCCCGCGACGCGGGCGCGGCGATCGCCAGCCTGGTCTAGGGCGCCCGAACGGCGCACGCGGCGCCGTTCGAACCGGCGCGCGGCACCGGGGGCGAGCTTTCGCGTGGCGTGGCTACAGGCTGCGTGTCACCTCCCCCTCCCCACCCCGCCGCCGGCCAGGCCTCGCTCGAGTACGTCGGGCTGCTGGCCGTGGTGGCGACCGTGCTCGCGGTGGCCGCTCCGGCGGCGGGGCTGGCGGGGGTGCCGGCGGAGGTCTCGCGCGCGGTGCGCACCGGCGTGTGCATCGTCGGCGGGGACGTGTGCCGTGCGGCGGACGCCGCGGCCGCCGGGCTGCGGCCGTGCACGCTCTCGGACGAGCGGCGCGGCGGCGGGCTGGCGGTGACGCTGATGTCCGTCCGCGTGGGCGGCGAGCACCAGTGGCTCGTGGCGCGGCGCTCGGACGGGTCGGTCGCGGTCACGAAGGTCGCGCGCGACGCCGTCGGCGCGAGCGCCGGGCTCGGCTACGAGCTCGGTCCGCTGAAGGCCGGCGTGGAGGGTGAGGCGGGGCTGCGGGTCGCGTCCGGCGTCGGCTGGGAGTTCCCCGGCGCGGCGAGCGCGCGGCGGTTCCTCGCTGCGGCGCACTACGGGCTCTCGGGCGCGACGGAGCGCTGGCGGCCCGCGTGGCGCTCGGGCGAGGCCGGGCTGGCGACCACGGGCTGGGCGGGGCTCGGCCTGGTCGTCACGGGCGAGGACGGCAAGGGCCTCGAGGGGCCGGCGGCGGGGATCGAGATCTCGGCGGAGTCCGCGCTCGGCGCGCGGATCGCCCACGGCTCGACGACGCTCTACCTGCGCGCGGAGGCCGAGGGCCTGCACGGAACCGGGATCATCGACGGGCACTTCGACGCAGGCTCGCGCGGCCCGGTGGTGGCCGAGTACACGCGCGACCGGTCGGGGCCGCGCGAGCTCGCGTTCCGGGTCAGCGCAGGCGGGGCCCGCGAGCACGAGGTGGTCGAGTCGGTGGCGCGCCTGGACCTGCGCGTCCCGGCCAACCGCGCGGTCGCCGCGCGGCTGCTGCGCCACCGCGCGCCGTGGCCGCCGGCTGTCGCCGGGGACCTGCGTGCAGCGGTCCGCCACGCCGTCCGCTTCGGCACGGTGGAGCGCAGCGTCTACGCGGTGACGGACGGCTCGCGCTCGCTGGAGCTGGCCGCCCGCCTGGGCGCGGAGGTGGGCGTCGAGGCTGAGTACGCGAAGGTCGACCGGCGGCTGCTGGAGGCCAGCGCCTGGACGGCCGGCTCGCAGGAACGCGCCCGGGAGGACTGCATCGCGTAACCGATCTTCCGCTAGAGCGTATTTCGTGCGCTCCCACACAATCCGTCGCTCTGGAGAAGGAGGAAGCGATGGAGTTCATCAAGCGCACCGAGCCGATCTGGCTCGCGCTCATGGTCATCGGCGCCCTCAACTGGGGGATCGTCGGCCTCTTCGACACGAACGTCGTCGAGGAGATCCTGGGGACCGGCACCGCCACCGACGTCGCGTACGTCGTGATCGGGCTCGCCGGGCTCCTGATGGTCCCGCGGCTGTTCGCCGAGCTGCGCATGGGCACCCACCGGGCCCACCCGACGGGCGCCTGATCGCATCGCCGCGCGGGCCGGGGGTGCACACCCGGCCCTGACGGCGTGTCAGCGTCGAGCTCGGGGTACTCGGCTCAGCGATGAGCACCATTCAGCAACCGCCGGGATCGGAGTCGCAGTCACTCCCGCCCGGCTTCGACCCGACGCGGCAGGCGATGCCGCCGATGCCGCCGCGCCCGCCCGCTTCGGCGCGTCCGGCCTACCAGCCGATCGGCGGCCGCGCCGCCGCCGCCACCGCGGTGCTCGCACTTCTGCTCGTGCTCGACATCGCCGCCGTCGTCTCGGGCTTCTTCGAGGTCCAGCTGTTCGATCGGATCGCCGCCGGCGAGACCGTCACCGCCGCCGAGGCGGAGGCCAACGACACCCGCCAGGGGATGATCGGCCTCGGCCAGATGGCCCTCTGGTTCGCCTGCGCGGGCCTCTTCATCTCCTGGCTGTACCGCGCGTACGCCAACGTGGAGGCGCTCGGGCCGCCGCACCCGCGCTACGAGAAGGGCTGGGCGATCGGCGCGTGGTTCATCCCGATCCTCAACGTCTTCCGCCCGAAGCAGATCATCAACGACGTCTGGGACAGCGGCCAGCCGCGCAAGGACCCTCCGTGGTGGCTGATGGTGTGGTGGCTCGGCTTCCTGATCAGCGGCGTCCTCGGCCGGATCGCGTTCCCCGGGCTGAGCGAGGACGCGTCGCTGAAGGAGCTGCGCACGGACACCGTCAACTACATGGTCTCCGACGGGTTCGACGTCGCGGTGCTCGCGCTCGCGATCATCGTCGTGCGCACGCTCACCAGGCGCCAGGAGGCGAAGGCCGCCGAGGAGGGCGCGGAGCTCGCGCCGCCGCCGGCCGAGCCGGCGCAGCCCGCGAGCGAGCCCGCGCCGGCCGACGGCGAGCGGGCGCAGCCGGCCTGAGCGGTTTTCCGCGCGCTGCGGATCCGGCGGCCTCGCGCCGCCGGATCCCGCGCTAGTGTCGAGCGGCCGTGGACTATCCCTCCGACGCATTGACCCCCGCGGAGCGCGAGCGGCTCGCGCCCCACTTCACGGACCTGGACGGGCCGGTGTTCGCGCTCGTCAACCTGCCCGAGACGGTCAAGGGCGCGCTGTTCGCCCGCTACTCGCGCTACCCGGGCACGCTGCGGCGGCTGTTCCTGGACGAGTTCGCCGACTCGCTGCCCGCGACCAACGCGACTTACGACAACGACGAGGGCGAGCGCGCGGCGCAGCTCTACGAGCGCATCTTCGTCGGCTACGGCGACGACTCGGTGGCCCAGCTCGGCGGCGCGCACGTCGCCTGCGAGTGGACCTCGAACATCCTCACGAAGATCCTCCAGCGCCCGCGGCTCGGCGCCTACCTCGAGCAGTCCACGCGCTACATCGCCTACGACACGCCGATGCCCGGCGGCGGCTACCGCTACCACCGCGACGCGGAGCTCGGGCCGGACTACGAGGCCGCGATGGACGCGCTGTTCGGCGCCTACGCGGAGGCGCTCCCGCGCGTGCGCGCGTGGGTGGACGAGACGTTCCCGCGCACCGACGGCGAGCCGGAGGCGGCCCGCCGGCGCGCCGTCGGCGCCAAGGCGTTCGACCTCCTGCGCGGGCTGCTGCCCGCCGCGTCGCTGAGCCACATGGGGATCTACGCCACCGGCCAGGCCTACGAGCAGCTGATCCTGCACCTGATCGGCCACCCGCTGCCGGAGGCGCGCCGCTACGGCGAGGGCATCCTGCACGCGATCAAGGCCGTGATGCCGAGCTTCGTCGCGCGCGTGGAACGGCCCGACCGGGGCGGCGCCTGGGCGGCGTTCCTGCAGCAGCGGCGCGCGGCGGCCGAGCACTGGAGCGGGCGGCTCGGCCTGGACCGCGAGTCGGAGCCCGACGCGCGCCCGAGCGTGCGCCTGGTGCACGTCGACGGCGACGAGGACCTCCTGCTCGCCGCGCTGCTGTTCGAGTCCGCGGGCACGCCGGAGGAGCAGACGCTCGCGGCCGTCGCGACCCTCTCCGGAGCGGAGCGCGAGCAGATGCTCGCCGACCTCGTGGGCGGGCGCGCGAACCGCCGCCACCGGCCCGGCCGCGGCTTCGAGGCGCTGCGTTACCGCTTCGAGGTCGTGTCCGACTACGGCGCGTTCCGCGACCTCCAGCGCCACCGGATGCTCACCGTGCAATGGCAGGCGCTCACGCCCGACCTCGGCGCCGCGGTGCCCGACGAGGTGGTCGAGGCGGGCTGCGGCGACCTCTACCGCGGAGCGCTCGAGCGCTCGCACGCGGAGTACGACCGGCTCGCGGCGACCGGCCACGCCGAGGCCGCGCCATACGCGCTCTGCCTCGGCTACCGCATGCGCTACGTGCTCGACATGAACGCCCGCGAGGCGATGCACCTGATCGAGCTGCGCTCGGGCCGCGAAGGCCATCCGGGCTACCGCGCGGTCGCCCACGAGATGCACGCGCTGATCGCCGAGCAGCACCCCGCCGTCGCCGCAACGATGACCCACGTGGACACCGACGCGGAGCCCCGCCTGGAGCGCATCCTCGCCGAGATGCGCACCGAGCGGAAGCGCGCAGCGACCCTGCGCTAGCTCGCGGGCGAGGCGCTCCGCCGGGCGCCGTGCGCGCTACTGCGCCCCGCCCGCGACCAGCGCGGCGAGGCCGTCGAGCACGCGCTCGAGCCCGAACACGTAGGCGTGCTCGGGGTCGTGCGCGGAGCCGTGGGCCTCGCCCGCCGCGGCGCCGACCCGGGCGGCGAGCGGGTAGCGCGCCGGGTCGGTCGCGCGCGCGAGCAGCGGGCCGGCGCGCTCCCACCACTCGGCATCGGTGCCCGGCGCCGAAGCCGCATCGGCTGCGGCACGGGCGGCGCCCTGGACGAAGGCGAGCAGGAACGAGAGCGCCGCGTCGCGCTCGACGTCGTCCAAGCCGGCGCCGTCGAACGCGGCCAGCTCGTGCTCGTACTTCTCCATCAGGCCGGGGCCGAGTGGCGGCCGGGCGGTGGAGACGGCCGCCGCCCATGGATGCACGGCGTACAGCGCGCGATTGGCCTCGGCGATCGCTCGCGCCCGCTCGCGCCAGCCCGACTGCCCCGCCCACGCCGCGCGGTCCATGCGCGCGTACAGCGCGTCGAGCATCAGGTCGACCAGCTCCTCCTTGCCGGGCACGTAGCCGTAGAGCGTCATCGCCGACACGCGCAGCCGCGATGCGAGCGCGCGCATCGTCACCGCCTCCAGGCCCTGCTCGTCGGCCAGCGCGATCGCGGCGTCGACGATCGTGGCGACATCGAGCTTCGGGCGCGGACCGCGGCGGCTGGGCGCCTCCGCGCGCCACAGCAGCGCGAGCGTGCGGGCGGGGTCCCCGCCGCTGGTGCGCGATGTCGCCATCCGCCGGCAGCTTACTCTGTACAATGTACGGAATGCAGATCACCGCTTCCGCTCTGTCGCTCAACGTCGACGACCCCGAGGCCTCGGCCGCGTTCGCGACCGAGCACCTCGGGTTCACGCGCGAGATGGAGGCCGACGGCTTCGTGTCGCTCTCGCGGCCGGACGCCGGCTTCAACCTCGTCTACCTGCGCACGGGTCTCGAGACGTTCAAGCCGCCGGCGCTCGCCGGCCACCGGGCAGACGGCCTGCTCGTGGCCTTCGTCGTCGACGACGTCGACGCGGAGCACGATCGGCTCGTCCGGGAGGGCGTCGCGATCACGACTCCGCTCCAGACGGAGCCGTGGGGCGAGCGCTACTTCCAGATCACCGACCCGTGCGGCGTCGTGGTCCAGCTCGTCCAGTGGGTCTAGGAGGCAGCGCCCAGAACGTGCGCACGCGGCCGGCGAACCCTTGGCCGGAGGCGAGCTCGCGGCGCAGCGCGCGGCGCTGGTCGGCCGTCGGCGGGACCGGGCGCGGCGCGTAGCGCGCGGCGCTGACCGCGCGCAGGTAGGCCGCGGCCTCGCCCGAGAGGCCGAGCCGGCGCTCGAGCTGGCGCAGCGTCATGCCCGCCGGGGTCGGGCGGCCCGACCGCCGCAGCGCGGTCTCGAGCTCCCAGATCGCCCGCTCCAGCGGATCGCCGGGGCGCCCGCGGCGGCGGCGCGCGAACCACAGCGCGCCGCCGGCCGAGAGCAGCAGCGCGGCGGGGATCAGCGGCCACAGCGGCACGCCGGAGCCCCCGGCGGCGCCGTCGTCCTCGGTCGCCGTCCCGCCGCCCCCGCGGAGCGAGTTGAACAGCTCCTCGCGCGAGCCGGCGGCGCGCCGGTCGGCCGGGGTGTTCCCGGCGGCGTTCGGGTCGCCTGCCGCGTTGTCGGCGGACTGCTCGGCGGCGGTCGGCGCCGCGATCGAGGCGATCTGCGAGCGCGCGGGCGTGTCGGACGGCGTCGGGTCCAGCGTGATCCAGCCGTAGTCGTCGAACCACGCCTCGACCCACGAGTGGGCGTCGGTGTCGCGCACGATCCAGGCCTGCTTGCGCTTGGAGTAGCCGCCGGGCGAGAAGCCCGTCGCGACCCGGGCGGGCACGCCGCCCATCCGCAGCAGCAGCGCCATGCCGGCCGAGAAGTGCTGGCAGTAGCCCGCCTTGGTGTCCAGCAGGAAGGACTCGATCGGCTCGACGCCGAGCGCGGGCGCCGGCGGCTTCTCCGTGTAGCGGAAGCCCTCGCGCAGGTAATCGTTGATCGCCAGCGCGTAGTCGTAGGGCGTCGCGGCGCCCGCCTTCAGCCGCTGGGCCAGCGCGTAGGTGCGCGAGAGGTCGGAGATCCGCAGCGCGGTCCTGCCGTCGCCCTCCTGGCCGTAGCTGCGGTAGTCCGCCGCCGGCACGCCGCCCTCGAGGCCGAAGGGCGGGAACGCGATCGTCGCGCTGTCCGGCGGGCTGCCGTCGATCGCGCTGCGCGGGACGTCGGACGGCAGCGCGTCGACCTCGGCCGGCGAGAGGTCGCGCAGGTGCACGCGCACCCGCAGGTCCTCCGCGTGCTCGGTGGTGGGCTCCGGCTGCACCGCGGCGAGCTGGTCGGTCGTCGGCTTGGGGACGTAGACGCGGGCGGCGTAGGAGTCGCCCGTGCGCAGGTCGCCGACCGACTGCCACTGCCCGGGCGAGACGCCGGGCTCGATCCGGCGGCTCTCGTCCTCGATCGCGACGGTCGTGCCGGCGCCGACCACGTCGGAGCCGCGCATGCGCTGGACGGAGACCTGGATGCGGTCCTGGAAGCGCGTCTGCTGGCGCCAGTTCGCCGGCATGTCGAGCTCCGGGTCCTCGCTCTCGCGGTCGAAGCCGCCCGTGCCCCAGCCGTTGCCGTCGAACTCGTCGAGCGTGCGGACCTTCCAGTAGGACGGCCGCTGCGCCTTGACCCGCACGACCTCGGCGCCCGAGCGGCTCCAGCTGATCGGCCCGTAGTCGCCGTGCCCCCAGTCGAAGCGGACCGGGTCCTTGGGCCCGAGGCCCTCCGCGAAGGCCTGGTAGTCGAACCACGGCTCGCCGCGATCCGCCGCCGCGCTGATCGGGAGCGCGCCCGCCAGCGCGAGCCCGATCAGCGCCGCCACGCCGAGGCCGGGCCGCAGCGGCAGCCGCTCGAGCCACAGGAAGCAGACCGTCAGCACGGTCAGCGCCATGCCGAGCAGCAGCGGGCGCGTCCCGCCCATCGAGACCACGGGCGACGCGGTGAGCACGAGCAGCGAGGCGAGCGACAGGAACGGGTAGCCGCGGCCGCCGTCGCCGCGCGGCCACAGCGCGAGCAGACCGGCCATCATCACCAGCTCGGAGCCGAGCAGCTGCAGCACCAGCGCCGGCCACGGGTCCGCGCCCTCGTAGGGCAGGCGGACCGTGCTCAGCGCCTGCGCGCCGCTCACGATGCCCGAGCCGAGCTCGTCGAGCCGGCGCGGGCGCAGCAGCCCGAGCTCGAACCCGGCCGCCAGGTAGGCGGCGAGCACGCCCGCGAGCGCCGCGCCGATCATCGCGTAGGACCGCACGCGCTCCGGCAGCCGCTCGCACGCGACCACGGCGCCGGCGGCCAGCACGGCCAGCAGCACCCACAGCAGCGGGCGCGCGGCGGGGACGCCCTCGATCATCCGCTGCCACTGCGTGACGCCCAGGCAGGCGAGCGCGGCGAAGCCCGCGAGCCGCGCCGCCCACACCGGGAGCAGCGCGGCGGGCCCGCGCTCCTTCGGCGTGCCCACGGGCGCGCTGGCGGCGGCGACGCTCACCGCCCCCATTCTGGCAAGACCGATAAGCGGCCGATCAACCGCACCGCACCGGGCGGGAAGCCGGTCACATCCGCGCTACCGCTTCGCCGCCTCCAGCTCCGCCTGGCGCAGCTCGATCCGGCGGATCTTGCCCGTCAGGGTCTTCGGCAGCTCGTCGACGAACTCGACCTTGCGCGGGTATGCGTACGCCGACAGGCGGTCGCGCACGTGCGACTGGATCTCCTTGACGAGCTCGTCCGAGCCCTCGTGGCCCGACGCGAGGACGATGAACGCCTTGACCACGCTGCCGCGGCGCTCGTCGGGCGAGGCGACGGCCGCCGCCTCCGCCACGGCGGGGTGCTCGAGGCAGGCCGACTCGACCTCGAACGGGCCGATCCGGTAGCCCGCCGCGATGATCACGTCGTCGGCGCGGCCCTCGTACCAGACGTAGCCGTCCGCATCCATCGAGGCGGCGTCCTTGGTGTGGAACCACTCGCCGCCGAAGGTCTCCTCCGAGGCCTCGTCGTTGCGCCAGTAGCCGAGCGGATAGTGCGGGTTCGAGCGCGCGCGCAGGCAGATCTCGCCGCGCTCGCCCTGCGGCAGTGGCTGCTCGTCCTCGTCGAGGATCTGCACGTCCCAGCCGGGCATCGGGCGCCCCATCGAGCCCTCGCGGACGTCCATGAACGGGTAGTTCGCGACGAGCGGATAGGACTCGGTGAGCCCGTAGTAGTCGAGCACGGTGATCCCGTACTGCTCGCGGAACCAGCGGATCGCCTCCGGGTTCAGCGGCTCGCCCGCGCAGCAGACGATCCGGAACTTCTGCGGGTAGCGCTCGCCGGCGTCGGAGATCGACATCATCGAGCGCAGCGCCGTCGGGGTCGTGAAGACGTTCGTGACCTCGTGGCGTGCGAGCGCGTCGAGCTGCTTGTGCGGGTCGAAGCCGCCCTTGCGCTGGTAGACGAACTGCACCGCGCCGAGCCGCCACGGCCCGAGCAGCGGCGCGATGCCCGCCGCCCACGCCCACTCGCCCATCCCGTGGAAGAGCTCGCCCTCATGCACGTCGTGGCAGTAGACGAACTCCTCGTGCGCGAGCAGGTAGCGGTGCGCGTGCACGATCCCCTTGGCGAGGCCGGTCGTGCCCGAGGAGTAGTAGAGCTGCGCGGGGTCGTCGGCGGCGGTGTCGACGGCCTCGAACTCCGGCTCCCCGCCCGCCAGCAGCTCGCCGTCGAGCAACAGGACGTGATCGACCAGCGAGGGATCGACCCGGTCCTTGTTGGCCGCGTTCGTCACCAGCACCTTGGCCTGGGAGTCGTTGACGCGGTGGCGGATGCCGTCGTCGCCGTAGAGCACCGACATCGACAGCAGGATCGCCCCGCAGCGGTAGGTGCCGAAGAACGCAGCCGCCGTCTCCGGGGTCGGCGGCAGCAGCATCGCCACGCGGTCGCCGCGCTCGACCCCGTGGGCGCGCAGCACGTTGGCGAAGCGGTTGGCGTTCTCCTGCAGCTCGCCCCAGCGGACCTCGCGCACGTTGCCCTCGAAGTCCTCGTGGATCATCGCGAGCTTGTCCGCCGGGTGCTTGAAGCAGACGTCCTCGGCGATGTTGTAGCGCTCGGGGACGTGCCACTCGTGCTGGGCGACCGCCTCCTCGTAGGAGCTCGCGCGGGTGCCGGTGCTCATCGTCACTCCTCCTCGCTCTGGCGCTCCTTGACCTTCTCCTCCAGCTGCGACATCACGTCCGGGTCGCGCAGCGTCGTGACGTCGCCGAGCTCCTTGCCCTCGGCGATGTCGCGCAGCAGGCGCCGCATGATCTTGCCCGAGCGGGTCTTGGGCAGGTCGTCGGCCCAGACGATCCGCTTGGGCCGCGCGAGCTTGCCGATCCGCTTCGCGACGTGCTCGCGCAGCTCCGTGACCATCTCGTCGTCGCCCTCCTGGTTGCCCGAGAGCGTCACGAACGCGGTGATCGACTGGCCGGTGTCCTCGTCCTGCTGGCCGATCACGGCCGACTCCGCGACCTTCTCGTGGGAGACGAGCGCGGACTCCACCTCGGCGGTCGAGAGCCGGTGGCCCGAGACGTTGATGACGTCGTCGACGCGCCCGATGATCCAGAAGTAGCCGTCCTCGTCCTTGCGCGCGGCGTCGCCGACGAAGTACACGTCGCGGCCGAACTTGTCCCAGTAGGTCTCGACGAAGCGGTCGTCGTCCTTGTAGAGGGTGCGCAGCATCCCGGGCCACGGCTTCCGCAGCGTGAGCAGGCCCTGCTCGGTGCCGGCGTCCTCACCGTCCTCCTCCTGGACGACCTGGGCGGCGATGCCCGGCAGCGGCTTGCCGGCGGAGCCCGGCTTGGTCGGCTGCAGGCCCGGCAGCGTGGTGATCATGATGTGGCCGGTCTCCGTCTGCCACCACGTGTCGACGATCGGGCAGCGCTCGCCGCCGATCACCTTGTGGTACCAGAGCCAGGCCTTCGGGTTGATCGGCTCGCCGACCGTTCCCAGCAAGCGCAGCGAGGAGAGGTCGTGCTTCTCCGGGTACTCGGCGCCCCACTTGATGCACGCGCGTATCGCGGTCGGCGCCGTGTAGAAGATCGTGACGTCGTAGCGGTCCACGAGCGACCACCAGACGTCCTTGTCCGGGTAGTCGGGCGCGCCCTCGTACATGACCGAGGTGCAGCCGTTGGCCAGCGGCCCGTAGACGATGTAGGAGTGCCCGGTGACCCAGCCGACGTCGGCCGAGCACCAGTAGACGTCCTCCTCGGGCTTGAGGTCGAACACGACGCGGTGCGTGTAGGCGACCCCGGTCAGGTAGCCGCCGGTCGTGTGCAGGATGCCCTTCGGCTTGGCCGTCGAGCCCGACGAGTAGAGGATGTAGAGCGGGTGCTCGGCGTCCAGCGGCTCGGCCTCGCACTCGTCGTCCGCGGCCTCGCACGCCTCGTGGTACCAGAGGTCGCGGCCCTCGGTCATCGGCGCGTCGTTGTCCGCGCGCTTGACGACGAAGATCTTCTCGATCGACTTCACCTCGCCCATGACCTCGTCGACCTGCTCCTTGATCGCCGCGGTCTTGCCCTTGCGGCGGGCGCCGTCGACGGTCACGAGCGCCTTCGCCTCCGAGACCTCCATGCGCTCCTTGACCGACTCGACCGAGAAGCCGCCGAAGACGACGTTGTGGATCGCCCCGATGCGCGCGCACGCGAGCATCGCGACGGCGACCTCGGGGATCATCGGCAGGAAGATCCCGACGACGTCGCCCTTGCCGATGCCGTTGTCCTTGAGCGCGTTCGCGAAGGCCTGGACGTGACGGTGGAGATCGGCGTAGGTGACGTCGAGCTCCTCGCCCTCCTCGCCGCGCCAGTGGAACGCGACGCGGTCGCCGTTGCCGGCCTCGACGTGGCGGTCGACGCAGTTGTAGGCGACGTTGAGCTTGCCGCCCACGAACCACTTCGCGTTCGGCGGGTCGGACCAGTCGAGCACCGTGTCCCACTTCTCGAACCAGTGCAGCTGCTCGGCCTGCTCGGCCCAGAAGCCCTCCGGGTCCTTCTCGGCCTGCTCGTACAGGTCGTCGGTGACGACCGCGTTGGAGGCGAACTCCTCCGGCGGCTCGAAGGTCTCCTGGTCGAGCAGCTCCTCGATCTGGGATTCGAGCGTCGCTCCGTCTGCCATGGCGTTCTCCTCCGCGCTGGTTTCGATGCACCCCCGGGCCGGCGCGGGCGCCGGCCCGGATGCATTGTCGCGCCTATCGCGCCTCGACGAGTTCCCGCTCCTCGCCGACCGACTGCTCCGCGCCCAGCCCGGTCTCGGACCTGACAAAGAGCTCGTGGTAGGTGCGCTCCGCCCCGCGCTCCTTGGAGAGCACGGTGCCGAGATAGCAGCCGATGAACCCGAGCGGGATGGAGACGATCCCCGGGTTCGCCAGCGTCCACCCGACCGGCGAGCCGGTGTCGGAGTCCGCGCCGGGCCAGACCTTCGGCGAGACGATCACCAGGACGATCGCGCTGACCACGCCGAACAGGACGCCCGTCACCGCGCCCGTCGTGTTGAACCGCCGCCAGGTGAGGGCGAGCAGCAGCGCGGGGAAGTTCGCGCTCGCGGCGACCGCGAACGCGAGCCCGACCATGAACGACACGTTCAGGCCGGCGCCGCCGATCACGGCGATGATGATCGCGATCACGCCGATCGAGATCGCCGCGATGCGCGCGACCACGACCTCCTCGTGGTCGGACTCCTTCCCCTTGCGCACGATGTTCGACCAGATGTCGTGCGACACGGCGGCCGACGCCGACAGCACGAGGCCGGCGACCACGGCGAGGATCGTCGCGAACGCGACGCCCGCGATCACCGCGAGGAACAGGTCACCGCCGAACGTCCCCTCGCCGCCGCCCAGGAACGTCGCCAGGTTCGGCGCCGCGAGGTTGCCGCCGGTGCCCGCGGCCTCCTCGCCCTCCGGCCCGAGGAACGCGCGGGCGCCGAAGCCGATGAACGTCGTCAGCAGGTAGAAGAAGCCGATGATGAACATCGCCCAGACGACCGACGAGCGGGCGGCCTTGGCGTTCGGGACGGTGAAGAACCGCATCAGGATGTGCGGCAGGCCGGCCGTGCCCAGCACGAGCGCCAGGCCGAGCGACACGGTGTCGATCGGAGAGGCCAGGAACGTGCCCGGGCCGAGCGAGAACGTCGAGTCCGCGCCACCCTTGTTGGCGTCCGCGCGGTTGAACAGCTCGATCGGGCTGCCGCCGACCTTGGACAACACGAAGATCGACATCACGAGGATGCCGGTCATCAGCAGCACGGCCTTGATGATCTGCACCCACGTCGTGGCGACCATGCCGCCGAAGACGACGTAGCAGAGCATGAAGGCGCCGGTGAGGATCACGGCGAGCGAGAAGTCGATGCCGACGAGCGCCTGGATCAGGACACCCGCGCCGACCATCTGCGCGATCAGGTAGAAGGCGACGACGGCCAGCGTGCCGAGCGCCGCCGCGGTCCGCGCCGGCCGCTCGCGCAGCCGGAAGGCCAGCACGTCGGCGATCGTGTACTTGCCCGCGTTGCGCATGCGCTCGGCCAGCAGGAACATCACCGTCAGGAACGCGACGAGGAACCCGATCGAGTACAGGAACCCGTCGAAGCCGTACAGGTAGATCAGGCCGGCGATGCCGAGGAACGACGCGGCCGACAGGTAGTCGCCCGAGATCGCGAGGCCGTTCTGCACGCCGGTGATCTGGCGCCCGGCGGCGTAGAAGCCGACGGCGCTCGAAGCCCGCTTGGAGGCCCAGTAGGTGATGCCGAGGGTGATCGAGAGGACGATCGAGAAGATCACGACCGCCTCGACGTTGATGGCCGCATGCACGGTCATGACGTCACCTCACCGCGTGCCGTCTCCTCGCGCCGGGCGAAGCGGCTCTCCGCCGCGCGCCCGGCCTCGCCGCCGTCGCCGTCGCCGGCCTTCGTCACGACCCGCTGGGCGAGCGGGTCGTACTCGCGGTCGGCCTTGCGCAGGTACATGAGCCCGAGCACGAACACCATCACGAACTGCGTGAGCGCCAGGCAGTAGCCGACGGTCAGCCCCTCATAGACCGACGATGCCATGAAGTCCTCCGCGTACCCGGCGAGCAGGATGAACGCCATGTAGTACGCGAGGAAGAAGATCGTCGCCGGCAGCACGAACTTGCGCCGCCTGGAGATGAGCTCCTGGAACTCCGGGGAGTTCTCGATCGCCTCCCAGTCGACGCCCCTGAGCCGGTCGTCCGCGGCTGCCCCTCCCTGAGGTGCCGAGGTCGTTTCCGCCATGTTTCCTCCCCCTTTGAAGAAAGGTGCTGCGGGAGTGATACCCCGTCCGGCGAAGTGATGCGCCTGTCGCTAGCCGCGGCGCTTGCGCTTGCGCTTGGCGGAGGCGGAGTGCGCGCCCGCCGGCACGCGCGCGGGCGCCGGTGCGGGGGCCGCCTCGGCCTTGTCATCGGCCTGCTCCTCGCGGGGCTTCGCGGCCTGCTGCATGCTCGGCCACGGCTCGGCCTGGCCCGTCCGCCACGCGGGCGGGTCGCCGCCGGGGCGGCGGCCGGCGAACAGCACGGCGAGGGAGCCGAGCCAGAAGGCCAGCACGAGCGGGATGCCGGCGCCGTACTGGATCACGATCAGCGCCGCGGCGATCATGCCGAGGATGCCCATGAAGCGGGTCAGCAGGCCGCTGCGCATCGCGTTGAGCGCCACCAGCACCATGCCGACGGTGAGCACGAGGGCGGCCGGCTGCAGCAGCACGCCGCTGACGCGGCCGATCCCGTCGTCGCCGATGTCCTGCACCTCGGCGATCGTGCCCGGGCTGTCGATCAGGGAGCGGGCGTCGGCGATCAGGCCGACCCCCCAGCCGACCCAGGCGACGCCGAGCAGCACGCCGCCGACGATCGGCAGGTAGAACGCCCAGCGCGCGAACTGCGGCCTGCGGGCGCGCGTGGCGGCGGCCAGGAACGTGACGGCGTAGGCGAGCGCGAAGTAGCCGATCGCGGTGACCGCGCGGCTGGCGACGATCTCGAACGCGTGGTCGTCGACGAAACGGGCGACCGCGACCTGCCCGGCCTCCTGATCGAGCACCGTGCCGGGCGCCTCGAGCTTCTGGAGCGCGTCGAGCAGCGGCTGCGGCGGGGCGCCGGCGTACACGGCCTGCTCGATGACCTGGCCGGCGATGACGCCGATCGAGGCCATCGCGGCCGCGAGCGCGGCGCGCATGCGGTGGCGCGCCTCCCAGTCGAGCTGCTGCTGCGGGGAATCGGGCAGGGCCACGGGGTCCGAGATGCTAGCCGCGCCGGTCCGGAGCGCCGGTCGGGGCCGCGGTCGGCCCGCCGAGCGGCGTGCGCGCGGGGCGGCGGCCGAGGCGCGGCGGCTCGGGGTCGACGTCGTTGCGGCCGGCCACCCGCGAAAGGCGCTCGCCGGCGAACAGCACCAGGTCGAGCGCGGGCGCCGCGAGGCCGATCACGGCCTCGACGCGGCGGCGGTTGGCGAGCTGAGTGGGAGTCCGGGGGGCCACCGGGGGCGATTATGGCGGGTTAGCCACACGGTGCAGAGGGGGGGATCCACGCCTGCGCCGTCGAACCGTGGCGGCGAGTATGCGGTACATGGCCGTCGCCGTCCCCTCTGTCGCCGAATTGCCCGCCGAGGACACCCTCTCCCTCGGTGGCGTCTCTGCTCGCAAGGCACTGCTCCTCGTGGGGGCGGCGGCGGCGCTGGTGATCTCGCTCGCGCTGCTGGCGCCGACCTTCGCCGACCTCTCGTCGACGTGGGACCGCCTGCACGGCGGCAGCCATGGCTGGCTCGCCCTCGCCGCGCTGTTCGCGGTGCTCTCGTTCGCCGGCCACGTGATCCTCTTCGCCGGCGTCGCCGGCCGCGGCGGCCACGGGCGGATCGGCCTGCGCGCCGGCCTGCAGATCAACCTCGCCGCCAACGCCGCCACCCGGCTGTTCGCCAGCGCCGGCGCGGGCGGCATCGCGCTGACCGCGTGGGCGATGCGCCGCTCCGGGATGGAGCGCGCCGACGTCGCCGCGCGGCTCGTCGCCTTCCACGTCCTGCTCTACGGCGTCTACATGGGCGTGCTGCTGCTCGGCGGCCTCGGGCTCTACGCCGGCGTCCTCCCCGGCGGCGGCTCGTTCGCCATCACGGTCGTGCCCGCGATCCTCGGCGGCGCGGCCATCGCGCTTGTCGCCGCCGCGCAGTTCATCGCCCCGGGCGAGGGCCGCGTGCGGCGCCTCGTGGGCCCGGTGGCGCGCGGCGTGCGCGACGCCCGCGACCTGCTGCGCAGCGGCAACCCGGCGCTGCTCGGCGCGCTGATGTGGTGGGGCTTCCAGATCGCCGTGCTGTGGGCCTGCTTCGAGGCCTTCGGCGACGCGCCCTCCGCCGCCGTGCTGGCGGTGGCCTTCTTCGTCGGCATGCTCGCCAACCTGCTGCCGCTCCCCGGCGGCGTCGGCGGGGTCGACGGCGGCATGGTCGGCGCGCTGATCGCCTTCGGCGTCGAGCCCGAGCTCGCGCTGCTGGCCGTGCTCGGCTACCGCGGGTTCGTCTTCTGGCTGCCGATCGTCCCGGGCGCCGTCGCCTACCTCACCCTGCGGCGCACCGTCGCCCGCTGGGAGCGCGAGGACGCGGGCGAGCCGGCCCCCGATCGGCACGCGGTACGCTCTCGTGCATGGAAGGCTTCGGCGGTTTCTTCAACGATCCTGATCTCCAGAAGCGCCTTCAGGAGATGGCCGAGCAGATGCAGGGCGCCCAGAGCCTCGCTTGGGCCGACAACGCCATCAAGCTCGCCGTCGACATGACGGTGGCCGCGATCGACCGCGTCAACGTCCAGGGCACGCCCGAGCAGCAGGCCCAGCAGATCCGCCAGGTGATGGCGACCGTCTTCCCCGAGGCGGTCACGCTGGTGCGCGAGGCGCGCCAGGGCCTCAGCTGACGCTCGCGGTCTCCTCGCTGTCGCGGGCGGCGCGACCGCTCGCGATCACCTCCTTGAACGAGCGGAAGCGGAAGATCCGCACGACGGCCAGCAGGCCGATCCCGAACGTCAGCGCCGCGATCGCGATCTGCTGCCCGACGGAGTAGGCGGCGACCGTCGCGCCGGCCGCGGTGCCGGCGAACACCTTGGCCAGCAGCGCCTGCTGGACGCCGGCGCCGCCGGGGGTGAAGGGCACGAGCGCGGCGACCGCGTTGACGCCGAGCACGAGCAGCACGTTGCGCACGGAGCCGCCGACGTTGAACGCCTCGAGCAGCATCCAGAACGCGAGGAAGCGGAAGCACCAGCCGCCGAGCTGGACGAGCCACACCTCGCGGACGTAGCGGCGGCGGTCGAAGACGATCGTCAGGCCCTGGCGCACGCGCGCCCAGAACGCGCGCACGCGCGCGGACAGCAGCGCGAACGCGACGAGCACCGCGATCGCCAGCGCGGTCAGCAGGAACAGCGTGAAGCGCGGGTGCGACGCGAAGAACGCCAGGTCGAACGCCGGCAGCTTGGAGAAGTCCGGCGGCTTGGGGAAGACGCCCTGGGTGAAGGCGAAGCCCAGCACCGGCACCGCGATCGTGAGGTCGAAGATGAACTCGACCGAGAAGGCGGCCGCCACCGCCGGATAGCTCGAGCGCGGCACCGAGGTCTTCGTGAGGAACAGCCGCACGACGTCGCCGCCGCGGGCGGGCACGACGCTGTTGAAGCCGTAGCCCGCCATGTAGGCGCCCCAGACGTTGCGGAAGCGGATCCGCTCCTCGGGGTAGGCCGCGCGGAGGATGTTGAACGAGGCGCGGGCGCGCAGGCTCAGGTAGGTCGCGAACGCGGCCAGGCCGATGAGCAGCGCGCCCCAGCGGACGTCGGCCAGGTTGCCCGCGAAGTCGCCGATCGCGTCGAAGAAGGCGCTGAAGGAGTCGCCGATCGAGGCCGGGGGCGGGGGCACAAGGTCAACGGTACGCGGTGCCAAGCGCAGTGAGCGCGACGAAGCGCGCGACCGGCATCTCGCTGAGCCCGGCGGGCACGGAGACCACGCTGCGCACGCCCGGCACCAGCCGGCCGAGCAGCACGAGCTTCGGCCCGTGGGCGTCGAACCAGTCGTCGGCGCGATCGAGACGGCGCTCGTCGAGGCGCAGGATCCGCCCGTGGCGCAGCAGCAGCGGCCGCCCGCCGAGGCGCCCGAGCGCGTAGAGGATCAGCGCGCCGGCCACGGACCCGACCGTCGCCGCCGCGACGGCGGCGAGGTAGTCGAAGTCACCCGAGGCCACCCGCGAGCCCGCGAGCGGCAGCAGCAGCTCCGATGGGATCGGCGGGAACAGGTTCTCGAGCAGGATCAGCGCGGCGAGCAGCACGTAGCCGCCGCCGAGCAGGAGGTCTTCCGCCCAGGCGGTCACCCCCATAAGGGGTAGCAGCGTCAGGCGGCGCTGAGCTCGCCCAGCGCCTCGAGCACGACCTCGTCATGGGTCTTGGGCGAGACCTTCGGGAACACCTTGGCGACGGTCCCCTCGGGGTCGATGATGAAGGTCGAGCGCTGCGCGCCCCAGTACGTGCGGCCGTAGTTCGTCTTCTCCGCCCAGACGCCGTAGAGCTCGCAGACCGCGTGGTCCTCGTCGGCGAGCAGCGTGAAGTTCAGCGACTGGCCGCCGTGGAACTTCTTGACCGCCGCGACCGGGTCGGGCGAGACGCCGAGCACGACCGCGCCGGTGGCCTCGTAGTCCGCGGCGTGATCGCGGATCGCGCACGCCTGGGTCGTGCACCCGGGCGTGTCCGCCTTGGGGTAGAAGTAGAGGACCACGGGCCGCCCGCGCAGGTCGGAGAGCGTGACGTCCTCGCCGTCCTGGTCGGGGAGCGTGAAGTCCGGGGCCCCGGCGCCTTCCTCGATCATGTGGTCCTCCTTGGTCACTTGAGCAGGCGGGAGAGCCGGCGGTCCTTGAGGACGCGGCCCTCCGTCTGGCATTGCGGGCAGTAGCTCATCACGTAGTCCTCGTAGAAGACCGCCTCGAGCGTCGTGCCGCAGCGCGGACACGGCTCGCCCTGGTGGGCGTGGACGCGGGTCGGCTTCGGGAACTTCTCCGGCAGCGGGAGCTGCACGGCGGCCTCGTAGTGGTCGATCACGCGGCCGAGCTCGGAGACCATCGCCTCGCGCAGGTCCGCGGCCTCCTCCTCGGAGAGGTCGTCGCCGCGCTTGAACGGGGACAGCTTGGCGGCCTGGAGGATCTCGTCGACCCAGGTGCGGCCGATCCCGGCGATCACCTGCTGATCGCGCAGCAGCGAGTGCAGGGGCCGGTTGGACTTCAGCAGGGCGCCGAGGTCCGGCGGGTCCGGCCACGCCTCGGGGCCGAGAGTCCGCAGCTGCTCGTCGGCGTCGACGGCGGCCGGGCGCAGCAGCTTGATCCACGCCGCCTGCCGGGTGCCGAACTCGCGCAGCCGCAGCTCGCGGCTCTCGGGCAGCCGCCAGAGCACCCGCGATGTGCGGTCCTTCATCGACCCGCGCTTGTCGAACCACTGCAGCCGGCCGGCGCTCATCAGGTGCGTGAGGAACGTCAGCGGCTCTCCGGCGCCGGTCTCGATGTCGAGCAGCAGCAGCTTGCCCTTGCGGCGCACGCCGGTGAACGTCGCGCCGTCGGCGGCGTGCAGCGGCGGGTCGAACGTCTTGAGCACGTTCAGGCCGGGCGTCATCACCGACTCGATCTCAAGGCCCGGGAGCGCGGCGCCGAGCCGGCGGGCGGTGATCTCCATCTCGGGCAGCTCGGGCACCCTTCGGAGGCTAGTAGCTTGCGGGTGCATGGACGCATGGGTGCAGGAGGGAGCCGCGGAGATCGCGCGCCGCGCGGTGCGCGAGCTCGAGGCGCTCGTGGCGGTCTCCTCGCCGTCGGGCGACGTGCACGGCGCGGAGGAGTGCGCGTCGGTGTGCGCCGCGCTGCTGCCCGACGAGGCGCAGATCGAGCGCATCCCGTGCTCCAGCCCCGACCACGCCCCCGACCTGCTGGCGCGGCTGACCGGCACCGGCAGCCAGCGGATCCTGCTGCTCGGCCACCTCGACACGGTCGTCGCGCACGCCGACCACCGGCCGCTCACGCGCGAGGGGGAGAAGCTCGTCGGCTCGGGCAGCGTGGACATGAAGGGCGGCGTCGTGCTCTCGCTGGGCGCGATGCGCGTGCTCGCCCGCCGGCCGGAGGACTACGCCGAGGTCGCGCTGCTCGTCGTCTGCGACGAGGAGTGGCGCAAGGGCCCGCTCGCGCACGTCGGCCGCTTCGCCGGCTGGGACGCGTGCCTGTGCTTCGAGGGCGGCGAGCGCACGCCGGACGGCGACGACGGCGTCGTCGTGCGCCGCAAGGCGGCCGGGACGATCAAGGTCGTCGCCCACGGGCGCTCGGCGCACTCCGGCTCCGCGCCCGACCGCGGGCGCAACGCGCTGCTCGCGCTCGGCGAGGCGGCGCGCGCGGTGGCGGCCGCCCACGACCCCGAGGGGGCGGCGCACCTGACCGCGGTCCCGACGGTCCTGCACGCGGGCGAGGCGTTCAACGTCGTCCCCGGCCGGGGCGAGCTCTACTGCGACCTGCGCGCGGACGAGATCGACGCGATCGAGGCCGTGCTGGCCGCGGTCCCGGACGAGCACCAGGGCGTGCGGCTGGAGGCCGAGCTGATCCGGCGCTGGCCCGGCATGCACTCCGAGGAGGCGACCGCGGGGCTGCTCGAGCGCGCGTCGGCGGCGCTCGGGCGCCCGATCGTGCCGCGGGCGCGCGGCGGCGCGAGCGACGCCAGCCACGTCGCCGCGGCCGTCCCGGTGACGGTCGACGGCCTCGGCCCGCGCGGCGGCGCGGCCCACAACCCGGACGAGTACGTGCTCGAGGCGTCGCTCGCGAGCCGCGCCGAGGTCGCGCTGGCGATGATCGCCGGCGCGCTGGGCTAGGAGTTGAGCGCGATCGTCTCGAGCTCGCGCGGGCGCAGCAGGACGACCAGCTCCCCGGACCCGCGCTCCTCGCGCACGGCGGCGATCGCGCCCTTCTTGAAGTCCACGCGGCCGCCCGTGAGGTCGTGCACGACCTGGGAGAAGTCGGGCTCGTGGCCGACGACGAGCACGCGCCCGTCGTCGCCGTGGGCGCGCAGCAGCGTGAGCGCGTCGTCGCGGTCGAACCCCTCCGCCAGCGACTCCTCGACGACCGGCTCGATCCCCAGCGGGCGGCACGCGAGCTCGGCCGTCTGCCGCGCGCGCACCTTCGGGCTCGCGTAGCAGGCGGCGAACTCGGCGCCGAGCCGCGCGAGCGCCGAGCCCGCGGCGAGCGCCTGTCGTTCGCCGCGGGCCGTCAGCTCTCGCTCCTGATCGGGCTTCGAGTCGTGCGGCACGGCCTCGCCGTGCCTCAGCAGCCAGAGCTGGGGCGCCATCGCGCCCCGGACCTTAGCTGCGCAGCGCGCCTAGGCGCGAGCCGCCGCGGGCTCCTCGTAGTACCAGTAGGTCTTCGAGCGCCACGGGTCCTCGTCGGCGTGCCTCCCTGTGCTGAGCCCGGGCGAGTCCTCGACCTGGTGCCGCGAGAACGGCACGACCAGGCGCCCGTCCTCGAGCCGCAGCTCGGAGACCGGCAGCATGCGACGCTCGCCGAAGCGCCGCAGGCGCAGCACGACCAGCTCGAGCTCGCCCCCGCCGTCGAAGGGGTACGTGTCGACGACCTGGCCCAGCGTGCGGCCGTTCACGTCGGCAACGTCGAGACCGAGGAGATGCATCCGGAGCGTTCGCATGGTGTCCAATTGATCGGCGGCGGCCCATTGTCGGCCCATCGGGTCAGGACCCCAATCGGATGAACGGCCAGGCTGGACGGATGTCCAGGCCGCTCGCTAGTACGAGCGGACGGAGGCGCCGGTGTAGCGCTTGCCGCCCGGCGAGGTCCAGCGCACGCGGTAGCGCTGGCCCTTGCGATGGGTGGCTCGCAGCGAGTAGACGCCGGTGCCCGTCGTCTTGACGTCGGCGAGCTTGCGCCAGCCCTTCTTGCCCCTCGGGTCGACCTGGATCGTGACCGTCGTCGCCTGCCGGTACTGCCGCACGAGCCCCCACAGCACGTCCGTGCGGCCGTAGTTCTCGACCGCGAGCGGCAGCCGGAACGCCTTGTAGGCCGGCTTCTTGCGGCCCTTGCTCGTGCGCAGGCCGCTCTCGAAGCCCGCGTACTTGTTCAGCTGCGAGGCGCGCGGGCGGTCGTCGGCCATCAGGTACTGCGAGAAGGAGCGCACGCGCGGGTTCACGTAGGCCATGTGCTCGGCGATCGAGAGGTAGGCGGCCTGCTTGGGGAAGCTGACGCCCTGGATCCGGTCGGGCCGCGACTGGATGCCGAACTCCGTGAGGTAGATCGGCAGCCCGCGCGGGAGCGCGCGCGCCTTGCCCGCCCGGTCGAGCGCGACCTCGAGGCGCGAGAGCACGCCGAGGGTCACGTCGCGCCGGTCGTGCGGGACGAAGCGCGGGCCCTTCGCCGTCGTGTAGGCGTGGTGCGCGTAGCCGTCGGTGTCGAGCGCGCTGCACTTCTTGGTCTTGCGGTAGGAGCGGTTGAGGCAGAGCATCCGCCGGAAGAAGTCGAGCGGGAACACGACCTTCGAGTTGCCGCGCGGGGAGGTCTCGCCGAGCAGGTACGTGTCGCCGCGGTTGGCGGCGGTCTTCTTGAGCCCCTTCACGCCGACCTGGTAGAGCCGGCGGTAGAGCCCCGGCGAGTAGGGCTTGCCCTTGCGGTACTGCGGCTTGAGGAACTGGGGCTGGTTGGGCTCGTTCCAGATCGACCATGTCTCGATCCGGTCGCCGTAGCGGCGCCCGACGGCGGTCGCCCAGGCCTTGAACTCCTTCGGGCTCGGCCGCGTCACGTTGTCCTTGCGGCTCTTGGTCGCCCACCGGGGCACGGGCCCCGTGAGGTTGAGATGGACCCGGATCCCGCGCGCCGAGGCAGCGGTGACCAAGGCGTCCAGCGGGCCCCAGGTGCCGTCGGGGTAGGTCGCCGGGTCCGACCCGACGAAGCCGCCGCGCGGCTTGCGCTTGGCGTTCGGGCTCGGGGCGAAGCTGCGCCAGTAGACGAGCTGACGGATGTGCGTGACGCCGAAGCTTCGGATCTCGTCGAGCGTGCTGTCGCGCACGGAGGCGTCGAGCAGCTCGCGGGGGGCCTCGAAGGCCACGGCCTGGCGCGGCGAGGCCGGCGCGGCGGCCGGAAGCGCGGCCGGTGCGGCCATGGCGAGCACGAGGACGATCAGGTGTCGGCGGGGGAGCATTGGGGTTCGAAACGCGTGGGGGGCCGCGTTTGTTGCGGTGGCGGGCTCATCCACCACTAGCATGGCGCGCCTCGTGCGAGGCCTGATCGTGGACTACGGCGGCGTATTGACCACCGACGTCTTCGCGTCCTTCCGCCGCTTCTGCGAGGCCGAGGGGCTCGCCGCGGACACCGTCCGCGACCGCTTCCTGAGCGATCCCGAGGCGCGCGGGCTGCTGGAGCGCCTCGAGACCGGCCAGGCCGGCGAGGCCGAGTTCGAGGCCGCGTTCGCGAAGCTGCTCGGCGTCGCGCCCGAGCGCCTGATCGACCGGATGTTCGGCTTCATGGTCCCTGATGAGGCGATGGTCGCGGGCGTGCTGGCGGCCCGCCGCGCCGGCGTCCGGACGGCGATGCTGTCCAACTCGTGGGGCGAGGACCGCTACGACCAGGCCCAGCTCGAGCGGCTGTTCGACGCCTGGGTCATCTCCGGTGTGGTCGGCGTGCGCAAGCCCGACCCCGAGATCTACGCGCTCGCCGCCGAGCGGATCGGGCTGCCGCCGCAGGAGTGCGTGTTCGTCGACGACCTGCCCGGCAACCTCAAGCCGGCGCGCGCACTGGGGATGGCGACCGTGGTCCACCGCGGCGACGCCGCTGTCACCCTCGGCGAGGTCTCCGAGCTGCTCGGGGTAGACGTCAGCCTGCGCTGATCGCCACCACGCCCGCGAGCGTGAGCACGACCCCGAGCTCCTGCGAGCGCGCCACGCGCTCGGCGAGCACGATGCGGGCGAGCACGACCGTGACGGCCGGGTAGAGCGAGCCGACCACCGCCACGACGCTCAGCAGCCCCTGCTCGGTGGCGAGCGCGAAGAATGCGGTGGCCGAGAAGTCCAGCACGCCGATGCCCAGCAGCGGCGCGGCGTCGCGGACGCCCGCGGGCAGCCGCGGGCGCACGGCCAGCGCGAGCGCGCCGAGCACGGCGACCTCGCCGACGCGCACGAGCAGCAGCGACCAGGGCGCGCCGCCGAGCTCCGTGGCACGGTCGATCAGCACGAAGAACGTCCCGAAGCCGAGCGCCGCGAGGCCCGCGAGCGCGAGCGAGGCGCGCACCACCCGGCTCGGCGCCGCCCCGCCGGGCTCGCGGGCGGCCAGCACGATGCCGGCCATCGCGATCACGATGCCGGCGACCTGCAGCGCGGCGGGCCGCTCGCCCTCGGCGAGCCCGACGAGCACGGGCACGGCCGCGCCCGTCGCCGACACCGGCGCGACGATGCTCATCGTCCCGATCGCCAGGCCGCGGTAGAAGGCGGCGAGCGCGGCGCAGCCCGCGACGCCGGCGCCCGTGGCCAGCGCCGCCGGGCCGAGGTCGGGGAACGGATCGCCCGACGCCAGCACGAAGACCACGCCCATGACGACCGCCGCCACCTGCGAGACGAGCAGGACGACGACCACCGACCGCGTGCGCGACTGGAGCCCGCCGAAGAAGTCCGCGAGGCCCCAGCAGAGCGACGAGGCGAAGGCGAGGGCGACGGCGAGCACGGCCCGCCAGCCTAGACGGGGGCGGTGCGCCGCTTCGACGTGTGCTGCGGGGCGCCGTGCGCCGCTAGCGGCGTGCGGCGGTGCGTGTGCGGGCGAGCTCCGCGAGCTCGAAGCCCGGTTCCTCGCCGAACGCGCGCCGGAAGCGTCGCGCGACCACCTCGTAGCGGCGGGCGGCCTCGCTGCGGCGGCCGCGGCGCAGCAGCAGCGTCAGCAGCTGGCGCTGGGCCTCGACGTCGAGCGGCTCGAGCTCGGCGAGGCGCTGCAGCAGCTCGCTCGCGGCGTCGAGCTCGCCCGCGCGCACGCGCATGCCGGCCAGCGCCCGCATCACGCGGCCGGCCAGCAGGCGCAGCCGAGCCCGCTCGGGCAGGGCCCACTCGGCGTCGGGCTCGTCGGCCAGGAAGTCCCCGCGGTACAGCGCGGCCGCGCGGGACAGCGAGGCCTCGGCGCGCGCGCCGTCGCCGTCGTGCAGTGCGGTCAGCCCGGCCTCGGCCGCGGCGGTGAACACGTCCGCGTCCACGAGCACCATCCCGCCGATCAGCTCGTAGCCGCCGCCGCGCCGGCCGGTCACGTAGCGCGAGGCGGCCTGGCGCTCGCGCTCGGGCTCCATCCGGTCGCGCAGCGCATGGACCGCCTGGCGCACGTTCGTCGCGGCCGGCGTGCCGTCGGTCTGCGGCCAGAACGCGCGCAGCAGCTCGTCGGCGGCGACCGGCCGCCCGCGCGCGGCCACGAGGTACTTGAGGACCTGGCCGGGCCGGTGGGCGAGCCAGTCGCCCTCGAGCACTGCGCCGCCCACCTCGAGCTGCATCGGCCCGAGCACCCGGATGCGCAGGCGCTCGTCGGCCTCGCCGGCCGGCTCCGCGACCGTGCGCAGCTGCAGCACGATCCCGCCGGCCGCGAGCGGAACCGCGATCACCCAGGCGCCGCCGCCCGGCGTCTGCACGAGCAGCTCGCCCACCGGACGGCCGCTCGCGCGCACCGCCTCGGAGATGCAGCGCGTCTCCAGCGGGGTCCCGGGCCGGCGGCAGCCGACGAGCTCGCAGCAGCCCGCGGAGCCCTCCTCCGGGAGCGCGCCGAGGACCCGCTCGGAGGCGGGGTTGCCGCCCAGCAGACGCCCCTCGTCGTCCAATACGACGACACCGACGGGCAGATGCTCGAGCACGACCTCGGCGGCGGGGCGATGGGGCATGGCGAACGAGACAAACGACGGCCGCGGCAAAAGCCTGCGCCAATTGACGCAAACTTTCTTGCGGCGTCGCGATCCCGCGCCCGGCGCGGGATCGCGCGGGGTCGTCAGTCGCGCTTGCCGCGGCCGTAGAGCAGCTTCATGGCGCGGCCCAGCAGGCCGGTCGTGGAGGCCTTGTAGGGGAACATGTGGAGGTCGCGCTTCGGAGCCAGGCGGGTGACCAGCAGCGACTGCTGGCGCGCGTACTTGCGGATCCCGCCCGCGCCGTGGCGCGAGCCCAGCCCGGACGCCTTCCAGCCGCCCATCGGCAGCTCGAGCGCGAGGTAGTTGAGCTGCGCGTCGTTGACGCACACCGCGCCCGCCTCGATCCGGCGCGCGAGCGCCTCGCCGCGGGCGGAGTCCTTCGTCCAGACCGACGCGGCGAGCCCGTACGGCGAGTCGTTGGCGAGCTTGACCGCCTCCTCGGCGTCGGAGACCCGCATGATCGGCAGCGTCGGCCCGAAGGTCTCCTCGGTCATGCACGCCATCGAGTGGTCGACGTCCACGAGCACCGTCGGCTCGTAGAAGCGCCCGTTTTCGTCGCGCCCGTGGCCGCCGGCGAGCACGGTGGCGCCGGCCTCTGCGGGCGGCGTCGACGTGCGCCGAGACGATCTCGAGCTGCTTGGGGAACGTGACCGCGCCGACGTCGACGCTGCCCGGCCCGGTCGGGGCGCCCTGGCGCAGCGCCTTGACCTTCGCGGTGACCTTGGTGACGAACTCGTCGTAGACCGGCGCCTCGACGTACACGCGCTCGACCGAGATGCAGGTCTGGCCGCCGTTCTGCATCGAGTAGTAGGTGGCGGCGTTGGCCGCGCGCTCGAGGTCGGCGTCGGCGAGCACGATCATCGGGTCCTTGCCGCCGAGCTCCAGCGACACCGGCGTGAGCGTGCGCGCGGCGCGCTCCATCACCTTCTTGCCGGTCGCGGTCGAGCCGGTGAACATGACCATGTCGACCTCGTCGAC
Source organism: uncultured Solirubrobacteraceae bacterium (assembly GCA_963816955.1). Classification (GTDB taxonomy): domain Bacteria; phylum Actinomycetota; class Thermoleophilia; order Solirubrobacterales; family Solirubrobacteraceae; genus DATFQI01. The sequence goes on along the minus strand of CAWFME010000005.1, from coordinate 622,878 downwards.
CAGCGCGGAGCCCGTCTCGCCCATCCCGGTCGCGACCTGGTAGACGCCCTCGGGCAGGCCGCACTCGCGCATCGCCTCGGCCATCAGCAGCGAGGTGAGCGGGGTGACCTCCGACGGCTTGAGGATCACCGCGTTGCCGGCGGCCAGCGCCGGGATGCAGTCGCCGAAGGAGTTCGAGAGCGGGTAGTTCCACGGCCCGATCACGCCGACGAGCCCGAGCGGCGCGTAGCGGACGACGAGCTTGCGCCCGAGCACGAACGGGTTGGCCGAGCGGACCTTCTCGTCGGCGAGGTAGTCCGAAGCGTTCTTGGCCCAGAAGCCGAACGCGTTGGCGATGTAGCCGATCTCGGCGAGCAGGGCGTCCTCGTGGGTCTTGCCCGTCTCGGAGACGATCGTCGCGATGACGCGCTCCCGGTTGTCGAGCACCCACTTCTGGGCGCGGCGTAGAACCCGCGCCCGCCCTTCGAAGCCCAATGCCTCCCAGGCCGGCTGGGCGGCGCGGCCGCGCTCGGCGAGCGTGCGCACCTGCTCGGCGGAGAGGATCGGGACCTCGCCGACGACGGCGCCCGTCGCCGGGTTCTCGACGCTGATGCTCTGGTCCCCGCCCACCCGCGCACGCTCCTCGAGCGTGGCCATCAGGAGAACTCGATCTTCTCGATCGTCGCCGGCTCCTGCGGGCGATCGCGGCCGTCGGTCGGGAGCCCCTCGAGCGCGTCGACGACCTCCATGCCGGAGGTCACCTTGCCGAACACGGTGTGCTTGCCGTCGAGCCAGGGAGCGGCCTCCGTGGTGACGATGAAGAACTGCGAGCCGTTGGTGTTCGGGCCGGCGTTGGCCATCGCGAGCGCGCCGCGGACGACCTTGTGCTGGTTGAACTCGTCCTCGAACGTGTAGCCCGGGCCGCCGGAGCCCGTCCCCTCGGGGCAGCCGCCCTGGATCATGAAGTCCTTGATGATCCGGTGGAACCCCAGGTCGTCGTAGAAGCCGTCACCGGCCAGCTTGCGCATGTTCTCGACCGTCTTCGGCGCGTCCTCGTCGAACATCTCGAAGACGATCGGGCCGTGGTTGGTCGTCATCGTCATCTGGGACATGGCCTCTCCCCCTTGGCTGCTCAGGACTGTCCGCGGACCGGCTCGAGCGCCAGCTTACGGCCGTGCACGGTGGTGCCGCTGACCGCCTCGACGATCCGGTCGGCCTCGGCGGCCGGGACCTCGACGAGCGCGAAGCGCTCGAGCACGCGCACGTTGCGGATCGCCTCGCCGTCGAGCCCGCCGCCGGCGGCGACCGCAGAGATCAGCTCGCCGGGCTCGAGGCCTGCGGCGCGCCCCGTGTTGGCGATCAGCTTCGTGTAGCCCATGCCGTTGCCGTCCGTGTCGTCGTGCGGCTTGCGGTGGCGGCGCGGGCGCTCGGTCATCTTCGCGGGGGCGACGTGGGCGCCCTCCGCCCACGGCGAGATCTTCGTGCTCGCGTGGCGCTCGATCGCCTCCAGGTCCTTGCGCTGGCGCGGCTCGATGAACGTGATCGCGCGGCCGGAGCGGCCGACGCGGCCCGTGCGGCCGATCCGGTGCACGTAGACGTCGGGCGAGGTCGGCACGTCGAAGTTGACGATGTGCGTGACGGACGCGATGTCCAGCCCGCGCGCGGCGACGTCGGTGGCGACGAGGATCGGCACGCGGCCGGACTTGAAGGAGATCATCACGCCGTCGCGCGAGCCCTGGGACATGTCGCCGTGCAGGGCCTTGACGTTCATGCCCTTGTCGCGCAGCGTCCGGTAGAGCTGGTCGGTGCGGATCTTCGTGCGCGTGAAGACGATCGCCTGGGCGGGCTTCTCCGCCTCCAGCACGCGCGCCAGCGCCTCGTTCTTCTCCGGCCCCTTGACCTCGAGGAAGAACTGCTCGACGGTGTCGATCGTCAGCGTCGCGGCCTTGACCTTGACCGTCACCGGCTCGTAGAGGTGGCGGTCGGCGAGCGCGCGGATCTCGGGCGGCATCGTCGCGCTGAACAGCGCGGTCTGACGGCCGCCCGGGGTGAGCGAGAGGATCTTCTCGACGTCCTCGAGGAAGCCGAGGTCGAGCATCTCGTCGGCCTCGTCGAGGACGAGGTAGCGGCAGGAGTGCAGCATCAGCGAGTGGCGCGAGATCAGGTCGAGCACGCGGCCGACCGTGCCGACCACGATCTGCCCGCCCTCCTTGAGCTGCGCCTGCTGGGTGCGGATCGGCGCGCCGCCGAAGACGGCGACGGGCTGGATGCCCTTGGGCTTGCCGTAGGCGCGCAGGGCCTGCGTCACCTGGATGCACAGCTCGCGCGTCGGCGTGAGCACGAGCGCCTGGACGTCGGGATCGTCGGGGTCGACGAACTCGATCATCGGGAGCCCGAAGGCGGCGGTCTTGCCGGTGCCGGTCTGCGCCTGGCCGATCACGTCGTGGCCCTGGAGCAGCTCCGGGATGGCCTGTTCCTGGATGGGGCTCGGGTTCTCGTAGCCCACGTCCCTGAGGGCGGCGAGCACCGGCTCGGACAGGCCGAGGTCTTTGAAAGTCGTCACTGAGCAGAGGAGCTTAGCCGTGCTCGGCGCGCTGCTTGAGCCCGCGGGCGAACTGCTCGAACGACGGCTGCAGGTCCGGCATCGATCGCCAGACCAGCGGGAGCATCGGCCCGGTGTACTCCTCGCGCATCGCGAACCGCGTCGAGCCGCCCTCCGGCGTGAGCGTGAACGTCCGCACGCCGCGGAACAGCCCGAGCGGCATGCCGCCGCTCCAGACCATCCGCTCGGCCGGCGAGAGCTCGGCCACCGTGACCGGGAACGCACGCTTCGGGTTGGCCTCGGAGACGACCTTGATCTTCTCCCGCGGCGCGATCCGCCCCTCGACGCGGACCACCCCGGAGTCCCAGTCGGCATACGCGGGCGCGTCGGTGAGCACGGCCCACACCGCCTCGGGGGTCGCGTCGATCAGCGCTGTCGACTCGTAGTGCCTCATCCGTAACCGGCAAGTTACCATTATTCGGCGATGAACCCCTTCGAGGCGCTCGGCGACCCCAACCGGCGCGCGATCGTGGAGCTGCTCGGCGACGGCGACCGCTCCGTCCAGCAGCTCGCCGACGCGCTGCCGATCAGCCGCCCCGCGGTCTCCCGCCACCTGCGCCTGCTCAAGGAGGCCGGCCTGGTCACGGACCGCGCCGAGGGGACGCGGCGGCTCTACCGCCTGCACGACGAGGGCATCGAGGCCGCGCGCGCGTACCTCGAGCAGGTCTGGGGCGAGGCCGCCGCCCGCTTCAGGCTCGCCGCGGAGAACACGAAGTGAGCGAGCCGCTGGTGCACGAGTTCACGGTCGACTGCGCGCCCGAGCACGCGTGGTCGGTGTGGGCCGAGCGCACGTCGCTGTGGTGGCCGGCGAGCCACTCCGTCTCGGGCGGGCCGGAGGCCGTGGTGTTCGAGCCGCGCGCGGGCGGCCGGATCTTCGAGCGCGCTCCGGGCGGCGAGGAGCACGACTGGGGCCGCGTGCTGGCCTGGGAGCCGCCGCGGCGGCTCCTGTACTCCTGGCACCTGCGCCAGGACGCCGCGGATGCCACCGAGGTGGAGATCACGTTCGCGGCGGCCGCGGACGGCACCGCCGTGACGATCACGCACCGCGGGTGGGAGCGGCTCGGCGCGCGCGGTCCGGGGTTGCGCGAGCGGAACGTCCGCGGCTGGGCGGGCCTGGTCCCGCACTATGTGGCCGCGGCGAACGGCAACGGCGCTGGGTAGGGAAGGTGGAGAGCGGCCCGAACCGCCCCGATCCGCATCGAGCGGTGGATTGATGTGCCTGAGAGGGATTCATCCACCGCTCGCGCCGGGGGCGGGCGCTGCGGGCGGCGCCCTCGCCTCCCTACCCAGCCGCCGTTGACGCTCGTCAGCGCGAGGGGTCGATGACGAGCTTGCCCGAGGTGCGGCGCGCGGCGAGGTCCTCGTGGAGCCGCCGGACGTCCGACAGCGCGTAGCACTCGCCCTCGACGACCCGCAGGTCGCCGCGCGCAACCAACTCGGCCAGCTCGCGCAGCGGGCCGCCGACCAGCTCGGGCTTGCGCAGGCAGTGCATGAGCCAGAAGCCGACGACCGCGTGGCTGCGGCGCATGAGCCCGCCGGTGCGGAGCTCGTTCTGATCGCGCGAGGCGATCCCGTACGTGACGAGGCGCCCGAACGGCGCGAGCGCCTTCATCGACTCGTCGAAGACGCGGCCGCCGGCCATCTCGAAGACCGCGTCGACGCGCTCGCCGCCGTTGGCCTCGATCAGCGCGCCCGCGAGGTCCTCGGCGTTGACGTCGACCGCCGCGTCGGCGCCCAGGGAGAGCGCGAGGTCGCGCTTGTCCTGCGAGGAGGCGGTGGCGATCACGCGGCCGGCGCCCATGTGGCGGCCGAGCTGGACCGCGAGCGAGCCCACCCCGCCGGCCGCCGCGTGCACCACGACGCTCTCGCCCTCGGCCAGCTTGGCCGAGGTCCGGTACAGGTGCCACGCGGTGAGGCCCTGGAGCAGGAGGGCCAGCGCGGTGGCGTCGCTCACGTCCTCCTCGATCGGGAACACCGTCGCCGCGTCGGCGGCGACGTACTCGGCGTAGCCGCCCGTCCCGCAGAGCGCGACGACGCGCTCGCCCGTGTCCTCGCGCACGCCCGCGACCTCGGCGCCGGGGGTGAGGGGAAGCTCGTAGCGCGCGAGGTAGGAGTTCTCCCGCGCGTGGGTGTCGGCGAAGTTCACGCCCGCCCGCGAGACGCGGATCAGGACCTGGCCGTCGGCGGGCTCGGGGACCGGCGCGTCCTCGACGAGCTCGAGCACCTCGGGGCCGCCCCACTCGCTGATCACGATCGCCCGCACGGCGGCGGACGATACCCTCCCCGCCCGCATGAGCCTGACCGTGGTCGGATCCATCGCGTTCGACGCCGTCGAGACGCAGACCGCCAAGCGCGACCGCCTGCTCGGCGGCGCCGCGGTGCACTTCTCGCTGGCCTCGTCGTTCCTCGCCGAGACCCGCGTCATCGGGCCCGTCGGCGACGACTTCGGCGAGGCGGAGTACGCCGTCCTGCGCGAGCGCGGCGTCATCACCGACGACATCGAGCACGTCGAGGGCGGCAAGACGTTCTTCTGGGCCGGCCGCTACGAGCGCGACGTCAACGTCCGCCACACGCTGCAGACCGACCTCAACGTCTTCGAGCACTTCAAGCCCAAGCTCTCCGAGGCGGCGAAGGCCTCGGACACGCTGTTCCTCGCCAACATCCAGCCCGAGCTCCAGCGCACCGTGCGCGAGCAGTGCGAGGCCAGCCACTTCTCCGCGCTCGACTCGATGAACCTGTGGATCGACATCGCGCACGAGTCGCTGCTGCGCACGATCAAGATGGTCGACTGCGTGATCCTCAACGACGGCGAGGTCCGCCAGCTCACCGACGAGCCCAACCTCGTGCGCGCCGCGCGCAAGGTGCTCGAGATGGGCCCTCGCGTGGTCGTGGCCAAGCAGGGCGAGTACGGCTCGGCGATGTTCACGCCCGACGGCGTCTTCGGCATCCCCGCCTACCCGACCGAGGTCGTCGTCGACCCGACGGGCGCGGGCGACACGTTCGCCGGCGGCTTCATGGGCTACGTCGCCGCGCACGCGGGCGAGGAGATCACCGACGACCTGCTGCGCACCGCGATGGCCTACGGCACGGCGCTGGCGTCCTTCAACGTCGAGGCGTTCGGCACCGAACGGATGCAGACGCTCACGGGCGAGGAGATCACCGCCCGCGTCGCCGAGCTGCAGCGCATCAGCGCGTTCGATCCCGCGCCGCTGCAGCTGCGCTCCTGACCGGGCGCGCGCGCCGTACGTTCCGGGGGTAGGATCCCCCCTGTGGAGTGGGCGATGCTCTACCTGTTCCTCGGGCTGAAGATCCCGCTGCTGCTCCTCTACTGGCTGGTCTACTGGGCCATCAAGGCGGAGCCGGAGCCGGAGGACGCCGGAGGCGACGGCGGCGCGCGCAAGGCGCGGCCGCACCCGGCCCCGACGCTCCCGCGGGCCCCGCGCCGCGGGCCGCACGGGGACCCGTTGCCGCTGCCGCCGCCGCGCGTGCGGCCGGTGGACGCCCGCTCCCGCCAGCTGCAGCCCTAGGATTGCGGCCATGCCCACCACGTCCGTGCTCTCCGACGGCACGATCCGCCGCCTCGCCGAAGCGGGCCGGATCGTCATCGACCCGTGGGACCCCGGGCTCGTGCAGCCCGCGTCGGTGGACCTGCGCCTGGGCGACTCGTTCCGCGTCTTCCACAACCACCGCGCCGCGGCCATCGACCTGCGCGAGCCGCCGACGAACCTGACCGAGGAGGTGGTCGTCGGCTCGGGCGAGCCGTTCGTGATCCACCCCGGCGAGTTCGTCCTGGGCCGCACGCTCGAGCGGGTCGAGCTGCCCGACGACATCGTGGCGCGGATCGAGGGCAAGAGCTCGATCGGCCGCCTCGGGCTGATCGTGCACGCGACCGCCGGCTTCGTCGACCCCGGCTTCAGCGGCACCCTCACGCTGGAGATCACCAACCTGACGCGGATCCCGATCAAGCTCTACGCCGGCCTGCTGATCGCCCAGCTGTCGTTCATGACGCTCGACGCGCCCGCCGAGGTCCCGTACGGGTCGGCCGAGCTCGGCTCCCACTATCAGGGCCAGCTGGCCGCCACCGAGAGCCGCTACATGCGGTAGGTTGCCGCCCGTGCTGCACGCGCTGACCACCGTGTTCGCCGCCACCGAGGGCCATGAGTCCTCCAAGGCGTTCTTCTACATCGCCGGCGGCGTGCTCGCGGTCTTCGCCGTCCTGATCTCGCTGCTCGGGATCCGCCGGATCGGCTCGTTCCCAGCGAGCAAGGGCCAGGCGCGCGGCGTCATCGGCCTCGCCGCGCTGCTCGTGCTCGTCGCGATGGCCAGCGCGATCGTCACGTCCTGACCGGCGTCTCATCCCCCAGGCCGGTCGTACCCGTCATCATTCGGGGTAGAGGAAGACGACCAAGCTTTCGACCGGGAGATCGCCCATGGGCACCGAGGAGCAGAGCAGCAACGGAGGGGGTGTCGCCACGGCCTCCGACACGCTGACCATCACCGACAACCGGACCGGGAAGACGTACGAGGTCCCCGTCGAGGACGGGACGGTGCGCGCCACCGCCCTGCGCGACATCAAGGTGAACGAGGACGACTTCGGCGTCATGTCCTACGACCCGGCGTTCATGAACACCGCGTCGTGCCGCTCCTCGGTGACCTTCCTCGACGGCGAGGCCGGGGTGCTCGAGTACCGCGGCTATCCGATCGAGCAGCTCGCCGAGCAGTCGACCTACCTCGAGGTCGCCTACCTGCTCGTGCACGGCAACCTGCCCGACCAGGCGCAGCTCGACGAGTGGACCCACCAGATCACGATCCACACGTTCGTGCACGAGAACGTCAAGAGCTTCATGCAGGGCTTCCGCTACGACGCCCACCCGATGGGGATGCTGCTCGCGTCCACGGGCGCGCTGTCGACGTTCTATCCGGACGCGAACGAGATCCATGACGAGGAGCTGCGCTACCTCCACCTGATCCGGCTGATCGCGAAGATGCCGACGCTGGCGGCGTTCGCCTTCCGCCACGCGATGGGGCAGCCGTACGTCTATCCCGACAACGACCTGCGCTACCCCGGCAACTTCCTGAACATGCTGTTCAAGATGACCGAGCTCAAGTACCAGCCCGACCCCCGGCTGGAGCGGGCCCTGGACATCCTGTTCATCCTGCACGCCGATCACGAGCAGAACTGCTCGACCAACGCGGTACGCGCGGTCGGCTCCTCGCAGGTCGACCCCTACTCGGCGGTCGCGGCCGGCGTCGCCGCCCTCTACGGCCCGCTGCACGGCGGCGCCAACGAGGCGGTCCTGCGGATGCTGCGCCGGATCGGCGCCAAGGAGAACGTGCAGGACTTCGTCGCCGGCGTGAAGGACGGCAAGGAGCGCCTGATGGGCTTCGGCCACCGCGTCTACAAGAACTACGACCCGCGCGCCAAGATCATCAAGAAGGCGACCGACGACGTGTTCGAGGTCACCGGCGTCAACCCGCTGCTGGAGATCGCGCTCGAGCTCGAGAAGATCGCGCTCGAGGACGAGTACTTCGTCAAGCGCAAGCTGTACCCGAACGTCGACTTCTACTCGGGCCTGATCTACGAGGCGCTCGGCATGCCGGTCGGCATGTTCCCCGTGCTGTTCGCGATCCCGCGCACCAGCGGCTGGATCAGCCAGTGGCTCGAGATGATCGACGACAAGGAGCAGAAGATCGCCCGCCCGCGCCAGATCTACACGGGCGAGCGCACGCGCGACTACGTCCCCGTCGGGGAGCGCTGACACTCCGCAGGTAGGATTTCCGGCGGGCGCCGATCCGGTCGGCGCCCGCAGGGATGCCTTCCAAGCGCACCACGCCGCCCCCGACTCGCCTCCGCACCGCCGAGAGCGAGGACAGCTCGCGCGACCGATCGCTCGAGGAGCGGCTCGAGGTGGCGGAGGCAGAGCTCCGGCGGCTCGCGTTCCATGATCCGTTGACGGGGCTGCCCAACCGCTCGCAGCTCGATGGCCGGCTGCGCTCCGCGGTCACGCGCGCGCGCAAGCGCGAGCGGGCGGTGGCGCTGCTGTTCGTCGACCTCGACAACTTCAAGCTCGTCAACGACTCGCTCGGCCACTCGGCGGGCGACCGGCTGCTGCGGCAGGTGGCCGCGCGGCTGGGTGGCGTCGAGGAGCCGGGCGGGCTGCTCGCGCGCCACGGCGGCGACGAGTTCCTCGTGATGCTCGACGACCTCGTCCCGGACACCGCAGAGGCGGAGGCGCTTGCGGCCGCCGACGACGTCGCCGTGCGCCTGTCGAAGCCGTTCCAGATCGCCGGCGCCGAGTTCCACGTCGAGGCCAGCGTCGGCATCTCGCTGTTCCCGGACGACGCCGACGGCGCGCACGCGCTGCTCCAGCACGCCGACTCCGCGATGTACCAGAGCAAGGGCCGCGGCCGTGCGGCCTCGACGGTCTACGCGCGCGTGAGCCACGACCCGCTCGAGCGGCTCTCGCTGTCCTCGCGGCTGCGGCGCGCGATCGCCAACGGCGAGCTCGCGCTGCACTACCAGCCGATCGTGTGGACGGGGAGCGGGCGGCTGCACTCGATGGAGGCGCTGCTGCGCTGGAACGACCCCGAGCGCGGGCTCGTGCACCCCGACCAGTTCCTGCCGGCCGCCGAGGAGATGAGCCTGCTCGACCCGATCGGCGAGTGGGTGGTCGGGGCGATGGCCGTCCAGCTGCGCGAGTGGGAGGCCGCCGGGCTGTGCCCGCGGATGTCGTTCAACGTCTCCCCGCGCGAGCTGCACCGGCCGGACTTCGCGCTCGAGCTGGTCACGCGCCTGCGCGCCGAGGGGATCGACCCCGGCCGGCTGACGATGGAGCTCACCGAGTCCGCCACGCTGCGCGAGCCCGAGCGGATCGGGCCGCTGCTGCGCGAGCTCCGCGAGGCCGGGCTGCAGATCGCGATCGACGACTTCGGGGCGGGCTGGTCCTCGCTGTCACGGCTGCGGCTGCTGCCGGTGCAGACGCTGAAGATCGATCGCTCGTTCATGCGCGAGATCCCCGACGACCCCGAGTCGGGCGCGATCGTGCGCGCGGTGATCGCGCTCTCGGACGCGCTCGGGATGACGACCGTCGCGGAGGGCGTCGAGGTCCCGCTGCAGCAGCATTTCCTCGCCGCTCTGGGGTGCCCGCTCGCCCAGGGGCGGCTGTTCGGCGACGCGCTGCCGGCCGCGGAGATGACCGCGCGCCTGACGGCCGAGTCGGACCGCTAAACGACCGTTCGATGCGTTGCGCCCCTTCCGCGCTCAAGCGCTCGGCTGTGACGCCGATGCTCCACAAGTGAGGCCTCATCGCTCCCTGCGCGCATTGATGGTCGACGTGCCCGAGTCGTACGCCGCCCTGCTGGTCACCCATATGGCCGAGGCGGGCTGGACGATGGAGCGCGAGCACGCCAACGGCGCGGACGAGCTGTCCGCCGCGCTCGCGCGCCGCGGCTGGAACGCCGTGCTCTACGGCGGCGACGAGCCGGGCGCCGTCCCGTCGCGCAAGGCGCTGGCCCTCACCCGCCTGGCCGACCCCCACCTCCCCTTCGTCGCCGTCTCGCCGAACGTGCGCCGCGGCGACCTGTCCTCGATCGTGCGCGGGCTCGATGACGCCGCGACGGTGATCTCCGATCCGCGCGAGCTGGCCCCGCGGCTCGCCAAGGAGCTCGACGCCGCGAAGCTGCGACGGCGCGTCGGCAACGCCCACCACCTGCTGCTGGCGCAGCAGGCGATCGCCGACCACCTGGCCGCGGGCTACGACTCCCAGACGCTGTGCGAGCGCGTGCTCGCCACCATCGGCGAGACGCTCAGCTGGAAGGTCGGCACGGTCTGGCGGCCGACCGAGGACCAGTCGATGCTTCGCCCGACGGCCGTCTGGCACGCCCCCGGCTCGCGGTCCGAGGTCACCGAGTTCGCCGAGCACACCCTGGACGAGCGCTTCGCGCCGGGGCAGGGGATGCCGGGCCGCGTGTGGGCCTTCCGGCGCCCGGCGTGGACCCCCGACCTCTCGCGCGACGCCCGCACCACCCGCTCGACGGGCGCGATGCGCGCCGGCCTGATGACCGCGGTCGCCTTCCCGATCGCCGTCGGCGACGACCTCGAGGGCGTGATCGAGTTCTTCACCAACGGCGTCAACGAGTCCAACGGCGAGATCTCGGCGATGTTCGCCACGGTCGGCGCCCAGCTCGCGCAGTACCTCGGCCGCCGCCGCGAGGAGCAGGCGGAGAGCCGGCGCCTGCACGCCCAGCTGGACCGCACGCGCGGCTTCCTCGACGCCGCGGGCGCGCTGATCCTGGTCCTCGACGTGGAGGGCTGCGTGCTGCTGGCCAACGCGCGCGCCTGCGCCGTCGTGGGCGTCGACGAGGCCGAGATGATCGGCCGCGACTGGTTCACCCTGGGCGTCCCGAAGGCCGGCCGCCCCGCCGCACGCGCCGCGTTCGACCAGCTCGTCTGCGGCGACGCCGACGGCCTCGGCCACCGGCTGCCCTCCGCCGAGGGTCAGCGCCGGGCGGTCGTCTGGCACGCCACCGTGCTCGACGACGACGGGGGCGTGCTGATGCTCGGCCACGCCGAGGTCGTCGCCCAGCGCGCCGCGATCGCCGCCGCGGGCTGAGCCGCCCCCGCTCCGCATGTGACGCACCGCGCTCCGGCGCGTAGTGTTTTCGTGATGGCGCCGCGGACCGCCCTGTGCTGCCTGGTCCTGCTCGGGCTCGCCGGCTGCGGCGCCGAGGAGGAACGCGGGCTCATGCCGTCCTCGGCGATCGTGACGAAGCTCGACATCACCTTCGACCCCGACGGCGCCGGCGGCAAGCGCGCGAGCCGCAGGAGCGTGCAGTGCGCCGAGCCGCCCGAGGGCGGGGACTGCGTGTTCGCCTCGCACCTGCGGCCGGCCGACTTCGAGCCCGTGCCCGACGACGTCGCGTGCACGGAGCTCTTCGGCGGCCCGGAGACGGCGACGGTCTCGGGCACGCTCGAGGGCCGCCGGGTCGACGCGCGCTTCGCCCGTAACAACGGCTGCGAGATCGCCCGCTGGGAGAAGGTCGCGCCGCTGCTGGAGGCGGCCGCCTGATGGCCTACCGCGTCGTCCTGCGCCACGGGCCGAAGGTGGAGAAGCACGGCGCGGACACGCTCGAGGCGGCGCTGGAGCTGCTGGAGCGGCGCGCCCGCGAGGTCGCGGCCGGCCCGGGCCGGCAGACCGTGGACCTGCGCGTGCGGCGCTTCGAGCCGGTCCAGCAGGTCGCCGCGCGCGCAGAGCTACGCGGGCCGGGCGTGCGCGCGGGCGTCGACGTCCGCGGCGACGGCTCGGCCGAGGCCTGGACCGGGCGCATCCGCCGCCGCCTGATCGAGCCGCGCGAGGGCGAGAGCGCCTTCGCCGCGCTCCGTCGCGAGGTGACGGGTCAGAGCACGAGCGTCGAGCCGTAGCGGCGCAGCCACTCGGCGTGCTCGCGCCATCCGGGCGAGCGCGACTCCAGCAGCGCCCAGAAGCGCGGGGAGTGGTCCATCACCTCGAGGTGGCAGACCTCGTGCTCGATCACGTACTCCAGAACGGCCTCGGGCGCCAGCAGCAGCCGCCAGTTGAACGACATCCCGCCGTTGGACGAGCACGAGGCCCAGCGCGTGCGCTGGCCGCGGATCGTGAGGCCCTTGTAGCCCGTGCCGGCGCGCGCGGTGGCGGCGTCCAGGCGCGGGGCGATCTCGGCGCGGGCGCGGCGCCGGTACCAGCGCTCGATCGCCTCCGTCGCGTCGCCGGGCGGGACGAGCAGCGCGTCGCCGCGCCGGTGCACCCGCTCGCGCCCGGGCTCCGGCACCAGCCGCAGGTTGGCGCCCAGGTACGGGACGGTGCCCGGCTCGCGCGCGACCTCCGCGGCGGCGCGCGCCAGCGCCGCCTTGCGCCGGTCGATCCACGGGCGCAGCTCACGGACGGCCTCGGCCGCACGGCGCTCCGCAGCCTTCTTGGGCAGCGTCACGATCACCTCGCCGTCGCCCGCGACCGTGATGCGCACGCGGCGCGCCCGCGAGGAGCGGCGGATGCTGTACGGCAGGTCGGACTTCAGCGGTGCCATCGGCGGCGAATCAGCCTACGACGCCCCGCGGCGGTTGCCATGATGCGGCGGTGGGGTGGGTGGGTTGACAAAATCAACGGTCAAGCTCCCGGCGGGCGTGCGGCCGCCGTACACCGTCTACCTCAACGGCGTCCGCCAGGAGCGCGGCCGCGACTACCAGGTCCGCGGCGACGTGCTGGTCTTCTCCTCCAGCCTGGAGAAGGAGGGCAAGCTCGGCTTCTGGAAGTGGTTCTGGGGCGCCTGGGGGATCGGCTTCTACTCCAAGGACGACCAGGTCGACGTGACCTGGGAGATCGACGGCCGCCCGCGCGTCGCGCACGCGCTCGAGATCGAGCGCGAGGCCTAGGCGCGCTCGGCCGCGGCGGCGCGGGCCGCCGCGGCCGGGTCGACGGCGGGCAGGCCGTCGATGCTCGCGGCGTTGTGCTCGCGCTGGTAGGCCACGTAGGCGTCCGGCCCGTGCACGCGCACGCGCTTGGCCGACGAGGCCGCCTGGTGCGGGCGCTCGCCGACGTAGTCCATCAGCGGCACGCCGTAGCCGCAGGAGTCGGCGATCCGCGTGACGCTCACGAGGATGATCGCGCGGTGCGACTCCGGGACCTCGAACGGCTCGAAGCCGAGCTGCTCCAGCAGCGCGTCGAAGCGCTCGTCGCCGGCGAGCACCACCTCGCCCGTGCCGTGCAGGCGCAGGATCCGCGGCGGCCCGTCGAACGCGCACAGCATCACCACGACGCGGCCGTTCTCGCGGATGTGGGCGATCGTCTCCGCGCCGCTGCCGACCACGTCGAGGTAGGCGACGGTGTGATCGTCGAGCACCTTCAGGGAGCCGATCGGGCCCTTCGGCGACACGTTGACGTGGCCATCGCCGGCCAGCGGCGCGCTGCCGACGAAGAACAGCGCCTGGCGCGCGATCCACTCGCGCTGGACGTCCGAGATCGCTTCGTAGACCTTGGCCATCAGAAGGCCGGAACCGTGGCCGCCGCGGCCACTCGGTGGGTCATCGTTCCGGCCATCTCCTAGACGGGGACGGCTCCGCGCCAGGGGGTCATCGCCCGCAGCGCGCTGAGGATCGCGCGTGTCGCGGGGGAGCGGTTGAGCGTGTAGAAGTGGATGCCGGGGGCGCCCTTGGCCAGCAGGTCGGCGCACTGCAGCGTCGCGTAGGCGACGCCGAAGTCGGTCACCGCGCGCGGGTCGTCGGCGCGCACGTCGAGCTCGGCCACCAGGTGCGCGGGGATCACCGAGCCGCACATCTCCGTGATCCGCCGGATCTGCCCGTAGTTGGTGATCGGCATGATCCCGGGAACGATCGGGACGTCGACGCCGATCTCGCGCGCCCGCGCCACGAAGTCGTAGTAGTAGGCGTTGTCGAAGAACAGCTGCGTGATCAAGAAGCGCGCGCCCGCGTCGACCTTCTCCTTGAGGTAGCGCAGGTCGGACTCGGGCGACTCCGCGTGGATGTGGACCTCGGGGAAGCACGCCGCGCCGATCGCGAACTCGGGGTACTCCTCGCGGATCAGCTCGATCAGCTCGCGCGAGTAGCGCAGCCCGCCCTGGGTCGCGGTCCACTCCGTCTCGCCCTGCGGCGGGTCGCCGCGCAGCGCGAGCACGTTGACGATGCCGGCGTCGCGCATCCGGTCCAGCGTCGCCCGCAGCTCCGCCGTGGTCGCGTTGACGCACGTGAAGTGCGCCATCGCCTCGAGGCCGAAGTCCTCCTTGATCCCGGCGACGATCTCGATCGTCTTCGCCCGCTGCTCGAGCGAGCCGCCGGCGCCGTAGGTGACCGACACGAACGTCGGGTCCATGCCCGAGAGCTCGTCCAGCGCGGTCGCGAGGTTGCGCGCGCCGTCCTCCGTCTTGGGCGGGAAGAACTCGAAGGAGAAGGACGGCCCACCGTCCGCGAGGCGCTCGTCGATCCGCATGCGGGAAGTCTAGGGAGGCGTGCAGGAGCGTCCTGCTAACGGCCGGCGCTCCAGACCTCCGCGCCGCCGCGCTCGGCGGGCGCAACCCGCCGGGCCTCTCCGTGGCGCCCCAGGTGGGTCAGCCACGAGCGCGTCTTGGCGAGCAGCCAGGACGCCGTGAGCTCCGAGAAGGCGTCGCCGTAGACCCGCTGGGCGAGCTCGAACGGCGTGCCCTCGCCGGCTGCGAGCGCGGCCCGGACGCCGTCGAGGCGGATCGAGACGAGCGAGCGGTTCGCGGAGATGTGGCCCGCCAGGTCGGTGAACGGGCGGCCGTGGCCGGCCAGCGCGAGCCGGGCGTCGAGCGCGTCCACGCGGTCGAGGGACTCCAGGAACTCCCCGACGGGGTCGGGCGTGTGGCCCTCGTCGAAGTACAGCGACACGCGCCCGAGCAGGTGGTCGCCCGAGAGCAGCAGCCGCCGCTCGGGCTGGTGCAGGCAGACGTGGGAGGGGGCGTGGCCGGGCGTCTCGAGCACCTGCCACTCGCCGAGGTCGGTGGTGACCGTCACCCCCGGGACCAGGTCGCGGTCGCTCGTCAGCTCGCCGGACATCCCCGTCCCGCCGGCGCGCCGCTGCTCGGCCCAGCGCCGCAGCGGCTCCTCGGGCACGCCGGACTGGCGGGCCACCTCGACGCGCCTGGCGATCGTCTCCTCCGGCGTCTCGTCGTTGGCGTGCAGATGCCCGTGCGCGGGATGCAGCCAGATCGGCGCCCCGGTCCGCTCGCGGATCGCCGGCGCCTGGCCGCAATGGTCGACGTGCGCGTGGGTGCAGACGATCTGCCGGACGTGCTCGAGCCGCAGCCCCGCCTGGTCGAGCGCGCGCTCGAGGTGGCCCATCGAGCCCGGCTCGTGCATGCCCGTGTCGACGAGCACGACCCCGTCGCCGGAGGCCAGCGCCCAGGCGTTGCAGTGCGGGACACCCGGCCACGGCAGCGGCAGGCGCAGCCGCCAGACGCCGGGCAGCACCCGCTCGCCGCGCCCCACCTCGCGTCTGCGTGTCGGCTTGCGCACCGGCGGGACGCTAACGTGCCGCCGCATGGGCAAGCGCTCCCGGCGGCGCGGCGCCGAGACCCTCAAGGCGCCCGAATCCGAGTACCGCTCGCCGGACGGCGACGTGCTCGCGCTGCGCGGCGCGCTGACGCCGGCGGCGCGACAGCGCTACACGGCGACGATCAAGGGCTCGCCGCTGTCGCAGGAGGACGCCTGGCAGCGCGGGGTCGAGCTGCTGTTCGAGCTGCTGGCGGTGCGCTGGGAGATCGCCGGCGCCGAGCCGATCGTCAAGCAGAAGGAGCTGCTCGGCCGCTACCGCTTCGCGAGCCAGGACGAGCGCCGCTGGATCCGCGACGTCATGCGCGAGCACCTCGCCGAGCACTTCCCGGACGTCGAGGCCCCCTAGATGGCGCCCGACCCCTCGCGCTTCGCCGCGCTGCTGTGCGACTACTGCCTCGACGTCCAGCCGGGCCAGCAGGTCGTCGTGCGCTCGACCGCGCTCGCCGCGCCGCTGCTGCTGGCGCTGCAGGAGGAGCTGCTGGTGCGCGAGGCGTGGCCGCTGCTGCGGGCCGAGCTGCCCGGCGCCGACGAGGCCTTCTGGCAGCACGCCCGCGACGGCCACCTCGACGGCTTCCCGGCCGCCGAGCTGGCCGAGGCGCAGGGGACGGACGCCTCGATCGGCATCCAGGCGCCGGCCAACACGCGCGCGCTCGCGCACGTCGACGCGCAGCGGATGGCTCGCGCGGCGCGCGCCCGCGCGCCCGTGCGCGAGGCCGCGCTCGCCCGCCGCTGGTGCCTGACGCTGTGGCCGACGGCCGCGGGCGCCCAGCAGGCGGGCATGGGCACGACGGAGTTCGCGGCCTTCGTGCGCCGCGCGCTGTTCCTCGACCGCGGCGACGCGACCGCGGCCTGGAGCGAGCTGCGCCAGTTCCAGGCGCGGCTGATCGAGCGCCTGGAGCCCGCCCGCGAGCTGCGCATCGAGGCCGAGGGGACCGACCTGACGCTCTCGGTCGAGGGGCGCACGTGGATCAACTCCGACGGCAGGCGCAACATGCCCTCGGGCGAGGTCTTCACGGGCCCGCACGAGGCGACCGCCGAGGGGCGCATCCGGTTCACCATCCCCTCCAGCCCGCGCGGCGTCGAGGTCGCCGGCATCGAGCTCGAGTTCCGCGAGGGCCGCGTCGTCGACGCGCGGGCCGAGCGCGGCGAGGAGTACCTCAAGGCCACGCTGGCCACCGACGAGGGCGCCTCGCGGCTGGGCGAGATCGGGATCGGGACCAACTTCGGCATCGACCGCCCGGTCGGCGCGATCCTCTTCGACGAGAAGATCGGCGGCACCGTGCACCTCGCCGTCGGCCGCTCCTATCCCGAGACCGGCGGGACCAACGAGTCGGCGGTCCACTGGGACATGATCTGCGACCTGCGCCGCGGCGGCACGCTGTACGCCGACGGCGAGGCGATCCAGCGCGACGGCCGCTTCCTCGTGTGAGCCGGGTCCTGTTCGTCACGCACCCGGAGGTGCACGTGGACCCGGCGGTGCCCGTCCCGGACTGGGAGCTCACACCGCGCGGGCGTGACGTGATGCGGCTGTTCGCCGAGGGCCCGGAGGTGCGCGGGGTGCGCTGCGTGTGGTCCAGCCGCGAGCGCAAGGCGGCCGAGGCGGCGGCGATCCTCGCCGGTCAGCTCGGCCTGCCCGTGAGCACGCTGGAGCAGCTCGCGGAGAACGACCGCTCCTCCACGGGCTACCTCCCACCGGAGCTGTTCGAGCCCGCCGTGCACGCGTTCTTCCGCGAGCCGCTGCTCTCCCACCGCGGCTGGGAGACCGCCGCCGCGGCGCAGCAGCGGATCGCGGACGCGCTCGAGACCGTGCTCGCCCGCTCGCCGGCGGAGGGCGACGTGGCGATCGTCGCGCACGGCGGCGTCGGCACGCTGCTGCTGTGCCAGCTCAAGGGCATCGCGATCGACCGCGCGGAGGACCAGCCCGGCCAGGGCCACTGGTTCGCCTTCGACCGCGAGACGCGAGAGCTGCTGCACGGCTGGCGCCCGCTCGCCTGAGCGGACGCGCGCCACGCCCCGGGGTGGTACAAGCTCCCCATGCCGTTTTCCGGACCCCGCCGGGCGGCCCCGCCTGCCCTCGCCCTCTGCCTGCTCGTCCTCGCCCTCGCCGTGCCCGCCACCGCGTCCGCGCAGGGCTGGACCTGCGATTCCAGCGCCCTCGCCGCCACCGTCGGCCCCTCGCCGCGGATCGAGCCGATCACCGCGAACAACGGCCAGAGCACCTGCAAGGCGGATCTGGCCGGCGGCAATGCCCCCGCCTCGCCGCTGCCCCTGACCGGCAGCCTGCTCAGCGCCACCACCGACCTGCAGCCGCCCACCGGCACCCCGTCGGCGCAGACCGCCAGCGCCGCGGCCGGCCTCGGCGAGCTGCGGATCGCCGGGCTGCCGATCCCGCTCCAGCGCCCGGATACGAGCGATCTGCCGGGGCCTACGTCGGTCGCCGGCGTGACGATCGACATCCGCGGCGCCGTCGAGGCGCTGGTCCCGGAGACGTTCGACGCCGAGCTGCTCAACCTGCGCGCGCTGCGGGCCCAGGTCACCGGCCGCTGCGTGAGCGGCGCTCCGCGCTTGACCGGCACCTCGTCGGTGCTCGGCATCTCGGTGCTCGGCAAGGAGCTGCCCGTCGACCGCGCCGTGTCGCAGACCGTCAGCGTGGTCGACTCGTCGGAGATCGACCCGAAGAAGCTGACCCCGGAGCAGCTCGGGATCCCCGGCGTGACGATCGCGGGACCGCTCAAGGACCTCATCGACCGGGCGCCGGTCGTCTCGATCCCCGCGACCGTCGCGCAGCTGAAGGTGACGCCGGGCCGCAAGATCGAAGGCGGCGGCCGGCTGACGCAGCACGCGCTCGACCTGACGCTCTCGGTCGGCGGTCAGATGCTCGTGGACCTCACGGTCGGTGAGGCCACGGTCGGCGCCGCGCAGGTCAACTGCGGCGGCGTCGCCGACCTCGCGCTCGAGTGCACCTCGCGCCGGCTCGTGCTGATCGACGTGCTCAGCTCCAAGGGCAAGGTGCGGCTGGTCGGCGCCGCCAACCGCCGCTACGCGGGCCGCCGCGTGAAGATCCGCTTCACCGCCACGGGCAAGGTGGTCGCGCGCCCGCGCGTGCGCTCCAGCGGGCTCTTCCGCGCCACCGCGCCGCTGCCGCGCGCGAGGCTGCGTTCCACCAACCGCGCCCGCTACGTCGCCGAGATCGCCAAGGAGAAGAGCCTGCGGCTCAAGCTCGTGCGCCGGATGCTGATCTCGAGCACGGCCGTGAAGGGAAGGCGGGTGACGATCGCCGGGCGCGTCGTGCAGCCGCTCGGCCGGCCCGTCCGCGAGGTGATCGTCAAGCGGCGGCTGTCGTGCGGCAGCTACCGCGTCGTCAAGCGCTTCACGCCGCCCGCCGGCGGGGCGTTCCGCGTCCGGCTCGCGGGCCCGCCGAGCAGCCAGGCGGCCGTGTACCGGCTCCAGACGAAGGTGCGCAAGTACACCACCAACCCCAAGGTGTTCCCCACGTTCACGCTGCCGCGGTACGTGGACCTCGCGCAGTAGCTACCGTGCGGCGCAAGAATGCGCCGCCGCACGAAGATCGTCGCGACCATCGGACCAGCGTCTCGTGACCCCGAGGTGCTGGTCCGCATGGTCGAGGCGGGAATGGACGTCGCCCGCCTGAACTTCTCCCACGGCACCGCGGAGGAGCACGCCGAGACCGCGTCGCTCGTGCGCCAGGCGGCCGGCCGCGCCGGCCGCCAGGTCGCCGTGCTGCAGGACCTGCCGGGCCCGAAGCTGCGGATCGGCCCGCTCACGGGCGGGATCGCGGAGCTCAAGCCCGGCGACGACGTGACGTTCGTGTGCGGCGAGAACGGCGCCGACGGCGACGCGCGCCGCATGTACATCACCTGGGCCGGCTTGGCCGACACCGTCGAGGCGGGCGAGGTCATGTACCTCGCCGACGGCGCCGTGCGGCTGCGCGTGAGCGCGACGCGGCCCGCCGACGGCGAGATCGACGCCGAGGTCGAGGTCGGCGGCACGGTCGCCTCCCGCCAGGGCTTGAACATCCCGGGCGAGACGGCCGCGCTGCCGTCCGTGCCCGAGGAGGACCTCGACCACGTCCGCACCGGCGAGCGGATCGGCGTCGACCTCGTGGCGCTCTCGTTCGTGCGCCGGGCCGAGGACGTCACCTCCTTGCGCAAGCACACGCGGCTGCCTCTGATCGCCAAGATCGAGAAGCCGCAGGCCGTCCAGCGCGCGGAGGAGATCGTGCGCGCCGCCGACTGCGTGATGGTCGCGCGCGGCGACCTCGGCATCGAGATGCGCATCGAGGAGGTGCCGATCGTCCAGAAGCAGGTGATCGCGCTCGCCGGCGCGCTCGCCCGCCCGTCGATCACCGCCACGCAGATGCTCGACTCGATGGTCTCCTCCTCGCGGCCCACGCGGGCGGAGGTGACCGACGTCGCCAACGCGATCCTCGACGGCACCGACGCCGTGATGCTCTCCCAGGAGAGCGCCGTCGGGCAGTACCCCGTCGAGTCCGTGGCGATGCTGGCCGCCGTCGCCGAGCGCACGGAGATGACCGCGCCGTATGCCGTGTGGAACGAGAAGCGCGTGCGCCGCGACCGGCGCGACCCGGCCTACACGATCGCCTACAGCGCCTGCCGCGCCGCGCACGAGCTCGGGCTGAAGGCGCTCATCTGCCCGACGCTGTCGGGCCGCAGCGCGCGGCTGATCTCCGCGCACCGCCCGACCGTGCCGATCTTCGCGCTCTCGCCCGGCCGCGAGACCGTCCGCCGCTGCGGGCTGATGTGGGGCGTCCAGGCGGGCTCGATGCGCCGCTGGGAGACCACCGAGGAGCTGATCGCCGCGTCTGCGCGCCGAGTCGTCGAGCTGGGTTGGGTCAAGCCGGGCGATCGGGTAGGGATCACGGCAGGTCTCCCTTCGGGGCGCCCGGGCACCACCAGCCTGTTCCAAGTCCAAGAGGTGTGATGCGACCGAAGTCCTTCCAGCGCGTGCGCGACCTCCCGCTGATCGGGCGCGCCGCGGACTGGGGGCTCGGGCCGATCGCGGCCTCCAAGAAGACCAGGAAGGCCGGCGCGCGGATCTCCGGCCTGAAGGCCACGGAGTCGATCTGCCCGTACTGCGCCGTCGGCTGCGGCCAGGTCGTCTACACGCGCGACGGCGAGCTCGTCGACATCGAGGGCAACCCGCGCTCCCCGATCAACCAGGGCACGCTGTGCCCGAAGGGCAGCGCCTCGCGCCAGCTCGTGATGGCCCCCGGGAGGCTCACCAAGGTCAAGTACCGCCGGCCGGGCGGGACCGAGTGGGAGGAGCTCGAGCTCGAGACGGCGATGGACATGATCGCCGAGCGCGTGATCGCCGCGCGCGAGAGCGGCTGGCAGGACACCGACGACGACGGCTACCGCGTGGATCGCACGATGGGGTTCGCCCACCTCGGCGGCGCGACGCTGGACAACGAGGAGAACTACCTCATCAAGAAGGCCTTCACGGCCATGGGCGCGATCCAGATCGAGAACCAGGCCCGCATATGACACTCCGCCACCGTCCCCGGTCTGGGGACCACGTTCGGGCGCGGCGGCGCCACCAACTTCCAGCAGGACCTCCAGAACTCCGATCTGATCTGGATCCAGGGCTCGAGCCTCGCTGAGGCGCACCCCGTCGGCTTCCGCTGGGCGATGAAGGCGCGCGAGCGCGGCGCCACCATCATCCACGTCGACCCGCGCTTCTCGCGCACGAGCGCGATGGCCGACATCCACGTGCCGATCCGCGCCGGCTCGGACATCGCGTTCCTCGGCGGGCTGATCCGCTACGTGCTCGACACGGACTCCTACTTCAAGGAGTACGTCCTCAACTACACCAACGCCGCGACGCTGGTCAACGAGGACTTCAAGGGCCCGGAGGACCTCGGCGGCTTCTTCTCGGGCTGGGACCCCGAGACCAAGACCTACAACCCCGACGCCTGGAGCTACGAGGGCGGCTCGATCGCGTCGCCGGCCGGCCAGCGCGAGCACGCCACGCAGGCGTTCTCCGAGCACCAGGGCGCCGGGATGATGGAGGGCGAGCCCAAGCGCGACGAGACGCTCGAGCACCCGCGCACCGTCTTCCGCCAGCTGATGCGCCACTACGCGCGCTACACGCCCGAGATGGTCTCGCGCATCTGCGGCGTCTCGGAGGAGGACTTCCTGAAGGTCGCCCGCCTGCTGGTGCAGAACTCGGGCCGCGAGAAGACGGCGATGTTCTGCTACGCGCTCGGCTGGACGCAGCACAACGCCGGCGTGCAGATGATCCGCGCGGCGGCGATCCTGCAGCTGCTGCTGGGCAACGTGGGCCGCCCGGGCGGCGGCATCATGGCGATGCGCGGGCACGCGTCGATCCAGGGCTCGACGGACATCCCGACGCTCTACGACCTGCTGCCGGGCTACCTGCCGATGCCCAAGGCGCGCCAGCGGCGAGCTCACGCTCTCCGACTACGTCGACTCCAACAGCTCCGACAAGGGCTGGTGGTCGCACTTCGACAAGTACATCGTCTCGCTGCTGAAGGCCTACTTCGGCGACGCGGCGACGGAGGAGAACGGCTACGGCTTCCACCACCTGCCGAAGATCACGGGCAACCACTCGCACTTCCCGACGATGCTGCGCGCCTATGACGGCGGCCTGGACGGGCTGCTCGTCATGGGCCAGAACCCGGCGGTCGGCAGCACCCACTCGGGCCTGCAGCGGCGCGCGCTCGCCCACCTCAAGTGGCTGGTGGTGCGCGACCTCGCCGAGCTCGAGACCGCGACGTTCTGGCGCGACGCGCCCGAGGTGAAGTCGGGCGAGCTGCGCACGGAGGACATCCAGACGGAGGTCTTCCTGATGCCGGCCGCTTCGCACGTCGAGAAGGACGGCCACTTCACGAACACGCAGCGCCTCCTGCAGTGGCACGACAAGGCGCTCGACCCGCCGGGCGACGCGCGCTCGGAGCTGTGGTTCATGCACCACCTCTTCAAGCGCGTCCAGCGCCACTACGCGGGCTCGGAGGCCGGCCGCGACTGGCCGATCGTCAACCTCACCTGGGACTACCCGGAGCACGGCCCGATCCGCGAGCCCGACGCCGAGGCGGTGCTCAAGGAGATCGGCGGCTTCGACATCGCCTCCGGCGAGCCCGTCGCCGGCTTCGGCGAGCTCAAGGACGACGGCTCGACCGCCTCGGGCTGCTGGATCTACGCCGGCTGTTACAAGGACGGCGTCAACCAGACCCGGCGGCGCGACCCCGGCGACCTGGACGCCGAGGGCGGCTGGGTCTCGCCCGAGTGGGCCTGGGCCTGGCCCGCCAACCGGCGGATCCTCTACAACCGCGCCTCGGCGGACCCGCAGGGGCGCCCGTGGTCGGAGCGCAAGAAGCTCATCTGGTGGGACGAGGCCGAGGGCAAGTGGACGGGCTACGACGTGCCCGACTTCCCGCCCGACAAGCAGCCGTCCTACAAGCCGGAGAAGGACGCCTTGGGCATGGACGCGATCGCGGGCACCGACCCGTTCATGATGATGGCCGACGGCAAGGGCTGGCTGTACTCGCCCGCCGGGCTGATGGACGGTCCGATGCCGACGCACTACGAGCCGTACGAGTCGCCGATGCCGAACCTCCTCTACCCGGAGCTCGACGACAACCCGGCGACGCTGACCTGGAACCGGCCGGACAACCCGCGCCAGGGGACGGGCGACCCGCGCTACCCGTACGTCGCGACCACGTTCCGGCTGACGGAGCACCACACGGCGGGCGGCATGAGCCGCTGGCTGCCCTGGCTGGCCGAGCTGCAGCCGGAGATGTTCGCGGAGCTCGACCCGATCCTGGCCGCCCAGAAGGGGATCGAGGACGGCGGCTGGATGGTGATCGAGACCGCCCGCGCGGAGATCGAGGCGCGCGCCCGCGTGACCGAGCGGATGCGGCCGCTGAAGATCGACGGCCGCGAGCTCCACCAGATCGCGCTGCCGTGGCACTGGGGCTTCGGGGGGCCGTCGCCGGGCGACTCCGCCAACGACCTCGGCGCGATGTCCGGCGACCCCAACGTCTCGATCCAGGAGGACAAGGCGCTCGCCGTCAACGTGCGCGCGGGCCGGCGCTCCGGGCAGACGACCGAGCGCCTGCGGGACGTGCACGCCGCCAGCCACGCCGAGCCGGCGCAGGACGCGCCGTCGGAGAGCCCCGAGACGTCATGACAGAGATCGCCATCGAGCGGCCGGACGCGCAGCGGATGGGCTTCTTCACCGACACGACGGTGTGCATCGGCTGCAAGGCGTGCGAGGTCGCCTGCAAGCAGTGGAACGACCTGCCGTCTGACGGCGGCACGTTCCGCAAGGGCGGCTCCTACGACTCGACGGGGAGCCTCAGCGGCAACACGTGGCGTCACGTGCGCTTCGTCGAGCTGGCCGACGCGGGCGGCGGCGTGCGCGAGGAGGAGATCCCCGACCTCGTCGCGACCGCGGCCGGGAACGGGTCTCCGATCGACGTCAGGGCAGCGGTCGCGGCGTTCGACAGCTGGGTCTTCATGTCCGACGTCTGCAAGCACTGCACGAACGCCGGCTGCCTCGACGCGTGCCCGACCGGCGCGCTGATCCGGACGGAGTTCGAGACCGTCGTGCTGCAGCCCGACGTCTGCAACGGCTGCGGCTACTGCGTGCCCGCGTGCCCGTTCGGCGTCGTCGACCGCGCGCCCGAGGACGGCCGCGCCGGCAAGTGCACGCTCTGCTACGACCGGCTCGAGGACGGGCTGGAGCCCGCCTGCGCCAAGGCCTGCCCGACCGACTCGATCCAGTTCGGCCCCTACGACGAGCTCGTCGAGGTCGCCCAGCGGCGCGTGACCGCGCTGCACGAGCGCGGCGTCGAGGGCGCCTACCTCTACGGCGCCGGCGACGCGCCGGAGGAGCAGCTCGCGGGCGGGCTCGGCGCCTTCTTCCTGCTCACGGAGAAGCCCGAGCGCTTCGGCCTGCCCGCCAACGCGGACTCGCCCGTACAGGAGAACGTCGTGCCCGCCACGATCGCCGCGATGGGCGCCGGGCTGCTCGCCGCCGCCGGCGTCGCCGCCGCGTTCCTGTGGGAGAAGACGCGGTGAAGTCCGAGCCGCCCGAGGACTTCCGCCCCGCCGTCGGCACGCCGGCCTCCCCGGCGTTCGGCTCCAAGACGGGCGAGAAGGTCGATCTGCACATCGGCCAGTTCAAGGACGGCCGCTGGTCGTACATCTTCGGCGAGGACACCGACTACCGCTCGCAGGCGCCCGACATCGAGGCGGTCCGGCAGGCGGCGCGCGAGGCGCGCACGGGCGACATGCCCGACACGGTCCAGGGGCCGGTCATCAATGCGCCCGTGTGGACGTGGGAGGTGCCGCTGTACTTCTGGTTCGGCGGGATCGCGGCCGGCTCGTCGTTCGTGGCGCTGGCCTGCGACCTCGCGGGCGACGAGGACTCCGCCCGCGTGGCGCGCAAGGTGGCGCTGGCCGCGCTGATGCCCTCGCCGCCGCTGCTGATCCTCGATCTCGGGCGGCCCGAGCGCTTCTACAACATGCTGCGCGTCTTCAAGCCGCGCTCGCCGATGTCGATGGGCGCGTGGGCGCTGAGCGCGTTCGGCGGGCTGGCCGCCGCGGCCGTCGGCGCCGACCTGCTCGGCCGAGACCGCGAGGCGAAGCTGCTCGGGGGCGCCAACGCGATCGTCGGCGGCTACCTCGGCTCCTACACGGGCGTACTGCTGGCCTCGACGGCCGTGCCGGTGTGGGGCCGCTCGCGGCTGTTCCTCGGCCCGATCTTCGTCTCCACGGCGACGGCGACCGGCGCTGCCGCGACGCGTCTCGCGCTCGTGGCGACCGGCCTTCCCGTCGGCCACCCGACGCGCAAGGCGCTCGGCCACGTGGAGACGGGCGCGATGGCCGCCGAGCTGGCGCTGTCGGTGATCAACGAGCGCCGGCTCGGGCCGCTGGCGAGCGGTCTGGAGGCCGGTACGCCCGGCAAGCTCTTCAAGGCGGCCAAGTGGGCGGTGCGCGGCGGGCTGGCGCTGCGCTTCGCGCGCGAGCGCGGCGGGCCGCGCGTCCACCACGTCGCGTCGCTGATGTACCTCGCGGCCGGGCTGCTCTTCCGCTACGCGTGGGTCAACGCCGGCCGGCTCTCCGCGCGCGACGATCGCGCGGTGGCCGAGATGCACCGCACGACCGAGCACGGCACCTAGGCGGCCCGGCGCCGCTCGCGGTAGAGCAGCGCCAATCCGGTCGTGCCCATCACCACCAGCACGGCGACGGCGATCGCCGCCTCCGGCGAGCGCAGGTTGCCGAGCGAGCCGCCCAGCGCCGTGTAGGCGAACGCGCGCGGGGCGGCGCCGAGCGCGGTCGCGGCCGCGAACACGGCCAGCGGGATCCGCGTCAGCCCGGCCGCGTAGTTGACGAGCGTGTACGGCACGCCGGGCGCGATGCGCGCGTAGAGCACGCTCTCCAAGCCGCGCCGGCTCACGAGCTCCTCGAGCGCGGCCAGCCGCGGACCGGCGAGCTGCTGGACGGCGCCGGGCGCTACGGAGCGCGCGATCACGAAGGCGATCGAGGCGCCGAGCACCGCGCTCGTCAGCGAGACGGGGAAGCCGAGCGCGGTCCCGAACAGCAGCCCGCTCGCCCCCGCCAGCAGCGGGCCGGGGAACATCAGCACGGTCAGCGCCGCCGAGACGGCGATGAACGCCAGTGGGGCGAGCGGCCCGACCGAGTCGACCCAGTCGCGCACGTCGCCGACCCGCCCGCGCACCGCGCCGGGCGTCGGCCGCACCACCAGCACGACGATCGCGATCAGCACGGCGATCGCGAGCCCGAGCAGGGCGAGCCGGATCAGCGCGGAGCGCTTACGGCGGCGGCCCAGAAGGCGGCTTCTTCACGACCCAGCTCGGTGACCGGACCGTCCTCGTACATCCACTCGCGCGCGATCCGGTGGAAGTTCCCCCGCGCGCGCAGCTGGGAGAGCACGGCAAGGGTGAGCATCTCGACGCGGCGGCCGAACAGGTGGTCCGCGGGGAGCGTCTCGTGGCGCATCTGGCCGAAGTGCGAGGAGCGCGGGTCCGACATGTCGATCATCACCTGGGTGGCGATCTCCGGCTCGAGCTGGACCTCCTCGTCGAGCACGTACCACCAGGTCGCGTCCAGGAACTGGGCCAGCAGCTTGTCGGGGCGGAAGCGGTCGGGCTGCTGGAGGAAGCCGGTCTCGGTCCAGATCTGCTTGAGCCGCTCGCCGTCGCCCTCGTGGCCGGCGCGCTGGCACTCGAGCTCGATCTTGATCAGCTCCTCGGGCATCACCTTGAACAGGCCGAAGTCCAGGAACGCGACCTTGCCGTCGGGCTGCAGCAGGAAGTTGCCGGGGTGCGGGTCGCCGGAGAACTGGCGATGGCGGTACATGCAGCCGAAGAAGAAGCGGAAGACGATCTCCGAGACGCGGTCGCGCGCGTCCTGGTCCATCTCCTTGATCGCGTCGAAGCCCGCGCCGGTCACGAACTCGGAGACCATCACCTTCTCGCGCGACAGGTTCGTGATCACGTCGGGCACGACGATGAACGGGTGGCCGCGGTAGATGCGGGCCATCGTGCGCTGGTTCTGCGCCTCGAGCTCGTAGTCGAGCTCGTCGCCGATGCGCGAGCGGATCTCCTCCGCCGTGCCCTTGACGTCCAGGCCGGGCGCGACCCGCTTCATCAACCGCAGGATCATCCCCAGGTTCTGCATGTCGGCCCGCACCGCCTGGGCGACGCCCGGGTACTGCACCTTGACCGCCACGTCGCGCCCGTCGTGCAGCCGCGCGCGGTAGACCTGCCCGATCGAGGCGGCGGCGATCGGCTGGTGCTCGAAGGCCGCGAACGTCTCCTCGATCGGCTCGTCGAGCTCGGACTCGATCACCTTGCGCATGTCGGAGAAGCGCACCTTCGGCGCCGCGTCGCGCAGCTGGCCGAGCTTGCGCTGGAACTCCTCGCGGTGCTCCTCGGGCACGAGGCCGACGTCGAGGAAGCTCATGACCTGCCCGAGCTTCATCGCGGCGCCCTTCATCGTCCCGAGCGCGGCCACGATCTGCTCCGCGGCCTCGAGATGGCGGCGCTCGAGGGCCTTGTCACGGCCCTCCTCCGTGCGCGCCAGGTTGGTGGCGCGCGTGCCGAGCTGGCGCGCCGCCTGCCCGGCCGCGAGGCTCGAGACCTTCGCGGTGCGCGCCAGCCGCGAGGTCGGGATACGGTCCTTGGCCATCCGGCCCAGACTAGGGCGTGGGCGCCGGCGTGACCGACTCCGTCGGCGCCGGGCTGGCCGTGGCCGACGGCGTCGGGGTGGCGGTCGCGGTCGGCGCGGGGGTCTCCGCGGCCTCCGGGCTCGGGGTCGCCTCCTCCTCGGGCGTGGCCGTCGGGGTGGCCTTCTCGTCGGAGCTCGTGTTCGAAGACTCCTCACCGCCGAACAGGCTCGTGCGGCGGTCGCTGGAGACCGAGCCGCCGAACAGCGCCAGCTCGGACGCCGTCACGACGCCGGCGGCGATGACGAACGCCAGCAGGCCCGTGATGAGCGCGATCTTCAGCCGCGGGCGCTGCGCGCGCTGCGCCTTGCGCAGCCCGAACGGGTCGTCGCCGCGGAGGGGTGGCGCGTCGTCGCGCAGGTGCTCGGGCAGCGGCTCGAAGCGCTCTGGCCCCTCGCCGCGGGCGCCGATGCGCTCGGGGTCGCGCGTGCGGGCCGCCGCGGGCTCGAAGCGGCGCACGGCCGCGCCGGTCCCGGAGCGCCGCGCCACGCGCGGGGCGACCGTGCTCACCTGCTGGACGGGCTTGCGCAGCCCCTCGGACACGAGCGCGACCACCACGGGGGTCATCGCGGTCGCGAAGATCGTGCCCTGCTCCCAGATCATCGGGACGACCGTCGCGGCGACCGCCGCCGCGGCCGCCGAGATCAGCAGGGTCTGGACCGACAGGCCGCCGGTGCTCTTCTGCTCTGGCTCCTTAGCCATCCCCTCTCACGCTAGCGATCCCCTATCCGCGCTCCACCTTCGAGCCGGGGACGATGTCGTCGCGGCCGTCCGGCCAGCGGACCCACGCCTTGTGCCCGCCGTCGTAGTCGTCGCCGAGCAGGATCAGCGTCGCGGGCTCGCCGAGCGCGGTGCAGGGCTCCGACCCCTCCTCGTCGACCCCGCGCCAGATCCGCACGAAGCGGTTGTGCTCGAGCTCGTCGGCGACGGTCGTCGGATCCGTGTGGCCCGGCCGGATGACGGTCTCGGGCGGGAGCGTCAGGAGCACGTCCATGATCGAGCGCTTGAGATCCTCGTAGCTGGTGCTGCCGGGCGCGCGGACGCCGCCGACGGAGTTCTTGAACAGCGTGTCGCCGGTGAACACGTTGCCCTCGATCAGCAGCGAGAGCATCCCGTTGGTGTGGCCGGGCGTGTGCAGCGTGCGCACCGTCAGGCCGGCGAGCTCGAGCTCGGCGTCCGGCTCGAGGTCGCCCGTGGCGCCCATGACGTGCTCGCGCTCGCCCGCGTGGATGAGCACCTCGGCGTCCGGCCAGCGCTCGAGCGCCTCGCCGAGCGCGGCGACGTGGTCGCCGTGATGGTGCGTGAGCAGGACGTGCGTGACCGTCAGGTCGTGCTCGTCGGCCTTGGCGAACAGCTCCCCCATCGGGCCGCCCGCATCGATCAGCAGCGCGTCGCCGCCGGGCGCGGCGGCGACCAGATACGTGTTGGAGAGCCAATCCGGGGTCATTGCGCGCTCGAGAATCATGCGCCGGAGCGTATCCTCCGGCCGATCCGAGACCTGGGGAGGTAGGACATGTGCGTTCCTGGAACGGCAGAAGCGGTGCGGGCGGGGCTCGCGGAGGCGGACGCAGAGCCTGAACGTCCGGCGTCGGGCCTGAGCCGACGGGCGGCGCTCGCCGCGGGCGCGGGCGCGCTGGCGGCGGGCTTGATGCCCTCGACGGCGGCAGCCGGGCACCGCCACGGGCGGGGTCGCGGACGCGGCCACGGGCGGCGGCGTGGGAAGGTCGTGGACCTCACGCACACGTTCCGCGAGGACTTCGCGCTCTACCCCGGCTCCCCCGAGGGGAACGCCCGCACGACCGAGCGGACGATCGCCCGAGACGGCTTCTACGGGCAGCAGTGGACGTTCTGGGAGCACACCGCCACGCACATGGACGTGCCGGGGCACTTCGTCGCCGGCGGCCGCACCTCCGACGAGATCGCGCTCGAGGAGCTGATCCGGCCGATTGTCGTCGTGGACATCTCCGAGCGCGCCGCGCGCGAGCCCGCCACGGAGGTCACCGAGAACGACCTGCGCCGCTTCGAGCGCCGCCACGGCCGCATCCCGAAGGGCGCGCTGGTCGCGATGAACTCCGGCTGGTCGGCGAGGGCCGCCGACGCGGAGGCGTTCATCAACGACATGCAGTTCCCGGGCTTCTCGGGCGCCGCGACGGAGTGGCTGCTGCAGGAGCGGAAGATCGGGGGCATCGGCGTCGACACGCTCAGCCTCGACAACGGCCCGTCGGCGTCGTTCGCGAGCCATCTCGCCGTGCTGAGAGCGGACAAGGTCGGGATCGAGAACCTCGCCAACCTCGGCGAGCTGCCGCCGCGCGGCGCGACCGTGGTGATGGGCCTGATCCCCTGGAAGGAGGGCTCGGGCGGCCCGGCGCGCGTACTGGCGACATACTGAGGTCCATGGAGCTGATTCATACCTGCTACCGGATCGGGGACATCGACCGCTCCGTGGAGTTCTACGAGGCGCTGGGCTTCGAGGAGCGGCGGCGGATGCCGATCCGCGAGGAGGCCATCAACGTCTTCCTGGGTCTCCCGGGCGACGGCGACCGGCTCGAGCTCACCTACAACCACGGCGTGGACTCCTACGAGCTCGGCACGGGTTACAACCACATCGCGCTCACGGTCGACGACCTCGACGCGACGCTCGGCGAGCTGGCGGGGAAGGGCATCGAGCCCGAGAAGCCCCCGTATCGCGTGCGCGAGGGCGGCAGCCGGATCTGCTTCGTGCGGGATCCGGACGGCTACCGCGTCGAGCTGATCGAGCGCGGCTGACATCGTGATCCCCGGCCCGTTCCGCTTCGCGTCGCCCGAGGCCCGGGAGGAGTCCGCGGACCTGCTCCTGATGCCGGAGGCGACCGCGGCCGACTGGGCAAACGTGTTCGCCCACGCCGAGCCGCTGCGGGTCGGCGCCGGCCTGGCCGTGCTGCAGGCCGGCGAGGAGGACCGCGGGCTCTACCTCATCACGGAGGGCACGCTCGGCGTGCGGCTCCCGCGCGGCGAGACCGCGTTCAAGACGATCGAGGCGCCCGCGGTCGTCGGTGAGCTGGCGTTCTTCGACGGGCTGCCGCGCTCGGCGACGCTGGTGGCCGAAACCGACGTCGAGGCCGTGCGGCTGGACCCGGAGGGATTCGAGCGCCTCGCCGCCTCCGAGCCGGAGTTGGCGCGCGCGCTACTGCTCGACCTCGCGCGGATCCTGGCGTTGCGGCTACGGATGGCCAGCGACGTCATCGCCGAGCTGCGGGCGTGAGCGAACCGGCGAAGCTCGCCGTCATCGACCTCGGGTCGAATTCCTTCCGGCTGGTCGTCTTCAGCTACGCCGAGCCCGACGAGACCGGGCGCGCCTGGTGGCGCCGCACGGACGAGATCCACGAGGCGGTCCGGATCGCCGCCGGGCAGGCCGAGGACGGCACGCTCGCGGACGAGCCGATGGAGCGCGCGCTGGAGACGCTCGAGCTCTACGCGCACTTCTGCCGCGCCACCGGCGTCGAGGACGTCAAGCCGGTCGCCACCTCGGCGATCCGCGACGCGGCCAACCAGCGCGCGTTCCTGGACGCCGCGAGCGAGCGGACGGGGCTCGAAGTGCGGGTGCTCACGCGCGAGGAGGAGGCTCGCTACGGCTACCTCGCGGCGGTCAACTCGACGACGCTGGCCGACGGCGTCGCGCTCGACCTCGGCGGCGGCTCGCTGCAGCTCACCCGCGTCGAGAGCCGGCTCGCCATCGACGCGCGCTCGTGGCCGCTCGGCGCCGTGCGCATGACGGAGCGCTTCCTGCCTGGCGAGCGCGCCAAGGGCAAGCAGCTCAAGGCGCTGCGCGCCCATGTGGCCGAGCAGCTCGCCGGGGCGGACTGGCTCGGACGCGGCGGGCACCTCGTCGGCGTCGGCGGCACGGTGCGCAACCTCGCCTCGGCCGCGGAGATCGCCGCGTCGCTGCCGTCCTACGGCGTGCAGGGGTTCGCGATCACGCGCAAGGCGCTCGACGACCTCGTCGAGAAGCTCGAGGAGCTGCCGGCCTCCGAGCGCGCGTCGGTGCCGGGCGTCAAGGCGGCCCGCGGCGACCTGATCCTCGCCGGCGCGCTCGTCGTCCAGTGCGTGATGGAGGCGGGCGGCTTCGACACGCTCGAGGTGACCGAGGCCGGCCTGCGCGAGGGGGTCTTCTACGAGACGCTGCTCGACGGCCTCGACCCACCGCTGATCGAGGACGTGCGGCGCGCGTCGGTCCTCAACCTCGCGAGCGCCTACGGCGCGGACTTCGCGCACGTCGAGCACGTGGCGCGGCTGGCGCTGGAGCTGTGGGAGGCGCTCGGCCGGGCGGGCCTGCACGGCTGCGACCCGCTGGAGCGCGACCTGCTGTGGTCGGCGGCGATCCTGCACGACATCGGCACGGCCGTCGACTACGACGACCACCACAAGCACTCGCGCTACCTGATCCTCAGCGCGGGCCTGCCGGGCTTCTCGCCGCGCGAGACCGGCCTGATCGGGCAGCTCGCCCGCTACCACCGCAAGGGCTCGCCGGGGCTCGGCGAGTTCTCCGCGCTCGCGCGCGACGGCGACGAGGCGCTCGTCGAGCGCTGCGCCGCGGTCCTGCGGCTCGCCGAGCAGCTCGAGCGCCCGCGCGACCAGACGGTCGAGGGGGTCGCGGTGGACGTCGTCGACGGGCGCGTGGCGTTGCGGCTGCGGCACTCGGAGGACGTCACCGTGGCCCGCTGGGCCGCGGACCGCGAGCGGGTGTTGCTCGAGAAGGCCCTGGGGCGCGAGTTGGTGATCGTCGACTGAGCCGGGGGGTGTTGCGCGGGGCGAACGTCAGCGGCTCTGGCGGGGAAGGTGGGGGAGCGCCCGGATCGCCCCGGTTTCACTCGAGCGTGCAGTTGTTCACGCATAGACGGAACAAGTGCACGCTCGCGTTCGGAGTGGCCGACGTGGGCGGCACCCTCGCCTCCCTACCCAGCCGCCGTTGACGTTCAGCGGGGCCCGGACGGCTCGCCCTGTGGCGTGACCGTGACGAGCTCTCGCTCCGAGACCGCCTCGACGACCTCTTCCTCCTGCTCGGACTCGAAGCGGTCGTCGTCCGGCTCTGCGTCGCAGGTGACGCGCATCGTGCCCGTGGAGACGCGCTGGTCGCCGGTGACGACGAGGCCGCAGATGACGTCGCCCTCCTCCCAGCCCATGCGCTCGATGTCGAACCAGGAGAGGTGCACGTGGGTGCCCTTGCCGCCCCAGGGGCACGTCTTGTCGTGGTGCTCCTTGGCCTTGCAGACGGCCTGCATGTTCTTGGCGGACGCGTCGAGGCTCATGCCTGCTCCCAGAGTACCCCCGGGTTGAGGAGGCCATCCGGGTCGAGGGCCGCCTTCGCCGCGCGCCAGGCGGCGGCGAATGGCTCGGGGCGCTGCGCGTCGTACCAGCGCCGGTGGTCGCGGCCGACCGCGTGGTGATGGGTGATCGTGCCGCCGGCGGCCAGCACGGCGTCGCCGGCGACGGCCTTGATCGCGGCCCATTGCTCGACCTCTGCGCCGCGCTCGGCGGGCGCGAGCACGGTGAAGTAGGGCGCCGCGCCGTCGGGGTAGGCGTGCGTGAGCCGGCAGGTGACGAACCCGGCCCCGCCGAGCGCCTCCGTGACGGCGCCCGAGACCGAGGCCACGAGCCCCGGCAGGCGGTCCCAGGTCACGGCGGTCTCGAACGTCTCCGAGAGCACGCCCATCGCGACGAACGTGTCCCGCAGGTACGGCGCCCGCAGGAACGCGTCCCGCCACGCGGACGAGCCCCCGCCACCGCCCTCCCGAACATGCCCGCCGTGCGTGGAGCAGAGCGAAGCGGCCGCGTCGAAGCCCGCCACGCCCGCCTCCTCGAACCCCAGCACGAGCAGGTCCTGCGAGCCCGCGAACGTCAGCGCCGCCTCGCGCGCGGACACGAGCCTGCAGTTGGCGGGCTGCAGGCCCGCCTGCACGATCGCCCGCACGGCTTCGCAGCCGGCCTCGAAGGACGGGAACGCGACCGACGCCGAGCGGCGCTCCGACGGCCGCGGCCGCACGCGCACCCACGCCCGGGTGATCACGGCGAGCGTGCCCTCGGAGCCGAGCAGCATCCGGTCCGGCGACGGCCCGGCGCCCGAGCCCGGCAGCCGCCGCGATTCCCAGACCTCGCCGCCGACGGTCACGGCCCGCACGGACTCGACGAGGTCGTCGATGTGGGTCGGGCCGGTCGCGAAGTGGCCCGCGGCGCGAGTGGCGATCCAGCCGCCGAGCGTCGAGAGCTCGAACGACTGCGGGAAGAAGCGCAGCGTCAGGCCGCGCTCGCCGAGCTGCGACTCGAGCCGCGGGCCCGCGGCGCCGGCCTCGACCAGCGCCGCGCGCGAGACGTCGTCGACCTCGAGCACGCGGTCCAGCCGCGACAGGTCCACCGAGACCGCACCCTCGTGCGAGCCGCGCACCGGGTCGACGCCCCCGACCACGCTCGTGCCGCCGCCGTAGGGCGTGACCGCGAGCCCCGCACCGGCGCACCAATCGAGCACGCGCACGAGCTCCTCCTCCGAGCCGGGCATCGCCACCGCGTCGGGCGCATGCTCCAAGCGCCCGCGGAACGCGCGCACGACGTCGCTGTAGGAGGCGCCGTGGGCGTGCGCCGCGCGGGCGTGGTCGCCGGCCACCACCGGGAGCCCGGGGGGGACCGGCACGCGCGGCGGCGCAAGCCGGACCGGCGCGGGCGCCTCGAGCTCCGCCGAGCCGAAGCCCAGGTGCGCAGCCAGGCCGGCCGCGGCCTCCGCGTCGGGCGCGGGCTCGTCCTCGAACCCCCAGCCCCAGTGCTTGCGCCGTCGCGCGCTCATTACCCTCAGTGTCGCGTGTCGCTGACGCCCGGCATCCTCGCCCGCGGACCATGGCAGGCCACCCAGGTGGCGGCGTGCTGGCTCGACGAGCCGTACGAGCCCAGCCCGGAGCGCAGCGCGGCCGCCGACCGCGCGATCGCCACGCTCGCCGACCGCGGCTCGCCCTCGCACGACGGGCTCGCCGCCCGCCTGGCCGGCTTCACGGAGACGGACGAGGGCGTGCTGCGGCTGGACCTGCAGCCGATGCGCTGGTCGCTGCGGCTCGTGCGCGAGGACGCGTCCGCGTCGCTGGCCGCGCTGTGCGTCGTGCGCGACAGCGACGGCCGCTGGCTCGCCGGCCGCCGGGCCTCGTGGGTCGCGAGCTGGGCCGGCCGCTGGGCGCTCGGCGCCGGCGGGGCGGTCGAGGTCGGCGAGGACCCGACGGAGACGCTCACGCGCGAACTGGCCGAGGAGTGGTCCGTCGAGCCCGAGCGCGAGCGGATCGAGGCGCTCGTGTGCCTGCCCAACCGGATGGTCATGCTGATCGGCCAGGCCTGGCTCCCCGCCGGGGCGGTCGTCACCCCGGACGCCGAGCACGACGCCCACGCCTGGTGGCCGCGCGACGTCGACGCCTGGCCCGGGGAGGCCGACGGCGTGCTGCGCCACATGGCAAGGCTGCTCGAGCCGTGATCACGTTCGCGCGGCTGAAGTACCTCTCGTTCGCCCACTCGGCGGCCTACCTGACGCTGCTCGTGCTTGCGATTCTTAATGAGCCCGCCAAGCTCTACTTCGGCTGGGCGCACGGCATCGGCTGGATCGTCATCTCGCTGCTCTGCATCGCCGCAGTGAGGCGGCGCGTGGTGCCGCTCTGGCTCGCCGTGACGGTCGTGGTCATCGGCGGCCTCGGGCCGTTCGCGGGCAGCGCCGGTTTCGTCTACCACGAACGCCGCGTACGCAGGCAGGAAACGCTGCCTGAACGCGGTATGGTCTGAGCGAGACATGGCGGTCAACACGACGGTGGAAGTGGCCATGCCGGCGATGGGCGAGTCGGTCTCCGACGGCACCATCCTGGAGTGGCACAAGCAGGAGGGCGACACGATCGCCGAGGACGAGACGCTCGTCGAGATCTCGACCGACAAGGTGGACGCCGAGGTGCCCGCCCCGACGTCCGGCACCGTCGTGAAGATCCACTTCGCCGAGGGCGACACCGTCGACGTCGGCGCCGTCCTCGCCGAGATCGCGCCCACCAACGGCAGCGGGCCCGCGGCCGAGGCGCCGGCCGAGCCCGCCGAGGCGCCGGCCGCCGAGCCGGAGGGCGAGGCCCAGACCCTGGACATCGTCATGCCGCAGATGGGCGAGTCGGTCTCCGAGGGCACGATCCTCGAGTGGGCCAAGGCCGTCGGCGACAGCGTCGAGGTCGACGAGACGATCGTCGAGATCTCGACCGACAAGGTCGACGCGGAGATGCCCGCGCCCGCCGGCGGCACGATCACGGAGATCCTCGCCGAGGCCGGCGAGACCGTGACCGTCGGCCAGGTGCTCGCCCGGATGACCGCCGGCGCCGGGGCGCCGAAGACCGCCGCACCGGCGCCAGAGCCCACTTCCGCTCCCCGCCCAGCCGGCGACGCTGCGGTCGCCGTCCCGGAGGGCGCGAAGGTCACCCCCGTCGCCGCCCGTGTCGCCGCCGCCCTCGGCGTCGACCTCAGCGCCGTCAAGGGCACCGGCCCCGCCGGGCGCATCTCCAAGGCCGACGTGCTGGCCGCCACCGACAACGGGGCGACGGCAGCGGCGCCGAAGGCCGACGGCGCGAAGCTGCTCAAGGGCGCCGGCGCGATGCTCGCCCGCTACATGGACGAGTCGCGCTCGATCCCGACCGCGACCTCGTTCCGCACGATGACCGTCACGGTGCTCGACGGCCGCCGCAAGCAGCTCAAGGAGGCCGGCAAGAAGGTCTCCTTCACGCACCTGATCGCCTACGCGGTCGCGCGCGCGGCGACGGAGCAGATGCCCGTCATGACCAACGCCTTCGCCGACATCGACGGCAAGCCGCACGTCCTTGACAGCGGCCAGGTCAACCTCGGCATCGCCGTCGACGTCGAGAAGAAGGGCGGCGGGCGCACGCTGATGGTGCCGGTGATCCGCGACGCCGGCCGCATGGCGTTCCCGCAGTTCCTCGACGCCTTCAACGACCTGATCGCCCGCGCCCGCGAGAACAAGCTGACCGCGGACGACCTCCAGGGCGCCAACGTCTCGCTCACCAACCCGGGCGGGATCGGCACCGTCGCCTCCGTGCCGCGCCTGATGGGAGGCCAGGGCACGATCGTCGCCACCGGCTCGATCGCCTACCCCGTCGGCCTCGGCGCCGTCGGGGCCGCGATCGGCGCCGAGAAGGTGATGACGATGACCTCGACCTACGACCACCGGGTCATCCAGGGCGCCGAGTCCGGCCAGTTCCTGCAGGTCGTCGAGGCCTACCTGCAGGGCGAGCACGGCTTCTACGAGTCCGTGTTCGAGCAGCTCGGCGCCCCGCTCGGCCCGGCGCCCGAGCCGCCGCAGCCGCAGGCGCTGACCGCCGTCGCGGAGGCCGAGCCGGCGGGCGAGCCCGCCCGGCGCAAGTCCGACGTCGGCGGCATCGCCGACGACACGATGCTCCAGGCCGTCCAGGCCGCGGTCTCGCTGCTGAAGGCGCACCGCATGCACGGCCACCTCGCGGCGCGGCTGGACCCGCTCGGCTCGGAGCCCGAGGGCGACCCCGCGCTCGACCCGGAGCCGCTCGGCCTGACGCAGGAGATCATGAAGCGGATCCCCGCGCGGATCCTGCGCACCCACGTGCCGGGCGCGACGCTCGCCGACGCGCTGCCGAAGCTGCGCGAGGTCTACTGCGGCACGATCGCCTACGAGATCGAGCACATCGCCTCTCACCGCCAGCGCACCTGGCTGCGGGAGAAGATCGAGTCGGGCGCGTTCGCGGGGCCGCTGACCAACCAGGAGGAGAAGGCGCTGCTGCGCCGCCTCACCCAGGTCGACTCGCTCGAGCGCTTCATGCACAAGGCCTACCTGGGCCAGAAGCAGTTCTCGATCGAGGGCCTGGACATGACGGTCCCGATGCTCGACGAGATGATCCAGCTCGCCGCCGCCAACAGCGCGCGCGAGGTCGTGATCGGCATGGCGCACCGCGGCCGCCTCAACGTGCTCGCCCACAACCTCGGGCGCGCGTACGAGACGATCTTCCGCGAGTTCGAGGGCGCCTCCTCGATCGAGGCCGTGACCACGATCCCGCAGGGCGGCACCGGCGACGTCAAGTACCACCACGGCGCCCAGGGCACCTACCAGCTGCCCGACGACCGCTCGATCATCGTGCGGCTCGAGTCCAACCCGAGCCATCTCGAGTACGTCTCGCCGGTCGTCGAGGGCGCCACCCGCGCCGTGCAGACCACGCGCCAGGGCCCGCACGCGCACCTGGACGTCAACGCCGCGATCCCGATCATCCTGCACGGCGACGCGGCCTTCCCCGGCCAGGGCGTCGTGGCGGAGACCTTCAACCTGCAGGCGCTCGACGGCTACACGGTCGGCGGCGCGCTGCACCTGATCCAGAACAACCAGGTCGGCTTCACGACGGATCCCGACGACGCGCGCTCCACGCGCTGGG
Organism: uncultured Solirubrobacteraceae bacterium; assembly: GCA_963816955.1. GTDB lineage: Bacteria > Actinomycetota > Thermoleophilia > Solirubrobacterales > Solirubrobacteraceae > DATFQI01. The sequence goes on along the minus strand of CAWFME010000005.1, from coordinate 584,540 downwards.
CCTCGGACCTCGCGAAGGGCTTCGACGTCCCGATCATCCACGTCAACGCCGACGACGTCGCCTCCTGCATCTCGGCCGTGCGGCTCGCGTTCGCGTTCCGCCAGGAGTTCGGCCACGACGTCGTGCTCGACCTGATCGGCTACCGCCGCTACGGCCACAACGAGGCCGACGAGCCCGCCTACACGCAGCCTGAGATGGCCGCCAAGATCAAGAAGAAGATCTCCGTGCGCGAGATCTACGCGGGCCAGCTCGTCGAGCGCGGCGTGCTCACCAAGGAGGAGGCCGACGAGCTCGCCCAGGAGATCTGGAACGGGCTCTCCGAGCGCCACCGCGAGCTCAAGGAGGAGCTGTCCGCGACCGACGCCGAGCAGCCGACGGGCGGCTACGAGCTCGACCGCTCGCCCTCGCCCGAGGTCAAGACCGCGGTCTCGGCCGAGCGGCTGACCGCGCTCAACGACGAGCTGCTGCGGGTCCCCGACGGCTTCACGATCCACCCCAAGCTGATCAAGCAGCTCGAGCGCCGGCGCGAGGCGGTCGGGCCTGACGGCGGCATCGACTGGGCGCAGGCCGAGAGCCTCGCCTACGCGTCGCTGCTGACCGAGGGGACGCCGGTGCGCCTCACGGGCCAGGACGTCGAGCGCGGCACGTTCTCCCAGCGCCACCTGGTGCTCCACGACGCCAAGACCGGCCAGCGCGTGTCGCCGATCCAGTCGCTCGCCGGCGCGCTGGCGCCGATGGAGCTGCACAACTCGCCGCTGAGCGAGATCGCCTGCATGGGCTTCGAGTACGGCTACTCGATGGAGGCGCCCGAGACGCTCGTCCTGTGGGAGGCGCAGTTCGGCGATTTCGTCAACTCGGCGCAGGTGATCGTCGACCAGTTCATCGTCTCCGCGCTGGCCAAGTGGGGCCAGACGACGCGCCTGACGCTGCTGCTGCCGCACGGCTACGAGGGTTCGGGCCCCGAGCACTCGTCGGCCCGGCTCGAGCGCTTCCTGACGCTCGCCGCGGAGGGCAACATCCGCGTCGCGAACCTCACGACGCCCGCGCAGTACTTCCACCTGCTGCGCCGCCAGGCGCGCGTGGCCAAGCAGCGCCCGCTCGTGATCATGACCCCGAAGTCGCTGCTGCGCCTGCCGCAGGCGACCTCGCGGATCGAGCACCTGTCCGAGGCGCGCTTCTTCCCCGTGCTGCCCGAGCCGCGCATCGACGAGTCCAAGGTCGAGCGCCTCGTGCTCTGCACGGGCAAGGTCTACTACGACCTCAAGGGCCACGCGACGCGCGAGAACAACGAGCGCGTGGCGATCTCCCGCGTCGAGCTGCTCTATCCGTTCCCGCAGGAGCAGATCATGGAGGAGGTCGCGCGCTACCCGAACCTCCGCGAGGTCGTGTGGGCCCAGGAGGAGCCGCGCAACATGGGCGCCCGCGCGCACATGTCGCCGCGCCTGCTGCAGCTGCTGCCGAGCCAGCTCGAGTTCGGCTACGTCGGCCGGCCCGAGCGCGCCAGCCCGGGCGAGGGCTACCCGGCCGCGCACACGATGGAGCAGAACCGCATCATCCGCACCGCCCTGGATCTGTCGATCCCGGTCTCGGTGAACCCGGCCAAGCAGCCGGGCGAGCGCTGAGCGCGGCGTTGCAGAGCTGACCTCTCATTCCGGGGCACCGCAACCGGAACGGGGTTCCGGGTGTCGCAGTGGGAAGACCGGATCAACCCCTTCCCAGGGAGGCACCCTTGAAGCGACGTTCCCCCGGCCTGTACGTGGTCGCAACCGCGCTGATCCTCGCGATCGGCATCCCCTCCGCCGCAGTGGGCTTCGGCGAGGGCCGTGACGCCAAGCTCGGCAAGCGCAACCCGAGCAGCGGCTCGCTGACGCGCGAGACGCAGATCATCGCCAACAACGGCTCCTACGGCACGCGCCAGTCCAACAAGCGCAACGGCGAGGGCGGCGGCGCCATCTACGGCTGCCGGTCCGACGCCGGCAAGGAGCCGTGCGTGCGCGCCAACAACCTCAAGGGCGGCCGTGCCTTCGAGTTCACCACCAGGGGCAAGGAGGCCGGCCAGATCGAGGTCGGCGACACCTCCGGCCCGCCCTTCACCACCAACGCGACGGGCAAGGTCGCGAACCTCGACGCCGACAAGGTCGACGGCAAGTCCTCCGAGGAGTTCGCCTCCGCGGGCGATCTGGGCTTCGCGTCGGTGAAGGCCGACGGCACGTTCGTCGCAGGCCGCGGCGCGACCGCCTCGGCGCTCACCAACCCCGCGGAGAACACCTACACCGTGACGTTCAACAAGGACGTCTCGAAGTGCTCGTTCACCGCGAACGCCGTCGGCACCTCGAGCTCCAACGGCTTCGGCGTCCAGCCCGCGGCGGGCGCGCCGACGCAGGTGCAGGTCGACCAGCAGAACGACGACGCCGACGACGGCAACCCGACCACGGACGAGAACCGCGGCCGGGACTTCCATCTGCAGGCCATCTGCTGAGCTGAGCGGTCTCAGCCCCGGTCGAGCGCCGCCCGCACGGCGGCGCCGGCCGGGGCGAAGTCCGGCGAGAGCCGGTCGAGCAGCACGAGCCAGTTCGGCTGGCGCTCGGCCGCGCGGCGCACGGCGTCGGCACCCTCGTCGAGGTCGCCCGCATGGGCGATCGCCAGCCCGGCCCAGAACAGCAGCTCGTCGGAGCCGGGGGCCAGCTCCGCGGCACGGCGGTACAGCGCGCCCGCCTCCTCGTAGCGCTCGGCGGCCATCAGCTCGTCGGCCGCGCCCGCCAGCTCGTAGGCGCGCCACAGCTCGAGCAGGCGCTCGAGCTCGGCGAGCGGCGCCTCGTGGTCCTCCACGCGCAGGTCCACGCGCGCCCGCCACGCCTCGCCCTCGGACGGGACGACCAGCAGCGCCGCCGACTGGCGCCCGCGCACGTCGCCGCCCTCGCCCTCGGCGGCCTGCAGCGCGGCGAGCAGCCGCCCCGCGAGGTCGCCGGTCGCCGCCTCGAAGGCGGCGGACATCGCGGCGGGCACGGTGTCGCGCTCCATCATGTTGGCCTGGCAGCTCCAGGTGGCGCCGGTGGCGTCGCCGGCGTTGGCGATGCAGTCCGGGCCGGTGGCGACGGCGACCTCGCCGCGCGCGTCGACGATGCCGACCTGGCGCACGGCGGCGAGCGGGTCGGACTCCAGCAGCGAGCGCAGCGCCTGGTGGGCGGACTCGCCGGCCTCGATCCGGTCGAGCGCGTTCGGGCCGTGCGCGGGTTCGACGACCGATTGGGTGGCCACCGCGCCGACGCCCGGCCGGGCCCAGGTGCACAGCGAGCCGACGCTGAACCAGTGCGACTGGACCGCGGCGCCCAGCTCGCCGGTCTCGGGATCGAGGGCGACGATCGAGTAGGTGCCGTGGCGCATGGCGCGCGAGGATACCCGCCATGCCCTCGCGCGAGGACCGCGTGCTCGACCGCATCCGCAACACGCCGGAGGGCTTCGTGCGCGCCTACGGCGACGTCTCGCCGGGCGCCCCGCGCTTCGCCGGCACGGTGCTGGCCGGCAACGACGACCCGGCGCTCCCGTGGTGGCGGATCGTGCGCGCCGACGGCACGCTCGCGAAGGGCACACGCCAGCGCAAGCTGCTCGAGGCCGAGGGCATCCCGTTCCGCGGCGACCGCGTCGACATGCGAGCGGCCCGCCTCCCCGATTAGCGCCCTTCGGGTGGGCGCCCCGGTGCGCGGCCGACTAGGCTGCGCGGCGTGTGGCTCCAGCGCGAGATCACGCTGCGGGCGCGGCCCCGCGGCTTCCACCTCGTCACCCGTGAGGTGCTCGAGGCGCTGCCCGAGCTCGAGGACGTGCGGACGGGCCTCCTGCATCTGTTCATCCGCCACACCTCGGCGTCGCTGACGCTCAACGAGAACGCGTCGCCCGACGTCCGTGACGACTTCGAGTCGTACCTCAACGAGGCCGTGCCCGAGGACGCGTCCTACTGGACGCACACGGCCGAGGGTCCCGACGACATGCCGGCCCACATCAAGGCGTCGCTGCTGGGCCCGTCGCTGTCGCTGCCGGTGAGCGACGGCGGGCTCGCGCTCGGCACCTGGCAGGGCATCTACCTCTGCGAGCATCGCGACCGCGGCGGCGCCCGCACCCTTGTCACCACCCTGCACGGCGAAACCTGAGGGGACAGGCCCCTTATCTGGCGCGCGCGCAGATCGTCGCCGCCGTCGAGCCGGTCCAGCGCGGCGGCCGCGCCCTCGGCGACCGCCGCATTGACGGCGTTGCGCACCGCGGGCCGGTTCAGCGTGATCTCCAGCACGCCGTCGCGTGCCTCGGCGAGGACGGGCTCGCCGCTCATGCGCCGAACAGCGTGAGCGCCGGCTCGCGCTCGCCCCGCAGCTCCGCGAGATCGACCTCGACCCAGCGCAGCCCGCGCGCCTCGGCCAGCACGCGCGCCTGCGGCTTGATCGTCTGGGCCGCCAGCACGCCCGCGCAGCCCGCCAGCGCCGGGTCCAGGCGGATCCGCTCCAGGTAGCGCGAGAGCTGCTCGACCGCGTCGATCGTCCCGATGCGCTTGATCTCCACCGCCACCCAGCCGTCCTCGGAGTCCCGGCACATCAGGTCCACGGGGCCGATGTCGGTCGGCCACTCGCGGCGCACGAGCCGGAAGCCGTCGCCGCAGCGCTCCGGCAGGTCGGCCAGGAGCTCCTGCAGGTCGCGCTCCACGCCGTCCTTCTCGAGCCGTGCCGCGTCCTCGTCCATCAGGCAGTCGACGTCCGAGACCACCTCGTGCAGGGTGATGTCCAGCCGGTCCTCGCCCTTGAGCTTGCGGACGACGATCACGCCGGCCTCCTCCTCGACGACCGTCGGCGGCGTCATCCAGTTCAGCGGCTTGTAGCCGCCGGCGTCGGCGTGCACGAGCACGGAGCCGTCCGCCTTGAGCATCACCAGCCGCAGCGCCTCGGGCAACCGCGCCGACAGGCGGCCTGAGTACTCGACGGAGCAGCGGGCCACGATCAATCGCATGAACGCAGAACCGTAATCCGCACGCCGGATCGAACCAGTAGGGTTCTGAGCGGGAGATGAGCGAGGTAGCAGCGAACGAGGAACGCAACCTCGTCGAACTGCGCTCGGTTCGCAAGAGCTTCGGGGAGAACGTCGTCCTGGACGGGATCGATCTGTCGATCGGTCGCGGAGAGGTGATCGTGATCGCGGGGCCGTCGGGCTCGGGCAAGTCGACGATGCTGCGCTGCATCAACGGGCTGGAGTCCGTCGACGAGGGCGAGGTGCGCTTCGACGGGCGCCCCGTCGGCGGCGCCGGCAAGGCGCTGGCGAGGCTGCGCTCGGAGATCGGGATGGTCTTCCAGCAGTTCAACCTGTTCGCCCACAAGACGGTCATGGACAACGTGACACTCGCGCCCATGGAGGTGAAGGGGCTCTCGAAGGCCGACGCCCGCGCGCGCGGGCAGAAGCTGCTCGAGCGCGTCGGCATCTCCGAGAAGGCCGACGCGTACCCCGCCGACCTCTCGGGCGGCCAGCAGCAGCGCGTGGCGATCGCCAGGGCGCTGGCGATGGAGCCGAAGCTCATGCTCTTCGACGAGCCGACCTCGGCGCTGGACCCGGAGATGATCCGGGAGGTGCTGGACGTCATGCGCGACCTCGCGCGCGACGGCATGACGATGGCCGTCGTGACCCACGAGATGGGGTTCGCGCGCGAGGTGTGCGACCGGATCGTCTTCATCGACGACGGCCACATCGTCGAGGAGGGCTCGCCGAAGGAGTTCTTCGAGGCGGCCAAGAGCGAGCGCGCACGCGACTTCGTCGACAAGATCATCCACCACTAGGGAGAGGGAGAGGGCAATGAAGACGACACGGTGGCTGGCCGTGCTGGCGTTGGTACTCGGGCTGGTGCTGGCGGGTTGCGGCGACGATGAGGAGTCCGGCGGTGGCGGCGAGGCGACCTCGACGCCGGCGGCGGAGGTCGAGAAGTTCGAGCCGGGCACCCCACTCGGCGATATCCAGGAGAAGGGCGAGATCGCGATCGGCGTCAAGTACGACGTCCCGCCCTTCGGCTTCAACAACCCGTCCTCGGGCAAGGTCGAGGGCTTCGACGTCGACCTCGGCCAGGCGATCGCCGACAAGCTCGGCGTCGAGCCGAAGTTCATCGAGGCGATCTCGGACAACCGCATCCCGTTCCTGCAGGACGGGACGGCCGACGTGATCCTCTCGACGATGACGATCAACGAGGAGCGTGTCGGGCAGATCGAGTTCTCCGACCCGTACTTCATCGCGAAGGGCCGGATCCTCGTCAAGAAGGACAACACGGAGATCCAGGGCGTCGACGACCTGGCGGGCAAGAACGTCTGCACCGCGCTGGGCTCGACGTACGAGGCCACGCTGAAGAAGCAGGCGCCCGACGCGAAGCTCAAGCTCGTCGACTCCTACTCGGAGTGCCTGGAGTCGCTGCAGAACGGCAGCGTCGACGCGATCTCGACGGACGACGTGATCCTGACGGGCATGATCATCCAGGACGACTCGCTGCAGCTGGTCGGCGACGAGCTCACGCAGGAGCCATACGGCGCCGGCATCAAGAAGGGCAACACGGAGCTCCAGGAGTTCGTCAACGGCGTCTTCCAGGAGTACAAGGACGACGGCCGCTATGCCAAGACCTACGAGAAGTGGGTCGGCCAGTACACGGACACGGAGGCCGAGCCGCCCGACATCTCGGTCGACGAGGCGGTCGAGCTGGTCAAGCAGAACGAGGGCTAGGAACCACCGGGCGTGCCCTTCGCCTTCGTCGACACCCTGACGGAGAACTTCGACGAGTTCCTCCGCGGGTTCGGGACCACCGTGGAGCTCGTGGTGGTCTCGTTCGTGATCGCGATGGCGGTGGGCACGCTCGTCGCCGCCTTCCGGGTGGCGCCGAACCCCTGGCTGCAGCGGGCCGGGGGCCTCTACGTCGAGTTCTTCCGCAACATCCCGCTGCTCGTGCTGCTGTTCATCTCCTTCCCCGGGCTGCGCCGGTCCGGGGTGGAGATCAGCGCCTTCGTGGCCGGCGTGGCGTCGCTCGGCCTCTACACCGCGGCCTACGTCGCCGAGGCGTTGCGCTCCGGCGTGTTCAGCGTCTCGAAGGGGCAGATCGAGGCGTCGCTGTCGCTCGGGTTCTCCTATCCCGAGACGCTGCGGCGGATCGTGCTCCCGCAGGCGTTCCGCACCGTGATCTCGCCGCTGGGCTCGCTGATCATCGCGATGATCAAGAACTCGGCGATCATCGGCGGCTCGATCCTCGCGCTCGACGACCTGCTCAAGACGGGCCGGGTGATCGCGTCGCGGACGTTCGACGTGATCCCCGCCTTCGTCTGGGCCGCATCGGGCTACCTGATCCTGACCGGGCTCGCGACGGTCGCGATCCGCGTGCTCGAGAGCCGCTACGCGGTGCGCCGATGATCTTCGCGACCATGTTCGAGTGGCTCGGCGTGGGCAACAACCTGCGCTTCATCCTCGAGGGCTTCCTGATCAACCTCCAGATCGCCGTCGTGGCGATCGTGCTGGCGCTGCTGGCCGGCCTGGCGCTGGCGCTGCTGCGACTCTCGCGCCTCCGGCTCGTGTCGATCGTCGCGGGTGCGTGGGTCGACGTGTTCCGGAACCTGCCGCTGCTGCTGTTGATCCTGTTCCTGTTCCTGTGGATCCCCCAGAGCGCGCGCAACGCCTGGGAGAGCGCGGTCCCGGGATGGGCGCCCGAGGCGTGGCAGTCCGGGCTGATGCTCGCCGGCCTCTCCGGCCTCGTGCTCTACAACAGCGCCGTGCTGGCGGAGATCATGCGGGCGGGCATCCTCTCGCTGCCGCGCGGCCAGGCGGAGGCCGCGCACGCGCTCGGGCTGAACTACCGGCAGGCGATGCGCCACGTGATCCTCCCGCAGGGCCTGCGGCGGATGGTGCCGGCGACCGTCTCCCAGCTGATCACGCTCAACAAGGACACGACGCTCGTCTCGATCATCGCGATCACTGAGGTGATGCGCCGCGCCCGCACGGTCACGGCGACCTCGGGCAACCCGTTCACGGGCGGCGGCATCGACGCGCCGATCCTCGAGGTCTTCCTGTTCGTCGGACTGCTCTTCATCATCGTCAACTACGCGCTGTCGCGCCTGTCGCGGCGGCTGGAGGTCCGCGAGGAGAAGCGCACGGGGTCCGCGCCCAAGGTCGAGGTGCGCGGCCTGGAGGAGCAGGTCGCCTAGAGTGCCGCCGCATGGCCGGACGTGAGCTGACCACGCTCCTCGAGGGCGGCGCGTTCTTCGAGGGCCCGCGCTGGCGCGACGATCGCTGGTGGGTGTCGGACTTCTACCGCGGCACCGTCTCGACGGTCACGCCGGACGGCGCCGAGGAGACGGTGCTGGAGGTGCCCGAGCAGCCGTCCGGGCTCGGCTGGATGCCCGACGGCTCGCTGCTGGTCGTCTCGCGCAAGGACTTCCGCGTGCTGCGGCGCTCGCCCGGCGGCGAGGTCACCGAGCACGCCGACCTCTCCTCGCTGGCCAAGGGCCACCTCAACGACATGGTCGTCGACGCGCAGGGCCGCGCCTACGTCGGCAACTTCGGCTTCGACCTCATGGCCGGCGAGGACGCCTCACCGACCGACCTGATCCGGATCGACCCCGACGGCGCGGTGTCGGTCGCGGCGAGCGACCTGTGGTTCCCCAACGGCACCGTGATCACCGACGACGGCCGCACGCTGATCGTCGGCGAGACGGTGGCGGCGCGCTACACGCAGTTCACGATCGCCGAGGACGGCTCGCTCACCGACCCCACGGTCTGGGGCCAGATCGAGCCCGAGCCGAGCTACGAGTCCTTCGAGCAGACGCTCGCCACGCTGAAGTTCGCGCCCGACGGCTGCGCGCTCGACGCGGAGGGCTGCATCTGGTCGGCCGACGCGGTCGGCGGCCGCGTCGCGCGGCTGGCGCCGGGCGGGGAGATCGCCGAGGAGATCCGTGGGCCCGAGGGCCTCGGCGTGTTCGCCTGCATGCTCGGCGGCGACGACGGCCGCACCCTGCTGATCTGCGCGGCGCCGGACTTCCTCGAGCACCGGCGGATGGACAAGCGCGAGGCGGTGCTGCTCACCGCCACCGTCGACGTGCCGCACGCCGGGCTGCCGTAACTAGGCGGCGTCGAGCTCGCGCGGGGCGGCGGCGAGCACCTGCTCGCGCAGGTCGCGGACCTCGGGGTCGTCGCCGAGCTCGAGCGCGCGCTCGCAGGCGGCGAGGCAGTCGCGGACGCGGTCGGTGCGCGCGAGCGCGTGCGCGTAGCGCGCCCATGCGTTGGGCGAGCGGGGAGCGAGTTGCGTCGCCTGCTCGCAGGCCGAGACCTCGGCGCCGACGTCTCCGGCGAGGTGCGCGACCAGCGCGAGGTCGAGCAGGCCCTGCTCGGTCGCGCCGAGGGCGCGAGCGCGCTCGAGCGCCTCGCGCGCCCCCTCGCGGTCGAACGCGCGCAACCGCAGGCGCCCGAGCCGCTCCCAGGCCGACGCTTCGGAGGGCGCGGCGGCGCACTCCTTGACGCTCTCGTCGATCGCCTGCGTCAGCGCCCCCATCGAGTCGTAGATCCGCGCCGCGGTGCGGTGCGGCGCCGGGCGGCCGGGCTCCTCGCGGATCCAGTCGCGCACGGCGCGCGCGGCGGCTGGGAGGTCGCCGGCCTGCCAGTACGCCGTCGGCAGCAGCCGCAGCACGCTGAGGTTGCGCGGCTCCGCGTCGCGCGCGTAGACCAGCCGCCGGGCGGCCAGCTCGAAGTTGCCCTCCGCGAGCGCGTGCTTGGCCGCGGTCATGAAGCGCTGCACGCGCTCGGCGCCCGGGTCGGGCTTGTGGAAGTCCACGAACTGCAGCGAGCCGGCCGGGACGGTGCGCACCCCGACCTGGAAGCTCACGCGCGCCCACTGCTGGATGTCGTCGCCCTCGCCCGTGAAGTAGATGCCGTTGACCGTCCCGACGCCCCACTCGGGGTACGACAGGCAGCGGGCATAGCGGTGCACGACCGAGTGGTCGGGCACGCGCGAGGCGAACGGGTCGTGCTTGTGCTGGTCCTCGGCCTGGGCGCGCCGGCGCTGCTCCTCCGCGTAGTTGCGCGCGCCCTCCTCGGCGCGGCGCTTGCGCGCGGCCTGGCCCGCCACCTTGACGGCGTTGCGGGAGACCGAGCCGCCGCGGGACTCCTCGGCGAGCCTGGACAGTTGGTCGGCCGCCTCGTTGACGGCCTTCAGGTGCCGCTCGTGCTCGAGCTGCTTCCCGGGCGGGGCGATGTCGGGGTGCCACTGCTTGGCGAGGCGACGACGCGCGAGCTGGACGTCGCGCTTGTCGAACGGCGGCTCGATCTCCAGAAGGAGCACCGCCTGCTCGATGTCGACGATTCCAGGCACGTCGTCCTACGGTAGCGGCGACGCCAAGCCCCTCGGCTCCCCGAGACCCGGCCCGAATTCAGTTGTGTTTGCCCCTTCCCGCTCGTCGAAATCGCGCGAAGGAATGTGAAGCGATATGGCGGTTGCCCGACCCGGCTGCCTTCCGTGACCTCCCGAGTTGGTCACCGCTGGCAGCTAGTTGCGCCAGCCCATGATGGCCCCCTGATCGGTCGAATGTTTTTCCTCGCGGCTCTGCCGCGGGCCGAAGCATGTAATGCACCCGAACCCGGAGCGAGCTTGCCGGATTCGTGAAGGCATCGTCAACCCATGGTGCCCGCTCAATCGGGTCTTAGCCCGATTGGCGTGTTCGCGTCCGGACCACTACCTTGACCGTGTGATCGTCTGGTTCGCCGTCGCCCTGTGGGTGGTGATCGTGTCGTGGTCGCTCGCGCTCATGAGGGCGGCGGGCCACTCCGACAAGCTCGAGGTCGAGGCTCCACCGGCGCCGCCCCCGGCGCCGCTCGGGAGCAGCCGCGCGCGGATCATGCCGATCGCGCAGAGCGCCCTGCTGGCCGCCGTCGTCGCCGCCGCGGTGCTGCTCTCCTCGCGCGACCAGTGGGAGCCGTGGGCGCTCGTCGGGCTGCTGGCCGTGCTCGTGCTCGGCAGCGACTTCATCGTGCTCGACGCGAAGCGCTTCCGGATCGGCGGCTCGTTCCTGGGCCTCGTGCTCGTGATGGCGGTGCTCGGGCCCGCTCCGGCCGTCGCCCTGGGCCTGGCGTCCGCGGCGATCGACGCGCTGCGCCACCGTCCGCGCGGCTCCTATCTGCTCAACAACCTCGTCACCTACGCGACCTTCCCGCTGGTCGGCGCGCTCGCGCTGCAATCGCTGCGCGACTCGGCCCTCGACAGCGGCGGCGCGTTCGCGGTCGCCGTCCTGATCGTCTTCGTCGCGGCGAACGTCCTGAACTTCGTGATGATCGCCGGCCACACGGTGCTGCTGCGCGGCGGCTCGCTGCTGACGATGTTCCGGACGGTCTACCTGCCCGTCCTGCCATGGGAGCTGGCCACCGCCTCGCTGACCGCGATGGCCGTCTACGGCTTCGAGGTCTACGGCGCGAGCATCATCGGCGTGTTCGTCGTCTCGCTCGCCACCTGCCAGCTGCTGCTGCGAGCGGTGCTGCGCGGGCAGGAGAACGAGGAGGAGGTCGAGCGCCGCACGGACCAGCTCGACGTCCGCCACGAGGGCATGCTCGGCCTATTGCTGGAGACGCTCTCGCTGCGCGACCCCAACGCCGCCCACCACGCGGCCGCCGTCGCCCACTACGCGCACGAGCTCGCCCGCGCGGCGGGCCTGAGCGCGCGCGAGCAGGCCGTCGTGCACACGGCCGGGCTGCTGCACGACATCGGCAAGGAGGCGCTGCCCGACCACCTGCTGGTCGGCCGCTCGCCGCTGCACCCGCTAGAGCGGCGGCTGCTCCAGCGCCACCCGGCCGACGGCGCCCGGCTGCTGCTGCGCGTCGAGGGGCTCGGCGAGGTCGCCACGGCCGTGCTCGCCCACCACGAGCGGATCGACGGCCAGGGCTATCCGGACGGCCTCGCGGGAGACGACATCCCGATCGCCGCGCGGATCCTCTCGATCGCCGAGGTCTATGACGTGCTCACCTCCGAGGGCTCCTACCGGCAGCCGCTGAGCGCGGCCGAGGCCGAGGACGAGCTGCGCCGCGTCGCCGGCGCCCAGCTCGACGGGAGGCTCGTGTGGCTGTTCGTCACCCAGGTCCTGCCGGGGCGCCTGCTCGAGCACGAGGGCAAGATCGCCGACCTCGAGGAGGAGCTCCAGGTCCAGCGGCGCGTGCGCGGGGCGCTCGACGGGCCGTTCGTACTCGGCCCGCCCGCCGCCTAATCGACCAGGCGGCGGCCGGTCGCCCAGATCGCCAGGCGCCACATCAGGGTGCCGAAGAACAGCAGCACGCCGAGGTGGGCCAGATCCACCCAGCCCTCGAAGCCGAAGGCGGCGCCCCGGACGAGCTCGACGCAGTGATACAGCGGGTTGAACCACGCGGCCACCTGCGCCCATTCGGGTAGCCCGCTGATCGGAAAGAACGTGCCCGCGACGAGGAACATCGGCGTGATCAGCGTGCTGGTCACGTATGAGAAGTTGTCGATCGACTTCATCAGCGCGGAGATGAGCGCGCCGGCGGACGCCCAGCCGAAGCCGGTGATGAAGTTGATGCCGGGGACGAGCAGCATCCCCCACGCCGGGTCGAGCCCGAAGACCATCGCCACCAGCAGCGGCGTGCAGCCGTAGACGGAGGCGCGGATCGCGATCCACAGCGCCTCGGCCGTCACGAGCTCCTCCGCGTCGACCGGCGCGGCGAGGATCGCGTCGTACGTGCGCTGGAACTCGCGCTTGACGAACGTCCCGAACATCGCCGCGAACACGGACGAGAACAGCACCGCGGTGGCGACCGTGCCCGTGCCGACGAACTCGACGTAGTCGTAGCCGGCGACGGTCGAGACGAGCGAGCCGAAGCCGAACCCGAACGCGAGCAGGTAGATCGTCGGCTCGACGGTCGAGGAGAACGTGACCGAGCGCCAGTAGGAGGAGTAGTTGATGACCTCGCGCACGAGCACGCCGGCGAGCGCGGGGCGCTCGAGCCGACCGAGCCGGCGGCGGCCGCGCAGGGACTCGGTGACCGTCGCCATCACGAGATCTCCTCCCCGGTGAGCAGGACGAAGACGTCCTCGAGGTTCGCGGGCCGGCGCTCGCCGTCGGGCGGGCCGCCGTTGGTCGCGTCGTCGAGGCGCAGGATCGCCACCGAGGTGCCCGTGCGGCGCGTGCTCATCCCGCCCGCGCGCGCGGCGGCCTCGACCTCCCGCAGCTTGGCGGGCGGCCCGTAGACCTCGACGGCCTCGCGGCCGGCGTGCTGCTCGATCAGCTCGGCCGGGCGGCCGGTGGCGACGGCCTCGCCGTGCGACATGATCGTCACGCTGTCGGCGAGCCGCTCGGCCTCCTCGATGTAGTGCGTGGACATCAGGATCGAGGTGCCCTCGCTGCGCAGGGCGTCGATCAGCGCCCACAGCTCCTGGCGGACCTGCGGGTCCAGGCCGACCGTCGGCTCGTCGAGCAGCACCAGCCGCGGGCGGTGCACGAGCGCGCGGGCGATCAGAAGCCGGCGGCGCATGCCGCCCGAGAGCTTGTCCGCGCGCGTGTCGCGGCGGTCGGCGAGGTTCGCCATCTCGAGCGCGCGCTCGATCGCCTCGTGCCGCTGCGCGCGCGGCACGCGGTAGAGGTACGTGAAGACGCGCAGGTTCTGCTCGACGGTCAGCGTCGTGTCGAGGTTGTCCAGCTGCGGGACGACGCCCATCTCGGCGCGCGCGACCTTCGACTCGCGGGGCAGCGTGTAGCCGAGCACGTCGATCGTGCCCTCGTTGGCGATCGCCTGCGCCGTCAGCAGCTTCATCGTCGTCGACTTGCCGGCGCCGTTGGGGCCGAGCAGGCCGACGCAGGTGCCCTCGGGCACGTCGAGGTCGAGCCCGTTCACGGCGGTGATCGGCCCGTAGCGCTTGACGACCCCGCGCAGGGAGATGGCGGTGTTGAAGTCCACGACCCCTCAGGATCGCGCACCGCGGGGTTCGAATCCGGGGGGCTACCCGAACTTAAGGGGACAGGCCCTTCAGGCGGCGATGCGCAGGGCGGGCGCGGAGGCGGTGACGAGCGCCTCGAACAGGCGGCCGTCGGCGAGCGTCTCGGCGTGCCACTGGACGCCGATCGCGAAGCCGGCGCCCTCGATCGCCTCGACCGTGCCGTCGGCGGCGCGGGCGGACACGCGCAGGCCGGGCCCGAGGCGGTCGACGGCCTGGTGGTGGAAGGAGTTGACGGCGTGCCGGCCGGCGCCGAGCAGCCCGGCGAGCCGCGTGCGCGGCAGGACCTCGACCTCGTGCGTGGCCGTGCAGCCCGGATCGCTCTGGCGGTGGCCGGGCAGGTGCTGGTGCAGCGTCCCGCCGCAGGCCACGTTGAGCGCCTGCGCGCCGCGGCAGATGCCCAGCAGCGGCATCCCGCGCTCCAGCGCGGCGCGCGCGAGCTCGAGCTCGAAGGCGTCGAGGGACGGCTCGGTCGGCCCGAGCTCGGCGTGCCGGTCGCGCGCGCCGTAGGCCTCGGGGTCGAGGTCGGGGCCGCCGGAGAGGCAGACGCCGTCGAGCCGGGCGATCAGCGACTCCATGTCCGACACGCACGGCGGCAGCACCACCGGCACCGCGCCGGCGCGCTCGATCGCCTGCAGGTAGGTCATCCCGAGCGCCATCTCGGGGTGCGCGGGCTCGCCCTGACGCCGCAGCGTGCCCGCGCCGCTGGGGCGCAGCTCCGAGGTCGTGACGCCGATCAGGGGCCGCATAGGAGAGTTATCGACCATCCTGCGGACATCCGGACCGGCCACACGTCCAAATCGGACGCGATCGGGCTCGCCGCGGGGGCGCATCTATGCTCATGGGTCGATGTCGAGCCAATACGTCTTCACCATGTACAAGCTGAGCAGGACGCACCCGCCCGACAAGCAGGTGCTCAAGGACATCTCGCTCAGCTTCATGCCCGGCGCCAAGATCGGCGTCCTGGGCCTCAACGGCTCGGGCAAGTCGACCCTGCTGCGGATCATGGCCGGGCAGGACACGGAGTACCGCGGCGAGGCGCAGCTCGCGCCCGGGGCCACCGTCGGGCTGCTCGAGCAGGAGCCGAAGCTCGACGAGTCCAAGGACGTGCGCGGCAACGTCGAGGAGGGCGTCGCGGAGCTGCGCGGCCTGCTCGACCGCTTCAACGAGCTCGCGGCGAACTACTCCGACGAGACCGCGGACGAGTTCGGGCGCCTGCAGGAGCAGATCGACGCCGCCGACGCCTGGAACCTGGACACCCAGCTCGACACCGCGATGGACGCGCTGCGGCTCCCGCCCGCTGACGCGGACGTCACGAAGCTCTCCGGCGGCGAGCGCCGCCGCGTCGCGCTCTGCCGTCTGCTGCTCAGCGCGCCCGACCTGCTGCTGCTCGACGAGCCCACCAACCACCTCGACGCCGAGTCGGTCGGCTGGCTCGAGCGCCATCTCGAGGAGTACAAGGGCACCGTCGTGGCCGTCACCCACGATCGCTACTTCCTCGACAACGTCGCGGGCTGGATCCTCGAGCTCGACCGCGGCCACGGCCTCCCCTTCAAGGGCAACTACTCGAGCTGGCTCGAGCAGAAGCAGGCCCGGCTCGCGCAGGAGGAGCGCAAGGACTCCGCGCGCAAGCGGACGATCGAGCAGGAGCTCGCCTGGGTGCGCGAGAACCCCAAGGGCCGGCGCAAGAAGGCCAAGGCGCGCCTGAACAACTACGAGCGCCTGCTGGCCGAGGACCGCAACGTCAAGCTCGACCAGGTCCAGATCCACATCCCGGCGGGCCAGCGGCTCGGCGACAAGGTCATCGAGTCCGAGGCGCTGCGCAAGGGCTTCGGCGAGCGGCTGCTGATCGAGGACCTCTCGTTCACGCTCCCGCCCGCGGGCATCGTCGGCGTGATCGGCGCCAACGGCGCCGGCAAGACGACGCTGTTCCGGATGATCGTCGGCGACGAGAAGCCCGACGCGGGCGCGCTCGCGGTCGGCGACACGGTCGACCTCGCCTACGTCGACCAGAGCCGCGACGCGCTCGACCCGGACAAGACCGTCTGGGAGGAGATCTCCGACGGCTACGAGCACATCAAGGTCGGCGACCGCGAGGTCAACTCGCGCGCGTACGTGGCGGGCTTCAACTTCAAGGGCTCCGACCAGCAGCGCAAGGTCGGCGTGCTCTCCGGCGGCGAGCGCAACCGCGTGCACCTGGCCAAGCTGCTGCGGCGCGGCGGCAACGTGCTGCTGCTCGACGAGCCGACCAACGACCTCGACGTCGACACGCTGCGCGCGCTCGAGGAGGCGCTGCTGACGTTCCCGGGCTGCGCGGTGATCATCTCCCACGATCGCTGGTTCCTGGACCGCGTGGCCACGCACGTGCTCGCCTTCGAGGGCGACTCGCAGGTGACGTGGTTCGAGGGCAACTTCGAGGCCTACGAGGAGCACCGGCGCGAGCAGCTCGGCGCGGAGGCCGACCGGCCGCACCGGATCACGTACAAGCGCCTGACGCGCGCGTGAGCGCCACGCCGGTGCGCGGCGCCGCGCCGGTCCTGATCCGGCACTTCACGGACCCGAGCTGTCCGTGGGCGTTCTCCGCCGAGCGCCAGCGGCTGCGGCTGCTGTGGCTCTACGGCGAGCAGATCGACTGGGAGCTGCACGTGGTCGTGCTCTCCGAGGAGGCGCCCGAGGGCCTCACGCCGGAGCGGGAATCGGCCCACCACCGGCGCCTCGCCGTGCGGTTCGGAATGCCGATCGACTGGCGCGAGCGGGTGCGGGTGGCGCCGTCGGTCCACGCCTGCCGCGCCGTCGTGGCCGTGCGGCTGCGCTGGCCCGAGCGGGAGGCCGCGATGCTGCGCCGCCTGCGCGTGCTCAACTTCGCCGGCGAGCTGCTCGACGACTCCGACACGCTGGAGCTGGCGGCCGAGCAAGCCGGGCTGCCGGTCGCCGAGCTGGCCGAGTGGGCCGCTGCGCCCGAGGTCGAGGCGGCGCTGCAGGAGGACATGCGGGCCGCGCGCTCGCCGTCGCCCGCCTCACGCGCCCAGGACTACAAGCTCGGCGGCCCGGACACCGAGCGCCGCTACACGTGCCCGTCCTTCGAGCTGCTGCGCAACACGCCGCCGCCGCCGGACTGGCCGACCGCGCGCCGCGTCGACCTGCCCGGCTTCCGGCCCGTCGAGGCCTACGAGGCCGCGATCGCAAACCTCGCGCCAGAGCTGACCCGGCGGCCCGACCCCGCGACCTCCGCCGAGGTGCTCGAGTGGGCCGGCGTGCCGCTGGCGACCGTCGAGGTCGCCGCCGTGATCGACCGCGAGCCCGCCGACGTGCGCGGCGAGCTGGCCCGCAGCGCGCGCTTCGAGCCGGTCGGGCTCGACGGCTACTGGTCGCCCGCCTGACCCTCTTCCTTCAGGTCCATGCGCTAGGTTCGCGCGCTCCGGTGCTCGCGGTCGCGCTCTCCCTCGTCCTCGCCGTCGTCCTGCTGGTCTCGGCCGGCATGAAGCTGGCGTCCGGTCCCGCCGGGCGCGCGGCGCTCGCGACCTACGGGATCCGCGGCGAGCCGCTGGCCAGCGTGGCGTGGGCCGCGCTGGGCGCGCTCGAGGCCGGCCTGGCCGTCTGCCTGGCCGTCGGCGCGGAAGGTGCGGCATGGGCCGCCGCCGCACTGTTCACCGTCTTCTGCGCCGGGCAGGCGATCGTGCTGATGCAGGGCCGCGCCGGCGCGCCGTGCGCCTGCTTCGGAACCAAGGGCCGCATCGGCCGGGCGTCGATCGCGCGCGCCGGCCTGCTGGCGGCCGCCGCCGCCGCGCTGCCGCTGCTGGACCGCCGGGGGCTGACGACGGAGGAGTGGCTCGCGCTCGGCCTCGGCCTCGCCCTCGCCGGGGTCGCCGTGCTGGCGCTCGCGCTGCTCGCGCTGGCGCGCGAGATCGGGGAGCTGCGGCTGGCCATCGCCCCGCAGGGCGCGCTCGAGATCGCGGGCGAGGGGCCGGAGATCGGTGGCCGCACCGCGCTGGCGGAGCACTTCGACGACCTCGGCGACGACGCCTTCGGGCTGGCGGTCTTCACCTCCGAGGGCTGCCACATCTGCCACGCGCTCGGCCCCGCGATCGACGTGTTCGACCGCGACCCGCGCGTGCTGCTGCGCCGCTTCGACGAGCACGAGGACGCCGGCGCGTGGGCGCTGGCCGACGTGCCCGGCAGCCCGTTCGCGGTGGCGCTCGGCGCCGACGGAACCGTCCTCGCGAAGGGCACCTTCAACTCCGGCGCGCAGCTCGAGAGCGTGCTCGCCGCCGCGGAGCGCCGGCGCGGGGCGATCAATGCCTGAGCGCCGGCCCGCCGACACACGGCCCGGCGACGCCCCGACGCGGCTCAGCGACCGAGTGGCGGGCAGCACCTCGCGGCGCGGCTTCCTCTCGCGCGTCGGCGGCGGCGTGATGGCGCTGGCCGGCGCCAAGACGGCGGGCTCGCTGATCAAGCCCGGCGAGGCCGAGGCCTACCACTTCTGCGGGCACATCTACACGACCGACTCCTGCCCGCACCCGACCGGCATCCCCCGGATCGACTCGCGCGGCTACCCGCTGCGGGCGAAGGACGGCAAGCGCGTCGACGACCTCGGGCGCGTCGTGGACCGCGCCGGCGACCCGGTCGACGACGACGGCAACCGGCTCACTGACCCTGACGGGCGGCCGCTCCCGCGCGCGTCGCGCACGCCCGTGTGCAAGGTCGTCGCGAAGGAGTACCGGATCACCACGCGGGTCGACGGCGCCTGGTACCGCTGCTGCGGCGGCAGGGTGCGCAAGCTCGTCGACTGCTGCGCCTACAGCTCGCGGCGCATCAACGGCGACGGCGCGCTCACCGGCTACTGCTACGCGGGCCGGAAGGTGTTCTGCGTCATGTACTTCCAGACGAAGGTGCCCTGCTGATGCTCGAGGCCGTGCTGCTCGCCGCGGGGCTGGTCGCGGGCGTGACCGGCGCGTGGTCGCCGTGCGGCTTCTCGATGGTCGACACGCTCGCCCCGCACGGCTACGCCGGCCGGCTGCGCACGACGCTGGTCGCTTGCGTCACCTTCGCCGCGGGCGCGCTGGCCGGCGGCATCGCCACCTTCGGCGGCCTCGCGCTGCTCGGGCGGTCGCTCGGCGCCGGCGGGACGGCGGCGATCGCCGTCGCCGCGGCGGTCGCGCTGGCCGCGGCGGCGGGCGAGGCGCGCGGCGCGCGGATCGTCCCGCAGGTGCGCCGGCAGGTGCCCGAGTCGTGGCGGCGCGTGCTGCCGCTCCCGCTCGCCGCGGGGCTCTACGGGATCCTGCTCGGGCTCGGCTTCACCACGTTCATCCTCTCGTTCGCCGTCTGGGCGCTCGCGGGCGTGAGCGTCGCGCTCGGCGACCCGGGGCTCGGGCTGCTCGTCGGGCTCGGCTTCGGCCTCGGCCGCACGCTGCCCGTCGTCATCCTCGCCCCGCTCGCGGGCACCGACCGCGGCGCGGAGGCACACGCCGCGATGGCCGAGCGGCCCGCGATCCTGCGCGCCCTGCGGGCCGCCGACGCTGCCGCGCTGGCCGCCTGCGCCGCGGCGCTGTGGGCGGCGCCCGCGCAGGCCGCGACCGTGTTCGCGGTGCCGGCCACCGACCCGAGCGCCGACGGCGCGCTGATCGCCTTCCAGGAGCCGGGCGCCGGCGGCGTGCTCGCGCGGGTGGGTGGGGACGGTTTCCGCGAGCCTGCGCCCGGCCCGCACCCCGCCGTCGGCGGCGGCAAGCTCGCGTGGCTCGGTGAGGGCACGGTGGAGGTGCGCTCGCAGTCGGACCCCGCCTTCGTCCTGACGATCCCCGCCCCGGAGGCCGACGCCGTCGCCGTCGGCGGCGGCTGGGTCGCCTGGCGCGACCGCCGCGGCGAGAACGACGTGATCCTCGCCTCGCCGCTGCCGCCCGCGGCGCCGCGCGCCCGGCGCGTCGCCGCCGCGCAGGCGCCCGTGCAGCTCGGCCGCCCGGCGATCGCGGGCGACCGGGTGCTGTTCCACGTCACCGGCCGCTCGCGCGGGCGCATCGTCGAGCGCAACCTGTCCACCTGGCGGCGCACGACCCTGCGCAGCGAGGCCCGGACGCTGCTGCTCAATCCCTCCAGCGACGGCCGGCGGCTGCTCTACGTCCGCTCGACGTTCCAGCGCCAGCAGCTGCGGATCGGCCTCCTGCGGGCCCGGCCGGTGCGGCGCGACCGCTCGCTCTACGGCACGGTGCCGACCGGCCGCCGCGACGAGGGCCACGAGCCCGGGCCGCAGCACAACGCGCACGGCTGGCCGCGCAAGCTGCCACCGCGACCCAAGCCCGGCGTCCAGGTGACGCTGTGGAGCACGGCGCTCGCCGCCGGCTCGGCCTACGTGACGCGGCTGCGTCAGGACACGGACCAGCCGGTCCGGGCCACGCTTCTGCGCGTGCCACGCTGACCCGCGCAGGGTAGGTCTGAGCCATTCAGTCGTTCGCGGGGGAGGCCCGATGAGACGTAACCCATTCCGCCTGGCGCTCGTGAGCGCCGGGATCCTCGCCGTGCTGGTCGGCGCGCAGGGCGCCGGAGCCCAGGAGCCGGCGAAGCAGCCGACCGCGCGAGGAACGGGCGGCGCGGCCGCCACCGTCGACGCGCTCGGCACCCAGGCCGCGATCGACACGCTGAAGGCCGGCGGCAACGCGGTCGACGCCGCCGTCGCGGCGGCCGCCGTGCTCGGCGTCACCGAGCCGTTCTCGTGCGGCATCGGCGGCGGCGGCTTCATGGTCATCCGCACCGCCGACGGGCGACGTGACGACGATCGACGGCCGCGAGAAGGCCCCGCGTGCGATGGAGCCCGACTCCTTCATCGAGAACGGCAAGCCGCTGGCGTTCGAGCCGGCCCGCTTCAGCGGGCTCTCGGCGGGCGTGCCCGGCACCCCGCTGACCTGGGCGCGGGCGCTCAAGAACTACGGCACGTTCTCGCTCAAGCGCGCGCTGCGCCCGGGCGTGCGCGTCGCGACGAACGGCTTCACGGTCGACCAGACGTTCTTCAACTCCGTCGAGGCGGTGAAGACCTACTTCGACGACATCCCGTCGACGGCCGCGATCTATCTCGATCCCGACCGCACCTCCAAGGACGTCGGCACGCGCATCACCAACCCCGACATGGCCAAGACCTACCGGCTCCTCGGCCGGCAGGGCGTGCGCAAGGGCTTCTACCGCGGCGCGGTGGCCGAGGCGATGGCCCGGGCGGCCGCGCGGCCTCCGGTCGCCCCCGACGCCGACCACACCTGGCGCGCCGGCCTGATGACCACGGACGACCTCAAGCGCTACACGGCCCCGGAGCGCGAGCCGACCGTGAGCTCCTACCGCGGCCTCACCGTCTACGGCATGGCGCCCCCGACCTCCGGCGGCACCACGGTCGGCGAGGTGCTCAACATCCTCGGCGGCTACAGCCCTGCGGGGAGCACCCGCACGCAGATCCTGCACCGCTACCTGGAGGCGTCGCGATACACGTTCGCCGACCGCAACGCCTACCTTGCCGACCCGGCGTTCTTCGACGTCCCCGTCGAGGGCCTGCTGTCGACGTCGTTCGCCACCGAGCGGCGCGACAAGATCACGGAGCAGCGAGCGGCGAGCACCACCGTCGCACCGGGCGATCCCTACGACAACCAGGGCAGCTCCTCCCGGCAGGCGGCGAACAGCGCCACGATCTCGCACCCGCGCCAGTCGACGACGCACCTCACGGTCGCAGACAGGCTGGGCAACGTCGTGTCATACACGTTCACGATCGAGTCCACGGGCGGCAACGGCATCGTCGTGCCGGGCTACGGGTTCCTGCTCAACAACGAGCTGACGGACTTCAACTTCGACTCGACGACGCACCCGAACCGCGCGGACCGCTCCAAGCGCCCGCGCAGCTCGATGGCGCCGACGATCATCGAGAAGTCCGGCAAGCCGTACCTGGCCCTGGGTTCGCCCGGCGGCTCGACGATCCCCGGCACGGTGCTGCAGACGCTGGTCAATCGGATCGACCTGCGCGAGCCGCTGCCGAACGCGATCGCGCTCCCGCGCGCGGTCGAGCGCAACACGGCGAGCACCCAGGCCGAGCAGGCGTTCATCGACTCGCCGGAGGGCCGCGCGCTCGCGTTCGAGCGCGGTCACAAGTTCGTGACGCCGGCCGCACCGGGCGAGATCGGCGCCGCCACCGCGATCGAGTTCCGCGGCAAGCGCGGGATGATCGCCGCGGCCGAGCCGAGCCGCCGCGGCGGCGGCTCCGCCGCCGTGGTCAGGCCGCGCTGAGTCCATGCGCGGGCGCCGCCACCCGGCGGCGCCCGCGCACGTGCGATCCGCCGCAACGTGGGGCTATCCCGGCTGCGTGACGGGCGGCCCGCCGTCGGCGGGCCGTCTTACAGTGGCGCGGTGCGCCGCCTGGTCGAAGCCGTGGTGCCCGCTCGCATGGGCACCCCGTTCCGGTGGCTGGTCGGCTCTTCGTGGACCAGCAACCTCGGCGACGGGATCGGGCTGGCCGCCGGGCCGCTGCTGATCGCCTCCCAGACGCAGGACCCGCTGCTCGTCGCGCTCGCAGCCCTGCTCCAGCGGCTGCCGTGGCTGCTGTTCGGGCTCTACGCCGGCGTGCTGGCCGACCGCGTCGACCGCCGCGCGATGGTGGTCGCCGTGGACCTGATGCGCGCCGCCGTCCTGGCCGTGCTGACCGTGATCATCGTCAGCGGCCAGGTCGGCATCGGGGTCATCCTGGCCGCGATGCTGCTGCTGGGGACCGCCGAGGTCTTCGCCGACACGGCCACCGGCACGCTGCTGCCGATGGTCGTCGCCAAGGCGGATCTCGGGATCGGCAACGCGCGGCTGATGGCCGGCTTCCTGACCACCAACCAGCTGATCGGCCCGGCGGTCGGAGCCACGCTCTTCGCGGCTGGCATGGCCTGGCCGTTCCTGACGCAGGCGCTGTGCGTCGCCCTCGGAGCAGTGCTGGCCACGCGGATCCGGCTCGCGCCGGTCGAGCGGCCGGCCGGGCCCTCCCACCTCGGCCGCGACGTCATGGAGGGGTTCCGCTGGACGTGGGGCAACCCGGCGGTGCGCACGCTCACGATCACGATCGTCACCTTCAACGTGACCTGGGGCGCGGCGTGGTCGGTGCTCGTGCTCTACGCCTCCCAGCGGCTCGGGCTCGGCCCGGTCGGCTTCGGGCTGCTCACCACGGTCGGCGCAGCCGGCGGCCTGCTGGGCACCCTGTCCTACGACTGGCTCGAACGCCACGCGAGCCTGGCCAACCTCATGCGCGCCGGCCTGACGATCGAGACCCTCACCCACCTCGGCCTCGCCCTCACGACGGCGGCGTGGGTGGCGATGATGCTGATGTTCGTCTTCGGCGCCCACGCGTTCGTCTGGGGCACGACCTCCCGCGCCGTGCGCATGCGGGCGGTCCCGGCCGCGCTCCAGGGCCGGGTCGGCAGCCTCTACGCGATCGGCGTCTTCGGCGGCATCCTCGCCGGCCAGGCCCTCGGCGGCGTGATCGCGCGCGTCGGCGGGATCACCGCGCCGTTCTGGTTCGCGTTCGCCGGCTCCGCGCTCATCCTGGCGCTGATCTGGGGTGCGCTCGAGCAGATCGCCCACGCGGGCGACGTCAGAGCCAGTCCTCGAGCACCGGCAGCAGCGAGCGGGCGTCGTCGGCGACCGCGTCGGCGTCCGCGAGCTGCTCGATCGCGAACGGGCCGGTGGCGACCGCGGCCACGCGCACGCCGTCGGCGCGGGCGCAGGCGATGTCGCGCGGCGTGTCGCCGATCACGACGGTCCGCTCGCGCGGCCACGGCGGGTCGGACATCCGGGCGCGGGCGATCGGCGGGAGCTCGGCCCGCTTGGTGTGGTCGGAGCCGAAGCCGCCCTGGCCGGGCGGGAAGTGGTGGCCGATGCCGGCGCGCGCCAGCTTCAGCCGCGCCACCGGCTCGAGGTTGCCCGTGACGAGCGAGAGGGCGAACGAGTCGCCGCGGTCCGCGAGCGCCTCGAGCAGCTCCACGATCCCGGGCGCGAGCCGGGGCGAGAGGTCGGCGGGGCACAGCTCCGCGTAGGCGTCGACGGCGCGGGCCGCGACCTCTGCGGCGCGCGCGTCGATCTCCGAGCGCTCGACGCCCGCGGCGAGCAGCAGGTCGCGCGCGATCGCGAGGTCGGTCCGCCCCGCCGCCTCCACGCGGTGCACGTGCAGGTCGGCGACCCCGTGGACCTGCTGGGCCGCCTCGACGATCGCCCGCGCGTGCTCGACCGAGGCCCGCTGCAGCAGCGTGCCGTCGATGTCGAACAGCAGCAGCAGCGGGGAGGCGGAGCCCGTCAGCGCCGGAAGTCCGTGTCGGGCTTCAGCGCCTGCGCGAACGCCGCGAGCAGCCGCGCGGTGTTGTGGACGTCCTCGAGCTCGACCATCTCGACGGGCGAGTGCATGTAGCGCAGCGGGATCGAGACGACGCCGGTCGGGATGCCGGCGGCGGCGAGGTGGATCGCGTCGGCGTCGGTGCCCGTCGAGCGCGCGGAGGCGGCCACGGTGAACGGGATCCCCTCGGCCTCGGCGGTCGCGTGCAGGAGCTCGAAGACGGCGGGGTCGAGCGTCGAGCCGCGGCCGATCACCGGGCCCGTGCCGAAGCGGTGGCGGCCGAGCTCCTTCTCGTCGAGCCCCGGCGCGTCGGTGGCGAACGTCACGTCGACCGCGATCGCGACGTCGGGCCGCAGCGAGAACGCCGTCGTGCGCGCGCCCGCGAACGTGATCTCCTCCTGGGCGACCGCCGTGCCGTAGACGTCGCCGGGCGCGCCGCCGGCCTCGGCGACCAGCCGCGCGGTCTCGAGCGCCACGAAGCAACCGAGCCGGTTGTCCAGCGAGCGCGAGACGAGCCGCCCGTTGGGCAGCTCGGCCGGCTCGCCGGCGATCACGGCGACGTCGCCGATCCGCACCCGCGAGCGCGCGTCGTCGCCGTCCTTGGCCCCGATGTCGATGTGCAGGCCCTTGAGCTCTGGGGCCTTCTTGCGGTCCTCGTCGGTCTTGAGCAGGTGGATCGGCTTCTTGCCCACCACGCCGAGCACGGCGCCGTCGCGCGTGGCGATCTCGACCCGCTGGCCGACGAGGATCACGGGGTCCCAGCCGCCGACGCCGGTGAACCAGAGGTAGCCGTCGTCGTCGATGTGGTGGACGATCAGCCCGATCTCGTCGATGTGCCCGACGATGGCCAGTGAGCGGCCGCCGCCGGTGCCGGGCACCTTGGCGACCGTCGAGCCGACGGAGTCGTGCGTGACCTCGGCGAAGGCGCCGGCGGCCTCGCGGAAGACGGCGGCGGGCGCCTGCTCGTACCCGGAGGGGCCGGCGGCGGTGAGCAGCTTGAGAAGGGTCTCCGGGGCGGGCATGAGCGCCCGTGAGGTTAGCGACGCGACCCTTGCGGGACGGCTCAGTCCTGCGACATCAGCTGGCGCAGCACGAACTGCAGGATGCCGCCGTGCTTGTAGTAGTCGCGCTCCTTGGGCGTGTCGATGCGCACCTTGGCGGTGAACTCGACGTCGCCGGCCTTCACGGAGACCTCGGAGGCGTCGCCGCCGTCGAGCCCCGTGATCGAGACCTCCTCCTCGCCGGTGAGCCCGAGCGACTCCGCCGACTCGCCCTCTGGGAACTGCAGCGGCAGCACGCCCATGCCGACCAGGTTGGAGCGGTGGATGCGCTCGAAGGACTGCGCGATCACCGCGCGCACGCCGAGCAGGTTGGTGCCCTTGGCGGCCCAGTCGCGCGAGGAGCCCGAGCCGTACTCCGAGCCCGCGAGCACGACCAGCGGCGTCTCGTCCTCCGCGTAGGACATCGCCGCGTCGTAGATCGGCATCTCGTCGCCCTCGGGGAACTTGAGCGTGAGCCCGCCGATCAGCTCCTTGCCGGCGATCTCGTTGCGCAGGCGGATGTTGGCGAACGTGCCGCGCATCATCACCTCGTGGTTGCCGCGGCGGGCGCCGTAGGAGTTGAAGTCCTTGTTGGCGACGTCGTGCTCGTTGAGGTACTTCGCGGCCGGCGAGTCCTTCTTGATCGCGCCCGCGGGCGAGATGTGGTCGGTCGTCACCGAGTCGCCGAGCACGGCGAGCACGCGCGCCCCCTCGATGTCCTCGATGTCCGACGGCTCGGGCTGCAGGTCGTCGAAGAACGGCGGCTGGCGCACGTAGGTCGAGTCGTCCGCCCAGGCGTAGCGGTCGCCCTCGGGCACCTCGAGCGAGTTCCAGCGCTCGTCGCCCTCGAACACCTCGTCGTAGGACGACGTGAACATGTCGCTCTGCACGGCCTCCTCGACCGTGTGCGCGACCTCCTCGGCGCTGGGCCAGATGTCCTTGAGGTAGACGTCCTCGCCGTCCTCGTCCTGCCCGAGCGGCTCGTCGAGCAGGTCGATGTCCATCGTGCCGGCGAGCGCGTAGGCGACGCACAGCGGCGGCGACGCGAGGTAGTTCATCTTCACGTCGGGGTTGATGCGCCCCTCGAAGTTGCGGTTGCCCGATGAGCACCGAGACGACGGCGAGGTCCTCCGCGTCCGACGACGTCGGAGATCTCCTCCGGCAGCGGGCCGGAGTTGCCGATGCAGGTCGTGCAGCCGTAGCCGACGAGGTGGAAGCCGAGCGCCTCCAGCGGCTCGATCAGCTTCGCCCGCTCGTAGTACTCCATGACGACCTTCGAGCCCGGCGCGAGCGAGGTCTTCACCCACGGCTTGACCGTCAGCCCGCGCTCGACGGCGTTCCTGGCCAGCAGGCCGGCGCCGATCATCACGGACGGGTTGGAGGTGTTCGTGCACGAGGTGATCGCGGCGATCACGACGTGGCCGTGGTCGAGCTCGGTCTCCGTGCCGTCGGCGAGCGTGACCTGCGAGACCGCCTCGATGCGGTCGGCGACCTGCGCGCCCGCCCGTCCCCGAGCCCGCGTCCTCGTGGGCGTGGCTGGGATCGTGGTGGTGCGTGCCGTTGGTGGCGGGCGGGTCCGAGGCGGGGAAGCTACTCCTGGCTGGACTCGTCCTCCTGCTCGTCCTCCTCCGCGTCGGGCAGGAAGCCCTCGAGCGCCATCCGGAACGACGCCTTGGACTCCGTCAGCGAGACGCGGTCCTGCGGGCGCTTGGGCCCGGCCAGCGACGGCACGACCTGGCCGAGGTCGAGCTCCAGCGTCTCGGAGTAGGTCGGCTCCTCGGAGTCCTCGTCGTGCCACAGGCCCTGCTCGCGGGCGTAGGCCTCGACGAGCTCGATCCGCTCCTTGGGGCGCCCGGAGAACTCGAGGTAGCGCAGCGTCTCGGCGTCGATCGGGAAGATCGCGCAGGTCGAGCCGAACTCCGGCGACATGTTGCCGATCGTCGCGCGGTCGGCGAGCGGGAGGTTGGGGACGCCGGGCCCGAAGAACTCGACGAACTTGGAGACCACGCCGTGCTCGCGCAGCATCTGCGTGACGGTGAGCACCAGGTCGGTCGCGGTGGCGCCCTCGGGCAGGTCGCCGTGCAGCTTGAAGCCGACCACGCGCGGGATCAGCATCGACATCGGCTGGCCGAGCATCGCGGCCTCGGCCTCGATGCCGCCGACGCCCCAGCCGAGCACGCCCAGCCCGTTGATCATCGTCGTGTGCGAGTCCGTGCCGACGAGCGTGTCCGGATACGCCTGAACGGGACCGTCGTGCGCGGTCTCGTCGCTCGTGAAGACGACGCGCGAGAGGTACTCGAGGTTGACCTGGTGCACGATGCCGGTGTCCGGCGGCACGGCCTTGAAGCCCTCGAAGGCGGTCTGGCCCCAGCGCAGGAACGCGTAGCGCTCCTTGTTGCGCTCGAACTCCTTCTCGGCGTTGATGCGGAACGCGTCGCGGGTGCCGAAGACGTCGACCTGCACGGAGTGGTCGATCACGAGCTCGACGGGGACGAGCGGGTTGATCTTGCCCGGGTCGCCCCCGAGGTCGGCCATCGCGTCGCGCATGGCGGCGAGGTCGACGACGCACGGCACGCCCGTGAAGTCCTGCAGGACGACGCGGGCGGGCGTGAAGGCGATCTCCTTCGACGGCTCGGCCTGGTGGTCCCACGAGGCGAGCGCCTCGACGTCCTCCTTGCGCACCCCGACCCCGTCCTCGTTGCGGAGCAGGTTCTCGAGCAGGACCTTCAGCGAGAACGGCAGGCGGGCGACGTCGAACTTCGACTGCAGCGCGTCGAGCCGGTAGATCTCGAACGTGCGGTCGCCGACCTGGAGCTCTGAACGTGCGTCGAAGGAGTTGTCAGCCATGCACTCCAGACTACCCCGGCACCCGCAGCGAGCCCGCCCCGTAGTCGACCACCGCCGGCGCGCCGTCCTTGGCGTGCCAGGCGACGGTGAAGGGGATCTGCTCGCCCGGCTTGAGGAAGGCCATGCGCCCCGTGCGCACGAGCTCGGAGTCGGGCATCTGCTCGGGCCCGCGGCCCGGCGACCACAGGCTCTTGCCGAACGTGTTCAGGAACACCGGCGAGGCGGCGACGACGTCGCCGTTGCGGGCGAGCACGCGCACGTCGGGCAGGTTCACGCGCACGCGCCGGACCGACTCGTTGCGCAGGTAGCCCGTCAGGATGCGGTCGCCCGGCAGGGTGTCGGGGGTGAACAGCAGCGGCTCCTCGGCCCACTTCAGCGGCCCGCTGCCCTGGCCGGAGACCGTGCCGGAGCCGCCGCAGCCCGCGAGCAGGACGGCGGCCAGCGCGGCGACGGCGAGCAGCGGCCTGGTCATGGCAGGGTCGGGAGCGGCGGGAGCGGGCCTCCGCCCCCGCCCCCGCCTCCGCCGCCGGAGCCGCCGCCAGAGCCGGGCTCGGCCCCCCGGCCGCCGCCCGGCGCCGCGCCGTTGGTGCCGCTCGAGTCATCCGGCGGCTCGGGCGGCTGCGTGAACCAGTCGCAGCCCGGCGGGTCGGAGTTCTCGTAGGGATCCCAGGTCGCGCACGAGGCCTGGCTGGCGAGCTTGGCCTGGTTGCCCGGCCGGTCCGTGTCGGTGCCCGGGCAGGCCGGCAGGCCGATCAGGACGTTGCTGGACGGCAGCAGGCCGCTGTGGCTCGTGTTGCCGCCCCAGCAGTTGCCCTTGCCCTCCTCGTCCCACCAGAAGTCGTTGCCGTTGGCGTCGGGCGAGCCGTCGGGCCGCACGCCCATCTTGTTGTTCTCGAACGTGTTGTAGAAGGACGTGTCCCTGCCCTTGTCGGGCTCGCCGCGGAACGACGCGGGCACGTAGAGCAGCTTGATGCCGTCGCGCCAGTTGTCGTAGATGTGGTTGTTGCGGGCGATGTCGCCGTTGCCGCCGAAGATGCCGATGCCGGTGCCGACCGGGACCTGGAAGGTCGGGCACACGATCGTCGGGTCGCGCTGCGGGATCGGCGTGTTCCTGCAGTAGGCGTCGCGCTCGTCGTTGAAGTAGTCCTCGTTGTTGGAGTAGATCTGGTTGTTCTCCCACTTCGCGCAGTCCTGCGGCATGCCCGGGTGCCCGGACGCGAAGGAGTCGGTCGTCATGCCCGTCGCGTTGTGGTGCAGCCTGCTGTCGTGCATCCACACGCCGTTGCCGGCCGTGCCCGAGTAGCCGATCGTGTTGTGGTGGGAGTTGACCTTGCGGATCTCGATCCCGTAGCGCTCGCAGTGACCCTCAGGCCCGGAGCCGGGGTAGATGCCCGAGTCGCCCGAGCCGAGCGCCTCCAGGCGGTCGTAGAGCCCGTGGTCCGAGGTGAAGGACAGGAACCCGTACTCGCGCGAGTACATCGACTTGATGCGGTGCATCGCGAAGCCGTTGGTCTCGAGGATGTAGATGTTGTTGAAGTCCGAGAACTCGACGGTGAAGTTGCGCAGGTGGATGCCGTCGGCGCGGTCGGCGCGGATCACGTTGAGCTTGGTCCGCTGGCCCGAGATCTTCACGTCGGTGCGGCGCCGCCCCATCCCCTGGATCTGGATGTTGCACTTGACGTCGCAGACCCGGTCCTCGTCCTGGGAGTCGCCGATGATCGCGATCAGGTTCTGCGCGTTGGGGCACTTGCGCTGGTACTCGTAGTTCGCGACGCGGGCGCCCTTCTTGCCGAAGCCGCCCGAGCCGAGGATGTCACCGCCGATGTCGTCGTAGTCGTCGGCGCAGCGCGGGTCGGGCTCGGGGTTGCGGCGGCTCGGCTCCTCCTTGTAGGTGCCCGGCATGATGCGGATGATCGCCCCGTTGCGCGCCTTGTTCACGGCCGCCTGGATGTGGCGGAAGCGGCATTTCTTGAGCTGGCGCAGCCGCAGGTTGCGCTTCTTCTTGAGCTTCTTGCCCGGGAACGAGCGCTTGATCAGCTTCTTGGAGTTCTTCTTGCAGACCGTCAGGACCTGGCCGGCCTTGCCGCGGACCTTCGGGACCTCGCCGACGTTGCCGTCGGGGAAGAACGCATTCCGCTCGGGATGGCCTGCGGCCGTCCCGCCCAGCGCGAGCAGCACTGCCACCAGTACGCCGATCCCCATCGCTGCGCGCATCCGAAGCTCCCCTGGTCCAATGAACGGGCGCGGACAGGCGTACCCGGTCGCACCGGGTATCACACCGGATCAGCGCACTTCGGAGGGCACCCGCAGATCGCCGCTGAGCTCGAACTCCCACCAGTCCTCGCCCATCACGGGGACGGAGACGTTGTAGACGGGGACCTCGCCGACCCGGCCGGAGAACGTCCCGGCGTGCGCGTGACCGTGCAGGACGAGGTCCGGCGCGTGCTCGGAGATCGGCACCGCGAGCCGGTCCGTGCCCAGGAACGCCCAGATGTCGCGGCGCTCGCCCTCGAGCGTCTCGGTGGTCGGCGCGTAGTGCAGCAGCACGATCCGGAACGGGCACATGGCGATCGCGCGCAGCGCCTCGTCGAGCGCGGCGACCTCCTCCATCCCCTGGGCGTAGACCTCGCGCAGCAGCGGCTCGCCGAAGTCGGGGATGTGCGAGCCGGTGAAGCCGCCCACGAAGCCCTTCGCGCCGGCGATCCCGACCTGCGCGCCGCACGCCTCGACCACGTGGTGGGCGCGGTCGAGCACGACGATGCCCGCCTCCTCGAGCACCGCGGCGACCTCGCCGGCGCGGTTGGAGTGCCAGTCGTGGTTGCCGAGCACGGTCACCACCGGCGCGCCGCGCCCCGGACGCGGCCTCGGCCAGGATCGCGGCCTGCTCGGGCTCGCCGTGGGTGGTGAGGTCGCCGGCCAGCAGCACGAGGTCGGTGCGGCCGGCGAGCGCGGCGAACGCCGCCTTGGCCCGATCGCGGTCGTGCTCCGCCGCCGATAGTGCATGTCGCCGGCGGCGGCGATCCGGATCCGGCACTCCTCCTGCTCGCCCGGCGGACGGCCCGTGGCGTGGATGGTCATGCTCCGCCGGGTACCCACCTCGGCATGACGGCAGACGACGAGGGCTTCCGGGCGATCGAGCACGCGCTCAAGCGCGCGGCCGCCGCCCTGCGCGACGCGGACATCCCGTTCCTGCTCGGCGGCAGCCTGGCCAGCTGGGCGCGCGGCGGCCCCGAGACCCACCACGACCTGGACCTGATGATCAGGCCCCAGGACGCCGAGCGGGCGCTGGCGGCGCTGGTGGAGGCGGGCATGCGGCCGGAGGATCCGCCCGAGGAGTGGCTCGTGAAGGCCTGGGACGGCGACGTGCTCGTCGACCTGATCTTCGCCCCCAAGGGGCTGACGATCACCGACGAGGTGATCGCCCGCGGCGAGTCGATGGCCGTGCTGGGCATGGAGATCCGCGTGATGGCGCTGGAGGACGTGCTGACGACCAAGCTGATGGCGCTCTCCGAGCACGCGCTGCGCTACGAGAGCCTGCTCCAGATCGCCCGCGCGCTGCGCGAGCAGGTCGAGTGGGACGCGGTCCGCGCCCGCACGGAGAGCTCGCCGTTCGCGCACGCGTTCTTCGTGCTCGCCGAGGGGCTGGGCATCCTCCCCGATGCTGGCCCGCCCGGTTCGCAAGCGACGCATCAGCCACGTGTTCGCGTGGTCACACCGCAGGGTTCCGGCCCATCCGAGGCGGGGTAGGGCCCCGACATGGCTCCTCAGACGCTCACCCGCGGCCGCCTGCGGCGGCTCGCAGACGTGCATCCGGACCGCGGCCGGGTCCTCTCGGTCTTCCTGAACCTCGACCCGTCCGAGTTCGCGACGCCCGCGGCGCGCTCGTCGCAGATCACGTCGGTCCTGACCGAGGCCGCCAGGCGCATCGAGGAGGCGGGCGACCTCGACCAGGACGAGCGCAGCGCGCTGAAGGCCGACGTCGAGCGCGTGCGCGAGGTGCTCAACGGCGACATCGCCGGCAACGGCACGCGCGCGCGTGGCCGTGTTCGCCTGCGCAGCCCGAGGACCTGCTCGAGGTCGTCCCGCTGCGCGAGCCGCTCGAGTCGCGCGTGGTGCTCGACGACGCGCCCTTCGTCGAGCCGCTGGTCTACGCCGGGCAGTCCGAGCGCTGGTGCGTCCTGCTGTGCAACCGGCGCGTGGCGCGGCTGTTCACCGGCCCGGGCGACGAGCTCGAGGAGACCGACCGCATCGTCGACGACGTGCACCGCCGCCACGAGAAGGGCGGCTGGTCGCAGGCCAACTACCAGCGCAGCGTCGAGAAGGAGGTCGAGGACCACATCGCCCACACCGCCGCCGTCACGTTCGCGCTCTCCAAGCGCCGCGGCTTCGACCGGCTGCTGGTCGGCGCCCCGGACGAGCTCGTCGGCGACCTCGAGGCCAAGCTGCACCCGTACCTGCAGGGAGCGGCTCGTGGGCCGCATCTCCTGCGACGTGGAGAACTCGGGCCTCGACCAGGTGCGCTCGTCCGCGGCCGAGAAGATCCTCGAGCACGCCCGCACGCGCGAGCGCGAGGCGCTCGACCGGCTCGCCCAGGGCGTCGGCAGCGGCGGCCGCGGCGCCGCCGGGCTCGCCCAGGTGCTCGCCGCCGTCAACGAGGCGCGCGTGGAGATCCTGCTCGTCGCGCGCGGGCTGTCCGCCGCCGGCTTCTGCGATCCGTCGACCGGGCTGCTGTACGCCACGCCGGAGGAGGTCCCGGACGGCGCCACCGCCGCGCCGGTGTCCGACGTCGTGGAGAAGGCGATCGAGAAGGCGATCGAGCAGTCGGCCGAGGTGATGGGCATCCGCCACCACGAGGATCTCGGGCCGCTCGGCGGCATCGGGGCCGTTCTGCGCTATTAGTCCCTGCATGGGTCGCGCGCTCGTCGTCGTCGACTATCAGAACGACTTCGCGTCCCCGGACGGGGCGCTGTCGGTCGCCGGCGGCGACGCGATCGCCGGGCGCATCAACGAGCTGATGCGCTCGGGCGACCACGACCTCGTCGTCGCCACGCGCGACTGGCACCCGGCCGACCACGGGTCCTTCACGGCGCAGGGCGGGATCTGGCCGGTCCACTGCGTGCAGGACTCGGACGGCGCCCAGCTGCACCCCGACCTCGACGCCGCGGCCGTCGACGTGATCGTCGACAAGGGCCAGGACCCGGGCACGGACGGCTACTCGGGCTTCGACGGCACGAACCTCGCCGGGCTGCTGCGCGAGCGCGGGATCGACCAGGTCACGGTCGTGGGCCTGGCGACGGACTACTGCGTGAAGAACACGGCGCTGGAGGCGCTCCAGCAGGGCTTCGCCGTCACGGTCGACACGACCGCGGTACGCGGCGTCGACGTCCAGCCGGGCGACTCCGACCGCGCGCTCGCCGAGCTGCGCGCGGCGGGCGCCGCGATGGCGTGAGGCGATGCGCGGCGGAGCCGACCGGCTCGTGGCGGAGCTCCGCGGCAGGGTCGCCGACGAGCGCGTCCTGAGCGCCGTCCGCGCCGTCCCGCGCGACCTCTTCGTGCCCGCGGACCAGCAGGCGGACGCCTGGGCCAACGAGCCGCTGCCGATCGGCTGCGGGCAGACGATCTCCCAGCCGCTCGTCGCCGCGCGCATGTGCGAGCTGCTCGAGCTCGACGGCTCCGAGCGCGTGCTCGACGTGGGCACGGGCTCGGGCTACCACGCGGCGCTGCTGGCCTGGCTCGCCGCCGACGTCTACTCGATCGAGCTGCACCCCGCGCTGTCGGACCGCGCGGCGCGGGCGCTGGCGGCGGCGGGCGCGCAGAACGTGACGCTGGCCGTCGGCGACGGCTCGGAGGGGCTGCCCGCGCACGCGCCCTACGACGCGATCAACGTCGCCGCCGCGGCGCGGCGCCGGGTCCCGGCCGCGCTGATCGAGCAGCTCGCGCCCGGGGGCCGGCTCGTGGCGCCCGTCGAGGAGCGCGGCGACCAGTACCTCGCGCTGCTGCGCGAGGAGGGCGGCAGGGTGCGCACCACGCAGCTGGAGCGCGTGCGCTTCGTGCCCCTGATATCGCGCTAGCGGACGACGCCGAGGCGGTCGTTGGGGCGCAGCTCGCGCCCGACCTTGCCGCCCGGGCGCCCGTCGACCATCACCACGTCGGCCGTGAAGTCGTTGGCGCCGCGCAGCAGGCTCGAGCCGACGCCGTACGCGTCGACCGGCACCTCGGCGTCCTCGAAGGCGGTGATCCGGTCGGCGGTGAAGCCGCCCGAGACGACGATCCTGACGTCCGGGAAGCCGTTCGCGTCGAGCTGCTCGCGCGTCAGGGTGACGAGCTCGGGCGCCACGCCCTTCGGCGCCTCGTCCCCGTGCAGGCGCTGCAGCGCGAGGTCGGCGAGCTTGTCGGAGGTGTCCAGGCGCACGCCCCACAGATCCCCGCCGAGCGCCGCCGCGACGTCGAGCGCGGTCTGCACCGAGTCGTTGCGGAAGTCGACGAGCACGGTGACGTTCATCTCGTGCGCGAAGCGGTCGGCGAACTTGCGCGCGGCCGTCACCGTGTCGCCGCCGTAGGCGGCGATCAGCCCGTGCGGCACCGTCCCGACGCCGCGGCCGCCCCACCAGGAGGCCTGCGCGTCGGTCGAGACGCCGATCGCGCCCGCGACGTGCGCGGCCCAGCCGTCGCCGGTCTGCACGAGCCAGTGGTCGTGGCGGGCGGGGAAGAACAGGATCGGCTTGCCGCGCGCCGCCTCCACCACGCGGCGCACGTTGCGCATCACCAGCGTGCGCCGCGCCATGCAGCCGAGGTAGACCGTCTCGAGGTGCGAGAA
Organism: uncultured Solirubrobacteraceae bacterium; assembly: GCA_963816955.1. Taxonomy (GTDB): domain Bacteria; phylum Actinomycetota; class Thermoleophilia; order Solirubrobacterales; family Solirubrobacteraceae; genus DATFQI01. The sequence goes on along the minus strand of CAWFME010000005.1, from coordinate 549,531 downwards.
CAGCGAGTAGTCGCCCTCGATCGTCATCACGGTCTCCCACGGGGCGATCGGGTCGCCCTCGTGCAGCGCGCGCACCTCGAGCTCCTTGAAGCCGGGCACCCAGCGGCCGTCGGCCCCGCGGCGCCCGGCGCACTGCTTGAGCACCGCGATCGCCTCGTCGACGCCGCCGAGGATCGACTCCTCGCGCTGGAAGACCTGCATCACCACGTGCGGGTGGTGGTCGTCGGCCTCCAGCAGCGCCTTGGTGTGGTTGAAGTACGCGTCGGAGTAGTAGCCGTCGCGGATCTTCTCGACCGGCAGGCGGAAGGTCGAGGGCGCGAGGCGCTCGCGCTCCGTCACGCTCATGGCCGAGAGGCTACGAGATCGCGCCGGAAGCCGTGAGCGCGATCACCAGCGCCCCCAGCGCGACGCGGTAGGCGACGAACACGGCGGTCGAGTGCGAGGTCAGCCAGCGCAGCAGGAACGCGATCGACGCGTAGCCGACGATGAACGCGAGCAGCGTGGCGATCGCGGTCGGCACGAAGCCCGCGCCGTCCTCGTCGCCGATCTTGCGCATCTCGAACAGCCCGCTCAGCACCACGGCGGGCACGGAGAGCAGGAACGAGTAGCGCGCGGCCGAGGTCCGGTCGAAGCCGAGGAACAGGCCGGCCGTCAGGGTCGCGCCCGAGCGGCTGACGCCCGGGACGAGCGCGAGCGCCTGCGCGAAGCCGATCACGATCGCGTCGCGGCGCGTGATCCGCTCCAGCGGCCGCTCGTGGGTGGCGAGCTTCTCGGCGAGCAGCAGCAGCAGGCCGAGCACGATCAGCGTGGTCCCGATCAGGTACAGCGAGCGCGCGCCCTCCTCGATCTGGTCGCTGAAGACGAGCCCGAAGATCGCGATCGGGATCGTGCCCAGGCCGATGTACCAGCCCATCCGCGCGTCGAGCGACGAGCGCAGCTCCGGCTCGCGCAGGCTGCGCAGCCACGTCGTCGCGATCCGCCACAGGTCCTCGCGGAAGTAGAGCAGCACCGCGGCCATCGTCCCGAGCTGCGTGACGGCGGTGAACGCCGCGCCCGGGTCCTCCCATCCGAGGAAGGCGGGAACGATGCGCAGGTGCCCCGTGCTGGAGACGGGCAGGAACTCCGTGAGGCCCTGGACGATGCCGAGGACGATGGCCTGGAGGGCGTCCATGAGCGCGGCGACGATAGCGAGGCGACCGTGAAAGGCTTACGGGGATGAGCAGCCAGGACGAGCGGGGGGAGCGGTTCCGCGCGCTGCACGCGGGCGAGCCGTTCGTTATCCCGAACCCGTGGGACGCGGGCTCGGCGCGGGTGCTCGAGGGGCTCGGGTTCAAGGCGCTCGCCACGACGAGCTCCGCGTTCGCGTTCACGCTCGGCCGCGGCGACGGCCAGGTCACGCTGGACGAGCTCGCGGCGCACGTGACCGCGCTGACGGGCGCGACGGACCTGCCGGTCTCGGTCGACCTCGAGAACGGCTTCGGGCCGGCGCCGGAGGACGCGGCGACGGCGATCGCGCGCGCCGCCGTGGCCGGCGCGGTCGGCGGCTCGATCGAGGACTGGGAGCCGGACGGAGGGCTGTACCCGCTCGACCTGGCGGTCGAGCGCATCGCCGCCGCGGCCGACACCGCGCGCACGCTCGGCTTCCCGTTCACGCTCACCGCGCGGGCGGAGAACCACATCCGCGGCAACCCGGACCTCGAGGACACGATCGCGCGCCTGCAGGCCTACGAGGCGGCGGGCGCGGACGTGCTCTACGCGCCGGGCCTCGCGAGCGCCGACGAGATCCGCGCGGTCTGCTCCGCGGTCTCCAAGCCGGTCAACGTGCTCGCCCTCCCGCACCTCACCTTCGCCGAGATCACGGGTGCGGGCGCACAGCGCGTCTCCGTCGGCGGCTCGCTCGCCTGGGCGGGCGTGACCGCGTTCGCCGCCGCGGCCGAGGCGATCCGCGACCGCGGCGACTTCTCCCTGCTCGGCTCAGGCGCGGAAGCCGCCCGGCTGCTGGCCGGCGGCTAGACCGAGGCGGGAGCCACGCGCTGCGCTCCGGGCCGCCCGTTCTCTACGACGAAGGTCGCCAGTGAGGAGACCGTGGCTGCCGGCTGCCTCACGGTCGACACGATCCGGTACTCGCTCGTCCAGGTGTCCGCCGTGAGCGTGCACCTGCAGTAGCCGCGGTTGTTGTTCTGCAGCAGCAGCTGCGGGTTGTTGGGACGGCTGAAGAACCGCTCGGCCGGGGGCGGCGGGTCGCCGCCGGTCGAGACCGAGGTGCCGAGGAACTCGACGCCCATCGGGTCCTCGAGGCTCGTGTAGTGGCGCGGGATGTCGCGGACCCAGTTGCGGTGCGAGTCGCCGGTGAGCACGACGAAGTTCGGCGTCTGATGCTCGACCGCCCAGTCGATGATCCGCTGGCGCTCGGCGACGTAGCCCTCCCAGTTGTCGGCGTCGACGCCACTGAACCGCGGCGGGGAGGTCTGCCCGCCGTTGAGGGGCGCGAAGGCCGTCTGCTGCGCCAGGACGTTCCAGCGCGCCTTCGTGCTCGCCATGTCCGCCAACAGCCAGTCGCGCTGCTCGGCGCCGAGCATCGTGCGACCGGGATCCAGGTGCTCGACGCAGTAGCCGGAGGGGTCGCGCCGGCAGGTCGCCACCTGATCGGAGCGGTACTGGCGCCCGTCCAGCACGTTGAACGTCGCCATCTGCCCCCACCTGAAGCGGCGGTAGAGCTGCAGGTCGGGACCCACCGGCTTGCGGGCGCGCGCCAGCGGCATGTGCTCCCAGAACGCCCGGTACGCGGCCGCCCGCCGCTCCAGGACCGCCGGCACCCCGCCCGCGGGGCCCGGGTCGAGGTCGTCGTCGGCGTAGTTGTTCGCGAACTCGTGATCGTCCCAGGTGACGAGCCACGGGTGCGCGGCGTGCGCCCTCTGGAGCGCCGGGTCGGTCTTGTACTGGGCGTGGCGGACCCGGTAGTCGTCCAGCACGCGGATCGTCCGCGGCGGCTGGTGCGTCCTCACGGCCGAGTTCTGGCCCTCGTAGATGTAGTCGCCGAGGAAGACGACCGTCTCGATGTCCTCCGACGCGGCGATCTCGTCGTACGGCGTGAAGTGGCCCTCGGCGAAGTTCTGGCAGGACACGAACGCGAACGTGAGGCTGCGGACCATCGAGTTGCCGTTCGGCCGCGTGCGGGTGCGGCCGACCGGGCTGATCCAGCCGCCGGCCCGGAAGCGGTAGTAGTACTCGTGCTCGGGCCCCAGGCCGTGGATCTCGGCGCGCGCGCTGTGCGCCTCGTCTCCCAGCGCGACCGTGGTCCCCTTGCGGACGATCGCGTGGAAGTCCTGGTCCTGCGAGAGCTCGTAGTCCACCTCGAACGGCTCGGCGGGCATGCCGCCGCCGGTGGCGAGCGGGTCGGGCGCCAGCCGCGTCCACAGCACGACGCCAGTCGGGCTCGGATCGCCCGAGGCGACGCCGAGCGTGAACGGGTCGTCGGGGAAGACGGCCTGCCCGAAGGCAGGTCCGCTCGCGAGGCCGGCGAACGTCACGCCGGCGGCGAACGAGCCGCCGGTCTTGAGCAGCGTCCTGCGGGTGATGCGCTGGTCCCAGTCACCGGTGATGCCCACGGTCGTGCTCCTTGGGGTCGGGAGTGAGCACGGCGAGTCTCCGCGCGCGGCGCGGGCCGGCGCAGACCCCAGAGGGGGGAAGACGTCACCCGCGGCTAGCGAACCCGGAACGGCGCCCGCGTGGCCGCGCCGCCGGTGGGCGTCGCCGTCAGCCGGTAGCGGCCCGCCCGCAGCCGCCGGCCGCCGAGCCGCGCCGGCAGGCGCACGCTGTTGACGCCGGCCCGGCCCTGGTGCGAGAACGACCCGCGGATGCGGACCGCGCGCACGCAGCGCGGGCCGCGGCCGCCGGCCCGGCAGCGCCCGCCGCGGCGGTGGCCGCTCAGGAGCCGCTCGACCGTGAAGCGGACCCGCGCGGGCGCCGTGAGCGTGTATGCGATGCGCGCTCCCCGGCGGGCGCGGAACGTCCCCGGGCGCACCGAGAGTGCGGTCATGGCCGGCTTCGCGGCGACCACGGCGCCGGGCGGCGCCGGGAGGCCGCCGGAACCCGGGTTCACGGGGGCGGGCTGCGGCGGCGCAGGCTTGGGGAGCGCCGCGTCGAGCGCCGCCTGCGCGGACAGCAGCTCGTCGAGCTCGGGCTCGTCGGCCGGCGTGCGGTCCGGGACCGTCGCGCCCGCGCCGCCGATCCCGCCGCCCGAGAACACGAGCGCGGGCCAGTCGACGAAGCCCGTGAGCGTGGACTTGGCCCCGCTGCCGTTGACGTCGGCGGCGACCGTTCCGGCGGGCGCGCCGCTGCAGTCGAAGTCGACCGGGCCTTCCTTGACCGGCCACACGACCCGCGAGCCGTCGGGGCAGTGCCCGACGGTCATCAGGTCGGCCGCCGGACCGCTCGGGACGCGGAGGCCGCGGCTCTCGTCGAGCGCGTTCTCGTCGAGCGTCTGCAGGCCGAAGCGCGAGTAGTCGAGGAAGCGCTCGCCTGCGGCGGTCTGCAGCCCAGTGAGCTGGAACGTGTAGTTCATGACGGACAGGTGGTTGGGCTTGTTGAGCCGGTCATCGTCGCCGCCGTGCCTGAGGCCCAGGCCATGGCCGAGCTCGTGCATGAGCGTGCCCGCCTGCGCCATCGGGTTCAGCGTGCAGTCGACGCCGCCGTTGAGGTGCGCGCAGCCCGCGCCGAGCGTGACGAGCAGGTCGGCGCTCGGGATCCCGCGGGCGACGCCGCTGACCCGGCCGTCGTGGCCGTGCGCGGAGATCGCGTAGTGGAAGGCCGTCCGGCGCGCCGCCTCGAAGCTCGTGGCGCGCAGCGCGTCGAAGTCGCTCCAGTCGTACTCGCCGCCCACGACGGAGCCGAGCACGTCCTGGTGCACGAGCTGGTTCTGCCGCGACAGCGAGCCCCACGTCGCGCCCGTCTTGGAGTTCATCACCGAGCCCGAGCCGTTGTCGACGTGCAGCGCGATGCCCGGCTGGCCGTCGGGGTTGGACACGGGCGCGTCCGCGAAGGCGTCGGCGAGCAGCGCCGAGGCCTGCAGAGCCGGCCGGTGCGGCGGCATGTAGTCGATCTCGAGGAACAGGTCCTTGTGGCGCGGATCCGCCCCCATGCCGGGCAGGTCGAGGTCGATCGATCCGTCGCCGTCGACGTCCACCCCGTCCGTCTCCCACTCGTCGGGCAGCGCGTCGCCGTCCGCGTCGGCCCCCGGCAGCGTGAGCGTGAAGCTCACGTCGAACGCCGCGGCACCCGACGTGTCGCTCGCCGCCGCGCCGAAGCCGAATCCGGGCGACGCCTCCATCGCGAGCTCGTAGTCCCCGGGCGGCAGGATGCCGCTGCTCGCCACGTTCTTGGGCGCCTGCCCCTGGCTGACCACGGTGTTGAACACGTTCCCGCTGTCGCCCGTCAATCGCGCGGAGGAGACGCGGCAGCACTGACCGGCCGCGTTGCTCCCGCTCAGCGTCCCCGACGCGCTGTAGCTCGCGGGCTCGGTCAGGGTGAACTCGGCCGTGACGTTGCTCGTGCTCAGGGACTCGCGCACCGGCAGGCCGCTCCGGGCCGATCCGCTGCCCTGCGCGGTCAGGCGCTCGCCGCCCGTCACGGACGCGATCTGGAAGTCAACCTCGGCGTCGCTCTCGGCGGTGCCACCCGGATCGTCAGCCGACCCCGTCAGGTCGGGCCGCCCCAGGCTCTCGGAGTCGAGTTCGAACTCCCCGTAGACGGCCGGCGTGTCGCGATCCTCGACGCTGCCGCTGACCCGCGAGCTCGCGGAGATGACCTGGGCGCCCTGCGCGGAGCCGGGCAGCGCGAGCACGGCGACGAGGCCAACGACCAGCGTCCGTGCCTTGCTCATCGCACGAGTATCTGCCGGGCCGGGCCGGCCGTGGGGAAACTTTCTAGGTCTTCGCGGCCTCCCGCTCGTTGACCGCCGGCATCACCAGCTCGCCGTAGCGGGCGAGCGTCGCGTCCTTGGCGTCGTGCTGGAGGTAGAGCGCGTACTGGTCGGCGCCGAGGTCGCGCAGCTCGCGCAGCTTGCGAATGTGCTCCTCCGGCGGGCCGATCAGGCAGAAGCGGTCCACGATCTCGTCCGGCACGAACTGCGTGTGCGTGTTCCCGGCCTTGCCGTGCTCGTTGTAGTCGTAGCCCTGGCGGCCGGCGATGTAGTCCGTCAGCGTCTTCGGCACCGCGCTGCCGTCGGCGCCGTAGCGGGCCACGATGTCCGCGACATGGTTGCCGACCATGCCGCCGAACCAGCGGCACTGCTCGCGCGCGTGGGCGAGCTGGGCGTCGCTGCCGTCGGTCACGTACGCGGGTGCGGCGATGCAGATCCTCACAGCGTCCGGGTCCTTGCCCGCCTCCTCGGCCGCCCGGCGCACGGCGCCGATGCTCCACTCGGCGATCGCCGGGTCGGCGAGCTGGAGGATGAAGCCGTCGCCGACCTCCCCCGCCAGCGCGAGCGCCTTCGGCCCGTACGCCGCCACCCACACCTCCAGGCGGGAGTGCGGGTTCCAGGCCAGGCGCAGCGAGGAGCCCTTGTAGTCGACCTGCTCGCCGTTGGCGAGGCCGCGGATCACGCCGATCGCCTCGCGCAGCTCGGCCAGCTTGACGGGCTTGCCGTTGATCACGCGCACCGCGGAGTCGCCGCGGCCGATCCCGCACACGGTGCGGTTGCCGTACATCTCGTTGAGCGTCGCGAACAGCGACCCGGTGACGGTCCAGTCGCGCGTGGCCGGGTTGGTGACCATCGGCCCGACGATCAGCCGGTGCGTCTCGTTGAGGATCCGCGAGTAGATGACGAACGGCTCCTCCCACAGCAGGTGCGAGTCGAACGTCCACGCGTGCGTGAAGCCGTAGGCCTCGGCCCGCTTGGCGAGGTCGATCACCCGCTGCGCGGGCGGGTCGGTCTGGAGCACGACGCCGAAGTCCAGGGTCATGCGCGCACCTGGAGCAGCTCGCCGGCCGCCACCGCTTCCAGCGCGGCCCCGACCGTGCGCCCGTAGGCCTCGATGGCGACGCGCAGCGCCTCCTTCGGCGAGTCCTCGATCGCCGTGTGCGAGAGCGGCGGGTCGGACTGGGCGAAGAGCATCACGGTCGGCACGACCCTCCCGACCTCCGTCGCATCGTGCAGCGGGCCCGACGGGATCGGGTCGCCGTCGCCGCCGCCGGCCGCGGCGACCGCCTCGCGCGCGAGCTCGATCAGCCTCGGGTGGAAGGGGGTCGGAGTCGCGCCGAACACGCGCCGGTGGGAGACCTCGCAGTCGAACTTCTCGGCGGCCTTCCGGCACGCCTCGAGGTTCTCCTCGAGCATCGTCGCGAGCGTGTCGGCGTCGAGGTGGCGGAGGTCGAGCATCATCTCCGTCGAGCCCGCGATCGCCGTGATCACGCCCGGGTCGGCCGTCATCGCGCCGACCGTGCAGACGCCGTCGTGGCGGATGCCGACCTCGCGGATCTCCAGCGCGGCCGTGGCCGCGGCGGCGAGCGAGTCGCGCCGCAGCCGCATCGGCGTCGAGCCCGCGTGCGCGGACTGGCCCTTGAACGTGATCAGGTAGCGCTCGTCGCCGAACGTGCCCGAGACGGCGGAGGCCAGCCGGCCCGTGTCGAGCAGCACCGGGCCCTGCTCGATGTGCAGCTCGAGGTAGGCGAGCGCGCCCTCCAGGCGCGACGTGGCGGCGCCAGCGCCGTCGAGGTCGACGTCGCAGGCCGCGAGCGCGTCCTGCAGCCGGGTGCCCTTGGCGTCGAGCAGGTCGCGCACGTCGTCGGGGTCGAGCGTGCCCGCCGCGGCCGAGGAGCCGAGCAGGCTGCGCCCGAAGCGGGCGCCCTCCTCGTCGGCCCAGTCGACGAGCCTGACCGTGACGGGCGGACGCTCCCCTGAGAGCGCGCGCAGCACGCCGAGCGCGGCCAGCAGGCCGAGGCAGCCGTCCAGCCAGCCGCCGGACGGCACCGCGTCGATGTGCGAGCCGACGATCACGAAGCCCTCGCCGTCGCCCGGCAGCTCGGCCCAGACGTTGCCGGCCTCGTCGCGGTCGACGGTCAGGCCTTCGAGCTCGTCCAGCTTGCCGGCGAACCACTCGCGGGCGGCCAGCCAGTCCTCGCTCCAGGCCAGGCGGCGGGCCCCGTCCGGGCCGCCGTGGCGCTGGTGGAGCTCGTCGAGGTCGGCGAGGACGCGGTCGGCGTCGACGACCAGGTTCATGCCGCCACCGCCGTGCGCGCCCCGCTGCGGCGCACGAAGCGCCCGTGGCCCGGCTGCGTGCGGATCTCGCCGCGGTCGTAGACGAGCTCGCCGCGACAGTACGTGTGGCGGACGCTGCCGCTCGCCGTCTCGCCCTCGTAGAGGTCGTAGTCGACGTTCATGAACGAGTTGCCGGTGCCGTACGCGCGCTGGGCCGACGGGTCGAAGACGCAGATGTCGGCGTCCTTGCCGGGCGTGATCGAGCCCTTGTCGTGGAGCCCGAAGCGCCGCGCGATCGTCGTGCTCGTGCGGTCCACGAGCTGGCTCGGGGTGATCCGGCCGCCGACGACGCCCTCGTCCCAGAGCTTCGCGAGCCGGTGCTGGATGACCGGCAGGCCGTTGGGCACGAGGCTGAAGTTGTCCAGCCCACGCGACTTCTGCTCGTAGTTGAACGGGCAGTGGTCGGTCGAGACGCTCTCGAGCACGCCGCGGCGGACGTAGTCCCACAGCGGCTCGTGGTTGGAGGCGTCGCGCAGCGGCGGCGAGCAGATGTAGCGGGCCCCCTCGACGCCGTCGCGGCGCAGGTCGTCGATCGTGTTGACGAGGTACTGCGTGCAGGTCTCCGCGCTCACGTGCGCGCCGCGCTGCTGGGCGGCCTCGATCTCCGCCGCGGCGGCCGCGCAGGTCACGTGCACGACGAACAGCGACGCGCCCGTGTACTCGGCGAGCTTGGCCGCGCGGCCGGTCGCCTCCGCCTCGACGAACTCGGGCCGGGTGAGCGCGTGGTGGATCGCCGAGGTGTCCCCGCGCGCGAGCGCGCGCTTGACCAGCAGGTCGACGACGTCGCCGTTCTCGGCGTGGACCATGATCAGCCCGCCGAGGTCGCGCGCGCGCTCCATCGCCGCCGCGAGCTCGTCGTCGCGCACCATCAGCTCGCCCTTGTAGGCCATGAACAGCTTGAACGTGCAGACGCCCTCCTCGGTCATCAGCTCCATCTCGTCGAGGGCGGACTCGGAGGCGTTCGTGATCGCCATGTGGAAGCCGTAGTCGACGTGGGCGGCGCCCTCGGCGCGGCCCTGCCACTCGGCCAGGGCGGAGCGCAGGTTGTCCGGCTCGCGCTGGATCGAGAAGTCGACGAGGCAGGTCACGCCGCCGGCCGCCGCGGCGCGCGTGCCGGTGTCGTAGTCGTCGGAGGACATCATCCCCATGAACGGCATCGACAGATGCGTGTGGTTGTCGATCAGGCCCGGCATCACCAGGCAGCCGGAGACGTCGACGACCGTCGCGCCGTTCGCCTCGACCGCCCCCACCGCGGCGATCTTCTCGCCGTCGATCAGCACGTCGGCGTCGTACTCGCCGTCGGCGGCGATCACCCGCCCGCCTTGCAGGAGCAGCTGTCCGCGGTCGCTCATGGGGTCTCCCCTCTCCAGAAGAACGTCGTTGCCCGCATCTTCTCGCACCGGCGCGCCCCATGCACGTATAGGCTCGCCCGGGTGGAGCGCGGCGCCTCCGGACACGACCGAGGAAGGCCGCGCTGGGGCCGGGTGCTGCTCGGCATCGCCGTGATCGTGCTGCTTGCGCTGCCGTGCCTGCTGGCGGCCATCGCGGTGATCGCCGGCGGCAACATCCACGCGCGCGGAACGCGGTCAGCGCCGGCCGGGCGCCCGGCACGCTCACCTTCGATGCGGCAAGCGCTACGTGATCGCGCTCAGCGTGGAATCGACGGCCTCTTCGACGGCCTGCGCGACGCCTCAGCCGCACCGAGCGACGTGAGCGCTACCGGGTCTACGAGGGCGAGCAGTCCAAGGCGCGCTGCTCGATCGTGCACCCGGACGGGTCCGCGACACGGCTCCGCGGCGACCGGGAGACGGTGAGCGACACGCTCGGCACGGGCGAGGTCCGCGGCGCGTTCCGCGGGCCCGGTGACGGGAGGGCAGCGTACTGCCGCTTCTGACCGAGGTTCAGCTCGGCAACGCACCGAGACGCCCTCTGGGCCAGGATGATCGACCTCGCTGCGCACGCTGGGGTGGGGCCTGTTCATCGGCGTGTTCGCGCTCGCGGGCATCGGCACACTGCTGATCCTCAAGGGCACCGTGTGGCGCCGGCCCCGCCGCATCCGATGAGCGAGCTCGTCCCGCCGAACCCGGAGGACCGCGTCTCGGGCCCGCTCGCCCACTGCGTACATCGAGTCCCGTCGGCTGCGGGACTGCTCCACGCCTTCTGGTACGCGCTCGGCCGTGGAAGACGCATCACACCACCGGGTCGCCTCCGACAACGTCGTCATGGCCGCTGGGGATCGACAGCACGATCCCCGGGGCCGGTGACGAACTCGGTGCCGTCGCTCCATACGGACGCCCATGCGACCGCTCACCTGGTGCTGGAAGTGCTGGATCTCGCAGCTGTGGGTGCCGGCGAGCAGCTTGACGTCGGTGGACCAGCGCCAGCCGGGCTGGAACACGAACCGGCCGACCGACCCGCCGCCGATCTCGAGGATCTCGGCCCGGCCGTTGGGGAACTCGCGGACCTCGTCCGGCTGGTCGAAGCCCTTGTGCTGGCAGTCGCGCTGCGTCTCGGTGAATGACATGCCGACAGCTTGCGCCCGTGGCGGCGCGGGTTCATCACCCGATCGGGCCATCTTCGCCGAACTGGCCCGACGCGGCGGCGACGGCGACCGCCGCCGCGCGCGACGACACGCCGAGACGGACGAAGATGTTCGCGACATGGCGGTGCACGGTGTGCTCGCTCACGATCAGCCGCTCGGCGATCTGCCGGTTCGACAGGCCCTGGGCGACGAGCGCCAGCACCTGGGCTTCGCGCCGGGTGAGGTAGCCCGCTCGCGTCGGGCTCGGTCACGCGCAGCGATGTCCGCGCGCCCTGCTGGCCTCGCGTCGTGAGCAGCGCTCGTGCTGTGACGCATCCTCGCGCTCGGACTGCTCGCCGTCCGCGTCGCGGTCGGCGAGCGCGACCCGGCCGGCCGCGAATCGCTCGGCGGCACGCAGCGCCGCCGTGCCGACGTCGTCCGCGATGGCCGCGAGGCGCTCGTGCGCGCGCCGCGCGGCGTCGATGTCGCGGAGGCGGATGCGGATAGGCACCAGCAGCTCGAACGCCGCGGAGCTCTCGATCGGCGCCCCTCCGCCCAGGCCGCGCAGGTAGCGCGAGGCCGAAGCGTGCGCGCCGGCGGCGTCGTCCGCGTCGAGCCGCATCTCCGCCTCCACGAGCGGGACCAGCACGTGCGTGCCCGCTGCGGCCAGGAGCGCGCGGGCCTCACCGTCACGCCCGGCCGGCGGCGGAGCTGCGCGATACGGGCACGCGCGTAGGCGGCGAGCGGCGGCCGCACCACGGACAGCGCGGCGGTCGCCCACTCGAGGTCCGCCTCGGCCTGCTCCCACTCGCCGCGCATCATTCGGACGGTCCCGTGGCGGGCCCGGCAGAGCGCGAGCAGCGGCCGCTGCCCGGTGCGCTCGACGAAAGCGGCGAGCTGCTCGCACCACTGCCCCGCGCGGTCGAAGTCGCGCGCCCGCTCGCAGGCGATGATCATGTTGCAGCAGCACGAGCCGATGGCGATCGGGTCGTAGAGCTCGCCGCCGAGGGCCGCGGCCACGCCCTCGTCCAGCAGGCGCGTCCCCGCCTCGACCTGCCCGAGGCTCACCAGCGCGAGCCCCTCGAGCGTCCGCGCGGTCATCTCGATGTCGAGGCCCCCGCGCGCGCGGGCCTCCTCGCCCGCCTCGCGGCTGAGCCGCAGCACCGCCTGCGCGTCGGTGTCGAGGTGGAACGAGGCCTCGATCAGCGGGAGCCACGCGTGCTCGGCCGAGGGCGGCAGCGCCTCGACCAGGCGCCGCGCACGCTGCAGCCAGCCGTTGGCCACCGCGTGCGCACCGCGCATCGCGCCGTAGTCCCACGCGAGGAACCCGGCGACCCGCGCCGCCTCCACCACCTCGCCGCGGCTGCCGGCGCAGCGCGTACGCCTGCTCGCGGGCGGTGATCGCCGCGTCGACGTCGTCCTGCCACCAGCGGGCGACCGCGAGCCCCTCGAGGCCGTCCGGCGACTCCTCGCTCGCGAGCGCCCGTCCGTACGCGTCCTCGGCCTCCGCCCACGCGCGCCGGCCGAGCGCGGCACCGCCCGCGGCGAGGAGCTCAGCGGAGGCATGGGCCGACACGAGGGCATTCTGCCGGAACCGTGGGCGTCCCGGGCCGGCTTCTCGTTGCTACGGGAGCGACGGGACTCGAACCCGCGACCTCCGGCGTGACAGCGAGTCCGGAAGGGGGCGAATTACAGGGGAATCAGGCCTAGGGGGTGGTGATGACCATCGTTCGAACGGGTCGCTGATGTTGGTTTGGTACCCGGTTGGTACCCGGCCATGAAGGGCGCGCTGCTGATCGTTGAGCGGGCCAGCGGGCCGGTGTGGTTCGGGAAGTGGCGCGACGCGACCGGGCGGCAGGTCAAGCGGCGGCTCGGACCTGCCTGGGTCGTGAGCGACGGTAGGGGTGGATGGCGGGCGCGGCGCGGGCGGCCGGTGGACGGGGCACTCGACGAGCGGTCGGCGCTGCTGGCGATGGCGGCGGCGATCGAGCGGTACGAGGTCCTGCGGTTGGCTGACCAGCCCGTGCGCCGCGAGCCGACGTTCGCGGAAGCGGTCGAGCGCTGGTTGCATCACCAGGAGTTCGTGGCGGGCGTCAAGCCATCGACGCTCGCCGACTACCGCTACCTGCTCGCCGCTCCGGGCACGCCCGCGCGGCGGCGGGGCCGGACGCCCTCGTGCCGGATCATGCGCGCGTTCGGGCCGTTGTCGCTTGCCTCGATTACCGCGGCCGACGTCGGCCGCTACCTCGCATCGCTGGACGCGGAGCCGTCAGTCGGGCCGCGCACGGTCAACAAGCACCGGCAGGTCCTCTGCTGCGTGTTCGAGCACGCGATGCGCGAGGACACGTTCGGGCTCCCGCTCAACCCCGCGCGGCGGACCGACAAGCGCCGCGAGCCGGACCTGCAGCCGATCGACTTCTACGAGCCCGAGGAGGTGCTCGCGCTCGTGCGCGCCGCGCGAGCCGGACTGCACCGCGACCCGAGCCGTCCGGCGGTCTCTCCCGAGGAGCACGCCGAGCGGGATCGCTGCGACGAGCAGGACGCGGCGATCTTCGTCGTCGCCGCCTTCACCGGCCTGAGGATGGGCGAGCTGCTCGCGCTGCGCTGGCGCAACGTCGACTTTCTCGACGCGCGCCTGGTCGTCGAGGCGAGCTGGTCCGCCGGCGTGCTGACCTCGCCGAAGTCCCGCAAGACGCGCTCCGTGCCGCTCGCCGACCAGCCAGCGGCCGTGCTCGCGCAGCTCGCCACGCGCGAGCGCCTCACCGGCCGGGACGACCTCGTGTTCTGCAGCGCGGTCGGCGACTACCTCGACGGCTCGGCGCTCCGGCGCCGCTACCGCCGCGCACAGGATGCCGCCGGTCTGCGCCCGTTGCGCTTCCATGACCTGCGCCACTCGTTCGGCAGCCTCGTGATCCGCGAGTTCGATCTCGTCTCGGTCAAGGCGTTCATGGGCCACGCCAAGATCACGACGACCGAGCGCTACCTCCACGCCCGCCCGCGGCGCGACGACGCGAGGCGCATGACGAAGGTCTTCGACGCCAGCGTCGCCGAGGCGCCCGCACGGGAGCTCGAGCGATGACCGGCGGGTTCGAGTTCCCTCTTCACTGGACGGACGAGGCGCGGATGATCGTGCGGTGGCGAATCGCCCGTGGCCGGGTGGTCGACTACGCGGTGACACTGACCGCCCTCGACGCCGGCCGACACCGCACCGTGCGCGTCTACGACGGAGCCCATGGCGTCAATGAGATGCACCGCGTCACGCGACAGGGCACGAAGCAACCCGGCATCATCTTCCACGACGGTACGCTTCGCGAAGGCCTCCGCGCCGCACAACTCGAGGTGAAGCACGGTTGGGCCGAAATGATCGAAGGATGGCGACGATGAGCAACGACTCCACAGAGACGCCCGCGTCCATCGCGATGGAAGAGGCCATCGCGTACAACATCGAGACGGGTCGGATGATGTACCCAAACGAGTCGGTCTTCATCAACGCCGACTGGCCGACCGTGGGCCGCCTCATCGCGAACGCGGCGGACGAAGGCAAGCCCGTCGTGCTCTGCTACGAGGACGGGACGCGCCGCATCGTCGAGGCGCGGCCTGCGCCCACCGCCGCCTGACGGCTACCCGCCGTTGCGCAGCCGCTCGAGCGCGGCCTCGACGTCGGAGCGCACAAACCTGCGATGGCGGCCGAGCTTGAGCGAGGGGAGCAGCCCGCGACGGGCGTAGTCCTCGATCGTCGTGCGCTTCATCTGCAGCAGCTCGGCGATCTGAGCGGAGGTCATCAGTTCCGACAGCAGCGAGTCACTCATAAGGACCGTTCGATGCCGCGGTCGTGCCTCAGGGCTCGTTCAGTGGCTCGCTCGGCCTGGCGGTCGTAAGCGCGTTCGACGCTGGCGGCGAAGTTCTGTTCGGCGTCGATGGGCCGAGCGGCGTGGGCGGCTTCGAGGCGGGCGCGGCGCGCGTTGGCCTCACGTGCGCGGGCCGCTTCGAGCTCGCGTCGCCGTCCGGGGTGCCAGCCGAGGTTGCGGGCTTCGAGCCGGAGTCGCTCGCCGGTGGCTTGCTTGAGCGCTTCCGCGGAAGCGCCGACCGGGTCGGGTTCGGCTTGCCGGCCGGTGTCGATCGCGAGGACCTGCGCGCTGCTGGACTCGAGTTGGCGGGCGAGGCGCTTGATCGGATCGGTTGTCGACGGCCTGGCCGGCGCGTACTCGGCTCGGTCGTCGTCGAGCGCGGCGGCGACATACAGGCGGTTGCTCTCCCGGCCGCGGCTGAGGGCGACGTAGGCCCATTCGCGGTCGATGCCTTCCCCGGCGAGCACGAAGGCCTGGTCGACGGTCAGGCCTTGGGCGATGTGGCCGGTGATCGCGTAGCCGTACACGAGCGGCGGATCACCGGCGGTGGTCGGCTCGGCCAGGAATCGACGGTCAAGTCGGACCCGCCGGCCGCTCCGCTCGATCACGACCGCTCCCGAGTCGGGCTCGATCGCGGTCACGCGGGCGCGGTCGCCGTTGTTGACGCCGCGGCGGGTGTCGTTGCGCTTGACCACGACAACGTCGCCGACGGCGAAGGCGCCAGCGGCCGTCTCGAGCTCGGGACCGAGCGCTCCCGCCGCGCGGAAGCGCTCTCGGGCCCGGGCGTTGAGGTCGGCGACGTCGGCGCGTCGCTGGGCGATCGTCACCGCCCCGTCCGGGTCGCCGGCGGCGGCCCAGTCGGCGACGAGCCGCTCGCGCGCCGCATCGCCGGTCGCGGCGACGGTCAGCCGGTCGTGCTCGGCGTAGGCCGCCAGCGCCAGCTCTGGTTGGCCGTCGCGGAGCTGATCGAGCGCCCGGCGCTCCCACGCGTGGACCTGGCGGACATTCTCGGTCAGCTCGATCGCCAGACCGCGGGCCACGAGCGCGCGGAACACCCCGCCGGCCCGCAGCTCGGGCAGCTGGCGGTGATCGCCGACCAGCACCAGCTTGCCCTCGACCGCCCCGACCTGCTCGGCGAGCTCGGCGATCTCGCGCGTCGGGACCATGCCGGCCTCGTCGACGACGAGCACGCACCCGCGCGGCAGCCGGCCAACGCCGCCACGCAGGTCGGCAAGCAGCGCGAACGTGCTCGTGCTCTGGATCCCCGCCCCGTCGCACAGCTCCGCAGCGGCGCGACGCGCGGTCGCGACCCCGAGCACCGGATGACCGGCCGCCTGCCATGCCCCCCGGGCCGCGCCGAGCGCGAACGTCTTGCCTGTCCCGGCCCGCCCGGCCACCACCGCGACGCCATCGCCGTCGCGACAGAGCCGCGTGACCATCTCGCGCTGCTCTGCCGACAGCGTCGGCCGGTCCGCGAGCGCACGGGCGACTTGGCCCCCGTCGGCCAACCCGGCCTCACCGGCGCAGGAGTCGATCGCATGATCGATCAGCCGCTGCTCGAGCGCGAGCTGCGCCGGCGTCGAGTAGCGCAACTGCTGGCGATCGACCGGCACGATCCGGCCGTCGCGACGTCGGAAGCCCTGATCGCCCTCCCAAGCCTCGCTGTCGGGAACCAGAGCCACCGCCCACTCTGAGGCGAGGAACCGATCCGCCGCTGCTTCGATCGCCGCGGCGTCGACCCGGGCGCCCGCCGGGAACTGCTCGCAGATCGCTTGGATGACCTCCGCGCGCGTGAACGTCGCCTTGCGATGCGTGAGCCCGAGCGGCCCCTCGAGCTGCCGATACACGCGCCGCCAGCCGGCCTCATCGACTACGACCGACCGTGACCGGCCGACGATCAACTCCAGCTCATCCCGGCCCAGGCCCAGCTCGGCCGCCCGCGCCCGCCATTCCTGGACGAGCTCGTCCAGGCTCGGCGTGCCCGACTTCGGGCTCCGAGTCGCGAGCGCCGCCGCCTCCGCCGCCCGTGCACCCGAGGTCCCGCGCTCGGCGAGCGCGGCCTCGATCTCCGCCCGCCGCCGGCTGAACCCGACCAGCACCCGGCTGCGTACTCCGACGACCTCAGCGATCCCCTTGCGCACCGGCGACCACTCCACGCCCAGGGTGCGGGTGAGCTCGCCGCGCAGCACCGCCTGGTAGACGAAGCTTGCCGCGCGCGCCTGCGCGTACAACCGCCGTCCATCCAACGCCGACCACCGCGCGTCGGCCCCGCGGCCGAGGTTCGCGACCAGCACGTGCGTGTGCAGCTGCGGGTCCCCGGCCCGTGAGGTTCGATGACGGAACGCGGCCGCGACCAGCCCCGAGGCCTCCTCGACAATCGCGCCGCCATGCCCACGCCGCACCGCGGCAGCCGAGCGCTCCAGATACCCGACCGCCGCCCGCGTCGCCGCATCATGCGCCGCCCGCACGTGCCCACGCAGCTCCTGGTCGCCGACGCCGAAGAGCACGCTCACGCTCTTGGGCGCCGAGAACGTCAGGTCAAAGCCGCCCACGCGCGTCGGGCTCGACGACGACCGCAACGCCGACCTGTCCCGCGGATCGCAGCCGCCCAGCACTCGCCGCAGCGCCTCCCCATCGACCGCGCCGGCCAGGCCGAGCTCGACACCCGCCGTCCCGATCCAGTCGCCGCGCGCCTCGGCGCCGCCGCCGTAGTACTCCTCGATCCCATCGCCGACGCTGTCGACCACGTCGACGCGCCCTTCCGCCTGGTCAAGGTAGTAGCCGGCCTGGCCGGCCCCGAGCTTTCCGATCGACAACACGACACGCGTCCTCAGTCCCTCAGGCCGCTGAGAAGCCTGTTCGGGCCATCGGATGTCTAAAGGCGCCCTAAAAACAGGCTTGGCCGGAGGCAGCGGCCCGTGGGACCCCTCCTCGTGCGGAGGCTGCCGGTCCGGCTGATCGATCTCGCAGGGTGCAGCGGCGCGGCGCTTCCACGCTGACGTCGCAGGACTTGCCCATCACCTTCTCCTCATGCTTCTCGGGGCGACGGCCGAAATATGGTGCTGTGAGGCGACTGATCGTGATGGTCCTGCGGGGCGGCTTCCGACTTGTGCTCGGACTGGCCGTCGCCCTCTCAGTCGCTTGGGGGTTGTTGTGGCTTATGGAGGCGGCCCAAGAGCGCGGCGTGCTCGGTTACGAAACCTGGCTGTTCAACAACATGTGGGCCGATCTTGTGCTGTCGCTCGGTCTCGCGCTGCTACTGGGCATCGCGTCCGCGGTCGCCTGTGATCGCATCTGGTTGCGGATTCGCGCGCGCGGCCCACGACTCTTCTCACAGCGTTGATCACCCAGTTCCGCGCTGCGGTGACTTCCGTGGTCGGCCGGATCGCGCGGCTCGTCGGCTGGCTTCTGGTGGAACCGCTTCCGTGGTGGTTCTATGCCGCAGTGGTGATCGGGCTGATGGCCGCTTTCGACACCCAGCTGTAGGAACTGTTTCTAGCCGGACCGCGACCCGAACAGGTCGACAGCATCGACCTTTGAGCAGCGGGTCGAACCACCAGCACCGCCGGTGCAGTGGTGTGTGTCTGTCGGTGCGTAGTTGGTTGCGTTAGGAAGCTGCGCTTGAGGCGGATCTGGGTCTTACGGCTCGCTCCTTAGATGAGCTCCGTCTGGGCTGGAGTAGGCGCTTTGCAGTCTGGAGCTGTCGTGGCTCGAGGAGGTTCGTTGTGCGGAGGCGTCGGCGCTTCCGCTCTTAGCTCGATGCGAAAGCGGCGCTGGCAGACTGGCCCGATGCACGAAGTGCTCGTATCAGCAAGCAGCGGAACGGCGCTCCGTGTGAACGAAGGGCGCTATGAGCTCGGATCGCCTAGCGGCTGGACCCCGATAGAGAAGGCACTCGTCGGTCTGCTCCCGCTGCTTGAGCGCGAGCCGCACGACGGATTACGACAGGTCGAAGAACTGCAAGGACCGCCGTTCCCGTGGGGCGCTGTCCTTGCCACGGCTCTCGGGGGAGCCAGCGCCTACTGGCAGGAGCGCGCGGTTGACTGGCTTGCGGCACTCGGCACGCGGCCCGAGGGGCCGGTCGAGCAGGCGGCGCGCCATGCCGTCGAGCTGCAGCGCGCGAGCCAGCGTCACCGCCAGCAACTCCAACGGTGGCTCGACGGCAAGCCAATGCGCCGCCTGTAGAGCGCTTCTGCTCTCGCCTGCAAGCGGCAGCGCCGGGCACCGCATGGGGGGCGTCGAGTCGGGCTATCGCTTCTGCCTCGACCGCAAGTGCCCGAGAGAGCTACCGCTAGTCGCGGTCGTAGCCGTCGTAATCGCCGCCAACCTCGCCAGCGAGTTCCTCGAAGCGTTCCTCGTACTCGTCGAGCTGGTCCTCGCTTTCGAGGGTGGCCGTCCCAAGTGCCAGCCACGATTTGGCGTCAGCCCCGCGCTTCACGTCGATTGCGAGTCCTTCTTTCTCAAGCGCGGGCACTGCTGCGCGAGCAGCCGCCTCGTCAGGGAAGTAGAAGTAGAAGCGTCCGTTCATATGCGGAAGTGTTCCGGACGCCGCCGACATGGCGCACTGCTCCGTTCGCCTGAACCCGATAGCGACGAGCACCTCCGCCGTAGTCGTGTGGAACGGAGAGGGAACACTCCGGTGTCCGGAGCGAGCCAGCCCGCGCCGCACCGAAGGAGGAAATGGCGTCGCAGTGCGGTTCGCCGGCCGAGCGACACCGTGGACGACCGCCTGAAGCCGGCAAGCCGCCGCCGGTCAAGCGTGCTCGTCAATGCCGCCGCCCTTTCACTGCGACGTCAAGGCGTGGCCTTAGGCCGCGCCAGCGCTACGGGTGCTCTCTCACCGATTCCGGTTTCGCAACCCACACCGTCAAATGGTCAGCAGAGCCGTTACGGCTTGTCGCGCGGTCGGGGTGGGTCGATAACGAGCTCGGCCAGGATCACCTTCTGGGCGTGGTAGCCAAAGCCGGTGGGATCGGGCAGCCCGTGGAGCGGCGCTCCGTTACGGTTCAAAGGCATGGGAGCTCTACCTCCTATGCCGCCCCCGGAGTCGTTCCAGCGCCGCCCGGAGCGCTTGACGAAATGGATCTCCTGATCAAGAGCGACGAGCGACGAAGCGTCGCCTCCGGTGGGCTCGCGACGACGTCGCGAGCTGGCGTTTCGAAGGCCGTTTGGTACCCGTTCGTGGTACCCGGCCTCGCGATCGAAGGCCTCTCGACAAACTCGCCCAAAGAAAAAGCCGCTGCTACCAGCGGCTCTTGCTACGGGAGCGACGGGACTCGAACCCGCGACCTCCGGCGTGACAGGCCGGCGCTCTAACCGACTGAGCTACGCCCCCGAGCGAGGAGGAGTATAGGCCCCGCCCCCGGACCGGGGAACGAGCTGCGCGGGCGGCGCAACTTGCGCGTGTCCGCGCGTGTTCCCTAGGCGTCAACCGATCAGTCAGGAGGCAGGGCCCATGCCCGATTCTGGCAGGCGTCTCTGGCCGGCCGCGGCTTCGACCGCGCTCATCACCGGCCTGCTTGCAACGACCGCGTACGGCGCGGTCATCACCGGGACCCCCGGCAACGACCGTATCCACGGGAAGGCCGAAGGGGACCAGATCAGCGCCCTCACGGGCGACGACCGCGTGCACGCCCGGCGCGGGCACGACGTCGTGGACCTCGGTCCCGGCGACGACCGCGCGTTCGGCGGGCGCGGCAACGACACCATCGGCGGGTTCGCCGGCGACGACGTCATCTGGGGCAACCAGGGCGCCGACACGCTGCGCGGCGACCTCGACGACGTCGGCGACCTCGTCAGCCAGGACCGCCTGCACGGCGGCCGCGGTCCCGACAAGATCTACGGAGGCGACGGGCGCGACCTGTTGTGGGGGTGGCGCGGCAACGACCTGCTCGAGGGCGGTCGCGGTGCCGACCGGCTGCTCGCCGGCCCCGGCGACGACACGCTCAACGGCGGCGAGTTCGACGACTTCCAGGCCGGCGGATTCGGGAACGACATCCAGAACGGCGGCCCGGGCGACGACACGATCTTCGCCAACAAGGGCACGGACACCACGGATGGCGGCGACGGCAACGACCGGCTGTTCGCGCTCTCGCGCAAGGACGTGGACGGTCCGGACGACCAGACGGGCGACACCGTCCGCGGTGGCAACGGCGACGACCGCATCGCCGTCCGCGACGGCGAGCGCGACGTCGTCAACTGCGGGCCGGGCATCGACAGGGCGCTGCTCGACTTCAAGGACGTCACGGAGGACAACTCGTGCGAGGTCGTCGCGCGGCGAGCGCCGAACCGCGCGGACTCGCGCGTCGAGGACCGAAACGAAGGCGACCAGCCGTAGTTCTCAGTCCGTTCTCATAGCGGCGGCGTGCCAACGACGCAGCGGGGGTATGCCGACGCTATGTACATCGGACTGGGCACGCTGATCATCATCATCATCCTGCTCGTGATCTTCGTCTTCTAAGACCGGAGATCGCGACAGGAGCGCCTCAGGGTGCGGGGTGAGGAACCCCGCACCCGGAGACGCCAGGCCCCACCAATGCCGCCGCGCCCCATCGGCGGCACGCTTGCTTCCGTGACCCCCCAGGACCGGAAGGCAGGCAACTTGCCCCACTCCAACCTCGCGGCTCGCGCAGGGCGCTGGTCCGCGCAGCACCGCAAGACGGCCGTGTTCGGATGGCTCGCGTTCGTGGCGACCGCGTTCGTCATCGGCGGCATGGTCGGTACCAAGACCCTCGCTCCCGAGGAGCAGGGCAACGGCTCCTCGCGCGCGGCCGACCAGGCCCGCGCCGACGCGTTCCCCAAGGAGGCGTCGGAGTCCGTGCTCGTCCAGGTCAAGGGCGATGGCGAGGCCACCGACCCGGCGTTCCGCGCCGCGGTCGGCGACGTGGCCGCCGAGCTCGGCAAGGCCGGGAACGTGCGCGATGTCGAATCCCCGTTCGCCAAGGGCAACGAGGGCCAGATCTCCAAGGACGGGCGCTCCGCGCTCGTGACCTTCAAGGTGCCCGGCGACATGGAGGAGTCCGAGAAGAACGTCGACTCCTCGCTGGCCGCCGTCGCCGCCGCGCAGAAGGCCAACCCCGAGCTGCGCATCGAGCAGTTCGGCGACGCGTCCGCCGCGAAGGCGCTCAACGCGCAGTTCGAGAAGGACTTCCAGCGCGCGGAGTCGCTCTCGCTCCCGATCACGCTGCTGATCCTCGTGGTCGCCTTCGGCGCGCTGATCGCCGCCGGCGTCCCGCTGCTGCTCGGCCTCACGGCCGTGATGGGCACGCTCGGGCTGCTCGCGCCGATCAGCCAGATCGTCCCGATGGCGGACGCCGCCTCGAGCGTCGTGCTGCTCGTCGGCCTCGCGGTCGGCGTCGACTACTCGATGTTCTACCTCCGCCGCAAGATGGAGGAGCGCGACGCCGGGCGCTCCAACGAGGCCGCGCTCGAGTTCGCGGCGGCGACCTCAGGCCAGGCCGTGCTGATCTCGGGCGTGACCGTCCTGATCGCGATGGCCGGCATGCTGATCGCCGGCAACGCCGTCTTCACCTCGATGGCGGTCGGCACGATGCTCGTGGTCGCGGTCGCCGTGCTCGGCTCGGTGACGGTGCTGCCCGCCGTGCTCTCCAAGCTCGGCGACAAGGTCGAGAAGGGCCGCGTGCCGTTCATCGGCAAGCGCCGCCACTCCAACCACGGCGAGTCCCGCGTCTGGGGCTGGATCCTCGGCAAGGTGCTCGCGCACCCGGTCGTCTCCGTCGTCGCCTCGGGCGCGATCCTGATCGCCCTGGCCGTCCCCGCGCTGGGCATGAAGACGATCAACCCCGGCGTGGCCGGCATCCCGCACGACCTGCCGGTGATGCAGACCTACGACCGCATCCAGGCCGCGTTCCCCGGCGGCCCGCTGCCGGCGCTGGTCGTCGTCCAGGCCGACGACGTCACGTCCCCGGCCGTCCAGCAGGGCATCACGCAGATGACCGACGCGGCGCTGGCCTCGGGCCAGATGGCCGAGCCGGTCACCACGCAGATCAGCCCGGGCAAGGAGGCGGCGGTCGTCTCGATCCCGATGCAGGGCGACGGCACCGACCTGAAGTCCGAGACGGCGCTGGCCACCCTGCGCGACGACGTCATCCCGACCACGATCGGGACGGTCGACGGCACGCAGACCGACGTGACCGGCCTGACCGCCGGCTCGAAGGACTTCAACGACGCGATGAACGCGCGGCTGCCGTTCGTGTTCGCGTTCGTCCTCGGGCTCGCGTTCCTGCTCTTGCTCGTAACGTTCCGCTCGATCGTCGTCCCGATCAAGGCGATCCTGCTGAACCTGCTGTCGGTCGGCGCGAGCTACGGCATCCTCAAGCTCGTCTTCCAGGACGGGCACGGCGAGGGCCTGCTCGGATTCGAGTCGCTCGGCGGCATCACCGCCTGGCTGCCGCTGTTCCTCTTCGTGATCCTGTTCGGCCTGTCGATGGACTACCACGTGTTCATCCTCAGCCGGATCCGCGAGGCGGTCGACCGCGGCGAGTCCACCGACGACGCGGTCGCGCACGGCATCCGCTCCACGGCGGGCGTCGTGACCAGCGCGGCGATGGTGATGGTCGCGGTGTTCGCGATCTTCGCGACGCTCAGCTCGGTCGAGTTCAAGATGATGGGCGTCGGCCTCGCGGCCGCGATCCTCATCGACGCGACGCTCGTGCGGGCGGTGCTGCTGCCGGCGACGATGAAGCTGCTCGGCGAGCGCAACTGGTACCTCCCCAGGCGGCTGCACTGGCTGCCGAAGCTCTCGCACGAGGGCACACCGGAGCCCGCGCGCGCGTAGACCGCTCTCCCCCATCCGGGGGGAATGAGGAGCCGCCCTTCCGGTGGAAGGGCGGCTCCCGTGGTTAAGGTGCGCGCCATGTCACGGATCGGTGTCCTTACCGGCGGCGGCGACTGCCCCGGCCTCAACGCGGTCATCCGCGCCGTCGTGCGCAAGGGCATCACGGTGCACGGCCACGACTTCCTCGGCTTCCGCCACGGCTGGGCGGGCGTGCTGACCGGCAACTGCGTCCCGCTCACCTACGAGAACACGCGCGGGATCCTCCACCGCGGCGGGACGATCCTCGGCACCTCGAGGACCAACCCGTACAAGGAGGAGGGCGGGCTGGAGAAGCTCAAGGCCGTGCTCGCCGAGCAGGGCGTCGACGCGCTGATCCCGATCGGCGGCGAGGACACGCTCGGCGTCGCCCGGCGGCTGATGGACGACGGGGTGAACGTCGTCGGCGTGCCGAAGACGATCGACAACGACCTCGCGGGCACCGACTTCACCTTCGGCTTCCAGACCGCCGTCCAGATCGCCACGGACGCGATCGACCGCCTGCACACGACCGCGGAGTCGCACAACCGCGTGATCATCGTCGAGGTGATGGGCCGCCACGCGGGCTGGATCGCCTGCTACTCCGGCCTCGCCGGCGGCGCCGACGTGATCCTCGTGCCCGAGCGCCCGTTCGACCTCGACGAGATCTGCGAGCGCCTCATGCGCCGGCAGTCCAACGGCGCCACGTTCTCGATCGTCGTGGTCGCCGAGGGCGCCACGCCCAAGGACGGCGAGGTCTGGAGCCAGCACGCCGGCACCGACGCGTTCGGCCACGCCCGCCTCGGCGGCATCGCGGTCGAGCTCGAGCGCGAGATCGAGCAGCGCACGGGGTTCGAGTCGCGCATGACGATCCTCGGCCACGTCCAGCGCGGCGGCACGCCGCTCGCGTACGACCGCGTGCTCGGCACCCGCTTCGGCGTCGCCGCGGTCGACGCGGTCACCGAGGGGAACTTCGGCAAGATGACCGCGCTGCGCGGCACGAAGATCGAGCTCGTGCCGCTCGACGAGGCGCTCGCGGAGCCGAAGCTGCTCGACCCCGAGCTGTTCGAGACCGCCGAAGTGTTCTTCGGCTGAGCGCTAGGGTCGCGTCATGTTCAAGCAGGGGCCGATCCCGGCCTTCGTCCACGGAGTGATCGAGTACCTCGCCGCCGCGCTGTTCATCGCGGCCCCGTTCCTGTTCTCCTTCGACGACGACACCGCCACCGCGGTCTCGATCGTCGTCGGGGTGCTCGTGCTGGTCGTGACCGCCTCGACGGCGCTCCCGACCGGGCTCATCAAGTCGATCCCCGTGCAGGCGCACGCCGTGATCGACTTCCTGCTGGCGGCGGTGCTCATCGCCGCGCCGTTCCTGTTCGGCTTCAGCGACGACGGCACCGCCACCCCGTTCTTCATCGTCCTCGGGGTCGTGCACCTGCTCCTCACGATCGCGACGCGCTTCGTCAGCGACGAGCGCCCGCGCCGCCGCCCGCGCAAGGCGGCCTGATTCAGCGCACGAGCGGGTTCGCCGGATCCCGCTCGTCGACCCCGTGCGGGGAGCCGAGCTCGGCGAGCTTGTCCAGGAACGGCACCGCGTCGAAGGCCTCGGGGCCGAGCACGCCGGCGCCCGACCAGGCGCCGCTCGCGAGCAGCTCGAGCGCCGCGACGGGGTTGATCGCGGTCTGCCAGACGACGGCCTGCACGCCGTCGGCGCGCATCGTCGTCTCGTTGTCGGCCACGTGGTAGAGGTAGGTCGCGCGCGGCTGCCCGTCCTTGCCGGTGCCGGTCACGAGCGTGCCCGCGCAGGTGCGGCCGGTCATGCGGTCGCCGAGCGTCGCGGGATCCGGCAGCGCGGCGGCGACGACGTCGCGTGGCGCCACTTTCACGCCGCGGACGTCCAGCGGCTCGGTCGAGTCCAGCCCGAGCAGGTTCAGCGTGCGCAGCACGCCGATGAACTCCTCGCCGAGCCCGTACTTGAACGTCACCCGGTTGCAGTCGACGTGTCGCGGGACCAGCACGACCTCCTCGTGCTCGACGTTGACGCACTCGACCGGGCCGATGCCCTCGGGGAACTCGAACAGCTCGGGCTCCGAGAACGGCGCGGTCGTGTAGAAGCCGCGCTCGCGCTCCCAGATCAGCGGCGGGTTCAGGCACTCCTCGATCGTGGTCCAGATCGAGAACGTCGGCGCGAACGCGTGGCCCTCGACGGCGAGGTCGGCGCCGTCGCGGACCCCGACCTCGTCGATCGCGGAGAACAGGTGGTCCTGCGCGTAGCGGGCGAACACGTCGGAGAGCCCGGGCTCGACGCCGATGCCGACGAGCGCGAGCAGGCCTGCCTGCTCCCACTCGCCCGCGGCGGCGAACTGCTCGTCGCCGAGCATCACGCCCGTCCGCTCGTAGGGCTGCTCAGGATGCCGGCGCGACAGGGTCATCGCCATGTCGAGGTAGGTGGTGCGGGCCTCGAAGGCGGCCTCGAAGATCGGCGGGTTCAGCCGCGGGTCGCAGGCGTTGAGGATCACGTCGGCGCGCTCGGCGCGGGCGAGCTCGACGATCGCGCGGCGGTCGCTCGCGTCGACGCCCGTCGAGGCGAAGCGCCCGTCGTCGAGGCCGGCGATCGCGGCGCGGGCGCGCGCCGGGTCGAGGTCCGCGAGGACCATGTGGTCGAAGAAGTCGCGGCGGCGGGCGATGGCGGCGAAGGCCGCCCCCACCCCGCCGGCGCCGAGGACGAGGATGCGCACGGCGCGGGAGCCTACCCGCGCGCGCCGGCGGCGCGCTCCGGGACCTGAGCCCGGTCCCGGAGCCGTGCCGCTCAGCGGGACGGGTCGACGCGGCCGACGCGCCCGTCGCCGTCGGCCGAGGCGTACCAGACGGCGCCGTCGGGCCCGATCGTCATCGCGTCCGGGCTGCTCTTGATGCGCCGGCTCGCGCCGAACGCGCCGCCGAGCTCCATCCGCCCGAGCACGCCGATCGAGTGCTCGGCGATCCACAGATCGCCGTCCGGCGCGAACGCCAGGTCGATCGGGTCGGCGTTCGCCGCCGGGATCGCGTAGCGGTCGGTGATCACCCCGGCGGTCGTCATGCGGGCGATCGTGTTGCGGTCGCGCTCGCCGATGTAGAGCGCGCCGTCGGGCCCGGGGGCGATCGGCCCGGGGAGCGCCCCTGCGCCGAGGTCGTACTCGGCCACCTGGCCGTCCGTGGTGATGCGGCCGACGCGGTCCGCGCCGGCCTCGGAGAACCAGAGCGCGCCGTCGGGCCCGGCGACGATGTCGCCCGGGAAGGCCCCGGTCGTCGCGAGCGGATACTCCGTGACGTCGCCGTCGACGGTGATGCGGCCGATCTTGTCGGCGCGCGCCTCCGTGAACCACAGCGCGCCGTCGGCGCCGGCCGCGATCGAGGTCGGGAACGCGCCGTCCGTGGGGAGCGCGTACGACGTGACGTCGCGGCCGCGGACGCGGTGGATGCGGTCTTCGCTGCGGTCGGTGACCCAGACCGCGCCGTCAGGCCCGGCCGCCACACCGGCGGGGCCGCCGCCGAGGTGGAGCGAGGAGACCTTGCCGGACGTGGTGATGCGCCACAGGCGGCCCTCGCCGCCGTCGGGCACGTAGAGCGCGCCGTCGGGACCGGCCGCGATGTCGGCGGGCACGGCGTGGTCGGCGCGGAGGGAGAACTCCTTGGCGGGCGCGCCGGCGAGCGCGGGGGCGGCGCTCACGGCGACCGCGACCGCCGTCAGGGCGGCGAGCCGCCCGAGGGGGATCTGCATGTACGACCTCCGGGATGGGTGGGGAGCTGGGGAGGTATGTCGTGATTGCTCACGCAATCATCATCAATGGTCTCCGCTCCCACCACCCTGGGACAGGAGGCTGGTTCCCCTCCCGCCGTTCGGCTGACCGAACTGGCCGGCTACCCCGTCGCGCCGCCCGCGAGCCTGCGCGGTCCGACCTCTGCCCGCGACGCGCCGACCGGCACGGCCAGCCGGGTCGGGGCGCTGCGCCCGCGCAGCCGCAGCTCGCCGTCGAAGCGCCAGCGCGCGGCCTCCGAGCGCCCGGCGCGCTCGAGCGCGACGCCGGACGCGAGCAGCTTCGTGGACCGCCGCTTGGCCGCCTCGCTGAGGCGCGCCGCCTCGTTGACCGGGTCGCCGACGACGGTGTACTCGAAGCGCGTCTCCGCGCCGACCCAGCCGGCCACCACGGTGCCCGTGGCGACGCCGATGGCCGCTTCGAGCCCGCCGTCGAGCGCGCCGACGGCGCGCTGCAGGTCGCGCGCGGCGGCGAGCGCGTGGCCCGCGTGGTCCTCGAGCGGGACCGGTGCGCCGAACACGCACAGCGCGGCGTCGCCCTCGAACTTGTTCACGAGCCCCTCGTGGGCGTCGACGACCTCGACGACCGCGGCGAAGAAGTCGTTGAGCAGCGCCACGACCCGCTCGGGGGCCTCGCGCTCGGCCAGCGTGGTCGAGCCGACCACGTCGATGTACAGCGCCGAGATCTCGGCGCGCCGGCCGCCGAGCTCCGCGCCCTGCTCGAGCGCCGCGCGCGCGACGTCCGGCCCGACCTGGCGCCCGTAGAGGTCGCGCAGGCGCTCGCGCTCGCGCAGCCCGCCGAGCATCGTGTTGAAGCCGGCCTGCAGGCGGCCGACCTCGCTGCCGTCGTCGACGTCGACCGTGACGCCGAGGTCGCCCTCGGCGACGGCGTCGACCGCCCGCCGCAGCGCCCGGATCGGCCGCGTGACGCCGAGCGTGGCGAGCTTCGTCGCGACGAGGCCGGTGACGAGCGCCATCCCGGCGGCGAACAGGGTCGGCGCCACGAGCGCGTCCGGATCGGTGACGTCGCGGCTCACGGGGATCAGCGCGAGCATCAGGATCGGCACGCCGGAGCAGAGCACCCACGTCAGCACCAGGCGCGGGCCGATGCCGAGCGAGTGCGCGTCGGGCGGCGCCTCCGGGGCGAGCGCGAGCGCGACACCCGGGCGCATCAGCCACTCGACCGCCAGGTAGACCGCGGCCGTGGCGGTCAGCCCGGCGAGCGCGGAGCCGACGGCCACCTCGGTCGCCATCGCCACGGACGCCGTCAGCTCGGCGGTGCCGAAGATCGCGATGCCGATCGCCCAGCGGACCGCCGTCATGCGCGCGTAGCGAGCGGGCAGCGCGAGCACCGTGCGGCACTGCTCGGGCGAGGGCTGGGCGCCGCTCCCCATCCAGGCGCGCATGCTCTCGAACCACGGCGCCGCCGTGCGGTACGCGCTCAGCCCGGCCACCGTGTTGTAGAGCGTCACGGCGCCGAACCCGATCCACAGCTCTCCGAGGATGCCCGCCGCGTCGCGCGAGGGATAGACGACGAGCATGTAGACCGCGAGGCTGAGCGCGCCGGCCAGGTTGATGAAGAACCCGGCCGCCGTCACCCGGCGGCGTAGTACGCAGACGAGGTCGCGGCGAACCTCCATCGCGCCATTGTCGCGTGCGGATCCGCTCCGCGGTCCGGTTCGATGTGCGATGCATCACGGTGTTCTGACACGTCCGCACGTACGTACCTGCCTCTGCGAGGACGGTTCAGAACAGGTCGAGCAGCGACTCGCCACGCTCGCTGAGGCGGTAGTAGACGTGCGCGCCGCAGCGCGCACGGTCGACGAGGCCGCTGCCGGCGAGGCCGGCAAGGTGGCGCGAGACGGTGCTCGGCGCGAGGCCGAGCCGGACGGCGAGGTCGGTCGTGGTCGCCGGGGACGACAGCTCGAGTGCGATCGCGGCCCGCCGCCGGCCGAGCAGCGCACCGAGCTCGCGACCCGGCTGCGCGGCGCTCGGGTCCCACAGCTCGGCCATGCCGCGCGCGGCGTACCCGATCGAGGTGCCGTCGGGGTGGCTGACATCCACGAGCAGGCGGTCGTCGCCCGAGGCCAGCGGGAGCAGGGTGAGCGCCGCCGCGTCGAACTCCTCCAGCGGGGTCCGCCCCACGTGGTAGGTGAACTGACCGTCGGCGTAGGCCAGGCGCGGGTGCAGCTCGGCCAGCGCGCGGTCGATGCCGTCGCGCGCCATCGTGCGCCCGAGCAGCAGCACCTCGCGCTCCAGCACACGCTCGATACGCGGCCAGCTCGGCCGGATCAGCCGGTCCCAGAAGGCCTCGGCGGCACGGCAGTGGCGCTCGAGCCCCGCCCCTGGATCCGCGGCGATCATCGCGATCTCCGGTGGCAGCGGGCGCCCGCGCCACGCCGCGCCGATGTCGGAGACCAGAAGGTCCGGCGGGGTGGCGCGGAGCGTGCGCAGCTCGTCCGCGAAGGTCCGCTTCGGGGCGTCCGGAAGCGGCAGCATGCGGCTGGGCAGCTCTCCGTTGCGGCCCCCGAAGACGGCCAGCGGACCGGGGTCGAGCCCGCGGGCGCGGTCGCGCATCACCGCGGCCCAGCCCGTGCTCGCCCCCGGGGCGAGCGCGTCGACGAGCGCGGCGTACAGCGTCGCCATCGGGCTGATCGCCACCCGTACCGCGGCCGCGCTCGCGTCCGAGACGCGCAGCGCCTGATTGGCCGGGACGGGCACGACGTACGACACGGCGCGATGTTCCCAGAACGCGCCGTGACGGATTCCGTTTTCGGCGAATGGCTGAGCACGGGATGAACGACGCGGGAGCGTGCGGGCTTCAATCCCGACGACCTGAGGAGGTCGCTCATGGAGGTCCTCGCCCTCACCACGCGCCGCACGCTGCGTGCCCTGCTCTGCCTCGCCGCCGCGCTCTCGCTGCTCGCCCTCTTGGGGGGCGGCCCGGCGGCGACGCCCGCCGGCGCCGCTTGCGTGTCGACCGGCTGGTCCGCGACGGGGAAGGTCGGCGCCACCGAGAAGGTCTCGCCCATCTTCTGGAACTCGGGCTCCGCCCTGGCCACCGGCGGCCAGAAGATCCAGTTCCTCGTGCTCACGGAGCACCAGTTCGTGCGCCAGAACTCCAACTGCACCAGCACCTACATGTGGCAGGGGCACGCCTCGCAGTACAAGCTGCAGAACTGCAAGACGGACCGGGGCATCTACTGGTGCACGGGCTGGACTGGCTGGAAGAGCTTCACCAGCGGGGCGCTCGCCGCCTGCGGCAGCCACTCGATCCAGGCCAACAAGCACTGGGGCTGCCTGTGGGGCAAGGGCTACTACGTGAGCTGGGACCGCTAGCGGTCGCCCGCGAGGGCGATGCCGAGGTCGCGGGCCCTGAGCGTGCGCCTGCTCGTTGCCGTCCTGCTCGCCGGCGCCGCGCTCGCGGCGCCGGCGCAGGCTTGACCGGGCGCTCCGCGCCCGGTTGAGTGGGGCGGTGCAGTTCCTCGCCCCCGCCGAGCACTACGACCGCTTCATGGGCCGCTACGCGCCCACCCTCGCCGTGGCGTTGGCCGACGCGGCGGAGATCGGGCCGCAGACGCGTGCGCTCGACGTGGGCTGCGGGCCGGGCGGGCTCACGAGCGAGCTCGTCGCGCGCGCCGGGGCGGAGCGGGTCGCGGCGATCGACCCCGCCGCGCAGTTCGCCGACGCGTGCCGCGAGCGCCACCCGGGCGCCGACGTCCGCGTCGGCCCGGCCGAGCAGCTGCCATGGGAGGACGGCGCGTTCGACGCGACGCTCGCCCAGCTCGTGATCGCCTTCATGGCCGACCCCGATCGAGGCGTGGCCGAGATGGCGCGCGTCACGCGGCCGGGCGGCGTGGTGGCCCTGTGCATGTGGGACATCGAGCAGGGCGGGATGACGATGCTGCGGACGTTCTGGAGCGCCGTCGCGCAGGTCGCTCCCGAGGCGAGCGGCGAGCGGACGCGGGCCGGGACGCACGAGGGCGACATCGCCGAGCGGCTGCGGCGCGCGGGGCTCGAGGACGTGCGCGACGGCTCGCTCACCGCGCGCGCCGAGTACGCCGGCTTCGACGACTTCTGGGACCCGTTCACCCTCGCGGTCGGCCCCGCGGGCGAGTACCTGCGCTCGCTCGACCCCGAGCAGCAGGCGTCCGTGCGCGAGGGCTGCCGCGCGGCGCTCCCGCCTGCCGGGCCCTTCGGGCTCGACGCGCGCGCGTGGTACGCGCGCGGCACCGTGCCGGGCTGGTCCGGCTAGTTCCCGTCGACGTCCTCGACGGCCTTCTCGGCCTCCTTCTTCGCCTTCTCGTCCTTCTTGCCGGCGGCCTTGTCGGCGTCCTGCGCGGCCTTGTCGGCGTCCTTCTTCGCGGCGTCGTCCGTGGAGCAGCCGGGTGCGGCGGCGGCCAGGAGCGCCGCGACGAGCAGGGCGGGCAGGCGTAGGCGGAGGGAGGTCATGGCAGGCACGTACCCCGCGCTCGCGCCCCGCACGCTCTAGCGAGACGACATCGTCGCTTGCGCGTCGGGGAAGCCCGGATACGGTGGGTCGTTGATCCCGTCCCAGGACTGCTCGCAGCTGCGGCGGCTGTCCTCGCCGTCGGCGCGCGCCTGATCGAGCCCGGCGCCGCAGAGGATCCGGTCGGGCGGCCACGAGACCTCTCCCCGCCACGGGAAGGTGTCGAACCCGTCGAGGCGGTCGTTGCCGCGGCCGCCCTCGAGCCGGTCGCGATCGACCCCGCCGCGGAGCAAATCATCGCCCGGGCCGCCCTGCAGCACGTTGCGGCCGCCGGTGTCGTAGAGCTCGTCGCCGCCGGGGCCGCCGATCAGCGTGTCGTCGCGCAGGCGGATGACCGGCGTGTACGTCCCGTCGCCCTGCGGTGGGTCGCCGAACAGGCGGTCCGAGCCCGACCGGCCGTCGAGCCGATCCGCGCCGAGGTTGCCGATCAGCGTGTCCCGGCCGTCCGCGCCCACGATCACGTCGTTGCCCGGGCCGCCGTCGATCGAGTCGTCCGCGCGGGAGCCGGCCAGGCGGTCGCCTCCGTCGCCGCCGACCAGCGCCTCGAAGCCGGACACCCGGTCGCGCTCGCCCCGCGCGCCGCCCGTGCCGGCCGCGAGGTCGACGGTGATCCGTGCCCTGCGCGCGGACGCGAAGAGCGTGCGCTCCGCCGACTCCGGCCTCGTGTCCCAGGTCGCCCAGGGATCGGAGTACGTCAACGTGTCCACGCCGCCACGGCCCGCGAGCCGGTCGTCGCCGAGGCCGCCCACGATCGTGTCGTTCTCGCCGCCGCCGATCAGCCTGTCGTCGCCGCGGCCGCCGGCGAGATGGGCCGTCACCCCGAGATCGCCCGCGACGGTCGCCTTGTCGTCGCCGTCACCCAGCAGCACGTTCAGACGCGCGATGGCGGGATACGCCTCGGCCGGAGGGTCGTACTCGTGCGGGACCACCGGGCACCGGGCGGTGTGCGCGCCGACCACCCGGCAGGGCGCGAACGCCTGAATCCGGGCACCCGTGTCGCGGAACACGAACTCGCCGCCGTCGCGCGACACGGTCACGCGGTTGACCTCGCCCGACGTCGACAGCATCGTGACCGGCACCCATTCGCCGGCGGCGTACTTGCCGCAGCCGACGTCGCCCAGGCAGGAGTCCACGTCGACCTGGCTGACGGTCGCGGCGCGCGCCGCCGAGGGGAGGGCGCCGGCGGCGAGCACCGCGATCGAGACCGCAACCACCGCCGAGCCTGAACCGCACTGAAGCCGCGAGACCATTCAGATCCTCCGTCCACTGAACGACTGCAGCGCAGTAACTGGCGCGGCCGGAGAAGGTTGCGCCAATGGCCGGAATCCGGCGAATGGCTGTCCGCGCTCGAACCGAGGAACGAGTTGCGTGCGATGGGCGGTCCCGGGCTCGAACCGGGGACCTCCTGCTTGTAAGGCAGGCGCTCTGACCAGCTGAGCTAACCGCCCGCTTGCTCCGGGACTCTAGTCGGCGCACGCGCGCGGCCCGCGGAGTATCACTCCGGTTCGTGGCTCGATGGCGTGCGCTCCTAGTGGTGATCGCGGGGCTGGTCCCCGTGGTCGCTGCGGGCGCGCTCGCGGCCGGGGGCGAGGCGTGCGCGGCCGTCGTCGGCGCGGGCCGCGAAGGGCGCGGTGAAGCTCGTGACGCCGCGCGGGCGGCCGCTGCCCGGGCCGTGGCAGGGCTGGGCGCGCCGGGCGCTCGTGCCGACGGTGACGGGGCGCGTGCGGGTCCGGCTGCTGCGCTGCCCGGCGCTCCCGCGCGCCGCGGGCTGCGTCTACACGAAGCGCCCGCGGACGATCTTCGTGCGGCCGGGGCTGAGCGACCCGCGCGGGGTGCTGCTGCACGAGCTCGGCCACGTCTACGACCTGACCGTCATGAACAACCGCGACCGCGGCGCCTTCCGCCGGATCATGGGCCGGCGCGCGGCGAAGTGGTGGCGCGGCGCGCAGCCGCTCGCGGAGCAGTTCGCCGAGGCCTACTCGTGGTGCGCGCGCTACGCGCGGATCGTCTCGATCGCCAAGTACTCGAGCTACGACTACCGGCCGACCTCGCGCCAGCACAAGCGGATCTGCCGGCTCGTGCGCGCGGCCGCCGGCGACCGGCGCGCGGCCAAGCCGCCGGCCGTGATCCCGGTCGTGACCCGGCCGCACGACCCGCCACCGCCGCCGCCGAGCGACGCGCCGGGCGTCGTCCCCGGCGACCCGAAGAAGGACCCGGGCGCCGCGAAGCCGACCCCGACGGCGACCCCCACCCCGACGCCCACGCCGCTGGTGCCGCTCCCGACGGCCACGCGCACGCCGCCGCCGCTGCCCACGCCGCCGCCGCTCCCCTGACGCTGCCACCATGATCTCGATGGACCGCTCGATCGCCTGGCGCTCGGCCCTGCTCATGGGCGCCGCCGTCGCCGTCATCGCCGTCGTGCTCGGTGCGACGCTCGAGGAGTCGTTCTTCCGCTCGTGGGGCTGGCTCGCGGGGCCCGGGGTGTGGGCGGCCTGCGCGCTGCTCGTCGCGCGGGTGCTGCGGCTGCCGGCGGGCTGGACGCTCCTCGGTGCGGCGCTGTCCGGGCTGCCGAGCCTGGTCGCGGTGCTCGCCGGCGTGCACTGGGCGGGCACCCCGCTCGCGCTGATCCTGTTCGGGCTCTGGTGCGGGCGGCTGGCCGCGCGCGACCGGGGCGCCGCCGGCTCGCGGACGGTGGCCGCCTGATGGACCTCGGGCTCGACGGCCGCGTCGCGCTCGTCACGGGCGGCTCGAAGGGCATCGGCCGCGCGGTCGCCGCCGCGCTGGTCGCGGAGGGCGCGCAGGTCGCGATCGCCTCGCGGTCGCAGGAGCGGATCGAGGCGGCCGCGTCGGAGATCGGCGCCCGCGGCTACGCGTTCGACTCCGAGGACCTCGACGCGGTCCCGGTCCTGCTCGACCGGGTGCGAGCGGACCTCGGCGCCGTCGACGTCTACGTCGCCAACACGGGCGGCCCGCCCGGCGGCGCCGACCCGCTCGGCTTCACCCGCGAGCAGTGGGAGGCCGCGCACCGCGCGCTCGTGCTCTCGCCGATGGCGTTCCTCGAGCGCCTCCTGCCCGGAATGGCCGAGCGCGGCTGGGGCCGCGTGCTCGCGATCGGCTCGATGGCCGTCAGCGAGCCGATCGACGCGCTCCAGCTCTCCAACGCCCACCGCCCGGGCGTCGTCGCGGCCTTCAAGGTGCTCGCCCGCCGCTACGCCGGCGACGGCGTGACCCTGAACTTCCTCCACCCCGGCCGGATCGCCACCGACCGCGTGATCGGCGACGGCACCCTCGAGGAGGCACAGGCCGCCGCCCGCGACACCATCCCGGCCCGCCGCCTCGGCTCGCCCGAGGAGATCGCGGCCGCTGCCGTCTTCCTCTGCTCCGCACCCGCCTCATACATCACGGGCACGAGCCTGCTCGTGGACGGCGGCCTCACCCGCAGCCTCAGCTAGTACCCCCAAGGGGAATCGAACCCCTGCTACCAGCGTGAAAGGCTGGCGTGCTAACCGCTACACCATGGGGGCGAGCACGCTGAAGTCTAGGCCGGAGGCGCCTCGTCGGGCCAGTGGCCGTGCTCGTCGAAGTAGCGCCGCGCGGCCTCGTCGGCCTCACGGTCATCGCGGCCGGTCGCGATGAAGTACGCGATCATCCCGACCACGGCGATGGCCCCCAGCAGGGCGATGATGGACCAGATCGTCTCGGCCATGGACCGACATGGTGACGGATGCAGGTGGATGCAACACTGGCGGGGCGCCTCTAGCTCAATCGGTTAGAGCAACGTCCTTTTAAGTCGTGAGATGTCGGTTCGAGTCCGACGGGGCGCACTCGGGGCGTCCGATTCGGATGCGAACATGTGTTCGTGGTAGAGCGGCATCCGTACGCGAAACGGGGGCGCCCGGAGGAGCCCAGCGAAACCGCGGTGCTCCGACGGTGCCCGGTCCACGGGGTCGAGCGGCACTACGCCTTCGTCGATCGCGGGAGGGTGCGCTATCGCTGCCGCCGCTGCGTCGGGGAGGCGGTGACCCGGCGGCACCGCAGGCTCAAGCAGACCCTCGTCGATGAGGCGGGCGGCGGCTGTGCGGTCTGCGGCTACAACCGCTGCCTCGGCAACCTGCACTTCCACCACGTCGATCCGGCCGAGAAGGCGTTCGAGATCCAGATGGGCCTCGGGAAGTCGATCGCCGCGTACCGGGAGGAGGCGCGAAAGTGCGTGCTGGTGTGCGCCAACTGCCACGGCGAGATCGAGGCCGGACTGATCCCTTCGCCACGGGCCGGGTCTAAGCTGGTCGCGTGAGCTCTCGGGGGGAGAGCAAGGCGGCACAGGGGCGGCGGCGGCGGCGCACGCCCGAGGCGGCTGAGCGTGAGATCGTGGAGGCGGCCGAGGCGCTGTTGCGGGAGAAGCCGTTCCGGGAGCTGACGGTCGATGACCTGATGCGGCGGACGGGGCTGTCGCGGCCGTCGTTCTACGTGTACTTCCGGGACCGGCACGACCTGGTGCTGAAGGTCGTGGAGCACATCGGCGGCGAGCTGTTCTCGATGTCCGAGCGCTGGTACGAGGGCACGGGCGACGGGCACACGCTGGTCCGCGAGGCGATCGAGGGCGTCGTCGGGGTGTTCGCCGAGCACGGGCCCGTGCTGCGGGCGCTGGCCGACGCGGCCTCGGACGACCCGCGCGTGGAGGAGGCGTACACCGACCTGATCCAGCGCTTCGTGGACGCGACCGCCCGCCACATCGACGAGGAGGTCGCAGCCGGGCGGGTGCTGCCGCTCGACTCCGTGCCGACCGCGACGGCGCTGACGTGGATGATGGAGCGCTACCTGCAGCAGCAGATCGGGCGCACGCCCGACGCGCGTGCGGACCGGGTGGCGGACACGCTCACCACGATCTGGTCGCGCGTGCTCTACGGGACCGGTCAGCCCGGATCCACCGATGAGCCGTGAGCGGCTCGGCGGCGTGGGCCGAGTCAGAGTCGATTGACCGCGGTTCCTCGTGGCGGGTCACTTGGGCCGCGGTCAATCGGCTCTGGCGAACGGCCACGGCGGCGAGACGCCGCGGGGACCGGTGGATCCGGGCTTAGCCGAGCTCGGACTGAAGCCAGGCGTGCAGGACCGCCGAGCCGCCGGCGATCGCGACGGTGCCGATGAACGCGGCCGAGTCGAGGCCGCCGCGCGAGCGCAGCGTCGCGAGAAGGTCGGCGGCGTCCGCGCCGCCGCTGGCGATCAGCCACGGGCGCGGGGTGCGCCGGCGGCCGCTGAGCGCCCAGTACGTCCCGAGCCCGAGGGCGATGTCTCGCGCGCCGAGGCCGGCGAGCGCGACCTGGCCGCCGGGCTGCTCGCTCACGTCTCCGAGCCAGCGCTTGCCGGCGGGTCCGGGGGCGGCGAGGAGGGCGACGCCGATGGCGGCGCGGGCCGCGGCGGCGCCACGGGCGATGGTGGCGGGGTCCATGGATCGGGAGTACCCCAAGACGGGCCCCAGATGCGTGCGGTGCGGCACGCTGGCGCGCCGGCACGGCCGCGCGGGCGCTGGCCGGCTAGTGCTTGAAGTGGCGGCGGTGCGTGAAGACCATCGAGATGCCGGCGGCGTCGGCGGCCTCGACGACCTCGTGGTCGCGCTTGGAGCCGCCGGGCTGGATGATCGCCGTGACGCCGGCGTCGACGGCGAGCTGCGGGCCGTCGGAGAACGGGAAGAAGGCGTCGGAGGCGAGCGCGCCTCCCGTCAGGTCGGTGTCGGTCGCGGCGGCCTTGTCGATCGCGAGCTTGACGGAGTCCACGCGGCTCATCTGCCCGGCGCCGATGCCGACCGACGCGAGCTCGCGGGCGAGCACGATCGCGTTCGAGCGGACGTGCTTGCAGACCTTCCAGGCGAACAGCATCTCGCCCCACTCGCGCTCGGACGGCTTGCGCTCGGTGACGACCTCCATCTCCGTGCGGTCCTCGAGGTCCATGTCGCGGTCCTGCACGAGCACGCCGCCGAGCACGCGCTTGATGTCGCGCTCGGCGATGTTGACCCGCCGCCGCTCGCCGTCCTCGAGGACGCGCAGGTTCGGCTTGCGGCACAGGATCTCGACCGCCTCGTCGGTGAAGCGCGGCGCGAGCACGACCTCGACGAACTGGTTCGAGAGCGCCTCGGCCAGCGGCGCGTCGACCGTGCGGTTGAGGCAGATCACGCCGCCGAACGCCGACAAGGGATCGCACGCGAAGGCGCGCTCGTAGGCCTCCAGCCCGGTCCCGCCGACCGCGCAACCGCAAGGGTTGTTGTGCTTGATGATCGCGCAGGCCGGCAACTCGAACTCGCCGACGAGCAGCCGCCCGGCGTTGAGGTCCAGCACGTTGTTGAACGACAGCTCCTTGCCGCCGAGCTGGCGCACCATCGAGAGCACGTCCATGCGCGCGCCGACCTGGCGGTAGTAGGCGGCGCGCTGGTGCGGGTTCTCGCCGTAGGCGAGGTCCGTCACCTTCTCGTAGGCGTTGAGCATGATCGGCGGGAAGTCGTCGTGCTTCTCGACGAACCAGCGCGAGATCGCCGTGTCGTAGCGCGCCGTGTAGTTGAACGCCTCGACCGCCAGGCTCTCGCGCGTGGCCAGCGACAGCCGGACGTCGGACTCCGAGAGCTCCTGCAGGATCGCGTCGTAGCTCTCCGGCTTGACCACCACCGCCGAGAAGGCGAAGTTCTTCGCCGCCGCGCGGATCATCGTCGGGCCGCCGATGTCGATGTTCTCGATCACCTCGTGCTCCGTCACGCCGCGGCGTGCCGCCGTGGCCTCGAACGGATAGAGGTTCACGCACACCAGGTCGACGAACTGGACGTCCTGGTCGCGGGCCGCGTCCATGTGCGACGGGTTGTCGCGCAGTGCGAGCAGCCCGGCGTACAGCCGCGGGTGCAGCGTCTTCACGCGGCCGTCCATGATCTCGGGGAAGCCCGTGAAGTCCTCGATCGGCCGGACCTCGAGCCCGGCCTGGAGGAGCGTGGACGCGGTGCCGCCCGTCGAGACCAGCTCGATCCCGAGCTCCGCGAGCCCGCGCGCGAAGTCCACGATGCCGGTCTTGTCCGAGACCGACAGCACGGCGCGCGCGATCCGCACCTCGCCGGGCTGCGTCAAGCCGTCCCTCGCATCTGGCGCCGGAAGATACGTCACGGCGCCACCAGCACGCGGCGCGGATGGCCGGGGTCCAGGCGCACGGCGTCGCGGGCGATCAGGGCGACGGCCTCGCACAGCAGGTCGTGCTCGAGCGGGCGCAGCTCGTCGCGGACCTCGCCGGCCTCCGTCGCGCCCGGCAGCTCGAGCGCGCGCTGGGCGATGATCCGGCCCGTGTCGACGCCCTCGTCGACGAAGTGCACCGTCACGCCGAAGACCTTCACGCCGTACTCGAGCCCCTGCTCGACCGCGCGGATGCCCGGGAACGCCGGCAGCAGCGCCGGGTGCACGTTGATCACGCGGCCCTCGAAGCGGGCCAGGAACCCGGGGTCGAGCAGCTGCATGTAGCCAGCGAGCACCACGAGCTCGACGCCCTGGGCCTCGAGCCAGTCCGCCATCGCGCCGTCGCGCGCGGCCCGGTCGGCGTACTCCGCGCGCTCGAACACCCGCGTCGCGATACCGGCGCCGGCGGCCCGCTCGAGCGCCTGCGCGCCCGGCTTGTCCGACCCTACGCCGACCACCTCGACGCCCTCGCGCCCGTGGATGCGGTCCAGGATCGCCTGCAGGTTCGTGCCCGCGCCGGAGGCGAGGACGCCGACCCTCATGCGACCTCGAGCTTCGGGAAGCGCCCGCCCGTCGAGCGCAGCGTGCCCGCCGCGATCAGCTCGTCCACGCGCGCGAGCACCGCGTCGGCGCGCAGGTGCCCGTAGGCGCCGTAGTGCGGCAGCCCGTCGTAGGAGTACTTCGCGACGACCTTCGAGCGCCCGCCGCGCAGCACCTCCACCGCCCGCGTGCGCCCGACCTCCGGCTGCGCC
The DNA here is from genome assembly GCA_963816955.1 of uncultured Solirubrobacteraceae bacterium. Classification (GTDB taxonomy): domain Bacteria; phylum Actinomycetota; class Thermoleophilia; order Solirubrobacterales; family Solirubrobacteraceae; genus DATFQI01. The sequence goes on along the minus strand of CAWFME010000005.1, from coordinate 509,839 downwards.
GCCGCGACCGTCTCCAGGATCGCCTCGTCGAGGTCCGCGACGTCGCCGGCCGCGACGGGTCGCTGCGCGAGCTGCCGCGGCCCGGTCGAGCCGCGGGCGCCCCGGGCGGCAGGGATCGCAGGCCGCAGCGACTGATCGCACACGTCGCAGCACGGGCCGGCGGGCGCGGGCGCCGAGCGGTCGCCGAAGTGGCGCAGGATGCCCTCGCGCCGGCAGCCGTCGCCCTCGACCCACGCCCAGACGGAGCGGTACTGGCGCCAGCGCGCCTTCGTGCCCTCCTGCGCCGCGGTGCGGCAGCGCGCGAGCGCGCGGCCGTCCCACTCGCCGGCCAGCCTGCCCGCCACTCGGTCCGGCGCGGACGGCGACGGCTGCACGATGCCGATGCGGGCGAGGTGGCCGACGATCGCGCGGACCTTCTCCTCCTCGCCGCCCGCGAGCGAGGCGAGGAACCCCGCCGGCACGTCGTACCGCGGCAGCGCGCCGCCGCCGCCGCCGGCCGAGCCGGGGGCGGCGGCGGCCCCGGTGGCGTCGCCGGCGGGCGGCTCGGCCGAGCGCACGATCGCCCGCGCGACGGCCTTCAGCTCGTCCTCGGAGACCTGCGAGCGCTCGATGAAGAACACGTGCAGGCCCTTGTCGCGGCCGGTCGCGAACAGCAGGCAGCGCGCGGGCTTCCCGTCGCGGCCGGCGCGGCCGGCCTCCTGGTAGTAGGCCTCGATCGAGGCCGGGACGCTCTCGTGGCAGACCGTGCGCACGTCGGCCTTGTCGACGCCCATCCCGAACGCGTTGGTGGCGACCACGACCGGGACCTCGCCGGCCATGAAGCGCCGCTGCGCCTCCGAGCGCTCCTCGCGCCCGAGGCCCGCGTGGTAGGGGATCGCCTCCACCCCCAGCTCCGACCCCAGCCGGCGCGCCAGCCGGTCGCTCTCGGCGCGCGTGCCCGCGTAGACGATCGCGGGCAGGGCGCCGGGCTCGGCGAGCGCCACGGCGATCCCGCGATGGACCGCCTCCTTGGTCGGGCACGGCACGACCGCGAACGACAGGTTCGGCCGGTCGAACCCCGTCGCCACCTTGACGGGCTCGCGCAGCCCGAGCCGCTGCACGATGTCCGCGGCCACCTGCGGCGTGGCCGTCGCGGTCGAGGCCGTGATCGCCTTCGCGCCGAGCCAGCGCGCCGCGTCGGCCAGGCGGAAGTAGTCCGGCCGGAAGTCGTGCCCCCACTGGGAGACGCAGTGCGCCTCGTCGACCACGAACAGCCCGATGTCCGCGTGGCGGATGCGCTCCAGGAAGCCGGGCGAGGCGAACCGCTCCGGCGCGACGTAGAGCAGCCGGACCTGGCCGGCCACCGCGCGCTCGACCGCCCGGCGGTTGGTGCCCGCGTCCTGCTGGGCGTTGACGAGCGCGACCCGCCCGGGCGCCACCCGCTCGACCGCCTCGACCTGGTCCTGCATCAGCGACACGAGCGGCGAGACGACCAGCGTGAGGTCCGTCCGCATCAACCCCGGCAGCTGGTAGCAGAGCGACTTGCCCGAGCCCGTGGGCATCACCACCAGCACGTCGCGGCTCGCGAGCCCGGCCTCGACCGCCTCGCGCTGGCCGGGCCGGAAGGACTCGAAGCCGAACAGCTCGTGCAGGGCCGCGACCGGTTCCGTGGCGCGGGCGACAGGCTCGGGCGGCGGCGGCCCGAGCCCGGGGAGCGCGACGTTGTCGACCAGCGATGACACGGACGGGCGACCATACCGCCGCCTCCGGAGGGCAAACCCGCCTTGCGGAGATTTGCAGCGAAGTCGTCGCGAAGCCGCGCGCGAGCGCTACGCCCGCACGAGCGGCAGCGCGTGCTCGAAGGCGTCCTTGGCCTGCGCGGCCGCGGTCCCCGCGAGCGGGTAGTCGCCGGAGAAGCACGCGTCGCAGTGCGTCGCCCGCGTCCCCTCGATCGCCTCGTAGACGCCCGCCAGGGACAGGTATGCCAGCGAGTCCGCGCCGAGCTCCTCGGCCACCTCGGCCTCGGTGCGCCCGTGGGCGATCATCTCGTCGCGCGTCGACATGTCGACGCCGTAGTGGCAGGGGTGGCGGATCGGCGGCGCGGAGATCCGCATGTGAACCTCGAGCGCCCCGGCATCACGGAGCATCTGCACGATCTGGCGGGTCGTGTTGCCGCGCACGATCGAGTCGTCGACCACGACCAGCCGCTTGCCCGCGACCACCTCGGGCAGCGGGTTGAACTTCATCCGCAGGCCGTGCTTGCGCAGCTCCTGCCCGGGCTGGATGAACGTCCGCGCGACGTAGCGGTTCTTGACGAAGCCGTCGTCCTGCGGCAGCCCGCTCGCGCGTGCGAACCCGCGCGCGGCCGGGTTGCCGGAGTCGGGCACGGGGATCACGAGGTCGGCCTCGACGGGCGCCTCGCGCGCGAGGATCTCCCCCATCCGCCCGCGCGCCACCTGCAGCACCTGGCCGCCGAGCCGCGAGTCCGGGCGCGCGAAGTAGATGTGCTCGAACACGCACAGCGCGTGGCGATCGGAGGAGACCGCCTGGCGGACCTGCAGCCCGCCCGCGGTCAGCGACACGATCTCGCCCGGCTGCACGTCGCGCAGGAACTTCGCGCCGATGATGTCGAACGCGCAGGTCTCCGAGGCCACGCAGTAGCGGTCGCCGAGCAGCCCGATCGACAGCGGCCGCAGGCCGGCGGGATCGCGGAAGGCGACCACCCGGTCCTTGGTCATGACCACGGTGGAGTAGGCGCCCTCGGCGCGGCGCATCACGTCGGTGATCGCGTCCTCGATCGAGTCCGACTCGTAGGTGGAGAGCAGCGCGGCGATCACCTCGGAGTCCGACGTCGAGCGGAAGCCGACGCCCTTCGCGCGCAGCTCGCCGTGCAGCTCGACGGCGTTGATGAGGTTGCCGTTGTGCGCGAGCGCGACCTCGCGCAGGTCCGCGCGGTAGACGGGCTGCGTGTTCTCCCAGGAGTTCGCGCCCGTCGTGGAGTAGCGGACGTGCCCGACCGCCATCTCGCCCTGGAGCGCCCGCAGCTTCTGCTCGTCGAAGACCTGGTTGACCAGGCCCTGGTCGCGCATCGCCATGATGTGGCCGTTCTGGGAGGCCGCGATGCCGGCGGACTCCTGGCCGCGATGCTGGAGCGCGTAGAGCGCGAAGTACGACAGCCGCGCGACCTCGTGCTCGGGCGCGAAGATGCCGAAGACGCCGCACTCGTCACGCGGTCCGTCGCGGGCGTCGAGGAAGGCGTTCTCGTGCACGTCCGAGGGGTCACGGTAGCAACGCGACCGGCGGCCCGAACGGCCTTCGCCGCAGGATGCGGGTTGCGTTGCGGCGGCGCTGCCGAGAGCATCGGCGCTGTTCACACACGCTCAGGAGGAGCCGCCGTGCGCCTCACCCCGGCCAGGACGCTCATCGCCACCGCCGCCGCGCTCGCCGCGACGACCGCCGTGGCGCTCGCCCAGGAGCCGCCGAAGGCTCCGACCGTCCGCGTCGCCTTCGTCTACGACGGCAACGCGCCACGCGTCATGTTCGAGCGGTTCGTGGTCCAGGGGATCCCGGACGGCGCGACGGTCGACGTCCGCTGTCTGACGGCGGCCGGCAAGCGCTGCAAGCCTCCGCTGCGCCGGGCCTTCCGCAAGCAGGACGTCTCCGGCGGCACGGTCGTGGTCACGCGCTTCATGAACCGGCGCATCCGGCCCGGCCGCAAGCTGGTCGCCACCGTCACCGCGCCCGGGTACCTGACGATCTACAAGACCGTCACCATCACCCGCAAGGGCGCGATCCCGATCGAGACGGAGTGCAGCCAGCCGGGCTCGGGCGAGCGCGGCCCCTGCTGAGACGCCGGAGGGGCGCACCGTCGCGGCGACGGTGCGCCGCCCCGTCGCGGGTGACGCAGGTACCCTGGCCAGGGACCCCCTGAGGAGAGATATGTCCGTCAACGTCCCCGTCCAGATCGACCGCCAGCGCATCCGCGAGCTCATCGAGCGCGAGGAGAAGCGCCTCAACGAGGCCACGCCGAAGTCGGCCGAGACCTACCGGCGCGCGCACGAGGTGCTCTCCGGCGGCGTCGCGTCGTCCTACCAGCTGCGCGACCCGTGGCCGATCTACCTCGAGCGCGGCGCCGGCCCCCGCGTCTGGGACGTCGACGGCAACGAGTACCTCGACTTCCACAACGGCTTCGGCTCGATGGTCCAGGGCCACGCCCACCCGGCGATCGGCCGCGCGCTGCAGGAGCGCTACGCCAACGGCACGCACTTCGCGGCCCCGACCGAGGACGCGATCGTCGTCGCGGAGGAGCTGCAGCGCCGCTGGGGCGGCCTCGCCCGCTGGCGCTACACGAACTCCGGCTCGGAGTCGACGATGGACGCGATCCGGATCGCGCGCGCCTACACGGGGCGCGACACCGTGATGAAGATCTTCGGCTCCTACCACGGCCACCACGACACGGTGATGGTCTCGATCGGCGTCGAGTACGACAAGATCGGCGACCGCGAGAACCTCGAGTCGCTGGCCTACGGCGCCGGCATCCCGCAGGCGACCGTGGACATGACGATCGCCGTCCCGTTCAACGACGCCGGCGCGATGGAGCGCCGCATCGAGCGCCTCGACAAGGAGGGCCGCAAGCCCGCCTGCGTGATCATGGAGGCGGCGATGATGAACCTCGGGGTCGTGCTCCCCGAGGAGGGCTACCTCGAGCAGGTGCGCGAGATCTGCACCCGCCACGGCGTCGTCCTGATCTTCGACGAGGTCAAGACGGGCCTCGCGATCGCCGCCGGCGGCGCGACGGAGCGCTTCGGCGTGATGCCGGACATGGTCACGCTCGCCAAGGCGCTCGGCGGCGGCGTGCCGACGGGCGCGATCGGCGGCAACGACGAGGTCATGAGCGTCGTCGAGGACGGCTCCGTCTACCAGGTCGGCACCTACAACGGGAACCCGCTCGGCATGGCCGCGACGCGGGCGAACCTGACCGAGGTGCTCACCCCGGAGGCCTACGCCCACCTCGACCGCCTCAACGAGCGGATCCTCGCCGGCTGCGAGGAGGTCATCCGCACGCACAACCTGTCCGGCTACGCCGTCGGCGTCGGCTCGAAGGGCTGCGTGACGTTCTCGCCGGCCAAGATCGTCGACTACGAGACCTTCAAGGCCAACCAGGACGCCGAGATGAGCGAGCTCGCCTGGCTGTTCAACATGAACCGCGGCATCTTCATGACGCCGGGCCGCGAGGAGGAGTGGACGCTCTCCGTCACCCACCAGGACGCCGACGTGGACCGCTACGTCGCGGTGTTCGAGGAGATGGCGGCGGAGCTGACGCGGGCCTAGACCGGTCCCGGTCTCAGTGCAGTAGGTCGGCGAGCCCGCCCGCGTGCGAGCGGGAGAGCTCGGCGAGCGGGACGTCCAGGACGCCCTCGATCCGGAGGGCGTCCCCGCCGACCGTGCCGATCACGCGCGCGGTGGCGCCGAAGCGGGTCAGGGCGCCGGCCGGGCCCGAGACGACGAACGCTCCAGGGCCCTCGCCGAAGAGCAGGGCCTCGTCGGCCGGGGCGCCGAAGTCGATCCGCGCGCCCGTGCCGCCGGCCAGGCAGGCCTCGGCGAGCGCGACGGCCAGGCCGCCCTCCGCGACGTCGTGGGCGGAGCGCAGCACGCCGTCGCGCACCCCGCGGCGGACCGCGGCGTGCAGCGCCCGCAGCGAGCCGAGCTCGGCGTGCGGCAGCTCGCCCGCGATCGGCTCCCCGCGCAGCTTGGCCAGCTCCGAGCCCGCGGCGGCCGGGGCCCAGCCCGCGGCGATCAGGGCGATCGTGTCGCCTTCGGCCGCGAAGCCGAGCCGGCCCGCGCGCGCCGGGTCGGGCAGCTCGCCGACCATGCCGACGACGGGCGTCGGGTAGATCGGGCCGCCTCCGCCTTCGTTGTAGAGCGAGACGTTGCCGCCGACGACGGGCACGCCGAGCGCGCGACAGGCGTCGCCGAGGCCGGCGACCGCGCGCGTGAGCTGCCAGGCGATGTGCGGCTTCTCCGGGTTGCCGAAGTTGAGGCAGTTCGTGAGGCCGAGCGGCTCCGCGCCGACGCAGGCCAGGTTCGCCGAGCACTCGAGCACGGCCTCGACGGCGCCGCGGTAGGGGTCGACGGCGACGCGCCGCCCGTTGCCGTCGATCGACATCGCGATGGCGGAGTGCGGGAGCATCAGCACCGCCGCGTCGGCCGCCTCCGGCCGCTTGACCGTGCGCGAGCCGACGATGCAGTCGTACTGCTCGAACGCCCAGCGGCGCGAGGCGAGGTTCGCGCTGCCCAGCAGCGCCAGCAGCGTGCCGCCGGCGTCCAGCCCGTCGGCGAGCGTGCGCCGCGGCGCCGGGTAGATCGGCACCGCCGGCGGGGCGGGCTCGAGGTCGTAGGCCGGGCACTCGTCCACCAGCGCGCCGACGGGCAGGTCGCCCACGAGGTCGCCGTCGTCGTAGACGCGCAGGCGGCCGGAGTCGGTGACCTCGCCGATCGCGGTCGCGTTGACCTCCCATTTGTCGCAGACCGCCAGCACCTCGGTCAGCCGCTCGGGCTCGACGACGCAGAGCATCCGCTCCTGCGACTCGGAGATCATGATCTCGAAGGGCTCCATGTCGGCCTCGCGCAGCGGCACGCGCCGCACGTCGAGGTCGATCCCGACCTCGCCCTTGGCCGCCATCTCGGCGCTCGAGGACGTCAGGCCCGCCGCGCCGAGGTCCTGCAGGGCGACGAGCAGACCCTCGTCGAGCAGCTGCAGCGAGCACTCGAGCAGCTTCTTCTCCTCGAACGGATCGCCGATCTGCACCGTCGGGCGCTTGTCGGCGTCCGCGTCGCCGAGCTCCGCGCTCGCGAGCACGGACGCGCCGCCGATCCCGTCGCGGCCCGTGCGCGCGCCGAACAGCACGATCACGTTGCCGACGCCCGCGGCCGCGCTGCGGATCAGCTTGTCCTGCTCGATCAGCCCGACGCACATCGCGTTGACGAGGCAGTTCTGCTCGTAGGGGGCCTCGAAGTAGATCTCGCCGCCGACCGTCGCGACGCCGATCGAGTTGCCGTAGTGCCCGATGCCCGCGACCGCGTGCTCGAGCAGGTAGCGCGAGCGGGCGGATTCGCCGACCTCGCCGAAGCGCAGCGAGTCCAGGATCGCGACCGGCCGCGCGCCGATCGCGAACACGTCGCGCAGGATGCCGCCGACGCCGGTGGCGGCGCCCTGGAACGGCTCGACCGCGCTCGGGTGGTTGTGCGACTCGACCTTGAAGGCGGCGACGAGCCCGCCGCCGACGGAGACCGCGCCGGCGTTCTCCCCGGGGCCCATCACCAGCCTCGGGCCCTCGGTCGGGAGCGTCTTGAGCAGGCGGCGCGAGTGCTTGTAGCCGCAGTGCTCGGACCACATCAGCGAGAAGACAGCGAGCTCGACCTCGTTGGGCTCGCGCTCGAGCTTCTCGACGATCAGCTCGTACTCGTCGTCGGTGAGGCCCAGCTCGCGGTGGCGCGCCATCGTCGTCACGCGGGCGCCCCGATCAGCTTCAGCCCGTCGACCGAGCCCGTCAGGATGTCGACCGCGTGCTCGGGGTGCGGCATCAGGCCGAGCACGTTGCCCGCGGCGTTGCAGACGCCCGCGATGTCGCGCGCCGAGCCGTTGAAGTTCTCGCCCGGCGCGTAGCGCAGGACGACCTGGTCGTTGGCCTCGAGCTCATCGAGCACCGGGTCCGGCGCCCAGTAGCGACCGGTCGTGTGCTTGGCGGGGATCGACAGCCGCTCGCCCCTCTCACACGCGCGCGTCCACGGGATCGTGGTGTTGACCACCTCCAGCTCGACCTGGCGGCAGACGAAGCGCAGCGACGTGTTGGGCAGCAGCGCGCCCGGCAGCAGCCCGGCCTCGCACAGCACCTGGAAGCCGTTGCAGATGCCGAGCACGAGCCCGCCGCGGCGGGCGAAGCGCTCGACCTCGCCCATGATCGGCGCGAAGCGCGCGATCGCGCCGACGCGCAGGTAGTCGCCGTAGGAGAACCCGCCCGGGACGATCACCGCGTCCGCGCCCTGCAGGTCCGTGTCCTGGTGCCAGAGGATCACCGCCTCGCCGACCCGCTCGGCGGCGAGGAGCGCGTCGACCTCGTCGCACGTGCCGGGGAAGCGGACGATCCCGAACTTCACCGAGTGGTTACCCCCGCAGGGCGTCCGGCCCTGCGTCCTGATGCGGGGGAACAGCATCCGGCTGTTCTATTTCGAAGTCCTCGATGAGCGGATTCGCCAGCAGCCGCTCGCACATCTCGGGCAGCTTGGACGGGTCCTCGACGTCCAGCTCGACGAGCCGGCCGACGTGCACGTGACTGACCCCGCCGAAGCCGAGCGCCGGCAGCGCGCGCTCGACGGCCTGGCCCTGGGGATCGAGGATCCCCGCCTTGGGCCGGATCAGCACGCGGGCCCTCACGGCGCGGTGCGCTTCAGCCAGGCCTCGAAGGGCTCGCCGGCGAGGGTCTCGTAGGCCGTCACGTAGCGCTCGCGCGTGGCCGCCACGACCTCGTCGGGGATCGCCGGCGCCGGCGGGTTCTTGTCCCAGCCCGTGCCGGAGGCCCAGTCGCGCACGTACTGCTTGTCGAAGCTCGGCTGGCCCCTGCCCGGCTCGTACTGGTCGGCCGGCCAGAAGCGCGAGGAGTCCGGCGTGCACACCTCGTCGCCCAGCACCAGCTCGCCGTTCTCGTCGAGGCCGAACTCGAACTTCGTGTCGGCGAGGATCACGCCGCGCTCCAGCGCGTGCGCGGCGACCGCGTCGTAGACGGCCAGCGTCGTGTCGCGCAGGCGCTCGGCCAGCTCGCGCGACCCCACCAGCTCGACCGTGGCCTCGAAGTCGATCGCCTCGTCGTGGCCCTCCTCGGCCTTCGTCGAGGGCGTGTAGATCGGCTCGGGCAGGCGGTCGGACTCGCGCAGCCCCTCCGGCAGCTCGATCCCCGAGACCGAGCCCGTGGCCTGGTAGTCCTTCCAGCCCGAGCCGGAGATGTAGCCCCGCACGACGCACTCGACCGGCAGCATCTGCAGCCGCTTGGCGCGCAGCGCGCGGCCGCGGTGCTCGTCGGGCACCCCGTCCGTGTAGGAGATGACGTGGTTGGCGACGATGTCCCTCGTCAGGTCGAACCAGAGCGCGGACAGGCCGGTGAGCACCTTGCCCTTGTCCGGGATCGCGGTCGGGTGGACGACGTCGTAGGTTGAGATGCGGTCCGAGGCGACCATCAGGAGGTCGCCGTCGAGCTCGTAGAGCTCCCGGACCTTGCCGCGGGCGATGAGCGTGGTCACGCGCCGGAGGCTAGCTCAGATGTCGGACCCACCCCGCCCGATCACGTCGAGGCGGGCAAGGATCTCCGGAACGTGCCGGATGTAGTGGGCGTAGTCGAAGACCGCGTCGAGGTCGAGGCCGACGTCCTCGGCCTCCAGCAGCTCGCGCAGCGGCGTGCGCGTGTCCCAGGCCTGCTGCGCGAGGCGCTGGACGATCCGGTAAGCGTCGTCGCGCTGCATCCCGGACTCCACGAGCGCGAGCAGCACGCGCTGGGAGAACAGCGCCCCGCTCGTGACCTCCAGGTTCTCGCGCATGCGGTCGGTGTGCACGGTCATCCCGCGCGCGACGCGCAGCGCGAGGTGCTGCATGTAGTCGAGCAGGATCGTCGCGTCGGGCAGCACGACGCGCTCGGCGCCCGAATGGGAGATGTCGCGCTCGTGCCAGAGCGCGACGTTCTCCAGCCCAGCCTGGGCGTAGCCGCGCAGCACGCGCGCGAGGCCGGTGATGCGCTCCGTGGTGATCGGGTTGCGCTTGTGGGGCATGGCGCTCGAGCCCTTCTGGCCGGCGCGGAACGGCTCCTCGACCTCGCGCACCTCCGTGCGCTGGAGGTGGCGGATCTCGGTCGCGAAGCGCTCCAGGCCGGCGCCGGCGAGCGCGATGGCGGAGAGCAGCTCGGCGTGGCGGTCGCGAGGGACGACCTGGGTCGACACCGGCTCGCCCTGCAGGCCGAGCCGGGCGAGCACGCGGGCCTCGAAGTCCGGGCCGAGCGAGGCGTAGGTGCCGACGGCGCCGGAGATCGCGCCCGTGGCGGCCTGCTCGAAGGCGCGCTGGAGCCGCTCGGCGTTGCGATGGGCCTCGAGCGCGAAGCCGGCGAGCTTGAGCCCGAAGCTGGTCGGCTCCGCGTGGACGCCGTGGGTGCGGCCGACGCACAGCGTGTCCGCGTGCGCTCTCGCCTGCTCCGCCAGGGCGGCGGCGAAGGCGCGGGCGCCGGTCAGGATCGGCTCGCCGGCGCGCTTGAGCTGCAGCGCGAGCGCGGTGTCGAGCACGTCCGACGACGTCAGGCCGAAGTGGATCCAGCGGCCGGCCGGGCCGGCGCTGCCCGCGAGCACGTCCACGAACGCCGCGACGTCGTGGTCGGTGACCTTCTCCCGCTCCTGGACGGCCTCGACGGTGAAGGTGGCGGCGCGGATGGCGTCGAGGTCGGCGTCCGTGGGGCCGTCCAAGCCCTCGGCGGCGGCGACCTCGACGTCGCGCCAGGCGTCCATCTTGGCCTGGTCGGTCCAGAGGGCGCCCAGCTCGGGGCGCGTGTAGCGGGCGATCACGACGCGGCATCGTATTCCCGTCCACCCACATCAAGATGGCTCAGCCCCGGCCGATCTCCCCGAGGGTGGAGGCGCGCCATCGTTCGCGAACGTTCTCTTGACCCCGCGTGACCGCGCGGGCCGCGTCCTGCTGGTCGAGGACTCCGAGGGCGGGGCGCAGCTGATGCGCATCGCCTTCGGCGAGCGCCTGCCGGACGCCACGCTGGAGGTCTACGCCGACGGCGAGCGGGCGCTCGACGCCCTCACCGCCGGCAGCCTGGCCGACTGGGACCTCGTCCTGCTCGACCTCAACCTGCCCGGCGTCAAGGGCCACGACGTGCTCGCGGCCGTCCGCTCCGCCGACGACGAGCGCGTGCGCCGCATGCCGGTCGTCGTGCTCTCGCACTCCGAGGTGCTCGACGACGTCCTGCGCTCCTATGACCTCGGGGCCAACAGCCACATCGCCAAGCCGCATTCGCTCGACGCGTTGTTCGAGGTCGTCGAGACGCTCGGGCGCTACTGGCTGCGCGTGGTCTCGCTGCCGAACTGAACTGCGCTCTGCTTCGCGGTGGCGGTTCCTGCGGGCAGGGCGTAGGGTCGGCGGTACCGCGTCGAGGGAGCCGAGATGAGGCGTTCACGCAGGTCACCGGTGCAGGTCCTCCGAGAGTTGAGGATGCCGGCAGCCGACCGGGGAGCCGCCCGCGCAGAGCGGGAGGCGGAGGATCAGATGCGAAAAGAGCGCGACTCCGAGCGGCACGCCGAGCGCCTCGCTGCCCGCACGGCGGCCGAGGCTCGCCGCCACAGCAACCAGCACGGGATCTAGCCGGCTAGAAGCGCCAGCGGACCTGGCGGCCGTCTTTGAGGGCCACGTACCGGTCGTGGTCGGGCCGCAGGTCCCCGGTGACGGCCCAGCCGTGCCACGTGAAGCGCCGGTACCGGCCCGTCGGCGCGGTCCGGAGCGCCTTCCGGTGCGCCCTGCGGGCCACGCGCCTGGCGGTCTCGCACGATCCCGCCGAGGTCCTGATGCGGGTGAGATCGACGCCGGCGTAGCGCGTGCCGGGGTACGGATCGCGCACCGGCTTGCACGCGCGCAGCGCGGCATCCGCGGGCACGGCCAACGCCATGGAGCACGCGATCGCGGCCAGCGCGAGGCAGGTGCGTCTCATCCGAACCCGACTGTAGCCGCGCTCGAGCGCTTGCGTGGCTGGCTCGCGAGACCTCGAGTGGCATCTGCGTTCCCGTGGAGGGAACGGAAGTGCCACTCGACGGCGTCCTGATGCCTTACGACGCCTCGGCGTCGAGCGCGTCGTGGGAGCCCGGTTAGGCGCGATGCTCGATCCATCGGACTGGCTCATCATCTGTGGCCCGACCATCGGCCATGGTGGAAGCAGGCGCTTCTGATCGTCGGCCTCCTGAGTCTCCTGACCGCGGTCGCCATAGTCCTCTAGCGCGAGCTGGATGCCACTCGGACCCGCGAATCGTCGGCGCAGCAGCGATCGTTGAGCCGGGCCCGCCGGCCGAGGCCGGCGGCAGATCGCGGTGGCTCCTCGGGACCGAAGGGCGAAGATCGCGACCTTGCACAGAGCAGATGGCCCAGGGGCTTGCCGGTAGCTGCCCCCACACCGAGGCCGCGCACGGAGAGGACGCTGCTCGGCCCGGGACTGCCCGATGGGCGGATCGCGGCGCGACGTCGAGCCGGCCTCGCCGAGCGCCGGCGCTTCAGGCGTCGAGGATGCGCGCGGCCAACACTGCCGCGTTGCGGGCGTTGTCGACGCCGACGCAGGCCACCGGGACGCCCGGGGGCATCTGCGCGATCGAGAGCAGCGCGTCCAGCCCGCCGGCTACCGACTTGGAGGAGGTCAACGGGACTCCGATGACGGGCAGCTCTGAGTGGGCGGCGACGACTCCCGGGAGGGCGGCGGAGAGGCCGGCGCCCGCGATGATCACCCGGAGGCCGCGCATCTTGGCGTTCTTGGCGTAGTCCGCGACGACATCGGGGTCGCGGTGGGCGGACATCACCCGCACCTCGTGGCCGATGTCGCGCTTCTTGAGCTCCTCCGCGGCGGCGTCCATGGCCGCCATGTCGCTCTTGGAGCCCATCACGATGCCCACCCGCGGGGCGTCGACCTCCATGCCTTCGAACTCCTGTTCCGTCTGGGGCTCGGCCTCCGACACCCGTGGATCGCTCATGCGGCGATGTCCCTGCGCAGCTGTCGGCCGTCGAACTCGATCATGTCGGCGGCAGCATACGCGGCCGCCCGGGCGGCGGGCACGTCGTCGCCGAGCGCGGTCACGTTCAGCACACGGCCGCCGGCGGTGACCACCGTGCCGTCGCGCTCGGCGGTGCCCGCGTGGGTGACCTCGACGTCCTCGGGGACGCGGTCGAGGCCCGTGATCTCGTCGCCCCAAGAGCTGCCGACCGGATAGCCGCGGGAGGCGAGCACGACCGTCACCGCGGCGCGCTCGTCCCACTCGAGCGCGGCGCCCTCCAGGCCTCCCGAACGCGTCGCGCGCACCAGCAGGTCGAGCAGGTCGCTGCGCAGCCGCGGCAGGACCGCCTGGGTCTCCGGATCGCCGAAGCGGACGTTGTACTCGAGCACCTTGAAGCCGTCCGCGGTCAGCATCAGCCCCGCATAGAGCACCCCATGGAACGGCGTGCCGCGGCGCGCCAGCTCGTCCAGGACGGGCTGGTGGACCTCCGCGCGCACGCGCTCCAGGAAGGCCCCGTCGATCTCGGCCACGGGCGAGTAGGCGCCCATGCCGCCCGTGTTGGGCCCGGTGTCGCCGTCGCCGATCCGCTTGAAGTCGCGCGCCGGGGCGAGCGGCAGCGCGCGCTCGCCGTCGCACAGGGCGAGCACGGACAGCTCGTCGCCGTCGAGGAACTCCTCGACGACGACTGGGTGCTCGCCGAAGCGGCGCTCGACGAGCATCGTCTCCAGCGCCCCGCGCGCCTCGGCCTCATCGGCCGCGATCACGACGCCCTTGCCCGCCGCCAGCCCGTCGGCCTTGATCACGGCCGGGTAGCCGGAGATCGCGGCCATGCCGTCCTCGACGGACGACACGACGGCATGGGCGGCCGTCGGGACGCCCGCCGCGTTCATGACCTCCTTCGAGTACGCCTTCGAGCCTTCCAGCCGCGCCGCGGCGGCGCTCGGCCCGAAGCACGGCACGCCGGCTGCCGCACAGGCGTCCGCCAGACCCGCCACGAGCGGCGCCTCGGGCCCCACCACCACCAGCTCGATCCTGGCCGCCACCGCGGACCGGGCGAGCGCCTCGACGTCGCCGGCCCCCACGTCGAGCACGTTGGCCTGGGCGAGGATGCCCGGGTTGCCGGGGGCGCAGAGCACCTCCGGCCGCTGCGGGGAGCGCAGCAGCGCGCGCACGATCGCGTGCTCGCGCCCGCCGCCGCCGACGACGAGGACGCGCACTACAGAGACGCGATGAAGTCGTCGATCGGGATCGCGGTCAGCGTCTCGTAGTGCGAGGTGCCGCGGGAGCCCAGCTCGAGCGACACGCGCGCCATCGTCTTCTCGTCGGGCGCCTCGACGATGTTGATGAAGTCGAAGTGGCCGAGCGTGGCCCACTGGGCCTTGACCGTGGCGCCGAGCTGCTCGACCTCCTTGTTGACCTCGCGAATGCGGGCCGGGTTGTTCTTGACGGTCTGGACGCCCTCTGGCGTCAGCGTCGAGAGCATGATGTACGTCGGCACGGCCTTCCTCCCTGGCTGGTGGACCTTGCCTCGCGTTCTATCCGATCCTTTGGGCCTCGTGCGGTGTTCCGTCACGGAGATGCGAGTCATGATCACGATCCTCGCGGCCTCGGCCGTCCTGCTCGTGCCCGATGCGGCGCGGGCGGCGACCGTCGTTCCGCTCGGCCCCTGCTACCGCTCCGTCGACGCCGACACGCGCGAGACCGTGCCCGTGCGGGCGGACGGCTTCACGCCCGGCGAGCGCGTGAACGTCTACATCGACGGCCGGGTCGTGCAGGAGAACATCGTCGTCCTAGAGGACGGCCAGGTGGAGGGCGGCGTGCCCGCGCCCTACCAGCCGACCGGCGAGCGCCCGTTCACGCTCACCGTCACCGAGGTCGACCAGCCCTCGAACACGGCCAGCGCGTCGAGCCGCGTCACCGCGCTCGCGCTGCGGCTGAAGCCGAAGCGGGCCCGGCCGAACCGCCGCGTGCGCTTCATCGGGCGCGGCTTCACCGACGGGACGGCGGTCTTCGCGCACTACGTCCGCAAGGGCAAGCTGCGCAAGACGGTCTCGCTCGGCGCCCCGCGGGGCCGCTGCGGCCGGGTGTCCGTCAAGCGCCGCCAGATCCCGGTCAAGCGGCCGGCGCTCGGACGCTGGACGCTGCAGGTCGACAACCAGCCGACCTACAGCCCCGAGCCCCCGAGCGTGTTCATGCGGCTGACGATCACCGTCACGCCGCAACCCGCTCGCGTCGGCGCGCTAGGCGACGGCAGCGGCCTCTTCCGGCTCCGCCGGAGGCGCGCCGCCCTCGGTGCGCGTGCGCGTGAACGTCAGCGCGGGCGGCTCGCCGGGCTGCGCGTCGACGACGATCGCGTCGCCGGGCGCGTACTCGCCCTTGAGCAGGCCGAGCGCCAGCGGGTCCACGAGCCGCTTCTGGATCACGCGCTTGAGCGGCCGCGCGCCGTAGGTCGGGTCGTAGCCCATGTTGCCGAGCAGCTCGCGGGCGCCGTCGGTCAGCTCGACCGTCACGCCGCGCTCCGACACGCGGCCGATCAGCCGCGCGACCTGGAGGTCGACGATCCGGCCCAGCTCCTGGCGGGTGAGCGAGGCGAACTCGACGATGTCGTCGAGCCGGTTGACGAACTCCGGCCGGAACTGCGACTCCACGCCGGCCCGGCCCCCGGGGAGGTTGGAGGTCATGATCAGCACCGCGTTCTTGAAGTCCACCGTGCGGCCCTGGCCGTCGGTCAGGCGCCCGTCGTCCATGACCTGCAGCAGCACGTTGAAGACGTCGTTGTGGGCCTTCTCGATCTCGTCGAGCAGCACGACCGAGTACGGCCGCCGGCGGACGGCCTCCGTGAGCTGGCCGCCCTCCTCGTAGCCGACGTAGCCGGGCGGCGCGCCGACGAGCCGCGCCACGGAGTGCTTCTCCATGTACTCGGACATGTCGATGCGGACCATCGCGTCCTGGGAGTCGAACATGAACTCGGCCAGCGCGCGCGCCAGCTCGGTCTTGCCGACGCCGGTCGGGCCGAGGAACAGGAACGTGCCGATCGGCCGGTCCGGGTCGGACAGGCCGGCGCGCGAGCGGCGCAGGGCGTCGGACACCGCGACGACGGCCTCCTCCTGGCCGATGACGCGCTGGTGCAGGCGCTCCTCCATGTGGACGAGCTTCTCGACCTCGCCCTCGAGCATCCGCGAGACCGGGATCCCCGTCCACTTGCCGACGACCTCGGCGATCTCGTCCGCGTCGACCCTCTCTGACAGGTAGACCGGGGGCTCGGACGGCCCCTCGGCGTCGTCGGCCTCGGCCAGACGCTGCTCGAGCTGCGGGATCTCGCCGTGGCGCAGCTCGGCGGCGCGCTGGTAGTCCAGGTCGCGCTCGGCCCGCTCGAGCTCGGTGCGCGCCTGGTCGAGGCGCTCGAGCACGTCGCCGTGGCCCTCCGCCTGCGCCTTCTCGCGCTCCCACTGCGCCCGCATGCCCGCCGCCTGCTCGCGCAGGTCGGCCAGCTCGCGCTCGATCTCCGCGCGGCGGTCGGCCGCCGTCTCGTCCTTCTCGATCGACACGCGCTCGATCTCGAGCTGGGTGACGCGGCGCTCGACCTCGTCGATCTCGGTCGGGACCGAGGTCTTCTCGATCGAGACGCGCGAAGCGGCCTCGTCGACCAGGTCGATCGCCTTGTCCGGGAGGAAGCGGTCCGCGATGTAGCGGTGCGACAGCGTGGCCGCGGCGATCAGCGCGGCGTCGGTGATCGTGACCTTGTGGTGGGCCTCGTAGCGGCCCTTGAGCCCGCGCAGGATCGCGATCGTCGCCTCGACGGTCGGCTCGCCGACGGTGATCGGCTGGAAGCGGCGCTCGAGCGCGGCGTCCTTCTCGACGTGCTTCTTGTACTCGTCGAGCGTGGTGGCGCCGACCGCGCGCAGCTCGCCGCGGGCGAGCATCGGCTTGAGCAGGTTGGCGGCGTCGACGGCGCCCTCGGCGGCGCCCGCGCCCACGATCGTGTGCAGCTCGTCCATGAACAGGATGACCTGGCCGCGGGCCTCCTGGATCTCCTTCAGGACGGCCTTCAGGCGCTCCTCGAACTCGCCGCGGTACTTCGAGCCGGCCAGCAGCGAGCCGATGTCGAGCGCGACGACGCGACGGTCGGCGAGCGACTCGGGGACGTCGTTCTCCACGATCCGCTGGGCGAGGCCCTCGACGATCGCGGTCTTGCCGACGCCCGGCTCGCCGATCAGGACGGGGTTGTTCTTGGTGCGGCGCGAGAGCACCTGGATCACGCGGCGGATCTCGTCGTCGCGCCCGATCACCGGGTCGAGCTTGCCGTCGGCGGCCTCTGCGGTGAGGTCGCGGCCGTACTTCTCGAGCGCCTCGAACGTGTCCTCCGGGTCCTGCGAGGTGACGCGGTGCGAGCCGCGGACGTCGGACACGGCCTCGCGCAGCAGATCGCTCTTCGGCAGGGCGTCGCCGGCGGCGCCGGGCGACTCGGAGAGCGCGATCAGCAGATGCTCGGTCGAGATGTACTCGTCGCGCAGCTTGCCCGCCTCGCGCTCGGCCGCGCGCAGGACGTCGAGCAGCTCGCGCGAGTTGCTCGGCTCGCGGGCCCCCGCCGTGATCGTCGGCAGCCGGTCGAGCGCCTCGTTGACCACGCGGCGGATCTCCTCGGGCGAGGTGCCGATCTTGCGCAGCACGGGCGGGATCACGCCCTCGTTCTGCTCGAGCAGGATGGCGAGCAGGTGCTCGGGCTGGACCTCGGTGTGGTGCTTGGACGCGGCCAGGCCGGCTGTGGCCTGGAGGGCCTCCTGCGACTTGGTCGTGAAGCGGTCGATCTGCATGCGGCGATTCCTAGATCTCAGTCGGGGTGACTGAGATGTTAGAGGCTCGGGGCGCCTGCATCAAGGCGCCCTAGTCGTCGTCGCCGCCGCCCGAGTCGTCGAAGCGTCGTCGCCGCCGCGGCCGCGGCCGCGGCCGCCGGCCGCGCCCGCCCGAGTGTCGTCGTCGACCGTCGGGACCGGCGTCGCCGCGGCGGTCGGGGTGGCGGTGGCCTTCGCGCGCGCTCGGGCTCGGCGCTCGGCGCGGGCCTTCGCGCGGCGGGCCGCGGCGCGCCGGCGGGCCGCGGCGCGGCGCCGGGCGGCGGCGCGGTCGGCCGCGGGCGTCTCGACCGTCTCGGGCGGGGCGAGCTCCTCGCCGGCGCCGAGCGGCTCGGAGGAGAGCCCGATCGTCTGCGAGGAGAGACCGCTGGCGGCATAGGTCACGCCGGCCACCAGCACCACGCCCGCGATCGCGGCGAGCGTCCAGAGGATCACGCTGCGGGACATCTACGGCCACGGTAGTCCGCGGACGGTTAAAGAGACCGGAAAGCGCTCGCGCGGCGGTGCGGGCACGGTGATGCGGGCGGCCGCGCCGCCGTCCTGGCGGTTGGCGAGCTCCACGTCGCCGCCCCAGCGGCGCGCGAGCTCGCGGGCGATCGCGAGCCCGAGCCCCGTGCCGGACGGCCCCGCCCGGCCCGCCGCGCCGCGGTGGAAGCGCTCGAAGACGGCCTCCAGCTCGTCGCCGTCGAGCCCCGGGCCGCGGTCGAGCACCTCCACGCCGCCCGGCCGCGCGACGACCGTGATCTCGCCGCCGCCGTAGCGCAGCGCGTTCTCGATCAGCGCGTCGAGGACCTTGTCGAGGTCGGCGCGCGGGCAGTACGCCGGCGCCCCGGGGGCGGCCTCGACCGCGCGCACGCGCCCGCCGTCCGTGCCGTCCCAGCGCGCGGCGGCGCGGCGGACGGCGTCGTCGAGGTCGAGCCGCTCCGGCGGCGCGTCGACCTCGCCGGCCTGGGAGAGCAGCAGCAGCTCCGTGATGATCGCCGCGAGCCGGTCGAGCTCGGCCATGCCCGCGTCGATCTCCTCGTGGACGTCGGGGTCGTCGCTGGCCGCGCGGGCCTCCTCGAGCCGCAGCCGCAGCCCCGCGAGCGGCGTGCGCAGCTGGTGCGAGGCGTCAGCGACGAAGTCGCGCTGACCGGCCACGAGGCGCTCCAGCCGGGCCGTCATGCCGTTGAAGGTCGTGGCCAGGCTGCGCTGCTCCGCGCTGCCCTCGACCTTCGCGCGCACGGACAGGTCGCCCTCGGCCACCTGCGCCGCGGCGTCGTCCAGGCGCCGCAGGGGGCCGGCGATCTGGCGCGCGATCACGACGCCCGCGGCGAGCCCGAGCCCCAGCACGAGCAGCCCGACCGCGGCCAGCCCGAGCGTCGCGCGGTTCGTCGCGCGCGAGACGGCGTCGACGCTCTGGGTCACGCGCACCACGCCGACGCGGTTGCCGCGGTCGACCACGGGCACGGCGGTGGCGAGGATCTCCTGGTCGAGCGTCTCGCTGCGGCGGCGGTCCTGGACCGGGCGGCCGCTGCGCAGGGCCTGGGCGATCTCCGGCCGGTCGCCGTAGTCGGTGCCGAGCCGGTCGGTGCCCGCGGAGTCGGCCAGCAGCGCGCCCCCGAGGTCGGTCACGACCACGCGGCCGCGCACGGCCCGCCCGGCCGTCTTGACGGCGTCGTCGAGGGTGTCGGGCTCGTCGAGGTTGCCCGCGACGGTGGCCGCGACCACCTCGGCCTGGGAGCGCGCCTGCGAGCGGACCTCGGCGTCGACGCGGTCGCGCAGGCTGAGCGCGAGCGGCACCTCGAGCGCGACGATCGCGAGCAGCAGGATGTACGCGAGCGCCACCAGCAGGCGCCCGCGGAGCGTCATCGGAACTCCTCGGGCGCCGTGAAGCGGAAGCCGACGCCGCGGACGGTGTGCAGGTAGCGCGGGGACTCGGGCGCGTCGCCGAGCTTCTGGCGGAGCCAGCGGATGTGCACGTCGAGCGTCTTGGTGGAGCCGAACCAGTTCTCGTCCCACACGCGCGCCATCAGGTCCTCGCGCGTGACCACGCGGCCGGCGTGGCCGATCAGCTCGGCCAGCAGGTCGAACTCCTTGCGGCTGAGCTGGAGCTCCTCGCCGGCGAGCCGCGCGCGGCGGGCGCCGGGGTCGACCTCCAGCTCGCCGACGGTGACGGCCGCGGCGGGGGCGTCGGGCTCCCCGCGGCCGCTCGACCGGCGCAGCACGGCGCGGATGCGGGCGATCACCTCGGCGCCCGAGAACGGCTTGACGACATAGTCGTCGGCGCCGAGCTCGAGGCCGACGATCCGGTCGGTCTCCGTGCCGCGAGCCGTCAGCATCACGATCGGGACGTTGCTGCGGCGGCGCAGCGCGCGGCAGACGTCGCGGCCGTCGCCGTCGGGCAGCGTGAGGTCGAGCAGCACGATGTCGGGCTCGATCTGGTCGGCCAGCTCGAGCGCCCTGGCCGCCGTGGCGGCCACGAACGGCTCGAAGCCCTCGCGGGCGAGCGCCTTGGAGAACGGCCCCGAGATGCTCGACTCGTCCTCGACGAACAGCACCCTCGGCTTGGGCGGCACGGACATACGACGAGCGAATCTAGCCACCCCGGCCCCCTTCGTCAGCGGTTTTCCCCAGGCTTAACCCTGGGTTGGCGGCCGCTTGGAGGGCCCGGGCCGATGCTGGTCCGCACCCCCTCGAAAGGACCGCAATGCCCTCCCGAGCCAAGATCGCCTCACTCGTCACCGTCGTGGCCCTCGGCGCGCTCGCCGCGGTCGCGCTCGCGTCGGGCAGCGGCGGCGACCCGGCCGCCGTGCAGACCCAGGACGACGTCGCCCAGCCGAAGGTGCGCACGGAGATCGTCCGCCAGACCGTGCACCGCCGCGCGAAGAGCGCCTCGTCCGGCGAGGGCGGCGGCGCGTCGGACGCCGCGGCCGCTCCCGCCCGCTCCGCGAGCCCCTCGTCCAGCCCGTCCTCGAGCGGCGGCGGTGGCGGCGGCGGCGGCGGTGCCAGCGTCGTGCAGGCCGTCGCGACCCCGGACGACCACGGCGGCCGGCACGGCCGCGACGACGATGACGACGACCATTTCGACGACCACGGTGGCGACCGCCACGACGACGACCACTTCGACGACCACGGCGGCGGCGGCGACTTCGACGACCACAGCGGCTCCGGTAGCGGCGGCGGCGAGTCTGACGACGACGGGGGGCACGGCCGCGGCCGGGGCCGCGGGCGTGGCGGCGATGACGACTGAGCGGCGCAGGCCGGCGAAGCTGCCGGCCTGGCCCGTGGCGGCCGGCACCGCGGGGACCTTCCTCGCGGCGCTGGCCTTCCTGGCGGGCCAGGTCCGCGACGGCCGCGACGCGGCGCTCGGCCCCGCCGAGCCCGTCGCCACGCGCGCGCCCCGCGAGGTCGTCGTCCGGCGGGTCATCCGCCGCGTCGTGATCACGCACCCGGCGCCCCGCAGGGCCGCCCCGGCCGCCGGCCCCGCCCCGGCCGCCGCGGCGCCGAGCACGCCCGCGCCCAGCGCGCCGGCGCCCGCCCCGGCGGCGTCCGCGCCCGCCCCGGCTCCGGCCGCTCCGGCGCCCGCGCCCCTGACCACCCGCTCCTCATGACCCTCGCCGCCGCCAACCCGGCCGCGCACGCCGCGGCCGAGCTCTCGTTCCCGGCGATGGGGACCGAGGTGCGGCTGCTGGCCGCAGATCCGGCGCCGCTCGGGGCCGCGCAGGCCGAGGTCGAGCGGCTGGCGGCGCGGCTGACGCGCTTCGACCCGGCCAGCGAGCTGTGCCGGCTCAACGCGGACCCGCGCCGCGTCGTGCCGGCCTCCTCGGACCTGCGCGCAGCGGTCCGGGCGGCGCTCCGCGGTGCGGAGCTGACGGGCGGGCTCGCCGACCCGACGCTGCTGGGCGCGCTCGAGCGCGCCGGCTACGCGCGGTCGCTGACCGGGGTCCCGCGCACGCCGCTGCGGGAGGCGCTCGCCTCCGCGCCGCCGCGGCGCTCGGCGCGACCGAATCCTGCGGCGGCGTGGCGCGGCGTGCGCGTCGACGACGACGCCGGGACGGTCGCGCGGCCACCGGGCACGCGGTTCGACCTCGGCGGCAGCGCGAAGGGCTACATCGCCGACCGCACCGCCGACGTGCTTGCTCCGTACGGCCCGTGCGCGGTCGACTGCGGCGGCGACATCCGCGTGCGAGGCGCCCACGACGTGCTGCTCGCGCATCCGTTCGGTGGCGAACCGGTGGCGTCGATCCGGCTCTGCGATGGGGCCGTGGCCACCTCGGGCGTCGACGCGCGCCTGTGGGGCGCCGCCGCGCACCACCTGCTCGATCCCGCCACGGGCGAGCCCGCCTGGACCGGCGTGGTGACCGCCACGGCGCTCGCGCCGACCGCCGCGGAGGCCGAGGCGCTCGCCAAGGGCGCGCTGCTCGCCGGGCCGCTGGGCGGCCGCCGCAGCCTGCTCCACGGGGGCGTGCTCGTGCTGGAGGACGGCGAGGCGGTGATCGCATGACCGGCCGCGACCCGATGGAGTACGCGTGGTGGCTGGCGAGCCGGGCTTCCGGGATCGTCGCGCTCGCGCTGATCAGCCTGTCCGTGATGCTCGGGCTGGCGATGGCCGGCCGGGTCTCCCGCGAGCCGAAGCTGCGGCGGGCGATGATCGCCGTCCACGAGCACGCCGCGCTCGCGGCGCTGATCGCGATCGCCGTCCACGGGATCACGCTGCTCGGGGACAAGTGGCTCGACCCGGGCCCGCTCGGGATCCTGATGCCGTTCCACATGGACCACGAGCCGCTGTGGACCGGCCTCGGGATCATCGGCGGCTACCTGGCCGCGGCGCTCGGCCTCTCGTTCTACGCGCGCCGCCGGATCGGCGCCAAGCGCTGGCGCAGCCTGCACAAGGCGACGATCCTCGTCTACGTGCTGTCGGTCCTGCACACGCTCGGCGCGGGCAGCGACGCCTCGACGCCGTGGCTGCGGGCGCAGATCGCCCTGACCGGCGCGCCGATCCTGTTCCTGTTCATGATGCGCGTGCTGCCCGCGGCAAAGGCGCGCGCGAGCGCGGACGCCCGCCCCGCAGGGGCGGTCAGCGGTGCCGCGAGCGCCGCACCACCGGGATCAGCGCCGTCCCCGGCGCCTCGTAGCGCACGATCTCAGCCTTCACGGAGCGCCTGACCTCCTCGAGCTCCGCGATCTCCTGCGCCAGGGCGGTCGCGCGCGCCTCGAGCGTCTCCACCTTGCGGCGCATGCGGGTGAGCTTCTCCTCGAGCTCGAGCACGCGCTCGACGCCGGCCAGGTTCATGCCCCACTCCGTGGTCATCTCCTGGATCCGGCGCAGGCGGTCGACGTCGTCCTGCGAGTAGAGGCGCGTGCCCTTGGGCGAGCGCTTGGGCTCGATCAGCCCGCGCGCCTCGTACATGCGCAGGGTCTGCGGGTGCATCTCGGCCAGCTCCGCGGCGACGGAGATCATGAACACGCCGCGGTCCGTGGCGACCTTGGCGGTCACGCGGGTCGTGCGCCGCGGCGCGCCCATCAGGCCGCGCCTCCGGACTTGGCCCGCGCCTCGCGCATGAGCCGCTCGCGTGGGTTGCCGTTCGTCTTCGAGAGCGTCTCGACGGCCTCGCGCTGCTCGTCGGAGAGGTCGCGCGGGACGTCGATCACGAAGCGGTAGTGGATGTCCCCGCGCTGGTTGCCCTTGCCGAGCAGCGGCGGGCCCTCGCCGCGCAGGCGCTGGACCGTGCCGTGCTTGGTGCCGCCGGGCACGCGCAGCTTCTTCGTGCCGAGCAGCGTCGGGACCTCGACGTCGGCGCCGCGGACCGCCTCGGCGATCGTGATCGGCACCTCGACCTCGAGGTTGTCGCCCTTGCGCTGGTACACGGAGGACTCCGCGACGTGCGTGACGACGAACAGGTCGCCGGCCGGGCCGCCGCGGAGGCCGGCCTCGCCCTTGCCGGGCAGCCGGATCCGCGAGCCCTCCTTGACGCCCGCGGGGATGTTCACGCGGTACTTCTTGACCTCGCGCAGCCGGCCCTGGCCCGCGCAGGTCGGGCAGGGCTCCTCGATCACGGTGCCCGAGCCGCCGCAGCGCGCGCACGGCCGCGTGATCGAGAACAGCCCCTGGCCCTCGGACTCCACGCCGCGGCCCTGGCAGACCGGGCACACGGCCGGCGCGGTGCCTGGCCGGGCGCCCGTCCCGCGGCAGGTGCCGCAGGCCGCGTGGGTGGCGACGGAGACGGGCACCTGCGCGCCCTCGACGGCCTGCTGGAACGACAGCGAGACGGTCGTCTCCAGGTCGCGGCCGCGCTCGGCGGCGGGCTTGGTGCGCACCCCGCCGCCGCGGCCGCCGGCGGCCGTGTTGAAGATCCCCGACAGGATGTCCGAGAAGGAGCCGAAGTCGCCCGGCGTCGCACCGCCGCCCGCGGCGCCGCCGCCGAACGGGCTCTGCCCGCCGAAGACGCCGCCGCCGCGGTCGTAGCGCTTGCGCTTCTCCGGGTCGCCGAGCACGTCGTAGGCCTCGGAGATCTGCTTGAACCGCTCCTCGGCGCCGGCGTCCTTGTTCGTGTCCGGGTGGTACTGCCGCGCGAGCTTGCGGTAGGCCTTCTTGATCTCGTCCTGCGAGGCCTTGCGGTCGACGCCCAGCGTCTTGTAGTGGTCACCCGGGCGCGCCATCAGATGGTCGCCTCCGCCGCCCGCGCGGCCTCTCGGTCCTGGATCGTGGATGCCGAGCGGTCACCGCCGAACGGGAATAGTGGTTGACCCCACAGACCCGTTCGGCGGGGGCCGGCCGGCGCCGCGAGACAGCTCCGAGACGTCGTGGGGGTGGTGGAGGCGGTCATCTTTACTGCGCGACCACCACGCGGGCCGGGCGCAGGACCTGGCCGTTGATCCGGTAGCCCTGCTGGTAGACCTCGATGACCGTCCCGGACTCGGCGTCCTCGGACGGCTGCTGGACCATCGCCTCGTGCTCGTTGGGGTCGAAGACCTCGCCCTGCGGCGAGAACGGCTGGATGCCGACCCGCGCGAGCGCGTTGACGATCTCGTCGCGTACGAGCGCGAAGCCCTTGATCACGTCCTCGTGACCTTCGGTCGCCTTCAGCGCATGGTCGAGGTGGTCGAGCGCGGGCAGCAGCTCCTTGGCGAGCTTGCCCACGCCCTTGTCGATCGCCGCCGCGTTCTCGCGCGCCATCCGCTTGCGGTAGTTCTCGAAGTCCGCCTGCGTGCGCTGCGCGAGCGCGAGGAACTTGGCCGCGTCGTCGCTGACCGCGGTCTCCTCCTCCGTGGGCTTGGGCTCAGCCGCGGGCGGGGCCTCGGCGTCGCCGAAGCCCGTCTCGCCCGTGCCCGTCGCCCCGGGGTGCGGAGGAGCCGCGGCGGAGAACTCCTCCTCCTCCGCCGCGGCGTCCTGCTTGGTGTTGCCCTCGTCCGACATCACTTCTGCTCGTCGACGACCTCGGCGTCGACGACCTCCTCCTCCTCGTCGGCCGAGGCGCCGTTCGCGCTGCCGCTGGGCGCGGCGCCGTCGTCCGTGGGGCCGGCGGACGCCGCCTGCTCGGCCTGGGCGCGCTCGTACATCGCCTCCGAGACCTTGTGGAACGCGGTCTGCAGGCGCTCGGTCTTGGCGCGGATGTCCTCCGCGTCCTCGCCCTTGACGGCCTCGTTGACGTCCTTGATCGCGTCCTCGATCTCGCGCTTGGACGCGTCGTCGATCTGCTCGCCGAGGTCCTTGACCTGCTTCTCGGCCTGGTAGGCGGCCGACTCGCCGGCGTTGCGCGCCTCGGCCAGCTCGCGCAGGCGCTTGTCCTCGTCGGCGTGCGACTCGGCGTCGCCGATCATCGACTTGATCTCGTCGTCGGACAGGCCCGAGCCGGAGCGGATCTCGATCTTCTGCTCCTTGCCGGTGCCCAGGTCCTTGGCGGAGACGTTGACGATGCCGTTGACGTCGATGTCGAACGCGACCTCGATCTGCGGGATGCCGCGCGGCGCCGGCGGGATGCCGGTGAGCTGGAACTTGCCCAGCGACTTGTTGTAGGTCGCCATCTCGCGCTCGCCCTGCAGCACGTGGATCTCGACGCTCGGCTGGTTGTCCTCGGCGGTCGAGAACACCTCCGACTTGCGCGTCGGGATCGTCGTGTTGCGCTCGATCAGCTTCGTCATGACGCCGCCCTTGGTCTCGATGCCGAGGGTCAGCGGGGTCACGTCGAGCAGCAGGACGTCCTTGACGTCCTTGTTGATGACGCCGGCCTGGATGGCGGCGCCGACGGCCACGACCTCGTCCGGGTTGACGCCGCGGTGCGGCTCCTTGCCGGTGAGCTCCTTGACCTTCTCCTGCACCGCGGGCATGCGGGTCATGCCGCCCACCATCACGACGTGGTCGATCTCCTTGACGCCCTTGGACTTGGCGTCGTCCATCGCCTGGCGGACCGGGCCGACGACGCGCTCGATCAGCGCGGAGGCCAGCTCGTTGAGCTTGGCGCGCGTGAGGCGCACGTCGAGGTGCTTGGGGCCCGAGGAGTCGGCCGTGATGAACGGCAGGTTGATCTGCGTCTCCTGCGCGGAGGACAGCTCGATCTTGGCCTTCTCGGCGGCCTCGTAGAGGCGCTGGAGGGCCATCTTGTCCTGCGTGAGGTCGATCCCCTGGTCGCGCTTGAACTCGCTCGCGAGCCAGTCGACGATCGCCTTGTCGAAGTTGTCGCCGCCGAGGTGGTTGTCGCCCGCGGTCGACTTGACCTCGAAGACGCCCTCGCCGATCTCCAGCACGGACACGTCGAACGTGCCGCCGCCGAGGTCGAAGACGAGGATCGTCTGGTCGGACTCCTTGTCGAGGCCGTAGGCCAGCGAGGCGGCCGTCGGCTCGTTGATGATGCGCAGGACGTCGAGGCCGGCGATCTTGCCGGCGTCCTTGGTGGCCTGGCGCTGGTCGTCGTTGAAGTACGCGGGGACCGTGATGACGGCGGACGTGACGGTCTCGCCCAGGTAGGCCTCCGCGTCGGACTTCAGCTTCTGCAGGATCATCGCGGAGATCTCGGGCGGCGAGTACTGCTTGCCGCCGGCCTCCACGCGCGCGTCGCCGCCGGAGCCGGAGACGACCGTGTAGGGAACGATCGCCTCCTCCTCGTGCACCTCGGCCTCCTTGCGGCCCATGAAGCGCTTGATGGAGAAGACGGTGTTCGTCGGGTTGGTCACCGCCTGGCGCTTGGCGACCGTGCCGACCAGCCGCTCACCGCCCTGGGTGAACGCGACGACGGACGGCGTGGTCCGGCCGCCCTCGGAATTCTCGATGACCGTCGGCTCGCCGCCTTCGAAGACGGCCATGCACGAGTTCGTCGTGCCGAGGTCGATGCCAATGGTCTTGGCCATAGGGGGACGCTCCTGTCTAACTTGAAATCTCAGTCGAGGTGACGCAGATCATAGCCGGTCGGGCACATCCGCAAAAGGGCGCATGCGCCACAGTCCGGGCGGCGCGCGTGGCACGTCCGGCGGCCGTGGCGGAGCAGGTTCACGTGCAGCTCGAGCTCCTGCCCGCGCGGGGTGAACGCGAGCATCTCGTCGTGCATCTCCTCGAACGGCGCCTTCGGGCGGAACAGGCCCAGGCGCGTGCCGACGCGCGAGACGTGCGTGTCGACGGGCACGTCGCGCTGCCCGTAGGCGAACAGCAGCACGCAGGCGGCGGTCTTGCGGCCGACGCCGGGCAGCGAGAGCAGGAACTCGCGGCTCCGAAGGTGCGGCCCGTCGAGCGGTTCCGGCAGGGCGCGCAGGATCGCCTGGATGCGCCGGGACTTGACCTTGGAGATGCCGCCGGGCCGGATCGCCTCCTCGACCTCCTCGTTGGGGGCGTCGCGGACGGCCTCCCAGGCCGGGAAGCGCCGCCGCAGACGCAGGTAGGCGACGTCGCGGTTGCGGTCGTTGGTCGACTGGGAGAGGACGGTCAGGATCAGCTCGTCGAGCCCGCGGCCGTGCGGCGGCGCGGCCGGGATGCCGTAGACCTCGCGCAGGCGGTCGCGGATGCGCCGCACCCGTGCGCGATCTAGGCGACCGCGCCCCACGACTCCGTCGCCCGCGCGCCCGCCTCGGCCGCGGCGCCCAGGGAGGGGTCGGCGGCGTTCCAGCCCGCGGCCTGCAGCCGGGCGAGCAGCGTGCCGATCAGGTCCACGAGCGCCTCGCCGAGCATCAGGAACGCCATCGCCCGTGAGCGTAGGGCAGGAACCCTGAGACTTGCACGGAATCCTGCATCGGTCGCTAAAGGTGCAACCGGTCGCGCCGATGACGCTGCTAGGGTCGCGCGCCGCGACGGACTGCCCACTTCGCAGGCCCTGCAAACACGGATTGGCTCGGAACCCCAAGTCCGGCTCTTCAGGGAGAGCCGGAGGATCAGGTGATGCCCCATGCGCTCCGTCGCGCTCGTGCTCTGCACGCTTTCAACGCTGCTCGTCCTCACGTTCGCCGCCGCGGCGCCCGCCGCGAAGGCGGGCGGACCCCGCATCGACCGCGGTGAGCGCGCCGTCGTCCGCGCGATCAACGGCGCCCGCGCGTCCCACGGCCTGCGCGCGCTGCGCGGGCACCGTCGCCTGGCCCGCGCCGCAGACGTGCACACGCGCTCCATGCTGCGCTCGGACTACCTCTCGCACGGCGCGTTCTCGCAGCGCGTGCGCCGCTACGCCCGCTTCCGCCGGGTCGGCGAGACGATCGCGATGCGCTCGCGCTGCTCGGCCCGCGGCTTCGTGCGCATGTGGCTCAACTCGCCCTCGCACCGCGCCGTGCTGCTCTCGCGCGGCTTCCGCCGGATCGGCGTCGGCCGTCGCGTGGGCCGCCTCGGCGCCCGCCGGGCCTGCCTGGTGACGGCGGACTTCGCCTCGCGCCGCTAGCCCGCCACACGCTCACGCCGCCGCGGGCACGGGCGCGGCGGCGGGCGCTGTGCCCACGAGCGCGCGCAGCGCCAGCCCGGTCAGCATGGTCGCGGCCAGGGCGCCGCTGGAGCCGAACATGTGGAAGCCGCGCTCGGCGTCGACGATCACCTGGGAGGTCACGAGCCACCCCAGGCCCCAGGCGCCGGCGTTGGCTGCCGCCCACGCGGTCGCCGCGCGGGCGCCGCGGCCGAGCAGCGGGCCCTGGGCGGCGCCGGCCGCGGCGCCGGTGATCACGCCGGTCACGACCAGGTCTGCGACGTCCGTGCCCGTCCCGGTCATGACGGCCGCGAGCGCCGCGCCGGCGGCCGTCGCGGCGGCGGTGCGGCCGATCCAGCGCTGTGTGATGCCGTCGCTGCGCAGCGCGAGCCACTGGGCCGCGCCGATCGCCGCGCCGACGAGCAGGCCGCCGAGCGCGGCGGGCAGCGGCTCCGCGGCGGAGCCGATCGCCTCGATGGCCACCCAGCCGCCGATCGGGAAGGCGAGGAACGTCGGGATCCAGCGCTTGAAAGTCATGGTGCCTCTCTCTGGTGTACGGTGTACGTTACCGCTCTAACGTACGCTGTACACCAACGGAAGTCAACGCCGATGCCGGAAGACTCGAGCCAGCCGCACCCCCGCCCCCGCCGCCGGCGCGGCTCGCTCACGCCCGCAGGGATCCTCGACGCCGCCGAGACGATCGCCGGCCGCGACGGGTTCGGCGCGCTGAGCATGCGGGCGGTCGCGGCGAGTCTCGGCGCGGCGCCGATGGCGCTCTACAACCACTTCGCCACGCGCGACGCGCTCGTCGACGCGCTGCTGGACCGCGTCCTGCACCGCTTCGCGCCCGCGCCCGCGACCGGCGACTGGGCCGCCGACCTGCGCGCCTTCGCACGCGGCCACCGGCGGCTGCTGGACGAGAACCCCTGGGCGGTGGCGCCGCTCTTCTCGCAGCCCAACCCGGGCCTCGGCGCCGTGCGGATCGGCGAGCACGCGCTCGGCATCCTGAGCCGCGGAGGCTTCACGGGCGACCGCGCGGTGGCGGCGTTCAGCGGGCTGATCGCGCTCAACTACGGGTGGTCCTCCTTCACGAGCGCGCGCGAGCTCGACGTCCGCGGCGCCGCGCGCGAGGTGGAGGCGAGGCTCGCCGCGTTGCCCGCCGAGCACTTCCCGCTGACGCACTCCGTCGCCGGCTCGATGGGCGCGTACGGCTCCGACGCCCACTACGAGCTCGTGCTCCGCGCGCTCGTGGGCGGGTTGGCCGCCGACCACTAGGATGGCCGCGAATGTCCACGCCACCGGTCGAGAAGCCCACGCGCGACCGCGGCGCGTACTCGGAGGCCGCCCGCCAGAAGCTGATCGAGTCACGGCTGACGCCGAACGCGATCTCGCTCACGGGCTTCTTGCTGTGCGTCGTCGCCGCCGTGCTCGTGTGGCAGGACCACCTCTTCTGGGGCGGTCTGGCGTTCGTCGTCGGCTCCGTGTGCGACACGCTCGACGGGCGCTACTCGCGCATGTCGGGCAAGGGCACGCAGTTCGGCGCGTTCCTGGACTCCACGCTGGACCGCATCGAGGAGGGCGTCGTGCTCGCCGCCGTCGCCGTGCTGTTCTCGCAGGACGGCAACGACGCCGCCGTCGCCGCCGTGGTGATCGCCGTGCTGGCGTCGCTGATGGTCTCCTACACCCGCGCGCGGGCCGAGGCGCTCGGCGTCGAGTGCAAGGTCGGCATCGCCGACCGCGCGGTGCGGGTTGTCATCCTGTCTGCGGGCCTGCTGCTGACCAGCTTCGGGCTGGACGTGCTCGAGATCGCCGTCTACGTTCTGGCGGGGCTGTCGGTCATCACCGTCCTGCAGCGCATCTTCCACGTGCGCTCCCAGCTCGTGCGCAGCGCCAGCGCCGTGTAACACCCTCGCTGCCGCGGCCTACTTAACTCGCGCAGCATCCCTGAATCGGAGGATCACGAACTTGTCTTCACAGATCGGCCACGCGCCGTCCACCAACGGCGGAAGCCGGTACCAGAACGAGAAGGTCCGCGTCGCCGTCATCGGCGTCGGCAACTGCGCCAACGCTTTCGTGCAGGGTGTCCACCACTACCGCGACGCCGACCCGACGCAGGACGTCCCGGGCCTCATGCACGTCGACCTCGGCGGCTACCACGTCCGCGACATCGAGTTCTCGGCCGCGTTCGACATCGACGCCGACAAGGTCGGCAAGGACCTCTCCGAGGCGATCTGGTCGGGCCAGAACAACACGATCAAGTTCACGGACGACGTCCCGCACCTGGGCGTGCCCGTCCAGCGCGGCATGACGCACGACGGCCTCGGCAAGTACCTCAAGCAGAAGATCACCAAGGCCGAGGGCTCGACCGTCGACATCGTCCAGGTCCTCAAGGACACCAAGACGGACGTCGTCGTGTCCTACCTGCCCGTCGGCTCCGAGCAGGCGACCAAGTGGTACGTCGAGCAGGTGCTCGAGGCCGGCTGCGGCTTCGTGAACTGCATCCCGGTGTTCATCGCCCGCGAGGACTACTGGAACAACCGGTTCAAGAAGGCCGGGCTGCCGATCGTCGGCGACGACATCAAGTCCCAGGTCGGCGCGACGATCGTGCACCGCTCGCTGGCCCGCCTGTTCGGCGACCGCGGCGTGAAGCTCATGCGCACCTCCCAGCTCAACGTGGGCGGCAACATGGACTTCTACAACATGCTCGAGCGCGAGCGGCTGGAGTCCAAGAAGATCTCCAAGACCAACGCGGTCACCTCGATCATGGAGCACGAGTTGCCGGCCGACGACGTCTACATCGGCCCGTCGGACTACGTGCCGTGGCTGACCGACCGCAAGTGGGCGCACATCCGGCTCGAGGGCCAGGCGTTCGGCGACGTGCCGCTGATCGCGGAGATGAAGCTCGAGGTCTGGGACTCGCCCAACTCCGCCGGCATCGTCACCGACGCCGTGCGCTGCTGCAAGCTCGCGATGAACCACGGGGTCGGCGGCCAGATCGACGGCCCGAGCTCCTACCTCATGAAGTCGCCCTACACACAGCGGCCGGACGACCAGGCCCGGATCGCGACCGAGGAGTTCATCGCCCAGCACGCGAAGACCCGCGCGGCAGCCGAGAAGGCCCGCGAGGCCGCCGGCCAGGCGGCCGAGGCCAAGCCGGCCGCGGTCACGGACTAGCGGAGCCGGGCCGTCCCGCGTGCGCCTGACGCACGCGGGACGGCCCAGGCGCCGCGTCGGGGGTCGCGAGCACCGACTGCCGCATGCTCTCCATGACCCTGTCTAGCGCACCCGCACCCGCTGCGCGAGCGTCGTCGCCCGGCCCTTCCGATCCGTGAACGTGAGCAGCAGCCGGTAGCTCCGGTGGCGAAGCCGGGCGTGCGGGCGGATCCGGAGCGTCACGGGGCCACGACGGACGGTACGCCGGGCGGTGGCGTAGACGGCGGCGCCGCGGACGAGGCTGACGCGGACGCCGGCGCGTGCTGGAGCGGAGAAGCGGACCGTGCACGTGACGCGCACGCGCCCCGCGCGCGACGTCCGCGGCTTGCACCGCACCGTGGCGTCACGGCCCGCCGGGCCCTGCGGCCCCGCGGTGCCCTGGATGCCGGCCGGCCCCTGGGAGCCGGCCGGCCCCTGGGGACCGGCCGCGCCGGGGCTGCCGGCCTGGCCGTCCGCGCCCGCTGCGCCACCCGCTCCGGTCGGACCCGCCGGACCCGCCGGACCCGCCGGACCCGCCGGACCCGCCGGACCCGTCCCGCCTCCCCCTCCGGCAGCCGTGCCCTCCCCGGAGTAGAAGGCGTCGTGCGAGCCCGCGACCGTGTTGTCGAGCAGCCGCAGGGTCGCGGCCCGGGCGCCCCGGGCGCTCGGCGCGAACCGCACCTTGATCTCGCAGGTGCCGCCCGGGGGGACGCTCGACCCCGTACAGGTGTCGGAGGTCTTGAGGAAGTCGTCGGGGTCGGCCCCGCGGAACTCCGCACGGCGGACCCGCAGCACCTCGCCGCCCGCATTGGCGGCGGTGAGCGTCGCGACCGGGGCGACGGTGCCGACCGGCTGCTCGCCGAACTCGTGCAGATCGCCCGAGAACTGCGCGAGCGGCCAGGGCGTCCTGTTGAGCAGGATGGACACGCTGTTGCTCGACGCCGAGCCGTTCGCGCCGGCGAGGTCGGGCTTGCCGTCGCCGTTGAAGTCGCCGACCGCCAGCGCGCTGGTCCCCGGGTCGAGGTCCCAGGGTCCGTCGGCGATCGCGCTCAGGGCACCATCGTCATCGCCGAGGAGGACGCGCGCGTGGCTCGGGAGCACGTCGCCGCTGGACGGATCGAAGCGTCTCACGACGCCCAGGAGGTCCCCGTAGGGGTCGGCGTTGAAGCGACCGATGGCGATCGTGTCGGTCCGGTAGGGGGTGCCCGCGACGATCGGGAACTCCTCGCGCAGGTGGAAGCCGCCCCCGCCGGTGCCGAGCAGGACCGTGGGATTGACCCCGGCGCCAGCGGCCAGCAGATCGAGGTGCCCGTCACCGTCGATGTCTCCCGAGGTCACCCGTCGAGTGCCTGATGAGGAGACCCGGGTGGCGGGCGTGAAGGTCCCGTCGCCCAGCCCGAACCGCAGCCACACGCCGTTGGTGGCGATGTCGAGCTCGCCGTCTCCGTCGAAGTCGGCGAGGATGACGTCGTCGGCCGCGGCGGCACTCATCGGGGAGCCGGTCGCCGGGCTCCACGCCACCCCGTCGTTCAGCAGGACGGTGACGGATGCGCCGCCGCCGATGGCGCCGCCGGTGTTCCCGATCACCAGGTCGACCGACGCGTTGTCGTCCACCCGCCCGGCCGCGATCGCGGCCGGCCCCGTGCCCCCGCTCGCGAACGGCGAGTCCGTGAGCTCGTCGAACGACCCGTCGTCGTTCTGGATCAGGACGGAGACCGTGCTGCTGCCGCCGTTCGCCGCCGCGATGTCGCCCCGGCCGTCTCCGTTGAAGTCCGCGATCACGACGCCGCGCGGGTCATCGCCGACCGGCTGCGCCGGGCCGGCGCCGGCGCTGAAGCCGCCGACACCGTTGTTGAAGAGCGGGCTCACCGTGTCGTCACCCGAGTTCGCGGTGACGAGGTCGAGGGAAGCGCCCGCGTCGAGACGACCCGCCGCGATGGCGAACGGACGCACGCCCACCGGCACCGGGGAGTTCGGCCCGGCCTCGAAGCCGAGATGGCCGGATGGTGGCGGAGGCGCCGGCGCGGCGGCGGCGGGCGCCGCGCCGATCAGCCCCACCGCGACCCCGACGAGGGCCAGAGCGCGCGCAGCCGTGGGCATGGACAGGGGGCGCAGCATGGTGGAGCCTCCGATGTCGGCGTGGCGCGACACTACAGAGCCGTGGTGCCCTGCACCGAGAATCGGAGCCTTGGCGAACTCGCGACCGCCGCCACCGCCGGGCACTAAGCTGCGGCCCGGTGGCCGAGCGCTTCTCCATCGCCCAGGTGACGCCGTATCCCTGGGAGGACGCCCACGAGGTCAACGCGTTCGTGGCCGAGCTGTCCGGCGCGCTGGCCGAGCGCGGCCACCGGATGCTCGTGCTCGCCCCGTCGCGCTCGCCGGCGTTGGTGCGTGACTCGCGCCGGCTGATCCGCAAGGCCCGCGACAACCCCGAGGCGCTGTTCGACCCCGACGGCGGGGTGCGCGTGCTCGGCGTCGGGGAGCTGCTGCCGTTCAGCGGCCGACGCGGCCATTCCGCTCCCTCCCCGCCCGTCGACGTCGGGCGCACGATGGAGGAGGTGCTCACGCTCGCGAAGCTGGACTTCGTGCACGTGCACGAGCCGTTCGCGCCGAGCACCTCGTCGGTCGCCCTGCGCCACTCGCGCGCGCTCAACGTCGGCTCCTTCCACGCGCCGACCGAGCGCGTGCTCTCCACCCAGGTGGCGCGCCGCTTCGTCGAGCTGTTCTTCGGCCGGCTCGACGCGCGTACCGCCGCGTTCGCCGCCACGCGCGAGCTGATGGAGCACTCCTTCCCGGCCGACTACCGGCTGCTGCGGCCGGGCGCGGCCGCCCTCGACCGCGAGCAGCGCGCGGCCGGCGAGAACGGCTCGCTGCGGATCGCCTTCGCCGACCAGGAGGAGCGCGGCGCCCTGCGGATGTTCCTGCGCGCGCTGCGCCGGCTGCCCGACGACGTCGAGTGGCGCGCCACGGTGTTCTCGCCCACGGGCAAGGCCCCGACGGGCGCGCTGCGCACCCGGGTGCGCGACCGCGTCACGGTCGTCACCGCGGCGGAGTCCACGGAGGACGAGGTGCTGGCGGGCGCCGACGTCGTGGTCGCCGCCTCGCTCGGCCAGCTGCCCGCTCCGGGCCTGATCGTGCGCGCGCTCGGCGCGGGCGCCGTGCCCGTGTGCGCGCGGCTGCCCGCCTACGAGGAGCTGCTCGGCGACGGCGACCTGGGCCTGCGCTTCGAGCCCGGCGACGTCGAGGTGCTCGCCGCCCAGCTCGAGCGGCTCGCGCGCGAGCCGGAGCTGCTGCGCTCGCTCGGCGAGGGCGTACGCGCGGCGCGCGACGGGCTCTCGTGGGAGCGCGTGGCCGACGAGGCCGAGGCGATCTACGCGGGCCTGGCCGCGCGGCGGCGGTCGCAGCCGCCCGACTCCGAGCTGCGCGCGCGGCTGCGCAAGCGGCCGTTGATCGACGTCGACCTGCACATGCACACCGACCACTCGCACGACTGCGTGACGCCGGTCGACGTGCTGCTGGCGACGGCGCGCGAGCGCGGGCTGGGCGCGATCGCGGTGACCGACCACAACGAGATCTCCGGCGCGCACGCCGCGCGCGCCAAGGCGGCGGAGTACGGCGTCAAGGTGATCGTCGGCGAGGAGGTCAAGACCGCCGATCAGGGCGAGGTGATCGGCCTCTTCATCGAGGAGAAGATCCCGCGCGGGCTCTCGCTGGAGGAGACGATCGCCGAGATCAAGCGCCAGGGCGGGCTCGTCTACGTGCCGCACCCGTTCGACCGGCTGCACTCCGTCCCGGACTACGAGCACCTGCTGGCGGTCGTCGACGACGTCGACGCGATCGAGGTCTTCAATCCGCGGATCGCCATCCCGGCCTTCAACGAGGAGGCCGTGCGCTTCGCCGCCAAGTACCGGATCGTCGGCGGGGCGGGCTCGGACGCGCACGTGGCCCAGGGCCTTGGCGAGGTCCGGATCAAGATGCGCGACTTCGACGGGCCCGAGGAGTTCCTCGAGTCGCTGCGCGACGCGGACATCACGGGCCGGCCGTCTTCGCTGTACTACGCGCAGGTGCAGGCGCTGAAGTTCCTCCAGACGCGCGCGACCCCGTCGGGCGCCCGCCGCGCGAGCCGCAGGCGGCAGGTCAAGAAGGCCGTCGCGGGCCGCGAGGGCTCATAAGGGCGCAAGGCGCGATGCACTCGCAAGGAGAACCGGCGGGCGTGTCCAAACCGGTCGGCGGAATGCCCGCCACTGATGACGAGATCCGAGAGAAGTACCTGGAGCGCGCCATCCGCGAGCTCAACACCTTCACGCGCGAACTGCAGGCCTGCGACAGCTGCCCGCGCGGGAACCTGATGCCGATCCTCGGCTCGGGCCACCCGCAGGCGGACGTCTTCCTGCTCAAGTACGCGCCGACCCACGCGGAGATCGAGGAAGGCGTCGCGTTCTACGGCCGCTCCGGCACCGCGCTGATGAAGTCGCTGCGGCGGCTGGACATCGACCCGCTGGCCGTCTACGGGACGCTGTGCATCAAGTGCCCGGTCGCCGACACCGAGCTGGCCGCGCCCGAGTGCGTCGCCCGGCTGGTCGAGGAGATCGCGATCGTGCAGCCGAAGATCGTGGTCGTTATGGGCCCCGAGGCGCTCGAGACGCTCAACGAGCTGGCGCTGCCGCTGGCACGCGAGGTCAGTCCCGAGGCGGGCGAGCTGCAGCAGCTCACTCCGTCGATCTCCGCCCTCTATACCCCCAACATCGACCACTCGCTCGACGAGGAGTCGACCAAGCGGGCGTTCTGGTCGGCGTTCCGCTCGCTGGGCGAGTGGTACGCCGCACTCCCTCCGTACTGAGGGCTCAGACCTCCAGGACGATCTTGCCGAGCTTGCCGCCCTGCTTGAAGCGGTCGTAGGCCGCGGCGGCGTCCTCGAGCGGGAAGGTGCTGGTCACGGGCACGCTGAGATCGCCGGAGACGAAGCCCGGGAGCACGTGCCGCTCCACGAGCCGGGCGGCCTTCGCCTTGTCCTCGAGCGAGCGGGCGCGCAGCGTGGAGGCGTGGATGCTGCCGCGCTTGCCCATCAGCATCCGCAGGTCGATCTCCGCCTTCGCGCCCGCCGAGATGCCGATCACGACGATCCGGCCGAGCATCGCGAGCGCCTGCAGGTCGCCGGCCAGGTTCGGGCCGCCGACGAGCTCGAGGATCACGTCGAAGGGGCCCGCGGACTCGAAGCCCTCCGGCGCGATCGCGTTGACGTCCAGCGCGGCGATCTGCTCGCGCGCCTGCTCGTTGCGCACCGTCGCGGTCACGCGCGCGCCGGCCATCGTGCCGAGCTGCACGGCCGCCATGCCGACGCCGCCCGCCGCGCCGTGCACGAGCAGCCGCTCGCCGACGGTCAGCCCGGCCTGGGTGAAGACGGCGTCGTGCGCGGTGGTGAAGACCTCGGGGACGCCGCCGGCGACGGTCCATTCGAGCTCGTCGGGCACGGGCATCGCGCCGGACTCGTGCACGACCGCGAGCTCGGCCTGGCCGCCGCCGGCCACGACCGCCATCACGCGGTCGCCCGGCTCGAAGCGCGTGACGCCGCGGCCGACCTCGGCGACCTCGCCGGCCAGCTCGAGCCCCGGGATGTCCTGCGGCGCGCCGGGCGGAGCGGGGTAACGCCCGGCGAGCTGCATCATGTCCGCCCCGTTGAGGCCGGCGGCCTTGACGCGGACGAGCAGCTCGCCCGCCTGGGGAACAGGATCGGGGTGCTCCTCGACGACGATCGAGCCGTCGCGGATCGTGGCGGCGCGCATGCGCCCGATCCTTGCACAGGGGCCGCGGGCGACGCCGCCGCGGGGTGCGCGGGCGCGCCCGCTCGCTCGTATACCCGCTGAGAGATCGTGCAGAGATGTCGATTACCAGGGACAATCGGGGTAACACCGCGTCAATGGCTCCACTGCTGCGTATGCCGCACCTGCCCGCGATCCCTCACATCCCGCCGCTGTGGCGCGAGTCGCGCTTCGGACTCGAGCTGGCGGACCTGCGGCGCAGCCCGGTCTACCGCGGCCACGGCGTGCCGGAGGGCGGCGGCCGCGCGGTGCTGCTGATCCCGGGCTTCCTCGCCGGCGACGGCAGCCTGGCGACGATGACCCACTGGCTGCGCCAGAACGGCTACCACACGCGCCGTGCGGGCATCCGCGCCAACGTCGGCTGCTCCGAGGAGGCCTGCGCGCGGCTGGAGGCCCGCCTCGAGGGCTTCGCCGAGCATACGGGCCAGAAGGTCACGATCGTCGGTCAGAGCCGTGGCGGCGTGTTCGCCCGCGCGCTCGCCGTCAAGCGCCCGGACCTCGTCGAGGGGATCGTCACGCTCGGCTCGCCCGTGGTCTCGCAGCTGCGCATCCACCCGCTCGTGCTGGCCCAGGTCGGCGTCGTGTCCGCGCTCGGCACGTTCGGCAAGGTCCCCGGCCTGTTCACCTGGAACTGCCTGCGCGGCCACTGTTGCGAGAGCTTCCGCGAGGCGCTCACCGGCCCGTTCCCGGAGGCCATCGGCTACGTCGCGATGTACTCGCGCAGCGACGGCGTCGTCGACTGGCACTCCTGCCTGGACCCCGCGGCCCAGCTCGTGGAGGTCTCCAGCTCGCACTGCGGCATGTCGGTCAGCGCGCAGGTCTACCGCGAGCTCGGCTTCGCGCTCGCCGCCTTCGGCGCCGCCGACGTCGCCTGGGCCCAGGCCGCCTAGGAAGCGCCGCGGGCGATCGCCGCGTCCATCGCGGCGCCGGGCGACTCGACGACCTTGCCGTGCCCCGGCGCGAGCCGCGCGGGGTCGAGCGCGCGCAGGGCCTTCGCGCTCTCCAGCGCGGTCGGCTTGTGCCAGGTGGCGAGGCCGGGGAGCGGGAAGCGCGGGTTGGCCTTGGCGGTGGTCGCGACGCCACCGAGCGTGGAGTAGGCGTCGCCGCAGTAGAGCGTGCGGTCGCGCGTGTCGAGGAACGCGACGTGGCCGGGCGTGTGGCCGGGCGCGGCGACGACCTCCAGCGACCCGATCCGCTCGCCGGCCTCGACGGCGCGGGTCGGGCGCGTCTTCGCGCCCGGGTATCCCCCGCGCAGCTTGACGTCGGGCTCGCCCGCGTCGAGCGTCATGTCCTTGGCCAGCAGCCGCGCGTCGCGACCGGAGATCAGCACCTCGACGCCGGGCAGCTCCGCCACCAGCGCGTCGAGCGAGCCGATGTGGTCGCCGTGCGCGTGCGTCAGCGCGATCCGCTTGATCTCGCGACCGCCGGCGGCCCTCAACACCGCCTTGGTGCTGCGCGGGAGCATGGTGTCGACGAGCGTGAGCCCGTCGTCCTCCTCGACGAGGAAGGCGTTGACCATCCCGAGGCGGGTGATGCGGTTCACAGGCATCGGCGGCAGGCTACGCGTCGCGGTCGGGGTTCGCGACGCCGTTCGGACCTGCCTCGAGCAGCGCGACGCACTCGATGTGCGGGGTCTGCGGGAACAGGTCGACGGGGCGCACCCGCTTGAGCTCGTAGCCGGCCTCGACGAGCTGGGCCGCGTTGGGCGCGAGCGTCGTCGGGTTGCAGGAGACGTAGACGATCCGCTTCGGCGCGGCCTCGACGATCCGGCGCACGACCTTCTGGGAGAGGCCGGCGCGCGGCGGGTCGATCACGGCGACGTCCGGGCGGCCGGCCCGCTCGACGAGCTCGCGCATCGCCAGCCGGATGTCGCCCGCGAAGAAGGACGCGTTGGAGACCTCGTTGAGCTTGGCGTTCTCGATCGCGTCCGCGACGGCCGGCTCGACGATCTCGACGCCGACGATCTCGCGCGCGCGGCTGGCCAGGCTCAGGCCGATCGTGCCGATCCCGCAGTAGAGGTCGAAGACGCGCTCGTGGCCGCGCAGCGCGGCCATCTCGATCGCGATGCCGTAGAGCAGCTCCGCCATCTCCGTGTTGGTCTGGAAGAACGCCTCGGGCGAGATCAGGAAGTCGAGGTCCCCGAGGCGCTCGCGCAGCTGCGGCGTGCCGGAGAGCATCTGGGTCTCGCCGCCCTGGGTGCTCTCGCCGAGGCCCGCCGTCTGCGTCCAGAACAGGCCCTCGCACCGCACCGCGTCGATCAGCGCGTCGACGTCGAGCTTGCCGGGCGAGGTGACCAGGCGGACCTGGAACTCCCCCGTGCGCCGGCCCTCGCGCACGACGAGGTTGCGCAGGAAGCCCTTCTGGTCGCGCCGGTCCCAGGCGCCGAGACCCTGGCGCACGCACTCGGCCAGCGCCGCCTCGCGAAGCTCGTTGCCGCGCTCGGACGCGAGCTTGCAGTCGGTCATCGGGAGGATCCGGTCGAAGCGGCCGGGCGCGTGGAAGCCGCACACGAGCTCCCCGTCCGGGCCGGTCCCGAAGGAGTACTCGAGCTTGTTGCGGTAGCGCCACTGCTGCTCGGCGGGCACGATCGGCTCGAGCTCGTAGCCCTCGAGGTGCCCGATCCGGGTCAGCGCCTCCTCGACCTGCGCGGCCTTGACCTCGAGCTGGCGCTCGTAGGGCAGCACCTGCCACGGAGCGCCCGGGTGGTCGGCGACCTCCGGCAGGCGGTCGGGCGAGGGCTCGAGGATCTCGACCGCGCGCGCCTCGGCGTAGGCGCGCTTGGACTTGCCGACGACCGCGCGCACCCGGTCGCCCGGCAGGGCGCCGGCCACGAACACGACGTAGCCGTCGCGGCGCGCGACGCCGTTGCCGCCGTACGCCAGCGAGTCGATGGTCAGGTCGAGCTCGTCGCCGCGGCGCGGGCGTGAGGAGGATGGGGCGGCGGAGGACACGCCTCCGAGGATGACACGGGGGCGGGGCTGGTTCTCTACTTGAGCTTCTGCTCGACCGCCGCCAGGACCGACTTGCGGTTGGCGTTGCGCTTCTCGTAGTCGCGCACCTTGCGCAGCTGCGGGGAGTCGAGGTCGCCCAGGCGCTCGTTGACCTGGGCCGCGGTCAGGTCGTCGTAGCCGAGGATCGGGAACGTCGGGCCCACGCCGGCGACGCGGCGCGCGCGGTCGACCTCGCGCAAGACGCGGTCGGCCGAGCCGGCCACGCTCTTCTTGGTGACGCCCTTGGCGCCGCCGAGCAGGCCCTCGATGTCCTCGCGCAGGTCGTCGGTCTGCTTGCGCCCGCGCTGGAGCAGGTCGGTCAGCAGCGCCGTGGCGTCGTCGCGGGTCATGCGCCCGCGCGCGACGGCCTCGTCGAGCGCCTCCTGCAGCCGCTCGCGCGTGACGACGACCACCTCGCGCGGGTCGAGGAAGCGCTGGAGCTGCTCGCGCGTCTCCTGCGAGGCTCCGCGGCGGGATGAGCTCGCCTTGCGGGCCGACGACGCCTTCGAACGCGAAGACCGGCCGGACGACTTGCTGGTGGGCATGGCCGGGACCTTACCCCGCGGCGAGGAATTCGAGCAGCGCCTTGAAGACGTGGCGGCGGTTCTCCGCCTGGTCCCAGATCCGCTGCCGATCGCCGTAGAGCACGTCCTCGGTGATCTCCTCGCCGGGGTGCGCCGGGAGGCAGTGGAGGGCGAACGCGCCGGGCGCCGCGCGGTCGAGCAGCGCGGTGTCGAGCCGGTAAGGAGCGAGCGCCTCGCGGCGGGCGGCCGCCTCGTCGTCCGAGTCGCTCATCGAGACCCAGACGTCCGTGTAGACGGCGTCGGCGCCGGCGACCGCCTCGGCCGGTTCGCTCGTGAGCTGCGCGCCGTGGCCGTCGTCGAGCTGGTGGCCGTCGGGCGCGGCGACCGCGACCTCGACGCCGGCGAGGCCGCCGAGGATGGCGAGCGAGCGGGCGACGTTGTTGCCGTCGCCGACGTAGGCGAGCTTGCGCCCCTCGATCGCGCCGAACGCCTCGCGCAGCGTCATCAGGTCGGCGAGCGCCTGGCAGGGGTGGTGCAGCGGCGAGAGCAGGTTGACGACCGGCACCGTGGCGTACTCGGCGAGCTCGGCCAGCCGCTCGTCGCTCGAGGTCCGCAGCCCGATCGCTGCGACGTGCCGGGAGAACACGAGCGCGGTGTCGCGCACCGACTCGCCGCGCGTGAGCTGCAGCTCGTTGGCGCGCAGGACCATCGGGTGGCCGCCCAGCTCGAAGACGCCGCTCTCGCTCGA
Source organism: uncultured Solirubrobacteraceae bacterium (assembly GCA_963816955.1). Taxonomy (GTDB): domain Bacteria; phylum Actinomycetota; class Thermoleophilia; order Solirubrobacterales; family Solirubrobacteraceae; genus DATFQI01. The sequence continues at coordinate 468,101 of CAWFME010000005.1, read as the reverse complement.
GGTCCGCGTGCGCGTGCTGGGCTGCTCGAACAGCAGGGCGACGGTGCGCCCCGCCAGCGCCTGCGAGGCGCCGGGCGCCTGCTTGAGCGCGAGCGCCCGGTCGAGGATCGAGGTGAGCCGGCCGGCGTCCAGCTCCGCGCCGCTGATCAGGTGGGTCGTCAAGGCCGGGAGTGTACGGTCGGGGTCATATGCGCGTGCTGAGCTGGAACGTGTTCCACGGGCGCTCCGAGCCCCCGTCGGGCCGCGGCCTGCTCAACGAGTTCACGGCGCGGCTCGACGGCTGGGCGTGGGACATCGCGCTGCTGCAGGAGGTGCCGCCGTGGTGGCCGCCGCTGCTCGCGCGCACCTTCGGCGCCGACCAGCGGCTGGTGCTCACCTCCCGCAACTGGCTGCTGTGCGTGCGCAAGGCGATCTCCGTGCGCAATCCCGACCTCCTGAAGTCCTGGGGCGGCGGCTGCAACGCGATCCTCGTGCGCGGCCCCGCGATCCTCGAGCACCGGACCGAGCGGCTGGCGTGGCTGCCCGAGCCCCGCTGGATGCACGGCGTGCGCCTGGAGACCGGGCTGTGGGTCGCCAACCTCCACGCGAGCACGCGCAAGGGCTCGAAGACCGCGCCCAAGACCCGAGCCGAGGTCCGCCGCGCGGGCGGCACGGGCCTCGCGTGGGCGGGCGGCGCGCCGCTGGTCCTGGGCGGCGATCTCAACCTGCGCGATCCGGGCGAGCTCACGGGCCTGCGCCACGTCGCCGGCCACTGGGTCGATCACGTCTACGTCAGCGGCCTGGAGCCCGCGGGCCGCACCGAGGTGCTCGACCGCGGCACGCTCTCCGACCACGAGCCGATCGCCATCGACCTAACCGTTCCGTAGCCCGAAGCCGCGCAGCATCAGCAGCGCGCGCTGGCCCGCGGTGCCCGGCTTTGGGAACACGCCGAGCTGCATCCCCGCGTCGTGCAGGTCGAAGAACGCCCGCGCCCGCAGCAGGCGCCCCTCGCGCAGCTGGGCGTAGACGATCGCGTGCAGCGTCAGGAAGCGGCCCGTCGGGCCGATGCTGCCGAGCGCCTCGCGGTGGGTGCCGAGCAGCTTGCACGGCGCGCACGCGTACTCCCCGTTGGCCAGCCGCTCGCCCGTGGGGTTGACGCGCGCGTCCGGGAAGGCGGTCCACAGCCGCTCGGCGTGGGCGGCCAGCCCGCCGGCGCCGTGCAGCGGCTCCGGCGTGAGCGGGTCCTCGTACTGGAAGCCGGCCGCGCAGAGGGATTCGAACCGCGACGGATCGTGCCCGGACCAGGCGCGCTCCCATTCGTCGAAGAGCTCGTCGACCTCCATCCCCGCGAAGCATGACGGCCGCGGGCGCCGTGGGGCGCCCGCGGGCACGGTCAGCGTCCCGTCGCCTTGAAGAAGACGTAGTCGGCCGTGTAGGGCACCTCGGCGCTTGCGCCGGCGGCGCACGCTCCCGCCGGGGCGACGCCGCCCACCGTGTGGATGCGCTGGACGTACGTGGTGGCGAGGAGCCGGTCGCCGTCGGAGCCGGCGGCCGTGCGGTCGGCCTTCAGCCGCAGCCAGTCGACGGCTCCCGGGCCGCCGGGCACGCCCGCGTCGCGCTTGGCGACGACGGTGCTCCCGTCATCGGCCTCCCACGTGGGCCCGCCGTAGTGGCTGCCGAGCGGCTTGCCGTTCTCACCCGTCAGCGTCGCCCGCGGCGCGAGCAGCTTCCAGGCAGACCCGTCGCAGGTGTAGATCTGCACGCCCTCGGCGTGGGCGACGAGGTACGGCTTGTGGCCGTCGGGCACGACGATGTCGGCCGGGACGGACGGGGCGGCGGGGCCGGCCATGGCGGCGGCGGGGACGGCGGCCGCGAGGGCGGCGATCCCGGCGATGATCAGGCGGCGCATGTCAGCCGACCTTGTGGGCGACGGTGATCAGGTACTCGGCCTCCATGTGCAGGCTGCCGTCGGACGCCTCGTTGCGGCGCTCGGCGAGCGCCACGATCTCCGCGCGGCAGTCGTCCCAGCTGCCCTCGGCGGTGAGCCGCTGGCGCGCCTTGAGGGTCGGGCCGTAGGCGGTCTCCATGAACGACACCCAGGCGTCGGGGGACTCGAAGCGCCAGGGGTTGTTGCCGCGCTCGAACTCGAGCTCGACGCGGCTGCCCGCGAACAGGCGGCGCACGTGGTCGGTGCTGCCCCACAGCGGCGGCGGGGAGGCGAACGCCGGCGGGGCCGGCATGTAGCGGCCCATGATCTTGAACAGCTCGCCGATGGCGCCCTCGGGCGTCCAGTTGACGAGGCCGATGCGCCCGCCGGGGCGGCAGACGCCGGCCAGCTCCTGGGCGACGATCTCGTGGCGCGGGGCGAACTGCACGCCGAAGGCCGAGAGGACGCGGTCGAAGGTCTCGTCCTCGTAGGGGAGCTCCTCGGCGTCGCCCTCGACCCAGTCGACGACGACGCCCGCGGCGGCGGCGCGCTCGCGCGCCGTCCCGAACAGCTCGGGCGTGAGGTCGAGGCCGACGACCTGCGCGCCGGCCGCCGCGGCGCGGATCGCGAGGTTGCCGGTGCCCGTGGCGACGTCGAGCACCTCCTGGCCGGGCTGGATGTCCATGCGCGCGAGCAGCTCGCGCGGGGGGACGTCGTCGATGTGGCGGGCCACCGCGGCGTAATCGCCGGAGGCCCAGGTGGCGCGATGCGCGAGCTTGAGCTCGGCGACCGGGGTCATCGGGGTCCTTTCGGAGGGTGGGGAGGTCATGCGGCGAGTGTCCGCGACCGGCCCTGCGAGAACCCTGCGAAAACCCTGTCGCCGCCGTCAGGCGGCCGCCGCGGCGAGCCCGAGCTCGTGCTCGAGGCGCCGCATCCCCAGCTCGTGCGCCGTCCTCGCGGCCCGTGCCTCCAGGACCGCGGCGTGGCCGTGCTCGCCGAGCCGGCGCAGCGCGACCGCGAGGCCGGCCTGCGCGCGCGCCTCGTAGGGCCGCGCGCGCATCCCCCGCGAGCGATCGATCGCCGTCTCGAACGAAGCCGCCGCGTCGGCGGGCCGGTCCAGCAGGAGCTGCAGCTCCCCGACGAGGTAGGCGGTCGGCCCGAGCGTGCACGCAGCCGGCCCGAGCACGACCCAGAAGTCCGCGAGCGGGGCGAGCAGCGGCTCGACCGAGGCGGCCAGCTCGGCGTCGCCGAGCTCGGCGACCACGTGCGCGACCTGGCCCAGCCGGGCGACGAAGTTGCTGTCGCGCGGCGTCGTCGCGAAGCCGCCGGCGCTCATCTCCTCGATCAGCTCGCGGGCGAGCTCCGGGCGGCCGGCCTGCAGGTGCGCCCAGGCGAGCGCGGGCCGCCACCCGGGCGGCGCGATCTGGCTCGCGAGGCGCTCGAAGACCGGGACGTGCGGGCCCAGCTCGCCACGCTCGTTGCGGAGCGCGAGGGTGTTGGCGCCATGCCATTGGGCGTGGATCGGCGAGAGCGGGCGGCCGTCCGCCTCCTCGCGCTCCCCGTGCTCGAGCATCTCGCCGGCGATCCGCGCCCCGCGCTCGTAGTCGCCCTCGAGCGCGGCGCGCATCGCGCGCATGCCGTCGCGGTGGAGGAGCAGCGCGGGCTGCTGCGAGGCGACGGCGAGCTCGGCGTGGCGCGCGAGGTGCGCGTCGACCTCGGCGAGCCGGCCCAGCTCGAGCAGGGCGCTCGCGCGCCAGACGTGCGCGTCGGCGGCGCAGGTGATCTGGTCGTGCGCCTCCGTCAACTCGATCAGCTCGGCCGCGAGCTCCAGCCGGTCCGCCGCGCGGCCGGGCCGCCAGCGGGCGTGCAGCGCGCCGGTCAGCGCCGCCGCGAGCGGCCGCGCCCGGCCCACCCGCCGCGCCATCGCGACCGCCTCGTCGGCGATCGCCCGCACCTCGGCCTCGGGGACCTGTGCGAGGAAGCTGCGGTGGATCGCGATCCGGGCGAGCACCTGCGCGAGCTCGGCCGAATCCTCCTCGGGCAGCAGGCGCAGCGCCTCGTCGAGCAGCGCCACGTTCTCGGCGTCCGCGACGCCGTACTGCTCCCACGTGCCGCCGGCGTGCCCGAGCGCCGCGCGGGCGAAGGCCTCCGCGGACCCGGCGGAGCGGGCGGCGACCGCGGCGCGGGCGAAGCTCGCACGCGCCGCCTCCCACTGGCCGGCGTCCGCCTGAGCGGCGGCCAGGGCGTTCTCGAGCTCGGCGAGCTCGGCCGGGTCGGCGTGCTCGTCGCGGCGCCTCAGCCCGACCGCGGCGCTCAGCAGCCGGGCGGCCTCGTCGTAGGCGAGCCGGGCGTGGGCCTGCGCGGCGGCGCGCTCGGCGTAGGCGACGGCGCGGTCGGCCGCGCGCGGGCCGGCGGCGCCGAAGTGCCGCGCCAGCTCGGCGAGCCAGGGGTCCAGGCGTGCGCCGTGCAGCTGCTCGATCGCCTCGCCGATGCGCCCGTGGAGCCGGGCCCGCCGGGTCGCCGACAGCTCGGCCTCGAGCGTCGTGCGCAGCAGGGCGTGGACGAACGAGTAGCGGCCGGGCGCGCTCGGGACCTCCGTCAGCAGCGCGCCGCGCACAGCCGCGTCGAGGGCGTCGAGCAGCTCGTCCTCGGTGAGGCCCGCCACCCGCTCGAGCAGGTCGACGTCGAAGTCGCGGCCGATCAGCGCCGCGATGGCGAGCACGCGGCCGGCGTGCTCCGACAGGCGGCCGACCCGGGCCGCGATGACGTCGCGGACGCCCTCGGGCACGCCGGGCTCCGCGGCGCGTGCGCCGCCGTCGCGGTCGAGCTCCTCGAGGTGGCGCACGAGCTGCTTGACGAAGAACGGGTTGCCGCCCGTCTCCGCGTGGATCGCGGAGACGGTGCCGGGCGCCGCGTCGCCGCCGATCAGCTGAGCGACCTCCCGCTCGTCCATGCCGTCGAGGCGCAGGCGCGGCAGCACGCCGCCGCGCTCGAGCTCCGCGAGCAGCTCGGGCAGCGGATGGCCGGGGTGCAGCTCCGAGTCGCGGAACGTCCCGACCCCGAGCACCGCCCCGAGCCCGGGATCGCGCGCGAGGTGCCGGGCCAGCAGCAGCGAGGACCGGTCGGCCCAGTGCATGTCATCGACGATCAGCAGCACGGGCCTCACCGCGGCGAGCCGGCGCACGACCGCCACGACGGCGCCGAACATCTGGCGGCGGCGCGTCTCGGGCTCGCCCACCGGCGGCAGGCCGGCGAGGTCCGGCAGGCGCTCCTGGATCTCGGGCAGCAGCCTGGCCAGCTCGGGGGCGCCCCTGACCAGCTCGGCCAGCTCGGGCTGCGGCAGGCGCGCGAGGTGCGGCCGCAGCATGTCGACCCAGGGGCCGAACGGGTACAGCTCCTGCTCGTCGCAGCGGCCGTAGAGCACCTCGAAGCCCGGCATCCGCTGAGCCAGCTCGGCGACGGTGCGCGTCTTGCCGATGCCGCCCTCGCCGCTGACGAACACGAGCCCGGCCTCTCCGCCCGCGGCGCGCTCGGCGAGCGCCCGCAGCCGGCGCAGCGTGGCGTGGCGGCCGACCCACGGCGAGGCGAGCGTCTGCGCGAGCCGGTCGGGGAGGCGGTCCGGCGCCGGCGCCGGCGGCGGCGCGGCCGCGGCGGCGCTGCCGTCGAGCAGGCGCGTGTGCAGGGCGCGCACGGCCTCGCCCGGCGCCATCCCGAGCTCGTCGCGCAGCAGGATCCGCAGCCGCTCGTAGGCGGCAAGCGCCTCCGCGACCTCGCCGCGGGCGGCCAGCGCCTCCATCAGCAGCCGGTGGCCGGCCTCGCGCAGCGGCGCGTCGCGCACCAGCGCCGCAGCGGCGCGCTCTGCGCCGTCGGCGTGCGGGCCGCCGAGCGCGAGCCCGGCTTGCGCCTGGATCTCCAGCGCGCGCAGCCGCAGGTCGTCGAGCTCGGTGCGGCGCTCCTGTGCCCACGGGGCGTCATGGCCGGGCATGAACCCGCGGCCGACGATCTCGATCGCCTCGGCCGCGGCGTCCCACGCGGTGGCCGCGTCACCGGCGGCGATCGCCGCGCGCGCCCGGTCGGCGTCGGCGAGCGCGTGCTCGACGTCGATCTCGGCATCGGCGGACAGCGACAGCGAGAGCTCGCGGCGGCCGGTGAGCGCCTCGCGGCCGACGGCCTGACGCACCTTCGACAGCAGCGCGCTCAGCGCCTCGCCCGCGTCGGCGGGGGCCGCGTCCGGCCACAGCGCATCGATCAGCTCGTCGCGGCTGACGGGCCGCGCGCGGTTGACGGCCAGCAGCGCCAGCACGAGCGGGCCCTGGCGCCCGGGCAGCCGCTGCTCGATCCGCTCCCCGCCGATCTCGATCTCCAGCCGTCCGCAGAGCCGGATGCGCGTGGTCACGTGGCCACGCTACGGCCCGCCGCGACCGCGGTCAGTCGTGGCAGCCCCCCGTTAGAAGGTGGGGGTGCCCTCCTCCGGCGTCGAGGCCTGGGCGTACAGGCGGCGCGGGATCCGGCCGGCGCGGTGGGCGAGCCGGCCGGCCTCCGTGCCGAGGCGGATCGCGCGCGCCATCGCGACGGGATCCTCGGCGCGCGAGATCGCGGTCGCGCACAGGACGGCGTCGCAGCCGAGCTCCATCGCCAGCGCGGCGTCGGAGGCCGTGCCGACGCCGGCGTCGAGGATCACGGGGACGGAGGCGCGCTCGCGGATCAGGCGCAGGTTGTACGGGTTCAGCAGGCCCTGGCCCGAGCCGATCGGCGAGCCCGCGGGCATCACCGCGACGCAGCCGACGTCCTCGAGCCGGCGCGCGAGGATCGGGTCGTCGTTCGTGTACGGCAGGACCGAGAAGCCGTCGTCGACGAGCTCCTCGGCGGCCTCCAGCAGCGCGGGCGCGTCGGGCAGCAGCGTGCGCTCGTCGCCGATCACCTCGAGCTTGACCCAGCTCGTCTCGAACGCCTCGCGGGCGAGCTTGGCGGTCAGGACCGCGTCGCGCGCGGTGAAGCAGCCGGCGGTGTTGGGCAGCAGAGCGACGCCGGCGCGGTCCAGGACGTCGACGATCGAGCCGCGCTGCGACGGCTCGACGCGGCGCAGGGCGACGGTCACGAGCTCGGTTCCGCTCGCCTCGATCGCGGCCGACAGCACCTCGAGCGAGCGGAAGCCGCCCGTGCCGAGCAGCAGCCGCGAGCCGAGCTCGCGGTCGCCGATGGTCAGTGGGTCCGTCGTGGCGTCGGTGGCGGTCACGTGCTCAGCCTCCCTGGATCGCGCGCAGGATCTCGACCCGCGCTCCTTCTTGCAGCTCGTGGGCGCTCCACTGCCCTCGCGGGACGACCTCGGCGTCGACGGCCACCGCGACGCCGCGGCCCGCGGCCGGCAGCTCGAGCGCCTCGACGGCGGCCTCCACGGTGGCGCCGTCGGCCAGCTCGGTCGGGGCGCCGTTGACGAGCACCCTCATGCGGGCACCCCCGCCGCGAAGCGCGCCGGGTCGGCGGGCGCCGCCCACTCGGGCGACGGCTCGCCCGTGAGCGCGCCCGCGACCAGCTCGGCGGTCACCGGCGTGAGCAGGATGCCGTTGCGGTGATGCCCCGCCGCCCACACGAGGCCCTCGAGCGCGCCGCGGCCGATCGCCGGCAGGTTGTCGGGCGTGGCGGGGCGCAGGCCCGCTTGCAGCTCCTCGATCTCCAGCTCGAGCACGCCGGGCACGAGCTCGCTCACGTCGCGGATCAGCTCGTACACGCCGCCGGCGGTGGCGGTGGTGTCCCAGCCCCGCTCCTCCATCGTCGCGCCGAGCACGTAGCGGCCGTCGCCGCGCGGGACGAGGTAGGCCTGCTCGCCGCGGATCACGCGTTCGGTGAGGGGTGGGTGGGAACGGTCTCCCCGTGGGTCCCGGAGGCGCAGCACCTGGCCCTTGACCGGCCGCACGGGCACGCGCGCCTCCTCGGGCAGCCCGCCGAGCGACCCGGCGTGGACGCCGGCGGCCACGACGACGGCGCCGGCCTCGACCGTGCTGCCGTCCTCCAGCTCGACGCCGGTCACGCGGTCGCCGTCCGTGCGCAGCGCGCCCACTCGCGCATGCCGGACCTCGACGGCCTCGCGCAGCGCGGCGACGAGCCGGCGCGGATCGATCGAGTGGTCGCCCGCGACATCGAGCGCGAGCCGCACGGTCGGGGCGAGCGCGGGCTCGGCGCGGCGCGCCTGGCTCGGGCGCAGCCGCTCGACGTCCAGCCCGAGCGAGTGGCGGAACGCGATCAGCCGCTCGAGCGCCTCGGCCTCGTCCGCGTCGCGCGCCACGACCAGCGTGCCCGAGCGCCGCAGGCCGGGGTCGTGGCCGGTCGCCTCGGCCAGCTCGGCGCAGAAGGCCTCGAACACCGCGGCGCTGCGCAGGCCCAGCTCGAGCAGCGGGCGCTCGCCGAACTCCGCCTCCGAGACCGGCGCCAGCATGCCGGCGGCGACGTGCCACGCGCCCGGCTCGCCCGCGTCGAGCACGAGCGCGCGCAGCCCGCGGCGGGAGGCGCGCCAGGCGCACGCGAGGCCGATCGGCCCGCCGCCGACGACGGCGACGTCGTAGCGGCTCGCGCCCGTGGGGGCGGCTGCTGGGTGCTGCGCTGATGCCACTGGTGGCGGTTCCCTCCCTACGCCGGCACGACCCGGATCAGGTTCGACGGTCGGCGGCCCGCTGCCGCCCTCTCAGCCCGATCGCGGGCTCCCGTAGTGGACTTGCCATTGTAGGAGCCATGGACCCTCGCGAGCGGATCGCCGCCGCCCGGCTGTACCTCGTCTGCGACGCCCGCCCGCGCGAGTTCCTCGCGGCGGCGCTGCGCGGCGGCGTCGACGTGATCCAGCTGCGCGACAAGGCGCTCGGCGACGACGGGCTCGTGACGGCCGCGCGCGAGTTCCGCGCGGCCGCCGACGCGCACGGCGCGCTGTTCGTGCTCAACGACCGCCCCGACCTGGTGCGGGCGTGCGGCGCCGACGGCGTCCACGTCGGCCAGGACGACGGCTCGCCCTCCGACGCGCGCGCGGCGGTCGGACCGGGCGCGATCGTCGGGCGCTCCACGCACGCGCCCGAGCAGGCCGACGCCGCCGAGGCCGACCCCGACGTCGACTACCTCGCGGTCGGCCCCGTGCACGCGACGCCGACCAAGCCCGGCCGCCCCGCCGCGGGCCTCGGCTACGTGGAGTACGCGGCAGGGCACGCGCGCAAGCCCTGGTTCGCGATCGGCGGGCTGGACGCGGGCAACGTCGCCGAGGTCCTCGCGCGAGGGGCGCGGCGGGTCGTGGTCGTGCGGGCGATCACCGAGTCCGACGACCCCGAGGCCGCCGCCCGCGAGCTGCGGCTCGCGCTGGAGCCGGCCGGTGGGTAAGCGCAGCCGCAAGGCGCGCACGCCCGGCGGTGCCGGCCGCGCGGCGCCGGCTCGTACCGGGGCCGCCCAGGATCGGCACGCCGCCGGCGAGCGGCCCGCCCCCGCGCGCGACCGCATGGCCCGCGGCTACGCCCGCGGCCGCGAGCGCGACGAGGCGGCGCGCGCCGCGCTGGAGCCGCTCGCGCCCGGCGAGCGCCCGCGCGCGGTCACGATCGCGGCGTTGCTGTCGTTCGCGGTCGCGGCCGCGAACCTCGTCCTGTACCTGGTCGGCTGGGAGGTCCGCGGGCGCGACCCCGAGCTCGGAGGCGCGCTGCTCGTGTGCGCGGTGTTCGTGCTCGCCGGCGTCGGCATGTGGCGCACGCGCTACTGGGCCGTGATCGGCTTCGAGGTGCTGCTCGGCGTGCTGATCGTCTCCGCCGCGCTGTCGCTGATGCTCGCCTCCAACCTCAGCGGGGCGCTGCTGTCGGTCGCGGTGATCGCCGCGGCCGGTCCGCTGTTCTGGTTCCTGATCCGGGCCATGGCGCGCATCCAGATGCCCGATCGCTAGCCTCCTGCGCCAATGCCTGAAAGCGCCTACGACTGCATCGTCATCGGCTCGGGTCCGGGCGGCTACGTGGCCGCCATCCGCGCCGCCCAGCTCGGGATGAGCACCGCCGTGATCGAGAAGGACGCCGTCGGCGGCCGCTGCCTCAACTACGCCTGCATCCCCGCCAAGGCCGTCCTGCGCGTCGCGGACGTGCTGCACGAGATCGACGACGCCGACGAGTTCGGCATCTCGGTCCCGGAGCGCAACGTCGACTTCTCGAAGGTCTCCGAGCGCCGCGCGAAGGTCGTCAAGACCCTCACCGGCGGCGTCTCCGGCCTGTTCAAGAAGAACAAGATCGACTACATCGAGGGCACCGGCAGCCTGGCCGGGGAGCGGGCGGTAACTGTCAACGGGAACGAAATCGAGGCGCGCAAGGCGATCGTCCTGGCGACCGGCTCGGTCCCCAAGCCGATCCCCGGCACGGAGTTCGGCGGGCGCGTGATCGGGACCGAGGGCGCGTGGGCGCTCGAGGAGCTGCCCAAGACGCTGGCCGTGGTCGGCGCCGGCGCGTCGGGCGCTGAGATCGCCTCCGCCTACGGGCGGCTCGGCACCGACGTGCTGCTCTTCGAGGCGCTCGACCGCGTGCTGCCGACCGAGGACGCCGACATCTCCAAGGTCGCCGGGCGCCAGCTCGCCAAGCAGAACATCTCGATCCACACCGGAACGCTGATCGAGAACGTGCAGTCGCAGGACGACAAGGTCACGTTCTCCTATGGCGACCAGCAGGGCGAGGCCGACTACCTCGTCATCGCGGCCGGCCGCGGCCCCGACGTCGAGGCGCTCGGGCTCGACGCCGCCGGCGTCAAGCTCGACGACCGCGGCCTGATCGAGGTCGACGGCGCGCTGCGCACGTCGGTCAAGGGCGTCTACGCGATCGGCGACCTCGTGCAGGGTCCGGCGCTCGCCCACAAGGCGTCCGACGAGGGCGTGATCGCCGTCGAGGACGCCGCCGGCCTCCAGACCCACCCGATCGAGTACATCGACATCCCGCGGGCGACGTTCTGCACGCCGATGGTCGGCTCGTTCGGGCTCACCGAGGAGCAGGCGCGCGAGCAGGGCATCGATGTCGTGGTCGGCAAGGTCCAGTACGGCGCGGTCGGCGCGGGCACGGTCTACGGCGACCGCACCGGCGTGATCAAGATCATCGGCGACAAGCGCTACGGCGAGCTCGTCGGCGGCCACATCGTCGGCTCCAAGGCGACCGAGCTGATCCAGGAGCTCGTCAACGCCAAGGCGCTCGAAGGCGGCTATCCCGAGGTCGCGCGCATCATCCACGGCCACCCGACGTTGGCCGAGGGCGTCATGGAGGCCGCAAGGGCCGCCGACGGCTGGCTGATCCACGGCTAGCCAGCCGCGCTTCTACTTCGATTTCGCCTCGCCCGACGCGTACCTCGCCGCGGAGCGCGTGATGCATGTGCTCCCGGAGGTGCCGGAGTGGGTTCCGGTGCGGCTCGGCGGGCTCGCGGCCGGCGGGGTCGGCTCGTTCCGCTGCGCCGAGGAGGAGCTGATCTACCGCGAGGACGTGGAGGCGCGCGCCCGCCGCTACGAGCTGCAGCCGCTCCGCTGGCCCGACCCGTTCCCGGCCGACACGGCATGGGCGATGCTCGCCGCGACCTACGCGAAGCAGATCGGCCGCGGCGTCGCGTTCTCGCTCGCCGCGTTCCGGCAGGCGTTCGCGGGCGGCCGCGACCTCGGCGAGCGCGACAGCGTCCTGATCGCCGCCGCCGCGTGCGAGATGCACCCGACCGCCCTGATCAAGGGCGCCGAGCTCGGCTCGATCGCGAAGCGCCTCGAGCAGGCCACCGCCGAGGCGGTCGCCGCCGGCGTGCTCGACGTCCCCGCGGTCGTCATCGACGGGCGCGTCTTCCACGGCGACCGGGAGCTCGAGCGCGCCGCCGCGGTGCGTGCGGCGTGAAGGCCAACCGCGAGTACGAGCTGAGCGTGCGCAAGGCCGGTCGCGGCCCCGCGCTGCTGCGCGGGCCCGGCCAGACCGACCACGTCGAGGTGCTGGAGATCGCCACGGGCGAGATCGCGCTGTTCTGGGACACCGAGCCGGCGACCACCGGGCGGCTCGCCCGCGCGCTGCGGGCCGACCTGGCCTCGCTCGAGTCGGCCGAGTTCCTCGCCAAGTGGCGGCGCTGGCAGACGTTCGATTGAACCGCCGGGCGTTCGGGGAGGGCAGCCGCATGGACGACGACAAGGACGACAACGACATCACCGCCCCGCTGGGCGGGACCCACGAGGCCGACGCGCCGCCGAGCAGCCCCGAGGCCGACCACGAGGACGTCGGCAAGGGCGAGGACAAGCTCGGGCAGGCCGGAGCGGGGCACTGATCGTGGCCGGCGCCCTCGCCGGCGCCGCGTAGCGCGCCAAAGAACGGGGCGCGCCCGCCGATTACGCGGGCGTGGACCTGTTCCAAGCATTCGCCCTGCTCTTCGCGGGTTCCGTCGCGCTGCTGACGGTCCTCGCGCTGCTCGTGGTGAGCCGCAAGTTGCTCCGCGACCGGCGCGAGGGCAAGTCGGCACGCCGGCGGCGCCATTACCGCAGGGTGCTCGCAACGGGAGATCCGAGGCTCGTGCGGCGCGTTCTCGGCACCGTTCGCGACCGCGAGCAGCAGGTCGATCTGGCCGCCGTCCTGCAGGACGGCTCAACTTCCCGCCCGCCGGTCGCCGTGCTCGACCGCGAGGCTCGCCGCTCCGGCCTCACCGCCCGCCTGCAGTCCCAGCTCGACGTCCGCAACGGCCCGGCGCGCGGCCGCGCCGTGCTGCTGCTCGCCCACCTGCGGCTGCCCCAGGGCGTCACGCGACTGGAGCCGATGCTCGACGACGACGACCCCGACGTGCGGCTCGTGGCCGTCGCCGGGCTGCCGCTGGCGGAGGACCCCGACGCGGTCCCGGCGCTGGTGCGCGCGCTGTCCAAGCGCCGGCTCGCGCCCGAGCGCGTGATCGAGCGGCTCGGGCAGCCGTGGGCGGTCGAGTCCCTGCTCTCCCAGCTGCGCGAGCTCGACGCCAGGGGCGAGCGCCGCGCCGCCCCGCGCGTCGGCGTCGCCCGTGCGCTCGGGCACGCCGGCGACCCGCGTGCGGAGCCGGCCATGATCGAGTTGCTGCGCCGGGGCGGGCTCGAGGAGCGCATCTCCGCCGCACGCGCGCTGGGCGCGGTCGGCGGCCGGCGCGCCCGGCCCGTGCTCGAGCGCGCGCTCGCCGACGACGCGTGGCCGCTGCGCGCCCAGGCCGCCAAGGCGCTGGGCGCGATCGGCATCAAGCGCGCCGTGCCGGCGCTCGAGGCCGTGCTCGACGATCCGGCGTGGTGGGTGCGCGCGAACGCCGCGAGCGCCCTGCGGGCGCTCGGCGAGCCCGGCCACAAGGCGCTCGAACGGGCGCTCGACCATCCCGACCGCTACGCCCGCGACCGGGCGCGCGAGGCGCTGGCCATGGACCGCGTGGGGGCCGGCTCCTGATGGACACGCTGCGCCTGATCTTCGACACCACGTTCGTCGGCTACTTCATGGCGCTCAACCTCGCCTACACGCTGCTGCTGCTGCTCGGCTCGCGGCAGGTCTCGGAGTGGGTCCGGCGGCGCCCGCTGCGCGACTTCCGCGGTGTCAGCGACTCGGCGCTGTCGCTGCCCGTGACGATCCTCGCGCCCGCCTACAACGAGGCGCCGGTGATCGTGCCGTCGATCCGGTCGCTGCTCGCCTCCCACTACCGCGAGCTGCAGGTGATGGTCATCAACGACGGCTCGACCGACGATACGCTGGCCGCGCTCAAGGAGGCGTTCCAGCTCGTCGAGGTCGAGCGCGTCCCGCGCGCGAACCTGCCCTCGGCGCCGGTGCGGGCGGTCTACGCCAGCCCGCTCGACGACCGCCTGCTCGTGATCGACAAGGACAACGGCGGCAAGGCGGACTCGCTCAACTGCGGGATCCGCTACGCGTCGTATCCGCTCTTCTGCGCGATCGACTCCGACACGTTGCTGGACCCGGCCGCGCTGGCGCGGCTCGTGTGGTCCTTCCAGGCCGAGCCCGAGACGGTGGCGACCGGCGGGATCGTCCGGATCATCAACGGCTCGCTGCTGGAGGACGGGCGGATCAAGGCCGTCCACACGCCCGAGAACCTGCTCGTCAACGTCCAGATCATCGAGTACCTGCGCGCGTTCCTGGCCGGCCGCGCGGGCTTCTCGCGGATCAACATGCTGCTGATCATCTCGGGCGCCTTCGGCCTGTTCCGGCGCGAGGCGGTCGTGGAGGCGGGCGGCTACGACACCACCACCGTCGGCGAGGACGCCGAGCTGATCGTGCGCCTGCACCGGCACTTCCGCGACCAGAAGAGGCGCTACAAGATCACCTTCGTCGCCGACCCGATCTGCTGGACGGAAGCGCCGGCGGACCGCAGCGTCCTGCGCCGCCAGCGCGACCGCTGGCAGCGCGGCCTGCTCGAGACGCTGTGGCGCCACCGCGGCATGCTCCTCAACCCGCGCTACGGCGGCATCGGATTGGTCGCTATGCCGTTCTTCCTGATCTTCGAGGCGCTCGGCCCGGTGGTCGAGATCTCCGGGCTCGCCTACTGCGTCGTGGGCCTGGCGCTCGGCTGGGTCAACCCACCGTTCGCCGCCGTGCTGTTCGGGCTCGCCTTCACCTACGGGCTCGTGCTGTCCTTCGGCGCGCTGCTGATCGAGGGCCGCGCGTTCGCGCGCTACCCGGGCTGGCGCGACCTGCGGCGGCTGATGGTCGCCGCCGTGGTCGAGAACTTCGGTTACCGCCAGTGGCTGGCGATCGTGCGCACCAAGGCGCTGTGGACGGTGTTGCGCCCGGACACGGGCTGGGGCGAGATGACGCGCGTCGGCTTCAGTGAGCCGATACCGGCCGTTGCGCCGGGAATCAGTTCTCACGTTGATGGGTAGTAGGACCACCGCAACGACCTAAAGCGGGGGTAAGCATGGCGAGCAAGACACCGCAGGAGACCGCAGCGGCGGCCGTCGAGGCGGGGACGACCAAGGCGAAGCTGAGCTGGGACAAGGCGCTCGTGGGCGGCTTCCTCGCCGGCGCCTACATCGCGTTCGGAGGACTCGTCGCGATCGCGGTCAGCTCAGGGCTCAAGCCCGAGACCTGGGGCACGCTGCCGACGCTCTTCGCCGGGTCGGTGTTCGCCCTCGGCCTGGTGCTCGTCGTGCTCGCCGGCTCCGAGCTGCTGACGGGCAACATGGCGCTCGTCCCGATCGCGATGATGAAGCGCCGCGTCGGCCTCAAGGCGCTCGGCCAGAACTTCACGATCGTGCTGATCGGCAACCTGATCGGCTCGCTGTTCGTCGCCTACTTCCTCGCCGTCCAAGCCGGCGTCATCGGCATGAACGGCGCGGACCCGGCCACCCCGGCCGGCATGACGTTCGAGCGCCTGAAGGACATCGCCGTGCTCAAGGGCGACACGGAGGGCGCAGACCAGATCTTCCTGCGGGCGCTCGGCTGCAACTGGCTCGTGTGCCTCGCGGTCTGGGTCGCGATGACGGCCACGGACACCGGCGGGAAGATCCTCGGGATCTTCTTCCCGATCATGGCGTTCGTCGCGATCGGCTTCGACCACGTCGTGGCGAACATGTTCTTCCTGCCCGCCGCGATCTTCGCCGAGGTGCCCGGGATCACGTGGGGCGACGCGCTCAACAACTGGTTGTTCGCGTTCCTCGGCAACCTCGTCGGCGCGGCGATCTTCGTGTCGACCGCCTACTGGTTCCTGTATCTGCGCGACGAACCGGACGATGACGACGTCGGCCCGACCGGCGCCGAGCCGGAGCAGGCGCAGGCCGGCAACGGCCGCGCCACCGGCGCGCGCGAGTCGCTCCGCACCAGCTGAGCCCGTCAGCAGCGGTTCCGGCGCGCAGCCGCGCGCCGGAACTGCTCAGAACCGCGTACCGTTCCCCGCTTCGATGGGTGGACCGAGGTACGAACAGACGCCGGCCAGTGCGAGCCGGCTCGTCACGCTGTCGCACGACCTGGTGGGGGCGCTCGACCTCGAGGGCCGCCTGGTGTGGGCGAATCCGGCCTGGGAGGTCGTGCTCGGGCACGACCCGGCCCAGCTCAGCGGCGCCTCCTATCTCGAGCTCGTCCACCCCGACGACCGCGAGCGCGCGCTGGCCGTGCAGGCCGATCTGGCCGCCGGCCGGACGGAACGCCCGGAGCTGGAGGTGCGCCTGCAGACAACCGGCGGCGAGGCCCGGCACATCCTCTTCAACGCCGTCTACGCGCCCGAGGAGCGGCTCCTGTACATCTCGGGCAAGGACGTCTCGGCGATGGCGGAGCGCACGCTGCTGCACACCCGCTACCGCGCGCTGGTCGCCAACCTGCCCGACACCGTGGTGACGCTGTTCGACACGGAGATGCGGATCGTGGTGGCCGAGGGCGCGCAGCTCGCGCGGCGCGGCCTCGACGCCGAGGCCTACAGCGGGCTGCCGCTCGCGGAGACGATGCCCGCCGAGCAGTACGCGAAGATCGCCCCGCGCTACCGGGCCGCGCTGGCGGGCGACCCCCAGACCTTCGACGTCACGACGCCAGACGGCGCGGTCACCTACCGGGTCCAGGCCGTGCCCCTGCACGACGCGGACGGCCGGCTGATCGGCGGGCTGTCGGTCAGCCGCGACGTCACCGAGGCGCGCCGGCAGCAGCGCGACATGGTCGCGCGGACGGCCGAGCTCGAGCGCTCCAACGCGGAGCTGGCCCAGTTCGCCTACGTCGCCTCGCACGACCTGTCCGAGCCGCTGCGGATGGTGTCGAGCTACCTGCAGCTGCTGCGCCGCCGCTACGCCGGCAAGCTCGACGCGGACGCCGACACGTTCATCAACTACGCGGTCGACGGCGCCACGCGCATGCGCACGCTGATCGAGGACCTGCTCGCTTACTCGCGCGCCGGCCGCTCGGAGCGCCCGTTCGAGGAGGTCAACACCGCGCGCGTGGTCGGGGAGGTGGCGGCGACGCTGCGCGCGCTCGCGAACGACGAGCCGCCCGAGATCGAGTGGGGGTCGCTGCCGACGGTGCAGGGCGACCCGGCGCAGCTGGTCCAGCTGTTCCAGAACGTGATCGGCAACGCGGTCAAGTTCGTCGCCCCGGGCGTGCGCGCGTACGTGACGGTGCGCGCCGAGGACGAGGACGGCACGTGGCGGTTCACGATCGAGGACAACGGCATCGGCATCGAGCCGCGCCACGCCGAGCGGGTGTTCGGCATGTTCCAGCGGCTGCACACGCGCGACCAGTTCGAGGGGACGGGGATCGGCCTCGCGATCGCGCGCAAGGTGGTCGAGCTCCACGGCGGCGAGATCTCCGCGGCCCCGCGCGAGGAGGGCGGGAGCCGCTTCGAGTTCACGCTGCCCGGGAACGGCGCGTGAGCCCGCTCGCGTCCCGGCGCCCGGCGCGCGTCCTGCTCGTCGAGGACAACGAGGCGGACGTCCGCCTCACGCGCGAGGCGTTGCGCGAGGCCGGCGAGAACGTGCGGCTGTCGGCGGTCGGCGACGGCGAGCAGGCGCTCTCCTACCTGCGCCGGCAGGAGGGCTTCACCGAGGCGCCGCGGCCCGACCTCGTGCTGCTCGACCTCAACCTGCCGCGCAAGAACGGGCTCGAGGTGCTCGCCGAGATGCGCGCCGACGAGGCGCTCGCGCACATCCCCGTGATCGTGCTCACCTCCTCCGCCGCGCACTCCGACGTCCAGGGGGCGTACGCGCGCGGGGCCAACGCATTCGTGGTCAAGCCGCTCGAGCTGGACGAGTTCATGGATCTGATCGGCGGTATCCGGAGCTTCTGGCTGGAGTTGGCGCAGCTACCCTCAGCCTGAGCGATGGTCGAGATCCTGATCGCGGCCGTCATCGGCGGGCTCATGGGCGCGTTCGGGACGGCGGCTTGGCTGACACGGAAGGGCGGCGGCGGTTCTGCGCGCGAGCGCCGGGCGGGCGGTGCCGCGGCCGCGCTGCAGCGCTCGATCCTCGACTCGCTCCAGGACGGCGTCGTCGTCTACGACGAGAACGAGCGGATCGTCTTCTTCAACCCCGCCGCGTCCGAGGTGCTCGGCGTGCCGCGCGAGTCGCTCGCCGCGGGCGTGCGCACCTGGGATCCGCTCGACGCCGACGGCCGGCCGCTCGACGAGGAGGACCGGCCGGTGGCGATCACGGCGCGCACGGGCGAGCCGTGCGTCGGCGTGGACATCGGGCTGCGCACCCCGACCGGCGACGTGCGCTGGACGACCGTGTCCACGCGTGCCCTCAACGAGGAGCCCGGCGGCAACGGCCGTTACGCGGTCGTCGTGGCGTTCACCGACATCACGGAGCGCCGCGAGGCCCAGCGGGCGCTCGAGCGCACCAACGCCGAGCTGGCCCAGTTCGCCTACGTCGCCTCGCACGACCTCTCCGAGCCGCTGCGGATGGTCTCCAGCTACCTGCAGCTGCTGCGCCGCCGCTACCACGGCCAGATCGACGAGGACGCCGACGAGTTCATCGACTTCGCCGTCGAGGGCGCGAACCGGATGCGCGCGCTGATCGAGGACCTGCTCGCCTACTCGCGCGCGGGCCGCGGCGCCGAGCCGCGCCCGATCGACCTCGGGCACGTGATGGCCGACGTGCTGTCCTCGCTCGCCGCGGCCGTGGCCGACGCGCGCGCGCAGGTCGTCGTGGGGCAGATGCCGACGGTGCTCGGCGACCGGCTCGCGCTCGCGCAGGTGCTGCAGAACCTCATCGCCAACGCGTTGAAGTTCCGCTCGGGGCCGAGCGCCTGCGTGTGGATCTCGGCCGAGCGCCTGCACGACGGGATGTGGCGCATGAGCGTGGCCGACGACGGGATCGGGATCGACCCGCGCCACCGCGAGCGCGTGTTCAAGATGTTCCAGCGCCTGCACGACCGCGAGGCGTTCGAGGGCACCGGCATCGGCCTCGCGATCTGCCGCAAGATCGTCGAGCGCCAGGGCGGCGAGATCCGCGTCGACGGCCGCGAGGGCGGCGGCTCGGTGTTCTCCTTCACGATCCCGGCCGTGCCCGCCCCGGCGCTGGTGGATCCGGCGACCGGCGAGCTCAGGCGAATTGGTACGCCAGTCGGCTGAGTAACCTCCGGCCATGGCCGACGTGTCGATGCCCCGCCTGTCCGACTCGATGGAGGAGGGCACGATCCTGAAGTGGCTGAAGTCCGACGGCGACGAGGTCAAGCGCGGGGACGAGCTCGTCGAGATCGAGACCGACAAGGCGAACATGACCTACGAGGCCGACCAGGACGGCGTCCTGACCATCACGGCGTCCGAGGGCGACACGCTCGCCGTCGGCGAGAAGATCGCGACGATCGGCGAGGCGGCCGAGGACTCGGGCGACGAGCAGGGCGAGCCGGAGCCGGAGGCGAGCACGAGCCGAGCGAGGAGGACGACCGGAGGCCGAGCAGCAGGACGAGCCGGAGGCCGAGCAGCAGGACGAGCCGGAGGCCGAAGAGCAGGACGAGCCGGAGCCGGAAGCCGAAGAGGAGCCGGAACCGGAAGCCGAAGAGGAGCCGGCGCCCGAGGCCGAGGAACAGCCCGAGCCGGAGGCCGAGCAGCAGGACGAGCCGGAGCCGGAAGCCGAGGAGGAGCCCGAGGCCGAGGCCGACGAGTCGGGCGAGGACAACGGGCGCCTGCGGGCGAGCCCGGTCGCGCGGCGGATGGCACGGGAGCTCGGGCTCGAGCTCGAGCAGCTCGAGGGCACCGGGCCCGGCGGGCGGATCGTCAAGGCCGACGTCGAGGCCGCCTCGGGCGGCGCCGAGGAGGCGCAGCCGGCGGCCGCCACCGCCGAGGCCGAGGAGGCCGAGCCGGAGGCCGCTCCCGCCGGGCGCCAGGAGCCGTCACGCCCGCGCGGCGGCGGCGACGCCCAGACGGGCCGCGGCGAGCCGGACGTCCAGGAGCTCTCGCGCCTGCAGCAGACCGTGGCGCGCCGGATGGCCGAGTCGAAGGCGACCGCCCCGGAGTTCCTGCTCCAGGTCGACGTCGACATGGAGGAGGCGGTGGACCTGCGCAAGCGGCTCAAGGCCGCCGCCGGCGAGCGGACCGCGCCGTCGTACAACGACCTGGTGGTCAAGGCCGCGGCGCTCGCGCTGACGGAGTTCCCGCGAGCGAACGGCACCTACCGCGACGGGAAGTTCGAGCTCTACCCGCGCGTCAACGTCGGCGTCGCCGTGGCCGGCCAGGACGCACTCGTCGTGCCGACCGTCTTCGACGCCGACCGCAAGTCGCTCGGCGAGATCGCGCGCGAGTCGCGCGCGCTGGCCGAGAAGGTCCGCGAGGGCAAGATCACCCCGCCCGAGCTCTCCGCGGGCACGTTCACCGTCTCCAACCTCGGGATGTACGGGATCGACCGCATCGTCCCGGTGATCAACCCGCCGCAGGCGGCGATCCTCGGCGTCGGCGCGATGCGCCCGCAGCCCGCGGTCGTCGACGGCGAGGTGGCCGTGCGCACGCGCATGACCCTGACGCTCGCGTGCGACCACCGGATCCTCTACGGCGCCGATGCGGCCGAGTTCCTCGGCCGCATCCGCGAGCGGCTCGAGAGCCCGCTCAGCCTGGTGCTCTAGGGCAGGGCGGGCAGGAGCGGGCCCGTCGTCTCGTCGACGGTGCGGCCGACCTGCTGCACCGTCTCGAGCACGGGCTCGACGGGCTCCTTGACCGCCGGCGGCAGCGGCAGGGCGTCGTCGGCCTGCCGGACGTCCTGGACGAGCTGCTCGACCCGCCCGGGCTCGCGTGCCGGCGGCTGCGGGTCGGCGACCGGCGCCGCGGGCGCGGAGGAGGCCGGCCGCGGGCTCGCCGGGGCCGGAGCGGGCGCGGGAGCGGGAGGCGGGTTCGTGCCGGCCGGCGCCGGTGCCGATGCGGGAGCGCGGCGCGTGGCGCCGCGGCGGGCGCCGCGATCGCCGGCGGCGCGGTCCACGACGGGCGCGGCGACGGCGACGGCGACGGCCGGCGCGGAAGGCCCGGAGGCGGCACGGCCCGCGGCCTTGGCGGCCGGCGGGGTCATCGTGATCGTCCCGCCGGGCGAGGTCCCGCCGCCGCTGGGCCAGTCACGGAAGGAGATGAAGGCGGTCGCGAGCAGCAGGCAGCACAGAGCGGCCACGACCAGTGAGCCGCCGGCCCCGAGGCTCGGCGCGAGCCCCCGCCCTCGAAATGTCCAGACGATTCCCATACGGCGTCCGCCCGACTACCCGCAGGGTGGCTTGAGCCGCACCACCCGTCCATCGCACATCCGTCCAGCGCATCGCGCGAACCGCGGCGCAGAGCCGAATCCGGCTAGCGGAATCCGCCGTGCATCCGGTAGGCCGCGTTGCCCACGCGGTCGTGGTCCTCGGTGATCCCCGGCGGGCTCTGGTCGGTGCTCACGAACAGGCACAGCCAGCGCCGCGGGTCGTCGCCCGGGACGCACGAGCGGTAGAGGTCGTCCTCGACGCGCATCGCGTCGATGCCGGCCAGGCCCGTCGCGGTAGGAGGGCGCGGACCGGAGCACGAAGTCGTGCGTGACGGCCACGACCGCGGCGAGCTCGGCGCGCTCGGCGGCGACGGCCGGCCGGTGCGCCAGCCCGCCGGCGAGCAGGGCTGCGCAGATCACGCCGAGCACGGCGGTCGAGGCGTAGTCGGAGGCGATCAGCCGCGGCAGGTCCGGGCGCCGCCGGCGCACGCGCACGCCGATCAGCGGGCCCACGACGGCGA
Source organism: uncultured Solirubrobacteraceae bacterium (assembly GCA_963816955.1). Lineage (GTDB taxonomy): Bacteria > Actinomycetota > Thermoleophilia > Solirubrobacterales > Solirubrobacteraceae > DATFQI01. The sequence goes on along the minus strand of CAWFME010000005.1, from coordinate 446,581 downwards.
CCGCGATCAGGTTGAAGAACGTCGCCACGAGCAGCCCCGCCACGAGCGAGCCCGGCCCCTCGTCGTAGAACGGCAGCCGCGTCAGCAGCAGCGCGTCGAGCACCGTCAGCAGCGCGAACGCGGGCCACTGCCACGCGCCGCGCATGCGCCAGCGCAACCGTCGGGTCCAGAGCCGCTCGACCTGGCCGGGAGCGTGCATGCCTTCCAGCGTAACCGCCAGATGCCCTACCCTTGCCCGGTCACACCGTGCCCCGCGGAGACCCCGCGACACGGCCGACGCGAGCCCGGCGATCCCGGGCCCTGCACGACATCGAAGAGGGAGAGAAGACGCCTGATGGCGACCGAGACGGCTCAGTCCGCCGTACCCGCGGACGTATCGGAGCACCTGACCACGGAGGACCGGGTCGGGCTGCTGCGCGCGATGCTGATGATGCGCGGCATCGAGGAGCGCGCGATGACCTTGTACCGCCAGGGCAAGGTGCCCGGCAGCTTCTACGACGGCTTCGGCCAGGAGGCCGTATCCGCCGGCGCGGCGTGGGCGATGGCCGCCCAGGACCGCCTGTGCATCCTCCACCGCGACCTCGCGGCGCACGTCATCCGCGGCGTGGAGCCCGCGCGCATCTTCAGCCAGTACATGGGTCGCGAGGCCGGCATCACCGGCGGCCGCGACGGCAACGTCCACTTCGGCGACCGCACCAAGGGCTGCGTCGGCATGGTCTCGATGCTGCCCGACATGATGCTGGTCGCGACCGGCCTGGCGATGGCCTTCAAGCTGCGCCGCGAGCAGCGCGTCGCGATCACGTGGTTCGGCGACGGCTCGACCTCGCGCGGCGACTTCCACGAGGCGATGAACTGGGCCGGCGTCCAGAAGCTCCCCGTGATCTTCGTGCTGGAGAACAACCAGTACGCCTACTCGACCCCGCTCGACCAGCAGTTCGCGGTCGACCCCGTCGAGCGCGCGGCGGCCTACGGCTTCCCGGGCATCAAGGTCGACGGCAACGACCCCGAGGCGATGTTCGAGGCGACGCGCCAGGCGCGCGAGCGCGCGCTCGCCGGCGAAGGCCCGACCATGCTCGAGGCCGTCACGATGCGCATGCACGGCCACGCCGCGCACGACGACATGAAGTACGTGCCCAAGGAGCAGGTCGAGGAGTGGCGCGCCAAGGACCCGATCGACCGCCAGACGAAGCGCCTCGAGGCGCTCGGCGTCGACGTGGAAGAGGTGCGCGCCTCCGTCAAGGCGGAGATCGAGCAAGCCGTCGAGGAGGCCCTGGCCGGCCCGATGCCCGACGGCGAGACCGCCACCGACCGCGTGTTCGCCGACGAGCCCGCGCTGCTCGAGGACGGCAACGCTCCCTGGTCCGGCTTCGCCTCTGCGAAGGAGGCCTGAGCCATGCCGACCATGACCTACCTGCAGGCGATCTCCGACGCCATGCGCGAGGAGATGCGCGCCGACGAGCGCGTGTTCGTGATGGGCGAGGACATCGCCAACTTCGGCGGCGCCTTCAAGGTGACCGACGGCTTCCTCGACGAGTTCGGCCCCGAGCGCGTCATGGACACGCCGCTGGCCGAATCGGCGATCGTCGGCTGCGCGATCGGCGCGGCCGTCGAGGGCATGCGCCCGATCGCCGAGATGCAGTTCTCCGACTTCATCTCCTGCGGCTTCGACCAGCTGGTCAACGTCGCGGGCAAGATGTACTACCGCCAGGGCCTGAGCGTGAACATCACCGTGCGGCTCCCGAGCGGCGGCGGCTTCTCCGGCGGCCCGTTCCACTCCCAGAACCCCGAGGCGTGGTTCATGCACTCCCCGGGCCTGAAGGTCGTCGCGCCGTCGACGGCCGAGGACGCCAAGGGTCTGCTGATCAAGGCCGTGCGCGACCCCAACCCGGTCGTGTTCCTCGAGCACAAGCACCTCTACCGGCGCGTGAAGGGCGACGTCGCCGAGGGTGTCTACGAGACCCCGTTCAGCGCCCGGATCGCCCGCGAGGGCACCGACCTGACGGTGATCGCCTATGGCGCGATGGTCCACACGGCGCTCGAGGCCACGCAGGACGTCGACGGCGCCTCGATCGAGGTGCTCGACCTGCGCTCGCTCGTCCCGCTCGACGAGGAGGCGATCCTCGAGTCGGTCCGCAAGACGTCGAAGGTCGTGATCATCGACGAGGCCAACCAGACCTGCGCCGCCGGCGCCCAGGTCGCGGCCCTGATCGCCGAGCGCGCATGGGAGGACCTCGACGGCCCCGTCGTGCGGGTGTCCACGCCCGACGTGCCGATCCCGTTCTCGCCCACGCTCGAGCAGGCCGTGCTCCCCCAGGTCGACGACGTGAAGGAGGCCGTGCGTGAGCTCCTCGAGTACTGAGACGATCGTGGACGTCGCGATGCCCCAGATGGGCGTGTCGGTGGCGGAGGGCACCGTCGTCGAGTGGAAGAAGCAGCCCGGCGACTGGATCGAGGCCGACGAGATCATCGCCTCGATCTCGACCGACAAGATCGACACCGACGTCGAGTCGCCGGCCACCGGCCGCGTGAGCGAGATCCTCGTCGAGGTCGGCGCGACGGTCGACGTCGGCACCGTGATGGCGCGGATCGCCACCGACGCCAAGCCCGGCGAGGCGCACGCGTCGGAGAACGACAGCGCCGCCAGCTCCGGCACCAGCGAGGCCGACGTCGCGATGGAGTCCGCCGGCGACGCCGGCGAGCTGCAGGGCGACACGGCCGAGTCGCACGCCGGCACGGCCCAGCGCGGCACGCCCGCGGCGCGCCGCAGCGGATCGCGCCGCTACTCGCCGGTCGTGATGCGGATCGCCGCCGAGCACGACATCGACCTCGAGCAGGTCGAGGGGACCGGCCGCGGCGGCCGCGTGCGCAAGCAGGACGTGCTCGCACATCTGGCGGAACGGCGCGGTCCGCCACCGAGCCGCCGATGCACATCGAGTCGCCCTACCGACCCGACGGGCCTGCCGCGCCGCGCAAGCCGAAGTCGCGGCTGGGCCGCGCCGAGGCCGCGCCGGCGCCCGAGCCGGTCGAGATGCCGGCCGGCAGCAGCGGGCCGCTGTCGCGCATGCGCCAGTCGATCGGCCGCCACATGAAGGCGTCGCTGGACACCGCGGCGACCTGCACCACGATCGTCGAGGTCGACATGACCCGCGTCGAGGCGCTGCGCAGGCAGCAGGGCCTGACGGGCCTGGCGTTCGTCGCCCGGGCCGCGATCGACGCCCTCAAGGAGTTCCCGCAGCTCAACGCGACGCTCGAGGGAGAGACGTACACCACCTACGACGGCGTGCACCTCGGCGTCGCGGTGTCGCTCGGCGAGGGCGGGCTGATCGTCCCGGTCATCCGCGACGCGCAGGACCTCTCCGTCGAGGGCCTGGCGAGCCGGATCCGCGACGCGGCGAAGCGCGCCCGCGCGAATTCGCTCTCCCCGGACGAGGTCCGCGGCGGCACGTTCACGATCACCAACCCGGGCGGCTACGGCTCGATCCTCGCCACCCCGGTGATCAACCAGCCGCAGGTGGCGATCCTCGACACCGAGGCCGTCGTCAAGCGGCCCGTCGTGATCACGGACGAGCTCGGCAACGACTCGATCGCGATCCGCTCGATGATGTACCTCGTGCATGAGCTGGGACCACCGCGCCCTCGACGGGGCGCTCGCGGCGCAGTTCCTGTCGAGTCTGCGAAAGAAGTTGGAGAGCTGGCCGATCTAAGGGCTAGGTCTGACGGACACCCGGCCGGGGGCTCGCAAGGGTCCCCGGCCGGGCAGACCACCTACCATCAGAGGCATGGCTGACCTGCTCGTCTGCCACCTCGGCCGCGTCCCGTACGAGAAGGGCCTGGAGATCCAGGAGCGGCTGCGCGAGCGCGTGCAGGACGGCGAGCTCGGCGAGGTGCTGCTGCTGCTCGAGCACGAGCCCGTGTACACGCTCGGGCGCCGCTCGGAGCCGGGCGACCTGCCGCTGGGCGAGGACTGGTGCCGCGCGCAGGGGATCGACGTCGTGAGGACGCGGCGCGGCGGCAAGCTGACCTACCACGGGCCCGGCCAGCTCGTCGGCTACCCGATCATGCGCGTGGGCGACGTGCCCGCGTTCGTGCGCCACGATGGAGGGCGCGATCGTCGACGCGCTCGGCGAGGCCGGCGTGAGCGCGCGCCCGCGCTCGCACGAGGGCCGCGACTACACCGGCGTGTGGATCGGAACCCGCCACCCAGCGCAAGCTCGCCTCGATCGGCATCCACGTCTCCCGCGGCGTGTCCGCGCACGGCTTCGCGGTCAACGTGACCAACGACCTCGCCCCGTTCACCTGGGTCGTGGCCTGCGGGCTGCCGTCGGTCTCGATGACCTCGGTCGCGCAGGAGGGCTCGCCGGACGGCCTGGCCTGCTTCCGCAAGCGCATGGCCCACCGCTTCGCGCAGGCCTTCGGCCGCCGCCAGCGGCTCGTGACGCCGGAGCGGCTGGGGATCGCCCCGGTGGGCGCGGGCACGCCCACCGCCGGTCGGTACGCTGGACGCGTGAGCGAGGCCCCGCTGCGCATCCACCAGACGCGTTCCCGCGCCAACCCGGGCGGGATGGACGTCACGAAGGTGCTCGGTACCGACACGCAGCCATTCCGCGGCCGCAAGCCGCGCGTGGTTCAAGGTCCCGCTCCCGGGCGGCCCGAAGTACCGCGAGCTCAACTCGATGATCAAGGCCGAGGACGCTGCACACGGTCTGCCAGGAGGCCGCCTGCCCGAACATGGGCGAGTGCTGGGAGCGCGGCACCGCCACCTTCATGATCCTCGGCGACACCTGCACCCGCCGCTGCGGCTTCTGCAACGTCAAGACGGGCAAGCCGACCTGGAACGACCCGCTCGAGCCGGCCCGCGTCGCGCGCTCGGTCGCCCGCATGGGCCTGCGCCACGCGGTCATCACCAGCGTCGACCGCGACGACCTGCCCGACTTCGGCGCCTCCGCCTTCGTCGGCGTGATCCGCCAGATCCGCCGCCAGGCGCCCGGCTGCAAGGTCGAGGTGCTCACGCCCGACTTCCGCGGCGAGATGATGCCGCTGGCGAAGGTGATCGCCGAGCGCCCCGACGTCTTCAACCACAACGTCGAGGTCGCCCCGCGGCTGTACCCGCTCGCCCGCCGCGGCTCGAAGTGGGAGCGCTCGCTGCGCGTGCTCGAGAACGCCAAGGCGATGGGCGGCGACGAGGTCGTCACCAAGTCCGGCCTGATGGTCGGCCTCGGCGAGACCCACGACGAGATGGTCGACGCGTTCGGCCAGCTGCGCGCCAAGGGCGTGCAGGTGCTGACCGTCGGCCAGTACCTGCGCCCGACCGAGCGCCACCTGCCGGTCGTGCGCTACTGGCACCCGGACGAGTTCAAGGCGCTCGAGGTCGCGGCCTACGAGCTCGGCTTCGAGCACATCGCCGCCGGCCCGCTCGTGCGCTCGAGCTACCACGCCGACGAGCACGTCAAGCAGGATCGCCCGGGCGTCGGGCCCGTAGCCGCGACCGCCTAGCCGCCCCCAGCGGATAGCCTGCGGCGACCGCGTGTTCCCGCTCAAGGACAACATCCCGACCGAGCACTTCCCGGTCGTCACGGTCGCGCTGATCGCACTCAACGTGATCGTCTACTTCCTCCTTCAGGACGGCGTGCTGGGCCTTCCCAACGGTGGTGAGACCGGCGACTGGCCCGTCGGGACCTACGCGTTCATCCCGTGCGAGATCACCGGCGAGGCACCCTGCCAGACCGCGCCGGGCGGCCCGGCGGACTGGGTCACCGTGTTCACCGCCATGTTCATGCACGGCTCGATCCTGCACCTCGGCGGCAACATGCTGTTCCTCTGGATCTTCGGCAACAACGTCGAGGACTCCATGGGCCCGGTGAAGTTCATCGTCTTCTATCTGCTGGGCGGCATCGCCGCGACCGCCGCGCAGATGCTGACCGACACGGGCTCGGCAGATCGCGAACCTCGGCGCCTCGGGCGCGGTGGCGGCGGTGCTCGGCGGCTACGTGCTGCTGTTCCCGCGGGCGCGCGTGATCACCGTCATCTTCATCATCTTCTTCTTCACGATCATCGAGCTTCCGGCGTTGCTGATCCTCGGGTTCTGGTTCGTGCAGCAGGCCCTGTTCGGCTACTTCGACCTCGTGCAGCCGGCGGGCGAGGGCGGCGGGGTCGCGTACTTCGCGCACATCGGCGGGTTCGCGTTCGGGCTGCTCGCGATCAAGCTGTTCGCCTCGGAACAGAGGAGACGGCGCCAGATCGAGCGGGTAGGAGGCCTGACGTGACGAGGACCGTGGTGACCGGGGTGGCGCTGCTGTTCATCTGCGCGATGGCGTTCGCCACCGTCTACGTCCTGGTCAAGGAGGGCCCCGACGTCCTGACGCTGATCGGCCTCGTCGTCGTCGCGGTGCTCTCGCTCGGGGTCTTCGGCGCGCTCACGGAGCCGTCGAAGCGCCGCCGCAAGCGCTGATGCCCTACACGCTGTTCCAGGGCGGCCGCAGGCGGCGCCGTCGGCGCGCGCCCGCCGTGCTCGCCCTGGTGCTGCTGCTGGCGGCCGCCGCGGCGGTGGCGGCGCTGGTGCTCGATCGGCGCGCCGGCGGGGAGTCGGCGCCGCGAGGCGCCTGCGCCGCGCCAGGCGGGCGGGCTGGAGGACCTGGAGCCGCTGGCCGGCGGCGGGACCGCGCCCTCGCCGCTGGCGGTGCGGCTCGAGCAGGGCGCCGACCCGGTCCGCGCGCGCTTCAAGCGCATGCCGCGCTCCGGGCTGCTGTTCGACGTCGACACGGGCCGCGTGCTGTGGCGCCACCAGCCGACGCGCGTGCTGCCGATCGCGTCGCTGACGAAGATGATGACCGCGCTCGTGGTGGCGGGCCGGCTCGGGCCGCGCACGCGCGTGCCGATCACGCGCGAGGCGCTGCGCTACCAGGGCTCCGGGGTCGGCCTGCTGCCGCGCGGCAAGCGGATCCGCACGGAGACGATGCTCTACGGGCTGATGCTGCCGTCGGGCAACGACGCCGCGATCGCGCTCGCCCAGCGTGCCGCCGGCAGCGTGGCCGGGTTCGTCGAGGCGATGAACGCGCGCGCGAGGCGGATGGGGCTGGTCTGCTCGCGCTTCTCCTCCCCGCACGGCTTCGAGGACCGCGGCAACCACTCCTGCGCCGGCGACCTGGCCGCGCTGGCCCGCGCGCTGCTGCGGGTGCCGCGGCTGGCGAAGGTGGTCCGCCGGCGCGAGGCGGTGCTGCCGTTCCCGGTCAAGGGCGGCAAGCTGTACCTCTACAACAACAACCCGCTGCTGCGGCAGGGCTACCGCGGGCTCACCGGCATGAAGACGGGCTACACGGACGCCGCCGGCCGCTGCTTCGTCGCGACGGCGCGGCGCGGCGCGGTCAAGCTCGGCGTGGTGCTGCTGCACTCGCCCGACCCGGCGGGGCAGGCGAAGCGGCTGCTGGACCGCGGCTTCGCCGCTCGCCCGCCGCTAGTCCTCGCGCTCGGGCCTCGAGACGACCCGCAGCTCCTGGATGCGGGCGTCGGCCGCTGAGAGCACGGCGAAGCGCACGCCGTCGAGCTCGACCTCCTCCCCCTCCTCGGGCAGCCGGCCGAGGCGCTCGAGCACGACGCCGCCGATCGTCGCCTCGTGGTGGTCGTGGAACTCGACCTCGAGCCGCTCCTCGACGAGCCGGATCGGCGCCCAGCCGGCGATCACGGTGCCCTCGGACCCGTCGCGCATCGGCTCGCGCTCCTCCGGGTCGAACTCGTCCTCGATCTCGCCGACGATCTCCTCGAGGATGTCCTCGAGCGTGATCAGCCCGATGACCGTGCCGTGCTCGTCGACCACGAGCGCGAAGTGCTCGCGCAGCTTGCGCAGGCGCTCGAGCAGCTCGTCGACGAGCATCGACTCCGGGACGCGCTCGAGCGCGCGGGCGGTCTCCTTCAGCGGCTTCTCGGGCCCGTTGACGAGCAGGTCCTTGACGTGCAGCAGGCCGACGGGCGCGTCGAGGCCCTTCTCGGCCTCGCACAGCGGCAGGCGGGTGAGCCCGGACTCGCGGATGACCGCGACGGCGTCGTCGTAGGACGCGTCGGTGGTCACGAACGTGATCCGGCCGCGCGGCATCATCACCTCGCGCACGCGCCGGTCGCCGAAGGTCAGCACGTTCTCGGTGAAGCGCTGCTCCTCCTCCTCGATCTCGCCGCCGGCCGCGCTCTCGCGCACGAGCGTGCGCAGCTCGTCCTCCGACACCGGCGCGTGGCCGGCCTCGCGCGCCGGCGGGATGCCGAACGGCTTGAGCAGCAGGTTGCCCATGCCGTTGAAGAGGTCGACGACGGGCTTCGCGCCCAGGTAGAAGACGCGCATCACCGGCGCCACGAACAGCGCGATCGGCTGCGTGCGGGAGATCGCGAGGCTCTTGGGCGCCAGCTCGCCGACGACGACGTGCAGCAGCGTGATGATCCCGAACGCGATCGCGCTGGCGACGCCCACGCCGACGACCGTCGCGCCCTCGCCGAACACCGGCTCGAGGATGTGGTGGAACGCGGGCTCGCCGAGCGCGCCGAGGCCGAGCGAGGAGATCGTGATCCCGAGCTGGCAGGTCGCCAGGTAGGAGTCGATGTGCTCGATCGCGTGCTGGACCGACTTCGCGCCCGGGCGGCCGTCGCTGACCCACTTCTCGACCTGGCCGGGCCGCAGCCGCGCGACCGCGAACTCGGTCGCCACGAAGAAGCCGTTCGCGCCGACGAGCACGAGCGCGAGCGCGATGTTGACCCAGTCCATGCACGATCACGATAGGCCGCGGGTACGGTGGTGGCGTGCCGGAGCCCGCAGTGCACCGCCGCCGCCTCGTGGCGGGCGCCGTCGCGGCGGCCGTCGCGCTCGCGTCGGCGACCGCCGGCGCGCTCACGGGCGCGGGCGGCGACGAGGCGTTACCGCGCTCGCAGGCGGAGGAGCCTCCCGCAGCGCCCGAGCCGGTGGCGCTGCCGCGCGGCGGGCGCGAGATCTTCCCCCGCCACCGCGTCGTCGCCTACTACGGCGCGCCGCAGAGCGAGGAGCTCGGCGCGCTCGGCATCGGCTCGCCGGCGAGCGCGGCCCGGCGGCTGGAGCGCCAGGCGAAGGCGTACGTGCGGCCGGACCGCCCCGTCCTGCCCGCGCTCGAGCTGATCGCCGTGATCGCGAACGCCGACGCGGGCGATGACGGCATGTACCGCACCCGGCAGAGCGACGCCGTGATCGGGCGCTACCTGCGCGCCGCGCGCCGCGCCAAGGCGCTGCTGCTGCTCGACATCCAGCCCGGCGCGTCGGACTTCTTCACGGAGGCCACGCGGCTCGAGCGCTGGCTGAGCGAGCCCGACGTGGGGCTCGCGCTGGACCCGGAGTGGCGCGTGCAGCCGGGGCAGGTGCCGGGCCAGGTGATCGGCAGCGTCGACTCTCGCGAGGTGAACGCGGTCACGGCGTGGCTCGCGCAGCTCGCGGCGCAGCACGACCTGCCGGAGAAGCTGGTCGTGATCCACCAGTTCACCGACGACATGGTCGACGACACGGCGCTGAAGGCCCACGAGGAGCTGCAGATCGTGCTCAACGCCGACGGGTTCGGCACCGCGCCGGTCAAGAAGAGCAAGTACGACGCCTTCACACGCCGCGCGCCGGGCTTCGAGCCCGGGTTCAAGCTCTTCTACAAGGAGGACGTGGGGCTGATGACCCCGCGCCAGGTGCTGCGGCTGCGCCCGCCGCCGGACTTCGTCGTGTACGAGTGACGAGCCCGGCGGCGATGCAGCGGTGACCCCTAAGCGGGAACCGGCACCGGCGCGAACGCCGGCGCGGAGGCGGGGGCGTAGCGCTCGGCGTGCCCGCGGGCGCGGCCGAGCGCGGCCAGCGGCGCCATCAGCGCGCGCACGACGGCCGGTGGCGGGAACGGGGCGCGGACCTCGCGCTCGTACTCGCGCACGAACAGCGCGAGGTGGACCGGCTTCGGCATGCCCTTGCGGTTCGTCTTGCCCTCCGTGGCGAGCGCGACCGTGTTGCAGAGCAGGTCCTCCATCTTCAGCGCGGGCCGCACCTCGACGCGCACCTCGACGGGCTCGTCGCCGCCGTTGGCGAACTTGTGGCGGGCGCCGGCCGGGACCGTCACGACGTCGCCGGGGCCGGCGACGATCTCCTTGCCGTTCATCCTGAGCTTCATGGTCCCGGACACGATCTCGAAGCGCTCCTCCTGGGAGGGGTGCACATGAGCGCCGGGCACATGACCGTCGACCGACAGGGTCATGTCGAAGGCGAGCAGCTCGCCGTTCGTGTCGGCGGCGGTCTGCGTGAAGGTGATCCGCTCGCCGCTGATGGGGTTCTCGATGCTCTGTCCGGCGTAGGCCATTCCTGGCTCCTTCGGGGTCGTCCTTGCGGTGAGCAGCAAGCTACGGACGGCCCGGCCGGCGGTCATCGGCCTGGGGAGCGATCTTCAGCGTGCCGGAGGGACGATCCGTCGTCATCCTGGAGGACGAGGCGCCGTCGGCCGCTGGGCGGACTCGCGCTGCTGCTGGCGCTGCTCGCGCTCGCGGGCTGCGGCGGCGCCGAGCCGCGTCCGGAGGCGCGCGAGGCGTCCCCGGCCGGCCTGGTGACGGAGACCGCCGGCCGCGGCGTGCAGCAGTCCACGATCATCCGCCCGGACGTCGACGGACCCTTGCCGGTCGTCGTCTTCCTGCACGGCTGGGGCGCGCCCGATCCCGCCTTCTACCGGCCGTGGCTCGAGCACCTCGCGCGCCGGGGCCACGCGGTCGTCTACCCGCGCTACCAGGACTCGTTCGTCGAGCCGCCGCGGCAGGCGCTCGGCAACGTGCTCGCAGCGCTGCGGATCGCGCTCGGCCGCCCGGGCCTGCGCACCGACGCGCTCGTGATCGCCGGGCACTCGGCCGGCGGCGCGCTGGCCGCGGACTACGCGGCCCTCGCGGAGACGGCGGGCCTGCCGCGGCCGAAGGCGATCTTCGCCGCCTACCCGGGGCGGCGGCTGCCGCGGATCCCGGACGGGCTGCCGGAGATCCCCCCGCGGCGGATCGCCGCCGGCACGGAGATCGTCGCGCTGGCGAGCGCGGCAGACGGCGTGGTCGGCACCGCCACTGCGCGCGAGCTCGTCCGCGGGGCCACGCGCGCCGACGCTCGGCTGGTGCTCGTCGAGGATCCTGCGGCAGACGACCACCAGGCGCCGCAGCGCGCCGACGCCGCAGCGCGGCGCACGTTCTGGGCGCCGCTGGACCGGCTGGTGGAACGGGTCAGGTGACGCGCCGCGAGAGCAGCGCAGCGCCGATCGCGCCGCCGAGGTCGCCCAGCGCGGCGAGCCGGATCGCGGGCGGTCGTTCGGAGGCGAACAGGTGCGGCTTCATGGCCACGCGCAGGCGCTCCGCGTACGGCTCGCCGAGCTTGAGGCCGAGCCCGCCGCCGATCACGACCGCGTCGACGTCGAGCACGTTGCAGGCCGACGCGACGCCGGCGCCGAGCGCCCGGACCGCGCGGTCGACGAGCTCGTGGGCGAGCTCGTCGTCGCGGTCGAGCGCACGCTTCCAGATCCCGCTCGTGAGCCGCGGGCGGCCGCGCTCGGCCATGATCTCGAACAGGACGGTCTTGCGGCCCTCGTCGGCGAGCTTGCGCGCGCGCAGCTCCATCGCGCCGCGGCCGGCGTAGGCCTCCATGCAGCCGCGCCGCCCGCACGGGCAGCGCGCGCCGCCCATCTCCACCACGACGTGGCCGATCTCCCCGGACGCGCCGCGGCCGACCCAAGGCTTGGAGTCGAGGACGATGCCGCCGCCGACGCCGGTGCCCCAGAAGACGCCCAGCAGCGAGGTGAACTCTCGCGCGGCGCCGAGCTCGAACTCGGCGTCGGTGGCCACGTTGACGTCGTTGCCGATGATCACCGGCGCGCGCAGGGCGTGCTGCAGCGCGCCCGCGAGCGGGAAGCTGCCGACCCAGCCGGGCAGGTTGCGCGCGCTCGAGACCACGCCGGCCGCCTCGTCGATGACCCCCGGCGAGCCGACGCCGACCGCGACGGGGTCGCCGTGGCCCTCGGCCGCCTGGCGCAGCGCGTCGGCCATCGCGTCGGCGACGTCCTGCGGGCCGCCGGTCGTCGGCGTGGGCACGCGGGCGTCGCCCAGCACCTGGAAGTCCTCGTCGACGACGACCGCCTGGATCTTCGTGCCGCCGAGGTCGATGCCGCCGCGGACGCTCATGTGGGCACCATAGCCGCGGCGCTCGGATACCGTGCGGGCATGGACCTCAACGACACGCCCGAGCTGGCGGAGTACCGGGCCAAGGTCCGCTCCTGGCTCGAGGAGCACGCCTCCGAGGCCCCGCAGGTGCGCGGGCGCGAGGACTCAGAGTCGGTCGCGGCCCACCGCGAGTGGCAGGGCAAGCTCGCCGCCGCCGGCCTGGCCGCCGTGACCTGGCCGGCCGACTACGGCGGGCAGGGGCTCGGGCCGCTGCACCAGGTCGTCGTCAACCAGGAGATCGGGCGCGCGGGCGTGCCCGGCCTGTTCGACGTGATCGGCGTCGGCATGCTCGGCCCGACGCTGATCGCGCACGGCACCGAGGACCAGAAGCAGCGCCACCTCGGGTCGATGCTGGCCGGCGAGGAGGTCTGGTGCCAGCTGTTCTCCGAGCCGGCCGCGGGCTCCGACCTGGCCGGGATCCAGGCGCGCGCCAAGCGCCACGACGACGGCTCCTGGACCGTGTCGGGCCAGAAGGTCTGGACCACCAACGCCCAGCACGCGTCCTTCGGGCTGCTGCTGGCCCGCACCGACCCCGATGTGCCCAAGCACCGCGGGCTGACGATGTTCGTGCTGCCGGTGGACGCCGAGGGCGTGAGCGTGCGCCCGCTGCGCCAGATCTCCGGCGACGCGCACTTCAACGAGGTCTTCATGGACGACGTCCGGCTCGAGCCGGGCAGCGAGGTCGGGCCGGTCGACGGCGGCTGGGGCGTCGCGATGACCACGCTGATGTTCGAGCGGGTCGCGATCGGCCTCGGCGGCGAGGGCTTCGGCTGGCGCGCGGACCGCTTCGCGGCGATGCTCGTCGAGGACGAGGCGGGCACGCGCGACCCGGAGGTGCGGCACCGCTTCGGCCGGATCGCCGCCGAGTTCCTGGCGCTGCGCTTCACGAGCTACCGGATGCTGACGCTGCTCCAGCGCGGCACGATCCCGGGCCCGGAGGGCGCGCTGGCGAAGGTCACGACCGTGGCGGCCGCGATCGACGCCGGTGAGCTGATCGTCGACGTGCTCGGGCCGGGCGCGCTCGAGGACGAGCGCGCGGGCCGGCTGGTCTCCGACATGCCCGGCATCAAGTCCGCGGGCGGGACGGAGGAGATCCTGCGCTCGATGGTCGGCGAGCGGGTGCTCGGGCTGCCGCCGGAGCCGCGCCTGGACAAGGGCGTGCCGTTCGCCGAGCTGCGGGCGCGCGAGCGGGCGGCGGTGGCCTCGTGAACTTCGCGCTGTCCGACGAGCAGGAACTGCTCCAAGAGGCCGCCCGTACTGCCCTGTCCCGAGTGGACACGATGGCGGCAGCGCGAGCCTCCCTCGACGGCGGCTCGCTGCCCGACCTGTGGCCGACCGCGGTCGAGGCGGGCTGGACCGGCCTGCTGGTGTCCGAGGAGCGCGGCGGCGCCGGGCTCGGGGCGATCGACGCGATGCTCGTGTTCGCCGAGCTCGGGCGCGTGCTGGCGAGCGTGCCGCTGCTCGGGCACCTGCCCGCGTCGCTGCTGCTCGACGAGGCGCTGCACGCCGGGGCCGAGGCGCTCGCGAGCGGTGAGCGGCGGGCGGCGTTCGCGGCGGCCAAGCCGCCGTCGAGCGTCGAGGAGGCGTGGACGGCCGACCCGCGCAGCGGGCTGCGGCGCGCGCCGGCGCCGGTGATCGGCGAGGACGCCGTGACCGGCGAGGTGGCGTGGGTGCCCGACGCGCCGGGCGCCGACTCGGTGGTGGTGGCCGGCGCCGACGGGCGGGTCGCGCTCGTGCGGGCCGCCGACGCCCAGATCGAGCCGGTGACGGGCTACGACGCCACGCGCTCGCTCGGCCACGTGCGCTTCGACGGCGCGCCGGCCGAGGTGCTCGACGTGACGCCGCAGGCGGCCGCGACGGCGTGGTACGTGGCGCAGGCGCTGCTGGCCGCCGAGGCGGTCGGGGCGATCGAGCACGCGCTCGAGACGAGCGTCGCATACGCCAAGGAGCGCTTCACGTTCGGGCGCGCGATCGGCTCCTATCAGGCCGTCAAGCACCAGCTGGTGGAGATCCTGCGGCGGCTCGAGAACGCGCGCTCGCTCATGTACTACACGGGCTGGGCGGCGGCCGACAGGCCCGAGGAGCTGCCCGTCGCGGCGTCCGCGTTCCGGCTCGTCGCCAGCGAGGCCTACGACCACGCGGCGCGGGCGCAGATCTCGGTGCACGGCGGGATCGGCGCCACCTGGGAGCACGACGCGCCGCTGTTCTTCCGCCGCGCCCAGCTCGACAAGCGGCTGCTCGGCGGCACCGGTGACGCCGCCGACCGGGTCGCCGACGAGCTGTTCGCGCAGGCGAGGGCGGCCGCCGCCTGAGGCTGTGGACCCATCATCGGTGGCGCTTCCCGCTGCCCGAGCACCACCGGTTCCCGATCGGCAAGTACGCGCTGCTGCGCGAGCGGGTGGTGTCGGACGGGACCGTGCGCGTGGACGAGGTGCTCGAGGCCGAGGCCGCCCCGTGGGAGTGGCTCGCCGCCGTGCACGACCGCGCGCTCTTGCAGCGGATCCGTGCGGGCGAGCTGACGCTGCGCGAGTCGCGCGGGCTCGGGCTGCCGTGGTCGCCCGAGCTGGTCGAGCGCGCGCGGCGGGCGGTCGGCGGCACCGTGGCGGCGGCGCGCTTCGCGCTCGAGCACGGGCTCGGCATGAACCTCGGCGGCGGCACGCACCACGCCGGCCGCGACTTCGCGCGCGGCTACTGCCTGTTCAACGACGTGGGGGTCGCGCTCGCGCTGCTGCGGCGCGAGGGCGTGGCCTCGCGCGCGCTGGTCGTCGACTGCGACGTGCACCAGGGCGACGGCACGGCGCACCTGCTCGCGGGCGACGAGGCCGCCTTCACGCTCTCGCTCCACGGCGCGCGCAACTACCCGTTCCAGCGGATCCCGTCCGACCTCGACGTCGACCTCCCGTCCGGCACGGGCGACGACGCGTACCTGGAGGCGCTGTCCGCGGCGCTCGACGTCGCCGTGCCGCGGGCGGGCGCCGACCTCGCCTTCTACCTCGCCGGCGCCGACCCGTGGGAGGGCGACCGCCTCGGCCGCCTGTCCTTGACGAAGGCCGGCCTGGCCGCCCGCGACGAGCTCGTGCTCGACCGGCTGCGCGCGGCGGGCGCGAGCGTCTGCGTCGTCCTCGCGGGCGGCTACGCCGACGACGTCCGCGACACCGTGGACATCAACGCGGCCACGGCCGCGGCGGTCGCGCGACGCGTCGCCGGCGCAGCCTGACCGCGAGCCCCGCGCCGACGGCGGCGAGCGCGGCGAGCGCCGGGATCGCCGGCCACGTCGGCAGCCCGGACTCGCCGCGGACCGCATCCAGCGGCAGGCCGCTGGGACCGCCGGGCAACCAGCTCGTCGTGCCCGCGACCTCGGCGCGCCGCTCGCCCGACCGCAGCGGAATCCGCCAGCGGGCGAGCACCGTGGCCGTCCGGCGACGGGCGATCGCGTCGGACGGCTGCTCCGGCGCGTAGCGCGCGCGGGACTCGAGCCAGGTCAGCGTGCCGGACGGGCCCGTCCGCCGCCACAGCGGCGGCGCGCCGGCGTCGGCGGCCACACGCACCGCGAGGCCGCGCGCGCGGCGGTCGTCGACGTAGGTGGGGCTGCGCAGGTTCACCTCGGCGCCGCGGGGACCGACGCGGGCGAACGGCTCGCCGCCCCGTCCCTCGACCTCGACGGTCCGGCGCGAGGCGTTGCGGAGCAGCATGCCCGGGAACCGGCCTTCGAGGACGGCGAGCGAGACGCCGGGCAGCGGCTGCGGCGATGAGGTCATCGCCGTGCGCATGCGTCCCAGCACGGGGCGGAACTCGAGATGCCCATCGACGGCCATCGGCCGGCCGCCGTGGCGAAGCCGGATCGTGAAGCCCGCCAGCCGCAGCACCTCGCGCGTGTCCCGCGCCGAGCGCGGGAGGCGGACGTTGCCCGGGTGCAGGCGGTGCTCGTAGTACGCCCAGGCCGGCTCCCGCGAGACCAGGGTCCAGCGCTCCCGCGCGCTCGCCCGCCGCGGCGCCCGCGGGCCGGGCACGCCGTCGGGGTTCCCGGAGCGCCACCAGTACGGCGAGGCCCGGTTGCCGTACGCCCCGCGCGGGCCGACGCGCAGGAACGGCTCGCCCTCGGGGGAGAGCAGCACGAGGTCCTCCGCCGTGGTGTTGACCACGTTCAGCAGCGAGGCGGTGCCGCTGACGGGGACGAGGTTCACCCCGGGCACGCGCGGCTGCACGCGATCGACGACCCCGCGGATCAGCGGGCTCGCCTCCCCGTGGGCGCGGGCGCCGGCCGGAAGCGCCGCGACGGCCGCCAGGGCGGCGGCCGTCGCTGCGAGGGCTAGTCGGTGGGGCACGCGTCCGGCCCGACGAACACCTGCGCGGCGCGCGAGGGGATCGGCCCGTCGGCGGTGCGCCGGTTGGCGAACAGCATGTACGGGCCGGGCGGGGCCACGTTGGCGTTCGGCGGGCGCCGCACGACCACGCGGTTGCCCGAGCGCGAGAGGATCGGCAACTCGACCGTCCGCTGGTCGCCGTCGACGACGTGCGTGACCGCCGGGTTGCGCACGAGCATGACGCTGTGGGCCTCGGCCGCCGGGTGGCTCAGCTCGAGCTCCATCGTGCCGCCGTACTGCGGGTGGCACAGCGAGGTGCGTGGCGCGGACGGCTGCGGGCGCCCCGTGCGCAGGTACGGCGGCGTGTAGATCTCCATCGTCGGGTCGCGGCCGTCGTTCTTGGAGCTGGGCTGGTTGTAGGCGCCCTCGACCCCGCCCGCGTAGGGCCGCGTCGGATTCTGCGGGTCCTGCGGGACCATGTTGCGGCCGTAGGCGAAGGAGATCGGGGCGTGGCCGCCCACGAGCACGCGCGCGTCGGGCAGCAGCACCGCGGTGTTGTGGTAGGTGCGCAGCCGGTTGGCGGTCGCGTCGCGCCGCCACGTGTCCGTCTCGGGGTCGAAGATCTCCGCCTGCTGGACGGGCGTCTCGAAGCCCGGGGCGATCACCTCGTCCTCGCGGGCGCCGGAGGTCGCGAGCACTTCGCCGGTCGGCAGCAGCGTGCCCGAGGAGTACCAGCGCGGCTGGTTGAGTGGGCCGGTGGCCCGGCTCGTCAGCGTGCCGCTCGGGCTCGCCGGGGTGGCGGCGCCGGTGTCGACGGTGTCGATCCGGCTGTCGGTGATGGCGAAGTACGTGCCCGGCGTCGTGCCGAGGATGCCGCCCGCCGTGAGGAAGCTCGCGCGGCGGTAGGCGCCCGTGGCGTCGGGGCGCAGCGGCAGCATCACGGAGAAGGTGGAGCCCCGGAAGCCGGCCGTGGCGCTCGGCACCCCGTCGGGCGCCGTTCCCGGCACGCCGACGTCGTTCCACCGCCTCGTCGCGGGGTCGAACGCCGCGGCGACGTTCCACAGCGCCTCGTTGTAGGACTCGCCGGCCGGGTTGAAGACCTGGCCCGCCGCGTTGTAGTAGACGTGCCCGTTGGGCAGCAGGTGCAGCCGCGGGAACAGCGGGAGCGGGCGGTCGGACGGGTCCTGGGACTCCTTCGGCCCCTGCACCTGCCAGACGCCGTTGTCCTGCTCGCGGATCTCGGTCTCCTGCACGTTGTCGCCGGTGCGGTTGGCCGTGACGTTCGGCGGCGGGAAGCCGGGGTCGCCCGGCGCGGGGAAGGGCTCGGCGGGCTTGTCATAGGCCTTGAGCAGGTTCTTGACGCCGCTGGCCACGAACGTGTCGCCCGTTCGGCCGCCGCGCGAGCCGAGCGTCACGATCGTCGGGTACCAGCGCCCGTAGTTCATCTTGGGCGTCTGCTGCCAGGTGTTCGTGAGCGGGTTGTAGACGCGCGAGTTGCGGGCGCCCTGGAGCTCGAGCGGCCCGGGCGCGCTCGTCTGCCCGGGCAGCAGCGGCGGGTCGTTCTTGTAGGTCGTGCCGCCGGTGGCCAGCACGCGTCCGTCGGGCAGGAAGTTGTTGTCCGCGCAGAACAGCGCGCCGTCGTTCCACGCAGGGTCGAGCTTCCGTCCGACCTCGTTCGGGACGCCCACGAACTCCTTGTCGGGACTGCCGGCGGGCGGCGGGTTTGCGCCGCCGTCCACCGGGCTGGGCCGGCTCCAGCGCGACGCGAACGGATCCGACGGATTCAGATCGAGCGCCCGGCTCTGGTCGTTGACGGCGACGGTGCCGAACTCGCCGGCGATCGCGGCGTTGATGTTCTCGGTCCCCTCGAGTCCGTTCCAGTAGACGATGCGGTTCGGCAGAGGCGTGACGTTGGAGGACACCGCCGCGGGCTTGCAGTCCCAGTAGGGCGTGTACAGCGGCCCGCTGGGCTCCACTCCCGGTCGCGGCGGGCGGCGGATGCACTTCATGTCCGTGCGCACGCCATTGATCGTCGGCTCCGCGAACGGGGCCGAGAAGGCCCCCGTGAGGGGCGCCGGGTCCTGCGCGCCGGCGCCGCCGGGCCAGCCCACGGCCGTCGCGATCGCGACGCCAGCAACCGGCACCAGCCATCGGGTCCTTCCCGCCATCGCCTCTCCTCCCAGGAACGCTGTGGCGGCAGGGTGCCCCGGCAGGCAGGAATCCAACCCATCGTCGCACCGGAACCGGGGGCTCCGTAAGCACCCGGACCCGCGACTACCCTTCACCTACCTCCCGGGGGCGTAGTGGTAATGGGAGCACGCAGGTTTTGCATACCTGAAGTGGGGGTTCGATTCCCCCCGCCTCCATCTCCAGCCGCCGCCTCAACGGGGGCGGTCGAGGGTCGTGTCCGCGAACGAGCGCGGGTCCTCGGCGGGCTCGAGGTGCGTGAAGACGCTCGCGCCCGGCAGGCGCTCGCAGAGGCTCGCCTCGACCCGCTCGACGAGGTCGTGGCCCCGTTGGACGGTCCAGGCGCCCGGGACGAGGACGTGCAGGGAGACGAAGCGGCGCGCGCCGGCCTGGCGCGTGCGGAGGGCGTGGAAGCGGACGCCGTCGCGCTCGAACTCGGCGAGGGTCGCGCGGATCTCGTCGAGGTCGGGCTCCTCGAGCGCGCGGTCCATCAGGCCGCCGGCCGAGCGCCGCAGCAGCCCGCCGCCGGCCACGAGGATGTTGGCGGCGACGGCGAGCGCGACGATCGGGTCGAGCCGGTCCCAGCCGGTGAGCGCGACGCCCGCCACGCCGGCGATCACGCCGAGCGAGGTCCAGACGTCGGTGATCAGGTGCTTGCCGTCGGCCTCGAGCACGATCGAGCGCGCGAGCCGGCCCTCGCGCAGCAGCAGCAGGCCGACGGCGAGGTTGATCGCGGTCGCGACGGCAGACACGGCGAGGCCGGCGCCGACCGACTCCAGCGGCTGCGGGTCGATCAGCCGGCCGACCGCGGCGACGGCGATGCCGGCGGCCGCGACGAGGATCAGCGACCCCTCGACGCCGGCGGAGAAGTACTCGGCCTTCGCGTGGCCGTAGGCGTGGTCCTCGTCGGCCGGCTTGACGGCCCAGCGCAGCGCCGCCATCGCCACGACGGCGGCGACGAGGTTGACCACGGACTCGGCCGCGTCGGAGAGCAGGCCGACCGACCCGGTCAGCGCCCAGGCGCCCACCTTGAGCGCGATCGTGGCCACCGCGGCCGCGATCGACAGCCACAACAGGCGGAAGAGCCGGCGCTGTTGCATCAGGCCATGGTGGCGGCTCGTGGCGCGGGCCGCGCGGCGGCTCGGCTCACGGGCCGCGCGGCGGCAACCGCGCGGCCCGCGTCGAGCGAGCCGTGCCGGGGGAACGCGGGGATTGGGTTCCGGGGCAGGAGAACCATCCCCGCCTGGTTCCGGCAGAGCCCCGCCCGGGAGAGAACGGGGGCTGAGGGCTGGGATCGGCCGTCCGGGCGCGCCGCTCAAGGGCGCCTGGACGAAGATCCGTCAGAAGTCCAGTGCTACTTGTCCCAGTCGAAGTCGCGCGGAGGCTTCTGCTCGAACCACAGGCGGTCGTGCTCCGGCGTCTCCTGGAGGAACTCGGGCGTCTCCTCGAGCACGTCCTCGCCCTCGGCGGGCTCAGGCGCGGCGGCCTGTGGCGGCGTGGCCCCTGCGGCGCGCGCGGCCGGAGGCTCGGGTCGCGGCTCGGAGTCCGCGAGCTCCTCGACGAGCCATGGGTCCTCCTCGTCGCCGGGTTCGGGCTCCTGCGCGGGCTCGGGCGCGATCGCCCGCTCGACGGGCTCGGGCTCCGGCTCGCCCGGCATCTCGGGCGGCTCGTCGAACTCGGGGACGTCTGCGACCTCGGTGGACGCGGGCTCGGGCTCGGGCTCGGGCGGCGGCTCGGCCGGGCCCGCGGCGACGGCGGCGGGCCCGTCGCCCTCGCCGGCCGGCTTGGCGAACTCGCCGCGCACTGGCGCGCCGAGGGCTTCGCGCTCCTGGCGCGTGACCTCCTCGGGATCGGCCCCGTGGCGCCGCTTGAGCTCCAGGTGCTCGCGGATTGCGTCGTCGAGCAGTCCCATGCCTCGCCTCCAGGTTACTCGGCACGAACGGTGCGGTTCTTCCCGGACCGCTTGGCACGGTACAGCGCCGCGTCGGCGGATGCGACGAGCGCGTCCTTGCCGTCGCCGGAGCTGTTGGCCAGCGACGCGGCCCCGAAGGAGGCCGTGACCTTCAGGGTCCCGTCGCCGTCGAGCAGCGGCAGGTCGAGCGCCTCGATCCGGCGCCGGACGCGCTCCGCGAAGCGGTACGCGCCCTCGAGGTCGGTCTGGGGCAGCGCGACCGCCATCTCCTCGCCGCCGTAGCGGGCGGGCTCGTCGATCTCGCGCGAGGACTGACGCAGGACGCGGGCGACCTCGCGCAGCACCATGTCGCCCTGGAGGTGCCCGTAGGTGTCGTTGACGCGCTTGAAGTTGTCGATGTCGAGCATGATCAGGCCCATCTCCTGCCCGTAGCGGCGCGCGCGCTCGACCTCCTGGGTGATGACCTCCTGGAAGCGGCGGTGGTTGAAGAGGCCGGTCAGCTCGTCCGTGACGGCCTGGCGCTGGACGGTCTCGTGCAGGTCCATGTTGTCGACCGACACCGCCGCCTGGTTGGTCAGGTACGAGAACAGCTCGTGCTCGCCGGGGGTGAAGCGCCGGTCGCCGCGGGCGACGGAGACGATGCCCGTGCCGCCCTCACCGCCGAGCGGCGCGGCGAGCGCGCTCGCGCCGCCCAGCTCGATCTCCGCGATCTGGCCCGCGTCGAGCGCGGCGGCCTCCGCGGCGTGCAGGACGCGCTCGTAGGCGTCGGGGTCGCCGGTGGAGGCGACCTGGCGCAGCCGCTCCTCCCCGGCCGGGCGGATCGTGGCGCGGCCGGCCGCGGCCTCGACGCCGTCGACCGCCGTCTGCACGACGATCTCGAGCAGGCCGACGCGGTCGAGGCTCTTGGTGAACGACTCGCCGACCCGGCGGATCGCCTCCGCCAGGCGCGCGCGCTCGCGCTGCAGCTCCTCGAGCCGGTGCTCGAGCTCCTCGGCCATCGAGTTGAACTCCTTGCCGAGCGCGGCGAACTCGTCGTTGCCCTCGGTCGGGACGCGCTTGGAGAAGTCGCCGCGGCCGAGCGCGCGCGCGGCATGGAGCAGGCTCTGGACCTCTGCCTGCAGCGTGCGCGAGACGGTGATCGCGAACGCGAACGCCAGCAGCAGGAAGCCGCCGAGCGCACCGAGCACGATCCACGAGGTGGTCGACTCGGCGCCGGAGGACTCCGGCAGGGTGACGAGCACGGACAGCTCGCGGCCGTCGAAGCCGTCGACGCGCAGCCTGCTGACGCGCGTCTCGGTGCCCGCCACGTCGGCGTCGCCGCCGCGCTCGGGCAGGTCCGCGCTCGCGAGCTCCGGCCGCGAGGCCCCGATCACATCGTCGCCCTGCTTGATGACGACGCCGACCTCGGCGATGTCCTCGAGGTTCGTGGCGAACGTCGTCGCGCTGTCGACGGCGGTCACGATCCGGCCGAGCGGCTTGCTGTCCTGGTCGACGATCGCGTTGCGGGCCGGCGCCACGCCAGGCTCGGCTCCGTACTCGAACTGCCCCGGGCCGTCGAGGATCAGCAGCACCTTGCGCGCGCGCGCCTTGCGCGCCGCGTCCTCCATCCGCGCCTGGATCCGAGCGGGGTCCTCGTCGGCGATCGCCTCGCGCAGTTCGTCGTCCGCCACGACCGCGCGGCCCGCGGCGTTCGCGCGCGTGGCGGAGTGCCGGTAGAGGTTCCTCGCGACCCGCTGCGCCTCCGACAGCTGCGCGTCGGTCTGGCTCTCCGCCGAGCGCGTGACGATCTGGAACAGCACCAGCGCGACCGCGATCATCGGGATGACCACGATCAGCATGAAGAACAGCCGCAGCCGGTTGCGGAAGGACGGCGTGAAGAGGTTGCGAAGGCGCATTGATGCGGCGGTGCGGACAGGCAATCTAGCCGCCGAGCGGTTCGCCAGGTCCATGCTCCCCGGCTACAATCGGCACTTCACGGCGCGCAGGCGAAATCCTGCCGCCGACCTTGCGGGGCTATAGCTCAGTTGGGAGAGCGCCTGGATCGCACCCAGGAGGTCGGGGGTTCGAGTCCCCCTAGCTCCATCGCCCGGAATTCGCGGCCTCTACGCGGGTTTCGGGCGTTTTGCTGTCCGGGCTCAGGCGCGTTCTCCGGGGCCTCGGGGAACTGAGAGGGAACACGAGCCTCCTGGATCGCCGTCTCCGCGTCGATTCGCGGCTGCTCGTCGAGCTCGTCGATGACGTGGCCGTAGCGGCTCAGGGTCAGGCGGGCGTCGTGGCCGAGCTGGCGGGCGACGTAGATCACGCTGCGGCCCTCGTGGAGCAGCAGCGAGGCGAACGAGTGCCGGAGCGCGTACGGCGTCGTGTGCTCGATGCCGGCCGCCTGCACGGCGCGCCTGAAGGCCCGCCGGCGCCACGACTGGTACGCCGGCAGCGACCAGGGCTCGCCGTCGTGGCCGGGGAACACGAGCTTGTTCCCCGACGCGGAGTCGGCGCCAGCGCTCGAGGTCGTCGCGCAGCGGCGCGAGCAGCCGGACGGTGCGGTGCTGGTGGGTCTTCGTGTCGGCGTCCTCGCCGAGCGAGAGCGCGCGCTGCACGAGGATCGTCTGCGACCGCACGTCGCTCCAGTGGAGCGCGAGCGCCTCGCTCGGCCGGAGCCCGGCGTACGCGAGCACGGACAGCAGGGTGGCGTCGCGCGGCGACGCCGCGGCGCGCATCGCCTCGACGGTGCGCGGTGCCAGCGGCCGCACCTCCTCCCGTCGCGGCCGCGGTGCGCGACGCACCAGCCGCACGGGGTTCGTCGGGATCCGCTCGCCCTCGACCGCCCGCTGCAGCAGCGTGCTCAGCAGGTCGAGCGCCTGCCGGACGGCGACCGGGCCGGCGCCCGCCGCGAGCCGCTCGGCCTGCCAGCGGGCGATCCGCTCCGTCTTCAGCTCGCGCAGGCTCAGGCCGCCGAGGATGGGCGAGATGTGGCAGTCGTAGAGGTTCGCGTAGTGCTGCCGGGTCTTCGGGGCGAGCGTGACCGCGTAGGTGGGCGCCCAGGTCTGCGTCACGAAGTCATCGAGCGACTCGCGGCCGGCGTCGAGCGCGGCCAGTTCGCCGAGCTGGCGTCGCCGGGTCACCTCGGCGTCGAAGCGATCCGCATCCCGGCGCTTGTCGAAGGTCTTCGAGCGGTTCCGGTCGCCCTCGCGGTACCGGACCGCCCACTTCGTGCCCTTGCGATGCACGCTCACAGGAGGTCATAGCCGCCGGCGTCCAGAACTCGCCCCCGGCAGGAGCGCGATCGCGGAAGCCGAGCGGACGATCTTGACTTCATCCGTGACGGCCGCACGCGGCCAACGGCCGCGACCGCCGGCGGATGCGCCCACGCGTCGACGGCCTCGGCCGGGATGATCCAGCGCCCGCCGCGCTTGACGGCGTCCAGCTCGCCTCTCGCGATGGCCCCGCGCACCACCTTCGCCGACACGCCCAGAGCCTCGGCGAGCGAGGCGACGGTGTAGACGGGTGTGGTGGGCTCGGTATGGATGAGCCCGCGGTCCTCGAGCAGGTCGACGAGCCGCTGCATCGCGGACGGACTCGAGGCGAGGAGTTCGATCAGGGCCGCCGCGAGCGCATGCTCGCCCGAGCTCTCACCGACTGCATGCAACCGCCGGTTCCCGATCGGCCTGGGTGTCGGCGACGCGGTCATAGCTCCCGCCCCATGCCGCGCTCTCGTCGCAGTATGCGCTCGGTGGCCCGTTCGAGCTGACGCTCGTGCTGCTGGTCAAGTCGCTCGCGCCACTCCGCATCGGTCGCGAACGGACGTCCCCCGTGCTGGCGCTCGAGCCGCTCGCGACGGACGTCGGCTTCATGCGCACGAGCGGCCTCGAGCTCCTGCCGCCGTCCCGGGAGCCAGCCGAACCGGCGGTGCTCCAGCCGTCGACGTTCGAGCGTCGCTTGCTCGAGCGACGCTGAGTCGACAGGCTGGCCGGAGTCGATGGCGAGGACCTGCGCGCTGCTGCGTTCGAGCAGGCGGGCGAGCCGCTCCAGCGGATCGGCAGTTGGGCCGGCGGGTGCGTATTCGGCCCGGTCGTTGTCGCCCTCGACGGCGAGGTAGAGGCGATTGCTGTGGCGGCCGCGGCTGAGGGCGACGTAGGCCCATTCGCGGTCGATGCCGTCAGTGACCAGAACGTAGGTCTGGTCGACGGTGAGGCCTTGGGCGATGTGGCCCGTGATCGCGTAGCCATGCACGAGCGGCGGGTCGCCGGCGGCGGTCGGTTCCGCGAGGAAGTGTCGGTCGAGGCGAGTCCGTCGTCCGCGCAGGTCGATCTCGATCGCGCCGCACGTCGGGTCGACGTTGGTGACGCGGCCGCGGTCGCCGTTGTTGATGTCGCGCCGGTGGTCGTTGCGTTTGACGACAACGTGGTCGCCAACGGCGAACGTCCCGGCCGGAGTGTCGAGCTCGGGCCCGAGCAGGCCGGCCGCCCGCATGCGTTCGCGCGCCCGGCGTTCAGGTCGGCGACGTCAGCGCGGCGGTGGGCGATCATCACCGCGGCGCCGGGTCGCCGGCGGCGAACCAGTCATCGACGAGTCGGGCGCGGGTCGCGTCGGCGGTCGGTTCGACGGTGATGCGGTCGTGGCGGCGTAGGCGCTGAGCGCCTGCTCGGGCTCGCCGTCACGGAGCTGGTCGAGCGCCTCGCGTTCCCAGGCGTGGACCTGGCGGACGTTGTCGCGCAGCTCGAGCGCGAGCCCGCGCTGCACGAGCGCGCGGAAGGTGCCGCCGGCCTGGAGCTCGGGCAGCTGACGGTGATCGCCGACGAGCACCACCTTGCCCTCGACAGCGAGAACGGCGTCGACGAGTTCGGCGATCTCGCGGGTCGGGACCATGCCCGCCTCGTCGACGACGAGCACACACCTGGGCCGGCATCGGCTGCCCACGGCTCGCGCAGGTCGGCGAGCAGCGCGAACGTGCTCGTGCTCTGGATCCCGGCGCCGTCCTGCAGCTCGGCCGCGGCACGGCGCGCGGTCGCCACACCGAGCACCGGATGGCCGGCGGCCTGCCACGCCTCGCGGGCGGCGGCCAGCGCGAACGTCTTGCCCGTGCCGGGCCGGCCGGCCAGCACGGCGACCCCGTCCCCGTCGCGGCAGAGCCGCTCGACCGCGATGCGCTGCTCGGCCGTCATCGTCGGCCGCGACGACATCGCTCGCGCCAGGCCATGCTCGGTGGCCACGCCGGCGTCGCCGCGGCGGGCCGCGAGGACGCGGTCGATCAGCTCCTGTTCGAGCTCGAGGTGCGCGCGCGTGGAGTAGCGCAGCTGCTGCCGGTCGACCGGCAGCACGCGCCCGTCGCGCCGACGGAACGCCTCGCCCTCGCGGGGCTCGTCGGCGACCAGGGCGATCACGTGCTCGGACGCGAGGAAGCGGTCGGCCGCCGCCTCCAGGCTCGCGCGATCGACGCGGGCGCCCGGCGGCAGCTGCTCGCAGACGGCCTGCAGGACCTCGTCGCGCGTGAACGTCGCTCTGCGTCGCGTGAGGCCGGTGAGGCCGGCGAGCCGCTCGAACAGGCGATCCCACTCCCGCGCGCTCGGCTCCTTCGAGCGCGGCCCGCCCGGTGATCAACGCGAGCTCGCTCACGGCCGAGCCCGAGCTCCGCGCGCGCCGGGCCGCCACTCGCCGGTCAGCTCCCGCGCGACGGTCGCCGGGTCCTTCGGCTGACGCGTGGCCAGCGCCGCCGCCTCCGCCGCCCGGGCGCCCGACGTGCCGCGCTGCTCGAGCGCGGCCTCGATCTCCGCCCGCGGCGGCTGAACCCCACCAGCACCCGCCGGCGCACCCCGACGACCTCGGCGATCCCCTTGCGCACCGGCGACCACTCCACCCCGACGCGTGCGGGTCAGCTCGCTGCGCAGCACCGCCTGGTAGACGAAGCTCGCCGTGCGCGCATGCGCGTACAACCGCCGGCCATCCAGCGCCGACCAGCGCCCATCGGCACCGCGGCCGAGGTTGGCGACGAGGACGTGCGTATGCAGCTGCGGATCCCCCGCCCGCGACGTCCGATGCCGGAACGCCGCCGCCACAAACCCCGACGCCTCCTCCACCACCGCCCCGCCATGGCCGCGCCGGACCGCCGCCGCCGACCCCTCCAGATACGCCACCGCCGCCCGCGTCGCCACGTCATGCGCCGCCCGCACCCGCCCCCGCAGCTCCTCGTCGCCGACGCCGAACAGCACGCTCACCGACTTCGGCGCCGAGAACGTCAGATCAAACCCGCCCACCCGGATCGGGCTCGAGGACGACCGCAGCAGCGACCCGTCCGACGGGTCCAGGCCGGCCAGCACCCGCCGCAGCGCCTCCCCCTCGACCGGCCCTTGCAGCCCGAGTTCGCGGCTCGCCGGCGCCGATCCACTCGCCGCGCGCCTCAGCCCCGCCGGCGTAGTAGTCCTCGATCCCATCACCGACGCTGTCGACCACATCCACACGGCCCTGGGCCTGGTCGAGGTAGTACCTCGCCTGGTCAGCCCCGAGCTTTCCGATCGACAACACGAACGCGTCCTCGACCGTTAAGCCGCCGAGAACCCCGTTCGGGCAATCGAGTTCCTAAAGATTCATAAAGACCGCCCCTCGGCGAGTAGGCGCCCACGCGAGCGCCGACGTCCAGTCCGGAATTTCGGCCGTTCATCCGTCTTGTGATTGCGTCGCGACTTGACATCCATCGAATTCCGCTGAAGCTGAAGATGAGGGGCGGCGGGCCTTGCTTCCGTTTGCCAGACAACGGACGAAGGTCTAGACGATGTCATCAGCTGGTCAGCGCGGGCTGCGTGTTCGCGTCGGTGGATTCGGTACTGCGGTTGCAGCTTCTCTGCGAGCGCGCTTTGCCGGATCCAAACCCGTCATTCTGCTCGCTGCGGCAGGCGTGATCGCCCTGCTTGGTGCCTTCCCCCATGTTGCGTCGGCGCAGAGCGGACCATGGGATGACTCGCCGGCGATTGGGGCGAACGAGGCTGCAGTCGCTGATTGGATTGGCCGCGGCTCGCCGTCGCGAAGCGCGAGCACGTGTGGTCCGCCGACCTGTTCCGCGCTGCTGGCGGCCGAGCGAGAGACACCTAGTGATCCTGCTCTGGCCGGCGAGATCTTCACACTTCGGAAGAACGCGAAGGTTTTGCCGCCACTGAAGCCGGGGCCTGGCATGACGATATTGCTCGGCGCATACACCTTCACGGTCGGTTACCGGATCGGAACCGGACTCAATGCCAGGTTTCTGCGCGTCGGGATGCCCGAGGCTCCTACTGACCCGTCCGGTGATGAGTGGAAGCCGTATCCGACGCATCTCTATCGGCTTGAGCACTTCAACAAGGGCGATACCGGCCCGTTTTTCACGTTCCCCTGCTGCGACCACCCAGCGATGCCTTTCGACGGCTACGTGCTGATGAACCAGTCATTGCAGTTCCAGGCGTCGAAGTACGTGCAGTCAACGGTCAAACACATCTTGCCCGACAACTGCGTCAGCTCGCCATTCATGACACCCTCGTCGGCGTATTACGAGCAGCTGACGTACAATTGGTACCAATGTGCCGTGGGGACCGGCCCTACTGCCAGTCTGACTCCGATTCCCGGCGTCGTGACGATGCTCGAGGACAGGAATGCGGTCGCTGAGGCACTCGCAGACTATACGAACCAGCCCTTCGACTATTCGCTGCCGGCACCTCCCGACCCCGGAGACGCCGCTCTTCAAGAGGCTCTGCGCGAGGAAGTAGACCGGCATCCTGAGCGCTATCCGACGTTGAAGCCGTGGCTCGATACGGTGCTCGTTGACATCGTCGCGGATCGTCTAGGGGCCAACAATCCCGCCAGCCCGATTCTCGAAGACAGCTACGTTCGTGACAAGATCGCCCGCGAGTGCTTGACCCGCGTGCGGGTGACGCCAGGCTTTACGGGCGCGGACTGTGGAAGTCCGGAACTGCCGATTTTCGTCGGCGGAAGCGACCACCCACAAGCCACCGCGCACATCGCCAAGGCGCTCGATCACCACAACCCGTGGCTACGGCTGAGGTATCTCGACAGAGGGACGAACACGGGCTGGTATGCCACCCGACCCCAGACGGACACGAGTCTTGGCAGTCAAAACTGCGTAGGAAGTGGCCAGTCGACGGCCTGCGACGAGTATCCGTTCTGGCAGACGGAACAGGGAGGTCCAACGGCCAGCCCGTTGCCACACCTGGAGATCATCGACTGGAGAGACAACAGTCTGTCCGGCGGCTCCTTCGGCGGGTTCATCACGAAGTGCGCCCTCGCCGCTCGACGCGTCGCCGCGCCTCAATTCGGTCTCGGGAACTTCCTCGTACTCCCGGTTGGGGTGCCTTTCGTTCCTACGATGGGAATCTGCAATGGGCCGAATCCGCCAGCTTGATGACGCGCTACTCGCTGCCTTTGAGTCGGCACTGACCAGCTCTGCACCTGGCCTCCTCGATCAAACCCCGCCTGGGCTCGACGATCAGCGCATTGCGGCGGCATTCGATGCGCTCGGCGTAAGTCCGTCCCCTGAAGCCATCACATGGTGGCGATGGCGAGACGGCTCTGACCTCAGCGTCCTTCCCGGATGCCAGCATCTGTCGCTTGCGGGCGTACTCGATGGCTACCGGTCTCTTCGTCGAGCCGCCGATGAGTTGGCCGCCGACCCAGAGCTACCTGCAGAGCTGCGTCAGCCTGACCGCTGGTGGCATCCCCAATGGATACCGATCCTGTCGACCGGAGGTCAAGAGAAGATCGCGCTCGACTGCAGCGACAGGCTGGACGCCGTTTCGCCATTGCGTTCGATCGACTGGCCGTCGATTGGTACGGAACACTACGGGGAAGCGTTTGCGCCGTCGCTCGGCGACTTTATTCAGCGTGCGGTCGCAGCGCTCGGCGCTGATCGCTTTCGATACGACCTTGAGACCAACAGCTGGCGTCCCGCGGACTGGGCTGATCTACCACTCAAAGCGCGTTTTTGAGCACCGGGACGGCACCCGGAACCTGGAGAAGTCACCGCGTGGAACACACACGTGCGTCGTCTCCAGAGTAGTTCAGGCAAGCCTTGGCCGCTGGCGCGCGGGCGAACGCGCCAGCGAAGCGCACCTCGAACGTCTTGCGGCACTTGAGCGGCGCGGTTCGTCGCCCGGTTGCTGTTCTTCTGCTCGAAGCTGTACCTGGGTCGCGTTCATGGACAACGCGTCGAGGCCGGAGTCGCCGGCCTCCGCCGTTCTGGCACCGGTGGGGTAGGGCACCCATCGAGGCGTGCGGCAGGCGCGGAACTTAACCGAGTCTCCCGCGTCGCGTATGGAGCTACGCGCGAATGGATGTTCGGCGTAGTCAGGTTGCGTAGACGCGCCACGGCGGCACGCCAGCCGCATCCGAAGGGTGCAGTGGTGTGTGTGTGTCTGTCTGTCGGTGCGTAGTTGCGGTTCGCGTTAGGGAGCTGCGCTTGAGGCGGATCTAGGTCTTGCGGCTGGCGCCTTGGATGAGTTTCGTCGGGGCTGGAGTAGGCGCCTTGCCAGTCTCGAGCTGTAGTGGCTCGAGGAGATTCGTTGTGCGGAGTTGTCGGCGCTTTCGCTTTTGCCTCAATGCGAAAGCGAGGTCAGCGAGACGGCCGCTCGCTGCGACGGCGAGCGCGAAGACCGACCACGGCGACAACCAGGGCGGCCGCGACCAAGAGAAGTGGAGCCGGATAACCGACCTCCGCCCCTTGAGCGATACCAGCCGCGATCGCGAGGAGTGAAGCGAACATCAGAAGAACACGGCGCGACATAGGGCAGGTCGTACCCGCTTCTAGCAGCGACGCAGACTGCTGAGTCTGCCTCAAACCGATAGCGGCTGTGGCACCTTGTTGGGGTGGCCGCGTCCGACTACAGCGACCGCTTCGATCCGGCGTCCTTCTCGGACGGCGAGCACGTCGAGATCCGCGCATATCGCGGGTCGCGCCGAGCTTCGACCTATGCGGAGCACGTCATGCCGGAGGACCTGTTCGAACGGGTCGTCTCACTCGCGCAGGCGTACAAACTCCACCAACTGAGGGCACTTGATCCGTACGGACCTACCGAGCTCAACGCCGAGCAGGCCCACCGGATCGCCGACGAGGCTCGGTTCATCGCCGACGTCGTGACGGACCCGCTCCTCGCCCCTCACCTCGTGGCGATCCAGCGCGTCGCCGACTACTGCTGGCAGCACTCGGGCGAAAGCTGGCTCGTTATCGAGGGTCCCTAGCCGCATCGGGCTTCCTGCACTCTCGAGCGAGTGGAGCAGCGGGGCGAGCCGTGAACGCGCTGCATCGCCTTGCGAGCGGCACTCCGCGACGCGCGTCGGCTTTCTCGGTGGGTGCAGGCCACGGAAGGGCTTGCGCTGGCGGCGCTGTAGCGGGCTAGCGCCGCTTTCGCTCATGCCTCAAGCAGCACCTCAGCGCGAGGGCGAGGTACGCGCAAGAGCGACGACCTCGGCATCAAACTCGTAGCGCAGTCCGCCGGCCTTGAACTCGAAGCGCGGCCAGGGGCCCTCGGCGCGAATGAGCAGATGGTCGATCTGATCAGCTTCCCGAGGCATCCAATCGGCCGGTTGCTCGACCCGCAGCCGCTTCACCTCGCGGAATTGGAGCCGCACACTCGCGCTATTGGCGCCCGCGAAGTCAAACGCGAGTCCCTCAGCGTCGAAGGTCGCGGCTCGCAGGCTGTAGTCGTTGTAGAGGTCCACCAACCCATTGTCTGTCTCGAACTCGATCAGCGGTGTGTCGAGGTCTGGCGGCTTGACGCCGTGGTAGTCGATCGTCATCGCGCCGCGCAGCATGACGGGTATTGCTTTCGCCTGAACCCGATAGCGACGAGCACTTCCGCCGTAGGGGAACGGAGAGGGAACACTCCGGTGTCCGGAGCGAGCCAGCCCGCGCCGGATCGAAGGAAGGAAATGACGTCGCAGTGCGGTTCGCCGGCCGAGCGACACCGTGGACGACCGCCTGAGACTGAATCGCACCCAGGAGGTCGGGGGTTCGAGTCCCCCTAGCTCCATCGCCCGGGATCCGCGGCCTCTACGCGGGTTTCGGGCGTTCTGCTGTCCGGGCTCAGGTCGTTCTCGGGGGCCTCGGGGAACTGAGAGGGACGACGACCAGTCGATCCCAGCGGCCTGAGTGTCAACGCCGACGGGGTCCACGCCACATCGAGCTACGGTTTCGGCGCTGGCCAAGTAGCCGGTAAGGACGGAAACCGGTCGCCTCGGCGAGAAGCGCTGCAAGTAGACCCGGTCACGTCGCCAGCGACTATCACGCTTGCTTCGAAGCGAAAGGGCGGCGGTGAGACCGAGAGTCGAAGTCCGAGAGTCGCTGCCATGTTCGTGCCAGCTCGGCCGCCCTCACGACAGCGCTGACCCGCCCGAGGCGATGCGCCGCGCGCCGGGCGCGTATGGCCCGCCGGGATGACTCGGCGAGATACGCGCGGCGAGGGGCCCCGCCGCAGCGCAGAAGACCATGGCATCCCCTGTGCGAGAAAGTCGCTTGAAAGCGACTTTGTGCGCTACAATATCGCTCGAAAGCGACCTTATGCCTGCTCAGTCTTCATCCCGAACCCCGATTGCCGTGCGGCGCGCGATGCGCGACCTGGCCGAGAACGTCCGCGCGTGGCGCAGGCTCAGCGACCTCACGCAGGTCCAGCTTGCCGACCGCGCGGGGTTGCACCGCACCACGATCAGCCGCATCGAACAGGGCGACGGCGCGGTGAGCGCGGAGAACCTGCTGCGGGTACTGCATGCGCTCGGTGTACTCGACGGCGTGGTGCGCGCCGTCGACCCCTACGAGACCGATGTTGGGCGGTTGCGCGCCGACGAGCGGCTGCCCCAACGGGTGCGTCCCCGTGACCTGCGGCGACCCTAATGTCCGAGCGCGTGGTCGACGTCCTCGTCGATCTGGTTGAGGAGGAGGTACTGGCCGGCCGGTTGTGGGCGCGCCGAGGGCGCCGCGATACCGAGTCGCAGAGCTTCGCCTACGAGCCCTCCTACCTCGGCCGCAAGGGTGCCTACCCGCTGGACCCGCGGCTCCCTCTGGTCTCCGGCACCCAGCACACCGCGCCCGACCGGGCCAGTTTCGGCGCCTTCGCCGACTGCGCCCCTGATCGCTGGGGCCGACGGCTCATCGGCCGCGCCGAACGCAAGCGGGCCAAGCGCGAGGGGGGAACCGCGCGCAGCTTCGGCGAATCCGACTACCTGCTCGGGGTTCGCGACGACCTACGTCAGGGCGCGTTGCGCTTCCGCGACCCAGATGGCGGCGAGTTCCTGGCCGTGCCCGAGGAGGGCGTTCCGGCGCTGCTCGACCTGCCGCGCTTCCTCAGCGCTGCCGAGCGTGTCGAGCGCGACCAGGAGAGCGAGGAAGAACTCGCGGCGCTGCTGCGCGGCGGAAGCTCGCTGGGTGGCGCCCGGCCCAAGGCGCACGTGCTCGACGAGCAGGGACAAATTGCCATCGCCAAGTTCCCCAGCCCTGCGAACGACGACTGGGACGTCATGCGCTGGGAGGCGGTCGCCTTGCAACTCGCGCGCGAGGCCGGGATCCGCGTCCCCGACTTTAGGCTGCACGTCATCGACGGCAAGGCCGTCGTGGCCGTCGACCGCTTCGACCGCGCCGGCGCGAAGCGCATCGGCTACGCCAGCGCCATGACCATGCTGGAGGGCACCGAAGGCGATCGGGGCAGCTACCTGGAAATCGCGGCCGTCATCGAGGAACGGTCGGCCGCCGCCACCGCCGACCTGCAGGAGCTGTGGCGGCGGATTGCCTTCTCGGTGCTGATCTCCAACTACGACGACCACTTGCGCAACCACGGTTTCCTGCGCACTAGCAACGCCGGGTGGCGGCTGTCGCCCGCCTTCGACCTCAACCCCGACCCGCGCGGGGGCGAGCGCCACCTGAACACCGCCATCGACGAGGCCGATACGTCCGCCAGTGCCGAACTGGTCATGGAGGTCGCCGCCATGTTCCGCCTCGATCACTCCGGCGCCAGACAGGTGCTGGGTGAGGTCTACGACGCGACTTCCGGCTGGCAGGAGGTCGCACGTGGCCATGGCCTTGGCGCCGAGGAGATCGAGCTGATGGCACCCGCTTTCGAGCATGAGGCCGAGGGCGAGGCGAGGGATCTCCTCGGGCACTAGCCGCCGGGCTGGTCGTCTCTCTGGGCTGAGCTTCGCGGTCCGCCCCCCTCTCAGTACGTCGTTGCCGCTTTCGCTGCTGTCGATAGCTCGACTGTGAGGTGCCAGTCGAGCCTGGGGAACGAAGAGGGAACACACTGGCGTCCGGAACGAGCCGGGCAGGAACACACGCACTGATGCGATCGGCGTCGTAGAGCCGTTCCCGTGCTCACGCCGACTATCCGCGACCGCGTGAGACTGGATCGCACCCTCCGCGTCGATCCGCGGGTGCTGCGCCCTATGTCCTGGGCTCGGCGGACCGCTCGGGGAGTGCGCGGATCTCGGTCCAGTACTCGCGGCGAACGTCCTCGTCGATCTCGATCGGGACGCTGCTCGAGACGCCCTTGCGATCGTTGCCGTCCCTCCTCGGACCCGAGAACCAGTGGCTCTCGCCGGTTTCTGTCTCGCGGTACTCACCCATCCCGAGTCCCTCGAACGTCTTGCCGTCGAGGTAGAGGGTCCGGCCGGTCTTCGACGAGCGCACCCGCGCGATGCGGCCCGACCTCATGCGGTTGTCGGGCCAGCGGGTCTCCACGTACATGATGCGTGAGCCCACGGCCACCAACGTACCCGTGACCGGCGTGAGGCGCGGTATCGGCGGCGCGACGTGCGAGCCTTCCGGGGGTGGGCGGCGAAACGGTGAACATCCTCCGTGTCGAGCTGGACGAGCTGCTCGACGAAGCTGGCTTCCGGCACGTCGCGGCGACGCTGGGTCCCCGCCTGGGCGCCCGGCGGATCGGCGCGAGCGTGTACGAGGCCGGGGCGGGCGTGCCGATCTGGCCGTACCACTACCACCACGGGATCGAGGAGTGGCTCTACGTGATCTCGGGCGCGCCGGTGCTGCGGGCGCCCGCGGGGGAGCGCACGCTCGCGCCGGGCGACCTCATCTGCCTCCCGGAGGGCCCGTCCGGCGCGCACCAGCTCAGCAACCGGAGCGAGTCGGACGTCCGCGCCCTGCTGCTGACGACGACGGGCCTGCCGGCCAACGTGCACTACCCGGACAG
Source organism: uncultured Solirubrobacteraceae bacterium (assembly GCA_963816955.1). GTDB lineage: Bacteria > Actinomycetota > Thermoleophilia > Solirubrobacterales > Solirubrobacteraceae > DATFQI01. Next base: position 411,800 of record CAWFME010000005.1, on the reverse strand, counting down.
CGGGCGCTGGCTGCTCCGCCACGCGGAAGGCGACGTGTGGGTCGCCTCCATACCATCGTGCCCATGACGATCCGGCAAATCGCCGACAGCCACGACCTGATCCGCGTGCTGGGCGCGCGCGTGAACAACCTCAAGGACGTCAGCGTCGAGATCCCCAAGCGCCGCCTGACGGTGTTCACGGGCGTCTCGGGCTCGGGCAAGAGCTCGCTGGTGTTCGGCACGATCGCCGCGGAGTCGCAGCGGCTGATCAACGAGACCTACAGCGCCTTCGTGCAGGGCTTCATGCCCACGCTGGCGCGGCCCGACGTGGACGTGCTCGACGGCATCACGACCGCGATCAGCGTCGACCAGGAGCGGATGGGCTCCAACCCGCGCTCGACCGTCGGCACCGTCACCGACACGGACGCGATGCTGCGGATCCTCTTCAGCCGGCTTGCGCAGCCGCACATCGGCTCGCCCGGCGCGTACTCCTTCAACGTGGCATCCGCCCACGGGAGCGGCGGCTTCACGATCGAGCGCGGCGACAAGACGATCACCAAGAAGGCGACCTTCAGCCGCGTCGGCGGCATGTGCCCGCGCTGCGAGGGCCGCGGGTCGGTCAGCGACTACGACTTTCCCGCGCTCTACGACGAGAGCAAGTCGCTCAACGAGGGCGCGCTGACGATCCCCGGCTACTCGATGGAGGGCTGGTACGGGCGCATCTACCGCGGCTGCGGCTTCTTCGACCCGGACAAGCCGATCAAGAAGTTCAACAAGCGCGAGATGCACGACCTGCTCTACAGGGAGCCGACCAAGATCAAGGTCGACGGCATCAACCTCACCTACGCCGGCCTCGTCCCGCAGATCGAGAAGTCGTTCCTGGCCAAGGACGTCGAGGCGATGCAGCCGCACATCCGCGCGTTCGTGGAGCGGGCGATCGTCTTCACCACGTGCCCGGACTGCGACGGCACCCGGCTGAGCGAGGCCGCGCGGTCGTCGAAGATCGACGGCGCCAGCATCGCCGACGTCTCCGCGATGGAGATCCGCGACCTGGCCGAGTGGGTCAAGGCCCTGGAGGAGCCGTCGGTCGCGCCGCTGCTCGACGCGCTGCGGGACACGCTCTCCTCGTTCGAGGACATCGGGCTGGGCTATCTCTCGCTCAACCGGCCATCGGGCACGCTGTCGGGCGGCGAGGCCCAGCGGACCAAGATGATCCGCCACCTCGGCTCCTCGCTCACCGACGTCACCTACGTCTTCGACGAGCCGACGATCGGCCTGCACCCGCACGACATCCAGCGCATGAACGACCTGCTGCTGCAGCTGCGCGACAAGGGCAACACCGTGCTGGTCGTGGAGCACAAGCCGGAGACGATCGCGATCGCCGATCACGTCGTCGACCTCGGCCCGAAGGCCGGCTCCCAGGGCGGCGAGGTGATGTTCGAGGGCACCGTCGAGGGGCTGCGAGGGAGCGACACGATCACCGGCCGCCATCTCGACGACCGTGCGGCGCTCAAGGAGACCGTGCGCGAGGGCGGCGACGCGCTCGAGGTCCGCGGCGCGGACATGAACAACCTGCAGGACGTCGACGTCGACATCCCGCTCGGTGTGCTGGTCGTGCTCACCGGCGTGGCGGGCTCGGGCAAGAGCTCGCTGATCCGCGGCTCGGTCGAAGGCCGCGAAGGCGTCGTGACGGTCGACCAGGGCGCGATCCGCGGCTCGCGGCGCAGCAACCCCGCGACCTACACGGGCCTGCTCGACCCGATCCGCAAGGCGTTCGCGAAGGCCAACGGGGTCAAGCCCGGCCTGTTCAGCGCCAACTCCGACGGCGCCTGCCCGAACTGCAACGGCGCCGGCGTCGTCTACACCGACCTCGGGATCATGGCCGGAACCGCCACGACCTGCGAGGAGTGCGAGGGCAAGCGCTTCCAGGCCGAGGTGCTCGAGTACACGTTCGGCGGCAGGGACATCAGCGAGGTGCTGGCGATGGCGGTGGAGGAGGCGCTGGCGTTCTTCGCCGGCGGCGACGCCCAGCTCCCGGCGGCGCACAAGATCCTCGAGCGGCTCGCGGACGTCGGGCTCGGCTACCTGCGGCTCGGCCAGCCGCTCACGACGCTCTCCGGCGGCGAGCGCCAGCGGCTCAAGCTGGCCACCCGGATGGGCGAGAAAGGCGGAATCTACGTCCTGGACGAGCCGACGTCCGGCCTGCACCTCGCGGACGTCGAGCAGCTGCTCGCGCTGCTCGACCGGCTCGTCGACGCCGGCAAGTCGGTGATCGTGATCGAGCACCACCAGGCCGTCATGGCGCACGCCGACTGGATCATCGACCTCGGCCCCGGCGCCGGCCATGACGGCGGCCGGGTCGTCTTCGAGGGCACGCCGGCCGACCTGGTCGCCGGCCGCTCCACGCTCACGGGCGAGCACCTCGCGGGCTACGTCGCCGCGTGACGAGATGCGGCTCCCGGACAGCGCCCACCTCGCCCGGCCCTGGCGGATCCACGCGCTGACGCCGGACTTCGCGCTGGAGGACGTGTGGGCCCTCCCCACGCCGGGCGGGCCCGACGACCTGCCGCGGCTCGTCGAGCTGGTCGCGACGGCGGACCCCGCGGAATCGTCGAAGGTGCTCGGCGCGCTGTTCGCGCTGCGCTGGAAGCTCGGAGCGCTGTTCGGCTGGGACGATGACGACGGCGGCGCCGGCGGCCGGGTGCCGAGGCTGCGCGACCGACTGCCGCCGGACCTCCGCGACGGCCCGGCGGGGCCGGCCCCGAAGCTCCCGTTCGAGCCGCTGTACGAGACCCACGACGAGTGGGCGGCGGAGCTCGCCAACCGCACGATGCACGGGGTCATCCACCTCGGCTGGGTCGCGGACGGCGACGGCGGCCACCATGGCCAGATGGCGGTGCTCGTCAAGCGCAACGGGCGGCTCGGGGCCGCCTACATGGCGGCGATCAAGCCGTTCCGGCACCGGATCGTGTACCCGCTGCTGCTGCGCGACCTCGAGCGGCGGTGGCGGGAGGGGGCCTGACTGGCAAGATGGCGCAGGTGCCGTTCGCGTCGAGCGACAGGGCCAGGCCCGAACCGCGGCGCAAGGGCGCCGCGGCCACGATCGCCGAGGTGGCGTCGCAGGCGGGCGTCGGCGCGAGCACGGTCTCGCGCGTGCTCAACGGCGGCCAGGTCAGCCAGAAGGCGCGCACCCGCGTGCTGGCCGCGATCCAGGACCTCGACTACCGCCCGAGCGCCAGCGCGCGCTCGCTCGTCACGGGCGCCACGGACACGCTCGCGCTGGTCATCCCGTTCTTCACCCACCCCTCGGCGGTCGAGCGCATGCGCGGGGTGCTCGCGGCGGTCGACGCCGCGGGCTTCGAGCTCGTCGTCTGCAACGTCGCCACCCCGTCGCACCGCGACGAGTACCTCGGCCGCCGCGCCCCGCTGGACCGCAGCGACGGCCTGCTGATCACCTCGCTGGCCCCGACCGACGCCGAGGCGGAGGCGTTCCGGCGCGCGGGCGCGCCGGTCGTCCTGCTCGACGCCCACCACCCGCGCCTGACGAGCCTCTCGATCGACGACGTCGCCGGCGGCCTGCTCGCCACGAGCCACCTGATCGAGCTCGGCCACGAGCGGATCGCGTTCGTGGGCGACCGTCCCGATCCGGACTTCGGCTTCGTGGCCAGCGACCACCGCCGCGAGGGCTACCGGCAAGCGCTCCAGCAGGCCGGCATCGTGGCCGACCGCGAGCTCGAGCGCAAGGGCTCCCACGGGCGCCCGGTCGCACACCGCCTCACGCGCGAGCTGCTGTCGCTCGACGAGCCGCCGACCGCGATCTTCGCCGCCTCCGACACGCAGGCCCTCGGCGTCCTGGAGGCCGCTCGCTACGAGGGCTTCGACGTGCCGGGCGACCTGTCGGTCGTCGGCTTCGACGACATCGAGGTCGCGCCCTACGTCGGCCTGACCACGGTCCACCAGCCGCTCGAGGAGAGCGGCCGGCGCGGCATCGAGCTGCTCGTGGCGGCGCTGCGCGAGGGGCCGGGGCAGGCGCGCGACGAGCGCCTGGAGCTGGAGCTGCTGGTGCGCCGGACCACCGCGCCGCCGCGGCAGTAATACGATTGACGGAAGTGCTCGAGCCCGGCCCCTTCATCCAGACGCTGTCCGGCCGCCGCGTGAATCCGCTCGACGCGGCCGTCGAGGACATCGACCCCGCCGACATCGCCCGCGCGCTCTCGAACCTGTGCCGCTTCGGCGGGCACTCGAAGGCCTTCTACTCCGTCGCCCAGCACTCCGTGATCGTCTGCGACCTGCTCGAAGCGCGCGGCGCGACGCCCGACGAGCTGATGGCCGCGCTGCTGCACGACGCCGCCGAGGCCTACCTCGGCGACCTTCCGCACCCGCTCAAGCACCGCAGCGAGCTCGGCGCGGCGTTCCGCGTCGCCGAGAAGCGGCTGGAGGCCGTGATCGCCGAGCGCTTCGCGCTGCCCGAGGCCGCCGCGCGGGTCAAGCCGCTCGACAAGGCGCTGCTGGCAGCCGAGCGGCGCACGTTCAGCGAGGTCACCTGGCACTGGCCCGAGCTCGACGGCGCCGAGGAGCTCGACATCGACCTCGAGCCGTGGGACTCCGCCCGCGCGCTGCGCGAGTTCAGCGAGCGCTACGAGCGCATCGACGCGCTCCGGCGCTAGTCGACGGAGGCCGGCAGCCCGGCGCGGGCGAAGACGAGCTCGGTGCGGCGCTCGTCGAGCGGCTGCTCGGGCCAGCGGCGGAACGCGTCGCGGTCGGGCAGGTCGGTGGTGCGGACGATGAACGCCGTCACCTCGGCGATCCGGTCGCCGCGCAGCGTGATGACGTCGAGCGCGAACGGCAGGTGCGTGCCCGTCGCCTCGTCCCAGGAGTACACGCCCACGGCGAGCTGGCCGTTGACGTGCGCCGGCACGTGGCGCCAGCGCCACGCGCCCGACAGCGGCCCCACGCGCAGGAAGTCCGGCAGCCGCTCGCCGCGATACCAGGTGGCGGCGGGCGGCATCGACCACGCGGCGTCCTCGGCGAGCATGCCGACGACGGCGTCGACGTCAGCGTTGCCCAGCGCGGTCATGTAGCGGTCGACGATCTCCCCGACCTTGCGGTCGCCGAGCGCGCGCAGCGTCGCCTGCTGGCTCTCCGCGGGCATCTTGTCCTCGACGGTCTTGCGGGCGCGCTGCAGCGCGGAGTTGACCGACGCGACGGACGTGTCCAGCGAGTCGGCGACCTCCTTGGCCGAGAACCCGAGCACCTCGCGCATGATCAGGACGGCGCGCTGGTTGGCCGGCAGGTGCTGGACGGCCGCCACGAACGCCAGCTCGACGCTCTCGCGCGCCTCGTAGCGCGCGTCGGGCGCGGCGTAGCCGTCCTCGAGCCCGAGCTGCTCGTCGGGGTAGGGCTCGATCCAGACCGTCTCCACCAGCGGCTCGCCCGGCCCGTCGAACGGGTCAGACGGCGGCCCGTGGTCGATCGGCAGCGTGCGCTCGGGGCGCTTGCCGATCACGTCCAGCGACGTGTTGGTGGCGATCCGGTACAGCCACGTGCGCAGCGAGCTGCGGCCGTCGAAGCGCGGCAGGCCGCGCCAGGCGCGCAGCTGCGCGTCCTGGAGGGCGTCCTCGGCGTCGTGGAGCGAGCCGAGCATCCGGTAGCAGTGCGCGTGCAGCTCGCGGCGGTGCGGTTCCACGAGCCGCTCGAACGCGCTCTCGTCGCCGCGCCGCGCCGCGTCGAGCAGGGTCGCCGTCTCCATACCGAGACGGTAACTCAGGCGCGCGCGACGTCGAAGTTCATCAGCCCGAGGTAGCCGTCATCGCGCCGCTCCAGCGTCAGCGACAGCGAGTCGTCGAAGATCCCGTCGGAGTCGTTGCGCCGCCGGCCGCCGGCGTCGGGGTAGCCGCCGCCGCCGAACACCCGGTCCGAGACGGCGTCGTCGAAGTACAGCTGCGTCGTCAGGACCGTCCGCCGGTCCAGGTGGACCTTCGCGTGGATGTGGACCGTGCGGCCCTGGTAGTGGCCGGGGTAGATCGTCGTGGAGCGCGCGATCCCGTCCTCGTTGGCCGCCTGCGCGCCGCGCAGGAAGCGCTCGCCCTCGCCGTCGTCGAAGCCGGAGTACACGAGCCCGCCGCGTCGAGCTTCTCCACCAGTGAGGAGGCGAGCGTGGTCTTCGGCTCGACGGTGGCGCTGCCGCCGTCGGTGGTGGCGACCTTCCGGTCGCCGTCCCCGCACGCCCCGAGCAGCGCGCCGAGGCTGACGGCGCCGAGCGCGCCGAGCGCGCGGCGGCGAGATCCGCTGCGTCATGGCGTCAAGCCTGCATGAGAGGGCTGAGGCGTTCCTAAGAGCGTGCGAATGGTCACACGCCCGATCGGGGAACACGTACGCAACCCGACGGGAGGGAGACGCCGATGTCAGCACCATCGTCCACGGGCCCCAGCACCAGCGCGCCATCAGGGGAGCGCGCGGCCGCACCGCCCGCCGCACCGGAATCCCACGACTGGCGGCACCTGGCCGAAACGCCGGAGTTCCGGCGGCTGCACCACAGCCGCCGCCGCTTCACGCTCACCGGCATGGCGATCCAGACCGGGGCGCTGATCCTCGTGATGGGCCTCTACGGCTTCGCGCCCGACGCGATGGGCAAGCCGGCGATCGGCTCGATCACCTGGGCGCTGCTCTCGGGCGCCGGGCTGATCTTCCTGACCTTCGTCCTGGCGTGGGCGTACGCCCGCAAGGCCAGGGAGTGGGAGGACATGGCCGCCGCGGCGCTCGACCACGCCGGTGAGCGGCCCGAGCCGACGGGGAGGTTCAAGCGATGAGCGCCTTCGCGGTCACCGGCGAGTTCAACGGGCTCGCCGTCGCCATCTTCGCCGTCGTGCTGGCGGTCACGCTGCTGATCACCCGCTGGGCGGCCTCGCGCACCAAGACCACGACCGAGTTCTACACCGCCGGCCGCGGCATCAGCGGTCGCAAGAACGGGCTCGCGATCGCCGGCGACTACCTGTCGGCGTCGACGTTCCTGGGCTACGCGGGCCTGATGTTCCTGTTCGGCTTCGACGGCTGGATCATCGGCCTCGCGGCCTGCATGTCCTTCATCGTGGTCCTCTACCTGCTGGCCGAGCGCATGCGCAACGCCGGCAAGTTCACGCTCGCCGACGTCCTCTCCTACCGCCTCAAGGAGAAGCCCGCGCGCGTCGCCGCGGCGTCGACGTCGCTGCTCGTGACCGGCATCTACCTGATCGCCCAGCTCGTCGGCGCCGGCGCGCTCGTGCAGGCACTGGCGGGCATCGACTTCGCGATCGCGGTACTGATCTGTGGCGTCTTCATGACGATCTACATCGTCTTCGGCGGCATGCTCGCCACGACGTGGATCCAGATCATCAAGGCGGCGATGCTGATGATCGCGGGCGTCGTGATCGCGACGTGGGTGCTGGCGAAGTTCTCCTTCAGCCCGTCGCAGCTGCTCGACAAGGCAGCCGCGGAATCGGGAGAGGGGCAGGGGTACCTCGGCCCGGGCCTGTTCCTGACCTCCCCCGTCCTGGTGATCTCGACCGGCCTGACGATCTTCTTCGGCACGGCCGGCCTGCCGCACATCCTGATGCGGTTCTTCACCGTGCCCGACGGCAAGGCCGCGCGCCAGTCGGTCGTCTGGACGATCGGCTTCATCGGCGTCTTCACGCTGATCGTGACCATCATCGGCTTCGGCGCCCGCGCGCTGATGACGGGCGACGGGGCGACGGCGGCGGTCGGCGACGGCGGCAACCTCGCGGCGCCGCTGCTGGCGCAGTTCCTCGGCGGCGGCGAGGGCTCCGCGGGCGGCGACATCGCGCTCGCGCTGTTCTCGGCCGCGGCGTTCGCGACGATCCTGGCGGTCGTGTCGGGGCTCGTGCTCGCGTCGGCGAGCACGATCGCGCACGACGTCTACGCGAACGTGATCAAGAACGGCGACGACATCGACGAGACGCGCGTGGCGCGGATCGCCTCGGTCGGCCTCGCGGCGTTCGCGATCGTGGCGACGCTGCTCGTCGGCTCCGGGTTCAACGTGACGGTGCTCGTGAGCATGGCGTTCGTGTTCGCGGCCAGCGCCAACTTCCCGGCGCTGCTGCTGGCGCTCACCTGGCGGCGGTTCAACACCGCCGGCGCGCTGACCGGCGTCGCGTTCGGCGTGATCGCGTCGGTCGTGATGATCCTGCTGAGCCCGCCCGTCTGGCCCGGCCCGGACAGCGAGGGCTCGCCGTCGTCGCTGACGTTCCCCGGCCTGGTGACGATCCCGCTCGGCTTCCTCGGCTGCTGGATCGGGACGATGCTCAGCTCGGCGACGGAGGAGAAGCGCACCTACGACGAGCTGCTGGTGCGGTCGGAGACCGGCCTCGGCTCCGAGGGCGCGGACCCGCGCCGCGCCCCGCGCCGCCGCCGTGCGGCCGCGGCCGCCGCGGCGACGATGCTGCCGAAGTAGAACGCGAGCACCCCGCCCGCATCCGTGCGGGCGGGGCCTCTGCTCTCCGCTGCGCCTACGCGGCGGGGATCTCGTGGTTGCCGCGGAAGATCTCCAGCGGGTCGACCTCGGCCTTGACCTTGCGCAGCCGCGCGTAGGTCTCCTCGCCGTAGAACGCGACCGGGTCGATCTTGCGCTCGGAGAAGTTGAGGTACTGGCGGCCGCTGGACTCCGGGGCCAGGGCCGACCCGACGACCGCGAAGTGCGCCTCGAGCGCCGCGACGACGGCCGGGTCCATCGGGATGCCGGCCGCGAAGTACAGGTACTCGCCGTCGAAGCGCGACAGCGCGCCGCCCGCGTAGCGGGCGAGGGCGCCGCCGAGGTGGCGCAGCTCGACCATCAGCAGCGGCGAGAATCGTTCCCCACCCACCCCGGCCGCGTCGACGAGCCGGTCGACCGTCGCGGCGCTGAGGCCGTCGAGCATCAGCGAGTCGCTGATGCCGGGCATCGGCTCCTCCGGGTCCATGTGGATGCGCGAGAGGCCGACGGGCGCCATGTCGGCGAACGTGTCGATCTCCGGGCCGAGCTCGCGCAGCGGGGCGAGCAGCTCGGCGGCGTGCTCGGCGTCCTCGACGATCGCGCCGTCGATGATCACGACGCCGCGGCCGCGCAGGAACTCGGGCAGCTCGGGCAGCGGGGGGAGCTGCATGATGCGGGCCGACGTGGTGACGGAGTCCGGCACCGCGGCCGTCCACTCGCGCCACGCCTGCAGGACCTCGCGGGCGCGCTCCCACGGGAACAGCATCATGCCGGCGTGCACCTGGCGCATCGGGATCAGCTCGAACTCGATCGCGACGACCGCGCCGTAGTTGCCGCCGCCGCCGCGGAGCGCCCAGAACAGGTCGGGGTTCTCGTGGCGGGAGGCGTGCACGAGCCGGCCGTCGGCGGTCACGACGTCGGCGGAGAGCAGGCGGTTGGCGGCGAGGCCGTACTTGCGGCCCAGCCAGCTGAGGCCGCCGCCGAGCGTGTAGCCGACGACGCCGACGTCGGGCGAGGAGCCGGCGAGCGGGGCCAGACCGGCGTCGGAGGCGGGAGCGGTGACGTCGATCCACAGCGCGCCGGCCTCGACGCGGGCGATGCGGTTGCGCTCGTCGATCTCGACGCCGCGCATGCGCTCGGTCTTGACGAGCAGCGTGTCGTCGAGCGGGCCGAGCGGCACCGCATTGTGGCCGGTGCCCTGCATCGCGACGCGCAGGCCGCGGGTGCGGGCGAAGTCGACGAGCGCCTGCACGTCGGCGGCGGACTCGGGCAGGGCGACGAGGGCGGGCCGCTGATCGGCGGCGAGGTTCCAGGCCTGACGAGCGGCGTCCCAGCCGGCGTCGTCAGGGAGCACGACGGCGCCGGCGAGGGACTCGCGGAGGACGGCGACGTCGGAGGAGAGCGGGGAGATCGAGAGCATGCGGGCCATGCTCCCGGCGCACCGGCCCCCCGGCACTGCGGACATCTCCACGGTGCGCGCGGTGGCACCACCCCGGAGTGTGGTGCGGCACGCCGCACCAACTCAGAGTCCGCCAAGGAAGACCCGCGTGCCGGGGTTCCTTGGCGGGCTCTTAACCCGCGGCTTCCCGGCCGTTGCCCGCGGGGCGGGGATTCTGATGTCACAGCAACCAGCCCCAGGAGGCCGTTCGATGAAGCTCTTCGTCCTGATCGCCACCGTCACCGCAGTCACGCTCGCCGCCCCCGCCGCGGCCTCGGCCGCCACGCAGTACGAGGGCACCGTCGTGTCCGTCAACCGCGACAACCGCACCTTCCGCCTGCACGACTCCGAGCGCGGGACGATCCGCATCAAGGTCACCTCCCGCACCCGCTTCGAGCGCGTCGCCGGCTTCTCCGGCCTGCGCAAGGGCATGACCCGGATCGAGTCCACCGTGCGCCGCTCCAACGGCCGCTGGGTCGCGCTCGAGGTCGAGCGCTCGGGCGGCGGCGGCAGGCACGGCGGCGACGACGACTGACCGGAAGCCCCAGCGCGGGTGTGCCAGCCTTAGTCGGCGTGCCGCCCGCGCTCCGCTCCGGCCCCCACCGGGCCCGGCTCCGCATCGCCATGGTGCTGGCCGCGGTCCTGCTCACGACCATCGGGATCCTCGGGATCGCGGGTCTCGGCGACCGCACTCCCGGGGGCGTCCCGACGGTCGCCCCCGCGCCCGGCGGCGAGGACGAGCAGGGCCTGCCGGACCCCTTCGCCTGGGACCCCGAGCGCGAGGACGAGTTCGTCTCGCGCGCGGCGAAGGGCACCAGCCACCTGCTCTACACGCTCTCGCCCGGCGGGGTCGCGGAGAGCGCGGAGCGCGTCGGCCGCTGGCGGCCGCAGATCGAGCAGGCCGCCGACGCCGCCGGCGTGGACGCCGACACGCTCGAGGGGCTCGTGTTCCTCGAGAGCGCCGGCCGCGACGACGCCATCACGCCCAACGGCATCGAGGGCGCTGTCGGGCTCACGCAGATCCTCGCCGGCACGGCCACCGACCTGCTGGACATGAAGGTCGACACGGCGCGCAGCGGCCTGCTCTCGCGGCGGATCGACCGCGAGGGCTCGCGCGGCCACGAGGAGAAGGTGCGCCGTCTGCGCGCCGAGCGGGCGCGCGTCGACGAGCGCTTCGACGGCGCCAAGGCGCTGGAGGCCACGGGCCGCTACCTCAAGCTCGCCCGCGAGACGCTCGGGCGCGAGGACTACGCGTTCGTCTCCTACCACATGGGCATCGGCAACCTGCAGGGCGTGCTGCGCGCCTTCGGCGAGAGCTCGGGCTGGCCCGAGGTCTACTTCGACTCGAGCTTCTCGCGCCACCCGGAGGCGTACGGGCGGCTGGTGCGGCTCGGCGACGACTCCTCGAACTACTACTGGAAGGTGCTCGCGGGGCGGGAGATCATGCGCCTGTACCGCGACGACCGCACGGAGCTCGAGCGGCTGATCGCGCTGCACGGCGCCAAGGGCTCGGCCGAGGAGGTGCTGCACCCGCCGGGCTCCATCCCCCAGTTCGCCGACCCGGGCCAGCTGCGCGCGGCGTGGGACGACGGGCAGATCGTCGCCTTCCCCGACCAGCCCGCGGCCACGGGGCTCGAGCGCGACACCCGCATGGGCGAGCTGGCGGGCCGGCTCGAGCAGCCGGCCGGGCTCTACCGCGGGCTGCGCCCCGAGGCGCTCGCGATGGCGCTGTACATCGGCGCCCAGGTGCGCCAGCTCAGCGGCGCCGGGCCCCTGACCGTCACCTCCACGGTGCGCGACGAGGCCTACCAGCGCGAGCTCGTGAAGGGCAACCGCGAGGCGACGCGCAACTTCTCCCTGCACACCACCGGGTGGGCGTTCGACGTCGACCGCACCTACGTCTCGCGCCGCCAGGCGCTGGCCTTCCAGAGCGTGCTCGACCGGCTCTCCGTGCTCGGCGGGATCACGTGGGTCCGCGAGCCCGGCGCGATCCATGTCACCGTCTCCTCGGAGGCGAAGTCGCTCCTGCCGCTGCTCGACCGGATACAACCCAAGCCGTGACCGACGCGATCCGCACCCCGGACGTGCTGCTGGAGGGCCTGCCCGACTTCCCCTGGCAGCCGCACTACCGCCAGTGGGAGGGCCTGCGGCTCGCCCACGTCGACGAGGGCGACGGGCCGCCCGTCGTCTTCTGGCACGGCGAGCCGACCTGGAGCTTCCTGTGGCGCAAGGTCGCGCCGCCCGTCCTGGAGGCCGGCTACCGGGCGATCCTCCCGGACCTGCCCGGCTTCGGGCGCTCGGACAAGCCGATCGACGAGGACTGGTACTCCTACGACCGCCACGTGGCCGCCGCCACGGCGCTCGTCGAGGAGCTCGACCTGCGCGGCGCGACGTTCGTCGTGCACGACTGGGGCGGGCCGATCGGCCTGCGCGTGGCGACGGAGCTCGCCGACCGCGTCGACCGGCTCGTGCTGATGGACACCGGCGTGTTCACCGGCGAGCAGCCGATGAGCGAGAACTGGCACCGCTTCCGCGAGTTCGTCGACCGGGTCGAGGAGCTGCCGGTGAGCCTGCTCGTCCGGCGCGCGTGCGCGACCGATCCGGGCGACGACGTCGCGGCGGCCTACGACGCCCCGTTTCCGAACGAGGCCTCCAAGGCGGGCGCCCGCGCGTTCCCGGCAATCCTCCCGCTGCACCCCGACGACCCCGGCGCGGAGGCCGGCCGGCGCACGCTGGCCGCGCTGCGCGAGGACACGCGGCCGGCGCTCGTGCTGTGGGCCGACGCCGACCCCGTCCTGCCCGTGAAGGCGGGCGAGGCGCTCGCGAGCGCGCTGGGGTGGCCGGCGCCGCGCGTGATCGACGGCGCCGGGCACTTCCTGCAGGAGGATCAGGGAGCCCTCCTCGGCTCCCTGATCGCGGACTGGCTGGGGCGCGGCTAGGCCGCCGACCGCTCCTGGCCGAGCTGGACCTCGGCCACCTTGTCGGCGGTCGGGGCGCTCGCGGCGACGCGCGACTCGTAGGCGGCGCGCTTGGAGGAGTCGACCGTGACGGCGACCTGGTCGGCCCGCATCACGTGGGCGAGCGCCTCGCGCGCGCGCCGCGGCAGGATGGCGGCGACCTTGAGCAGCGGGCCGGTCGAGCGCGGCACGTAGACGTCGAAGCGCGGCACCTCGAGCGCGCCGACGACCTCGCCGGCCACCTCCTGCGGCGTGAGGTTCTTGACGCCTCGCGCCTCCTGCATGCCGGCCGAGAGCTCCGTGTTGACGATCCCCGGCATCACGACGGAGACCTCCACGCCCGTGTCCTTGAGCTCGAAGCGCACGGCCTCCGAGAGGCCGACGACGGCGTGCTTGGTGGCCGCGTAGGTGGCGAGGTTGGGGTAGCCGGCCTTGCCCGCGAGCGAGGCGATGTTGACGATGTGGCCGGTCCCGCGCGGGCGCATCCGGGCCATCGCCTCCTGGGTGCCGTGGATCACCGCGCGCAGGTTGATCTCCAGCTGGCGCGTGATGCTGGCGTGCGACTCGGCCTCGAGCGGCGTGATCGGCATGATCCCCGCGTTGTTGACGAGGATGTCGATCGGGCCCAGGCGCCGCTCGACGTCGTCCAGGAACGCGGTGAAGCCTGCGAGGTCGGTGACGTCGAGCCCGAGCCCGACGACCGGTTCGCCCAGCTCGCCCGCGGTGCGCTCCGCCGCCTCGCGGTCGACGTCGCCGATCGCGACGCGGGCGCCCTTGGCGATCAGGGCCTCCGTGATCGCCCGCCCGATGCCCCGGGCGCCGCCGGTGACGACCGCAGTCTTGCCGCTCAGCGAGCGGGGGTGCTTGGCCATGCTGTTCGCTTCCTCCTCAGGTGACGACGCGGCAACGCTACAGGTACGCGCCGCTGGGAAGGTAGGGCGCGAACGGGCCGACGTCTCCGGAGGTGAACACACAACCGCAGTCGGCGAGCAGATCGAGCCGCGCCTCGATGCACACCTCGATCGCCCACTGCTGGCGGGCGGTCATGAACTCCACGTGGGCCTCCTCGCCGAGCTCCGCGATCCGGGCGAGCGCCGCCCGCAGCAGGTCGCGCGCCACGGCGTCGTCGTGGGCGGCGAGCAGCCGGACCTGGCTGCCGCGCAGCACGACGTAGCCGCGCTCGGGCGCCACGAGCAGCTCGTGGCCCGCGGCGAGCATGGTCAGCATGTCGCCGCCGTGCGCCGCCCCGCGCACGGCGCGGCCGACCGCGTCGGTGAGCGGCAGGTCCGCCGCGCCGCCGGGCCGCACGCCGTCCGGCGCCGTCATCCCCTTCGGCGCGCCCTTGGCCGCGACCGCGGGGTCGACCGCGAGCCCGAGGAGGGCGTAGGCGCGCATCGCCCGCGGGTCGGAGGAGGAGAGGACCACGCGGCCGCGCGCGCCGTTCCCGTAGGCCCAGGCCCGCGCGAGCAGCTCGCGCCCGGCGCCCGTCCCCTGCTCCGGCGGGTCGACGACGAGCAGCGACAGGCCCCACAGGCCCTCCCGCACGAGCGCGAGCGCGACGCCCGTGAGCGCGCCGTCGCGCTCGGCCACCCAGGCCCCGCCGGGGTCGGCCTCCAGCAGCCGGCGGAAGCGCAGCAGCGCGACGCCGGCCGCGGCGGCGGGCCCGCGTAGTCGGTGCCGCGGCGCCGGTCGAGGTCCGTGAACGCCCGCATCTGCAGGTCGAAGGCAGGCTCGAGGTCCGCCTCGCGCATGGGCCGGTAGGTGACGCTCATCGAACCGGGGACCATACGAAGGCGCCGCTCGTAGACTCCGGCCGCGATGCCCCACCCCGTCGAGAGCACGTTCACGCTGGGCGGCCACCGGATCGCCTACACCACCTACGGCGAGGGCCCGCGGGTCATCGTCCTCGTGCACGGCCTGCTGCTCAGCCAGCGCATGCACGCCACCCTGGCGCAGGCGCTGGCGGAGCGCGGCAACCGCGCCGTCACGATCGACCTGCTCGGCCACGGCCGCTCGGACCGCCCGCCGGACATGTGGCGCTACTCGATGACGACGTTCGGGGCCGAGGTGATCGCGCTGCTCGACCACCTGGAGGTCGACGAGGCGGTCGTGCTCGGCACGTCGCTCGGCGCCAACACGGCGCTCGAGGCGGCGGCGCTGGCGCCGGAGCGGCTGCGCGGGATGGTGGTCGAGATGCCGGTGCTCGACCACGCGCTGGTCGGCTGCGCGATCGCCTTCACGCCGCTGATGCTCGCCCTGACGGCCGGGGCGCCCGCGATGCGGCTGCTGTCGGCCGTGACGCGGCGGGTCCCGCCGCTGCCAGGCCCGCTGGACTACGTGCTCGACACCGTGCGCCAGCGGCCCGAGCCGAGCGCCGCGGTCCTGCAGGGGCTGTTCTTCGGGCGCACGGCGCCGCACCGCACCGAGCGGCGGAAGCTCGAGACGCCCGCGCTGGTGATCGGCCACCAGTACGACATCGTCCACCCGTTCTCGGACGCCGGGATGCTCGTCGAGGAGCTGCCGAACGGGCGGCTGCTGCAGGCGAGCTCGATCCTCGAGCTGCGGCTCGCGCCCGAGCGGCTGACGGGCGAGATCGCCGAGTTCGTGGACGACTGCTGGCGGCCGAAGCCGGCCCGCAAGCCCGCGCGGCGGCGCCGCGCCTCGGGCTAGCGGACCTTCGCGAAGCGCCGCACGGCGGTCATCAGCTCGTCGAGCTTTTCGTCGGCCGCGCCTTCGTCGGCGCCGGCCACGGCGTCGGCGACGCAGTGGCGCACGTGGCCGTCGAGGACGTTGACCGCGACCTGCTCCAGCGCGGTCTGCACGGCGGCGACCTGCGTGAGGATGTCGACGCAGTAGGCGTCCTCGTCGACCATCCGCTGCAGGCCCCTGACCTGGCCCTCGATTCGCCGGAGGCGATTGTGAAGCGCGCGTGAGTCTGCGTGCATGGTCTGTGGATTATACCCGGTGGGGGTACGGGCGATTGCTACCCTGCCCGCTTCGTGGCCAGCAGGCAGGAGGAAAAGGAGAAGCGCCGCCAGGAGCGCCTGGAGCGCGAGCAGGCCGAGCGCAAGGCCGCCGGCCGCCGCAGGCGGCTCCAGTACGTCTTCGGCGGGCTGCTCGCCCTTGCCGCGGTGGCGGGCATCGTCGCCGTGGTCGCGCTCGGCGTGGTCGGCGGCGACGACGAGGGGCCTGCCAGTGCGAGCGACCCGAGCTCGCCCGCCGCGGACGTCAAGCTGCCCGAGCAGAAGATCGGCGAGGCCAAGGCCGCTGCCGAGGCCGCCGGCTGCGAGCTGACGCACCCCGAGATCGAGGGCTCGACGCACGAGGACAAGGACTTCAAGGCGTCGGACTACAAGACCAACCCGCCGACCTCGGGCAACCACACCCCCGATTGGTACGAGGACGGGGTGTACAACGCCGGTGACACGCCGGAGCTCGGCATGCTCGTCCACACGCTCGAGCACGGGCGCATCGACGTCCAGTACAAGGAGGGCACGTCGGCCGAGGACGTGACCAAGCTCGAGGCGTTCCTGGCCGAGACCGACGGCTACCACATGCTGCTCTTCCAGAACGCCACGGGCATGGACGCGGCGGTGGCCGCGACCGCTTGGGGCCACTCGCTGACGTGCCCCAAGCTGGACGACACGACGTGGGACGCCCTGCGGACCTTCCGCACGAGCTACATCGACAAGGGCCCCGAAGCCGTCCCGTAGGCCGCTAGGCCCGCCGCGTCGAGCCGCGCGGCACGAGCTGGACCGGCAGCACGATCCGCCTCGGCCCGCCGTCCTCCGGCGGGTCGACGAGCAGCCGTCCCGCGGTCAGGCCCTTCTCCAGCAGCGGTTGGCGGACCGTGGTGAGGTCGCGCGCCTCCGCCGCCGGGATGTCGTCGAAGCCGACGATCGAGAGGTCCCGGCGCCCCACCTCGGCCGCTGCCGCCATCACGCCGAGCGCGATCTGGTCGGTCGAGCACAGCACCGCGGTGACCTGCGGGTCGCGGGCCAGCAGCTCGCGCAGGCCGGCGGCGCCCTCCTCGCGGGCGTTGAGGACGCGCTCCTCCTTGACGACCTCGTCCCACGGGATGCCGGCGGCCTCGAGCCCGTCGCGCCAGCCCGCCAGGCGGGAGGCGGTCACGGGGTAGGTGCAGGCGGCCTCGCGCTCGGGGGTCAGCGGGCCGGCGTAGCCGTCGTCGGTGGTGCGGAAGGAGACGGCCCCGATCCGGCGGTGGCCGAGTGCCGTGAGGTGGTCGGCGGCCAGGCGCGCGCCGGCCCGGTCGTCGATGCCGACGAAGGTGTGCTCCCCCGTGCGCGGCTCGTCGACGACCACGAGCGGCAGCCGCCGTTCCACGGCGGCCTCGAGGTCCGGGTCGCCCTCGGGCAGCGAGTAGGCGCAGAAGCCGCTGACGACGGCCTCGCGCACGGCCGCCTGGCGCTCGTGGCCGAGGTGCGGCGTGCCGGGCCGGCCGGCGAAGCCCGGGAGGATCAGGACGGCGAGCCCGGCCTCCTCGGTGGCGCGCGCGAAGCCCTGCATGAACAGCACGGCGCCGGGGTCGTTGAAGGCGTAGGCGAGCGACTCGGTGAACAGCAGGCCGATCGCCTCGCGCCCGCCGGAGCGCAAGCGCCGGGCGGCGGGGTCCGGGCCCGTATAGCCGAGCTCGGCCGCCGTGGCCAGGACCCGCTCGCGCAACTCGGGCGCGAGCTGGTCCGGCCGGTTGTACGCATTGGAGACCGTGGTGCGCGAGACGCCGAGGTGCTCGGCGATGGTCTGGAGGGTCACCTTGCGCGACACGGTCTCCCTTCCTAGCGGATGGTGCGCGCCTTCGGGCGCGCCGACAGCGCCAGGCTGCGGGTCATACGGCGGGAGTCGGCGGCGGCGGCAGCGAAGATGAACATGGTGGTCGTCCCTTTCTGAATCGATCAACTGAATCGGTACAGTACCGGGTCGCTGAATCGGTACAGTGCGGGTGGCCACACCATTGCGGGGCCCAATCTGCGTCGAGCGGTGGATAACTCGGCCTCAGCCCGACTCATCCACCGCTCGCGTGCGGAGTGGCCGCTGCGGACGGCCCCTCGCCTCCCCACCCAGCCGCGGTTGACGTTCGCCGGCGTTACGCCGCAGGCGGGTCGCGCCACCCACCCGTCTCGCCCCGGTAGAGCCCATGGCCCGTGAGCACCATGCGGACGCTGGCGGCGAGGATGAAGAGGTCGTGGCGCAGGGAGGCGTTCTCGAGGTAGGTGAGGTCGAGCTCGATCCGCTCGTGCCAGGGGAGCGAGGCGCGGCCGTTGACCTGGGCCCAGCCCGTGATGCCGGGGCGGGTGTCGAGGCGGCGGCGCTGGCGCTCGGTGTAACGGTCGACCTGGACCTGCACGGTCGGGCGCGGGCCCACGAGCGACATCTCCCCGCGCAGGACGTTGATCAGGTTGGGGAGCTCGTCGAGCGAGGTCCGGCGCAGCAGGGCGCCGACCTTCGTGATCCGGTCGTCGCCGGCGTCGACGATCAGCCCGGCGCCCATGGTCTCGGCGCCCGTGACCATCGTGCGCAGCTTGTAGAGGTCGAACGGCACGCCGTCGCGGCCGACGCGGCGCTGGCGGTAGATGAAGTGGCCGCCGCCCTCGAGCCGGATCGCGAGCGCCGCCAGCGCGAGCAGCGGGCCCGCGAGCACCAGGCCGAGCGCCGCGCCGACGACGTCGAGCGCGCGCTTGCGGCGCGAGGCGAGGTAGCGGTTGCTCAACGCGTGCCCTCCGGAGCGTCCCAGCCCGCCTCGGTGCCGTGGCGCAGGTGGTCGTAGAGGCCGGCGGCCAGCGAGGCGGTCGTGAGCACGTAGTAGCGGGCGAGCAGCAGCGGCCGCGAGCGGAAGCGCCCGCCGGCCGCGGCGCCGGCCAGCAGCGCGGCCTGGGCGGCGGCCGGGACCCGCGCGCGCCCGCGGGCGACGAGCGCCAGCGTCGCCAGCGCGGCGACGACGTGCAGCAGCGGCGTCGCGTAGCGCAGCGCCCGGTGGGAGAGCACCATCAGCGCGTACAGCGGCGGGTAGCCGCGCGGGTCCAGCAGCCCCCCGCGCAGCACGATCGGCCAGGCGTGGGACATCATCCGGCGCTTGCGGGCCCACTCGCCCTCGATCGAGGGCACCATCTTCTCCGTCGCGCGCGCCCCGGGGACGTCGACCGCCCGCCAGCCGCGCTTGACCATGTTGAACGGGAACGAGAGGTCGTGGCCCATCACGGGGTCGACCTCGATGTAGGCCTCGGGCCGCACGGCGTAGATCGCGCCGTTGCCGGCCGTGACCGAGGCGAGCGCGGACTCGCGCCCGCGCATCCACGTCTCGTAGCGCCAGTAGACGCCCTCCTGGTTCGTGCCGCCCTCGTTGAGGAACGTCACATGGCCGCACGCGTAGCCGACGGCGGGGTCCTCGAACGCGGCGGCCAGCGCCCGCAGCGCGCCGGGCTCCCAGAGCGCGTTGGCGTCGCCGAACGCCAGCAGCCCGCCCGAGGCCGCGCGCACGGCCGCGTCCTGGGCCCGCACCTTGCCGCCGCGCGGCAGCTCCAGCACGACGTCCGCTCCCGCCGCCCGCGCGCGCTCGGCGGTGGCGTCGGCGTCGGGTTCGGCGCCGCCGTCGACCGCGACGATCACCTCGAGCGCCTCGCGCGGCCAGTCGAGTGCGAGCGCGTTGGCGACCTTCGCCACGATCACCTCCTGCTCGCGGTAGGCCGCCACGATCAGCGAGACCCGCGGGAGGGCCGCGCCGCGCGCGGGCCCGGAGCCCGCGTGTGCGGCGGCCGCAGGGCCGGGGGCTGCCCCCGCGGCGCGCGGGCGCAGCAGCGCCAACAGCAGCGCGTAGCCGACCTGCGTCCAGGCGATCAGGGCGGCGGAGGTCCACAGCAGCGCGCGTGCCATACCGGCGCGCCATGCTGACACGACCGGACTCGAACCCCATCGCCGGACCCATGCGAGCACGACCCCCGCGGCGCGCCCGCGCGGCGCGCCACACTGGTGGCGTGCCGGCCATCGAGCCCCCGACCCTGCGCGACGGCGCGATCACCCTGCGGCCCCCGCACCCCGGCGACGCCGAGGCCGTCACCGCCGCCTGCCAGGACCCGGAGATCCCCCGCTGGACGCTCGCGCCCTCCCCCTACCGGCACGAGCACGCGGTGGAGTGGCTGGCCGGGGCGCCCGCCAGCGCACAGGCCGGCGAGGCGGTGACGCTCCTCGCCTTCGACGACGACGAGGACGGCCGCCTCGCCGGCTCCTTCAGCCTGATCGAGATCGACCTCGGGCGCGGCTACGGCGAGATCGGCTACTGGGTCGCCGCCGAGGCCCGCGGGCGCGGCGTCGCCACGCGCGCGGTCGGGATGCTGCACGAGTGGGCGCGGACCGCGCTCGGGATGCGCCGCCTGGAGATCCTCCCGCACGTCGACAACGCACCCTCTCGGCGCGTGGCCGAGCGCTGCGGCTACACGGACACCGGTGAGCGCCGCGAAGCGCCCAGGGGCGAGGACCGTGGGCCCGTGTACGCCGTCTACGCCTGGGAGGCGTGACGCCGCGAAAGGCGGGTAGCGTGATCGACCGATGGCGGTCGAGCTCTCCTACTGCGTGGTCAACACCGAGCAGCGCCAGCTCCTGAGCTATTGCCTGGACTCGATCGCGCGCGAGCGGGCGGCGGTGCCGTTCGAGACGGAGGTGATCGTGCTCGACAACGCCTCGCGCGACGGCTCCGCCGGCGCGGCGCGCGCGCACGGGGCGACGACGGAGCTGATCGCCCTCGAGCAGCGCCGCGGCAAGGGCGAGAACGACTCCACGCTGCTGCGCCGCGCGCGCGGCCGCTACGTGCTGCTGCTCAACGACGACGCCGAGCTCGAGCCGGGCGCGACGATCGCCCTGCACGAGGCGCTCGACGCCGAGCCCGAGGCCGCGGTCGCCGGCGCGACGCTCGTCACCCACGCGGGCCGCCAGGAGCCGTCGGCGTGGCGCTTCCCCGGTCCTCTGACGGCGCTGCTGACCGCGCTGTACCTGCACAAGCGCTTCGTGGTGCAGAGCCGCGGCGGCGGGACCCGGCGCGTCGACTGGGTGCAGTCGGCCGCGTGGCTCGTGCGCCGCGACGCCGCCCTCGCCGTCGGCTACCTCGACCCCGCGTTCTACGTCTTCTCCGACGAGGTCGACTTCTGCAAGCGCCTGCACGACGCGGGCTGGGACGTGCTCCACGTGCCCTCCGCCCGCGCCGTCGGCCACGAGCCGCCCGCCTACGACCCGCGCAAGCGCATCGTGGAGCTCTCGCGCAACCGCGACCGCTACCTGCGCAAGCACCATGGGCCGGCGGCCGCCCGGACCGTGCGCTGGCTGACGGCGTTCACCTACTGGATGCGGGCGTTCGTCGCGCTCGTCCTGCCCGGGCACGAGGCGCGCCGCTACGCGCGGCACGCCACCGCGACGCTCTTCCCCGGCCGCGGCGAGGGCCTCGCCGAGAGCGCGGCGGAGTACAACCGCGGCGGCCGGCGGCTGTGAGGCGGCACAGACGCCGGCGCGGCGAGGTCCCCGCCCGCGGCCTGGTCGTGCTGCTGCTCCCGGCCCGGCTGGAGGCGATGACCGAGCGCGAGCGGGCCGAGGACCTGCTGGGCGCCCCCGGCGCCGTCGCGGTCGAGCCGGCGACCGTCGGCTACGGGGCGACGTCGCGGCTGCCGGAGATCGTGCGCGAGCGGATCGCCGCCGGGCAGGCGCGCCGGATGGCGCTCCCGGGCCACCCGCGGGCGATCGTGATCTTCACCGCAGCCCAGTACCCGCTCGCCCGCGCCCTGCTCGCCGAGCACCCGGAGGCGGAGCTCTGGTACGGCGGCGCGGACGGCGCGGGGGACCTCCACGAGGCGGCCACCGCCCGCGCCGCGCTCGTCTTCGGCGCCGCGCCCGAGGGCCCGGCGCGCGAGCGCAACCGGCCGCTGTGGGAGCAGATGGAGCGGCTCGGCGTCGACAGCGGGCGGCTCGGCTCCGAGCGCGCCGACCGGGCATAGCCCGGAGCCACCGATGAACCGTGACCGGCTCGGCGTCGTGGGGATCGGAGGATCCGGGCTCAGCGCAACGTGCGGATCTGCGGCTCCTGGCCGCGCAGCAGGTCGATGATGTTGCGCGTGACCTGCGCGACGGGCTGCTCCCGCAGCCGCTGCGCCCATTGCGGCAGGCCGACACGGATCACGAGGCCCTTCTCGCCGACGCGGATCGCCGTCAGCGCGTAGCGCGCCTCCGGCGGGGGCTCGTCGGCCGGCGCGTCGGGGTCCGGCTCCGGTGGGGCGACGCCCATCGCGCCCAGCACGGTCGCCTTGCCGCCCTCCTCGGGCGGCGCGGATTCCTCGAACGCGCTGAATCCGCCCAGCGTGCCTCCCGTGCCGATGAACAGCCCGTAGCCCGGGTCGCCGCCGAGCTGGGAGAGCGGCGCCTCGGCGTCCGCGCGGCGCACGGTCTCCAGCCGCGCGCCGAACGGGTCCTGCGGCGCTCGGCTGCGTGGGCCGCAGCAGCTCGCCCCCGGTCCCGGCGTCGTTCGCCCTCAGCGTGACGCCGCGGCGCAGCGTTTCGGGCCCGAACGTCGCGATGCGCCCGCCGTCCTGCACGTAGCGCCGCAGGCGCCGCGCCAGCGAGCGCGTGACCCAGCGCAGGCTGCCCGCCAGCATGACCGCCTTGCGGTCGCTGGCGCGCGGGGACGAGTCCGCCAGCGAGAGGTCGAGGTCGGTCGTGAGGTCGTAGCGGATCCGGTTGCGGTCGAGGTAGCGCAGCAGTGGCGCGACCTGCCCCGAGAGGCCCGCGGGCCGGCCGTCCTCGCCGGCGAAGACGCGCGGCCAGCGCACGCGGCCGCCGCCCGCGCGGTCGAGCGTGTCGGGCATTCCGTCGCGCAGCGGCGGGTCGTCGACCGGGTCCGTGCCGAGCCAGGTGATCGCCGGCACGACGACGAGCATCGTCGCGCGCTCGCGCGCCTGCACGACGAACGGCGCCTCCGTCCGGTGGCGGCCCGACTGCAGCTCGACCAGGTACAGGCCGCTCTTGCCGCGCGGGGCGCGCAGCTTCAGCGGGCCCTCGGCGCCGGCGGCGACCTTGCCGCGCCGCACCGGGCGCTTGCCGCCGACGCGGCGGATCGCCCAGCGGTACGGGCGTGCGCGCGAGTCGACGAAGAAGTCCGCCTTCTCGCCGGCGGTCACCGGCCGCAGCGGCGGCTGGGCGGCCAGCGTGCGCACGGTGATGCCGGCCGGCCCGGGCGAGTCGCCCGCGTCGAACGGCACCCGGACGGGGTTGCTGCCGACGTTGCCGGCGCGGTCGCGGACCCGCACCTGGACCACGTAGACCCCTGCCGGCACGGGCTTGCCGCCCGACCGCCCGTTCCAGATCCAGCGCTTGAGGCCGGCCTCGCGGCTGCCCTTGGCGACGAGCTGCGGCGCCGGCGTGTCCGTGCGGATGACGCGGAAGCGGGTGCGGCTGCGCGGGGACACGCCCTTGACGACGATCCGCATCTCCGGCGCCTGCGGGCCGACGACCTGGCCGGGCCGGATGCTCACCACGCGCGGGCGCGGCGGTGCGGTGTCGAGCGTGATCAGGCGCGGGTTCACGACGGAGCGGCCCTGCTCGACCAGGTTCCCGCGGACGCGGTAGACGCCGTCAGGGGCGACCGTCCCGCCGTCCGTGCGCCCGTCCCAGGTCACCCGCACCGGCCGGCCGGGGGCGATCGCGCGCTCCGTGAGGAGCCGCCGGACGGGGTTGCCGGCCGCGTCGACGAGGTCCGCGGTCAGGACGTCGGACTCGCGCGTGCGCAGCTCGAGCTGCACGCGGTCGCGGCGCCCGTCGGCGTTCGGGGACAGCCAGCGCTGGCCCATGAGCTGCACGACCGGCGGCGCGCCCTTGAGGCGCTGGGCGACGAAGAAGGCGCCGAACGTCGCCGCCACGAGGGCGAGGAAGACGACGCGGGCGAGGGTGGTCACGAGCGCGCGGGACGGGCGGCCGGACGGCCGCGCAGGCGGGGGTGGGTGGGCGGGATCAACCGCCTACGGCGCCTTGTCCTGACCGAGGATCACCACGACGTCGGCGCCCGGGCTGAGGTCCGCGGTGTCGGCGTCGATCCGCTCGACGTTGGAGATGTTCAACCTCCGGGAGACCGAGTTGGCCTGCTGGCGGGCGCCGGAGCGGGTGCCGTAGAGCACCGCCGACTCCGCCCGCTGCTGGTCGGTGTTGTTGCCGGTCTCGATCTCGTTGTAGCCCGCGTCGGTCAGGGTGTCCTTCTCGCGCGAGGCGAGCCCGGGGATCGTGGTGCCGTTGAGCACCGCGACCTTGGTCGCGGCCGGCGTGAGCGGCTCCTGCCCGCCGGGCGACGAGGTGCCCTCGGGCGTGGCGCTGCTCGTGGTGTTGGGCGTCGGCGCGGTGTCGTCGCCCCCGCCGATCACGCCGGTGACCAGGAGCACGACGACGAGCAGCGCAAGTACGCCGGCGCCGCCGAGGATCGGGACCAGGAGCCCCCCGCCGCCCTTGGACGAGGAGGCGGTGCCGCGCGCGAGCCGCCGGAGCGGGCCGGCGGGGCGGCAGCGCGGCGGAGCGGTTGGGCTGGCGCAGCGGCGCCGCCGGGGCGGGGGCGCGCCGTGGGAGCGGCGTGGCGCGCGGGACGGGCGCGACCGGGATCTCCGGCTCTTCCTCGTCGTCCTCGTCGGAGGCCTCGGGCGCCGCGGGAGCGCCGGCGGGCTTCGCGGCCTCGTCGGGCTTCGCGTGGGCCGCCGGAGCGGCGGCTCCGGGCGCCTCGCCGGCCGGAGCGGGCTTCGCGGCCTCGCCCTCGGCGGGCTTCGCGTCCGCGTCGGCCTCGCCCTCCGGCTTCGCCGCGGCCGCGCCGGCGGCGGCTGCAGGCGTGGCGGCCGCACCGGCGGCCTCGGGGGTCTCGGCGTCGGCCGGCTTCGCGTCGGCGTCCGGCTCCGCCTCGGCCTCACCGGGCTTCGCGGCGGCCGCGCCGGCCGCTGCGGCGCCCGCGGCCTTCGCGCCGCCGTTGGTCTTCGTGCCCTCGGCCGGAGGCTGCTCGCCCTCGCCGGCCGCGGAGGCGGCGGCGGCCGTGCCGTTGCCGGCCTGGGCGGCGGCCTCGCCGGGCTCGACGACCTCGGTCGCCGGCTCGCCCGCCGCCGGCTGGGCGCTCGCGGCCGCGCCCGCCGCCGTCGCTGCCGCCGCGGGCGGCGCCGCCGGAGCGGGGGTGCGCCGCGGCTGGGCCTGCACGCGCCGGGCGGCCTCGGCCTGGGCCACCGCGCGCGCCTCGATCTCCTGCGCGCGCTCGGGCGCCCGGCCCGCCCAATCGCGCAGGCGTCGCAGCTCCTTCGCCTGGGCGAAGTAGAGGATCGTGAGCACGGCCAGGCCGAAGAACGCCGCGATGCCGATGTAGGCGCCGTACTTCTCGACCTGGTCCTGGAGCGAGAACGCTAGGAGATGGACCATGGACGGCTCGTGCAGTCTACGAGGCCGTCCGGCTGCCGGGCAGCTCGAGACCGTCGTCGGGGTCGAGGGCGGCCGCCTCGACGGTCGCGGGCTCCGGAGAGGGGACCGCCACGCGGCCGGTCGCGAGCTCTGAGACCGCCGCGGCCAGCCCCGCCGCGTCACCCTCGAGCACGAGCAGCCCGATGCGGTCGAAGCTCGCCTCCACCCAGGCGGGGTCCACGGCGGGCCGCCGCGCGCGCAGGATCTTCTGCGCCGGCGTCCGCTCGGGCCGCTCGTAGGCGTTGAAGAGGTCCTCGTGGAGCTTCTCGCCGGGCCGGCGGCCGACGATGTCGATCGCGATGTCGCGCCCGGGCTCCAGGCCGGAGAAGCGGATCATGTCGTGCGCCAGGTCGATGATCCGGACGGGCTCGCCCATCTCGAGCACGAACACCTCGCCGCCCTGCGCCAGCGAGCCGGCGCGGATCACGAGCTGCACCGCCTCCGGGATCGTCATGAAGAAGCGGGTCATGTCCGGGTCGGTGACCGTCACGGGCCCGCCCGCCTCGATCTGGCGGCGGAAGATCGGCACCACGGAGCCCGACGAGTTGAGCACGTTGCCGAAGCGCACCGACGTGTAAGCCGTGTCCTCGAAGCGGGCGTTGGCGGCCTCGGCGGCCCATTCGGCCAGCGCCTTCGACGCGCCCATGACCGTCGCGGGCTCGACGGCCTTGTCCGTCGAGACCTGGACGAAGACCTTCGTGCCGGTCTCGCCGGCCACGCGCGTCATCACCCGCGTCGCGATCGCGTTGTTGCGCACGGCCTCGACGGGGTTCTCCTCCATCAGCCCGACGTGCTTGTAGGCGGCCGCGTGGAAGACCACCGTCGGGCGGTGCTCGCGGAACACCTCCCGCATGCGCTCCTCCTCCTTGCAGTCGGCGAGCACCGCGACGGTGTTGAGCGCGTGCCGGTCGTCCACCAGCTCGCGCGTGATCTCGAACAGGTTGTCCTCGGCGTGGTCGAGCAGGACGAGCCGGCTCGGGCCCACGCGCGCGATCTGGCGCGACAGCTCGGCGCC
Organism: uncultured Solirubrobacteraceae bacterium; assembly: GCA_963816955.1. Classification (GTDB taxonomy): domain Bacteria; phylum Actinomycetota; class Thermoleophilia; order Solirubrobacterales; family Solirubrobacteraceae; genus DATFQI01. Next base: position 385,482 of record CAWFME010000005.1, on the reverse strand, counting down.
GATCGAGCCGCCCGCGCCCGTGACCAGCACGCAGCGGCCGGTCAGGTAGCCGCCCGCGGCCTCGACGTCCATCCGCACCGGCTCGCGCCCGAGCACGTCCTCGACGCGCACCTCGCGCACCTGCCGGATGTAGCGGCCACCGCCGGTCTGCAGCAGCTCGAACACCGTCGGCATGGTGCGCACGCGCACGCCACGCTCACGACACGCGCGCACGACGCGCGCGCGCAAGGTGCCCGGCGCGGACGGGATCGCGATCAGCACCTCGTCGGGCTCGACGTCCTCCAGCACCCACGGGAGGTCCTCCGTCGTGCCGAGCACGTCCAGGCCGCGGTCCACGCGCACGCCCTGCTTGCGCGGGTCGTCGTCGACGAACCCGACCGGGCGCATGCCGAGGTCGGGGTTGCGCAGGATCTCGCGCAGCAGCAGCCGGCCGCCGTCGCCCGCGCCGACGATCAGGACGGAGCGCGCGCCGCGGCGGGAGCGGTAGCCGCCGAGCGGGCGCTCGAAGTACATGTGCACCGCGTAGCGCACCGCCCCGAGGAACACGAGCAGCAGCAGCCCGTAGATGATCGGCACGCTCGCCGGCAGCGGGACGGGCACGAAGCCGCGCGGGTAGCCGACGAAGATCTCCTTCGGCTTGACGACGGCGACGTAGGCGACGAGCGCGAGCACGGCCGCCACGACCGCCTGCGCGATGCGAAGGTACTCGCGCTGGGAGGAGTAGCGCATCCAGTGCCGGTAGAGCCCGAAGCCCGCGAAGATGGCCACGCTGCCGATGACCACGAACGAGATCGTGTTGTCGAACAGCTGCTGGTAGTCGCTCGGGATGCCACCGTCGAAGCGGAGCCGGTAAGCGAGGTAGTAGGCCAGCGCGGCCAGCCCGGCGTCCACCGCGATCTGGGGCAGCGCGTGCCGGTGGACGGGGAGGGCCGCAAGGCGGGTCCTGCGGCGCATCCCGTTGAGTCTATTGGGGCTGGAGGCGAGCGGACCGAACCGCGGAGACGACCTCGGCGGCCTGGTCGTCGCCCAGCACGGGGCTCATCGGGATCGCGAGGTGCGTGCGGGCGAGCTCGTCCGTGACGGGGAGCTCGACGCCGGCGCCCCACTCGGCCATCGCGGGCTGCCGGTGGGCGGGCACGCGGTAGTAGACCTTGTGGCCGATCCCGGCCTCCTTCAGCGTGCTCGCGAGGCCGTCGACCGACTCGTCGCGCACGACGTACAGGTGCCACGCGGGATCGCAGCCGGGCGCGCGGCGCGGCAGCTCGACCAGCTCGCCGAGCCCGGCGCGCTCGTACGCCGCGGCGGCCGCGCGGCGGCCGTCGCACCAGGCGTCGAGGTGCGGCAGCTCCACGCGCAGGATCGCGGCCTGCAGCTCGTCCAGGCGCGAGTTGTGGCCGACGAGCTCGAAGGTGCCCTTGTCCTTGGAGCCGTGGAAGCGCAGCAGCCGGATCGTCGCGTCGAGCTCCGCGTCGCTCGTGACCACGGCGCCGCCGTCGCCGAACGCCCCGAGGTTCTTCGACGGGAAGAAGGAGAACGTCGCGATCGTCCCGAGCGCGCCCGGGCGCCCCGCGTCGCTGAGCGAGCCGGCGGCCTGCGCGGCGTCCTCGACGACCGGCACGCCGAGCGCCTCGATCTCGGCGATCGGCGCGACGTTGCCGAACAGGTGCACGGCGATCACGGCCTTCGTGCGCGGCGTCATCGCCGCGCGCACGGTGTCCGCCGTGACGCAGCACGTGTCCGGGTCGACGTCGCAGAACACGGGGCGGGCGCCCGTATGCGGGATCGCCTCCGCGGACGCATAGAAGGTGAAGGAGGGCACGATCACCTCGTCGCCGGGCCCGACGCCGAGCGCGCGCAGCGCGAGCACCAGGGCGTCCGTGCCGTTGGCCACGCCGGCGGCGTGGCGCGCGCCCAGGTAGGTCGCGAGCTCCTGCTCGAAGGCGGCGACCTCCGGCCCGAGGATGAACGCGCCGCGGTCGACGACCGCGGCGATCTTCGCGTCGATCTCGGCACGCAGCGGGGCGAGCGGCGTCTTGGTGTCGAACAGCGGGACGGCCATCGGACAAGCCTAGAGATGGCCGCATGGGGTATCCCATGGATTGACGCTCCGCCCGGAGCGTGCGTACCCTTCAAGCGCGTGTTCACGTCGCAATCCCTGCGTGCCATCGTGCGTCCAGGCACGATCTCGATCCGGGAGCACCGGCTCGACGACGTCGTGCATCAAGTCGAGGTGCGCGGGACCGTCGACGCCCAGACGACCCCGGAGCTCGCGCGGCGGATCGACGGCGCGCTGTCGGCGGGCGTGCGCTGGCTGATCGCCGACCTCTCCGGCGTCGCCGAGGTCTCCGACGACGCGCTCGCCGCGCTCGTCAACGCCGCGCGCGAGCTGCGCTCCCGGCGCGGCGAGATGATCGTCGCCGGGTCGCCCGACGACGTCGCCGCGCGCCTCGGCGCGTGGGAGGTCGCCCACCGGCCCGCCCTGGCGGCCAACGTCGACCAGGCGGTCATGATCCTCAAGATGCTGCGGCCCAAGACGGCCGTCAAGCGGCCGACGCAGCGCGCCAAGCAGCGCATCACGTCGCTCACGTTGCCGCGCGTGGACCCGCCGGGCAACCCGGCCTAGGCTCCACCGGCCCCCGCTACCCTCGCTAGCCGTGTTCGTCGTCGCGTCGCTGACCGACCCGATCGTGCAGTTCGCCGTCGACGTGGTCGACGCGATGGGCCTGCCCGGGATCTTCCTGCTGATGGTGGCGGAGAGCGCCTGCATCCCGATCCCGTCCGAGACGACGTTCCTGTTCGCGGGCTTCAACGTCTCCGAGGGCGAGTACTCGATGTTCGCCGTCGTCGCCGTCGGCACGTTCGCGAACCTCGTCGGCTCCTGGATCGCCTACGCCGTCGGCTACTTCGGCCGGATCGACATCCTCGAGAAGCACGGCGCCAAGCTGCACATCAAGCCCTCGCACCTCGAGTGGGCCGACCGCTGGTTCGAGCGCTACGGCTCGGCGACCGTGTTCTTCACGCGCATGCTGCCGATCATCCGTACGTTCATCTCGCTGCCCGCGGGCGTCGCGCGGATGCCGTTCTGGCGCTTCACGATCCTGACGACGCTCGGCTGCGTGCCGTGGATCTTCATGCTGACGTTCATCGGGGTGCAGGTCGGCGAGCGCTGGGAGCAGTGGAAGGACAGCCTGCACTACGTCGACTACGCGATCGCCGCGATGATCGTGCTCGGCGTCGCCTACCTGGTCGTCCGCTCGCGCCGGCGCAAGCGTGCGGCCGCGGGCTGAGCCCCGCCTCGCCGACACCGTCGCGCTCGGCCTCGTGCAGGGGCCGGCGGAGCTGCTGCCCGTCTCCTCGACGGCGCACGTCGAGCTGATCGGCCGCCGCCTGCCCGGCTACGCGGGGCTGGACGCCGCCGCGCGCAAGGAGCTGGCGGTGGCGCTGCACGCGGGCAGCGCGCTGGCGCTCGCGGCGGGCGGACCGCCCGGCCGCGGCCGGCTCGGCCTGCTCGCCGCCGCCACGGGCCCCGCCGCCCTCGCCGGGCTGCTGCTCGAGGGACCGGTCGAGCGGCGGCTGTCGAGCCCGGGCGCGGTGGCCGCCGGGCTCGCGGCCGGCTCGGTCGCGCTCGTCGCCGCCGACCGGCGCCCGCAGCGCCGCGCCGCGACGGAGGCCGGTCTCGCCGACGCGGCCTGGCTCGGGCTCGCGCAGGCCGCGGCGCTGGCGCCGGGGGTCTCGCGCAGCGGCGCGGTGCGCTCAGCGGCGCGCGCCCGCGGCTTCACACGCGGAGCGGCGGCGGAGCTGGCGGCGGAGACCGCGCTGCCCGTGCTGGCGGGCGCGACCGTGCTCAAGGCCGTGCGGCTCGCGCGCCGCAGGCCGGCCGGGGCCGAGCTGGCGGCGCTGGCCGGCGGCACGCTCGCGGCAGCGCTGTCGACGGCGGCGGCGCGCTCGCTCGCGGTGCGCGCGGAGCCGCCGGCGCTGGTGTGGGCGGCGTACCGGACGGCGCTCGCGACCGCCGTCCTCGGCGTCCGCCACAATGGGCGGCGATGACCGCCACCTACGCCTCCTCGGGAGTCGACACGGGCGCGGCGGACCGCGCCGTCGCCGCGCTCGTCGGCGTGCTGAAGACGATCGACATCGGGCGGGCGTCGCGCTCCGCGCTGGCCTCGGGCCACTACGCCGCCGTGCTGGAGATCGCGCCCAACCTCGGCATCGCCGTCGGGACCGACGGGGTCGGCTCGAAGCTGATCGTCGCGGAGCAGACCGGCCGCTACGACACGGTCGGGATCGACTGCATCGCCATGAACGTCAACGACGTCGTCTGCGTCGGCGCGGAGCCGATCGCGGTGCTCGACTACCTGGCCGTCGAGCGCGCCGACGAGGCGGTCATGCGGGCGATCGGCGTCGGCCTGAAGGCGGGCGCGGAGGCCGCGGGCGTGGAGATCCCGGGCGGCGAGGTCGCCGTCCTGCCGGAGCTGATCCGCGGGCACCCGTCGCCGCACGGGTTCGACCTGACGGCCGCGTGCTTCGGCACGGTCGCGCTGGACCGGATCGTCACGGGCGGCGCCTGCGCGCCGGGCGACGCGCTGATCGGCCTGCCCTCCACCGGCCTGCACTCCAACGGCTACTCGCTGGCGCGGCGCGCGCTGCTCGGCGACGGCGGCCTGGCGCTCGACGCGACGCCGCCGGGCCTCGGCGGCGCGTCCGTGGCCGACGCGCTGCTCGAGCCGACGATGATCTACGTGCGCGCGATCCTCGAGCTGCTGCGCTCCGGCGCCGACGTGCGCGGGCTCGCGCACATCACCGGCGGCGGGCTGCTGAACCTGCTCCGCCTGCACGCCGACGTCGGCTTCGAGATCTCCGACCCGCTGCCGGCGCCGCCGGTGTTCGCGCTCGTGCGCGAGCTCGGCAACGTCGCCGAGCCGGAGATGTGGGAGGTCTTCAACATGGGCTGCGGGTTCGCCGTCGTCGTGCCCGAGGCCGATGAGGCGGCCGCGGTCGAGCTGCTCGCCCGCCATCACCCGGGCACGCGCCGCATCGGGACGATCACGGCCGAGCCCGATCGCATCACCGTCCCGCCGCTCGGCATCGCCGGCGGGCCGGACGGCCTCGGGGCGTAGGAGTCGGTTGATCTTTGATCCGTGGTGTGAGGCCGTGCGGCCGTGGATGCTGGGCGGTCGGGCCCGTGCCTAGGCATACCGGGTCGTCTTCCTGGGCGCGGGCCCGGCCGATCCAGCGCCGCGGACGTGCCGCCTCACGCCGCGGGGAAAGACAACCGGCTCCTAATGCCTGAGCCCGAGCGGCTGCTGGAGGCCCGCTCCTTCGCGGTGCTCGCCGACGGCGACGAGCTGATCGCGCGGCCCGCGCTGGCCGCGCTGTTCGCGGCCCGGTTCGGCCCGGACGACGAGGCGACGCTCGTGATCGCGGTCGACGAAGCGCGGACCGAGACGACGATGACCGGGCTGCAGGACGCGCTCGCCGCCGCCGGCCTGGAGGACGACGCGCTGCCGGACCTGCTCGTGCTGCCGACGCCCAGCGGCGTGCTGGACCCACGGGTCGCGCCCGAGCTGGCGGCGGTCCTGACGGAGGACGACGTCGCGCCCGAGCTCGAGGCGGTGCCGCGGATCGGCCTCGGCGGCGCCGCCCGCCTGGACGCGCTGGCCGCCGCGCACCGCGCCGCGACGGCGCTCCACCCCGCCCTGCCGGCGGGCTACGGCACGGGCGCGACCTATACGCCGCGGATCCCGCCGGACTACTTCGACGACGCGGGCCGCGCCGACGCGCATATCGTCCACCAGCCCGACGTCTACGCGCTCGCGGCGCACCTCGGCGTCCTCCACGGGGCCACGCACGTGATCGACGTCGGCTGCGGCGCGGCGGAGAAGCTGCTCCCGCTGGCCGGGCGCTTCAAGCTGATCGGGCTCGACATCGGCCTCAACCTCCGGCGCACCCGCGCGCGGAGCCCCGAGCACACCTGGCTCGAGTTCGACGCGGAGCGCGACCCGCCGCCGGCGCTGCCGCCATCGCTGCTGGCCCGCTCCGTGATCGTCTGCGCCGACGTGATCGAGCACCTCGCCGACCCGACGGGGCTGCTGCTGGCGCTGCGGGCGCTGCTCGAGCACGCGCCCGTCGCGCTGCTCTCCACGCCCGAGCGCGTGCTCGTGCGCGGCGCCGACGATCAGGGCCCGCCCGCCAACGTCGCCCACGTGCGCGAGTGGGCGCTCGACGAGCTGGTCGCGCTCACGAGCGCCGCCGGCCTGGCGCCGACGTTCGCCGGGCTGACGGTCAACAACGACCGCGACCTCGAGAAGAAGACGTCGCTGCTCGTACTCGAGGGCGAAGTGCGGCGCAGGGTCGAGCCGGCACCGCCGGGGTTCACCGTCACCGCGATCGTGCCCGCCTTCAACGAGGCCGACGTGATCGCCTCGACGCTGCGCGCGCTGGACGAGCAGGGCGTGCGCATCCACCTCGTCGACAACTGGTCGACCGACGACACCGTCGCGCGCGCGGAGGCGCTGGGTCTCGGCGAGCGGCTGACCGTCGAGCGCTTCCCGCACGAGGGGCCGAGCGGCAGCTACGACTGGGAGGCGCTGCTGCGCCACACCGAGGATCTGGCCACCGGCCTCGGCACGGACTGGGTGATCCACCAGGACGCCGACGAGATCCGGCTGGCTCCGTGGGAGGGCGTGACGCTGCGCGACGCCCTGTTCCACGTGCAGGAGCAGGGATTCACCGCGGTCGACCACACCGTGCTCGTCTTCCACCCGACCGAGGCGTCGGCGTTCGCGCCCGGCGATGACGTGCGCGACCACCTGCGGCACTTCGAGTTCGGCGCCCGCTCAGGGCACTTCGTGCAGGTCAAGGCGTGGCGGACGGGCGCCGGGCGCGTGGACCTCGCAGGCTCGGGCGGCCACGAGGTGCAGTTCCCGGGCCGGCGCGTGTTCCCGTACAAGTTCCTGCTGCTCCACTACCCCGTGCGCTCGCAGGAGCAGGGCGAGCGCAAGGTCTTCCGCGACCGCCAGGGCCGCTGGAACGCCGAGGAGCGGGCGCGCGGCTGGCACAGCCACTACGACGCGTTCAGCGCGGGCCACACGTTCGTGCGCCGCGCCGCGGACCTGCTCGAGCACGACACCGACTTCGACCGGCGCTACCTGGTCGAGCGCCTGTCGGGCATCGGGATCGTCCGCTAGCTAGCGCTCCTCGTCCGAGTCGTCCTCGTCCGAGTCGTCCTCGTCCGAGTCGTCGGTGTCCTCGGTGTCGTCCGAGTCGTCGGAGTCGTCGTCCTCGGACTTGCCGTCGTCCTCGTCTGACTCGTCGTCGTCGGCCGGGGGGCCGTCCTCGGGGACCACGGCGTCCGCGGCGACGTCCTTGCCGAAGTCGAGCTCGTCCGCGCCGGCCGCTTCGCCGTCCTCCTCGTCGTCCTTGCGGGCGGGCTCGCCGTCCGCGCCGGGCACCTTGTCGTCCGCCTTGCGGCGCTCCCAGTCCTCGCCGGCGCCCTCGATCTCCTCGCCGAGGTCGTCGGCCTGCTCCTGCATGTCGCCGAGCTCGTGCTCGAGCTTGTCGGCCTTGGCCTCGTGGGGGTGGCGGTCGTCGTGCTCGCTCATCGCCGGGAACCTACCCGGCGAAGGCGGGGTCAATCGCCGATGCCCGCCTCGTCCTCGGCCTTCGCGCGCTCCGCGAGCTTCTCGCGCAGGTAGTCGGCCTTCTCGGCGCGGGCCTCGTGCGTCTTCTCGTCGGCCTGCTCCTCGGCCTCGTCCGCCTGTCGCTTCTCCCGGCTGGCGCGCTCGATCTGGTCGAGCCGCATGCCTTCGGTGGTGGGATCGGGCATGGCCCGAGCCTACCCCTAGCCGAGCCGGACGTACCCGATCGCGCCGCCGCCGTCGGCGCCGTAGGTGCGCCGGGCGACGGAATCCGAGGAGTTGCCCTCGACCGTGCTGATGGCGCCGTCGGCGCCGACGGACTCGACGACGCCGATGTGCTCGTCCCAGACGATCAGGTCGCCGGGCTGCGGCTGCCCGCCCGCGGCCGGGATCGCCTTGCCCGAGCGCTCCGCCCAGGCCCAGACGTCGTCGACGCGGCCGAAGCCCTGGCCGGCGTCGCCGAGCGGCACGCCCGCCTCGCGGGCGGCCCAGGAGACGAAGTACGCGCACCACGGCCCGACGCCGGAGCCGGCGGTGGCCTGGCGGAACTGGGCGATCCGCGGCGAGTCGTTGGAGCCCGGCGGCTGCTCGGCCACGCCGACCTCGTTGCGGACGAGGTTGAGCATCGCCTGGCCCGCGCCCGTGCCGCCGGCGCTCGGGAGCGCGGCCGTCGTCGCCAGCGGCGAAGCCGCCTGCAGCCGGGACGCGAACGCGTTCGGCGCGGCCGTCCCGCCGGTCGCGGGGACGGGCGGGGCGAGCACGGACTGGAGCTCCGCGATGCGGGCGAGCGTGACCTCGATGCTCATCCGGCCCAGACCGCCTCGGCGAACGGGCGCAGGTCGGCGACGTCCTCGACGCCGCAGCGGGGCAGCAGGGCGAACGGCCCGCCGCCGCGGCGCTCGGAGAGCAGCGCGGTGGAGGTCCCGGCGATCGCGGCCTCGGACTCGGGCGTGGCGTTCGCGGTCAGCAGCATCATGTCCGGCCCTTCCTCGCCGATCCCGGCGGCGGCGATCGCCGCCTCGGCGAGCGCGCCGGCCTCGGCGTCGTCCGCGCCGGGCGCGTAGAGCACGAGCGTCGCGGCGTCGCCCGCGCGGAAGTGGCGGGCGTAGCCGGCCAGCAGCGCCGGCCGCTCGGCGACCTCCTCGGCGAACGCGAGCACGGTGAACGAGCGCGGCGCGTCGGTCAGGCCGCCCCAGCGGGCGAGCGGCTCGCAGGCGCCCTCCGGCAGCTCGCCGGACTGGATCCCGAGCAGCAGCGCGCGCTCGGTCTCCTGGAAGGCGGCGATCTGGGCGCCGCCGACGATCGCGCCGGCGCGCTCGAGCCCGTCGCGCACGAGCGTCTCGACGTCGCGGCCGGCGACGTCGGGCCCGAGCTGCACGGCGTGGTGGGAGAAGAAGACGGTCAGCATCCGCCACAGCACGTAGTCGGCCGGGATCGGGTGCGCCAGGCGCCACTCGCGGTCGATGAAGACGCGTTCGCCGGAGCCGGCCGCGAGCACGACGTTCCACCAGGTGGCGTCGAACGCGTCGCCGCTGACGAGCGGCAGCTCGCCGGCCTCGCCGGCGCCGAAGCGGTCGATCAGCCACTCGCGGTGCTCGCGCAGCAGCGCCGTGTAGCGGGCGCCGAGGCCCTCGGCGGCGATCGCCGAGAACACCTCGAGGATCGCCAGGTCGCCGGGGACGTGGGCGTCGTCGGCCGCCTCGAAGGAGATCCCGTAGCCCGCGAGCGACGCTCGGACGGCGTCCACTGCGGGGGCGGGCTCGCCGAGCGGGCGCGTGTCGCAGGCGACCTCGCCGTCCTGGAGCGTCAGGCGCTTGCGCAGGCCCGCGCGGCGGTCGAGCGAGTAGTGGCGCGCGCTCCAGCCGAGCTCGATGCCCAGCCGCTCGTGCGAGGCCGCGGCGTCGCCGCGGTAGGCGAGCACGAGGTGCGAGTTGGCGAGCTCGGCGAGCAGGCCGGCGCGGGCGACCTCGCGGATCGCCAGCGACTCGGAGTAGGTCGTCGGCCGGCGCGCGCTGCCGCGGTCGGGCGCGGGCGCCAGCAGCCAGTTGTGGATGTGCTCGTCGTCGCCGCAGCGCGCGGGGTCGACGATCGTCGTCGCGAGCTTGTAGTCGGGGTAGGGCACGAGCGTGTCGACGCGGCCGAAGCCGGCGGCGCCGAGCAGCCGGTGCAGCTCGCGCAGGCTCCAGGTCACCGGTGAGCCCTGCTCGGGATAGCCCTGGATGCCCTCGAACAGCCGGCCCGTGTGGTCCTCCGCGGCGCCGTTGAGGTACTTCAGCCCCATCCGGTTCTCGATCGCGAGCACGAGCACGCCCTCGTCGCCGAGCGCGCGCGCCGCGAGGTCGAGGTTGGCCGCCGCGGCGGCGGCCGGGTCGGTCAGCTCGGGGTGGTACAGGTGGCTGTACTCGAGGACGCCGATCAGCGTGACCATGTCGAAGCCGCCGGGCTCCGCGAGCGCGGAGAAGTTGCCCGCGTAGACCTCGACGCCGTCGAGGCCGGCGGTGCGGGCGCGCGCCACCTCGGCGCGGCTGAGGCCGCCCTCGATCGCGTGCACCTCGGCGCCGCGCTCGCCCAGCCAGCGCGTGATCACGCCGCAGCCGGCGCCCAGCTCGAGCACGCGGCGGCCGTCCAGCCCCGCGAGGCCGAGGGCGTCGAACAGCGTCGAGCGGTACGGGCTCAGGTGGTACAGCGAGGGCCAGTCGCGCACGAGCGCGGCGACGGCGTCCGAGCCGACGGAGCGGTCTGCGGTCGCGGCGAGGCCGTCGAGCAGGTACTGCTCCGCGCCGTCGCGGTAGGACGTCGTGGTCCGCTCGCCGGGCAGGACGCGCACGCCGGAGACGGCGTCGAGCTCGAAGTCGGCCAGGATCATGCGGCGACGCGGTCGGCGGCGACCTCGCCCAGGACCTCCGCCCAGGCGCGGGCGGCGACCTCGATGCGGCGGTGCTCGGTGACGTGCGCGCGGGCGGCCTCGCCGAGGCGGCGCCGCTCGGCGGCGTCGTCGACGAGCCGCAGGATCGCGGCCTCGGCCTCCTCGGCGGAGGAAGCGGCCAGGCCGGTCACGCCGTCCTCGATGTCGGGGTAGACCTCGGGGTCGCCGACTACGGGGATGCCGAGCGCGCTCGCCTCGAGCCAGCGCAGGTCGCTCTTGCCGCGGAACAGGTTGTTGTTGCCCGACGGCGCGAGCGCGAGGTCGAACGTGCTCACGGACGCGGGGTACATCTCCAGCGGCGCGAACGGGAGGCTGCGGCAGCGCTCGGCGCCGAACTCCTCCACGAGCTCGTCCGCGAACGCGGAGCCGACGGTGGTGAAGCGCACGCCGGGGCGGGCGCGCAGCACGGCCGCGACGGCCGGCAGCCAGCGCCGCACGGAGGCGATGTGGCCGACGCCGCCGGCCCAGCCGATGGTGACCGGCGCGTCCTCGGCCGGGCGGCGCGTAGGCGTAGCGCTTGAGGTCGATCCCGTTGGGGCAGACCCACAGCCGCTCGTTGAACTTGCGGTAGCGGCGGGCCAGGTAGGGCGTCGAGCAGATGATGCCGTCGGCGATCCGCATGTTGAGCTCCGCCTTGCGCAGCCACTCGCGGTTCATGTGCCCCGACAGCTCGTGCGAGTCGATCTTGCGCACGGCCTGCAGGTAGTCGTCGATCTCGAACAGGACGGTCGTGCCGCGCGCCTGCAGGTCGCGGATCGCGCGCAGCCACGTCTCGCCGACCGGCTGCTGCAGCACGACGACCTCGTAGTCGCCGAAGTCCTCGAAGCGGACGCGGCGCGGCGTGACGCCGGCGACGTAGTCGAGCTTCGGCGGCGTGCCGTTGACGGCGATCCAGTCGGCGCCGAGCGCGGTCGCGGGCAGCACGACGCGGTACCAGCAGATGCCGCCGTTGCTGCGGGCGACGAACAGGGTGCGGGGGAGCGTGGGGGTCATACGACGTCCGGGATGAAGCGGTCGAAGGTCCCGGGGGCGTGGCGGGACTCCAGGCGGGCGCCGGCGAGGCGCTCCTGGACGGTCTCGTTCTGCAGCCCCTGGGCGGCCAGGCGCGTGCTGCGGCCGGCGGCGCCGGGCTCGAAGACGCACTCGAGGCCCGCGGCGAAGACGCGCAGGCAGAAGTCGATGTCGGCGTAGGGCGCCTCGAGCTCCGGGTCGGGCAGGCCGACCGCCTCGAGCGTCTCGTGGCGGATCAGCTGCAGCTGGGCGCCGACGGGGCACAGCGTCGGCAGCCGGGTCTCGGCGACCTCGGCCGGCACGCCCGAGTAGCGCGGCAGCCAGCGGCGCAGGAGCACGGAGTAGAAGAAGCCGGCCTGCTCGACGAGGTCGTCGGCGAAGCGGACCATGCCGCCGGCGACGGCGGCGGGGCGGCCCTGCGTGTCGCGGCGGGCACGCAGCGCCTCCAGCCAGCCGGGCTGGAGCTCGAGGTCGGGGCCGACGAGCACGGCGTCGAAGCCGGAGGAGCGCGCGAGCTCCAGGCCGGCGACGGCGGCGGCCAGCGTGCCGGCGCCGTCCTCCTGGGCGACGTGCGCGCAGCCCAGCTCGGCGGCCGCGGCCTCGGCGAGCGACTGCGCGGCGGGCTCGCGGTCCTCGACGAGGAGGACCTGGACGTCCGGCGCCGTCTGGCGCAGGGAGACGAGGCACACGAGGAGGGCCTCGACGTCGGCGGGGCGCTCCTCGCGGAACGCGACGATGGCGAGCGTGGGACGGACCACGAACCGGTACTCGGCGGCGCCCGAAGGATCTTGAACCTGATCCCGGTGCTTAACGACAGCGGGCGGCCAGAGGCCGCCCGCTACCGATCCGTCCCTCGGTGGGGTTATGTAGGTGGCCGTGGGCCGCGACGGCGAACCGCCGCGGCCACGAGCCTATGAGTGGCCTAGCGGAGGAGCGAGAGAACGCTCTGCGGGGCCGAGTTGGCCTGCGCGAGCATGCTCGTGCCGGCCTGCTGCAGGATCTGGAGCTTCGAGAAGTTGACCATCTCGCTGGCCATGTCCACGTCGCGGATCCGGCTCTCCGACGCGACCAGGTTCTCCTGGTACGTCGCGAGGTTGTTGAGGCGATGCTCGAGGCGGTTCTGGACCGCACCCAGCTTCGAGCGGGAGCTCGACACGTTCTTGATCGCGGTGTCGATGGCGGTGAGGCCAGCGGAAGCCGTGACGTCGATGGTGCCGATGTCCGTCGAGAGGGTGACGCCCGTGGTCGAGACCTTCTCGCCCTCGGCGCCCACGACGAAGTCGAAGGCCGAGCCCGTCAGAAGGGCCTTGCCGTTGAACTTCGTGTCGGTGCCGATCGCGGTGATCTCGTCCTTGAGGGCGGTGACCTCGTTGGTGATCGCCGTCTTGTCGTCGGTCGACAGCGTGCCGTTGTCGTACTGCACCTTCAGCTCGCGGATGCGGCTGAGCATCGAGTGCACCTCGTTGAGGGCACCCTCCGCCGTCTGGACCAGCGAGACGCCGTCCTGCGCGTTGCGCTGCGACTGGGCGAGGCCACCGATCTGAGCGCGCATCTTCTCGGAGATGGCGAGGCCGGCGGCGTCGTCGGCGGCACGGTTGACGCGGTAACCGCTCGACAGCTTCTCCATGGCCTTGGCGGCCTTGGCCGCGGTGCCGGTGAGCTGACGGTGAGCGTTGAACGCCTCAACGTTGTTCTGGATACGAAGGCCCATGATCATCTCTCCTTGATGATTGGTGTGTTGGACCGGAGCGACTCCTTGTCACTCCCTCTTGCAAGGGGAGTATTCGGCCGGCTCCCCCAGGCCTTGAGGAAACTTTTCCGAGTTACGCTCGAACGTCCAGGCCGCCGTCGCGGGGCGGCTCGGCAGCCGGCTTGGCGGGCTGCCTGCGGCGGCGCTGCTCGCGGCGCTCGCGCTCGAGCTCGCGCTCGACGGGGGTGAGCAGGGGCCGCTCGACGGGCGCGAGGTCGCGCCGGGGGCCGACGGGCTCGATGCGCTGGGTCACGCGTCGGCGCGCGCGAGCTCGGCGCGCCGCTCGAGGCGCTCGAGGCGGCGGTCGCGCAGCGCCTGGATCTCGGCCAGCATCAGCTGCTTCCACACGGCCACGGCGATCGCCCAGGCGGCGAGGTGGACCACGATCCCGGCGATCAGCGAGCGCGCGACGGCGTCCCAGGCGGGCACGCCCGTGCGCAGCGAGAGCACGAGGGTCACGACGAAGCCGAGCAGGCCGCCGAGCGCGCGGGCGCGCTGCACGGAGCGGCGGGCGCGCGGGTGGGCGCCGATCGTGATGCTGACCGGCTCGCTCATCGGCCGCGGGCCATCCGCAGCTCGGCCCGCTCGCGCTCGCGCACGAAGCGCATCAGCCGCTCGGAGTCCTGGGGCTCGATGTCGTCGAAGCGCAGGCCCTTGTGCTGGGGCCCGGCGTCGCGGACGACGCGCGCGAGCGCCCGGACCGGCGGCTGGCCGGCGTCGATGACGATCTCCACGCGGGCGTCGATGCCGAGCGGCAGCCGCCACGGGTCGAGGATCATCACGCCTCCGCCGGACAGGTTCAGGGTGCTCGTCTCGCCGCCCTCGAGGTCGGGCTCGTCGACGATCTCGACGCGGATCGGGACGACCGTGCCGACGCGAGCCCACTCGCGGCGCTGGATGCGCTCCATGTCGCCGCCGACCTCGATGTCGAAGACGTCGGAGCGCCCGCGCAGCACGAGCCGGCCGCCGAAGCGCTGGATCCCGCGCGAGGAGGTGCACTCGACCGCCACCTCCGTGCCCTCGAGCCGATTGACCCGGTTGTCGGGCACGGTGAGCGCGACGGTCAGCAGGCCGGGCGCGACCGCCTCGACCGTGGCCGGCAGGGCCCCGACGTACTGCAGCCTGACGGAGACCTTCTGGCCGACGGGCAGGTTGATCGGTGCGGGTGCCACGGCCATGTGGAGGTCGGGTCAGGGGAGCAGGCGGCGTGCGAGCGCGCCGGAGTCGGCGGGCTCGGCCCCTTCGCGGTCGAAGACGTAGGACAGTGGCTTGCAAGTGCGGATCGCGAGCTCGACCGGCGCGCCCGGGCGGGCGGTCTGGTCGGCGTGCGTGAGCGCGATGTGCGTCAGGCCGAGCGGGGCGAGCGCGCCCGCCAGCTCGTCGGCGGCAGCCGCGCTGAGCGTCGCGGGCAGCGTCAGGTGGATCTCGGTCGCGCCGAGCGCCTGCAGGTCGGCGGCCAGCGCGGCGACGGCGGGCTTGTCGCCAGGTCCCGCGGCGGGCGTGTCGATCAGCGTCAGCAGCGGGGTGCGGCGCGCGAGCCGGCGCGCGGCCTGGCCGGCGTCGGCGGCGGCGATCACGGAGACGCCGTGCGGCTCGAGCTCGGCCGCGAGGTCGCAGCCGCCGTCGGGCGAGCGCAGCGCGACGACCACGACCTCGTGGTCGGCGGCCGCGTACGCGCGGGCGAGCGCGGAGATCGCGGCGGTCTTGCCGGCGCCGCCGGCGCCCGCGAAGGCGATCCGGCGCGCGCCCGGGCCGATGTCGGCCAGGACGGGCATGCGGCGCGCGAGCGCGGAGCGCACGAGCGCCTTGAGCGAGCGCGGGGTGGAGAAGGGCAGGCCGTGGGCGACGGCCTCGCCGACGACGTCGGCGGCCAGGGCGGGGCTCAGGCCGGCGGAGACGAGCTTGGCCTCGATGCCCGCGGCGGCGGCGGGCGGCTCGAGCTCGCGCGCGGGCTCGGCCGGCGCCGCGGCGGCGACGACGGCGGCCGGCGGCAGCGCCACGGGCTCGTAGGAAGGCTGGGGGCCGTAGAGGCCGGCCGGCGCCACGTCGATCCCGGCGGCCGCGGCGGCGAGCACCTCGTGCGCGCGGTCGGCCGTCTTGAGCGCGTCGGCGAACGGGGACGCCTGCTGGACGAGCGCCTGCACGCCCGGGGTGGCGAGGCCCTCCGCCGTCGCGCGGTCGTTGCGGGTCTCGAGCGAGGACTCGCCGTCGAGCGAGCCGCGCGCCTCGACCTCGACGTAGGAGCGCTGGAAGAAGCCGGCGACGCCCCCCGCGAGGCCCTCGCGGCGGCGCAGCACGATCGCGTCCGGACCGAGCTCGTCGCGCACCTGCGGCAGCACCTCCTCGAGGCTGCGGCCACGGTACGTCTTGGTCTCAGGAGTCGTATTCATGTCCAGTCGGTGTCATCGGCATCAAGCGACGCCGACTGGAGTCGCTTGAGGCGCGAGTACGGCGAGTGTCTCAACCCCGACACCCGGGACGATCTCGTTGTAGGAGCAGACGGCGAGCTGCGGCAGTCTCTGCTCGCACAGACGGCGCAGGTGACGGCGCACGCGCGCCGAGCACAGCAGCACCGGGCGGCCGCCGCGGGCGAGCGCCTGGTCGACGAGCTCGGCGCACTGCTCGACGAGCCCGCCGGCGCGCATCGGGTCCAGCGCGAGGAACTCCCCGTCGGCGGTCTGGACGAGCGCCTCGGCGAGCTCCTGCTCGAGCCCGGGGTCGAGCGCGATCGCGCGCAGCATGCCCTCCGGGTCCAGGTACGGGGCGACGATCGCGCGGCCGAGCGCCTGGCGCGCGTACTCGGCGAGCATCGCCGGGTCGCGCGTGAGCCTGGCCTTGTCCCCGATCGCCTCGACGACGGCGCCGAGGTCGCGGATCGAGACGCCCTCCTGCAGCAGCGACTGGAGCACGCGCTGGACCTCGCCGAGCGAGAGCACGTCCGGCACGACCTCGTCGACGACGGCCGCGTTGACCTCCTTGAGCTGGTCGAGCAGGTGGCGGGTCTCCTGGCGGGTGAGCAGGTCGGCGGCGTGGGCGCGGATCGTCTCCGTGAGGTGGGTGACCACGACGGACTCCGCGTCGACCACGGTCCAGCCCAGCGCCTCGGCCTCGGCGCGGCCGGCGTCGGGGATCCAGACCGCGGGCAGGCCGAAGGCCGGCTCGGTGGTCGGGATGCCGGCCAGCTGGCCGACGGCGTCGCCCGGGTCCATCGCGAGCTGGTGGCCGGCCATGATCCCGCCGCGCGCGACCTCGGAGCCGCGCACGCGCATCACGTACTCGTGCGAGTCCAGCCCGACGTCGTCGCGGATGCGCACGGCCGGGATGACCATGCCGAGCTCGGACGCGATCTGGCGGCGGATCGTCCGCACGCGCGCGAGCAGCGTGCCGCCCGCCCCGCGCTGCGGGTCGTCGCTGACGAGCGGGACGAGGCCGAAGCCGATCGCCAGCTCGAGCGGGTCGAGCGCCAGGGCGTCGAGCGCGGCGTCGCGCGGCGCGGCGGGCTCGCCGGCCGGCAGCGCCTTCGCCTCGGCCACCGCGGCGGCGTCGCGCTCGGCCCGGTTGGGCGTGTTGCGCAGCGACCAGCCGACGGCGAAGAACAGGCCGCCGACGATCACGAACGGGACCTTGGGCAGCCCGGGGACGAGCGCGAAGGCCATGATCACCGCGCCGGCCACCATCGGGGCCTTGCGCTGGTCGAGGATCTGGTCGGCGACGTCGGAGCCGAGGTCCTTCTCCGAGGCCGAGCGCGTGACGAGGATGCCGGTGGCGACGGAGATCATCAGCGCCGGGATCTGCGCGCAGAGGCCGTCGCCGACGGTCAGCAGGGAGAACTTGTGCGCGGCCTCGCCGAACGGCAGGCCCTGCTGCATGACGCCGACGACGATGCCGCCGACGAGGTTGATCAGCGTGATCAGGATGCCGGCCATCGCGTCGCCCTTGACGAACTTCGAGGCGCCGTCCATCGCGCCGTAGAAGTCGGCCTCCTGGGCGATCTCCGCGCGGCGCTTGCGCGCCTCCTCGTCGGTGATCTGGCCCGTGTTGAGGTCGGCGTCGATCGCCATCTGCTTGCCGGGCATGGCGTCGAGCGTGAAGCGCGCGCCGACCTCGGCGACGCGGCCCGCGCCGTTCGTGATCACCACGAACTGGATCACGATCAGGATCAGGAAGATGATCAGGCCGACGACGACGTTGCCGCCGACGACGAAGTTGCCGAACGCGGTGACCACGTGGCCGGCGTCGCCGTGCAGCAGGATCAGGCGGGTGACCGAGATGTTGATCGCCAGCCGGAACAGGGTGGTCAGCAGCAACAGGCTCGGGAAGGCGGAGAAGTCCAGCGCGCGCGGGACGTAGAGCGTCGCCACCACGATCATCAGCGCCGCCGAGATGTTCAGCGTGATGAAGAGGTCGATCAGGAACGGCGGCAGCGGGATGATCATCATCGCCACCACGAGCACGATCGCGCCCGCGGCGATGAGGTCCGAGTACTTGCCGGCCTGCTTCAGGAACGCGCTCATGCGGCGGCCCTTCCGCTCGCGCCCGCGACGCGGTAGACGTAGGCGAGCAGCTGGGCGACGGCCTCGAAGAGCTCCTCGGGGATCATCCGGCCGACGTCGACGGACGCGTACAGCGCGCGCGCCAGCGGCGGGTCGGGGACGACGGTGACGCCGCGCTCGCGGGCGAGCTCGCGGATGCGCAGCGCGAGCACGTCCTGGCCCTTGGCCACGACGATCGGAGCGGGCTGCTCGCTGTCGTAGCGCAGCGCGACGGAGAAGTGGGTCGGGTTGGTGACGATCACGTCCGCCGTCGGGACGGCGTCCATCATGCGCGCGCGCGACATCTCGATCGAGCGGCGGCGCTGGGCGTTCTTGACCTCCGAGGGCAGCTCCTGCTGCTTGTGCTCGTCCTTGACCTCCTGCTTGTCCATGCGCATCTGCTTGGCGAAGCGCCAGCGCTGGTAGATCGCGTCGGCGGCGGCGATCACGAGGTAGGCGAGCGCGGCGCGCTGGGCGATCGCGAGCACCTCGGAGGCGAGGTGGGGCAGCAGCTCGGCGGCGGGCATGCCGACCAGGCCGGCGAGCTCCTCGAGCTTGGGGAAGACCGCGAGCGCGACGATGCCGCCGACCGCCGAGACCTTGGCGACCGACTTGATGCTCTCCGCGATCGCGTTGGGGCCGAAGATGTTCTTCGCGCCGGTCAGCGGGTTGAGCTTCTTGAAGTCCGGCTTGATGCCGCCCGGCATCGGCTCGATGCCGACCTGGGCGACGTTGACGATCACGCCGGCGGCCATGCAGACGAGCGCGACGGGCGCCGCGGCGAGCGCGACGTGCAGGCCGATCTTCGAGAACAGCGCGCCGATCCCCTGGATCTCGACCAGCTCCGGGTTCCGGGCGAGCTGCAGCACGGTGATCATGGCCTCCTGCATGCGCTCGAACATGCGCGGCCCGAAGAACGACAGCGCGAACAGCGACGCCATCAGCACGATCGCGCCGTTGAGGTCCACCGAGCGCGCGACCTGGCCCTTCTTGCGGGCCTCCGCGAGCTTCTTGGGTGTTGCCTTCTCGGTCTTGTTCTCGGCAGCCATCAGCCGCTCACCTTCAGCGCGTGCAGGGCGGAGGCGACGGAGCGCTGCAGCTCGTCGTCGAGCCAGCCGGCGAGGAACGGCAGCGACGCGGCGATCACGACGAGCCCGACGGTGACCTTGGCCGGGAAGCCGACGGCGAAGACGTTGAGCTGCGGGACGACGCTTGGAGACGACGCCGAACGCGGCGTCGGTGAGCACGACGGCCAGCAGCACGGGCGCGCAGACCTGCAGCGCGGCGCCGAAGATGCCGCCGAAGGCGACCTGCATGCCCTCCACGAGCGAGCCGATGTCGGGCGCGCTGAGCAGCGGCACCGCCTCGTAGGTGCGCGCGAGCCCCTGGATGATCCAGGCGTCGCCGCCGATGGCGATGAAGATCCCGACGCCGACGAGCGCGTAGAGCTGGTTGAGCGCGCCGCCCGGGTTGCCCGTGACGGGATCGACGAGCGCGCCGAACGAGAAGCCGATGAAGGTGTCCAGCAGCGTGCCGGCCACGGAGACCGCGGCGAAGAACGCGCCGAGCGCGAACGCGAACGCGGTGCCGACGAGGATCTCCTTGAACATGACGCCGGCGAGGCCGAGCACGTCGTCGGGGATCTGCCCGGCGGCCGTGCCGGCGGTGCGCAGGGCGATCGGGGCGATGCCGACGGCCAGCGCGACGGCGGCGACGCTCTTGGCGCGCGCCGGCATCATCCTGCTCGAGAACATCGGCGCGAGCAGGAACAGCGGCCCGATGCGGCCGAGCACGAGCAGGAAGCTCGCGACCTGCTGCTCCCCGAACTGGGCGATCAGCTGATCGGGGTTCACGCGCCCACCAGCGAGGGGATCGAGCCGTAGAGCTCCTGCGTCCAGGTGAGGATCTGCCCGAGCATCCACGGCCCGGCGACGATGATCACGACGACCAGGCCGAGCACCTTCGGGATGAAGGAGAGCGTCTGCTCCTGGATCTGCGTGACCGCCTGGAAGACGGAGATCACGAGGCCCACGACGAGGCCGACGAGCAGCACGGGGAGCGAGACCTTCAGGCCCACCTCCATCGCCTGCGTGACGATCGAGACGACGGTGTCCTGGTTCATAGGTGGAAGCTCTGGACGAGGGACTGGGTGATCAGGTTCCAGCCGTCCACCAGGACGAACAGCAGGATCTTGAACGGCAGCGAGATGAAGACGGGCGGCAGCATCACCATGCCCATGCTCATCAAGGTGGCGCTGACCACCAGGTCGATGACGAGGAACGGCAGGAAGATCAGGAACCCGATCTGGAACGCCGTCTTGAGCTCGGAGATCGTGAAGGCGGGGATCAGGACGTAGGTCGGGATGTCCGCGCGCGTCTCGGGGTCCTCGAGCTTCGCGAGCTTGGCGAACAGCGCGATGTCCTTCGTGCGCGTCTGGTCGAACATGAACTCGCGCATCGGGGTCTCGGCGCGCTTGAGCGCCGTCTCCTGCGTGATCTTGTTCGCGCGCAGGGGCTCGATCGCGTCCTTGTTGATGGCGTTGAAGGTCGGCGCCATCACGAACAGCGTCAGGAACAGCGCGATCCCGACCAGCACCTGGTTCGGCGGCGCGGTCGGCGTGCCGAGGCCCGAGCGGATGAAGCCGAGGACGATCAGGATGCGGGTGAAGCCCGTGACCGTGAACAGCAGCGCCGGCACGAGCGAGATGCCGCCGATCAGCAGCAGCAGCTGGACCGCGTTGGAGCCGTCGGCCTTCACTTGATCACCGTCTTGGCGCGCAGGTCGTCGAGCGAGCGGCGCAGCGCCTGGCCGAAGCCCGGCCGCGCAGCAGGCACGCCCGGAAGCGCGGGGCCGCCGCCGTGGGCCCGCCCGGAGTCTGCTCGTCCTCGTCGTCGCCGATCAGGCCGAGCGCGCGGGCCTCGTGCTCGCCGTAGGTGCGGATCGGCGTCACGCCGCCCTCGCCCACGCCGAGCAGCACGATCTCGCCGCCGGCGCGCACGAGGTGCAGCGAGCGGTTGGGACCGAGCGGCAGCGTCGCGAGCGTGCCCAGGCCCTGGCCCGAGGCGCGCTCCTCGCGCGATGACTTGACCTGCTTGAGGACCCAGTAGAGGCCGTAGATGACGGCGATCACGATCGCCAGGCCGACGATCGTGCGGACGAGGCCGCCGCCCGCCGACGGACCGGCCGCCTGCGAGGCGTCGACCTTCGGCTGCTTCAGGTCCAGCGGCGTCGACTCACCGTCCGCCGCGAAGGCGGAAGCGGGAGCGAGCAGGAGGCAGCTGAGAGCAGCAGCCCCCGCTGAAGAAATGGCAGCAGGAAGCCTCATCACCGAAGGACGACTCTGGATAGGAGTCGACCCCGTATTCGGCCGCGAGCTACGCGTCTTTAGCGCGAGCGGCGCGAGATGTGCTCGAAGCGCAGCTCGTTGACCACCGCGCCGGCCAGCAGGATCAGCGCGATCACGTAGAACCACACGAGCGCGATCAGCACGAACACGGCCGACGTGCCGATCCGCAGCGTGGAGACGTTGTCGAAGTAGAGCGGGAAGCCGAGGTCGACGATGCCGATCGCCAGCGTGGCGCCGAGTCGCGCCGGGCCAGATCGCGGTCCACGGCATGCGCGCCTTCGGCACCAGCCGGTAGATCGCGCACAGCGCCCCGAACAGCACGACGAAGCCGATCGACAAGGTGATCGTGTAGACGAGGCCCTTGACGTCGGAGAGCCCGAACGGCAGGTCGCGCGCGCCCGAGACGAGCAGCGCCTGGACGGTCGGCACGGACACCGTGACCGCCACGAACAGCATCACGACCAGCGAACATGCCCGAGCGCGAACAGCTTCTGCTGGACCCAGCTGCGGCACTCGCAGTGGTAGATCCGGCAGAACGCCGTGTCCAGCGCGCCCCAGAACGACGAGCCGAACCAGACGGAGGCGACCAGCGCCACGATCCCGACGGTCGGGGACGTCTCCTGCAGGCGGCGGATGCCCTCCGACAGCGTCGAGTCGGCCGCCGTGGGGAAGATCCGCTGCAGGTCGGCGAGCAGCGACGCCTGCAGCTCCTGCGAGCGCAGCACGCGGCCGGCGATGAACAGGACCACGAGCGCGAACGGGAAGATCGAGAGCAGCAGGTTGTAGGCGACCATGCCCGCCAGGCCGGTCAGGTTCTCCTCGTAGGCCTTGCGCCAGAACGACACGACGCTCGCGCGGGCCCGCGCGCCGACACCGGGCCGGCGCGGTGCGGGCGTGGCCGCCGGAGCGGCGGTTTGGTCGGGCGATGCCACCCGGCCAGTGTGCCCCAGCGGGCCGTCGGCTAGGCGGCAGGCTGCGGGGCGGGCGCGGCCGGGACGGCGTCCGACGCGGGCTCGGATGGAGTCCCGCCCACCCCGAGGGCGGCCGCGGGCGCGGCGACGACGTCGCCCACCAGCACCTCCGTCACGCGCAGGCCGAACTCCTCGTCGAGGACGACGACCTCGCCGCGCGCGATCGGCTTGCCGTTGACCAGCAGGTCGACGGGCTCGCCGGCCAGCCGGTCGAGCGTGACGATCGAGCCGGGGCCGAGCGCCAGCGTCTCGCGGATGGTCATGTGCGTGCGCCCGATCTCCACCGCCAGCTCGACGGGGACGTCGAACAGCCGCTCGAGCTCGGCGCCGCCGGGGGCGGCGCCGCTGGCGCTCGTGGTCGTCTCGAAGGGGACGTAATCGACGGGGTCGGCCATGGCTATTGGACGGTGACGTCCGGGAAGAGGACTTCCTCGACGTGGACGTCCGTGTGCTTCTTGATCGACACCAGGATGCGCTTCTTGATCTTCTCGCGCCCCTCGTGCCCGATCAGCTCACGGTCCGAGGCGTCGGTCAGCTCGTTGGTGATGATGTCGCGGATGACGGCCTCCTGCGGCTCGGCGCCGTAGCCCTCGGGGGGCGTCGGGGCGCCGTGGCCGCCCGCGGCGACCGGCAGGTGCTCGACGATCAGCGCCACCTGCAGCTTCGCGAAGCGGTCGTCGGCGAGGTTGACCAGGAACTCCTTGGGGAGCACGTAGATCTGGCCGGAGACCTTGGGCTTGGGCTCGGCCTTCTTGGGCTTGGCCAGGACGGTCTTGTACGCCCCGCCGGCGGCGACCAGGGCCACCACCACGATGATGATCAGCTTCTTCTTGTTCATCTGATGTCGCCTCCATGCGACTGGTCTGCTCCATGCATGCGGGTGAGGATGATCTCCACCCGCCGGTTCCGCGCCCGTCCCGCGGAGGTCTCGTTGCCGCTGACGGGATGTACCGCCGCGTAGCCGGTCAGCGACGTGCGCCGCGGCGCCACGCCGGTCCCGATCAGGCGCTGCACGACGGCCGCGGCGCGGCCCCCGGACAGCTGCCAGTTGGACGGGTACTGCGAAGTGCGGATCGGCCGGTCGTCCGTGTGGCCCTCGACCGCGACGGGGTGCTTGCCCTCCTCGGCGACGATCGCGCCGATGCGGTCGAGCGTCTCGAACGCGGCCGGGTTGATCACGGCGCTGCCCGAGTCGAACAGCAGCCGGTCGGTGAGCAGGCGCACGCGCAGGCCGCGCTCGGACACGGTCGTGGAGACCTTGTCGTCGAGGTGGGCCTCGTGGACGAGCGCGTCGATCTTCTTCTTGAGCGCCTGGAAGGACTGCTCCTCGCGAGCGGCCAGCTCGGCGCCGCGCTTCTCCGCCTCCGTCAGGGAGGCGGTCGCGGCCGATCTGACGTCGGTGCCCTTCATCGCGTTGTCGACGGCCTGCGCGGGCGAGATCGAGGACAGCGGCGGCGTCGGCGAGGCATTCTCGGCCTCGGACTGGTTGCCGCGGTCCATCATCGCCTGGCCGCCGCTGAGCACGGGCCCGGAGAACGCCTCCTGCAGCGACTTCGTGAGCTCCTTGACCTTGCTGACGTTGGTCGAGGAGATCGCGAACAGCACCACGAACACCGCGAACAGCAGCGTCATCATGTCGTAGCCCGAGACGAGCCAGCGCTCGTGGTTCTCGTGCTCCTCGTGGTGGTGCTTCTTGTGGCGGCGCCGGGCGCTCACGCTGGCTCCTACGCCGCCTGCTTCTCCGCCGCTGCCGACGACGACTTGTCGGCCTCGGTCGGCCGGTCCTTCGGCGGCACGTAGGCCATCAGCTTCTCCTCGACGACGCGCGGGTTGTCGCCCGCCTGGATGGCGAGGATCCCCTCGAGCGTCATCTCGCGGAAGTGCAGCTCGGCCTCCGAGAGCTCCTTCAGCCGGTTGGCCATCGGGAGGAAGACGACGTTGGCCGAGCCGACGCCGATCAGGGTCGCGAGGAACGCGGCCGCGATCAGCGGGCCGAGCGTGCTGGGCTGGTTCAGGTTGTTCATGACGTTCACCAGCCCGAAGACGGTGCCGATGATGCCCATCGTCGGCGCGAGCGCGCCGGCCTGCATGAACGGGTTGCGGGCCGCGCCGTGGCGCTTTCGCATCGCCTCGTTCTCGGCGTCCAGGACGGCCGCGACGAGGTCGGGGTCCGTGCCGTCGACGACGAGCTGGATGCCCTTGCGGGTGAACGGGTCGCTGATCGAGCTGACGGCCTCGTCGAGCGCGAGCAGGCCGTCGCGGCGCGCCTGCTCGGCGAAGCCGACGAGCTCCTTGACGCGCGCCGGCAGGTCGAGGTCGTCCGGCATGATCGCCTTCTTGTAGATCGCGGGCAGCCGGAGGTGGGCCTCCAGGCCGCACGCCGCGATCGTCGCGCCGAGCGTGCCGACGAGCACGATCGAGATCGCGGGGATGTTGAGGACGACCATGACGTTGGTCCCCTCCATGGTCGCCCCGATCGCGATGCCGACGACCGAGATGACGATGCCGATGGCGGTGCCGAACTTCATGACTCGGGACCTCGCTGGATCTCGGTGCCGGGCTGCGCCGCCTCGGCGTTGAGCGCGGTGACCGCGCCGTCGCCGGCGGTGGCCCGCACGAGCGACAGGGCGCTGGCGCGGCGCGGTACGCGCGACATCGCGTCGAGCACGGACGCGCGCCACTCGCGCACGGCCTTGGTCACCTCGTCGGGCGTCTCGGTCACGACCAGGCGGGAGCCGGTCGTGAGCGTCAGGACCGTGTCGGGGTGCGCCTCGACCGTGAGGATCAGGTCGGGGTTCAGGTGGAAGGGATGGGGGTCCCTGCCGAGTTTGTGCAGACGGATCATCGCTCCCGGGTAGTCGGCTGGCGCGGGCTCGCCTTGAACGCGAAACGCCCGCGGGCGCGGGCGTTTACGACAACGTCTTGATTTGGGTGTTTCGCCCTCCGGTCGCCGGGGACCCCCGGCCGTCGGGCTTCGCCGGAGGTCGACGGTTGTCCCCGTCGACCTCCGTGCGACGTGACTAGCGCTTGAGGTTCACCAGGTCCTGGAGCATCTCGTCGGACGTGGAGATGACGCGCGAGTTGGCCTGGAAGCCGCGCTGCGCGGTGATCATCTGCGTGAACGTCTGGGCGAGGTCCACGTTGGACATCTCGACCACGCCGGACGTGGTGAAGCCGAACTGCGGGCCGGGCTGGCCGATCGTGGCGGCGCCCGAGTTGGCCGACTGCAGCCAGCGGTTGGAGCCCGATCGCTCGAGGCCGGCCGAGTTCGGGAACGTGGCCAGCGAGAGGAAGCCCGCCGACACGCGCGTGCCCGTGCCGTCGACGTAGGTCACCTCGCCGTTCTGGGCGATGCCGACGTTGGTCGAGCCGGCCGGGACCTGGATCAGCTGTGCGGCGCCGCCGGCGTCCTGGCCCTGGACGTAGTAGCCGTCCTGGGTGAGCAGGTAGCCGTCGGCGTTCGTGGTGAAGTTGCCCGCCCGGGTGTACTCGATGTTCGTGCCCGGGGTCGGCGGGGTCGCCGTGCTGGTCGAGACCCGGAAGAACCCGGGGCCCGTGATCGCGACGTCGAACACGTTGCCGGTCGACTGCAGCGAGCCGCCCTGCATCAGGTTGTCGATCGAGCCGAGCGTCACGCCGAGGCCGACCTGCGCCGCGTTGGCGCCGCCCGCGCCGCCGCCGGGCCCGGAGGCGCCGCGCTGCAGCTGGTTGAGGGAGTCCTTGAACGTCGTGCGCGCGGACTTGTAGCCGATCGTGTTGACGTTCGCGATGTCGTTGGCGGTGACGTCGAGCATCACCTGGTGGTTCTTGAGGCCGCTAATGGCGGCGAACATGCCTCGCATCATGGGTGCATCAGCTCCTTTCGGTCAGCCTGGTTCTCAGGAGACCTGCGAGATCGAGGACGGGTCGACACCGTCGGTGCCGCCCACGGTGAGGGACGGCTTTCCGTCCTTGGTGGAGACCTTCTCGACGGCGCCGGTGTGCTCGGCGCCGTCCTTGTCCTTGTAGGTCACGGTCCGGCCGATGAGGCCGATCGCGTTGCTCTTCGCGTTCTCGCCGGCCAGGTTGGAGACCTGCTCGAGCGTGGAGAACGACGCCATCTGGCCCATGAAGTCGGAGTCCTGCATCGGGTTCATGGGGTCCTGGTGCTGCAGCTGGGCGACGAACAGCTTGAGGAACTGGTCCTTGCCCATCGCAGAGTTGGCTCCGCTCTTGGCCGCCTGGGTGTCGGCGGTCGGGGAGGTGTTGACGGAGGGGATCGAAGGCATGTGGGGTCCGGGGTCAGGCGAGCACGTCGACGAGCAGGCCGCCGGGGAGCTCGAGGGTGGACACGATTGAGTCCCGCCCGCCCGCCGGAGCGACGTCGTCGCCCTCGGGCTCGCGGGTCCCGGCCGCGCCGCCCGGCGCGTCGGGGTCGGGGGCCTCGCCGGGGCGCTCGCCCTGGCGCTGGTCGCTGGAGGTCGAGACCTCGAGCGAGAGCAGGTTCACGTCGCGCGCCTCGAGCGAGCGGCGCAGGTCGTCGCCGGCCTGGGCCAGCAGGCGCGCGGCCTCGGGCGAGTCGGCGATGAGCTGGGCGCTCACGCCGGCGGGCGAGGACTGCAGCCGCACCTCGATGCCGCCGAGGTCCTCGGGGCGGAGGGAGATCTTGGCGTGCGTGATGCCGCGCTCGTGGGCGACGTGCAGCAGCGTGCCGATCACGCGCGGGACGTGGTGCAGCGGCGCGGTGCGCTGGGTGACGACGGGCGGGGCCACCGGCGTCGCAGCAGCGGCGGGCGTGGACGGGAGCGCGGGGGCCGGCGCGGGCGCGGGCCCCTCGGCCGGCAGGGCCGCGGAAGGCGCCTCGGCGCGCTGCGCCGGCACGGCCGGAACGGCGGGCTGGGCGGGGACGTGGCTCGCGTGGTCGGCCGGCACGGCCGCCGTGGCGGGCGTCGCCGCGTGCGCGGAGGCGGCGCGGGCGCCGGACTCAGCCCTACCCACCCGGACGGGAATCGCGGGGGCGCCGGGCTGCGGCTCGGCGGGCGCGTCGGCGGCCGCAGCGGCGGCCTGCGGCGCAGCCGGGGCGGCGGGCGCGTCGGCCACCGGGGCGGCGGCGGAAACCGCAGGCGCGGCCGGGACGGGCTGCGGTCGGGTCGTCGCGGGCGCCGGAGCGGCGGCGGAAGCGGCGACAGCGGCGGGCGCGGGCACGCGGGCCGAGGCGGCGACGGCGCCCGTGGCGACGGCGGCCGCGGCCGGCGCGGCGGCGGGCTCGGCCGGGGCCGGCGCGGCGGCGGGCTCGGGCGGGGCCACGGTCACGGCGACGGGAGCGGCCGCGGCCTGCGGGGCCGCGACGGTGAGGACAAAGGGGACCTGGGAGGGCGCGTCGGCGGCCGGGGCATCGGCCGGCGGAGCGGCGGGGATCTCGGCCTGCGGGGCCTCCGGGGCGGGCGCCTCGGCGTCCGGGCGCTCCTGCGGCTGCGGGGCCTGCTCGCGCTGCTCGCGCGGCTGGCTCGCGGCACGGGCGGCGGGGCGCGAAGAGGCGGCGTGCGCGCCGCCGAGCAGCTCGGCGAAGCCGGACGAGGCCGGGCTCCGGTCGGCGGCGGCGGGGCGCTCGGAGACGATCGGGCGGGCGGGGGCGGCAGTGCGATCGGTGGTCATCAGACGGTCCCGTGGACGGAGGGAGAAGCGGACAATGGGGCGGGGCGGGCGGCGCTCGCGGCGCCGGCCGTGCGGTACTCGGCGGCGTTCGCCTGGACGCGGCGGACGTACTCCTGCGTCTCGGCGTAGGGCGGGACGCCGCCGAATCGCTCGACGGCGCCTGGACCGGCGTTGTAGGCGGCGAGCGCGCGGGCGACGTCGCCGTCGAAGCGGTCGAGCTGCTGGCGCAGGTACTTCGCGCCGCCGTCGAGCGCCTGGACCGGATCGTGGACGTTGGTGACGCCCAGCGACGCGGCGGTGGCGGGCATGAGCTGCGTGAGCCCCTGCGCGCCCGCGGGCGAGCCCGCGTTCGGGTTGAAGTTCGACTCCTGCTCGACCAGGCCGGCCAGCAGCGCCGGATCGACGCCGTGCTTGCTCGCGGCGGCGCTGATCTCGGCGGCGAAGGGCGTACCGGCAGGGAGGGCGCTCGGGCCGGTGACCGCCCCGGCGGCACTGACCGCGGCGGTCGGGGCCGCGCCGGCGGTCGCGGCCGTGGCCGACGAGAGCTGCGCGGCGAAGGACGCCGAGGACTGCGCGGCGGGCGCCCGGAACGCCAGCATCTGCTCGAGCTCGCTGACGCGAGCAACGACGGCGTCGATGCTCACGCGGCGACCCGCTTGCGGCGGTGGACGCCGAGCGCCACCTCGTCGAGGTCGATCTGGGCCCGGCGGGCCATCTCGGCGTCGTGCGCGGCGCGCTGACGCTCCTCGAGCTTGCCGATCGTCTGGCGCTCGCGCGCGGCGGTCACGAGGGCGCGGCGGCGGGCCTCCACCTCGGCGTCCTGGCGGTCGAGGTCGAGCGCCGCCTCGCGGCGATCGCGCTCGGCGCGCTCCAGGTAGGCCTGGGCGGCGAGCATGTCCGCGCCCGAGGCGCCGAAGCGCCGCAGGGCGCCGCGACCCGTGTCGCGGGCCTCGGTCACGGTGTGGCTCGCCTGGAGCAGCAGCGCCTCGCCGCGCATGCGCAGCGCGAGCTCGCGGGCGAGCTCTTCACGGGCGTGCTCCTCCGCGCGCTCGCGAAGGTCGCGAACGCGTTCTAGGCGGAACGTGAAGGACGGAGTCTCCACGCTCCGGGTCATCGCCCGGAGCGCGGAGATCTGTAGCCCGCTAGCCGATGAAGCAGGCCACGACGGCGGCGACCACGACCAGCAGGCCGGCGGCGACGGGCCCGGCGCGGCCGGCGCGCGCGCCGCAGTAGGCGGCGGCGAAGCCGAGCACGAACGGCAGCCCGCTCCAGAACACGACGCACGAGGCCAGCGCGAGCCCGGCGAGGATCCAGCCCGCCCGGGCGGTGGCGGCGACGTCGGGCAGCACGCGGCCGAACAGCAGCAGGGCCAGGACGGCGACCAGCCCGACGCCGAACAGGTAGGCGCCGGCGCCGCCGCTCCCGCCGTCTGCGCCGAAGTTGGCGACGGCCAGGGCCGCCGCGGCGACCACGACGGCGAGTCCGCCGGCGAGCCGCTCGTCCCGGATGGGGGTGAGGGTGGTTTCCATGCCGCGGACGCTACGGCCGGCTTTCCGGCCCGTCGTCGCCCGATCCGGCGATCTTGCGATCAGCCGAAAGGCTGAGGACAGCGGCGCCGCGCTCGGGTACGGTCGCGAGGGGATGACGCGAGAGCGCCTCATCGATGCGGGCATCGCGCTGCTGCTGGCGGCGGCGGCGATCGCCGAGGCGCTGACGGCGGGCGGGCTGGACGCGCCGTGGCCGGCGGTGGCCTGGATCGCGCTCGGGACGACCGTGCCGCTGGCGTGGCGCCGCAGCGCCCCGCTCGTCGTGCTCACCGTCATGCTCGTCACCGTCGGCGTGACCGACACGCGCTGGGGGCTCGCCGACGAGCTGAGCATCCCGTTCGCCGGGCTGCTCGTCGCGACCTACGCCGCCGGCGCGTACACCGACCGCCGCGACGGCCGCATCGCCGCGGCGATCATCGCGCTGGCGGTCGTCTCGATGGCGCTGTCGATCGGCGAGGACCCCGTCGGCGACGCGCTGTTCATCGGCGCGATCCTGTTCGCCGTCTGGGGCGCGGCGACGGTCGTGCGCAGCCGCCACGAGCTCGCGGAGGCGCTCGCCGCGCGCACGGTCGAGCTCGAGCACGAGCGCGAGGAGAAGGCCAGGCTCGCCGTGGCGGAGGAACGCGCGCGGGTCGCGCGCGAGCTGCACGACGTGGTCGCGCACAACCTCTCGATCATGGTCGTCCAGGCCGGCGCCGAGCGGCGCGCGATCGGGGACGAGCGCCCGCAGACCGCCGAGGTGCTCGCGACGATCGAGCAGACGGGGCGCGCGGCGATGGCGGAGATGCGCCGGCTGCTCGGCATGCTGCGCCGCTCCGACGACGAGCTCGCGCTCGCCCCGCAGCCGAGCCTCGCGCGCGTGGAGGAGCTCGTGGCGCAGGTGCGCGAGGCCGGCCTCCCGGTCGAGCTGCGCGTCGAGGGCGAGGTGCGCGCGCTGCCGGGCGGCATCGACCTGTCCGCCTACCGGATCGTGCAGGAGGCGCTGACCAACGCGCTCAAGCACGCCGGGCCCGCGCGGGCGCGCGTGACGATCCAATACGGCGCCGGCGCGCTGGACATCGAGGTCGCCGACGACGGGACGCGCGGCGGGGACGGGGCGGACGGCGGCCACGGGCTGATCGGGATGCGCGAGCGGGTCGCGCTGTTCGGCGGCGAGCTGGCCGCTGGCCGCGGCAGCCGCGGCGGCTACGCCGTGCGCGCCCGGCTCCCGATCGCCGGGGGCGGCGCATGAGCATCCGCGTCCTGCTCGCCGACGACCAGGCGCTGGTCCGCGGCGGCCTGCGCAAGATCGTCGAGACGGAGCCCGACATGACCGTCGTGGCCGAGGCGGCCGACGGCCTGCAGGCCGTCGAGGCCGCGCGCTCGAGCCGCCCCGACGTGGCCGTGCTCGACATTCGCATGCCGCGGCTCGACGGGATCGAGGCGGCCCGCCGGATCACCGGGGCGGAGGCCGCCGAGGTCCGGGTGCTGATGCTGACCACGTTCGGGCTCGACGACTACGTCTTCTCGGCGCTGCGGGCCGGCGCGAGCGGCTTCATGCTCAAGGACGCGCCGCCCGAGGAGCTCGTCGACGCCATCCGCACCGTCGCCGCGGGCGAGGCTCTGCTCGCCCCCGCGGTGACCCGCGCCGTGGTCGAGGAGTTCGCCCGCCACCCGCACACGACCCACGCGCCAGCTCCCGAGCTCGACGAGCTGACCGCCCGCGAGCGCGAGGTGCTGCTGCTGCTCTGCCGCGGCCGGTCGAACAACGAGATCGCCGCCGACCTCGTCGTCTCCGAGGCGACGGCCAAGACCCACGTCGCGCGCGTGCTCATGAAGCTCGGCGTCCGCGATCGCGTCCAGGCCGTGATCTTCGCCTACGAGGCCGGCCTGGTCGCGCCTGGCGCGCGCTAGGCGGCGATGTGCAGCGGCGGGATCGCCGCGTGCAACGGGGTGCCCGGCGCGGACGGCGCCGCGGGTTCGACCAGGTCGGCGCCGGCCAGCAGCGTGAGCTGCGACAGCGCGGCGTCGGCCTCCTCGGCCGTCGAGCGGTCCTCGACCGCCTGGCGGAGGAAGCCGTCGATCGGCTCGCGGGCCGCGATCGCGGCGTCGGTCAGCGGGTCGGTGCCGGGCTGGTAGGCGCCGATCGCGATCAGGTCGGCCTTCTCGCGGTAGGCGGCCATCAGCTTGCGGACGTCGTTGCCGGCCGCGCGCACGTCGGGCGTGACGACCTCGCCGACGAGCCGCGAGACGCTCGCGAGCACGTCGACCGCCGGGTAGTGGCCGGCGTGGGCGAGGTCGCGCGAGAGCACGACGTGGCCGTCGAGGATCGAGCGGACCGCGTCGGCGATCGGCTCGTTCATGTCGTCGCCGTCGACGAGCACGGTGTAAAGGCCGGTGATCGAGCCGGTCTTCGAGGTGCCCGAGCGCTCGAGCAGCTTCGGCAGCAGCGCGAACACCGACGGCGTGTAGCCGCGGGTCGCCGGCGGCTCGCCGATCGCCAGGCCGACCTCGCGCTGCGCCATCGCGAAGCGGGTCACGGAGTCCATCATCAGCATCACGTCGTGGCCCTGGTCGCGGAAGTGCTCCGCGACCGTCGTGGCCGTGAACGCGGCCTTGATGCGCACGAGCGCGGGCTGGTCGGAGGTCGCCACGATCACCACGGAGCGCGCCATGCCCTCGGGGCCGAGGTCGCGCTCGATGAACTCGCGCACCTCGCGGCCGCGCTCGCCGACGAGGCAGATCACGTTGACGTCGGCCGACGTGGAGCGGGCGATCATGCCCAGCAGCGAGGACTTGCCGACGCCGGAGCCGGCGAAGATGCCGAGGCGCTGGCCGCGACCGCAGGGCACGAGCGCATCGAGCGCGCGCACGCCGAGCGAGACGCGCTCGGTGATGCGGGGGCGCTCCATCGGATCCGGCGGCGAGGCCTGGACCGGCCGCGCGCCGGCGAACGGGAGCGGCCCGAGCCCGTCGATCGGGCGGCCGAGGCCGTCCAGCGAGCGGCCGAGCAGGTCGTCGGAGACCTCCACGCGCAGCGGCTTGCCCGACGCGCTCACGCGCGCCCCGGGGCCGATGCCCGCGGCGTCGCCGAGCGCCATCAGCAGGGTGCGGCCGGCGCGGAAGCCGACGACCTCGGCGGGCACGGCGGGGCGGCCGCGACCCGTGTCGATCGTGCAGACCTCGCCGACCTCGGCCTCGAGGCCGGTGGCCTCGACGATCAGCCCGATCAGGTCGCGCACGCGGCCGTGGCGGCGGTGCAGATCCGCGTCGCGCAGAGCTACGGTGACCAGGTCCGTCGCTGAAGGGATCATGGCGCGGTGGCCTCCGTGTCGGCGGCGGAGGGGATCACGCCGTCGCCGTGCGTGTCTCGACGCCGAGGGCGCCCTCGACGACCTCGCGGGCCCGCAGCAGCTTGGTCTCCACGCGCGCGTCGACGTCGCCGTCCTGGGTGCGCACGATCGCGCCGCTCCGGCCCACGCGCCGCTCGGCCTGGACCTCGCAGTGCTCGATGCCGCCGAGCGTGGCGCGCATCTCGTCCATCGCCTCGCGCACGAGCTCGAGGTCGGACGGGTGCACCAGCACCGTCACGCGCTCGCGCTCGACGATGCTGCGCAGGGCGCCGCGCACCGCCTCGACCACGCGCCCGGGCTCCACGGCGATCGCGCCGCCGACGATCTTCTCGGCCAGGAACAGCGCGAGCTCGACGGAGTGGATCTCGAGCTGGTCGGCGGCCGCGATCCGCTCCTCGCGGGCGGCGGCGACGGCCGTCTGCAGCGCCTCCAGCGCCGGGCTGAGCGCGGCCAGCGCCTCGGCGCGGCCGGCCTCGTAGCCCTCGGCATGGGCCGCGGCGCGGACCATCTCGGCCTCGGCCTCGGCGCGCGCGAGCAGCCCGACGACGGGGTCGAGGACGACGCGTTCGTCATGGACGGGCGCCGCCGGGACGGGCGCGGCGAGCGCCTCGAAGGAGAACTCGGTCGGGGTCATCGGCGCACTTACATCAGCTCGTCGTCGCCGCCGGCGCCGCGCGAGATGATGATCGCGCCGGCGTCCTCGAGCCGGCGCACGACGGCCACGATGCGGCCCTGCGCCTCCTCGATGACCCGCTTGCGCTGCGGCGGCTGGAAGTCGATCTCCTCCTTGAGGAGCTCCGCGCCGCGCTCGGACATGTTCGAGAAGATCCGGCCGCGGACCGCCTCCTCGACGCCGCGCAGCGCGATCGCGAGGTCCTTCTGGTCGACCTCCTTGAGCACCATCTGGATCGAGCGGTCGTCGAGCTTGACGACGTCCTCGAAGGTGAACAGGAGCAGGCGGACCTCCTCGGCCAGCTCGCCGTCGTTGCGCGCGAGCTCGTCGAGCACGTTGCGCTCGGTCGAGCGGTCGGAGTGGTTGAGGATGTCGGCGAGCGACTTGATGCCGCCGGCCGCGGCGTACTCGCCCGCGGAGACGCTCGAGAGCTTCTGCTTCATCACGTGCTCGATCTGGGCGATCACCTCGGGCCGGGTCTCGCCCATGCGCGCCACGCGCCGGGCCACGTCGGCCTGGTCCTCGGGCTCGAGCTGGGCGAGCACCTGCGCGGCGAGCGAGGTGTGCAGGTTGGCGACGATCAGCGCGATCGTCTGCGGCGCCTCGTTGCGCAGGAAGACGGCGATCTGCTCCGCGGGGGTGCGGCGGAGGAACTCGAACGGGCGGCGCTCGATCGTGGCGGCCAGCCGGCCGATGATCTCCTCCGCGCGCGTGGAGCCGAGCGAGCGCTCGAGCACGCTGCGGGCGAAGTCGACGCCGCCGTCGGCGATGTACTCCTCGGCCATCACGGTCTCGACGGCCTCCGAGACGACCTCCTTGCAGACCTCCGCTGGCACCTTGCGGGCCTTGGCGATCTCGAGCGAGATCGCCTCGACCTCGGTCTCGCCGAGGTGGCGGACGATCTCGCTCGCGCGCTGCTCGCCGATCGCGACGAGCAGGGCGGCGGCCTTCTGGACGCCCGACATCCCCTTCAGGGACGCGGCCGGTGCGGCGGGGGCCTCGGCGGTCACGCTACTCGTCCGCCATCCACTGCTTGACCTGGGCGGCGACGCGCTCGGGCTCGCGCTCCATCAGCTGGTCGAGCTGGCGCAGCGAGGTGTCCGGCACGCGCGGGGGGAGCGTGATGGTGGCCCCGCCGACGCCCGTGCCGAGCTCGCGCGTCTGCTGCTCGAGCGCCGACAGCGCGACGGGCTCCTCGATGTCCGTCAGCCACGACGGGGTGGCCAGCGCCTCGCCCTCGCGCTTCTTGAGCGCGCGGCGGGTGAAGAACAGGAACAGCAGCGTGGCCAGGCCGAGGCCCGCCCACTTGATCGGGCCGAGCAGCGTCGTCGGCACGGGCCCCGCCTTCGGGACCTCGGGCTTGGCGAACGCCATCTGCGTGACCGTGATCGCGTCGCCGCGCGCGTCGTCGATGCCGGCGGCGGTGCCGATCGTCTGCTGGAGCGACTTGACGGTCGCGGCCGGGACGGCCTTGTCGACCAGCAGCGCCACATTGAGCTTGTTGACGGCGCCGGGCGCGACGATCGTCTCGGAGACGGTCTTGTCGAGCGCGACCTCCTGCTCCTTGGACGTGCGCTGGTAGTTCGAGCTGCCCGCGCCGCCGGCCGCGGACCCGGAGGAATAGCTCGGGATGTTCGCGCCGCTGCCCGACACGCCGCCGGCGCGGGCCGAGCCGCCCTTGAGCTTCTCGGACTCCGTCTTGACCTTCTGCGGCACGCCCTTCTTCGCGTACTTGAGCTCGTTGCGCTTGACCTGGTCGACGTTCAGGTCGGCGTTGACGGTCACGCGCGCCTTGCCTGCGCCGAGCGTGCTCGTGAGCATCGAGTTGAGGTTGGCCTCGAGCGCGCGGTCGAAGCGCGCCTCGGCGGCCTGCTTGGTGCCACCGGAGGTCCCGCCGCCACCGGCGTCGCCCTGGGGCCAGAGGAGCTGGCCGGTCGAGTCGGTGATCGTGACCTGGTCCTTCTTGAGGCCCTTGACCGAGGAGGCGGTGAGCTGCGCGATGCCCGCGACGGCGCCGGACTCCAGCGTGTCGGCAGGGTTGCCGAGCATGACCGCGGCCGTGGCCGGGGTCTCCGTGTCGGCGAACAGGTCGTCCTCGGGCAGCACGAGCTGCACCTGGGCGCTGCTGACGCCGGACACGCCGTTGATCGTCTTGGCGATCTCGCCCTCGAGCGCGCGCTGGAAGGTGACCTTCTGCTGCATCTCGGAGGCGCCGAGCTTCTGCTCGTCGAACAGCTGCCAGCCCTCGTCGCCGCCGCCGGAGACGGCGACGCCCTGGGCGGCGAGCGCGACCCGCGCCTGCGCGACCTGCGCCTTGTCGACGGCGAGCGCGGTGCCGTTGGAGCGCAGCTCGTAGCCGATGCCCTGCTCGTCGAGCGCGGCGGTGATCTTGCCGGTCTGCGCCGGATCGAGGCCCGACGAGAGCGTCGTGTAGGCGGGCGCGCCCGCGATCCGCAGCAGCACGAAGGCGACGACGATCACGGCCAGGACCGAGAGGCCGAGCACGGCCTTCGAGCGGCCGGGCAGCTTGGCGAGGTTGGCGAGAAACGGCACGGGTCAGCTCCTGGTCACTAGACCTGGGTGTGGAAGATGTCCTGGGCCGCCTCGACGGCCTTGGTGCGGATCTGGCTCGCGAGCTGCATCGCCAGCTGCGCGCGCTCGACGGCCATGACGACCGCGGTCGGGTCGGTGGCCTGGCCCGTCGCCAGCGCCTGCGCGGCGTCGGCGGCCTGGGTCTGCGTCTCGGCCAGCGAGGAGATCGAGTTGGACAGCATCGAGCCGAAGCCGCCGCCGGCCGGCGCCTGCGACGGGCCGGGGAGCGTGTCGGCGCCGATCTGCCACTCGGCGCCGCCCACGGAGAAGGAGGGGTCGATCGGCATCAGCGCAGGAGGTCGAGCGTCTTGGAGAACATCTGCTTGGCCGCGTTCATCGCGGTCACGTTGGCCTCATAGGCGCGCGAGGCGCTGATCAGGTCGACCATCTCGGCGACCGTGTCGACGTTCGGCATCCGCACGTAGCCCTGGGCGTCCGCGTCGGGGTGGCCGGGGTCGTAGACGAGCTTGCCGGGCGTCTGGTCCTGCGAGATGCCCGCGACCTCGACGCCGCCGGGCTGCGAGCCGGACGCCGAGCCGGCGCCGATCGCCTTGGCGAGCTGGGAGCCGAAGCCGCCGGACTCCACCTCGGCCAGCACGACCTCCTTGCGGCGGTACGGCTGGCCGTCGGCGCCGCGCGTGGTCTGCGCGTTGGCGAGGTTCTCGGCCGTGACGTCCATCCGCAGCCGCTCGGCGGTGAGGCCGGTGGCGGAGACGTTGAGCGCGTCGAACATGCCCATGTCAGGCACCCGTGCCCATGGCGGCCTTGAGGATCCCGATGCGGGCGTGGGCGACCTGGACGGCGGCCTGGTGCTCGAGCGCGTTGGCCGCGAGCTTGGCCGACTCGGCGTCGACGTCGACCGATGAGCCGTCGGCGCGGGTGGCGCCCGAGGAGTCGACCTGCGTCGCGAACTTCACCGAGTGCAGGGCCTCGCCCGCGTCCTCGGAGCCGAGCGCGGCGGACAGCGACGTGTGGAAGTCGACGTCCACCCGCTGGTAGCCGGGGGTGTTGGCGTTCGCCAGGTTGGCGGCGAGCGCCTGCTGGCGCTGCGCGGCGCCGGAGATGGCGGCCTCGAGGGCGTTCTGTGTGGTGTCGAACAGCACGATGGACGGGTCCTTCAAGTAGGGAGTCGGTCCGTCCGTGGACCCACACGCGCCCCATCCCTGGGGCGGACTGGCCCGGTGATCGGCCCGGGCGGAGAGACCTTTAGTGGCGTTCGTCGACCCAGCCGCCGCGCGCGGCGGAGCCCGGCGCGTAGCCGCGGACGGCGCCGCGGCCGCGATCGAGCGTGCCGAGCTCGCGCGCCGTGTCGGCGCGCGCGGCGCCCAGCAGCGCGGTCAGCTGGTCCTGCACGAGCGCGAGGCGCTCGAGCAGCGGCCGGACGGCCGGGACGGGCGCGGGCAGCGCGGCGGCGAAGCGTGTGCGCTCGGCGCCGGCGGCGGCGAGCTCCTCCCAGCGGCCCTCGCGGGCGAGCGCGAGCTCGCGCTCCGCGCGCGCCAGCAGGTCGTGCCAGGCGTTCATGCAGCGATCTGCGCCCAGGCCTCGCGCAGCTCGCCGAGCAGCTCCGAGACCTTGTCGATCATCCTCGCGTCGCGCTCGATGCGGGCCTCGAGCAGCTGGCGCTTGCAGAAGACGTAGATGCCCTCGAGCCGGCTGGCGATCTCGCCGCCGCGCTCCTGGTCGAGCGTCGCGTGGAGCTCGTCGATGATCGCCTCGGCCCGGCGCAGCTTCGCGTCGCAAGCGAGGTTGTCGTCGGCCCGCAGGGCCGTCGCCGCCTGCAGCAGGAACCGCAGCGCCCCGTCGTAGAGCATCACCACGAGCTGCCCCGGAGAGGCGGACATGACGCTCTGCTGGCGGTAGGTGTCGCTGGGGTTCGAAGCGGTGTAGGCAGGCACGCTCCGGTAGTCGGCGCGGAGGCGCGCCGCTTGAGGTCCTAGCGGCTGGTCAGCGAGCTGAGCTGGCCGGACAGCCAGGCGCTCTGGGACTGCGAGTTGAGCAGCGCCGTCTCCATGGCCGCGAACTGGGCCTTGAGGCGCTTCTCCTTGGCCTGCAGGCGCGTCTCGGCGAGGTCGGCCTGGGCGGTGATCCGCTTGACCTCCTCGTCGGCCGCCTTGTCGCGCATGTCGAGCACGCCGGAGGTGCCGGTCTGGCTCTTGATGAACGACTCGAGCCCGGTGGAGAAGCCCGCGAAGAGGTCGCGGACCTTGGCCGGGTCGGTGGCCAGCGCGGCGCTCAGCTTGGCGTCGTCGATCGCGAGCTTGCCCTCCTTGGCGTCCTGGGAGGTGGACCCGGTCGCCTTCGGCACGGCGACGCCGAGGTCGGCGAGCTCGTCGAGGCCGCTCAGGCCCGAGACGCGGTCGCCCATCCGGACGCGCAGCGCGGAGAGCATGCCGAGCAGGCCCGAGTCGCCGAACAGCGAGCCCTTGGCCGCGTCGGTGGTCGTCGTCGCGCCGGCGACGGACTTCTCGGTGACCTTCGCGCGCGTGGTCGTGACGACCGCGTTGTAGGCGTCGACGAAGGCCTTGACCTTGGTCTTCATCGCCTCGGTGTCGCTCGCCGGCGAGCCGACGGTGATGCTCGTGAAGGTGGTGACGACGCCCTTGAGCTGCAGCTTCAGACCTGGGATCGCGTTCTCGAGCGTGTTCGACTGCGAGGTCAGGACCGTGTTGGAGCCGTTGAGGCGGTACTGCGCGTCGAGCGTCGCTCCGGTCTTGCGGTAGGCCGTGTCCTCGGTCAGCTGGCCGGCGGCGAGGCCCGTGGTGGTGACGGTGAAGGCGCTGTCCTGGCCCGTCTTGCGCGCGTTGAGCACGAGGCGGTCGTTGCCGTTGGCGTCCTTGACCACGGCGGCACCGACCGGCGAGGTCGTCGAGGCGTTGAGCGCGGCGGCGACGTCGGCGGCGGTCGCGTTCGCCTTGATCTGAATCGTGACGCTGGACGTCGCGTCGTTGCTGTAAGCGACGGTCAGCGAGCGGTCGGTCGCGTTCGGCACCCACGCGTAGCCGCGCTGGGCGGAGGACGCGAGCCGGTCGACGCGGATCGTGCTCCCGCCGATGCCGGCGCCGCCGGTGAGCGTGGCGGTCACCTTGGTCGGGTCGGCCGACTCGACGGTCTGCTTCGTCGCCCACGTGCCCGCGGAGCTGAGGTCCTGTGCTGCGGTCTTGAGCGCGTTGAGCTTGGTCGCGATGTCCTTGAGCGCGGTCTGGCGCGCCTGCGCGGTGGCCTTGCGCAGCCCCAGGCGCGCGTTCTGCTGGCGCTCGAGGCTGATCAGCTGGTCGACGATCGACCCCGTGTCGACGCCGGACGCGAGGCCGGAGAGCCCGCCGAGGGACATGCTGATCAGACCCCGCCCGCCCCGCCCGACATGATGTCGAGGGCTTCCGACGGCGGGATCGTGCGGATGACGCGGCCTTCGAGATCGCGCACCTGGACGATCACGCGACCGGAGTCCTCGTCCATCTCGAAGTGCAGCTCGCGCCGCTCGTTCCACAGCGCCTCGGCGCGGGCCGCGGCGCGGTCGACCTCACGCAGGGCGTCGACCGGCGGCGACGCGGGGATCGGGCCGATCTCGGCCGCGACGACGCGCGGCACGGAGAACTGCGATGCGGCAGGGTCCACCGCGGCGCGCTTGGGCGCCGCGGGCGGGGTGCCGAAGTTGAGATGACCGATCCGCAGGTCCATATGGTCCTGCTTGATCGGCCTTCTCCCGCAGAACTTGAGAAACGTCTTCTCGACCTGCGCTCAGCCGACCGCCGAGAACAGCAGCGCGTCCTCGGAGAGCTGCGCCTTCAGCGTGCGCTTGAGCTGCGAGTGGATCTGGCAGACGCGGCTCTCGGAGACGCCGAGGATCTCGCCGATCTCGCGCAGCGTGAGGTTCTTGACGTAGAGCAGCACGGCGACCTCGCGCTCGCGCTTGGGCAGCGTCTCGAAGGCGCGCCGGAACTTGTGCTTGGCCTCGCTGGACATCGCGGAGTGCTCCGGGTCGGCGTCGATCTCGCCGCCGGCCAGCGTGTCGATGCGCTCGACGGTCGTCTCGTCGTCGGAGATCACGAGCGTGTTGAGCGAGGTGACGTCCGAGACGGAGATGTCGTCCTCGCGGCGGCGCAGGTCCTCGACCGTGATCGAGAGCGAGTCGGCGAGCTCCCGGCGGGTCGGGCGGCGGCCGTGGATGCCGGTGAACTGCTCACGCACGCGGGCGATGTCGCGCTCCCAGCGGCGCAGCGAGCGCGGCGCCCAGTCCTGGCGGCGGAGCTCGTCGAGCACCGCGCCGTGGATGCGGGTCCACGCGAACTGCTCCAGCGTGGCGCCCTTGGCCGGGTCGTAGCGGTCGATCGAGGCGATCAGCGCCTCGAGCCCGCAGGAGATGAAGTCCTCGACCTCGCAGCGAGCGGGGAGCTCGCGGACCTTCTTGAAGACGATGTACTTGACGAGCGGCGCGTACGTCATCACGAGACGGTTGCGGACCTGCACGTCGTTGGTGGCCTTGTACTCGCGCCAGAGCGCGAGCGCATCCTCCGAGGAGATCCGCTTACGGCTCGTGGTGCTGCTCGACTGCGACTTCATGGGGACGGCATTGCTCCTTGAAAGGGGCGGGACTGACGGACAGAGCCTGTATCGGGTCACGACCCCAGCCTCCGCATCACCTATCTGGGGTAATTGCCTCCCCCGTCGAGCGAGTAGGCCCAGGCGAGCACCTGCGCGACCGCCGTCCAGAGCTCCTCGGGCACCTCGTCGCCGAGCGCCAGCGCGGCCAGCGTGTCGGCCAGCTCGGGGTCGCGGTGGACGGGCACGCCGGCCTCGCGCGCGCGGGCGAGGATCGTTGCGGCCACGTGCCCGCGGCCCGCGGCGACCACCTGGGGCGCGCCCGTGCCGGTGTAGCGCAGCGCCGCCGTGACCTCGCGCTCGTCAGGCATAGACGTCCAGCGGCTCGCGGCGGGGCGTCACGCGCACGGCGGCGGGGCGCTCGAGCGTGCCCTCCAAAGTGGCGCGCAGGCGCTCGGCCGCGCCGTCGGCGGCGGCGAACGCCGGCCCGGCGGGCGCCTCGACGGCGACCTGCACGGCGCGCGTGGCGAGGTCGATGCGCAGGTCGATCCGCCCGAGCACGGGCGAGACGAACGCCAGCGAGACGCTCGCGCCGCCCGCCTCGCCGTCGCCGTCGCGCCGCGGCGGTTCGCCGAGAGCCAGCTGCGGGGCGTCCGGGCGCGGCGGTGCCTGGCCGGCCGCGAGTGGGTTGACGGCCTGCGCGTCCATCCGCAGCACGACCCGCTCCGGGCTGACCTCCTCGATGCGCAGCTTCAGGGTCGCGCCGGCCTCGACGCCGTCGGGGAGCTGGGCGTTGAGCGGGATCCCCGCGAGCACGAGCACGCCGTGGCCCTCCCTGTGCGAGGCCACGCGCGCCATCACGGACGCGCCCTCGCGCAATGTGACCTCGGGCAGCTGCGCGCGCAGCAGCGCCGTGGCGACCGAGACGACCGGATCGACCATGACGGTCAAGGATGACGAGCGCCGGCCGATCAGACCAGGCTATGGACCGTGGGCTCTACATCGCCGCGTCCGGGATGCTCGCCGAGCAGGTCCGGCAGGAGCAGATCGCCAACGACCTGGCCAACGCCGCGACCCCCGGGTACAAGGCCGACCGCACGTCGCAGGCCGGCTTCGGCGAGCTGCTGCTCGCCAACAGCGCCACCGGCGCCACGATCGGCCCGCAGGGCACGGCCGTGCAGGTGTCGGCGGTCGAGACCGACTTCACGCCCAAGCCCGCCAAGGACACCGGCGAGCCGCTGGACTTCGCGATCGTCGGCGAGGGCTTCTTCGCCGTCCAGACCGCCCGCGGGACCCGCTATACGCGCAACGGCCAGTTCACGGCCGACGCGCAGGGCCGGCTCGTGACCGCCCAGGGCGACCCCGTGCTCGGTCGCGGCGGCCGCCCGGTGGCCGTCGGCGCCGACGGCCGGGTCGATCCCCGCCGCCTCGAGGTCACCGCCCTGCGCACGCCGCGCAAGGACGGCGACTCGCTCGTCACCGGCACGCCGGCCGGCAACGCCGCCGCCCAGGTGCGCGCCGGCGCGCTCGAGGCCTCCGGCGCCGACGCCGCGCGCTCGATGGTCGACATGATCGCCTCCATGCGCGCCTTCGAGGCGGGCCAGAAGGTCATCCAGACCATCGACGAGACGCTCGGCAAGGCGGCCACGCAGGTCGGCGCCGTCGGCGGCTGACGCTCAAGTTCGCCACCCGCGTGTCGAGTAACCCGGCTGCATGCTCGAAGGACTGAACTCCGCGGCCGCCGGCATGGCGGCCCAGCAGCAGCGCCTCGACTCCGTCGCCAACGACCTGGCGAACGCGAACACGACGGGCTACAAGCACGGCCGCGTCGGCTTCCGCGACCTGATCTACGAGCAGGCCGGGCGCCCCGCCGCCGACGGCGTGCGCACGGGCCACGGCGCCGCCGCGGTCGACGCCGGCAAGTCGTTCGGCCAGGGCGGGCTGCAGCGCACCGACCGCCCGCTGGACGTTGCGATCCAGGGCGAGGGCTTCCTGCGCGTCAAGCTGCCCGACGGCCGCCAGGCGCTCACGCGCGACGGCAATCTTCTCCTCGACGGCCTCGGCCGCTTGGCCACGAACACCGGCGCGCTGCTGCAGCCTCCCGTCACGATCCCCAAGGGCACGCCCGAGAGCGAAGTCGCGATCGCCGGTGACGGAACGGTCACAGCGGCCGGCCGCCGCGTCGGCAAGCTCGCGCTCGTGACCGTGCGCTCCACGCAGGGCCTGACGCCGATCGGCGACAACGCCTTCCAGCCCTCCGCCGCCTCCGGCCCCGCCGTCGGTGCGCCGCGCGCGAGCAAGCTCACGCAGGGCGCGCTCGAGGCCTCGAACGTCGACATGGCGACCGCGATGGTCGCGATGATCGAATCCCAGCGGGCGTTCGAGCTCGCCTCCAAGGCGATCCACACGGCCGACCAGATGTGGGAGATCGCCAACGGGGTCAAGCGATGAGCGTCGCCGGCCTCTCGGGTCTCCCGCAGGTCGCGGAGTCCGCGCTGCCCGCCGACGTGCGCAGCGGCTCCGCCAAGGACAAGGAGGCCTACAAGGCGGCACTCGGCTTCGAGCAGGTGCTGCTCGGCCAGCTCGTCAAGTCGATGGCCTCCGACGGCCCGCTCGCCGACGGCCCTCTCTCCGCCGCCCCCGTGCAGGACGCGCTGTCCTCCGGCCTGATCGCCAACGGCGGGCTCGGCCTGGCCACGGACCTCTACCGGGCCCTCAGGGAGCGCGCATGAGCACGATGCTCGAAGCCGAGCTGCTCGCGCACCTCGACGTGCAGCTCGCGTCCGCCCGCCGGCTGCTCGCGCTGGTCCTCGACCAGGGCGGCGCGATCCGCTCGCGCGACGTCGACGGCGTGCTCGGCAAGCTCGCCGAGATCCAGACGGAGATGGGCCGCCGCGGCGCGCTCGAGCACGAGCGCGCGGGCGTGCTGCAGCGCGCAGGCGCCGCGCTCGGCGTCCCCGCCACCGAGGTCACGCTCGAGCGCCTGTGCCTGCTCGTCACGCCGGGCGCCGCCGACATGGCCCGCGAGCGCTCCGCCGAGCTGCGCGGCCTGCTGGCCGAGATCGCCCGCGA
This sequence comes from uncultured Solirubrobacteraceae bacterium, assembly GCA_963816955.1. Classification (GTDB taxonomy): domain Bacteria; phylum Actinomycetota; class Thermoleophilia; order Solirubrobacterales; family Solirubrobacteraceae; genus DATFQI01. The sequence goes on along the minus strand of CAWFME010000005.1, from coordinate 341,920 downwards.
GCACGGCATCAACCGCGCCCTCATGCGCCAGGAGCTCGCCTTCCTCTCGCACCTCACGCGGCTCGTCGGCAACGACGCCGAGCCGGGCTACAACCCGACCGGCACCGCGGGCACGCCGGGCGGGTGGGCATCCAATCACCACGTCCTCGATCTGAGGGCCTGATGCCGATCTCCTCCTTCTACGGCCTCCAGACGTCGCTGCGCGGCCTGCTCGCGCAGCAGCGCATGCTCGACACGGCCGGGCACAACATCGCCAACGCCTCCACGCAGGGCTACTCGCGCCAGGAGGTCAACCTCGTCGCCTCCCCGGCCCAGCTGATCCCGGCCGGCGGCACCGCCAGCGGCGGCCTCGCGAGCCTCGGCTCCGGGGTCGACGTCCAGAACTACCGCCGCGTGCGCGACGGCTTCCTCGACCTCCAGTACCGCGGCCAGGCCACCAACCTCGGCAGCTGGCAGGCGCGCTCGGAGGCGCTGGACCGCGCCGAGCTGGCGCTGCAGGAGCCCGGCGACAACGGCATCAACGCCCAGCTCGCCGAGTTCTGGGACTCCTGGTCGGACCTCGCGAACGCCCCGAGCGACCCGGCCGCGCGCCAGGCCCTGCTCGAGCAGGGTGCCGCGCTGGCCGACTCCTTCCGCACCGTCTACGACCAGCTGACCACCGTCGGCACGCAGGCGATGGCGGAGTACGCGGACCTCGCGCGCCCCGCGGGCGCCGGCGACCCGGGCGGCGAGATCGCCCAGCTCGCCAAGGAGATCGCGACCCTCAACGACACGATCAAGCGCCAGATGACGGCGGGCGACTCGCCCAACGACCTGCTCGACCGCCGCGACTTGCTGCTCGACCAGCTGGCGGAGTTCGGGCAGATCTCCGTCGAGCAGATCGGCACCACCGGCGCCGTGAAGGTCTCCTTCGTCGACGCGGTCACGCCCGCGACGACCTACTCGATCGTCGACGGCGCGACCGCGACCTGGGCCGGCGCTCCCACCGGCGACGCCTGGGCGCCCGGCGGGCGGCTCGGCGCGCTGCTCGACGTCGCCAAGCCCGGCGGCACGCTGGACCAGTACAAGACCGCGCTCGACACGATCGCCGGCTCGCTGATCTCGTCCGTCAACGCCGCCTACGGCGGGACCTTCCTCGAGACCGCCACCGCCTCCAACGCCGCCGGCCTGCGCGTCAACCCCGCGCTGGTGGCCGCCCCGGCCTCGATCACGGCCGGCACGGGCGGCGCTGGCTCCAACGACATCGCCCTGAAGGTCGCCGCGCTGCGCGACGGCCCCGCCGTCGACGGCGCCTACCGCGCCTTCGTCGCGCGCGTCGGGGCCGACGTCCGCGAGGCCACGCGCCAGACCAGCAACGCCCGGGCGCTGACCGACGCGGTCGAGGACCGCCGCCAGAGCGTCGCCGGGGTCTCGATGGACGAGGAGATGAGCAACCTGGTGCGCTTCCAGCGCTCCTACCAGGCCTCGGCCCGTGCCATGAGCACGATGGACGAGATGCTCGACGTGCTGATCAACCGCACGGGCCGGGTGGGTCTCTGATGGCCAACCGGATCACCCACGGGATGATGCAGCGCAACGTGCTGGCCGACCTCAACGCGGTCAGCGCGCGGCTGTCGAAGACCCAGACGAAGATCGCCTCCAACAAGGAGATCGAGCGGCCCTCCGACGACCCGTTCGACGCGTCGCGCGCGATGGCCCTGCGCCAGTCGCTGGCCGCCACGCGCCAGCACCAGCGCAACGCCGAGGACGCGCAGGGCTGGCAGGACGCGACGGAGCAGTCGCTGGGCCAGATCACCGACCTCGTGCACCGCGCCCGCGAGCTGATCGTGCGCGGCGCGACCGACTCGGCCGACGCCACGGACCGCGTGTCGATCGCCACCGAGCTCGACCAGATCATCGAGTCGATCAAGCAGAACGCCAACGCGACCTACCGCGGCAGCTACCTCTTCGCGGGCTCCAAGACCGACACCCTGCCCTACCAGCAGGGCGCCGTCGACGCCTACGCGGGCGACATGGCCGGCCTGGACCCGCTCGTCCCCGGCGTGCTGCGCGAGATCGGCCCCGGCGTGACGATGCCCATCAACACCGTCGGGCGCGAGTTCCTCGGCGACGGGACGGCGGCCGGCGACGGCAAGCTGCTCGACAACCTGCGCGACGCGGTCACCGCGCTGCGCACCGACGACCCCGTGGCCCTGCGCGACACCGAGCTGGGCCGCCTCGACAAGAACCTCGACACGCTGCTCGAGGTCCGCGCCCGCAACGGCGCCCGCACCAACCGCCTGGACTCGGCGCTCTCGCGCCTGTCCGAGGTGGAGGAGTCCACGGTCAAGCAGCTCTCCCAGACCGAGGACGCCGATATCGCCAAGACCCTCATCGACTTCAACTCCCAGCAGGCGGCCTACCAGTCCGCGCTGCGCGCGGGCGCGAGCCTCGTCCAGGCCTCGCTGCTCGACTTCCTCCGTTGACCCGTCCCCAGGAGAAACCGATCCCATGACCTCCACCCTGACCTTCGAGAGCGCGCGTTTCGGCACCGTCGAGATCGCCGCCGACGCGGTGATCGAGTTCCCGTCCGGTCTGATCGGGCTGGGCGGCAGCCGCTACGCCCTCGTCTCGGCCGACACCGACGGCGCCTTCCACTGGCTGCACTCGCTCGAGGACGCCTCGCTGGCGCTCCCCGTCACCAACCCGTGGCTGTTCTTCGGCGACTACGCGGTCGAGCTCTCCGACGCCGACACCGAGCGCGTGGGCGTCGAGAACCCGGACGTCTGGGTGACCGTCCGCACCGGTTCCTCACCCTCGGACTTCAGTGCGAACCTCCGCGCGCCGATCTTGGTCGCAGAAGGCCGCGGCCACCAGGTGATCAACGAGGCGAGCGACGCCCCCGTGCGCGCCCCGCTGTTCGCCGGCGACGCGGTCGAGGCGGCGGCCTAGCTCCCGCACGCAGACAAACTCGTTCACAGCACTCTTTCCAAGGAGGAACCACAGTGCTCATCATCACCCGCCGCGCAGGCGAGCGCATCATGGTCGGCGACGACGTCGTCGTCGAGATCATGGAGATCGTCGGCAATTCCGTCAGGGTCGGCATCCGCGCCCCGCGCTCCGTCCCGGTCTACCGCGAGGAGATCTACACGGCCGTGCGCGACGAGAACCGCGCCGCCGCGGACTCCGCGTCGGCCGAGCTCCCCAAGCCCGCCGAGCAGGCCTCCTGACCGGAGTGTGTCCGTCGCGTCGCGGCGGGTACGGTTCCGGAGTAGGACTCTTCGAGCGAATCCGAGGGAGCACGATCCATGGCTAGGCGAGGGAAGTTCGGGAAGGCGGCGCTGCTGATGGGCGCGGCCGCCGTGGCGGCCGGCGTGCTGCTCAAGCGCGACAAGGTCGCCGGGCTGCTCGGCCAGGGCCAGCAGGCCCCTGCGACGCCGAGCTGGACCCCCGCGGCCGCCCCCGCCCCCTCCAACTACGACGCCCCGGGCCCGCCGGAGAACACGGCGACCCCGGTCCCGGCGCCCGAGCCGTTCGTCCGCGACGAGGACGGCTCGATCGACGAGGCGGCCGAGGAGGCCGCCGCCGCGGCCGAGGCCGCCAACATCGGCGGCCCGGTGTCCGACTACGCGGGCATCCAGGATCCCGACCTGGCCGCCGACGAGGCCGACCGCCCGCTCGTGGAGGCCGGCGAGGGCTCCTCCGAGGGCCTGGAGCAGGCCGAGGCCGCGCTGGCCGACGCCGCCGCCACGGACGCCGTGGGCTCGAGCGACTACGAGCGCCAGATCGAGGACGCGATCGAGGAGGCCGCCCAGCCGTTCTCGGGCGAGCGACTCGAGCCGGTCGCCCCGCTCGACGAGCCGGCCGGCGACGCCGAGCCGCCCTCCGCCGGCCTCGCCGACACCGACGTCCCCGCGACCACGCCGCCCACCGCGACGCCGCCGCCCTACGCGCAGAGCGCGCCGGCCCCCGAGCCGCCCGCGGAGCTCGCGCCCGAGCCCACCACGCCCGAGCCGGAGCCCGCCGCCGAGCCCGAGCCCGAGCCCGCTGCCGAGCTCACGCCCGAGCCGGAGCCTGCGCCCCAGGGCCAGATCCCGTTCGGCGACGGGACGACCACGGAGGAGGCCCCGCCCGAACCCGAGCCCGCAGCCGCGGAGCCGGAGCCGGAGCCCGAGCCCGCAGCCGCGGAGCCGGAGCCCGAGCCCGAGCCCGCAGCCGCGGAGCCGGAGCCGGAGCCGCGAGCCCGAGCCCGCAGCCGCGGAGCCGGAGCCCGAGCCGGTGGCGGAGACGCCCGCGGTGCCGGTAACGGACCCCGAGCCCCCCGTGGAGGCGAGCGAGCCGCCCGCGGAGGAGGAGCAGATCACTCCGGCCGCCCCGCAGACCGGGGGCTGGCAGCCGCCCGAGCCCGAGCCCGCCCCGCGCAGCGAGCCCGAGCCCGCGCCCGCGCCGCCCGAGCCCGCGTCGTCTGACCCCACGCCGCCGACGGAGGAGCAGCCGCTCCCCGACAAGGACGACGACGGGGACGACGGGGACGACTGGCGGACCTGGTCGGGCAAGGCGATCAATCCGTAGCGCTCGCGCACCCGTAGCCTCCTCGTGAGGCTCGGATTCGCGGTCAAGATCCTCGGCGACGGCGGGCTGCCGACGCACGACGCACGGCGCTGGCAGTCCGGCCCCCACCTGCACGTCTCGATCGAGGCGATGCACGGCGTGCTCGACTACCTCGAGCGCACCGGCATCGCCATGTACCGCATGACCGCGTCGCTGGCGCCCTACGCGACGCACCCCGGCCTGCCGCAGTTCCACCGCCAGCTCGACGAGTCGCTGGAGCCGCTCGCCGCCCTCGGCGAGCGGGCGCGGGAGCTGGACATCCGGCTCTCCACCCACCCCGGCCAGTACGTCGTCCTCAACTCCGAGGACCCCGCAGTGCGTGACGGCGCGATCCGCGACCTCGAGCTGCAGGCGCGGCTGATGGACGCGATGGGCCTCGGGCCCGAGGCGGTGGTCGTGCTGCATGTGGGCGGCGCCGCGGGCGGCCACGACGCGGGGATCGACCGCTTCCTGGCCGGCTTCGAGCGGCTCTCAGAGCGCGCCCGCGACCGTCTGGTGATCGAGAACGACGACCGCACGTACGCGCTCGGACACGTGCTCGCCCTGCACGAGCGCACCGGCCTGCGGGTCGTCTGGGACATCCTGCACCACCACTGCAACGACCCGGACGGCATCCCCGACCGCGAGGCGCTGGAGGCCGCGCTGGCGACCTGGCCCGCCGGCGTGACGCCGAAGATCCACTTCTCCTCGCCCAAGACGGCGATGGAGCAGCGCTCCAAGCGCGTCGGGCGGCGCGTCGAGCGCTCCTGGGTCCTGCCCCAGCTGCGCGCCCACGCCGACGTGATCGACCCGATCGCGTTCGAGCACTTCCTGCGCGAGACCGCCGCCGGGCTCGACTTCGACGTGATGCTCGAGGCCAAGGCGAAGGACCTCGCGCTGCTGCGGCTGCGGGAGCAGCTTCTGGGACGCGGTCTGCAATCGGTCCGCACTTAGAGGGACCGGGCCCACGGGGGTTGAATCCTCAGCCACAATGGGAGCCGAAGCATGAGCGCACTCGTGGGCACCCTGTTGAACGGCCGCTACCGGCTCGATGCCCAGGTGGGCTCGGGCGGCATGTCGACGGTCTACCGCGCCTTCGACTCGACGCTGGAGCGGCGCGTCGCGATCAAGCTCATGCACCGCGACATCGCGGCCGACCACGACCAGCTCGAGCGCTTCCGGCGCGAGGCCCGCGCCGTCGCCCAGCTCTCGCACCCGCACATCGTCGGCGTGATCGACGCCGGCGAGGAGGAAGGACGCCCCTACATCGTCTTCGAGTACGTCGAGGGCGAGACGCTCAAGGACCGCATCCGGCGGCTCGGGCGGCTCCCCGTCGACGAGGCGATCGCCTACGCGATCGAGATCGCCAGGGCGCTCGGCGCCGCCCACGGGCGCGGGATCGTGCACCGCGACGTCAAGCCCCAGAACGTGCTCGTCGACGAGGAGGGCTCGGCCAAGGTCACCGACTTCGGCATCGCCCGCTCGATGGACGACAGCGGCCTCACCGCCGAGGGCCGCGTGCTCGGCACCACGGACTACGTCTCGCCCGAGCAGGCGCTCGGCCACGACGTCAACGGCCAGTCGGACATCTACTCGCTCGGCGTCGTGCTCTACGAGATGCTCACGGGCGACGTCCCGTTCCACGGCGAGAACCAGGTGTCCGTGGCGATGAAGCATGTCCGCGAGGACCTCCCCGACGTCTCCAGGCGCCGCCCGGAGGTCTCCGCCGGGCTCGCCGCGGTCCTGGACCGCATGACCGACAAGGACCTGCGCAAGCGCTATCCCGACGCGCTGAGCCTGCAGGCGGACCTCGAGGAGGCCCTCGCGCGCGAGCTCTCCCGCACGGGCCGCTCCACCGGCGAGGCGACCGCGGTCCTGCGGACGCTGCCCGAGAGCGCCCGCCGCCGGCTGCCGCTGCGGATGCGCCGCCCGCTGCCGATCGTGGCCGTCGTCGCCGTGCTCGCCGCCGCCGCGGCGCTCGGATTCGTGCTGCTGCGCGAGGGCGTCAACCGCACGCAGCGCGGCACGGGACAGGGCACGGTCAAGCCCGAGCCCGGCACCCGCGCCGTGTCGGTCAAGCGCACCTCGGCCAACGACTTCGACCCGGCCGGCGACGAGGAGGAGCACAACGGCCAGGTCGGGCTCGCCGTCGACAAGGACTCGGGCACCGAGTGGACGACCGAGGGCTACACCGGCGGCCAGCTCCCCAAGGACGGCGTCGGCATCTACGTCGACGCCGACCCGGGCGTCGACGCCCGCTCGATCGCCATCGACACCCCGGACCCGGGCTGGAAGGCGGAGATCCGCGTGGCCGACGGCGCGAGCCCGCCCGACGAGATCGACGGCTGGCAGCGCGTCGCCGGCGGCACCGTCGACAAGAAGCGCAAGCGCTTCCGCTTCGAGAGCGGGCGCCATCGCTACTACCTCGTCTGGATCACCGGCCTCCCGCCGGGCGAGGAGCGCGTCAAGATCGCCGAGATCACGCTCTTCGCGCCCCGTTCCTAGAAGGCGTGGCCGCCGCGCTCGACGCGGAAGCGGTCCAGCGCGGTCTGCAGCAGGCGGTCGCACAGCTCCGGGAACGCGAGGCCGGTCGCCTCCCACAGCTTCGGGTAGACGCTGGTCGCCGTGAAGCCCGGCAGCGTGTTGAGCTCGTTGACGAGCACCCGCTCGCCCTCGACGAAGAAGTCGACCCGCGCCAGCCCGGCGCAGCCCACGCGCACGAACGTCTCGCGCGCCAGCCGGCGGACCTCCTCCTGCACCGCCTCGGGGATCCGCGCCGGCACGACGAGCTCCATCCCGCCCGGCTCGTACTTGGCGGCGTAGTCGTACCAGTCGGCGCCCTTGAGCACGATCTCCCCGGGCAGCGAGGCCTCGGGCTCGGCCAGGCCGAGCACGGAGCACTCGACCTCGATCCCGTCCGAGAACGCCTCGACGATCACGAGCCCGTCGTGGCCGAAGGCGGTCTCCAGCGCCCCGTCGACCTCGTCGGCCTCCGTGACCTTGACGATGCCGACCGAGGAGCCGAGCCGCGCGGGCTTGACGAACAGCGGCAGCCCGAGCTCCGCCAGCCGCGCGCGCACGCCCGACGGGTCGGTCTGCCACTCGGGCTGGCGCACCGCCGCGTAGCCGACCTGGGGCACGGCGGCCGCGGCCAGCACCTCCTTGAAGACGACCTTGTCCATGCACAGCGAGGAGGCGAGCACGCCCGCGCCCACGTAGGGCACGTCGAGCAGCTCGAGCAGCCCCTGCACCGTGCCGTCCTCGCCGAACGGGCCGTGCAGCACGGGGAAGACCGCATCGGCGCCGAGCAGGCCGGCGCCGGGCTCGAGCTTGAGCGTCGCTCCGTCGTGCTGCCACGCGCCCGAGCGGGCGATCCGCACGTCGAGCACCTCGTGGCCGGCGGCCGCCACCCCCTCGCGCACGGAGGCGCCCGAGTTCAGCGAGACGTCGTGCTCCGAGGAGCGCCCGCCGCAGACGACCGCCACCTTCACGGCAACGGCTCCGGGGTCGTGGTGGCCTCGGGCGTGGCCGTCGGCTCCGGGTTCAGCGGCGGCTCGAACCTCCCGACGACGATCGTCACGCGCGAGCCCTTGCGCAGCTGCTCCCCGCCGTCCGGGTCCTGATCGGTCACGACTCCGTCCTGGTCGAGCGTCTCCACGGTCTCCTCCCGTACCCGCACCTTGAAGCCCGCACCCTCGAGCGCCTGCCGCGCCTCGTCGCGCTGCTGGTCGACGACGTCGGGCACCTCCACCTCGGCCGGCGCCTTGGCCACCACGAGCTTCACGGCGCTGCCCTTGTCGACCCGCGCGCCGGAGCCGGGGTCCTGGCGCAGCACCGTGCCCGGATCTTGCGTGGTCGACTCCTCCTCGCTGACGTCCGCGCGCAGGCCGGCGTCCTCGAGCGCGCTGCGCGCGTCGTTCTCGCCGTCGCCGACGACGTCGGGGACGCTGACCTGCTCCGGGCCCTCGGACACCACCAGCACGACGGTGCCGCCCTTCTGGAGCTGCGTGTTCTCGCCCGGCTGCGTGCTGATCACGCGGCCCTCGCGGACGCTGTCGGAGGGCTCGCGGCGCACGTCGGTGTCGAAGCCCGCGTCGCGCATCATCCGCTCCGCGACCGCCTGCTTGCGTCCGGCCACGCCCGGGACCGCGGCCTGGCCCGGCCCGCTGGAGACGAGGATCGTCACCGTGGCGCCCTCGTCGGCCTGCTCGCCCGGCTGCGGCCGCTGCGTGGTGACGCGATCGTCGGGCACCGTGTCGGACTGCACCTGCTCGATGTTCACCTCGAAGCCGGAGTTCTGGAGCCGCTGCGAGGCGACCGCGCTGCGGTTGCCGACCACGTCGGGGACCTCCTTCTGCTCGGGTTGCAGCAGCAGGTAGGCACCGACCGCGAGCGCGGCCAGGAGCAGCGCCAGCAGCAGCCACAGCCACCAGCGGGAGCGCCGCTCGGCCACCTCCTCCGCGAACGGCTCGTCGGGCATCGGATACGGCTCGAGCCGCACCTCCCTGGCGACGACCGTCGGGTTGTCGCGGGCGTCCAGCAGCGCGGCGGCGAACTCGTCCGCGTCGGCGAAGCGCAGCGCGGGATCCTTCTCGAGCGCGCGCAGCACGACGGCGTCGAGCGCGGGATAGACCGCCGCGTTCAGCTGCGACGGCGGCGCCGGCTCCTCCGAGACGTGCTTGAGCGCGATCGTCACGGGCGACTCGGCGTCGAAGGGCACGCTGCCCGTCAGCAGCTCGTAGAGCATCACGCCGATCGAGTAGAGGTCCGAGCGCGGGCTGACGGGCTGGCCCTGGGCCTGCTCGGGCGACAGGTACTGGGCGGTGCCCATGATCGAGCCCGTCTCGGTCATGTCCGAGGCGCCGGCGCGGGCGATCCCGAAGTCGGTGACCTTCGCGCGGCCCTCCTCGTCGAGGATCACGTTGTGCGGCTTGATGTCGCGGTGCACGACGCCGCGCTTGTGCGCGAACTTGGCCGCTCGCAGCACCTGGATCGTGATGTCGATCGCGAGGTCCGGGGGCATCGCGCCGTGCTCGCGCACGAGCTGCTTGAGCGTGTGCCCCTTCAGGTACTCCATCGCGATGTAGTAGGTGCCGTCCCACTCACCGCGGTCGAACACGCCGACGATGTTCGGGTGCTGCAGCCCGGCGGCGCTGGAGGCCTCGCGGCGGAAGCGCTCGACGAACTCGGAGTCCTCGGCGAAGCGGCGGTAGAGCAGCTTCAGCGCGACCCGGCGGCCGAGCTGCGTGTCCTCCGCGCAGTAGACGTCGGCCATCCCGCCCGAGCCGAGCCGGTTCAGCACCCGGTAGCGCTCGTCGATCATCGTGTCGCGCTGGACGGACTGCATCTAGTTCTCGCCGAGTGACTTGAGGACGTCCGCCGCGATCGGCGCGGCCAGCTCGCCGCCCGTGCCGCCCTGCACCCGCTCGATCACCACCGCCACCGCGTAGCGGTCGGTGAAGCCGATGAACCACGCGTCGTTGAGGTCGGCGTTGTTGACCTCTGCGGTGCCGGTCTTGCCCGACACGTCGACGCCCTCCAGCTTGGCGGCCGTGCCCGTGCCCTGCTCGACGACGTTGCGCATCATGCTCGACAGCTCGTCGGCGGTCTCCTCGGAGATCACGCGCTCGGCCTCCTCGGGCAGCGGCTCGTCGACCGTGCGCCCGTCGGGGTCGACGATCTTGGCCACGAGCCGCGGCTTCATGCGCATGCCGCCGTTGCCGACCGTCTGGGCCACCGTGGCCATCTGCAGCGCGGTGGCCTCGAGGTCGCCCTGGCCGATCGCGACGCGCCCGATGTCCACGCGGTCGGAGGTCGGCCGCACGGGCCGCCGGCCGCCCTTGTTGACGCCGCTGGGGATCATCTGCGCGTCCGGGTAGTCCATCGGCGGGTCCGTGTAGAAGCCGAACTTGTCCATGTAGGAGGCCATCGTCTTCTTGCCCAGCTGCTCGGCCACGCTGGCCCAGACGGTGTTGACGGAGTTGGTGAGCGCCGTCCGCAGGTCGATGCGGCCGAAGTCCTCGCCGCCGAAGTTGTCCAGCGGCGCGCCCGAGATCTCCTTGCCGTTGGAGCCGTCGACCTCCGACGCCGGCTCGAACTCGCCGGAGTCCAGCGCCGCGGCGGCCGTCACGACCTTCATCGTCGAGCCGGGCGGGAAGCGGTCCTGCGTCGCGACGTTGCGGTTGGCCCCGCAGTCGTCGGCGTTGGGGTCGAAGCTGGGCTTGCTGGCCATCGTCTTGACCGCGCCCGTCTTGAGCTCGATCGCGACCACCGCGCCGCGCTGCTCGCGCGCGGCGAGCGCATCCGTGGCGGTCTCCTGGGCCTTGGTCGAGAGCGTGGTGCGCAGGTCGTTGCCGACCTTGGACGGGCCGAAGAGGCGCGTGACGGCGTCGATGGCGTTCGTGGCGCGGCCCGTCAGCGGGTCGTTGTAGAAGTCCTCGAGCCCGGAGCGCCCGCGGTCGAGCGACGTGCAGCCGACGGCGTGGGCGAACAGCGGCCCGGTCGGGTAGCGGCGCCCGAAGCGCTCACGCGGCAGCGCCGGGCTGCGCGCGAGCACCTGCCCGTCGTCCGCGCGGATCAGGCCGCGCTTGATCAACTGCTCGGAGAGCAGCTCGCGGCGGTTGTTGGAGTTGTCGCGCAGGCCCTCGGCCCCGAACACCGTCCACCACGAGGACGCGAAGGCCAGCACCCCGAACAGGAACAGCACGAGCACGAACAGGCGGCCGATCGACGCGTTCACCGCAGCCCCCGCCTGGAGGTGGCGCCCTGCGGCCGCCGCGCCCGGTCGGAGACCAGCAGCAGCAGCGCGACGAGCACGAAGTTGGCCAGGATCGACGAGCCGCCGTAGGAGACGAACGGCAGCGTGACGCCGGTCAGCGGGATCACCTTGGTGACGCCGCCGACGATCACGAACACCTGCAGCGCCAGCACCGCGGTCAGGCCCGACGCGAGCAGCTTCGAGAACGAGTCGCCCGAGACCATCGCGACCTTGAAGCCGCGCTCGACCAGCAGCATGTAGACGAGCAGCAGCCCGCAGGCGCCGACGAGGCCGACCTCGTTGACGATCACGGCGTAGATCAGGTCGGTGTGCGGAGCGGGGATCAGCGTCTCACCGCCCGGTCCATACAGCAGCGAGGCCCCGAAGCCGGTGCCGAACAGACCACCGTCCGCCTGGGCGAACAGCGACTGGGCGATCTGGTAGCCCTCCTTCTCGACCCACTCGGCCTTGAACGGGTCGTTGCGGATCGAGATGCGCTCCTGCACGTGGCTGACCGTCGAGGCGAAGAACCACGCCCCGAGCGCGAACAGCGCCATCCCGATCGCCACGAACGAGATCCGGTTGGTCGCCACGTAGAGCAGCGCGAGGAAGCCGCCGAAGTACATCAGCGACGAGCCGAGGTCGCGGATGAACACGAGCATGAACATCGCCGCGCCCCAGACCACGAGCAGCGGCCCGAGGTGCTTGAGCTGCGGGACGGTGATCGGCCCCAGCTTGCGGCCCTGGACGAGCACCTGGCGGGTGTCGCGCAGGTACGCCGCGAGGAAGACGATGATCGCGATCTTGCCGAACTCGGCCGGCTGGAAGGCGACGGGCCCGAGCTTGACGCCGAGGTAGGCGCCGTTGACCTGCTGGCCGATCCCGGGCACGCGCGGCAGCAGCAACAGCAGCAGCCCGGCGAGCGCGATCGTGTAGCGATAGCGCTCGAGCACGCGGAAGTCGCGCAGCAGCAGGATCGTGGCCGCGAACAGGACCAGCCCGACCACGAACCACTGCGCCTGCTCGCGCGCCAGCGTGTCGTCGATGCGGTAGATCACGACGAGCCCGAAGCAGGCGAGCACGCTGACGAGCGGGAAGATGTACGGGTCCGCGTGCGGGAGCGTGAAGCGGATCAGGAAGTGCCCGGCGAGGCACAGCAGCAGGAAGATCAGGCCGTAGGTCAGCGAGACGTTCGAGAGACGCTCGGACTGCTGGATGAAGATGGCGGCGAAGCCGGCGGTCAGCAGCAGCGACGCCGGGACCAGCGCCATCAGCTCTCGGTTGCGGGCGCTCACGCGTGATCTTCCGGTGCACGGAGGGTCACGAGTTCGAGTTGCCCGCGCTCGAGCTGGATCACGAGGTTCTCCGCGTCGTCCTTGGAGCGCAGCCTGTGATCCGTGAACGTCTTGCGGCGCGACTCGGGGACCGACTGCAGCGTGACGCCCGAGCTCTGGTAGCGGCTGTAGAGCTTCAGCCCGAGCGGGAGGTCGACCGGCAGGCCGCGGTAGATCGTCACCGCGTTGCCGCGCTCCGCGTCGGTGCCGACGAAGTAGACCGCCTGGGTCGCGAGCCAGAAGCCGCCCAGGACCATCGCGAGGAGGACGACGGCGACCACGAGGCCGCCCGGTATCCGGCGGCGCCTGCGCTTGCGCTCTGGCGCCTCGCCGGGCGGTGACGCGCCGCCGGGCAGCGTCACCGTGCGCTGCGGTGGGTCGACCGGCTCGGCGCGGGCGCGCGGCTCGATCGCCGACAGCGCCACGGTGCCGCTGGCGCGGTACTCCGCCTCCTGCTCGTCGGCGGCGTGGACGGCGTGGCGCACGTCGTCGGGGTGCAGCGCCTCCTCGTCGCGGACGCGGGTGTGCGCGTACGGGCGCGACGTGCCGCCGCTGGGCACCGCCTCGCCCTCGAAGGTGTCGTACTCGCCCGTCTCGCTGTCGCCGGAGGAGCCGGCGGCCGTCGCGGCGGCGGCCGCGCCGCTCCCGGCCGCGCTGTCGACGTCCTCGAGCCGGAACAGGATCACCGTGATGTTGTCGCGCCCGCCGGCCTCGTTGGCGGCGGCGATCAGCTCGCGGCCGGTGCGGTCGAGGTCCGTCATCCGCTCGAGCACGGGCCGGACGCCCGGCTCGTGGATCATCGAGGTCAGGCCGTCGGAGCAGAGCAGGTAGACGTCGCCGTCGCGGGCCGCGAACTTCTCGATGTCCACCACGACGTCGGGCTCGGGGCCGAGCGCGCGCGTGATCACGGAGCGCTGCGGATGCGCCTCGGCCTGCTCCTCGGTCAGCTTGCCGCGCGCCACGAGCTCGCCGACCAGCGAGTGGTCGCGCGTGAGCCGCGTCAGCTCGCCGTCGCGCCACAGGTACGCGCGCGAGTCGCCGACATGGGCGATCGTGACGTCCTCCTCGCCGACGTAGGCCGCCGTGCAGGTCGTGCCCATGCCGGCGGCCTGCTCGTCGCTGCGCGAGCGGTCGTGGATGCGGCGGTTGGCCTCCTGGATGACCCGCACCAGGCCCTCGGCCGGCGAGCCGTTGCCGAGGCCGGCGTCGAAGGAGTCGACCGCCATCTCCGAGGCGACCTCGCCGGCCTGCGCGCCGCCCATGCCGTCGGCGACGACGAACAGCGGGGCGCGGACGAAGTAGTTGTCCTCGTTGCCCTGGCGCTGGCGGCCCAGGTCGGAAGCGTGGAACTGTTCGGAAATGCGGAGCATGTTCAGCGTTCGAATGTGAAGGAGGAGTCCCCGATGCGGATCTTGTCGCCGGGGTGCAGGGGCTGCGGACCGCGGACCGGCTCCTCGTTCAGGTACGTGCCGTTCGTCGAACCGAGATCCTCCAACACGATGACGTCCCCGTGCGGCGCGAGCCGCGCGTGCTGCGACGACGCGAACGTGTCCTGGAGCTGGATGTCCGCCCCGTCACCCCTCCCGAGGACCGCGCCGTCCGCAAGAGAGTAGGCGGAACCGGCCTTCAACCCCGCCGCGGTGTCCACTCGCAGCTTCGGATCGCCCCGCCCGTCGGGCGAGATGCCCTGTGAGGCGACGTGCATCCCGGTGGCGTCGTCGGCGTACGCGGCGGGCGCCCCGCCCGCGCCCCGGCGCAGGTCCTTCATGGCCGAACGGGCCATCCAGAGCAGGAAGAGGTACAGCACGGCGAGGAAGCCGAACTTGAGCGCGACGGCGACGGGGTCGAGTTCCACGTGTGTTCTATTCCAGGTCGAAGGCGATGGTCGAGGTCCCGAGCTCTATCGAGTCGCCCGGCTTGAGCGACTGCGGGCCCGTGATGCGGCGACCGTTGACCTTTACCCCGTTGGTCGAGCCGAGATCCTTGACGATCCACTTGCCCCCGCTCGGGCGCACCTCGGCGTGCTTGCGCGACACGTTCTGGTCGGCGAGCGTGACGTCGCACTCGCGCGAGCGGCCGATCACGCCGCCGTTCGAGGGGAGCACCGCGGTCTTGCCCTCGTAGCGCAGCCGGGCCTTGCCGCGACGGTGGTCGGGCTCGCGCAGCTCCTGGGAGAGCCGCTCGGAGGCCGTGTAGACCTGGGTGTGGCCCTCGTCGCCCTGGCTGGGCGCATCGGAGTCGTCCTCGGAGGGCCGCACGAGCCGCGCCTGGATGCCGAACTCCCCGAGCCGCAGGCGGTCGTCGGTGCGGAAGGAGATCTTCGGCGAGGTGACGAGCGCGATCTTCTCGCGGCGCGCGTGCTCGAGCAGGTAGCCCGAGAGCTCCGTCGCGAGGTCCCGCTCGTAGCCCTCGAACTGCTTGCGGTCGTCGGGCGAGAGCCAGACGGCGTACTCGTTGGGGGCGTAGGTGCGCGACAGGGACTGGACGGTGTTCTCCTCCATCTCGCGCGTGAGCTTGCGCGCGATCTCCACAGGGCGCACCTCGGACTTGAAGGCACGCGAGAACGTGCCCTCGACGAGACCGGCCAGCTTGGACTCCAGGTTGCGCAGAACGCTCATCGCGGGTCGTTCACGATATCCCGCGGGAGCAGGCGGGGCAGCAGCCACGCGAGGACGCCCGCGGCGACCGCCCCGGCGACGAGCCCGCGCGGCGGCGCGGCGCCCGCCCACTCGGCCACGGCGGCGGTGCCCGAGCCCAGGCCGGCGGCCCACGCGGCCGCCGCGACGAAGTCCATCCCGGCGTAGCGCCCGCGGACCAGCCACGGCAGCACCAGCGCCGCGAGCGCCCAGACGGCCGCGAGCGCCGCCAGCCCGGACGACAGGGGCGGCCACAGGACGCCGTCCAGCGCGGCGCCGGCGTCGGCCGCCCACGCGCGCGGGGGCTCGGGGGCGGGTGGGGTCGAGATCAGAGTGGCGCCCAGCAGCGGCTCCGCCAGCAGCAGCCACCACAGGCCGGCGGCGCCCAGCGCCGCCCGCTGCCACCAGCGCCCGGCGCGGCCCGCGACGGCCGGGAAGGCGCCCGCGAGCGTCGCGAGGCCCAGCAGCGGCGCGGCGGCGGGCAGCGACCAGGCGCGCCCCGACCCGCGCACGAGCGCCGCGGCCGGCAGCGCGCCGGCGAGCACGACGAGCGCCGCTCCGGGCCGGTCGGGCACCAGCAGGACGGCCAGCCCCGCGATGCACGCCAGCCAGCCGGCGCGCGGTAGCGCGCCGACCGCGACGGCGGTGACCGCCGCGGCGGCGGGCGGCGTGACCGGGGTGCCGGGCACGAGCGTGACGGCGGCCGCCGCGAGGCCGGCGGCGGCCGCGGCGGCCGCGATCCGGCCGGCCACGGGCGGCAGCTCGGCCGTGCGCGGGCGCTCGAGCGGGTGGGCGAGGATCGTGCCGCCCGCGTCGGAGACGGCGGTCAGCGCCTCCGCCAGCTCGGCGGCGAGCTCGTCCAGCGTCCCGCGGTCCTCGGGCCGCGGCGCCAGCGCGCGGTCGAGCGCGGCGCACAGCTCGGCGGGGAGGTCCTTGCGCTTGCGCTGCAGCGGCGGCAGCGGCGTCCCGAGCCTGCGCGCCGTGGCCGCGGCGGTGCCGCCGCGCACGGGGTTGACCCCCGAGAGGCCCTCGTAGAGCACGAGCGCGAGCGAGTAGAGGTCCGCGCGTTCGTCGATGCGGTGGCCGTCGGCCTGCTCCGGGGCCATGTAGGCGAGCGTGCCGACCACGTCGCCCGTGCGGGTCAGCGGCGCGTCGTCCGCGAGGTGCGCGACCCCGAAGTCGGTCAGCTTGGCCGCCGAGCGCGCGGAGCGCGGGCGGTCCGGGACGATCACGTTCTGCGGCTTCACGTCGCGGTGGATGACGCCGCGGTCGTGCGCGTGCTCGAGCGCGTCCGCGAGCGCCAGGCCGACACGCAGCACGTCGCGGTCGGACAGCTCGCCATCCGCGGCCAGGGTGTCGAGCGTGCGCCCGCGCACCAGCTCGGAGACGAGGTAGCGGGCCTGGTCGTCCTGGCCCGCGTCGAAGACGGCGACGATCCCCGGGTGGTCGAGCCGGGCCGCGGCCAGCGCCTCGCGCGAAGCACGCTCGGGATTGGGATCCCCGGGCGGGCACGGGATCATCGGGATCACCTTGACGGCCACGTCACGGTCGAGGCGCTCGTCGACGGCCGCGTAGACCGTGCCGAAGCCGCCGGAGCCCAGGCGCGCACCGAGCCGGTAGCGGCCGAGCACGGGGGCCGGGGTGGGCGGGGATCCGAAGCCGGGTCTTCCCCGCCCGGCTGGGAGCTCCTCCGTGGCCTCCATCGAAGCTGGGTTCGGCGGCGCCCGCGACACCCCTGCCGCGGCGCTCGTGACGACTGTGACTTCTTGCATCCGAGGCTCCGGTCATACTTGCGCCCCGACGTGTCCTTCTTCGACGAGGACGACGAGCCCCGCAGCCGGGCGCCGCGGCCACGCCGCGCCGCGGGCGGGGACGTCTCCGCCGACACCCAGACCATCCGCATCCGCCAGGCGGTGCTCGCGATCGGCTTCATCGTGATCGCGCTGCTGCTGTTGTTCGTGGTCCGCAGCTGCCAGAACTCCGCCAAGGAGAACTCGCTCAAGGACTACAACCGCGAGGTCTCGACGATCGCGAGCGAGTCCAGCAAGCAGATCGGCGCGGGGTTCTTCCAGCTGCTGGGCGAGGGCGGCAGCGACTCGCCGCAGGATCTCCAGAGCGCGATCTCGTCGTTCAAGGTCCAGGCCGACCAACAGCTCACGCAGGCGGAGCGCTTGAGCGTCCCGGACGAGATGCGCGGCGCCCACCAGTCGCTGCTGATCGCGCTCGAGTGGCGCCGCGACGGGCTGGACTTCGTCGCCCAGCGGATCCGGACCGCGCTCGGCGACGAGGGTGAGGCGGCCGACGAGGCGATCCAGCAGATCGCGGCCCAGATGGAGGTCTTCCTCGCCTCCGACGTCGATTACGAGACGCGCGTGCGGCCCTTCATCAAGTCGGCGCTCGACGACGCCGAGATCGGCGGGCAGGACATCGCCCCATCGGTCTTCCTGCCGTCGAACGACTGGCTGCAGGCGGACGTCGTCGCCAGCCAGCTCGGCCAGCAGCTCTCCGCCGGCGCGGGCCGCGACTCGGGCGAGCCGACCGGGCCAGGCCTGCACGGCACCAACATCGAGTCGGTCTCCTACGGCGACACGACCCTGCAGCCCGGCGCGTCGAACCAGCTCACCTACGCGCCCGACTCGACGTTCTCCGTGCGCTTCACCAACGGCGGCGAGAACGACGAGTTCGACGTCAAGGTCTCCGTCCGCATCCAGGGCGGCAGCGGCGACCCGATCACGCTCAGCGACACGATCGACCAGGTCGCCCCGCAGGCCCAGGCGACCGCCAACCTCGCCCTCGAAGAGTCGCCGCCGCTGGGCGCCGCGGTGACGATCCGCGTACGCATCGCGCCGGTCCCGGGCGAGGAGAAGACCGACAACAACCAGGCGGAGTACCAGGGCATCTTCAACGAGGGCTGATCGCCCTCCGCGGGCGCTCATGCGCTCGTACACTCATCCGCCGTGGACGAGCTGACCGAACCCGTCGGGCTGGTCGCGCTGGCCGGCGCCGGCCTGGCGCTGATCGCACTCGTGACGGCCGTGGTGCTCGCGCTGAGGCTCCGGCGCCTGCGTGCCGAGCAGCGCGTCGTGCTCGGGCCGAGCGGCCGCGACGACCTCGTCGCCCACGCGAGCTCGCTCCAGCAGGCCTTCGAGGCGCTGCACCAGCGCGTTGAGGAGATGGCCGAGCGCCTCGACGGGCGGATGGCCGCCGCCGAGGAGCGCCTGGACGGGGCGATCGCCTACCGCGCGCTCGTGCGCTACGACGCCTACGGGGAGCTCACGGGCCACCAGTCCACCTCGCTGGCCCTGCTCGACGCCGGCCACAGCGGCGTCGTGCTGTCCTCGATCGCCAACCGCGAGACGGCCCGGCTGTACTGCAAGCTCCTGCACGCGGGCGAGGGTGAGCTCGAGCTCTCGCCGGAGGAGGCCGAGGCCGTCCGGCTCGCGCTCGCGGGCGAGGTCGGCTCCGTCACGCTGGACTGAGGCTCGAACACGCCGCATCGCGCGCCACACCGCGGGTTCCGGTCGTCCGCTGGGCTACACTTCGCGCCAGCGATGGCAACAGCCGCCGTACCCCCAGCGCCACTGGGGTCCGTGCCGCCGAGCGATTCCCAGCGGCACGGACCTGAAGCTGACGGCTGCGGCCGTTGGTCTGGGGGTCGTGTGCTCGTCCTCAACGCGACGTACGAGCCGATCAACGTGTGCACCGTGCGCCGCGCCACCGTGCTGCTGCTGAAGAGCAAGGCCGAGGTGATCGAGGTCGGCACGCGCGACCTGCACTGGGCGTCGGGCTCGTTCCCGCGGCCGGTCGTGATCCGGCTCGTCACCTACGTCCGGATCCCGCGCGACACGCACAAGCGCAAGATCACCCGCCGCGCGGTCTTCGCGCGCGATGGCTGGGAGTGCCAGTACTGCGGCGCCCGCACGAGCCTCACGGTCGACCACGTGATCCCGCGCTCCAAGGGCGGCGGCTCGGGCTGGGACAACATCGTCGCCTCCTGCGCGCCGTGCAACCGCCGCAAGGGCGACCGGCTCCCGCACCAGATCAACATGCACCCGCGCCAGAAGCCGCGCACGCCGAACGCGCACATCTTCATCCAGCTCGCCTCGCCGACGATCCCGGCGACCTGGAAGCAGTACCTGCTGCACACCTGACGTCGCCGAAGGCGGGCGGCGACGAAGAAGCACGCCCGCCCGGCAGACGAGACCGTTGCCTCTTGCTCGTCGCGGTGGGATCATCGGTACGTCCGAGAGGAGGAACGATGGAGAACGCTTCCACGCGTCGTGTCCTCGTCGTCGCCAACCGCACCGCGGCGACGCCCGACCTGCTCGAGGAGGTCGGGCGGCTCGCCCGCGCGAGGCCCACCGAGTTCGTGCTGCTGATCCCCGACGCCAGCGGCGGGTCGGCGGACTGGACGCTCGAGCTTGCCATCCCGCTCATCGAACGCGCGGCCGGGGGCCCGGTGACAGGTCTCTCCGCCGAGGGCGAGGATCCGCTCGACGCGATCCGCCGAACGATCGAGGAGCAGGACGTCGACGAGATCGTGATCTCGACGCTGCCGCGCCGCGTGTCGGCGTGGCTGCGACGGGACCTGCCGCACCAGGTGGAGCGGCTGGGGCTTCCGGTGTCGGTCATCACCCCGCAGCGCGAGCGCCTGCCGGACCGCGTGACCGTCGTCGGCGGCCCGGGCAGCGGCGGAACCGGCTAGAACGACCGAGGGCGTCGTGTCGACACACGACGCCCTCGTCACTACTTGCTGGACTGTGCCGGCTTCGGCGATCTAACGGCTGGGGGGACCAGCTCCAGCACCGCTGCCGGCGGTGTCACGGTTTGGATTCCGCTTGCGCGGGCCCAGCTCCGGTCGCTCTAGCGGCCGGACACCTCCAGGGTCCCGGAATAACTGTCACTCAACTTCGGACCACCCCCTTTCTCTGGTCTTGCCAGAGTAGCGAATGGCGGGGACGGCCACCACGCCGAAGCGGCGCGGTGGCGCGCGATCAGGCGTCCTCGCGCTCGTCGTCCTCGGCCGGCGGCTCGATCGCGACCACGCCGTCGCCGTCGACCTCGGTGTCCGGCTCGATCGCGACGGTCTCGCCGCCCGCCTCGATCACGGGGGTCGCGCCGTCGCCGTTGGCGTCGCCGGCGGGGGCGTCGGACTCGACCACCAGCGCGACCGCGGACACCTCGTCGCCCTCGCGCAGCTTCATCACGCGCACGCCCTGCGAGGCGCGACCGTAGCGGTTGATGCCGCGCACGCCGGTGCGCTGCACGATCCCGTTCTGGGAGATGAAGACGAGGTCCTGGTGCTCCTTGACGACCAGCGCCGCCGCGAGCAGGCCCTTGTCCTCGGTGAAGTTGATCGTCTTGACGCCCTTGGCGCCGCGAGAGGTCAGGCGGTACTCGTCGATCCCGGTGCGCTTGCCGTAGCCGTTCTCCGTGACCACGAGCAGGTCCTGGCCGGGCCGCGCGACGTCCATCGCCAGCACGTAGTTGTTCTTGCCCGAGACGTCCATCCCGCGCACGCCGCTGGTGTCGCGGCCCATGGCGCGGGCGTCCTCCTCGCGGAAGCGCACGGTCAGGCCCTCGTGGGAGACCATCAGGATCTCGTCGCCCGGATCCACGCGCCGCACCGCGACCAACTCGTCGTCGTCGCGGATGTTGATCGCGATGATGCCGTCGGCCTTGATCGGCGTGTTGTACTTGCCGAACTCGGTCTTCTTCACGACGCCCTGGCGGGTGGCGAACATCAGGAAGTCCGTCTCGGAGAAGTCGCGCGTCGCCAGCACGGACTGCACCCGCTCGCCCTCGCGCAGCGGCAGCACGTTGCCCAGGTAGCGGCCCTTGGAGGTGCGGCCGGCCTCGGGCAGGTCGTAGACCTTGGAGCGGTAGACCTTGCCGCGGTTGGTGAAGAAGAGGAGGTAGTCGTGCGTCGAGCACACGAAGAGGTGCTCGATGTAGTCGTCCTCCTTCATCTCCATCCCGATGATCCCCACGCCGCCGCGGCGCTGCTGGCGGTAGGTCGCGAGCGGGAGCGACTTGATGTAGCTCGAGTTGGTGATCGAGATCACCATCTGCTGGTCGGCGATCAGGTCCTCGATGTCGAGGTCGTCCTCGGCCGGCGAGATCTTCGTGCGGCGCTCGTCGCCGTAGCGCTCGGAGATCTCGAGCAGCTCCTCCTTGATCAGGCCGAGCACCTTCTCCTCGTCGCCGAGCAGCTCGCGCAGCTCGCGGATGCGCTCCACGAGGTCGGCGTGCTCGCGCCGCAGGGCGTCGGCCTCGAGGGCGGTCAGCTGCTGCAGGCGCAGCTCGAGGATCGCCTGGGCCTGGACGTAGGAGAGCTCGAAGCGCTCCATCAGGCCGGTGCGCGCGGTGTCGCGGTCGCGCGAGGAGCGGATCAGCTCGATCACGGCGTCCAGGTGGTCGAGCGCGATCAGCAGGCCCTCGAGGCGGTGCACGCGCGCCTCGAGCGTGCGCAGCTCGTGCTTCGAGCGCCGCACGATGACCTCGCGCTGGTGCTGGACGTAGAAGTGGATGATCCCCTTCAGCGGCAGCGTGCGCGGGACGTTGTCGACGAGCGCCACGGCGTTGACGCCGAACGTCGTCTGCATCTGCGTGTGCTTGTAGAGCTTGTTGAGGACGACCTTCGGGTTGGCGTCGCGCTTGAGCTCGATCACGACGCGCATGCCCTTGCGGTCGGAGTGGTCCTCGATGTTCGTGATCTCGGTGAGCTTCTTCTCGGCGTGCAGGTCCGCGATCTTGCGGATCAGGCCGCCGTCGCCGCCCTTCTTGACCTGGTAGGGCAGCTCGGTGACGATGATCGCCTCCTTGCCCTGGCTCAGCGGCTCGATGTGGGCGCGGGCGCGCACGCGCACGCGGCCGCGGCCGGTCTCGAACGCGTCGCGGATGCCGGTCAGGCCGAGGATCACGCCGCCCGTCGGGAAGTCCGGGCCCTTGATGTGCTGCATCAGGCCCGGGACGTCGATGTCGGGATCGTCGATGTAGGCGACCGTCGCCGCGATCGTCTCGCGCAGGTTGTGCGGCGGGATGTTCGTCGCCATGCCCACCGCGATCCCGCTGGAGCCGTTGACGAGCAGGTTCGGGAAGCGCGCCGGCAGGACCTTCGGCTCGTTCTCGTTGCCGTCGTAGTTGGGCTGGAAGTCGACGGTGTCGCTGTCCAGATCGCGCATCATCTCGCGCGCGATCGGCGACATCCGCGCCTCCGTGTACCGCATCGCCGCGGCGGGGTCGTCGTCGATCGAGCCGAAGTTGCCCTGGCCGTCGACGAGCGGCGCGCGCATCGAGAACTCCTGCGCCATGCGCACGAGCGTGTCGTAGATCGCCGAGTCGCCGTGCGGGTGGTACTTGCCCATCACCTCGCCGACGATGCGGGCGGACTTGGCGTACGGCCGGTTGGGCTGCAGCCCGTTCTCGCTCATCGCGTACAGCACGCGGCGGTGGACGGGCTTCAGGCCGTCGCGGACGTCGGGCAGCGCGCGCCCGACGATGACGGACATGGCGTAGTCCAGATAGGAGGAGCGCATCTCCTCCTCGAGCCCGCGGGGCTCGATGTTGCCGCCCGAGATGATGTCGCTGGTCGCCATGGCTCAGACGTCCAGGGTGGCGACGCGGGCGTTCTCCTCGATGAACTCGCGCCGCGGCTCGACCTTGTCGCCCATCAGCATCGTGAACAGGCGGTCGGCGACCGCGGCGTCGTCCATCGTGACCTGCGCCAGCGTACGCGTCTCGGGGTCCATCGTGGTCTCGCGCAGTTGCTCGGCGTTCATCTCGCCGAGGCCCTTGAAGCGCTGCAGCTTGACGCCCTTGCCGGCGACCTCCATCACGGTGCGGCGCAGGTCCTCGAACGACAGCGCCTCGTCTGACTCGTCGCCGAGCTTGACGGTGAACGGCGGCGTGCCGGCCAGCTTGATCAGCTCGGCGTGCACGCGCGAGAGCTGGCGGTACTCGTTGGCCTCGAAGATCGACGTGCGGATGCGGTGCGTCCGCGCCATCCCCGACTTGCGCTCGATCGCCTTGACGGCGACGACGCTCTCGTCGCGCGCGGCGAGCGCGACCGTGAACGGCTCGGACTCGGGGTCCTCGGCCTCGACCAGGGAGACGAGCTCGTCGGCCGAGAGGACCTGGTAGTCGAGGATCTGGGACTCCTCGAGGAACGACACGACCTGCTGCCCGTGGTCGGCGCGCAGCGCGCTCGCCCAGCCCTCGTACTGCTTGAGCAGGCGCGTGTAGCGCTGCCAGCGGGTGTCCGTGAGCTTGAACAGGCTGCCCTCGTGGTCGGCGATTTCGAAGCGCTCGAGCTTGTCGCCGAGCAGCTGCTCCTCGAGCTCGGAGTCCTTCTCGATGTAGCGCTCGCGCTTGCCCTGGGTGAGCTTGTAGAGCGGCGGCTTGGCGATGTAGACGTGCCCGACCTCGATCAGCTCCTGCATCTCGCGGAACAGCAGCGTGAGGATCAGGGTCCGGATGTGCGCGCCGTCCACGTCGGCGTCCGTCATGAGGATGATCTTGTGGTAGCGCAGCTTCGCGGTGTCGAACTCGTCGCGGACGCCGGTGCCCAGCGCGGTGATCAGCGCCTGGATCTCCTGGTTCTGCAGGACCTTGTCGATGCGCGACTTCTCGACGTTGAGGATCTTGCCGCGCAGCGGCAGCACCGCCTGCGTCGCGCGGTCGCGGCCCTGCTTGGCCGAGCCGCCCGCCGAGTCGCCCTCGACGATGAACAGCTCCGCCAGCTCCGGGTTCTTGACCGTGCAGTCGGCGAGCTTGCCCGGCAGGCCCATCCCGCCCATGGCGGACTTGCGCGTGGCGTCGCGCGCCTTGCGCGCGGCCGCGCGGGCCTGGGCGGCGGAGACCGCCTTGCGGACGACCTGCGCCGCCTCCGTCGGGTTCTCCTCGAGGAACTCCGCGAGCTTGGCGTTGACCACCGAGGCGACGAAGCCCTCCATGCCCGGGTTGCCGAGCTTGGTCTTCGTCTGGCCCTCGAACTGCGGGTCCTGCAGCTTCACCGAGATGACGGCCGTCAGGCCCTCGCGGATGTCCTCGCCCGTGAGGTTCTCGTCCTTCTCCTTGAGCTGGCCCTTCTCGCGCGCGTAGCGGTTGAGCGTGCGCGTGAGCGCAGAGCGGAAGCCCGACATGTGCGAGCCGCCCTCGTGCGTGTTGATGTTGTTGGCGAACGAGAAGACGGACTCCTGGTAGGAGGAGTTCCACTGCAGCGCGACCTCGACGGCGCCCTCGTCGCTCTCGCCCTCGAAGAAGACGATCTTCTTCTGGATCGGGTCCTTGTTCTCGTTGAGGTAGGCGACGAAGTCCTCGATGCCGCCCTCGTAGTGGAACTCGGAGGAGCGGGCGCTCTCGCCGCGCTCGTCGGTGATCTGGATCCGCAGCCCGCGGGTCAGGAACGCGGTCTCGCGCAGGCGCTGCTCGAGCGTCGAGAACTCGAAGTCCATCGACTCGAAGATGTCGCCGTCCGGCAGGAAGGTGATCGTGGTGCCCGTGTCGGTCGCCGGCTCGCCCTGCTCGAGCGGCCCCTGCGGGACGCCGCGCTCGTAGGTCTGGCGCCAGACGTGGCCGTCGCGGCGGATCTCGATGTCCAGCTTCTCCGAGAGCGCGTTGACGACGGAGAGCCCGACGCCGTGCAGGCCGCCGGAGACCTTGTAGCCGCCGCCGTCGCCGAACTTGCCGCCGGCGTGCAGGACGGTCAGCACGACCTCGGCGGCCGGCTTCTGCTCCTTCTCCATGATCGCGACGGGGATGCCGCGGCCCTCGTCCACGACGGTGACGGAGTTGTCCGGGTGGATGGTGACGGCGACGGCGTCGTTGCGGCCGGCGAGCGCCTCGTCGACCGAGTTGTCGACGATCTCGTAGACCAGGTGGTGCAGGCCGCGCACGCCGGTCGAGCCGATGTACATGCCGGGACGCTTGCGGACGGCCTCGAGGCCCTCGAGGACCGTGATGTCCTGGGCGTCGTAGCCCGTGCGCTGTTGATCGGTGTTGCCGTTGGTTCCGTCGTTGCCGGCCATGTGCCTCCGTCGTTGACAAGACGACGCCCCGGCGACCGAGCGGCTCCGCTCGCGGCCGGGGCGGGTCTTCACGTGCCCATAAGTGTAGCAGGGAGACCCCCTGGAACCCCCTCCTCACCTGTCACGAAAGTGCTGCAAATCGCAACATTTCTGGCACGCCGGCCCGAGCTCTCGGCGGGCTCAGCCGCGCCACCCCGTCGCGTCGGTCCGGATGCGCCGCACGGCGGGCCGCCCGAGCGCGGCGTTGAGCCCCGCGACGATGTCCTCGGACATCAGGGCCAGATGGTCCGCCCACACCGACGCCTGGCACGCGACCTTCACCACCCCGTCGTGCTCCGATACGGGCGTCGCCGCGCGCGCCACCTGCTCCCCGACGACCTCCGGCCACACCCGCTGGACCGCCGCCAGCACCGTTGCGGGCGCAAGCGCGCCGGTCACCGAGTCGAGCGCCAGACCGACGGGCCGCGGGCCGCGGCGCCTCATGCGGGCCGCCCGGCGAGGCTCTCGAGGGGCGCGGCCTGGAGGATCCGGCCGCCGGCGATCGCCACGCGCTCCACGTCGGCCTCCTCGGCGCCGGGCACGTGCGAGAGGTCGGTCGTGGTGATCACGGACTGCCCACCGGCGCGCAGGACCTCCACGAGCCGCTCGCGCCGGCTTGCGTCGAGCTCGGACATCACGTCGTCGAGCAGCATCAGCGGCGGGGCGCCGCGCTCCGCCGCCAGCTCGGCGCGCTCGGCGAGCAGCAGCGCGAGCAGTCCTAGCCGCTGCTGCCCGCGCGACCCGTAGGTCCGCAGCTCGCGGCCCGCCCGGCGGAAGGCCAGGTCGTCGCGGTGCGGCCCGTGGCCTGTGAAGCCGCGCTCCACGTCGCCGTCGACGCGCTCGGCCAGCTCCGCCGCCAGCGTCTCCGCGTCCTGCGCCTTCGAGCGCGGCCGGTAGGCGAGCTCGGCATCGCCCTCCAGCCCGACGTCGGCCGCGTGGGTGACGAAGCGCGGCCGCAGGCGCTCGACCGCCTCGGCGCGGTCGCGCATCAGCGCGATCCCGTGGCGGGCGAGCTCGGCGTCCCAGGCCGGCAGCGAGCCGCGGCCCGCCCGCCCGGCGCGGATCCCGGAGATCAGCGCGTTGCGCTGGCCGAGCGCGGCCGCGTAGGCGCGCCGGGTGCCGGCCCGCGCCGGCCACAGGGCGGCGACGACCTGGTCCAGGTGGGCGCGGCGCAGCGCGGGTGCCCCGAGCACGAGCTCGAGCCGGTCGGGCAGGAACACGGACACCAGCGGCCGGGCCGAGACGTCGGTGAGGCGCTCGACGTCCGCCCCGTCGACCTTCAGCCGCTTGGCCTCGCCGGGCTGGAAGCCGACGCTGATCTCGTGGGCGCCGCGCTCGTCGGCGGCCTCGAGCACCAGCCGCGTGAGGTCGGCGCCGAAACGCACGACCTCGCGCTCATTGGCGGTCCTGCACGAGCGGCCGGTGCAGGCGAAGTACAGCGCCTCGAGCAGGTTCGTCTTGCCCGCGCCGTTGGGGCCGGAGACGACGGTGACCCCGGGCCCGAGCCGCAGCTCCCCGCGCTCATAGCTGCGGAAGTCCCGCAGCTGGAGGCGGGTGGCGTTCACGGCGGCGGGGTCAGACGTTGAGGCGGATCGGCATCAGGAGATACTGGAAGCCGCTGCCGTCCGCGGCCTGGATCAGGCCGGGCCGCAGCGGCGAGATCAGCTTGAGCAGCACGTCGCCGCCCTCCATCGCCTCCAGGCCGTCGCGCAGGAACTCGGGGTTGAAGCCGATCTCGAGTGGTTCGCCGGCGAACGGAACAGGAACGGTCTCGCGCGCCTCGCCGACGTCCGGGGTGCGCGCCGACACCGTCAGCTCCCCCTCCGAGAAGGCGAGGCGCAGCGGCGCGTTCTTCTGGGCCAGCAGCGAGATGCGCCGCACGACCTCGGTGATCTCCGTGCCGGCGAGCTGCAGCTCGTGCTCGTAGGCGTCCGGCAGCAGCTGACGGTAGTTCGGGAACTGGCCGTCGATCAGCCGCGAGGACAGCACCACGCCGGCCGCCTCGAAGACGACCTGGTTGGCGCGCACGGAGACGGCGAGCGCGTCCGCGGCGCCGTGCTGGACGATCCGCGTCAGCTCCTGCAGCGCGCGCGCCGGCACGTTGGCCTCGAACGACCCGTCCAGCGGCGCGTCGAGCCGCGTCTCCTTGACCGACAGGCGATAGGAGTCCGTGGCGACCATCCGCAGCTCCTCGCCGCCGGCCGAGACGAGGATGCCGGTCAGCACGGGGCGCGTCTCGTCGCGCGACGCCGAGCGGGCCACCTTCAGCACCGTCTCGACGAACGCGGGACCCGGCACCTGGACGCGGCCGTCGGCGTCGGTCTCCGGGAAGGGCGGGAAGTCCTCGAGCCGCAGCGTGCGGATGTGGAACGTCGCCGCCCCGCCCACCAGCTCCACGTCCTGCTCGGACGGGCGGAGCTCGAGCGTGACGTCCTCGCCGGGCAGCGCCCGCACGACGTCGACGAGCAGGCGCGCCGGCAGCACGACGGCGCCGTCGCGGACGATCTCGCCCTCGAGCGGGACCCGCAGGCCGATCTCCATGTCGGTCGCACGCAGCTCGACGGCGCCGGAGCGCGCCTGGACGTGCACGCCCGACAGCGCCTGCACGGCGCTGCGGGTGGACGCCGCGCGGGTCACGGTCTGCAGTTGGGCGAACAGGGCGTCGCGCTTGGTCTCGATCTTCATCGCGCCTGCCTCGCGTTCACGTCATCGATGGTGAGGGAGAAGAGTTCCAATTCAGGGTCTTAAGGGGTGTGGATGGTGTGCACATCTCGCTCGGTCCCAGGGCGGGCGGGGTTCTGATTCCCGCCAACCGTGTGCATGACCTGTGGATGAACCTCCGGAGTCTTCCATGCGGGCCGGACTCATTCCGTGCCGCCGAGCTGCTCGGTGAGCCGGCGGATGGTCTCGTAGGCCTCCGGGTCCTCCGCGATGCGCGCCGCGGTGCGGCGGCACGCGTGCATGACGGTGGTGTGGTTGCGCCCGCCGAACTCCCGCCCGATCGCGGGCAGGGACTGGTCCGTGAGCTCACGCGCGAGGTACATGGCGACCTGGCGCGGCCACGCGACCGCGGCGCCGCGGCTCGAGGACAGCAACTGCTCGAGGGAGACGCCGAACGCGTCGGCGGTCTGCTCCTGGATCTCGCGCACGGTGTGCGCGCGCGAGGGCTTGAGGCCGGGGTAGAGCCCGTCGAGCACCTCGCCGGCGAGCTCGGCGGTGACGGCGCGGCCGGTCAGCGAGCCGAAGGCGACCACGCGGATGAGCGCGCCCTCGAGCGTGCGCAGGTTGGCGGCGACGCGGGCGGCGATCGTCTCGAGGGCGTCGTCGGCGATCGCGAGCTCGTCCTGCTGCGCGCGCTTGCGCAGCACGGTCAGCCTGGTGGAGGCGTCGGGGTGGCGGACGTCCGTGACCAGGCCCGACTCGAAGCGCTCGCGCAGCCGGTCCTCGAGCGCGCCCATGTCGCGCGGCAGGCGGTCGGAGGTGAGCACGAGCTGGGCGCCGGCGCCGTGGAGGGCGTTGAAGGTGTGGAAGAACTCCTGCTCGGTGCGCGCCTTGCTCTGCAGGAACTGCACGTCGTCGACGAGCAGCACGTCGACGTTGCGGTAGGCCGACTTGAACGCCTCGATGGCGCCGCTCTGGAGCGCGCCGACGAACTGGTCGGTGAACGCCTCGGCGGTCGTGTAGAGCACGGACATGCCGGCGAGGTTGTCGCGCACGTAGTTCGCGATCGAGTGCAGCAGGTGCGTCTTGCCGAGCCCGGGCGGGCCGCAGATGAAGAGCGGGTTGTAGGCGAGGCCGGGCATCTCGGCGACGGCGAGCGCCGCCGCGTGGGCGAGCCGGTTGCCGTCGCCGATGACGAACTGGTCGAACGTGAAGCGCGGGTTGAAGGCCGATCCGGCCGCGATCACCGCGCCCTGCGGCGGCGGCGCGGGGCCCGTGGCACGGATGCCCTCACCCGTGGCGACCAGGTCGAGGCGGACGCCCGGGCCGAGCACGGCTTCGGTGCACGCCCGCAGCGCGCGCGCGAAGCGACCGGCGACCCAGGGGCGGATCGCGTCGGGAGCCTCGACGACCAGCACGCCGGCCTCGAGCGAGCGCGCGGCGAGCGGCTCCAGCCAGATGTGCCAGGTGGACTCGCCGACCGCGGTCCGCAGCTCCTGCTGGATGCGGTGCCATGCGTGGTGGAGGTGGTCGTCGGACACGGGTGCGCGGAGCAGCCTCCTCCAGGCGGAGGTGGGGCGGAAGCGAGAAGCGAGAGACGCCGGGCGAGGGCGGAAATCGCCGGGCGGCGGCAAACATAGCAACGGCACGTGGCCGGCGAGAGGGCCTGGAGAGGGCCCGCGAGAAGGACCGTGCAAAACGCGTGAGAATCGTGCGCGGGCCGTGTGTGGAGGGCTGTGCGCGGCGTGTGCACAACCCTGTGCGCCGCCGCCACCCTTGTATCCTGGGTGCGCCGACGAGCCGTCGCGGCCGGTTGCGGCTGCGCGGTCCGGCCAGACTCGAGGAGCATCCAACGTGAAGCGCACCTACCAGCCCAAGAAGCGCAAGCGCGCCCGGACCCACGGATTCCGCGCCCGTATGCAGACGCGCGCCGGCCGCATCGTCCTGAAGCGCCGTCGCGACAAGGGCCGCAAGCGGCTGACGGTCTAGTGACCGGCGCCGCGGGCGGCGGGCGCCGCCGACGCCGGCTGTCACGCAGCGCCGAGTTCGAGCGCGTCTACCGGCAGGGCCGCTCGAAGGCCAACCGGTACCTCGTGCTTTATGCATTCCCCCGCGCGGAAGGGGCTGATGAGGGTCCGCGCCTCGGCCTCTCCGTGTCGCGCCGCGTCGGCGGGGCGGTCGACCGCACGCGCGTGAAGCGGGTGCTGCGCGAGGCGTTCTGGGAGGAGGCCGAGCGGCTCCCCGCCGACTCGGACTACGTGGTCGTCGCGCGCCCGGACGCGAAGGGCCTGGCCGAGCGCGAGGGGAGCGGCGGCGTGCGCCGGTCGCTGGCCGAGCTCGTCGACGGCATGGGCGGCGCGAAGCAGTCGTGAGCCTGGCGACCCGGATCCTCCTCGCGCCGATCCGCTTCTACCAGCGCGCGATCTCGCCGGCGCTGCCGCGGCGCTGCAAGTACCACCCGACCTGCTCCGCGTACGCGATGCAGGCGGTCGAGCGCTACGGCATACTGCGCGGCGCCGTGCTGGCCGCCTGGCGGCTGCTGCGGTGCAACCCGTTCAGCCACGGCGGCTACGACCCGGTCTCGGCGCAGACGCTGTTCCGAGAGCCCCGCACCCCTGCGTCACACTCCTGAGCCTTCATGCAGATGTTCGCCGTCGGTAACCCACTCCAGCCGCTGATCGACTTCTTCGGCGCGATCCTCGTGTTCTTCCACGATCTCGGCCTCGGCTGGGGCATGGCGATCGTGGCCTTGACGGTCCTGATCCGCATGCTCCTGCTGCCGTTGACGCTCAAGCAGTTCAAGTCGATGCAGTCGATGGCGCGGCTGCAGCCCGAGATCAAGAAGCTGCAGACGAAGTACAAGAACGACAAGGAGCGCCTCAACCAGGAGATGATGCGCTTCTACCGGGAGAACAAGGTGAACCCGTTCGCCTCGTGCCTGCCGATGGTGGCGCAGCTCCCGGTCTTCCTGTCGCTGTTCTACATGCTCCAGGGCGACCTGCGCGAGGACATCTGCCCGGAGATCAACCCGCCGGGCACGGCGAACCCCGTGCCGTGCGGTGAGGGCGGCGACGCGCAGTTCCTCTTCGTCCCGGACCTGACCAACCGGACGTACGGCTGGGTGCTCGTGACCCTGATCGTGCTCTACGTCGGCTCGCAGCTCGCCTCGACGCTGCTGATGTCGACCACGACGGACAAGACGCAGCGGATGATCTTCCTCGCGCTGCCGTTCTTCTTCGTGCTGTTCGTCTGGCAGTTCCCGGCCGGCCTGCTCGTCTACTGGATCACGACGAACCTGTGGACGATCGTGCAGCAGGCGATCGTGCGCAAGCGGCTCGGGCCGCTGCGGCCGCCGGGGAGCGAGTCGGAGGGCCTCGGGGACATGCTCAAGCGCCTGCGGGGCGAGGATGACGACGACGACGGCGACGGGAAGGGGTCGAAGGGCCCGAAGCCGCGGGCGACCGCGAAGCCGGCCGTGGCCGGCAACGAGCCCAAGGGGCGGCCGAGCGGCCCGCCGCCGGCGCCGCCGCGACGCAAGAAGAAACGCTCGGGGAGGAGACGATGAGCGATCAGCGACCGGAGAGCCCCGTCGAGCGGGTGCGCGAGGTGCTCGAGACCGTGGGCGAGGCGCTCGGCCTCGACGCGGAGGTGCACGTCGAGGAGACCGACGAGGGCATCCGCGGTGTGCTCGAGGGCGACGACATGGGCCTGTTCATCGGGCGCCACGGCCAGACCATCGACGCCGTCCAGCACCTGGCCTTCAAGGTGGCCAACCGCGACGCGGGCCGCGGCGGCGTGCAGCGGGTCGTCGTCGACGCCGCGGGCTACCGCGCCCGGCGCGAGCAGGCGCTGCACCGGCAGGCCGAGCAGGCCGCGGCCGACGCCCTGCGCGGCGACCGCCCGGTCGCGCTCGACGCCATGAGCGCGACGGAGCGCAAGGTCGTGCACGAGTACCTCAAGGACCGCGACGACGTCGAGACCTACTCGGAGGGCACCGAGCCCGACCGCCATCTCGTTGTCGCGCCCTTGCGCTCCTGACGATTTCACGTGAAACCTCCGCGCGCCTCGGCGCGCTGGCGGCCGAGCACGGGCTGCCGGAGCCGGCCGTCGCGGCGCTGATGTCCCTGTTGACGCTGCAGGCGGTGGACCCGACCGCCTCGACCAGCGTCCGCGAACCGGCGATCGCCGTGGACCGCCACGTGGCGGACTCGCTGTCGGCGCTGGTGCTCGAAGAGGTGCGCGGCGCACGGCGGATCGCCGACATCGGGTCGGGCGCCGGCTGGCCGGGCCTGGCCCTCGCGGCCGCGCTGCCGGCGGCGCGGGTGGCTCTGGTGGAGAGCGCGGTGCGGCACTGCCGGTACCTGGAGCGGGCGGTCGTGGAGGCGGGGCTCGGCAACGTGGAGGTCGTCAACGCGCGTGTGGAGGAGTGGGGCGACGGGATGGGGGTCCACGACCTCGTGACCGCCCGGGCGGTCGCTTCCCTGCCTGTGCTGTGCGAGTACGCGGCGCCGCTGCTGGCGGAGCACGGGGCGCTCGTGGCGTGGAAGGGGGCCGTGGCGGCCGACGAGCTGGCCGACGGGTTGGCGGCGGCGGAGCTCCTCGGGCTCGAGGCGGCCGAGCCCATCCGTGTGGTCCCGTACGCGGGCGCGCGGGAGCACACGCTGCACGTGTTCCGCAAGATCGCGCCCACTCCGGAGCGGTTTCCTCGTCGGGCGGGGATG
Source organism: uncultured Solirubrobacteraceae bacterium (assembly GCA_963816955.1). Classification (GTDB taxonomy): domain Bacteria; phylum Actinomycetota; class Thermoleophilia; order Solirubrobacterales; family Solirubrobacteraceae; genus DATFQI01. The sequence goes on along the minus strand of CAWFME010000005.1, from coordinate 309,175 downwards.
GCTGTGAAGCGGCCGTTGTCGGCTTGAGTCCTTTGCCCGGGGGCGTGGTGCGGGGCGCTCCACCGATCGACGTTGACGGCACGCGGGCACCGCCCTCACCACCACCACCCAGCCGCAGTTGACGTTCCCGTTTCCCGGTACGTGCGGCCGTTCGGGCCCGAATCCGCCGCGGGCGCCGCTAGCGTCGATGGCCAGATGTCCGTCTACGCCATCGCGAACCAGAAGGGCGGGGTCGGGAAGACCACCACCGCCGTCAACGTGGCCGCCTGCATCGCCGCGGCGGGCTACGAGACCCTCGTGGTCGACGTCGACCCCCAGGGCAACGCCACCGTCGGCCTCGGCGTGGAGCGCGACGGCTCGGCGGGGCTCTACGACGTGCTGGGCGGCGACACCGCGGCCGCGGACGCCGTGCGCCCGACGCCGATCGAGCACCTGTCGATCCTGGCCTCCACGCCGGACCTCGCGGGCGCGAACATGGAGCTGCCGCGGTTGCCCGGCTCCGAGAACCGGCTGCGCGACGCGCTCGCCCCGATCCGCGACGACTACGCGTTCGTGCTGCTCGACTGCCCGCCGTCGCTCGGCCCGCTGACGATCAACGCGCTCGTGGCCGCCGACCGCGTGATCGTGCCGGTCCAGACCGAGTACTTCGCGCTCGAGGGCCTGGCCGGCCTGCTCGACACGCTGTCGCTCGTCCAGCGCGAGCTGAACCCGCGCCTGACCGTGGCTGGCATGCTGCTGACCATGCACGACGCGCGCACGAAGCTCGCGCAGGACGTCGAGCGCGAGGTGCGCGAGCACTTCCCGTCGCTGGTCTTCGACACGGTGATCCCGCGCAACGTCCGGCTCGGCGAGGCGCCGAGCTTCGGGCGGCCCGTCATCCATCACGACCCGCACTGCGCGGGCTCCGAGGCGTACTTCGAGCTCGCGAAGGAGGTGGCCTCCCGTGGCTGAGCGCCCGCGCGGCATGGGCCGCGGCCTGTCCGCGATCCTGTCCTCGACCGTCCCGCCGGCCGAGGGCGACGAGCCGCATTCGGAGCTGCGCGAGATCCCGCTCGAGCTGATCGCGCCCAACCCGCGCCAGCCCCGGCGCGAGTTCGACGAGCCGGCGCTGCTGGCGCTGGCCGACTCGCTGAAGGAGCGCGGCGTGCTCCAGCCCGTGCTGCTGCGCCCCGTCGCCGGCGGCACCTACGAGCTGATCGCCGGCGAACGGCGCTGGCGCGCCGCCGCGATCGCCGGCTTCGGCGCGGTGCCCGCGCTCGTGCGCCCGCACGACGACGCTGAGTCGCTGGAGCTCGCACTGATCGAGAACATGGCCCGCGAGGACCTCAACCCGGTCGAGGAGGCGCGCGCCTGCTCGCTGCTGGTCGAGGAGCTCGGGCTCACGCGCGAGGACGTCGGCCGCCGCGTCGGCCGCTCGCGCGTCGCCGTCTCGAACCTGCTGCGGATCCTGGACCTGCCCGACGACGTCCTCGACATGCTCGCGGAGGGCACGCTCACCGAGGGCCACGGCCGCGCGCTGCTGATGGCGTCCGATCACGCGGACCGCCGCCGGCTCGCCCGCGCCGCCGCCGCCGAGGGCTGGACCGTCCGCCAGACGGAGGCCCAGGCCCGCGCCGCCGAGGGCCGCTCGGAGCCGGCCGTGCGCCGCACCCGCGGCGGCCCGGAGCTGCACCCCGACCAGGTCGAGGCCGCCGGCCGGCTCGGCGACGCCCTCGGCCGCGCCCTCGGCGCGGACGTCCGCGTCGCCCCGAAGGGCGAGGGCTACAAGGTCACGCTGGCCTTCGAGTCGCTCGACGAGGCGATGGCCCTGGCCGAGCGCCTGGGGGCCGTCGAGCACGCCTGACAGGCGTCCCGGCGGTCGCTATCATCGCGCCGCAGGGGCGATTAGCTCAGTCGGTTAGAGCGCTTCTCTGATAAGGAAGAGGTCGGTGGTTCGAGTCCACCATCGCCCATCGATCGACGCCCGCCGCGCAGACTCGCAGCTGCCATTGGAGGACCGGCTCGCGCTCTACCCGCGCCTGCGCTTCATGGGCTCGAAGTATCGGCTCGCGCCGCGGCTGGCGGAGGTGTTCCGGTCGCTGCCGGACGGCCCCGCGGCGGATGCCTTCTCGGGCAGCGGGATCGTCTCCTACACGCTGAAGGCGTCCGGACGGTCCGTGGTCGCCAACGACCACCTGGCCTTCGCCGCCACGCTCGTCGAGGCGGTCGTGCAGAACGCCGGCGACCTGCTCACGCCCGGCGACGTGGACGCCATCTGCTCCGGGAACCTCGACGGCCGGGCCTTCATCGCCACCACCTTTGCGGGCCTGTACTTCCCGGACGAGGACCACCGGTTCCTCGACGCGGCGTGGTCGCACATCGACGGGCTGGACGGCGGCAAGCGCGCGATCGCGATCGGCTCGCTCTGCCTCGCAGCGGCCTGGAAGCAGCCGCGCGGCGTGTTCACGATCACCAGCCCCCGGTACGACGACGGCCGGCGGCAGATGCGCATGAGCCTCGAGGCGCTCTTCCGCGAGGCCGCCGTGAACTTCAACGCGGCGGTCTTCGACCACCCGGAGGCCGCGGGCAGGAGCGTCCACGGCGAGGTCTTCGACCTCGACCCCGAGGGCTTCGCCGTCGCCTACCTCGACCCCCCGTACGCGCCGCCCCGCGACGACACGTGTTACATCAAGCGCTACCACTTCCTGGAGGGGCTGGCGACGTACTGGCGCGGCCAACAGATCATGTGGGAGACGAAGACCCGCAAGCTCGCCAAGCGGCACACGCCATTCGCCTACACGCGCACGGTGGTCGAGGCCCTGGACCGCCTCTTCGGGCACTTCGCCTCCGCGGCGCTCGTGGTGTCATACGGCTCCAACGCAGCGCTGCCCGTCGAGGATCTCGAGTCGCTCCTGCGCGGGCACAAGCGGATCGTGGAGCGCATCGAGATCCCGCACCGTTACGCCTTCGGCACCCATGACGCGGCGGCCCGCCGCGTGGCGACGGAGTACGTCCTCGTCGCGACGTGACCGCGCTGCGCCGCTGCACCGAGGACGACCGCGCGGACATCCTCGCGATCGTCAATGCCGCCGCGGAGGCCTACCGCGGCGTCATCCCCGCCGACCGCTGGCACGAGCCGTACATGGACGCCGCCCAGCTGGAGCGCGAGCTCGCGGCCGGCGTGGAGTTCTGGGGCATCGAGGACGGTGCCGGGACCCTTGCGGGGGTGATGGGCATCCAGGCGGTCCGCGACGCCGACCTGATCCGCCACGCCTACGTGCGCCCGGGGCTCCAGGGCGGCGGGATCGGGCGGCGACTGCTCGAGGCGCTGACCGCGCGGGCCCAGCGGCCCCTGCTGGTCGGGACCTGGGCGGCCGCGACTTGGGCGGTCCGGTTCTACGAGCGCAACGGCTTCGAGCTGGTCGATCGCGAGGAGAAGGATCGGCTGCTGGCCGCCTACTGGGACATCCCGGAACGGCAGGTGGAGGCATCGGTCGTGCTGGCGCACCGGCCGTCCGGAAGTCCTGGGCACAGGTAGGCCGGCGCCTATACTTGGCCGACCCGAGGGACCCACCGGACTAGGGAAAGGCGAGGCGTCCTCCGTGCAGGAGATGGTCATCTACGGCGTGAGCTTCGACATGGTCGGCAAGCAGCCGATCGTCCTGCTGAAGGCCGTCGACACGAACAAGTTCCTCCCGATCTGGATCGGCCATCCGGAGGCCGCGGCGATCCTCATGAAGCTCCAGGGCGCCTCGACGCCGCGCCCGATGACCCACGACCTGCTGTTCGACATGCTGGGCGAGCTGGACGTCGCCTGCAGCCGCGTGTCGGTCACCGAGCTGCGCGAGAACACCTTCTACGCGTCGATCACCCTCACGGTCTCCGGCCGCGAGGTCGAGATCGACTCGCGCCCCAGCGACGCGCTGGCCCTCGCCGTGCGCTCCGGCGCGCCGATCTTCGCCGCCGAGGACGTGATCGCCGAGTCCGCGATCGAGTTCGAGCACGAGGTCGAGGACACCGAGGAGGTCGTGGACAAGTTCAAGGAGTTCCTCGACCAGGTCTCGCCCGAGGACTTCCGCGGCGGCGAGCAGTAGGTCGGCTCAGGCCGGCGTCCGCGCCACGGCCAGCTCCAGCACGCGCGCGATCAGCGCCTCGAAGCCGATCCCGGCCGCCTCTGCCGCGAGCGGCAGCAGCGACGTGTCGGTCAGCCCGGGGATGACGTTGGCCTCGAGCACGGTCAGCTCGTCCGTGGCCTCGTCGAGCATCAGGTCCACGCGGGCGAAGCCGTAGCACCCGAGCACGCGGTAGGTCTCGAGCGCGAGCTCGGCGGCGCGCGCGGCGATCGGCTCCGGCAGCGAGGCCGGGCAGATGAACTCGGTGCGGCCGATCTCGTAGCGCGCCTCGAAGTCGTAGAAGTCCTCCTCGCGCGGGACGGCCTCGACCACGGGCAGCGCCTCGGGTCCGTCCGGGCCCTCGAGCACCGACACCGCGAGGTCGCGGCCGGCCACGTGGCGCTCGAGCACGACCTTCGTGTCGTAGGAGAACGCGGAGACGATCGCGCCCGGCACGTCGGCGGCCGTCCGCGCGAACTTGATCCCCAGCGCCGAGCCCTGACCGGCGGGCTTGACCACGATCGGGAAGTCGAGGCGCTCCTCGATCGCCGGCAGCGCCCGCGCGGCGCCGAGCTCCTCGAACGCGGCCTGGCTGAACGCGTAGAAGTCCGGCGTCGGCAGCCCGGCGTCGCGCAGCGCGTGCTTGGCGATCACCTTGTCCATGCAGCGGATGCAGGCGGAGGGGCCGGAGGCGGTGTACGGGATCCCGAGCAGCTCGAGCAGCTCCTGCACCGTGCCGTCCTCGCCGCCGCGGCCGTGCAGCGCCACGAAGGCCACGTCGGGGCGCTCGTCGCGGAGCCGGTCGACGAGGTCCGGGCCGACGTCGACGGGCACGATCTCGTGGCCGAGGCGGTCGAGCGCGTCCTCGACCCGGGCGCCCGAGCGCAGTGACACCTGCCGCTCGAGCGAGTCGCCGCCCTTGAGGACCGCGACCTTCATCCGGCCTTGCGGCGCAGCGGGAGCACCTGCGAGGCGGTCTCGTCCGAGGCGGCCTCCGGCCGCTCGGCGCGCGGCCGGGCGGGCTCCGCGCCGGTCAGCGTGCCGTAGAGCGCGACCTGCTCGCGGATGACCTCGCCGATCCGGCGCACGCCCTCGCGGATCGCGTCGTCGGTGACGCCCGAGAAGTTCAGCCGCATCTCCGAGCCGCCGCGGCCGTCGAGGTAGGCCGCGCGCCCGGGCACGAAGGCGACGTGCTCGCGCAGCGCGCGCGCCAGCAGGTCGGTCGTGTCGATGTACTCGGGCAGCCGCGCCCAGATGAACAGGCCGCCCTGCGGGCGCGTCCACGTCGCCTCGCGCGGGAAGTGCTCCGCCAGCGCCTCGAGCATGATGTCGCGCCGGCGCCGGTAGAGGTCCGTGAGCTGGCGGACGTACGTGAGCCAGTCGCGCTCGGCGAAGTAGGTGCGCACGAACAGCTGCGAGAGCGGCGACGAGCACAGGTCCGCCGCGCCCTTGCCGAGGTTGAGCTTGTCCAGCACGGGCCGCGGCGCGGCCGTCCAGCCGAGCCGCAGGCCCGGCGAGAGGATCTTCGAGAACGTGCCGAGGTAGATCACGAACTCGCCGCCGTCGAGCGAGTACAGCGTCGGCAGCGGCTCGCCCTCGTAGCGCAGCATCCCGTACGGGTTGTCCTCGAGCACGAGCAGCTCGCGGCGGTGCGCGATCTCCACGAGCCGGCGGCGGCGCTCGAGCGACATCGTCACCCCGGCCGGGTTCTGGAAGGAGGGGATCGTGTAGATGAACTTCGGCGAGCGACCCTGCGCGTCCAGCCGCGCGAGCGCCTCCTCGAGGACGTCGATGCGCATGCCGTCCTCGTCCATCTCGATCTGCACCACGTCGGCCTGGTAGGAGACGAACGACGGCACCGCGCCCGGGTATGTCGGGCCCTCGGCGATGATCACGTCGCCCGGGTCGATCAGCGTCTTGCACACGAGATCGATGACCTGCTGGCCGCCCGTCGTGATCAGCAGGTCGTCGGGCTCGACCTCCATGCCCTCGGCGGCCATCACGTCGACGATCGGGCCCTTGGCCTCGTCGAGCCCCTCGGTCGGCCCGTACTGCAGGGCCCGCGCCGCATCCGTCGCGCCGAGGTGCGCCATCAGCGCCGAGAAGTCCTCCGCGGGGAACGTGCTCGTGTCGGGCAACCCGCCCGCGAGCGAGATGACCTCCGGGCGCGCCGTGACCGCCATCAGGTCGCGCATCGCCGAGGACTTCATGACCTGCGTGCGCTTGGCGAACAGGCCGGCGTAGCGCTCGATGTCGCGCGCGCCGGAGCGCGGAGTGGGCATGCCCGGGGTTTCGCCGCCGGGCGCCGGGCCCCTTGGCGTCTCGTCTATCGTCATGCGGCTCCGAGGGACCGTAGCGCCTCGATTCGTCCATGGAATTCGTCCTCGACCTGCTGCAGGGAATCGGCATCGCCGCCGCCATCGGGATCCGCCCGATGCTGCCCGTGCTGCTCGCGGGCGCGCTCGCGACCCAGGACCTCGGCCTGGACTTCGACGGCACCGACTTCGCCTTCCTGGAGTCGTGGCCGTTCCTGCTGGCCGCCGTGCTCGTGACCGCCGCACTGGTCTACGCCGGGCGCGGCCGGGCGGAGGAGCCGCGCCCGCTGGCGTGGGCCCTGCTCGCCGCCTGCCTGGTGCTCGGCGCGCTGCTGGCCGCGGGCTCGCTGGCCGACCGCGGCCACACGATCGCCCCGGGCGTCGTGCTCGGCGCGGCCGCTGCGGCGCTCGGCTTCTTCGCCGCGCGCGACCTGTTCACGCGCGTGCGCCGGCGCCTCGACCCCGAGGCCGCGGGCGCGCTGCCCGTCTATGCCGAGGGCGCGGCGCTGGCCGGCGCCGGCCTCTCGATCCTCTTCCCGCCGCTCGCCCTGCTCGTCGTGGCCGGGCTCGCCTGGCTGCTCGCGGGCGGCCGCCGCCGCGAGGGCGAGAAGTACGCCGGCCTGCGCATCCTGCGGTGAAGAAGCTCGTCCTCGCGGTCGTCGACGCCATGAAGCCCGCGATGCTCGAGCGGGCGGTGGCGAGCGGCCAGGCGCCGGCGATGGAGCTGCTGATCGAGCGCGGGGAGCACGTCGACGACTGCGTGGCCGCGTTCCCCTCGGTGACGCCGGTGTGCGCGGCCTCGATCGCGACGGGCACCGGCCCGGACCGCCACCAGATCCCCTCGATGAACTGGTACCACCGCGGCGAGTCGCGCTATGTCGAGTACGGCACGAGCTTCAAGGCGTCGCAAGCGTTCGGCTTCAAGCAGTCGCTGACCGACACGATCTACAACATGAACCTCGAGCACCTCTCGTCGGAGACCCCGACGGTGTTCGAGCGCCTCGACGACGCCGGCGTGCGCACCGCCGGCACGACCTACCTGATGTACCGCGGCCGCCACCGCCACGAGGTCGCCAATGAGACGGCGCTGACCCGCCTCGCGACCGCGGTCTTCCGCCACGCCGTGTACGGGCCGAAGGAGTTCTTCTACGCGGACCTGTTCGCCTCCCGCCGCACGGGCTGCCGCTCGCAGCTCGGGCTGCCCGGGGTGCGCGACCAGCACGCGGGCTGCGTCGGGGAGCACCTGATCGAGCACGACCTGTTCGACTTCCTGCTGCTCTCGCTGCCCGACAACGACACGCACTCGCACAAGAACGGCCCGTTCGCCCAGGTCGCCTCGCTCGCGCAGGCCGACAAGCAGATCGAGCGCCTGATGCACGCGGCCGGCGGGCCCGACGAGTTCCTCGAGGACCACGCGGTGATCGTCTGCTCGGACCACTCGCAGTCGCAGGTGGAGCAGGAGATCGACCTCTTCCGCGCGTTCGACGGCTTCGCCGTGCAGCCCGCCTCGAAGGTGCGGGCGCGGGCGGTGGAGAGCGAGATCGCGGTCTGCCCGGCCTCGCGCTCGGCCCAGGTCTACGTGCTCGACGACGACCGCCGCGACGAGCTCGTCCAGCGCGCCGAGCGCACGCTGCTGGCGCTCGACGGCGTCGACCTGGTGATGCGGATGACCGACCACCCGGACGGCGAGGCCGTGATCCGCGGCCGCCGCGGCGAGGAGACGAAGGAGCTGCGCTTCGCGCCGCGCGGGGACCTGGCCGACCTGCGCGGGGAGCGCTGGAGCGTCGAGGGCGACCTCGACCTGCTCGCGCTGTCGGCGCGCGAGGGCCGGATCGACTCGGCGATCTACCCCGACGCGCTCGGGCGGACCTGGTCGGCATTGCGCTGTCACACCTCGGGCGAGCTGCTCGCCTCCGCGGCGCCCGGCTACGAGTTCCTGGACTGGGGCGGCGCGCACCACGTGGGCGGCGGGTCGCACGGCGCGCTGCACGCCAACGACTCGCTCGGCTCGCTGATCTGGTGCGGGACCGGCCCGCCGGCGGACTCGCGCGAGCAGTGGTCGCTGCGCGACGTCGTGCCGATGATCGCCGAGCACTTCGGCGTCGGGTAGTGCGCCGCGCCGCGCTGCTCGCGGCGATCCTCGCCGTGCTGGCCGCGGGGTGGGCGGGGACGGCATCCGCCCAGACCGCCGGCACGACGGTCCGCGCCGAGGGCGCGCTGGTGGAGCCGGAGTCCTACGACCGCGCCCCGCCGGGCCGCGACATGACGGCGCGCGAGGCGCTGAGGCTGGCCTCGGCGCGGCCCGAGGTGCGCGAAGCGCTGGAGGCGAACCCGCCCGCGTACGCGCGCGCCTACCTCGCGCGCGGCGGTCGCTGGCAGGTCTCCTGGTTCCTGCCGCCCACGCGCTCGCAGCCGCGGCGCGAGGAGATCGCCCAGGTGCTGATCCGCGACTCCGACCGGCGCGTGCTCGAGGCCTGGACCGGCGTGCAGGTGCAGTGGCCGATGGCGCGCGGCTACCCGGGCCAGTTCGGCCGCTCCGTCAACGCCCCCTGGGTGTGGATCGGTCTCTGCGTGCTGTTCGTGCTGCCGTTCGCGCGCCCGCCGCTGCGGCTGCTGCACCTCGACCTCGCTGTGCTGCTGGCCTTCTCGGTCTCCTACGCGTTCTTCGGGGCGGCGAACCTCGAGGTGTCGGTGCCGAGCGCCTACCCGCTGCTCGGCTACCTGCTCGTGCGGATGGTCATCGCAGCCCGGCGCCCGCCCGCGCCGCCGCCGAAGCTGCTCGTCGGCCCCGGCTTCCTGCTGCTCGCGGTCGCCTTCTTGGCCGCGTTCCGCGTCGCGCTCAACGTCGTAGACGGCAACGTGATCGACGTCGGCTACGCGAGCGTGATCGGCGCGGACCGGCTCTCGGGCGGGCATCCGCTCTACGGAGCGTTCCCGCCCGACAACGAGCACGGAGACACCTACGGGCCGGCGTCGTACGCGGCCTACGTGCCGTTCGAGCTGCTGCTCCCGTGGACGAGCGGGACCTGGGACGACCTGCCCGCCGCGCACGCCGCGGCGGTCGCGTTCGACCTCGGCTGCGCGGCGCTGCTGTGGCGGCTCGGCGGCGTGCTCTTCGCCTACCTGTGGCTGACGTATCCGTTCACGCTGCTGGTCGCCAACTCGGGCGCCAACGACTCGCTCGTCGCGCTGCTGGTGCTGGCAGCCCTGCTCGCCGCGTCCCGGCCGGCCGCACGCGGGGCGCTGGTGGCGCTCGCCGGGCTGACGAAGTTCGCGCCGCTGGCGCTGGCGCCGCTGTTCGCGGGTGGGCGGGGATCGCATCCGCGTCGCGCGGTCGTCTTCACCGGAGCGTTCGCCGCCGTGCTCGTGCTCGCGGTCGCGCCGTTCGACCTCTCGGTGCTCTGGGACCGGACGCTCGGCTTCCAGCAGGACCGCGAGTCGCCGTTCTCGATCTGGGGCCTGTACGAGCTTCCGGACGGGGTCCAGCTCGCGGCCCAGCTGCTGGCCGCGGGCTTCGCGGTCGGTGTCGCGCTCCTGCGCCCGGCCACGCCGGCCGCGCTCGCGGCGCTCGCAGCCGCCGTGCTGATCGCGGTCCAGCTCACGGCCGACCACTGGTTCTACCTCTACCTGGTCTGGTTCGCCCCGCTCACGTGGCTGGCGCTGCTCGCAGGACCTGCTCGATCGAGTCCGCCCTCCGCGGCGCGCTCGCCCGCACCAGCACCGCGTTGACCCACGGGTCCTCGTCGGCCGAGTCGTAGCGCATCGGCATGTGGGTGCGCATGACCGCGATCGACTGCTCCCGGCGCACGCCGATCACCCCGCCGCGCGCGCCGGTCATGCCGACGTCGGTGATGTAGGCCGTCCCGCCGGGGAGCACGCGGGCGTCGGCGGTCGGGACGTGCGTGTGGGTGCCGACGACGGCCGTCACCTTGCCGTCGAGGTACCAGCCCATCGCCACCTTCTCGCTCGTCGCCTCCGCGTGCATGTCGACGAGCACGTGGTCGGCGCCGGACACCTCGCGCAGCGCCTCGTCGACGGCCACGAGGGCCGGGCTGCCGGCCTGCATGAACAGGTTGCCGCTGAGGTTGACGACGCCGAGCGAGGTGCCGTCGCGCTCCACCACGCACGTGCCGCGGCCCGGCTGGCCCGGGAGGTAGTTCGCCGGCCGGATGATCTCGCGCTTCTCGTCGAGGTACGGCCAGACCTCGCGGTGGCGGTAGGTGTGGTTGCCGAGCGTGATGACGTCGGCGCCCATCGCGAACAGCGCGTCGGCCTCCTTGGGAGTGATCCCGATCCCGCCCGCGGCGTTCTCGCCGTTGACCACGACGAAGGTCGGGCCGAGCTCCTCGCGCAGTGCCGGGAGCACGGCCTGCAGCGCCTGCCGGCCCGTCCTGCCCACGACGTCGCCGACGAACAGGATCGATGTGCCCGGCGCCATGGCCCGCGAGGCTATCGGCCGCGGGGCGCATACTTGTCCTGGAATGGCCGCGCTTCCGGATCCGGACACCCCGCCGCCCGCCCGCGTGGAGCCCGTGCTGCTGCCGCGCTGGGTGCAGCTCGTCCTGCTCCCGCTGGCGGTCGTCGGCGTGGTCGCGATCCTGCGCGCAGCGGGGCCGATCGTGCTGCTGTTCATCGTCGCCGCGCTGATCGCGCTGCTGCTCAACCCGTTCGTCACGCTGCTGCGCCGCATCCGCTTCCCGCGCGGGCTCGCGGTGCTGACCGTGATGGCGTGCGTGGTCCTCGTAGTGACCACGATCGGGTTCCTGCTCTCCAACCCGGTCGCCGATCAGGTGTCGGCCTTCCAGAAGAACGTCCCGGAGATCGTCGACGACGCGAACGCCTCGCTGGCGGACTTCCAGGGCTGGCTGGACGAAAACGGGGTCGACGTGCGGGTCAAGGAGGAGGGCTCGACCGCGCTGCAGACGCTCGGGCGCAACCTCTCGGAGGGCTCGGGCGAGCTCGTCTCCTTCACGAGCGACGCGCTGCAGATCCTCGTCGAGGCCTCGATCGCGCTGATCCTCGTGATCGTGCTGTCGGTCTACATGCTGCTCTACGGCGAGCGCATCGGCCAGGCCGTCCGCTCGCTGGTGCCGCGCGGCGACGGAACGCCGGAGGACGACTTCCCGTCGCGGATCCAGGCCGCCGTGTTCGGCTACGTGCGCGGGCAGCTGCTGTTCTCGCTGATCATGGGCACGAGCGCCGGGGTGCTGCTGTGGGTCCTCGGCTCGCTCGGGATCTTCCCCGAAGGCAAGACGTACGCGGTCGCGTTCGGCGCCTGGTACGGCTTCGCCGAGCTGATTCCCTACATCGGCCCGGCCATCGGCGCGTTCCCGCCGGTGATGATCGCGCTCTTCAGCGGCGAGCCGCTGGACGCGCTGTGGCTCGTGATCGCGTTCACGGCGCTGCAGCAGATCGAGGGCCACATCGTGGCGCCGACCGTGTTCTCGCAGGCGCTGCGGATCAACCCCCTGCTGGTGATCTTCGCGCTGCTGCTCGGGGGTCAGCTGTACGGGTTCCTGGGCGCGTTCATCGCCCTGCCGATCGCCGCCATCCTGCGCGAGACGACGGTCTACCTGCGCCGCCACGTGCGCCTGGAGCCGTGGGACCTGCCCGCCGTGGCGCCCGCCGGGCCGTCGTTCGGCCCCGAACCAGCGCCGGAGGCAGCGCCGGAGAAGGAAGAACCGGCCGCCGCGGAGGGACCGGCCTGCCCGGAATGCGGGGCTCCGCGCCGGCCCGGCGACGAGGTCTGCCCGCGCTGCGGCACCGAACTCGGCGACGCCGACGAGGCGGCGTCCGCGACGGCGTCGGCGCCGCAGTAGCCGTGTCGACGACGGCCGGCACCGCCCTGCGCGCGGACGGGGTGAGCAAGCGCTACGGCGACCGGGCCGCGCTGCGCGACGTCTCCTTCGGCGCCGGGCGCGGCGAGCTGGTCGCGGTCATCGGGCCCAACGGCGCGGGCAAGACGACGCTGCTGCAGATCCTCGCCGGGGCGCTGGCGCCCACCTCCGGCCGCGTCTCGCTGGCGCCCGAGCACGTCGGCTGGGTCCCGCAACAGCCCGCCTTGTACGCGAAGCTCTCCGTCGCGGAGAACCTGCGGCTGTTCGCGCGGCTCGAGAAGGTCGCCGACGTGGAGGCGGCGGTGCGGCGGATGCTCGAACAGACCGACCTGGCGGCGCGCGCCGGCGACGAGGTCGGGCGCCTCTCGGGCGGCAACCAGCAGCGCGTGAACATCGCGATCGGCCTGCTGCGCAGCCCGGCGGCGCTGCTGCTCGACGAGCCCTCCGCCTCGCTGGACCCGCGCCAGCGCGAGCGGCTGTGGAGCTTCATCGGCGGCCTCGCGGCCGAGGGCACCGCCGTCGTCTACTCCACCCACGACGTCGGCGAGGCCGAGCGCTACGCCGACCGCGTGCTCGTCCTGGCCGACGGCGAGCTGCTGTTCACGGGCACGCCGGCGGAGCTGGAGCGCGTCGTCGGCGACGCCGCGGACTTCGAGTCGGCCTTCGTCCGCTTCCTCCACGAACGCGGGCATTAGTGCTCCCGATCGCGGACCCACTCACTGCCAGGCGACCGCTGATCAGCACGCGGGCCCACGATCGGAAGCACTGATGCGCTGGCTGCTGCTCAAGGACCTGCAGATCCTGCGCCGCTCGCCGCTGCTGGTCGGGCTGCTGATCGTCTACCCGATCGTGATCTCGCTGCTGGTCGGGCTCGCGATCGACCGCCCGCCGCAGAAGCCGAAGGTCGCGTTCGCCAACCTCGTCCCGCAGGGCGACAGCGAGTTCTCGATCGGCGGCAAGCGGCTGGACGTCGCGGACTACGCGCCGCGGCTGTTCGAGGCGATCGACCCCGTGCGCGTGCGCTCCCGCGAGCAGGCGATCGAGAAGGTGCGCGACGGCGAGGTGCTCGGCGCGATCGTCCTGCCCGAGGACGCCGCCGAGCGGCTGCGGGCGACGCTCGGGCTCGCCGGCGGCGACCCGCCGCAGATCGAGGTCTACTACAACGCCTCGGACCCGCTGAAGCGCCAGCTCGTGGAGAGCACGATCCAGTCGCGGCTGTCGGAGGCCAACGACGCGCTCTCGGACGCCGTGCTGCGCGAGGCGGCCGGCTACATCGACGTGATCGTCACGGGCGGGGAGGTCGCGCTGCCGCTCGTGGGGTCCGTCAACATCCTCGGCCTGCGGCGCTCGCAGGCGATCATCGAGGCCGCGGTCGAGAGCCTGCCCGAGGATGCTCCGGAGCGGGTGGCGCTCACCCAGGTCGCGCGCTTCGCCCGCCTCGCCGCCGACAACCTGGACGTCTCCAAGCCGATCCTGGCCGCGATCGGCTCGCCCGTCGACGTCGAGCAGACGAACGTGAGCGGCGCCACGTCGTCGCTGAGCTCGTTCTTCGTCGCCGTCGCGGTGACGGTCTCTCTGATGTTCGTGGCGCTGCTGCTGGCCGCCGGCCTGCTCGCGCTCGAGCGCGAGCAGCACGCGTTCGGGAGGCTCGTGCGCGGGCTCGTCTCGCGCACCGGGCTGCTGTCGGAGAAGGTGCTGCTGGCGGCGCTGTGCGCGCTCGCGGTCTGCGGGCTGATGCTGGCCGGCCTGGCCGCGATCACCGGCTTGGACTGGGCGCGCGCGCCCGCCTGGCTCGCCGCGCTGGCCGCCGGCGCGCTCGGCTTCGCGGCGATGGGCACCGCGATCGGCGCGCTCGCGCGCGAGGTGCAGGCGGCGTCGCTGCTGGCCTTCGCGCTGTCGCTGCCGATCGCCTTCCTCGCGCTCGTGCCGTCCGGCGCCGTCGACGAGACGCTGTTCGACGTGATCGACGCCGTCTCCGCGCTGTTCCCGTTCAAGCCCGCCCTGGAGGCGCTCGACGCGGCGATCTCGGGCGGCGGGCTCGCCGGCCCGCTGCTGCACCTGCTCGCGCTGACGCTCGGCTTCTCGGCGCTCGCGCGCCTGTCCTTGCGCCGCTTCGGCTAGGCCCGGGCACCGCCGATCCCCGCGGCGTCTCGCCGCCGTGGCCGTTCGCCAGAGCCGATCGACCGCGATCCAAGTGATCCGCCACGAGGAACCGCGGTCAATCGACTCTGACTCGGCCCACGACGCCGAGTCACTCACGGTTCATCGGCGGATCACGGGCCAGGCACCTAGACTCGAAGGCCCATGGCCTTCCCCGCCACCCGCATGCGCCGGATGCGCGCCACCGCGCCGCTGCGCGGCCTCGCGCGCGAGACCGAGCTCGCGGCCTCGCACCTCGTCTATCCGATGTTCGTCGTGGCCGGGGGCGAGAAGCGCACGCCGATCCCCTCGCTGCCGGGGATCGACCACCTGAGCATCGACGGCGCGGTCGAGGAGGCCGGCATCGCCCACGGGCTCGGCATCCCCGCGGTCCTGCTGTTCGGGCTGCCCGCCGCCAAGGACGAGCTCGGCACGGGCGCCTACGACGACGAGGGCGTGATCCAGCTCGCCACGCGCGCGATCAAGGCCGCCCACCCGGACCTGCTGGTGATCGCCGACCTGTGCCTGTGCGAGTACACCAGCCACGGCCACTGCGGCGTGCTGCGGGCGGACGGGGTCGTCGACAACGACCAGACGCTGGAGCTGCTCGCCCGCACCGCGGTCTCGCAGGCCGAGGCCGGCGCGGACGCCGTGGCGCCCAGCGACATGATGGACGGGCGCGTCGGCGCGCTTCGTGCGGCGCTCGACGAGCACGGCCTGTCCGAGACGCCGATCATCGCCTACAGCGCGAAGTTCGCCTCCGCCTTCTACGGCCCGTTCCGCGAGGCCGCCGGATCCGCGCCGGCGACGGGCGACCGCCGCGGCTACCAGATGGACCCCGCCAACGCGCGCGAGGCCGTCCGCGAGGCGCGCCTGGACGAGGACGAGGGCGCCGACGTGATCATGGTCAAGCCCGCGCTGCCCTACCTCGACGTGATCCGGCGCATCCGCGAGTCGACCGAGCTGCCGCTCGCCGCCTACAACGTCAGCGGCGAGTACGCGATGATCAAGGCCGCGGCCGCGCAGGGCCTGATCGACGAGCGCGCGGCCGTGCTCGAGGCGCTGACCGGCATCCGCCGCGCGGGCGCCGACATCGTCATCACCTACCACGCGAAGGACGTCGCCACATGGCTTCGATGAAGGTCCGCAGCCGCCGCGACGGCGCCGCCATCCCGCTCGACGAGACCGACAAGCAGCTGCTGAACCTCATGCAGGGCCAGTTCGCGCTCGTGCGGCGGCCGTTCGCGCACGTCGCCGGCCTCGCGGGCCTCGAGGAGGGCGAGGTGATGCAGCGGGTCCAGCGCCTGCTCGACGGCCGCATCATCCGCGAGATCACGCCGATCTTCGACACGCGCGCGCTCGGCTACTCCTCGATGCTGGTGGCCGCGAAGGTGGACGCCGAGGTGCCGCACCGCGCTGCGAAGATCATCAACTCGCACCCGGGCGTCACGCACAACTACCTGCGCAACCACGACTTCAACATGTGGTTCACGATCGCCACCGAGCCCGGCTCCAAGCTCGGGCTGCCGGGGACGCTCGAGATCCTGCAGGACCTCACGGGCGCCGAGTCGATCCGCGAGCTGCCGACCTTGAAGCTGTTCAAGATCCGCATGGACCTCGAGATGGAGAAGGGCACCGACGCGCTGTCGGCCGCCGGCCAGGCCGTCGAGCCGCTGGAGCTCGACCCGATCGAGCTCTCCGACGAGGACATCGCGACGATCCGCGCCACCCAGGGCAAGATGCCGGTCGTCTCCGAGCCCTACGCGCCGGCCGCCGAGCGGCTCGGCACCAGCGAGGACGAGGTGCTCGCGCGGCTCGAGTCGCTGCGCGAGCGCGGCGGCCTGCGGCGCGTGGCGGCGATCCTCTACCACCGCCGCGCCGGCTTCTCGGCCAACGGCATGGGCGTCTGGAAGGTGCCCGAGGGCCGGGAGCTCGACATCGGGCGGCGGATGGCGGCCTTCCGCGGCATCTCGCACTGCTACCAGCGGCCGACCTACGCCGACTGGCCGTACTCGATCTTCACGATGGCCCACGGCCGCTCCAAGGAGGAGTGCGACGCGATCCTCACCTCGATCGCGGAGGCCACCGGCATCGAGGAGCGCGCGACGCTGTACTCGAGCACGGAGTTCAAGAAGGTCCGGATGCTCTACTTCACCGACGACTTCCGTCGCTGGGAGGAGGAGCACTCCTGAGCCTGCGTCCGTCGATTCCCGCGGCGCCTCGCCGCCGTGGCCCTTCGCCAGGAACCACCGGCCGCGATCCAGGTGGCCCGCCACATGATCTCGCGGCCGGCGGCCCCTGGCTCGATCCTCGACGGCGAGGCATCCACGGATGATCGACGGACCCAGGCTCACGGCATCGATCACCGACACGCGCTCCGCCGAGCTCTACCACCGGGCGCTGCACGTCCTCCCCGGCGGCGTCAACTCGCCGGTGCGGGCGATGCGCTCGATCGGGCGCGACCCGATCTTCGTCGAGCGCGCCGCCGGCGCCGAGCTCACCGACGTCGACGGCAACGTCTACGTCGACTACGTCTGCTCCTGGGGCCCGCTGATCCACGGCCACGCGCACCCGCAGGTGCTCGAGGCGATCGTCGAGGCAGCCGCGCTGGGGACGACGTTCGGCGCGGCCACGGCCGGCGAGGTCGAGCTGGCCGAGCTGGTCTGCGCGCGCATGCCCGCGGTGGACATGCTGCGGATGACCTCCTCGGGCACGGAGGCGTCGATGAGCGCGATCCGGGTCGCCCGAGCGGCGACCGGCCGCGACAAGCTGCTCAAGTTCGCCGGCGCCTACCACGGGCACGTGGACGGGCTGCTCGCCGAGGCGGGCTCCGGCCTGGCCACGCAGGGCATCCCGGCTTCCCCGGGCGTGCCCGAGGCGGCCACCGCCGCGACGGTCGTGGTCCCGTGGAACGACGCCGACGCCGTCCGCGCCGCGTTCGCCGCGCACGACTTCGCCGCGGTCCTGTGCGAGCCCTACCCGGCCAACATGGGCCTCGTCCCGCCCGCCGCGGGCTTCCTCGAGCTGCTGCGCGAGCTGGCCACCGAGCACGGCGCGCTGCTCGTCTTCGACGAGGTCATCACGGGCTTCCGGGTCTCCCACGGCGGCGCGCAGGAGCTGAGCGGCGTGCTGCCCGACCTGACCGTGATGGGCAAGGTCATCGGCGGCGGGCTGCCCGCCGCGGCCTTCGGCGGCGCCAAGGAGCTGATGGAGCTCGTCGCGCCGGCCGGCAGCGTCTACCAGGCCGGCACGCTGAGCGGCAACCCGCTCGCCGTCGCGGCCGGCCGCACCGCGCTGCAGATGCTCGACGAGGAGGCCTACCTGCAGCTGTCGGACATCACGCTGCAGCTCGCCGGCGGGCTGCGCGAGGCCGCAGGATCGCGGCCGGTGCAGGTCGCCCACACCACCGGCCTGGTCACCGTCTTCTTCGCGGACGAGCCCGTGCGCGACTACGCGGGCGCGACCGCCTGCGACGCCGACGCCTACGGGGCCTGGTGCCGGGCGCTGCTGGCGCGCGGCGTCTACCCGCCGCCGTCGCAGTTCGAGGCCTGGTTCCCGTCGCTGGCGCACTCCTCCGAGCACATCGCGCGCACGGTCGAGGCCGCGACGGCCGCGTTCGACGAGATCTCGGCGTGAGCCTCGGGGAGACCCTGCGCGACGAGGGCGGGCTGCTCGCCGCGGCCGTCGCTCCCGACGCCCCGGCCGACGGCGACGGGACCTACGCGGCGGTGCTCGCCGCGATCCGCGAGGGCTACGAGCAGCACTACGGTCAGGGACGCGTCCTGCGCACGGACGACCGCGACCTCGCGCTGCTCGCCGGGGATCGCCTGTACGCGCTCGGGCTGGCGCTGCTGGCCGAGCGCGGCGACCTGCCGGCCGTCGCCGTGCTGGCCGACCTGATCTCGGAGTGTGCGAGTGCTCACGCCGAGGACGACACGGCCCGCGCGGACGCGGCGTGGAGCCGCGCGGCGACCGCGTTGCGCGGCGCCGACTAAGCTGCCCGGCCGCCCCTCGGGCGATATTGTTCGCCGTCCCTCCTCGATCGGAACGCCCGTTCGTGCCTGACCCCCGCAAGACTCCCAAGTCCAAGTACACCGCCGATCGCGACATCGCGGGCTCCTTCGAGGGCGAGACCGTCACGCGCCGGCGCTTCATGACGCTGACCGCGCACGGGGCGGGCGCCGTCGCCGCCTCGGCGTTCGCGCTGCCGGCGCTGGGCTTCGCCGCGGGCTCGGCGATCTTCGAGCGGCCCGAGGTGCAGTGGCAGACGGTGGGCGCGCCGGAGGACTTCCCGGACGACACCTACGTGCCGAAGGTCATCACCGAGGTCACCGGGGTCGGCCAGACGGGCAAGACGACGATCTACATGCGTGCGCGCAACGACCGGGATCGGCCGCCGAACCCCGAGCAGCTCCACGCGGGCACGACGGAGGACTTCATCGCGATCTCCACGCGCTGCATGCACCTCGGCTGCCCCGTGCGCTACGTCGACGCCTCGCAGAAGTTCATCTGCCCCTGCCACGGCGGCGTCTACGACTTCGACGGCGGCGTCTCCGGCGGCCCGCCCGTGCGCCCGCTGGACCGCTTCTACGTCCGCGTCCGCGACGGCCAGGTGCAGGTCGGGCCGCGCTACTCGGTCAACTCCGAGTTCCGCCGCTTCCCGAGCTACCGCGACCCGGGCCAGGCGCTCGACGGCATCGGCCAGTACATGTACCCCGGCCGCTTCTCGACCCCCAAGCTCGACTAGGACCTTGTGATGAAGCTGCCCAAGCTCCCAGCCCCGCCGCTTCCCAACGCCCTCCAGGGGCGTCCTCAGCGTCCCGGCGACGACAAGGCCCCCGGCCCGGTCGAGCAGGCCCGCGAGGCCGGCATCTCCGCGATCGACTGGGTCGACGAGCGCACCTCGCTGTCCGGCGGCCTGCGCTGGCTGATGTTCCGCAAGGTTCCCAAGGGCACGAACTGGTTCTACACGCTGGGGTCCGCGACGATGTTCGCGTTCCTCTCGCAGGCCGTGACGGGCGTGTTCCTGGCGATGTACTACCGCCCGGACGCGGCCGGCGGCGCCTACGAGTCGATTCGCCACCTCACCAACGAGGTCTTCCTCGGCGAGTTCGTGCGCGGCATGCACAAGTGGGGCTCGACCGTGATGGTGGTCCTGGTCTTCCTGCACATGGCCAGGGTGTTCTTCTTCGGCGCCTACAAGTACCCGCGCGAGCTCAACTGGGTGATCGGCGGCGTGCTGCTGATCCTCACCATGGTGATGTCGTTCACGGGCTACCTGCTCCCGTTCGACCAGCGCTCCTACTGGGCCACGATCGTGGGCGTGAACATCAACGGCACGGGCCCGGTCGTCGGCCCGTACCTGTCGGACTTCCTGCGCGGGGGCGCGGAGTTCGGCGCGACGACGCTGTCGCGCTTCTACGCGATCCACATGATGCTGCTCCCCGGCGCGATCGCCGCGCTGATCGGCGCGCACCTGTACCTCGTCGCCAGGCTCGGCACGACGGCCCCCCCGTGGCTGAAGGCCAACGGCGGCGACGAGAGCCTTGACGAGGACCGCGTATGAACTCCCGCGAGAAGGAGGCCTACCTCCGCGAGTACTCGCTCCTGAAGGCCAAGGGGAAGCCGTTCTTCCCCTACGCGGTGGCCAAGGACTCCGTGATGGCGTGCGTGGTGCTCGCCTCGATCATCGGGATGGCGATCATCTTCGGCGCCGAGCTCGGCCCGAAGGCGGACCCGACGACGACCACGTACGTGCCGCGGCCCGAGTGGTACTTCTTCTTCCTGTTCGAGCTGCTGCGCGTGATCAAGCCCGCGCTGCTGGTGCCGCTGGCGACCATCGGGGTCCCGACGATCCTGATGATCCTGATGCTCCTGGTGCCGTTCATCGACCGCGGCCCCGAGCGGCGGCCGGAGCGGCGCCCGATCGCGATGGTCACGGCGCTCTTCGTGATCTGCGCGATGGGCTACCTCACCTACCTCGGCGCGGCGGCCGGCTCCCCGAACGAGGTCGACCTGAAGGTGGCCGCGCAGTACGAGCCGGGCAAGCTGGTCGTGGCCCAGTCGGGCTGCCTGGCCTGCCACAAGATCGGCGAGAACGGCAACGACGGGCCGGGCCCGGAGCTGACCGACATCGGCAACAAGCTGCTGCCGGCCGCGATCCAGCGCACGCTCGAGAACCCGACCGCCCCGATGCCGTCCTACCGCGAGCTCGACCCGGAGAAGAAGCGCGATCTCGTCGCGTTCCTCGCGCAGCTCAAGGGCGAATCCGAATCCGGCGAGTAGGCGGCGCATGAGCGCCGGCGCCCGCAGCGGCACCCTCGAGGAGGGGCAGGTCCGGGCGATGTTCGATCGCATCGCGGGCCCGTACGACCTCATGAACTCCGTCATGACGGCGGGGCTGCACCACCGCTGGCGCGAGCGCGCGGCCGACCTGGCGCGCGTCGGGCCCGGCTCGCGGGCGCTCGACGTGGCCACGGGCACGGGCGACCTGGCGATCGAGCTGGCCTCGCGCGGGGCCACGGTCGTCGGCTCGGACTTCTCCGATGGGATGCTCGATGTCGCCCGGAAGAAGTCCCCACCCACGGGTGGGCGGGCTGACATCACGTGGGAGCAGGGCAACGCGCTCGCCCTGCCCTACGAGGACGCGAGCTTCGACGCGGCGACGGTCGGGTTCGGCGCGCGCAACTTCTCCGACCTGCCGCAGGGCCTGCGCGAGATGGCGCGCGTCGTGCGCCCGGGCGGGCGGGTCGTGGTGCTCGAGATCACCACGCCGCAGAAGCCGCCGCTGTCGACGTTCTTCTCGCTCTGGTTCGACCGGATCGTGCCGCTGCTGGGCAAGCTGGCCGCCGAGCCGGAGGCCTACACGTACCTGCCGAGCTCCGTGAAGCGCTTCCCGGCGCCCGAGGCGCTCGGGGGCGAGCTCGCCGCCGCGGGCCTCGTCGACGTGCGCTGGATCCTCACCGCGGGCGGGATCATCGCGCTGCACTCCGGGACCAAGGCTTAGTGGTCCCTCCCGCGAATCCCGGCGTCCTTGCGGCGACCGCTGATCAGCGGCCGGTCAAGAACACCAGGACTCACGGGAGGAACCACTGATGGCGAGCGCGGAGTCCGTCGCCGCTGTCATCGAGGCCGGGGGCGCGCACGTCCCGGAGCTGATGGACCGGCTCGAGAAGCGGCTGGCGGAGCTGGCGCGCTCGCACGGCGCGGTGCTCGCCGAGCACGCCGGCAGCACGATCGCGGCCGGCGGCAAGCGCCTGCGGCCGCTGCTGGTGTTCGTGGCGGCCGGGCCGCAGCCGCGCGACGTGGACGGCGTGCTGCGCGCGGCCGTCGCGGTCGAGCTGGTGCACTCGGCGACGCTCGTGCACGACGACGTGCTCGACGCCGCTCCGCTGCGGCGCGGGCGGCCGACGGTCGTGGCCACGGCGGGCCGCGCGATGGCGACCGCGACCGGCGACCTGCTGTTCTCGCGCGCGTTCGCCGAGCTGGCGGCCGGCGGCGACGCCGAGTCGGTGCGGGTGCTCTCCGACGCCTCCTCGGCGCTCGCGCGGGGCGAGCTGCTCCAGCGCGAGGACGCCTGGGACGCCACGATCTCGCGCGATCGCTACGACCGCCGCTGCGACCTCAAGACCGCGCGGCTGTTCGAGGCCGCCTGCAAGCTCGGGGCCCTCGGCGGCGGCGCCGGCGACGTCGAGGTGCTGGGCCGCTTCGGCCGCTCGATCGGGCTCGCCTTCCAGTTGCTCGACGACGTCCTGGACGTCTCCGGCCCGGCCGAGCGCACGGGCAAGCACCGCGGCACCGACCTGCTGGACGGCACCGTCACGCTGCCGCTGATCCTCGCCCGCGAGCGCGACCCGGAGCTCGCCTCGCTGGACCTGCGCGGCGTACGCACGCCGCAGCAGGCGGAGCGGGTCTGCGACGCGATCGCCGCCACGGGAGCCCTGGAGGCCGCGCGGGCGGAGGCGCTGGAGATGGTCGAGGCGGCGAAGGCCGCGCTGCCCGCGCTGCCGGAAGCCCAGCAGGGAGCGCTCGAGCTGGTGGCCGACGGCGTGGTCGACCGGTATAGCTAGCCAGCGACGGTCATCCGGACGACGCCCTGATGGGGGCGGCCGCCATCCGGGCGGCCGAGACTAGAAATCCTCGGGGAGGATGGCGTCGGCGCCGAGGGCGCTGACGAAGCGGTCGATCTCGTCTTCCATGTTCGCCTGGGTCAGGCGCTTGAGATCGCGCATGAGCGCCTCGGTGCCGCGGTCGAGCTCGTCGTCGAAGCGATCGACGGTGGTCTGATCGAAGACGCCGAGGTCGTTCCACTCGCAGTTGGGGCAGCGCAGGAGGACCTCCCAGTGCGTCGGGGAGACCTCGGACCACTCGACGGGGAAGACGAGCTCGCGGTCGCAGTCGGGGCAGACGTGCAGCTCGTCCTGGCCGCTCCGCTCGCGCGCCGGCAACGGCTCCATGGCGGCGGCCTCGGCGAGGTTCTCGAAGTAGACGACCTCGATCGCCCGACCGGACGGAAGGACCACGCGGCGGACGTACTGGCTGTTGGGGTCGGAGTGGCTCATGCTCTCGGAAGGGAGTGGCTTGCTGCACTCCTGATCGGCCCCCCACGAAGATCCTTGACTCGTACATCCGTGCAACCGGGGAGCGCTACGCTTCGTACAGGTCCTCGACGGCCAACGAACAACGGGGTTGCGCAGTGCCCAACATCGGTCCAACAGAGCTGATCATCGTCCTGGTGATCGTGCTGCTCATCTTCGGCCCCAAGCGGCTGCCCGGGCTCGGGAAGCAGCTCGGGTCCGGCATGCGGGAGTTCAAGGACTCCATCTCGGGCAAGGGCGGCCGCGACGACGACGACGACGATGACGACGAGGCGGGCTCGGGCCGCCGCAAGACCGAGGCGGCCCTCGGGCGTCCCGAGGGCGAGAAGGCTCCGCTCGAGGGCGAGATCGTCTCCGAGCGGCGCTCCTAGCGTCGCGCAGGTCCGGTTCCGCGCATGGCCCGTGCCGCGTTGAGGCCGGTCGACTACGACGACCGCCTGAGCCTCGTCGAGCACCTCGACGAGCTGCGCACGCGCCTGCTCATCTGCGTGGCGGCGTTCCTGGTCTGCTTCGGGGTCGCCTTCTGGCAGAACGACGCGCTGCTGGACATCATGAACCGGCCGCTGGAGAAGACGGCCTTCAAGAACGGCAGCCAGGACCCGTTCGAGCGCGATGCGCGGTTCCAGCAGGTCCAGAAGGACTTCCTGCTCAAGCAGGCGGTCGCGTACCGTGCGCTGGCGGCCGACGAGAAGGTCAGCGCCGACACGCGCGCGATGTTCGAGGAGCTCGAGATCGCCGCGCGCGAGACCGCCGCGGCGACGCCCGCCATCTCGGCCAAGCGGCCCGTCACGCTCGGGGTGGGCGAGCCGTTCACCGCGACGTTCAAGGTGGCGGCCTGGGCGGCGCTGCTGCTGGCGATGCCGCTGCTGCTCTACCAGGCGTACGCGTTCGTGCTGCCGGCCTTCTCCCCGCGCGAGCGCGACGTGGCGGTGCCGCTGCTGCTCGGCGTGCCCTTCCTGTTCGCCGCCGGCGTGGCGTTCGCCTACTTCCTCGTGCTGCCCAAGGCGATCGACTTCCTGCAGAACTTCAACGACGACTCGTTCGACATCCTGCTGCAGGCGCGGGACTTCTACTCGTTCTCGATCATGGTCCTGATCGCGATGGGCGGGCTGTTCCAGATCCCGGTCGGGATCCTGGCCGCGACGCGGCTCGGCGTGATCACGCCCAAGCAGCTGCGGGCGGGCCGCCGCTACGCGATCGTGATCATCGCGATCATCGCCGCGCTGCTGCCGGGCCAGGACCCCGTGACGATGCTGATCCTGGCCGCTCCGCTGGTGGTGCTCTATGAGGCCTCTATCCTCTTCGCATCGCTGCTCGACCGGCGCGCTGCTCGCGCCCGGGCCCGCGAGGAGGCCGAGGAGGCCGCCGCGGGCGACATCGAGCGCCACTCCGACCCGGACCTGTAACGAGATCTCATGCTGTTCGACCTCAGAGGCCGCGGCCGTCGCCGCACCGTCAAGATCGTGTACATCACGCTCGCGCTGCTCATGGGCGGCGGCCTCGTGCTGTTCGGGATCGGCGGCGGCGGAGCGATGCAGGGCGGCCTCGTGGACGCGATCACCGGCTCCTCCGGCGGCGACACGGGCAGCGAGCGCTTCGACAAGGCCGAGCGCGACGCCGCGGCCGCCACGCGCCGCAACCCCCAGGACGCCCCCGCCTGGGCCCAGCTCGCCCGCGCCCGCGTCCAGAGCGCCGGCATCGGCGACAACTTCGACCCCAGCGCCGCCACCTACACGGAGAAGGGCAAGGCCAAGCTCCAGCAGGCCGCCGACGCCTGGGAGAAGTACCTCGCGCTCGAGCCGAAGAAGCCCGACGACCGCGTGGCGAGCCTGATGGTGCGCGCGTTCGACCAGACGGGCCTCAACCGCCCCGCGGACGCCGCGGCCGCGCAGGAGATCATCACGGAGGCGCGCCCGTCGGCGAACACCTACGCGACGCTGGCGGTCTACGCCTACCTTGCCGGCCAGACCCGCAAGGGCGACCTCGCGCGCAACGAGGCGCTCGAGCGCGCGCCCGAGGACGAGCGCAACACCCTCAAGGACCAGCTCGACCAGGCCAAGCAACAGGCCGTGGCGCAGCAACTCCAGCAGGGCCAGGGCTCAGCCACGCCCACACCGGCCGCCACGCCCAAGAAGAAGTCCCAGTAGCAGCCGGGGTGGCCGGGGCCCGAGCCCTTGGCTACCATTGGCACCCGCGCCCTTGTAGCTCAACTGGCAGAGCAGCGGACTCTTAATCCGAAGGTTCCAGGTTCGATTCCTGGCGGGGGCACCTCTCGAAGCCGCGCCGTGAGCGCGGTTTCGTCGTTGACGGGCTGGCAGGCCCACGGCGACGGTGTCCCGGCAGGCGCCGTGAAAGGTGATCGTGGAGTCGAGGCTCAGCGGCTGAGCGCCACCGCTACGCCGTTGGTGTTCGCGAACCGGTCGCGAGCGGCCCCGGCCGCTACGGAGACCGGCGTGCCGGCCGGGGCGGCGACGGAGAACGTCTCGCCCGCACGGCGCCGCACGCGCACGACGTCCCCGCCGACGCGGAAGTCCACCACCCCGCCCGCCGCGCGCCGCGGACGAGCCGTCAGGTCGACGTCGCGCCTGGCCGCGGGGTACTCGAGCACGATGGCGGCTCGGCCCGGCGCGGCCGGCACCTCGCGCACGGCCAGCGCCCGCGAGCGCGCGACACGGAACGGCGCCGACACGAGGCGGTACCGCTTCGCCTGCACCACGAGCCGGTAGATGCCGGCCGGCGCATCCAGCGGTACCTCCCAGCGGGCGTCATAGCGCCCCTCGTCGTCGACGCGCCACAGCATCGCGAGCCCGAGGTCGTCGTCGAAGCGCAACCAGCGCCCGCCCGTCCGTCGCTGGGCGGTCACGAAGGCACGGTCGACGGGTCGGTCGAGACCCTGCGGTCCGCCCCGCCACGCCACCGAGGCGTGCCCGAGGCGCGGCACGCGAGCGGCGGGCTGTGCGAGCAGCGCGCCGCGCGCCGCCCCGCCGCCGTAGGCCGGGCCGTCGGGCGTCACGCCGTTGGTGGGGTCGAACGGCGCCGGCGCCGGCGCGGGCTCGCCACGCGCGAGCGTGCCGGCGAGGCGCCCGAGCTCCTGCACGAGCAGAGTCGACGAATGCGTACCGAAGTGCGTGTTGCCGCCCTCGTAGTGCTGGCGCGCGTACTCCTCGGGCGTCGTGAAGTAGAGGACGAACTCGTTCGCCAGCCCCGACACGACGACGCCTCGGATCCCAGCGCCGGCGACCGCCGCCTGCACACGCTCGCGGATCCGCGCGCCGACCTCCTTGGTCCCCTCGCCGGGGACCGAGACGATCACCCGCGGCCCGATGCGCAGCGCCAGCAGCGGCACCGCGGTCGGCACCCCGCTCGCGCCGGGAGGGTAGACCTTGTGACCGTGCGGGCCGAGCGCCACAGGCGAGCGGAAGCCTTCGAGGTGCTGCCGGGTGACGTCGTAGAGCGGCCCGCGCTCCTCCTCGGAGCCGGTCAGGAACGGCAAGCCGACCTCGGGGCGGTCGGCCACCCGTCCGCTCTCGCTCTCCTGGCCGCAGAAGCACAGGCGCGTCCAGCGCAGGTCGAGCGCGGGCTCGGCCGACAGGCGCGCTCCGGCCAGCTTCCAGGCCCGCAGCATGGCCGCCGCCTCGACCCGGCCGACCTCGTCCGACGCCGCCGGGCCGTGCCGCGTCAGCCCCGCGGACATGTCGCCCTCGTTGGAGTTGCCGTAGACATTGAGGACCTCCTGGCGAGCGGGCACCCGCCCGCGGCGGCGGACCTCATGCTCGAACGAGCGCAGCGCCGCAGCGTGGTGGTCGGCGTTGTAGAACTCGAACGAGGACTTCGTGACGGTCCCGTGGTTGGCGAACGTCGACCACGCGCCGATCGGCACTCGCCCGGTCGCCCGCCGCGCGGTCCCGGCGCTGCAGCCCACGCGGGCCGCGCACACGGCCGAACGCCGTCGCGGCGCCCGGCGCGGCCGCGGGGCGGGTCTCGCGCGCCGCACGAGCTTGTCCACCCGCAGCACGTTGACGTCCGGGTCCACCGAGTGCTCGTAGCCGCCAGGGTCCTGCTCGATCCGCCCCTGCCCGCGCTCGAGCGCCAGCCCGTGGTTGGCCAGGTGGGCCTCCAGGCTGCGGTTCTCGGTCAGCCCGAGCAGCCGCGATGAGCCCCAGCCGGCTGCCGCGGGCCCCAAGTCATCGTCGGCGCGGCGGATCGCCGCGGCGATCTGCTCGGTCAGGAAGCGGTAGAGCTGCGGATCGGCGCGCTGGGGCGCGAGCAGGCCGAAGAACGAGAACGGATTCGTCGCGGTCTCCAGGCTTGGTGCAGCGGTGTTGAGCGTCGGGAAGTTCGCGTACCCACCCGGGCCTGAGTGCGTGTGCGAGGCGGAGATCAGAATCGACTGCTCGGACAGCCCGATGTCGGCCAGCCGCTCGCCGACGTGACGGACCAGCCCGCCGGGGACCATGAACAGGTCGACCTGCGCGAGCGCGAACTTGCGGCCGCCCTGCTCGAGCACCAGCGCACGCGAGAACAGCCGCGTGTGCTGGCCCTGCGCGGTGCGGTCCGCGCGCGTCCAGCCGCCGAGGTAGTAGCCGGTGCGCGGCGTGATGTCCGCCTTCCCGACCCCGGCGCGCAGTGCGGCTGGTGCCGCGGGCGCGGTGGCGAGGGCCCAGCAGATGACGACGATCACCGCGGCGACGTTCCTCACGAGCCCATCATGACCCCGTGGGACCCGGGCGGCGCCGGTCCGCGCCATGACGCCAACCGGGGCCGCGCTCACCGGTCGGTCATGCCTCGCATGCCTCACCGGCCAACGCCACATCCGTGGGCGATCGGAGGTATCTTGCTCCGACAAGCGGTGCGCCGGACGAGGGGCCGGCGCGCGGCACGAAATCTCGGAGGGACAAGATGAGGTTGGGGAAGCTTGCGGGCGCGATGGCGCTCGCCTCGGTGATGGGCATCGTCGCGGCGGCGCCGGCCGGCGCGGGGACGCACGCGGCTGCGGCGTCGCAGGCGGCGTTCTGCGATCCGATGTCGACCGCGGACACGCGCGTGTTCGGCGGTTCGGTGACGGGCGGGGCCGCGATCGCCGGCCGTGGCGGCGTGGTGCGCGAGCCCGATCTGGCGCAGACGCACGCGGACATGCCCGCGAGCGCGAAGGGCAAGGCGGGCAAGAACTTCCGGGCCACGATCCCGGTCTACTTCCACGTCGTGACCGACGGGGCGATCGGTGCGCTCACCGACGCGCAGATCGCCGGCCAGATCGCGGTGCTCAACAACACGTTCTCCGCCGGCGAGGGCGGCGCGGCCACCGGCTTCAGCTTCAGGCTGGCCGGCGTCACGCGCACGAACAACGCGCTGTGGTTCTACGGGAACCCGGGCGGCGCCGACGAGCAGAAGATGAAGGCGGCGCTCAAGCAGGGCGGCGACAACGCGCTCAACTGGTACTCGACGACCGCGGGCGACTACCTCGGCTGGGCCTACCTGCCGGACATCACGACCAAGCCCGGCAACACGAACCTGGACGGCGTGGTCGTCGACTGGGAGTCGATCCCGGGCACCTCGACCACCTACGCGAACCGCTACGACCAGGGCGAGACGGGCACGCACGAGGTCGGCCACTGGCTGAACCTCGAGCACACGTTCTACGGCGGCTGCAACGCGAAGGGCGACTTCGTCGCCGACACGCCGGCCGAGAAGACGGCGACGTCCGGCTGCCCGGCCGGCAAGGACACCTGCTCCGCGCCTGGCCTGGACCCGATCCACAACTACATGGACTACTCCTACGACTCCTGCTACACGGAGTTCACCGCGGGCCAGGTGCAGCGCATGCGCGACGCCTGGCTGCTGTACCGCGCGAGCTGATCCCCCGGCGGCGCCCGCCTGCGCGGGCGCCGCCGCTGAGGCGCTGATCGGCGCATTGCCGGTGCGCTAGCGCGGGGGTAGTGTCGCGCCATGAAGCTCCGCACAGCCGTCCTCACCGCCCTGCTCGCCGCGCTGTCCCTGGCGCCGAGCGCGTCCGCCGCCCCGTGGAAGCGGGTGACGACGACGGACGGGTCGGGTCTCGACCAGGTGGCCTTCGCCAGGACGGGGGACGGTGTGCTGCATCTGGCGTGGTCGCACCCGACTGGCCCGAACACCGAGGACCTGCTGCACACGGTCATCTCGCGCCAGGGGCGGATCGGCGCCACGAACCCGATCCAGAGTGGCTGGACCGGGTTCTCCGTCCCGGCGCTGGTCGTCGACCCGGGTGGCCTGCGGGCCTTCTGGGGCGGCTTCCGGACGACTGACAGCAACGATCCCCAGCGGGA
Source organism: uncultured Solirubrobacteraceae bacterium (assembly GCA_963816955.1). GTDB lineage: Bacteria > Actinomycetota > Thermoleophilia > Solirubrobacterales > Solirubrobacteraceae > DATFQI01. The sequence continues at coordinate 279,894 of CAWFME010000005.1, read as the reverse complement.
GATCAACACCGCGCTGTCCCCTGACGGCGGCGCGAGCTGGGCGCTGCAGCCGGGTCAGGTGAACCCGGGCGGCGGGCAGTCCTACGCGGGCCCGATCTCGGCCACGGTGCGGTCCGACGGCACTCCGCTGCAGGCGTGGGCTGGGACGCTCGGCACCTGGGTGCACGCCGGCCTCTCGCCAGCGACGCCGAACCACAACTACATGGAGGGCAAGCAGTACGGCAACGACCCCAACCTCGTGACCGACTCGGGCGGCCGCGTGTGGATGGCCTGGTACTCGAGCGACGAGTCGCAGTACGGCGTGCTGGCGCAGCAGGTCGGCGCCGGGGGCGAGCCGGTCGGCGCGCCGCTGGCGATGCCCGGCACCGGCGACATGTACATCGGCATGCAGGGCCGCACGCCGCTGGTGGCGCGCCCCGGCGGTGGGGTCTACGCGGCCTATCCCGCGCCGCAGGCGCAGAACCAGGTCCGCGTATGGCGCGTCGGCGCCGGCAACGCGCCGATCATCGCGCGCAAGAGCGGCGGCGGCCCGGTCACCATCACGGCCGTGGACGACGGCCGCCTGTGGGCGATCTGGGACGACCGGGGCGGCATCGACGCCTCGATCCACGCCCGCCGCTCCAACCGCGGGGCCACGAGGTGGGGCGCGGAGGTGACCGCCGGGCGCCCGCGAGGCACGCTGCAGGCCTACCGGCTCGACGCGAGCGCGGCCGGCGGCGCGGTCGACGTGCTCGGCATCTTCAACCTCGGCACGACCTCGAACGCATCCACCTTCCATCGCCGCCTTCTGCCGGGGCTGCAGCTGAGCGCGCGCCGCATCCGTGGCGGAGGCGTGCGCTTCACGGTCCGCGACGCCGGCGCCGCGGTCCGGGGCGCGCGGGTGAGCGCCGGCGGGAAGTCGGGCACGACCGACGGCGGCGGGCAGGTCAGGCTCGACCTGCCGGGCCGCGCCGCGACCGCGACCGCCACCAAGTCGGGCTACGCGAAGGACACGCTGCGCCTCAAGGCCCGCTGATCGATTACCGTCGCCGGCCGCGATGCGCGTGCGGCCGGCGACCCGAGACGACCACGGCCCGATCGCCGCGACGCTCGCGGCCGCGTTCGCCACGGACCCGCCGCTGAGCTTCCTGATCCCGGACGAGCAGCGCCGCGAGGCGCTGCTGCTGCGCCACTTCGCCGCCTCGCTGCCGCTCTACGCCGCCTCCGGCGCGATCTGGACGACCAGCGACGGCAGCGCCGCCGCGCTGTGGGTGGCGCCCGGCGCGTACCCGTTCCGGTTGACCCAGGAGCTGGGCGTGCTGCCCGCCCGGCTCGCGGTGTTCGGCCGCTGGCCGCGGCGCGGGATCGGCGCGCAGCGGGCGATCGACCGCCACCACCCGCACGACCCGCCGCACTGGTACCTGGACTACATCGGCGTCGAGCCCGCGGGCCAGGGCCGCGGGCTCGGGTCGGCGCTGCTGGCGCCGATGCTCGCGCGCTGCGACACCGAGCGCCGCGGCGCGTACCTCAACGCGGGCTCGCCGCGCAGCCGGGACCTCTATCTGCGCCACGGGTTCACCGTGCGCTCGGAGCTCCGGCTGCCGTTCGGCGGCCCGCCGCTGTGGCGCATGTGGCGCGCGCCAGGCTCCTAGACGTCGACCTCCTCGCCGGTGTCGGCGTCGTAGAGCACGATCGCGCCCGCGGGGCAGGCGCGCGCGGCCTCGCGCAGGCGGTCGTCGGCGGTCTCGCCGACCACGCGGGCGACGTCGTCGACGCGGAACGCCTCGGGCGCGACGGCCTCGCAGTCGCCGTGGGCGAGGCAGAGGTCTTCTTCGATGCGGGCGATCAGGCTCATGCGGCCCTCCTGGCGGTGGTGGTGGGAACGGGAATGTCGATACGCGCTCTCGCCGCCCGCAGTGCGGAGGGCGGGCGGCCGGCGAGGAGGACGGCCGTGGTGCGGCCGTCAACGTGATGGTCGAGCTCGAACGAGCGCGAGGTGAGGTCGCCCTCGACGACGTGCTCCGTCGCCCCGCGCGGGTCGCCGACGCACTGCAGGCGCACGCCGTGCTGGTCGCTCCAGAACGACGGCGGCGCGGCGGGCAGCTCGCCGCGTCCCAGCAGGGCGCGGGCCACGGCGGCGCCGCCGCGCGCGGCGGCCTCCCAGTGGCCGGAGCCGGTGACGTCGCCCGCGGCGTACACGCCCGGGAGCCCGGTGCGGCCCGTGCTGTCGACCGCGACGCCGGCCGGGTCCAGGCCGCTGCCGGCGAGCCAGCTCGCGGCCGGCGACACGCCGATCCCGGCCAGCACGTGGGCGCACGGCACGCGTGTGCCGTCGGCGAGCTCCAGCGCGTCGCCGAGGTCGCGGGTGACGGTCACGCCGGTGCGCAGCACGACGCCCTCGGCGCGGTGCAGCGCGGTCAGCCACGCTCCCGCCCGCGGGCCGAGGAGCCCGGCCAGCGGCCGCGGCGCCGCCTCGATCACGGTCACCGCGACGCCGAGCGCGCATGCCGCGGCGGCGGCCTCGAGCCCGATCAGCCCGGCGCCCACGACGGCCACCGGGCCACCCTCGAGCAGCGCCGCGCGCAATCGTTCGCCATCGAACCGACTGCGCAGGACGCATGCGCGGGGCACGCCGGGCAGCGCCCGCGGACGGGCGCCGGTGGCGATCAGCAGCTCGTCGTAGCCCAGCCGCTCACCGTCGGCGAGCGTGACGGTGCGCCGCGCGGGGTCGAGCGCGCGGGCGGCGACGCCGAGCCGCAGCTCGACGCCGTGGTCGCGGTACCAGCCTGCCGGCCGGAACGCGGGGTCGATCGCCCCGCGCAGGCCCTCCTTCGACAGCGGCGGGCGGTCGTACGGGCGCTCGGGCTCGTCGCACACGACGGTCACCGGGCGGTCGTCGCCCGCGGCCCGCAGCACCTCGATGCAGCGCTGGGCGGCGAGTCCCCCGCCCACGATCAGCAGTTCCATGCGGCCCAGCATCGGCACGCCGCGCCCAACGGACCGGCAACCGCCGGCAAAGCCTCGGGAAAGCTCGGGGGGATCACCAGGTCCAGGTCAGGGTGAGGCTGCCGCTGACACCGCCGGCGCCGTCGCCCTTGAGCTCCGCGCCGAAGCGCCAGCCCGACTTCTTGGACTGCTCCGCGCTCTTCTTGGCCTTCTCGACCGCTTCGCCCAGCGCCTCCGCGAGCTCGGACCCGTGCTCCTTGACCTTCGCCGGATCGTCGCGGTTGCGCATGAGCGCGCCGGCGCTCTCGGCGAACGTCTTCTGCGTCTTCGAGAACACCTTCGCCACGTCCTCGGGCATGATCAGCTTGCCGATCGTCCCGACCGAGATCTCCGCCCGCCAGTCGACGCTGCCGTCGGCCTTGGGGTTGAGCCCGCCGTCGATCGTCAGCAGCTCGCCGAGCTTGAGCGAGGCCTTGACGCCCTTCTCGCCCACGCTGCCCTTGAAGGTCGCGCCCGGCACCTTGACGGATCCCTCGACGCCGTCCGAGGAGGCTTCGCCCTCGACCTTCGCCGGGCCGATCTTCGCCTCGCCCTTGACCGTCCCGAAGATCGACGCCGTCACCTTCAGGTCCTCGCCGCCGAGCGTGAGCTCGGTGGGGATGGCGCCGAGATTGGCGAGGATGGCGTCCATCTCCGACTTCATGCCGGGCAGGTCGGTCGCGGCCCGGTGCTCCAGGACCGTGACGCCGAAGTGCTTCGCGCGCACGCGCAGCTGCTCCTCGAGCCTGTCGGCGGGGATCTTGTCGATGACCTTCGCCTCGCTGCCGTCCTTGCGCTTGAACGTCTGCTGGCCGGCGTTGCGGACGAGCTCGGCGACCGAGATCGAGATGATCCCGCCCTTGTTCTGCGAGTCGAAGTAGGCGTTCGCGACGCTGCTGGCCTCCGTCTCGTCGGCCATCAGGTCGCCGACCCCGAGCGGGTCGCGCACGTTGTACGGCTTCGGCCCGGCGACGGGCGCATCGCCGAGGGCGTTGGACAGCATGTCGCGCGCGAGCATGCGCGTCACGGCGGCGTTGCCGGCGCTCCGCTGGAGCTGCAGCAGCGCGGGCTCGGGCACGGGCGGCTCCTGCCGGCGCTCGGCGGCTTCGGGCGATTCCTCGGAGAGCCGCCGCATCGGGGGCATCGACCGAACCTACCCGTGCTGCACGAGCGCGCGCAATCCCCTTCGGGCGGCATTTCGGGCGGTACGCTGCTCTGGTGAGAACCGCACGCCGACTGCCACACGTCGACCGCGTCGCGGTCGAGGAGCGCGTGTCCACGCTGGCCAAGCGCTCGATCAAGACCGACGCCAAGCTGCAGGGCATCCGCCTCGCGGTCTCGATGCTCGACCTGACGACGCTCGAGGGCGCCGACACGCCGGGCAAGGTCCGCCAGCTCGCGGCCAAGGCGGTCTGCCCCTCGCCGACCCGGCCCGAGATCCCGAGCTGCGCGGCCGTCTGCGTCTACCCGTCGCTGGTCGGGGTCGCGCGCGAGGCCGTCGCCGGCACCGGCGTGCAGGTCGCCTCCGTCGCGACCGCGTTCCCCTCGGGCCAGTCCTCGATGGAGGTCCGCCTGCAGGACACGCGCGAGGCCGTCGCGGCCGGCGCCGACGAGATCGACATGGTCATCTCCCGCCAGGCGTACCTGGCCGGCGACGACGCGCGCGTGATCGAGGAGATCGTCCAGGTCAAGGAGGCCTGCGGGGACGCGCACCTGAAGGTGATCCTCGAGACGGCGGAGCTGCCGTCGTACGACCACGTCCGCCACGCCTCGATGCTCGCCATGGACGCCGGCGCGGACTTCATCAAGACCTCCACCGGCAAGGCCAAGCTGGGCGCGACGCCCGGCGTGGTGCTCGTGATGCTCGAGGCGCTGCGCGATTACACGCAGCGCACCGGCCGCGTCGTCGGCATGAAGCCGGCCGGCGGGGTCTCCACGTCCAAGCAGGCGCTGCACATGCTCGTGCTCGTCAAGGAGACGCTGGGCGACGAATGGCTGACGCCGGAGCGCTTCCGGATCGGCGCCTCGTCGGTCCTCAACGACCTCCTGATGCAGTACGAGAAGGCGCAGACCGGCCGCTACGGCCGCGCCGAGGACTTCTCCAAGGAGTAATGACCATGGCCGTCGCCCCGGAACGCACCCGCCTCACCTGGGACTACTCGCCGGCCCCGGAGTCCGCCGACCACGTCCGCCTGCGCGACAGCTACGGCGTGTTCGTGGGCGGCGAGTTCGCCGATCCGCGCTCCGGCAAGGCCGCGCCGACGGTCAACCCGGCGACGGAGAAGAAGATCGCGCAGATCGCGATCGCCGGCGAGGAGGACGTCGCCCACGCCGTGCAGGTCGCCCGCGAGGCGCAGCGCAAGTGGGCCGCCCTGCCCGGCCTGGAGCGCGGCAAGTACCTGTACCGGATCGCCCGGCTGATGCAGGAGCGCGCCCGCGAGCTGGCGATCGTCGAGACGATGGACGGCGGCAAGCCGATCCGCGAGTCGCGCGACATCGACATCCCGCTCGCCGCCGCCCACTTCTTCCACTACGCGGGCTGGGCCGACAAGATCGCCTACGGCATCGCGGGTCGCGAAAACCGCCCGCACGGCGTGGTGGCCCAGATCGTGCCGTGGAACTTCCCGCTGCTGATGGCGGCCTGGAAGCTCGCCCCCGCGCTCGCGTGCGGCAACGCCGCGATCCTCAAGCCGGCCGACACCACGCCGCTGACCGCGCTGCTGCTGGCCGAGATCTGCCAGGAGGCCGAGCTGCCGCCCGGCGTCGTCTCGATCCTGCCCGGCAACGGCGCGACGGGCGCCGCGCTCGTGCGCGCCGACGGCATCGACAAGGTCGCCTTCACGGGCTCCACCGCGGTCGGCAAGGACATCCAGGCCGCGCTGGCGGGCCGCGACGTCGGCCTCACGCTCGAGCTGGGCGGCAAGTCGGCCAACATCATCTTCGAGGACGCCGCCATCGACCAGGCCGTCGAGGGCATCGTCCAGGGGATCTTCTTCAACCAGGGCCACGTCTGCTGCGCCGGCTCGCGCCTGCTCGTGCAGGAGAGCGTCGCCGAGCAGGTCGAGGCGAAGCTGTGGGAGCGCATGCAGAAGCTGCGCCTCGGCGACCCGCTGGACAAGAACACCGACGTCGGCGCGGTCAACTCGGGCGAGCAGCTCGAGCGGATCGAGACGCTGGTCGCCGCGGGCGAGGAGGAGGGCGCGGTCCGCCGCACCGTGGCCTGCGACATCCCCGAGCGCGGGCACTGGTTCGCCCCGACGATGTTCACCGAGGTCTCGCCCGTGCACCGGATCGCGGTCGAGGAGATCTTCGGCCCGGTCGTCTCGATGCTCACGTTCCGCACCCAGGCGGAGGCGATCGAGAAGGCCAACAACTCCAAGTACGGCCTCGCCGCGGGGATCTGGACCGACAAGGGCGGCAAGGCGTTCGAGGTCGCATCCCAGCTGCAGGCGGGCGTGGTGTGGCAGAACACCTACAACCACTTCGATCCGACGGCCGCCTTCGGCGGCTACAAGGAGAGCGGCTTCGGCCGCGAGGGCGGCGCCGCCGGCCTGCGTCCCTACGTGCGCGTGTCATGAGCCCGCGCGTCGCCGTCCGCAAGACCTACAAGCTCTACGTCGGCGGCGCGTTCGCGCGCTCGGAGTCCGGCCGGCACGACCCGGTGCTCGACCACGAGGGGAGCCACGTGGCCAACATCACCCGCGCCTCGCGCAAGGACGTCCGCGATGCCGTCAAGAAGGCCCGCGGCGCGCAGCCGGGCTGGGCGGGCAAGACCGCCTACAACCGCGGGCAGGTGCTCTACCGCGCCGCCGAGGCGCTCGAGTCGCGCAGCTCCGAGTTCGCCCAGCAGGCGGTCGACCTGCGCGGCGCCAAGCCCGCCGCGGCCCGCGACGAGGTCGCCGCCGCCGTCGACGTGCTCGTGCACTACGCGGGCTGGACGGACAAGCTGCACGCCGTGCTCGGCGGCGTGAACCCGGTCGCGGCGCCGTTCCTGTCCTTCTCGACGCCCGAGGCGACCGGCGTCGTCGGCGTCGTGGCGCCCGAGGAGCCGGAGCTGCTCGGCCTGGTGGGCGCGATCGCGCCCGCGCTGGCGGCGGGGAACGCCGTCGTGGCGATCTGCTCGGAGCGCTGGCCGCTCGCCGGCCTGGACCTGGGCGAGGTGCTCGCGGTCTCCGACGTGCCGGGCGGCGTCGTGAACCTGCTCGCCGGCCGCCGCGACGAGCTCGCGCCCGCGCTCGGCGCGCACCGCGACCTCAACGCGATCGTCGACGCGAGCGGCGACCAGGCGCTGGCCGAGCGCCTCGACGTGCTCGCCGCCGAGACCGTCAAGCGCGTCGTGCGCATCCCCGCGGGCTCCGACCCGGTCGCCGACGCCCTGCGCCGCCTCGAGGGCCTCACCGAGCTGAAGACCGCCTGGCACCCCATCGGTGCCTAGGCACCGATCGACCGATCCCCGCGGTGTCTCGCCGCCGTGGCCGTTCGCCATAGCCGATCGGCCGCGAGCCAGGTGGCCCACCACATGACACCGCGGCCGATCGACTCTGGCTCGGCCCACGACGCCGAGCCATCCACGGGTCATCGGTCGATCGATGCCTGAGACCCTCAGCACCCGTCAGCTCAACCGCACCCTGCTCGAGCGCCAGCTGCTGCTGCGGCGCGCGCCGCTGTCGCCGGTGGAGGCGATCGCGCACCTCGCCGGCATGCAGTGCCAGGTGCCGCCGGCGCCGTTCTACGGCCTGTGGTCGCGGCTGGACGGCTTCGAGGCGGCCGAGCTCGTGCGGTTGCTCGAGCGACACGCCGTCCTGCGCACGACGGTGATGCGCGCCACGCTGCACCTCACGACCGCCGAGGACTTCCTCGCCTGGCGCCCGATGCACCAGGCGATGCTCGAGAAGCGCTTCGCGGGCAGCGGGTTCATGAAGCAGCTCGACGGGCTCGACGTCGCCGAGGTGGTCGAGGCCGGCCGGGCGATCCTGGCCGAGACGCCCGGGACGACGGCGACGCTCGGCCGCGCCCTGGCCGAGCGCTGGCCCGACCATGACAAGACCGCGCTCGCCTACGCGGTGCGCTTCATCGTGCCGCTGGCCCAGCTGCCGCCGCGCGGCACCTCGCTGGAGCGCCAGGGCGGCCAGGCCGTCGTCGCCCCGGTCGAGACGCTGCTCGGGCGGCCGCTGGACGAGGAGACCGCGCCGGACGCCCTGTTGCTGCGCTACCTGGCCGCGTTCGGGCCGGCCAGCGTGGCCGACATGCGGATGTGGTCGGGCGTGCCGGGCCTCGCCGCCGCGGTGGACCGCATCCGGCCCCAGCTGCGGGCGTTCGCCGACGAGCGCGGCCGCGAGCTGCTCGACCTGCCCACTGCCCCCATCCTCACGGGCGACGAGCCCGCCCCGCCGCGCTTCCTGCCGTGGTTCGACAACATCCTGCTCGGTCACGACGACCGCTCGCGCGTGCTCCCGTACGGTCACCGGCTCGGGGTCGTGGGCGGCAGCGCGTTCGTGCTCGTCGACGGCTTCGCCCGCGCGACGTGGCGGATCGAGCGCACACCGGAGTCCGCGACCCTGCACGTCGAGCCGCTGGATGCGCTGGGCGACACCGCCGAGCTCGAGGCCGAAGGGGCGCGTCTGCTCGCGTTCGCGGCGCCTCTCGCCGAGCGACACGAGGTCGTGGTCGCGCCGACCAACGGCAACGGCGCTGGGTAGGGAGGCGAGGGTGACGGCAAGCCCGCTTCCCACCCAGAGCAGTTGACGTCCGCCAACGCGCAACGCCCCGGTTTGCGACGCTGTCCACATGAACGTCGGCACGATCGGGATCTGGACCAGCTACCGCGCGTTCGGCAAGGAGCGCGCCGGCGAGGCGGCGAAGCTCGCGGAGCAGCTCGGATACGGCGCCTGGTGGCTCGGCGGCTCCCCGTTCGTCCCCGACGTGCGCCCGATCCTGGAGGCGACGACGGAGCTGACGGCCGCGACCGGGATCCTCAACGTCTGGAGCAACGAGCCGGCGAGCGCGGCTGCCGCCGACGCGGAGCTGCGCCGCGAGTTCCCCGGCCGGTTCGTGCTCGGGATCGGCATCGGCCATCCCGAGGCGACGAGCGACTACCGGCGGCCCCTGACGACGATGCGCCACTTCCTCGACGACCTCGACGCGGCGCCCGCCGCGCCTCCGGTCGAGGAGCGCTGCCTGGCTGCGCTGCGCCCGAAGATGCTCGAGCTCGCCCGCGAGCGCACGGCAGGTGCGCACACCTACTTCGTGCCCGTCGAGCACACCCGCTCCGCTCGCGAGCGGCTCGGGCCCGGCAAGCTGCTGGCCCCGGAGCTGGCCTGCGTCGTCGACACCGACGCCGTGCGCGCCCGCTCCGTCGCCCGCGACTACGCGAAGCTCTACCTCGGCCTGCGCAACTACACGCAGAACCTGCTCGACTTCGGCTTCACGGAGGAGGACATCGCCTCTGGCGGCTCCGACCGCCTGATCGACGCGATCGTCCCGCATGGCAGTGCCGAGGAGATCGCCGAGGTCGTCCGCGCCCATCTCGACGCGGGCGCCGATCACGTGTGCCTGCAGCCCCTGGGCGGGGCCGGCATCCCCCGCGAGTCGTGGACGGTGCTCGCGAAGGTCCTGATCGGCTGACGCCGCGAGATCGCCCTCGCAGCGGCCTGGGTCAGGTGACGGCCGGGTGCGCGTCGTCGTCGCGTTGATCGCTGACGTGGAGGCGCCGGCGGACCGTGCGGGGGGCGGGGCCATGGTGCGTGGTGCTCATGCCCCTTAAGACGCCGCTCGCGCGAGATATTCATCGCTCCCGCGAAAGTTCTTCGCCGCGTCGCGGACCGCGCCACTGCGAGCGGCGCTCAGCGCGCCCGCACTACGCCACCGAGCGCAACCGGCGCCGCGGCTTGCTCGAGCGCAGCTCGCGCACGACGGACTGCACGAGCGCCTCGGACTCGTCGCGGCGCCCGTCGGTGACCGCGCCCACGATCCCGCGCTTGCGCGAGATCAGCTCGATCATCGTCTCGTCGATCGTGTCGGCGGCCAGCAGGTACCAGGCGGTCACCGCGTCGTGCTGGCCGATGCGGTGGCAGCGGTCCTCGGCCTGGTCGTGCATCGCCGGCGTCCATTCGAGGTCCAGGAAGGCCACGTTGGAGGCGCGCGTGAGCGTGATGCCCTGGCCGGCCACGCGGGTCGCGCACACGATCAGCTGCGGGCCGTCCGGGTCCTGGAAGGCGGCGACGGCGGCCTCGCGCTGCTGGATCGAGTCGCGGCCGATGACGTGCAGCGCGTCGGGGAAGCGGTCGAGCAGCAGCTGCTGCACCTCGCGGTGCCCCGCGAACACCACCAGCGGCTCGTCGGAGGCCAGGAAGTCCTCGATCCAGGCCAGCGCCGCGCTCGCCTTGCCGCGCGCGGCCAGGCGCTTGAGCGCGTTGAGCTGGGCGAGGCGCTCCGCGCGCAGCGCGGCGGCGACCTTCGCCTCGACCTCGCTGAGGTCCAGCGGCTGCTCGCGCAGCCAGGCGATCACATCGTCCTGGGCCAGCTTGTACTCGGCGACGTTGTCCAGCGCCACGGGCAGCACGACCTGGCGCTTGGCGGGCAGCTGCGGCAGCACGTCGGCCTTCAGCCGCCGCACGAAGCAGGAGCGGCGCAGGTGCCAGTGGATGCGCTCCTCGGCCCCGGCGCCCTGGAAGCGGCGAGCGAAGCGCGCGCCGGAGCCGAACTCCTGCAGGCGACCGAGGATCCGCAGCTGCGCGATCAGCTCCTCCGGGTGGTTCATCACCGGCGTGCCGGTCAGCGCGAGCCGCAGCGCCCCCTCGGGCAGCGCCTCCGCGAGCCGCCGCACCGCCTGGGTGCGCTTGGCGCGCGGGTTCTTGACGTAGTGGGACTCGTCGAGCACGAGCGCCTTCGGGCGGCGCAGCTGCAGCCGGACGCGGTGCGCGTGCACGATCTCGTAGTTGAGGACCGTGATCTCGGCGTCCATCGGGGCGACCCCGGTGCCGTTGATGACGTGCACGGAGCGGTGCGGCAGCCAGCGCTCGATCTCCCGCAGCCAGTTGAGCTTCAGGCTCGCCGGGCACACGACCACGGCCGGGAACGCGTCGTCGGCCTCCAGCGCGGCGAGCGCCTCGACGGTCTTGCCCAGGCCCTGCTCGTCGGCCAGGAACGTGCGGCGGGCCTCGAGCACGTAGGCGACGCCGGCGCGCTGGAAGGGCCGCAGCTCGCCGCCGAGCCGCTCCTCGATCTCCAGCGGCGGGGCCTCGAACGCGCGCGAGCGCCGCACGTCGTCGATCGCCGAGTCGTGCTCGCGCCGCAGCCGGTCGAGCACCTCGCGGGCGTTGGCGGCCGGCTCGACGCCGAACACGCGCAGGTAGTGCTCCAGCGGCTCCAGCAGGTACGGGTCGACCGGCAGCGTGCGGCCGTGCGCCTCGCAGGCGGGCAGGGCGAGGAACGCGGGCAGCGTCTCGGGGTCCCAGTTGATGTCCAGCTTGAAGCGCAGCTCGCCGTAGCCCTCGACGAGCGACAGCGTGGCCGGGGCGGGATCGAGGTCCACCTGCAGGCGCGAGGCGCAGCGCAGCGCGCGCGGGTCCAGGCGGGCGCCGCGGGTCTCCAGCAACGCCTCCGCGACCGTGGGCGTGAACGGCAGCCACAGGCGCCCGCCGCGCTCGTCGGCAAGCTCGGCCAGCGGCTCGTCCAGCTCGCCGGCGATCGTGTCCAGGACGAAGTGCCCGCGGCCGTCGAGCTTGCCCGAGCTCACGCGGCCGATCCAGCCCGTGACGGCGCGGGAGAGCCACTCCGTCACGTCGGGGGCGACGCTGAGCGTGGGATGGCGCTCCAGGACGCCCTTCACGAACGGCGCCACGGCGTCCGCGCGCGGCGCCCACCACTCCTTGGCCTCCCAGTCGAAGCGGCGGCCGGGGATCGCCCGCACCGCGTCGACGATGTCGGCCCGGTAGGGGAACGCGAACACGACCGAGTCGTGGCCCTGCGAGTTGCGCCGCAGCTCGACGTTGTGGGAGACCGGTTCTGCAACACGCATTCAGCCCTCTTACTGTAGGGGCGGCGGCGGCGCAGCGGGCGGTACCCTCGTCGGATGCTCGCGAGCCTCGACGGCGCGATCGGCCCGGTGGCCGACACGCGCATCCCGGTCACCGACGAAGGCCTGCTGCGCGGCGACGGCGGCTTCGAGGTCGCCCGCCTCTACGGCGGCCGCCCGTTCGCCATGGAGGACCACTACGCGCGCCTGCAGCGCACCTGCAACGGGCTGCGGCTGGAGATCGACCTGACGGCGCTGCGCAACGAGGTCGAAGCGCTGCTGGAGGAGGCCGGGCCGGTCGAGGCCCTGCTGCGGATCGTGGTCACGCGCGGCGGGCGCCGGCTGGCGATGATCGAGCCGCTCCCGCACCGCCTCAGCGTGGCCCGCGTGATGACCGTCACGTACGCCCCCAACCGGGTGCTGGACGGCCTCAAGACGCTCTCCTACGCCGGCAACATGCTCGCGGGACGGCTGGCGAAGGAGCAGGGCTACGACGAGGCGCTGTTCGTGACGCCGCACGGGCGGGTGCTCGAGGGCCCGACGTGGACGTTCTTCTGGGTCGCGGACGGCGCGTTGCTCACGCCGCCGCTGGAGGAGCGCATCCTCGCCTCGATCACGCGCGACCGCGTGATGGCGGAGACCGACGCGCGCGAGGCGATCTGCACGCTGGACGACCTCCGTAGCGCCGAGGAGGCCTTCATCGCCTCCAGCGTGCGCGAGGTGATGCCGATCGCGGCCGTCGACGACATCGAGCTCCCGAGCGCCCCCGGGCCGGTGACGCAGAGCGCTCGCGAGGCGCTCGCGCGGCGGATCGAGCGCGAGCTGGGAGCGCCCGCCTAGCCCTTGGGGCGCGCCGCTTGGGCGCCGCTCGCCTGGAACTCCACGTACCAGAGGACGTGGCCGGCGGCGGAGAGCGCGCTCTTGAGCAGGTTCGCCATCGTTGACCTCGCACTTACCCCGAACTCATGAGAGTCCTAACCGTCATTGGCAACCGACCGCAGTTCGTGAAGGCCGCCGCGGTCTCGTCCCGGCTCCGTGACGCCGCCGAGGAGGTGCTCGTCCACACGGGCCAGCACTACGACGCGGAGCTGTCGCAGGTCTTCTTCGACGAGCTGGAGCTACCGCGGCCCGAGCACCTGCTCGAGCTCGGCGGCGGCTCCAACACCGAGCAGACGGGCCGCATGCTGTCCGCGCTGGCGCCGCTGCTGGCGGCCGAGCGCCCCGACGTGGTGCTCGTCTACGGCGACACGAACTCGACGCTGGCCGGCGCGCTGGCCGCCGCGCAGATGCGGATCCCGGTCGCCCATGTGGAGGCGGGCATGCGCTCGTTCGACCGCGCGATGCCCGAGGAGCTCAACCGCGTGCTCACCGACCACGCCGCCGACCTGCTGCTGTGCTCCTCGGCCGCGCCGGCCGGCCACCTGCGCGACGAGAACGTCTCGGGCGAGGTCGTGGTCGTGGGCGACGTGATGGTCGACGTCGCGCAGCTGCTGGCCCCGCGGGCGCGCGAGCGCACGACGGTGCTCGAGGCCTGCGAGGTCGAGCCGGGCGCGTTCCTGCTCGCGACCGCGCACCGGGCGGGCACCGTGGACGACCCCGAGCGCCTGGAGCGGCTCGTCGCGCTGCTGACAGCGCTGCCGGACCCGGTCGTCCTGCCGCTGCACCCGCGCACCCGCGCGCGGCTGGAGGCGGCGGGGCTGCTGGACGCGCTCGAGGGCGTGCGGCTCGTCCCGCCGCTCGGCTACCTGGACTTCACCGCGCTGCTGCTGCACGCGCGGGCGGTGCTGACGGACTCTGGCGGGGTGCAGAAGGAGGCCTACCTGGCGGGGGTCCCGTGCGTGACGCTTCGGGACCGAACGGAGTGGGTGGAGACCGTGCACGCGGGCTGGAACGCGCTCGTCGGGCTCGATTCCGACGCCGCGCTGGCCGCGCTGGAGCGCGAGCGGCCGGCCGACCGGCCGCCGCTGTACGGCGACGGGCGCGCCGGCGAGCGGGTCGTCCGGGCGCTGCTGGCGCTGCGCGAGCGGGCGGCGGTCTCGTGAGCGCCGTTCTGCGCATCGGAGTGGCCGGGCTCGGCTACTGGGGCCCCAACCTGGCTCGCAACTTCGCGGGCCTCGCGGGCTGCGAGCTCGCGTGGTGCTGCGACGCCTCCGAGGCCTCGCGCGAGCGCTGGGCGCCGTCCTTCCCAGGCGCCCGCTTCACCGCCGACCTCGACGACCTGCTGGCCGACGAGACGCTGGACGCCGTCGTGCTGGCCACGCCCGTGCCGACCCACGGGCCTTTGGCCGAGCGCGTGCTCGACGCGGGCAAGCACTGCTTCGTCGAGAAGCCGCTCGCGCAGTCCGTCGAGGAGGCCGAGCGGGCCGTCGCGGCCGCCGCGCGCGCCGGGCGCATCCTGATGGTCGGGCACCTGCTCGAGTACCACCCCGGGGTGGCCAAGCTCAAGGAGGTCGCCGCCTCGGGCGAGCTCGGCGACATCCACTACATCTACTCCAACCGGCTCAACCTCGGGAAGCTGCGCGCCGACGAGAACGCGCTCTGGTCGCTCGGGGCGCACGACGTCTCGGTCGTCCTGCACCTGGCCGACGAGGAGCCCTTCGAGCTCAGCGCGCGCGGCGAGGCCTACATGCAGCGCGGGATCGAGGACGTCGTGTTCGGGTACCTGCGCTTCCCGTCCGGGCTGGCCGCGCACCTGCACCTGTCCTGGCTGGACCCGCACAAGGAGCGCCGCTTCACCGTCGTCGGCTCCAAGCGGATGGCGACGTTCGACGACATGGACCTCGAGCGCAAGGTGACCGTCTACGACAAGGGCTTCGACGAGTCCTCGGGCTCCTACGGCGAGTACATCACCCGCGCGGGGGACATCTGGAGCCCGTCGATCGGCAACCGCGAGCCGCTGCGGCTCGAGTGCGAGCACTTCGTCGAGTGCCTGCGCGAAGGGCGCGCGCCGCGCTCGGACGGCCACTCCGGGCTGCGCGTGGTGCGGGTGCTGGAGGGCCTGCAGGCCTCGCTGGACGCGTCGCGAAGGGATCAGGATGCGGCTGTCTGAGAGGGCGCCGGGCCTCGTGCTCGGCGACGGCGTGCAGCTCGGCGAGGACGTCCGGCTCGGCGCACACGTCGTGATCCACCCCGGCACGGTGGTCGGCGACGGCTGCGAGATCCAGGACGGCGCCGTGCTCGGCAAGCCGCCGAAGCTCGCGCGCCACTCGACCGCCCCGCGCGGCGAGGCGGAGCCGCTCGTGCTCGGCCCCGGCGCCGTGGTCTGCGCGCGGGCGATCGTGCTCGCCGGCGCGAGGATCGGCGCCGGCGCGATCCTCGGCGACCAGTCGTTCGTGCGCGAGCGCGCGCGGATCGGCGACGGCACGGTGATCGGCCGCGGCAGCGCCGTCGACAACGACGTGCTGGTCGGCGAGCGGGTGCGCGTGCAGACCGACGTCTACCTGACGGCCTACAGCGTGGTCGAGGACGACGTCTTCGTCGGGCCGGGCGCGCTGACGACCAACGACTCCACGATGTCCCGCCACGGGAGCGACTTCGCGCTCGAGGGCGCGCTGCTGCGGCGCGCCTGCCGGATCGGCGGCGGGGCGGTGCTCACGCCCGGCGTCGAGGTCGGCGAGGAGGCCTACGTCGCCGCGGGCGCCGTGGTGGCGCGCGACGTGCCGCCGCGCGCGGTCGTGATGGGCGTGCCGGCCCGCGTGGTCCGCGAGGTCGGCGACGAGGATCTGCTCGAGCGCTGGCGTTAGAGTCGCTGGAATGAGCGACCGACCCGGCGGCGGCCTCACGCCCGGCGACCCCCTCGGCGGCGATTCCCAGCCCGCGCGGCGGCAGGATGGGCTGTGGAGCGGCAGCCAGGGCTACACGAGCCCGGCGCCGCCCGGCGCGGGAGGACCCGTGCCGACGTTCGCCGGCGGCCCGGTCGGCCGTCCCGCGCTGGCCGGCTGGGGCCGGCGGGCGGTCGCGCAGGTCATCGACGGGATCATCATCTCGATCGGCGCGGTGGTCGTGTTCGCGGTGCTCGCCGCGCTCGGGCTCACGGTCGACACCGACGGCGGCGCGGCGGCGTTCGTCGTCGGGGCGCTGCTCGCGGTGCTCGCCTTCTCGATCGTGGCGCTGCTCTACGCCCCGGCGATGATGGCGCGCACCAACGGGCGGACGCTCGGCCGGATCGCGACGAACATCCGCGTCGTCCGCACGGGCGGCGAGCCGATCAGCTTCGGCTTCGGGCTGCTGCGCGAGGTGCTCGTCAAGTCGCTGCTCGTGGGCGTGGTCTCCTCGGCGACCTTCGGCCTCGCCTGGCTGCTGGACATCCTCTGGCCGCTGTGGGACGAGGAGAACCGCGCGCTCCACGACTTCGTCGTGGGCACGCGGACCATCGTGGACTAAGCGGGCGCCGCGGCGCGAAAGGCCGCGCTCTCGCGGCCGGACTGGGTCCAGATGACCTCGTCGCGGCCCGGCCCGACGCCGATCAGGGCGACCGGCACGCCGATGAAGTCCGAGAGGTAGGCCAGGTAGTCGCGCGCGGCCTGCGGCAGCTCGCGCTCGTCGCGGCAGGCCGTGATGTCCTCGTCCCAGCCCGGGAGCTGCTCGTACTCGCCCGTCGCGTTGTGCATGACCGTCTGGTGGTACGGATAGTGGTCGAAGACCGCGTTGTCGCCGCCGCGGTAGCGGGTGCAGACCGAGATCGGGCCGATCCCGCTCAGCACGTCCAGCTTGGTGATGCACAGGTGCGTGAGCGAGTTGATGCGGGCCGCGTAGCGCAGCGCCACCAGGTCGATCCAGCCCGTCCGGCGTGCGCGGCCGGTGGTCGTGCCGAACTCGCCGCCGGCCTGGCGGATCTGCTCGCCGAGCTCGTCGTCGAGCTCCGAGGGGAACGGGCCGGCGCCGACGCGCGTGGCGTAGGCCTTGGCGATGCCCCAGATCTCGTCGATGTCCTTCGGGCCGACGCCGGTGCCGGTGCAGGCGCTCGCGGCGACCGGGTTCGAGGAGGTCACGAACGGATACGTGCCGTGGTCGATGTCCAGCAGCGTGCCCTGGGCGCCCTCGAAGATGACGTTGCCGCCGGCGTCCAGCGCGTCCCACGTCAGCCGCGCGGTGTCGGCGATGTACTGCTCGATCCGGTGGCCGTAGGTCAGGTAGTCCTCGGTCATCGACTGCAAATCGAGCTCCGGGGACTTCGCGAACGGGCGCAGGCTGAGCCGCTTGGGCTCCATCGCGGCCGTGATCTTCTTCTTGAGGATCTTCTCGTCGAGCAGGTCCTGCACGCGGATGCCGAGCCGCGCCGCCTTGTCGGCGTACGCCGGGCCGATGCCGCGGCGCGTGGTGCCGATCTGGAGCTTGCCCAGGCGCGCCTCGCCCGCGTGGTCGAGCAGCATGTGGTACGGCATGATCAGGTGCGCGTTGGCGCTGATCCGCAGGCCGGAGAGGTCGATCCCCTTCGCGCGCAGGTCGTCCAGCTCGCCCGTGAGGACCTTCGGGTCGATCACGACGCCGTTGCCGATCGCGCACTTCAGGCCGGGGTAGAGGATGCCGCTCGGGATCAGGTGGAACTTCCACTTGACGTCGTCGCGGACGATCGTGTGGCCGGCGTTGTTGCCGCCCTGGAAGCGGATCACGAGGTCCGCGTTCTCCGCGAGCAGATCGACGATCTTGCCCTTGCCCTCGTCGCCCCACTGGGCGCCCACGATCACGATGCCGGCCATTGCCGCCGCTCAGTCTAGGCGGTGCGCCCGGCGGCGGCCGTAGGCGGGCGGCTCGTCGGGGTCCGCGTCCTCCCACGCCCGGTCGGCGTCGCTGAGCCAGCGGCCGGGGGCGCTGACGGCGCCGGCCGCGGGCTCCGGGAGCGCGAAGTCGCCCTCGAGCCGCTGATCCTCGCCGTCGAGCGGGTACGTCTCGCACATCTCGTGGAGCCTCGAGACGGTCCGGTCGCCGATCTGCGCCCGCAGCTCATCGTCGCCGAGGTTCGTGGTGACGACCACCGCGCGGCCGTCCTCGTAGCGCGTGTTGATGATCGTGTAGAGCTGCTCCAGCACCCACGGGCTGGTCTGCTCGGCGCCGACGTCGTCGACGTGCAGCAGGTCGACGGCGCACAGCCGGTCGATCAGGTCGTTGAGCGAGTACAGCGCGTCGTCGTCGTAGGAGCCGCGCAGCATCGCCAGCAGGCGCGGCAGCGAGTAGATCGCGACGGTGCGGTCGGCCTCCATTGCGGACTTCGAGACGAGCATCGCCAGCGTGGTCTTGCCGGTGCCGGTGTTGCCGAACAGCCACAGCCCGCGCCCCTCGTCGAGGTTCGAGACGATCCCGCGGCAGTACTGGCGGACCGCGCGGATCACGTGGGGCGCGCGGCGCTCCATCGAGAGCAGCGGCTCACGGTCGAAGGAGACCTCGCGGAAGCGCTTGGGCAGGCGGCCCTGGACGGCCGAGGCCTTCTTGCGCGCCAGCCGCGCGGGCCGGCACGTGCACGGCCGAGCGACGCGCTTGCCCTCGTCGAAGAGGAACCCGGAGCCGTCGCAGCGGCCGTCCGGGCAGGGCGGCGTCATCAGTAGCGACCGTCGTCGACGTAGGACATGAACCGCGGGAACTCCTTCTGGAACGTCAGCTTCACGGTGCCCAGGCCGCCGTTGCGGTGCTTCTGGATCAGCACCTCCGCGATCCCCTCGTCCTCGGACTCCGGGTCGTAGTACTCGTCGCGGTAGATGAACATCACGAGGTCCGCGTCCTGCTCGATCGCGCCCGACTCGCGCAGGTCCGAGAGCACCGGCCGCTTCTCCGTGCGCTGCTCGACGCCGCGGTTGAGCTGCGAGAGCGCGATCACGGGGACGTCCAGCTCGCGCGCCAGCGTCTTGAGGCCGCGCGAGATCTGGGAGATCTGCTCCACGCGGTTCTCCACGCTGCCGCCCGCCCGCATCAGCTGCAGGTAGTCGATGACGATCAGCCCGAGCCCGTCGGCGTGCTGCTGCGCCAGGCGCCGCGCCTTCGCGCGCACGTCGAGCACCGACAGGTCGGACGAGTCGTCGATGTACAGCGGCGAGTTCGCCAGCCGCGCGCTCGCCTGCAGGATCTTCGGCCACCGCGAAGCCGGCACGTTGCCCTTGCGCAGGTCGTCGCCCTTGATCGATGCCTGCGACGCGATGAACCGCTGCGCCAGCTCGGACTCCGACATCTCCAGCGAGAACAGCGCGACCGCCTTGTCGCCCTCCAGCGCCGCGTTCTCGCAGAAGTTGGCCATCAGGGCCGATTTCCCCATAGAGGGTCTTGCGGCGAGGATGATCAGGTTGCCGGGCTGGAAGCCTCCGGTGATCGTGTCGAGGTCCTCGTAGCCGGAGGCGGTGCCGGTGATGGCCTTGCCCGCCCGGGAGAGCTCGGCGAGCTTGGTGGTCTCGGCGTCGAGGATGGCCTCGATCGAGCGGAAGTCCTTGCGGGAGTCCTCGTGGGCGACCTCGAGGATCGTGCGCTCGGCGAGGTCCACGAGCTCGCGCGGCGGCGCCTCATGGGAGTGGACCTTGGCCTGGATCTCGTACGCGGCGTCGAGCAGCCGGCGCAGCATCGCGTTCTCGCGGACGATGCGGGCGTACTGGCGGACGTTGCCGACCGCGGGGACCGAGCCCGCCAGCAGGTCGACCGTCCCGCGGCCGCCGACGGCATCGAGCTTGCCGGCCTGCTTGAGGTGCTCGACGAGCGTCAGCGCGTCCACGGGCTCGCCGGCGCCGTGCAGCTCGAGCATCGCCGTGAAGATCAGCCCGTGGCTCTCGCGGTAGAAGTCCGCGGCCTGCAGGCGCTCGTCGATGATCAGCGCCGGCAGCGCGGTGTCCGACAGCAGCACGGCGCCCAGCACCGACTGCTCGGCCTCGAGGTTCTGGGGCGGCGTGACCGCCCCGTCGAAGCTTCGCGAGTGGCCGTTGGCGGGGGTGTAGTCGGTGGCGCTCATCCGGGCCGACCGAGTCTAGGTCCGGGTCCGGAGGCGATGGCCGCCGTCGCGCGATCAGCCCGCTCGCTGCGCAGAATCGTTGCGATCCGTCGCAGATTCGTAACGCGGACGCACCGGGTCCCGGGCGGCCGCCGCGCTTGCGGCGGCCGACGTGCCCGGGAGCGGGACGTTCTCTACTGCTCGACCACCATGGTCTTGACGTTGGCGAGGACGCCGTCGCCGACCTCGACCGTGACCATGCGCGTGCCGACCGTGCGGATCGGCTCGTCGAGGTGCACCTTGCGGCGGTCGATCTCCAGGCCGCGGGCCTCCTTGATCGCGTCGACGATGTCCTGCGAGGTCACGGAGCCGAACAGGCGGCCGTCGTCGCCGGCCTGGTGGGCGATCGTGAGGACGGTCTTGTTGAGCAGCTCCGCGCTCTCCTCGGCGCGCTGGGTCGCCTCGGCGGCCGCGCGGTCGAGGGTCTTCTGGTGGCGCTCGGCGGCGGCGATCGAGCTCTTCGTCGCCGGCTGGGCCAGCTTGCGCGGGATCAGGTAGTTGCGGAGGTAGCCCTTCGAGACGTCGACGACCGTGCCACGCGCGCCGACGTTCTCCACGTCCTGGAGGAGGATGGCCTGCGGCATCGGGCTACCGCTCGCGGTCGCGACCGCGCTCGTCGCGGCTGTCGGCCCCGACGTACGGCAGCAGGGCGAGCTCGCGAGCACGCTTGACGGCGGTCGCGATCTGGTTCTGGTGACGACGGCATGCGCCCGTGATGCGGCGCGAGCGGATCTTGCCGCGATCGGAGACGAACTTCCGCAGCGTGGCGATGTCCTTGTAGTCGACGAACTCCACCTTGTCGCGGCAGTACGGGCAGGACTTGCGACGACCGCTGCCGGGCCCGCCCCGCTTTTCACGCCGGCGCGTCGGCCGGCTGCGCTGCTTCGCCACTGTTGGAACCCTCTCTTAGAGCCGAAATCTCGTCGCCCGGCGCACGCATGCGCCAGGGCAGGTGTGCGTTCGAGCGCACACGCGACCAGAGAGGGTAGCGAGAAGCGACGCAGACCCGCCCGCCCCGCCCGGCGGAACCGGGCGGGGCGGGCGGGACCGAGTCAACTGCCTAGAAGGGGATGTCGTCGTCGGCCGGCGCGCTGGGGCGCGAGGCCGCGCCGGCGGGCTGGAAGTCCCGCTCGTCGACCGGCACGTCCGAGCGCGGGGTGAACCCGCCGCCGCCGTTGCCCTGGCCTTCGTCGCGGCCGCCGAGGAACTGCACGGCGTCGGCCACGATCTCGACGCTCTGGCGCTTGTTGCCGTCCTGCGCCTCCCACTCGCGCCACTCGAGGCGGCCGTCGAGGGCGACGGGGCGGCCCTTGGACAGGAAGCGCGCGCAGTTCTCGCCCTGCGCGCCCCAGACCGTCACGTCGAAGAAGTTGGGCTTGTCCTCCCACTCCCCCGTGGCCTGGTTCTTGCGGCGCGTGTTGGACGCGATCCGCAGGGAGCACACCGACATGCCGCTCGCGGTCGAGCGCAGCTCGGGGTCTCGGGTCAGGTTGCCCGTGAGGACAACGCGGTTGATGTTCGTCGCAGCCATGGTGTGGCTCCTTTCGACGGCGAAGGGCGCTCGAAGCTCGTTGGTCGGCCGAGTCTACGTGCGGCTCCGGGGGAATCCGGCGACCGGCCCGCAGATTGGGCTGATTTGTTGCTGGGAGGGAGCGAAGCCGCGCGCGTGCGCGGGCGTCTCGCTACGCCTCGGGATCGCCGGCAGGCGCGGCGGCCGGCGTAGCGGCGGCGCTGAGGTCCGGCGGAGCCGCCGTGCCCGGGCGCAGCTTGATGATCCGGTGGCGCAGGATGCCGTCCGTGATCTTCAGGTTGTGGTCCAGCTGCTCGAGCAGTGCGCTCGGGCCGCGGAACTGGATCAGGTGGTAGTCCGCCTCGGCGTGCTTGCGCACCTCGTAGGCGGTGGGCCGCGTGCCCCACTCGTGACGGCCGACGATCTCGCCGGTGCCGTCGATCGCGTGCTCGACGTTCGCGAGGATCTGGTCGCGGCGCTCCGCCTCCATCTCGGTGTCGAGGAGGAGCGTGAGGTCGTAGAGAGGTGCTTCGGTCGCCATTGCGGCGGAGGATGCTAGCAACGCCGGGGCGAACGGATGGCGGCGTCCCGCTATGGGGGGCATGGATCGTGGGCTGCGGGAGCGGGTGCGCTGGGGGAACGTGGGGCGGGCTGTCGCCGTGGTGGCCGTCGTCGTGCTGGTGGTCGCGTGGCCGCTGCTGGCGCCGGAGGGGCCGCGGGTGCCCGGTGGGCGGCTTGAGCCGCTGGTGACGCCCGTGCCTACGGCTGTTGCTCCGCCCGCGCCGCGGCCTCGTAAGCGCGCGGTGGTGCGGCGCGAACGGCGGGCAGGTAGGGGTGGTGGGGGTTCGCGTCGTGGACGTCGGAAGCCTCGCGCTGTCGCGACGCCGGCGGCTCGGCCCGTGGCGCCGCCCGCTCCGGCTGCGCCGGGAGCCCCGGCCGCGCCGCCCGCTCGGCCTGTGGCTCCGCCCGCCTCGCCGGCCGTACCGCCGGCCCCGGCCCAGGGCGCGCCGGCGCCGGCCGACCCCGACCCTGTGCTCCGTGAGTTCGGGCCCGAAGGCCCGTGATGCTCGCGAGGGGTCAGTTGTTCACGCTGTGCCTGAACAATTGACCCCTCGATGCGCTAGCCCGTCCGGGCCGGGCGGGCCTTCTTGGAGATGTCCTCGATCTGCTCGTCGATCCAGTCGCCCGGGTCGCGCGTGGTGACGATCTCCTTCAGCCCCTCGGCCCGCCGCGCCCGCTCCTCCGGCGCCATCGTCAGCGCCGTGTGGATCGCGTCGGCGAGCTCCTGGACGTCGAACGGGTTCACCGACAGCGCGAACTCGCCGAGCTCCTCGTGGGCGCCGGTGTTCTCCGACAGGATCGAGACGCCGTCGCGCTCGTTCACCAAGGGCCCCTCCTTGGCCACCAGGTTCATGCCGTCGAACATGGCGTTGACCATCATCACGTCGTAGTGCTTGTAGGAGGCGACCGCCTCGTCGAGGTCGTCGCGCAGCTTGAGCTGGATCGGCATCCAGTCCGGGGTGCCGTGGCGGTGGTTGACGACCGCCACCAGCGCCTCGATGCGCTCCAGGTACTCCGCGTACTCGGGCACGTCCTGGCGCGAGGGCATCAGCTGCGCCGTGAAGGTGACCTTCTCGACGAACTCGGGGTGCTGCTCGAGGAAGATGTCGAACGCCGTGAAGCCGCGCAGGACGTTCTTGGAGAGGTCCGCCCGGTCCACGCGCAGGATCGAGTACTCGCGCTGGCGGCGCAGGACCTCCTGCTCGAGCTCCTTCACGCGGTCGCGGCGGCCCAGCGCGCGCGTGGCCTCGTAGTCGATCGGCAGCGGGTAGGCGCGGATCCAGGTCTCGTGGCCGTCGTCGGAGCGCACGACCCCGGCCTCCATGTCGACCTCGACGTCGTCGAGCAGGTCGCGGCAGCACTGCAGGAAGTTGCGCCGGTAGGAGCGGGTGTGGAAGCCGACGATGTCGTTGGCGAGCAGCCCGCGGTAGATCTCCGAGCGCATCTTCGTGGGGAGCACGCGCCAGGCGTCGGGCTGCGTCCACGGGATGTGGATGAAGTGGTGCAAAAAGACGCCGGGCTTCTCGCGCCGGACGACCGCCGGCAGCGTGTAGAAGTGGTAGTCGTGGACCATCACGACCGGGTTCTCCTGGTCGGCGATCTCCTCGAGCACCGCCTCCGCCAAGTCCTCGTTGACGGCCTTGTAGCCGGTCTCGAACGCCTCGACCTCGTGGCGGCGGATGTCCGGCGCGTTGCTCTGGTCCCAGAGGTAGTGCTGGATGAACCACAGCATCGGGTTGGCGATGATGTTGTAGAAGCGGTCGTAGGCCTCCTCGTCGGACTCGACGAAGCGCACGCGGAACGTGCCGCCCTCGGGCGCCTCGACCTCGAACGGGCGGCCGCCGTGCTCGCGCGTGACCTCGACGTCCTTGTCGGTCATCGCGGAGGCGATCCAGACCGCGTCGCGGTGCGACGCGAGCCCGGTCAGCGCGGTCACGAGCCCGCCCGTGCCGCGCTTGATCGACCCGTCGTCCTGGTAGGTGACGGGCCCCCGGTTGGAGACGAGGACGAGGGGCCGGCGCTCGGTCATCCGCCCTGCGGCGCCGACAGGGGGCGCTCGCCCAGCTTGACCTTGATGTCCTCGGTCTCGCCGCCGCGGTGGACCTCGACGGTGACCTCCTGGCCCGGCTGGAACTGGGCCACGACGGCCGAGAGGTCGTTGGCGTCCTCGATCACCTTGCCCTCGACCTTGGTGATGATGTCGCCGCCCTGCGCGTAGGGCTGGATCTGGAAGCGGGTGTTGCCGCGCCCGCCGCGGATGCCGGCGCGGTCGGCCGGCGTGTCCGGCTGGACCTCCTGCACCCAGGCGCCCTTGTCGACCGGCAGGTCGAAGCGCTCCACGAGCTGCGGGAACAGCGGCACGGAGGAGACGCCGAGGAACGCGTACTGGGCGTTGCCGGTCTCGCGCAGCGCGCCGAGCGAGCGCTTGACGACGTCGACGGGCACCGCGAAGCCGACGCCCTCGCCGCCGCCCGAGTTCGTCTTGATCTGCTGGTTGATGCCGATCACCTTGCCGTCGGCGGCCACCAGCGGCCCGCCCGAGTTGCCCGGGTTGATCGCGGCGTCGGTCTGGAAGGCGCCCGGGATCGCGAAGGAGCCGTTGAGCGACTGGATGTCGCGGTCGATCGCCGAGATCACGCCGACCGACAGCGACTGGCGCTCGCCGAACGGCGACCCGATCGCCGCCACGGGCTCGCCGACCTGCACCTGGTCGTTGGAGCCGAGCGGCAGCGGCCGCAGGGTCAAGCCCTCCGGGTCGACCTTGAGCAGCGCCACGTCGGCGTTCGGGTCCTGCCCGAGGATCTTCGCCTCGACGCGGTTGCCGTCGGCGAACTCGACGTAGACCTCGCGCGCCTTCTCGGCGTTCTCGCCCGTGCCCTGCGTGACGACGTGCGCGTTGGTGGCGATCTCGCCCTCGCCGTTGAGGACGAAGCCCGAGCCGACGCCGCCGCCCCCGCCGCCCGTGATCGAGTCGAGGTCGCCCGTCCCGAACAGCGAGATCACGGTGACGACGCCCTGGCCCTCGTTCTTGAACAGCGCCTGCGAGTCCAGGCCCTTGCCGCCGCCCTGGCCCTCGACGACCTCGACGCGGGTCGTCTGGGTCTCCGTCTTGCCCGAGTCCGAGGAGGAGGAGCCCTGGCCGTCGTCGTCCCCGCCGAGGCTGCAGCCGGCGGCCCCGCCGGCCCCGAGGGCGAGCGCGGCAGCGGCGATGGCGAGCCTGCGTGAGGTCATGTGGGCAGCTCCAGGGAGAAGGTGGTCCGGCCGGGGACCGAGCGCACGGACAGCTCACCGTGCATGCGCTCGGCGAGCTCGCGCGCGATCGCCAGGCCGAGGCCGGCGCCCTGCGCTTCGTCGTTGGAGGTGAAGAAGGGCTCGAAGATGTGGGGCATGTTCTGACGCTTGATCCCGATGCCGCGGTCGGAGACCTCCAACCGGACGTGCCCGTTGGCACGGGCGGCCGAAACGCGGACGCCTGTCCCCTGCGGCGTGTGCACGAGGGCGTTGTCGAGCAGGATACGAAGCACCTGCGCGACGCGTTCAGGGTCGCACTCGAGCTCGATCGGCTCGCCCGCGAGCTGCAGCTCGACCGTGGCGCGGTGGCGCTGCGCCGCGGGCGTGAACTCGGCGGCGACCTCGCGCGCGAGCTGGCCGACGTCCGTCGGCTCGGGCCGCAGCTCCAGCGCGCCGGACTCCAGCCGGGAGAGGTCCAGCAGCTCCGTGGCGAGGTTGCGCATGCGCTCGACCTGGCCGCGGATCTGCTCGAGGAACTGGCGCCGGGTCTCGTCGTCGAGCTCCTCGTCGGCGAGCAGCTCGAGGAAGCCGCCGAGCGAGAAGATCGGCGTGCGCAGCTCGTGCGACGCGGACGCGATGAACTGCTTGCGCGCGCGGTCGAGCCGCGCCAGCTGCGCCTGCATGTCGTCGAAGGCCGCCGCGAGCTGGCCGAGCTCGTCGTCGGAGTCGGCGCGGATCGGGTCGGTGAAGTCGCCGGCCGACACCTTGCGCGCCGCGCGCTCGAGCCGCTTGACGCGCAGCGAGAGCGCGCGCGCCACCAGGTAGCCGGCAAGGATCGCGATCAGCAGCGCCGCGGCGCCGGAGACGAGGATCTGGCGGCGGATCAGCGCCACGTTGGCCTCGACGTCGGCCAGTGCGTCGGCGAACACGGCGACGCCGACGACCCTCCCGTCGCGCAGCAGGGGCTCCGCGACCCGCGCCTGCCGGCCGCTCGCGCGCAGTTGCGGCCTCCGCGTCTCGGCGGCCCGCAGCGCCAGCGCGCTCGTCTCGGCGGCCCGCAGATCTCCCTCGGCGGTCGACTCGGCGAACACGGAGAGGCCCGCGGGCCGGCTGCGGGGCGGGAGCGGCGTCATCACGATCAGCTCGGCGCTTGCCCTGGTCGCGGTGGCGGTCACGAGCCTGCTGAAGCGCTTCCCCTTGTCGTTCTCGGCGACGAGCAGGGCGGTGGCCAGCTCGGGCGCCGCCCGGCGGGCGTCGGCCTCCAGGGCTTCGAGCTTCTGGTTCGTGAGGCGGTCCTCGAGCCGCGGCACGGTCGACAGGTAGACGGTCGCGATGGCGCCGAGCACGATCAGGCCGAACACGACCGCGAGCCGGTTGCGAAGCGACCGCAGCGGATGCACGGGGCTAGTCCTCGTCGCGGAAGCGGTAGCCGACGCCGCGGACCGTGAAGATGAAGTCGGGCTCCTTGGCGTCGCGCTCCATCTTCTCGCGCAGGTGGCGGATGTGGACGTCGATCGTGCGCGGGTCGCGGTAGGCGGAGTCGCCCCACACCCGCGCGAGCAGCATGTCGCGCGTGAACACCCGGCCGGGGCTGCGGGCGAGCGCGTTGAGGATCTCGAACTCGACGAAGGTCGTGGCGATGCCGTCGCCGTTGAGCGTCACCGTGCGCTTGGCCGGGTCGATCCGCAGCCCGAGCACCTCCACGGCCCGCTCGGCCTCCTCGTCGGCCTGCGCCATGCCCGAGCGCCGCAGCGCGGCCTTCACGCGCGAGCGGAACTCGCGCATCGAGAACGGCTTGGTGATGTAGTCGTCGGCGCCGAGCTCGAGCCCGAGGACCTTGTCGATCTCCTCGGACTTCGCGGTCAGCATGATGATCGGCACCGACGAGCGGGCGCGCAGGCGGCGGCAGACCTCGAGCCCGTCCATGCGCGGCATCATCACGTCGAGCACGACCAGGTCGAAGGTCTGCTCGGAGAAGCGGTTGAGCGCCTCGCGGCCGTCGGAGGCTTGCACCACGTCGTAGCCGTCCCGCTGGAGCGGGAAGGAAAGCAGCGTCTGGATCGGCTGCTCGTCGTCGACGAGCAGGATGCGCGGGGCTCGGTCGGCCATCACCCTCTGAGTGCCGAGCATAGTCGGGGAAGCCTCCAGGTACCGTAAATGCGGTGCTCGACGTTCGGGTCTACCGGGCCGCGTTCCTGCCCGCGCTGATCGCCGTGTTCGTGGCGGCGTTCTCGCTCGCGGACCGGCCGGCCCCGACGACGACGGGGCTGAGCGCCGACGCGTTCGACTCCGGCTCGGCCTTCGGCGACCCGGCGCGCCCGCAGCGCAACTCGCTCAACGAGCTCGCGCGCACCTTCCCGGACCGCGCGGCCGGCTCCAACGGCGACGCGCGGCTGGCCGACCGCGTCGCGGACACGCTCGGGGTGCGCGAGCGGAGGACGAGCCGCCCCGCGTTCGAGGTCACGCGCTCGGCGACCGAGTGGGACGACGCGGACCTGGAGACCGTGGTCGGCGTGCGCCCCGGCGTCTCGAGCCGGCGGATCGTGGTGCTCGCCTCGCGCGACGCCGCGGGCCGCCCCGGGCGCGCGGAGCTGTCGTCGACCGCCGCGCTGCTGGAGCTCGCCCGCATCTACCGCCAGCGCGAGCTGCGCAAGACGCTCGTGCTCGTCTCCACCTCCGGCGCCACCACCGGCTTCGCGGGCGCGCGCGCGTGGGCGCGCGAAGCGGCGGACGCCCAGGGCGCGAGCCCGGTCGACGCCGTGCTCGTGCTCGGCGACATGGCCGGCAAGCGGATCCGCAAGCCGTGGGTGGTGCCGTGGAGCGACAGCGGGGGCGCCGCGCCGCTGGCGCTGCAGCGCACGGTCGAGTCGGCGCTGCGCTCCGAGGTCTCCCCGAACCCCGGCGGCGCGCGCGCTTCGGGCCAGTGGATCCGGCGCGCGCTGCCGCTGACCCTCTCCGGGCAGGGCGTCGTGGCCGACGCGGGCCTGCCCGCCGTGACGATCGGCAGCACGGGCGAGATCCCGCCGCGGCCGGACGAGGCGGTCACGCGGGCGCGGATGGACTCGTTCGGGCGCGGCCTGCTGCGCACGGTCACCGCGATCGACGAGGCGGGCCCGATCGACCCGGAGCGGGCGCCGCGCTCGACCGGTCCTGACGGCATCGTCACGATGCGCAACGTCCTGCCCGACTGGGTGGTGCGCCTGCTGGTCGCGACGCTGCTGCTGCCGGCGCTGCTGGCCGCGCTCGACGGCTGGTTCCGCGCCCGTCGCCGCCACCTGCCCGTGAGCCGCTGGGCAGGCTGGATCGCCGCGGCCGCGCTCGCGCCGCTGCTCGCCTTCCTGTGGCTGCGGCTGCTCGGCCTGAGCGTGCTCACCGTCCCGGCCACGCCGGTCGAGCCGGACCTCTATCCGCTCGAGACGGCCGGGATCGTCGCGCTCGCCTCGACGGCGGTCGTCGCCGCCGTCGGCTGGTTCGGCCTGCGGCCGCTGATCGTGCGGCGGCTCGAGCCTGGCGGGAGCGCGGCGGCGGGCGGCCTCGCGGCGGCGACCGGCCTGGTCGTCTGCACGGTCACGGCGGCGGTGTGGCTGTTCAACCCATACGCCGCCGGGCTGCTGCTGCCGTCGGCGCACCTGTGGCTGCTGGCCGCGGCGCCGAGCTCGCGCCTGCGCGGGCCGTGGGCGGCGCTGCCGGTCGCGCTCGGCGTGGCGCTGCCGCTGCTGGCCGCCGCGCACTACGTCTCGGCGCTCGACCTCAACCCCCTCTCGTTCGCGTGGCTGGTCGCGCTGGCCACCGCGGACGGCCACGTGTCGCTCGGCACGGCGCTCGCGGTGTCGCTCTGGCTCGCGTGCCTGGCCGGGCTGCTGGTGGTCCTGCGCGTGCGCCAGAAGGTCGAGGCGGCGGCGGAGCCCGACCGCCCGCGCACCCGCGGGCCCGCGTCCTATGCGGGTCCGGGCTCGCTCGGCGGCACCGAATCGGCGCTGCGGCGATGAGGAGGACCCTCTCGACCGTGCTGATCGTGGCCGGCGCGCTGCTGCTCGCCGACGCGGCGACGACGGTGCTGTGGCAGGAGCCGCTGTCGGCGATCTACGGGCGGATCCAGCAGGGCCAGCTCGAGGACCGCCTGTCGGCGCTCGAGAAGGCGCCGCTGGCCGCGGTCGACCAGCGGGCGCTGCGGCGCCTCGACGCGAGCCGCCGCCTGGCCTTCGCGGCGCGCGCGCTGGCCCGCCGCAGCGACGGCGGCGACCCGCTCGGGCGGATCCGGATGCCGTCGATCGGCGTGTCGGAGGTGTTCGTCGAGGGCACGGAAGGAGGAGACCTGCGCCGCGGCCCCGGCCACTACCCGGCGACCCCGCTGCCCGGCCGGCGCGGCACGGTCGCGATCGCGGGCCACCGGACCACCTACGGGGCCCCGTTCCACGATGTCGACGACCTGCGGCGCGGCGACCGGATCGAGCTGGACATGCCCTACGGGCGCTTCACGTACCGCGTGGAGCGCACGCGGATCGTGCCGCCCACGGCCACCGAGGTCACCGACCGGGTGAGCTACGACCGGCTCGTGCTCTCGGCCTGCCATCCGCTGTACTCGGCGGCTCAACGGATCGTCGTGTTCGCGCGGCTGGAGAAGACCCGTGCCAGGGGCCCGGCGGCGGGATGAAGCAGCCTCCCGAGCCACGTTCCGGTTTCCCGATCTCAAACCGGGTGCATACCCCATCATCCATCCGGTGAGCGATGACGATCTGTCTCACATGACGGTCCTCGAACTCCGATATGCGTCTCGCCACCGGGAAGATTCCCCGGTCTCCACGAGAAGCCGTTTTGGACGGCACGTCCACGGCGATCGTGTGATCAGCACCCCCATGACGGATTCAAGGAAGAGCAAGATGGAAGAGATCCGCACGCGCATCGAGCTCGATGCGTACTCGGTCGACCCCGCGAAGGTCGCCGACGCGATCCTCGCGCGCCTGCAGGCGGGCCGGTCGGCACGGGACGCAGAGAAGCAGGCCTAGCTAGGCGTGCTCGAAGCCCCGCCAGCCTTCGGCGGCGGGCGGGGCGCCCTGCCAGGCGACGCGCGCGGGGCCTTCGCGCACGCGCCCGATCCAGGTCAGCCGGCCCGGTAGCGCCTCTGCCTCCTCCCGCCGCTCCGGCGGGACGCAGGCGAGCAGCTCGTAGTCCTCGCCGCCCGTGGCGGCGAGCTCCAGCGCCTCGGCGCCCAGCGCGGCGGCTACGGCCTTCACCGCCTCCTCGACGGGCAGCGCGCCCGCGTCGAGCTCGAGCGTCACCCCGCTCTCCTCCGCCAGCCGCAGCGCGTCGGATGCGACGCCGTCGGAGACGTCGATCATCGCGCTCGCGACGGCCGCCAGGGCGGCGCCCTCGTCCAGCCGCGGCTCCGGGCGCCGGTAGCGCGCGGCGAGCCACTCGGGCCCGTCGGCGCGGCCCTCGATGACCGCCAGCCCGGCAGCGGGCTCGCCGAGCCCGCCGGTCACGCCGACGAGGTCGCCGGGCCGCGCACCGTCGCGGCCGATCAGCCGCCGCTCCTCGGCGGCCCAGCCCGTCACGGTCACGGCGATGCTCAGCGCCGGCCCGCGCGCGAGGTCGCCGCCCGCGAGCGTGATCCCGCAGCGCTCGGCCAGCTCGGCCGCGCCGCGGTGCAGCGCGAGCACGTCCTCGTCGCCCATGGCGTGCGGGAGCACGACGGCCAGGTAGGCCTCGCCGCGCGCGGCGCCCATCGCCGCGAGGTCCGACAGCGCGCCGGCCAGCGCGCGCCAGCCGGCGTCCTCCGGCGTGACGCCCTCGCCGAGGCGGAAGTGGGTGCCGTCGACCATGACGTCGACGGAGACGGCGGCGTACGCGTCGGCGCGCACGACCGCGCAGTCGTCGCCGATCCAGCGCACGACGCGCGAGTCCGGCGGCCTCTGGAGCGCCGCCTGGATCGCGGCGATCAGGGAGCGCTCACCCATGGGACCCCGCTTGTCGCCGCGGCCGGCCGGAGCGGCCGGCCTGCGGCGATCAGCGATGGCGGTAGACGATCCGAGCGCGGTTGAGGTCGTAGGGCGAGACCTCGACGCGGACCCGATCCCCCGGCAGGATCCTGATCCGGAAGCGCCGCATCTTGCCCGCGACGTGCCCGAGGACTTCGTGGCCGTTGTCCAGCTGCACCCGGAACATCGCGTTCGGGAGCGCCTCGACCACCTCGCCTTCGAACTCGACCTTCTCTTCCTTGGCCAAACCTAGATGACCCGGACGTTGGTCGCCTGGGGGCCCTTGGGGGACTCGCCAAGCTCGTATTCGACCTTCGTACCTTCGGCGAGGGTACGGAAGCCGTCACCTGAGATTCCGGAGAAGTGCACGAATGCATCCTTGCCCCCGTCATCCGGGGTGATGAACCCGAAGCCCTTCTCGTCGCTGAACCACTTCACGACACCGGTAGCCAAACCCAACACCTCCTCACAACTGTTCTGATGCGCGAGGTGGTGCTGCCGGGCACTGCCTTCCCGCATGCTTCTCGCCGCACGGCGCGGCACTGACGTGGCGGGTTATACCAGTCGGGAGCCGCTGCGGTGCAGGGCTCAGCCCGGCGCCTGCGTGCCGCCGCCGTCGCCGCCGTTGCCGTTTCCGCCGCCGTTGGTCGGCGGGGGCTGCGGGGGCGCCTCGTACGCGTCGGGGTCGAAGGTGCCGTCATCGCCGCCCGTGCCGGAGTCGGGCGGCGGCTCCTCGTCGCCCTCGTCCCCCGGCTCCTCCTCGGGCGTGGTCGGCGCGATCGCCTGCGGGACCGTGGCGTCGTCGTCGCCGCCCTCGAGCTCGCTGCCCTTGCCGCCGCCCGAGCTCGCGTACTCGCCGAAGAACGGCTGCGAGCTGAACGGCGTCTTGGGCGGTGCGAAGTCGCCGCAGAACTTGCCCTTGGCCGCCTTCATGTACGTGCCCCAGATCTCGGCCGGGAACGTGCCGCCGTCGACGTTGGCGCCGTAGTAGAGGCCAGACATCTGCGTGCGGTCCTTCGGGTAGCCGACCCATACGGCGGTCGCCATGCGCGGCGTGATGCCGACGAACCAGGCGTCCGTGTTGAGGTCGGTCGTGCCCGTCTTGCCGCCCGCGGGGCAGCCGATCGCCGCCTTCCCGCCGGTTCCCCCCTGGATGTTCTGCTCGAGGAGCTCGGTCGCCTTGGCGGTCACGCCGTCCTCGAAGGCCTTCGTGCGCCTGACCTTCCACCGGTCGGGCAGCTCCCTGCGCCCGTCGGGGAAGGTGACGCGCGTGATCGCCGTCGGGCGATTGCGGTAGCCGCCCGAGGCGATCGTCGCGTAAGCGTTGGCCATCTCGAGCGGCGAGCAGCAGTTGCCGAGACCGCCGAGCGTCTCGGCCGGGACGGCCTCCAGCGGCGAGCGGATGCCCATGTCCCAGGCGGCCTGCTTGACCTTCTCGGGGCCGAGGTCGAGCGCGAGCTGGATGTAGACGGAGTTGTCGGAGGCCAGCGTCGCCTTGCGCAGGCTCACGTTGCCCAGTCCGCTGCCGGTGTAGGTCTTGATCTCGAACGGCGGGCCGTACTTGGGATCGTTGATCTTCAGCGGCGAGCGCGAGACGTAGGTCGTCGAGTCGGGGTCGATTCCCGCCCGCAGTGCGGCCATCAACGCCATGACCTTGAACGCCGAGCCCGGCTGGCGACGGCCCTGGGCGGCGAGGTTGAACTTGGACTCCCCGTAGGCCGCCGAGGAGGCCATCGCCTCGATGTAGCCGTTCTTGGGGTTGATCGTCACGATCGCGGACGACGGGCCGATGTCGCCCAGCCGCTGCTCGATCGCCTCGCGGGCGGCCTTCTGCTTCTTGAGGTCGACGGTCGTGCGCACCTGCAGCCCGCCGAGGCGCACGGTCTTGGCGCCGTACTCCTTGAGCAGCTCGTCCTTGACGTAGTCGAAGAAGTAGCTCTCGCGGCGGCGCGTGAAGTAGGTCGAGGGGTCCAGGCCGAGGCCGCGGCGGATCGTCCTGTCAGCGGTGTCCTGGCTGATCATTCCCGAGCGCGCCATCTCGCGCAGCACGTCGTTGCGACGGGCCGTGGCGGCCGCGCGGCTGCGCAGGGGCGAGTACAGCGAGGGCGCCTGCGGCAGGCCGGCGAGCAGTGCGGCCTCGCGCAGGGTGAGCTGACCGAGGCGCTTGTTGAAGTAGATCCGCGCGGCCGCCTTGGCGCCGATCGCCGACTGGCCGCCGACCGTGCCGTAGGGGACCGTGTTGAGGTACTTGGCGAGGATCCACTGCTTGGAGTGCTCGTTCTCGATCTCCTCCGCGACCTTGGCCTCGCGGATCTTGCGCTCGTAGGTGCGCTCCTTCGTGATGTAGAGGTTGCGCGCGAGCTGCATCGTGATCGTCGAGCCGCCCTGGACCGTCTTCTGGTTGACGAGGTTCTGCACGCCGGCGCGCACGATCCCCTCGTAGTCGATGCCCTTGTGCTGGTAGAAGCGGCGGTCCTCGATCGCGACCGTGGCGTCCTTGAGCACCTTCGGGAACTCGTCGCTCTCGGCCGGCAGGCGCAGCTCGGAGGCTTGGATGAAGCCCAGCCGCGAGCCGTCGGCGGCGAGCACCTCGGAGTTGGAGCCCGGGTCGCGCTCCTTCAGCGAGGACAGCGACGGCGCCGACGCCGCGATCGACACGACGTAGCCGACCGCCGCGAGGCCGCCGATGCCCAGCGCCATCACGGCGACCATCAGCCCGAGGAGGGCCTTGTTGCGGGGGGCGCCGCGATGGCTGCGGCGAAGCCTGTGACGTTGGGAGCGGCTCATACGGGTGCCGCACGGGGCGACGGCGGACTCTCGAGTGTAGAGGCGTTCACGCTTTCGCCGGGGTGCCCGGGATCCCTCGCGCGTGCACGTGTGATTGCGCTAAGAGCCGCCGAGCACGCCGCCCGCGCGCAGCCGGGCGAGGCACTGCTCGCGCAGCTCCGCCTCGCGCTTGGCGCGCTCGGACGGCGGCACCCGCTCCCCGCCCACGGCCAGCCGGGTGCCCTCGACGGCGGACTCGGCGATCGCGACCGTCTGGTCGGTCTCCTCGCGCAGCAGCTCGAGCGCGCGCGGCACGTCGGCGCCGGCCGGCAGCCACAGCGACACGTCGAGCCCCACGACGCCCGACTCGAGCGTGTCGTTGCGCAGGATCCCGCTGGCGAGCCGCTCGTTGGGGATCACGATGCGCTGCTCGGAGAAGGTGCGCAGCACGGTGAAGTTCAGCCGTACGTCCTCGACGACCCCGTAGTGGTCCTCGAAGGTGACCCAGTCGCCGACGCGCAACGGCTGGGAGATCGTGAGCATGATCCCCGCCACCAGGTTCGCGAGCACCTGGCGGGCGGCGAAGCCGACGATCGCCGCCACGAGCGCGCCCGAGGCGAGGAACGAGCCCGCCACGCGACCGAGGCCGGTGAACTGCGACAGCGCGCTGAGCAGGCCGGCCACGATCAGCACGAGCCACACGAGCCGGCGGATGAAGCGCAGCCGCGTGTCGGCCTCCTGCGTGATCCCGCCCTTGAAGACCTTGTCCGCGAGCTTGCGGCCGCGGGCGGCGATCCAGCGGTCGAAGACGAAGGCGATCAGCAGGAAGACGCCGAAGACGGCCCCCGCCCGGATCGCCGGCTGGTCGGTCCACCAGTCAAGCTGCGCCGCGAGCATGTCGCCGCAGCCTAGTGTCGTGACTCAGAATTTCGTGGGCAGTCGGCGGTGCCGGTCCGCGCCTGCCGGCACCCGGCATCCCGTCACGTGCCACCAGCATGCTTCCGGATGCCGTGCACCGGCAGTCACGATCCGGCATCCGCCGCGGAGCACACGAGATTCCGACTCACGACACCAGATGCCTCCTGCTCGACGCGATGGGCACCCTGCTCACGTTCGAGCCGCCCGCCCCGCGGTTGCGGGCCGCGCTGCGCGCGCGGACGGGCGCCGACGTCGGCGAGGCGGCCGCCGCGCGCGCGATCCGCGCGGAGATCGCGTACTACCGCGCGCACCTGCACCTCGGCGCCGACGCCGCCGGGCTGGCCGGGCTGCGGCGGGCGGCCGCCGAGGCGATGCGCCCCGAGCTGCCCGAGCCGGCCGCCGGCCTCCCGGGGGCGGCGCTCGTGGAGGCGCTGCTGGACGCGCTGCGCTTCCACGCCTACCCCGAGGTGCCCTCGACGCTGCGCGAGCTGCGCCGCCGCGGCTTCCGGCTCGTCGTGGTCTCCAACTGGGACGTGTCGCTGCACGAGCGCCTGGACGAGCTCGGGCTGACGCCGCTGCTCGACGGCGCGGTCGCGTCGGCGGAGCTCGGCGTGGCCAAGCCGGACCCCGCCATCTTCGCCCACGCGCTGGCGATCGCGGGGTCGGCGCCGGAGCGGGCGTGGCACGCCGGCGACTCGGCGGAGGCCGACGTCGCCGGCGCGCGCGCCGCGGGCGTGACGCCCGTGTTCGTGGCCCGCCACGGCGAGCCCGCCCCGCCCGGCGTGGCCGTGGTCGGAGCCCTGGACGGCCTACTCTCTCTCATCGAGTGACGAGCGTCCCGCCCCCCTCCGGCTCCGAGCCGCTCCTGCGCCCCGAGCTGCCGGACGGGCTCCCGCCCGAGCGCGTTCCGCCGCTCCGCCCGCCGGTGCGCGACGGCGACGGGCTGCCGGCGTGGCCGCCGTGGGCGCCGTTCGCGGCGATGCTCGTCACGCTCGGCATCGCGATCCTCGGCGCCACGATCGGCACGGTCGTCGCCCAGCTCGCCGGGGTCGACGTCGACGCCGGCGACCCGCCGCCCGGCGTGACGATCACGGGCACGTTCTTCCAGGACGGCGGGCTGATCCTGTCCGCGTGGATCCTCGCCCGGCTCACGGCCGGGCGCCCCTCGGCACACGACTTCGGCCTGCGCCGCGTCGCCCTGGGGCGGGCGGCGGCGTGGCTGTTCGGGGTCTGGGTGGCCTTCTTCGTGTTCTCGGGCATCTGGGCCGCCGCGCTGAGCATCGAGGAGAACGACGACCTGCCGCAGGAGCTCGGCGCCGACGACTCCACGACCGCGCTGGTCTTCGTCGCCCTGCTCGTGTGCGTCGCGGCCCCGATCGCGGAGGAGCTGTTCTTCCGCGGCTTCTGCTTCACGGCGCTGCGCCGCTGGATCGGCTGGGTGGGCGGCGCGATCGCCACCGGCGCGATCTTCGGCGCGATCCACGCGGGCTCCGCCGACGCGGTGTTCCTCGTCCCGCTGGCGGTGCTGGGCGCGCTGCTGTGCGTGCTCTACCACAAGACGGGGTCGCTGCTGCCGTGCATGGTGCTGCACGCGTTCAACAACGCGCTGGCGCTCGGCGTCTCCCAGGGCTGGGGGCCGCTGGAGGTGATCGCGCTGATGCTCGGCGCGGGCGCCGTGGTGGTCGCGATCGCGCTGCCCTTCACGCGCCGCGGCGCGCCTCAGACCGCCTGAGCCGACTCCGCGACGAGGCGCTCCAGAACCGCCCGCATCCCGCCCTCGGCGTGCGCCGCGCGCATCCGGTCGGCGCCGTTGCCCTCGCGCACGATCCGCTCGGCCTCCTCGAGCGCGCCGCCGGCGCCGCGCTCGCGCAGCGCCGCGCGGGCGAGCGCGATCGCCTCGCCGGCCAGCTCGGGCAGCGGCCGCATCTCGCCGTCCCAGCGGACCGTGGCGGCGAGCCCGTCGCGGCCGGCGCGGAACGAGCTCTCGACGATCTCGGGGCCGGGCGGGGGCGGATACGGGTCGGCGCGGCCGTCGACGAGCGCCAGCGCGAGGCCGTGGACGAGCGAGGCCAGGCCCGCCACCGAGGTCAGCCGCGACTGCGCGTCCATCGCCCGCAGCTCGATCGTGCCCAGCCGCGGGTGGGGCCGGATGTCCCACCACAGGTACGTGTAGTCGGGCGCGTCGCCGGCGGCCAGCCACCCCTCGACGAAGTCCTCGTAGTGCGCCCAGCTCGTGAAGGCGGGCGGGATCACCGCGCGCGGGAAGGCGCGGAACAGCTGCGCGCGGGCGCTCGCGAAGCCCGAGTCGAGCCCGTGCCAGTAGGGCGAGTGCGCTGCGAGCCCCTGCAGCACCGGCAGGTAGGAGCGCAGGCCGGCGCAGACGCGGATCGCGGTCTCGGGATCGGGCATGCCGACGTGCACGTGCAGCGCGCACGTGGGGGTGCGGCTCATGAAGCCGCGCATCGACGCCGCGATCGCCTCGTAGCGCTCGCCGGGCACGTGCGGCGCGTCGCCGAAGGGCGCGTCAGGATGGATGCCGCAGCCGATCGGCGTGGCGCCGGCCGCGCGCATCCGCTCGCGCACGGCCCCGAGCGCGGCGACCGCCTCCGCCGCATCGCGCGAGACCGGCGAGGCCGTCTCGATCTCGGCCTCGTAGACGTCCGGCTTGGCGTCGTCGCCGAGCCGCGGCAGGAGCTCGCTCGCGCGGTGGTCGAGCGCGAGCGTGTCCGGGTCGACGAGCAGGAGCTCCTCCTCCACGCCGAGGGCGAACGACTCCCCGCGGCCGAAGGCGTGCTCCACGCGGCGAGAGTGTAAGCCGCGCGCGGGGGCGGCGGCGCTCCCGTGGCGGGCCCGCCGGTGCGCCGCCTAGGATCGCTCCGCGATGGCCACGGCACGGGAGACCCTGACGGCCGAGCTGCGCGAGCACGCGCTCGTGATCGGCGAGGTGACGCTGACCTCGGGCGCGACCGCCCAGTACTACGTGGACGCCAAGCGCGCGATCCTGCGCCCGGCGGGCTTCGGCGCGCTGGCCGAGCTCGTCGCCGGCTACGCCCGCCAGTGGGAGGCGACCGCGGTCGGCGGGCTCACGATGGGCGCCGACGCGCCCGCCTGCGCGGCGCTGGCCGGCGGCGCCGACGTGAAGGCGTTCTTCGTGCGCAAGGACGCCAAGCAGCACGGGCTGCAGCGCCGCGTCGAGGGCCCGCCGCTGGACCAGGGCGAGCGCTGCCTGATCGTGGAGGACGTCGTCACCACCGGCGGCTCGACCGTCCAGGCGATCGAGGCCGTCCGCGCCGAGGGGTTCGACGTCTGCGGCGTCGTCGCGGTCCTGGACCGCCTGGCCGGAGGGGCCGAGGCGATCCGGTTGGCCTCGGGCGACGCGCCCTACGAGCCGCTCGTGACGATCGACGACATCTACCCGGACCGCCCGGCGTAGCCCGGCGCCGGCGCCGAGTTCCCTGTGAGACCCCACCACGGGGCTTGAGCGGGATCTCGATGTTCCAGACTGCCGGGCGTGTTCGACGTCACCACGATCGAGTTGGCGCTGTGCGGGCTCGCCGCGATCGCCGGCGCGATGATCCAGGGCGCGGTCGGGTTCGGCTATGCGCTCGTGGTCGTCCCGGCGCTGCTGCTGGTCGCTCCCGAGGCCGTGCCGGTGACGCCGCTGGTGGTCGCGACGCCGATGGTGATGGTGCAGGCGGTCGCGGAGCGGCGGGCGCTCGATCTCGGCGGGTTCGTGCGGCTGACCGCCGGCCGTATCCCCGGGACCGCGCTCGGCGCCTGGGTGCTGACGCTCGTCGGGCCGTCGTTCGTGGCCGCGGCGGCCGGGGCGCTGCTGCTGTGCGCCGTGGCGGCCAGCGCGTTCCGGGGCGTGCGCGCCACCTCGCGGGGGCTCGAGGTCGCCGCCGGCTTCGCCTCCGGCGTGGCGGGCACGGTGGGCGCGGTCGGCGGCCCGTACATGGGGCTCGCGTACGCCGACCGGCCCGGGCCGGTGCTGCGCGCCACGATCTCGCTGGCGTTCGCCGTCGGCGTGGTGCTGTCGCTGACGGCGGTCGGGATCGCGGGAGAGGTCGAGCCGGGCCCGGTGCGGCTGGGCTTCGCGCTCGTGCCGTTCACGTTCCTCGGCCTGTGGCTGGGCCGGCGGATGACCGGAGCGCTCGACGGCGGGCGGCTGCGGCCCGCCGTGCTCGCGTTCGCTGGCGCCGCCGGGGCGTTCGCGCTCCTGCGCGGGCTGCTCTGACGCCGTAGCGTTGGGAGCCGTGCTCGACGTCCTGCGCCTGCCCGGGGTCCGCGCCCTGTTCGCCGTCAACTGCATCGGCCGGCTGCCGATGGGCGCGCTCGGGCTGCTGATGATCCTGCAGACCCACGAGATCACCGGCTCGTTCGCCAGCGGCGGGCTCGTGGCGGCGGCCTACACGATCGCGCTCGGCGTCTCCAACCCGGCGCTGGCGCGCTGGGTCGACCGCGCGGGCCAGACGATCGTGCTGCGCTCGGGCGCCGCGGTCTCCGCCTCCGCGATGGCGGCGTTCGCGCTGCTGCCGCACGACGCCGGCGTGCCCGCGCTGACGGCGTGCGCGACGGTCGCGGGCATCGCCCAGCCGCCCGTCGGCGCGTGCATGCGCTCGCTGTGGCCGGTGCTCGCGCCCGACGTGGACATGCGCCACGCCGCGTACGCGCTCGAGGGCGCCGCGATGGAGGTCGTCTACATCCTCGGCCCCGTGGCGATCGTCGGCGGCATCGGCGCGCTCTCGTTGCAGGCCGCGCTGCTCGCCTGCGGGGTGTTCGTGCTCGTCGGCGACGTGCTCTTCTCGCTGCACCCGGCCTCGCGCGGCTGGCGGCCGCCCGAGCATGCCGAGCGGCACCTGCTGGGCGCGTTGCGCGGGCCGGGCGTGCGCGTGCTGATCGCGACCTTCGCCCTGCTCGGGCTGTCTGTCGGCGCCGTCGAGGTCGCCGTCCCGGCCACGCTCGAGCCGCTCGGCCGCGAGGCGCTGACCGGCCTGCTGCTCGGCCTCTGGGGCGTCGGGTCGCTAGTGGCGAGCCTCGCCGTGGCCCGCGCGGGCGCGGCGAGCGATCCGCCGCGCCGGCTGGTGGCGCTGCTGATCGCCTGGGGCGCCACGCACGCGGCGCTCGCCCTCGCCGCCGGGCCGCTCTCGCTCGGCGTGCTGCTGCTGCTCGCCGGCGCCGCCATCTCGCCCACGCTCGTCTACGCCAACGCCATGCTCGACCACCTCGCGCCCGCGGGCACGCTGACCGAGGCCTTCACCTGGACGACGGCCGGCCTGACCGCCGGGATGGCGGTCGGCGCCGCGCTCGGCGGCGTGCTCGCCGAGCGGGCCTCGCCGTCCGTCGCGTTCGCCGCGCTCGGCGGCGGGGGCGTGCTCGCGGCCGTGATCGTCCGCGCCGCGTCGCACGGCGCGCTGCGCCCCCTGGTCACGGCCGCGTGACCTACCGCCTGCTCTACGCGCTGGTGCTGCGCCGGGTCCCGCCCGAGCGCGCGCACGCGCTCGCCGCGCGAGGCGTGCGCCTCGCATACCGGCTCGGCCTGCTGCGGATGCTCGGCCGCCCGGACCCCGCGCTCGCGGTCGACGCGCTCGGCCTGCGCTTCGCGAGCCCGCTCGGCGTCGCCGCCGGGGTCGACAAGGACGCGAGCTGGTTCGAGGGGCTCGGCGCGCTCGGCTTCGGCTCCGTCGAGGTCGGCACCGTCACCCCGCTGCCGCAACCCGGCAACCCGCGGCCGCGCGTGCAGCGCCTGCTCGCCGACCGCGCGCTCCAGAACAGCATGGGCTTCCCCAACCCCGGCGCCGACGCGGTCGCGGAGCGGATCGCCCGCCGCCGCCGTGGCGGCACGGTGCTCGGCGTCAACGTCGGCCGCGCGAAGGGCAGCACGAGCGAGCAGGCGGCGCGGCGACTACCGCGCGACCGTGCGCCGGCTGGCGCCGCACGCGGACTACCTGGCGCTGAACGTCTCCTCGCCCAACACCCCCGGGCTGCGAGACCTGCAGGCCGTCGAGCCGCTGCGCGAGCTCGTCGCCGCCGTCAGGGAGGAGCTCGCCGCGCTCGGGCTCGAGCGCCCGGTGCTGGTGAAGATCGCGCCCGACCTCGCCGACGAGGACGTCGACGCGATCGCCGACCTCGCGCTCGAGCTCGGGCTCGCCGGGGTCATCGCCACCAACACCACCGTCGACCGCTCCGGGCTGGCCAGCCGCGACGTCCCGCCCGCGGGCGGCATCTCGGGACCGCCGCTGAAGGCCCGCTCGCTGGCCGTGCTCGAGCGCCTGCGCGCGCGGGCGGGCGGCGCGCTCGTGCTCGTCTCCGTCGGCGGCATCGAGACCGCCGACGACGCCTGGGAGCGCCTGCAGGCCGGCGCCACGCTCGTGCAGGCCTACACGGGCTTCGTCTACGGCGGCCCGGGCTGGGCGCGGCGCGTCAACCGCGGGCTCGCCGAGCGGATCCGCGCGATGCCCCCGGCAGGAGTCGAACCTGCATCCCGCGCTTAGGAGGCGCGTGCTCTATCCATTGAGCTACGAGGGCCTGCGTGGGCAAAGCGTAGGGAAACGACCCCACCCACCCCAGGGAACACCGATGTGACCTGCGCACCCAGCAGTGTGCTGTAGGGGGCCGATCTGCAATCCGACCTAGTAGGGTTTCGATCCTTCAGGGGGAATAAACCCGGTCGCGTGCATCGAGAGGCGCGCGTCCGGTGCAGTGTCTTCAACGTCACGTGGGTTTGCGCGTGTGGGTGCGCGCTCTTCCGCGATGGAGGGTTACGAACTGGGTACCGCAGCACCGAGCCGAGAGGCGACCGTATGAGCACGGGTACGAGCGAGCTGCTCCACTCCGAGGGCTCAGGGATCGCGGGCGACGAGGCCCTCTCCGGCGAAGAGCGCGCGATCACGGCGCGCTCGCCCCTACAACTTTTCTGGCGGCGTTTCCGACGCGACAAGGTCGCGATGGCCGCGCTCGGCTTCATCGTCCTGCTGGTCCTGATCGCGATCTTCGCGCCGCTGATCGTCAAGGCCGTCGGCGCGCCCGAGCCCAACGTCCAGGACCCGAACGCGCTCGACGACTTCGGCCTTCCGGCCGGGCCGAGCGCCGACCACATCTTCGGCGTCGACCAGATCGGCCGCGACGTGTTCGCGCGGACCATCTACGGGGCGCGCGTCTCGCTCACGGTCGCGCTGATCGCGACCGCGCTGATCGTGATCATCGGCACCGTCGCCGGCATGGTCGCGGGCTTCTACCGCGGCTGGATCGACTCGCTGCTGTCGCGCATCATGGACGTGCAGCTGGCGTTCCCGGTGCTGCTGCTCGCGCTCGGCCTCGGCGCCGCGTGCTCGCTCGGCGGCGGCTGCCTCGGCGGGATCATCGAGCCGGGCCTGCGCGTCGTGATCTTCGTGATCGTGCTCGCGCAGTGGCCGTACTTCGCCCGCATCATCCGCGGGCAGGTCCTCTCGCTGCGCGAGAAGGAGTTCATCGAGGCCGCCCGCTCGCTCGGGGCGTCCAACACCCGCATCATC
This sequence comes from uncultured Solirubrobacteraceae bacterium, assembly GCA_963816955.1. Taxonomy (GTDB): domain Bacteria; phylum Actinomycetota; class Thermoleophilia; order Solirubrobacterales; family Solirubrobacteraceae; genus DATFQI01. The sequence goes on along the minus strand of CAWFME010000005.1, from coordinate 237,473 downwards.
TTCCGCGAGATCCTCCCCAACCTCTTGGCCCCGATCATCGTCTACACGACGCTGATCATCCCGACCAACATCCTGTTCGAGGCGGCGCTGTCCTTCCTGGGCGTGGGGGTTCAACCCCCGACGGCCACGTGGGGGGCGATGATCGCCGAGGCCACCAACATCTTCGACATCGCTTGGTGGTTCATGCTCGCTCCCGGCATCGCGCTGGTGCTCACCGTGCTGGCGTTCAACCTCGTGGGCGACGGGCTGCAGGATGCGCTCAACCCCAAGGGCGACCGGTAGGGACCGGCCTCTCCACCTCATATGTCTCATCAATCAGAAAGGACCATGCACATGCGCAGAGTGCGCTTGAGCGCGCTGCTCATCGGGCTCGTCGCGATCCTCGGCCTCGTGGCCGCCGGTTGCGGCGGCTCCGACAACGAGGGCGGCGGCTCCGAGGACACGGGCGGCAGCGCCCCCTCCGAGGGCAAGCAGGGCGGCGACCTCACGTTCCTCGCGGCCGCGGACGTCGATTATCTCGACCCGGGCCAGAGCTACTACACCTTCGGCTACCAGGTGCTCTACGCCACCAACCGGCCGCTGTACATGTTCGCGCCCGGCGACGAGGAGCCGCAGCCGGACCTCGCCGACGGCGAGCCGCAGATCGCCGAGGACAAGAAGACGGTCACCGTCAAGATCAAGCCGGACGTCAAGTTCGCGCCGCCGGTCGATCGTGCGGTGGTCGCCGACGACATCGAGTACGCGATGGAGCGGGCCTTCAGCGCCAACGTTCCGTCGGGCTACGCGACGTCGTACTTCGGCGACATCACCGGCTCGCCCGACGAGCCCTCGAAGGGCGTCGAGGACATCCCGGGCATCACGGCCACCGACGACACGACGATCGAGATCAAGCTCGACCGCCCCGTCGGCGAGTCCGTCGCCCAGGCGCTCGTCATGCCGATCACGGTGCCGGTCCCGCGCGACTACGCCGAGAAGTACGACAAGGAGTCGCCGTCCCAGTACGACCAGTACGTCGCCTTCACGGGCCCGTACATGGTCAAGAACGACCCGAGCACCGGCAAGGTGACGGGCCGCGACCCGGGCAAGCGGATCGAGATCGTCCGCAACCCCAACTGGAACAAGGACACGGACTTCCGTCCCGCCTACCTCGACTCGATCACGATCGAGGAGGGCAACGACGACCTGACCGTGGCGTCGCGCCGCACGCTGTCGGCGACCTCGCCGACGATGTGCTGCGACTCCGGCCAGCCGCCGATCCCGGTGCTGAGCCGCGCGATCCAGAACAACAAGGAGCAGATCGGCCGGGTCTCCGGCGGTGGCACGCGCTGGATCGCGCTGAACACCACGAAGAAGCCGTTCGACAACATCAACCTCCGCAAGGCCGTCATCGCCGGCTTCGACCGTGACGCGCTCCGCAAGACCCGCGGCGGCGACTTCATCGGTCCGATCGCGCAGGGCTTCATCCCGCCGGGCATCCCCGGCTACGAGGAGTCCGGCGGCGAGGAGGGCTTCGAGGGCATCGACTACATGGCCAACCCCAAGGGTGACGAGACGGTCATGAAGAAGTACCTCGACGCCGCCAAGGCGGAGGGTGCGACGCCGGAGGGCGGCGGCGAGCTGCTGACCATCGCCACGAACGCGGATCCGGGCAACCAGACCGCGCAGGTGGCGCAGGCCCAGCTCAACAAGATGGGCTTCAAGCTCAACTACCGCAAGGTCCCGCAGGACACGCTGTACACGAAGTTCTGCGGCGTCCCGAAGTCCAACTACGTGATCTGCCCGAACGTGGGCTGGTTCAAGGACTTCACGGATCCCCAGTCGCTCCTCGAGCCGACGTTCAAGGGCGACGCCATCAAGCCCCAGGGCAACGTGAACTGGAGCCTGCTGGACAACAAGGAGATCAACGAGAAGATGACGGAGGCGTCACTCGTCGAGGCCGGCCCCGAGCGCAACCAGGCGTGGGCCGACATCAACAAGATGATCGTCGAGCAGGCCATCGCCATCCCGTACGTGTGGGACGACAACATCACCCTCTGGTCCAAGGACGTCGAGGGCGCGATGAACGCCTACTTCTCCGGTCCGGACTTCTCGTTCACGACCCTGAAGTAGGAACGCACCACTAGGAACACGCGAGCGGGCCCCCGGCGCAGGCCGGGGGCCCACCCGCATTACCGAGCGCCATGGTCACCTACATCATCCGACGACTGCTCTGGTCGATCCTGCTGCTGTTCGTCGTCAGCTTCATCACGTTCGTGATGTTCATCCTGCTGCCGTCGGCGGACCCCGCCGTGCTGCGCGCCGGCCGCCAGCCGACGCCGGAGCTGATCGCGGCGATCCGGGAGAACCTCGGGCTCGACAAGCCGTGGTACCACCAGTACTACGTCTACATGCGGGACCTGGTCCTGCACTTCGACTTCGGCTACAGCTACCAGAACAACGTCGCCGTCCGCGAGACGCTGTTCGACCGGCTGCCGGCCACCGCCTCTCTCGCCCTCGGCGGCGCCATCGTGTGGCTGCTGATCGGCATCCCGATCGGGATCGTCTCCGCCATCAAGCGCGGCACCCTGCTCGACCGCCTGGCCATGGGCGGCGCCCTGCTCGCCATCTCCGCGCCCGTGTACTGGGTCGGCCTGGTCTCGATCTACCTCTTCTCCGAGGACCTCGGCAAGCTCGTCCCGATCTTCAAGGGCTCGGGCCAGTACACGCCGTTCACCGAGGACCCCGTCGCGTGGGCCGCTGCCCTGCTGTTGCCCTGGCTCGTCCTCGCGACCGCGTTCGCGGCGATCTACGCGCGCTTCCTGCGCGCGAACCTGCTCGACGTCATGGGCGAGGACTACATCCGCACGGCCCGCGCCAAGGGCCTCGGCGAGCGGCGCGTGGTGTTCCGCCACGGCCTGCGCTCCGCCATCACCCCGATCGTCACCATCTTCGGCCTCGACCTCGGCATCCTGTTCGGCGGCGCGATCCTCACGGAGACCGTCTTCAACATCCCGGGCATCGGGCGCCTCGCGTTCGACGCGATCCAGAAGAGCGACCTGCCGATCGTCCAGGGCGCCGTCCTGATCGCCGCCCTGGCCGTCATCCTCATGAACCTCCTGGTGGACATCGTGTACGCATTCCTCGACCCGCGCGTGCGGTACTAGTTACCTGAGATGGCGCTCCTCGAGATCGAGAACCTGCAGGTGCACTTCGAGACCGACGACGGCATCGTCAAGGCCGTCGACGGCATCTCCTACACCGTCGACCGCGGCCAGACGCTCGGCATCGTCGGCGAGTCCGGCTCGGGCAAGTCCGTGTCGTCGCTGACCGTGATGGGGCTCTCGCGATCGCGCAACGCGCGCATCTCCGGCTCGGTCAAGTTCGACGGCAAGGAGCTGCTGACGGCGTCCGACGACGAGCTGCGCACGATCCGCGGTGACGACGTCGCGATGATCTTCCAGGACCCGCTGTCCTCGCTGCACCCCTTCTACAAGGTCGGCGCCCAGATCGTCGAGGCGATCCGCGCGCACCGCGACGTCTCCAAGCAGCAGGCCTACGACCGCGCGATCGAGATGCTCGGCCTGGTCGGCATCCCCGAGCCGCGCAAGCGCGCCGAGTCCTACCCGCACGAGTTCTCGGGCGGCATGCGCCAGCGCGCGATGATCGCCATGGCGCTGGCCAACGACCCGAAGCTGCTGATCGCCGACGAGCCGACCACCGCGCTCGACGTGACGGTCCAGGCGCAGATCCTCGAGCTGATCGAGCGCCTGCAGAGCGAGTTCGACACCGCGGTCGTGGTCATCACCCACGACCTCGGCGTGGTGGCCGAGATGGCCGACGAGATCGCCGTGATGTACGCCGGCCGGATCGTCGAGCACGCCGACACCGACACGATCTTCGCCGGGCCCGAGCACCCCTACACATGGGGCCTGCTGTCCTCGATCCCGAAGCTCGACTCGCGGCGCGACGAGGAGCTCGTGCCGATCGCCGGCCGCCCGCCGTCGCTGATCAACCTGCCCGGCGGCTGCTCGTTCCACCCGCGCTGCCCGTACGTCAAGCCGGCCCACATGAAGGTCGACCCGAAGCTCGAGCCGCTGCCGGAGAACCCGCGCCACAGGGTCGCCTGCCTGCTGGCGACCGAGACCCGCAAGAAGCTCTGGCGCGAGCTGCGCGAGGGCACCGCTCCCGTGGAGGCGCGCGCCGACGTCATGCAGGACAAGCCGCCCGCCGAGGCGATCGAGGCGCTCGAGGAGACCGAGGGGCGTGCCGCCGGCACGACCGTGGAGGAGACATGAGCGAGACGGCCACCAGCACGGAGGCCGGCGGGCACTCGCCGGCGGCCGGCGAGCCGCTGATGGAGGTCCGCGACCTCGTCAAGCACTTCCCGTTGACGAGCGGCATCGTCTTCCAGCGCAAGGTCGGCGCGGTGCAGGCCGTGGACGGCATCTCGTTCGACGTGCTGAAGGGCGAGACGCTCGGCCTCGTCGGCGAGTCGGGCTGCGGCAAGTCGACCACCGCGCGGCTGCTGCTGCGCCTGATGGACCCGACGTCCGGCTCGATCCGCTTCGAGGGCCAGGAGATCACCGACGCGTCCGGCCAGCGCCTGAAAACGCTGCGCCAGGACATGCAGATGATCTTCCAGGACCCGTACTCGTCGCTGAACCCGCGCAAGACGATCGGCACGATCATCGGCGAGCCGTTCGCGATCCAGGGCATGCACAGCGGCGAGGGCGAGCGCAAGCGGACGGTCCAGGAGCTGATGGACACCGTCGGCCTCAACCCGGAGCACTACAACCGCTACCCGCACGAGTTCTCCGGCGGCCAGCGCCAGCGCATCGGCGTCGCGCGGGCGCTCGCTCTCAAGCCGAAGCTGATCATCGCCGACGAGCCCGTGTCCGCCCTGGACGTCTCGATCCAGGCGCAGATCCTCAACCTGCTGCGCCAGCTCCAGCGCGACTTCGGCATCACGCTCGTCTTCATCGCCCACGACCTGTCGGTCGTCCGCCACATGTGCGACCGCGTGGCCGTGATGTACCTGGGCCGGATCGTGGAGATGGCGAGCTCGGACGAGCTCTATGCGCATCCGCGCATGCCCTACACCGGCGCGCTGATGTCCGCGGTGCCGGTCGCCGACCCGCGGCTGGCGGCGGCGAAGAAGCGCCAGGTGCTGGCCGGCGACGTGCCGTCGCCGACCAACCCGCCGCAGGCCTGCCGCTTCCACACGCGCTGCTGGAAGGCGCAGGAGGTCTGCCGCACCGACGACCCGCCGCTGGAGGTCAAGGAGGGCGGCAACATCGCCGCCTGCCACTTCCCGCTCACGGACGCCGAGGTGGCCGAGCGCGTCCCGACCTTCCGCGGCGCGAAGCGCGCGCAGGGCTAGCGCCGCAGCGCGCTCACCACCACTCGCCGCTCTCGGTCGCGGGAGCGGCCGAGTCGCTCGCCAGGACGACGTGGACGCGCGACTCGTCCTCGCCGTCGAGCTGCCACTCGAGCTTGTTGAGGCCCTTGTGGAAGTCGTCGCTGCCGCTCATGGACGGGTAGGCGCGGCCGATCTCGCGGATCAGCGCGACGCGGTCGGCGCGCACCACGATGATGTCGGCGACCATCTCCTCCTCCCACTCCGCGGTCTCGCCGTCCATGCACCGGCGGACGAGGCGCAGCGCGGTGTTGGCGGCGGTGACGCCGTAGTACTGCGTCCGGAACAGCTCGCGCAGGCTGTCCGCGTTGCCCAGGTCGAGCGCATACATCAGGTCCCAGGCGTCGGCCCCGTCGATCACCGTCACGACGTCGGCCCGTGAGGCGCGCAGGATCCGCAGCACGAGGTCCTCGTCGTTGCCGATCGTCATGCCGGACTGCAGCGCGCGCAGGTACTGCACGCGCCGCACGGCCGGCAGCGCGGCGATCTGCTCGTCGGTCATCCCGGCCAGGTCGGCGTGCGCCGAGTCGTCGTCGCCGCTGTTCATCGGATCGGTCATGCTGGGTCGCAGGCTCGGGTCCGAGAGCCCGCCGATCGCGCTCATCTGGTCGCTCTGCGTGGTGTCGCCGGTGATGTGGCCGGCCGCGTCGCGCCCGTAGGGCCCGACGTCGCCGGGGTGCTCGGCGCCGAGCGCGAGCGCGCGGCGCCACGTGTCGGCGCGCTCCGTCCCCATGTCGGCGCCGAACAGGTAGCTCATCGAGGTGTCCTGGACCATCCGCGGCACGAGGTCGACCGGGACGCCGAGCTTCTCCGCCATGTCCGGCAGCATCGCCTCGCCCGCGCGGTCGAAGACGCCGCTCATCGACATGAAGTCGGCCATGAAGTCGTCCTGGGTGACGTGCGGCATCGCGCGGTAGCCCTGGTTGAACACCCACGCCTCGGCGCGCGGCAGGTCGTAGCGGATGTGGGCCTTCATCGAGACCGTCATCGCGGTCATCGCGCCGAGCACGGTCTGGGTGAGCGCGTTGAGCGCCGCGCCGCCGGCCGCGTCGGGGTCGCGCATCTCGAGCATCAGCCGGTAGGCGTCCTCGGAGCGCTGCTGGGCGCGGGCCGTCTCCTCGAAGGCGGTGCGCCAGTGGTCCTCCACGCGCGCCCCCGGCGTGTCGAACGCGCGGATGTTGTCGTCGTAGATGCGCTCGAAGTACAGGACGCACTTGAGCACGTAGCTCGGGTAGTGGAACGCGTGCGACTCGCAGAAGCCGATCTCGTTCTCGGTGACGTACGAGTAGACCTTCGCGAAGAAGTAGCGGAAGTCGTGCAGGTTGCCGCGCTCGTCGAGGAAGCCGGCGGCGCGCGCGCGCTGGCGGACCAGCGCCGCGCGCGCCTCCGTCACGAGCGCGTCGTACTCGGCCTGGTCCTCGACCACGTTGCTGTTGGGCGGGTGGTGGCGATCGCGCACCGGGGGCGTGCCGCGGAGGTTCGGGGTGGCCTCCCAATCCTCGGGCTCCTCCTGGCGGGCGAGGATCGCGCCGAAGGCCTGGTTGCCGACCGTGCGCGCGAGCTGCAGCAGCGCGGCGTGCTGCGCGGGCGGTGCGGGTGCGGGTGCGGGCGCCTCGACCTGAAGCGGCTCGGCAGAGGCGGTCGTCCCCGGCTCGGCATCCTTGCGCATCCCGTCGCAAAGGTACCGGCCGGGGACGTGGCCCGCTAGAGCCTGCGGCTCACCAGCGTCGAGGTCACGCGGCCCTTGCCCCGGCCGACCACGATGCGCACGCGGTAGTCGCCGCGCTTGGCGAGCTTGCCGGCGCGGACCTTGAGGCGGTGCGTCCGCTTGGGCGCCGACGTGCGGGCCTTGAAGCGCTTGACCGCCTTCTTGCCGCGCAGCACCGTCACCTGCGTGCGCGCGTGGGTGGCGACGCGGAAGGCGATCCGCAGCGGCGCCCTGGTGCGCCCGCCGAAGGCGGCCCGCTCGAGCTTGTAGCTCGGCAGCAGGTCGCAGGTCGCGCGGCGGTAGAAGTCCGGCCGGCGGGAGAAGCGCCCGTTGCGGCGCTGCAGCGTGACGCGGCGGACCTCGGTCCCCTTGCCGCTGCGGGTCTTCATCCGGTAGCGGACGAAGTACAGGCCGTCGCCCCTCGCCCCGCGGCCGTTCCAGGTCGCGGCCTTCGTGCGGGCCTTGAAGCGCTTGACGAGCCGCTCGGAGATCACGCGGTCGCCGCGCGAGACCTGGAAGACGTCGATCTGCACGGGCCGGCGCGCGAAGCGGCGGAAGCCGAAGCGCATGCCGGAGCCCTTGCGGGTCGCCTTGACCGAGCGCAGGCCGATCGTGTTCGCCGCGCACGCCCGCTGGATCGCGGCCGCGCACGCCTTGAGGTCGAGCTGCTTGACCTCGCCGCGCTCGATCAAGACCTGCTGGGTGTCGTAGACCGTGCCCGCCGCGCTCGCAGGTGAGCGTGTAGCTCTCGACCTGCGCCGGCTTGAACGGCAGCGGCGGGCGTAGCTGATCGTCAGCGTGTACGGCTCCGTCGCGGCGAAGTTGTTCACGCGCAGCACGTACTTCGTGCCCGGCCGCCAGGCCGCGGCTGCGCGGCGATCGACGACCTCCTCGGAGCGCCGTCGCGGTCGCCGATGCCGGTCTGGCTCGAGCTGACGACCTTCTCGTCCGGTGTCGACCTTGCCGTTGCCGTTGGCGTCCTCGAAGAGCTCGACGTCCCAGTCGCTCGCCGGCGTGGCCCACTCGACCTTCGCCGCCATGACCCGTTGTCGCCGCCGGACGGGATCGTGATCGGGTGGTCGTTGTAGATGAGTCGGGTCGTTGGAGTTCGCGTCGCCGCTCGGGGCCGCGGCCGTCGTTGCCGCGGGTCGTCGGCGGGTCGTCCGTGTGCCGGTCGGGCCGCCGTTGCGCGCCGCTCGGGCGGGCTCGACGGGCCGGGGTTCTGGCCTGCCGGTCGCCTTGGCCACGATCGGGCCGCGTCGACGGGTTGACGTGCCAGCGGACCTTGCCGGTCTCGCCGACGTCGTAGGTCGTCTCGAGCATGTCGTCGATCTCGAGCGGCTTCTCGGAGCCGTCGGGCTGCTCCTGCGGGAACGTCTGCGTCTTGAACTCCTTCGTCAGGCGCAGCGTCGTGCCGGGCGGGCACGCTGGCCTCGAGCACGCTGTGGCGCTGCTCGTTGAGCGTGCTCTCGGCGGCGATGTAGTACGCCTCGCGGTTGCCCTTGCCGTCGTAGCCCTTGTTCGGGCCCGGGTCGTTGGTGTGGTCGGCGATCGGGTTGGTGCCGTCCCACTCCTCGACCACGCGCTGGTAGCGCGGGTGGAACGCGGGGTCGTCGCAGTCGCCCGTCTCGTAGTTGGGCGTCGCCGCAGTAGATCTCGAACGTGAAGCCGAAGCCGCCCGTGGAGTTGTAGCTCCAGTCCTCGGTCGTGCCGGTCGTGTCGTAGAGCTCGAACGACTTCTGGGAGAAGTAGCCGTTCTCCTTGGCCATCGCGTCGCCGAGCGCCTTGTATCCGCGGTCCTCGTCGACCGGGTCGCCGAGCTGCCGCAGGCCGGGCGCGCGCAGCACGAGGCCCGCGGTCGTGTGGTTGGTGATCAGCGTCATCACCTGGTTGCGGGAGACGACGGACTTGATGTTGCGCGTCTCGGGCTCGGAGAACGGGCCGGGACCGCGATAGCTCTGGGTGAGCGGGTTGGTGTCCGCGCCCGGGCCGCCCCACAGGCCGCCGTAGTTGCGGTTGGGGTCGACGCCGTTCTCGGCCACGCCCGCGGAGGTCGTGCAGTTGCCGGCCGCCGAGTCGTCGGGCAGGCGGCAGTTCTTGCGCCGGTACTCGCCGCCGGTCGTCGCGCCGGCGACGAGGTAGGCGGTGTCGGGGACGCTCTCGTCGCGGCCGCCGCTCTGGCCGGCCAGCTCGCCCGCGTTGCGCGAGGCCTCGAAGCCGTCGGGGTTGACGATCGGCACGACGATGTTGCGCGAGCTCTTGACGACGTTCGTCGCGCGCGCCTCGCCCTTCTTGTAGCCGTTGACCAGCTCGTGCGCCCACTCCATCGAGAGCTCGCCGGCCGGCCACTCGCGGGCGTGGTGGACGCCCATGTTGAAGAAGGCCGGCTTGCCGTCGTTGCGGGCGACGTTCTCGGTGATCTCGATCCCGAGGACGTCCTTGCCGCCGTAGGTCTTCTTCGGGCATCGTGAAGAGCTTCACGAGGTTCGGGTTCTTCGCCGCGAGGTCCTTGAGCTCGGCGTTGTAGTCGGCCAGCAGGCGGTAGGTCGCGCGACCGGTGGGCAGCGCGCTGGCGCGCGCCCGGACGCCGCTCGCGGTGGCGCCGCCGCGGCTCGCGGCCGCTGCGGCGCGGCGCTCGCTCAGCCGCGCGGCGCGATCCTGGGCGACGAGGTCGCCGACCTTGACCGTCCAGCGCAGGCCCGCCTTGCGCAGCGCGGCCTCGTCGTCTGCGCCGTGCAGCACGACGCCGAGGCTCTCCTCGCCGCCGTGCTCGGTCATGTCGAGCCCGAGGTCGATGAGCCGCTGCCTCTGCTCGCGCGTGGGCGTGATCACGTCGACCAGCTGCGGCTTGGCGGCCTTCGCGGCCTCGGCGGCGCCGGGCGCGATCGCCGAGTGCTCGAGCGTCGCGGGCACCGACGAGGCGTCGCCGGCGCGCCGGCAGGCCTGCACGTGCACGACGCCGCCCTTCAGCGCGAACCCGCTCGCGACCTCCTGCGCGTCGGGCGACGCGTCGGCCGCGAGCACGTTGCCCGCGGCGTCGAACACCGCGACGTCCCAATCGCCGTCATCGCCGGCCAGGCGCACCTCGAGCGACCCCGGCCCGGGCAGCCGCACGTCGCGGGCCGCGACCCCGGCCGCGTCCGGCCGGTACGCGCGGTGGCAGGCGACGGCGGCGTCGCCGGCGTTCGCGGTGAGCGGCGCATCGAGCACCGTGGTGGCGTCGAGCAGCAGCTTCGGCGCGGCCTGCGCGCTCGCCGGCAGGGCGAGCGCGAGCATGAAGGCGAGTGGGAGAAGGCGATTGGTCACGGGGGCGCCAACGCTTTCGACCGGCGTTCCTTGCGGCTATCGCCCATGGCGGTGCGCAAGCGGACGTCAGCTGCTCCCTCGCGCCCTAGCGGGCGGTCCAGCCCTGGTCCATCGTCACGGGGGCGCCCGTGAACGACGCGCCGGCCTCGCTCGCGAGGAACGAGACGACGCCCGCGACCTCTTCGGGCTCGATCAGGCGCTTGATCGCGTGCGGGGCGAGGATGACCTCTTCGAGCGCCTCCTCCTCGGAGATGCCGTGGGCCTTGGCCTGGTCGGGGATCTGGCCCTCGACGAGCGGGGTGCGGACGTAGCCCGGGCAGACGGCGGTGGCGGAGATCCCCGCCTCGGCGCCCTCGAGCGCGAGCGTCCTCACGAGCCCGAGCACGCCGTGCTTGGCCGACACGTACGCAGACTTGAAGGGCGAGGCGGCCAGCGCGTGGGCGGAGGCGATCGCGATGTAGCGGGCCTGTTCGCCGCGCTCGAGCGCCTCCCAGCTGTAGCGGGCGAGCAGGAACGGGCTCGTGAGCATCAGCGAGATCAGCAGCTCCCACTTGTCCTCGGGGAACTCCTTGACCGGCGCGACGTGCTGCACGCCGGCGTTGGGCACGACGACGTCGAGCCGCCCGAACGCCGCGAGCGCGGCGTCCACGGCGCCGCGGTTGCCCTCGCGCGTCGTGAGGTCGGCCGCGAACCCGGTGCCGGGCAGCCCGTCGGCCTCGAGGTCGACGGAGAGCACGTCGAGCCCGTCGGCGATCAGCCGCTCGGCGACGGCGCGGCCGATACCGCCGGCGGCGCCGGTGACGAGTGCGGCGCGGGCCACCTCAGCGCCGCTCCGCCAGCCGCGACAGCCGGGCGTCCCACTCCGCGCCGACGTCGTCCATCCAGCGCATCGCGTCGGCCAGCGGCGCGGGAGTGAGCGCGTAGCGCGTCTCGCGGCCCTCGCGGCGGGCGGTCACCAGGCCGGCGCGGTCGAGCGCGGCGAGGTGCTTGGTCACCGCCTGGCGCGTCATCGGCAGCTCGCCCGCCAGCCCCGACGCCGTCAGCTCCGGCCGGCGCGAAAGAGAACGGACGAGGAGGCGGCGGGTGGGGTCGGCCAGGGCGGCGAACACCGCCCCGATTCTGTCATCTACGCCAGGCACGGCGCGGCGCTCGACGCGAGCGCCGACATCGCCGGACCCCACACGGCGCCGTCGTCGGCGAAGCGGTGCTCCGTGACGACGAAGCGGGTGCCCGCCGGGTGGTCCTCGAGCACCCACTCGACGATCGACTCGCCCCACGTGAAGACGATCCGCTCCTCGTCGGTGACGTGCTCCACGACGCCGTCACGGTCGTCGATCCGCAGCGGGGCGCCCTCCTCGGCCTCGAAGTCCACGTCGTCGCCGAGCCAGGTCTCCATCTCGTCCGGCTCCGTCACCAGCTCCCACGCGCGCTCGCGCGGGACGGGGAGCACGACCTCTCGATTCACGACGGGCATGGCGGGCCTCCTGCAACCAGTGGGTTGCACTTAGGCTACCATCCGGGAAACACGCAACTCGGAGGTTGCATATGCCCTTGGTCCCCGTCGTCGTACAGCAGGACTCCCGCGGTGAGCGCTCGTTCGACATCTACTCGCGGCTGCTGCGCGAGCGCGTGGTCTTCGTCGGCACGGCGATCGACGACGACATCGCCAACCTCGTGGTGGCGCAGCTGCTGCACCTCGAGGCCGAGGACCCCGAGAAGGACATCCAGCTCTACATCAACTCACCGGGCGGGGTCGTCTACTCGGGCCTGGCGATCTACGACACGATGCGCTTCATCAAGCCCGACGTCGCCACGACCGTGTGCGGCATCGCGATGTCGATGGGCTCGCTGCTGCTCGCGGGCGGCGCGAAGGGCAAGCGCTCGGCGCTCCCCAACAGCCGCATCCTGATCCACCAGCCGCACGGCGGCTTCCAGGGCCAGGCGACCGACATCCAGATCCACGCCAAGGAGTCGCTCGCGCTGCGCCGCCGGATGGAGGAGATCTACTCCGAGCACACCGGCCGCCCGGTCGAGGAGATCTCCGACGCCCTCGAGCGCGACCGCTTCTTCACCCCCGAGGAGGCGCTCGAGTACGGGATGATCGACGTCATCACGGGCTCGCGGAACGGGAACGGGAACGGCCGCTAGCCGCGAGCACCACGAGCGCGGCGGCCATCGCGAGCCCGGCGCCGGCGAGGAACGCGGCGTCGGTCCCGGGCCCCTCGACGAGCACGCCCGCCACGACGCCGCCGACCGCGACGCCCGCGGCGTGGAGTCCGATCGCCACCCCGGCCGCGGCGAACGAGCCCGTGGCCCGCTCGATCAGCAGCACGAGCGCGAGGTCGAACAGCCCGAACGACAGCCGCGCGGGCAGCGAGGCGGCGACGAGCCGTCCCGCCCCCGGCGTCGCCAGCACCACCCGATACGCCCCGAATCCCCGCACACCCTGAACCTAAGGGGCCAGGCCCTCTACCGAAAGGGCCTGGCCCCTCATGTCCGGCGCCCTGGGATACTCGGCCGGGTGCCGCGACCCACCGCCGCGCAGGCGATGGCGACGTTCGCCGTCGCGCCGTTCCTGCTGCCCGTCGTCGTGCTCGTGCTCGGCGCGCTGCAGCCCGTGAGCTCGACCGCCCCGACGGGCTGGGAGCTGATCCCGCTCCCCGCCGAGCCTCGCCAGCCTCGAAGCGGCGTTCGAGTCCGAGCCGCTCGCCGGTCAGGCGCTCAATTCGCTGCTGGTCGTGGCCGTCGCGGTGCCGCTCTCGGTGCTCTGCTCGTCGTGGGCGGGCTTCGCGATCACCCAGCTCTCACCGCGCCGCCGCCGCGCGGCCGTCGCCATCGCCTTTGCGCTGCTGCTCGTCCCGCTGCCCGCTCTGTGGGTGCCGCGCTTCGCGATCTTCAGTCAACTCGGGCTCGTCGACTCCTACGTCCCGCTGATCGCTCCCGCGCTGATGGGCACGACGCCGCTGGCGGTGCTGCTCTTCTACTGGAGCTACCGCCGAATCCCGCGCGACCTGCTCGACGCGGCCCGGCTCGAGGGCATGGGACCGATCCGCAGCTGGTGGTCGGTCGCCGAGCCGCTCGTGCGCCCGACCGCCTTCGCCGTCGCGGCCCTCACCTTCGTGCTGCACTGGGGCAACTTCATCGACCCGCTGCTCTACCTCTTCTCGCGCGAGACCTACACCCTGCCGCTCGGCCTGCGGTCGCTGTTCTTCGTCGGCGCCGGCGGGACGTCGCTGGCGCTGGCCGGCGCGCTCGTGGCGACGGTCCCGGCCGTGGTCGCCTTCGCGGCGGCGCAGCGACGGTTCCTGCAGGCGACGAGGGGGGCGGGGTGGCTCGGACGGTGAGGGCGCCCGCGGCGGCGCTCGCGGCCGCGCTGGCGCTGGCGCTGGCGGGCTGCGGTGCGGCGGGCGGCGGCGACCAGGAGGGCCGCGGCGGCCGGATCGACTTCCTCGTCACTGCGGACGCGGAGGAGGCGGCCGTCTACGAGGACCTCGTCCGCGCCTACCGCGAGAAGACGGGCGAGTCCGTCCGGCTGACGCCCGTCCCGGACACCGACGGCTTCCTGCAGCGGCTCAGCACCTCCTATTCGGCCGGCCGCCCGCCCGCGGTGTGGCTGATCAACCACCGCCGGCTCGGCCCTTACCTGCGCCCGGGCGCGATCGACCCGGCCGGCCCGCGGCTCGGCACCGAAGGTGCCCCGGAGCGCGAGGAGCTGCTCGAGGCTCCGCTCGCGCCGTTCACGTTCCGTGGCGAGCTGCAGTGCGTGCCGCAGAACGCCTCCAACCTCGTGGTGTACGTCAACCGCGACCGGTTCCGGGCGGCGGGGGTGCCGATGCCGGCGGCCGGCTGGACCTACGACGACCTCCTCGCGGCGGCCCGGCGGCTGAAGGGGGGCGGCGGCCACGCGGTCGGCACCGAGGCGAGCGTGATCCGCGCCGCCCCGTTCGTCTGGTCCGCCGGCGGCGAGCTGGTCGACGACGACGAGAGCCCGACACGGTTCGCCTTCGACACCGCGGCGGGCCGCCGCGGGCTCGACGCGTTCCTCGCGCTCGGCCGCGAGGGGCTCGCCCCGTCGGCCGCCGATGTCGAGGCCAAGCCGCTCGAGGAGCGCTTCATCGACGGGGAGCTGGCGATGTACTTCTCCTCACGCCGCGACGTCCCGAACTTCCGCACGATCGAGTCGTTCGATTGGGACGTGGCCGGCTTCCCGACGATCGAGCGCGAGGTCACGGTCCTGCACGCCGACGGCTTCTGCCTCTCGGCGGGCCCGCAGGCCGACGCCGGCTGGAGGTTCGTCGCGTTCGCCGCCGGCCCCGCGGGCCAGCGCATCCTGGCGCGCGGCGGGCGCACCGTGCCGTCGCTGCGCGAGGTGGCGGAGTCGCCCGACTTCCTCAACCCGACGGAGCCGCCGCGGTCGAGCGAGATCTTCCTCGACCAGGTCGACGTCGCCCGGCGGCTCCCGACCACGCGCGCCTTCCCCCAGGTCGAGGATGCGGCCGATCTCGCGCTGGAGCAGGCCTTCTACGGGCGCATCTCGCGCGACGAGATGATCGAGCGGATCGCGCGCGAGACCGACGGCGAGTTCGGCGAGGGGTCGGGCTGAGCGCCCTCGAGATCGAGCGACTGACGAAGGCCTACGAGGACGGCGCGCCCGCCCTGGCCGGCCTGTCGCTCGCGGTCGCGGACGGCGAGCTGCTCGCGATCCTCGGGCCCTCCGGGTCGGGCAAGAGCACGCTGCTGCGGCTCGTGGCCGGCCTCGAGCCGGCGGACGCGGGCAGCGTCCGCGTGGGCGGGCGCGACGTCACCGCGCTGGCGCCGGCCGACCGCGGCGTGGCGATGGTGTTCCAGAGCTTCGCGCTGTTCCCGCACCTGACCGTCGAGCAGAACGTCGGCTTCGGCCTCGCGGCCCGCCGCACCCCGGCCGCGGAGGCGCGCCGGCGCGTGGCGGAGGTCGCAGAGGGCCTCGGGCTCGCGGGCCTGCTCGACCGCCGCCCTTCGCAGCTCTCCGGCGGTGAGCGCCAGCGCGTCGCGCTCGCCCGCGCGCTGGCCGGCCGGCCGCGCGTGCTGCTGCTGGACGAGCCACTCTCCAACCTCGACGCGCAGCTGCGCGCCGACGCGCGCGCGGAGCTCTGGCGCCTGCACGCCGAGACGGGCGCGACGATGGTCTACGTCACCCACGACCAGGCCGAGGCGCTCTCGCTCGGCGACCGCGTCGGGGTCCTGCGCGCCGGCGCGCTGGAGCAGGTCGGCACGCCGGACGAGGTCTACGACCGGCCCGCGACGCGCTTCGTGGCGGGCTTCGTCGGCACCCCGCCGATGAACCTGCTGGAGGGCGAGGTCCGCGACGGCGCGGTGGCGGCGGGCCCGCTCCGGATCCCGCTCCCGCCCGGCACCGGGGTCGCCGAGGGCGCGCACGTGGTCGCGGGCGTGCGCCCCGAGGGCCTGCGCCCCGCGGCCGGCGGCGCGATCGAGGCGACCGTCGAGGTCGCGGAGCGCGCCGGGCCGGAGCGGGTGTGGCATGTCCGCGCCGGCGGGCGGCGGCTCGCGGTCCGCCCGCCGGAGGGCGCGGCGGCGCGGCCCGGCGACGCGGTGCGGCTGGCGCCCGACCCCGCGGCCGTGCGCCTGTTCGACGCAGAGGACGGCAGGGCGCTGTGACCGCGCGACGGCGGCAGCTCGCGATCCTGCTCGCCCCGGCGGCGGTGGGCGCGGCCGCGCTCTTCGCGCTCCCCGCGGTGATCACGCTCGCCACGGCGCTGTTCCAGACCGACCTGCTTGGCCCGTCGACCTATGTCGGGCTGGAGAACTTCCGCGAGCTGCTGCGCGACCCCGTCTTCTACGAGACGCTCGAGAACTCGCTCACGTTCGCCGCGCTGACGGTGCCTGTGCGGATGGTCGGCGCGCTCGGCTTGGCGCTGCTCCTGCACCGGCCGCGGCGCGGCGCGGGCGCGCGGCGGACGGCGGCCTACCTGCCGACGGTCGTCCCCGAGGTCGCGCTCGTGATCGCCTTCACGTTCCTGCTCAACCCGGTCTTCGGCCCCGTCAACGGCTTGCTGGCGGCGATCGGCCTGCCTCAGCCCGCCTGGTTCGCCGAGCCGTTCCCGTCGATGCTGGGCCTGGCCATCATCTCCTGGTTCACGATCGGCGAGGGGTTCCTGATCGCGCTCGCCGCGCGCCAGGAGCTGCCGGAGGAGCTCTACGACGTCGCACGGATGGAGGGCAGCTCGCGCGCCGACACCCTGCGACGCGTCACGCTCCCGCTGATGGCGCCGGTGCTCGGCCTGCTGGCGGCCCGCGACGTCGCGCTCTCGCTGCAGGCCTCCTTCGCCGCGACCTACCTGGTGACGGACGGCGGGCCGGACCGCGCGACGTTGTTCCTGCCGATCTACGTCTACGACGTCGGCTTCGAGCAGCTGCGCTACGGCTACGCCGCGGCGATGACGACGGCGATGTACTTCATCACCGCGGCGATCCTCTTCGCGGCCTGGCGGCTGCTGCGCGGCGGCCGCCTGGCCGCGGCCCGCTAGGACGCCTCGGCCTCGTCTTCCCCGTCGTCCTCGTAGAGCGACTCGCGGGCGAGCTGGTTGCCCTTGTGGTCGTAGAGGGCGACCTCCAGGTAGTCCTCGCGATAGGCGTCGGGGGCCAGCAGCGTGAAGCGCTCCTCTTCGAGGACGCACTGGTCGACGGTGAGGCGTGCGAGCTCGGCGGTGACGACGGCGCCCCCGTCGATCAGAGGCCGCCCCCAGACGAGCGTCATCGCCGCCGTCTTGCCCTGCTCCCCGCGCCAGCCGCCGATCACCTCCTCGGTGAGGTCCATCCGCCACTCGGGGTTGTCGTCGGCCGTGACGTCGGTGAAGTCCGCCCAGCCGTAGAAGTCCGACGGCTCATCGCTCTCGTCGCCGGGGGTGAAGGAGACATAGCCATAGAGCTCGAAGCCGGTGCTCGAACGCGTGGACACGGGCACGTACGTGCGCCCCGACCACGTGCGGTCCGGGTAGTAGGTGAGCTCGCCGGCCTCGCCGAGGTCCTCGCCGTCGGCGTCGATCCTCAGGCACGCGGCCAGGAACTCGGCCTGGAGGGTCTCGGCCCAGCGACCGTAGGGCAGCGGGCCCTGGGGCGGCTCGGCGGCGAAGCGGCAGACGAAGCGCTCTTCGGGCGGCATCGCGCTCACCCTAGAGCAACGGTTGGGCGTGCATCGAAAGCGCAAGATCCGGGGATTCGGTGCGTTGCAGCGCCCAAGTGGTCTCGGCCCTGGAGGGGGTTCTACATCGTCATGCCGCACCGGATCCCGCGCACCCTGTCGGTCGCGCTGCTCGTCATCGCGCTGCTCGCCGCCGCCGCGTTCGCCTTCACCCGCGGCGGGAGACGGCCGCCGCTTCGCCGAGGCCTGCCCGCCCGGATACGTCACGGAGGCGCAGCACGAAGCGCGCGAGCGCCGGGTCCTGCGCGCGGCGGAGGCCGCCGGCGACCGCGCCACCGTGCGTGCGATCAAGGTCGAGCGCGAGCGTGAAGAGCGCGACGGCGGCGCCGACTGCCGCAGCGCGAAGACGCCGGAGGCTCAGTCCGAGCTGCTGACGGTCCAGCAGGAATCCGGCCGCCGCGCCCGCGGCGGGCAGCCCGCGCCGCGCTCGGGCGCGTACCCGAGCGCGCTGCGCGAGCGCGAGGCGATCGCCAGCGCCGGCAGCGTGCCCGGCGCCGGCGGCACGTGGGAGCCCGCCGGGCGCGGGCCGCTCATCGCCGACGACGAGCGCTATGACGAGGTCAACGGGCTCGGCCTGGCCGACGTCAACGGGCGCATCTCCGACTTCGCGTTCGATCCCGAGAGCCGGCGGCTGTTCGCCGCCGTCGGCGAGGGCGGCGTGTGGGTCGCCGACGAGGCCGACGGCTTCGACCGCTGGCGGTCCATCGGCGACAACCTGCCCACTCAGGCCGTCGGCGGCATCGACCACTCCTCCGCGAACGGCGGCACGATCGTGATCGCCACGGGCGACAACGTCTTCGGCGGCGGCGGGACGTTCGCCGGCGACGGCGTCTACCTCAGCACCGACGACGGAGCGAGCTGGCAGAAGGCGACCGGCGTGCCCAGCGGCGTCATCGCCTTCAAGGTCGCCGTCGACCCGAGCGATCCGCAGAAGGTCTATGCGGCGACGGGCGCCGGCCTCTACCGCTCGACGGACGCGGGCGCGAGCTTCACCAACGTCGCGCTGCCGACGGGCGAGGACGCCGACGGCGATCCGCTGGATCCGAACTGCACGGGCGCCGGCCCCGACGTGGAGGGCTGCTTCCTGGCCAACATGGTCACCGACGTCGTCGTCGCGGCTCGCGACAACGCCGCGACGCCGGACAGCTCGGCAGGCGCCGTCGAGGGCTCCGTGCTCGCCGTCGTCGGCTGGCGGGCGGGCAACAAGACGAGCCCGTACGGCTACCCCGAGTCCCCGAACAACGGCGTCTACAAGTCGCTCAACGGGGCGCCGGGCACGTTCGAGAAGCTCGATGCCCCGACGGCGGCGCCGTTCAACGACGAGGGGCGGATCGGCCGCGTCGAGCTCGGGCACGCCGACGGAGCCGACCAAGACCACAACTACCTCTACGCGATCGTCGAGGACGCGGTCCGCTTCCGCGGCGGCGCGCCGGTGATCGACGCGAACAGCGACCCGAGCGGGCCGATCCCGAACAACACGGTGCTCGACGGCATCTACGTCTCCGACGACTTCGGCGGTACGTGGACGCGGATGAACTCGGGCGACGACCTCAAGGACCCCGGGACGGGCTCCGCGCTGACCGGAACGGGCTGCGCGCTGCAGTACTGCCCGGGCATCCAGGCCTGGTACAACCTCTTCGTCTCGCCCGACCCGACGCGGGCCGACGAGAACGGCGTGCCGACGCGGCTGACGTTCGGTCTCGAGGAGGTCTGGCAGAACTGCAACACCGCCGACCCGCAGGACGCGACGCCGTTCGTCTGCGGCGCCGACGGCGACGAGCCGCCGAACACCGTCTCGCAGTTCGACGTCATCGGCCCGTACTTCGCGGGCGAGACATGCTTGTTCCTCAACACCGGCCTGCCCGAGTGCCCGACCACCGCGGGCGCGGGCGGGACGACCACGCACCCGGACCAGCACGCGGCGATCTGGATCCCGCGCGAGGACGGCGGCGTGACCTACGTGGTCGGCCACGACGGCGGCGTCAACGTCCAGACGGTCGGCGAGGGCGAGGAGCTCTCCCCCGACGGCTGGGGCCGCGGCGCCAACAACGGCTTCAACACCCTGCTGCCCTACGACGCGCAGGTCGCCAAGGACGGCACGATCTGGGCCGGCCTGCAGGACAACGGCGAGCTCAAGATCGAGCCCGACGGCGACCAGTACGAGACCTACGGCGGCGACGGCGCGTTCAGCGCGGTCGACCCGGACAACTCGGACGTCGCCTACGAGTCCTACACGTTCAACGACATCTCGAAGACCACGGACGGAGGCGAGACGTGGTCCTCCGTGGCGCCGCCCGAGGACACCTACCAGTTCATCAACCCGTTCACGATGGACCCGGCCGATCCGAACCACCTGATCACGGCCGGCAACAGCGTCCACGAGACGACCGACGGCGCCGAGAACTGGGAGACCGTCTTCAACCTCGGCGAGGGCGAAGGCGGCTCCGACAACATCATCTCCGCGATCGACGTGCGCGGCGTCGGCACGCCGCTGCCCACCGGCGGCAAGACGGCCGACTTCACGTTCGACGGTTCCGCGCCGCCGACGCTGCCCGGCGGCGGCACCGACGCCCCTGGCACCTACGACGACACGCCGTTCGAGATCAAGCCCGACGAGGGCAACGCGCGGGCGACGATCGAGATCACGTGGGAGAACGCCGCCAACGATTGGGACATGTACGTCTACAAGGAGGGTCAGGACACGCCCGTCGGGTCCTCCGCCCAGGGCGGCACCACCTCCGAGCGCGTGGTCCTCACGCGCCCCGGCGCGGGGAGGTACGTCATCCGCGTGCAGAACTACGCCGCGAGCGGCCCGTTCACCGGCACGGCGAAGTTCGAGCCGGCCGGACCGGGCGACACCGTGGCCGGCGGCAGCGCGGCCTACGTGGCGTTCTGTGGCTACTGCGACGCGCTCAACACCCAGCCGTTCGCGAACGGCCTGGCCTCCAACGTCACGCCCGACGGCAAGATCGGCAAGGCGGGCACGCCGGAGAACTGGGAGCGCTTCGAGCCCGCCGGCCTGCCCGAGCGCTACATCACCTCGATCCAGATCGACCCGTCCGACTCGCGCGTGGTGTACGCCACGCTCGGCGGCTACAGCCGCCGCTGGCTGCCGCCGGGCCGGCTCGGCGAGGACGCCGACGTGGGCGGCGGCAACGTCTACCGGTCCACGGACGCGGGCCGGACGTTCACCGACATCACGGGGAACCTGCCCGACATTCCCGCGAACTGGACGCTGGTGCGCAACGGCCAGCTCGTCGTCGGCACCAACCTCGGCGTCTTCATCTCCTCGGACACGTCCGGTGGGACCTACGAGGTGCTCGGCTCGGGCCTGCCGACCGCACCGGTGTTCACGCTCGAGCTCAAGCCGAAGGCCGACGCGGCCGAGCCGGACACGCTGATCGCCGCGACCCAGGGCCGCGGCGTCTACCGCTACGAGTTCGCCGACGAGGGGCGCACGGCCCCGCCGCCGCCGAACTTCTCGGGCGGCCAGGGCCAGGGGCAGGGGCAGGGGCAGGGGCAGGGGCAGACGACGCCGCCGCCGGCCGGCGGGAGCACCCCCCGGGCCTGCGTCGCCAGTCGCTCGCTCACCGCGGCGAGCGCCCGCCCCGCCGGGCGCGGGCTGAAGATCGCCTTCCGCCGCTCGGTGGACCGTCCGGTGACGGTCGACGTGTTCCAGCAGTCGATCGGGCGCCGGGTGATCGGCGAGCGCCTCGTCGCGCGCTTCGAGAACGCCAGGCGGTCGTTCACCTGGAA
Organism: uncultured Solirubrobacteraceae bacterium; assembly: GCA_963816955.1. Taxonomy (GTDB): domain Bacteria; phylum Actinomycetota; class Thermoleophilia; order Solirubrobacterales; family Solirubrobacteraceae; genus DATFQI01. Next base: position 216,110 of record CAWFME010000005.1, on the reverse strand, counting down.
CGGGCGCGCCAACCGGCGCGGCCGCACAATCCGCGACGGGATCTTCATGGTCCGCTTCCGGTTGCGCGAGTCGAACGGGCTGATCGACGCGCGGCGCCTGGACCGGCAGCGCGCCGGCGCTCGCTGGAGCAACCGCCCCGCGCACTACGGCCGCGAGGGCTGCACGCTGCTGCGCTCGTACAAGCTCGAGCGGCCGGTGTTCGGCGGCACGGGCCGCAGGTCGCTCGGGATCGCCTACCGGCTGCTCGACGCGGCCAGGGTCACCGTGACCGTCAAGCGCGGCACGCGCGTGATGAAGCGCTACCGGTCCGCGACCAAGGCTCCGGGTCGCACGCATCGCGTGCGCTTCGCGCAGAAGAACCGGCCGCGCGGCGACTACAAGGTCACGGTGCGTGCCACCAGGGGTGGGCGCACGATCAGGAGAACCCTCACCTCCAGGAAGCTGTGATTTCGCCTGTCGGCGCTCGCAAGCTCGCTGCAACTGAGGTTTCGCCTGTCGGCGCTCGCAAGCTCGCTGCCTACGGCGACGTCAGGTGGGGAAGCTCTAGCAGCAGCGTCACGGGCCCGTCGTTGACCAGCTCGACGTCCATGTGGGCGCCGAAGCGGCCGCGGCGGGCCCCGGCGCGCTCGCAGAAGCGCTCGTAGAGCGGCTCGGCCTGCTCGGGCCGGGCCGCGGCGACGAACGCGGGGCGGTTGCCCTTGCGTGCGTCGCCGTAGAGCGTGAATTGCGACACGCAGAGGAGCTCGCGCTCACCGAGCGGCTCGTTCATGCGGCCCTCGCCGTCCTCGAAGATCCGCAGCGCGCGCACCTTCTCCGCCAGCCGGTCCGCGTGCTCGGGGCGGTCGTCGTGGGTGACGCCGAGCAGCACCAGCAGGCCCGGCCCGATCGCGGCCACGCGCTCGCCCTCGACGGTCACGGACGCGCGGGCGACGCGCTGGACGAGCGCTCTCACAAGGTGCGCGAAACTACCTTGAGCGGGCCCTTCGCGGCCCGCTCGCGCTTGCGCTTCTCCTCGACGAGCCACTTCGCCAGCGGCGCCGGCTTGCCGATGTGGTAGCCCTGCGCGTGGTCGACGCCGAGCCCGGCCAGCAGCTCCAGCGTGGGCTGGTCGCCGACCATCTCGGCCACCGTGCGCTTGCCGAGGCCGCGCGCGATGTCGACGACGGCCTGGATGACGAGCTGGTCCGTGCGGTCGCCGAGGCACGTGCGCACGAACTCGCCGTCGATCTTCAGGTAGTCGAACGGCAGGTGCTTGAGGTAGTAGAAGCTGGCGAACGCGGCGCCGAAGTCGTCGAGCGCGAAGCGGCAGCCGAGCTGGTTGAGGTGGGCGGCGAACTCCTGCGCGCGCGGGATGTTGCCGACCGCCGTCGTCTCCGTGATCTCGAAGATGACCTGCTCCGGCGCGACGGAGTTGGCCGCGAGCTCGTGCTCGATCAGCTCGAGCAGCTCCGGGTCGCCGGTCGAGCGGCCGGAGATGTTGACCTCGAACACGAGCCGGTTCTTGCGCGCGAGCTCCTCGCCGAGCATCTCGATCGCGCGCTTGACGACCCACTTGTCGATCGCGCCGATCAGGTCGTAGCGCTCCGCGACGGGCAGGAACGCGGCCGGCGAGATCAGCTCGCCGAGCGGGTCGCGCATCCGCAGCAGCATCTCGTACTGGTGGATCTCGCCAGAGGCGAGGTCCATGATCGGCTGGGCCTGCAGCACGAGCCGCTCCTCGTCGAGCGCGTCGCGGATCACGTCCGTCCAGGACAGCCGCGTGGCGAGCCGGCCGCGCGTCCTTGGCGGTCGACGTGGCAGGCGACCTGGTCGCGGCCGGCCTCCTTGGCCTCGTACATGGCGAGATCGGCGTTGACGAGCACGTCCTCGCCGGTCAGCCGGCGCGAGTCGAACACCGCGACGCCGATGCGAGGCGCTGACGTTGCGCAGGCGGCCGGAGTGGCTGGAGATCCGCACCGCGCGGATCGCCTCGAGCAGGTCCTCGGCGATCGCGCGCGCGTCCTCGGGGCCGCCGTCGGGCACGAGCACGGCGAACTCGTCGCCGCCGAGGCGGGCGATCACCTCGCCGTCGCGCAGCCGGTCGCGCAGCGCGTCGGCGACCTTGCCGATCAGCTGGTCGCCCGCGCTGTGGCCGAGCGTGTCGTTGACGTTCTTGAACAGGTCGACGTCGATCAGCACGGCGGCGCCGCGCGGGCCGTAGCGGGCGACGTGATCGACGTGGCGCTCGAGCTCGCGCTCGAAGGCGCGGCGGTTGAGCAGGCCGGTGAGCGCGTCGTGGTCGGCCATGTGGCGCAGCTCGGCCTCGTAGCGGCGGCGCTCCGTGACGTCCTGGGCCTGGGTGAGGAAGTGCAGCGGGCGCGCCGCCGGCGTCGCGCACGAGCGTGGTCGAGACGGCGACCCAGACGACGTGCCCGTCGTCGTGGAGGTAGCGGCGCTCGCCGCGGGCGGTCGCGATCTGGCCGGAGAGCATCCGATCGCTCTCCTCGTCGTGCTGCGACGCGGTCCTCAGGGTGCAGCAGCGAGAGCATCGTGCGGCCCTCGAGGTCGCTCGGCTGGTGGCCGGTGATCGTGCACAGCGCGCGGTTGACGCGCAGCAGCCGGCCGTCGGGGCTGACGATCGCCATGCCCGGCGGCGCCCTCCTCGAAGGCGGTGCGGAAGCGCTCCTCGGCCTCGGCCAGCGCGCGCTGGGCCTCGATGCGCTCGTGGACGTCGCGGACGATCGCGTGCGTCTCGGCGACGCGGCCGCGGGCGTCGCGGACGATGCGCAGCTTGGCCTCGACCCAGATCGGGCGGCCGTCGCGGTGCACGAGCCGGAAGGTGGCGCTCACGTCGTCGGCCTCGCGGGCGCGGTTGCGCATGGCGAGCGATGACGGGCATGTCCTCGGCGAGCACGAAGTCGTCGCCGGCGGCGGCCGATCAGCTCGTCGGGCTCGTAGCCGAGCACGCGCGCGGCAGGCGGGCGAGACGGAGGTCAGGCGGCCGTCGGGGCCGTGGAGCGCAGACGATGTCGGGCGAGGTCTCGGCCAGCTCGATCGAGCGCGCCTCCGCGGCGATGCGGCGGCTCTCGGCCTGGTCGCGCTCGGACTGGCGGCGCCGCGAGCAGCTCGCCGGCGCGGCGCTCCTTGCGGATCGCGTGCAGGCTCAGCGCGGCGAGCGCGAGGCCGGCGAACAGCAGCCACAGCGAGACGAGGCCCGGCTGGCCGTCGTGGCCGATGGCGCCGAGCGCGACGAGTGACGTCAGCATGCCGCAGGCGGCGATGGCGCGCCGCCAGCGGTACCGGCCCGGGCTCGGCTCCGAGGGCATTGCTCCTTGTATCGGCGCGCTGGCACGCGCCATGAGCCTCGGGTCAGGCTTCTTTCAGCTGGGCGGCCGCGTCCTCGGGCGCGACCGTGCACAGGCCGACGCCCGCGCCGAGCTCGAGCCCGGCGCGGTGGGAGAGCCGCGGGCAGGATGTCGATCCGCCAGGCAGAAGTGCTCCGCGCCCTGCGGGGCGGTGCGCACCCACAGGTTCAGCGGCGGCGGGGCGCCGAACAGCCGGCGCAGGCGGGAGAGCGCGTCGTGCAGCAGCGCGGCGCCGAGCGGCCCGTCGTCCTCGAAGCGCGCGCGCGGTGCGGCGCGGCGCCAGCATCAGCTGGAACGGGACCTGCGAGGCCCACGGCGCCATCAGCACGGCCTCGTCGTCGATCGCGACGATGCGGACCCGTCGGCGGACCTCCTCCTGCACGAGGTCGCCGAGCAGGTTGGAGCCCATCGTGCGGACCGCGTAGGCGGAGAAGCGCTCGCGCTCGCGGGCGATCGCGGCGGGGACGAAGCCCAGCGCGTAGAGCTGCGCGTGGGTGTGCGGCAGCGAGGCGCCCGCCTCCGGGCGCTCGTTGACGATCAGGTGCCGGCAGGCGGCGCCCGCGTGCGCGCGCATGCGCGTGCGCCACGTCTCCATGGCGAGGACGAGCTCGTCCGGCTCGAGGTCCGACAGCGCGACCACCGGCCGCGGCGAGTTGACGATCACCTCGTGCGCGCCCTCCGCCGGCTGGGCGGAGAACAGGTCGGGGTTGGCCTCGGCCTCCGGCGCGGGCGCTCCCGGCACGAGCGCCGGGTAGAGGTTCGGCACCGCGCGCACGGTCCAGCCCGGCGTGTCCGGCGCGGAGCCGTCCGGCCGCAGCGCGTGCAGCTCGGGCGGCGTCTGGTCCTCGTGGCCTTCCAAGAACGGATCGGCCGCCTCGTCGACCGGCTCGGGCGCGCTCACCGCGAAGCCCCCGCCGGGACGGTCCGCGCGGTCGCCGGCCACGATCGCCCGGTGGCCGGTCAGCGGGTCGACGCGTATTTCAGGCACCCAAGGTTCTCGTCGATGTCGGCCGAGAGCTCGGCGGCGGATCGGTAGCCGCCCGTGTGGGTCGAAGACGGTCTTGCCCTGCGCGTCGACGAACACCGTCACGGGGAAGTTCGACGGCGCCTTCAGCGCGCGGGCGATCTTCTCGCCGGGGTCCTCGTAGGACGGATAGGGCACGGGGTAGCGGGCGGAGAAGCGCTCGGCGGCGGGGGCCTTGTCGCGCGCGTTGACGCCGACGAAGGCGATCTCCTTGCCGCGGGCGGTGGCGACCTGCTGGAAGATCGGGAACTCGGCGCGGCAGGGTCCGCACCACGACGCCCACTTGTTGATCACGACCGGGTGGCCGCGCAGCTGCTCCAAGCGCTCCTCGAAGGCGCGAGTGCCCCCGCTCAGCAGCTCGTTGGACTGCTCGTGCAGCGACGCGAGCGGCGCCGGGGCGCCCGCGAGGTCGCGCTTGGCCTCCGCGAGATCGAAGCCCCCGCCCTCCTGACCGGGCACATCCGGACCGCCCGCCTGCGTCAGGCCGATGACAAGGACCGCCGCGAGAGCGACGGCGGCGAGCGCTATCAGGGCCCGGTTCATGCCAGATCAGGGTCGCATACCCGGAATGGCTGCTTTAATGGAGGCCACTCGCGGGCGGCACATTCGAAGGGGCGCGCCGCTGCGACACCCGGCTCGACGTCGAGCCCGCGAGGGTTTCCACCGGACGGCGCACCTCAGCGTGCCGTTCCGTTTTCTTTCCCGAACGTCTCGCCTTTCCTTGGCTGAAACCACGTCAGTGGCCGATCGCGCCACGCACGCACCCACTTCTGCGGACCTCGAACGGGTCGCGAAGTTCACGCGCGAGCCCTTCCTGATCGAGGGCGAGGAGCTCGCGACCGCGCTTGCGGCCGGCGCCCCGCGCCGGGTCGCGTTCGACGCCGCGATCGCCGAGCTCGACGAGGGCCTCGAGGTCCCGTCGGTGGAGTGGCGGCGCAAGTTCTCGCTGCTGCTCGGCCTCGAGCGCCTGCTCAGCGTCCAGGAGCCGCGCCTGGTCGACGGCACCGTGCTGAGCGCCCACCAGGTCGACGCGCTGTCGGGCACGCTGACCGCGCTGCTCGCCGAGGCGCAGCGCAACGGCAACGGAAACGGCGCCGTCGCGCCCGAGGACGTGGTCGCGCTGGCGCCCGTCGGCATCCCCGGCGAGGAGGCCGATGGCGACGACGAGGACGACGACGAGCCGGAGGAGCCGCTCGACTGGAGTCTCGACACGGACGACGACGACGCCCAGCTCGAGGAGCAGCCCGAGGACCCCAACGCGGCCAAGCGCTTCTGGTTCGAGCACGCGACCGGCGCCGGCAAGACGGTCGCCGCGCTCGGCTTCGTCGAGGCCTCGCGCACCGGCGGCGTGCTGATCCTCACCCACCGCCGCAACCTCGTCGACCAGTTCCACGGCGAGCTGCGCGACCGCGGCTACGCCAAGCGGATCTCGCCGGCGCTGCTCGGCGACAAGGACCCGGGCAACGGGCCCGTAACGGTCGAGACGTACCAGTGGTTCGTCCGCAACGCGGGCAAGATCTCCGATGCGTACGCGATCGTCATCTGCGACGAGGCGCACACGGCTCTGGGCGAGAAGACCTCCGCCTCGATCCGCAACTGGGGCGGCCCGATCTTCGTCGGCATGACCGCGACGGGCGCGCTGATCGCCCGCCACGTCACCGACCTCTTCCCGACCCAGACCTCGCGCTTCGACCTCGCGCAGGCGGCGCGCCGCGGCGTCATCGCGCCGCTGCGCTGCGTGCGGATCCCGCCCGGCCCCGGCGTGCGCACGATCGCCAAGGTGCCGCTGCGCCGCGGCGAGGTCGACACGGAGTTCGACCAGGAGATGCTGGCCGAGCTGCTGGACCAGCAGCCGTTCAACCTCGCGATCGCCGACCTCTACAAGACGCGCTTCAACGGCGTCCCGGGCGTCGTCTACTCCGCCGGCGTGCGCCACGCCTACAACGTCGCCGAGGCGTTCCGCGAGCTCGGCATGAAGGCGCAGGCCGTCTCGGGCGAGACGCCCAAGCGCGAGCTGGCCGAGATCCTCGCCCGCTACGAGCGCGGTGACGTCGACGTGCTCGTCAACGCGCAGCTGCTCGCCGAGGGCTGGAATTCACCGCGCGCGACGGTCTGCATGCACCTCGCGCCGACGGCCTCCAAGCGCATCTACCAGCAGCGCGTCGGCCGCGTCACCCGCCGCCAGCCGGGCAAGGAGGCGGGCATCGTCGTCGACTTCGTCCACCCGGCGACCAAGCACGACGACCCCGTGGTGACGCTGCACTCGCTCCTGGACCGCGACGTCTACCGCGGCGGCGCGATCGTCGTCGGCCCGGTGCGCCGTGGCCGCGGCCGCCGGCTGCGGGTCGAGCGCCGCGTGCTCCCCGTCACCGCCGACGAGAACCGCCGGATCGAGGTCTTCGAGCGCGAGCTGTGGCGGATCGCCGTCGAGCACCTCGACTACGGCGAGCAGGTCCAGTGGGCCGCGCTGGCCGGCGCCCGCGTGGCGCCCGCGGGCTGGCGCCGGGCGCGCGCGATGCTGCACTTCGACCAGGGCGGCGAGCTCAAGCGCACCTTCCTGCTGACCGCGGTCGAGCGCAACAAGAACCCGCAGCTGCGCCTGCGCGCGCTGACGGAGATCGCGGCGTCCAAGGACGCCGAGGCGTTCGACCGCGCGCTGGACTTCGTCGAGGGCTGGCCGCGCGACGACAAGCGCGAGGGCGTCAAGGTCGTCCTGCAGGCGCTGGCCGAGAAGAAGATCGGCCGCCGCGACCAGGCCAACAACTGGATCTGGCGCTGCGCCAACCTGACGCGCGAGGTGCACGAGGAGTACGCCGTCCAGCGCTGGCCGGAGACCAAGCGCCTGCTCGGCCTGCTCGTGAACTCCTCGGGCGGCGCGCACGCCCGCAACGCGCGCCGGCTCGTGCACGCGGCGCGCCAGCAGGACCGGCGCCTGAGCGCCGCGCTGCTGGCCGCCGCGCTGCCGCACACCGCAGAGGCCGGCGAGGTCATCAACGGCGCGCGCACCCGCATGTCGCGCAAGCCCGCCGCGCTCGCCCGCGAGCTGCTGCGCAACTTCCCGAAGGGCAAGGGCAAGCGCTCCTCGCGCCGCCGTCGTAAGAAGGGCATGAGCGCGGGCGAGAGCCAGGTCGACGCCGTCGCGACGACCGCCGCCGCCGAGGAGGCGCAGGCCGACGGCGCCGCGGAGGGCGACGGGGCGCAGCCGGAGACCAGGCCGAAGCCGCGCCGCGGCCGCTCCCGCACGCGCAGGGCCGTCGACGCCGACCCTGGCGACGCCGCGCCCGAGGCGGAGGAGGCGCCCGCCGAGGAGGCCCCGAAGCCCAAGCGCAAGCGCGCGCCGCGCAAGAAGCCCGCTCCCGCCGAGGCGGCCCCGGCTCCCGCAGCCGAGGCGCCCGCCGGCGAGCCTGCTGCGAAGCCCGAGCGCGCGCCCCGCTCGCGCGCCCGCAAGCCCGCGGTCGAGAAGGCCGCCGACGCCGCGGCCGCGCTCGAGAGCGGCGAGCCCGCCGCCAAGCCCAAGCGCGCCACGCGCGCCCGCAAGAAGCCCGCCGCAGCGCCGAGCCCGCTGGAAGCGGCGACGGAGCGCGTCCGCGCCGCCGTCGAGGGCGCCGCGGGCGACGAAGCCGCCTAGGAGCTAGGCCGTCTCGAGCCTGGCCAGGACGCCGCGGGCCGTGTCGCCGGCGTCCGCGCGACCCGGCCGGACCCGCTCGATCGCATCGACGACGGCCGGGTCGAACTGCGTTCCCGCGCAGGCGCGCAGCTCCGCGAGCGCGTCGGCGACCGGCATCGCCGGGCGGTAGGAGCGGTTCGTCGTCATCGCGTTGAAGGCGTCGCAGACGCAGACGATGCGGGCCGCGAGCGGGATCGCCTCGCCGGCGATGCCGTCGGGGTAGCCGCCGCCGTCCCAGCGCTCGTGGTGCGCGCGGACGCTGAAGCCGACCTCGGCGAGCATGCCGCCGATCCGCTCGAGCATCCGCTGCCCGTCGACCGGGTGCCGGCGGACGATCGCCCACTCCTCGTCGGTCAGCGAGCCCGGCTTGTTGAGGATCTCCGGCGGGGTGCGGAGCTTGCCGATGTCGTGCAGCAGCGCGGTGAACTCGAGGTGGCGGCGCTCGCGCGCGTCCAGGCCCAGCTCGTCGCCGACGCGCAGCACCAAGGACACCACGCCCCAGGTGTGCTCGCCCCCCGTGTAGGGGTCCTCGGACTCGAGCATCTCGCCCATCAGCAGCGCGGTGCCGCGGTAGGCGTCGGAGAGGGCGAGGACGTGCTCCATCCGGCGCTCGCGCTCCCGCGCGAGCACGGCGAGCAGGCCGACCAGCGGCATCACGGTCAGCAGCGCCAGCGGCTCGTCCCAGGCGACGACGGCGACGACCAGCCCGATCGGCGCGAGCGCGCCGTCGACCGCGAACGAGATCGCGGCCTCGCGCAGGCCGAGCCGCGGCGGGATGCCGTGGGCCAGCCACGCGCGCGCCTCGAAGGCGACCGTCTCGATCGCGATCTGCGCCACGAGCGCCAGCGCCACCGCGAGCCAGGCGCCGAGCGTGGGCTCGCCGGGGGCGAGCAGGCCGATCGCGAGCGCCGGGCCGAGCGCGGGCCACGCGTCGCCGAAGTGCAGCAGCAGGTGGTCGGGGTGGGTGCGGCGGCGCAGGTAGTCCGGCAGCCGCACGAGCACGTCGGCGGCGATCCAGATCGCCACGGCGGCCGCCGGCGGCAGCATCAGGAAGGCGGCGACGAGGAACGGCTGGGTCGGCGCGCCGGTGAACGCGCCGACCGTGAAGCGGACGCGGCTGGCCAGCGTCAGCAGCGCCAGCAGCAGCGCGAACGACGTCCAGGAGTCCTCGCGGCCCGCGGGCAGCCACGTCGCGAGCGCGGCGATCGCGCCGGCCATCGCGAGCGCGCTCGCGAGCTCCGCCCGCCGGTGGCGGGGGGACAGAGGCTCGGCCGCGCGCCGCGCGGACGACCGCAGCAGCGTCTCGAGCCGCGGATCGACGTCGAGGGATCCCATCCAGGTGTCTTATCGGCGCTGCGCAGTTATTCCGGAGAGTGGCCGGACGTCCGGTATCGGCGCTCGCGAGCGCTGCCGATGACAGGGGCATGCGCACGCCCCGACGCCTTCGCCTGACGGGCGCCCTGCTCGCCGGAGCTCTCGCCGCCCTCGCCCTGGCGGCCCCCGCGAACGCCGCCACCTGTGCCGGCAAGACGAGCCAGCCCTTCTCGCCCTGGGGCGACTTCAACCTCTACGAGCTGGCCCCGAACGGCACGCTCGAGTCGACGAACGGCTGGTCGCTGACCGGCGGCGCGAAGCTCGTGAAGGGCAGCGAGCCGTTCGCCGTCACGGGCCGCCTCGGCCAGTACTCGCTCTCGATCCCGGCCGGCGCCACCGCCACCTCGCCGGCGATGTGCATCGACGAGGCGCGCCCGACCTTCCGCTTCTTCGGCCGGGCGGCCCAGGGCGCCTCCGCGTCGCTGCGCGCCGAGGCGATCGTCGAGCGGCCGTCGCAGTACGCCGCGCTCGGGTCCGTCTCCGGCTCGACCGCGTGGGCGCCCGTGGCCCCGATGGACACCGGCGCCGCGGGCCTGCTGATCGGCGGCAAGGGCACCGTCGCCGTCCGCCTGCGCTTCAGCGCGACGGGCGACTGGCAGATCGACGACCTGTTCGTCGATCCGCGCAAGATGGGCTGACGCCGCTTGCGGGTACGGCGAGGGCGATGGTCGCCGTCAGCGTCCTCGCCGGGGGCATGGTGCTGCTCGGCGCGCTCGCGCTCAGCAGGCCGGTCGACCGGGTGCTCACGCGCCTCATCAGGCGCGCGCTGGGACGGTGGACGGATCTCGACGTGCGCGACTACGCCGGGCTGCTGGAGCTCGGCGAGGGCTACGCGGTGGCGGAGCTGGAGGTGGAGGGCGCCGACTGGATCGCCGGGCGCGAGCTGGGCGAGCTGACCCTGCGCGACGCCGGGATCGTCGTGCTCGGCATCCACCGGCGCAACTCCGCCTATGTCGGCGCCCCCGATGAGACGACCACGGTCTGCCCGGGCGACGTGCTGACGGTGTACGGGCTCGAGGAGCGCGTCGAGGCGCTCGACGCGGGCTAGCGCAGGTGCACCTCGCCCGCGGCGAGGGCGTGGAGGGTCCCGCCGGCGCCGCGCACGAGCAGCGCGCCGTCGTCGGCGATCCCGGCGCCGGTGCCCTCGCCTCCCTCCCAGCGCACCCGCTGTCCGGCGAGGGCGTCGCGCTCGCGCAGGGCTCGGAGCGTGGCTTCCGGCTGCTCGGCGAGCCGGGTCTCGAGCGCCGCGAGCAGCGTCTCGAGCGCCCGCGGCAGCTCCGCCGGCTCGAGGCCGAGGGTCCCGGCCGTGCCGCGCAGCTCCTCCGGGAGCGCGGCGAGGTCGAGCGCGGCGTTGACCCCGATCCCGAGCACGGCCCAGCCCTCCTGCGGGCGGCCCTCCACGAGCACGCCCGCGACCTTGCGGGCGTCCAGCAGGACGTCGTTGGGCCACTTGACCTGCGCGCCCGGGCCCGCCAGGTCGGCCACGGCGAGCCCGGCACGCAGCGACAGCAGCGGGTCCGGGTCGCGGATCACCAGCGAGAGCGCGAGCGCGCTGCCCGGCGGCGTGGACCAGGCGCGGCCCTGGCGCCCGCGGCCGGCGGTCTGCTCCCCCGCCGTGACCGCGGTGCCGTGCGGGGCGCCGGCGGCGGCCAGCTCACGGGCGCGGGCGTTGGTCGAGTCGATCGAGCGGGCGTGCAACCGCGGCCGCCCGAGGCGGCTCACGCGCGCTCCACCCGCAGCTCGTCGCCGGGGCGGGCTCCGAGCAGGCGGCCGGCGTCGCCGCCGTTGATCGCCACCGCGAGCGCGCCGCCCGCGTCCTCGTAGATCAGCAGCCCGCCGCGCTCGACGTCGGCGAACGTGCGCGCGAAGACGCCGGGCGCGCGGCGCGTGTCGCGCCGCACCGCGATCGGGTCCCCGAGCCGGATCTCCGTGCCCATGAGGTCGCGCAGGCCGGCGTCGAGGGCGAGGTTGCCGAAGCCGTCAGTCTCGACGATGCGGGCGATCAGGCTCCTGCCCTCGACCCGCGCCCGGCTCAGCTCGAGGCGGATGAGGTCCTCGGGCTCGAGCGGCGGCCCGGCCTCGCCGAGCGGCTCCCCGGCGGCCAGCCTCGCCGCCACCGGCGCGAACACGTCGCGGCCGTGGAACGTCGCAGAGACCGGCTCGAGCCGCCAGCTCGAGGCCGAGATCTCGACGGCCTCCACGACGCCGCCGAAGCGCTCCGACGCGGGGATCAGCAGGCCGTTGTCGGGGCCGACCAGGTAGCGCTCCTCCTCGGCCGTGAGCAGCGCGACCGCGCGCCGGCGCGCGCCGACCTCGGGGTCCACGACGGCCAGGTGCACCCCGGCGGGCGTGTAGGGGAGCGAGCGCGCCAGCGCCCGCGCGCCGGCCTCGACGTCCTGCCGGGGGATGCCGTGCGTGAGGTCGATCACCTGCGCGCCGGGGGCGATCCGCGCGATCACCCCGTGCACCACGCCGGCGAACTCGTCCCCGAGCCCGTAGTCGGAGAGGAAGGTGATGGGGCGCGGCATGTGCGCCATTGTGCCGACCGGGGAAGGATGCGGTCGATGCGCTGGCAGAAGGGACGCTCGAGCGGGAACACGATCGACGCGCGCGGCGCGCGTGGCGGCCGGATGTCCGGCGGCCGCGTCGCGGTGCCGAGCGGGCTCGGGCTCGTCGGCGTGCTCGTGTTCGTCGCCTTCCAGCTGCTGTCGGGTGGGAGCAGCTTCGCGGTGCCGACCGCGTTCGACGACGGGGCGCAGGCGCCGGACGGCGGCGCCATCCCCGCCGCCCAGGACCCGGAGCGCGACCTGCGCGACTTCAGCGAGTACGTCTTCGACTCCGCGCAGCAGACGTGGGCGCGGACCTTCGACGGCGGCGGTTACCGCGACGCCAAGCTGTACCTCTACCGCAGCGCCGTCTCGACGGGCTGTGGCTCCGCGAGCTCGGCCGTCGGGCCGTTCTACTGCCCGGGCGACGAGCGGGTGTACCTGGACCTGAGCTTCTACGGCGACATGCAGCGGGAGCTCGGCGCCTCCGGGGACTTCGCGTGGGCCTACGTGATCGCGCACGAGGTCGGCCACCACGTCCAGCACGTGCGGGGCACCAGCGACGAGGTTCGCCGCCTCCAGCGCGCTGACCCCGAGCAGGCGAACCCGCTGTCGGTCCGGCTCGAGCTGCAGGCCGACTGCTACGCCGGCGTGTGGGCGCACGCGGTCTTCGACCAGCTCGACCCGGGCGACGTCGACGAGGCGATCGCGGCCTCGCAGGCCGTCGGCGACGACCGGCTCCAGAAGCGCGCGACCGGAGAGGTGCGTCCCGACTCGTTCACGCACGGGACGTCCGCGCAGCGGGCGAAGTGGTTCAAGACAGGCCAGTCGTCGGGGCAGCCGGCCGACTGCGACACGTTCTCCGTCGACGACGTGTAGGGGCCGGCCCCTCGCCCTCCTACGAGCGCCGTTCAGCGTCCCCCGACACGGCCTCGACGAGCCCGTCGGGCGTATGCGGATCGGCCTCGACGTCGGGCTCGGCGCCGTGCTCGCGCAGCGCGGCGCTGGTCGCCGGCCCGATCGAGGCGATCCGTGGACCGCTGAGCTCCCCACCCGCCTGCACGTAGAACCGGACCGACGACGCCGAGGTGAACGTGAGGTAGTCCGCCGCCGCGGCCGCGTCGCGGGTCTCCTCGTCGAGCGGCTCGGCGACCGTCTCGTAGAGCGCCAGGACGTCGACCTCGGCGCCGCGCTCGCGCAGCGCGTCGGGGAGGACGTCGCGGCCCTCGGCGGCGCGCGCGATCAGGGCGCGCGTGACCGGCACGTCGCGCAGCGCCTCCACCAGGCCCTCGGCGACGGCGCGCTCGGGGACCACGTCGGGCTCGACCCCGCGCTCGCGCAGGGCGCGCGCCGTGCCGGGGCCGATCGCCGCGACCGTGATCCCGGCGAGCTCGCGCGCGTCGCGCAGCAGCTCCAGCAGGCGTTCCGCGCCATTGGGCGAGGTGACCGCGACGAGGTCGTAGCGGCTCAGGTCGGGCTTGGCGGCGGGCAACGGCTCGATGCGGATCGCCGGCGCCTCGACGACCGCCGCCCCGAGCTCGCGTAGCCGCTTGGCGAGTGCGCTCGCCTGCGCCCGCGCGCGCGTGACCGCGATCGTCCTGCCGTGCAGCGGCCGGGTCTCGAGCCAGGCGATCCGCTCGCGCAGGGCGGCGACCGGGCCGACGAGCGTGATCGCTGGGGCGCGGATGCCCTCCCGCGCGGCGCGCTCGACGACGTCCGCCAGCGTGGCCAGGAGCGTGCGCTGGCCGGGCAGCGTGCCGCGCTCCACCACCGCGACGGGCTCGTCGGGCGCGCGGCCGCCCTCGACGAGCTGCTGCGCGATCCGCGGCAGCGCCCGTACGCCCATGTAGAAGACCAGCGTGCCCGGGAAGGCGGCCAGCGCGGGCCAGTCGAGCTGGGACTCCGGCTTGGCCGGGTCCTCGTGTCCGGTGACGAACGCGACGCCGCTGGCGATCTCGCGCTGGGTGACGGGAATGCCCGCGTAGGCGGGCGCGGCGACCCCTGCCGTGATCCCGGGGACGACCTCGAACGGGATGCCCGCCTCGCGCAGCAGCAGCGCCTCCTCCCCGCCGCGGCCGAACACGAACGGGTCGCCGCCCTTGAGCCGCACGACGCGCCGGCCCGCGCGCGCGTGCTCGAGCAGGAACGCGTGCGTCTCCTCCTGGGGGACCTGCGCGCCCGCGCCCTCCTTGCCGACGTAGACGAGCTCGGCGTCCGGGCGGGCGTGGGCGAGCGCCTCGGCCGGGATCAGCCGGTCGTGGAGGATCACGTCGGCCGCGGCGATCAGCTCGACGGCCCGCACGGTCAGCAGCCCGGGGTCCCCGGGCCCCGCGCCGACGAGGTGGACGATCCCGCCGCTCACGCCGCCAGCTCCTCCGCGCGGCGGAGCACGTCGCCGGCGCCCGCGAGCTGCATCCGGCGTGCCAGCTCGGCGCCCGCCGCCTCGGCGCGCGCCGCGTCCGGCGCCCCACCCGGGTCGGCCACCGCCGCCTCGTGCTCGTCGAGCACCCATTCGGACCCGTCGGGGAGGCCCGCGAAGCCGCGGATGTGCAACGTCTCTGCGTCGAGCAGTGCCGAAACTCCGACGGGTGCGTGACAACTCGCGCCGAGGGCCCGGGTCGCGGCCCGTTCCGCCTGCAGGCACGCCATCGTGGCCGCATGGGACACGGCAGAGGCGACTTCGGCGGCAGGGCTCCCGGCCCGCGCCTGGACGGCGATCACGCCCTGTCCCGCGGCGGGCACGAAGACCTCGGCGTCGAGCCGCCCGCCGGCCTCGCGCAGGCGGTCGAGCCGCGCCAGCCCGGCGGCCGCCAGGACGATCACGTCGGCCTCGCCCGCGGCGAGCTTGCGCAGGCGCGTGTCGACGTTCCCGCGCAGCTCGAGCACCTGGAGGTCCGGCCGCGCCGCGAGCAGCTGCGCGCGGCGGCGCAGCGCGCTCGTGCCCACGCGCGCGCCCTCGCGCACGCGGTCGAGGCCGTCCTCGCCGACGAGCACGTCGAACGGGTCGGCGCGCCGTGGCGCCGCCACGATCGCCGTGCCCTCGGCCAGCTCGCCCGGCACGTCCTTCGCCGAGTGCACAGCGACGTCGATGTCGCCGGCCAGCAGCGCGGCCTCGAGCGCGCCGGTCCAGCGCGACTTGTCGCCGCGCGCCCGGTCGACGTCGCCGGCGGTCGTGATCTCGACGAGCTCCGTCGCTCCCCCGATCGCCGCGGCGACGGCCCGCGCCTGGGCCAGCGCGAGGCGGCTGCTGCGGGTGCCGATGCGCAAGGCGGTCAACGGGGGCGCAGGGAGCGGACCTCGGCGGGGGCGGCGTCCGCCTCCGCGCGGGCCTCTTCGAGCCCGAACAGCTCGCGCAGGAGCTGCAGGCGGGCGTGCCGCTGCTCGGCCTCGAGGCCCTTCACGCGCAGCGTCGGCTCGTGCAGCAGGCGGTTGACGACGGCGCGCGCGAGCGTCTCGACGCGCGCGTGGTCGGCCTCGGTCAAGCCCTCCCAGCGGCCGGCGTTCTCGGCCAGCAGCCGCTCGACGACCTCGTCGCCGCGGGCGCGCAGGGCGGAGAGCGTGGGCAGCACCTCGAGCTGGCCGAGCCAGCCCGCGAACGCCTGGATCTCCTCCTCGACGATGCCCTCGGCGCCGCGCGCCTCGGCGCGGCGGACCTGCATGTGGCGGGAGACCGTCTGCTGCAGCGCGTCCATGTCGAGGACGGTCACGCCGGGCAGCTCGCCGCACTGCGCATCGATGTCACGCGGCACCGCGAGGTCGATCAGCAGCAGCGGGCGCCCACGGCGAGCCGTCATGACCTCGGCGATCTCCTCGGCGCCGAGCAGCGTGTGCGGCGAGGCGGTGGAGGCGATCACGATGTCGGCCCGCTCGAGCTCGCCGGGGAGCGCGTCGAACGAGCCCGAGGCGCCGCCGAAGCGGCGGGCGAGCGCGATCGCGCGCTCGCGGCGGCGGTTGGCGACGAACATCGTCGTCACGCCCTGGTCGTGCAGCGCCTGCGCGGTCAGCTCGGCGGTCTCGCCGGCGCCGACGATCACGACGTGCCGCTCGCTGAGATCGCCGAGCGCGTCGCGCGCGGCGTCGACCGCGACGGACGCGACCGAGGCGCGGCCGGCCGAGATCGCGGTCTCGGTGCGCACGCGCTTGCCGGTGGCGAGCGCGGCGCGGAAGAGCTTGTTCGTCATCGGCCCGGTGGTGCGGGCGGCGAGCGCGAGCTCGTACGCGCGCTTGACCTGGCCCTGGACCTCGGCCTCGCCGACGATCATCGACTCGAGGCCGCTCGTGACGCGGTACAGGTGCCTCGCCGCGTCGCAGTTGCGCAGCGAGTACATGCTGCCCATCAGCTCCGTGGGGCGGATCGCGGCGCGGCGGGCCAGCAGCCCGAGCACGTGCGACTCGGCCTCGACCGGGTCGGAGACGACGAGGTACAGCTCGGTGCGGTTGCAGGTGGAGATCGCGACGGCCTCGGAGACGCTGTCCTGGCCGGTCAGCTCGCGGATCAGCGCCTCCGCGCCGCCGTCGAGCAGCGCGAGCTTCTCGCGCAGCGCGAGCGGTGCGGTCTTGTGCGACGTGCCGAGCGCGAGCAGCTCGGTCATCGCGGGACCGTCTCGCGCTCGGGCGCGCGCTCGTCCTCGCGTCGCTGCGCGAGCTCCGCCAGCTCGGAGATGTCGCGCGAGATCCGCGAGAGCTTGACGGCCATGATCGCGACGTAGATCAGCACGAGCGCCAAGAAGACCAGGTAGGCGGCGGCCACGTACGTGCCGGCGTCGTCGAGCGGGAGCGCGGGGCTCACAGCTGTGGTGCCGCGCTGCGGCGGATGGGGACCCAGTCGTCGTCGCCTGCCATCCGGCGCTTGAGGGCGCGCAGCGCGAACGTCGCCTGCTTGGAGGTCAGCTCGTACTTGTTGAGCGTGACGAACAGCACGGCCATCCCGGCGAGGCAGATGAGGAACGTCAGGCGCATGGAGCCGGGCATCGCGCCGCCCGTCGTGGAGAGCACGCGCGGGTGCACGAGCGACTCCGCCGCGCGCACGGCCATGAAGTTCAGCGGGACGAACGCCCCGCCGACGATCGCGAAGACGGCGGCGTAGCGGGCCTGGCGCTCGGGGTCCTCGATCGAGAACCGCAGCGGCTGGTAGCAGGCGTAGAGCAGGAACACGATCAGGAAGGAGACCAGCGTCGGCTCGTCCCAGACCCACCAGGAGCCCCATGAGGCCTTGGCCCAGAGCGAGCCCGTGATCAGGGCGCCGACGGCGAGGATCAGCGAGATGTGGATCGCCACGTAGGAGCGCAGGTCGTCCGTGCGGTCGCCCTTGCGCAGGAAGCGGATCCCGTAGATGCCGCCGGCCACGAAGCCGCCCAGCGCGACGATCGCCAGCGGGACGTGCAGGTAGAAGATCTTCTGCACGAAGCCCTGGTCGGCGTCGTTGGGCGCGTAGAAGAACACCAGCGCGAAGCCGCCGGCGACGAGGACGACGGTGAGGATCGAGAGGGGGACAAGGCCCCTGGAGAACTTGGCGTGGGTCACTCGTCGAGGAGGTAATCGAAGACCGCGTAGGCGAGCAGTCCGAACACGAGATCATAGAGGCCGAGGATCAGCGGCCAGCGTCCCGGAACGGCCTCCGCGCCCGCTTCGAGCCACAGTGGCGCGGTGCCCCTCGCGGCCGCGATCACGACGGGGATCATCAGCGGCAGCGCCAGCAGCGGGACGATCACCTCGCGCGCGCGGGTCTGCACCGCCAGCGCGCCGACGAGCGTGCCGACCACGGCGATCCCGGCGTCGGCGAGCAGCAGCAGCCCGGCCAGCTCGAGCAGGCCGGGGCCCGGCGATGGCTCGAGCAGCAGGATGGCGAACGCCGGGACGGCCACGACCTGCAGCGCGAGCAGGAAGCAGAACAGCACCGTCGCCTTGGCCACGAACAGCGCCGTGCGGTCGACGGGCGCGAGCAGGAAGCCGTCGAAGCCGCCCTCCTCGCGCTCGGCCACGAACTGGCGGTTGACCGCCAGCACGGCGGCGAACAGCATCGTGACCCAGAACACCCCCGCCGCGAGGTCGCCCTCGAGCGACCGCGCGTCCAGCCCGAAGTGGAACAGCACGAACGTCGAGAGGCTGAACAGCGCCATCGCCGGCACCGACTCCCGCGTGCGCAGCTCCAGCCGCAGGTCCTTGCGGATCAGCGCCGCCACGACCGCCCGCGTCGAGGTCACGCGTAGAGCTCCCGGACCGCCGCCTCGTCGACCGCGGCGCGCGGACCGGCGAGCGCCTGCCGGCCGCCGCGCAGCCCCAGCACGAGGTCGGCCTCTGCCAGCCCGTGGCCGACGTCGTGGGAGATGACCACGCGCGTCGACCCGCTGCCCGCCCCGATCAGCCCCTCGACCGCCGCGGCCGCCCCCGGGTCCAGGTTCGCCAGCGGCTCGTCGAGCAGCAGCAGCTCCGGCTCGTGCAGCACCGCCCGGCACACCGCCACCCGCTGAACCATCCCGCGCGAGAGCGTGTGCACCGGCTCGTCCCCGCGGCGCGTCATCCCGACCGCGTCCAGCAGCGCCTCGATCCGGTCCGCCGGTGCAGCGTGCAGGCGCGCGTGGAAGCGGAGGTTCTCGCGAGCGGACAGGTCGCGGTAGAGCAGCGGATCGTGCCCCAGCAGCCCGACCCGGCCGCGCACGGCCCAGCCCTGGTCCGGCAGCGCGTGACCGAGCACGAGCGCCTCGCCGCGGTGCGGCCGAAGCAGCGTCGCGAGGATCCGCAGCAGCGTCGTCTTGCCGGCCCCGTTGGCGCCGAAGACCGCGAGCGTGCTCCCCGCGGGCACCTCCAAGGTCACGCCGCTGAGCGCCACCCGCTCGCCGTAGGCCCGCCCGAGGTCGCGCACCTCGATCGCCGGAGCGCCCGCCGCTCCCCGCCCCGCCCCGGTCGCCGCCCCGGCCGCCCCGGGCTCAGTCGGTGGCATGGTGCGACGAGTCGCCGCGCAGCGTGCGCACCGCGTGCCGGAGCGTCGGGGCGATCACGCCGAAGCCCTCCTCGATCGCCTTCGGCGAGCCCGGGAAGTTGATGATCAGCGTGTGGTTCGAGATGCCCGAGATCCCGCGCGAGAGGATGCCCATCGGGGTGTGGCGCACGCTCTCCGCGCGCAGCGCCTCGGCGAACCCCGGCGCCTCGCGGTCGAGCACCGCCCGCGTGGCCTCCGGCGTGATGTCGTTCGGCGTCAGCCCGGTGCCGCCCGTCGTGAAGATCAGGTCGCAGCCCGTGTCGATGAGCGAGTTCAGCCGGTCCTCGATCAGCGAGAAGTCGTCTGGGACGACCTCCATCGCGACCACCTCGCAGCCCGCCTGCTCGGCCGCCGCGGCCAGCGCCGGGCCGGACAGGTCGTCCTTCTCGCGGCGCGAGACGGACGTGGAGACGGTGAGGATCCCGGTGCGGATGCCCGGGAGGGTAGTGGCCGGGGTCAGGCCGCGGCGGGCGTGTGCGCCCGCTGCGCCTCGGCGATCAGCGTCGCGGACGGCCGGCCTCGTCGCCGGCGCGCAGCAGCTCGACGGGGTCGGGATCGCCGTTGACGATCCCCTCGAAGAACTCCTTGCGGTCCTGGTAGGTCGGCAGCGTGCCCTTGGCCCAGCCGCGCGCCTCGTTGAGCAGCACGGCCAGCCGCGCGTAGGGCTCGCCGTACTCGTCGGCGATCTGGCGCTTGATCCGCTTGGCCAGCGCGGGCGAGGCGCCGGCGGTGGAGATCGCGATCGCCAGCGGGCCGGTGCGGACGATCGCCGGCAGGATGAAGTTGCACAGCGGCGGGACGTCGACGATGTTGACGAGCATCGCCCGGCGCTCCGCGTCCTCGTAGACGCGGATGTTGACGTCGGTGTCGTTGGTGGCGGCGATCGCGATGAACGTGCGCTCGAGGTCCTCCGGGCGGTACTCGCGCCGCTCCCACTCGATCGAGCCCTCGGCGGCGAGCTCCTGCAGCGGCTCGATCGCCTCCGGGGCGACGAGCACGACCTTCGCGTCGCAGGCGAGCAGGCCCTCGACCTTCTCCAGCCCGATGTCACCGCCGCCGACGACGAGGCAGCGCCGCCCCGTCAGCTTCAGGCAGGCGATGTAGAACGGCGTCTCGAGCATTCCCTGCACGCACGTCTGGTCGCAGATCCCCTTGCGGAACTGGCAGACGCACTCCTTGCCGGCGTAGGCCTGTGCGGGCATGCGATCCAGGGTAGTGGGAGGCCCGTACCCTAACGGCGAGAATGGCGCCCGACGGCTACTTCACCGACGACTCGATGCTGCGCCGCGTGGTCGGCGACCGCGTGACCGCGCTCTCGGGCCCGCGCGCGCTGCTGGTCATGGCGGCGCACCCCGTCGCGTTCGCCGGCTTCTTCGCCCACACGGGAGCGCTCGACGACCCCTACGCGCGGCTCGAGCGCACGGCGACCGTGATGAACGCGATCGCGTTCGGCACGCGTCGCCAGGCCGACCGGCTCACCGCCCGCGTGCGCGCCATGCACCGCCGGGTCGAGCGGCGAGCTGGCCGAGCCCGCCGGGCCGTTCCCCGCCGGCACGCCCTATCGCGGCGACGACCCCGAGCACCTGCTGTGGATCCTGGCCGCGCTCGCGGAGTCGGCGATGCTCGTCTACGACAAGTACGCCCGCACGCTGGGCCGCGACGAGAAGGACGAGCTGTGGCGCGACTACCGCGTCGTCGGCCGGCTGCTTCGGGCTGCGCGAGCGCGACATGCCCGCTGACATCGAGGGTTTCGAGGCCTACATGGCCGAGCGCTACGCGAGTCCCGGAGCTCGTCGTCACGCCGCAGGCGCGCGAGCTCGCGATCGACATCGTCCTGCGCCCGCCGGTGCCGCTGCACCTCAAGCCCGTGCTCGAGCTCGTCAACCAGATCACGGTCGGGCTGCTCCCGCCGCGGGTGCGCGGCAGTACGGCTTCTCCTGGGACCCGCTGCGCGCCGTCGCGCTGCACGGCGGGGCGGAGTACGTCAAGCGCGTCGTCGTGCCCGTGCTGCCCGAGCGGGTGCGGATGCTGCCGCTGGCCCGCGCCGCCTAGGTGTAGTTCCTGAGGAGGAGGTTCATCCAGGTCTCCTTAGAGGCTGGGTGGTGCTGAAGCCCCCTGGCCTCCAAAGGAGGACATCGACCGCGCCGGCCGCCGCTTGGGTACGGCGGTCAGGAAGGCAGCGGATCTCGGGTCAGCTCGCCGTCGACGCGGCGCCAGATCGCCGAGCGGGTTGCCGGCGCGCAGCTCGGGCGGGAGCAGCGTCCTCCGGCGCGTTCTGGTAGGCGACGGGCCGCAGCCAGCGCGTGATCGCGGTCATGCCGACGGACGTGTGCGCCGGCGCGGTCGTGGCCGGGAACGGCCCGCCGTGGTGCATGCCGTAGGTGACCGCGACGCCGGTCGGGAAGCCGTCGAAGATCACGCGCCCGCGCGCGACCGCAGCGCGTCGACGAGTGCCGCGACGTCCTCCGCTCGGGCTGCGCGTGCAGCGTGCCGGTGAGCTGGCCCGTCGATGCGGCTCAGCGCGGCCAGCAGATCGTCGCGCGACCCGTAGCGGAGGAACAGCACGACCGGCCCGAAGTGCTCCTCGAGCAGCTCCGGGGTCGCGGCCACGGTCGCTCGCGGCGGCGCGGTAGGCGCTCGGCTGGTGGCGGAAGCCCGGGCCGTCGGCCTCCGCGGCGCCGCCCAGCCGCTCCGCGCGCGGCTCCAGCCGGCCGACGGCGTCGCGCAGCGCGTCGCGCAGGCGCTCGTTGAGCAGCACGGTCGGCTCGGTCGCCTCGAGCCGCCCGGCGACGTCGGCGGCGAACGCGTCGCCCGCCTCGCCCGTCGGGCACGAAGACGACGCCGGGCTTCGTGCACAGCTGGCCGCCGAAGTTCGCCACCGAGGCGGTCAGCCCCTCGGCGATCGCGTCCGGCGCGCGCGGCCAGCGCCGCCTCGGTGACCACGATCGGGTTGACCGAGCCCATCTCGGCGTAGACGGGGATCGGCTCGGGCCGGGCGGCGGCGCGGTCGGCGATCGCGCGCCCGCCGGCGTAGGAGCCCGTGAAGCCGACGGCCTTGACCGCGGGCGCGTCGACGAGCGCCTCGCGCGACCTCCAGCGACGCCGCGGGCAGGTGCGCGAACGTGCCCTCCGGCAGCCCGGCGTCGGCCACCGCGGCCGACAGCTCGCGGGCGACGAGCTCGCTCGTGCCGGGATGCGAGGGGTGGCCCTTGACGATCACGGGCACGCCCGCGGCCAGCGCGCTCGCGGTGTCGCCGCCGGCGGTCGAGAAGGCGAGCGGGAAGTTGGAGGCGCCGAAGACGGCGACGGGGCCGATCGGCACGAGCATCCGGCGCACGTCGGGGCGCGGGATCGGCTTCGCGTCGGGGTCGGGCGTGTCGATGATCGCCTCGACGTAGTCGCCGGCGTCGACCACGGCGGCGAACGCCTCGAGCTGGCCGGCGGTGCGCTCGAGCTCGCCGCGCAGGCGCGCCTCGGGCAGGCCGGTCTCGGCCTCGCGGTGGCGACGATCTCGTCGCCGGCCGCGCGCAGCCGCGCCGCGGCGCCGCGCAGCAGGGCGGCGCGCGGTCGCGGTCGCGCGAGCGCGCCCGACCGGTGCACGTCGGCCGCGGCGGCGACCGCGGAGCGCACGTCGTCGGGCGTGGCCTCCTCGTAAGCGGGCCCGGTCTCGCCGGTCCGGGGGTCGACGGAGTTGAAGGTCGTGGCCATGGCGTGTACCTTACTGGTTCGGTGAGCGAACCAGTTGCCATCCAATCCGGTCCGGCCATCGCGCCGGTCCGGACGCTCAGCGCTACGAGCACGTCGCGGAGCGGCTCGCGGCCGAGATCCGCTCGGGCGCCTTCGCGCCCGGCGAGCGGCTGCCGTCCGAGCGCGACCTGGCGCGCCGCCTCGAGGTCGGCCGCGCCTCGGTGCGCGAGGCGATCGCCGCGCTGCAGGTGCAGGGCGTGATCGAGACGCGGCCCGGCTCGGGCTCGTTCGTCGCCGCCGACGCCGCCGAGCGCCTGCCCGCCCCGAGCGGCCTGCCGCACGACGCCAGCCCGAGCGACCTGCTGGAGGCGCGCGCGCTGCTCGAGCCCGCGATCGCCCGCCTCGCCGCCGAGCGCGGCCGCCCCGACGCGCGAGTGCGAGCGCCTGCTCGCCGCGATGGAGGCGCGCCGCCGACCCGGCGGATCCGGCCGCACGCGCCGGCTGGAACGAGTCCGACCGGCTGTTCCACCGCCGGATCGCGGAGCTGACCGGCAACCCCGTGCTGGCCGGCATCGCCGATCACGTCGCCGCGCTGATGGACCAGCCGCTGTGGCAGCGCCTGCGCGACGACTCGATCGCCACCCCCGGCCACACCGCCATCCACCTCGCCGAGCACCGCATGATCTACGAGGCGATCGCCGAGGGCGACCCCGACGCCGCCGCGCTCTTCGCCGCCCAGCACGTCAAGCGCGTGCGCCGCTACATGACCCTCGACTGACACGGAGCCCGCCATGCGCTTCCCCGGCATCATCCCCGCCGTGACCACCCCGTTCGACGCCAACGGCGGCGTCGACACCGCCGCGCTGGCGGCCAACGTCCGCTTCCTGCTCGACGCGGGCGTCCACGGCATCGTCGGCACCGGCACGATGGGCGAGGCCGGCAGCCTCGACGCGCGCCGAGCGCCGGCTCGTGCTCGAGACGATCGCCGAGGCCGTCGACGGCGCCGTGCCGGTGATCGCCGGCGTCTCCGCCGGCACCGCGGCCGCCGTCGATCGCCTACGCCCGCGACGCCGCCGCGGCGGGCGCGACGCGCGTCATGTGCCTGCCGCCGCTCGGCTACCGCGCCGACCAGGCCGAGCTGATCGCCTTCTACGGCGCGGTCGCCGAGGCCGCCGGCCTGCCCGTGATGCTCTACAACAACCCCGAGGCCAGCGGCGTCGACCTGCGCGCGCGAGCAGATCGTGGCGATCGCGGACCGCGTCGACGGCGATCGTCGCGGTCAAGGAGTGCTCGGGCGACGTCCGGCGGATCCCGGCGCTGATCGCCGCCGCGCCGCAGCTCGAGATCCTCGTCGGGCGGCGACGACTGGGCGCTCGAGGGCTTCTGCGCGGGCGCGACGGGCTGGGTGACGGGCGTGGCCGACGTCGCGCCGCGCGAGTGCGTCGCGCTCTACGAGCACTGCGCGCGCCGGCGAGCTCGACGCCGGCGCGCGAGGTCTACCAGCGGCTGCTGCCGCTCGCGCGCTTCGACATGACGCCCAAGCTCGTCCAGTACTTCAAGGCCGCCCAGGACGAGGCCGGCCTGGCCGGCGGGCCGTGCCGCGAGCCGCGCCTCCCGCTCACCGACGGCCGAGCGCGAGGAGCTGCTGGCCGCGCTCGCGGTGCTGCGCGAGGGCGTCCCTGCGTGAGGGCGGCCCGCTACCTCGCGGCGGTCGACTCCCACACGGAGGGGATGCCGACGCGCGTCGTCACCGGCGGCGTCGGCCCGATCCCGGGCGCGACGATGCTGGAGCGCAAGCTCGCACTTCGAGGCGCGAGATGGACGACCTGCGGCTGCTGCTGATGCGCGAGCCGCGCGGCCACTCGGCGATGTCGGGCGCGATCCTGCAGCCGCCGACGCGCGACGGACGCCGACTGGGGCGTGCTGTTCATCGAGGTCTCGGGCTGCCTGCCGATGTGCGGGCACGGGACGATCGGCGTCGCCACGGTGCTCGTGGAGACGGGGATGGTCGAGGTCGACCGAGCCCGAGACCGTCGTTCGGCTCGACACGCCGGCCGGGCTCGTGCGTGGTCCGGGTGGCGGTGCGAGGACGGGCGCGCGCGGTCGGTGACGCTGCGCAACGTGCCGTCGTTCCTGCTCGCGCGCGACCGCGAGATCGACGGGCGTGGCCGTACGACATGGCCTACGGCGGCAACTTCTACGCGCTCGTGGAGGCGGCCGCGGCCGGGATGGTCGTCGACCCGGCGCGCGCGGACGAGCTGATCGCGCGCGGGCTGGAGCTCATGGCCGCGATCAACCGCGCCGACGCGCCCGTGCACCCCGAGGACGCCGCGGATCTCCGGCTGCCGCCACGTCGTCTTCTACGAGGACGGGCCGGACGGCGCCGCGCAACGCGACCGCGATCGAGCCGGGCTGGCTGGACCGCTCGCCGTGCGGCACCGGCACCTCCGCGCGGATGGCCGCGCTGCACGCGCGCGGCGAGCTCGCGCTCGGGCGAGGACTTCGTCAACGAGTCGGTGATCGGCACGCGCTTCACCGGCCGGCTGGTGGAGGAGACGACGGTCGGCGGGCTGCCGGCCGTGGTGCCCGAGATCACCGGGCCGCGCGTGGGTCACCGGCATGGGTCAGTACCTGCTCGACGCGAGCGATCCGTTCCCGGCCGGCTTCGCGCTGTGAGCGGCGCGCCCGACGTCGTCGTGCGTCGGCGCGGGCATCGTCGGCGCCTGCGCGGCGCTGAGCTCGCGCGCGGCGGCGCGCGCGTCGAGGTCCTCGAGCGCGGCGGCGGCTGGGGCGAGGGCTGCTCGTGGGGCAACGCCGGCCTGCTCGTGCCCAGCCACGCGCGGCCGATCGCGGCGCCCGAGGCGCTGCGCGCCGGGCTCGGCTGGATGGTCAAGCCCGACTCGCCGTTCGGGCTCAAGCTCAAGCCGTCGCTGGCGCCGTGGCTGGCCCGCTACCTGCGCGCGTCCACCGCGCGGCGCGCCCGCGACGGGCGAGGCGCTGCAGCGCGAGCTGTGCCGCGAGAGCCTCGGCGTCTTCCGCGAGCTGGCGGCCGAGGGCATCGACGGCGGCTTCGAGGAGCCGGGCTGCCTGACGGTGCACACCGGTCGGCACGGAGCACGCGCGCCGCGGAGGCGGCCGGCGAGACCGGGCGCGCGCTCGGCGCGCGGGTGCTGAGCGGCGACGAGGCGCGCGAGCTGGAGCCGTCGCTGACGGCGCGCGTGCGCGCGGCGGTGCTGTTCCCCGGCGAGGCGCGCTGCGACCCCGTGCGGCTGGCGGCGGCCGTCGGCGCCGCCGCCGAGGCCCGCGGCGTGCGGCTGCGCACGGGCGTCGAGGCCTATGGCGTCGGCCCCGACGGCGTCGAGACGACCCACGGCCCCGTGCGCGCCGGGGCCGTCGTGGTCGCCGCGGGCGCCTGGTCGGGCCGGCTGGCCGCGACGCGCCGGCGTGCAGCTCCCGCTGCAGGGCGGCAAGGGCTACGCGGCCGAGTGGGACCCCGCGGCCGCGCCCGGTGCGGATGCCGCTCTACCTGCACGACCACCGCGTGGTCGCCAACCCGATGGGCGACCGTACGCGGCTGACGGGCGGGCTGCTGCTCGACGGGCTCGACGAGTCCTTCGACCGCCGCCGCGTGCGGGCGATCGCCGCCGCGGCCGAGGAGGTCCTCGGCGTGCGCGCGCGCGCCGCGGCTGACGTGGCGCGGGCTGCGGCCCGTGCACGCCCGACGGACTGCCCGTGATCGGCGCGCATCCGCCGCGCCCCGCGCGTGGTCTTCGCGACCGGCCACGGGATGCTCGGCGTCACGCTCGCGCCGCTGACGGGGCGGCTCGTCGCCTCGATCGCCGCGCGGCGCGCCGGCGCACCCTGCGCTTCGGCGGCTCTCGCCGGAGCGGTTCGGATGACGCGGGCGCTCAGTCCGCGAGCTGGTTGGCCATCGCGGCCATCAGCAGCATCCCGCCGTCCACGGGCAGCGAGACGCCCGTGACATAGGAGGCCTCGGGCGAGCAGAGGAACACGATCGCCGCGGCGGTCTCGCGCGCGTCGCCCGGCCGCCCGAGCGGGATCCCGGGGCGCTCCTCGCCGCGCGGGTCCTCGTCCTCCTGGCCGGTCATCCGGGTCGCGGTCTCGCCCGGCGCCACGGCGTTGACCGTGATGCCGTGCTCCCCGAGCTCCATCGCCATCTGCTTGGTCAGCCCGCCGAGCCCGTGCTTGGCCGAGACGTAGGGCGCCGAGTCGCCCAGCGGCACGTGCTCGTGCACCGAGGTCACGTTGACGATCCGCCCGCCGCGGCCCTGCTCCACCATCCGCCGCGCGGCGGACTGCGCGCATAGGAACGCCCCGCTGAGCACCAGGTTGATCGTGCTCTGCCAGGTCTCGAGGTCGAGCTCCAGGAACGGCGACATCAGCCCCGCGCCTGCGTTGTTGACCAGCGCGTCGATCCCGCCGAGCGCGTCCATCAGCTCGTCGACCGCCCGCGCGTCTTCAGGGAAGCCCTCGTCGAGGTCCATCTTGCGCGCTTCGGCCTTCACGCCGTGGGAGCGGATCTCCTCCAGCGCCTCCTGCGCGCGGTCCTCGTGCGCGTGCCAGGTGATGCCGACGTCGTACCCGCGCTCAGCGAGCGCGACGGCCGCCGCGCGGCCGATGCCGGAGTTCCCGCCCGTGACGATCGCGATGGGCACGTCGACGTGCTGCCCCGCTCCGAGGGCCCGGAAACGGCAACGGCGCTGGGTAGCCCACCGCGCCGAGTGGCATCTCCGTTCCCTCTCCGGGAACGCAAGTGCCACTCGACCTCGCGGACCGGCCGGCGCTCCCGGCTCCCTACCCAGCCGCCGTTCTCAACGCTGGCGCAGCAACCCGGCTCCGACGCGCAGCGCGGCGCGCGCCAGTGGCCCCGCGTCGCGCCGCAGCACCCGCAAGCGGTCGGCCTCCCGGCCGTGGACCAGGCGCGCGGCGGCGGTTCGGGCCCGAACGAGGCCCGGATCGTACGGCAGGCGGCGGGCTCCGCCGATCAGCGCGGTGCGGGAGGCGACCTGGCGCGGGGCGACGTGGCGCTGCAACCGCAGGGCCGGCCCCGGCGCGACGGCGCCGTGCTCGTTGACCCAGATGAGCTCGGCCTGCAGGGTGCGGGCGACGCGCTCGCCCTTGGCGCGGTCGCCGGCCCAGATGCTCACGACGCCGCCGCGGGCGCGGCGGTCGCGGGGGTGCTCGCGCGGTGGGCCGTCCTGGACGAGCGCGATCGCGGCGGCCTCGCCAGGCGCCTCGACGACGGCGAGCACCGGGCCGGGGACGGGCTCGCGCAGGATCCGCGCGCCGGCGGGCACGCGCCGCAGCACGGCGGGGGCGTAGAACGCGCCGGCGAGGCCCTCGACGCGGGTCGTGCCGCCGCAGACGAGCTCGGCGCCGCCGGCGACGGCCTCGTCCACGAGCGCCTCGACGGCCGCGAGGTCCTCGGCCGAGCGCAGCGGGCCGATCTCCGCGTGCTCGGTCGTGGGGTCGCCGACCTCCAGGCGCGCCGCGCGCTCGCGCAGCACGCCGAGCAGCGGCTCGGCGAGCGACGGGACGACGACGAGCCGCCCGGCCGCGGCGGGGTGGCGCCCGCCCGCGGCGAACGCCGCCCACAGCGCGGCGGAGGCCACGGTCTCGACCGCCGCGCCCTCGAGCACGAGCATCGCGCCCATGCCCTCCGGCCCCGCCAGCGAAACGACGCGCGCACACGCGGCGTCGAGCGCGCCACGCGCCTCCTCGCCGTGGACGACGGCGAGCAGCTCGTCGGGGATGCCCGCCCGCAGCAGCGTGCGTCGCAGGCGCTCCGCGGCGAGAGGCGCGGCGGGCGCCAGCAGGACGCCGTTGCCCGCCAGCAGCGAGGCGGCGACCTCCAGCGCGGGCTCCGTCCACGGGGAGGAGGCCGTGCCGAGCACCCCGACCACGCCGCGCGGCTGCTGGACGCCGGTGGCGCGGCGGCCCGCGCGCAGGATCGCGGGCCGCCCGAGCCGGCGGTCGGCGAGCGCGCCGGGGCCGTCGTCGGCGAGGTCGCTGAGCCCGGCGACCGCGGGCAGCAGCTCGCCGAGCGCCGCCTCCGTGCGCGGGCGGCCGGTCTCGTGGGCGAGCAGCAGCGCCAGCTCGTCGAGCTCGTCGAGCATCAGCCGCGCCGCGCGCCGGACGTAGCGGGCCCGAGCGGCCGCCGGGACCGCCGCCCACAGCGGCTGCACGGCGGCGGCGCGCGCGGCGGCCGCGCGCACGTCGTCCTCCGTCGCGGCCTCCACCGCGCCAAGCCGCTCGCCGGTCGCGGGGGAGCGGGCCTCGAGCTGCATCGCCGGGACGCTAGCGGCTGGGCGGGAGAGCGGAGCTACGCGGCGGTGCGGCGCGAGCGGGAGCGCTCGATCAGGACGCGGCCGAGCACGTCGCCCAGCCCCGGCGCGAAGCGGTCGTCGACCACGAGCACGTCGGGGTCCTCGGCGCCGAAGTCGATCGCGCCGATCCCGGCCAGCACCTCGGCGCCGTCGAGCGGCGCGAGCGCGCACAGCACGTGCCGGCGCGCCGGATCGAACGCGAGCAGCCGCCGCACCTCGAGCTCGCCGGGGTCAAGCCCGCGGCGCTCGAGCAGGGCGGCCACCAGCGCCCGGTCGGACGGCCCGGCCATGCGCAGGCGCACGGGAGGCCCACCCGGGACCGGGAACGTGCGCCGCAGCGGTGAGGTGTCGGATCGCGCCATCGCCCCGACCATGACATCCACCGCGGATGAAGACGCGCTCAAGCTGTGAGGAGGCTCACAGCCCGCGGGCGCGGCGGACCTGCTCGAGCCGCTCGCGCAGCGCCGGCTCCATGTCCCGCGGGTCGTAGAAGCGCAGGTCCTCGAGCCCGTCGGGGAGGTGGTCCTGGTCGTTGACCTGGCCCGGGTGGTCGTGCGGGTAGTCGTAGCCGAGCCCGCGGCCGAGCTTGGCGGCCGCCGGGTACGCGGCGCAGCGCAGCGGCGCGGGCGGCAGCGCCGCGCCGTGCTCGCGGATGTGGGCCCGCGCGGCGCCCAGCGCGCGGCCCGCGGCGTTGGACTTCGGCGCCAGCGAGAGGTAGATCGCGCACTGAGCCAGCGCGTACGTGGCCTCCGGCAGCCCGACGTGCTCGACCGCGGCGGCCGTCGCCGTCGCGATCTGGAGCGCCTGCGGGTCGGCGTTGCCGATGTCCTCGGAGGCGAGGATCACCATCCGGCGCACGATGAAGCGCGGGTCCTCGCCGCCCTCGAGCATCGCGGCGAGGTAGTAGAGCGACGCGTCTGGGTCCGAGCCGCGCGTGGACTTGATCCAGGCCGAGATGTAGTCGTAGTGCTGGTCGCCGCCCTTGTCGTAGAGGACGGCCTTGCGCTGCATCGCGTCCTCGGCGTCGGGGAGCTCGACCGGCTTGCGCGTGCGCGCGGCGGTCGCGCAGGCCAGCTCGAGCGCGTTGAGCGCCGAGCGGGCGTCGCCGCCCGAGCGCGCCGCCAGGAACGGGAGCACGTCGTCGGCGACCTCGCAGTCGCCGCACTCGCCGTCCTCGAGCGCCTTGCGCATCAGGCCCTCGACCTGCTCGGCCGTCAGCGGCCGCAGCTCGTAGACCTGGGCCCGCGAGAGCAGCGCGTTGTTGACCTCGAAGTACGGGTTCTCCGTGGTGGCGCCGATCAGCGTCACCAGCCCTTCCTCGACCGCCGGCAGCAGCGCGTCCTGCTGCGCCTTGTTGAAGCGGTGGATCTCGTCGAGGAAGAAGATCGTGCTGCGGCCGAGCTGGCGGCGCTGGCGGGCCCGCTCGATCACCTCGCGCACCTCGGCGCGGCCGGCGTTGACCGCCGAGAGCTCCTCGAAGGCGGCGTCGGCGTGCTCGGCGGCGAGCCGGGCGAGCGTCGTCTTGCCCGTGCCGGGCGGGCCGAACAGGACCATCGAGTGCGGCTCGCCGGACTCGAGCGTCGTCCGCAGCGCCGAGCCCTCCCCGAGCAGGTGCTCCTGGCCGACGTAATCAGCGAGCGAACGCGGCCGCATCCGCGCGGCGAGCGGGCCCGTGGTCGGCGGCGCGGCGACGCCCGCCTCCTCCGGCGGCTCCTCGGGTGCGTCGAACAGGCGCTCCATCACCCGCCAGTATGGTCGCGCGCCGTGCGCCGCGTCCCGCTGAAGACCGTCGTGCGCGAGTGGGGCCGCATCGGCGTCGTCGGGTTCGGCGGCCCGCCCGCCCACGTCGCGCTGCTGCGCGCGCTCGTGGTGGAGCGCCACGGCTGGATCGCGGCGCGCGACTTCGAGGACGCCAACGCCGCCTGCCAGCTGCTCCCGGGCCCGGCCTCGACCCAGATGACGATCTACTGCGCGCGCCGCGTGGCGGGCAACGCGGGCGCGCTCCTCGGCGGGCTCGCGTTCATCCTGCCCGGGCTGCTCCTGACGCTCGCGATCGCGGCGGTGGCGCTGCAGGACGACCCGCCGGCGTGGGTGCGCGGGCTCGGCGCCGGGGCCGCCGCGGCCGTGGTGGCGGTCGTCGCCCAGGCCGGCCTGCAGCTCGCGCGCGCCAGCCTCGCGGATCGCGACCGCGCCGAGCTCGCCCGCGCCGTCGCCTACGGCCTGCTCGGCGGCGCGGCGACCGTCGCGGTCGGCCCGTTCGTCGTGCTCGTCCTGCTCGCGTGCGGGTTCGCGGAGCTCGCCCTGCAGCGGCGCAGCGTCTCCGTCCACGCCTGGCCGCTGGCGCTGCCGCTCGCCGCCACCGGCGCCGCCGCGCTGCCGGCGCTGGCCTGGACGGCCCTGAAGGTCGGCGCGCTCTCCTACGGCGGCGGCTTCGTGATCGTGCCGCTGATGCAGGGCGACGCGCTCGCCCACGACTGGCTCACGCAGGCGCAGTTCGCCAACGCGGTCGCCTACGGGCAGATCACGCCGGGCCCGGTGACGCACACGATCGCGCTGATCGGCTGGGGCGCGGCGGGCCTGCCCGGCGCGCTGCTCGGCTCCGCGATCGCCTTCGCGCCTTCGTTCGCCTTCGTGCTGCTCGGCGGCGACCACTTCGAGGCGATCCGCTCGCGCCCCGGCCCGCGGGCGTTCCTCGACGGCGCCGGCCCGGCCGCGATCGGCGCGATCCTCGGCGCGGCGGTGATCCTCGCCGGCGCGCTCGAGGACGCCTGGCAGTGGGCTGTGCTCGCGGCCGCCGCGGCGGCGCTCGCCCTCGGCCGCTCGGCGCTGCTCGTGCTGCTGACCGGCGCGGGGGCCGGAGTGGTCATCACTACGATCACCTGATGGCCGACGCGCTGCAGGAGGAGACCGCCGAGGTTCTGGCCAAGCTCATCCGGTTCGACACCGTCAACCCGCCGGGCAACGAGCGCGCCTGCCAGGAGTGGCTGCGCGACTACCTGACCGAGGCGGGCCTCGAGTGCGAGCTGGACGGCACGGAGCCCGAGCGCCCGAACCTCGTCGCGACGCTCGCCGGCGACCAGGACGGCCCGGTGCTCGGCTACCTCTCGCACGTCGACACGGTGCTCGCCGACCCCGACAGCTGGACGCACGACCCCTGGTCGGGCGAGATCCACGACGGGTTCCTCTGGGGTCGCGGCGCCCTGGACATGAAGTCCCAGACGGCCGCCGAGGCGGTCGCCGCGGCGCGGCTCGCCCGCGACGGCTGGCGCCCCGCCAAGGGCGCGCTGAAGGTCTTCTCCGTCGTCGACGAGGAGACGGGCGGCGTCAAGGGCGCCAAGTGGCTGTGCGAGAACCGCCCGGATCTCGCGCGCGCGGACTTCCTGCTCAACGAGGGCGCGGGCACGGTCATGCCCTACGGCGACCGCAGGCTGCACGGCGTCTGCTGCGCGGAGAAGGGCACGTTCCGCTTCGCGGTCCGCTCGCGCGGCCGCGCCGGCCACGCGTCCGTGCCCGCGACCGCCGACAACGCGCTGCTCAAGCTCGCGCCCGTGCTCGAGCGGCTCGGCTCCCGCACGCCGCCCTACGACGTCACGGACGAGCCGCGCGCGTTCCTGCGCGCGATCGGCGACGACCCGGACGACCCCGAGGGCGCCGTCGCGCGCTTGCGCGACGTCGACCCGCGGCTGGCCGCGCTGTTCGAGCCGACGCTCGGCGTGACCGTCGCGCCGACGATCATCTCCGCGGGCGAGAAGATCAACGTGATCCCCGCCCGCGCGGAGCTGCTGGTCGACTGCCGCGTCCCGCCGGGGATGGGCGCCGAGGCGACGATGGCCCGCATCCGCGGGCTGCTCGACGGCGTCGACGGCGTCGAGATCGAGTTCATCGAGCAGGTCGTCGGCAACCGCTCGCCGATCGAGTCGCCGCTGATGGACGCGATCCGCGACTGGGTCGCCTCCGACGGCGACGGCGACGGCGCCGAGGCGGTGCCCGTGATGCTGCCCGCGTTCACGGACTCGCGCCACTGGCGCGACGCCTTCCCGGACTGCGTCGCCTACGGCTTCTTCCCCCAGCGCCACCAGACGCTCTACGAGACCTGGCCGCTGATCCACTCCGACGACGAGCGCATCGACGTGCGCGACCTCGGCGTCGCCGCGAGCTTCTTCCACGAGCTGCCTAGGAGGCTTCTCCCTTGAGTCCGGTCACCGAAGGCAAGCTCCGCCTCGGCGGGATGGCGCTGCGCAACGGCCTGCTCGTGCACGGCCCGACCCACTGGGCGGCCGCCGTGCGCGACAAGCAGGGCGGGATCCAGGTCGCCTCGGGGCGCAAGCCGCGCGTGCGCGGCGTCGACGGCGTCCCCGGCGTGCGCGGCGTCGTGCGGCTCGGCGAGGCGTTCGCCGTGATCCCGCTCGTCAAGCGCGCGCTGCCCGCCGCCAAGCTGCCGTTCGAGAGCCCGACGGTCATCGGCGTCGCCGCCGCGGCCTCGCTCGGCGGCACCCAGCTGCGCAAGCGGCTGCGCGGCGTCGGCGGCGAGAGCGCGGCCGCGCTGATCTCGCTCGCGCCCGCGGTGTTCGCGCTGCGCGCCGGCGAGCTGGCCCAGTACCACGGCGTCGAGCACAAGGCGATCGCCGCCTACGAGGCGCCCGACGACGCCACGGACGCCGCCGACACCGACAAGGAGCACGACCGCTGCGGCTCGCACCTGGTCGCGCCGATGCTCGCCTCCAACGTGGCCGGCACGCTGCTGCTGCGCCGCGCGATCGAGCGGCCGGGGCCGCTGGCGGGCGGCGCCGTCGCGCTCGCCTCGACCGCCGCGGCCGTCGAGGTCTTCGCCTGGTGCGAGCGCAACAGCGAGACGCGCACCGCGCGCGCGATCCGCCGCCCGGGCTTCGAGATCCAGCGCGTGATCGGCACGCGCGAGCCCGACGAGCGCCAGCTCGAGGTCGGCCGCGCCGCGCTCGCGGAGATCCTGCGCGTGGAGGAAGCGCAGGCGCTCGCCACGGATGGACGCTGACGTCATCGTCGTCGGCGCCGGGCTCGCGGGCCTGGTGGCGGCGGCGGAGCTGGCCGACGCCGGCCGGCGCGTGATCCTGCTCGACCAGGAGCCCGAGGCGAGCCTCGGCGGCCAGGCGTTCTGGTCGCTCGGCGGGCTGATGTTCGTCGACAGCCCCGAGCAGCGCCGCATGCGCGTGAAGGACTCCTACGAGCTGGCGCTGCAGGACTGGCTCGGCACGGCGGGCTTCGACCGCCCGGAGGACGAGTGGCCGCGGCGCTGGGCGGAGGCCTACGTCGCGTTCTGCGCGGGCGAGAAGCGCGCGTGGCTGCACGAGCAGGGCATGCGCTGGCTGCCCAATCCCGGCTGGCCTGAGCGCGGCGGCTACCTCGCCGACGGCCACGGCAACTCGGTCCCGCGCTTCCACATCACCTGGGGCACCGGCCCCGGCGTGGTCGAGCCGTTCGAGCGCCGCGTCCGCGCGGCCGCCGCCCGCGGACTGGTCGACATGCGCTTCCGTCACCGGGTCGACGAGCTCGTCACGGACGGGGGCGCCGTCACGGGGGTGGCCGGCACGGTGCTCGCCCCGAGCGCCGCACGGCGTGGCGCGGCCAGCGGGCGCGAGGCGGCCGGCGAGTTCTCCCTGACCGCCCAGGCCGTGATCGCCGCCACCGGCGGCATCGGCGGCAACCACGAGCTCGTGCGCGAGAAGTGGCCCGGGCGGCTCGGCGGCGCGCCCGAGCACATGCTCTCCGGCGTGCCCGCGCACGTCGACGGCCGGATGCTCGCGATCGCGCGCGCGGCCGGCGCCAACGAGATCAACGCCGACCGCATGTGGCACTACGTCGAGGGCATCCGCAACTGGGACCCGATCTGGCCCCGGCACGCGATCCGGATCATCCCCGGCCCGTCGTCGCTGTGGTTCGACGCGTTCGGGCGGCGGCTGCCCGGCCCGCTCTACCCGGGCTTCGACACGCTCGGCACCCTCGAGCACCTGCGCGACACGGGCCGCGACCACAGCTGGTTCGTGCTCACCCGGAAGATCATCGAGAAGGAGTTCGCGCTGTCCGGCTCCGAGCAGAACCCCGACACGACGTCCAAGAGCGTCCGGGCCGTGCTTCAGGAGCGCATCGGCAGCGGCCCGCCGTCGCCCGTGCAGGCGTTCATGGACCGCGGCGAGGACTTCGTCGTCGAGCGCTCGCTGCCGGAGCTGGTGCGGCGCATGAACGCGCTCGCCGGCGAGGAGCTGATCGACCACGCGGCGCTCGAGGCCCAGATCGTCGCCCGCGACCGCCAGATCGCCAACCCCTACGGCAAGGACGGGCAGGTGACCGCGATCCACGGCGCCCGGGCGTACTTCGCCGACAAGGTCACGCGCGTGGCCGCGCCGCACCGGATCCTCGACCCGGAGGCGGGGCCGCTGATCGCCGTGCGCCTGCACATCCTCACCCGCAAGTCGCTCGGCGGTCTCCAGACGGACCTGGACTCGCGCGTGCTGCGCGCCTCCGGCGAGCCGCTCGACGGGCTCTTCGCGGCCGGCGAGCTGGCCGGCTTCGGCGGCGGCGGCGTGCACGGATACCGCGCGCTGGAGGGCACCTTCCTCGGCGGCTGCCTGTTCTCGGGGCGGATCGCCGGGCGCTCCGCGGCCGCCGCGACGGCCTAGCGGCGCGCCCGTACATCCGTCGAATGGGGTCTGGACCCCAGTCTGCTTTCCAGATTGCGGGGGATACTGGAGCGCATGTCGTTGACCGCGCTCGCGCTGCCGCCCTGGTACCAGATCGAGAGCTGGATCGTCACCTGGGCCCCGATCATCTTCATGGGCCTGCTCGTCTTCTTCCTGTGGCGCTCGCTGAAGCTGATGCCCAAGACGAAGCCCCAGGAGATCAAGCCCGACTCCGACTCGGCCGTCGAGTGGGCGCAGGTCGCCGGCGCCGACGAGGCGAAGGCCGAGCTGCAGGAGGTCGTGGACTTCCTCAAGGACCCGGCCCGCTTCTAGGCGCTCGGCGCGACCGTGCCGAAGGGCATCATGCTCCACGGCCCGCCCGGCACCGGCAAGACCCTGCTGGCCAAGGCGGTCGCCCAGGAGTCCGGCGCGAAGTTCTACGCGCAGTCGGCGTCCTCGTTCGTGGAGATGTTCGCCGGCCTCGGCGCCGCCCGCATCCGGCGCCTGTTCCAGATCGCCCGCGACAACGCCCCGGCGATCATCTTCATCGACGAGATCGACGCCGTCGGCGGCGAGCGCGGCTCGGACAACAACTCCGAGCGCGAGCAGACCCTCAACCAGCTGCTGGTCGAGATGGACGGCTTCCGCTCTTCCGGCGACCTCGTCGTGATCGCGGCGTCGAACCTGCTCGACAAGCTCGATTCCGCGCTCCTGCGCCCCGGTCGCTTCGACCGCCAGATCTTCGTCTCGCCGCCCGACGTGGCCGGCCGCGAGGCGATCATGCGCGTGCACACCGTGGGCAAGCCCTTGGCCGAGGACTGCGACCTCGAGATGATCGCGCGCCAGACGTCCGGCCTGACCGGCGCCGATCTGGCCAACCTCTGCAACGAGGCTGCGATCTTCGCCGTCCGCTCCCACCGCGACGCGATCGCGCAGGCCGACTTCGACGCCGCACTCGAGCGCGTGGTCGCCGGTATGCAGTCGCGCCGCACGCTCAACGAGCACGAGCGCCGCGTCGTCGCCTTCCACGAGGCCGGGCACGCGCTGTGCGCGGAGCTGCTCCCCGGCGTCAACCGCGTGCACAAGATCTCGATCGTGCCGCGCGGCAAGGCGCTCGGGTACACGCTCAACCTCCCGGAGGAGGACCGCTACCTGAAGACCAAGGAGGAGCTGATCGACTACATGTCGGTCCTGCTCGGCGGCCGGGCGGCGGAGGAGCTCGTGTTCGGCTCGATCACCACGGGCGCCGCCGACGACCTGCACCGGGTCTCCGAGATCTCGCGCTCGATGGTCCACGACTACGCGATGGGCACCTCGATCACCTCGCGCAAGGTCTCGGCCGAGGGCGGCGCGGTCTCCGACCGCACGCGCCAGCTGCGCGACGAGGAGCAGCAGCACCTCGCCGACGAGGCGATGCGCGGCGCGATGAAGCTGATCTCCGACCACCGCTCCAAGCTCGACCAGATGGCGAGCGCCCTGCTGCGCAACGAGGTGCTCGAGCGCAAGGACATCGACCGGATCATGGAGGGCGTGCCGCGCTTCCACCGGTCCCCGGGGCAGGGCCTGCGGGTGGTCGCCGCGAGCCGCACCGACGTCACCTAGCGGTAGCGCCACCGGTCAGCGCCGGACAGTCGTCCGGGGCGCCTCAAGTTCGCCTCGGGCGGGCCGATGCCCGAGGCGATGGCAGACCGCGTGTCCCCCCGTGCGCCGTCGCCCGGCGCGGTCGACGACTTCCGCGAGCTGCTCGCGCCCGGCGCCATCCGGGCGGTCTTCCAGCCGATCGTGCGCCTGGCCGACCGGCAGCCGATCGGCTACGAGGGCCTGGCGCGCTTCCCCACTCCGCCGGGCCTGGTCGCGCTGCCGCCGGACGTGACGCTCGCCGCCGCGGGCCGGCTCGGCGTGCGCGGGGACCTCGAGGTCGCCTGCTGGGCCGCCATCAGCGAGGCCGGCGCGCCGCCGGCCGGCCGGCTGCTGTTCGTCAACGTCGCGCCCGACGCGCTGGGGCACCCCGGCCTGCTGGAGCTGGCCGAGCCGGCTGCCGCAGCGGCTGGTGATCGAGCTCACGGAGCAGTACGCCGTCCAGAACACCGTGCAGCTGCGCGAGCGCCTGCGGCCGTGGATCGCCCGCGGGGCGCTGGTGGCCGTCGACGACGCCGGCGCGGGCTTCACCTCGCTCGAGTACGTCGCCGACCTGCGGCCGGACTTCCTCAAGCTCTCGCCGCGGCATGGTCACCGGGGTCGACCTCGACCCCGGCCGCCAGGCCGTGCTGCGCGCCACCGTCGCGTTCGCGCGCGAGGTCGGCGCCCGCGTCGTCGCCGAGGGCGTCGAGCGCCCCGAGGAGCTCGCGGTGCTGCGCGACGCCGAGGTCGACTACGGCCAGGGCTGGCTGTTCGGCCGCCCGGTCGAGGCGTGGCCCGAGGAGCCCTCCGCCCGCCCGGCCGCGCCGCCGCGCGCCACGAGCGGCCGCCTGGAGCGCGAGCTGGCCGCGGCCACGACCGCCCGCGAGGCCTCGGAGGCGATCGTCGAGCACCTCGCACGCAAGGGCCTGATGCCGAGCGTGTACCTCGAGGACGGCGGCCGCCTGCGCTGCCAGGCCGTGCGCGGCTACTGGCAGATCTACGACGGCATGCCCGCCACCGCGGGCGTGATCGGGCGCACGTTCCGAACGGGCGAGGAGACGATCGTCGAGGACGTCTCGGGCAGCGCCGAGTACCTGCCCGCCGTCGCCTCCGTGCACGCCGAGGTGTGCCTGCCGCTGCGCGTGCGGGGGGCGGTCGCCGGCGTGCTCAACGCGGAGTCGCCGACGGCGCCCGGCGAGCCGGGCATCGCCGAGATCCGGCGCTGCGCCGGGCTGCTCGCCGCGCGCCTGGAGGCGCTGGGCGGGCTCGCCGAGGTCTCGCCCGCGCAGCAGCTCGCCCGCACCGCCGTGCGGCTCGGCTCGCTCGAGACGGCGGAGGACATCGTCCGCGAGACCGTCGCCGCCGCCCGCGCGCTGGCCGGCTTCGAGTCCGCGATGCTCGCGCTCCGCGACGGGCACGGCGGCTTCTACGTCCACCACGCGGAGGGCTCCTTCGCGGTCGCCCTCGGCGCGCTGGAGGCGCCCGAGCTGCGCCGGATCGCCGACTGGGTCGACCCGGGCACGTCGAGCTACACGGCCGGCGACAGCCGCGGGCGCGGCTTCGAGGGCCACGAGGTGCTGCGCGGGGCGGGCGCCAACGCCGTGATCGTGCTCCCGCTCGTCGCCGCGGGGGAGCGGCTCGGGCTGCTGCTCGTCGCCGACCGCGCCAACCACCGGATCAGCACCGAGAAGGCGGAGCTGCTCGAGCTGCTGGCCGGCCAGGCGGCCGGCTCGCTGCGGATGGCCGCCGCCGTCACCGAGCTGCGCGAGCGCGCCGCGCGCGATCCGCTGACCGGGCTCGGCCACCACGCCACGTTCTACGCCGAGGTGCCGGAGGCGCGCGCCGGCGCCGCGGCCGACCGCCGCGTCGCCGTGCTCCTGGCCGACGTCGACGGCTTCAAGGCGATCAACGACACGCGCGGCCACGCCGCCGGCGACGACGTGCTGCGCGCGGTGGCCGGCGTCCTGCGCGCGGTGTCACCCGCCCACGGTCGCGCCTACCGGATCGGGGGCGACGAGTTCGCGATGCTGTTCGAGTGCTCGGGCGAGGCCGAGGCGTGGCGCGTCGGCTGGGACCTGCAGGCCCAGGCGCGCAGCCGCCTCGGCACGACGCTGTCGATCGGGCTGGCGATCGCCGCTCCAGGAGAGAGCGACGAGCACCTCGTGGCGCGCGCCGACGCCGCGCTCTATGACGTCAAGCGCCGCGGGCGCGACGGCGTACTGCTCGCCCCTCAGCCCACGATCAGCGCGTAGGCCGCGCGCTCGACCGTCACGCGCTCGAGCCCGCCGTCGCGGATCTCCCCGTCGACGTTGAGCTCGGCGCCGTCGGGCAGGACGACCTCGACGACGCACCCGCGCAGGTGCTCGACCGGCTGCTGCTGCTCCACGGTGCCGCGGCGCAGCCCCCAGGCCCGGCGGGCGAGCGCGATCCGCGAGCCCGCGGGCAGCACCGTGACGTCGAGCTCGCCGTCCCCCGGGTCGGCGACGCCGATCTCCGAGCCGCCGCCGAACGCGCCGCCGGCGGCGACGATCAGCTGCCAGGCGCCGCCGTCGAAGCCGGGCTCCCCGTCCACGCGGACGCTGCAGCGCATGGGCGCCTCGGTCGCGGCGGCGCGCAGCGCGCCGACCGCATAGGCGAACGGGCCCAGCACCTTCTTGAAGGGCGAGGCGTGCCGGGCCGCCTTGGCGGCGAGCCCGGCGCTGGCGACGTTGACGAACGGCCGGCCGTCGGCGAGCCGCCCGATCTCCAGGGCGCGCGTCTCGGTGCCGGAGGCGGCGAGCACGGCTGCCTCGAGCGGGTCGTCCGGGAGGCCGTTGGCGCGCGCGAAGTCGTTCGCGGTGCCCGTCGCGATCACGGCCAGCGGTGCGCCGATCCGGCCCGCGGTCTCGGCCGCCGGGCCGATCGTGCCGTCGCCCCCGGCCACCGCGATGCGATCCGGCTTGGAGGCCGCGATGCGCTCCAGCTCGTCGGGCTCGCAGCCGAAGATCTCGACCTCGGCGCCGTGCTCGCGCATGGCGTCCGCGAGCGGCTCAGGATCGAGCCCGCCCCCCGACTGCGTGTTGGCCGAGAAGGCGATGCGCACTCCGCGTGAGGGTACACTGCGCCCGATGTTCGGCCGGATCGATCACATCGGCGTCGCCGTCAGCGACCTCGACGCCGCGATCGAGCTCCACACCGCCGCCTACGGCATGGAGCTCGTCCACCGCGAGACGGTGGAGTCCCAGGGCGTCGAGGCGGTGCTGCTCGACGTCGGCGAGAACCACGTGGAGCTGCTCTCCCCGCTCGCCGAGGAGACGCCGGTCGGCAAGTTCCTGGCCAAGCGCGGGCCGGGCCTGCACCACGTCGCCTACCAGGTGGCCGACATCGACGCCGCCCTCGCCGGGCTGCGCGATGCCGGGGTGCGGATGATCGACGAGCAGCCGCGCATCGGGATCCGCTCCTCGCGGGTCGCGTTCCTTCATCCGAGCGCCTCCGGTGGGGTGCTCACCGAACTGGTCGAGCCAGCAGGAGTGCACGCATGAGCGAGAAGGCGGCGGCGCGTCGCGGGGCGGTCGGATTCCAGGGCGGCCAGGTGCTCTCGCTCCGGGTGCCGGAGGCGGAGCTGGAGAAGCTGCGCTCGGCGCTGCGCGAGGGCAAGGAGCGCTGGCACGAGGTGGCGGCCTCCGACGGCGCCGTCCTCGTGGACCTCGGGCAGGTCGTCTACCTGCGCGTGGACAGCGACGAGCACCGCGTCGGCTTCTGAGCCAGCGCGTCGACCCGAAGGACGCCGGCTCGCTGCGCGTCCGCTTCAACGCGCTCGACCTCGCGCTCTACCGCCGCGCACGGTCGCTCGCGCGCACGCCGGAGAGCGTGCGCTGGGTGCGGCGCTTCTCTCGGCTCGGGGAGCACGGGCTGCTGTGGTACGGGGTCGGGGCCGCGGGCGCGCTCGCGGACTCCGGGCGGCGCGGGCGCTGGGTGAAGGCGACCACGGTGGTCGGCTGCTCCTATGTGATCTCCACCTCGATCAAGATGGCGATCGGCCGCAAGCGCCCCGTGGTGGAGGACCTCCCGCACCTGATGGCGACGCCGACGGGCCTCTCGTTCCCGTCCTCGCACTCGAGCTCCTCGTTCGCGGCCGCGCGCGCCTACGGGACGCTGCTGCCTGCAGGCCCGCTGTACCTGACCGCCTCCGCGATGGCGTTCTCTCGCCTGTACCTCGGCGTGCACTACCCGTCCGACATCGCCGCCGGCGTCGCGCTCGGCAGCGTCTTGGGCACACTGGGACGATGATGAAGGTCGGGATCGTCGGGCTGCCCAACGCGGGCAAGTCCTCGCTGTTCAACGCGCTCAGCCGCGCCGGCGCGGAGGCCGCGAACTACCCGTTCACGACGATCGAGCCCAACGTGGCGGTCGTGCCCGTGGCCGACGAGCGCCTCGACGCGGTGGCGGAGACGATCGGCGCGTCCAACATCGTCCCGGACACGATCGAGTTCCACGACATCGCCGGCCTGGTCAAGGGCGCGCACGAGGGCGAGGGCCTGGGCAACAAGTTCCTCGCCAACATCCGCGAGACCGACGCCCTGCTGCACGTCGTGCGCTGCCACACCGACGAGAACGTCATCCACCCGGACGGGCGGGTCTCGCCGAGCGCCGACATCGAGACGATCGAGACCGAGCTGATCTTCGCCGACCTCGAGCAGGCCGAGCGCCGGCACGCGCGCGTGGTGCGCGAGGCGCGCGGCGGCGACAAGGCGGCCAAGGCGGAGGAGGCCTGGCTGGCGCGCGTGATCGAGGCGCTGCAGTCCGGGCAGCCCGCGCGGTCGGTGCCGGTGCCCGCCGACGCGCCGAACGCGCAGCGCAACCTGACGCCGCTGACCGGCAAGCCCGTGCTGTTCGTCGCCAACGTGGATGAAGACCCGCCCGCCCTCGACGCCGTCCCCTCCGAGGTCGCCGATCATGCCGCCGCGTCGGGCGCGGGCGCGGTGGCGATCTCCGCGCGGATCGAGGCCGAGCTGTCCGAGCTCGAGGACGACGAGGCCGCCGTCATGCGCGAGGAGATGGGCGTGGGCGCCTCCGGCCTGCAGCGCGTGGTCGCGGGCGCCTTCGGCCTGCTCGACCTGATCGCCTTCTTCACCGCCGGGGAGGACAAGCCCGCGCAGTCGTGGCATCTCGAGCGCGGCCGCTCCGCCTGGCACGCCGCGGGCGAGATCCACTCCGACATCCAGCGCGGCTTCGTGCGCGCGGAGGTGATCGGCTGGGAGGCGCTCGTCGAGGCCGGCGGCTACGCCGGGGCGCGCGAGCGCGGCACCCTGCGGCTCGAAGGCCGCGATTACGTGATGGCCGACGGCGACGTGATCACCGTCAAGTTCACGCCCTGACGTTCAGGCGCCACTCGTTCGCTACTCCGTCACCGTCACGA
Source organism: uncultured Solirubrobacteraceae bacterium (assembly GCA_963816955.1). Lineage (GTDB taxonomy): Bacteria > Actinomycetota > Thermoleophilia > Solirubrobacterales > Solirubrobacteraceae > DATFQI01. The sequence continues at coordinate 173,470 of CAWFME010000005.1, read as the reverse complement.
TCAGGAAGATCGCACCCGCCGTCAGGAGGAGCAGCAGCGGGAACGCGATCACCCTCGCCCACCGCTCGGGGAGAAACAACCAGCTGCTGAGCGCATTGGCGAGGAGCTCGAGAATGATGCTCATGGGGCTGGCAGGTTAGGGTCGTCGCACCGTGACGCGGATGCTCACGATCGCGCTGGGTGTGATGGCTCTGCTGGCGGCGCCCGTCGCGGACGCGCACGAGCTGAGCGGCGCTCGGGCCTCGCTGGCGTCGCTGCCCGTGCTGCCCGCCGCGGCCTCGTCCGAGGACGCGCCCGACCTGCGGATCGGCCTGCCGTCGGTGCCGTACTCCGACCAGGTGGCACCGGTCTACGTCGACGCCTACGAGCGGCCCGGGCGGCTGCTGTACCGGTTCGACGCGATCATCGAGAACACGGGCGGGGCGCTGGACCTGTTCGGGGGCGCGGGCGAGGTTCGCCAGAAGCTCTGGCCGGGAGGCGAGCCGACGGTCGCGCCGGCGCCGGACGCGCCGCCGCCCGAGCCGACCGAGGACCGCACGCCGACCGGCGCCAGCCTCGCCTACGTGCGCGAGCCCTCGCACGAGCACTGGCACTTCTTCTCGGCCGCGCGCTACTCGCTGCTCGTGCCCGGCGGCGAGCCCCGGGTCTCCGACAAGGTCGGCTTCTGCATGTTCGACTCCTTCGACATCGAAGGCGGCGCGGCGAAGTGGTTCCCCTGGGAGGCGGGGCCGGGAACGTGGTGCCGCTTCTCCGAGCCGGCCTCGACGTTCGTCCGGATGGGGCTCTCGCGCGGGTCCGGCGACCGCTACAGCTCCCAGCGGGAGTTCCAGTTCGTCGACGTCACCGGCCTCGCGCCCGGGCCCTACACGCTGCGGGCGCAGGCCAACCCCGACGGCCATCTGATCGAGGCCGACCCGTCCGACGACGTGCACGAGGAGCAGCGGAACGTCCCGGGCGTGGTCGCGAGCCCGGCCTCGCTGGCCGTGGCGGGCGGCGCCGCCGCCGGCTCGGTCGAGGTGTCCGCGCGGGCGGTGGCGCCCGAGATCCCGGCCCGCCGGTCGGCCTCGTGCACCCCGCGCGCGACGGTCGAAGTCTGTTACGCGCGGATCACGGCGGCCTCGCCGCTCGTGTACGAGGTCTCCTCCGCGCCGGCGCACGGCGCCGCGTCGTTCGACGGCGCCCGCCTGACCTACGTGCCCGCCGCCGGGTTCTCGGGGACCGACTCGCTGACCTACGTCGCCCGGGACGGCCGCGGGCTGCGCAGCGCGCCGGCGACGGTCTCCGTCGAGGTCGCGCCGCTTGCGCTACCGCCGATCATCGAGCCGCCCATCCGGCGCCATCTGCTGCTGATCGGCACCGTCCGCCGCGTCGCGCCGAAGCGGCTCGCGGTCCGGCTGCGCTGCCGTGCCCGCGCGCACGGGTCCTGCGCGGGGACGCTCGAGGCGTTCATCCGCGGGCGCCGCACGGGCCGCACCCGGTTCGCCGGCCTCGCCGCGGGCCGCCGGCGGACGGTCGTGGTCAGGCTCCGCCGCTCGGCGGCCGGCCGGCTCGTCGTGCTCCGAGCGATCGTTCGCGACACGGCCGGCCAGGGAATGCCCGTCCGGCGCGTCGTGCGGGGCCGCTGAGAACGTCCACGGCGCCGGGTACGGGGTGAGGGAGCCGCCGCGGCGGCAGGCGATCCAGGCGCTCCCCCCGGGCGCGGGGCCGGCTAGTTGCGGCGGCCCTTGCGCGCGGCGAACAGCCGCGCTCGCACGATGTACGCCCGCCCGGCCCGGACGACGCGGCGCTTGCCGGTCCGCTTGGCGATCACGGCCACCCTGCCGCGGCCGACCTCGGTGATCGTGCCGTCGCAGCGGTCGGTGGTGATGAAGGTCGAGGTGCCCTTGGCGGGCGTCGAGGTGGAGGCACCGCCGACGGCGCGGAACACGCCCTTCGCGGTCATCGACAGCGAGCGCACGCGGACGCCCTTGGGCGGGCCGGCCGCGCGGCACGGCGTCTCGGCGCCCGCCGGGCTGGCGAGCTCCGCGCGCGGCGGGATCCGCTTCGAGCGCTTGGCCTTGCGCGCTTTGCGCGCCTGGCGGATCGCGAAGATGCCCGCGCGGAAGCGCGCCTCGCGGCGCAGCTGCCTGCGGCTGCGGGCGGGCTGGCCGTTGATCGCCGCGGTCAGCGCGACCGAGCCTTGGCGGGTGTCGAGCGTCGAGCCCATCGGCACGGCCGCGACGCCCTTCAGCGGCAGGAACCCGCTGTCCTGGAACGGCGCGCGCAGCCCCCCGGTGAACGCGCTCGCGGCCGCGCCCGGCGGCAGCTTCACGAACACGTCGCCCGACAGCAGCTTCACCTTCGCGAACCTGCCGGCCACGAGCGGCGTGTTGGCGGAGGGGAGGAGCTCGCAGGCGTCGCCGACCCCGTCCGCGTCGGAGTCGCCCTGCGCGGCGTTCGCGGCGTCGGGGCAGTTGTCGCCGGCGTCCGGCACCCCGTCGCCGTCGCGGTCCGCCACGGCATCGACGGTCCAGGTCCGCCCGGGCGGGCTCGGATCGTCAGTGCCCCAGCGGTCACGCCCCGTGACCGTGAACGTGTGCTGGCCCTCCCCGAGCCCGGAATACGACTTGGGCGAGCCACACGCCTCGGCCGGGCCGCCGTCGAGCGAGCACGTGAAGGTCATGTCCGGCTGGTTGCCGGCGAACGTGAACGTCGCGTCGCCTGACGACGCCGTGCCCTCCGGCCCGCCGGTGAGGTCCACGTCCGGCTGCGGCGTCCCCGAGAACCCGACGTCGTCGATGCCGATGCGGCCGTCGCGCTGCGTCAGACTCGATGACGCGCGTGATCGTCGGCGTCGCCCGCCGGCGGTGACGCACCACCAGCGGCGGTCCACGCCGGTCGGGTCCCGGCTGCGCGAGGTCGCCGCGCACGATCGCCGCCGTCGCTAGCCTCGACGAGCGCCGACGCGCAGGTCGTGCGCCGGTGCCGCCTGGCCGTACGCTGCGCGAACAGGCTCACCGACCGCCTGCGGTCGTCGAGAAGATCGAGCCGAACTGGGCTGGCACGAGTCGGCGAGGTACCGCGGGCCGAAGTTGCCGCCCGGGCTCGACGATCGCGCCGCAGCACTGTCGCCGTCCGACAGACCACGTCGTTGCGGCCGGCGTAGACTCGTCGGGGTCCGTCACGTGCGCGCGCCGACGCCTGTCCTCGAAGTCCAGCACCGTCGGCCCGGGCACGGCGGCGCCTGCCGGCGCGCCACGCCAACCGCGGCGAGGACCAGCGCCAGGCCGAGCGCGCGTCTCACCGGCACCGGGTGGGCTTGCGCGACCCGGGCTGGAGGCAGCGGGTCTGCTTGCGGCCGAGCTTGCCCGACTCGATCGGCCAGCGGTAGTACTTGCCGACCGCTCCGAAGCGGTAGCGGCCCTTGCCGGTCCGGCCGAGCGTGACGCGGATCTCGATCCGGTCGCCCGGCGCGAGCACCCGGCCGGCGAAGCCGTTCATCCGCAGGGTGCCCGTACGCGTGGCGCGGCGGGTCACCTTCCGGCCGCAGCGGGCGCAGCGGACCTCCGCCCGGGCGCCCTTCGGGACGTCGTCGATCGCCAGCGAGGTGACCCGCAGCGACGAGCCGACGTTGGCGAAGCTGAGGCGCGCCGAGGCGCGCAGCTCGGGCGGGCAGCCGCCGAAGCGCTCGATACCCGCCTGGGTGCGGCACTTGTCGGGCTGGTCGTCGAGGATGCCGTCGCCGTCCGTGTCGGGGAAGTAGTCCATCACCAGGCCGAGCGGGCCGCCCGCGTTGTTGGCGCCGCCAACCTGGATCGTGTAGTTGGTTCCGGCTCTGACACGGGGGATCACGACCGACTCGCCGCCGGCCTCGTCGTTCTGGCACCGGACGCGGCGCGTGATGCGCGAGGTGCGCTCGCTCCAGGTGTAGACCGCGACCACGACGTCGAAGCCGCCGTTGGCCCGGATCTCCACGCCGCCGGGGCTCGGCGGCTTGAAGTCCCACCACGCCGTCTTGCCGTAGCTCGAGCCGGCGCCGCACGAGGTGGGCTCCGGGTCGCCCCCGCCGAACGGCAGCCCGTCGCGGTTGGGGTCGAACATGTCCGGCTGCGTCGTCGCGTCGGTCGTGTCGATGCTGTCGCGGTACTCCTGGCCGGTGATCGTGGTCGACGCGAGGTAGTGGTCGTTCGGGGGCGGCGCGGCGGCGGCGGTCGCGGGCAGCACGAGCAGGGCGGTGGCGATCAGCATGGGAAGGCGCATCGCCGCAGAGTCGACCACAGCGCCCCGGGACGCGCAAGCGCCGCGTCACCCCGTAGCGGCGGCCTCCTGCAGGCGCTTGGAGAGCCGGCCGAGGCCGAGCTCCTCCGCGGCGGCGGCGCCGCCCGCGTAGTCCGTCGGCGTGTCGGGCGGCCGGTCGACGGCGACCGTGCGCAGCGTCGCGATCTCGCGGAACGAGCGCAGCTCGTCGGCCTGCTCGATCAGCGCCCGCCGGACCGCCGGCTTCTCGCGGATCGCCCCGAGGATCACGTGCTCGAGGTCGCCCTTGCGCTTGAGCAGGTCGGCGGCGGTCTTGGCGCCGATCCCCTTCGCGCCCGGCAGCCCGTCGGACGGGTCGCCGCGCAGGGCGATGAAGTCCGGGACCTGCTCGGGCGTGACGCCGTAGGCCTCGAGCACCTCGGCGGGGCCCATGTCGTCCGGCCCCTCCTGGCGCGCGCGCTGCATCAGCACGTGCACGTCGTCGGTCGCGCACTGGAACATGTCGCGGTCGCCCGTGAGGATGTAGCCCTGCCCGCCGGCCTCGACCTCGGCGACGCACAGCGAGTGCATCAGGTCGTCGGCCTCGAGCTCGTCGTGGCTCATGACCGTCCAGCCGAGCGCCTCGTAGAGCGCCGGCGCCCGCTCCCACTGATGGGCGAGCGGGTCGGGCATCGGCGGCCGGTCGGCGTGGTAGGCCGGGAACGCCTCGACGCGGTAGTCCGCCGACTCCTGGCCGAAGCACATGACGACCGCGCGCGGCTTGTAGCGCTCGACGCACCAGAGCGTCTGGTTGACCGAGCCCAGCAGCGCGTTGACGGGGTGCCCGCCGGCGCCCTTGATCGAGTCGGGCAGCGCGAAGAACGCGCGGTAGAGCAGGTGCGGCGCGTCCGTGACGAGCAGCGGATTCTCGAACGGCGCCATCAGATCTCCGCCAGCGGGCGCGGGCGGCCGATGTGGAAGCCCTGGGCGAGGTCGACGCCGAGCTCGGCCAGCAGCTCGAGCGTCTCCTCGTCGGCGACGAACTCGGCGACGGTGCGGCGCCCGGCCGCGCGCGCGAGCGCCACGATCGCCTTGACGATCTCGCGGTCGACCTCGTTGCGCGCGAGCCCGCCGACGAACTGGCCGTCGATCTTGAGGTAGTCGATCGGCAGCGCGCGCAGCGAGGAGAACGACCCGAGACCGGCGCCGAAGTCGTCGAGCGCGACCCGGAAGGAGAGCCGCGCGAGCGCCTCGGCGAACGTGCGCGCCTGCTGGATGTCCGCGATCGCGGCCGTCTCCTTGACCTCGATGATCAGCAGCGCGGGGTCGACCCCGCCCGCGGCGAGCTCCTGCTCGAGCAGGGCGACGACGTCCGGCCCGATCGAGCGGGCCGAGAGGTTGACGGCCAGGCACGGCGCCGCCGCGCCCGCCTCGCGCTGGACGGCGCACGCGCGCCGCAGGACCCAGCGGTCGATCGCCTCCGTGAGGTCGAAGCGCTCGGCGACGGGCATGAAGGTCTCGGGCCCGTACAGCTCGCCGTCCTCGTCGCGCAGCCGCAGCAGCAGCTCGTGCAGCTCCACCTCGCGCGAGCGCAGGCCGAGCACGGGCTGTGCGAGCAGCTCGAAGCCGTCCTGGTCGAGTGCCGCGCGCAGCCGCGCGACCCACGAGCGCCCGCGCTCGAGCTCGCCCCGCAGCTCGGCCGTGAAGCGCACGACTCGGTCGCGGCCCGCGTTCTTGGCCTCGTACATCGCCATGTCGGCGGCGGCCAGCACGGCGTCGGCGGTGGTCGCCTGCTCGGCGTCGAGCGCGGCGATCCCGGCGCTGGCCGTCACCTGCAGCGTCTTCTCGCCGAGCTCGACGCGCAGCTCGCGCAGCGTGGCGATCAGCTCCTCCGCGACCGCGTCCGCCACCTCGGCCTCTGCTCCGCGCAGCAGGCACGCGAACTCGTCGCCGCCGAGCCGGGCGATCGCGTCGCTGCCGCGCAGGCGGCCCGCGAGCGTGCGCGCGACGGAGCGGATCAGCTCGTCGCCGGCCTGGTGGCCGAGCGAGTCGTTGACGAACTTCAGGCCGTCGACGTCGACGACGAGCACGGCGCTGGAGCGCATCCCGCGGCGGGTGGCGGCGAGCTCCAGCTCGAGCTCCTCGAGGAAGCGCCTGCGGTTGAGGAGGTCCGTCAGCGCGTCGTGGTCGGCGAGGTGCTGCAGGCGGTCCTCGCCCGTCTTGCGCTCGGTGATGTCGGTCAGCAGGCCCTCGACGAGCAGGCGGCCCTCCTCGTCGAGCACGCGCGCGGACTCGTCGCGCACCCACACCACGCTCCCGTCGCGCGCGTACATCCGGTACTCGATCGCGATCCGCTCGCCGGCCGTCAGGCGCTCCTCGGCGGCCAGCACCGCCTCGCGGTCCTCGTCGTGCAGGGAGCGGACCCACAGCGTCGGGTCGGCCTGCCACTCCTCGGGCGTGTAGCCGAGCAGCTGCTCGACGAAGGCCGAGACGTACAGCCACAGCCCCTCCGGGCCCGGCTCCGCCTCGTAGACGATCGCCGGGAGGCGCTCCACGAGCGTCGCGAAGCGCCGCTCGGCCTTGCCGCCGATGGCGCCGTCGATCAGCAGCAGCGGGAGCAGCGTGTCGGGCTCGCCCTCCAGGTCGTTCGCGACGGCGTCGGCGACCCGCTGGATCGCTTCGACCTCCGTGCGCGTGTATGACGGGCGCCCCGGCCCGCGGCCCATCCCGATCACGCCGGCCGGGCCGTGCTCGCCGCGCATCGCGACGAACGCGATCGTGCTGAGCCCGAACTTCCCGAGGTAGGCGTCCATCGACGGGTTGACGATGCCCTCGAGCTCGCCGGGCCGGATCCGGTCGATCACCACGGGCTCGCCGCTGATCAGCGCGCGCCCGGCGAGCGGCCAGGCGGCGCGCTCGCGGTCGGCTTTCCCGAGGGCCCGGCGCATCATCTCGGTCATCTTCTCGTTGCGGGAGTCGACGGCGAACGGCCCGAACGTACGCCGGTCCTCCGAGGCCATCGCGACGACGCAGAGGTCGCCGAGGAACAGGCTGATGAGGCGCGCGGCCTCCTGCGCCCGGGCGCCCGGCATCGATTCCGTTCCGCAGTCCACTGAGGCAGCGCAACATAGTGCGTGCGTACGATCCCCGCCATGCGAACCATCACGGGACTCGACGAGCTCAAGCAGGCCAAGGGCGAGGAACTGGGCGTCTCCGACTGGCACGAGGTCAGCCAGCAGGACATCGACGCCTTCGCCGACGCGACCGGCGACCACCAGTGGATCCACGTCGATCCCGAGCGCGCCAAGGAGACGCCGTTCGGCGGCACGATCGCCCACGGCTACTACACGCTCTCGCTGGCGCCCGCGCTCACGGCCGAGGTGTTCGCGATGGACGGCTTCGCGTTCGCGATCAACTACGGCCTCAACAAGGTGCGCTTCCCGGCGCCCGTGCCCGTGGACTCCAAGATCCGCATGCGGGCGAAGCTGGCCGAGCTCGAGGAGATCGCCGGCGGGGCGCAGATGATCATGGAGCTGACCTTCGAGCGCGAGGGCGGCGAGAAGCCCGTCTGCGTCGCGCAGTCGGTCGTGCGGGTCTACGAAGGGGGGTAGGGCTCCCGGTCGTCGAGGGCGGCGTCGACGAGGGCGGCGGCGCTCGCCACGGCGCCGTCGTCGGGCTCTGGCACGTTGGCGCGCATCCGCTCCGCGTCGATCTGCAGGCCCTCGAGGCACGTGCGCAGCCACGCCGCGGCCGAGCCGGTGGCGACGAGCAGCGACCGCAGCGGCGCCCACTCGGCGTGCCAGGCGCCGGCGGCGCGCTCGTGCTCCTGCTCCATCGAGGCCAGCAGCGTCGCCACCAGGCCCGGCGCCTGGCGGGCGCAGGCTCGCGCGGAGACCGCCGCCACCGGGTTGCGCTTGTGCGCCATCGAGGACGAGCCGCCCGGCGCGGCCTCGCTGACCTCGCCGACCTCGGTCTGCGCGAGCAGCACGACGTCGCCGGCGACCTTCGCGATCGCCCCGCAGGCGAGCCCGAGCGATGTCGCGAGCTCGCCGATCCGGCTCCGCTCCGTGTGCCACGGCAGCGGCGGCATGTCGAGCCCGAGCGCGTCGCAGTAGCGCTCGAGCACCTCCGGCCCGATGCCCTGGAGCGTGCCCACCGGCCCGCCGAGCTGCGCGACGGGCCGGAGCTCGCCGAGGCGCCCGCCGGCGATGTCGAGTCCGCGCATCCAGCCCGCCGCCTTCAGGCCGAACGTGGTCGGCAGCGCCTGCTGCAGCAGCGTGCGGCCGATCGCCGGGGTTGCGCGGTGCTCGGCCGCGAGCGCGGCGGCCGCGTCGGCGGCGGCCCCGAGGTCCTCGCGCAGCGGGGCGAGCGCGTCGCGGACGACCAGCATCGCCGCCGTGTCGAGGATGTCCTGGCTCGTGGCGCCTTCGTGGACCTCCGGCCCCGCCAGCTCGCGCAGCGACTCGACGAGCGGCACGACGGGGTTGCCGCTCTCCGCCGCGCGCCGGCCCAGCTCGGCGGGGTCGAGGCGGGCCGCGGCGATCGCGTCCGCGAGCGCGTCCTGGCCGCGCGCCCGCGCCAGCGCGGCCTCCGCTGCGAGCATCGCCCGCAGCCACACCTCGTCGGCCACCGCCGCCGCCACCCGCCCGCGGGCCAGCACGCCGTCAAACATCCTCGAGCTCCAGTCCGACGTAGTTCTCCGCCAGCGTCCGGGCCGCCGCCTGCGAGCGCACGACGTACTCGAGCTGCGAGCGCTGCAGCTTCGCCTCGAACGGGTCGCCGGTGAGGCGGTGGAGCATCTGCGTCATCCACCAGGAGAAGTGCTGCACGCGCCAGACGCGCCGCAGGCAGCGGTCCGAGTAGCCGTCCAGGCCGCGCTCGTCGCCGTGCGCGAGGAACGCCTCCAGCCCGCGCGCCAGCACGCGCACGTCGGCGACCGCGAGGTTGAGGCCCTTCGCGCCCGTGGCGGGCACGATGTGCGCCGCGTCGCCGGCCAGGAACAGCCGCTCGCGGCGCATCGGCTCGGCCACGAACGAGCGCATCGGCGTGATCCCCTTGTCGAAGATCTCGCCCTGGTTGAGCGCGAAGCCCCCGTCCCCGAGGGCCATGCGCGTCTGCAGCTCCTCCCAGATGCGGCCATCGTCCCAGTCGTCGAGCTCCTCGTCCGGCGGCACCTGCAGGTAGAGGCGCGTGACCTCCGGCGAGCGCATCGAGTGCAGCGCGAAGCCGCGGTCGTGGTGGGTGTAGATCAGCTCCTCGGACGAGGGTGCGGCGCGCGCGAGGATGCCGAGCCACGCGAACGGATACACGCGCTCGTAGGCGGTGTGCGGCACCGCCGTCCGCGAGACGCCGTGGTACCCGTCGCAGCCCGCGACGACCGCGCAGCGCAGCTCGCCGCCGTCGCCGTAGCGGACGACGCCGCGCCCGGGGTCGACGGCCGTGGCGGCCGCCTCGAACTCGATCGGCGCGCCCGCGTCCAGCCGGGCGGCGATCAGGTCCTTGACCACCTCCTGCTGGCCGTAGACCGTGATCGCGCGGCCGCCCGCCAGCTCCGACAGCGCGATCCGGTGCCCGGCGCCGCCGAAGCGCAGCTCGAGCCCGCGGTGCACCATCCCCTCGCGCCGCAGCCGGTCGCCGACGCCGGTCTCCGTGAGCACGTCGACGGTGCCCTGCTCGAGCACGCCGGCGCGGACGCGGTGCTCGACGTGCTCGCGCGAGCTCGCCTCGAGCACGACGTTGTCGATGCCGGCGCGCGCGAGCAGGTGACCGAGCAGCAGCCCGGCGGGCCCGGCGCCGACGATGCCGACCTGCGTGTCCATCAGCTCTCGCCCCGCGCGATCGTACGGGCGCGCGCGGCCGGCAGGCCCGGCACCAGCTCGGCGAGCGTGATCGCGATCAGCACGACCAGCGGCAGCGTCCAATCGCCCGACGCGTCGTGCACCGCGCCGAGCAGCCACGGCCCCGCGGCCGCGACGAGATAGCCCACGCACAGCGTCATCGCCGTCAGCGACGCCACCGTCGCCGCGTCGCCGCCGCGCTGGATCGGCAGCGCCAGCCCCAGTCCGAGCGCGCCGCTCTGCCCGAAGCCGATCAGCACCATCCACAGCGGCGCGAGGCCGGGCAGCGCGAGCACCCCGGTCAGCCCCGCCGCCGGGACGAGCACGATCGCCAGCAGCAGCCCGCACCTGGTCGCTCGCGCGCGCCGCCAGCACGGGCACCAGGAAGGCCGGCACGAGCCCGCACAGCGCGCCGAAGGCGAGCAGCCCGCCGGCCGCCTCGCTCGACCAGCCGCCGTCCTCGAGGATCGACGGGATCCACGACAGCGACGCGTAGAAGGCCATCGACTGCACGCCGAAGAAGCCGCAGACGGCCCACGCGAGCCCGGACACGCGCAGCGGCGCGCCGCCGCCGCGCTCCACGGTCGTGCCCGGCCGCAGCGCCGCCGGCAGCCACACGAGCGCGCCCAGCAGCGCCGGCAGCGCCCAGAAGGCGAGCGACCACTCCCAGCCGCCGAGCGCGCGCCCGAGCGGCACCGCGGCCCCGGCGGCGAGCACCGAGCCGAGCACGAGCGCCATCGAGAAGGCGCCGGTCAGAAGCCCGGAGGCGTGGTGGTATCGGGTGCGGATGAGCACGGGCAGCAGCGCCTGCGCGAGCGCGATCGCGACGCCGATCGCCAGCCCCGCGACGAACATGGCGGCCGTGCTCCCGAGCGCGCGGATGCCCGTACCGGCCGCGGTCAGCAGCGCGCAGGCCACCAGCGCGCGCTCCATCGGCACGCGCGCGGCGACCCGCGGCGCGATCGGCGCGAACGCGCCCATGCACAGCACGGGCAGCGTCGTCAGCACGCCGGCCACGGCGGCCGACAGCCCGAGGTCGGCGCGCATGTCGGGTACCAGCGGCGGCAGGCCGGCGAGCACCGAGCGCAGGTTGAGCGCGAGCAGCACGACGGCGGCGACGAGCGCCGCGCCGGCGTGACCCTGGTCAACCGGCTTCGAACCGGGCGGGCGGACGGCGCCGGCGGGCGCCGTCATCCCGCCGACCGCCGGGGCGGGCTCGCCGAGGCCACGCGCAGCTCGGCCTCGATCCGCTCGGCCGTCGCGAGCAGCGGTGACAGCAGCGTCCGCGTCATGGCGTCCGTGGAGATGCGGCTGGCATGGGCGGACAGGTTGACCGCCGCCGCGACCCGCCCCGTGCGGTCGTGGATCGGCGCCGCCATCGAGCGCAGCCCTTCCTCGAGCTCCTGGTCGACGATCGCCCACCCCTGCTCGCGCACGCGAGCGAGCTCGGCGCGCAGCCGCCGCTCGGAGGTGATCGTGCGCCTGGACAGAGGCCGCAGCTCGGCCCGCTCGAGGAACGCGTCGAGCTCCGGCGCGTCCATCCCCGCCAGCAGCACGCGCCCCATCGACGTCGCGTAGGCGGGGAAGCGCGTGCCCACGTTGATCGAGACGCGCATGATCCGCGAGGTCGGCACGCGGGCGACATAGACGATGTCGTCGCCGTCGAGGACGCTCACCGAGGACGACTCGTGGACCTCGGAGACGAGCCGCTCCAGGTGCGGCTCGGCCACCTCCGGCAGCGTCAGGCTCGACAGGAACGCGTAGCCGAGCTCGAGCACCCGCGGCGTGAGCTCGAACCGGCGCCCGTCGCTGCGCACGTAGCCGAGATCGCCGAGCGTGAGCAGGAAGCGGCGCGTGGCGGCTCGGGTGAGGCCGGTGGCGCGCGCGACCTCCGACAGCGTCAGCGACGGCGTGTCGGCGCCGAACGCGCGGATCACCGCGAGCCCGCGCTCGAGCGACTGCACGAAGTGCGTGGCGCGGTCGTCGCTCACTCCTGCTCCAGCACCTGCTGCGCGACGGCGAACGCGGCGTTGGCCGCGGGGACCCCCGCGTAGACGGCCGTGTGCAGCAGCACCTCGCGGATCTCCTCGGGCGTCAGCCCGTTGCGCAGCGCGGCGCGGACGTGCAGCTCGAGCTCGCCCTCCGCCCGCACGGCGGTCAGAGCGGCGAGCGTGATCATGCTGCGCTGGCGGCGGTCGAGGACCGGGCGGTTCCAGACCTCGCCCCAGGCGTAGCGCGTGATGAAGTCCTGGAACGGACGCGTGAAGTCGGTCGTGCGCTCCTGCGCGCGGTCCACGTGCTCGTCGCCGAGCACCTCGCGCCGCGTGCGCTCGCCGTCAGAACCCGAAGAAGGTGGTCTCATGGTCGCCTTGGAGGTGGATGTCGAAGCGGTACCCGCCGGCCTCGGCGGCGGCGATCAGCGTCGCGCGGCGGTCGGGGTCGAGGCTCGCGAGCAGCGGGTCGGCGGCGTTGGCCGCTCCTCGTCGGCGAAGTAGAACCGGGTCGGGAGGCGGTGCAGCAGCCCGCGCGCGAACACCGCGACGGCGACGTGGGGGGCCTCGCCGCCGGTCGCCGCGGGCTTGCGCGTGACGATCTCCCAGCGTCCCTGCACGTCGGTCGGGCAGCGGCCGAAGCCGCGGCAGCGCGTCGGGTCGCCTGCCAGGTCTCGACCAGCGCGTCCGGCACGGGCGCGCCCTCGCCGTCGTAGACGGTGCCGCGCAGCGCGATCGCGCCCTCGGCGCCGCGCGCCACCACCTCGGGCCCGTCGTCCCACGGCAGCCCGATCGCGAAGAACGGGCCGACGGTCTGCGGCGGCGTCGGCTCAGGCATCCTCGAACGGGGTCCGGGCGAGGACGATGTCCCAGCGGTAGGCGAGCGCCCACTCGGGGCGCGTGCGGTCGAGGTCGAAGGCGGCCACGAGCCGATCGCTGTCGGGGCCGGCCGCCTGGAAGATCGGGTCCTGCGCGAACAGCGGGTCGCCGGGGAAGTACATCTGCGTCACCAGCCGCTGGGCGAACGCGCGGCCGAAGACCGAGAAGTGGATGTGCGCCGGCCGCCACGCGTTGTGGTGGTTGCCCCAGGGGTAGGCGCCGGGCTTGACCGTCACGAACTCGAACGTGCCGTCCTTGCCTGTGAGGCAGCGCCCGAGGCCGGTGAAGTTCGGGTCCAGCGGCGCCGGGTGCTGGTCGCCCTGGTGGCGGTAGCGGCCGGCGGCGTTGCACTGCCAGACCTCCACGAGCGTGTCCGGCACCGGCCGCCCGCCGGCCTCGAGCACGCACCCGTGCACGATGATCCGCTCCCCGAGCGGCTCGCCGTCGTGCTGGCGCGTGAGGTCGTGGTCGTTCGGCGCGACGCGCCCGTCCCACAGCGCCGGCCCGGTCAGCTCCGTGCTCGCCCGCGGGAGCTGGATCCGCTCGCGCCGCGGCGCCCGCAGGCGCGTCGACTTGTAGTCGGGATAGAGGAGGTCCACCTAGGCCTCCAGCACCACGGCCAGGCCCTGGCCGACGCCGATGCAGATCGAGGCCACGCCGTAGCCGCCGCCGCGCCGGCGCAGCTCGTGCGCGAGCGTGGCGAGGATGCGCACGCCGCTGGCGCCGAGCGGATGGCCGATCGCGATCGCGCCGCCGTTGACGTTGAGCTTCTCCGGGTCCAGCTCCGGCCAGCCTCCCAAGCAGGCGAGCGTCTGCGACGCGAACGCCTCGTTGAGCTCGGCGACCACGACGTCGCTCCAACCGATCCCGGCGCGCTCGAGCGCGCGGTTCGCGGCCTCGACGGGCGCGATCCCGAACACGTCGGGGTCCACCCCGGCGGCGCCGCGGCCGGCGATCCGCGCCAGCGGCTCGCGCCCGATCGCGACGCCGGCCGCCTCGTCGCCGAGCAGCAGCGCGCCCGCGCCGTCGTTGAGCGGCGAGGCGTTGCCGGCCGTGACCGTGCCGTCCTTCGCGAACGCCGGCTCGAGCGCCGCGAGCTTCTCGACGGACGTGTCCGGCCGGATGCCCTCGTCGCGCTCCAGCTCCGTCGGACGGGCACGACCCAGTCGTAGCGGCCCTCGTCCCATGCCTCGTCCGCGAGCCGGTGGCAGCGGACGGCGAACGCGTCCTGGGCGTCGCGGGAGATGCCGTGCATCTCGGCCAGCTGCTCGGCGCTCGCGCCGAGCGAGATCGTCCACTGCTCCGGCATCTCGGGGTTGACCATCCGCCAGCCCAGCGTCGTCGAGTGCAGCTGGAGGCTCGTACGCGCGTAGCCGCGCTCGGGCTTGAGCAGCACCCACGGCGCGCGGCTCATCGACTCCACGCCGCCGACCACCATCACGGAGGCGTCGCCCGTCTCGATCGCGCGCGAGGCCTGCATCGCGGCGTCGAGCGAGGAGCCGCACAGGCGATTGACCGTCGAGCCCGGCACGGACGTCGGCAGGCCCGCGAGCAGGATCGCCATCCGCGCGACGTTGCGGTTGTCCTCGCCCGCGCCGTTGGCGTCGCCGAACACGACGTCGCCGATCGTCTCGGGATCGAGCTCCGGCGAGCGCGCCAGCAGCTCGCGCAGCACGTGCGCCGCGAGGTCGTCCGGCCGCACGCCGGCCAATGCGCCCCCGTGACGGCCGAACGGCGTGCGGATGCCGTCGTAGAGGTACGCCGCGCTCACGTGACCCCGAGCACGCGGCGGGCGTTGCCCGCGTAGATCTTCTCGCGGTCCGCCGCCGACAGGTCCAACGACTCGAGGTTCTCGATCGTCGAGCGGATGTAGCCGGGGCCCTTCTCCGGGTCGAACGGGGTGTCCGACGCGAACAGGATCCGGTCGACCCCGAAGAACTCGATGCAGCACCGGATGGCGTGGGCGGCTCCGAACATGGCGGTGTCGGCGTAGAACATCTTGAAGTAGTCCAGCGGGCGCTTGGAGAGCGGCGCGTGCTCGACCTCATGCCGGCGGTCAGCCGGCGTGCGCGCCCCGAGCTGGTCCCAGCCCGGGCCGACGCGCCCCGCGAAGTGCGGCACCATGCTCCCGCCGTGGTGGATGAGGATCTTCAGGTCCTGGTGGCGCTCGAGCACCCCGGAGAAGACGATCCGCGCCATGAACGCCGCGGTGTCGTACTCCCAGCCGAACACCCACCAGATCTCGTACTTCGAGACGTCCTCGGTGGGGTAGTCCGACCAGCTCGCGTTGCGGCTCGGGTGCACCCACACCGGCTTGCCGAGCTCGGCCATCCGCGCCCAGAACGGCTCGAAGCGCTCCTCGTCGAGCGGGTGGCCGTTGACGTGCGTGTAGATCTGCACACCGAGCGCGCCGAGGTTCTCGCACGCATGGTCGATCGCCTCCTGCGTGCCCTCCGGGTCGTTCATCGGCAGCTGCGCGACGAAGCCCGCGAACCGGTCGGGGTGCTCGGCGCACAGGCGCGCGAGGCCCTCGTTGCCGAGCCTCGCGAACTCGCGGCCGCGCGGCGGCGCGCCCAGATCCTCGATCGGCGGCGCCGGCAGGCTGATCACCTGCCGGTAGTCGTCGCCGAACTCGTCCATCTGCGAGAAGCGCAGGTCGAGGTCGACCATCGACGGGATGCCGGCGATCCGGTTGCGGATGTTGGCGGCGGCCGGGGCGTCGTCGACCGCCTCCAGCCGCTCCGCGTACTCGCGCGGCATCACGTGACAGAACGCGTCGATCTTCATGCTCACCCTCCCTCGAGGAGCTTGGCGGTGTCGATCTCGCCGGTGACCACGCCGTACTTCTGCATCAGCGAGGCGGTGTTGGCGACCGAGTCCGCGTCGACCTCGCCGGTCCACTTCGGCAGCACGATCTTCTTCGCCAGCACGGGCGGCATCTTCGCGTTCTCCGACAGGAACGTCCGGAACTCGTCCTCATGGCCCGCGACGTAGTCCGCGGTCTCCTTGACCGCGGCCTGGAACGCCTTGACGGCCTCCGGGTCGGACTCGGCGAACTGGTTCGTGACCGCGTAGGCGCCGACCTGCATGTCCGACTCCGTGTCGACATAGGAGTAGCCGAGCACCGCATCGCCCTTCTGGACGCTCTGGGTGACGAACGGCTCGATGCTGAACGCGGCGTCGACGGAGCCCTTGGCGAGCGCCGGCTCCATCTCGGGGAAGGGCACCTCCGAGAGCTTGATCGACTCGGGGTCGACTCCCTGCTTCTCGAGCGCCGCCTTGACGACGACCTCGGCGATGTTGTTGAGCGTGTTGACCGCGACGGTCTTGCCCTCGAGGTCCTCGGGCTTCGAGATCCCCTTGCCCTTGGCCGCCAGCAGCGCGCCGAAGTCCTTCTCGCCTGAGGCCTGCGCGCTCGTCCCGCCCGCGATCGCCTGGATCGGCAGGTCCTTCGAGCTGGCCAGCAGCAGCGAGACGACGTTGGAGCCGCCGACCTGGATGTCGCCGCTCACCAGCGCCGGGATCGTCGCCGCGCCGCCCTGCGTCGGCTGCAGGTCGATCTCGAGCTTCTGCTTCTCGAAGATCCCCTTCTCGATCCCGAAGGCGACGAACGCCGACGGGACGCCGGCCGTCTCCTGGACGGCCAGCTCCGTGGTGCCGCCCTCGCCGGCGGGAGCGGCGCCCTCGCCGCCGTCCCCGCAGCCGGCGAGCAGCAGAGCGACGAGCAGCGCGATCCCTCCCGTGATCGCGCGCATCTAGCCCCACACCTCCTCGGCGGTCTCGACGATCAGGCGCAGCTTGGCGGCCTGCTGGTCGGCGCTGAGCTTGTTGCCCTCCACGGTGGAGGAGAAGCCGCACTGCGGCGAGAGGCAGAGCTGGTCGAGGTCCACGTACTGCGTTGCCTCCTCGATGCGTCGCTTGAGCAGGTCCTTGTCCTCGAGCTCGCCGCGCTTGGTCGTGACGAGGCCGAGCACGACGGCCTTGCCCTTCGGGACGAAGCGCAGCGGCTCGAAGCCGCCGGACCGTGCGTCGTCCCATTCCATGAAGAAGCCGTCCACGTCGAGCTCGCCGAACAGCGCCTCCGCCACGAAGTCGTAGCCGCCCTCGGCGACCCACGACGACTGGAAGTTGCCCTTGCACATGTGCGTGGTGATCGCCATGCCGTCCGGCCGGTGCTCGAGCGCCTCGTTGATGTGGCGGATGTAGAGCTCGTGCTGGTGCTCGGCGTCGCCGCCGATCGAGCGCACGTGCTCGCGCTGCTCGGGGTCGTTGAGGTACGCGAGGCTCGTGTCGTCGAACTGCAGGTAGGTGCAGCCGAGCTCGCCGATCGCCCGCACCTGGTCGGCGTAGGCGTCGGTGAGGTCGCTCCAGAACTGGTCGAGGTCCGGGTAGACCGACTCGTCGATCGCCGCCCGCCCGCCGCGGTAGTGGACCATGCTGGGCGACGGGATCGTCAGCTTCGGCACCTGCGCCGGCGAGGCCGTCTGCGCCAGGAACCGGAACGCGTCGGCGAAGATCGGCTCGGGCAGGGAGATCCGCTCGGCCACCTGGGCGGCCGACGGCGTGAACTCGATGTCCCCCTCGTCCGAGTGGAACTTCACCGACAGGTGGTCCTGCACCTTGCGGACCCCGCCGAGCTGGTAGATGAAGTCCATGTGCCAGGAGGCGCGGCGGAACTCGCCGTCCGTGGCCGTGCGCAGCCCCACCTCCTCCTGCATCTTCACGACCTCGCGGATCGCCTCGTCCTCGACGGCGCGCAGCTCCTCGTCGTCGAGCTTGCCGTCGGCGTGCTTCGCGCGCGCCTCGAGCAGCCGCTGCGGGCGCAGCAGGCTGCCGACGTGGTCGGCGCGGAACGGTGGTGTGTCTCTCATCATGGACTGATCACCTCCGGATCAGCTCGTCCAAGTTCGGCTGCTCCTCGATCAGCCCGTACTTCTCGCTGAGCTCGGAGAGCTTCTGGATGGTGTCCTCGTGCAGGTCCGCCTCCCAGCTCGGCAGGTTGATCTTCTGCGCTGCCTCCTCGGGGATCTGCGTGTACTCGGGGAGCACGTTGCGGACCGCGTCCGGGTTCTCCTGCGCGTACTGCAACGACTTCTCCATCGCGGTCTTGAAGCGGTCGACGAGCTCCGGGTCCGCCTCGATCAGCTCCTTGGACGCGAAGTACGTCGCAACGGTGAGGTCCGGCGCGGTCCCTGCGTAGAACGGGTCGATGCCCTTCATGCCGGCCGCCTTGCCCTGCGAGACGAACGGCTCGACCACGCAGGCGGCGTCGACGCGGCCCTTCTCGAGCGCGCCGATCATGTCCGGGAACGGGATCTCCGTGTACCTGAGCTTGGAGACGTCGACGCCCTTCTCCTCGAGCGTCGCGTTGATCGTGACCTCGCAGATGTTGTTGAGCGTGTTGGCCGCGATCGTCTTGCCCTCGAGGTCCTTCGGGCTCTTGATGTCGCTGCCCTTGGGGATCAGCACGTCGGCCCACGGCTTGCTCTCGTCGGGCCCGCCGAGAACGCCCTGGGAGACGATCTGCACGGGCAGCCCCTTCGAGGCGGCGATCAGCAGCGAGACGGTGTTGGAGAAGCCGATGTCGAAGTCGCCGCTGATCACGGCCGGCGTGATCGCCGCCCCGCCCGCGGCGAACTGCGGCTCGAGCTCGATCCCCTGCTCCTTGAAGTAGCCCTGCTTGATGCCGACGAACACGGGCGCGACGTCGGCGATCGGGATCAGCCCGATCTTGACCTTCTGGGGCTGCTGCGGCGTTCCGCCGCCGTCCCCGCCGGAACCACCGTCATCCCCGCACCCGGTCGCGACCAGCACGGTCGCCGCCAGCATGGCGATCGCCGCTGTCAGGCGTCGCATCCTCGCCTCCTCCTCCCGTCGATTGCTCCCGCTTGATCAGCCGGTACACATGGGCGCGCAGGCGCGCGAACTCCGGCAGCTCCTTCGTGTCGACCTGGTCGCGCGGGTGCGGCAGGTCGACGCTCAGCACCTCACGCACCTCCGTCGGTGACGGGGTGAGCACGATGATGCGATCGGCCATGTAGACCGACTCGTCGATGTCATGGGTCACGAACAGCACGGTCACGCCGAACTGCTCGCGGACGCGCAGGACGAGGTCCTCCAGGTCGCCGCGCGTCTGCGCGTCGACGGACGCGAACGGCTCGTCCATCAGCAGGATCTCCGGCTGGTAGGCGAGCGCCCGCGCGATCGCCACCCGCTGCTGCATGCCGCCCGAGAGCTCCCACGGGTAGCGGTCGATGAAGCGCGTCAGGCCGACGGCCTCGACGGCCTCCTCGACGAGCCGGGCCGTCTCGTCCTTGTCGAGCTTCTTGTGGCGCAGCGGCAGCGTCACGTTCCCTCGCACGGACATCCACGGCAGCAGCGAGCGCGAGTACTCCTGGAAGACCAGCGCCATCTCCGGCGGGGGCTCCGTCACCGCGCGCCCGCGCAGCTCGACGGTGCCGGTGCTCGGCGCGAGCAGGCCGGACATGCACTTGAGCAGCGTCGTCTTGCCGCAGCCCGACGGGCCCACGACGCAGACGAACTCCTTCTCCTCGATCCCGAAGCTGATCGATCCGATCGCGTGGGTGGCGGACTCGCCCTCCCCGTACGTCTTGCCCAGCTGTGAGATCTCGAGCATCGTCCTCCTCGTCTAGCCCAGTGCGCTCGCCCGCGCCCCGCGGTGCCAGGCCAGCACGCGGCGCTCGACGAGCAGGAAGATCACGTTCAGCGCATACCCGAGCAGCCCGAGCAACAGGATCCCGGCCCACATCTCCGGGATCGCGAACGACCGCTGCGACTGCAGCACGAAGAAGCCGATCCCGTTGGTGCTCGCGACCATCTCGGAGATCACCATCAGGATCAGCGCCAGCGACAGGCTGGTGCGCATGCCGGCGAAGATCTGCGGGCTCGCCGCCGGCAGCACGACCCGCAGCATCCGGTCGCGCCCCGACACGCCGTACGAACGCGCCGTCTCGCGCAATGTCGGGTCGATCCCCGTGACGCCGTCGATCGTATTCAGCAGCACCGGCCACAGGCACACGAACGCGATCAGGAACACCTTGCCGGAGTTGCCGACGCCGAGCACCACGATGGCGAACGGCAGCAGCGCCGGCGGCGGGATCGCGCGCAGGAACTCGACGATCGGCGACGTGGCCCGGCGCAGGAGCGGCGAGAGCCCGAGCGGGATCCCGAGCGCCACGGCGACCACGCACGCGATCGCGTAGCCGAAGAACAGCCGCACGAGGCTCGGCACCACGTCGGAGCCGACCCGGTCGAACAGCCACAGCTCCTGGAACTTCTCCAGGATGTCGGTGAGCGGCGGGAAGTAGAACGTGTCGCCGGACGCCGACCACACGCCCCACAGCACGAGCAGCGCGATCGGGACCGCGATCTCCAGCGCCGGTGCGAGATAGCGCCTCACGCAGCCAGCTCCCGCTGCGACGGGTGCCAGTGCAGGACGCGCCGCTCGCTGCGCGTGGCGAGGATGTTCAGCGCCCAGCCGAGCATGCCGGTGGCGATGATCAGCGCGTACATGACGTCGATCGCGCCGCCCGACTGCGCGACGCTGATCGAGCGCCCGAGGCCGGCCGAGCCGATCACCAGCTCGGCGGTGACGGCGAGGATCAGCGCGACCGCGGACGAGATCCGGACGCCGGTCGCGATGTAGGGCACCGCCGACGGCAACCGGATGCGCCAGATCCGCTCGAGGCGGCCGAGGCCGAACGAGCGCGCGGTGTCGGTGACGACCGGGTCGACGTCCTGGACGCCGTAGAGCGTCTGCACGAACAGCGGCCAGAACGACGCGAAGACGGCGAGGAAGACCTTGCTCTCCAGCCCGGTGCCATAGACGAGCACGGCGAGCGGGATCAGCGCGACCGAGGGGATCGGGCGCAGGAACTCGATCGGCACGCGCAGCGCGCGATAGGCGAGCCGGTTCGACCCGACCAGGATGCCCGCCGGCACGGCGAGCAGGATCGCCAGCCCGAGGCCGAGCGCCCAGCCCTGAAGCGTGTTCGCGACCGCGGTCCAGAAGTCGCCCGTGCCCAGCTGGCGCGCGAGCTCCGCGACGGTCTCGCTCATCGGCGGGAAGCTCGTCTCCGAGAGCAGGCCGGAGCGCACGGCGAGCTCCCAGATCGCGAGCGCGCACAGCACGGCCACGATCGGCGGGCCCCAATCCGCCGCTCTGCGCCTCCCCTTCGAATTTGCGTTCGCATGTCGAACGACCATTCGCCATACGTACACTACCCACTCATGGCCGTCATCGCTCCGCTCGAGGAGTCGGTCGCCGAGCTCGTCCGCGACGGAGACGTCGTGGCCATGGAGGGCTTCACCCACCTGATCCCGTTCGCGGCCGCGCACGAGCTGATCCGCCAACGCCGGCGGGAGCTGACGCTCGTGCGCATGACGCCCGATCTCGTGTTCGACCAGCTGATCGGTGCCGGCTGCGCGAAGGCGCTCGTGTTCTCGTGGGGAGGCAACCCGGGCGTGGGCTCGCTGCACCGGTTCCGCGACGCCGTCGAGCGCGCGTGGCCGCACGCGCTCGAGCTCGAGGAACACAGCCACGCGGGCATGGCCAACCGCTACGTGGCGGGCGCGTCCGGGCTGCCGTTCGCGGTTCTGCGCGGCTATGTCGGCACCGACCTGCCCGCGCACACGCCGACGATCAGACGGATCGCGTGCCCGTTCACCGGCGAGGACCTGACCGCGGTCTCGGCGCTGCGGCCGGACGTCGCGATCGTGCACGCGCAGCGGGCCGACCGCGAGGGCAACGTGCAGCTGTGGGGGATCACCGGCGTGCAGAAGGAGGCGGTGCTGGCCGCCGACCGCTCCCTGGTCACGGTCGAGGAGCTGGTCGACGTGCTCGACCCGCGGCCGGACGCGGTCGTGCTCCCGAGTTGGGCGGTGACGCGCGTGTCGGTCGTGCCGGAGGGCGCGAAGCCCTCCTACGCGCTCGGCTACTACGACCGCGACAACGACGCCTACCGCGCCTGGGACGCGATCGGCCGCGACCGGGAGGCGTTCGCGCGCTGGGTGCAGGACGTCGTCGGCGCCGGGAGCCCCGTGTGAGCGTCACCCCCGACGACCGCATGACGGTCGCGGCGGCGCGTGCGCTGCGCGACGGTGACGTCTGCTTCGTCGGCATCGGCCTGCCGAGCACGGCCGCGAACCTCGCGCGCCGCACCCATGCCCCCAGGCTCGTCCTCGTCTACGAGTCAGGCACGATCGGCGCCAAGCCGACGCGGCTGCCGCTGTCGATCGGGGACGGCGAACTGGCCACCACCGCGGACGCGGTCGTGGGCGTGCCGGAGATCTTCAACTACTGGTTGCAGCCCGGGCGCATCGATGTCGGCTTCCTCGGCGCGGCGCAGATCGACCGCTTCGCCAACATCAACACGACGGTCATCGGGGGCGGCTACGACCGCCCGAAGGTCCGCCTGCCCGGTGCCGGTGGCGCGCCGGAGATCGCGGCGTCGTGCGGTGAGGTGATCGTGATCGTCCGCCAGAGCCCGCGCACGTTCGTCGAGCGGGTCGACTTCGTCACGAGCGTCGGCTACGGCGCCGGTCGTGGCAGCCGCGAGCGGCTCGGGCTGCCCGGTCGCGGGCCGGTCAAGGTGATCACCGACCTCGGCGTGCTCGAGCCCGACCCGGAGTCGCGCGAGCTCACGCTCACCGCGCTCCACGAGGGCGTGAGCGCCGAGGACGCACGGGCCGCGACGGGTTGGGACCTGCGCGTGTCCGACGACCTCCGCGCGACCCCGGCGCCCTCGGACGCGGAGCTGGCGGCGCTGCGCGAGCTGGCTTCGGTCTAGCGAACGCGGACCGGCGCGCCCGTGGCGCCCCGGAACACCGCGCGGTAGACGCCCGGCTGGGTCACGGCGGCGCGGTAGGCGCCGCCGCGGATGCGGGTCTCGAGCACGGCGACCCACTTCGTGCCGCGCCGGACCTGGATCGTCACGCGCTGGCCGTCGCGGGCCGGCATCACGGTCCCGGCCACGGAGGCGATCGCGCGGAAGCGGGTCATGCGGGCGCTCGGCGCGACGCCGCCGGTGCCCTCGCCGGCCGCGCGCTGCGGCGGCTGCTCGGCCGGGGCCTGCTCGACGGGCGGCTTCTTCTTGGTCGCGATCGCGGTGAAGTAGCCCCAGGTGTCGTAGAGGCCGAAGCGCGAGCGCAGCGTCGCGCCCGTAACGCGCGTGCGGCCGCGCGAGCCGACCACGTCGGCGGCGACCACGCGCGGCGAGGCGCCGCGGCGGATCACCTTCACGCCGCGGAAGGAGCCCTTGACCAGGCCCCCCAGCTTCGCCGCCGCGGCGCGCATCGACATCTGCACGCGCCAGCGGTGGCGCGGCGAGACGTCGTCGTAGGGGTCCTCGACCGAGCGCAGCCACGGCTGCGGCGGGCCGCCGAAGGAGTTCTCGTTGTTCTCCGTGCGACCGCCCGAGGTCGAGAAGAAGTAGGTCGTGACGGGGCGGCCCTGGTAGGTGACGACCTGCAGCGCGGTGTCCGCGACGGCCTGGTTGGTCGTGCGCTGCTCGACGCCGATGCCGCCGTAGACCTGCGAGCGGGTGTCGGGGTAGTGCTCGAAGCCGACGCCGCCCTTGGTCGAGGTGATCGCGTAGGTGCGCGCGGCGACGGCCTGGGCCTTGAGCGCCTCCAGCGGCCAGTGGGCGGGCGACTCGACGGGCACGACGCCCTGGACGTACTCGTCCATCGAGACGGCGTTGATCGCGTTGACGCCGAATGCGCCGGGGCGCAGCTCGAGGATGCCGCGGTAGGCGCC
This sequence comes from uncultured Solirubrobacteraceae bacterium, assembly GCA_963816955.1. Taxonomy (GTDB): domain Bacteria; phylum Actinomycetota; class Thermoleophilia; order Solirubrobacterales; family Solirubrobacteraceae; genus DATFQI01. Next base: position 149,771 of record CAWFME010000005.1, on the reverse strand, counting down.
GCTCGTGCGCCCGTTGAGCGCGCGGCCCTTGAGCACGATCCCGTCGGCGCCGCCGTCGATCTGCAGCGGGGCGCTGTAGGTGCCGAGCTTCTTGCCGCTCGCGGCCTGCAGGTCGACCTGGTCGAACGTACGCCGCACCACGCGGTAGCTCTTCGCCGGGTCCAGCTTGCGGGAGCCGGCCCGCTCGGCGCTCGTGATCGCCGCGGCGCCGCTCGTGGACTGCAGCAGCACCCGCACCACGCGGTTGGGCTCGACCGTCCCGAGGCTCGTGCCCGTGTAGTAGTGGGCGAGGATGTCGCTGTAGCTCGCGCCCTGCTTCGCGTAGCCCATCGCGCCGTACTGGCTCATGCCGACGCCGTGGCCGAAGCCGGCGCCGCGGATCGTGAAGCGCGAGGCGGCGTCCGCCCCTGCGGTGCTCAGCAGCAGGGCGGCGAGGGTAAGGGCTAGAAGGTGGGAAATCCGGAGCATCGCTGGTCTAAGCGTCGGCGCTACCGATCACGTACGTTAGCCCGACACGTGGCCGGGATAGAAGTTGCGGGATGAGCGAACGCAAGGCGTCTGATCTCTTCGTCGAGTGCCTCGAGGCCGAGGGCGTCAAGTACGTATTCGGCATCCCTGGCGAGGAGACGCTGGATCTCAACGAGTCCTTGGAGCGCTCGAGCGTCTCCTTCATCCCCGTCCGCCACGAGCAGGGCGGTGCGTACATGGCCGACATGTACGGCCGGCTGACCCAGCGCGCGGGCGTCTGCCTGGGCACGCTCGGCCCGGGCGCGACGAACCTGATCACGGCGGTCGCCGACGCGTTCCTGGACCGCTCGCCGCTCGTGGCGATCACGGGCCAGGGCGACCTCGAGCGCATGCACAAGGAGTCGCACCAGTACATCGACGTCGTGTCGATGCTCAAGCCCGTCACGAAGTGGAACGCGCGGCTCACGAGCCCGCGGATCATCCCGGAGGCGGTGCGCAAGGCGTTCAAGGTGGCGCAGGCGCAGAAGCCGGGGCCGACGCACCTCGAGCTTCCCGAGGACGTGATGGCCGCCACGGTCGACGCCGAGCCGCTGCCCGCCCGCACCACGCTGCGCCGCCCCGAGCCGAGCGCGCAGGAGCTGCTGAGGGCCACGGAGGTCATCCGCGGCGCGATCAACCCGGTCGTGCTGGCGGGCAACGGCGTCATGCGCGTCGGCGCGGCGCCGGCGCTGCGCGAGTTCGCCCGGGCGACCGGGATCGGCGTCGCGGAGACGTTCATGGGCAAGGGCCTGCTGTCCTACGAGGACCCGCGCCACCTCGGCACCGTCGGGCTCTCCTCGCGCGACTACTCGCTCGCGGGCTTCGAGGACGCCGACGTCGTGATCACCGTCGGCTACGACCTCGTCGAGCACTCGCCCGAGCACTGGAATCCCAAGGGCGACAAGACGATCGTGTGCATCGACACGGTCGCGCCCGAGGTCGACGCGCACTTCATCACCGAGGTCGACCTGGTCGGCGACCTCTACCACATCCTCTCCCGCCTGGCCGAGGAGCTGCGCGACGCCCCGCACGAGACGCCGCACTCGCGCCTGAACGAGATCATCCTGGGCCGCTTCGAGGCCGCCAAGGACGACGAGCAGTTCCCGATGCAGCCGCCGCGCGCGCTGTGGGACATCCGCCAGGCGCTGCGCCCGCAGGACATCCTCGTCTCCGACGTCGGCCTGCACAAGCTGTGGATCTCGCGGATGTTCCCCGCCCACGAGCCCAACACGGTGTTCATCGCCAACGGGCTCGCCGGCATGGGCATCGCCCTGCCGACGGCGATCGCGGCCAAGCTCGTGCACCCGGACCGCCACGTCGTCACCGTCAACGGCGACGGCGGCTTCCTGATGAACGTGCAGGAGCTCGAGACCGCCGTGCGCCTGCGCACGCCGGTGGTCAACGTGATCTGGGAGAACCGCCAGTACGGCTCGATCGTCTGGAAGCAGGACAAGAAGTTCGGCCGCCACTTCGGCGTCGACTTCACGAACCCCGACTTCGTCAAACTGGCCGACGCGTTCGGCATGCCGGCGTGGCGCTGCGAGTCCACCGCGGACTTCGCGCACCACCTGCGCCACGCCCTCACCCTCGACCTCCCCTCGCTGATCGTTCTGCCGATCGACTACTCGATCGACGTGGCGATCTCCGAGGAACTCGGAACGGAGACGGTTACGACATGAGTGCCACCCAGGAGAAGACCGCTGTCGACTCGGTCCCGACGCAGCTGTTCATCGGCGGGAAGTGGCGCGACGCCTCGGGCGGCGCCACGCTCGACGTCGAGGACCCCTCGACCGGCGACACGATCGCCTCGGTCGCCGACGCCACGCCCGACGACGCGAAGGCCGCGCTCGACGCCTGCGTCGCCGTGCAGGCCGAGTGGGCCGCCCATCCGCCGCGCGAGCGCGGCGAGATCCTGCGCCGCGCGTGGGAGAAGATCACCGAGCGCGCCGACGACCTCGCGATGGTCATGACGCTCGAGATGGGCAAGCCGCTGGCGGAGTCCAAGGCGGAGGTCACCTACGCCTCGGAGTTCTTCCGCTGGTTCGCGGAGGAGGCCGTGCGGATCGAGGGCCGCTTCGCGACCGCGCCCAACGGCGTCGGGCGGCTGATCACCATGCGCCAGCCCGTCGGCCCCTGCTACGCGATCACGCCGTGGAACTTCCCGATGGCGATGGGCACGCGCAAGATCGGGCCGGCGATCGCCGCGGGCTGCACGATGGTCATCAAGCCCGCGCAGCAGACCCCGCTGTCGATGTACGCGCTCGCGCAGATCCTCGAGGAGGCCGGGCTGCCGGCGGGCGTCCTGAACGTCGTCACCTCGAAGTCCTCGGGCGATGTGTCGAAGCCGATCATCTCCGACCCGCGACTGCGCAAGCTCACCTTCACGGGCTCGACCGAGGTCGGCCGCATGCTCGTCGAGCAGTCGGCCGAGGGGCTGCTGCGGACCTCGATGGAGCTCGGCGGCAACGCGCCCTTCCTCGTCTTCGAGGACGCCGACGTCGACGCGGCGGTGGAGGGCGCGATGATCGCCAAGATGCGCAACATCGGCGAGGCGTGCACGGCGGCCAACCGCTTCCACGTGCACGAGAGCGTCGCCGACGAGTTCACGGAGAAGCTCGCCGAGAAGATGGGCGCGATGAAGGTCGGGCGCGGCGTCGACGACGGCGTCGAGGTCGGCCCGCTGATCGACGCCAACCAGCGCGACAAGGTCGCCGAGCTGGTCGAGGACGCCACCGGCAAGGGCGCCGACGTGGTCGTCGGCGGCTCCGCGGGCGACGGGCCGGGCTACTTCTACGAGCCGACGGTGCTCGGCGGCGTGCCCGAGGACGCGCGGCTGCTCAAGGAGGAGATCTTCGGCCCGGTCGCGCCGGTCGCCGGGTTCTCCGACGAGGAGCAGGCGATCGCGGCGGCCAACGACACGGAGTTCGGGCTCGTCTCCTACGTCTACACGTCGGACATCAAGCGCGCCTTCCGGGTCTGCGAGGGCCTCGAGACCGGCATGATCGGCCTCAACCAGGGGCTCGTGTCCAACCCGGCGGCGCCGTTCGGCGGCGTCAAGGCGTCCGGCTTCGGGCGCGAGGGCGGCGCCGAGGGCATCCACGAGTACCTCGAGATCAAGTACGTCGCGATGGCGATGGAGTGAGCGAGGGCCCTCTCGACGCGGTTCGCCGCTGGTACGAGGAGGCGGTGGCCGCCGGGCTCTTCGAGCCCGACGCGATGGCTCTGGCCACGGCGTCGCCGGACGGCATGCCGTCGGTGCGGATCGTGCTGCTCAAGGGCATCGACGACCGCGGGCTGCGGTTCTTCACGAACTACGGCTCGCGCAAGGGGCGTGAGCTGGATGCGAACCCGCGTGCGGCCGTGACGTTGCACTGGGCGACTCTTCATCGGGCCGTGCGTGCGGAGGGTGCCGTCGAACGGCTGAGCGAGCACGAGTCGGACGCGTACTTCGCCTCCCGCGGGCGCGAGTCGCGGCTCGGCGCCTGGGCTTCGAAGCAGGGGACGCCGATCCCGGATCGCTCTGTGCTCGAGGCGGCGTTCGCCGATGCTTCGGAGCGGTACCCGGACGACGACGTGCCGCGCCCGGAGTACTGGGGCGGCTACCGGCTCGTGCCCGAGGCGGTCGAGCTCTGGCAGGGCCGCCCGAACCGCCTCCACGACCGCGAGCACTTCCTGCGCGGGCCCGACGGCTCGTGGCGGGCCGAGCGCCTGTCGCCGTGACGTCGCGGGACGTCGAGGTCACCGACCGCGGCGCTTGGCTCGGCGGACCGCTCGACGTCGACGCCCTGGCGGTGGACGCGATCGCCTCGGCGCTCCTGGCGGCCGCGGAGCTCGCGGCAGTCCGCGGCCTCGGCACGCCTTCCGTGTCGCTGTCGGCCGAGCACGTCGCGGTCGCGTTCACGTCGGAGCGCCACCTGCGGGTCCGCGGCGAGCGCGCGGGAGCGGGGTTCGCGCCGCTCTCGCGGATGGTCCGCTGCGCCGGCGGCGGCTGGGCCCGGACCCACGCGAACTACCCGCACCACGAGGCGGCGCTGCGACGCGCGCTGCCCTCCGGGACGACGATCTCGAGGCCGCCGCGCGCGTGTTGACCGCCGTGGAGCTCGAGGCCGCGGTCGTCGACGCGGGCGGCTGTGCTGCGGCCCTGCGAACCGAGTCCGAGTGGGCTGAGCACCCGGCCGGAGCGGCAGTCCGGGAAACACCGCTCGTGGAATGGGTGGACGCAGCGCCGGCCGCCGCGCCCTCCGCCGGCGGCGCCGCCGCGCCCACCGCGGTACGGCCCGTCGCGGCTCGGCCGGCAGCGGGGCTGCGCGTGCTCGACCTCACTCGGGTGATCGCCGGGCCGGTGGCGGGGCGGACGCTGGCGGCGCTCGGGGCGCAGGTGCTCCGGGTCGATCCGCCGGGGCTGCCGGAGCTGCCGCAGGCGCACCTGGACACCGGCGCGGGCAAGCGCAGCGCGCTGCTCGACCTCGCCGACGCCGAGCGGCGCGAGGCGCTGCTGGCGGGTGCGGACGTGCTGCTCACGGGCTACCGGCCCGGGGCGCTCGACCGGTTCCTGGCCGAGCGTCACCCGCGGCTGGTGCACGTGTCGCTGAGCGCATGGGGCTCGCGCGGGCCGTGGGCCACGCGGCGCGGGTTCGACTCGCTGTGCAGGTCGCGACCGGGATCGCGGCGGCCTGCGCGGCTCCCGACGGGACGCCCGGCGTGCTGCCCGCGCAGGCGCTCGACCACGCGACGGGCCATCTCATGGCCGCCGCCGCGCTGCGAGCCCTCGCGGCGCGCGAGCGCGGGGAGCCGGTCCGCTCCGCGCGGCTCTCGCTGGCGCGCACCGCGGCGGAGCTGCTCGCCGCTCCGCGCCGCGACGAGCCCGCGCGCACGCCCGACCCCGAGCGCTTCCGCGTCGCGTTCGGCGACGTCGAGCTGATCGCGCCGCCGGGCGCCCTCGACGGCGTCCCGCTCGCCTGGGCCCACGGGCCGCGCCCGCCTCGGCGCCGACGACCCGGCCTGGTGAGCCGCGAGCGGTCGATTGTTCAGGCTGAGCCTGAGTTATCGACCGCTCGCGCGCAGGACCGGCTCGCGTTGCCAGAACCGTCGGCCACGGCGATGCAGGCGGTGCCGACGCGCTCGAACCCGAGCCGGCCGTAGATCCGCGCGACGTCGGCGTCCTCGGCCTCGATGAAGATCAGCTCGGCGCCGCGCTCACGCGCGTCCTGCACCAGCCGCGCCGTCACGAGCGCCGCGAGCCCGCGCCGGCGCGCGCTGGGCAGCGTCGCGACGCCCACGATCGCGCTCACCTCGCCGACGGGCTGGTGGCTGCCGCCGCACAGCACGCCGCCGCCCTCCTCCTCCGCCACCGCGGGCTGGGTCAACCCGTTGCGGATCCGGTCGCTGAGGAAGTCCAGCTCGACGGCCGACTGGCCGACCGCCGACGCGTCGCGCTCGCCCGGCCCGGCGTCGCCCACGGCGGTGCCGGGGTTCGCGAAGCCGATGTTCTGGACCGCGCCGGTGGCGGCGAGTGCCGGGTCGCCCGCCGCGAGCAGCCGGACGGAGACGCCGCCCGGCGGGTCGGGCGTGCGCCAGCGCCCCTTCCCGAGCACCATCAGCGGCACGTCCTTGACGCGCAGCCGCGCCGAGCGGGCGACCTCGCGCAGGCCCGGGACGACGTCGTGGACCCACTCGAACGCCTCGGGCACCCCGAGGTCGCGCTGGCGCGCCCGCACGGCGGCGATCTCCTCCGGCGTCGGCAGACCGGCGCCCGGGATCGGGCGCGCGTAGTAGGGCCAGCCCGGGCCCTCCTTGACGAACAGCCGCAGCGCCCCGTGGTCCTCGACGCGCGACGCCGCCCTCGGGACGGCGTCGCAGTACGCGTCGATGCGCTCCAGCAGGGTGAGGCCGGGTCTCAGGAAGTCGCCTTCGAGCCCGCGGCGATCTTGCGCAGGTCGAGCGCCTTGTCGAGCGTCTCCTCGTCGACGCCGTGCTCGCGCGCGACCTCGCGCAGCGTGCGCCCGCTCGACGAGGCGTCCTTGACGATCTCAGCGGCCTTGTCGTAGCCGATGAACGGGTTGAGCGCGGTGGCGACGGCCAGCGTGCCCTCCGCCGACGCCTCACAGCCCGCGAGGTTGGCCTCGATCCCCTCGACGCACTTGGCCGCGAACAGCACGCTCGTCGACGACAGCAGGTGGATCGACTGGAGCAGGTTGCGCGCGATCAGCGGGATCCGCACGTTGAGCTCGAACTGGCCCTGCAGGCCGCCGATCGTGATCGCGGTGTCGTTGCCGATCACCTGCGCGCTGACCTGGAGGACGACCTCCGGCAGCACCGGGTTGACCTTGCCCGGCATGATCGAGGAGCCCTTCTGCAGCTCCGGCAGGAACAGCTCGCCGATGCCGGCGCGCGGGCCGGAGCCCATCAGCGCGAGGTCGCCGGCGATCTTGGTCAGCGAGACCGCGATCACCTTCAGCGCACCGGACAGCTCGACCAGCGCGTCGCGGTTGCCCTGCGCCTCGAACGGATCCTCGGGCGCGCTGATGGTCAGGCCGGTGGCGTCCGAGAGCAGCCCGCGGACCTTCTCGGCGAACTCGGGGTGCGTGTTGAGGCCCGTGCCGGTGGCGGTGCCGCCGAGCGGGATCTGCGCGACGCGCGGCAGCGCGTCGGCGACGCGCGCGCGGCCGAGCCGGACCTGCGCGGCGTAGCCCGAGAACTCCTGGCCGAGCGTCACCGGCACCGCGTCCATCAGATGCGTGCGGCCGGACTTGACGATGTCCTTGAACTCCTCCGCCTTGGCGGCGAACGCCTGCTCGAGCCGCTCGAGCGCGGGCAGCAGCGTGTTCGTCGCCTCGTCGAGCGCGGCGAGGTGCACGGCGCTCGGGAACACGTCGTTGGAGGACTGCCCCATGTTCACGTGGTCGTTGGGGTGCGCGCCGTCGCCCGCGAGCGTGGCGATGACCTCGTTGGCGTTCATGTTCGACGAGGTGCCCGAGCCGGTCTGGAAGACGTCGATCGGGAACTGCGCGTCGTGCTTGCCCTCCGCGATCTCGTCGCCGGCGGCGGCGATCCGCTGCGCCAGGCCGGAGTCGAGCAGGCCGAGCTCTGCGTTCGCCCGCGCCGCGGCGCCCTTCACCCTGCCGAGCCAGCGGACGACGGCGACGGGCACGCGCTCCCCGGAGACGGGGAAGTTGTCGACGGCCTTGCGGGTCTCTCCGCCCCACAGCTCCTGGGGCGTGTCTTGAACGCTCATGCTTCCTCCGGTTCAGGGTTCGCCCCCTGAACGCTAGCGCTGCACGGAGAAGGCGACGTCCTCCGCCGCGCACTCGAAGGCGGGCTCCGCCCCGGGCGTGAAGCCGAGGCTCAGGCGCCGGCGCTGACCCGGACCCGCGACGAGCTGCAGTCGACGGGCGCGTGGCCCTTCGGCGTCAGGTGCAGGGAGAGCTGGGCGACGCCCTTCAGCGCGCCCGAGCCGGCGAGCGTGGCGTCGAGCGACAGCTTCCAACCGTCGCCGGACTCCTTCACCCGCAGGCGGTCGCCGTCCCGGCGGAACACGACGCCGTCGCCGTCGACGGGCTGCCAAGGCATCGAGATGGCCCGCCCGTCGGGGCAGCGCGCGGTGAGTGTCGTGTCGTACGAGACGGGGCGGCCGTCCTCGTCGAGGCGCAGCTCGAACGCGCGGCCCTGCGTGGTCGAGCCGTACTTGGTGGCGACGGGCTCGCCCGGGCCCCGGTCGTAGGAGAGCGCGAACACGACGGCGCCGGCGCACAGCAGGAGGACGAGGGGGACGCGAAGCCAGGCCACGCCCCCTTGATCGGCACGCGCCGCCGGAGTGTTGAGCGCTCAGCGGGGCGCCGCGACGGGCGTCACGTCGTGCGGGTGCATCGGCTTGCCGCAGTGCCCGCACACGAGCACGGGGTCGGCGAGCGCGCCGCAGCAGTGGTGCAGCTCGACCGGCGGCGATTGGTTGTTGAGGTGCTCGTCGCCCCAGCGCATGATCGCGACGATCGCGGGATACAGCGCGCGCCCGGTCTCGGTCAGCCGGTACTCGAAGCGCTCGGGCTCCTCCTGGTAACGGCGCCGCTCGAGGATGCCGGCGGCGACGAGCGTCTGCAGCCGGTTGGAGAGGATGTTGCGCGCGATGCCGAGGTTGCGCTGCATATCCGAGAAGCGGCGCACGCCGTAGAACGACTCGCGCAGGATCAGGAACGTCCAGCGCTCGCCGAGGATGTCCATCGCGCGCCCGACAGAGCACTCGTCCGGCCTGGAGAGCTCGTACATCGGCTCAGACGGTAGCGGGCCGCGTCATTTGCAGAAGGCCTTGATCTCGCGCGCGAGCCCGACCGGGTCGTCGTAGGCCATCAGGAAGCCGGTCCCTTCGAGCACGCGCAGTTGCGCGTGCGGGAGCAGGTCGAGCGCCTCCTCTGCGATCGCGAGCGGGTGCAGCCGGTCCTCGTCGGCCCACAGCAGCAGCGTCGGTGCCTCGATCAGCCGGTAGGCGTCGAGCAGGTCGGTCTGCGCTCCCGTCGGCCAGCGGCGTGCCGCGCGCGCCCACGAGCGGGCGCGGTTCGCGTTGCCGCCGACGCCCGCGAACGCGTGGCGGACGAGGTCGCGCGCGGCCGGGTTCCCGCGCGCCGTCAGGCGCTCGCCGACCGGCGGGCGGTAGACGAGCCGGCCCGTATGCGACACGAGCCGGTCGAGCCCGGGCACGGCGGCCGAGCGGAGCGCCAGCCCGGCGGCGCGCTCGAGCCGCTCGCGCTCGGGCCGCCGGTGCATCGCGCTCGGCATCAGCACGAGCCGCCCCGGGCTGAGCTGGCGCGTCACGACCGCGCGCAAGAGGATCTGCGCGCCGCTCTCGTGCCCGCCGACGAGCGGGCGCGGGCCGCACACATCGCGACAGAAGCCGGCCATCACCTCCGCCATCCAGTCCGGCGAGTAGGTGTGGCGCGGGCGGTCCTCGGAGTCGCCGTGCAGCGGCAGGTCGGGCAGGATCAGCCGGAAGCGGTCCGAGAGCTCCTCGACCAGCGGCTCCCACTCGCGGTGCGAGAGCAGCTTGGAGTGCAGCAACGCCAGCGGCGGCCCCGTCCCGGCCTCGCGGTAGGCGACGCGGGCACCGTCGTGGTGGTGGTACAGCCGAAGCTTCACCCCCCGGGTTCTACCGTCAGAGCGAGTGTTGCGCTCCCCGCACGACCGCCGGATCTTCGCCCTCGCCGTGCCCGCGCTCGGCGCCCTCGCCTCCGAGCCGCTGTACGTGCTCGTCGACACCGCGATCGTCGGGCACCTCGGGACGACGCAGCTCGCCGCCCTCGCGATCGCGGCGACGGTGCTCACCACCGCCTTCACGATCTTCAACTTCCTCACCTATGGCACGACTGCCCACGTCGCGCGGCTGCACGGCGCGGGGAGGGAGCAGGAAGCGGCGCTGGTGGGCTCCCAGGCGCTGTGGCTGAGCCTGTTCATCGGGTTCGCGATCCTCGCGCTGGCGGTTCCGCTCGCGCCGGCCGCCGTACGGGCGATGGGCGGTGAGGGGGAGGTCGCCGACGGGGCCGTCCTGTACCTGCGGCTGGCCGCGCTCGGCGCGCCGTTCTTCATGCTCTCGACGGCGGGCCAGGGCTACCTGCGCGGGATCTCCGACCTGCGCACGCCGCTGAAGATCCTCGTCGCCGCGCACGCGGTGAATGTCGTCCTCGAGGTCCTGTTCGTCTACGGCTTCGGCTGGGGCCTGGCCGGCTCGGCCTGGGGCACCGTGATCGCGCAGGCGGGCATGGGCGCCGCCTTCGTCGCGGTGCAGCGGCGAGCGGGCTGGCAGCGGCCGGAGTGGGCGCGGATCCGGCCGCTGATGCGGATCGGCTCGCACATCGCGGTGCGCACGACGGCCCTGCTCGGCTCGTTCCTCGTCGCCTCCGCGGTGCTCGCGCGCGTCGGGCCGGCGGCGCTGGCCGCGCACCAGATCGCCTTCCAGCTGTTCGTGTTCCTCGCGCTCGTGCTCGACGCGCTGGCGATCGCCGGCCAGGTGATGGTCGGCGGCATGCTCGGCGCGGGCGACGCCGCCGGCGCGCGCGCCGCATCGCTGCGCATGATCGGCTGGTCCGCACTGGCGGGCGGGGCGTTCGGGCTCGTGCTGCTCGCGCTCGGCGACGTGATCCCGCACGCGTTCACGGGCGACGAGGCGGTGGTCGCGCAGGCCCGCGAGATCTGGTGGATCTTCGCGCTGCTGATGCCGCTCAACGGGGCGGTGTTCGCGCTCGACGGGATCCTGATCGGCGCCGGCGACACGCGCTTCCTCATGTGGGGGATGCTCGCCGCCGCCGCGATCTACGTCCCGGTCGCGCTGCTCGCGCTCGACCGCGGCTGGGGCATCCGCGGCGTGTGGGCCGGGCTGGCCGGGCTGATCGTCGTGCGGCTGGCGACCTGCGGCGGCCGCTTCCTGTCGAGCCGCTGGGCGCTGACCGGCGCTCCGGTGCAGGCGTAGTACCTTGCGCGCCGTGATGCGTCTCCGCCTCGCCATCCTCATAAGCGCCCTCGTCCTGCTCGCGCCCGCCGGCGCCCTCGCCCAGGACGGCAACCCGTTCGACGGCCAGCTGCCGCCCTCGCAGCCGACCCCGGCCCCCACGCCCGAGCCGTCCGACAGCGCCAGTCAGGACGAGGTCGGCCGCAACACCCTGTGGATCATCGGCGGCGGCGTGGCGATCGCGCTGTTGTTCTTCGGGTTCTGGATCTCGCGCGACGCGCGCAGCTCGCTGCCGCGGGAGGAGCGCGACGAGCGCCTCGGGCCGGACGGCAAGCCGCTGCACGTGCACAAGCACGAGCGCCAGGCCAAGGCGAAGGCGCGCGCCAAGGGCCGCGCCCAGCGCCAGGCCCGCAAGGCCCATCGCAAGGGCAAGAGGGCCAGGCGCTGAAGACCGAGGGCGGCCCGCAGGCCGCCCTCGATGCGATCGTGTCCTGTCGCGCGCTGCGCCTAGCGGCGGGCGAGCGATCCGTAGTACTTCAGGCGCTTGACGCTGCGCCGCGACTTGGCCTTGCTCGGCTTGGTGGCCGCACGCGACGCGACCGCCGGTCGTGTCGTCGTGCAGGCCGCCGCCGCCGTCGTTGCCCGGGCCGTTGCTGTTGGCCGGCGGAGGCGTGCCGTTCTTGCCGGCGCCAGCTTGCCGCCGTTGGTCACCGGCCTCCTCGGTCTGCGCGTACGTGTACGTCGCGTGGGCCGCGGCGTCGGACATCTCGGAGAGGCCCGGTTGCTGTTGTTGGCGAACGTGTCGCAGGCCTGGTGGTAGCACGGGTCGTACGCCAGCCCGGCCGTGCCGCCGTAGATCCGCGCCTGGCGCTCGGTCTTGATACCCTCCGCGCCCGTGAACAGGCCGCCGGCGGGGATGCCCTGCCGATGAACGGGCCGTAGTCCGAGCGGCCGCTGAACGGCGTCGGGTCCGATGCAGCCCCTGGTTGCGGAAGTAGCGCACGAACACCGACTCGATCTGGCCCGAGCCATCGGGGCCCTCGGCCGCGGCCGCGCCGAGCGGGAACGCCGAGTTGTCGCCGTCATAGACGAAACGGACGTAGTTCGGCGAGCCCACCATGTCGAAGTTCAGGTTGCGCAGGTGTCCGCCTTCTGGGCGTCCGAGAGCTGTTGACGTAGTACGTCGAGCCGAGCAGGCTCACTCCTCGGCGCCCCACCAGGCGAAGCGGACCTGGTTCTTGGGCTCGATGCCGCGCTTGGCGAACTGCTCGGCGATCTCGAGGATCGTGGCCGAGCCCGAGCCGTTGTCGTTGATGCCCGGGCCCTGGATCACCGAGTCGAGGTGCGCCCCGACCGACGACGGTCGCGCGCCGCTGCCCTGCCGCCGGTCGTCGGCGAGCACGTTTCGGTCTGGTCCGCTGCTCGGAGAGCGTCGAGGCGGCGACGTGCAGCGTCACCGGGCCCGGCCGCGATCACTGGGCGATCTCCTGGCCGATCGCCTGAGTGTGCCGATCACCGGGATGTTCTGCCCGATGCTGCCGAGCGTGCCGTTGAGCGGCCCGTCGGCGTTGTTGTAGATCACGACCGCGCCGCGCCCTGGCTCCTGGGCGTTGATCGCCTTGACCTTGAACGCGCAGCCGCCGCGCTGGATGACCACGATCTTGCCGGCCGTGGAGCGGGCGAAGTCGCTCGCCGAGCAGCCCGCGCCGGCGAGCCGGTGCCGGCCGCCGTCGCCAGCGCCATCGCGTGCCCGAGCCGGAGTACGTCATCGTCGTGAACTCCTCCGGCGTCGCGAACGCCTCGGGCTGCGGCGAGACGCGCTCGAACTCCGGCGGCGCGGAGTCCTCGAAGTAGGCGAACGCGAACTCCTGCATCGTCACGTCATAGCCGGCCGACTCCAGGCGGCCGGCGACGTAGTCCGCCGACGCGTCGTAGCCCGGCGTGCCCGACGTCCGGACGCCGTCCCTGGCGTCGTGGCGATGAACTGCAGTTGCGGCTGATGCTCGCGGACGCCCTCGAGCGTGACGGCCTTCCGCAGGCCGTCGAGTTGAACGCGTCCTTCCCTTGGCGGCGCCGGTCTCGCCATCGCGAGCGCGACGCGGAACGGCCAGCAGCGCACAGAGGCTTCTGCGCATGCTTCCCCCTTGTGGGATCTGGCGAGGCGCAACTCCCCTGCACCGCCTCGGTTGCCATCGAGTTGTAGCGGATCGCGCTCCGCGCGGGTCTCATTCAAGACGCCCGGCGGCAGCCGGCGCCCGTGGCGCCGAAGGCCCTCCTCGGCGGCCGCGATCACGGTCTCGAGCACCTTCACGCGGGCGAAGCGCTTGGAGTCGCCCTCGACGAGATGCCACGGCGCCGCGTCGGTGCCCGTGCGCTCGAGCATCTCCTCGACCGCCTCGCAGTAGGCGCCGCGCTTGCCGCGGTTGCGCCAGTCCTCGTCGGTGAGCTTGTACGCCTTCAGCGGGTCCCCCTGGCGCGCCTCGAAGCGGCTCAGCTGCTCCTCCTCGGAGAGGTGCAGCCAGAGCTTGACGAGCACGGTGCCCTCGTCGGCGAGCGTCCGCTCGAAGCTGTTGATCTCGTCGTAGGCTCGCCGCCACTCCTCCTCGCTCGCGAAGCCCTCGACGCGCTCCACCAGCACGCGGCCGTACCAGGAGCGGTCCAGGATCGCCATCCCGCCCCAGCCCGGCAGCGCCGGCCAGAAGCGCCACATCCAGTGGTGGCGCAGCTCGTCGGGCGACGGCGCGGCGTACTGCTTGACGCGGACGTGGCGCGGGTCGAGCTTGGCCACGAGCCGCTTGATCGCCCCGCCCTTGCCGCTCGCGTCCCAGCCCTCCAGCACGACGCACAGCGGCGGGCCCAGCCGCGGGTCGCCGTCGAGCCCGGCCAGCTCCAGCCGCAGCGCCTGCATCCGCTCCTGTGCGGTCTTCAGGCGCTTCTTGGCCTCCTTCTTGGGGAGGTCGGCGGAGAGGTCGAGTTCGTCGAGGCGTCCCATCTCACTCCTTCGGCGTGATCACGAGGCGGCGTACCCGGAACACCGCTTCGTCCCGCGCGAGCTCCGCGATCGGCGTCTCGAGCCCCGCGAAGCGCCCCTCCCCGCGGTAGTCGAAGAAGCGCTCCACCTCTCCCTCGTCGTCGAGCAGGATCAGCTTCTCGCCCGTCACGAACCCGAGCACGCCCGTCCACTCGTAGCCGAGCGCGCGCGAGATCTCCGCGTCGGGCGTGCCGCGGGCCACGACCAGCACCCGCTCCCACTCGAACGGCGCGACCTCCGCCAGCGCGAGGTCCGTCCCGTTGGTGCTGGCGGTCGCCGCCTCGCGGGTGAAGCGCTCCGAGAGGAGGTTGTCGACCTGGATGTTGTCCTCGTCGCGGGTCACGAAGACGGCGAGCGCGAGGCCGCCGATCAGCAGCGCGAGGGCGGCTCCGACCGCGATGAGGGCGCGCGCCATGGCGATGCAGGATATGTCCCGCCCGCCCACCCCCACCCGCCCGCGTCCGGCGCGGTCCGTACCATCGCGCCACGATGAGGCTCGTCGTGGACGACCCGTTGGCGCATCGCGCGCTCGACGGGCTGCTGCGCGCGGAGGCGGCCGTGCGCCGCCGGCTCGCCGGCGACCTCGAGCGCGAGGGGCTGTCGGCCGCCGGCTTCTCCGTCCTGGTCGTGCTCGTCACGGCCGGCGGCGAGCTCGAGCTGCGGACGCTGCGCCGCCGGCTGCACACCTCCAAGGCCAACGCGACCGAGATCGTGGACACGCTGGAGCGCCGCGGGCTGGTCTCGCGCCACCGGCTCGAGCACGACCGGCGCGCGGCCGCCGTGACGATCGGCGCCCGCGGCGAGGAGCTGGTCGAGCGGCTGTTCCCGGAGCACGCCGCGCGCGTGGCGAGCGCGTTCTCGCCGCTCGACGACGCCGAGAAGCGCACGCTGGCCGAGCTCTGCCGCAAGCTCGCGGCCTAGGTTCGAACCAGACCAGCCACCTAGACTCCGGTCTCGTGGCCGCGCACCGCCCATTGCCCGAGAAGGTGTCGTTCCCCGCGCTGGAGGAGGAGATCCTCGAGCGCTGGCGCGAGCGCGACGTCTTCCGCGAGTCGATGCGCCGTCGCGAGGGCGCCGAGCCGTTCGTCTTCTACGAGGGCCCGCCGACCGCCAACGGGCGCCCGGGCTCCCACCACGTGCTCGCGCGCGTGTTCAAGGACGTCTTCCCGCGCTACCAGACCATGCGCGGGCGCTACGTCGAGCGCAAGGCGGGCTGGGACTGCCACGGCCTGCCGGTCGAGATCGCCGTCGAGCAGCAGCTCGGCTTCACCTCCAAGGCCGACATCGAGCGCTACGGGATCGCGGAGTTCAACCAGAAGTGCCGCGAGTCCGTGTTCGAGTTCCTCGACGATTGGACCCGGCTGACCGAGCGGATCGCCTACTGGGTCGACCTCGAGCACCCCTACCGCACGCTCGACGACTCCTACGTCGAGTCGGTCTGGTGGGCGCTCGCGCAGCTGTGGGACCGGGACCTGCTCTACGAGGGCCACAAGGTCGTGCCCTACTGCCCGCGCGACGGCACCGCGCTGTCCTCGCACGAGGTCGCGCAGGGCTACCAGGACGTCGAGGACCCGTCCGTCTACGTGAAGTTCCCCGTCGTCGAGCCGGCCGGGATCCTGCGCAGGGGCGACGTGCTGCTGATCTGGACCACGACCCCGTGGACGCTCGTCTCCAACGCCGCGGTCGCGGTCGACCCCGAGCTGGCCTACGTGCGGACCACCGAGGGCTACGTGCTCGCCGAGGCGCTGGTCGAGCGCGTGCTCGGCGACGACGCGCAGGTCGCCGACCGCTTCCACGGCCGCGACATGCTCGGCGCCCGCTACGAGCCGCCCTTCCCGTTCATCTCGGGAGACGAATACGGGGAGAAGGGCCACACCGTCCTGCCCGGCGACTTCGTCACGGCCGAGGACGGCACGGGCATCGTGCACACCGCGATCGCCTTCGGCGAGGACGACTTCCGGCTCGGGGCCGAGCAGGGGCTGAACGTCATCAACCCCGTCCAGCCGGACGGCACCTACGACGAGCGCATCGGCCCCTACGCCGGCCGCTGGGTCAAGGACGCCGACCCCGACCTGATCGAGGACCTGCGCTCGCGCGACCGGCTGCTGCGCGCGGAGTCCTTCCTGCACGCCTACCCGCACTGCTGGCGCTGCGGCACGCCGCTGCTCTACTACGCCAAGCCATCCTGGTACATCCGCACCTCGCAGCTGCGCGACCGCCTGCTGGCGGCCAACGACTCCGTCGACTGGCACCCGGAGCACATCAAGACCGGCCGCATGGGCAAGTGGCTGGAGAACAACGTCGACTGGGCGATCTCGCGCGAGCGCTACTGGGGCACGCCGCTGCCGATCTGGCGCTGCGAGAACGGGCACGCCACCGCGATCGGGGCCTTCGCCGACCTCGAGGCGCGCGCCGGCCGCAAGCTCGACGACCCGCACCGGCCCTACGTGGACGACCTGACGTTCGGCTGCGATCAGTGCGACGCCGAGATGCGCCGCGTGCCGGAGGTCATCGACGTCTGGTTCGACTCGGGCGCGATGCCGTTCGCCCAGCACCACGCGCCGTTCGAGAACCAGGAGCTGTTCGAGGCCCGCTTCCCCGCGGACTACGTCTGCGAGGCGATCGACCAGACGCGCGGCTGGTTCTACTCGCTGATCGCGATCTCGACGCTGCTGTTCGACCGCTCGCCCTACAAGACCGTGCTCGTCCTCGGCCACATCGCCGACGCCGAGGGCAAGAAGATGTCCAAGTCGCTCGGCAACATCGTCCCGCCGTGGGACGTGCTCGAGCGCCACGGGGCCGACGCGTTCCGCTGGTACTACCTGACCTCCAAGCAGCCGTGGGACGGCTACCTGTTCTCGGTCGACGCGGTCGGCGAGTCGCTGCGCCAGTTCCTGCTGCAGCTCTGGAACACCTACGGCTTCTACGTGATGTACGCCAACGTCAACGGCGTCGCGCCCGACGTCAGCGCCGCGCCGGCCAGCGACCTGGACCGCTGGGCGCTGTCGCGGCTGGCCGCCACGGTCGAGACGGTCGGCGAGCGGCTCGACGCCTACGACGCCACGCGCGCCGGCCACGCGCTCGCCGCGTTCGTGGACGACCTCTCCAACTGGTACGTGCGGCGCTCGCGGCGGCGCTTCTGGGACGGCGAGGAGGCCGCCTTCGCCACGCTGCGCACCTGCCTGGTCACGGTCTCGCAGCTGCTGGCGCCGTTCTGCCCGTTCATGGCCGACGAGATCTACGACAACCTCGACGGCGCCGAGCCCAGCGTGCACCTCACAGACTGGCCCGCGGCCGGCGAGCGCGACCGGGCACTCGAGCGGTCGATGGCGGTCGTGCGCGAGACGGTCCGGCTCGGGCTGGCCGCGCGCGGGCAGTCCAAGCTGAAGGTCCGCCAGCCGCTGCGCGCCGCCGTGGTCGTCGCGGCCGGCGAGGAGCGCGCCGCGATCGAGCGGCTCGCCGACGTCGCCCTGGAGGAGCTCAACGTCAAGGAGCTGCGCTACGTCTCGCAGGCCGACGAGCTCGGCTCCTACGAGGTCAAGCCCAACTACCGCGCGCTCGGCCCGCGCTTCGGCAAGCAGATGCCGCAGGTCGCGGCCGCCGTCGCGGCGCTCGATCCCGAGCACGTGGCGCGCGCGCTGCGCGACGGCGGCCGGGTTGCGATCAACGTCGACGGCCACGACCACGAGCTCGACGCCGACGACCTCATGCTCGCCATGCAGCCGCTCGAGGGCTACCAGCTCGAGCGCGAGGGGTCGCACGCGGTGGCGCTCGAGCTCGAGCTCGACGAGGAGCTGCGCCGCGAGGGCCTCGCGCGCGAGATCGTCCACGCGGTCCAGGCCGCCCGCAAGGGCGCCGGGCTGCAGGTCGAGGATCGGATCGAGCTGACGCTCGGCGGCGACGAGGAGCTGCTCGCCGCCGCTCGCGCGTTCGAGGACTACCTCGCTCGCGAGACGCTCGCCACCGCCGTCGCCTACGACGGCGCGAGCGGCGACGGGACGACGATCGAGGGCCGCCCGCTCGCGATCTCGGTCGCGCGCGCCGTCGCCTGAACCGCGACGCCGGTCAGGATCTCGCGCACGATCCGCTCGGCCACGAGCGCGGTGATGTCGCGCGAGCCGATGCGGTCCGGGATCACCTCGACGACCTCCGCGCCGACCAGCTCGACGCGCGAGGCCACCTCGCGGCAGGCCCACAGCAGGTCGGCGGAGGTCATCCCGCCGGGCTCGGGCGTGCCGGTGCCGGGCGCGAACGCGGGGTCGAGCACGTCGACGTCGACGGTCAGGAACACGGGACCCTCGCCGACGGCCTCGAGGGCGTCCTCGACCACGGCGCGGATGCCGCGGTCGCGGATCGCGTGCATCGGCAGCGCGGTGATCCCGCGCTCGCGCTGCCAGGCGAACTCGGCCTCCCCGGGCCAGTAGCCGCGCAGCCCGATCTGGGCGTAGCGGCGCGGGTCGACGAGCCCGGCCTCCACGAGCCGGTACATCGGCGTGCCGTGCGAGCGCGCGACGCCGAACACCTCGCGCCCCGTGTCCGTGTGCGTGTCGAAGTGGATCAGCCCGACGGGGCCGTGGACGGCGGCGCAGGCGCGGACGTCGGGCTCGGCGATCGAATGGTCGCCGCCGAGCACGACCGGGAGGGCGCCGGCCGCGAGCACCTGGGCGACCGTCGCCTCGATCGCGGCGTGCGAGCGCTCGGGGTCGGCTGGGAGCACGGGCGCGTCGCCGAAGTCGACGACGCGCAGCACGTCGCGCAGCGCGTCGACGCCGGCCTCCATGTGCGGGCCGGGCGCGCAGCTCGCGGCGCGGATGGCGCGCGGCCCGAAGCGCGTGCCCGGGCCGTCCGAGGTCAGCTCGTCCATCGGCGCGCCGACGATCGCCGCGTCGGCGCCGGCGAGCTCGGCCGGATCCTCCGTGTAGGGCAGCCCGGCGTAGCTCGGCAGCCCGGCGTAGTCGGGCTTCTCGCCGTAGGCGGCCCAGCGGGTCAGGGGATCGATCATCGGAGGCTCGCGATCACGGTTGCGATGAGTGCGGAGCCGGCCAGGCTCAGATCCACGCCGCCCGCCAGATCGGACAGCGGGCCGGCGTAGAGGCTCGTGTTGACGGTCAGCAGGCCGAACGCCGCGCCCGCGGCCCACGCGGCGGTGGCGTGGAGGTTCCAGCCGCGGGTGAACCAGTAGCGCCCGCCCGTCCGGCCTTCGTTGAACACCTGCAGGTCGCGCGGCTCGTACTCGCCGCGGGCCTTGATGAACCCGACGAGCAGTACCGCGACCCACGGCGCGGCCAGCGCGTTGAGCACGAGGCTCAGCGCCGTGATCGAGTCGACGGCGTCGAGCACGAAGGTGCCGAGGAAGACGAGGCCGGTGGCGGCGAGCGTGGTGATCAGCGTCGCCTGCGCGCGCTTCAGCCGCGGGACGATCGACTCCATGTCGAGGCCCGTCGCGTAGAGGTTGAGCGCGCCCTGGCCGACGCTGCCGATCAGGCCGATGGCGAGGATCGGCAGCACGTACCAGCCCGGTGCGGCGGCCACGAGGTCGAGCACGTAGGAATCGGCCCCCTTCGGCGCCGCGAACGCGGTCGCGGTGAAGGCGCCGAACAGGGTCGTGATCGCGAGCCCGCCGAACACGCCGGCCGCCGCGGCGGCGACGACGCGCGCGTCGCCGTGGCGCTCGCGCGAGATCCGGCGCGTGTAGTCCCCGAGGCTCGGCGCATAGGAGATCGGGCCGGCCGCGGCGACCACGAGCGCGAGCGCCCACGTCGACCAGAAGCCGCCGAGGAGGTAGTCACCGCCGGTGGCCCCGTCGAACTCACCGGCGAACGCGGGGACGCCGAGGAGCAGCAGCACGCCGGCGACCGGCACGATCGCCCTCTGGGCGGCGACCACGGTCGCGTGCCCGTAGAGCGCGACGGCCGCGATGCCCAGCGTGATCAGCGCGTAGCCCACGGCCAAGGCCCCGTTGCCCTGCGGCGTGCCGAGGAGCCGGGCGGTGGAGGCGACCAGCGCGTCCCCGCCGGTCCACACGCTGATGGCCACGAACGCCAGTGCGAACGCGAGCGTCAGCGCCGAGCCGACCAGTCGGCCCCTGACGCCGAAGTGCGCGCCGCTCGACACCGGGTTGTTCGTGCCGGTGCGGATGCCCAGCAGCGCGAGCGGCGCGGTCACCAGCGTCCCGATCACCAGTCCGATCAGGCTCGCGGTCACCGCGCTGGCGAAGTTCAGCCCGAACGTGATCGGCAGCCAGCCGAACACGATCACCGAGAACGCGAGGTTGCCGCCGAGGAACACCGCCGTGAGGTTCGCCGGACGCGAGTCCCGATCGCCCTCGGGGATGTACTCGACGCCCTGCGACTCGATCCGGCCGAGCTGATCGGTGGCCGCGCGGGAGGCCGGCACGGCAGCGGCGGTGGTGGCGCCCATGTCGCCCACCGTACCTTAGACTGAAAATTCAGTCAAGAACGGTCGAGCAGCTCCTCGCGGATCGCCTCGGCCAGCAGCGCCTCCGCGCGCTCGCGCTCGTAGAGCCCGGCCAGCCAGCGCCCGCTGAGCCCGTCGACGAGCGCCGTCAGGCGCTCCGCCGAGCCCTGCGGCTCGCGGTCGGCGCGCACGGAGCCGTCCGCCTGCCCCTCGCGGATGCGATCGGCGACGAGCGTCACCCAGGTCTCGTTGGCCGCGCGCAGCTGGTCGCGCAGGCCCGGCTCGAAGACCGCCGAGGCGAGCACCTCGCCCCACACCACCGACGTCTCGCGCACGTGCGGGGCGGCGTCGAGCTCGGCGAGCAGCGTGCGCTCCACCGCGGCGTACCCGGTCCCGGCGTGCTCGCGGGCGGGCGCCGCGGCGGCGCGCTCGTTGGCGTGGTCGAGCGTCGCCCGCACGAGGCCGTCGCGGGTGCCGAAGTGGTAGTAGAGCAGCGAGACGGCGACGCCCGCCTCCTTGGCGACCTCCTCCACGCGCAGCCCGCGGACGCCGCGGTGCGCGATGACGGCGATCGCGGCGTCGAGGATCGCCGTCTTGCGGTCGGCCACGGCGCAAGCGTAGAGGAGGGCGGCGCGCTGACCCGGGCCGTTCAAGTGCGGCGGGAGGCCGCCGAGTACTCACGACATGCGTCCCCGGCTGCTGACCGTCGCCGCCTGCCTGCTCGCCCTGGGCCTGGCCGCGTGCGGCTCCGAGAAGACCGCCGGCCCGGCGGCGAAGCCCTACCGGGACCCGGGGCTGTACGCCGGCACGACGCTCGAGCGCGGCGGGCTGAAGCTGCCGGCGCGCGTCCAGGGCCGCGACGTCTCGCTCGCCTACAAGGGCCGCTTCTCCGCCCGCTTCTGGCCCGGCGTCAACCTCGGCGTGACCGTGCCCGGCCGCCATCCCGGCGAGCTCGCCCCGACGCGGCGCGACTACGACCGCTGGCTCGACGGCATGCAGGACCTCGGCGCCCGCGTGGTGCGCGTCTACACGATCCTGCGCCCGGCCTTCTACGAGGCGCTCGCGGCGCACAACCGGCGCAACCCGCGCACGCCGCTGTACTTCATCCAGGGCGTCTGGATCCCCGAGGAGGAGTTCCTCGCGACCCACGACGCGGAAGCGATCAGCGCCGGGTTCGACGCCGAGATCGCCGACGCCGTCGCGGTCGTGCACGGCGATGCGACGCTCGCGGAGCGCCCCGGCCACGCGAGCGGCACCTACCGCGCCGACGTCGCGCGCTGGCTGCTGGGCTGGTCGCCCGGCGTCGAGTGGGACCCCTACGCCACCCGCAACAACGACCGCCGGCACGCCGGCGCGCCGCCCTACCGCGGGCGCTACATCTCGGCCACGAGCGCGGCGACCCCGACCGAGAGCTGGCTCGCCGCACGGCTGGACCACCTCGCGACGCTCGAGGCGCAGCGCGGCTGGAGCCGCCCGCTGACGTTCACCAACTGGCTGACGACCGATCCGCTGCGGCATCCCGAGGAGCCGATGCGCAAGGAGGACATGGTCTCGATCGACGCCATGCACATCCGCGCGACGGCGAGCTGGCCGGGCGGCTTCTTCGCCTCCTACCACGCGTATCCCTACTACCCGGACTTCATGCGGCTGCAGCCGAGCTACCGCCGCGCGAAGGACCCCTACGAGGCGTACCTGAAGGACCTGCGCGCCCACCACCGCGGCCAGGCCGTGATGATCACCGAGTTCGGCGTGCCGACCGGCATCGGCTCGGCGCACCTCGGCCCGCTCGGGCGCGACCAGGGCGACCACTCCGAGCAGGAGGCGGGCCGGATGGACGCCGACATGCTCGCGGGGATCCGCCGCCAGAAGATGGCCGGCGGGCTGCTCTTCTCCTACACCGACGAGTGGTTCAAGCGCACCTGGAACACGATGGACATGGAGAAGCCGGAGGAGCGCCGGCCGCTGTGGCAGAACGCGCTCACCAACGAGCAGCAGTTCGGCCTCGTCGCCGCCGAGGCCGGCAAGCAGGCGGCGGTGACCGTCGACGGCTCCGACGAGGAGTGGACGCCGACGCATTCCCAGCAGATCCACGAGGGCGGCGGCACCGTCCGCGAGCTGCGCGCGATCCACGACGCGAGCTGGCTCTACCTGCTCGTGCGCCGCAGCGGCGAGGAGGCGATGCAGCTCGGCTTCGACGTGCGTCCCGGCGGCAACGAGGGCCTGCCCGGCCGGCCGGGGGTCGACCCGGAGGCCGACGTCTCGATCTCGATCGGCCCGGGTCGCAAGGCCGTCCTGCACGAGGCCGCCTGGACCGACCCGACCGGCTTCCTCTACGGGCTCGCCCGCCCGTACGTGCCCGTCGAGGAGGCCGACCTCGAGCCCGGCAGCGGCGCGTGGGTGCGCCCGCGCCTGATGCTCAACCGCCCCTACACCGTGCCCCGCACCGGCGAGCGGCGTCCGGCGGAGACGCTCGACATCTCCGCGCTGCGCTGGGGGACGGCAGACCCGAAGGAGCGCGCCTTCGACGACCGCGTGACGGTCGCGGGCGGCGGCGAGACGGTCGAGCTGCGAATCCCGTGGGCGATGCTCACGTTCAGCGATCCCTCGAGCCACCAGGTGTGGGTGCCCAAAACCGACGGCAGCGTCGGCACGCTGGACGTCGGCCGGCTCGGCATCGACGTCGCGCCCGCGGGCGAGGCCGCGGTCTCCACCAACGGCTACGGCTGGGACCCGTGGAACCGGGTCGAGCACCACGAGCGCCGCAAGGCCGGCTGGCCCACGGTGCGGCGCGCGATGCTCAGCTCCGCCGCGCGCTAGCCGGGCGGGAGCCGATCCGCAGGGCCTCGCGCGCGCGGCGGATCACGTCCGCGCCGCGGTCGCCGCCGCCACCCGTGACCGTGCCGATCCGGACCGTGGCGCGCCGGCTGGCGCGCCGGCGATCGCCGACGCGCCTGAAAGCGGAGCTAGGCGGCGAGCACGGGCTCGAGCTGAGCCTCGATGCGCTTCTTGGGCATGGCGCCCTGGATCCGCGCGGCCTCCTGGCCGTTGCGGAAGACCAGCATGGTCGGGATCGCCATGATCCCGTAGGCGGCCGCGGTCTGCTGGTTCTCGTCGATGTTGAGCTTGACGACCCTCAGGTCGTCGCGCTCGTTGTTGATCTCCTCGAGCACGGGGGCGACGACGCGGCACGGACCGCACCAAGGGGCCCAGAAGTCCACGAGCACCGCTGTGTCGGACTCGATGACCTCGGCCTGGAAGTTGGTGTCGGTCACTTCGGTGATGCTGCCGGCCATCGTTCTCCTCTATCTCCTCGTCGAAGCTTGCTTCAGAAAGTATAGCGAGGAGATCAGCCCGCCAGCGCCAGCAGCAGGCGCGGCGAGACCCACACCTCGACGGCCCCCGCGAGCAGCAGGATCGGGATCGCGATGGCGGTCGTGACGAAGGTGGCGGCGAGCAGGTCCTGCCAGCGCTTGGCGCGGCTCGCCAGCGTCCAGGCGGCCAGCGGGAGGAACAGCGCGAACAGCTCCGGCAGCGCGTGCGGCAGGATCCCGAGCACGAGCATCAGCGGGGAGATCTCGAGGTCGGCGGCCAGCGTCGAGGCGTGGCCGCCGAGCGAGTAGGCCTGCGTGAAGAGGGAGAACAGCGTGGCCGCGGCCACGAACGCGATCGCCAGCGGGCCGGCGAGCTCGTGGATGCGCCGCCACAGGCCCGTGTAGCCCTCGGCGACCTGCGGCAGCGAGGAGCCGGCCATGAAGCCGGCCACGCAGGCGAGCGAGTGCAGCGCGAGCACGAGGCCGTTGCGGAACAGGACGAAGCCGTAGTCGGCGAGCGTCGCGCGGTCGGTGACGCCGGGGAAGGTGGCGCCGGAGGCGTCGGGCGTCGTCGCCGTCGCGATCGCCCACGTCGCGGTGAGCAGCAGCACGCCGACGGCCAGGCTGGCCGCGGCCCAGGGCACCAGGACGGTGGCGGGCTGCGCGTTCCAGCGCCGCAGCGCCCCGCGCGTGTCCGCCCACCCCTGGACGACCGCGAGCTGTTCGGTCTTCATGCCTCTGGGATCGGCAGGGTCCCCGGTTCCCCTGAGCCGGGGGCCTCCGGCAGCCCGTCGCGACGGCGCGCCAGCCGCAGCGCCGGGACCAGCCAGATCGCCTCGAGCGCGATCCGCGCCGACATCTTCGAGTCGCCGCTGCTGCGGTCGCGGAACGTGATCGGGACCTCCTCCACGCGCAGCCCGCGGGCGAGCGCGCGGTAGGTCAGCTCGACCTGGAAGGCGTAGCCCTCCGAGCGCACGGTCTCGAAGTCGATCGCCCGCAGGGCCTCGGCGCGGAAGCACTTGAAGCCGCCTGTGAGGTCGCGCACGCCGACGCCGAGCACCGTGCGGGCGTAGCGGCAGCCGCCGCGCGAGAGCACGCGCCGCAGCACGTCCCAGTCCTCGACGCCGCCGCCCGGCACGTAGCGCGACCCCAGCACGAGGTCGGCGCCGGCCTCCGCGGCGGCGAGCAGCCGCGGCAGGTCGCGCGGGTCGTGGGAGAGGTCGGCGTCCATCTCGACCACGTAGCCGGCGCCGGCCGCGAGCGCGTGCGCGAACCCGTTGACGTAGGCGAGCCCGAGGCCGGCCTTGCCGGGGCGGTGCAGGACCTCGATCTGGCCGTCGGCGGCCGCCAGCTCGTCGGCCAGCGCGCCCGTCCCGTCGGGCGAGTTGTCGTCGACGACGAGGACGCGCGCGGCGGGCACGGCCTCGCGCACGCCGCGCACCAGCGTCGCGAGGTTGGCGGCCTCGTTGTAGGTCGGGACGACGATCCAGGCAAGGCCGGTCATTGCGCGGCCGCGTAGCCTACGAAACTCGGATGGCCGACCCGACGAACGCCCAGATCGCCGCCGCGCTCGACGAGCTCGGTGACCTCTACGAGCTCGACGGCGCGGTCTCCTACCGGGTGATCGCCTACCGCAACGCCGCCAAGGCGGTACGCGAGTCCTCCGTGTCGATCATCGCGATGACGCGCGAGGGCCGCGTGACGAGCGTGCCGGGTATCGGCAAGACGCTCGAGGAGAAGCTGCGCGCGCTCGACGAGACGGGCGACATCCCCGCGCTGGTCAAGCTGCGCGCCAAGTTCCCGCCCGGGCTGATCGAGCTCGTGCGCCTGCCGGGCTTCGGGCCCAAGCGCGCCCGCAAGCTCTTCGACGAGCTGGGCATCGACTCGCTCGACGCGCTGCGCGCGGCGCTCGAGGCGGGCACGATCCGCGAGCTGAAGGGCTTCGGCCTCAAGGCCGAGGCACAGCTGAAGGAGACGCTGGCCGGCTACGAGGCCGCGGGTGGACCGGCGCCGCGCGTCGTGCTCTCGCGCGCGGAGGCGATCGCCGCGGAGGTCCTCGCCGCCCTGCGCGAGCACCCGGCCAGCGACCGCGTGGAGGCGGCGGGCTCGCTGCGCCGGCGCGCCGACTCGGTCAAGGACCTCGACATCATCGCCACCGCGAGCGACCCGAAGGCGCTCGCCCGCACGCTCGGCGAGCTCGAGCTCGTGGAATCCGTGCAGTCCTCGGGCGACGCGGGCGCCCGCGTGACCACCCACACCGGGATGAGCATCGACCTCAAGGTCGTCGAGCCGGACCAGTTCGGCAACGTGCTGCAGCACTTCACGGGCTCCAAGGCGCACAACGTGGCCCTGCGCGAGAGCGCCGTCCGGCGCGGGCTGCACATCTCCGAGTACGGGATCCTGGACGACTCCTCAGGCGACACCTTGCGCTGCGCGAGCGAGGAGGCGGTCTACGAGCGGCTCGGGCTGCCGTGGATCCCGCCCGAGCTGCGCGAGGGCCGCGGCGAGCTGGAGGCCGCGCGCGAGGACGCGCTGCCGCAGCTGGTCACGCTCGAGGACCTCAAGGGCGACCTGCACATGCACACGACCGCCTCCGACGGGCTGCAGACGGCCGAGGAGATGGCGCTGGCGGCGCGCGGGCGCGGGCTGGAGTACATCGCGATCACCGACCACTCGGCCTCGCACGGCTTCGGCAACGACGTCTCGCCGGAGGAGCTCGAGCGGCGGATCGACGAGATCCACGCGCTCAACGAGCGCCTGGGAGGGATTGAAATCCTCATCGGTACGGAGAGCAACATCCTCACCGACGGCTCGCTCGACTACCCCGACGAGCTGCTCGAGCGCCTCGACTGGGTGATCGCCTCCGTGCACACGTCGTTCCGGATGCGCTCCAAGGAGATGACCGACCGGATGATCGCCGCGATCGAGCACCCGCTCGTGGACGCGATCGGCCACCCGACGGGCCGCAAGATCGAGAAGCGCCCGCCCTACGCGCTCGACGTCGAGCGCGTGATCGAGGCGGCCGCCCGCACGGGCACGATGCTCGAGATCAACGCCGCGCCCGACCGCCGCGACCTCGACGAGATCCACGCCCGCGAGGCCGCCCGGGCCGGCGTGCGGATCCTGATCGACTCCGACGCGCACTCGACGGTCAACCTCGCCCTGCTGCGCTTCGGCGTCGACACGGCCCGCCGCGCGTGGCTGGAGCCCGGGCAGGTCGCCAACACCCGGCCGTGGAGCGAGTTCCGGAAACTGCGCAAACGGGCACGTTCAACAGCGAACTGACCCATTCGAAGCAGGAGGAAGCGCATGGCGGACGGGACGAAGGACGATCTGAAGGGCCGCACCAAGGAGGCCGCGGGCGACCTCACCGGCGACCGGAGCCTCAAGAACGAGGGCAAGGTCGACAAGGCCTCGGGCAAGGCCAAGGACGCCATCGGCGGCGCCTCCGACAAGGTCAAGGACGCCGTCAACCCCGACCGCAACTAGTCCTTCGCCAGGAAGGCGGCGACCCGGTCCTTGAAGTCCTGCGAGGCGTAGGCCTCGCAGACCAGGTCGCCGCCGTCCGGCAGCCCGCGCGGCGGCGCAGGCGCCTCCTTGGTGATGCGCATCGTCTGCGGCGCGTGGGCCGCGAGCGTCTCGCACAGCTCGGCCACGCGCGCCTCGGCGTCAGTCGACGACCTCCGTCGCGAGCCCGATCGCGAGCGCCTCCTCCGGCTCGATCGCGCGCGCTGACCGTGGCCAACACGCCCGAATCGCACCGCGACCGCGTGTTCAGGCGCCTGATGGCGTGGGGCATGAGCATGGTGCTGGTCGCCCCGCCGATCGCCTGGCTGGTGTTCGTGGCGCCCGGCTGGCTCTAGCCGAGTTGCGCCTTGACGACCTTGCCCATCGCGTTGCGGGGCAGCTCGTCGAGGAAGCGCACCTCGCGCGGGCGCTTGTGGGGCGCGAGCTCTGAGGCCACGTGGTCGATCAGCTCGCGCTCCGCCGGCGGCTCGCCCTCGGCGACGACCCAGGCGACGATCCGCTCGCCGAGGTCGTCGTCGGGCGCGCCGGTGACGGCCGCCTCGCGCACCCCCGGGTGCTCGAGCAGCGCGACCTCGATCTCACCCGCGCCGACCTTGTAGCCGCCCGTCTTGATCAGGTCGGTCGAGCGGCGGCCGACGATGCGCCAGTAGCCGTCGGGCGCGCGCGTGGCGATGTCGCCCGTGAAGAACCAGCCGTCGCGCAGCGCCTCCTCGGTCGCGTCCGGCCGGTTGAGATAGCCGCTGAAGACGTTCGGGCCGCGCACGGCGACCTCGCCGATCGTCTCGTCGTCGGCGGCCTCGACGTCCGAGCCGTCGTCGGCGACCAGGCGCACGTCGACCCCCGCGAGCGGCACGCCGACGTAGCCCGGCCGGCGCGGTGAGTCGGCCCGCACCGCGGTGTTCATCAGCGTCTCCGTGAGGCCGTAGCGCTCGACGATCTGCTGCCCCGTCAGCTCCTCGATGCGGCTGAAGACGGGCGCGGGGAGCGGGGCGCTGCCCGACACGAGCAGCCGCGCGGAGCGCAGGCCCTCGGCGATCGCCTCGTCCTGCTCCGCCTCGCGGGAGATCCGGTGGTACATGGTCGGGACGCCGAAGAGCATCGTCGCGCCGTCGCGCAGGGAGGCGGCGGCGCCGCTCGGCGAGAAGGAGCCGAGGTGGCGCAGCTCGCCGCCGCGGCGCAGCGGGCCGAAGACGCCGATCACGAGCCCGTGGACGTGGAACAGCGGCAGTCCGTGGGTCAGCACGTCCTCGCCCGTCCACTCCCACGCGTCCGCGAGCGCGTCGAGGTTGGAGGCGACGGAGCGGCGCGGGAGCACGGCGCCCTTGGGGCGGCCTGTGGTCCCCGACGTGTAGACGATCAGCGCGGGGTCCTCGTCGTCCGCGTCCAGCTCGGGCAGCTCGCCGCCGCGCGCGGAGACGTCGACGGGGCGCCCCTGCGGGCCGCCGAGGATCACATCGGGCGCGGAGTCGCCGAGGACGTGCTCGAGCTCGGAGCGGCCGAGCTTGGGGTTGACGGGCACGAGCGCCTTGCCGGACTCCAGCACCGCGACGACGGCGACGATCGTCTCCAGCGTGGACTCCGCCCAGACCGCGACGCGCTCCGCATCGCCGAGCTCGGCGGCCAGCGCGGCGGCGGCGGCGCGCAGCTCGGCGTAGCTGTGCCCGGTTCCCGCGACCGACACGGCCGGGGCGTCGCCGAGCTCGCGCACGGGCGGCAGCAGCGTCATGGGACTCAGTTCAGCAGACGCGGCAGCAACAGGTCTGCCACCACGCGGTCGACTTCCGCGTGCGCGTAGGGGCGCAGCGCCTCCGCCGCGCGCTCCGCGTAGCCCGGCGCCGGCTCGTCGAGGGCGGCGCGCAGCGCGGTCGCGAGGTCGTCCGTGACCAGCCGCGGGTCGAGCTCGCGCGCGATCGGCAGCGCCGCGTACGGCCCGGGCGAGGGAGCGGTGACGAGCGCGCAGCCGTCCGCGAGCGCCTCGAGCTGCGCGATCCCGTGGTCCTCGCGCCGCGGCGCGGTGAGGAACACCCGCGCCCGCCGCAGCAGCGCTCGGTAGCCGGCGCGCGGGAGCGCGCCCGCGAACCGCACGCCCGCGAGGGAAGCGCCCGCACCGGCCGCCGTCCGCGCGCCGGCCGCCGCGCCCCCGAGCGACGCGCGCGCGAATCGCTCGCCGCGCGCGGGGTCGAGGCCGGCGACCACGAGCTCCTCGCCTTCGCGGCGCGTCGCGGCCCACGCGGCCAGCACGCGGTCCAGGCCCTTCTTCTCCGGGTGCGCGCCGTAGGTGATCGCGGCGATGTCCCGCTCGGCGGAGCGCCCGCTCGGCTCCACCGGGACCGGCACGACCACCGCGTCCGCGTGCGGCGCGGGCGCCTCGGCCAGGCCGCCCTCGCTCCACGGCACGAGCAGGGTCGCGGCGCGGAAGCGCCGTCGCTCGAGCGGCCGCTGCCAG
Source organism: uncultured Solirubrobacteraceae bacterium (assembly GCA_963816955.1). Lineage (GTDB taxonomy): Bacteria > Actinomycetota > Thermoleophilia > Solirubrobacterales > Solirubrobacteraceae > DATFQI01. Next base: position 120,099 of record CAWFME010000005.1, on the reverse strand, counting down.
ACGCCGTGGCGACCGGGGCGGTTGCCGGCGGCGGGAGCGTCGAAGCGGATCGCGCCCGGCCGCGGCGCGAGCAGCGCGGCCGTCGAGCTCGAGTAGATCACCGCGCGCGCAGGGCCGGCGGCACGCGCCGCGCGCCGCGCCGAGAGCGCCCACGCCAGCTCGTTCGCCGCCATCGTGCGCCACTCGCGCACGCGCCGCGCCGCGGCGACCTCCACCGACGCCCCCGCCCGCTCCAGCGACGCGGCCAGCTCGGCGTCCGCCTCGCGGAGGCCGGTCGTGCCCCCGAGCGAGACGAGCAGGACGTCACGCACTGCGCGAGAGGTAGTCGCCCGCGAACCCCGGCGTCCGGATCAGCCGGATCGGCGAGAACGGCGAGGTCTTGGCGACGTAGAAGCGCACGCCGTCGCGCTCCTCGATCGCGAGCACGGCGCGTTCCTGCCGCCGCCACGCGAGCGCCCAGATGATCGTGAAGCCCGCCGCGACGGAGGCGACCTGCGGCTCCACGAACGCGGCAGCGCCCGACCCGATCGTGGCCAGCAGCAGCGGCCACAGGCGGTTGACGAGCGTGCTGCCCGGGTGCTGCTCGGGCAGCGAGGACTGGGCGCGGGCGTCCGCCAGCAGCCGCGCGATCGGCGGCGAGGTGGCCGCGCGGGCTCCCATCGCGACGCCGATCGCCACCGCCGCGACCCACCAGCCTGCGGTGACGTAGATCAGCACGCGATCGTCCTCGCGCGTGATGCCGAGGACGGCGAGGGTGGCCAGCAGCGTCGCGCAGCCGGCGCTGAGCAGGACCGTGGCCTTGAGGAAATCGCCGAAGCGCACGCGCGGGCGTCAGCCGAGCAGGGCCCGGAGCAGCTCGCGGACGCCGTCCGTGCCGTCGACCATCCAGTCCGCGTCCTCCGTGAGCTTCGCGGGCCCCTCGTCCGAGCGCACGCCGACCTTGATCGCCCGGCCCAGCCGGCCCTTCTCGACGAGCTCGTCGAGCCCGCGGAAGGCGTCGAGGTCGGTGACGTCGTCGCCCACGTACATCGCCGCGGCGAGGTCGGTGTCGCGCAGCAGCGAGACGACCCCGGCGCCCTTGTCGATCCGCACGGGCGGCCGGATCTCGAGCACCTTGCGGCCCCAGTGGGTGGTGAAGCCGGCCTTCTCGGCGCGGTTGGCGACCTCGCGGATCGCGGCCTCCGCGTCGTCCTCGTCGGGCACGCCGCGCCAGTGCAGCGCCGCGATCGCCTCCTTGTCCTCCAGGCGCACGCGCAGCTGGCGCAGCTCGTCGCCGAACGCGTCGTGCGCGAAGTCCTGCACGCGGCGCGTCCACGCCTGCAGCTCGCGATCCATCTCCGGCTTGATCGCGCCGGGCTGCAGCACCTCCGAGCCGTGCGAGCCGAGGTAGGCGATCGAGCCGAGCGAGACGATCCGGCGCGCGTCGGAGGCGCGCCGGCCTGACACGCACGCGACGACGCCGAAGCGCTTGGCCACCTCGATCAGCGGCCGCCGCGTGGTCTCGGGCATGTGCGCGTCGTCGGGATGGGCGACGATCGGGGCCAGCACCCCGTCCACGTCGAGCAGCACGGCGGACCGCGACGGGTCCTCCACGAGGGGTTTGAGGAGCGCCTCCAAGGTGGCGGTCGGCTCGGGCACCCGCCTAGTATGGCGACGGATGGGCCGGACCCTCCAGCTCGGCGTGATCGGCACCATGGCGGGGATCTTCGGCGGCCTGTTCGGGGTCGGCGGCGGCATCGTGATCGTCCCGCTGCTCGTGCTCTGGCTCGGCTACGAGGAGCGCGAGGCGACCGGGACGTCGCTGGCCGCGATCGTCCTGATCGCCGTCGTCGCGGCGGCGCTGCAGGCCGTCTACGGCAACCTCCATTACGGCTACGGGGTCGCGATCGGCCTGCCCGCGGTCGCCGGCGTCGTCGCCGGGACCTGGCTGCAGCAGCGGATCCCGACCCGCTGGATCACGCGCGGCTTCGCGCTGCTGCTCGTGGGGATCGCGACCGGGCTGCTGCTGTGATCGAGGTGCTCGGCATCCTCGGACTCGGCTTCGCGGCCGGCGTCACGGCCGGGCTGTTCGGCGTCGGCGGCGGGATCCTCGCCGTGCTCGCTCTCACGCTGGTCCTCGGCCTCGGGCAGCACGAGGCGCAGGCCACCTCGCTGCTGTCGGTGATCCCCGTGGCGCTGGTGGGCGCCTGGCGACAGCACGGCTACGGCAACCTACGCCCGCGGACCCTGCTGAGCGGCGATCAGGTCCCGGATCTCGATCAGGGTCGTGACCTCCGCCGTCGGCGCGTCCGGCTCCTCGTCGGTGTGCTTGAGCCGCTGCATGAGCGTGTTCATCGGGCGCACCACGAAGAAGAACACGACGGCGGCGATGATCAGGAACGAGAACATCGCGTTGAGGAACTGCCCGTAGGGGAACTCGGTTCCGCTGATCGTGAACGCCAGGGCGCCGAAGTCGGCCTTGCCGCCGACGAGCGCGATCAGCGGCGTGATGAACGCGGCGGTGAAGCCGGTGACGACCGCGCCGAACGCCGCTCCGATGATGACCGCCACCGCCAGCTCGACGACGTTGCCGCGCATGATGAAGTCGCGGAACTCCTTGAGCACGTCGGCTCCCCTTCCCTCGTCGTGGGTATGCTCGCGAATTCTATGGCCGGGGACGACTCCCTCCACTGCCTCGTCGAGGTCCCGAAGGGGTCGCGCAACAAGTACGAGTGGGACGAGCGGCTGCAGGCGATCAAGCTCGACCGCTTCCTGTTCTCCTCCGTCGTCTATCCGACGGACTACGGCTTCATCCAGGGCACGCTGACCGAGAAGGGCTCGGCGCTGGACGCGATGGTGATCGTGGGCGCGCCGACGTTCCCGGGCATCGTGATCCCGGTCAAGGCGATCGCGGTCTTCCGCACGCGCGACGAGGCCGGCCAGGACGACAAGGTCCTGTGCGTCCCGCACGAGGACCCCAACTGGAACCACATGAACGAGCTCGAGGACGTCCCGGACACGCTGCGGACCGAGATCGAGCACTTCTGGTCGATCTACAAGGAGCCGGAGGGCAAGCCCGTGGAGATCCAGGGCTGGGAGGACCGGGCCTGCGCGGTCGAGGTGATCGAGGCGGGGCGCCGCCGCAAGCAAGAGGCCGGCGGCTAGTAGCCGCCCTCGGGGTCGATCAGGCCCTCGAGCTCCTCGCCGGCCGCGAGCCGGCGGACGTTCTCCCTCACGCGCGCCGCGAAGTGGCGGCGCTCGCTCTCCGGCGGCGTGGCCACGTGCGGCGTGATCAGGACGTTCTCCAGCTCCCACAGCGGGTGGCCGTCCGGCAGCGGCTCGGGGTCGGTGACGTCGAGCGCGGCGCCGGCGATCGCGCCCTCGCGCAGCGCCTCGACGAGCGCATCGGTGTCCACGAGCGAGCCGCGCGCGACGTTGACGAGCCACGCGTCCTCGCGCATCGCCCGCAGCTCGTCCGCGCCGACCAGGTGCCGCGTGCCGTCGGTCGCCGGCGCGGCGACCACGACGTGGCGCGCCGCGCCCCAGGCCTCGCCGACGCGGTCGGCCGGCAGGGTCCGGGCGGCGCCGGGCACGTCTCGCCCGCGGCGCGTGACCGCGATCACCTCCACGCCGAAGGGCTCGAGCAGGCCGATCAGCGCGCGGCCGATCCCGCCGGCGCCCACGATCAGCACGGTCTCGCCCGCGAGCGAGCGGACCTGGTGCCGGCCGTCTTCGCTCCAGGTCCGCTTGCGGGCGAACGAGTGCAGCGACTTGTCCGCGGCCAGCATCAGGGCGAGCGCGTGCTCGGCGACGGGCAGGCCGAAGGAGCCGGTCGCCGAGGTCCAGGCGCGGCCGTCGCGCACGACGCCCGCGCGGATCCACTGCTCCACGCCGGCCGACGGCAGCTGCACCCAACGCACGGAGCCGGGCAGCTCCGGCAGCTTCGCGGGGTCCCCGGTCAGCGCGATGAGCCCGTCCGCGCCCTCGAGCGGGGCGGGCTCGCCGCCGCCGTCGCGGACGGCCTGCTCGAGGTCCGGCCGGTCGCCGGAGATGTGGATGCGGGGTGCCTCGGCCATGGATGCTGGTGCTACCCGCCTTGCCGCGTTGAACCCGCGAGTCGAAGCTGGGAGGGCGATGGCGAGCGTCCCCCTGATCTCCGCGCGCGGGCTCGTGAAGTCCTTCGGCGGCCGCACCGTGCTCGAAGGGCTGGACCTCGAGCTGGCCGCGGGCGCGCGGATCGGCGTGCTCGGCCCCAACGGCGGCGGCAAGTCGACGCTGCTGCGGATCCTGGCCGGCCTCGAGCATCCCGACGCGGGCGAGGTGGTCAGCCGCCGCGGGCTCGTGCTCGCGTTCCTGCCCCAAGAGGTGAAGGGCGACGGGCGCACGCCGCTGGCGACCGTGCTGGCCGCGCGGCCCGAGGTCGCCGCGCTCGAGGACCGAGCTGCACGCCGCCGAGCGCCGCCTCGCCGACCCCGCGCTCGCGCACGACATGAGCGCGATGGCCCGCGCGCTCGCCAACCAGGAGCGGCTGCTCGCCCGCTGGACCGAGCTCGGCGGCGACCGCGTCGAGGGCGAGGCGCGCACCCACCTGCGCGACCTCGGGCTCTCCGCCGAGGCGCTCGAGCGCCCCACCCGCGAGCTGTCGGGCGGCCAGCGCAAGCTCGTCGCGCTCGCGGCCTGCCTGGCCCGGCGCCCGGACGTGCTGCTGCTCGACGAGCCCGAGGCGCACCTGGACATGCGCCGCCGCGACCAGCTCGAGCGGCTCGTCGCCGGCTTCGAGGGCGCGGTGCTGATGGTCTCCCACGACCGCCACCTGCTCGACGAGTGCGTCGCCGCGGTCGCCGAGCTCGAGCACGGGCGCATCCGCATCTGGCCCGGCGCCTACTCGGCCTACACCGTCGCGCGGCAGCTCGAGCTGGAGCGCCAGCAGCAGCGCTACGTGACCCAGCAGAAGGAGATCGCGCGCCTGGAGGAGGCGATCCGCCGCTTCCGCCATTGGGCGCACATCCGCGTCAACGAGCGCATGATCCGCCAGGCGCGCGTCAAGCAGATGCAGATCGACAAGATGGAGAAGGTCGAGCGGCCGGTGCTCGAGCGCCGCAAGATGGCGCTCGCCCTGCGCTCGGGCGCCCGTGGCGGCCAGCGCGTGATCGCGCTCGAGGGCGTCGACGTCGCGTTCGGCGAGGACCCCGTGCTGCTCGACGTCGAGCTCGTCGTGACGCGCGGCGAGCGCGTCGGCGTCGTCGGCCCCAACGGCGCGGGCAAGACCGTCCTCGCACGCGTGCTGGCCGGCGAGCTGAAACCGAGTGGAGGGCGCCGCTGGAGGGGGGACGGCATCGAGGTCGGCTACCTCTCCCAGGCCGCGGCCGGCATGGACCCGGCCGCGTCGGTCATCGACGCGCTGCGCGCCGGGCGCTCGCTGGCCGAGGACGAGGCCGTGCGGCGGCTGATGGCCTTCAACTTCGACTACGAGCAGGTGCGCCGGTCGGTCGCGACGTTGAGCGGCGGCGAGCGCACGCGGCTCGCCTTCCTCGCGCTGATGCTCGACGCGCCGAACTGCCTCGTGCTCGACGAGCCGACCAACCACCTCGACGTCGACTCGATCGAGGTGCTCGAGGACGCGCTGGAGCGCTACGACGGCACCGTCGTCGCCGTCTCGCACGACCGCTACTTCCTCGACCGGATCGCCGATCGCATCGTCCACGTCGCCGACGGCGGCGTGCGCGCCTACGAGGGCGGCTGGTCGGCCAACGCGAGCATCGCCGCCTGAGTTTCCGTCAGAGGGCGCGCGGGGAGTCCCGTCGCATGGCACGGCACGCGACGACGGCTCCCGACAAGCCGACCGACCTCCGAAAGCGCTCCTGGTGGGACACGCTCAAGCGGAGCTTCCGCGAGTTCAAGGAGGACAACCTCACGGACTGGGCGGCGGCCCTGACCTACTACGCCGTGCTGTCGATGTTCCCGGCCCTGATCGCGCTGCTGTCGATCGTTGGCCTCGTCGCCGACCCCGCCACGGTCTCGCGCGTGATCACCGAGACGGTCTCCGAGATCGGCCCGGCCACGGCCGCAGAGACCTTCAGCGGGCCGATCCAGAGCATCACGGAGAGCGAGAGCAAGGCCGGCCTCGCACTGATCCTCGGCCTCGCAGCCGCGCTGTGGACCGCCTCGGGCTACGTCGGCGCGTTCATGCGCGCGTCCAACTCGATCTACGAGATCGAGGAGGGGCGGCCGTTCTGGAAGCTGCGCCCGCTGCAGATCGCGGTGACGCTGGCCTGCGTGCTGATGCTCGCCATCGTGTTCGTCGGCCTGCTCGTGAGCGGCCCGCTGGCCGAGGCCGTGGGCAAGGCGCTCGGCGTCGGCGACGCCGCGGTCACCGCCTTCCAGTACGGCAAGTGGCCCGTGCTGGTGCTCGTGGTGATCCTGATCCTGGCGATCCTCTACTACGCCGCCCCCAACGCGAAGCTCCCCGGCTTCAAGTGGATCTCGCCCGGCAGCGTCGTCGCGGTCGTCGTCTGGATCGTCGCCTCGATCGCCTTCGCGTTCTACGTCGCGAACTTCGGCTCCTACGACAAGACCTACGGGACGTTGGGCGGGCTCATCTCCTTCCTGGTCTGGATGTGGATCACCAACCTCGCCGTGCTGTTCGGCGCCGAGCTCAACGCGGAGCTCGAGCGCAGCCGCGAGCTCGAGGCCGGCGAGCCGGCGGAGCACGAGATCCAGCTGGAGCCGCGCGACGCGCCGAAGGAGAAGGACAAGGCCAAGACGGTCTAGATGGCGGGGACGGGCTCCGGCCGCGCCGCCCGCAGGTTCAGCGAGACGGCGGCGCCGAGCACGAGCGCGCCGCCGGCGAGCTGGAGCAGCGTCAGCGACTCGCCGAAGACCAGGAACGCGAGCGCGACGGTCGTCGGCGGCTCGAGCGTGGAGAGGATCGCCGCCGTCGACGGGCCGACCCGCCGCAGCCCGGCGAAGAAGAGCGTGATCGGCGTGACCGTCGAGACGATCGCGATCGAGGCCAGCCACAGCCAGCCCTCGGCAGCGAAGCCGGTGTCGATCGAGCCGGTGGCGGCGCCGGCCAGGCCGAACGTGATCGCGGCGCCCGTCGTGATCAGCGCCGCCAGCGGCAGCGCTTCGATGCCGCCGCCGACGCGGTCGGAGACGAGGATGTAGGCCGTGTACGTCAGGGCGGCGCCGAGCCCGAGCGCGGCGCCCAGCCAGTCGAACGTGCCCGAGCCCGCGCCGAGCAGGACGAGCGCCAGGCCGCCCGAGGACACGAGCAGCGCGCCGGTGCGGCGGCGGCTGGCGGTCTCGCGCCCGAGCGCGATCGCGGCGGCGGTGACCATCGAGGGGAACGTGTAGAGCAGCATCGACAGCAGCGAGGCGTCCATCCGCGCCAGCGCGGCGAAGTAGAGGCCCGCTTGCAGCGCGTAGCCGCCGGCGCCCAGCGCGAGGGCCGCCAGCAGGGTGCGGCTCGTCTGGCCCGCGAAGGCCCTGCGCGGGCCGCTGCGGCGCAGCGTCGCCATCCACAGCACCGGGGCGGCGATCGCGAAGCGCACGAACAGCAGCGTGAGGATGCCGACGCCGGCGTCGTAGGCGAGCTTGCCGAAGATGGCCATGGCGCCGAAGGCGATCGCCGAGGCGACGCACAGGGCGCTTCCGAGCCGGTGGGCGGCGGGATCCATGACGACGGCGACTGTGGCAGCCGCGACCGTTCGGAGCGAGTGGAACTTCTTAACGCGATGTGTAAGCGCTGCTACAAGGCTTGCGCCCTGGTGTACATTCCGGCGCGTAAGGCGGTTGCTCACAGGGAGCGCCGCACCGCAGTGATCAGCGCCGCAGGTGTCGCCATCGGTACTCCGCGATGCAGTTCACATGACCCGCGGAGGTAGAGCAATGCCGACCGGAACCGTCAAGTGGTTCAGCGACGAGAAGGGCTACGGGTTCATCACGCCCGAGGACGGCGGGAAGGACCTCTTCGTCCACCACAGCGGCATCAACGGCCAGGGCTTCAAGTCCCTCGCCGAGGGCGCCAAGGTCACCTACGAGGCCGAGTCGGGCCCCAAGGGCCCCAACGCCACGAACGTCACGGTCGTCTAGACGCGGCCGCGTCGATCGCTCGGTCCAGGCCTCGGAGCTGCTCGTCGAGCGGCGCCGAGGCCGGCGCCGGCGTCGCGGCTGCGCGCTCGGGCGGTGCATCCCCTCCGCCCGCCAGCGCGATCACGATCACGGCGAGCGCGAGGATCGCCAGGATCCCCGCCGCGAGCGGGAACCACGGGCGGCGGATCAGCTCGTCGGCGCCTCGCAGCGCCTCGCGGGCCCGCGGCCGCCCGCGGGCGGCGGCCGGGCGCTCGCGCGGCTCCGGGGCGAGCCGCCGCGTCGGCGCGTCCGCGTCGAGCATCGCGAGCGCCTCGTCGGCCGATGACGGGCGGCGCTCCGGGTCCGGCTCCGTGAGCGCGCCGGTCAGCGCAGCCAGGCCCTCGCCCGCCACCTCGCGCAGCACGGCGCCGGCCGAGTAGAGGTCGCTGCGCTCCGTCGCCGGCTCGCCCTCGGCGACCTCCGGGGCGAGGTAGCGCATCGTGCCCAGAACCATGCCGGTCTGCGTCATGGACGTCGCGTCCTGCGGGCGGGCGATGCCGAAGTCGGTCAGATGCGACCGGTCGTGCTCGTCGAGCAGGATGTTCCCGGGCTTGACGTCGCGGTGGACGATCCCGGCCGCGTGGACATGCGCGAGCGCGCCCAGCAGCTCGCGGGCGAGGCCGGCGGGCTCCGGGAGCGCGCCGCCGTCGCGGAGGCGGTCGCGCAGGCTGCCGCCGGGGACGTGGGCCATCACGAGGTACGGCCGGTGCTCCTCGATGCCGAAGTCGAACACCCTGACGATGTGCGGGTGCGACAGTGCGGCGGCGGCGCGCGCCTCGCGGGTGAAGCGCAGCAGCCAGCGCTCGTCGTCGGCGAGCGTGTCCGCCATCAGCTTGATCGCGACGGGGCGTTGCAGCGACTCGTCGCGGGCGAGCCACACCGACGCCATGCCGCCCGAGCCGAGGTGGCGCTCGAAGACGTAACGCCCGTCCGCCAGCGACGCCCCCTCCGTGGGGCGCATCAGTCGTCGTCCTCCTCGTCCTGCTCGCCCTTCGCCTTGCCGTTGCCGTTGCCCTTGCCCTTGCCCTTGCCGGGCTTGGCCTTCGGCGGGGCGGCGGTGGCGGTCGCCGTCGCGGTGGGTGCGGCGGTCGCCGTCGCGGTCGCGGTCGCCGCCGGCTCGGCGATCTCCTCGCGCACGCGCCGCCGCGCCCGCTCGATCCCGCGCTCGAGCGCCGCGGCGTCGGCCGCCCCGAGCTCGTCCTGCAGGTCCCGCACGCGGGAGGCCAGCCGGTCGAGGGCCTTCAGCGCGGCGGCGCGGTCGCCCTCCGCCGCGGCCTCGCGCACGTTCGCGACCTGCGCGTGCAGCGCCTCGGCCGAGCGCGCGCTCAGCTCCGGCTCCTCACCACCGCAGCCGCCGAGCGCGACCGCGGCGAGCAGCGCGATCCACGTGCGGCCAGGCATCGGCGGAGATCATGGCAGCGCTCAGCGCAGCAGCGACCGGGCGCGCTCGCTGTCGAGGCGCTCGAGCTGGGTCCGCGCCTCGCTGCGCACCTGCTCCTCGGAGTGCTCCAGGGCGCGCTCGTACAGGCTCCAGGCGTCGAGCTCCAGCTCCGGGCGGCGCTCCTGCAGCAGCGCGAGCGGCGCGAGCTGCTTGGCGGCGATCATGGCGATCAGCGACTCGGAGTCGGCGAGCCCGCGCTCCACCACCGGCAGGCCCGAGGGGTCGTCCAGCCGCGCGAGGTGCCCGGCCGCCTGCAGCGGGCCGGGCGACGTGTCGACGGGCAGCTCGAGCAGCTCGCGCAGGACGTCGGCGCCCTTGGGGTCCCCGATCCGCGCGAGCGCGTAGGCGGCCTGCGCGCGGGCGCTCTCCTCGCCGCGGCTGGTGGCCACGCGCTCGAGCGGCTCGCGGGCCGCCTCGTCGCCGGCGGCGCCGAGCAGCCGGGCCGCCGAGCCGCGCAGGACGGACCTCGGGGAGTCCAGCGCCGCGCGCATGGCCTCGGGGTCCGTGCCTTGCCCCTCGTTCTCCAGCAGCGTCCGGGCCTGGCGCTCCTCGGCCGCCTCGACGGGGTCCGTCACGGGTACTTGCCCGCGTCGCCGCGCTTCTTGATCGCCTTCGCGCGGCGCTTGTAGGACGGCGCGCCGTCGCCGTACGCGTGCTCCTCTCCGGCCTCGGTGGACAGCGCGGCCAGCAGCGCCGCCGCGAAGCGGTCGGGTATCTCGCCGAGCAGGGTGGTGACGTCGGCGACGCTCGCCGCGGTCTGCCTGGAGAGCCACCTCGAGGTGACGCGCATCGCGCCGGGGCCGTTCCGCTTGTCGTCGGCGGCGTGGACCTTCTCGTGGCGGATCGTGAGGTCCTCCGCCCAGAAGTCGTTGCGCGGCGGGCGCCCGTTGAGGTCGGTCATGTCGGGCGTGAGGTCCGAGACGACGTCGCCGTAGTTGAGGTCCGTGATGTCGGCGTCGGTGTCGCTGGCGATGTCGACCTGGCCGTCCGGGCCCGTGCCGGAGCGGACCTCCCACTTGATGGGGTGCTCGAGCGTCGCCTTGACCTTGTAGACCCTTCTCTTGAGGGTCGTCGTGACGCCGGTGAGCTTGGAGTCGAAGGAGTGGGTCACGCCGAACCCCGCCGGCGCGGCGCCGCCCCGTTCGATGCTGCCGCTGTAGGTGAAGCCCGGGTTGACCGCGTCGGTCTTCGCGACGGAGGCGAGCGCCGGGACCTCGATGTCCGGCAGCGAGACCGTGATCTCCTCCTCGGGGCCGGCCGCCTCCTGCGTGCCCGGCTCGGTCGCGGCGGGCGCCGCCACCGAGGCCCCGCCGGCGGGCGGAGCCTCCTCCGGCGCCGTCGCGACCGCCCCGCCGACGACGGCGGCGACCGCGCCGATCGGGTCCTCCTCCATGCCGGCCGGAGCGTCCGAGCGACCGCTGCCCGCGACGGCCTCACGGCCGGGCTCCGCCGCCGGCCCGCGCGGGATCTCCGCCTCGAAGGCGTAGCGCTCGACGGTCGTCTCCGTGGTCGGCCCGGCGTCGTCGGGCACCCGGGTCAGCATCGCCTGTACCGAGGCGTTCCCGACGCCGTGCTGCAGGCTCCGCATCAGCTCCGCGCCGCCCGAGGGCGACGACCGGGCGAGCAGCGCCAGCGACGCCGCGTCGTGCGCGGCCGGGACCACGGGCTCGGGCTCCCGCCGCGAGCCCCGCGCCCGCTCGGGGCGCTCTTCGACGACACGGGGGTCGAGGTGGCGGGGCATCGCGCTCCCTCGAGCCTACTCCCGCGCAAGCGCCCCGTGGACCCTCTGCCCCATGGTCTGCCCCATCGGGAGCGGAGCGGCGCGGGAATCGAACCTACCCCCGCCGGGCTACGACGGGCAACCGGTCTTGAAGACCGGGTGGGGCACCAGCCCGGCAGCTGCCGTCACCGGCACCGATGCTCGCCGAGGAGGCCTACGCCCGCCTCGGCGTGCTCAGGCCGCGGCCGGGGCCTCAACCTGCCACCACGGTCGTCTGCGCGGCAAGGTCGCCGAGGCGCTGCCGGCGTCGGCCGCTGACCAGGACCACGATGAGGCCGATGAAGTAGAAGCCGATGCCGTCGACGAGCCGGAAGGCGGTGCGGATCGCGATCTTCCCCGCGCCGGCACGTCCGCCGTCCGCCGCGACGACGCGGAGGCCGAGCAGGCGCTTGCCCAGCGTGCGGCCGGTGATCGCCTCCGACGCGAAGTAGTAGAACAGCGACAGCGCGACCCAGAGCAGCGCCGGACCGCCGTCGAGCGATACCCGCGCGCCGCCGTCCGCGGTCTCGCTCTCGCCGATCAGGATGCCGAGGACCACGAGCAGGACGGCTACGACCACCAGGTCGATCAGCGCTGCCCCGATGCGTCGGCCCAGAACCTCGGTGGGATCGTCCATATCGCTGTCGGGGCGTGGTCAGGGCTTCTTGGTGACCGCGTCGTCGGCGACGAAGCTCAGCTTGCCGTCTGCGCCATCGACGGACTCGACCTTCACCGTGACGCCGAGCCGCTCCGTCTGCGAGAAGTCCATGTTGCAGCGCATCGTGGTGCCCACCTCCAGCTTCAGGTCCCCGGGACACGCGACGGCCGGCGCCTGCTGTCCGACGCTCTTGGTCAGCTCGGTCTGGGCCTCCTTCTCGACGTTGGCCTGATCGACGGTTGCTGCTCCTCCGCAGCCCGCCAGCACGACGGCCAGCGTGACGGTGTAACCCATGATCCGCGACATTGCCGCACACTACCTCTGGGACCACGGCCTCCCAGGCGAGTGGACGAATGATGCCTCACTGACCACGCCCACGATCCGGCGGAGCCGAGCGGAGCGGCGCAGGAATCGAACCTACCCCCCGCCGGGCTACGACGGGCAACCGGTTTTGAAGACCGGGTGGGGCACCAGCCCCGTGCCGCTCCGCGGGCGAGGATAGGGTCCTCGGCATGCCGACGAACACCGAGCTGGCCCAGCAGGTCCTCGACGCCACCAACGCGCATGACATCGACGCCCTGCGCGCGATCTGGGCCGACGACGTCGTGGAGCGCTTCCCCGACAAGACCTGTCGCGGGAAGGACGAGTTGAGCGCGTACTTCGCCGATCTCTTCGCGGCGATCCCCGACTTCACCATGGAGCGCGTCTCGGCGGTCGAGGAGGGCGAGACGGTGTTCCTGCGCTGGAGGTTGACCGGCACGCACGGGGGCGTGTTCAACGGGATCGAGCCGACGGGAAAGGCGATCACGCTGGACGGGATGGACGAGATGACCGTCCGCGACGGCAGGATGGCCTCGAACTTCGTGATCTTCGACCAGATGGAGGTGGGCCGCCAGCTCGGGCTGCTCCCGCCCGACGGCTCGCCGCCGGACCGCGCGCTGAAGGCGGCCTTCAACGCCAAGACGAAGATCGCCGAGGCGATCCGGAGCGCGCGCAGCTAGGGCAGCAGGGCGCTCGCGGGGTGCGCGGCGACGCCGCGGGGCTCCGCGAGCCGCTCGAGCATCAGCGCGGTGTCGGCGACGGGCACGCCGGTGAGGTGCTCGTCGCGGCCTTCGAAGTCCTCGACGATCGCGCGCACCGCGGCCGCGTAGGCACGAGCGTCGCGCGCCGCCAGCGCCGCGATCGCGTCGGCCGCGCGGCCGAAGGCCGGCGAGCCCGCGCGCATGCCGTCCGCGAAGCCCGCGGCCGCCTCGTCGTCGCCCTCGACGAGCGCTGCGACCGCGCGCACGTACGAGGACGGCGGGGAGTCGGCTTCGGGCACGGCCTCGCGGGCGTAGGCGGCGGCCGCGGTCGCGTCGTCGCCGGCGATCACCGCCGCCTTGAGCATCCCGACGAGCCGCCCGTAGCTGCGCGGCGGCGCGAGCTCCCACGATGCGCGGTAGCGCGCGACGGCGTCGAGCAGGCGCTCATGGCCGCGTTCGGCGTCGCCGTCGAGCAGCGCCCGCAGGCCCTCGCCGTCGGCGCGGATCGCGGCCTCCATCTCCTCGACGTGCGGCCCGGGCTGCATCTCCGGCATCCTCCCGCACGTGAGCTACTCCGTGTTGCACATCGACGACGCCGAGCGGATCGCGGGCCACGGCTTCGACTGGCGGCCCCTGCGCAAGCTGCTCGGCACCAGCGGATTCGGCGTCAACGCCTACAGCGCCGACTCCGGCGGCGAGGTGATCGAGAACCACGACGAGCTGAGCGCGGGCGCGGCCGGGCACGAGGAGATGTACGTCGTGCTCCAGGGCGCCGCCGCGTTCACCGTCGACGGCGAGGAGGTCGCCGCGCCGCAGGGCACGCTGCTCGTCGTCCCGCCGGGCACGCGCCGCGGCGCCACGGCCACGCAGGACGGCACGACCGTGCTCGTGATCGGCGGCGTGCCGGGCGCGGCCGGGCCGCGGACGCCGTTCGAGTACTGGTACGAGGCCGAGCCGCACTACCGCTCTGGCGACTACGCGAAGGCCGTCGAGGTCGCGTCGGACGGGCTCGCGGACTGGCCCGACCACCCCTCGCTGCGCTACCAGCTCGCCTGCTACGAGGCGCTCGGGGGCAACCGCGAGGCCGCGATCGAGCACCTCGAGATCGCCTACGCGAACAACCCGCAGACCCGCGAGTGGGCCGCGGGCGACGACGACCTCGCGTCCGTACGCGACGACCCGGCGCTAGGCCCGGGCTAGGCCCGGATCCGGGCCAGTAGCTCCGCCTCGCGCTCGGCGCTCATCGGCGCCGGGCGCGCGTGCGAGCCCCAATCGCTCAGCTCGGCCTCGCCGCCGTCGCGCAGCCATGCGGCGACGTCGGCGACGGTGTCGGCCGCCGGGCGGCAGCGCAGCCCGGCGGCCTGCGCGCGCTCCGTGCCGATCCGCCAGGTGCCGGCCATCTCGTCCTCCGGGGCCCACAGCGGCAGCTCGGTCCACGGCTCGACGTCCAGCGCGCGCAGCGCGGCGTCGGGCATCCAGCGCAGCCGGGCGCCGGAGCCCGTCGCGTCGACCGCCGCTCCGAGCAGCTCGCCCATCGTCGTCATCGCCTCCGGCCCCGTCCCGTTGAAGACGCCGGCGACCCGCTGCTCGGCGAGGTCCAGCATCCAGGCGGCGAGGTCGCGCGCGTCGATGATCTGCAGCGGGCGATCGGGGTCGCCGGGTGCGGGCACGTCGCCGCCGAGGGCGATCCGCCGCACCCACCACGGCAGCCGGAACACGCCGTCGTGCGGGCCGACGATCAGCCCGGCGCGCACCACCGCGACCCGGCCCGGCAGCGCGGCCTGCGCCGCCCGCTCGCAGCGCACCTTGTCCGGCCCGTACTCCGACGGCCCGCCGCCGCCCCAGTCGGGCGAGTCCTCGTCGACGACCTCGGCCGGCCAGCCCGGATAGGCGTTGCAGGAGGAGACGAAGACGTAGTGGGCGTCGACCGCGCCGGCCGACGCCGCGACGTCGGCGGGCTTGTAGCCGCTCGTGTCGATCACGGCGTCGAACAGGCGATCGCGCACGGCCGAGACGTCCTTGGAGCGGTCGCCGCGCAGCCGCTCGGCCTCGGGGAACAGCTCCGCGCCGTGGAGCCCGCGCGTGAACAGCGTCAGCTCGTGGCCGCGCGCGAGCGCCTCGGCCGCCACGTGGCGGCCGAGGAACACGGTGCCGCCGAGGACGAGGAGCCTCAACCGGCGGCGCGCTTGAAGATCAGGAGGTGGCCGTCCTTCTCGTGATGGAAGGAGCTGTCGAGGATGAGCTTGTCCAGCTCCCAGCCCTCGGCGCCGTGCGTGTTGAGCACCTCCTGGAGCTCCTCGCGGTCGACCTCCTCGCTCTTGCGGCCCATCAGGCCGTGGGTGATCACGGCGGTGGTGTACTCGTAGGCGGGCATCCGCCGAGCGCTACGGCAGGCCGTGCTCCAGCGCTCCCTTGACGCTCGCGTCGAGCGCGTTGAGCCGGTAGAGCGCGAGCGCCTCGGGCGACCCGAACCGCCGCCCCGGCGCCGAGTCGGGCCCGTGGTGGGTCAGCACGCAGTGGGCGAGCGCGAGCCGCTTGCCGGCGCTCATCGCGCCGGAGCGCGCGTCGAGCAGCTGCTGGCCCAGCACGACGTGGCCCAGCAACCGACCCTCCTCGGAGAGCGCGATGTCGGCTCCGTACGTGAACTCTCGCGTCTTGCCGAGGTCGTGCACGAGCGCGGCGCAGATCAGCAGGTCGGAGTTGAGCCGCGGGTGCAGCTGGCACGCCTCGAGCGCGAGCGTGCCGACCGCCACCGTGTGCTCGAGCAGCCCGCCCAGGTAGGCGTGGTGGCCCGCGCGGGTGCACGGGGCGCGGCGCCAGTCCGCGCGCAGCGCCTCGTCGGCCAGCAGCCGCTCCAGCAGCGGGCGGTACTCCGGGTCGTGGACCTCGCCGGCCAGGTGCTCGAGGAACCCGTCCAGCTCGTCCACGTCGCGGTAGGCGACGGGCAGGAACGCCGCCGGGTCGGCCGCCTCCGCGCGCTCGATCGCCTTCACGTCGACCTGCAGCTCGTCCCGGAAGCGCTCGACGCGCCCGCGCACGCGCACGAGCTCGCCGCGCTCGAAGCGGCCCGACAGCAGGTCCGCGTCGCGGAACGCGCGCCCCTGGATGGCGCCCGTGCGGTCGCGCAGCTCCAGCGCCAGGTAGGGCAGCCCGGAGCGCGCCGTCAGGCGGTCCTTGCGCGAGCAGGCGAAGACCGCGTCGACGTCGTCGCCGGCGCGCAGGGTCGCCACCGTGGTGTCGGCCAGAGCCGTCATGGGATCCCTCCGATCATGGCCGTGGGGCCGGACGGGACTCCGCTACCGTGGGTCCGATGCAGCCCCTCCGCTGGGAACGCCGTCCTGACGGCCTCCGGGCACCCGCGCTCGTCTGCGCCTTCAAGGGCTGGAACGACGCGGGGGAGGCGGCCACCTCCGCGCTGACGTTCATGGGCGCCGGCTTCGACGCCACGCGCTTCGCGCTGATCGACCCGGAGGAGTTCGTCGACTTCCAGTCGACCCGCCCGAGCGTGCGGCTGGTGGACGGGCTGTCGCGCAAGATCGAGTGGCCCGAGTTCGAGTTCTACGAGGCCCGGGTCCCGCGCGCCCCGCGCGACCTGATCCTGCTCAGCGGCCCCGAGCCCGCGATGCGCTGGCGCACGTTCTGCGAGAAGGTGATCGAGCTGGCGGAGGCGATCGGCGTCCAGATGGTCGTCACGCTCGGCGCGCTGCTGGCCGACGTGCCGCACACGCGCCCGATCTCGATCACGGGCCTGGCCTCCGACCAGGGGCTGATCGACCGCCTGTCGCTGCAGGCGCCGACCTACGAGGGCCCGACGGGGATCGTCGGCGTCCTGCACGCCGCCTGCGCCGAGGCGGGCATGCCGTCGGCCTCGCTGTGGGCCGCCGTGCCGCACTACGTCGCCGTCGCGCCGAACCCGAAGGGCGCGCTCGCGCTCCTGCGCCGGCTGGAGAGCCTCGTCGGCGTGACCGTCGACGCCCGCGACCTCGAGACCGCCGCCGGCGACTACGACCGCCAGGTCACCCGCGCCGTCGAGCTCGACCCGGAGGTGCAGGCGTTCGTCGAGCGCCTCGAGCGCGCCGCCGACGAGGAGCTCGCCGAGGAGGGCGACCTCCCCTCGGGCGACGTCCTCGCCCGCGAGTTCCAGCGCTTCCTGCGTCAGCGCGGCTCGGGCGGGCCGCCGCCGCACGCCTCGGGGTAGCGCCGCGCTGACGGCTTCCGCACGTTCCGCACAGTCGTATTCCCGGCGGTGCGCCCGATGCGCGGGAGCCGTGGGGACCGCCGCGCTTCAGCGCTCCGCCGCCGGGCAGGCGATGCGGTAGTCGCACATCGAGCACGCCGCGAAGCTCGGCGTCGGCTCGAAGCCCTGCGACTGGATCCCCTCGCCGACCTCGAGCACGGTGTCGGTGATCCAGTCGCGGTCCTCCTCGGAGCGCTCGACGGGCACCTTCTGGTCGTCGAGCACGTAGTAGTAGGACTGCGACGGCGCCTCGAGCTGCCACGCCTCGCGCGCGCCGACGGCGTACAGCGTGAGCTGCACGTCCTCGCGCAGCTGGGCGGCCGACTTCGGGCGGCCGGTCTTGTAGTCGATCAGCTCGTAGCCGCCGTCCGGGAGCCGGTCGACGCGGTCCACCCGCCCGCGCAGGACGTGCGGGCCGAGCTTGAACTGGAAAGAGCGCTCGAACCAGACGGGCTCGCCGCCCTCCTCGCGGAAGCGGTCGTGGTAGCGCACGAGCGCCTGCGTGGCCTTCACGCGCAGCTGGCGCTCCTCCTCGGAGTCGCCGAACCCGCCGCGGCGCCAGCCGGCCTCCAGCAGGCTCAGCAGCTCGGGCAGCCCCTGGCGGGCGTCGGGAGCGTGGTAGCGCTCGAGCACCTGGTGGACGAGGATCCCGAAGCGCTGGTTGATCGTCGGCTCCGACGGGATCCGGAACACGCGCGCGAACTTGTACTTCAGCGGGCACGTCCGGTAGGTCTCGATGTCGGAGGCGCTCAGCAGCAGCCCGTCGCCGCGGCGGGGGAGGAAGCCCTCCAGCGACGGCTCGGTACGCGCGGCCACGGCCCGCGCGCGCAGCTTCTCGTCGCGCTCGGCGTCGAGCAGGTACTCGTCGAGCGCGCTCGTCTCGAAGATCTCGCGCTGCTCGGAGGTCGCGGCCTGCAGCAGCCGCGCGTTGACCTCGGGCAGCGCGTCCTCGACCGCTTGCGCCGGCGCGCCCTTCGTCCGCTCGATCAGCGCCGCCAGCTTGAGCAGCTCCATGTAGCGCACGACGGCGTGGGAGACGTCCAGGTCGGTGTCGAAGCGCAGCTCGCCCAGCCGGCCGCCGACCTGCGACACCGTCGTGAGCAGCTCGTCGCGCAGCAGCCGGAACGTCGACTGCAGCGTCTCGGCCGGGCCGAACAGCTCCTCCTCGCGCTGCTCCCACGCGCCGTCGCAGGCGAGCCGCGCCTCCTCGGCGAACGGCGACGGGTGCTGCATGGCCCCGCGGTCGGTGCGCTGCGGGTAGGCGAGCACGAGCCTCGTGCGCGCGCGTGTCATCGCCACGTGCAGCAGCCGCCGCATCGCCTCGGTGTGCGCGGCCTTGGTGTCGGGCGGCAGCGTCTCCTTGAGCAGCGCGTCCGGGATCGGCTCGAGCGTGCGCTGGCGCGGGCCCGGCATCCGCGCGGCCATCAGCCCGAGCACGTAGACGTGCTCGAACTCCAGGCCCTTGGCAGCGTGCATGGTCATCACCTGCACGCCGACCGGCCGGTCGCCCGCCGAGGCCTCCTCCTCGCGCAGGCCGGCGTCCGCGACGGCGGCGATCGAGCGGGCGAACTCGCGCGCGGTGGCCTGCGGCGCGCGGCGGACGTACGCCGAGGCCAGCTCGGCGAACTTGGCCAGGTTGCGCAGACGCTCGACCACCTCGGTGGAGGCGGCGAACAGCAGCTGGCGGCGCAGGCCGAGCCGCTCCACGAGCCGGTGCACGTAGAGGTCGGGGCGCGTGGAATCGATCGCGGCGGCGGCGGAGCGGTAGAGGCCGAGGAAGGTGTTGATGCGGTCGCGCGCCTCGGGCGGGATCTGCGGCGACTCGAGCGCCGCGGCCAGCGCGGCGACCATGTCGAGCTTGCGGCGGCGCGCGATCTGCGTGACGCGCGCGAGGTCGATCGCCCGCAGCTCGACGGGCGGCCGCGCGAGCGCGCGCACGACGGCGCCGGCGTCGCCCGGGTCCACGAGCAGCCGCAGCCACGCGAGCAGGTCGCGCACCTCCGCGCGCTGGAAGAACGCCGCCGCGCCCGCCAGCCGGTACGGCACGGCCCGCTCCTCGAACGCCACGCCGACCGCCTGGCCCTCCGAGCGCACCGAGCGCACGAGCACGCAGACGTCCTCCGGCGCGACGTCCTCGCGCGCGATCAGCCGCTCGACCTCGGCGGCGACGGCCTGCGCCTGGGCGCGCTCGGACGCGCAGGCCCAGAACGCCACCTCCCCGGGGGCGCCCCCGCGCGCGCGGACCAGCTTCTCGATCCGTCCCGGGATCGGCTCCGCCACGGCGGCCGCGGCGGCGACGATCCGCTCGCCTGCGCGGAAGGACTCCTCCAGGTGCACCACGCGCGCCGCCGGCCACTCGGCCTCGAAGTCGGCGAACGCCTTGGTCGAGGCGCCGCGGAAGCGGTGGATCGACTGGTCGTCGTCGCCCGCCGCCGTGATCTCGCCGCGGTCGGAGACGAGCAGGCGCAGCAGCAGGCCCTGGGCGAAGCTCGTGTCCTGCAGGTCGTCGACGAGCACGTGCCCGTAGCGGCCGGCGAGGCGCGCGCGCACGTGCGGCTTCTCGCGCAGCAGCCGGAACGCCCGCAGCACGAGGTCCCCGAAGTCGAGCGTCCCCGCGTCGCGCAGCATCCGGTCGTGGGCGCGGAACAGCTCGCCGAACTCGCGCTCGCGCGCGGCCCGGGCGCCCTCCGCCTCGCCGAGCGTGGACGCCCACGCGGCGTAGTCCTCGCAGGTCACGAGCTCGTCCTTGAGCCGGTCGATCCGGCCGACGATCGAGCCGAGCACCGCGCTCGGGTTGCCGCGCAGGTCGTGGTGGCGCAGCGGCAGCTCGTCGATGCGCTCGAGCAGCATCGCGAGCCGGTCGGCGGGCGAGACCGGGGTGGCGAACGGGTCGACGCCGGCCTCGAGCGCCTCGTCGTGCAGCAGCCGCGCGCACAGGCCCTGGAACGTGGTGACCGCGGGCTCCTCGGAGGCGGGGCGGCCGAGCCGCTCCTCGATGCGCTCGCGCAGCGCGTCGGCCGATGGCGTGAGCACGAGGATCGCCTCGGCGCCGATCGGATCGTTCGGGCGCTCGGCCAGCCACGCGAAGCGCTCGACGAGCGTCGTCGTCTTGCCAGTGCCGGCGCCGCCGATCACGAGCAGCGGCCCGCCGCCGTGCTTGATTGCCTCGTGCTGGGCGGCGGAGAGCACCTCGGACCTAGGATACGGGGCAGATGACCCCTGACTGGCTTGGAGCCGCGCGGCGGGCGGCGCAGGCGCTGGCCGAGATCCTCGCCGAGAACCCCACGACCGCCGAGCGCGTGGTGGAGACCGGCGAGCGCGGCGAGGGCGGCGACCGCACGCTGGAGATCGACGCCGCCGCCGAGCGGGCGGTGTTCGCGGAGCTCGAGCGCCTGCACGACGACGGCGCGCGCTTCACCGTCGTCAGCGAGGAGCGCGGCACCGTCGACTACGGCGGCACCGGCACGCTCGTGATCGTCGACCCGATCGACGGCTCGATGAACGCCAAGCGCGGGATCTCCCACCACGCGCTCTCGATCGCCGTCGCCGACGGCCCGACGATGGCCGACGTGGTGTTCGGCTTCGTCCACGACCTCGGCCCGGGGGAGGAGTGGGTGGCCGAGCGCGGGTCCGGGGCGATGCTCGACGGCAAGCGGATGGACACCTCGGCCCGCGAGCGGCGCACCCGCGACGGCAAGCTCGAGCTCGTCGGCATCGAGTCGGCCGACCCGCGCTGGCTGCGCGACGCGGCCGACGCGCTCGTGGAGACCACCCACCGGATCCGGGCGATGGGCACGATCGCGGTCACGCTCTGCCAGGTCGCCGCCGCGCGCCTGGACGGCATGGCGACCCTGCGCCGCTGCCGGGCGGTCGACGTCGCGGCCGCGCAGCTGATCGTCCGCGAGGCGGGCGGCCACGTCGCGTTCACGAAGTGCCAGGACCCGCTCGGCGCCCCGCTCGAGGACCTCTCGCCGGTCTCGCCCGTGGTCGCCGCCCGCACCCCCGAGGGGCTCGACGAGCTCGCTCAGGTCACGTTGATGTAGCCGTGCCACCATGGTGCGGGTGATCGACTGGACCCTCGCCCATCAGGTCGCCCGCGGCGTCGCGCGGCTGCAGCCGACCGGCGACCCCGCGCCGTTCGAGGCCCTCGAAGGCCCCTCCGAGGAGGCCGAGCGGCTCGTCTCCGCCTACACCGGCCTGGTGCCGCAGGCGCCGCTGCCCGCCGCCGTGGCCGTCGGCCGCGACGAGTGGACGGAGGCCAACCTCGCCTCGCTGAAGGGCGTGCTGGACCCGGTCGCCGACCGGCTGGGCGACGGCCTCGGCCCGCTCAGCGGCATCGTCGGCTCCGGCCTCGGCGCGCTGCTCGCCGCCGAGGCGGGCGCGATCTCGGGCTTCCTCGCCGGCCGCGTGCTCGGCCAGTACGAGTTCCCGGTGCTGGACCCCGCCGCCCCGGCGCGGCTGCTGTTCGTGGCGCCGAACCTCGGCCAGGCCGCCGGCTCGCTCGAGGCCGATCCGGACCAGCTGCTGCGCTGGGTCGCGCTGCACGAGACCACGCACGCGCTCCAGTTCGGCGCCGTGCCGTGGCTGCGCGAGCATCTCGCCGCCTGCGTGCGCGAGCTGCTGGAGGGCATGAGCTTCCAGGGCGGCAGCCTGCTCAAGATCCCGGACCTCGCGGACATCAAGGGGCTCGTGGACAGCGTGCGCGAGGACGGCATCGCGACGCTCGCCCTCGGGCCCGAGCGCCGCGAGCTGTTCGACTCCATGCAGGCCCTCATGGCCGTGCTCGAGGGCTACGCCGAGCACGTCATGGACGCCGTCGGCGAGGACGTGCTCGACGACCTGCCGGCGCTGCGCGGCGCGCTCAACCGCCGACGCCGCGAGCGCTCCGGCTTCCTGCGCGTGCTCGAGCGGCTGATCGGCATGGACCTCAAGCTGCGCCAGTACGAGCAGGGCAAGCGCTTCTGCGACGCGGTCGTCGCCCGCGGCGGCATAGCGGCGCTCAACCGCGCGTGGGACTCGCCAGCGGCGATGCCCACCCTCCCCGAGCTCGACGACCCGGTGGCCTGGCTGGAGCGCACGGAGCGCCTCGGCCTCGCTGCGTGACGGGCCTCACACGAACCTCTGTTCGCTTAGTTGTAACCAGGAGTGGCCTCTGGTTTACAAACAAGTGTTCGCAGGGTAGATAACCTGCAGGCAGACTTAGAACTAATATCCTTAGTCCGCAACGAAGAGGGAGGCCACCAAATGGCCGAGACCACGAGCACCACCACCAAGACCACCACCGCCAACAAGTCGACTGCTCGTAAGAGCACGCCGCGCAAGAGCACCGCGCGCAAGTCGACCGCGCGCAAGACGACCGGCCGCACCACCACGCGTTCGGCCGCCACGCGCTCGAACACTCGCACGGCCGGCACGCGCGCCAACACGCGCACCGCCGCCAAGGCTCCGTCGCGCTCCGCCGCGAAGGGCACGCGCACCCGCGCCAAGAACCAGTCCGGCAAGGCCGCTTCGGCCAACGCCCAGGCCGCCAAGGTCACGGCGAAGCAGGGTCGCAACGTCGCCGAGCGCGCCGCGCTCGTCTACGTCGGCGGCGTGCTGGAGGCCCGCGACCGGGTCATCGGCCTGGCCACCGGCCTCGTCGACCGCTACGGCTCCGTGCCGAGCGCGCAGAAGACGCTCAAGCGCAGCCAGCGCGAGATCGAGAAGGACGTCCGTCGCTTCGAGCGCCGCGGCGAGCGCGAGACCAAGCTCGCCCGCACGCGCGTCGAGCGCCTCGTGCGCCGCAACCGTCGCGCCTTCGAGCGCGAGGCCGGCCGCGTCGAGCGCAAGGCCGACCGTCGCGACAACGTCGTGACCCAGCGCCTCGGCGGCGTCTCCAAGGCCGCGGCCGAGGGCGTCACCGCCGTCTCGAATCGCGTCGAGGAGACCGTCCAGGTCGGCGTCGCCGCGGGCGAGCGCATCGCGACCCGCGCCAAGGGCGCCATCGCGTAGCACGCAGCACCTTCCCCCGGCCCCCGCGGAGGAGCGGGGCGCCGGGTACGCCTGCCGGCCTCATATCCCGCCGGTGGGATTCACCGGGCAGGATCGCCGGTGGATTTAGTACCTCTCCTCCCTCAACCGTCGCCGTTCCCTTCGGGGGGCGGCGATGGTTCTTTAAAGGGCCTGTCCCCTTAGATGATGGCCCGTCCCCTCATCCCTGCCAGAATGGAACGCATGCCCACGAGAGAGCAGATCCTCGAGGCCCTGAGGGTCGTCGTCGACCCGGAGCTCCGGCAGGACATCGTCACGCTGGGGATGGTCCGGTCGATCAAGGTCTCCGACGGCGGGGTCGTCGACGTGACCGTCTCCCTGACGACCCCCGGGTGCCCGATCCGAAGCCACTTCCAGACCTCCGTCGCGGGAGCCGCGCGCGGCGTCGAGGGGGTCTCGCACGTCAACGTCGCCTTCGACGTCCTGTCGGCCCAGGAGAAGCAGGGCCTGCAGCAGAAGCTCGGCCGCCCCGGCGGGCTGCCGGAGGGCGCGCTGGCCCAGGTCGCCAACATCACCTGCGTCGGCTCGGGCAAGGGCGGCGTCGGCAAGTCCTCGCTGACCGTCAACCTCGCCTCCGCCCTGCGCGCGGAGGGCAAGCGCGTCGGCGTGCTCGACGCCGACGTCTGGGGCTACTCGATCCCGCGCATGCTCGGGCTCGGCGGCCAGCGCCCGCACGTCAACGGCGAGCGCAAGATCCTCCCGCTCGAGGCCCATGGCCTCAAGGTCATGTCGATCGGCTTCTTCATCAAGGAGGACGAGGCCGTCGTCTGGCGCGGCCCGATGCTCCACAAGGCGCTCACGCAGTTCCTCGAGGACGTCGCGTGGGGCGAGCTCGACCACCTGCTGATCGACCTGCCGCCCGGCACCGGCGACGTCTCGATGACGCTCAGCCAGCTGCTGCCGCAGGCCAAGTTCGTGATCGTCACGACCCCGCAGGAGACCGCGCAGAAGGTCGCGCGCCGCTCCGCTCAGATGGCCGACAAGGTCTCGCTGGAGATCGCGGGCGTGATCGAGAACATGTCCGGCTTCACGACGCCCGACGGGCAGCGCTTCCCGATCTTCGGCGAGGGCGGCGGTCAGTCGCTGGCCGACGAGCTCGACGTGCCCCTGCTGGGCAAGGTCCCGCTCACGATGGCGCTGCGCGAGCAGGCCGACGCGGGCGTGCCGCTGATCGAGGCCGACCCGGACGACGCGGCGGCGCAGGCCGTGCGCCACGCGGCGCGCGGGCTGATCGCGCTGATGCCGATGCAGCCGGTGGAGCTGCCGGTGATGCAGTCGCCGGAGCCGGCGGAGCCGGCGGCGCCGGCGGCCCCGGTGGGCATGAGCCTGCCGATGGCCTAGCCGCGCTGCGCGCGCGGCGGCGACCGCCGCGCGCTAGCGGCCGGCGAAGTACTCGGCGTTCTTCTTCGCGTAGTCGGACCACTCCCCGGGGAGCTGGTCCTCCGCGAAGCAGGCGTCGACGGGGCAGGCCTCGACGCACGCGTCGCAGTCGATGCACTCCTCGGGATCGATGTAGAGCATCTCGACCTTGTCGTAGTCGGGCTCGTCCGGCGTCGGGTGGATGCAGTCGACGGGGCAGACCTCGACGCAGGAGTTGTCCTTGGTCCCGATGCAGGGTTCAGCGATCACATAAGCCATGGCGGCGAATGATAGGGAGGCCCACCCACCCACCCCCTCCCGCCCCGACCCCCTAGGCTGGCCGCGTGATCCTGCTCACAGGGGCGACCGGGCTGCTCGGCTCCGCGGTCCTGCGGCGGCTCGTCGCCGGGGGCGAGCCCGTGCGCTGCCTGGTGCGCGACGCGCGAAGGCTCGGCCCCGAACGGATGCACGTCCAGCTCGCCACGGGCGACCTCGCGGACCCCGCGGCGTTCCGCAACGCCCTGCGCGGCGTGCGGACCGTCGTGCATCTCGCGGGCTCCGAGCGCGACCAGCCCGCGACGACGATCGAGGAGCTCGACGGGCTGGCCACCTGGCGGCTGCTGCGCGCCGCCGAGAGCGCCGGCGCCCAGCACCTGCTGTGGACGACGCCGCTCGGGGCCACGCCGCACCACCCCTCCCGCGTGCATCGCGCGAAGGCGCTCGCCGCGCGGGCCGTGGCCGAGGCGGAGATCCCCACCACCACGCTCGCCACCTCGCTCGTCTACGCGCCTGGCGACCGGCGGCTGGCCCGGATGGAGCGGCTGGCGCTGCTGCCCGCGGTGCCGCTGACCGGCCGCGGCGGCGCCCGCACCCAGCCCGTCTGGGCCGAGGACGCCGCCGACGGGGTGATCGCGGCGCTCGAGCGCGGGCCGCAGGGCCACGCGCGGCACGAGCTCGCCGGCCCCGAGGTCCTGACCCACAAGCAGGTCGTCGAGCTGGTCCTGCGCGCCGCCGGGCGGCGCCGGCGCACGCTGCCCGTCCCGCTCGCGACGCTGCGCGCCACGCTGAAGGCCGGCGAGCTGCTGGCCGGCCCGACCACGTTCGCGACCTGGGACGAGGCGCTGATGCTCGCGGTGCCGATGCTCTCCGAGGGCGGCCCCGCCGGGCTCGAGGCGCTCGGCGTGCGTCCGCGGCGGATGGCCGAGGTGCTCGGCGTCAGCTGAGCGTCAGGACGACGGCGAGCGCGACGCCGGCGCCGAGGACGACCCGTCCCGCCGGCCGGCGACCGCTCAGCAGCAGCGCGACGCCGGCGAGCGCGGCGCCCACCGTCAGCCACGAGCCGAGCCCCGCGTCGGGGGTGTTCGTGCAGCTGCCGACGCACAGCAGGTCGAACAGCAGGACCCACGCGGCGGCGACAACGGCGAGTGCGGCGAGCCCGATGTCAGCAGCCAACTCGGCCATCCGTCCAAAGCGGGTTCCGACTGCCACGAAATCCGTAGATTAGCCGCGGCCGGCCAGAGACGGCGGCACGGACAGACGGACGACGGAGAGGTGGAGGGGATGACGGGACGGATCCGCGCTGCTGTGGCGGCGCTTGCGACGGCGGCTGCCCTGATGGCGATCGCCGCGGCGCCGGCGGGAGCGCAGCAGCGCGACGCGGTGCTGATCCTCGCCGACACCGTCAGCGGCGCCGAGTACTCGTACGAGGCATTTGCCGCTCGAGAGCTCGGGATGGAGGTCGACGTGGTCGACGGCCCGACCTGGCGGAGCATGACGGAGGCGCAGTTCGACGCCTACCGCGCGATCATCCTCGGGGATCCGGGCTCCGCCTGGCCGGACCTCTACCAGCCCGCGGCCGACAACGCCTCGACCTGGGGCGGCATCGTCGACGGCAACGTCGTGGTGATCGGGACCGACCCGGTCGACCATCAGTACGCGGGCAGCGGCGCGCTGGTCGAGAAGGGGATCGCCTACGCGATCGACGACGCCGGCCGCACCGGCCTGTACTTCTCGCTCTCGGACGCGTGGGACGGGACGTGGTCGGGGACGCCGCTGCCCGAGCTCTACGGCCTCGAGGGGGGCAACGAGTTCCAGATCGCCGGCGCCGGCTGCTACGAGAACGCCCACATCATCGCCGAGCACCCGGTGATCGATCAGCTCACGGACGACGTGCTCTCGAACTGGGGCTGCTCCGTCCACAACACCTTCACGAACTACCCGGCCGGCTTCATCCCGCTGGCGATCGCCGAGGGCCAGGGCACCTACATCGCCCCGGACGGCACCACGGGCTACCCCTACATCCTCGTGCGCGGGCGCACGACCACGCTGACCGGCCGCAGCATCGTCGCGATCGGCGACTCCGTCAGCGCGGGCGAGGGCATCGCCGAGGCCTGGGAGTGGAACCCCGACGACGACGGCGGCGGCCAGTGGGAGCAGGACGGCACGTCGTTCCCGTGGGATGAGACCTTCACGGCCGAGTACTGCCACCAGACCCCGCAGGCGCACCCGCGCGTGCTGGCATCGCGGACCAACGCGCTGCTCACGCACCTCTCGTGCACGGGGTCGAGCGCACGCAACGGCGTGCTCGCCGACCGCACCGACGACGGCGACTTCAAGGCGCCGGCGCAGCTGTCCGCCAGCCTCGCGAACCCGTTCGACGCCGCGCTCCCGGACATCGTGACGGTGAGCCTCGGCGCCAACGACATCTCCTTCTCGGAGGTCGTGCGGAGCTGCATCGAGCCGCACCCGGACGTGTCGGCCGGCTGGACCGGCTGGTTCCCCGAGGTGCACGTCGGCGACGCCGACTGCGAGTTCAGCGACGAGGACATGGACGAGCGCTTCGACAAGCAGACGGACGGGCTGCGCGACGTGCTCGACAACATCAACGCGCGCGGCGCCGCGGCGGGCAAGGTGCCCGTGATCGCGCTGACGCAGTACGCCGATCCGTTCCCGCTGGAGTGGACGGATCAGTGCCCCGACCTCGACATCCCGCTCGGCGGCGTCACGCTCAGCCGCGACGAGGTCGAGTTCATGCGCGGCGGGCTGCAGACGCTCAACGAGAACATCGCCGAGATCGCCGCCGAGTACGGCAACACGGTCGTGGTCAGCCCGCCGCCGGCCTACTCCGAGCACAAGTTCTGCACGGAGGACCCGTGGACCTACGGGGCGTCGCTCGTGTTCGACAAGGGCTTCCAGGGCTTCCACGAGGGCTGGAGCGTCGGCGCCTCCAAGACCCCCTTCCACCCGACGCCCGACGGCCAGGCGGCGATCGCCGCCGCGCTCGAAGGCCCCGTCGTCAACAAGGTGCTCGTCCGCCAGGGCACGAACGTGGGCGCCGCGACGCCCGCGGGCCCGCGGGCGCGCTTCGCGGTCGTGACCACGCAGGGCTCCTTCACGGCCAACCCGCTCCCGGCGGGCGCCCCGCCCGTGCCCACGGCGTTCCTGCTGCGCAAGGCATGGGACCTGGCCGCGGCGGCCGTGTTCACCGGCCCGGCCGTGGTCAGCCTCCCGGCGGAGCCCGGTGACTCGATCTGGCACTACACCGGCGGTCGCTGGGTCGAACTCGCGACCACGTACTCCGGCGGCTACGCGAGCGCGCAGGTCGACCACTTCTCGCCCTTCGCCGTCGGGCCGCGGGTGCCCGAGGTGCACGCCGCGGTCGCGCCGGTCGCCGGCGGGCGCGCGCCCCACGACGTGACCTTCGACGCGACCGGCTCCTCGGTCGACGGCGGCGGCGCGGTCGCCTCCTACGAGTGGGACTTCGGCGACGGTGGGACGGCGACCGGGGCGGCGCCGGCGCACCGGTTCGCGCAGTCCGGGACCTACGAGGTGGTGGTCCGCGTGACCTCCGCCGCCGGGGCGGTCGACGAGGCCACGACGACGGTCGTCGTGACCAACCCGGCCCCGCAGGCGTCGATCTCCGGCCCCGCGCGCGTCGTCGCCGGCCAGTCCGCGGCGTTCTCGTCGACCGGCTCGTCGGACAACGGGAGCATCGGCGAGACCGCCTGGTACTTCGGCGACGGCACCGACAGCGTGATCGGCGCGCAGGCCGCGCACACGTTCGCGGCCGCCGGGACCTACCTGGTCGGCGTCGTCGTCCAGGACGACGAGGGCAAGGCGGACATGGCGACCATGGAGGTCGTCGTCGATCCGGCCGCGCCGCGGTACGCGTTCGAGGGCTTCTTCGCCCCGGTCGACAACCGCCCGGTCGTCAACGCCGTCACAGCGGGGCAGGCCGTGCCGGTCAAGTTCGGCCTGGGCGGCGACCACGGACTCGCGATCATGGACGCGGGCCACCCGCGCTCGGACCGGATCGACTGCGCCTCCGGCGCGACCCTCGACGAGGTCGAGAGCACGGTGCCCGCCGGGTCGAGCACCCTGACCTACGCGAACGGCCGCTACCAGTACGTCTGGAAGACCGAGAAGGCGTGGGCCGGCACCTGCCGCCGTCTCGTGGTCGGGCTCGACGACGGGAGCCGCCACCCGGCGGACTTCAGGTTCCGCTGAGCCCGGCCGGCACCGGCGCCCGCTACTCCGGCGGGCGCTGGTGCGCCCAGGGCCGCGCGGTCTCGATCTGCGCGGCGATCTGCAGGAGCGTGTCCTCGCCGAGCGGCTTGCCGACGATCTGCACGCTCGTGGGCAGGTTGTCCTCTCCGAAGCCGATCGGGACCGTGATCGCCGGCTGCCCGGTGACGTTGAACAGCGACGTGAACGGCGTGAACACGCCGGAGCGGGCGAGGTCGGCCATCGGGTGCTCGCCGAGGCCGTTGCAGTCGCCGATCGCCAGCGGCCGCTCGGCCAGTGCGGGCGTGAGCAGCAGGTCGTAGCTCGGCGAAGAAGGCCACGATCGCCGCGCGCCAGCGCCTGCAGCTGGGCGACCGCGCCGAGGTAGCCGACCGAGCTCGTCTGCTGGGCCTGCTCGAGGATCGCGCGCGACAGCGGCTCGATCTCGTCCTCGGCCGGCGGCCGGCCCGCGAGCAGCTCGCCGTAGGAGATGCCGAGCGCCACGGCGGGCCCGAAGACGGAGACGAACAGCCTCAGCGCGTCCTTGCCGGGCATCAGCGGGGCGGCCTCCTCGACCTCGTGCCCGAGCGAGGCGAGCAGCTCCGCGGCCTGGTGCATGCCGCGCACGCACTCCGGGTCGACGTCGACCTCGAGCGGGTTGGCGGTCGTGATCGCGATCCGCAGCCGCCCGGGGTCGCGGCGGACGGAGCTCGAGTACGCCTCGACGGGGCGCGCGCGCCCAGGTGGCGTCGCCGACCTCGTAGCCCGCGAGCACGTCGAGCAGCGCGGCGGTCTCGGCGACGGTGCGCGTGAGCACGCCGTCGGAGGCCAGGAACGAGTCGCCGAGGTCGGGGCCCTTGGAGACGCGCCCGCGGCTGGGCTTGAGCCCGACGAGGCCGCAGCAGGCGGCGGGGATGCGGATCGAGCCGCCGCCGTCGTTGCCGTGCGCGATCGGGACCATCCCGGCCGCGACCGCGGCCGCCGAGCCGCCCGAGGAGCCGCCCGGCGTGCGCGCGTGGTCCCAGGGGTTGCGCGTCACGCCCGTGTGGCGCGGCTCGGTGGTCGGCAGGATCCCGAACTCGGGCATGTTGGTGATGCCCATGACGACGAAGCCCGCCTCGCGCAGCCGCCGCACGAGGTAGGCGCTGTGGCCCGGCCGGTGGCCCTCGAGGAACTTCGAGCCGAAGTTCATGCACAGCCCCTCGACCGGGACGTTGGCCTTGACCGCGATCGGCACGCCCGCGAACGGGCGCGCGTCGCCGGGCTCGATCGCGTCCGCCGCCGCCAGCGCCCGCTCGGCGTCGACCTCGACGAACGCGTTCAGCTCGCCGTCGAGGGCTCTCGATCCGGTCCAGGCTCGCCTGGACGAGCTCGCGGGCGGACAGCTCGCCGCCGCGCACGCGGGCGGCGAGATCGCCGGCGGGCGTGAACATGAGGTCGCTGGAGGCCATAGCCGGGTGCCGCAGCCTACGGGACTACGCGCGAATAGTGTTCCCGCCCTCCCCGAATCTTCTGAAAGGCCCGCCCCGCATGAGTGAAGTCCAGTCCGGCCTGGAAGGCGTCGTCGCCTTCGCCACCGAGATCGCCGAGCCCGACAAGGAGGGCGGCGCGCTGCGCTATCGCGGCGTGGACATCGAGGACCTCGTCGGCAAGGTCCCGTTCGAGCAGGTCTGGGGCCTGCTGGTCGACGGCACGTTCGAGCCGGGCCTGCCGCCCGCCGAGCCGCACCCGCTGGCCGTCCGCTCCGGCGACCCGCGCGTTGACGTGCAGTCCGCGCTGGCGATGCTCGGGGCGAGCGGAGTGGGTTCGGCTTCGAGCCGCTGATCGACATCTCCGACGAGGTCGCGCGCGACCAGCTCGCCCGCGCCTCGGTGATGGCGCTGTCCTTCGTCGCCCAGTCCGCGCGCGGCGCCGGCCAGCCGCCCGTGCCGCAGTCCGAGGTCGACAAGGCCTCCTCGATCCCCGAGCGGTTCCTGATCCGCTGGCGCGGCGAGGCCGACCCCGACCACGCGAAGGCGATCGACGCCTACTGGATCTCGGCCGCCGAGCACGGCATGAACGCCTCGACGTTCACCGCTCGCGTCGTCGCCTCCACGGGCGCCGACGTCGCCGCCGCGCTGAGCGCCGCCGTCGGCGCGCTGTCCGGCCCGCTGCACGGCGGCGCGCCCGCGCGCGTGCTGAAGATGCTCGACGCGGTCGAGCAGGCCGGCGACGCCGAGAAGTGGGTCAAGGAGGCGCTCGACCAGGGCGAGCGCCTGATGGGCTTCGGCCACCGCGTCTACCGCGCCGAGGACCCGCGGGCCGCGGTGCTGCGGCGCACCTCGCGCGAGATCGGCTCCACGCGCTTCGAGGTCGCCGAGGCGCTCGAGAAGGCCGCGCTGGCCGAGCTGAAGGCCCGCAAGCCCGACCGCGTGCTGGCCACGAACGTCGAGTTCTGGTCGGCCGTCGTGCTCGACCACGCCGACATCCCCTCGACGATGTTCACGAGCATGTTCACCTGCGCCCGCACGGCCGGCTGGGCGGCGCACATCCTCGAGCAGAAGCGCGAGGCGCGGCTGATCCGGCCGTCCGCGAAGTACGTCGGGCCCGAGCCGCGCGAGCTCTCAGCGGTCTAGGCTCGGCGGCATGGCGGGTGACAACGGCATCGAGGTCGAAGGCCTCGTCCGCGAGTTCAAGAACGGCCCGCGCGCCGTCGACGGCATCGACCTCCGCGTCGAGCCCGGCGAGATCTACGGCTTCCTGGGCCCCAACGGCGCCGGCAAGTCGACCACCGTCCTGATGCTCACCACCCTGCTGCCGCCCACCGCGGGCACGGCGCGGGTGGCCGGCCACGACATCGTCCGCGAGGGCCCCGCCGTGCGCCAGGCGATCGGCGCCGCGCTGCAGGAGGCCGCGCTGGACCCGCTGCTCACCGGCCGCGAGCACATGAAGCTCCAGACCACGCTGCAGGGCGTCCCGAAGGCCGAGCGCCGCGCCCGCGGCGACGCGCTGATCGAGCGCGTCGGCCTCGCCGACGCGGCCGACCGCAAGGTCGGCGGCTACTCCGGCGGCATGAAGCGCCGGCTCGACCTCGCGCTGGCGCTCGTGCACCGGCCGCGGATCCTCTTCCTCGACGAGCCGACGACGGGCCTGGACCCGTCCAGCCGCGCGGACATGTGGAAGGAGGTCTCCCACCTCGCCCGCGACGAGGGCGTGACCGTGTTCCTCACCACGCAGTACCTCGAGGAGGCCGACGTCCTCGCCGACCGGATCGCGATCATCGACCACGGCAAGATCGTCGCCCGCGGCACGCCGGAGGAGCTCAAGGCCGAGATCGGCCGCCCGACGCTCGAGGTCACGCCCGCCGACCCCGACGACCGCGCGCACCGTCGAGTCGGTGCTGGCGCGCTTCGGCAGCGCCGCGCCCGCGCCGCCCGGGGCGGCGGCCGTGCGCCTGAGCGGCGGCGCCGAGGCGCTCGCCGGGGTCGTGCGCGCGCTCGACGCCGAGGACGTCGCGATGCGCGACTTCCAGCTGCACGCCCCGACGCTCGACGACGTGTTCCTGGCCAAGACCGGCCGCAAGCTCGACGCCGGCGACGAGCAGGGCACGGGCGAGCACGCGGAGGTGGTGCCGGCGTGATCACGCTGGCCAGGTCCGCCAGATGGCGCGGCGCTCGATCCTGCAGACGCTGCGCCAGCCCGCGATGGTGATCCCGCCGATCGTGTTCCCGCTGCTGCTGGTCGCGATCAACGTCGGCGGGCCTCG
The DNA here is from genome assembly GCA_963816955.1 of uncultured Solirubrobacteraceae bacterium. Classification (GTDB taxonomy): domain Bacteria; phylum Actinomycetota; class Thermoleophilia; order Solirubrobacterales; family Solirubrobacteraceae; genus DATFQI01. The sequence continues at coordinate 87,233 of CAWFME010000005.1, read as the reverse complement.
ACGCGGCGACGAAGCTCCCGGGCTTCCCGGCCGACTCCTACTGGACTTCGCGATCGCGGTGCCGTTCATCCAGGGCGCGCTGTTCGCCGCGATCAACGCCGGCACGGCGCTGGCGCGCGACGTCGAGACGGGCTTCATCAAGCGCCTGGCGATGACGCCGATGCAGCGGATGGCGCTGCTGTTCGGCCAGCTGATCGGGGTCATGGTCGTCGCCTTCTTCTCCGCGATGCGTCTACCTGATCGCGGGCTTCGCGGCCGGCATGGACTTCAAGTCGGGCGTGCTCGGCGTCCCGGCGATCATCGCGCTCGGGGTGCTCGATCGCGCTCGGCTTCGCCGGGCTCGGCGCCTACATCGGGCTGCGGTCGGGCTCGGGCGAGGCCGTGCAGGGGTTCTTCCCGCTGCTGTTCGTCCTCCTGTTCCTGTCCTCGATCAACCTCCCGCGCGCCGCTGATCGAGCAGGACTGGTTCCGCACGATCGCCACCTACAACCCGGTCTCCTACCTGGTCGAGGGCGTCCGCTCGCTGATCATCACCGGGCTGGGACGGCGAGGCGCTCGCGCTCGGGTTCGGGATCGCGCGCGCTGATCGCCGCCGCCGCGATCACGCTGTCGGCCGTGCGCCCTGCGGACGAGGCTGGTGCGGACATGAGGCGCTTCTACGACGTGACGTACGCCGTCGCGTGGCGCACGATCCACAACTTCATCACCAACCCGGCGTTCTTCTGTCCCCTCGGTCATCTTCCCGCTGTTCTTCTTCACCGCGTTCGCGGGCGGCCTGTCGAACGTCGGCAACGTCCCGGGCTTCGACTTCCCGGCCGGCTACACGGCGTTCCAGTTCGTGTTCGTGCTGCTGCAGGCGGCCGCCTTCGGCGGCGTGTTCACCGGCTTCGGGATCGCCGCCGACTTCGAGAAGGGCTTCGCGCGGCGGCTGCTGCTCGGCTCGCCGAACCGGCTCGGGATCCTCGCCGGCTACGCGGTCGCCGCGTTGTCGCGCGCCGTGCTCGTCGGGGCGCTGCTGTTCGCCGTCGCGCTGGCCACCGGCATGCAGGTCACCGGCGGCGGCGTCGACCTGTTCGGGCTGATCGTGCTCGCGCTGCTCGTCAACCTCGACGGCGACGTTCTTCGCCGCCGGCGTCGCGTTCCGCACGCGCACGATCCAGGCCGGCCCGGCGATGCAGATGCCGGTCTTCATCGTGCTCTTCCTGGCGCCGGTGTTCGTGCCGCTCGACCTCGTCGGCGGCTGGGTGCACGCGGTCGCGCAGGTCAACCCGATCACGGCGATCGTCGAGGGCGGCCGCGACCTCATCTCGGGCCAGGACTTCTCGGCCGCGGGTCGCGTTCGGGATCGCGATCGCGCTCCCGCTCGCGTTCTCGGTCTGGGCGGTGCGCGGGCTGCGCCGGGCCGAGGCCGCGGGCTAGTCCCGGCGCAGCGGGGGTACGACCTGGGCGTGGCCTCGGTCGGCATCCACGCGTCGCACGAGCAGATCGCCCCGAGCGCGCTGCTCGACGGCGATGCGCGACGCCGAGGCCGCGGGCTTCGAGCGGGCGTGGTCGTCCGACCACTTCTCGCCCTGGAGCGAGCGCCAGGGCGAGTCCGGGTTCGCCTGGTCGTGGCTCGGCGCCGCCATGCAGGCCACGAGCGATGCCGTTCGGCGTCGTCAACGCGCCGGGCCAGCGCTACCACCCGGCGATCGTCGCCCAGGCGGCGGCGACGCTGGCCGAGCTGTTCCCGGGCCGCCTGTCGGTCGCGCTCGGCACGGGCGAGTTCTCCAACGAGCACATCACGGGCGCGCCGTGGCCGCGCAAGGCGGTCCGCAACGCGCGGCTGCGCGAGTGCGTGGACGTCATCCGCGCGCTGTTCGCGGGCGAGGTCGTCGACCACGACGGGCTCGTCACCGTCGACCGCGCGAAGCTCTGGACCCTGCCGGCCGAGCCCCCGCCGCTGCTCGCGACGGCCGTGTCGGTCGAGACCGCGGCGTTCGCGGGGGAGTGGGCGGACGGGCTGATCACCATCAACCAGCCGCGCGAGCACCTGGAGCGGATGCTGGCCGCCTTCCGCGAGCACGGCGGCGACGGGCAAGCCGGTCGCGGTCCAGGTCCACCTCTCGTGGGCGCCGACCGACGAGGAGGCGCTGGCGATCGCGCACGACCAGTGGCGCACCAACATCTTCCCGCCGCCGCTGCCGCTGGGACCTCGCGACCGTCGAGGCGTTCGACCTCGCCGCGACGCCACGTGCGGCCGGAGGACATGCACGGGCCGGTGCTGATCTCCTCCGACCTCGGGCGGCACGCGGCCTGGATCGCCGAGCTCGCGGAGCTCGGTTCGACGCCGTCTACCTGCACCACGTCGGCCAGGAGCAGCGACCGTTCATCGCGGCCTTCGGCGAGCACGTCCTCCCCGCGCCTATGAGGGCCAAGGCGACCAGCGACCTGTGGTGGAAGAACGCGGTCGTCTACTGCCTGGACGTCGAGACGTTCCTGGACTCCGACGGCGACGGCTGCGGCGACCTGCGCGGGCTCACCGACCGGATCGACTACCTCGCCGGCCTCGGCGTGACCTGCCTGTGGCTGATGCCGTTCTACCCGAGCAGCCAGCGCGACGACGGCTACGACATCACCGACTTCTACGGCATCGACGGGCGGCTCGGCACCCCGGGCGACTTCGCCGAGCTGATCCGGACGGCCGCCGACCGCGGCATCCGCGTGATCGCCGACCTCGTCATGAACCACACCTCCGCCGAGCACCCGTGGTTCGCCGGCGGGCCGCGACCGCTCCTCGCCCTACCACGACTTCTACGTCTGGGCCGACGAGAAGCCCGCGGAGAAGCCCGGCGACGTCGTCTTCCCCGACCGCGAGAAGTCCAACTGGGCCTACGACCCCAAGGCACGGCAGTGGTACCTGCACCGCTTCTACTCCCACCAGCCCGACCTCAACGTCGCCAGCCCGGCCGTGCGCGACGAGATCGCCCAGGTGGTCGGCTACTGGCTCGCCCAGGGCCTGGCCGGGTTCCGCGTCGACGCGGTCCCGTTCCTGCTCGAGCCGATCGGGATGCCGAAGGGCGCGCTGCACGATCCGCACGAGCTGCTGCGCGACCTGCGCCGCTTCATCGGCCGGCGCCGCGGCGACGCGATCCTGATGGGCGAGGTCAACCTGCCGCCCGGACCAGCAGCGCGCGTTCTTCGGCGACGAGGACGGCGACGAGCTGCACATGGTCCTCTCGTTCGTGGTCAACCAGGCGATGTACCTGTCGCTGGCGCGCGGGGACGCGACGCCGCTGCGGGAGGCGCTCGCGGCGCTCCCGCCGATCCCCGAGGACTGCCAGTGGGCGAACTTCGTGCGCAACCACGACGAGCTCACGCTCGACAAGCTCTCCGAGGAGGAGCGCGCCGAGGTGTTCGCCGCCTTCGGGCCCGAGGAGGAGCTGCAGCTCTACGGCCGCGGGCTGCGGCGGCGGCTGCCGACGATGGTCGGCGGCGACGAGCGCCGCATCCGCATGCTCTACAGCCTCGCCTTCGCGCTCCCCGGGACGCCCGGTCCTGTTCTACGGCGAGGAGATCGGGATGGCCGAGAACCTCGAGATCCCGGGCCGCTACAGCGTGCGCGCGCCGATGCAGTGGTCCGGCGACCGCCACGGCGGCTTCTCGACGGCCGGGGACGGAGCGGAGCTGTGCCGGCCGGTGGTCGCCGCCGAGGGCTGGGGTCCCGAGCGCGTCAACGTGGCCGCGCAGCGGCGCGATCCCGGCTCGCTGCTGAGCTGGATGGAGCGGCTGATCCGCCGCCGCCGCGAGTGCCCCGAGCTCGGCTGGGGACCGTGCACGCTGCTCGACGCGGGCCAGGCCGCGGTGCTCTGCCACCGCGTGGACTGGGACGGGAGCACCGTGCTCGCGCTGCACTCGTTCGCCGGCGAGCGGCTCGAGGCGCGGGTCGGCGTGGAGCCGGAGGTCGTGCAGGCCGTCGACCTCTTCGACGGCGAGGACGCGTCGCCCCGGGACGGCTCGCTGACCGTCCCGCTCGACCCGTACGGCGCCCGCTGGTTCCGCCTGCGCCGGGACGGCCAGCGCCTGCCGCCGTAGCACGGTAGGGTCCGCCGATCGCCGTCTTCTGAGGAGGGGACATGTCGAGGAGTTGGCTCGCAGGCGCGCTCGCGAGCGGCGCGCTGTTGATCGGCGCGGCACCGGCCGCCGCCCAGGACTGCGACCCGTTCACCGAGCCGATCTTCCGCGGGGAGGTCCCGACCTCCGAGACGGTGATCGGCATCAACCTCGGTGACCGCGACGTCACCACGGCGGAGTCGGACCGCTACCTGCTCGCGGTCGACCGGGCCAGCTCGCGGGTGACGAGCGGCGTGGCGGCGACCTCGCATCAGGGCCGCGCGCTGCGCTACGCGATCGTGGGCCGCCCCGAGCGCGTGACCAGCGGCGGCCTGGCCGCCGTGCGCGCGAGCGCGGCGAAGCTGATGGACCCGCGCACGAGCGCGCGCGACGCGGCGCGGATCGCCGCGTCGGACCCGGCGATCCTCTGGATCGCCGCCAACGTGCACGGCGGCGAGGAGAGCGGCACCGACGCGTCGCTGCGCGTGCTCTACGAGCTCGCCGACCGCTCCGACTGCGCGGCCCAGCGGATCCTCGACGCGGCGGTCGTGGTGATCCTGCCGGTCCAGAACCCGGACGGGCGCGAGGCCGACACGCGCCGCAACGCCTACGGCTTCGACATGAACCGCGACTGGTTCGCGCGCACCCAGCCCGAGACCGACGGCAAGCTCGAGCTGCTGCGCCGCTACCCGGGCGTGCTGTTCATCGACGCGCACGAGATGGGCTCGGACACGTACTTCTTCCCGCCCAACGCCGACCCCGTCTACCACGAGATCGCCGAGCCGGCGGTGTCCTGGATCAACGACGTCTACGGCGCCGCGATGCAGGACGAGTTCGACGAGCGCGGGATCCCGTACTTCAACTACGACACCTACGACCTCTTCTACGCGGGCTACGGCGACACCGTGCCGGCCAACGGCTTCGGCGCCGCGGGCATGACGTTCGAGAAGGCCAACGGCGACCCGGCGCCGCAGCGGGTCTCCGAGCAGTACCTGACGCAGTGGACCTCGCTGTCGGCGGCCGCCATCAACAAGGAGCGGATCCTGCGCGAGTGGCACGGCTCCTGGGTCGAGGCCGTGCGCCAGGGCGAGGCAGGCCAGCTCGAGCCCAACCGGACCTACGAGCCCGGCGTGCCCGTCAGCCAGCCGGTGCCGGCCCGCAGCGTGCGCCACTACTTCCTGCGCGCGGACGACCCGGACAAGGCGCGCGAGGTGCAGGCGCTGGTGCGGCGCCTGCAGCGCATGGACGTCGAGGTCCGCCGCCTGTCGGCGCCGCTGTCCGTCCCGGACTTCCGCGCCTACGGCCGCGCCCCCGCGGCGACGACCCTGCCGGCCGGGACGTACTGGGTACCGATGGCGCAGCGCCAGAAGCACTGGATCCAGGCGATGCTCAACGAGAGCACCTACACGCCGGTCGGCTACGCCTACGACATCGTCGGCTGGAGCAGCCCGCTCCTCCTCAACGTCGCCGGCGGCTCCTCGGGCGCCGTGCTCTCGCCGAAGTCCACGGTCGCGGGCGCGCAGGCCGAGCCCGCGCCGCCGGCGCTGCCGTCCAAGCGCCCGTCGATCGCCGTGTACTCGATGTCGCCGCAGTTCAGCCGCGGGATCGAGTCCGGCGGCTGGCTGCACTGGCTGCTCGACCGCTGGGGCGTCGCCTACCGCGACGTGACGGCGATCGACATCGCCGACGGCGGCCTCAGCGGCGCGGAGGTCCTGCTCGTGCCCGACGGGTACGCGCTCAAGGACCCGAACGTCCCGTCGGATCCCTACGGCTACAAGGACCTCGGGCCCAAGGGCCGCGAGAACCTGAAGGCGTGGGTGCAGAACGGCGGCCGCTACGTCGGCTGGCTCGACGGCGGCGTGCTCGCCTCCGCGCTCGGCATCTCCGGCACGGTCTACGGCGACGGCGGCGACGCCGGCGTCTCGACCCCCGGCAGCCTGTTCCGCGCGCGCGTCAACGACGGCAGCCCGCTGGCCGCGGGCGTCGGCCCGTTCGCCTGGGTGCTCGACGACGTGCGCTACGTGCTCACGTCGGGCGCCGGCGCCGCGATCCCGCTGCGCTACCCCGACGCTGGCTCGTCGGACTTCTTCGTCTCCGGGCAGGCCGACGGCGCCGCGGCGCTCGGCGGGCGCCCGGCGGCGACGGACGAGCGGGTGGGCCGCGGCCGCGTGGTCGCGTTCGGGTTCGACCCGAACTTCCGCGCGTTCGCCGACGGCACGGAGAAGCTCCTGCGCAACGCGATGTTCGGCGCCGACCCGGCGACCGCGCGCGCCTCGGCGGTGCGGTCGGCGGCCACGCGGCGGGCGATCCGCGCGACGCGCGCGCTGACGGTCGCCAAGGATCCCCTGCGGCTGGTCGTGCGCGCCCGCGGGGCGCGGGCGGCGAAGCGCGTGCTGGCCCGGTTCGGGGCGAGCTACCGCGTCCAGCGCGCGCGCAAGCGGGTGCAGTTCGTGATCGGCAACCCGGGCGGCGCGCAGGGCGACGAGCACCCGTACGCGCGCCGGCTCGGCGTCGCGCTGCGGGCCGCGAAGGTCCCCGTCGTGATGTACCGGGTCCCGTAACGCGCCGCGAGGGGCGGGCCGCCGGTGGCGGCCGCCCCTACGCGCCTTGGACGAGCACGATGTTCGTGTCGGAGGCGTCGCGGCGCAGCTGCTTGAGCGGCGCGTACTCCTCCGACTCCCACCACGCGCGGGCCGCGCCCGCGTCGGGGAACTCGATCACGACCATGCGCAGGGTGTCCCAGGCGCCCTCGAGCAGCTCGGCCTCGCCGCCGCGTACGACGAAGCGCCCGCCGTGGGCGGCGACGGCGTCGGTGTTGCGGCGGCGGTACTCGAGGAGCGCGTCCTGGTCGCGGACCTCGCGGACGTCGGCGATCACGTAGGCGGGCATCCGCCATCAAAGCAAGTGCCCGCCCGCCCCGGCATTCGTGCCGCGGGCGGGCGGGCGGTTCACCGGGGTCCAGGTCTCCCGGCGGCTTTATTCGTCCTGGTGCCCGCGGCGGTCGAACTGGCCGCGGATCTCCCCGGTGCCGAACTGCTGGCTGTGCACGTTGGCGTAGGCCACGCCCGCGCGCAGCGCGCGCACGAGCTCGTCGAACTCACCCGGCGCAACGCCCTGGGCGGCCGCGGCCCCGAACATGTCAGCGGCCGTCCGCGTCCCGGTCACCTCCGCCGTCCCACCCGGCGGGGGCTGCGGGCACGGCGGCGTGCCGGCCGGGCCGTTGCCCAGGTTCGAGCAGAAGAAGATGCTGATGTTGCCGTTGACGTCCTTCTGGGCGACGTGGATGTGCGCCTGCGTAACCGGGCTCTCGAGCGCGCGATAGTGCAGCACGAACTTCAGCTGAGTCCCCGTCGCGGGCGACCTCGACGTCGACCTCCCCGTTGCCGGTGGTCGAGACGGCGGGCACCTCCTCGTAGCCGACCAGGTTCGTCTCGAAGTCGCGCTTCTGGTCTCCTGCGGTGGCGGCGGCGGCGAAGCCGGTGACGCCCACGACGGCGGCGGCGACCATGAGCCTGGCGGCGCATTGCGAACCCTCCTCACTCGGTGGCGAGAGGCTGTACGCACCGTCGCCCGGAAAGGTTCGGGGGCCCGGCTGAGCCGGGCCCCGAAGTCCTGCGAAGCAGCGCTGTGGCGCGGCTTACATCATCCCCGACATGTCGGGCATGCCGCCGCCCCCGCCGCCGCCGTCCTTCTCCGGCACCTCGGCCACGATGGCCTCGGTGGTGAGGATGTTCTTGGCGATCGACGCCGCGTTCTGCAGCGCGGAGCGCGTGACCATGGCCGGGTCGATGACGCCGGCGCCGACCAGGTCGACGTACTCGCCGGTGGCCGCGTTGAGGCCGTTGCCCTTCTCGGACTTGCGGACCTCGTTGACCACGACCGAGCCCTCGAAGCCGGCGTTCTCCGCGATCTGGCGGAGCGGCTCCTCGAGCGCGCGCAGGACGATCCGCGCGCCGGTCTTCTCGTCGTCGATGTCGATGACGTCGAGGTTGACGGCCTCGGTGGCCTCGAGCAGCGCCACGCCGCCGCCCGGCACGATGCCCTCCTCGAGGGCCGCGCGGGTGGCCTGCAGCGCGTCCTCGACGCGGTGCTTCTTCTCCTTCATCTCCGTCTCGGTGGCCGCGCCGACCTTGACGACGGCGACGCCGCCCGAGAGCTTGGCGAGGCGCTCCTGGAGCTTCTCGCGGTCGAAGTCGGAGTCGGTGTTCTCGACCTCGGCCTTGATCTGGTTGATGCGGCCCTTGATGGCCTCCGCGTCACCGTCGCCGTCGACGATCGTGGTGTTGTCCTTCGCCACGACGACGCGGCGGGCGCGGCCGAGCTGCGAGATCTGCGTGTTCTCGAGCTTGAGGCCCATCTCCTCGGTGATGACCTCGCCGCCGGTGAGGATCGCGATGTCCTCGAGCATGCGCTTGCGGCGGTCGCCGAAGCCCGGGGCCTTCACGGCGACGCCGGTGAAGGTGCCGCGCAGCTTGTTCACGACGAGCGTCGCGAGGGCCTCGCCCTCGACGTCCTCGGCGATGATCAGCAGCGGGCGGCCGGACTGGATGACCTGCTCGAGCACGGGCAGCAGGTCGCGGACGGAGCCGATCTTCTGGTTGGCGATGAGGACGTAGGGATCCTCGAGCACCGCCTCCATGCGCTCCTGGTCGGTGACCATGTAGGGCGAGATGTAGCCCTTGTCGAACTGCATGCCCTCGGTGAACTCGAGGTCCATGCCGAACGTCTGGCCCTCCTCGACGTTGACCACGCCGTCCTTGCCGACCTTCTCGATGGCGTCGGCGATGACGTCGCCGATCTCCTCGTCGCCGGCCGAGATCGTCGCCACGCGGGCGATCTGATCCTTGCCGGAGATCTCCTTGGACTGCGAGCGGATGTACTCGACGACCTGGTCGACGGCGATCTCGATGCCGCGCTTGAGGCTGAGCGGGTTCGCGCCGGCCGCGACGTTCTTGAGGCCCTGGCGGACGATCGCCTGGGCGAGCACGGTCGCCGTCGTGGTGCCGTCGCCCGCGACGTCGTTGGTCGCCGTGGCGACCTCGCGCACGAGCTGGGCGCCCTGGTTCTGGAAGACGTCCTCGACCTCGATCTCGCGGGCGATGGTCACGCCGTCGTTCGTGATCGTGGGAGCGCCGAACTTCTTGTCGAGGACGACGTAGCGGCCGCGCGGGCCGAGCGTCACCTTGACCGCGTTGGCGACGGCGTCGACGCCCTCCTCGAGGGCCTTGCGCGCCTCGACGTCGTACTTCAGTTCCTTATGAGCCATGTGTGCGTCTCTCTCTCGTTCAGAAGGTGGGGACTAGCCGTTGACCTTGGCCAGGACGTCGCTCTCGCGCAGGACCAGCAGGTCCTCGCCCTCGACCGTGATCTCCGTGCCGCCGTACTTGGAGTAGAGGACCTCGTCGCCCTCGGCGACGTCGAGCGGGGTGCGCTTGCCGGTGTCCTCGTTGATCTTGCCGTCGCCGACGGCCAGGACCTTGCCCTTCTGGGGCTTCTCCTTTGCGGTGTCCGGAAGGACGATGCCGGAGGCGGTCGTCGTGTCCTCCTCGACGGCCTTGACGATCAGCCGATCGCCCAGGGGCTTGAGCTTCATTGAGTGACCTCCACTCGAGTCGCGTCTGAAAGCATCTGCTGGCACTCGCGGTAGGAGAGTGCCAACGCTGCCTAAGAGTCTATGACGGTCGAGCACGAAGTCAAGGCCGTCCTGGCACTCTCGTAACGGGAGTGCCAATGCCTCGCGCGTGTGCTCGTGCGTCCAGCCGCGCGAACACGTGCTGAAGATCACGAGCGCTGCTGCCGACAATGGGGTCAACGATGCGCACCCTCGGCTTCCGCACTCACGTCCTGCTCGCGATCGCCGGTGCGATCGGGCTCTTGTACTCGCTCAACCGCCCGTGGTACGCGGCCGCCCCGCCGGCCAAGGAGGACCAGACCGGCATCGGCGACATCCATGGCCCGCTGAACCAGTTCTTCGACGGCGTCCAGCGCTGGACCGCGAGCAGTGAGGGTGAGACGGGCTGGCAGGCGCTCGACCACTGGGGCCAGATGCTGGCCGCGATGGCGGGCGTCGCCGTGCTCGGCGCGGTGCTCTGCCTCGCCGTCCCGTTCCTGCAGGTGCTCGGGCGCGACCTCACGCGCTACGGCTCGCTGGCTGCGCTGGCGCTCGTGGCCTGGAAGCTCATCGACCCGCCGGGGGACAACGCGGCCTGGGAGCTGCGCCTCGGCGCGCTGCTCGCCGGCGTCTTCGCGGTCGTCCTCTTCACCTGCGCCTCGGGCGTGGCGAACGCTCCGCTGCGCCGCAAGGTCGCGCAGCGCAGCACCTACAACGCCCCGCCCCCGCCGCCCGCGTACGAGCCCGGCGTCTAGCTAGTTCTGGGCGCCGCCGACGCCCCGCAGGCGATCCTGCAGGTCCGGCGGGTTCTCGACGATCTGGGAGAAGCGCACGACCGTGACGGTGTCCTCCAGGGACACCTCGCGCCCGTAGATCTGCTCGAGGAAGTGCACGAGCTCCTCCGTGCGGCGGAACTCGGGGTTGTCGTGCTCGATGTCGCGCGGTGAGAGGTCCTTGACGCGCTTGACGTCCACGTTGTCGATGACGGCGTGGAAGAGCTTCTCGCGCGGGGAGTACTGGTAGCCGACGGTGACGAGCACGACCTGGTTCTTGCGGTACTTGTGCCGCTTGTCGCCGAGGCGGATCGTGGCCGTCTTGCGGCCGCGCTTCATCTGGTCGGCGAACACCGTCGAGTAGAAGTTGAGCACCTGCACGGGCGAGCAGCCTAGCGGTCCGGGGCGAGCTTGGACATGGCGCGCGCGATCAGGCGCCGCTCGCCCGGGTAGGTGAGCGTCGAAAGCGCCTCCTGGAGCGGGATCCAGCGCGCGTCGTCGACCTCGTGGTCGTGGTCTTCGGTGGACCCCGAGACGAACGTGCACAGGTAGTAGTGGACGACCTTGTGGATCCGGCGCCCGCCGCGCCGGTAGACGTAGGAGACGTCGCCGAGCGGCTCGCCGACCTCGACGGTCACGCCCGTCTCCTCGCGCACCTCGCGCCCGGCCGTCTCACGGTCGGTCTCGCCCTCGCGCGGCGCGCCCTTCGGGAGCGCCGTGACCCGGCGCCGCCCGGCGGGCGTGATCACCAGCACCTCCTCCCCGCGCACCGCCACGCCGCCGTACGACTGCTCGATCCCGTCGTGGACGCGGCGGTCGGAGCTAGTAGACATAGCCGCCCAGGGCAGCCGGGTCGTGCACCGTCAGCCGACCGCGGCCCTGGGAGATCACACCCGCGCGCTCGAGCACGGCGAGGAAGCGGCTCGCCGACTCGCGTGAGGAGCCTGCGAGCTGCGCGAGCTCGGCCTGGGTGGCCGTGAGCAGGATGTCGCGCTCGCCCGCGCCCTCCGCGCGAGCCTGCTCGACGAGCTGGGCCAGGACGGCGGCGACCCGGCTCTGCACGGTCTGGAACGACTGCCGGGCGAGCCGCTCGTTGGCGGCGCGCAGGCGCCGGCCGAGCGCGATCACGAGCTTGACGGCGATCTCCGGGTGGCGGGTGAGCAGCGCGCGCATGTCGACGCCCGGGATGCCGAGCACGTCGAGCGCGTCGACCGCCTCGACGGTGGCCGAGCGGCGCTCGTCGTCGAACATCGCCAGCTCGCCGAAGAAGTCGCCCGGCCCGAACGTGGCCAGCGTGATCTGGCGGCCGTCGGCGTGCTCGCGCACCGCGCGCGCGTGGCCCGAGCGGACGACGTAGCACGTGTCCGAGTCGTCGCCCTCGCGGAAGACGACCTCCCCTCCGCGGAAGCTCCGCGGCACGGCGACGTCGGCGACGCGCACCAGGTCCTCGGGGCGCAGGGCCTCGAAGACCGGTACGCGGCCGAGCAGCGCCGCCGTCTCCTCTGCGCTCGCGGCCATGTGCCGCGCAGCATCCCAGATCAGGCCATGTCGAGCGCCCGCTCGCGGCGGCGGCGGGCGGTCAGGCGGGCGCCGAGCATCCCGAGCGCGGCGATCAGCGCGAACGGCAGCAGCACGGCGAGCACGATCACCGCGACGCCGGCCACGACCTCGAGCACGCGGCCCGCGTCGCGCACCGCGTCGCCCGGAGTCCAGCGGCCGTCGTCGGCCGGCGCGGCCGCATCGCCGCGGTCGGCGACGAGCTCGACGGAGACGTTCGCGTAGCGCGCGCGGTTGACCACGCGGCGCAGCGATGCGCGGGCGCTCGCGATCCGGCGGTTGACGCTGCGCAGGCGCGCCTTGACTGCCTCCGTCTCGTTGAGCGTGGTCGCGTTGGCGAGCGCGCGCAGCAGGCCCTCGCGCTCGCGCCGCGCCTCGCGCAGGCGCTCGCGCGAGGAGACGGTCTCCGCGGTGATGTCGCGCGAGGACTGGGTGCGCTGGCGGACCTTCGCGAGTCGCGACAGGTCGGCGACCGCCTTGTCGAGGCGGGCGACCGGGATCCGCAGCTCGAAGGTGCCGCCTGAGCCGCTGCCGCCGCTGACGCTCGAAGAGGCGACGAAGCCGCCCGCGGCGTCCGTGACGCGCAGGATGCCGGCCGCGACGTCCTCGATCCGGCGCGGGCGCGCCGCGAGCGTGAGCGCGGCGCTGCGCTCCTGATTGCGGGCGCGTCGCGCATCGGAGCCCGGGCTGCCCCCGCCCGGCGAGGGGGCAAGGTTCGGGCGCGCCGGCTGGCTGAACCCGTTCGCATCGGTGTCCTCCGCGGCGCCGCTCGCGGCGCTCGACCCGCCACCCTCGCCGGTGTCGGGCCCGACCTCGACGCGCGACGAGAGGTTGTCGCCGGTGCCGCCCTGGTAGGCGGCGATGCCGGCGACGAGCAGCGCCACGCAGGCGAAGCTCATCACGGGGATCAGCGCGCGGCGATGGGTCTTGAGCGCCGCCCACGGGGAGCGGCGCGGCGGCCGGGGGAAGCCGGCCGCCGCGCGGGAGTCGAGCCTGCGGGCCCACGCGGGGTCGGGGCGCGGCGGGTCGTCGCGGAGCAGCTCGCCGAGCTCGGCGAGCTCGGGCGGGAGCGTGTCAGGAGCGGTCATCGACAGCCCTCCGGAGCTTGGTCATGGCGCGGTGCAGTTGCGTGCCGGCGTTGGAGACGCTGACGCCGAGGACGGCGGCCAGCTCGGCGTTGTCGAGGCCGGCGTGGAACTTGAGGGCGATCACTTCGCGGTCGCGCGGCGGCAGGCCGGCGAGCGCCTCGCGCACGGCGGCGCGCTCGAGCGCGCGCTCGGCGGCCTCGTCGGGGGCCGCGGCGGTGTCGACCGGCTCGGCGACGAGGGTGGCGACGCGCTTGCCGCGCCGCAGCTCGTCGAGCGCGGCGTTGCGGGCGATCCCGAACAGCCAGGCGCGCGGCCCGCCCTTGCCGGGGTCGTAGGTGTTCGCCTTGCGGAAGGCGCGCTCGAACGCCTGCGCCGTCACGTCCTCCGCGGCGCTGCGGCTGCGCAGCAGCGTGACGACGTAGGCGTAGACGTCGTCGCGCGCCGCGCGATACAGCGCGTCGAAGTCGAGGGGCGCGGACCCGGTGGCTGTCGAGGGCTCGAGCGTGACGCTCATCGTGCTCATCACGGCCGTACTACGTCGCCACCCCGGGATCCATCACAACAATCTCCTGGCGCTACCGTTTTTCGTGTATGCGCCTCCACTCCGCCGCGTGTCTGGCCGCCGTGGCCGCCCTCGCGGCGCCCGCCGCCGCGGCCGCACGGCCCGCCGAGGCGGATCGGCTGTGGTCGACCGTCAACGTGTGCGACACGAGCGAGCACCCGAACGAGGTGGGCATCCGCGCCTCGATGCCCGGGACGCCGCAGGGCACGGGGCGGCGGATGCGCTTCCGGGTCCAGTGGCGCGACGGCGACCGCTGGCGCTACGTGTCCGGGGCCGACTCGGGCTGGCGCTCGCTCAAGCGGGCGCGGGGACGCGCGATCGAGTCGGGCTGGAGCTTCGAGTTCGAGCGGCCCTCGAAGACGCTCACGTTCCGCGGCGTCGTCCGCTTCCGCTGGCTGCGCGACGGCCGCGTGGTGGGCCGCGCCGTCGAGATCACGGAGTCCGGCCACCGCTCGACGGCGGGCGCCGACCCCAAGGGCTACTCGGCCGCGACCTGCTCGATCGGCTAGACGCCTGCAGGGCTCACGGCGACGGCGCTGGGTAGGGAAGCGGGAAGCGGGGCGGATCCGTCTCCGCACAACGCGCCGAGTGGCATCTCCGTTCCCTCTCAGGGAACCCAGGTGCCACTCGACCTGGGCGCGGCGGCGGCGTCATCCACCGCTCCCTCCCCAAGCGCCGTTGACGTTCGCCGAGCTCTAGCGGCCGGCGGCAGACCGGCACCTCGGGGCGGCACTAGGCGCGGAGGGCGTTTTCGTCGAAGAGCCGCGGGTCGTTGGTGATCACGCCGGTCACGCCGAGCGACTCGAGCGAGCGGATCCGGCGGGCGTCGTCGACGGTCCAGACGTAGAGCTCGCCGCCCGCTCCCCTGACCGCCTCGAGCAGCGCCGGGGTGACGAGCTTGTAGTGACACATCACCGCGTCGCAGCGGCCCGCCGCGACGTGGCCGGCCGCGACGATGGGCAGCCGCCGCCTGGCGTAGAGCAGGAACGAGTAGGCGGGGACGGCGTACAGCAGCGAGCGCGTGTAGTCGCGCTTGACGCGCGGCACCGACCAGCCGAGCCGCAGTGCCGGCTCGAGCCGGCGCAGCTCGACGAGGCTGCGCATCCACTGGGTGGAGACGAGCGTGCGCTCGACGAGTCCCTGCGCGCGCAGCGACTCGACGACGCGCGCCTCGTAGCCGGGCAGCTTCAGGTCGACGTCGAGCTCGACCGAGCCGAACGCGTCGCCGGCCAGGTGGGCGAGCCCCTCCTCGAGCGTCGGCGCGTGCGCGACGTCGTGCGAGTAGTCGTGGGCGAGCCGCAGCGGCGACCCCAGGCGGTCGTCGACGTCCTCGGGGAGCACATCGAACTCGATCATGTCCACGCCGTGGGCGAGCGCCGCGTCGAAGCTCTCGGGCGTGTTGCCGGGCGCGATGTGGTCGGCGCCCTTGTGGCCGATCCGCCTCACCGCTGGCACGTCTCACACCAGAACGTCCGCCGGTTGTCGTCGCCCTGCCCGCGCACCTTGATCAGGGACACGACGCCCTGCTCCAAGCAGCGCGGGCACGGCCGCCCGGCCTTGCCGAAGATCACCTTGAAGCGGTCCTGCTTGCCGTCGACGGCGGACGCCTGCATGCGCGGCCTCGTCTCGCCGAGGATCGCGACCACCTCGTCGTCGGAGACCTCGCCGACCGGCCGCCACGGGTCGATCGCGGCGGCGAAGCAGCCCTCGGCCTTCCACAGCGTGCCGATGCCCGCGATCGTGCGCTGGTCGAGCAGCGCGTCGCCGATGCCGCGCGTCGGATCGTCCTCGCGCAGGCGCCGGAGCACCTTCGCGACGTCGAGCTCCGGCGCCAGGATGTCCGGTCCGAGCCCGGCGATGCGGCGGTCGAGGCGCGTGCGCGAGTCGGTCATCAGCTCGAGCAGCGGGCCGTTGAACTGCAGCACCTCGCGCTCGCCGCGGCGGACCCGCAGCCATGCGGAGCGCGGCGAGCGGTGCCACTCCACACCGCGGTCGAAGACGCGCCACGAGCCGCTCATGCGCAGGTGCGAGTGGATCGTCAGGCCGCCCTCGAAGCGCAGGAACAGGTGCTTGCCGATGGCGTCGACGGAGCGCACCGCGCGGCCCCGCAGGCGCTCGGGCCAGCGGTCGCGGCCGAAGCGCGGGTGCGGCGTCTCCAGCGCGTCCGGGACGTGACCCTGCAGTACCGGGCGGATGCGATTCGCCGCGAAGTGGATCGTGTCGCCCTCGGGCATCCCTTGAGGGTACGGGCGCGCGGTCTGCCCGGGCTAAGGCAGCGCGCACTTGCGGCCGATCAAGCAGGCATGCGTGCGCTCCTGCGCCGGCCGTCGCTGCTGACCAAGTTCAGCGTGCTCAGCCTTCTGGTCATCGTCGCCCTCGGGATCGGGGTCGGCCTGATGCTGCAGGAGCGGATCGAGCGGCGCGCCCTGCTCGAGTCGACGAAGCTCGCCGAGACGATGACCACGCTCGGGATGCAGCCGATCCTGCTTCCCGGCGACCTCGCCGCCGGCCACGGCGAGGACCATCTCGACTCGCTCGACGAGCAGCTCAAGCTGCGCGACCTCGACGAGCTCGGGATCCTGCGGCTGAAGGTCTTCAACAGCGACGGGGTGATCGTCTACTCCGACGAGCGCGAGATCGTCGGCGAAGTGCACCCCGACTCGCCCGGCGTCCGCGACGCGCTCGCCGGCCGCGTCGGCCGGAAGCTCACCCACGGGACGTTCGACGACGGCCGCGGGCAGCGTGCGCTCGAGGTCTACGTGCCCCTGCGGCTCAGCGGCGACGACGTGCCCGACGGCGTCGTGGAGATCTACCTGCCCTACGAGCCCGTCGCGGCGGCGATCGCCGAGGACTCGCGGCGCCTCGCCGTGCTGCTGGCCGGCGGCCTGCTGCTCCTCTACGCGACGCTGTTCCGGATCGTCGCGGTCGCCTCGCGCCGCCTGCGCCACCAGGCCCTGCACGACGACCTGACCGACCTCCCCAACCGCACGCTGCTCTACGACCGCATGGAGGCCGCGCTGACGGCGGCCGAGCGCGACGGCGAGCCCGCCGCGCTGCTGCTCGTCGACCTCGACCGCTTCAAGGAGGTCAACGACACGCTCGGCCACGACACCGGCGACCGCCTGCTCGAGGAGGTCGCGGCGCGGCTGCAGGGCGTCGTCCGCCGCGGCGACACGCTCGCCCGGCTCGGCGGCGACGAGTTCGCCGTGCTGCTGCGCGGGCTGCCCCACCGCGGGGTGGCGGCGGAGCTCGCCGGCCGCCTGCAGGAGGCGATCGGCCGCCCGTTCATGCTCAACGGGGTCGCCGCCGTGCTCGACGCGAGCATCGGCATCGCGCACTGCCCGGAGCACGGCACGGACGTGCACACGCTGGTCCAGCGTGCCGATGTCGCGATGTACGACGCCAAGCGCTCGCGCACCAGCATCGAGACCTACTCGTCCGAGCGCGACCCCTACTCGGCCGAGCGCCTGCAGCTGCTCGGCGAGCTGCGCGCCGCGATCGGCAACGACGAGCTCGTCCTGCACTACCAGCCCAAGGTCGACGTCGGCACGCAGCGCGTGATCGGCGTCGAGGCGCTCGTGCGCTGGCAGCATCCGGTCCACGGCCTGCTCGCGCCGGCCGAGTTCGTCCCGCTGGCCGAGCGCACGGGCGCGATCGGCGACCTCACCCGCTGGGTGCTCGACAACGCGCTCGCTCAGGCCCGGGCGTGGCACGACGCCGGCCAGGACCTGACGATGGCGGTCAACCTCGCCGCCCCCAACATCGCGGACGCCACGCTGCCCGACGCGGTCGCGGCACTGCTCGAGCGCCACGGCGTCCCCGGCGACCGGCTCGAGTGCGAGATCTCCGAGCACACCGTCATGGCCGACCCCCGCCGCGCGATGGCGATCCTCGAGCGGCTGCGCGGGCTCGGCGTCAAGCTCTCGCTCGACGACTTCGGGACCGGCCACTCCTCGCTGTCCTACCTCAAGCGCCTCCCGCTCGACGAGGTCAAGATCGACCGCTCGTTCGTGATGGGGATGACCGACGACGACAACGACGCGGCGATCGTGCGGACCACGATCGACCTCGCGCGCAACCTCGGCCTCGACGTCGTCGCCGAGGGTGTCGAGAGCCAGCAGATCCTCGACGACCTCTCAAGCCTCTCCTGCGACGTGGCGCAGGGCTTCTTCCTCTCGCGGCCGTTGCCGGCCGCGGAGCTCGACGGCTGGCTGAGCGCGCGCAGGGCTACGCCGTCAGCGTGAGCTTGCGCGGGCCGGCGCGGAAGCCGAGCTCCAGCAGCGGCTCCTCATAGGCCGAGCCGACGATCGGCTCGCCGTCGACGCGCTCGAGCGCGAGCTTGCGCATGCGACCGCGCCGGACCGCCTCGACGAGCGCCTCGAGCGCGCCGGGGATGCGCTCGTCGCCTTCGTCGACGAGCACCTGCAGGCCCTTGCCGCCGCGCTCGACGTAGAGCACCGGCTCGCTGCCGGAGAGCACGACGTAGGCGCCGGCCTGGCGGGCGGGGCTCCTGGTGGTTCGGGGGTGGGTGGGTGGGTTCTGCGTCTTGGGCCACTTCAGCGCGGCGCCGTACGGCTGCGCGGGGTCGGTGGCGGCGAGCACGAGCGGCGGGGCCTCGTCGTCGTCGCGCTGCGCGCGCAGGCGCTCGACGGCGCCGGGAAGCGCGAACTGCGCCCCGCCGAGGCCCTCGATGAAGTAGCCGCGGCGCGCGACGCCGACCGTCTCGAGCGCGGCGAGCTGGTCGTAGAGCGAGGAGAAGCCACCGGGGATGCCCTCGGCCAGCACCTGCTCGCGGGTGACGATGCCGTATCG
Source organism: uncultured Solirubrobacteraceae bacterium (assembly GCA_963816955.1). Classification (GTDB taxonomy): domain Bacteria; phylum Actinomycetota; class Thermoleophilia; order Solirubrobacterales; family Solirubrobacteraceae; genus DATFQI01. The sequence continues at coordinate 68,738 of CAWFME010000005.1, read as the reverse complement.
CTCCAGCAGCAGCTCGGCCTGCGTGCGGCGGCGCTGGACGGGATCCGGCTCGGCGCGGAAGAGGTTCAGCGTCAGCGACCAGCGGCCCTGGACCTGCGGCTGCGAACCGCGGCGGCGGGCCGAGAAAGAGCGCCGCCGGTCCGCGCGCGCCTGCTGCGACCACGGGGCGCTCAGCTTCGGGGAGCGCAGCGGCGCGAACGCGTCGTTGGTCACCTCGCCCGCCCACACGAGGTCCCACAGCGCCTCCTGCAGCTCCTCGGTGGTGATGCCCTGGACGTCGACGAGCAGGTCGGTGAAGAAGGCGGCGCCGCCGCGCAGGCGCTCGCGGATCGCCTCATGGGCCGGGTCCGCCGGCGCTTCCCCGCGGCCGGGAGGCGGTCCGAGCAGCGCGACGTCCTCGCGGAAGTACAGCGCGACCCTGCCGGAGCGCCGGCCGAGCGCTCCCGCGCCGATCCAGACGACCTCGCCGGCCGCGCAGAGCTGGTCCAGCCAGCCCGGCGAGTACGCGCCGGTGCGGCGAGGCAGCACGTCCTTCTCCCACACGTCGACCGGCAGCGCGAGCCCCTGCAGCGGCACCAGCACGTCGCGCAGGCGGTCGATGCCGGCGCCGGCGGGCGGGTGGCGGTCGACGCCCTGCCAGGCGGGGAGGAAGCGCGCGAGCGCGCGCTGGTCGGAGGCCTCGATCTCCTTGCGCAGCGCGGCCAGCGACGCACGGCGCAGCCGCCGCAGGACCTCGGGGTCGCACCACTCGCGCTCCGTGCCGCCGGGGCGCAGCTCACCGCGCACGAGGTCGCCGGCGCGCTCGAGCCCGGCCAGCACCGGCTCCAGGTCCAGCCCGTAGCGCTCGCGCAGCTCGCGCGTCTCGAACGGGCCGTGCGCGCGCGCCCAGCGGCGCACGAGCCGCTCCATCGCGTCGGGGACGTCGGCGACGAACGCCTCGGGCAGGCCCGAGGGCGGCACGGCGCCGAGCGCGTCGCGCAGCAGCCCGGCGTCCTCGGCGGCCGCCCAGCGCAGCTGTCCGTTCAGTCGTAGGCGCATGGCGCGGCGCTCTTGGGCGAGCTGCCCGAGCCACCTCTCGGCGTCGGCGGGCTCGCAGACGACGCGCCTCCCGACCTCCTCGGACGTGAGGTCGCCGACACGGCGCAGCACGTCGTGCAGCGCGTCCACCGAGTCCGCGCGCGTGCGCTCGGAGGTACGCTGCAGGTCTGCCTCGACCTGCTCGAGCGCGCCCGGGTCGATCAGCTCGCGCAGCTCCTCCTGACCGAGCAGCTCGCGCAGCAGCTCCCGGTCGAGGGCGAGCGCGGCGGCGCGGCGCTCGGCGTTGGGCGTGTCGCCCTCGTACATGTACGTCGCGACGTAGTCGAACAGCAGCGAGGAGGCGAACGGCGACGCCGTCGGCGTCTCGATCTCCACCAGCCCGAGCTCGCGCGAATGCAGCCGCCGCAGCAGGTCCTGCAGGCCCGGGACGTCGAGCACGTCGCGCAGGCACTCGCGGTAGGTCTCGAGCACGATCGGGAACTGCGCGTAGCGCTTGGCGACCTCGAGCAGCGTCTGCGACTTCAGCCGCTGCTGCCACAGCGGCGTGCGCTTGCCGGGATACGCGCGCGGGATCAGCAGCGCGCGGCCGGCGTTCTCGCGGAAGCGCGCGCCGAACAGCGCGGAGCCGCCGAGCTCGCCGACGACGCGGTCCTCGAGCTCGTCCGGGTCGATCAGGACGAGGTCCGTCCCTGGAGGCTCATCGGCGTCGGGGAGGTGGACGATGATCCCGTCGTCGGACCAGATCGCATCGGACTCCAGCCCGTACTCGTCGCGGATGCGGGCGGAGAGCGCGAGGCCCCAGGCGGCGTGCACGCGGCCGCCGTAGGGGGAGAGGATGCACAGCCGCCAGTCGCCGATCTCGTCGCGGAAGCGCTCGACGACGATCGTGCGGTCGCTCGGCACCACGCGCGTGGCGTCCTGCTGCTCGCGCAGGAAGGCGAGCAGGTTCTGGGCGGCCAGGCGGTCCAGGTCGTAGCCCTGCTCGAGCGTCTCGGCGTCCTGCTCGACGGCCCAGCGCGCGAACGCGCCGATCGCCTCGCCGAGCTCGCGCGGGCGCCCGACGGAGTCGCCGCGCCAGAACGGCACCGCGCCGGGGACGCCGGGGGCGGGCGTGACGACGACGCGGTCGCGGGTGATGTCCTCGATCCGCCAGCTCGTGGCGCCGAGCAGGAACGTCTGGCCCGGGCGCGCCTCGTAGACCATCTCCTCGTCGAGCTCGCCGACGCGGCGGCCGTCCGGCAGGTTCACCGAGAACAGGCCGCGATCGGGGATCGTGCCGGCGTTCGTGATCGCCAGCGCGCGCGAGCCCTTGCGGGCGCGGATCGTCCCGGCCACGCGGTCCCAGACGATGCGCGGGCGCAGCTCGCCGAACTCCTCGCTCGGGTAGCGGCCGTCGAGCATGTCGAGCACGTTCTCGAGGTTCTGGCGCGAGAGCTCGGAGAACGAGTGGGTCCGCTGCAGCAGCGCGAAGAGGTCGTCGACGAGCAGCGGCTGGTCCTCGTCGTCGGCCGAGGCGGCCATCGCGACGACCTGCTGGGCGAGCACGTCGAGGGGGTTGCGGGGGACGACGGTCGTCTCGATCAGCCCCTCGCGCATGCGCTGGGCGACGACGGCGCACTCGAGCAGGTCGGCGCGGAACTTGGGGAAGATGCGGCCCTTGGAGGTGTCGCCGACGTTGTGGCCGGCGCGGCCGATCCGCTGCAGGCCGCGGGTGACGGACTTCGGCGACTCGACCTGCAGCACGAGGTCGACGGCGCCCATGTCGATGCCGAGCTCGAGGCTGGAGGTCGCGACCAGGCAGGGCAGCTCGCCGGCCTTGAGCTGGTCCTCGATCACGAGCCGCTCCTCGCGCGCGAGCGAGCCGTGGTGGGCGCGGGCGATCTCGACCGCCGGCCCGTCCGGGTCCTCGTGCGAGGCGAGCTCGTTCAGCCGCAGCGCGAGCCGCTCGGCGCCGCGGCGGTTGTTGACGAACACGATCGTCGACTTGTGCTGGCGGACGAGCTCGAGGATCTCGGGGTAGATCGCGGGCCAGATCGACTTGCGCGTCGCCTCCGCGCCGGCGAACGGGTCCAGCTCGAGGTCGGACTGCTCGGGCTCGACCATGCTCTCGACGGGCACGTGGATCTTGAGGTCGAGCGGCTTGCGCACGCCGGCGTCGACGATCCGGCACGTCCGCTTCGGGCCGACCATGAAGCGGCCGACCTCCTCGAGCGGGTTCTGCGTCGCGGACAGGCCGATCCGCTGCACGGGGCCGTCGGCGGCCTGGTCGAGCCGCTCGAGCGTGATCGCCATGTGGGCCCCGCGCTTGGTCTGCGCGACGGCGTGGATCTCGTCGAGGATCACGGCCTCGGTGCCGGCGAAGATCTCGCGCGCCCGGCTCGTGAGCATCAGGTACAGCGACTCGGGCGTGGTGATCAGGATGTCCGGCGGGTGGCGAGTCATGTCGCGCCGGTCCTTCTGGGGCGTGTCGCCGGTGCGCACGCCCACGCGGACGTCGGCGCCGATGCCGCGCAGCGGCGCGCGCAGGTTCTTCTCGACGTCGTAGGAGAGCGCCTTCAGCGGCGAGACGTAGACCAGCCGCGTGCGGTCCTCGGACGGCTCGGCCGTGAGCCGGTCCAGGCCCCAGAGGAACGCGGCGAGCGTCTTGCCCGAGCCGGTCGGCGCGGAGATCAGCGTGTGCTCGCCGGTGGCGATCGCCGGCCAGGCCTGCGACTGCACGGCGGTCGGCTCCGCGAAGGCGCGCGTGAACCACTCACGAACTCCCGGAGTGAAGGCTGCGAGCGGATCCACCCCATCCACGATAGTTGGGGTACGGATCAGGCCGGTACGGGTGTCACGAACGTTCTCCTCCGGACGAACACGAGCAGCGCGCCGAGCGCGGCGAAGGCCGAAGCGACGACGAACGCGGTGCTGTGGCCGGGCCCCTCGACGAGCACGCCGGCGAGCGCCGCGCCGACCGAGATCCCGCCGACGAAGGCGGTCACGGGCCAGGTGTAGGCCTCCGTGCGGGCGCCCGGCGGGGCGACGCGGCCGATCAGCTCGTTGCGAGTCGCCAGCAGCGGGGCGATGAACGCGCCCGCGGGGATCACGAGCAGCAGCATGACCGCGAACGACGTGGCCGCCGCCATCGGCAGCAGCGCGAGCGCGAGCAAGATCGCGACGGCCTGGTGGACGCGATCGAGCGGCGGCCGGCGCGACAGCGAGCCGTACACCAGCCCGCCTACGGCGCTGCCGCCGGACCACACCGCCAGCAGCACGCCCGCCAGCTCCTTGGAGCCGATCGCGTCGGAGAAGGCCGGAATCGCCACCTCGCAGATGCCGACGCCGATGCCCGCGGGCAGCGAGATCAGGACCATGCTGCGCACGCCCGGCGAGGCGAGCGCGCCCCACCGCGAGGCGTGCGACGCCTCGTGCTCGGGCCGCCACGCCCGCGACGGCGGCAGCGCGGTGAAGGCCAGCGTGCCCGCGACCACGCTCACCGCCGAGACGATCAGCGCGACCTGCGGCGCGGCGATCGCGGTCAGCAGGCCCGTCAGCAGCGGGCCCACGATGAAGATCACCTCGATCAGCACGGAGTCCAGCGCGTAGGCGGGCTGGAGCAGGTGCGGCCGGTCGGCCAGCAGCGTTGGCCACATCGAGCGCAGCACGGACGAGGTGGGCGGGATCGCGAAGCCGGCGAGCAGGCCGAAGAGCACGAGCACCGCGGTCGGCGCGCCGAGCTCCGTGGTGAGCACGAGCATCCCGAGCGCGGCCGCGTGCACGAGCGCCAGCGGCGGCAGCACCCGGCGCTGGCCGAAGCGGTCCACGAGCCGGCCCTGCACGGGCGCGCCGACGCCGCTTCCGGCCGCCAGCGACCCGGCGACGACGCCCGCCACCGCGAACGAGCCGGTCTGCTCACGCAGGTAGAGGATCACCGCGAGCGCGTTGATCCCGATCGGGAACCGCGCCAGCAGCGTGGCCGCGATCAGCGCCGCCACGTGCGGCACCCGCAGCACCTCCCCGTACCGCCTCACGCCGCGAGCTCTCCGGCGCGGCGCAGCGCCCCATCGATCATGTCGGGGGTCAGCTTGCCGGTGAAGGTGTTCTGCTGGCTCGGGTGGAAGCAGCCGAGCAGCGTGCTCCCGGCGGCGGTGACGTGCTCGGCGCCGTGGCCGAACACGGGCCGCGGGCGCGGTGTCGGGCCGCCGTGGACCGCGGGCGTGGTCAGCGCCGCGGTCCAGGCGAACTGCCCGAGGCAGAGCACCACGCGCACGCTGCGCAGCAGCGCCAGCTCGCGCGCGAGCCAGTCCGCGCAGGCGGCCTTCTCGCTCGGCAGCGGCTTGTTGGCGGGCGGCGCGCAGCGCACCGCCGCGGTGACGAAGCAGTCGCGCAGCTCCAGGCCGTCATCGAGCGCGACCGCCTCGGGCTGGTTCGCGTAGCCCGCGCGGTGCAGCGCCGCGAACAGGAAGTCTCCGGAGCGGTCTCCCGTGAACACCCGGCCGGTGCGGTTGGCGCCGTGGGCGGCGGGCGCAAGGCCGAGCACGAGCAGCCGCGCGTTCAGGTCCCCGAACCCGGGGATGGGGCGGCCCCAGTACTCCCAGTCGGCGAACGCGGCGCGCTTCTCGCGCGCGACCTGCTCACGCCACTCGACGAGGCGAGGGCAGCGGCGGCAGTCGGCGATCTCGGCTGCGAGCGCGGCGTGGGCGGCGCTCACGCCGGCCCGGAGAGCAGGCCCATGGTGAGCCGCTCGACGACCGGCTCGAGCTCGGCGATGTTCGCCGGCCGGCCCGTGCGGATCTGCCGCGACGCCAGCTCCACCACGGCGCCAGCGATCGCGAACGCGTCGTGCGGCGAGGCGAAGCGGGGCGCGGCGCCGCGCGCGTGGTCGCGGCGGTTGAGCTCGTCGATGTACTGCGCGACGGCGTCAAGCGCGCGGTCGCGGCGCGCCATCGCGCGCGGGCCCGCGCCGACGATCTCCACCAGCAGCGTCTGCGCCTCGTCGGGGTACTGGTCCAGCGCGGCCAGGAACGCCTCGGCGGACGCGCGCACGCGCTCGGCCGGGTCGGCGTCGATGCTGCGCTCGCCGGCTGCCCGCATCGCGCCGAGGATCACGTCGATGGCCGTGTCGAACAAGGAGACGATGCAGTCCTCCTTGTTGTCGAAGTGCTCGTAGAAGGTGGCCTTCGACATCCCGGCCTCGCGCGCGATCGCCTCCGCGGTGGCCTCGCCGTAGCCCACGCGCGAGAACACGGCGGCGGCCGCCGCGTACAGGCGACGGCGCTGCTGGTCCTGGCGCACCTCGAGCGGAGGGGCGTGCCGGCCCCTGGGGACGGCGCCTGCGGAGTGGGATGCCACGCGGTCAAGAGTAGCCAGGCGGACGGTCACTACCCTCTTGCTCCCATGCTCCGCCTGCCCTTGCTGCTGCTCGTCCTGCTCGCCGCGACGCTGACGGGATGCACCTCGAACCCGAACGCGTCGGCCGGGGACTTCAAGGGCGCCGAGCGCGACGTCGCCCAGGTCATCGACGACCTCAAGGGCTCGAAGAAGCCCGGGGACATCTGCTCGCGGATCCTCACGGACGCGTTCGCGCGGTCGCTGGAGGCCGACGGCCGCGATTGCCCGCAGGAGGTGGACGCCACCCTGCGCGACACCGCCGACACGGGGATCGACGTCCGCGACGTCACGATCACGGGCTCGACGGCCCGCGCCGAGGTGCGCCAGGAGGGGACGACCGCGACCTTCGAGCTCGAGCGCGACGGCGAGAGCTGGCGGATCAGCTCGTTCGGAGCGGCCGCGAGCCGCTAGCCGAGCGAGCGCCCGTACTGGCGCTCGTAGTACGCGCGGTAGTCGCCCGAGCGGATCGGCTCCCACCACGCGGGGTTGTCGCGGTACCACCGCACCGTCTGCTTCAGCCCGTCCTCGAAGTGGACCTGCGGCTCCCAGCCGAGCGCGCGGATCTTGTCCGAGCTCAGCGAGTAGCGGCGGTCGTGGCCGGGGCGGTCGGTGACGTACTCGATCAGCTCGTCGCCGGCGCCCGTGTACTCGACGATCCGCTGGACGACCTCGAGGTTGGGGCACTCGTCGGGGCCGCCGACGTTGTAGACCTCGCCGGGCGCGCCGTGCTCGAGCGCGAAGCCGATCCCGCGCGCGAAGTCCTCGGCGTAGATCCAGTTGCGCACCTGCTGTCCGTCGCCGTAGACCGGGAGCTTGTCGCCGTGCAGCGCGTTGAGCACCATCAGCGGGATCAGCTTCTCGGGGTACTGGAAGGGCCCGTAGTTGTTCGAGCCCCGGCAGATCAGCGCCTCGAGCCCGAACGTGTGCCGGTAGGAGGCCACCAGCAGATCGGCTCCGGCCTTCGTCGCGCTGTAGGGCGAGGAGGGGTTGAGCGGGCTCTCCTCGGTGAAGGTCCCCTCCTCGATCGAGCCGTAGACCTCGTCGGTGGAGACCTGCACGTAGCGCAGGCCGCGCTCGCGCGCCGCCTCCAGCAGCACGTAGGTCCCGACCGCGTGCGTGGTCACGAACGCGTCGGGCTCGGCGATCGAGCGGTCGACGTGGGTCTCGGCGGCGAAGTTGACGACGGCGTCCGCGTCGGTCATCGCGTCGGCGACGGCGTCGCGATCCTCGATGCCCGCGTGCACGAAGCGGTGCTCGGTGCCCTCGAGGTTCTCGCGCCGGCCCGCGTAGGTGAGCTTGTCGAGCACGGTCACGTCGTCGCCGAAGTCGTCGACGCGCTGGCGCACGAACGTCGAGCCGATGAAGCCGGCCCCGCCGCAGACGAGCAGCCTCATGCGAGCGACCTCGATGCGGCCAGGTGGGCGGCCAGCCCGTCCTGCCAGGCGGGCAGGCGCGGCGCGTCGTCGCGCTCGGAGACCAGCACGGAGTACGCCGGCCGCGGCGCCGGGCGCCCGTACTCGGCGGCGGTGGTCGGCGTGACCGTGCACTCGACGCCCGCGGCGTCGAGCGCGGCGAGCGCGAGCTCGTACCAGGAGCAGGAGCCGCCGCCGGCGACGTGCAGCACGCCGGTCAGGCGCCGCTCGGCGATGTCCACGAGCGCCGCGGCGAGGTGGCCCGTGTAGGTCGGGCAGCCGACCTGGTCCTCGACCACCGACAGCTCGCCGCGCTCGGCGCCGAGCCGCAGGATCGTGTCGACGAAGTTCTTGCCGTGCGGGCCGAACAGCCACGAGCTGCGGACGATCGCGAACTCGGGCGTGGCCACCTCGGCGACGGCGAGCTCTCCGGCCAGCTTCGTGCGGCCGTAGGCGCCGATCGCGCTCGTCGGGCTCGACTCGGTGTACGGCTCGGTCGCGGTGCCGTCGAAGGAGTAGTCCGTGGAGATCTGGACGGCCAGGGCCCCTGCCGCCGCGGCCGCGGAAGCGACGTTGGCCGCGCCCTCGGCGTTCACGCGCGCCGCGAGCTCCTCCTGCTCCTCGGCGCCGTCGACGTCGGTCCACGCGGCGCAGTTGACGACGGCGCCGGGCGCGACCTCGCGCACGGCGGCCAGCGTCGCCTCGGGGTCCGTGATGTCGATCTCGGGCAGGTCGAGCCCCACCGGCTCGTGACCGGCGGCCCGGGCGGCTGCGAGGAGGTCCTGTCCGAGCATCCCCGCCGCGCCGATGACGAGCAGTCGCATGCGCCCCATTACTAGCGCACGCCCGTCACGCGCAGGGCGAGCGAGAGCTCGAAGCGCGCCTCGGGATCCTCCAGCCGCGCGCCGAAGAGCTCGCGCAGGCGGGCCATCCGGTAGCGCACGGTCTGGGGGTGCACGCCGAGCGCGGCCGCCACCGCCTGGACCTGGCCCGGGCGGTCCAGCCAGGCGCGCAGCGTGCCCTCGAGGCGCTCGCGCTGGCTGCCCGTGAGCCCCTCGAGCGGGGCGAGCCGGGCCGCCGCCAGCTCGGCGCCGAGCGCCTGGTCGGAGGCGAGCAGCAGGGTGGCGAGATGGTCCTCGGCGACCACGAGCCCGTCGTGCGGCAGCGCCAGCGCCGAGGCGGCGCGGCGCAGGCTCGCCGACGCCCGCGGCCACGGGACGGACGGCCCGAGCCCCGCGCGGGCGCCGCCCAGCGCCGCCTCCAGCGCGCGCCGGCGCCCCGGCGCGCCCGGGTCGCCCACGAACAGGCACAGCCGGCCGTGGACCTCCGCGCCGACGGCCTCCGCGCCGATCCGGCGGGCCAGCGAGGCCGCGTCCGCGTCGAGCTCGTCCTCCGGCGCGCCGTCGCCGCCCGGGACGACGACCGCCGCCAGCCGCCGGGGGAGCGCCCAGCCCGCCGCCGCGGCCGCGGTGCGAATGGCTTCCTCGGAGGCGGGCGGGTCGTCGGCCAGGACACGCACGAGCCGCCGCCGGCGGCGCTGCGCCTCGCCGGCCGCCGCGGACTGCTCCTGGGCGTAGCCGTCGGCCGACTCGGCGGAGATCTCGTCGATGTAGGCGAAGATCGCCTCGCCGAGGTCGTAGAGCACCTCCGGGGCCAGGCCCGCCTCGCGGCCCGTCTCCACGAACCGGCGCCACGCCAGCCGCGCGCCGACGCGGTAGGCGGCGAGCAGCGCGTCGAGGCTGCGGCCCGCGCGGTACTCGCCGCGGCCGAGGTCCACGTAGGCCGCGCGGGCGCTGCGCACGTCCGCCTCGGGGTCGAGCACGAGGTCGAGGAAGCGCCGGAAGGCGATCTGCACGCCGCGCCGCACCGCCTTGCCGAAGTCGCCCTCCATGGCGCGCGCGTAGTCGGGGACCTCGGCCGCGATCGCGGCGATCACCTCGTCGGCCAGGCCGGACAGCGCCGGCCGCAGCACGTCCGCGGTCTCGGGCGGGATGGCGGCGAACGTCCGGCTCGTCTGCGGCATTTGTGGGAAGCCTACAAAGCAGGGGCCCTCGACGTGCCGCGAATCGCCAAGAACGTCGCAGCCTGCAGGGGTAGACCACAGGCCATGACCACCGCGCACCGGATCTCCAACCTCGCCGGCGTGCTCGTCCCGCTGCTGGCGGTCCTCGTCGCGATCGTGCTGCTGTGGAACACGCTGGTCGACTGGAGCGACCTGGCGCTGCTCGCCGTCATGTACGTCGCCACGGGGCTCGGCGTCACCGTCGGCTTCCACCGCATGCTCACGCACCGGTCGTTCGCGACCTACAAGCCCGTGCAGTACGCCTGGGCGATCCTCGGCTCGGTCGCGGTGCAGGGCCCCGTCATCTCCTGGGTGGCGGACCATCGCAAGCATCACGCCTTCACCGACCAGGAGGGCGATCCGCACTCCCCGCACGGTCACGGCAGCGGCTGGCGCGGCGCGGTCAAGGGCCTCTGGTACGCGCACATGGGCTGGCTGTTCGACCGCCAGGGCCAGGCGGCGTACGACAAGTTCGCCCGCGATCTCGTCGAGGACCGGGGCTTCCGGATCATCAACGCGCTCTTCCCGCTCTGGGTCGCCGTCGGCATCGCGATCCCGGCCGGCCTCGGCTGGCTGATCGAGGGGAGCTTCGCCGGCGCGGTCACCGGCGCGCTGTGGGGCGGCGCGGTGCGGATCTTCCTGCTGCACCACGTCACCTGGTCGATCAACTCCGTCTGCCACTTCTTCGGCACCCGCCGCTTCGAGGTCGACGACCACTCGACCAACGTCTTCTGGCTGGCGCCGCTGTCCTTCGGCGAGTCCTGGCACCACAACCACCACGCGTTCCCGCGCTCGGCGATGCACGGCCTGCGCTGGTGGGAGGTCGATCCGACCGCGTGGGTGATCCGCGGCATGAAGGCCACCAAGCTGGCCTGGAACGTCGTCGAGATCAGCCCGGAGCGCCAGGAGCAGAAGCTCGCGCCGAAGCGCGCCAAGGTCGCCACGCCCGCCTAGGCTCGGGCGCCGGCGGGCCTAAGGGGCGGGGAGCCGTACCGCTGCCGCGAGCGGCACCTGATAACCCGTAGCGGGTGAGTGCACGCACGGCGACCTTCGGGGTCTTCTTCGTCAACGGGGCGGCGATCGGCGTCTGGGTCGCCCAGATCCCGTTCATCCAGGAGCGGTTCGACCTCGCCAAGAGCACGCTCGGGCTGATCCTGCTGTCGATGTCGATCGGCGTGATCGTGGCCCTGCCCTTCATGGGACAGGCGATCGTGCGGCTGGGCAGCGCCCGCGCGGTCCGGCTCGGCGGGATCCTCTGCTGCCTGATGGTGCCGCTGCCGCTGCTGGCGCCCGAGCCGTACCTGCTGCCGCTCGCGCTGCTGGCCTTCGGGGCCGCGGGTGCGGCGATGGACGTGTCCATGAACGCCCACGGCTCCGCCATCGAGGGCCGGCTCGGGCGGCCGATCATGTCCTCCCTGCACGCGGGCTGGAGCTTCGGCGGCTTCTCCGGCGCGGCCGGGGTGGCCGGCGCGACCGCCGCCGGGATCGACCCGCGGCTGCAGAACACGCTCGCCGCCGGCGTGCTCCTGGTCGGGCTGCTCGCCTGCCTGACCGCGCTCGGGCCGGGCAGCGCCACCGCCGTGGGCGAGCGCTTCCGGCTGCCCTCGCGCGCCGTCGTGCTGATGGCGGTCCTGTGCTTCCTCACGATGGTCACGGAGGGCGCGATGGCCGACTGGGGCGGGGTCTACCTGCGCGGCGACCTCGAGGCGTCGGCCGGCGTGGCCGCGGCCGCGTTCGCGGCGTTCGCGGCGGGCATGACGATCGCGCGGCTGACGGGCGACTGGATCAACCAGCAGATCGGGCCGGCGCGGCTGCTGCGCGGCGGCTCCGCGCTGGCGGCGATCGCGCTCGGCACGATGCTGGTGCTCGCGCACCCGGTCGCCGCGCTGGCGGGCCTCGTGTTCGTGGGCATCGGCGTCGCCAACGGCGTGCCGCTGCTGTTCAGCTTCGCGGGCGCCGGCGGTCTGGAGACCGCCGGCCCCTCGATCGCCGCGGTCAGCTCGATGGGCTCGCTCGGCTTCCTCGTCGGCCCGCCGTTCATCGGCTTCCTGGCCGAGGCGACGAGCCTCCCGCTCGCGCTCACGTCGCTGTGCGTGGCGACCGCCGCGGTCGCCGTCCTGGCGCCGCGGGTGACCGCGGGCAAGGACGCGGCCCGGCCGGAGCCGGAGCTCGCGATCACGTGAGGTTCGCGGCCATCCTGTCGGACCTCGACGGCGTGCTCGTGGACTCCGGCGACGCGGTCGAGGCCGTCTGGCGCGACTGGGCCGCCGGCCAGGGGCTCGACCCCGGCGAGGTCGTGCGCGCGATGCACGGCGTGCCCTCGCGCGAGGTGATCGCGACGGTCGCGCCGCACCTCGACGCGGTCGCCGAGGCCCGGCGCGTCGACGCACTGCACGCCGAGACCGGCGGCGAACCGCTCCCGGGCGCGGCCGAGCTGCTCGCCGCGGCGCCGCCGGAGGCGCTCGCGGTGGTGACCTCGTGCGGCTCCGCCCTCGCCGCGGCGCGGCTGCGCGCGGCCGGCCTGCCCGAGCCCGCGATCCTCGTCACCGCCGACGCCGTCCGCCGCGGCAAGCCCGCCCCCGACGCCTACCTCGTGGCCGCGCAGGCGCTCGGCGCCGAGCCCGGCGACTGCGTGGTCATCGAGGACGCCCCGGCCGGCGTGCGCGCCGGCCGCTCGGCCGGGATGACGGTCTGGGCCGTCACCACCACCCACGGCGAGGACGACCTCGAAGAGGCCGACCGGCTGGCCGCCGACCTCGCGGCGCTGCTCGAGCCCCTAGGGCTCTGACCGCCCGCCGGGCGCGAACTGCGGCTGGGTAGGGGAGCAAGGGAGCCGCCCGCGGCGGCCACGCCGAACGCGAGCGTGCACTTGTTCCGTCTATACGTGAACAACTGCACGCTCGAGTGAAACCGGGGCGCTCGAGGCACTCCCTACCTTCCCCACCCAGAGCCGTTGACGTTCGCCGGGGCAACGCCCCCGGCCGGCCTCAGAGAATCCCGATCTCCGAGTTGTCGCCGACCATGAACCGGTAGGCGCGCGGCTGGCGGTCGTCGCGCGAGATGTGCACGCCGCGGCCGAGCAGCGAGGACTCCATCCGGCCGTCGAGGCCTCGGACCGTGGAGCCCTCGAGCAGGATCGAGTGCTCGACCTCGGCCCCGTGGATCACGCAGTGGCGGCCGACGGCGGTGTAGGGCCCGACGTAGCAGTCGGTCAGCTCGGCGCCCGCGCCGATGATCGCGGGCCCGCGGACGGTCGAGTTGGTCAGCCGCGCGCCGGCCTCGACGATCACGCGCCCGTCGATCTGGGAGTTGTCGAGCTCGCCGTCGACCTGGCGATCGATCGTCTCGAGGATCAGCCGGTTGGCCTCGAGCATGTCGTCGAGGCGGCCCGTGTCCTTCCACCAGCCGCGCACGATGTGCGGCTCGACCCGGCGGCCCGAGTCGACGAGCCACTGGATCGCGTCCGTGATCTCCAGCTCCCCGCGGGCGGACGGCTCGATCGCGCGCGCGGCGTCGTGGATGTGCGACGTGAACATGTAGACGCCGACCAGCGCGAGGTCGGTCGCGGGCTCCTTGGGCTTCTCCGCCAGCCGCTTGACCGAGCCCGAGCCGTCGAGCTCGGCCACGCCGTAGTTCTCCGGGTCGGGCACGGGGGTGAGCAGGATCAGCGCCTCGGGGGCGTGCTCGCGGAACTCGTGCACCAGCTCGCGCATCCCGCCCTGGAGCAGGTTGTCGCCGAGGTACATCACGAACGCAGAGTCGCCGAGGAACGGCTCGGCGGTCAGCACCGCGTGCGCGAGCCCGGCGGGCTCGTCCTGCACGATGTAGGTGATCTGCACGCCGAACTGCGAGCCGTCGCCCGCCGCCTCGCGGATCTCGTCGCCGGTCTCGGGCGCGATGATGATCCCGATGTCGTGGATGCCCGCGTCGGCCATCGCCTCGATGCCGTAGAAGAGCACGGGCTTGTTCGCGACGGGCACGAGCTGCTTGGCCGACGTGTAGGTGATCGGGCGCAGCCGCGTACCGCGCCCGCCCGAGAGGATCAGGCCCTTGAGCTCGCTACTCATGGCGCGCCAGCCTAGTAGGTGCCACCGAGCTTTCTGTGGTCCCAGCTCACGCGGGAGACCTCGGTGAACTCGATCGCGACGCGCTTGGGGACCTGCTTCGCGAAGCCCTCGCGCATGGCGTCCGGGTCGACGCCCGGGGGCGCGTAGCGCGCGGCGAGCTCCTCGACGAAGCCGAGCACCGTCGCCTCGTCGCGGTGCAGCACCGCCTGCGTGCGCAGCATCAGCCCGCGCAGCTGCTCGTAGCTCTCTCCCGTCTCGACCTGCAGCGTCGCCCGCGCGTCGCGCTCGAGGTTCTTGGTCTTCTGGGACTTCGCGTACGTCCAGGCCCAGAGGGTGCCGCCGCGCACCACGTACCAGAGCGGCATCAGGTGCGGGAAGCCGTCATGGCCGTTGGTGGCGCAGATCACGGTCCGCTCCGCCTCGAGGAAGGCGAGCGCCTCCTCCTCGGTCATGCGCATCGCTGCGCGGCGGTTCACCCCGGATCCACCGATCCCCGCGGCGCCTCGCCACCGTGGCCGTTCGCCGGAGCCGATCGGCCGCGAACCAGGTGACCCGCCACATGGAACCGCGGCCGACCGACTCCGACTCGGCCCACGGCGCCGAGGCATCCGCGGGTCATCGGTGGATCCGGGGCCGTCACGAGCCGCTGGGCGCGAGCAGGCCCTCGGCGGCGGCCAGCACGGCCTCGCGCGCGTCGGCCGGCTCGAGCACGGCGGCGTCGCCCGCCTCCTTGAGCACCTCGCGCACGAGGTACGGGGTGCCCTTGTAGCCCCACTCGACGATCACGGCGCCGTCGGGCAGCTCGGCCAGCACGGTGCGCTCCTCGCTCGCCCAGCGCGCCTGCTCGGGCGAGATCCAGACGTGCGCAGTGCGCGAGCCCTCGACCACGCCCGTGCGCGGCCAGCCGCCGACGTCGGCGACCGGGTCGAGGTCCTCGCGGCGCTCGAAGGCCTCGTCGAGCAGCACGGCCTTCTTGATCCGGTCGAGCCGGAAGTGGCGCAGCTGGTCGTCCTTGCCCGGGTCGACCGCGGCCACGTACCACGCGTCCTTGCTGTTGACGAGCGCGTACGGCTCGATCGCGCGGTGCGAGAAGGCGTCCTCGTTGGCGGCCCAGTATTCGATCCTGACCCGCCGCGACTCGTACACGGCGGTCTCGACGACCCGCGTGACCTCGTCGGCGGCCAGCGGCGTCGTGACCTGGAGGCCCTCCTCGACGGGGTCGTGGCCGAGCGCCGCGACGATCTTGTCGCGCGCGGACTCCAGCACGCCCTGGTCGAGCCGCGTGGTGAGCAGGTCGATCGCGGCGACGAGCGCCTTCGCCTCGCTCGGCAGCAGCCGGGCCGGGCGGTCGAACGTGTCCGAGTAGGGCTCCGTGTCGACCTCGATCTCGCCCGTGGGCAGCACTTCCGCGTAGATCACGTAGGCGCCGCCGCCGAAGTTGACGACGTTGAGCACGGAGATGTCCTCGCGCAGCTCCTGCTCGGAGATCTGCAGCTGCCCGCGGACCTCGGAGACGGGAATGCGGCGGCCCTCGCGGCCCGCGGCGATCAGCACGGTGGCGAGCGTGACGAGCCGCGCGAAGCGCTCGGGCCGGATGCCGGTCTCGCCGCCGCGCGTGCGCCCGCCGCTCTCGCCCTCGGACACGGCGGCCGCGGGCGGCGTCCCGTCGGCGACCGACGTGAACGGCTCGCCACGGTGGCGCTCGATGATCGCGTCCAGCCGGGAGCGCGACTCGTCGACGAGCTCGGGTGGATCGCAGACGCGGGCCTGGTCGCCGAAGCGCAGCGCCCAGGCGACGAGCAGGCGCGAGTTCGCGTAGTCCGTGCGGAAGATGCGCCCGCCGTCCTCGCCGTCGCGCATCTCGCCGTAGGCGCCGAACTGGCGCTCGACGTACCACGCGATGTTGTCCGAGACCCACACCTCGCCGGTGCCGACCGTGTCGCCGAGCTGCCACGGGATGCGGCTGGCGTAGCCGCGCGGGTCGAAGTCCGCCGGGCGCTGGAAGTCGTGCTCGGCCTTGGTCGAGTAGGCGACCTTGCCGCGGATGCGCGAGAGCCGGAACATCCGGACGTCGCCCCGCTCGTGCGAGTGGCCGACGAGGTACCACTGGCCGCCCTCGAACAGCAGGTGGTACGGGTCGACCTTGCGCATCGCGGTCTCGTCGCGCTGCAGCGAGTAGTACTCGAACTCGATCCGCTTGCGGCGGTAGATCGCGGTGTCGACCTTGGCCAGGCGGCCAGAGAGCTCGCCGCCGCCGGCCGAGGCGGTGATGCCGAGGCCGATCGTCTGGCGCGAGTCCGTGCCGAGCGGGCTCGGGCGCCCCCACGTGATCTGCTGCAGCGCCAGGCGCAGCGGCTCGGCGTAGGCGAACTCGCCGTCGAGCAGCGTCAGCGCGGTCTGCAGCGCGGCGCGCTCGTCGTCGGAGAACGCGATCGCCGGCAGGTGGAACGCCTCGGGCGCGAGCGAGTAGTTCTCCTGCTCGGAGAACCCGTCGGCGGGCTTGTCCACGCGCAGGTGGATGCCGAGTGCGTCGAGCTCCGCGCGGTCGGCGTAGAAGCGACGCGCGAACGCGTCTTCGGTCATATCCGAGTAGCCCTCGACGTCGCGGCGGATCTCCGTCGCGGTCACCGGCCGCCGCTCCGCCATCAGGTACGAGATGAGGGAGAGCTGCCGGATGAGCTTTTCTGTGTCCTTCGCCACCGCCCTTCCAACCTTAGAGGCGCGACGAATCGGCGCGCGCGCCCTACTCTGATAGGCGCGGAGTTTCCGCAGAGTTGGAGCCTTCATTGCCACTTTCTTTAGTACTAATCGAAGATCACCAGGCCCTGAGGGAAGGACTCGAGCTGCTCCTGAGCCGAGAGGGCCTCGAAGTGGTCGGTACCGCCGGGTCCGCCGGAGAGGGTCGTGAACTGGTTGAACGCCACTCACCGGACGTCGCGCTGGTGGACATCCGCCTCGGCGAGGAGTCCGGCATCGACCTCACGCGCGAGCTGCTCGACGCCGACCCCGAGCGCCGCGTCGTGCTCTACACGGGCTCCAGCGACGTCGAGCTCCTGATCAGCGGGCTGGACTCCGGCGCGCGCGGCTACGCGCTCAAGGAGGGCACGCCGAGCGAGCTGACCGCCGCGCTGAACACGGTCGCCGAGGGCGGCACCTACGTCGATCCGCGCCTGCGGCCGGCGCTGCTCTCGCGCCGCGCCACCCAGCGGATGCCTTCGCTGTCCAAGCGCGAGCGGGAGATCATGGACCTCCTCGCCCAGGGCCTCACCGGCGAGCAGGTCGCGGAGAAGCTCGTGCTCTCCAGCGAGACGGTCAAGACCCACATCCGCAACGCCATGAGCAAGCTCGAGGCGTCCACGCGCGTGCACGCGATCGCGATCGCCCTGCGGGAGGGCTACATCCAGCCGCCCGCGAGCGACGGGAACGCCGCGGCGTGACGAGCGAGGACGAGCGGCGCCGCCGGCTGCGGCACGACCTCCGCACGCCGCTGACGATCGTCTCCGGGTTCGCCGAGGTCCTCGCCGCGGACCGGGTCATCTCCGAGGCCGACCGGCGCGAGTACGCCTCGCGCATCCACGCCGCCGCGCTCGAGATCGGCCAGCTCGTGGACCAGCTGCTGGAGGAGCCGGGCTAGCCGCCCACGCGGGCCGTGAGCGCCTCGGCGCGCACGACGAACGCGTCGCGGTGATGGCGCTCGAACTGCTCCCAGGTCGTGAACGTCCGCGGGTCGCGCACGCGGTCGAGGAAGAGCACGCCGTCGAGGTGGTCGAGCTCGTGCTGGAACGTGCCCGCGGTGAGGCCGGGGCGCGTCTCCTCGTGGGGCGTGCCGTCGCGGTCGAGCCGGCGCACGCGGACGCGCACGTGGCGGTCGACCTCGCCGCGCAGGCCGGGGACGGACAGGCAGCCCTCGTTGATCGCCGCGGTCTCTTCGTCGAGCGGCTCGATCACCGGGTTGACGGCCACGGTCAGGGGGACGTCCGGCTTGTAGGGGTAGCGCGGGTTGCCGTCGACCTCGACGACGAAGATCCGCAGCAGCTCGCCGACCTGGTTGGCGGCCAGGCCCGCCCCGCCGGCGGCGCGCATCGTCTCGATCATGTCGTCGATCAGCCGCTGGACCGCGGGCGAGCGCAGCTCCTGCGGCGTGACCTCGCGGGCGCGCTCGCGCAGCACGGGGTCGCCGACGGAGACGATCGGGAGCACGGTCACGAGCGGGCGCCTCCCTGCCAGACGGCAGCGGCGAGCGCGACGCCCGGCCGGTAGGCGAGGTGCAGGTGGCTCGGGGCGTCCAGCAGTACGGCGTCGGCGCGCGCGCCGGCGCTCAGGCGGCCGACGTCGTCGCGGCGCAGCGCGCGGGCGCCGCCGGCGGTGGCGGCCCAGACGGCCTCGTCGGGCGTCATGCCCATCTCGCGCACGGCGAGCGCGATGCAGAACGGGATGCTCGTCGTGTAGCTCGTGCCGGGGTTGCAGTCGGCGGCGAGCGCGACGGTGACGCCCGCGTCGAGCAGCCGGCGGGCGTCCGGGTACGTGGCGCGGGTGGAGAACTCCGCGCCGGGGAGCAGGGTCGCGACGGTGCCGGAGTTCGCGAGCGCGTCGACGTCCGCGTCCGTGACGTGGGTGACGTGGTCGGCGGAGGCGGCGCCGAGCTCGACCGCGAGCTGGACGCCGGGCCCGTGCCCGAGCTGGTTGGCGTGCACGCGCGGGGTGAGGCCGCGGGCCTTGCCGGCCTCGAGGACGGCGCGCGCCTGGTCGCCGTCGAACGCGCCCTGCTCGCAGAAGACGTCGATCCAGCGGGCGTGCGGCGCGCAGGCGTCGAGCATCGGGCCGGTCACGAGCGCGACGTAGGCGGCCGGGTCGTCCGCGTACTCCGGGCGCGACGACGTGCGCGCCGAGGTAGGTGACCTCGTCCGTGTGGCGGGCGGCGACCTCCAGCGAGCGCGCGCTCGTCCCCGACCGTCAGGCCGTAGCCGGACTTGCACTCGATCGTGGTCGTGCCGGAGCGGCGCGCCTCCGCGACCAGCCGCGCCGTCGTCGCGTCCAGCTCCGCCTCGCTCGCCGCGCGGGTGGCCGCGACGGTCGTGCGGATGCCGCCGGCCTCGTAGCGCTCGCCCGCCATCCGCGCGGCGAACTCGCGCGCGCGGTCGCCCGCGAAGACCAGGTGGGCGTGCGAGTCCACGAAGCCGGGGATCACGGCGCGGCCGCCGGCGTCGAAGCGCTCGGCGGCGGCCGCCTCGGGCGTCGCCGCGCGCGGGCCCGCCCACAGGACGACGCCGTCGCCGAGCACCAGCGCCGCGTCCTCGAGGATGCCCGAGCGGGCCGTCGCCGAGCTCGGGATCGTTGGTGACGAGCGCGCCGATGTTGTCGATCAGGAGGCTCACGCCCGCACCGTCCCGGGCAGCACCGCGGCGATCGAGTCGCGCAACTCGGCGGGGACGTCGATCGTGGTGTGCCGGCCCTCGGCGACGACGCGGCGGCCGCCGACCAGCACCTCGCGCACGTCGGCCGGCGCGGCCGCGAAGAGCACGCGACTCGAGCAGCGTCTCCGGCTGGGCGCCGGCGAGCCGCGGCGAGTCGAGCGAGACCGCGACGAGGTCGGCCGGCGCGCCGGGCTCGATCCGCCCGGCCTCGGGCCAGCCGAGCGGCGCGTGGTTCGTGGCCGCGCGCAGCAGCTCGGCGGCGCTGAAGTGGCCGCGGCGCTCGGTGCGCAGGCGCTCGTCGAGCTCGACGGCGCGCGCCTCCTCGAACATGTCGATCACCGCATGGCTGTCGCTGCCGAGGCACAGCGGCGACGCGAGCGCGCGCGCCGGGCCGATGCCGTCCGCGAGGTCGCGCTCCGTCGTCGCGCACATGCACACGGTCGTGCCGCCGAGGCGCCGGATGTCGCCGTCCGTCAGGTGCGTCGCGTGGACCATGCAGCCGCCGCTGCCGATCGCGCCGTGCTCGTCGAGCAGCTCCGCCGGCGTGCGCCCGTGGGCGGCGAGGCAGGCCTCGTTCTCCGCGCGCTGCTCGGACAGGTGCGCGTGCAGCGGCGCGCTCCGTTCGCGCGCCCAGTCCGCGACGGTCGCGAGCTGGTCGGCCGGGACCGCGCGGACGGAGTGGATCGCGGCGCCGACCCGGGCGTGCGGCGCGGCGCGCAGCGCCGAGGCGCGCTCGGCCCACGCGTGCGCGTCGCCGTCCGAGAAGCGCTGCTGGGCGCCCTCGGGCGGGGTTCCGAACCCGCTCGCCAGGTAGCAGGCGTCGAGCAGCGTGATCCGGATCCCGGCGTCGGCCGCCGCCTCGATCAGCGCCTCGCCCATCGCGTTCGGGTCCGCGTACGGCGCCGCGCCGTGGTGGAGGTAGTGGAACTCGCCGACGCAGGTGATCCCGGCCAGCGCCATCTCCGCGAACACCGCGCGGGCGAGCGCGCGGTAGGAGTCGGGGTCGAGCCGCTCGGCGACGGCGTACATGTCCTCGCGCCAGGTCCAGAACGTCCCGCCCCCGCGGTGCGTGCGCCCACGCAGCGCCCGGTGGAACGCGTGCGAGTGGGCGTTGGCGAGGCCCGGGAGCGCGAGGCCGCGCAGGATCGTCGCGCCGTCGGGCGGGGTGGGTGGGGACTGATAAACGGCGGCGATCCGTTCCCCCTCGAGCTTCGATCAGCACGCCCGCCTCGGCCCGGTCGCCGCCGAGCCAGGCGTGCTCGGCCCAGAAGCGCGTCAAGCGCCGCCCTCCCGCATCGGGATGCGCACGCCGTGGTCCGCCGCGACCTCCTCCGCGCGCTCGTAGCCGGCGTCCACGTGGCGAACGATCCCCATGCCCGGGTCGTTGGTCAGCACCCGCTCGAGCTTGGCCGCCCCCAGCGGCGTGCCGTCGGCGACCGTGACCTGGCCGGCGTGGATCGAGCGGCCGATGCCGACGCCGCCGCCGTGGTGGATCGAGACCCAGGTCGCGCCCGACGCCGTGTTGACGAGCGCGTTGAGCAGCGGCCAGTCGGCGATCGCGTCCGAGCCGTCGAGCATCCCCTCCGTCTCGCGGTAGGGCGAGGCGACCGAGCCGCAGTCGAGATGGTCGCGCCCGATCACGACCGGCGCCTTCAGCTCGCCGCTCGCGACCATCTCGTTGAAGCGCAGCCCGGCGAGGTGGCGCTCGCCGTGGCCGAGCCAGCAGATCCGCGCGGGCAGGCCCTCGAAGTGCACCTTCTCGCCGGCCATCTTGATCCAGCGCGCGAGCGCCTCGTTCTCCGGGAACAGCTCGAGCACCGCGCGGTCGGTCGCGGCGATGTCGGCGGGGTCGCCGGAGAGCGCGGCCCAGCGGAACGGGCCGCGGCCCTCGCAGAACAGCGGGCGGATGTAGGCGGGCACGAAACCGGGAAACGCGAACGCGCGGTCGTAGCCGCCGAGCTGCGCCTCGGCGCGGATCGAGTTGCCGTAGTCGAACACCTCGGCGCCGCCGTCCATGAAGCCGACCATCGCCTCGACGTGGCGGGCCATCGACTCGCGGGCGCGCGCGGTGAACCCCTCGGGGTCGCGCTCGGCGAGCGCGCGCCAGTCCTCGAACGCGACGCCGGCAGGCAGGTAGGCGAGCGGGTCGTGCGCGGAGGTCTGGTCGGTCACGACGTCGATCGGCGCGCCCGCTGCGAGCAGCTCGGGGAAGACCTCGGCGGCGTTGCCGAGCACGCCGATCGAGAGCGGGCGGCGGGCGTCGCGCGCCTCGGCGGCGAGTCGCAGCGCCTCGTCGAGGCTCGCCGCCTCCGTGTCGAGGTAGCCGTGGGCGATGCGCCGGGCGATGCGGCCGGGGTCGACCTCGATGCAGATCGCCACACCGCCGGCCATCGTGACGGCGAGCGGCTGCGCGCCCCCCATCCCCCCGAGGCCGGCGGTGAGCGTGATCGTCCCCTCCAGCGAGCCGCCGAAGCGCTTGGCGCCGACGGCGGCGAACGTCTCGTAGGTCCCCTGCAGGATCCCCTGGCTGCCGATGTAGATCCACGAGCCCGCGGTCATCTGGCCGTACATCGTCAGCCCGAGCGCCTCGAGGCGGCGGAACTCCTCCCAGCTCGCCCACTCGCCGACGAGGTTCGAGTTGGCCAGCAGCACCCGCGGCGCCCACTCGTGCGTGCGCATGACGCCGACGGGGCGGCCGGACTGCACCAGCAGGGTCTCGTCGTCCTTGAGCGTGCGCAGCGTGCGCGCGATCGCGTCGAAGCTCGCCCAGTCGCGCGCGGCCTTGCCGGTGCCGCCGTAGACGACGAGGTCCTCCGGGCGCTCCGCGACCTCGGCGTCGAGGTTGTTGTGGAGCATCCGGTAGGCGGCCTCCTGCGGCCAGGCCAGGCAGTTGAGGTCGGTTCCGCGCGGGGCGCGGACGCTCGTGTGCACGCTCATGCGAGCCTCCCGGTGACGGATTCGGCGGCGGCGCGGACGCGGCCATCGTTGACGAGTTGGGTGACGGCCTCGATCTCGGGCGCCAGGAAGCGGTCCGCGCCCGGTCCGGACGCGTGCTCGCGCAGCGCCGCGATCACGGCGGCCGTCGCGGGCGCGGGCCGCAGGGGCGCGCGCAGCTCGATCCCGCGCGCGGCGGTGAGCAGCTCGATCGCGATCACGCGGGTCAGCCCGTCGAGTGCGCGGCGCAGCTTGCGCGCGGCGGCCCAGCCCATCGAGACGTGGTCCTCCTGCATCGCCGAGCTCGGGATCGAGTCGACGCTCGCCGGCACGGCCAGCCGCTTGAGCTCGGAGACGATCGCGGCCTGCGTGTACTGCGCGATCATCAGGCCGGAGTCGACGCCCGGGTCGTCGGCCAAGAACGGCGGCAGGCCGTGGCTGCGGGCAGGGTCGAGGAAGCGGTCCGTGCGGCGTTCGGCGATGCTCGCCACGTCGGCGGCGGCGATCGCGAGGAAGTCGAGCACGTAGCCGAGCGGCGCGCCGTGGAAGTTGCCGTTGGACTCCGTGCGGCCGTCCGTGCAGATCACGGGGTTGTCGATCGCGGCGGCGAGCTCGCGGCCCGCGACCGCGGCGGCGTGCTCGACGGTGTCGCGCGCCGCGCCGCCGACGGCCGGCCAGCAGCGCAGGGAGTAGGCGTCCTGCACGCGGGTGTCCTCCGGGCCGCGGTGGCTCGCCACGATCGGGCTGCCCTCGAGCAGCGCACGCACGTTGGCGGCGGCGAGCGCCTGGCCGTGCTGCGGGCGCAGCTCCTGCAGGTCGGCGGCGAACACCCGGTCCGTGCCGAGCAGCCCTTCGACGCTCATCGCCGCCGCGACGTCGGCCGTGGCCAGCAGGTCGCGCAGGTCGGCGATCGCGAGCACGAGCATGCCGAGCATCCCGTCGGTGCCGTTGATCAGCGCGAGGCCCTCCTTCTCGCGCAGCTCGACGGGCTTGAGGCCGGCCTCCCTGAGCGCGGTCGCCGCGTCGGTGCGGCGGCCGTCGCGGTCGCTGACGGGGCCCTCGCCGGTCAGCGCGAGCGCGCAGTGCGCGAGCGGCGCGAGGTCGCCCGAGCAGCCGAGCGAGCCGTGCTCGTGGACGACCGGCGTGATGCCCGCGTTGAGCAGTCCGGCGTACGCGGCCGCGGTGTCCGGGTGGACGCCGGTGTGTCCCGTCGCGAGCGTCGAGAGCCGCAGCAGCATCATCGCCCGCACGACCTCGCGCTCGACCTCGGGGCCGGTGCCGGCGGCGTGGCTGCGGATCAGGCTGCGCTGGAGCGTCGCGCGCCGCTCGGGAGCGATGTGGCGCGTGGCGAGCGCCCCGAACCCGGTCGAGACGCCGTAGTGCGGGCGCTCGTCGCCGGCGAGCGCCTCGACGGCGCCGCGGCTCGCGGCGATCGCCGCGAGCGCCTCGCCCGTGAGCTCCACCCGCGCGCCCTCGCGCGCCACCGCCGCCACCTCATCGAAGGAGACTGGGCCGGGCCCCAGGTTGACGGTGCGGGTGGCGGGCAGCGTGGCGGCCATGAGCGGATCGAACACCCGCGCGGCCCCGATGTCAGGCAACTCGCCAGGCTTCTGTCTCGGATCTGAGACACTGAGCCGCATGGCCAACGCTCCCGCCGCGGCGCAGGCGCTCGCGCTGCTGAAGCGGCTCGGATCGCACGCGGGCCCGATGCCGGCGGCGGCGATCGCGCGCGAGCTCGGGCTGCCGCGCTCGACCGTCTACCACCTGCTGGCCGTGCTGCGCGAGCAGGGGTTCGTGGTGCACCTGCCCGAGCAGCGGCGCTACGGGCTCGGGGTCGCGGCGTTCGAGCTCGGCTCGGCCTACGCGCGCCAGGAGCCGCTGCGCTGGATCGCCGGCACGGTCCTGAGCCGGCTCGTGGACGCGAGCACCCATAACGGCCACCTCGCGGTGCTCCACGGCCGCGACGTCCTCTACGTGATCGAGGAGCGAGCGGCAGGCCGCCCGAGCCTCGTCACCGACGTCGGCGTCCGCCTGCCCGCGACCCTGACCGCCAGCGGCCTCGCGATGCTCGCGGCGCTCCCGCCGGCCCAGGTCCGCGCGCTGTTCCCGAGCCGCGCCGCGCTCGTCCAGCGCCACGGCGCCGGGCCCTCGTCGGTCACCGCGCTCCGGCGCGAGCTGGCCGCGGTGCGGGCGGCCGGCCATGCCCAGGAGGACGGCTCCGTCACGCCCGGGTTCGCATCCGTCGCCGTCGCGGTGCTCGACCACGCTGGACTCCCCGCGGCGTCCGTCGCGCTGACCTTCCCGGCCGAGGAGGTCGACGACGACGACCGGGCCGAGCTCGCGACCCGCGTCGCGCGGGCGGCCTCCCAGGTCGCCCAGCGGATCCGAGGGCGACCGCTCGGCTAAAGGAGCCCGTCGAAGACCCCGCCACGCCCGGATGCGGCCGTGGACGCTTCCACGACCACCCCGGTCGGGCCGGATCATCTTCGACGGACTCCTAGGCGGCGCGGCGCTCGGAGAACCAGGCCGCGCCGGAGAGCACGCGGTCGAACGGCGACCAGGCGGAGCCGTCGGGGAGCTCCTTCTCGAGGCGGTCGAAGGAGCCGAGGCGGCCGCCGAGGTTGTCGATCATGTGGACGAGCGTCGCCTCGCGCGTGCACGGGACCACGGGCGAGCCGTGCTCGAGCTGGCCGTGGTGGGAGAGGATGATGTGCAGGACAGCGGCCGCGAGCTGCTCCGGGAAGCCCGGGAGATCCTCGATCAGGCGGCGGATGCGGTAGTAGCCGAGCGGGATCTCGCCCTGCAGGCGGCCCAGGTCGGTCATGTCGATGGCCAGCGGGTCGGCCGTGTAGGCCTCGAGCTTGCCGATGTCGTGCAGCAGCGCGCCGGTGACCGCGACGTCGCGATCGATCCCCGGGAACGTGGCGGAGATCGCCGACACGGCCTGCGCGACGGTCAGCGAGTGCTCGAGCAGCCCGTGGCGGTAGGCCTGGTGGTAGCGCTTGGCGGCCGGGGCGTCGCGGAACTGCCTCCAGGTCGGCGCGGCCGGCCCGAACACCGCGTCCAGCAGCGCGCGCAGGTGCGGGTTCTGGACCGTCGCCAGCAGCTCGCGCAGGTCGGCCTCCATGCCGGTGGCCGAGCGCGGCGGGCCGTCCAGCAGCTCGGCGAGGTCGTACTCGTCCTCGGCCGCCACGCGCGCCGAGCGCACCACCAGCTCGCCGCCGCGGACGTGCCCCGTGACGTGCACGGGGGTGCCGGGCACGCAGCAATCCGCGAGCTCCGGCGGGACCGCGGCGCGCACGCAGCCCGTGCGGTCGCCGAGCTTCACGGACCCGCGCGACCGCTCGCGAACGAGCAGCACCTGGTCGATCTGAAGTCCGTCTGCGAGCTCCCGCACGAGCATGGGCGGAACGCTAGAGCCGCCTCCGGACGTCAGCCGGACGTCAGCCGCCGTAGAAGCGGATCGCCCGGTCCGCCAGCGCGCGGGTGTCGCGCTCGTTGCCGACGGCGTTGAACGCGATCGCGACAAACGGGATCAGCCGCCCGGCGAACCGCCGCGCCGTGCGCTTGCCGACCATCTTCGCGAGCCGCATCGCCAGCGCCTCGTCCCGCTGCAGCCGCGAGCCGACGTAGGACTCCGCGATCGTCTTCCCGGCGCCGTCGAGCGCCGCGCGCGCCTCCTGCACGTCGGAGTAGATGCCGACGAGCACGAGCAGCTCGGCGGGGCGCATCTCCTCGCGCGGGTCGTAGCCGTACGCCGCGGCGATGAAGAACACCATGCGCGACTGGATCCAGGCCAGCGCGACCATGTCCGGGACGATCGTCAAGACGCCTCCGACGCCGGTCGCCGCGCCCTCGAAGCGCGCGAGCGACGCGTGCCGGCGCTTGGCCATCGCGGCCAGCTCGGGGCCGTCGTGGGCGAACCGGCGGCGCTTCTCGGCGGCCCACGCCTCGGCGGCCGGGCCGTGTCTCTCCGACGCGGCCAGCGCGATGTGCTCCGGCGCCCGCACGGGGTCGGCCCGGATGCGCTGCCAGAGGTTCTCGGGAACCTCCGCGCGCGGCTCCGTCGTCTCGCTCACCCGAATCAGGCTACCCGCGCCCCACGTACTGTCTGCGCGATGCTCGGTCTCCCCGGCCCGGGGCGGGTCGCCGCCGCCGCGGCGAACTTCTACGACGCCGCGGTGCGCGGGGGCGTCGCCGACCTGCGGCGGATGCCGGCCGCGCTGATCGACCACGGGCGCCTGCGCAGCCTCTACCGCTACCTGCCCGTCGAGCAGGCCGCGCCGCGCGAGACGCCAGGGCCGGTGCTGCTCGTGCCGCCGCTCGCCGCGCCGGCGTTCTGCTTCGACCTGCGGCGCGGCTGCTCGCTCGCCGAGCACCTCCTGCTGGACGGCCGCGAGGTCTACATCGTCGACTACGGCGAGATCGAGTTCTCGGACCGCACGCTCGGCCTCGAGCACTGGTTCGACTCAGTCGTCCCGGAGGCGATCCGCGCCACGTCCGCCGACGCCGGCGGCCGGCCGGTGCACCTGGTCGGCTGGAGCCTCGGCGGCATCCTCGCGCTGCTCACCCACGCCGGCGACGCGGAGCTGCCGGTCGGCAACGTCGCGCTGATCGGCAGCCCGTTCGACTTCTCGCGGGTGCCGATGGTCGCGCCGCTGCGCCCGATCGCGGCGGTCACGCGCGGGCAGGGCATCACCCAGCTCTATCGCGCGCTCGGCGGCGCGCCCGCCCCGCTCGTGCGCGGCGGCTACCAGCTCGCGGGAATCGACAAGTACCTGATGAAGCCGTGGACGATCGCCTCCAACCTCGACGACCGCGACCTGCTCGCCCAGATCGAGGCCGTCAACGACTTCATGGGCCGCATGCACGCCTACCCAGGCCGCACCTTCGGCCAGCTCTACCACCGCTTCTTCCGCACCAACGACCTGGCGCAGGGACGCTTGGGCCTGACGGGGCGGACGATCGATCTCGCCGACGTCACCGCGCGGCTGCTGGCCGTCGCGGGGCTCGGGGACGGGATCGCGCCGATCGCGGCCTGCCACCACGTCGGGGACCTCGTGCCCAACGCCGCCTCGGTCGAGCTCGAGACGGCTCCGGGCGGCCACCTCGGCGTGCTGACCGGGCGCGCCGCGCGGGGCACGACATGGAAATTGCTGGACGAGCATCTCGACCGCTGACGGCTACTCTGCTGCGGATGCGCCGGATCCTCCCCCTCGCCTTCGTCTTGACGATGCTGCTCGCGCCCGCCGCCGGCGCCCAGCAGCCCGAGCCCGTGATCCGGCCCGGCGTGACCGTCGCCGGCCTTGACGTCGGCGGCCAGACGCTGTCGCAGGCGGCCGGCTCGATCGACCGCGCGTACCGCCACCAGCTCGTCATGCGCAACGTCTCCGTGCGCGTCGGCGGCCGCGGCTACAGCCTGGCGACGAGGAAGGTCGAGTTCGTCCTGAACCCGGCGAAGTCCGCCCGCCGCGCCTACATCGCGGGCAACGAGACGGCGGCGCCGAAGCCGGTCGACGTGCTGCCGTGGACGAGCTACGACAAGAAGAAGCTGGCCGCGTTCGTCGCCCGCGTGGACCGCTCCGCCCGCATCGCCCCGCGCAACGCGACCGTGCGGATCACGCTGCAGCACATCCGCAAGCGCTCCTCCAAGAGCGGCCGCGAGCTCGATGACAAGGCCCTGGCCAAGGCGCTCGCCCTCGCGCTCACCGACCCGCGCGCGCCGCGCCAGATCCGGCCCAAGCGCGCCGTCGTGAAGGCCGCGGTCCAGGTCAAGGACCTCGCGCGCCGCTACGGCACGGTGATCACGATCTCGCAGTCCTCGTTCCGCCTGAGGCTGTTCAAGCGGCTGAAGTTCGTGAAGTCCTACGGCGTGGCGGTCGGCCTGCCCGCGTACCCGACGCCCCGCGGCCTGTTCTCGATCGCCAACAAGGCCGTCAACCCGCCGTGGACGGCGCCCGACAGCCCGTGGGCCGGCGCGTACCGCAACGAGACGGTCGCGGGCGGCTCCGCGGAGAACCCGCTGAAGGCGCGCTGGATGGGCATCGTCAACGGCGTCGGCATCCACGGCACGGGGGATCCGGGCTCGATCGGATCGCGCGCCTCGCACGGCTGCATCCGCATGACGGTGCCCGACGTGATCGACCTCTATCCGCGCGTGCCGGTGGGCACGCCGGTGCTCATCCGGTAGCGCGACGCTCCCCAGCGATCACACCCTCCGACCCCCGCGGCAGGCCGACGACGAGGCCGTGCTGCGCGTGCTGCTGGCGCGCGACGTCGCGGACTTCGGCTACCCCGACTTCACGATCGAGGACCTGCACGCCGACTGGGCGACGCCCGGCCTGGACCTCGCGCTCGACGCGCGTGTCGTGGAGCAGGCCGACGGCGAGATCGTCGCTTCCGAGCTGCTGCTCGGCGACGACGCCCTGATCTACGTCCACCCGGACGCCTGCGGGCGCGGCATCGGCACCGTCCTGCGCGAGCACGCCGAGGAGCGCGCGCGCGAGCGCGGCACGGCCGTCCTGCGCCAGTTCATCCCGCTGGGCAACGAGGCGGCCGCTCCCCTGCTGCTCGACGCGGGTTATTGGCCCGTGCAGCACTACTTCCGGATGAGGATCGCGCTCCAGGAGGCGCCCCGCAACGAAGACGGCGCTTCCGTGCGGGCGTTCGAGCGCGACCAGGACGAGATCGCCGTCCACGCCCTCGTGCAAGAGGGGCTCTCGGAGGTCGAGGGCTTCCTCGCCGAGCCGCTGGAGGTCTGGCGCCGCCAGCGGATCGAGAAGAAGCGCTGGGACCCGGCCCTGTGGCTGCTGCTCGAGGACGAGGAGGGCCTGGCCGGCGCGGCGCTCGGCGAGCGCTGGGACGACGGCCTCGGCTACGTCGCGCAACTCGCGGTCGCGCCGCGGGCGCGCGGGCGCGGCCACGGGCGCACGCTGCTGCTGTCGCTCTTCGAGGCGTTCCGCGCCGATGGCCTGCGCCGCGCGGAGCTGTCCGTGCACGGCGCCAACCGCGGGGCCGCGCGCCTCTACGAGTCGGTCGGCATGACCGCCTCGTGGGAGGCGCAGCGGTGGGAGAAGGCACTTGGAAAGCAGTGACACCGCACGCCTCGCCGAGCTGGCGCGGGCGGACGGCCGCCTCGGGCTCGACACGGAGTTCATGCCCGAGGGGCGCTACAAGCCGCTGCTGTGCCTCGTGCAGATCGCGGCGGGCGGCGAGATCGCGGTGCTGGACCCGCTCGAGGGCTTCGAGGCCGGGCCATTGGCGGAGGTGCTCGCCGACCCCGCCGTCGAGGTGATCCTCCACGCCGGCCGCCAGGACGTGGCGATCCTGCGCCGGGAGTGGGACACGGACTTCGCGAACGTCTTCGACACGCAGATCGCCGCGGGCTTCGCCGGCTTCTCCGCGCAGGCGGGCTACAACGGGCTCCTGCACGACGTGCTCAAGGTGCGGCTGGCCAAGACCGCCAGCTTCACGCGCTGGGACGCGCGGCCGCTGACCGACGAGCAGGTGCGCTACGCGCGCGGCGACGTCGAGCACCTGCTCGCGCTGCGCGACGAGATCGCCACGCGCCTGGAGGCGCGCGGGCGGCTGGAGTGGGCGCGCGAGGAGTGCCGCGTGATCGCCGAGGCGACGGACGAGCGCGATCCCGGCGAGGTGTGGCGTCGGCTGCCGCGCGTCAACGGCCTGGACCCGCGCGACCGCGCCGTGGCGCGGGAGCTCGCCGCGTGGCGCGAGCGCACGGCCGCCGAGGAGGACCGCCCGGTCGGCTCGGTCCTGCGCGACCCGACGGTCGTCGAGCTCGCCAAGCGCCAGCCGTCCGGCCGCCGCGAGCTGGCCCAGATCCGCGGCGTCAACCCGGACGTCGTGCGCCGCCGCGGCGCGGCCGTGCTGGAGGCGATCGCCCGCGGCAAGGAGGCCGAGCCCGTCCACCTGGACGAGGGCGACCGGCTGCAGACCGACACCGGCGACGGGCCTGTGATCGCGCTCGCCGAGTCGCTCGTGCGCAGCCGCGCCCAGGAGGCCGGCCTGGCCTACGAGCTGATCGCCGCCCGCGCCGACCTCGCGCCGATCGTGGTCGCGGCCCGGCGGGGTGCGCCGGAGCCCGACGTGCGCACGCTGCGCGGCTGGCGCCGCGAGCTCGTGGGCGCCGAGCTGCTCGAGCTGCTGGCCGGCGGCCGTGCCTTGACCGTCGGCGACGACGGCCGGGTGCGTGTCAGCGAGGCCTGAGCGCCCGCGCGTCGACCACCTCGAAGTCGCGGCCGGTGAGCCGGCCGAGCTGGTGCAGCTGGTCGTTGTCCCAGCCCGGGCTCGGAGCGCCCGAGACGTACCAGTCCGAGCCGTTGTCGGCCACGATCAGCCCGTAGCGCTTGAGCGCCATCGCGACCACGCGGGCCTGGCGGGGGAGCCTCGAGATGTCCACACCCGCCTTCAGGCGCAGCCGCTCGCCCATGCGCGGCAGCGACGGGTCCGGGTCGCTGGACGCGTAGTGCCGCGCCGGGTACACGTACGCCCGCCGGCTGCGGCTGACGGTCACGCGCAGCGCGTGGTCGATCCGGCCGCGCTTGACCTCCGGGTGGCGGGCGAGCAGCGGCAGGATCGGGAGCCCGGCGGCGTCGGCGGAGGTCCAGCCGGCGGGGCGGAGGCGGTTCGAGCGCAGGCTCCAGGTCGCGCCGGAGCCCGCGCTCCATGCGCCTGGCCGGCCCTGCAGGTCGAACAGCTCGTAGAGCCGGCAGGCGTCGCGGTCGACGAGCAGCGCATGGCGGTCCCCGTCCGCGTCGCGGCCGCCCTCGATGTGGACGCTCGTCGGGATCGGGTAGCGGACCCTGTCCGACTCGTCCGCGTAGCCGAAGGAGACCCGCTCGCGCGCGGTGCGCTTGGAGACGACGTCGTAGGGGATCCCGATCGGCCGGCCCTCGTACGTGCCCGAGCCGAAGTCGGGGTGCAGGCCCTCGTCGAGGCCGATCGAGCTGACGATGGCCTGTGAGTTCGCGAGCACCGGGAGGCGGTCGACGCGCTGGTTGGTGGGGAAGCTGCGGGGCAGGAGCTGGCAGCCGCCGATCCGCGCCGCCTGCGCGGGCGCGGCGAGGGCGCCGGCCGCGAGCAGGGCCGCAACGGCGGCATTGAGGGAAAGGGTTCGGCCGAGTGGCATCTGCGTTCCCGTTGCGGGCAGCTTAGGTGCCACTCGGCAGGATGCGCAGCCGAGCCGTAGCGCGGCGGCCGTGGCTCGTCACCCGTACGAGCCGCCGCCCCGGACGGCCGACGAAGCGGTAGCGCAACCGCGCCCGCCCGGACCGACCGGTCCGCACGCGCCGCCCGCCCACCCGTACGAGCGCGCCGGAGACGCCTGCCCCGCCGCTCCGCACACGGATGCGGAGCAGCGTCCGCCGGCCGCGCCGAACGCTGCGGGGCCGCACGGTGACCCGGAGCCGCTGCGCCGCGCGGGGCGCCGCGCCCGGGCCGGCCGGAGCCGCGGGCGCTGCGGCGCCACGCGCCGCCACGGCGTCCCGGAACGCTCCGAACGCCTGCTTCTCGCGATAGTCGTCGAACAGCAGCCCGACCGCGTCGAACAGGTCCGGCCCTGTCGAGCGGTTGTCGCGCAGGTTGAAGTAGCGGTAGTCGGTCACGCCGAGCGCGCCGGACCAGCGCGCGAGCGCGTCGAGCGTGGCCGTGAGGTCGGCGGCCTGGCGCTCCTCGCCGGTCCCGCCGCGGGTCGCGTAGCCGTTCTCGGTCACCCAGAGCGGCACGGCGCGCCCGAGGCCGGCCTTCGGCATCCAGCAGTCGCGCAGCAGCGTCAGTGCCTCGAGCACGTCGCCGGCCGGATCGGTCGTCGCGGGCGGCCAGAACAGGCCGGGGTAGACCTGCAGCCCGACGTGGCCGACCGCGGCCGCGAACGCCGGGCCGCCTCTGGCGCCGAGCTCCTCCCAGAACGCGTCGTCGGCCTGCGGGCTGTTGCGGTAGGCGTAGGAGAAGCCGATCGAGAGGTCGGCCCGGCCGTGCCGGTCGGCCTCGGCGCGGGCCGCGATCACGCCCTGCACGAGCGCCTCGCGCACGCCCGCGTAGAACCCGTCCGAGGTGTTGGGCGAGCCCGGCAGGTTCGCCTCGTTGGTGATCGAGAGCGCGACGACCGAGCGCCGCGGCGCGAACGTCCGCACGGCCGCGCGGACGTACTCCAGCCAGCCCGCGATGTCGCCGGCGTGCCCCTCGGGCGGGTGGTAGCGGACCTGCAGCTCGCTGCGGAAGCCCTCGCGGGCGTAGCCGTCGACGAGCCCGGCGAAGCGCGCGAGGCCGGCGTCGCCGTCGGCCCAGAACATCCGGTTGAGCCGGACGATCAGCTCCTTGCCGGGCGCCCGCAGCGCGCGCAGCGCGGCGAGCGCCTTCGTGGGGTCCTCGGGCGCCGGCTCCGCCTGGGCGGCGCCCGCGCTGCCGGCCGCGAGCGGGAAGATCCCCATGCGCAGCGGCTGGGTGCCCGCGGGCGCCGGCGGGTCGGCCGACACGCAGTCCTGCGCGGCGGCCGGCGCGGACCAGCACAGGGCGACGGCGAGGGCGAGCGGGACCGCGCGGCGCACCCGCCGGAGGCTACGCGTCAGGCCGCCACGGCGCGGCGCTCCTCCCGTCGCCGGCGCACGAGCGAGGCGACCACGCCGGTGCCGAGGATCAGCGCGATCCCGGGCAGCGAGTACTCCGGCCCGATCTTGCCGAACAGCTCGCCCGCGGCCATCTTGAAGCCGATCGCGATCAGCAGCACCGCCAGCGCGGTCTTGAGGTAGTGCAGCCGCGCGACCAGCTCGGCGACGAGGAAGAACAGCGGGCGCAGGCCGAGCAGCGCGAACGCGTTGGCGGCGAAGACGATGAACGGCTCGGGCGTGATGGCGAGGATCGCGGGCACCGAGTCGACCGCGAAGATCACGTCGACGACGGCGATGCCGAGCAGCGCCGCGCCGCCGACGGTCAGCACGCGCTTGCCGTTCTCGCGCATGACCAGCTTGCCCTGCGCCGCCTCGCCCTCGGCGATCGGGAAGCGGTCGCGCAGCTTCTCGACCAGCGCCTCCTCGCTGTCGTGGTCGTGGCGGTGGCGGAACATGCTCCAGCCCGTGTAGACGAGCAGCGCGGCGAAGCCGAACGCGATCCAGCTGAAGCGCTCGAGCGCGGCGGCGCCGACGACGATGAACGCCGCGCGCATGACCAGCGCGCCGACGATGCCGTAGGTCAGCAGCCGGTGGCGCTCCGCCTCGGCCACGCCGAACGCGGTGAAGACGAGCAGGAAGACGAAGACGTTGTCGAGCGAGAGCGACTTCTCGACGAGGTAGCCCGCGGTGTAGTCGGCCGCCGCGCCCGTCTCGCCGAGCAGCGCGAGCAGGCCGCCGAAGGCGAGCGCGATCGCGATCCACACGACGGAGGCCAGCGACGCGAAGCGCAGGCTCATCTCGCCGCCGCGGCGACCCACGACGAGCAGGTCGATCACGAGCATGACGGCGAGGGCGCCGATCAGGGCGATCCAAGCGGTGAGAGAAACGATCACGGGCAGGGCCTCCGCGGAGTCGGGTGTCCGCGAAGGTTTCTCCGCCCGGTAGGGCTGCGGGGACCGGGATCGGCCGTACGGGCCGAGCCGTGTTGACGGCACCCGCCGACGGGATACTTCCCTTCGACTCCTCCAGCCTAGCCCGGGTTGCGCCCGAGCGGCCCTGCGTTCAGGAACTCCTTACTTGGAGACCGTGCGCCAGAACAGCACGGCGCACACGGCCGCGACGATCGCGGCGATGACCCAGAGCGTGGAGCCGATCACGCCGGCGATCGAGAGGATCAGCCCGGCGACGGCCGCGAGCGCGGCGCCGCCGCCGACCTGGACGAGCCGATAGGCGCGCTGCTCGCGCTGGCGGCGCGGTGTCCGGCTGGGGCGGCGCTCGAGATCGCTCATGCCGCAGATCCTAGGGCGGCGGAGCCGCCGGGCGCGGGGCGGGCGCGCAGGCGCCGCAGGGCCAGCTCCTCCAGGCGCACCACGTCGCGCCGGCGCAGGCCGAGCCGGCGCGCGGTCTCCGATCGCGTCAGCGGCGTGTTGCCGCCGAGCCCGTAGCGCAGCTCCAGCAGCGCGCGCTCGCGCGGCTGGAGCGTCGCCAGCAGGGCCTGCACCTCGCCGCCGAGCAGCGCGGCCTCCACCTGCTCGAACGGCGACGGGCCGTCGTCGGGGAGCAGCTCACCGAGCTCGGTCTCCGCCTCGGCCCCCGCCGGCTGCTGCAGCGAGAGCATGCGGCGGTCGGCGCGCAGCAGCTCCTGCACGTCGCTCTCGGACCAGCCCAGCTCCGCGGCCGCCTCGGCCGTCGTGGGCTCGCGCCCGAGCGCGGCGGCGAGCGCGCGCTCGGCGCGCCGCAGCGCGAACAGGCGCTGCTCGACGGAGGCCGGCAGGCGGATCGCGCGGCCCTTGTTGGTGATCGAGCGCGAGATCGACTGGCGGATCCAGATCGTGGCGTAGGTGGAGAAGCGCAGGCCGCGGCGCGGGTCGAACTTCTCGACGGCGCGCACGAGGCCGAACGTGCCCTCCTGGACGAGGTCCGCGAGCGCGAGCCCGTGGTCGGCGCGCTGGAAGGAGCGCGCGATGTGCACGACGAGGCGCAGGTTGGCCTCGATCATCCGCTGCTTGGCGGCGAGGTCTCCCCGCTCGACGCGCAGCGCGAGACGGCGCTCGTCGGCCGCCGTCAGCAGCGGCACGCGCGCCATCTCCCCCAAGAAGCCGGCGAAGCCCGGGTCATCGGTCATGCCGTCCACCGTCGCGGCGCTTCCTAAGCGCCGCCCCGGGCGTGGCCTCAACGCCAGATCAAGCGCGGCTGATCCCTTATCCCGAGCTGACGGGCCGCCCGTGAGCCTGCACGTCATGACCGATCCCCACCTGTGGCTCCACGGCGATCCCACGGGCGATCGCCGCATCCGGCCCGCGACAAGAGTCGCCGATCCTCCACCACCCGCCGATCCCGTCCCGTCGCCGCCCATACGCGACTCCGGCCGCCGCGGCCGGCTCGCCGCCGGCGTGGCCGGGGGCGCCGCCTCGGCCGTCCTCGTCACCGCCTCGCTGTTCGGCCTCGGCGTGCTCGACCGCGACACGGCCCAGAGCGCCTCGCAGCCGCGCGCCGTCGCGCCGACCGTCGGCGGGGCGCGCCCGAACGGCGACGTCCAGGCGATCTACGAGTCCGCCCGCGAGGGCGTGGTGTCCGTGCGCACCGGCAGCGGCTCGGGGACGGGCTTCGTGATCGACGAGGGCGGCACGCTGGTGACCAACGCGCACGTCGTCGGCTCCTCGCGCACCGTGCAGGTGCAGTTCGCCGACGAGGAGACCGCCCAAGCGCGCGTGGCCGGCGTCGACCGCTCTTCGGACCTCGCGGTGCTCGAGGTCGACACGTCGGACACCGGGCCGCTGCACGCGCTCGAGCTGGCCGACTCCGACGGGGTTCGCACGGGCCAGCTCGCGGTCGCGATCGGCTCGCCGTTCGGGCTGCCGCAGACGGCCACGGCCGGGATCGTGTCCGGCACCGGCCGTCACATCCAGGCGCCGGACGGCTTCCAGATCGACCGCGTGATCCAGACGGACGCGCCGATCAACCCGGGCAACTCCGGCGGCCCGCTGCTCGACGCGCGCGGGCGCGTGATCGGCGTCAACTCGCAGATCGCCACGGGCGGCAGCGGCGCCAACGGCAACGTCGGGATCGGCTTCGCCGTGCCGGCCAACACCGTCGCCGACGTCGTGCCGCGGCTCGAGCGCGGCGAGACGATCGAGCGGCCGTTCCTCGGCGTCTCGACGACGGCGGGCAGCGGCGGCGCGCTCGTGCGCGAGGTCACCGCGAACGGCCCGGCGGCCGGCGCGGGCGTGCGCACCGGCGACGTGATCGTGCGGGTCGCCGGCGAGCGGGTGCAGGAGCCCGACGACGTGGCGGGGGCGATCCAGGACATGCGCCCCGGCCAGACGGTCGAGGTCGAGGTCCGCCGCGGCGGCGACAGCCGCACGCTCGAGGTGGAGCTCGGCAACCGCGCGGGGCGCACGCCATGAGCTTCCAGCAGCCGCTGTTGCTGCTCGCGCTGCTGGCCGTCCCGGCGGCGGTCGCGTTCTACCTGACGGCCGAGCGCCGCCGGCGCCGCCGGGAGCACGCCTTCGCCGCGCCCGCCACCGCCGCCTCGGTGCTGCCGCGCCGGCCCGGCTGGCGCCGCCACGTCCCGCCGGCGCTCGGCCTGATCGCGCTCGCCGGGCTGCTGGCGGCGCTCGCCCGCCCGCAGGTCAGCGTCGCGGTGCCGGCCGAGCAGGCGAGCATCGTGCTGGCGATGGACCACTCGGGCTCGATGCAGGCGACCGACGTCAAGCCGTCGCGGCTCGCGGCGACGCTCGCGGCCGGCGAGCGCTTCCTGGAGGAGGTGCCCGGCGAGGTGCGCGTCGGCGCCGTCGTGTTCGACCACCGCGCCGAGGCGGTGCAGGCGCCGACCCGCGACCGCGAGGCGCTTCGCCAAGGGCTGCGCGAGAAGATGCGCGCGTCCGGCGGCACCGCCACCGGCGACGCGCTCGCGACCTCGCTGGCGATGCTGCGCGCGCGACAAGCCGACGAGGGGCGCCGCCCGCCCGCCGCCGTGGTCCTGCTCTCCGACGGCAAGTCCACCCACGGCCGCGACCCGCTCCCGGTCGCCGACGAGGCCAAGGCGATGGGCGTGCCCGTCTACACGGTCGCGCTCGGCACGGCCTCGGGCACGCTGCCGGACGGCCAGCGCGTCCCGCCGGACACCGGCGCGCTGCGCGAGATCGCCGAGCGCTCGGGCGGGCGCGCGTTCACCGCCGAGCGAACGGACGCGCTGCGCGAGGTCTACGAGCGGCTCGGCTCGCAGGTGGCGACGGAGCGCCAAGACCGCGAGGTCACCGCCGGATTCGCCGGCGGCGCGCTCGTGCTGCTCGCTAGCGGCAGCGGGCTGTCGCTGCTGTGGTTCCGGCGGCTCGTGTGAGCTTCAGGAGCGCTTGAGGAAAGCGCGGTTGACTGCCACCGCATGACCCTCGTATCCGTCCTGGGTCGCGCGGTGGCGGTCGCCATCGTCGTGGCCGGCATCGCGCTGTTCACCCTGGCCGTCCAGGGCGTGACGAGCGTCGACACCCGGCTCGAGGTCGCCGCCGCCGAGCAGGCCGTGCCGAAGTTCGCCGACTGCCCCTTCCGCTCGCACGAGCGGGACCAGGTCTAGCTGCGCGGGAGCGCGACCTCGACGTCGAGCCCGCCGGCCTCGCGCGCCCGCAGCGCCACGTCGCCGCCGTGGGCCTCGGCGATCGCGCGCACGATCGACAGGCCGAGCCCGGCGCCGCGGCCTTCGCCGGTGCGGCCGCCGCGCTCGAACGGCTCGAGCAGCCGGGTGACCCCGGCGGGGTCCAGGCGCGGGCCGGAGTTGGAGACGTGCAGCAGCGCCCGCCCGTCGGCCTCGCGCGTGCGCACGTCCACGCGCCCGCCGTCGTGGTTGTAACGCAGGCCGTTGTCGATCAGGTTGCCCGCGAGGCGCTCGAGCAGCCGGGCGTCGCCGCGCGTGCGGGCCGGCGCGAGGTCGAGGTGCAGCGTCACCGGCAGCGTCGCCGAGCCGGCCGGCGCGCGCACGACCGCGGCCAGGTCGACCGGCTCTCCCTGCGCCACCCGGCGGCTGCCGCGGGCGAGCTCCATCAGCCCGTCGAGCAGATGGTCCATGCGCTCGGCGGCCTCGACGACGACCGCGCCCATCTCGCGCAGCTCGCCCGGGCCGGCGGCGGGGTCGGCGAGCGCGACCTCGGCCTCCGTGCGGATCACGGTCAGCGGGCTGCGCAGCTCGTGGCCGGCGTTGGCCACGAAGCGCTCCTGGGCGGCGAAGGCGCGCGCCATCGGCGCGAGCTGGCGGCCGGCGAACAGCCAGCCGACGCCGGCCGCGAGCAGCGTCGCGCCGGCCAGCGCCAGCCCGTACTGGAGCCCGAGCGCGCGCAGCGCGGAGGCGGCGTCCACGGGCGGCAGCGTGCGGTCGAGGTGGCGGCCGACGAGCCAGTAGGAGGCGCCCAGCACCAGCGCCATCGCGACCAGCAGCAGGCCGCCATAGAGCGCGGTCAGCCGCAGGCGCAGCGACGGGCTCCTCACAGCCGGTAGCCGCTGCCGCGCACGGTCTCGATCAGCGGCGGGTCGCCGAGCTTGCGGCGCAGCGTCATCACCGTCATCCGCAGCGTGTTGGAGAGCGGGTCGAGCTGCTCGTCCCAGACCCGCTCCACCAGCGCCTCGGGGGAGACGACCTGGCCGCGCGCGGCCAGCAGGGACTCGAGCACGGCGAACTCCTTCGGCGCGAGGTCCAGCAGGGCGCCCGCGCGCGTCGCGATGCGGCGGCCGGGGTCGAGCTCGACGTCGCCGGCGCGCAGCACGGGCGGCAGCGCCTCGCCGCGCCGGCGGCCCAGCGCGCGCAGCCGCGCCACCAGCTCGGCGAACCGGAACGGCTTGGGCAGGTAGTCGTCGGCGCCGAGCGCGAGGCCCTGGACGAGCGCGTCGGTCGAGCGCGCGGCGGTGAGCATCAGCACCTTCGTGGCGGGTTGCTCGGCGGCCAGCTCGCGGCAGACGTCGTCGCCGTGCAGCTCGGGCAGGTCGCGGTCGAGCACGACGACGTCATAGGGGTTCACGCGCGCCTTGTAGAGCGCGCTCGCCCCGTCGGACGCGATGTCGACGGCCATGCCCTCGCGGCGCAGCCCGCGCGCCACGGCGGCCGCGACCCTCGGTTCGTCCTCTGCGACCAGCACGCGCATGCGGCGCACGCTAGGCGCGCGGGCTCAAAGGACCCTGAGCGGAACCTGAGCATCGGCTCAAGACCCGCGCTTATGCGGAGCTGACGGGCGGGCGGCCAGCCTCGTATCCGCCCACCCCGAAAGGAGTCATGTGATGGAGACCGAGCCCGATCCCCGCGTGGGGCTCGAGGAGGCGATGTACGAGCTCAAGCGCGTGATCGTCGGGCAGGACGCGATGCTCGAGCGCCTGCTCGTCGCCCTGCTGGCCGGCGGCCACGTCCTGCTCGAGGGC
Source organism: uncultured Solirubrobacteraceae bacterium (assembly GCA_963816955.1). Classification (GTDB taxonomy): domain Bacteria; phylum Actinomycetota; class Thermoleophilia; order Solirubrobacterales; family Solirubrobacteraceae; genus DATFQI01. The sequence continues at coordinate 29,414 of CAWFME010000005.1, read as the reverse complement.
GTCCCCGGGCTGGCCAAGACGCTCACCGTCAAGACGCTCGCGGAGGTGCTCGGCGGCTCCTTCCGCCGCGTGCAGTTCACGCCCGACCTCGTCCCCTCGGATCTCGTCGGCACCCGCGTCTACCGCCCGGACACGGGGCGCTTCGACACCGAGCTGGGCCCCGTGTTCGGCAACTTCCTGCTCGCCGACGAGATCAACCGCGCGCCGGCGAAGGTCCAGTCCGCCCTGCTGGAGGTCATGCAGGAGCGCCAGGTCACGATCGGCGGCGAGACGTTCCCGCTGCCGGCGCCGTTCCTCGTGATGGCGACGCAGAACCCGATCGAGTCCGAGGGCACCTACCCGCTCCCGGAGGCGCAGGTCGACCGCTTCCTGTTCAAGCTCGTCGTCGACTACCCGTCGACGGGCGAGGAGGCCGCCGTCGTCGGGCGCGCGATCGCGCCGCCCGTGAAGGTGCGCGAGCGGCTCTCGACGGCCGCGCTGCAGACCGCGAGCGCCGCCGCCCGCGAGGTCTACGCCGACCGCGAGGTGATCGGCTATGCCGTCGCGCTCGCGGACGCCACGCGCCATCCCGCCCGCTACGGCCTGGCCGCGCTCGAGCCGCTGATCGAGTACGGGGCGAGCCCCCGCGGCCCGATCGGGCTGGTGCAGGCGGCGCAGGCGCTCGCGCTGCTGCGCGGCCGCCGCCATGCCGTCGCCGAGGACGTCGCCGACGTCGCCGCCGACGTGCTGCGCCACCGGCTCGTGCTCACCTACGACGCGATCGGGGATGGCGTGACCGCCGACGAGGTGCTCGGCGCCGTGCTCGAGCGGGTCGGCGGCGGCGCGCCGGAGCGCGCGTTCGCCGAGAACGGGCGCGCGCCGGAGGAGGCCGCGGCATGAGCCTCGCCGCGATCGAGCAGCGGCGGGCCCGCACGCGGGACGGCGTCGCGGGCCTCGCCGTGCCGGCCTCCTCGCAGGGCCCCGGTCCGATCGCCGGGGGCCTCGTCGAGGCGCTGGACCTCGTGATCGCCCGCCGCGCCGCCGGGGTGCTGCCCGGCGAGCGGCGGGCGGCGGGGCTCGGGACGGGCACGGAGCTGGCCCAGCTGCGGCCCTACCAGGTCGGCGACGACGTCCGCCGGCTCGACGCAGCGGCCAGCGCCCGCACCGGCGTGCCGCACGTCCGCGACGACGTACCCGAGCGCACGCTCACGACCTGGATCGTGCTCGACGTCTCCGCCTCGATGGCGTTCGGCACCGCCGCGCGGCTGAAGTCCGACGTGGCCGCGGGCGTGGCGACGGTGGTCGCTCGCCTGGCGGCCCGCCGCGGCGGGCGCGTGGCGCTGCTCACCTGCGGGGCGCCGGTCCAGCGCATGCTGCCGCCGCGCGGCGGCCGCCGCGGGCTCGTGGCGCTGCAGCGCGTGCTCGCCGAGGGCGTCGCCGCCGACGGCCACGCGCCCGGCGACGAGGCGCTCGGCGCGGCCCTGCGCCGGGCCGGCCGGCTGGCCCGCGGGCCGGGGCTGGTCGTCGTCATCTCAGACTTCCGGGACACCGTCCCCACCCACCCTGCGGTCTCCGAGCCGCCGCCGTGGTCGCGGCAGCTCGGCGCGCTGGCCGCCCGCCACGACGTGCTCGCGGCCGAGGTCGTCGACCCGCGCGAGGGCGAGCTCCCGGACGCCGGCCCGCTCGTGCTGACCGATCCGGAGACCGGCACGCGCGTCCGCGCGGACTCCTCGGGCGCCGAGCTGCGCCGGCGCTTCGCCGCCGCCGAGCTCGCGCGCCGCGACGCCCTGCGCGCCGCGCTGCGGCGGGCGCGCGCCCGCCACGTCGAGGTGCGCACCGACGGCGACTGGCTGCGCGCGCTCGGGAGGGGGCTGCGATGAGCTTCCAGGCCCCCTGGTTCCTGCTGGCGCTGCTGGCCGTGCCGCTTGCGCTCGCCGCGCTCGCGCTCGCGCGGCGGCGGCCCGACCGCTACGTCGTGCGCTTCCCCGCGACCGCCACGCTCGGCGCCGTGCTCCCGCGTGCGGGCCGCGTCCGCCGCGCGCTGCCGACGTTGCTGCTGTGCCTCGCGCTCGCCGCCCTGGCGCTCGCGCTCGCCCGCCCGGAGGCGACCGTCGCGGTGCCGAACGAGCGCGCGTCGGTGATCCTCGTCACCGACACGTCGGGCTCGATGAACGCCACGGACGTGGAGCCGTCGCGCCTGGCCGCCGCCAAGGCCGCCGGCGAGCGCTTCCTAGACTCCGTGCCGGACCGGCTGCGGGTCGGGCTCGTCGCCTACGCCGAGGGCACGCACACCGTGCTGCGCCCGACGGCGGAGCACGCAGAGGTGCGCACCGCGCTCGACGGGCTGCAGGCCGAGGGCGGGACGGCGACCGGCGACGCGCTGGCCGGGGCGCTCGACGCGCTCGGCGAGCGCGGCAAGGACGCCCCGCCGGCCGCGATCGTGGTGCTCTCCGACGGCGCCACGACCTCCGGCGACGACCCCGTCGAGGTCGCCCGCCGCGCCCGCGCGGCCGGAGTGCCCGTCTCGACGGTGGCGCTCGGCACGCCCGGCGGCAGCCTGCAGCTCCCCGACGGCCGCGTCACGCCGGTGCCGCCCGACCCGGAGTCGCTGCGCGAGATCGCCCAGGCCTCGGGCGGGCGTGCGTACGCGGCCGAGGATGCCGGCGCGCTCGAGCAGGTCTACGAGGACCTCGGCTCGCAGATCGGCACGCGGCCCGAGCAGCGCGAGGTCACGGCCGGCGTGGCCGGCGCGGGCGTGCTGCTGCTGCTCGCCGCGCTCGGGACGGCCTGGCGCCGGCGGGGCGTGCTCGCGTAGGGCGCGCCCCGCATGCGCGGCGGTTCGGCGTCAGGTCGTCTTGACGATCAGCACGTGGCAGCCGGCGTTGTGGCTGACCGTGTTGGGCACGCTGCCGAGCACCTTGCGCTTCATGCCCTTGTTTCCGATCACGAGCACGTCGGCATTGTGCTTGTCGGCCAGCTCGACGAGGACCTTGGAGGGGTCGCCCTCCTTGGCCTCGCTGGTCGTGTCGAGGCCCTTCTCGCGCGCCTCGTCCTCCGCGTCGCGCAGCGCGGGCTCGACGTCCTCGGCCGGGTTGATCTGCCACTGCACGTCCTCGGGGGCGTCGCGCGCCTCGCTCTTGAGCCGGCCCTCCGAGACAGCGCGATAGGCGCTCAGGAACACGATCTTGGCCTCGTAGCGACTCGCGAGGTCGAGGGCGAACTCCACCGCCTTGGCGGCGGTGTCGGAGCCGTCCGTTCCCACGGCGACCGTCTTGATCATCGAACCTGCGCTCCTTTCCAGTGGCTGGGGCGGTCCCGGACCCTACCGATCGGCCGCGGCCCCGACGCCGGGCGTGTGACGAACGTCAACGTCAACCGGCCCGCCGCCGCAGACGCATCAGCGCGCGGAGCTCCTCGACGTCCGCGCCAGGCAGCGGCATGCCACCCGCTGCAGCCCCGAGCAGCTCCGGCTCGACCCGTGAGCGCACGAGCTCGCCGTCTACCGCGTCCACGCGCACCGCGCCGGCTCCCGGCCGCGAGGCGACGGCCCGCACCAACGCCCCGTCGGCGAACACCAGCCCGACGCCGTCGTCGACCGCCCAGCCGCCCGGCAGCGCACCAACGCGCACCGCCTCGAGAAAGGCCGGCAGCCGCTCGGGCTCGCCGTCGGCGTGCACGCTCAGCGACCCGCGCAGCAGGCCGAGCCCCGCGATCGTCTCCGGCGGCCCGCTCGAGCGCGTGATCCCGCCCTCGAACCAGCACATCGCCCCGGCGCTCAGGCCCGCGAGCACCACGCCCCGCTCCCACGCCTCGACGAGCAGCGCGTCGAGCCCGTGCGCCCGCCAGATCGCCAGCAGGTTGCGCATCGAGCCGCCGCCGATGTAGATGGCGTCCTGCTCGAGCACGACGTCGCGCAGCGTCCGCCGCATGCCGTGCAGGCGGAACAGCGACAGCTGCGAGGGGGCGCACGGGCGGTCCCCGAAGCGGTCCTGGAACGCCGTGATCTGCGCGGCCGGATCGCCGGAGGCGGTCGGCAGGAACAAGATCCGCGGCTCGCGCACGCCCGCCAGCTCGAGCACGAAGTCGTCGAGCACGGGGTTGTCGGGCTCCATCGTGAAGCCGCCCCCGCCCATGGCGAGGATCGTCCGCCGGCCGCTCACGCGGCGGCGGCTTCGGGCACGCGCCGTCCCAGGTAGGCGACCTCGAGCGGCGTCTCGACCACCTCGTCGTCGACCGGCTCCACGCGGTAGGCCTGCGCGTGCGGGCGCGAGGCCACGACGCGGTGCAGCTCCTCCCCGCGGAAGTGCAGCGCCGCGCCGTCGTCGGCCGCGAAGCCGGGGCGCATCCCGTCGCCGACGAAGCGGTGGTACTCGCCGCGGCGCTCGGGCTCGTTCGTGTAGTGCACGCAGTTCGAGTACGGGAGCAGCCCGAGCCCGCGCACCCGCCGCGGCGCTCCGTGGAACGCGGTCAGCGACTCCGCGAACCAGCACAGGGAGCCGGCCGAGGGACCGCACATGACCACGCCCTTGCGCCACGCCCGCCGCAGCACCGCGTCGAGCCCGTGCGCCCGCCAGGCGCCGAGCATGCTCACCACGTTGCCGCCGCCGACGTAGACGACGTCCTGCGCGAGCAGGTGGGCCGCGATGTCGCCCTCGACCGCCTGCCCGCAGCGGTCGCGCCGGAACAGCGACACGTGGCTGGCCTCGCACGCGCCCGCGAACCGGCGGTAGAAGCGCACGACGTAGTGGTCGGCGTCGCCCGATGCGGTCGGCAGGAAGCACACCTTCGGCCGCGCCGCCCCGGTCAGCCCCAGCACGTAGTCGTCCAGCAGGGGGTTGCCGGCCTCCATCGAGAAGCCGCCGCCCCCGAAGGCGACGATCTGCGGCGTGCGCTCACCCATGGCCCAGGCATGATCGGGGCGCGGCCCGGTGCCCCATATGGACCGCTGGACAAGACCTCAGACGTCGTAGTGGCCCCGGATCCACGCGTACAGCCCGGCGGCCGACACGGCCAGGCTGCCGAGACCGAGGAACGCGAAGGCCCAGAACGAGGAGGTGTGCTCGACGAGCCAGCCGAAGTTCTGGCCGAAGAAGCCGGTGATGAACGTCAGCGGCAGGAAGATCATCGCCACGATCGTGAGCTGCTTGGCGGTCTCGTTCTGGCGCACGCTGATCTCGTTCTGCGCGACGGAGACGACCGCCATGTTGGCCTGCAGGATCATCGCCAGCAGGTCGCGCTGGGCGACGACCTCCTCGTCGACGAGCCGCAGGTGGTCGCCGACGTCGCGGAAGAAGTGGCGCAGGCCGGGGCCGACGAGGTCGTAGGCGCCGCGCTCCATCCCGTCGATCGGGCCCAGCAGCGGGTGCACGGCGCGGTAGAAGTCGGTCGCCTCGCGGCGCAGGAAGTAGATCCGCTCCGTCGGCGCGGCGGCGCCGCTGAAGACGGTCTTCTCGACCTCCTCGATGTCGCGCTCGAGCCCCTCGACGACCGGCGCGTAGTCGTCGACGACCTTGTCGAGGATCGCCCACAGGACCGCCCCCGGGCCCTCCCCGAGCAGCTCGGGCCGGCGCTCGAGCCGCAGCCGCGCGCCGTGCAGGTCACTCGCCGCGCCCTGGCGGACCGTGATCACGAAGCGCTCGGAGAGGAACACGGAGACCTCGCCGAAGTCGACCTCCTCGCGCTCGTCGTCGTAGCGGGCCGTGCGCAGCACGACGAAGAGCACCCTCGCGTCGTCCTCGTACTGCTCGACCTTCGGGCGCAGGTGGAAGCTCTGGGCGTCCTCGACCGCGAGGTCGTGCAGCCCGAAGCGCTCCTGCACCTGCTCGAGCTCCGCGGGCTCGGGCTCGACGATGCCCAGCCAGACGAACCCGTCGCCGCCCTCGGCGGTGCAGATCGCCGCGGCCTGCGCGAGCTCCATCGGGCCGTCGTGCTGCCGCCTGCCGTCGCGGTAGTGCGCGCAGTCGACGATCACAGGCGAAGGGTACGCTGGTACGCATGTGCCGCAACATCCGCCAGCTCTACAACTTCGAGCCGCCCGCGACCACCGACGAGGTCCGCGCCGCGGCGCTCCAGTACGTCCGCAAGATCAGCGGCTTCAACAAGCCCTCGCAGGTCAACCAGGAGGCGTTCGACCGCGCCGTCGAGGAGGTCGCGCACGTCTCGCAGCACCTGCTGGCCGCGCTCGAGACGTCCGCGCCGCCGAAGGACCGCGAGGTCGAGGCCGCCAAGGCCCGCGCCCGCTCCGCGCAGCGCTACGCCGCCTGACGGTCTGGGTAGCCCGGTCCGATGCCGGAGACCGCGCTGCTCGTGATCGACATGCTCAACCCGTACGACCACGAGGACGCCGACAAGCTGGCGGAGTCCGCGAGCGAGGTGCTGCCGCAGATCGTCGACCTGCGCGACCGCGCGCACGCGAGCGACGAGGTGCTGCTCGTGTACGTCAACGACAACTACGAGCAGTGGTCCGAGACCCGCGACGACCTCGTGCGCACCGCGTTGGAAGGCGAGCACCCCGAGCTCGTCGAGCCGATCAAGCCGCCGGACGGCGTCCCGTTCCTGCCCAAGGGCCGCCACTCCGTCTTCTACCAGACCCCCTTGGGGCACCTGCTCAACGTCCAGGGCGTCAAGCGGATCGTCATGTGCGGGCAGGTGACGGAGCAGTGCATCTTCTACTCGGCGCTCGACGCCTACCTGCGCGGCTACGAGGTCGACATCCCCTGCGACGCCGTCGCCCACATCGTGCCGGAGTTCGCCGAGGCGGCGCTCGGCATGGCCGAGAAGAACCTCCACTCCGAGCTCACCCGCGCGGGAGCGGTCGAGCTGCCCGGCTAGCCTGCTCAGGGGCATGGACCCCTTGATCGTCCTGTTCGGCCTCGGGGTCGGCATCCTCGTCGGGCTCACCGGGATCGGCGGCGGGTCGCTGATGACGCCGCTGCTGCTGCTCGTCGGCGGTTACAGCCCGGTCGTCGCGATCGGCACCGACCTCGCCTACGGCGCGGTCACGAAGACCGTCGGCGGCTGGCGGCACCTGCGGGCCGGGCACGTGGACCTGCGGCTGTCGTGGTGGCTCGCGGCGGGCTCCGTGCCCGGGTCGATCGCGGGCGTGATCACGCTCAACTGGCTGCACCGCAGCTACGAGGAGGACTTCGACCCCTACCTGCTGGGGTTCGTCGCGGCCGCGCTGATGCTGGCGGCCGCTGCCACGCTCTACCGCTCGCTGTTCCGGCCCGACATGCACCGGCGCGAGCGCGCGGCGGCCGGGCTCATCCGCCGCCGCAGCAAGGTCGTGACGGTGCTGATCGGCATCGTGCTGGGATTCGTGCTCGGCGTCACCTCGGTCGGCTCGGGCGCGCTGGTGGGTCTCGTGCTGATCCTGCTCTACCGGCTCAAGCCGCACCGCGTGGTCGGCACCGACGTGTTCCACGCCGCGGTGCTGCTGTGGAGCGCTGGGCTCGCGCACCTGATCAGCGGCAACGTGGACCTCGGGCTGATGGCCACGATCCTCGTCGGCTCGCTCCCCGGCGTGTGGATCGGCGCCTGGCTGCTGCCGCACGTGCCGGTGGTCGGCCTGCGGCACACGCTCGCGATCGTGCTCTCCGCGGCCGCGCTCGGCGTGCTCTCCAAGGCGGGCGTGCCGATGTCGCCGTTCGCGCTCGTCGGCATCCCGCTCGCGCTCGCGGTCGTGTCGTGGATCGTGCACCGGCGGCAGGTGCGGGCGACCGATGAGCCCCGGCCGCGGCCGACGTTGAACGAGGCATGACCCCCACCACCGAGCACGAGTTCGCCCAGCACGTCAACCGTCACAAGCGCGAGCTGCACGTCCACTGCTACCGCATGCTCGGCTCCTTCGAGGAGGCCGAGGACCTCGTGCAGGAGACGTTCCTGCGCGCCTGGCGCCACCGCGAGCAGTTCGAGGGCGGGCCGGGCCTCCGCGCCTGGCTGTACCGGATCGCCACCAACGCCTGCCTCGACGCGATCCGGCGCAAGGGCCGCCGGGCCGAGGAGGTCAGCTCCTTCGCCGAGATCCCCTGGCTGCAGCCCTACCCCGACCGCCTGCTCGACGAGGTCGCCCCGCGCGCCGACGAGCCCGACGCGGTGGTCGTCGCCCGCGAGACGATCGAGCTCGGCTTCCTCGCGCTGATCCAGATCCTGCCTGCCCGCCAGCGCGCGGTCCTGATCCTGCGCGACGTGCTCGAGTTCTCCGCCCAGGAGACCGCCGACGCGCTCGAGACGAGCGTCGCCTCGGTCAACTCCGCCCTGCAGCGGGCGCGCGCGACGCTCGGCGACCGCGCGCCGGCCCCGCGCAGCGAGTGGCGCGGCGACGCCGAGCTCACCGAGCAGGAGCAGGAGCTGCTGCGCGGCTTCATCGACACGCACGAGCGCGGCGACCACGCGGCGGCGGTCAAGCTGATGGCCGACGACATCCGGGTGACGATGCCGCCGAACCCGTCCGTCTACGACGGCATCGACGCCCTGCGCCCGCTGTTCGAGCGCGCGTTCGAGTCCGACGACTTCGGCGACTGGAAGCTGCTGCCGACGCGGCTGAACCGGATGCCCGCGGCCGCGAGCTACCACCGCGCACAGGGAGCAAGCGAGTTCACGCCGTTCAAGATCGACGTGCTGCGCGTGCGCGACGGCAAGATCGCCGAGGTCACCACCTTCGGCACCGCGGTGTTCGCGGAGCTGGGGCTGCCGGCCGTGCTCTAGCTCGTGAACAGCGACGCGTAGGCGCTCAGCGCCGGCTGCCCGCCGAGGTGGGCGTAGAGGACGGTGCTGTCGCGGTCGATCTCGCCGCCGGCGACGAGATCGATCATGCCGGCCATCGACTTCCCCTCGTACACGGGGTCGGTGAGCATCCCCTCGAGCCGGCCGGCGAGCCGGATCGCCTCGATCGTCGGCTCGTCCGGGATTCCGTAGACGCCCCCGTGGTAGCGCTCGTCGAGCACGATCTCGTCGTCGCGCAGATCGCGGCCGAGCCCGATCAGCTCGGCCGTGGCGCGCGCGATGCGAGCCACCTGCTCGCGGGTCTCCGCCGGCTTGGCCGAGCCGTCGATCCCGAGCACGCGCCGCTCTCGCCTCTGGCCCGCGAACCCCGCGATCATCCCGGCCTGCGTCGAGCCGGTGACCGAGCAGACGACGATCGTGTCGAAGAAGACGCCGAGCTCGGCCTCCTGGCGCTCGACCTCTGCCGCCCACCCGGCGAAGCCGAGCCCGCCGAGCGGGTGGTCGGAGGCGCCGGCCGGGATCGCGTACGGCTTGCCGCCGGCCGCCTCGACGTCGTCGAGCGCGCGTTGCCAGCTCTCCTTGAAGCCGATCCCGAAGCCGCTCTGGTCGAGCCGCACCTCGGCGCCCATGATGCGGCTGAGCTCGATGTTGCCGACGCGGTCGTAGACGACGTCGGGCCACTCGACCCAGTGCTCCTGCACGAGCACGCACTTCAGCCCCGTGACGGCCGCGACGGCGGCGACCTGGCGCGTGTGGTTGGACTGCACGCCGCCGATCGAGACGAGCGTGTCGCAGCCCTGCGCGAGCGCGTCGGCGACGAGGTACTCGAGCTTGCGGGTCTTGTTGCCGCCGTAGGCGAGGCCGCTGTTGCAGTCATCGCGCTTGGCCCAGATCTGCGCGCCGCCGAGATGGCGCGTGAGCCGGTCCAGCCGGTGCACCGGCGACGGCCCGAACAGCAGCGGATGGCGCGCGAAGTCGTCGAGGCTCATGCGCGCAGTATCTCCCCGCGGGCGCGGCGACGCTCGAACGCGCGCAGCCGGTCGAGCGCGATCGAGACGAGCTCGCGCGTGGCGGGCGAGAGCGGCGAGCCGCTCTGCTTGGCGATCGCGAGCGTGTCGTGCAGCGGCTCGGCGAACGAGGCGGTGTGCAAGCCATCGGGCAGCAGGCCGACGTCGACCGCCGCGCGCGCGACGATCGTGTCGCCGACGCCCTGCGCCGCGAGGTTGAGCGCGCCGGCGAGGTACTCGACCTCGATCCGCGGCGCGAGCCGGCGGCCGATCTGCTGCAGGCGCGCGGCGAGCTGGCGGCGCGTCGGGTCGGCGTTGCCGTAGTGGGCGTCGTAGAGCACGAGCACTGCATCGGCGACTGCCTCGAGCGTCACCGGCGTCGCTGCGCGGTCGGGGTCAGCCGTGGCGTAGAGGACCTCGTCGCGCGCGACCGGCTCGATGTCGAGACCGCGGTCGTCGACCGGCAGCACGACGAGTCCCGCCTCCAGTTCGCCGGCGCGGATCGCGTCGGCGACGTCGACGGAGTTCTGGCCGATCAGCCGGATCCCCACGAGCGGGTGGCGCTCGTGCATCTGCGCTCCGAGGTCGGTGAGCGCGTACAGGTCGGCGTTGCGCGGCAGCCCGAACGAGGCGGTGCCGCCACGGAGCGTGCGGTGGGCGCGCACGGCCTCGGCGCCCTCCTCGCAGACCGCGAGCGCCTGCTCGGCGTACGGGCGCAGGGCCTCGCCGGCCGCGGTCAGCACCAGCCGGCGGCTGCGGCGGGCGAACAGCTCGACGCCGAGCTCGGCCTCCAGCCGCCGGATCTGCTCGGCGACCGAGGGCTGTTTGAGCAGCAGCTCGTCGGCCGCACCGGCGAATGAGCCACGGCGGATCGTGGCCAGGAAGTACCGCAGCTGCTGCAGCGTCAAAGGCTCAGCCTTCTCTCGGCGGTGGGAGAACAGGATTGTACGGATACACGTGGGGCACGAGACTGCCCGGCACGATGATCAGCGACCGCATCCTGGAGCACCCCGAGCTCCTCCTGCTCAAGCGCCCGGCCGCAGACGGCGGCGGCGGCGCGGACCCCCGGATCGCCGAGCGCGTGTCCGAGATCCTGCTCGCCATCGAGCGCGGCGGCGAGGCCGAGCTGCGCCGCGTCTCGCGCGAGCTCGACGGCTGGGACCCGCCCTCGTTCGAGCTCACGCCCGCGGAGATCGCCGCGGCTGAAGGCCAGGTCGAGCCGGAGCTGCGCCGCCACCTGCAACTCGGCCGCGATCGCACGGAGGCGTTCGCTCGCGCGCAGCGCTCCACGCTCGGAGAGCTCGAGCATGAGGTTGCGCCGGGCGTCGTCGCCGGCCACCGGCTCGTGCCGGTCTCGAGCGTCGGGGCCTATCTGCCGGCCGGCCGCGTGCCGCTGCTCGCCTCGCCGTTCATGACCGTGCTCGTGCCGAAGGTGGCCGGCGTGGACACCGTGGTGGCCTGCGCGCCGCCGCACCGCGGCGAGGGGATCTTCCCTTCGCTCGTCTACAGCACCGCGATCTCCGGGGCCGACCGGATCTTCGCGCTCGGCGGCGTGCAGGCTCTTGCGGCGATGGCGTTCGGCCTGGCCGGCATGGACGGCGTCGACATGATCGTCGGCGCCGGCAACGCCTACGTCGCCGAGGCCAAGCGCCAGCTCTACGGGCGCGTCGGGATCGACCTGCTGGCCGGCCCCTCGGAGGTCGCCGTGATCGCCGACGACACGGCCGATCCCGAGCTGGTCGCGGCCGACCTGCTCGGCCAGGCCGAGCACGGGCCGACCTCGCCGGTCGCGCTCGTCACGACCTCCGAGGAGCTCGGCCGCGCGGTGCGCGCCGAGGTCGAGCGCCAGCTCGAGGAGCTGGGCAGCCGTGACGTGGCCGGCGCCGCGTGGCGCGACCACGGCGGGATCGTCGTCGCCCGCGACCGCGAGACCGCGGCCTGGGTCAGCGACGAGCTCGCCCCCGAGCACCTCGAGGTGCAGACGGACGACGACGCCTGGTACCACGCGCGGCTGCGCAACTACGGATCGATCTTCCTCGGCCCGCGCGCGACGGTCGCGTACTCGGACAAGGGCACGACGGGCACGAACCACGTCCTGCCGACGGCCGGCGCCGCGCGCTACACGGCCGGCCTGTCGGTGGCGCGATTCCTCAAGCCGCTCACCTTCCAGCGCATCGACAGCGATGCGGCGACGGGAGCGATCGGCGAGGCGGTGGTCGCCATCTCGGCGACGGAGTCGCTGCCGGGCCACGGGGCCACGGCGGCGAAGCGGTTGGAGCGAAAGGAGCTGGTGGCATGATCCGGATGGGAGCGCTCGGAGCGGTGCTGGCGTGTCTCGCGCTGGTGGCCTGCGGCGACGACGGCGGCGGTGGCGGTGACGGCGGCGGTGGCTCGAAGGAGCTGACGATCTACTCCAGCCTGCCGCTGCAGGGCCCGGCCCGCGCGCAGGCCGTGGCGACCGTCAACGGCGCGAAGCTCGCGATCCAGAAGGCCGGCGGCAAGGTCGGCGACTTCACGATCACTTACACGTCGCTCGACGACTCGACGGCGCAGGCCGGCGGCTGGGAGCCGGGGGCGACGTCGGCCAACGCCCGCAAGGCTGCCGGCGACGACACGACGATCGGCTACATCGGGGAGTTCAACTCGGGCGCGACCGCCGTCTCGCTGCCGATCCTCAACGAGGCCGGCGTCCCGCAGGTCAGCCCGGGCAACACGGCGGTCGGCATCACCTCCGACGACCCGGGCGCGGAGCCTGGCGAGCCCGACAAGTACTACCCGACGGGCGAGCGCACCTACGTGCGCGTGCTGCCCAAGGACACCTACCAGGGGGCGGCGCTGGTGGCCCTCGCGAAGGAGGAGGGCTGCGGCTCGGCCTACGTCCTCAACGACAAGGAGGTCTACGGCGCCGGCCTGGCCCGCAACGTCGAGCTCTCCGCGAAGGACCAGGGGCTGGAGATCAAGGGCAACGACCCGATCGACAAGAGCGCGGCCAACTACCGCTCGCTCGGGCAGAAGGTCGCCCGCACGGGCGCCGAGTGCATGATCTACTGCGGCATCACGGCCAACAACGCCGTGCAGATCTTCAAGGACATGGCCGTGGCGCTGCCGAACGCGCCGCTGCTCGGGCCCGAGGGCGTCGGCGAGACCGGCTTCTTCGACCCCAAGGAGGGCGGCCTGCCCGCCGACGTCGCGAAGCGCACGCGGATCACGATCCCCGGAGTCGCGCCCGAGGAGTACCCGCCGGCCGGCAAGCAGTTCCTGAAGGACTACACGGCCGAGTACGGCGAGAAGAACCCCGACCGCTACGCCGTCTACGGCTACGAGTCGATGAGCGTGCTGCTCGACGCGATCAAGCGCGCGGGCGCCGACGGCGGCGATCGGGCTGCCGTCGTCGAGGCGCTGCTCGGGACCAAGGACCGCGAGGGCGTGTTCGGCAAGTACTCGTTCGACGAGAACGGCGACATCACGCTGACGCCCTACGGCGTCTACAAGATCGAGGGCGGCGCGATGGTCTTCGATCGGTCGGTCTCACCGGAAAGCTGAACGTCGAGATATGCGGCCGGTTCCTCATGCGGGTCTGGGGAACCGGCCGATAGCCCCTTTTGCAGTGACTTGACTCTGAGCGAAAGGACTCGCATGAGGCGTAAGGGTGCGGGAGCGGCGATCCTGATCGCCGCCGGCGTGCTTCTGGGATGTACGGGCGTCGCGAGCGCGGCGCCGACGGGCGCTGCCGCCGTGGCGTCCGGCTCGGCGCATTCGTGTGCCGTGCGCGCGGACGACGCGACGATCGCCTGCTGGGGCCAGACCTCCGGCGACGTGCCGGCCGGCCGCTTCACCGACGTCGCTGCCGCGGGCAAGCAGACCTGCGCGGTCCGCGAGGCCGACGCCGGCGTGGACTGCTGGGGCCAGAGCTTCTGGGGCCTGACGCCCCCGGCCGGCGCGTTCAAGTCGATCACGGGCGGCGGCGAGCAGTTCTGCGGCGTCCACACCGACGACACGCTCCAGTGCTGGGGCGGCGACCCGTGGTCCGGGCTGGCCGACGTGCCCGCCGGCAGCTTCCGCTCCGTCGCGGTCGGCGAGTACCACGCGTGCGCGCTGCGCGACGACCGCTCCGTCGCCTGCTGGGGCTACGACGACTACGGCATGGCCACCCCGCCCGCGGGCGAGTTCTCGGCCGTCGCGGCCGGCGCCTCGCACACCTGCGGCGTGCGCGCCGCCGGCGGCGCGCTGGTCTGCTGGGGCGCCGAGTGGATGCGCACCCCGCCCGCCGGCGAGTTCACCGCGGTCTCCGCGGGCCTCCAGTTCTCCTGCGCGGCGGCCGCCGACGGCAAGCCCGCGTGCTGGGGCTCCGAGTCGGCCGGCTCCGCCAAGGCGGCGCCCGCCGTCGCGCTGCGCACGCTCGCCACGGCCGGCCGGCACACCTGCGCCATCCGGCGCGGCGACCGCGGCGTGACCTGCTGGGGCGACAGCGCGCTCGACATCCCGGCCGACCTGGCCACGGGCGACGCCGACTCCGACGGCGACGGCCACATCGACCGCCAGGACGCCTTCCCGCAGGATCCGGCGGAGTGGGCGGACAGCGACGGCGACGGCACCGGCGACAACGCCGACCGGTTCCCGAACGACCCGGCGGAGACCGCCGACGGCGACGGCGACGGCGTGGGCGACCACGGCGACAACTGCCCGGCCGCGGCGAACGCCGACCAGGCCGACCGCGACGGCGACGGCCTCGGCGACGCCTGCGACGCGCCGCCGCCGGCTCCGGAGCCGACGGCCGCCGAGCTCGCCCGCGAGCTGGTCGCCGCGCTCGGCCCGCTCCCGCGCGGGGTCGGCCACGCGCTGACGGTCAAGCTCGAGAAGGTGCTCGACCGCTACGAGGACGGCAACGACCGCCGCGCCTGCAAGGCGCTGGCGACGCTCACCAGCCAGCTCCGCGCGCTCACGGGCAAGAAGGTGCCCGACACGGCCGCGGTGCGCGCCTCGCTGGAGCGCATCCGCACGTTCATCGGCTGCGACTGAACGGACACGAGACGACGGCCGGGCGCCCTCAGCGGGGCGCCCGGCGCATCCTCCGGTAGGCCGCGCCCGCCTCGGAGCTAGGATCGCTCGAGTGCACCCGATCCGGCTCAACCACGCGACGGGCGTGCCGGTCTTCCAGCAGATCGTCGAGCAGGTCGCCTACATGATCGAGACGGGGCAGCTCGACGACGGCGACCAGCTGCCCAGCAGCCGGATGCTCGCCGACAACCTGCACGTCAACCGGAACACGGTCGCGCGCGCGTACGGCGAGCTGGGCAAGCGCGGGCTGGTCTCGAGCCAGGGGCGCCGTGGGATGGTGGTGCGCGACTCGGGTCGTGCGCGGGAGCGGATGGCCGCCCGCGAGACCGCCCACACCGTGCTCGCCGACGCGGTCGCCCGCTGCCTCGAGCTGGGCCTCCCGCCCGAGGAGATCGCGTCGCTGGCCTACCAGCAGAGCTTGCACGCGAAGCGCACCGAGGTGCAGCTCGCGTTCGTGGAGTGCAACCGCGAGCGCGCCGAGGCGCTCGCCGCCGAGCTGGCCGAGGCGATCGACGCGCCGATCCGGCCGCTCGTCCTGGACGAGATCGAGCCGGGCGACGTGCAGGGCGCCGATCTCGTGGTGACGACCTTCTACCACCTGGCCGAGGTCCGCAGCATCGTCCGCGAGCTGGCCCCGGACCCGTCTCCCGAGGTCCTCGGGACCGTGATCGGCCCGCACGTGACGACCCTCGTGCGCCTCAGCCAGATCCCGCGCGGCGAGCGGATCGGGATCTACTACACGACCGAGGAGCAGGCCCTCGGGATCCGGCAGTCGCTCGCCGACACGGGCTTCGACGAGGTCGACGTCATCAGCGGCCCCGACGATCCGGCGATCGCCGGCTGCGCGGTCGTGATCGTGCCCAGCGAGACCCCGGAGCTCGGCGAGCGGATCCGCGGCGTCGCCCCGCTCGTGGAGTTCGGCAACGTGCTCGACGCGGGCTCGGTCCGGATGGTCTCGGACCTCGTCGACGAGGTCCGCGAGCGCAAGGGCCAGCTCGTCGGCAACGGCTCCGGGCCGCGGCCCGCCGAGGCCTAGGCGGCCGCCCGGACCCGGTCCTCGATGTAGGCGATGATGTCGGCGGTCCGCGCGCCCGGGCCGAAGACCTCGCTCACGCCGACGCTCTTGAGGTGCGCCGCGTCGTCCTCGGGGATCGTGCCGCCGACGAGGAACAGCACGTCCTCGCGGTCGTTCTCGCGCAGCATCCGGCAGAGGTCGATCGCGTACTCCATGTGCGCGCCGGAGAGGCTCGAGAGCCCGAGCACGGCGGCGTCCTCCTGGATCACCGCGCGCAGGATCGACTCCGGCGTCTGGAAGATGCCCGTGTAGACCACCTCCATCCCCGCGTCCCGCAGCGCGCGGGCCACCACCTTCGCGCCGCGGTCGTGACCGTCGAGGCCGGGCTTGGCGACGACGACCTTGATCGGGATCTGGCTCATGCGTTCCTTTCCTTAGAAGACCGTCGACGGCCGGTACTCGCCCCACACCGACCGCAGCACGTCGCAGATCTCGCCGACGGTCGCCCTGGCCCGCACCGCCTCCTCGATCAGCGGCATGCGGTTGTGGTGCAGGTCGCCGGCCACGGCCTCCAGCTCGCGCAGCGCCTGCGCGACCCGGCGCTCCTCGCGCGAGCGCTTGACGTCCGCCAGCCGCTCCAGCTGGCGCTCGGCCACGCCCGGATCGTTCCGGAAGAGCTCGAGGCCGCCGGTGGAGCGGTCGTCGTCGGCGAACGCGTTGACGCCCACGGTCGTCCGCTCGCCGTTCTCGAAGGCGAGCTGCTGCTCCCACGCCGAGTCGGCGATCAGCTGGTTGGCGTAGCCCGACTCGACCGCGGCGATCATCCCGCCCATGTCGTCGATGCGCGCGATCAGCTCGGCGGCCTCCTCCTCGATCCGGCTGGTCAGCGACTCGACGTAGTACGAGCCGCCGAGCGGGTCGACGACGTCGGCGGCGCCGCTCTCGTGGAGGATGATCTGCTGGGTCCGGACGGCGATCTTGATCGCGCCCTCGGAGGGGATCGCGAACGCCTCGTCGAGCGAGTTGGTGTGCAGCGACTGGGTGCCGCCGAACACGGCGGCGAGCGCCTGGAGCGCGGTGCGTGCGACGTTGTTGATCGGCTGCTGCGCGGTCAGCGAGACGCCGGAGGTCTGGCAGTGGGCCCGCATCAGCCATGACCGCGGGTCGCTGCAGCGCAGGCGCTCGCGCATCATCCGCGCCCACAGCCGGCGGGCGGCGCGGAGCTTCGCGACCTCCTCGAGGAAGTCGTTGTGCACGTTCCAGAAGAACGACACGCGCGGCGCGAGGCGGTCCGGATCGATCCCGCGGTCGCGGGCGGCCTCGAGGTAGCAGAGCGCCGCGGCGATCGTCAGCGCCACCTCCTGCACGGCGGTCGAGCCCGCGTCGCGGATGTGGTACCCGCAGGCGTTGAGCGGGTTGAAGCGCGGCATCACATCGGCGCCGTACTCCATCGTGTCGACGACGAGCTCGACCGACGGCACCGGCGGGAAGATGAACTCGTTCTGGGCGGTGTACTCCTTGAGGATGTCGTTCTGCGTCGTCCCCGTGAGCGTCGCCGGGGCGATCCCGCGCTCGTCCGCGACGACCCGGTACATCGCCAGCAGCACCGCCGCCGGGGCGTTGATCGTCAGCGAGGTCGAGACCTCCTCGAGCGGGATGCCGTCGAACAGCGCGTGCATGTCCGCGACCGTGTCGACGGCGACGCCGATCTTCCCGATCTCGCGCCGGTAGACCTCGTGGTCGGAGTCGTAGCCGAGCAGCGTCGGCAGGTCGAAGTCGGTCGAGAGCCCGGTCTCGCCGTGGGCGAGCAGGTACTTGAAGCGCCCGTTGGTGTCCTCGGCCTGGCCGAACCCCGCGACCTGGCGGATCGTCCACGGCCGGCCGCGGTACATGCTCGCGTGCGGGCCGCGCGTGTAGGGGTACTCGCCCGGGAGCCCGATGTCGCGCGCCGGGTCGATCCCCTCGACGTCCAGCGGCGTGTAGACGTCGTCGATCGGGAGCCCCGACAGGGTCGTCGGATCCTCGCGCCGCGGGGGCACGCGCTCGTGGTCGCGCGCCAGCCGCTCCTCGCGCCACCGCCGCACGCGCTCGGCGTCGAGCGCCGGCCCGGTCTCTACGTGGTCCATCGTCGCGCCGCCTCCTCCAGGATCTCCTTGACCGCGGTGTTCAGGTCCGGGCTCTGCTCGATCTCCGTGGCGCACGCGCGGGTCCAGGCCTCGGCGATCAGCGCCGCCTCGCGCGCCCGCTTGCGCGCCCGCAGCGCGGGCACGGCGCCGTTGCTGCCGAGCCCCGCCCAGCGCTCGTCGAACAGTGCGCGCAGCTCCTCCACGCCGGTCCCCTCGGTCGCGACCGTCGTCGCGATCGGCAGCTCCCGCCCGAGCGTCAGGCGTATGTGGCGCACCGTCTCCGGGGTTCCGGGCCGGTCGGCCATGTTGACGACGACCATGTCGGCGACCTCCATCAGCCCGGCCTTGATCGCCTGCACGGCGTCGCCGAGGCCGGGCACCGTGACCAGCGCGATCGTGTCCGCCAGCTCGGCGATCGCGACCTCGGTCTGCCCGGCGCCGACGGTCTCGATCAGGATCACGTCGAACGAGCCCGAGAGCTCGAGCAGCCGGGCGACGTTGCGCGTCGCCCCGGCGATCGCACCGTGCGAGCCGCGGCTGGCGAGGCTGCGCACGAACACGTCCTCGCGGCCCAGGAGATGGGTCTCCATCCGCAGCCGGTCGCCGAGCACCGCACCGCCGCTGATCGGGCTCGAGGGGTCGATCGCGAGCACCGCCACCCGCGCGCCCGCCTTCGCGTAGCTCTCGATCAGGCAGCCGGTGAGCGTGCTCTTGCCCGCTCCGGGCGGGCCCGTGATCCCTATGACGTGGACGGGGCGCTCGACCGGCGGCAGCGAGACCTGCCACGGCGGGCTGTTCTCGACGTGGGTGACCGCCCGGGCGAGCGCGCCCCAGCCGCGACCCTCGCCGTGCCGGGCGAGCAGCGACGCGACGTCAGTCTGCGCGGACAAGGTCGATCTCCCCGTCGAGGATCTGCTGGCGGATCACGGCCTTGGCGGACTTGCCGATGCCGGTGGCCGGCAGCACGTCGACCAGCGCGGCGGCGGTGGGCCGCTTGAAGGAGGTCAGCTCGCGGCGGCAGTGGCGGAGCACGTCGCTCGCCGCGACGCCGTTGTCGCGGGCGGGCACCGCGACCACCACCGGCGTCTCCCCCCAGCGCTCGTCCGGGATGCCGACGACGACGGCGGTGAGGATGCCCGGGTGCTCGCAGGCCACGGCCTCGATCTCGGCCGGGGCGACGTTGAGGCCGCCGCTGATGATGAGGTCCTTCAGCCGCCCGGTGAGGAAGACCCTGCCGCGCTCGTCGATCCGGCCGAGGTCGCCCGTCCGGATGGCGTCGCCGGCGGCGCTCGCCTCCGCCCCGAAGTAGCCGAGCATCTGGGCGGGGCTGCTGAAGACGAGCTCGCCGTCGTCCACCGACAGGCGCGCGGTCGGGAACGGGATGCCCACCGTGGACGGCTCCTCGCGCTGGAGGCGGTCGCTCGCCACGGTGACCGGGACGCACTCCGTCATGCCGTAGAACTGGTACGTCGCCACGCCCGGCAGCGCGTCCCACCAGCGCCGCAGGAGGCTCGCCGGCATCGGCTCGGAGGCGAACGAGACCCAGCGCAGGCAGGCCAGGTCCTCGAGCGGCGCCTGATCGAGCAGCCGCGCCATCACCGTCGGGACGGCGTCGAAGCTGGTCGCGTGGCGCGCGGCACGCGCGATCCGCTCGGGGTCGAACCCGGGCAGCACGTCGAGCGCGCCGCCCGTGCAGAGCACCGGCAGCACCTGCTCCGCCGCGGCGAAGAAGGGCAGGAACGCGATGCTGCGCTCCTCGGGGCCGAAGGGCAGCGTCGAGGCGAGCTGCAGCGCCATGTGCAGCAGCGAGCCCTGGGTGTGGACGACCCCCTTCGGCCTGCCGGTGCTGCCGCTCGTCAGGAAGATGCAGGCGGGGTCGCCCGGGCGCGGCTGCGGCAGCGTTCCCGTGCCCTGGGCGGGCAGGTCGCGCAGCGCGATCGCCTCCTCGAGCCCGTCGCCGGCCACGCACGCGGCCTCGACGAGCGCCAGCTGCTCACGCAGCTCCACGACGTCGAGCATCGCGTTCAGCGGGACGACGACGGCTCCCGCCCGCAGCACCCCGAAGTACGCGGCGAGATATGCGGGGCTGTTCGCCCCGACGATGCCGACGCGGTCACCGGGCCGCACGCCGCGGTCGGTGAGCAGGTGCCGGGCGATGCCCCCGGCGCGCGCCCAGAGCTCCTCGTACGTCCACGCGACGCCGTCCCCGAGCACCGCCGGGCGGCGCGCCTGCGCTCGCGCGACGGCGCCGATCCAGTCGACGAGCGTCGCCGGCACGTTCAGCGGCCTTCGGGGCGGGGCGTGCGGCCGACCACGATCGTCACGCTCGCCCGCGCGGCGAGGACCGGCCCGTCCGAGGGGATCAGGATCCCGTCGTCGTCGACCTCGAGCACCTTGTAGATCTCCGCCGTGATCCGGCGGCTCGTCCGGCCTCGCTCGACGACCCGCGCGCGACCCTCGACGAAGTCGCCGCTGTGCAGCGGCGCGAGGAACTCGACCATGTCGTAGCCCACGCACAGGCCCTCGTCGCCGCCCTCGCGCAGCGCCAGCTCGGTCTCGAGGTCGGCGAAGATCTCCATCGCCTTCGACCCTGCCGCGAGCCCGCGCGCGTAGCGCGCATCGGCGGGAGCCAACCGCAGTCGTATGACGGCGTCCTCCGAGCCGGGCACGAAAGCAGCCTAATCGACTAGGACAAAAAGTGTCAAGCCGGTTAGGCCGAAGCCCGCCGGCGCCACGCTGGGCGTGACGCCGGCGAGCGACGGGAACGGCTAGCAGCCCACGCGCTGCCCGGCGACCATCGGCTCGGCCGCCTCGCCGTCGAGCAGCAGCGGGATCAGCCCCCGCAGCGGCTGCCGCATCGGCACGAACCAGCGGCCGGGCGCACGCCGCTGGACCTTGATGCCGTGGGCCGCCAACCGCTCGGCCGCCGGGCGGCTCCCGTCCTGCTGCGAGCGGAGCTGCTCGTCCGTCAGCTCGTAGCCGCACGGCGGCGGGTCCAGGACGCCGTCCGGCGGCTCGTCCGGCGGCGGGGCCTCGCCCGGGTGCGGCGCCGGGAAGGCCGGCACGTCGTAGCTGCCCCGGAACACGATCCGGCCGGTGTTGCTGCGCTGGAACTCCATCGACTGCTCGATCGTCGCCGCGATCTCGGGCTGCTTCTGACGGTAGTAGTCGAGCAGCTGCTGCATCGTGTACATCGCCGAGTACGTCTTGCGCCGGCGGTTGTTCGCCGGGAACGCCGCCTCCTCCGGCCGGGTCTGGCCGCCGGCGCTGCGCGCCTCCAGCAGCATGCTGACGGTGTTCTTGAGGCCCATCGTGTTGCGCAGGATCGTCTCCTGGCTGAGGCCGACCGCGCCGCCGTTCTGGCACCCGTACGGGCAGTACCACCAGCCGTCCTCGGACCCGTTCGGGTACAGCCAGTCCTCGACCAGGCTCTTCGACTCGCCCATGACCGACTCCGCGACATTGAGGTGCCGCGGCCACAGCGTCGGCAGGTCACCGGCCTGGCTGTTGCCGAACTCGTGGCCGTCGTAGGCCACCTCCGGCGTGTAGTCGCGCACCATCGCGGCCAGCGCGAACGTCTCGGGCTGGCGGAGCAGCGAGTGGTCGCGGTTGAGGTCCTGTCCCGTCGAGTTGCCGCGCGTGTTGAGGGCGCGGCCGTCGCCGTTGATCGCCGGGACGATCAGGACGTTCATGTTGCTCAGCAGGTCGAGCGTGCGCGGGTCGTCGGAGAACGCGAGCTCGCGGGCGATGATCAGGCACCCCTCGCGCGACGACGGCTCGTTGCCGTGCACGTTGCAGTTGAGCAGAGCGGCCGGGTTGCCCGCGACGGCCTGTCGGGTCGGCTTCGGCGCCGGGTGCCCGATGATGAACATGTTGATCGGCCGCCCGAGCACGGTGCGCCCGATCTCGACCACCCGCACCCGGTCGCTGGCGGCGTCGAGCGCCGTCGTGTAGGCGAGCTCCTCGTCGTGGCTGGTGAACCTCGCCGCGTTCGTCTCCTCCCAGCCCGTGCGGAGGCGCTCGCCCGGCGTGCCGGGGTCGCCGAACTCCGGGTTCGTCTTGCCGCTCACTGGCTCCGAGTACGGCTGCGGCGTGGTGCCGAAGCGCGCGCGGACGCGCCACACGAGCTCGTCGCCCGGGTTGAACCCGGCGTCGGCGAACGCCGGAGACTGCTGGTCGATCTGGCGGTTCGGCCGCCAGACCCCGACGATGACGCCGGAGCGCTCGATCTGGTAGTCCGTCGCCCCTGCCACCGGGTCCCAGCTCAAGGTGGCGAACCCGTCGTCCTGGCGTACCTCGAGGCCCGTGACCTGCTGCGCGTGCGCTGCGGCCGGCAGCAGCAGGACCATGCTCGCAACCGCGACCGAAGCCGCGAAGCGCGTTCTGAACTTCATGACACCCCTCCCGTAGGTGATTTTCCCCACCCAGGGTTCTACCGGGCGCAGCGAGGACGTCAAGGAATCTCCGCGAACCGGAGGAGCGAGATGTCGCTGACCGAACATGCGGTGGTGATCGCCGGAGGCGGGCCCACGGAGGGCGCCAGTCGCGGGCGGGGCCGTAGCGCGCGTAGATCACGCGCGAGCCGCGCCCGATGGGCGATACTCCAGAACTTGCACACGGCGGCTCGTCCCATCGCGACCGTCCCGTTCGGGGCGAGCACGGCGAGCGCACTCGCCCTGGAAGCCGGACTGCGCTCGACCGCGCGCGAGTGACCCGGCGTCAGGTCATCGCACTGTCCGCCACCATCGGGCTCCTGCTCATGGCGGTCATGCTCTCCGCCGTCGTGTTCGCCACCGACGAGATCGGGGGGAAGATCACGGGCGTCGCGGCCGTGGTGGGCGTTTTCGTGGTGCTCGTTCCCCCAGCTTGGAGATCGTTCCAGTCCGGCACGTCCGTGTCCGAGGAGGCCGTGTTGGAGACCGCGGCCGGCGGGTTGGCACGGTCGGTCTCGCGGCGGTGGACGAAGGAGGCGACCCAGCGCGGCATCACGGCGCCGGCGACCGTGCGGGTCACATGGCGGCGGGCTCCGAGCCCACCGGGAACGGCGAGACCCCACAAGGGAGCGCGACCGCGGGAACTCCGGCCGGAGGCGGGGCGGTTGCTCGATGCCGGGATGCTGGGCGACCTCCACGAGCTCTACGGCGACCCGGAGGTGGACAAGGTCGTGATCCTCGGCAAGGCGGGCGCCGGCAAGTCCGGGGTCCTGATCCAGCTGCTGCTGGAGGCCCTTCGCGAGCGAGAGCGCTCCCCGGCGGGCGATCGCTACGACATCCCGGTACCGGTGCTGCTGGCGCTCGGCGACTGGGATCCCACGTCGGCCGGTCTCGTCGAGTGGGCGGACGGAGTCCTCAGGCGCGACTATGGCCGGGCGGCCACCGCCGCCGGCGCGTCCGTCTATCGGGAGCTGCTCGAGGACGGGCGGATCGCGCTCTTCCTCGACGGCCTCGACGAGATGCCCGCGCGCTTCTGGCAGGCCGCGGCGGATGCCATCCAACAGACCACGCATCTGCGGGTGGTGCTGACCGGTCGGCCCGAGGTCGGCCAGGACGCCCACATCGCGTTCGCGGCGAGGATCACCCTCGACCCCGTGAGCGTCCAGGAGGCCGCCGATTACCTCCGCTCGGCCCGGCGGCCGGGAGTCCACCCGGAGCAGTGGGAGGTGCTCATCGACCACCTGCTGCGACAACCCGCAGAGCGCAGCGGCCAGGGCCCTCTCGACGCCCTTGATGCTGTCGCTGGCCCTGAGCACGTTCGACCGGCGCGGCGCGGACCCGTGCATCCTGCTGTGCGAGCGGCTTTCGGGACCCTGAGAGCATCGAGAGCTTCCTCATCTCGCGGATCGTGCCGCTCGCCTACGAGCCCGAGGGCGCCCTGGCCCGCCGGCCGGGAGGCCACGCGCCGGACGCCGCGGAGCGCTACCTGCGCGAGCTCTCCGTCCGGATGCGCGTCGGTGGCGGGCGCGATCTCGCCTGGTGGCACGTCAGGCATTGGGCTCCCGCCGTCGCACCGGCCGTGATCTGCCTGCTCTTCATGGGCGCCGTCGGTCTCGACGCCGCCGTGTTCGCGGGAGGGAGCGTCGGTCTGGCCATGGCCGTGCCCGGGGCCCTGGTCGCGACCGTGGCCGGCGGTCTGACCGCCTCGACGGCGACGCGCCGCGGCCGCCATCGCACGCATGGCAGCCGCCCGCGGCTGCTCGTCTCGACGCTCGTCGGCGTGCTGTTCGGAGCCTGCATGGTGATGGTGGCGCGGTTCGAGGACCGGCAGTTCGACGCCGGGATGGCGATCGTCGGCCTCGGCGTCCTGTTCGGGTTCATGGGCGGCGTGGCGGTGGGCGTGCTCGCGCTGCACGACGGCCCCTTGGTCGCCAGACCGCGGCGCGTCACCCCCAAGGACGCCCTGTTCGGCGTGCCGGCGGGGATCGCCACGGGTCTCACCTACGGTCTGGCGCAGGAGACGGTGATCGGCGCCGGCATAGGCTTGCTGGCCTGCCTCGGCTTCATGGTGGGGGTCGCTTGGACGCGTCCGTCAGACCGCCCGGAAGAGGGCGCCACGCCTCTGAGCTCCTTTCGCAGGGATCTGAAGGGGGCGGCGGTGCTCGCGGCGGTCATCAGCGTCACGGCCACCGTCGAGTTCGCGATCGTGCTCAGCCAGAACCATGGCGTGCTCGCATCGTTCGCCATCGCAGCCGGCGTCACCTTTCCTCTGGCGGCGCTGATCGGGGTGGCCACGTCGCAGGCGTGCGCGCTCAAGCTGACCACCATCTGGCTGCGGCTCCGAGGCGGTTCGCTTCCGTGGCCCCTGCTCTCGTCGTTCGGGTCGTCGGCCGACGACCCGAAGCGCGAGCGCAGGGCGACGGCGGGATTCCTCGAGGACGCCCGGAGCCGCGGGATCCTGCGCAGCGTCGGGACCGTCTATCAGTTCCGCCACGCCCGGCTACAAGATCAGCTTGCCCCCGGGTACAGCGAGGTCACGCCCGGCTGAGCACGATCATGCGATAGGTGTGCGCGCCGAGCTCGACCGTCAGCGGCATCAGGTATCCGGACACGGCGTTGGTCGTCAGCGTGCTCGGAAGGACGGCCTTCAGGAATCGCGCGCGCACCGGATGCGTCACGAAGCGGTTCTCCGCGACTCGGGCGAGGCGCTCGAGGTTGGGCTTGATCTCGCGTGTGAGATCGACGTCCTCGACCTCGCTGAACCCGGTGGCGCCGGCGATCGCCTTCCAGGCCGACAGCTGACGGC
This sequence comes from uncultured Solirubrobacteraceae bacterium, assembly GCA_963816955.1. GTDB lineage: Bacteria > Actinomycetota > Thermoleophilia > Solirubrobacterales > Solirubrobacteraceae > DATFQI01. The sequence continues at coordinate 4,266 of CAWFME010000005.1, read as the reverse complement.
CCTCGGCCACCGCCATCGCCGATTCGACGCTGGCGGCTGCCTCCTTCACGTCCCCGGCGAGGTCTCCGAATCCATCCGTCCGCCAGGCATCGATGACGATGAACGTGCCCCCCGGACGCAGCACCCGCTGCACTTCCCGGAACGCCCTGTCGAGATCGATGGCGTGGCAGAAGCTCTCGACGACGAAGACGAGATCGAAGCTCTGATCCGGGAAGTCGAGATCGTGGAAATCGCCCTGAACCGCTCTTGCGTTGGGTAGGTCGCGGAGCGCGCGCGCTGCCCGCTGGACCTGCTCGGGGACGAGGTCGACGCCGACGAACGTCACGTCGCGCCTGTCCTGCGCCAGGATCGAGAGGTTGTACCCGTTGCCCGACGCCAGCTCGAGCACGTCCGTCGCAGTCGGTGAGAGGCGGGCGGCGACGAGGTGCGCCTGGCCTCCGTATCCCTCCTTGTCGAACTCACCGTCGGGGTTGAGCGCCATGTGCATGGCGCCGTCCTTCGAGTGGACCAGGTAGTAGCCCAGGCGCGATTCCTCGTAGTACTTGCGGACCGAGGTCCCAGAGCTGCCCTGGCCCTTGAGCTTGTCGAGGTCGAACAGGCCCCGGAGCAACGACATGCGCCGGCGCAGCTCGGCCTCCACGGCCCCGCCGGCTCGCACCCCGCCGCCTTCGGTCTCTGTCACGGTGTCCGCGTCCACGACGAAGATGGTAGGCCCCGTGGATGGCGAGACCCGGACTCGAACCGGGGACACCACGATTTTCAGTCGTGTGCTCTACCAACTGAGCTATCTCGCCGCGGCCCAGAAGGCTAGCGACCCCGCGCTACGCGGGCGAGGGCGCCGGGGTGGCCGGTGCGGGCCAGGCCGCGCGCAGCCGCGGGGAGACCGCGATGGTCACTCCGATCAGGCCGATCCCCGCGCAGAGGAAGGCGATCTGGACGCCTCCGAAGGCGATCATCGCGCCCGCGCTCAGGAACGAGACGGCGAAGGCGCCCGACGTGCAGGCCTTGTGGAGCGCGAAGAGGCGGCCGTGCATCGAGTCCGGGGCGGCGTGGGAGAGCAGCAGACGGTCGTGGACGAGCGCGAAGCCGTTGCCGAAGCCGCCGATGATGAAGACGGGCAGCAGGAGCCAGAAGCTCGGGAGCGTGGCGCAGGCGAGCAGGTCGAAGGCCATGCAGCCGAGCCCGATCTGGTAGGCGCGGCGCCACTCCCACGCGCCCTTGAAGCGCGCCGCCAGCGAGCCCGCGACCGTGCCGACGCCGCCCGCGGTCATCAGGATCGCCAGGCCGGAGCCGCCGATGTCGAGCACCTCGCGCGCGAGGATGACCTCGCCGACGTTGGTCATGCCGATGCACAGCACGGCCGCGGTCGAGGAGCCCAGCAGCGCGCGGACCTCCGGGCGCCCGGCCAGCTCCTGGATGCCGGCGCGGGCCTCGGCCCACAGCGAGGGGCCTCGTTCCGGTGGTAGGTCTCCCGCCGGGAGCTCGGGGGCGCGGATGCCGGCGATCAGCAGCCCGCTGACCGCGAAGGAGAACGCGTTGAGCGCGAGCAGGCCGTCCGTCGGGAGCACGAACAGCAGCGCGGCGGCGAGCGCCGGGCCGAGCGTCAGCCCGAGGTCGTCGAGCGCCCCGAACAGCCCCATGGTCGCCGGGCGCCGGTCGCCGGGGGCCAGGCGCGGCAGGCCGGCCAGCGCGGCCGGCCCGAACAGCGCCGTGCCGAGCCCGGCGAGCGCCGCGCCGCCGATCATGAGCTCGATGCTTTCGCCGAACAGCAGCAGCATGAAGGCGAGGCAGCGGATCGCGTCGCCCAGGATCGCGCACACCCGCCAGCCCCAGCGGTCCACGAGCGCGCCGATCAGCGGGCCGAGCACGACCGCGGGCAGCAGGTCCGGCAGCAGCACGGCCACCACGGCCCAGGCCGAGCCGAAGCGGTCGTAGGCGAGCAGCGGCAGCGCCACGTAGGCGAGCCCGGAGCCCAGGCACGACTGCGCGTGGGCAGCGAAGAAGCGCCGGCTCGAGGCGTCCGCGAGAGCCGCCCGAATCATGAGAACACCGCTACGCCACCGCTGGGACCGGCTCGCGGCGGAAGCGCCGCGGGACCAGCCGCGATCCGCAGGCGACGTGCAGCAGCACGAACGCGCCCGCCAGGATCAGCAGGTCGCCGACCGAGTAGACGTTCGAGACCGGCCAGGAGGCCGGCGTCGGGATGATGTCCCCGAGGAACGCGAGCTTGGGGTTCGCGAGCGCGGTCGAGTTGATGAACTCGTCGGACGTGGGCGAGCGCCCGATCGCCTCCAGCGCGTCCGGGTCGGCCGGCATCACGCCGCCGTTGACCGAGATGCAGAGGAAGTTCAGCGCGCCGCCGAGCGCGACGATCGGAAGACCGGCGATGCGGCGGTTGAACCAGGCGAACGCCCCGAGCAGGAGGTAGGAGAGGACGTGCAGGGGCTCGCCGAGCGCGCCCAGCGAGCCAGGGAAGATCGAGACGATCCCGATCTGGATCGCGATCGCCGCGCCCGCCAGCCACGACTTGCGCAGCTCCACGTCCGCGAGCGCGGACAGCCGCCCGCGTGCGAGCGGGACCGAGAGCAGGCAGAGCAGGTAGGCGATTCCCAGGATCATCCTCAAGAGCAACATCGGCGCGCGTGCGCGAGGGGTCGACTCGAACACTCGTCCAATTCCTCAACTCAGGTATCCAGTCCGCCGAAAAGCCTCTTGCCCGGCTCCTGAAGGGGGAGCCAGAACGACAAGGAGGTCAGTCATGAAGCTGCGCCTTTACCGGATGGCGTTCACCGCGAGCGTCGTCGCCGTGTTCCTGCAGGGCCTCGGCGCTGGGATGAAGTGGAACTGATCGCTCCAGCGCGATCCGTCAACCACTCAACCAGCTCGGAGGAAAACGCATGAACGCAAGGAACGGCCGCAAGTGGTGAGCCCGAGGGTGCCTGCGACCGCCGCACTGTTGCGGTTGTCGGGGCAGGGCACCCTCGCACTCCCACCCCTCGCCTGAAACGTCTCGACTCGTGCCCCGCCGCTACCAACCACTCGATGTCTATGTGACGCTGGTGGTCGCCACGGGCGCCGCATGCGCGGTGCTCGTGCTCGGCACGGGATACGAGACCCTCGACCAGTTCCTCGACCCGGAACTGGCCCTCTTCGCCCTCTGCGCCCTCGTGGGCGAGCTCGTCCCGCTGAAGGTCCACACGCGCGGGTCCGAGGGCGAGGTCACCACCTCGACCTGCTTCGCGCTCGCGCTGATGCTCGCCGGCGGCCCCGCCGTCGCGATGGCGGGCCTGCTCACCGCGAGCATCGTGGCCGACACGATCAGCCGCAAGCCGGTCAAGAAGATCGCCTTCAACGCCGCGCAGTACTCGATCTCGGTCAGCGCGGCCTCGCTGCTGCTGATCTTCACCGACGTGCCGGAGACGGCCGGCCCGCTGCCGTTCGGGCCCGAGGACCTGATCCCGATCCTCGGCGTCACGGCGATCTTCTTCGTCGTCAACAGCGCGCTGGTCTCGACCGTCGTCGCGCTCGCCCAGGGCGTCATCAAGCTGAAGCCCGTGACGTTGATGATCGAGAGCTCGAACGCCCATGCGCGACGACCAGCTCCTCTTCGAGCGCGAGGCCGGAGTAGTCGGGCGGCTGCGGTTTTTGGCCGGGCGGCAGACAATGAGCTTTTGCAAGTCGCTCTGCCACTATCGGCTGCGCGGCGACTGGTCGTAGTCGACGCCGTAGCGCTTTTTCAGGCCGGCGATGCAGAGCTCGTGGAGATAGCCGGCGCGGTCCAGTCTTGACCTCCGGCGGCAGCGGATATTTCGGATAACGCTCGCTGCCCTTGGGAAACGGAATCGCGAGGTCGCACATCTCGGCGACGAGCTGCGTGTTCGTGACCGATTCCGGCACTTCGGCGAAAAGCTTTCTCCATCTCCTCGCGCGACTTGAGGTAAAACTGCGTGCCGTCGAAACGCATGCGCTTCTCGTCCTCGATCTTCGCGCCGGTCTGGATGCAGAGCATCGCGTCGTGCGGGCCGGCGTCGCGTGTTGCGCACGTAGTGAACGTCGTTCGTGCAGATGACCTTGAGGTTGAACTCTTCCGCGATCTTGAGCAGGCCCGGGATGATTTTGCGCTGCTCGGGGATGCCGTGGTCCTGGATTTCGACGAAATAGTTTTCGCGGCCGAAGATTTCGACGAAACGCGCCGCAGGCCTTGCGGGCCTCCTCGTAGCGATCGTGCAGCAGGTGCTGCGGGACGAGCGAGGCGAGGCAGCCGGT